>CAVQBQ010000010.1:0-244202 GCA_963710825.1 uncultured Gammaproteobacteria bacterium | reverse complement strand
TTGCCATAGTCGCTAGGTCAGCGAGCCGGTAAGAGACAAACCGAGCTTGAAGAAACTTTCAGGCGAGCAGCGCAACCAACATTTCAGCTACCCACTTTTCTTTCTTATGCTGTAGTGAAGGGAGAGGATGAAAGTATTTAATCGCCGCACTGACACGTTGGCCAGCCCCACTATTCCTGATTTCTCGACAATGCTTTAGTTGCCCGTTTAATTAGCGGATCAAGTTGGTTACTGACACCCCAAGCACAAACAATTGGCGCATTGGCCTTTCTAATTAAATGGCGTTTGAGCTCAGCCATTCGTCCCGAAGAGAATATTGACTGGAACTAGACGCCTCTTTCCCTTTCTAGCTGTGCATAGCGCTTCACGAATGAGCGACTTTTTGGATCGCAAAGGTCAGAGAGATTAATTACGCGAACATGCTGCCACCCTGAGTAGTGCATGACTCGCATCACCTGATATTGTGTAGTATCAGGAAAAGTTGGCGCGAGAGGATCCGTCCTTTTCGGAGACATTGGGAAAATTAGTGGCTTGATTATCTTCTCCGATTGGTCTTGATGATCCCAGGGATTCATCATCACAAAGACTGCATCAGCTTCCACATCTTGTGGTGCATTCTTCGATAGTATTTTCAGAGTGCTTCTGCATTTCAGTTGACCAACGCCAGGCACATCCAGTGAATAGAAGTGTCCGCTACTGAAACTTTTTCTTCAGAATTCCCGCGGGTATGAATCGGGACTATCATTCGCGTGTTAACAACCTATGAAAGACATGGGCGAAAACAGGGGCACTTCACTCCGCCCCCTTTAATTTTAATTACCTCCATCCCCTTTAATTCGCGCCGGTAATGATGGCGGTCGGCGTCGTCGATGTAGATGGCGCAACGGTTTACACCGCGCTGCGTGACGTGCATCGGCACGCCGGGTAGTTTGAAGACCGGGCTGGCGCGGCATGGCGTCTTGGCCGCGGGGGAATGCCTCCAGCCTGCATCGCCCCTTGCGATACCACACTCAGAAAACGGGAGTTATGGGTGTCGGAAATTCGCGCTTAATTACCTCCGTCCCCTTTGGAAATTGGCGCTTAATTACCTCCTGTCCCGTTTAATTCAAGCGAACCTGACCACATTCTTGAGGCCAGTGTGAAAGTGCACGATTCTGCCCCCTGTTTTGCGACGGGCTCGAACGATTTGCGGGCGGGCCACGGCTGCGCCTTCCGCCAGCAATCCCGCAAGGTAGTACCAGAAATGGGGTCAGTTCAACCTGACCCCGCTCTTGGAGATAAGTGAACCTGACCCCGTTTTGGCAAGCCAAACCCGCAATGCCGCGTCGGTGCTCGCCGCTCACCACTAAAAGGTGGGCCAGGGCCCACCCTACTCATATGGCGCAAGCGTAGGGCGGTTTCAAGCCGCGGCGACATGGGTACCTATTTATGACCTCCGTCCCATTTAGTCGTTCTTTTTAATTCATCGACTTACACATATACCCGCCTGCTCGACTTGATTGCAACCACAGCGTGGGATCCTATTAAGCCTGATCAATCGATTACCGTGGTTACGTGCACATCTTGAGCAATCGTATCTATTGTCAGTACGCGCGACCCGCCAGCCCAGCGCACGCCGCCTCGTCTAGTACGTGTGCCGATGGGACGTTTTGATAACAAGGCCGCCAAATGTAAGCATAACCATTCGTCCATGCCCTATTGGATTTGGCATGCTTCCAGAAGTAGTTGAGCCTCCATGGTGGGGAGCTACTAAGCCTGTTAGGGCCCGCTTAAATCGGAGAGGAATAGATGGGTAGTCTGCATCGCCGCAGAGAAGCACAGCCGCTTGGTTATGGCGCACCTTCATGGCTAACGCTTCATTATTTCTAAGAAATGCCGATCTATTTGAGCTCGATGGATGAGCCGGTTTACAGGCATAAATCTCGAGAAACTTAGATTTAATTCTTCTGACATTTCTCGGCCATATATGTAAGCCAGTTTTCCCCGCCACGAAGGGCTGGTTGGCAAGGGTCTGGAAGAAATTAATATGGCTTGGTCCAAGACTGTGCCTCTTGAGGCGAGGCCGCTGCATAATCCATGCTCTATCTAATGCCGCTTGTCGATATGTAGGCTCTGTTCTCCATGCGCCTGTACGTGCATCGCGTACTGCCCTGCCACTTTGGATTGCATATCCCCAGTGGTCCCAGTCTAGGTGAGATAGTACGACAGGGATTGTGGAGCAAAAGCTTGGCGCCAAGGGTGAAAAATCGCTGTGGAGTAATATGGATTTCTTATTAAAAGATAAGGGCCAGCCTAGATCGAAGAAAACCAATGGATGTTCATACGCATCCACAACCGCGTTCATGTTGCCTTGTCCCACATCATAGATTGCGACCGCAGCCGGATAACGAGAAGTCTCCAGGAGCGCACTAATTGAACTTCTTGTAGCATCCGGCGTTTCGGCCGCACGTGCGAGCCTACTAAGCGTGCTGAGACTCGAAGACGCAGCAGACTCCGCTATCACGCGTACAAAAATATTATTCGGGCCGGGATCATTGTCTTCATTCGCGCCTTGGCCGCTCGGAGTTGCCCTTATCACGCTTGGCCTGACCGGGGGGAATCGCCAACTACTTCGAGGGTCATCCACTGTGGCCCGCCCCGCACAGGAAAAGTATTGCGATCAATCTGCAACCGTAAGTAAGGGAGCGGACCGGCCTCAGAAATAGTGCCAAGGCGGAGCATCTCAGCGGCGCGTTCAATTTCTTGTAAAGGCGCTGCATCTATCTCGATGGACGCCTCTGCTGGAACGGATCCGTCAGGGTTCTGAGCAGAAGCCTCCACCAATGCAACATATTTCTGCATGCGCTCTGGCACCATGTTCTCCTGGGTCGCGTTACCTGACACCCATCCCCGTTCACGGGTAAGTGAACCTGACCCTGTCCTTACCGTTTTTCGTGTGAATCACTCTGGTCCATTTTTGCTGCCCAGAGAGATTAAAACTTCAGTCGTTTTTCTCCTTCTATGTGACTCCGAAGCCATTACGCTGTGTCGATGCAGCGTGCGAACGTTGCAACCCGTATACAATTCGCGAACTGAGGAATGATCTGCGTTTGTCAACAACACAGTGGCGCCGCGCTCCGCAGCCTGCAAGAGTGCATCGCGAAGCCGAACCTGGTCCTCCCAGGAGAAAAGCTTTTCGTTGTACTTAATAAAACCGTTAGCGTTGTGCTTCACTGTGTAAGGCGGGTCGGCGAATACGAAGTCACCATCGCTAGCGATGCTTACAATTTCTTCAAAGTCTAACGCACGCAACTCTACATCTCTGAGAGCCCGGGAGACAGCGGAAAAATCATCCGAACCAAGCAGCACGTCAGTTTTTGTACCAACCGGTACGTTGAACACTCCTTGTCGATTCACTCTGTACAATCCGTTAAAGCAAGTGCGATTTAAGTATATAAATCTCGCGGCCCGACCTGTAAGGGAGGTCGGTCGAGCGCTCCTAACCCTATAAAAATAGTCCGCACTGTGTAGTCGATGGTGTTGACGTAGCTTATCTGACACACCCTCCCAATCCCGCTGTACAGCCGTGTAGGTCTCGATCAACGCCACATTGGCGTCATTCAAAATGGCCTGTTTCGGTTGAGGGAAAAAAACAGCACCGCTTCCGAGGAAAGGCTCTATATACCGGGAACCGCTGATGGTGCTGAACAAATCCGAGTGGTCACGGGCGAGCCAGCGTTTACCGCCAGCCCATTTCAGAAAAGGAACAATAGGAGTCTTGTCAAGCATCGTCTAAACGCTCAACGGCTTCGTAGTCAAATTCGCCTATCCGCTCTTCAAGAAGAGAGCAGACCCGTTCGAGCAGGTCGAAATCTTCAGTCTTGTAATCTCTCTGTTCAGCGGCATGGGCTGGAATGCGTCGAAGCTGGTTTACTCTGTCCATCCAAGAAAGTTTTTTAGCCAAGCCTTTCGACCCATCAATTGAAATATCCATCACGCTCTTGAGGTCGGCCAACGGTCCTTACCCTCGATAATTTTCTTGTACTCAATGAAATCCAGATATGTCTCAAGGGGCAGACGCTTGTCACCATCGTCTAGCGACTTTGAATACGCTTTAGTCTTGATATCTTTGTTCACTACGCCCTTTTCCCAATAGGCATCCCTTGCCTCACCATACTGCTGCTTAAAGACGGTGAAAATATGCTTCTGAACCATGATATTGATCTGCTGTACTTGATGATCCGCCGTCCTACGCAGCTCTTCTGACTGACTCTTCTCCCAATCCTCATAACCGTCTGGAGTAAATTCGGGATAGTCCTTTCTAACTACGCGAGAAACTCGAAGAAGGAGTTCCCTCGGACCTCCACTACCATACTGAACAGAAAACATTTGATCTAGATTGGAGTTCTTCGACACGATCAGCTCGAGGATTGAATCAAGCATCGGCACGACAGCCTCTACGACCTTCGTTTCGCTGACCGATCTTAGCGAGGTTCTGAATGCGCCTCGACATAGCGAATGAACTCTGCAAGCAGCAGAGTAAAGGCCTGAATAGATTCATTAGTACACAGCTTTCCAGGACGCCCCTTCTCCCACCGCGAAATATCGGCCTCTGATATCTGTCTAAAGTAGGAGTTAAGAACTTTCTGCGCCCTCATCAGGGTTGCATTGTCAGTTACACCCGACAATGGACCCAACTGATAATGTTCTTTCATGACAACTGAGCCGAGCAACTCAGAGCGACGCAACCCTGATTTAACTTGAGGAACCGTCAATGAGCCTCTAGCGCTTCCCCTTATCCCTTCTGCAGCGAATCTCCCGTAAAAAGGACTAGACAGATTTCGATTTAGCCCATGGATGACCCGCGCAGCGAGCGCACCAATGCGTTCAGATGGGTTGTCCGAACCCCACTTCAATTGTCCTTCTAAATCGTCTAATAGATTCTTCGGTACTGATTTCTGTTCGTGATTTATCGTCACGAACATGTTTGCTTCCTCTTCTTTTGATATCCCTTCAAAAGCCACTACCACCAGCTTTTGGTCGAGAAACTCATCGCCCAAACCCGCATATCCATACAAGCGATGCTGCCCATCAATTATCCACGCTGACTTGTAGGATGCCGGCAGGTATAAATGACCAAAATGAACGTCCGTCACTACATCTTTCTGGAGGATGTCAAATCTGGGGGGTTTAACAAAGTTTACGAGCAGGTTGTTTGGAAAGAAACCACCATCCCCGATGAACTTGCTTATCGCTTTAAGCCGGGATCTTTGAATGAGGCGTTGATAGGTTGGGTGCCCTTCAGGATCATCTAAAGTGCGATGATTGACGAACGCAATCTTTAGCAAATGTCGCGGCGTTGTAACGAACGAATAGAAGTACTTTCCTCCAAGCCGACCTCGGGTGGCCGGTACTTTGGAGTTAGACAACTCAGGGATCTGCTGATCTTTTAAAAACTCGGCGAGGAATTGAAATCTAGCTGCACTGCCAAGATGGTCTGCAAGCTGCGTGTAGTAAGGCAGTTCGATTTCCGTGATTCGGTGTATGTTATGCGCAGCTGCCCGTTGCACGTCTGGCTCTGACCAGATGATATTCTCGGTAATGAAGAACCAAAGAATTTTCGGCTTGTAATCTTTGCCGAGAATTTTTTTATCGCGGTCGCGATCTCACCCTTAATCGCACCAAATTCCTCAATATCCTTCTGAAGACTTCGATTACGAAGTCTTTCACACGCCTTGCATTCAGCAACTATCACAGTCTCATCGTCTGAGGCAAAGACATCGATTTGTTTCTCACCAATGATGTCATTCCGGCGCTGGAATCGAATTCTGAAGTTGCGCCCGGAATTGAGCTCTGTGTAGCCCATCTTGTAAAGCAAAACCCACCATAAATTCTCCAGGCGCTCATCAATCTTTTTATCGCGGCGAATCGTAACGACGGATTTAGCCCGTTTGTGCGAGACCCATCCGTCATCAAGATAGGACTCTAGTTCCTGAGATTTGATCCTTTTCTGATTAAATTTTGGATTTCTCTTGCGAAATTCTTTTCGAAGATCCGATTCTTTATCAAGTATGGGCCAAAGCAAAGCCTCCGAGCTTTCCCCCTTCTTTTTCTTTGCCACGACTCCCCCTTTACGATTTTGCCTCAAATTCCGGGTGTTACATATTCCTCCGATACTCCCCACCCACGTCATACAACGCATGCGAGATCTGCCCCAGACGAATGCGTCTTAACCGCCTCCATCAACGCCTCAAACACATTCCGCCTCTCCCGCGCAGCCAACTGCAAATACCCCAACCCATGCCCATCATGCGCTTCGGGCTCGACCACCTCATCCGCATCCGCCATATGCCCATGCTCCGTCTCCCCTGACGGCGCCAGCGAATTCCGCGCCTTCCTGCCAGCGGGCGACATTGGCGATCTGCTGCCCCTTCTCCCCTTCCGTACTCCGGATCAACTCGATCTCGGTCGCAATCTCCCCCGCATGCTCCTTGGGCAGGAAGGTATTCACCCCCACCAGCGGCAACGAGCCATCGTGCTTCTTGTGCTCGTAGTACATCGACTCTTCCTGGATCTTGCCGCGCTGGTACATGGTGTCCATGGCGCCCAGCACGCCGCCGCGCTCGCTGATGGCTTCGAACTCCTTGTAGACGGCTTCCTCGACCATGTCGGTGAGGTACTCCACGGCAAAGCTGCCCTGCCAGGGGTTTTCGTTGAAGTTGATCCCCAGCTCCTTGTTGATGATCATCTGGATGGCGACGGCGCGGCGCACGGACTCTTCGGTGGGCGTGGTGATGGCCTCGTCGTAGGCGTTGGTGTGCAGGCTGTTGCAGTTGTCGAACAGCGCGTACATGGCCTGCAGCGTGGTGCGGATGTCGTTGAACTGGATCTCCTGCGCGTGCAGTGAGCGGCCGCTGGTCTGGATGTGGTACTTCATCATCTGGCTGCGGCTGGATGCGCCGTAGCGCTCGCGCATGGCGCGCGCCCAGATGCGGCGGGCGACGCGGCCGATGACGGTGTACTCCGGGTCCATGCCGTTGCTGAAGAAGAACGACAGGTTGGGCGCGAAGTCGTCGATGTCCATGCCGCGGGCGAGGTAGTACTCGACGATGGTGAAGCCGTTGCTCAGGGTGAAGGCGAGCTGGCTGATCGGGTTGGCCCCGGCTTCGGCGATGTGGTAGCCGGAGATCGACACCGAGTAGAAGTTGCGCACCCCGTTGTCGACGAAGTACTGCTGGATGTCGCCCATCATCCGCAGCGCGAACTCGGTGCTGAAGATGCAGGTGTTCTGGGCCTGGTCCTCCTTGAGGATGTCGGCCTGGACGGTGCCGCGGACGGTCTTGAGGGTTTCGGCCTTGATGCGCTCGTACGTCTCCTTGTCGACGAGTTGATCGCCGGAGACGCCGAGCAGGCCCAGGCCGAGGCCGTCGTTGGTGGGCGGGAGGTCGCCGTGGTATTCGGGACGCTCTTTACCCTCGAACAGTTTGTCCAGCTTCTTCTGCGCGTCCTTCCAGCGCGCGTCGTCTTCCTTGAGGTACTTCTCGACCTGCTGGTCGATGGCGGTGTTCATGAACATCGCCAGGATCATCGGCGCGGGGCCGTTGATGGTCATCGACACGCTGGTGGTGGGCGCGCACAGGTCGAAGCCGGAGTACAGCTTCTTCATGTCGTCGAGCGTGGGGATGTTGACGCCGGAGTTGCCGATCTTGCCGTAGATGTCCGGGCGCGGCGCCGGGTCTTCGCCATACAGGGTGACGCTGTCGAAGGCGGTGGACAGGCGCGCGGCCGGCTGGCCGACGGACAGGTAATGGAAGCGGCGGTTGGTGCGCTCGGGCGTGCCCTCGCCGGCAAACATGCGGATCGGGTCCTCGCCGGTGCGGCGGTACGGGTACACGCCGCCGGTGTAGGGGTAGCTGCCGGGGAGGTTTTCCTTGCCCAGGAAGGTCAGCAGCTCGCCCCAGGATTTGTAGGTGGGGGCGGCGATCTTGGGGATCTGCTGGTGGGACAGCGACTCGCGGTAGTTCTCGACTTTGATCGCCTTGCCGCGGACGTGGTACTCGGTGACGTCGTCGGTGATGGACTTGAGGCGTTGCGGCCACTCGCGCAGGAGCTTGAGCGAGTCGGAGGACAGGGCCTGGATGGCGTCGTTGTAGCGTTGGCGCAGGGTGAGCAGGCTGCGGTCGGGGGCGTGGGTCGT
Organism: uncultured Gammaproteobacteria bacterium; assembly: GCA_963710825.1. Classification (GTDB taxonomy): domain Bacteria; phylum Pseudomonadota; class Gammaproteobacteria; order Xanthomonadales; family Xanthomonadaceae; genus Cognatiluteimonas. Next base: position 236,026 of record CAVQBQ010000010.1, on the reverse strand, counting down.
GGCCTGCGTGTCGGCGTCCCTGGCGGGGACGGCCGGGGATGGGCTGGCGACTTCAACCGGGTGGCTCTTTGCAGGAGCGGCTTCAGCCGCGAGCTTTTGATTGTTGCCGGCCACCTCGTCGTCCGTTGAAGAGCTCGCGCCTGAAGGCGCTCCTACAACGGCATCGTTTGCTGTCAGGTCGGTGGCGTCGTAGAGGTCGAGCTGCCTGGGGAGCTTGGGGTCCTGGAGCTCGGACAGGGCTTGCCAGAAGGATTGGGCGCGGTCGGCGGCTTCGGCTTGCTTGCCGATGCTGTCGTTGATGCGGCGGCCCTGTTCGGCGATCTCGGCGAGGTAGCGGACGCGGGCGCCGGGGATGAGGACGGTGGCGCGGGGTTCTTTTAGCGTCGTGTCCAGGTGCGGCGTCCAGTCGAGATGGGCGCCGTGAGGGTGGCTGTCTGTAGGAGTGGCTTTAGCCGCGAGCTTTTGGTCCTTGGCGTTGTCGGGGGAAGAGCTCGCGCCTGAAGGCGCTCCTACAACAGCACCGGCACCTTCTCCCAGGTGCAGCTTTTCGCGCAGCAGGCGGCACAGGTTGGTGAACATCCAGCTGATGCCGGGGTCGTTGAACTGGCTGGCGATGGTGGGGTAGACGGGGACGTCTTCGTCCTTGGTCTGGAAGGCGACGCGGTTGCGCTTCCATTGCTTGCGGATGTCGCGCAGGGCGTCTTCGGCGCCGCGCTTGTCGTATTTGTTGAGCACGATCAGCTCGGCGAAGTCGATCATGTCGATCTTTTCCAGCTGGCTGGCGGCGCCGTAGTCGCTGGTCATGACGTACATGGGGAAGTCGACCAGGTCGACGATCTCGGAGTCGGACTGGCCGATGCCGGCGGTCTCGACGATGACCATGTCGTAGCCCAGGCCCTTGAGGAAGGCGATGCAGTCCTTGAGCACGGCGTTGGTGGCGACGTTCTGGCGGCGGGTGGCCATCGAGCGCATGTAGACGCGGTGGGACTGCGCAGGGAGTTCATGCGGATGCGGTCGCCCAGCAGCGCGCCGCCGCTGCGGCGGCGGGTGGGGTCGACGCTGATGACGGCGATGCGCATCTGCGGGAAGCTGGCCAGGAAGCGGTTGAGCAGCTCGTCGGTGACCGAGGACTTGCCGGCGCCGCCGGTGCCGGTGATGCCGATGACGGGGGTCTTGCCGCCGGCCAGTTGCCATTGCTTGCGCAGGTGGGACAGCTCGGCTTCGGAGTAGGTGCCGTCCTCGATGGCGGACATGACCCGGCCGATGGCGATTTCGTCGTCGATGGACGGGGCGTCTGCGGGTTTGCGTTTGGTCGCGTCGCGCGCATCGGCTGCGCGCTTGACGACGTCCTCGATCATTTCCACCAACCCCATCTTCATGCCGTCGTTGGGGTGGTAGATGCGTTCGACGCCGTAGGCTTCGAGCTCCTTGATCTCTTCGGGCGTAATGGTGCCGCCGCCGCCGGCGAAGACCTTGATGTGGCTGGCGTCGTGCTCTTTGAGCATGTCGACCATGTACTTGAGGTACTCGACGTGGCCGCCCTGGTAGGACGACAGCGCGATGCCGTCGGCGTCCTCCTGCAGCGCGGCGCGGACCACGTCCTCGACGCTGCGGTTGTGGCCCAGGTGGATGACCTCGGCGCCCTGCGACTGGATCAGCCTGCGCATGATGTTGATGGCGGCGTCGTGGCCGTCGAACAAACTGGCGGCGGTGACGAAGCGCAGCGGCGTGGCCGACTCGGATTGCGCGGTCGGCTGGGTGGCGGAATGTCTATCGACGGCGACGTTGCTGGCGGGCGTGCTCATGGCGACTCGAGACTAAAATGGGTCATTCCGCATTGTAGCGCGGGCTCCGGGCGCGGCCGGTGAGCGCCGCGAGGCTAGCGATCAGTCGGCACGCGGGCATCCAACCGGCCCACCCTTGCGTATCTGCTCAAGCGCACTGCCCGTCGTCAGCGCGCTGGCCGTCGGTCCGATCGTGCATGCACTGCATCGGCCGGCGGCCTTTTTTTGTGCGGGAGCACCGTGGCCGTGGAAACCAGCGGCCGGGTCGTTTCTTGGTGCCGCCCCTTTCAACCGACGCGATGCTTTCGCAAAAATGAACCTCACCCATCGTGTGGGCCATTGCTGATGCGGCACCTGCATCTGCACGCGCGGGCGCTGCGTAGCTCCAGCCGTGCACCACCCCCCGGTTGGTCGCACGGGCCGCCGGCCCTGTCCTGGACTCCTTGGGCAGGGTTGGTGGCTTTTTGTCGGGGCCGGTTGGACTGGTGGCTGGTCGTTGGCTGGATGTTGCAGCCATCTGCCTGCAGGGCCCGTTTGAAGTGGTCATTCCCGCGCAGGCGGCAATCCAGTGGCTTCTGTCGATGGCCGCAAAAGTTGCTGGATGGACAGACATGCGTCTGCCAAAAGCCCCGCCTTCGCGGCAATGACGGCTATGGGGAGCGCGAGGCGATCGAACTTGGCGGCTGCGGGCGCTGCGCTGTCCTGCATCCTTTTGGCACCTGACTCGCCCTGCACTGCACTGCCCGGCACCCGCCCTGCACTGCACCGCATCCATCGCGATGCCTCCCACGTAGCTATGCCTGTGTGCGCGGTTGTGTCATGGCACAGCAGCGCCACTGGCCGCCGGCCTTGCCGCCCTCCTTCGGCGGGTCGGCGGTTTTTTCGTGGGGTGTTGCCAACCCTCCGCACTGGATGGTTTGGCGGTGCAACGGTGCAAGCCACGCCAGCAGGTTGTAGCGCTGGCCGCCTGGAAGCCGGCGCTGGCGCGACTGCCGGCTTTGTTGCCTCGGACACGTCCGTCCGGTGGAGCGCTCCGCCGTGCCGACGCGGATGGATGCAGTGGATGTGCGATTGCAAGCCTGAGTTGGCTAGCCGCCCACGACATCTTCCGGCGTCCAGCAGGCGCAAGCAGCGCTACACTTTGCCCTTCAAAAGGGGGATGAGATGAGCCGATTGCAACGCATCATGGCCTGGGGGATGTTCGCGCTGGTACTGATGGTGCTCAGCGGCTGGCTGCTGGCCGACTTCCTGACGCCACCGGCCGTCGGCATCCGGGTACACACGCTTGCATTGCAGGACGCGCAGACCGCGCTGGATCGCGAGATCGTGCCGCTGGTGGCGCGCCATGGGGGCAAGACCGGGGCGATCCTGGTCCCGGACGGGGTGGACGCGTTCGCCGCGCGTGCACTGTCCGCCCGCCAGGCCGGGCGCAGCCTGGACCTGCAGTACTACATCTGGCACAACGACATGGCCGGGTACCTGCTGGCGCACGAGGTACTGGCCGCCGCCGAGCGTGGCGTGCGGGTCCGCCTGCTGCTGGACGACATGAACGACTCCGGCCAGGACTCCAAGTTGCTGGCGCTGGACGCGCATCCCGACATCGAGATCCGCGTCTACAACCCGTTTCGCAACCGCACCAGCCTCTGGCGCGTGCTGGAAATGATCCAGCGCGTCCATAGCGTCAACCACCGCATGCACAACAAGGCATGGATCGCCGACGGCCGCGTCGCGGTGCTGGGCGGACGCAACATTGGCGAGGCGTATTTCGACGCGTCCACGGACACCAACTTCCGCGACCTGGACGTGGTGCTGTTTGGGCCCAGGGTCCAGCAGGCCAGCAGGATCTTCGATGCGTACTGGAACAGCGATGCCGCGGTACCCATCTCGGCACTGACCGACATCGGGCGCGATCGCTATGCGGCCCTCACCACGCAGATGCAGTCCGAGGAGCAAAGTCCCGACGCGCGCCACTACCTGTCGCGCGTGGAGCAGTCCAGGAGCGTGCGCGGATATCTTGCCAAAAAGCTGGAGCCGCACTGGAGCGACCGGATCGAGGTGGTCTCGGATCCGCCACTCAAGTGGAAGGGCGACGAGGATCGCAGCAACTGGCTGGTGACGCGGGTGGACAAGGAAATCGCCGCGACCCGGCACAAGGCGCTGATCATCTCCCCGTATTTCGTGCCCGGCGATAACGGCACCGACAAACTCATCGGGCTGGTGCATGACCGCGACGCCTTTGTCGGCGTCATCACCAATTCGCTGGCAGCCAACGACGTGCCTGCGGTGCATGCCGGTTACAGCGCCTACCGCGGACGGTTGCTCAAGGGCGGCGTGAAGCTGTACGAATTGCGCGCCGACCCGAAAGGCCGCGACGGCAATGCAGGACTGTTTGGCAGCAGTGGCGCCAGCCTGCACACCAAGGCGTTCGTGATCGACGACAAGCGCGGGTTCATCGGCTCGTTCAACATGGATCCGCGCTCGGCCAACCTCAATACCGAAATGGGCGTGTTTTTCGAGGACCGCGCCATGGCCGCCGCGCTGCACGACGAATACCTGCGCCTGGCCGGGCCCAAGACCAGCTACTGGGTATTGCAAAACGGCCAGGGAGACATCCGCTGGCTGGATCGTACGACCAAGCCGCCCACGGTGAAGGTCAAGGAGCCCGAATCGACCCGCCTGCAGCGCGCCAAGGTGACCGTGCTGGGGTGGCTGCCGATCGAGTCGCAGTTGTAGCTGGCAGGATCCAACGCTGGCGTGGCGGCCAACGGAACCTCCCCACCACGTCAATTGTCATCCTGGGCGCAGCGAAGGATCTGCTGGGCGTTGTTTGTCGAAGCGAAAACAGACCCTTCGCTGCGCTCAGGATGACAGGTGGGATGGGCGTGTCGAAAAGGTGGGGCATGGACGACGTTGCCTGGACGCCACGCCTTGGAAATCATGCCTTGCACGTCATGGCAGTCCATCAATGCAACGTCCATGGATCCCCGCCTGCGCGGGGATGGCGTTCAAGTGTCGATAACGCTCAAGCAGGGATGATATTCAGGCGGCAATGACGTCCAAGCGGAAAGCCGTTTGAACCAAGATGACACGCAAGGCCGGCTGTCGCCGGGATAGGATCCGCCCGCACTCCACCGCAACGTATGGGGCCCTGGCGCGCCAAATGCCCGCCCGTCAGTAAGCCAGCGCACCCAGCCGCTCGCGCAACGGCGCCAGGTGGGATTCGTAACGACGCCATTGCCCGACAAAGCGCTGGTGGATCGGTTCGCGGACCTGCGTGGCGCTTGCGGTGGCGACGGTGCCCGTGCGGTTTTCGATGGCGGTCAGCCCGTCCTGCCAGGGCAACCCGCAAAAATCCAGGACCTCGCGGGCGATGCGTTCGGGCGCTTCGACCAGGTCGGCATAGCGCACATCCAGGATCCGATCAGGGAAGGCCTTGTGCCAGTGCGCCATCAACATCCGGTAACGACGGAAATGATCGGCCATCTCGACCTGGTCGTAGCTGTGCGGGTAGGCGCCGGCGAACAGCTCCTTGAGGTTGGAGAAGCAGGTGTCCATCGGGTCGCGCACCATGTGCACGATCCGCGCCTGCGGCAAGGCGCGCAGGATATAGGCGATATTGGTGAAGTTGGCCGGCATCTTGTCGGTGTAGAGGGTCTTGTCGCCTGCACGCCATTGCGTGTGCGCCAGGTACCGACGGCCCAGCTCTGGCCAATCGATGGACTCGGCCTTGCGTGCCAGTGCAAGGTCCAGGACCTTGTCGCCGGGCAGGTCCGCACACCAGCGCATCTGCCATACCAGGTCGTTGAGTTCGCCGGCATCGGCGACATCGGGATGGCTGCCCAGGATCCGCTCCAGCAGCGTGGTCCCGGAGCGCGGCATGCCGACGATGAACACCGGCCGTGGGCCGTCGCCGATGTGGCCCAGGGACTCTCCGGGGCCCAGCGTGCCGAGATGGTCGAACAGCGCCTGTTCGGCCCGCGCATCGTGGCCATGCAGGCGGCGGCGGGCGCGCATCCCTTCGTCCAATGCATCCCATGCCGCATCGGTCTCGCCTGCAATGTCGAGCTCGGTGAATAGTGCGTAGTGCAGCATCGGGGCTTCGAATGGCTCAAATGCAGCACCGTCGATCGCCGTCCTGATCCGGGCGATCCTTTGCTGGCGATCAGTCAGGCCGCACTGGAATTTGGAGATGCTCCACAAGGCCATCGGCAAGCCGGGCTCGGCTTGAAGGGCGGCCTCGAGTTCGCGCTCGCCCCCCTGCAGGTCGCCGGTGTACATGAGATTGAGTCCGATCAGGTAGTGCAGCGCCCCGGAACGCAGGCCCAGCGCGCGCGCGCGGCCGAGCAACTGCAACGCCTGGGTTGGTAACGAAGCACCCGACAGCATCTTGCCCAGCTCAGCCACCGTGGAGACCTGGCGCGTCTGCAGGACCACCGGATCGGTGGCACAGGCGACTGCATCGCGCACCTCCCCCAGCATGAACAGGCGCTTGGCGACCAGCTCCAGCAGGTCAGGATCGTAGACACGGGCCTTGAAGGCCGCCTGGGCTTCGTCGACCGCGTCGCGGCGGCGAGCCTGGCTCGATGCGATCAACGACAGGCGCAGGCGCGCCATGGGCGCCAGTTCGGCATCCCCGACGAGTCGTTCGTAGCCCGCGCGGGCGGCATCGAGATGGTTGTGTTGCAGCTGGTGTTCGGCGGTCTGCCACAGTTGCAGGACTTCGGAGCTGGCCATAGGAGAAGCAACGGACGTAGGGGAAGGAGGCAATCGTGGCATGTCGTGGCAGAAGCAATGGCTGCGACAGGCCGATGACAGGATAAGCGCAGTCGTCACCTCCAGCCCAACTGCACAGCCTCGGCCAGGCACCGTCGGCTACCGCGCGGGCTTTTGCCCCGTGACTTGCGTAAAATATGCTCCCTGCCTCCAGATCCCTTGCCTGGATGGGCGCAGAATACCCACGATTCAAGCACTTACCACACATCAAGCACTTACATTGAGTTGACGCCGCTTGCGATCCCGGCGGGAGACGTCAGCGCTGGAGCTTCCATGATTTTTGAAACCCTCGACACCTTCGGCCACGAGCAGGTCGTGTTTTGCCACAACAAGGATGCGGGCCTGAAAGCCATCATCGCGATCCACAACACCGTGCTGGGCCCGGCCCTGGGCGGCACCCGGATGTGGAACTACAAGTCCGAGGAGGAAGCCCTCAACGATGTCCTGCGCCTGTCGCGCGGCATGACCTACAAGAATGCGGTCGCCGGCCTCAACATCGGCGGCGGCAAGGCCGTGATCATCGGCGATCCGGAGACCGACAAGTCCGAGGCGCTGTTCCGCGCGTTTGGCCAGTTCGTCGAGTCGCTGGGCGGGCGTTACATCACCGCCGAGGACGTGGGCGTGGACGTCAACGACATGGAGTTCGTCTTCCGCGAGACCGAGTACGTGACCGGCGTGCACCAGGTCCACGGCGGCTCCGGCGATCCGTCGCCATTCACCGCCTACGGCACGCTGCAGGGCCTGATGGCCACGCTCAACCGCAAGTACGGCGACGAGGAAGTCGGCAAGTATTCCTATGCCGTGCAGGGCCTGGGCCATGTCGGCATGGAGTTCGTCAAGCTGCTCAAGGAGCGCGGCGCCAAGATCTTCGTCACCGACATCAGCCAGAAGCTGGTCGACAAGGCCGTCAACGAGTATGGCGCCGAGGCCGTGGGCCTGGACGACATCTATGACGTCGATGCCGATGTGTATTCGCCCTGCGCCCTGGGTGGCACCGTCAATGAACAAACCCTGCCCCGCCTGAAGGCCAAGATCATCTGCGGCGCGGCCAACAACCAGCTGGCCACCAACGCCATCGGCGACGAGGTCGAGCAGCGCGGCATCCTGTATGCGCCCGACTACGCGGTCAACGCCGGCGGCGTGATGAACGTGTCGCTGGAGATCGACGGCTACAACCGCGAGCGCGCGATGCGGATGATGCGCACGATCTACCACAACCTGGCACGCATCTACGAAATCTCCGAGCGCGACGGCATCCCGACCTACAAGGCTGCCGACCGCCTGGCCGAGGAGCGCATCACCGCGATCGGCAAGCTCAAGCTGCCGTTGGGACGTGCGGCCCCGCGTTTCCAGGGCCGTATCCGCGGACACTGACCTGAAACCAAACGACGGGGCCTTGTGCCCCGTCATGCTGTAACCAGCGATGCTGTAGCCAGCGATGCTGTAGCCAGCGATGTTGTAGCCAGCCACGCCGTGGCCAGCGATGTCGTGGCCAGCAATGCCGTAGCCCATCGAAGGCTGCCGACCATGCAACACCAATTGGAGTAACCATGCGCCCTTTCCCGCTGGGTGAAGACATCGATGCACTGCGCGACGCCGTGCGCCGCTTCGCCGAATCCGAGATCGCACCCCGCGCGGCGCAGATCGATAGCGACAATGCCTTCCCACAGGACCTGTGGCCGAAACTCGGCGAGATGGGCCTGCTGGGCTTGACGGTCTCGGAGCAGTACGGCGGCAGCGCCATGGGCTACCTGGCGCACACGGTGGCGATGGAGGAGATCTCCCGCGCTTCGGGTTCCGTGGGGCTCAGCTATGGCGCGCACTCCAACCTGTGCGTCAACAACCTGTTTGCCAACGGCACCGATGCGCAGCGCGCGAAGTACCTGCCCAAGCTGTGCAGCGGTGAGTTCAAGGGCGCGCTGGCGATGAGCGAACCCGGCGCCGGTTCGGACGTGGTCGGCTCGATGGCCTGCCGCGCCGAGCTGCAGGCCGACAAGGCCGGCGGCGACACGTGGATCGCCAACGGCAACAAGATGTGGATCACCAACGGCCCCGAGGCCGACGTGCTGATCGTCTACATGCGCACTGCCGGCAAGGACGCAGGCAGTCGCTGCATGACCGCCTTCATCGTCGAGAAAGGCATGCAGGGCTTCTCCACCGCGCAGAAGCTCGACAAACTGGGCATGCGTGGATCCAACACCTGCGAACTGGTGTTCGAGGACTGTGCGATCCCCGCCGAAAACGTGCTGGGCGAAGTCAATGGCGGCGTCAAGGTGTTGATGTCCGGCCTCAACACCGAGCGGCTGGTACTGACGGGCGGGCCACTGGGGCTGATGCAGGCTGCAATGGACCTCACCTTGCCCTACGTGCGCGAGCGCAAGCAGTTCGACGCCGCGATCGGAACCTTCGAGCTGATGCAGGCAAAGATCGCCGACATGTACACCGCGTTGCAGTCCAGCCGCGCATTTGCCTACCAGGTGGCGCGTGATTACGACGCCGGGCACAAGTCGCGCGTGGATGCGGCTGCATGCCTGCTGCACGCCTCCGAGGCCTGCGTGCAGGTCACGCTGGAAGCGATCCAGGCGCTGGGCGGCAACGGCTACATCAACGAGTTCGACGCCGGACGCCTGTTGCGCGACGCCAAGCTGTATGCAATTGGCGCCGGCACCAACGAGATCCGCCGCATGCTGATCGGCCGCGAGTTGTTTGAAGGCAACAGCTGAGTCACGCGCGCTTTGAACCTGCGCTGGCTGCAATCTGTGCTGGCCATCGCCTGCGCACGCTGTTGCCTGGGCTCGCTGTTGTAGGAGCGGCTTCAGCCGCGAGCTCTTGATCCTTCTCTTCGCTTTGGCTCCAGCTGTTGCAGGAGTGGCGTCAGCCGCGATAGGCGTCCCGGACAGCCATCGCGACTTACGTCGCTCCTACGAAGGGCAGGAGCAAAATCAAGGGCTCGCGGCTGAAGCTGCTCCGACGAAAAGCGGGCCATCACGCGCGGCTGCCAAGGGCAGGTTTGCCGCACTGCAGCAATCAACGCCATAATCAGGGGGTCCCGGCCACGACGCCGGCCAGACTTACGGAGTACCCCATGTCCGCCGCCTCCCCTACTGATGTCGTCATCGTCGGTGCCAAGCGCACCGCGATCGGGTCGTTCCTGGGCCAGTTCACCGGCACCCCGACCACCGTCCTGGGCACTGCTGCCATCGCTGGCGCCCTGCAACACGCCGATATCACGCCCGACCAGGTCGACGAAGTACTGATGGGTTGCGTGCTGCCCGCCGGCTTGGGCCAGGCCCCGGCACGACAGGCCGCGCTCGGTGCGGACATCCCGGTGTCCGCCGGTTGCACCACGGTCAACAAGGTCTGCGGTTCGGGCATGAAGGCAGTCATGCTGGCGCACGACGCGATCAAGGCCGGCTCGGCCAGGGTCGTCGTCGCCGGCGGCATGGAGTCCATGACCAACGCCCCGCACCTGCTCAACGGTTCGCGTACCGGCATCCGCTACGGCAGCGCCGAGATGCTCGACCACATGGCCTGGGATGGCCTGTCCAATCCCTACGACGGCAAGGCGATGGGCGTGTTCGGCGACATGGCCTGCGCCAAGTACGACTACGACCGCGCCGCGCTGGATGCGTTCTCCTCGGAGAGTGTCAAGCGCGCCCAGGCCGCGCAGGCCGAGGGCCGGTTCAAGGACGAGATCGTCCCGGTCACGGTCAAGACCCGCAAGGGCGAGGTCGTGGTCGACAGCGACGAGGAGCCCGGCAAGATCAAGCTGGACAAGATCCCCACCTTGCGCCCGGCCTTCGGCAAGCAAGGCGTGCTGACCGCCGCATCGTCGTCCAAGATCTCCGACGGTGCCGCCGCGACCGTGTTGATGTCCGCCGGCGAGGCCACCAGCCGTGGTCTCAAGCCAATGGCCAGGATCGTCGCCCATGCGACGCACTCCCAGGAGCCGGAGTGGTTCACGACCGCACCCATCAAGGCGATCAGCAACGTCCTTGAAAAAGCCGGCTGGACCGTGGACGACGTCGACCTGTTCGAAATCAACGAGGCCTTCTCGTGCGTGGCGATGGCACCGATGACCGAGCTGGGCATCGCCCACGACAAGCTGAACGTCAATGGTGGTGCCGTGGCCCTGGGCCACCCGATCGGCTGCAGCGGGACCCGGCTGTTGGTGACCCTGCTCCACGCGATGCAGGCGCGGGGCGCCAAACGAGGCGTGGCCTCACTGTGCATTGGCGGTGGCGAGGCCACCGCGGTGGCGGTGGAACTGACCTGAGCCAGCTACAGTGTGCAGGTCACGTGAAAAGTTAAAACGGATTTACGAAAAAAAACCTGACAAACGCTTGACACCCGACACGGGGTTGTCATCATGTTACTGGCGCGCACTAGCGCGTTGCCTAACTTAACGACGAGGAAGTACCACATGACCACCAATAAGGCGTTGATCGCCCTCGCCATGGGCATCGCCCTGGCCGCATGTTCCAACCAGAAGCAGGCTGAAGACGCCGCTGCCGAAGCCGCCGACGCTTCCAGCGAAGCACAGCAGGCTGCCGACAACACCGCAATGACCGGCGACGCAGCCGCGACCGATGCCGCGCAGTCCGCTGCCGACACCGCCGCGATGGCCGCCGACGCTGCTGCCACCTCGGCCGATGCCGCCGGTGCCGCCGACAGCATGAGCAGTGCCGATGACGCCGCCGACGCTGCCGAAAATGCAGCCGATGCAGCCGACCAGGCCAAGGACGCCGCCGAGGAAGCCGCTGCTTCCGCCGACGCCCCGACCAACGGCATGTAATCCAGCCAAGGTTGATGTTCGACAAAAAAGCCGCCGGTTTTCCGGCGGCTTTTTTTGTGGCTCCATGCAGGCATCTGGACTTTCACAATGCCTTACAAGCCAATGGAAATAGATTGCGGCGCTGGCAGCCCCCACTCATTTCCCCCTCCACTGCCAGCCAGGAGATTTGCATCATGAAAGCCGCACACTGCGTTCTGCTTGCCGCCTGCGTTCTGGCGCTCTCGGCCTGCAGGAATGACACTCCCCAAGCGCAGCAACAGGCCGCCGAGTCCGCGGCTGCAGCCGATCAAGCCGGGGCCGCCACCTCGGATGCCATGTCGGCGACCGGCAATGCCGCACGGCAAGGCATGGAATCGGCTGCCGCTTCGGCCGGTGAAGCTGCTGCCGAGGCAGCCGACAGCATGAACCGCACGGCCGATGCCGCCTCAGCCGCCGCCAACCAGGCTGCCGCCGCCGCTGAAGCGGTCGATCCCATGCAGGCATCCTATGAGCAGGGCAAGGCTGATGCTGCCGGTGCGATGAGCGATGCCGCCCAGAGCGCGGCCGAAAAGATGAAGCAGGAACAGGCCGAGGCAAAGCAGGCTGCCAAGGATGCCAGCAAGAACTAATCCAGCCACATGCAGGGTCGAAGCCCTGCAGCTGAAATCCCTGGGTCCAACCCATGTAGTCCAAATCGTGGACATCGATATTGATCGCGACAAGGCCTGCATCTGCGGGCCTTGTCATATCCGCGATGGCAACTTCGCAATAGCCCATGCCAGCCATGCCCAGCCCAGCCCAGCCCAGCCCGGCCCGGTCCAGCATGGGCACACGCGTTATCCTGTCGCACTGCATTGCAGCGCATCCTGCCCTGCATTCCACTTGAGATGTTCGGGACATCCCATGCCAACGATCCGCACACAACTTGATCCGCGCTCCCAGGAATTTCGTGACAACGTCCAATGGCACCGCGCCCTGGTCGACGAACTGGACGCGCGCCTTCGCAAGGCGGCCGATGGCGGTGGCGACAAGGCGCGCGACAAGCACACCGCGCGCGGCAAGCTGCTGGTGCGTGACCGCATCACCGCGTTGCTCGACGCCGGTTCGCCATTCCTCGAGATCGCACCGCTCGCCGCCGAAGGCATGTACGACGATGCCGCCCCCGGTGCCGGCATGGTCTGCGGCATTGGACGGGTGATGGAGCAGGAAGTCGTGGTCGTGGCCAACGACGCCACGGTCAAGGGCGGCACCTACTTCCCGATGACGGTCAAGAAGCACCTGCGCGCGCAGGAGATCGCACGCGAGAACAACCTGCCCTGCGTGTACCTGGTCGACTCCGGCGGCGCGTTCCTGCCGTTGCAGGACGAGGTGTTCCCGGACAAGGAGCACTTTGGCCGCATCTTCTACAACCAGGCGCAACTGAGCGCGCGCAACATCCCGCAGGTTGCCGTGGTCATGGGCAGCTGCACCGCTGGCGGTGCGTACGTACCCGCCATGAGCGACGAGTCGGTGATCGTCAAGGAGCAAGGCACGATCTTCCTGGGTGGCCCGCCGTTGGTGAAGGCGGCGACCGGCGAGGTCGTGGACGCCGAAGACCTCGGTGGCGCCGAGGTGCATACGACCGTCTCCGGCGTCGCCGACCACTTTGCGGAAAACGACATGCATGCGCTGCAGATCGCGCGTGACATCGTCGCCAACTTCAATCGCCGCAAGGTCCTGCCGCTGGCCGTGCAAGCCTCCCGTGAACCACTGCATCCTGCCGAAGAGCTGTACGGGATCGTCCCCAGGGACGCACGCCGGCCGTTCGATATCCGGGAAGTCATCGCGCGCATCGTCGACGGCAGCGAGCTGCAGGAATTCAAGGCACGCTATGGCAAGACCCTGATCACCGGCTTTGCGCACCTGCACGGTTATCCGGTCGGCATCATCGCCAACAACGGCATCCTGTTTGCCGAAAGCGCACTCAAGGGCGCGCACTTCATCGAGTTGTGCAACCAGCGCGGCATCCCGCTGGTGTTCCTGCAGAACATCACCGGCTTCATGGTGGGTCGCAAATACGAGAACGCCGGCATCGCCAAGGACGGGGCCAAGATGGTCACCGCGGTGGCGTGCTCCAGCGTGCCGAAGTTCACCGTGGTCATCGGCGGCAGTTTCGGCGCTGGCAACTACGCGATGTGCGGCCGTGCCTACGGCGCCCGCTTCCTGTGGATGTGGCCCAATGCGCGGATCAGCGTGATGGGCGGCGAACAGGCCGCCAGCGTGCTGGCGACGGTCAAGCGCGACGGCATCGAAGCCAAGGGCGGCACCTGGTCGACCGAGGACGAGGAAGACTTCAAGACCCCGCTGCGCGAGCAGTACGAATCGCAGGGCAACCCCTATTACGCCACCGCGCGGCTGTGGGACGACGGCATCATCGATCCAGCCGATACCCGGCGCGTGTTGGGGCTGGGACTGTCGGCGTCACTGAATGCGCCGATCGATGCGACCCGGTTTGGCGTCTTCCGGATGTAGTAAAAGCCGGTGGCAGCACGCAACTGGAAGCCGTGCCGACCCAGCTTTCTTTCTTTGCTGGCCGGGCCTGGCATGAACAGATGACGGAAGGGTGACGCTGCGCACGATTCCGCACTCGCTCCTGCGTGCTAATCTCACTGGCCCGGGGGGGTCATTGCAAATTACACGAGGAATCCTCGCCATGGCGATCTTCAACCAACAGAACACGGCCAAGAAGGAAGCGGCTCCGTTTACCCCCGACCCGCCGCCTTTCCGTGAGAACCAGGCCGGTACGGACACGGCGTCCGGCCACATGGCTGGCACTTCGACGGATACATCCCGCCGCGCCGCGCCGGTGCAGGGCAAGGAATCGCTGATCGCGTCCGACCTGACGATCGAAGGCAAGATCGAGGGTTCGGGCCATATCCGCATCGCCGGCAAGTTCAAGGGCGACGTCAACGTCAAGGGCGACCTGACCATCGAGTCCGGTGCCAAGCTCACGGGTAGCGTACGCGCCAACAAGGTCGTGATCGCCGGCGAGCTGGAAGGCGACATCGAAGACGCCGCGCAGGTTGAACTGCAGCAGGGCGGCGTGCTGATTGGCGACGTCAAGGCCGGTTCGCTGTCCGTGTCCGCCGGTTCGCGCATGCGCGGCCAGGCCGACTTCGGCTGGGACGACAAGCCGGCCAGGCCCAACGGCAACGGCGACAACGCAAAGCCGGATAACGCGAAGCTCTCATGAGCACGCCGCGTCCGGGCACCGCGGGTTCGACCCGCGAGTGCCCGCACTGCAAGACCATGATCCTGCACAGCGCGGCGGTGTGTCCGTCGTGCAAGCACCACCTGCGCTTCGAACCGACGTCCCCCAAGTCGCTGGAATCATCCTCGGCATTGCATGTCGAAGGCACGATCCGGCATCCGCCCGACGGCGATCCATGGGAGTACTCGGTGGTGCTGACGATCCGCAACGACCGCGGCGAGGAAATCGCCCGCAAGGTCGTCGGCGTCGGCGCATTGCGTAACAACGAGCAGCGCACGTTCACCCTGGACGTGGAGATGTTCACGCCTGCTGGCGCCATGGTGGGTGGGCGCAAGCCGCACTGAAGGCAGCGCTGTGGTGGTGTGCCCGGGCAGGGAGGTGCCTGGTCACAAGCCCCGGACATGAGACCCCCGGCCAGGGAGCCGGGCGTTGATCAGTTGCCCGGCAACCAGCATTCCGTCATCCCCGCCTTCGCGGGAATGACGCAGTCGGTCCAGCCGATTCGCTACCACCCGCGCAACCAGCCCCGGCAATGCACCCGGTGTGCTGCCTAGACCTTTGCCGGCACCTGCAACAGGCGGCCAGAGCGTGCATTCATGGCAAACCCGGCGATCGCAGCGATTGCCACCAGGCATTGCGCCAGCAAGGATTGCCACGACGGATAGACGCCCAGCCATTCCACCCGCGGCACCGACACCAGCGCCATGGGGATCCACCCTGCCTCTTGCAGCGCCGCGACACCCTTGCCCACCAACACGACTGCCAGCACGGCAATCAGCATCGAGCTGACCGAGAAGAACCTGGCGACCGGCAAGCGTTTGCTGAGGCGCAGCATCCATACCGATACCCCGGCCAGCACCAGGCAACCGGCAAACAGTCCGGCCAGGATCGCATTGCCATTGTTCTCGCTCCACATCGCAATGAAAAACAGGATGGTCTCGAAGACCTCCCGGTAGACCGCCACGAATGCCAGCACGAACAGGAATACCGCCGAGCGCCGCGTCATTGCCGCGGACATTTTTTCCTGAAGGTAGCGCTGCCAGCGTCCGGCAAGGCTCTTCTGGTGCATCCAGATGCCCACGCTCAACAACACGGCCGCGGCGAACAACGCGGAAAGCCCTTCGGTCAGCTCCCGGTTTGCACCGCTGATATCGATCAGGTAAGTCGCAGCAGCCCAGGTCAGGACACCGGCGACCAGCGCACCCAGCCAGCCAGCGTGGACATAGGGCAATGCATCCCTGCGTTCGGCCTTGCGCAGGAATGCAATCATGCCCACCACGATCAGCAATGCCTCCAGGCCTTCGCGCACCAGGATCGTGAAACTCCCCAGGAACGCCGTCGTCCGGTCGGACTCCGATTCGCCCAGCACCATCTCCGCGCGATCGAACAGCACACCGATCGTTGTCGCCTGCGCATCGATCGCATCGGGCGATACACCGCTGCCGAGTTGCGATCGCAATGCGCCCATCGAGGTTTCGATCTCGCGCATCAAGTCTTTGTTGCGCGACGCCAGCGTGGGTTCCAGGGGTTCGACGCCATCCAGGTACGACGACAAGGCCAGGGCCTTGGCTTGTGAGGCGTTGCCCGCCCGGTAGGCTTCCACGCTGTCCGCCAGTCGCTGTCTGGCCAGCTTAAATGGCTTGGCGGCATTGGCGCTTGGCGCCTGCTTGGTGACTGCCGCGGGATGCGCACGTAGATACGCGGTCACGGCTTCGGCCTGGGCAGCGCCGATGCGCTGGCCAAGATCGAATTGGGTCGAGCGCGTCAAGGCTTCCAGCGAAGGCACCTGCTGGTGAAGCCCCGGCGTATCGGTCCAGATGCTTTCGCCCTTGGCCCGCGATGCAGGCGTATGCGACAGACCGCCCACGTAAAAAGCCAGTGCCCAGCGATCCTGCTCCGACAACGAGGCGAAGCTCGGCATCGACGTGCCTTCGATCCCCTGCGAAGTCACCTGGTAAAGCGCAAACAAGCTCCGCCGCGCCGCGCGGTTGCCATCGGCAAACGCGATCGGGCGAGGATCCAATGATGCAGCCGCAGGGCCATCACCGTGGCCGGTCGCGCCATGGCACGACGCGCAGTTCTGCGCGTAAAGTGGTGCCGCACGCGTCACGTCCGGGGGCGACGCGGGAATCGCGCCGATGGGATAACTCGCAAGCAGGGCGTCGGCCATGCCATGGGCCAAACTGGCGACGGCATCCGGATCGCGCCTGGCCTCGATGGCCGCAACCAGTCGATCCGACTGGCCCAGCAATGCAGACTGTCCCGGGGTCGCGGGAAGTGCCCGTACCTGGTCGCGCACGGTGCCTGCGAACTCACGCATCTCGGCATATTCGCCTGGATTGGTCACCTGGCCGTCTTTCACCGAGCCGGCGTAATCCACCGCAAGATAGTCCAACAGCTGCCAGGTCTGGCGCGGATTGGCGGTCGAACGTTCCTGTGCAGACACAGTCGCGGCCAATGCCATGCACAGCATGCACATCGCCAGGACGATGATGAGCCCATGCCTGGCCCAGGCACCGGCGCCGACTGGCCGGCCCAATGCAGCCGTCCGGTCTTGGCAAGCAGGGACATGACGGGCCCGTACAGCGGAATCTGGAGACATGGGCAGGCTTACTTGTTAATAGGAATTATTCGCATTCTAATACGATTTGACCCGCCGCGCGTAGTCCCGCGTGCTGCAAGCCGCATGGGCCCGCAGGGCCTGCCGGCCGCCCTGGTGATGGCCGCAGCGGGGTCGCGGGCTATCATTTGGGGGTCGAATCGACGCCAAGGACCCCAATGAGCGAAAACCTGCTGCTACGACGCGATGGCCCCGTGGCCCGGCTGGAGCTGAACAGGCCCGAGCTGCACAACGCTTTCGACGCCGGACTGATCGCGAGCCTCACCACCGCCCTGGCCAACATCGGTGTCGACGACAGTGTCCGCGTGGTGGTGCTGGAGGGCGCTGGCGCCTCGTTCTCCGCCGGGGCCGACCTCAACTGGATGCGTGGCATGGCTGCCGCCAGCGAGGCCGCAAATCGCGAGGATTCCCTCGCCTTGGCCCGCCTGCTGCGCACGCTCGACACCCTGCCCAAGCCGACCATTGCCCGGGTCCAGGGTGCGGCCTTTGGCGGCGGCGTCGGGCTGGTCGCGGCCTGCGACATCGCCATTGGCGTGGTGGACGCCAAATTCGGGCTGACGGAAAGCAAGCTCGGATTGCTGCCTGCGGTGATCTCGCCTTACGTCATCGACGCCATCGGTCCGCGACAGGCACGCCGCTACTTTGCCAGCGCCGAGATCTTCGACGCCGCGCAGGCACGGCGGATCGGACTGCTGCACGACGTGGTCGCCGCCGATGCACTGGATGCGACCGTGGACAGGCAGGTGGGTTTGTTGCTGAAAGCCGGCCCGCATGCGGCCTCGACCGCCAAACAGCTGGTCCGCCGCGTTGCCGCCGGTGGCGACGCCAACGCCATCGACGCGGACAATGCCGGCTTGATCGCCGCGTTGCGGGTATCGTCCGAAGGCCAGGAAGGCATTGCGGCCTTCCTGGAAAAACGCAAACCCGCCTGGTGCGGCTAGCTGGTGCGACCAGACACCCAACCCCAGAACGGTGCGGCGATGACCGCATCGGTAGACAAGGAATCGTTCTCTTGAGCAAGCCGTTGTCCGACAAGCCCCTCGCGGCTGGCCTTCAATTCGACAAGATCCTGATCGCCAACCGTGGCGAGATCGCCTGCCGGGTGATCCGCAGCGCACGACGCATGGGCATCCGTACGGTCGCGGTGTTTTCCGAAGCCGACGCCGATGCGCAGCACGTACGGCAGGCCGACGAGGCCTATCCGATCGGTGGCCCGCAGCCGCAGGACAGCTACCTGCGCGGTGACGTCATCATCGAGGTTGCCAGCAAGGCCGGCGCGCAGGCGATCCATCCCGGTTACGGTTTCCTCAGCGAAAACGCCGACTTTGCCGATGCGGTCGAGGCTGCGGGCATGGTCTTCATCGGTCCCAGGGCCGCATCGATGCGCAAGATGGGCAGCAAGGCCGGCGCCAAGGAGTTGATGGATGCCGCCGGCGTGCCGGTGGTGCCCGGTTACACCGGCGCCGACCAGTCACCCGAGCTGCTGGCACGCGAGGCGGAGCGGATCGGTTTCCCGCTGATGATCAAGGCCGCGCATGGCGGCGGCGGCAAGGGCATGCGTATCGTGCGCGCGCTGGAGGACTTCCTGCCGTCGCTGGAAAGCTGCCAGCGCGAGGCCGCCAATGCCTTTGGCCGCGACCGCGTGCTGCTGGAGCGCTACATCGAGTCGCCGCGCCATATCGAGTTCCAGGTGTTTGGCGACGCGCACGGCAACACCATCCACCTGGGCGAGCGCGAGTGCTCGGCGCAACGCCGCTACCAGAAGGTGCTGGAAGAGTCGCCGTCGCAGTTCCTGACCCCGCAGCTGCGCGCAGCGATGGGAAAGGCCGCGGTGGAAGCTGCACGAGCGATCGATTACAGCAATGCCGGTACCGTCGAGTTCATCGTCGCGCCAGACGGTGGATTCTGGTTCATGGAGATCAACACGCGGTTGCAGGTCGAGCATCCAGTGACCGAAATGGTGACCGGGCTGGACCTGGTCGAATGGCAACTGCGCATCGCCGCCGGCCATCGCTTGCCGCTATCGCAGGACCAGGTGCAGTCGCACGGCCATGCCATCGAGGTGCGGCTGTATGCGGAGGATCCGGAAGCCGGCTTCCTGCCTGGCTCAGGCAAGCTGCAACGCCTGCGCCTGCCCGAGCCATCCACGCACGTGCGCATCGATTCGGGCGTGGTCGAAGGCGACACCGTCACCATCTTCTATGACCCGATGATCGCCAAGCTGATCGTCCACGACAGCGACCGGCCCCGTGCCCTGGCCCGCCTGCGCGAAGCGCTGGCCCAATGCGACATCGTCGGGCCAAAGTCCAACATCGCCTTCCTCGAGCGCCTGGTCCGCCATCCGACGGTGGTCGACGCCAGCATCGATACCGGCTACCTGGATCGCAACCTGGAAGAGTTCCTGCCTGATGACGGCGCACCCGATGCAACCGCGTTGATTGCGGCGGCCGTCGTGCAGTTGCTCGAACAGGAAGCCGCGACCCGCGCACGCGCAGCGCTGTCGCACGACCCGTCATCACCCTGGGCCATCGCCGATGGCTGGCGGCTGGGCCACGGCAGCCGCCGTAGCCTGGCCTTCGTGCATCGCGACACGCGCATCGAGCTGCAGGCGCAGGGCAGCGATGGCAGCTATCACATCGAACTGGATGGCCAAGGCCACGACATCGCCGGCGCAAGGATGGCGTCGGGTATCCTGGGTTTGCGCATCGACGCAGTCGCGCACCGCTTCCGGGTGCTCGATCGCGGGCATGGCCTGACCGTGCACGACGGTCAACGCAGGCTGCGGCTGCAACCGGTTGCGGTGTACCTCCACGAGCAGGCCACCGCTGGCGGCAACACCGACCAGGTCCTGGCACCGATGCCGGGCCGGGTCGTGCTGGTCAAGGCCGCGCCGGGCGACGTAGTGGAATCAGGCCAGGAGTTGATGGTCATCGAAGCCATGAAGATGGAATTGAGCCTCAAGGCACCACGCGACGGCACCATCGCCGAACTGCGCTCGGCGGCGGGTGACTTCGTCGAGGCCGATGCCGTCCTGGTCACGCTGGAGACATGATTTTGAAGACGCGCTGGCTGAAGACGTTTTGCCTGCTGTTGCCATGCGTGCTGTTGCTGGCCGCCTGCCAGACCACCCGTTTCCAGTCGCGCCCGAGTGGCGCGTACTCCGATTGCGACCCAGCCTGGGTCGGCTCCTGGCAGGTCACGCAGCAGCAAGCTGGAGGCAATGTCGATCAACTGGGCACACTGGACATTCCGGCGGGCTGCCAGCCGATCACCGCCCACGAGAGTGGCAAGCCGTCCGAAGGTTTCGACGACTACACCTTCAGCTATGCGCGCGTAGGCCCGCTGCGCCTGCTCGTTGGCAGCGAGAATACCGACAAGGCCCCCGTGGACAAGCACGCCGACAAGGCACCGGGCCTGCTGGTCTTCCGTTTCGAGGCCAGCCCGCAACGCATTACCGTCTATGGCATCGACCATGCGCTGGTCGCCCGCAGGATCGTCGATGGCACGTTGCCTGGCCACACCGAAGCCACCAGCCAGGTTCATCCCGGGCAGAAGCGTGCACGCACCACGTCGATCGACAACCTGATCGAAGGAGACGGCGATACCATCGCCGCACTGCTGCAGGGCGAACCCACGCTGTTCTCCGCGCAACCGGTGTTGATGCTCCGGCGCGTGCCTGCCGGGAGCGTCGATCCATGACGGCAGCACTGCCATCTTCCGTACGCATCGTCGAAGTCGGCGCGCGCGATGGACTGCAGAACGAAAAAAAGATCGTACCGACCGCGGCCAAGATCGAACTGGTCGACCGCCTGTCCGCGACCGGCCTGCAAAGCATCGAGACCACCAGCTTCGTCAGTCCCAAATGGGTACCGCAACTGGCCGACGCCGCCGAGGTCTTTGCCGGCATCACCCGCCTGCCCGGCGTGCATTACCCGGTATTGGTCCCCAACGAGCGCGGCTACGAGCGTGCGCGCGAAGCGGGCGTCGACGAGATCGCCGTGTTCACCGCGGCCTCTGAAGCGTTCAACCAGAAAAACATCAATGCCGGCATCGATGAATCGCTGGCCCGCTTCGCACCGGTGATGCAGCGCGCCAAGGCCGACGGCGTGCGTGTCCGGGGCTACGTCTCCACCGTCCTGGGCTGCCCGTACCAGGGCGAAGTGCCGCTGTCCGACGTGGTCCGCGTGGCACGCCGACTATACGAGATGGGCTGCTACGAAGTGTCGCTGGGCGACACCATCGGCATCGGCACGCCGGGCAAGGCGCGCGCCATGTTGCGGGCCGTCGCCGACGCCGTGCCGATGCCTGCGCTGGCGGTGCATTTCCACGATACCTACGGCCAGGGGCTGTCCAACATCCTGGCGTGCCTGGAGGAAGGCGTGGCCGTGGTCGATGCATCCGTGTCCGGCACCGGCGGCTGTCCCTACGCCAGGGGCGCCAGCGGCAATGTCGCCAGCGAGGACGTGGTCTACATGTTGCACGGGCTCGGCATCGACACCGGCATCGACCTGGACGAACTGGTCGCCACCGGCCGCTGGCTGGCCGCCCTGCTGGGTCGCGACAGCGGCAGCAAGGTGACCCAGGCGTTGTCGGCCTCGTGAACACACCGGCCACTGCCGAGGTGGATGCTGCCAGCGATGTCGCCACGCTGACCGCCCTTCGGCAAGCCCGTGACGACCCCACGCTACCCGCGGATACCCGGCAGCTGCTGCAGGACGCACACGACGCGCTGGCCGCCGCGATCGCGGCCCGCAGTGCCGAGCGCAACCGCTACCGTGCGCTGTTCGACGCCGTCCCCGACCCGGTCAGCGTGATCGGCTGGGACGGCACCGTCCTGGACCTCAACAAGGCCGGCATCGATGCCTACCAGCGTCCCCGCGATGACATCGTCGGCAAGTCGATCCAATTCCTCAATCCGGACCTGCCGCGCGACCACATGGGTCCGGTTCGCGATTCGCTGGGTCGCGGCGAGACCTATGTCGTGGAAGTCACCAACATGCGTGCCGACGGCACCCGGTTCCCGGTGGAAGTGCACTCGGCCAACTTCGAGTTTGAAGGCCAACCCTGCGTGGTTGCCGTCGCCCGCGACATGAGCCGCCGCGCCGAAGCAGAACTGCGCTATCGCGAACTGATGGAGATGGTCGACAAAGGGATCCTGGTGCGCGATGCGCAAGGCCACATCACCTACGCCAATGCCGCTGCGGTCCGGATGTTGAATGTCGAGGAAGGCCTGACCGCTGGCCAGGAACTGCGCCCAAGCCGCTGGCGGGTGGTGGACGAGGATGGCAACGAGCTGGAAGAGCACCAACTGCCATCGTTCCATGCCCTGCGCACCGGGCGCACGGGGGACAGCGCCGTACTGGGCTTCTACAACGAGCGCCTGCGCAAGCTGACCTGGCTGTCGGTGACCTCGGTGCCACAGTTCGCTCCCGGTGCGGACAAGCCGCACCAGGTCATGTCGCTGTTTACCGATGTCACCGAACTCAAACGCGACAGCGCCCTGTTCAACCGCGTGCAGGCCCTGGCGCATATCGGGGGCTGGCAGTGGGATGCCGGACGCAAGCGCTTGTACCTCAGCAGCGAGGCGCAGAGGATCCTGGGGTGCGCAGACGGTGCCGACTCGATGGATCACTCGATCGACCAGATGCTGGTCACGCTGGCAGACGACGATCGCCAATGCCTGCACAAGGCCATCGATCAAGCGCTACCCGGGCAAGGCGCCCAAGGCCGCAGCTTCGACCTTGAGCTGCACGGCCAACGCGATGACGGCCAGGTCTTCTGGGCACGGTTCATCGGCAAGCCGGAACAGGCACAACCCGTCACCCGGCAACTGACCGGCACCGTGCAGGACGTCACGCTGCGCAAGCAGGCCGAAGAGACACTGCGCGTGCAGGCGCGCACGGACCCGCTGACCGGCCTGCTCAACCGCGATGCCATCCTTGGCGAACTCGATGCACGCCTGCGTGACCCCGCGCAGGCCAGGATCGCCGTGCTGTACATCGACCTGGACCGGTTCAAGGTCGTCAACGACGTACTGGGGCACAACGCCGGCGACGAATTGCTGATGTCCGCCGCACACCGCATCAGCCATGCGGCCGGAACCGAGGGCCTGATCGCGCGTTTTGGCGGCGACGAGTTCCTGTTGGCCTGCAACATCGACGATGATCCCGGCCGTCCGGAACGGATCGCCGACAAGATCCTGGAGGCGTTCAGCGAGAGCTTTCGATTCGACAGCGAGGAGTTCAGCATCACCGCCAGCATCGGCATCGCCCGCGCGCCTGTTGACGGCCAAACCCCCCAGACGCTGATCCACAACGCCGATGCAGCGATGTATGACAGCAAGCGCCGCGTCCGCAACGCCTGGCAGGCCTTCACCCCGGAACTGGCGCGTTCGCAACAGGATCGGCTACGGGTGGAGACCCAACTGCGCCGTGCGGCCAGGAACAACGAGTTCAACCTGGTCTACCAACCGCAGGTCGACCTGCGCCACGGCGGCATCGTCGCGGCCGAGGCGCTGATCCGTTGGCACAACGAACAGCTGGGCGAGATGCGCCCGGACCACTTCATCGGCCATGCCGAGACCACCGGCGACATCGTCCACATCGGCGGCTGGGTGCTGCGCGAAGCCTGCCGCCAGGTGCATGCCTGGCGCGAGGCCGGGCTGGGCGTGGTCCGGATCGCGATCAACGTTTCCTACCGACAGTTTCTGGGAAACGACCTGGCACGGATCGTCGGCGACACACTGCGTGAGTTCGACCTGCCCGGTGCCGCGCTGGAGCTCGAGTTCACCGAACGGGTGCTGATCGAAGACGCCCCGGACACCCTCGCCACCTTCGCCGCACTGCGTGCGATGGGCGTGGTGCTGACCATCGATGACTTCGGCGAAGGCTACAGCGCGCTCAATTACCTGCGCCGGCTGCCCATCCATGGGCTCAAGTTGAGCCAGCTGTTCGTGCAGGGGGTCCCCGGCAACCACTCCGATGTCGCCGTCTGCCAGGCCGTGGCGGGTATCGCGCGCAGCCTTGGCTTGGACCTGGTCGCAGAGGGCGTCGAATCCGAGGCCCAACGGGCGTTCCTGCTCAAGCTGGGCGTGCCGGTTGGGCAGGGCTTCCTGTTTGCTCCCGGGCTGTCCGCCGACGCGTTCGCGCAACGCATGCGCCAGGCCGGGACCCCGGCTGCGGCCGGCTAGGACGCGACCATGGTCCAGGCCAGTCGCATGCCGGGTGGGTTCAAGATCCGGCCGATCACGACGGACGACGATGTAGCGGTCGCTGCGATCATCCGCACGGTCATGCCCGAGTACGGCGCAGGCGGCGATGGGTTTGCGATCAACGACCCCGAAGTCGACTGGATGCACCGCGCCTATGACGCCCCACGCAGTGCTTATTTCGTTGTCCAGCAGGATGGCGTGGTCACGGGCGGCTGCGGCGTGGCGCCGCTGGAGGGCGGCGACGCAGGCACCTGCGAACTGCGCAAGATGTACTTCCTGCCAATCGCACGCGGGATCGGCGCCGGGACGGCCATGATGTCGCGCTGCCTGCAGGCCGCCCGTGGATTTGGCTTTACGCAGTGCTACCTGGAAACCCTGGGAGGCATGGATGCCGCGATGAGGCTGTATGAGCGCAGCGGTTTTCGACGCATCGACAAGCCGATGGGCGCGACCGGTCATGGTGGTTGCAATACCTTCTACCTGCTCGACCTGTAGACCGCACACTTGCAGGAAGCCGCCGTTGTAGGAACCCGCCTTTGTAGGAGCGGCTTCAGCCGCGAGCGCTTGATGTTGCTTTTGATGTTGCTTTTGATGTTGCCTTGGCCCTGGCTTTTGTAGGAGTGGTGGCGGCATGCCGTCACCGGCAAGTCGCGATTAATGCTCCGGGTTGCCTGATCGCGACTTACGTCGCTCCTACATGGAGCAACAGCAACAGCAAGAGCAAGAGCAAGAGCAAGAGCAAGGGCTCGCGGCTGAAGCCGCTCCTACAGAAGCCCGCCTGTGCGTGGAAAACAGGCAACCGTCCCCCGCAACCGCTAAAATGCGCGCTTTCCGCTCGCAGGATCCCCCATGCAGCTTTCCGATACCCGTGCCATCGTCACCGGTGGTGTCTCCGGCCTTGGCCTGGCCACCGCCCAGCGCATCGTCGCCGGCGGCGGCAAGGTCGCGTTGTTCGATGTCAACGATGACAAAGGCGCCGAAGCCGTCACCGGGCTTGGCGATTCCAATGCGCGCTACTTCAGCACCGATGTCACCGACGAGGCCGTGGTCGCGGCCAATGTCGCCGCGGCACGCGACTTCCTGGGCGGCCTCAACGTCGACATCAACTGCGCCGGCATCCTGGGTGCCGGCCGCGTGCTGGGACGCGAGGGCGCAATGCCGTTGTCCAGGTTCCAGGCTACGGTCATGGTCAACCTGGTTGGCAGCTTCAATGTTGCCAAGGCCGCCGCGGAGTTGATGCAACACAACGAGCCCGGCAACGACGGCGAGCGCGGCGTGATCGTCAACACCGCATCGGTCGCTGCCTATGAAGGCCAGATCGGCCAGGCGGCGTACTCCGCCAGCAAGGGCGGCGTGGTCGCCATGACCCTGCCGATGGCGCGCGAACTGGCACGTTTTGGCATCCGTGTCATGACGGTCGCACCGGGCATCTTCTGGACGCCGATGGTGGACGGCATGCCCGACGAGGTGCAGAAATCGTTGGCCGCGTCCATCCCCTTCCCTTCCCGGCTGGGCCAGCCAGCGGAGTATGCCGACCTGGTCACGTACATCCTGGGCAACACGTACCTCAATGGCGAAACCATCCGCCTGGACGGCGCCACCCGACTGGCTCCCAAGTAAAACGCTCTTCGTAGGAGCGGCTTCAGCCGCGAGCTCTTGCTGTTGCCCTGCTCTCTAGCAGGGGTGGTGGCGGCATCTCGCCACCGGTGAGTCGCGATTGCCCTGCGGGACTCCAATCGCGATTTACGTCGCTACCCCAACAGCCGAAGCACGGTTCAAGGGCTCGCGGCTGAACCCGCTCCTACGAAACGCATCGGCGATACACATCCGTGCCACGCCACATCACATCCACGCAACGCAACAGAGACATCGCATGAAAGCCAGCGACACCAAGAAAGGCAACGTGGTCGAGTACAACGGCACCATCTACCAGGTCCGCGACATCGAGCGCAGCGCGCCACAGGGACGCGGCGGCAACGTCAAGTTTCGTTTCACGCTGTACTCGGTGCCTGGCGCGGCCAAGTACGACTTGAGCCTGGGCGCTGATGACGACCTCAAGGAAGTCGAGCTGAATCGACGTGCCGCGAGCTTTTCCTACAAGGATGGCGCGGCATTCGTGTTCCTGGACGACGAGGATTTCACGCCCTACCAGCTGGATGCCGAAGTCGTCGGCGAGGCGGCCGGTTACATCAGCGACGGGCTGACCGGTTGTTACGTGCAGGTCATCGACGACCAGCCGGTCGGGGTGCAGCTACCGGCCAGCGTCGCGTTGGAGGTGGTCGATACGCCACCCGAGCTCAAGGGGGGCACCGCCACCAAACGACCCAAGCCTGCACGCCTGAGCACCGGCATCGAGATCCAGGTGCCCGAGTACGTCAGCAACGGCGAGCGTGTGCTGGTCAATACCAGTAGTGGAGAATTCTCGGGGCGGGCTGATTGAGTCGGTGTTGGCAGGCATGCTCTCACCCGCATCGTTCCCCGGATGACTTCGTGCGTAGCTTCGTCCATTTGATTCACCCACCAATCCGTCATTCCCGCGTAGGCGGGAATGACGGATCAGAAATCCAGCAGCACTTCCAACAACCGGCTTTTGTTCACACGACCGCAACGCCATGACATCGGCACGACGCCTCGATCCAATCGCCTTGCATGGCCACGGCATCACCCTGGAGCCGCTGTCACCCGCACACGTCGACGCCCTCGTCGCCGCGACTGCCGACGGTGAACTCTGGCGGCTGGACTTCACCAGCGTCCCCGGTCCCGGACGCGCCGACGTATCCAACTACGTGC
The DNA here is from genome assembly GCA_963710825.1 of uncultured Gammaproteobacteria bacterium. GTDB lineage: Bacteria > Pseudomonadota > Gammaproteobacteria > Xanthomonadales > Xanthomonadaceae > Cognatiluteimonas. Next base: position 208,825 of record CAVQBQ010000010.1, on the reverse strand, counting down.
AAGACACGCTCGACGCACAAGCACGTGGCGAACAACTCCCGTTCGCGGTAGTCGCACCCGACGGCACGGTGGTGGGCAGTACGCGTTACCTGCGCATCGACCACCACACACCCCGGCTTGAGATCGGCTACACCTGGTACGCGCAACGGGTACAGCGCACGGCGCTGAACACGGCCTGCAAACGACTGCTGCTGGCGCATGCGTTCGAGGACCTGCACATGGTCGCGGTGGAGTTCCGTACCAGCCACGAGAACCTGCGCTCGCAAGCCGCGATCGCGCGACTGGGCGCGCACCACGATGGCGTCATGCGCCACCACATGCGCCACAAGGACGGCAGCCTGCGCGACACCATGGTCTATTCGATCCTGGCCAGCGAATGGCCACTGGTGCGCGACTGCCTGGACGCGCGACTGCAGGCGCCTGGCTAGCCCGCTCCAGGCCTGGAGGACAGGCCCGGTGCCGCACCCGCCGCCTGCAGCCACTTGCCCGCCATGCGTCGCAACGACGGATCGGCCGCGTCGTCCGCGTGCAATGCGACGATGTCGCGCCAAGCCAGTGCGTGCGATTCGTCACTGACCACGAACGCCTCGTCCCCGCCGGCCCGGACCACGTAGCGCACGTCGTAGTGCCAGTGCGGCGGCACACCCTTGTGCTCCGGGATCCAGTGCCGGTCGATGTCGAAGATATCCGGCATGACCGACAGCCCCCGCAAACCGGATTCTTCCTCGGCCTCGCGCAACGCCACCGCCACCATGTCGCTGTCGCCGTCGGCATGCCCGCCAAGCTGCAGCCACATGCCCAGCTTGCGATGGTGGGTCAACAGCACGCGCAGGCCCGATGCATCGACCAGCCAGGCCGATGCGGTCAAGTGCCCTGCCAGGCGTTCACGGACATAGGGGTTGCCGTCCTCGGCCAGCAGCGCGTCGAACAGGTCCACGCATGCGGCCTCGGCCGGCCAGCGCCTGCGATAGGCCGCCAGCGCCGGTGCCAGCTGGCCATGTGTCGACAGCGCTGGCGGGCAGGACTCCGGCATCATCGATCCTTGCGGCAGGGGGCCGTCCACGGCCATCGGCAGTTGTCCAGTTTCCGAGGGTCGCGTATGTTACCGCGAGCACGTCGCAGGCCTGCACCTGGCGGCTGCGCATGAATAGGGGCACCAACAGGGGGCATGCGGCGGCGCCCCTACCGACTCATCCGTTTCATCTGTCTGGGGGCGAAATCCGATGGCGATGTGGCAACGATTGACTGCGATCAAGCAGGTCGAGGGCGTTCTGGTCGACAACGAACTGGACCGCTCGCTCGGCCCCTGGGCCCTGACCGCACTGGGCATCGGCGCCATCATCGGCACCGGCATCTTCGTGCTCACCGGCGTCGCGGCGGCCAACAACGCCGGGCCCGCACTGATGCTCTCGTTCGTCGTCGCCGGCGCGGTCTGCGGCCTGGCGGCGCTGTGCTACGCGGAGTTCGCATCGCTGATCCCGGCCTCGGGCTCGGCCTACTCCTATGCCTACTCGACCATGGGCGAGCTGCTGGCCTGGTTCATCGGCTGGGACCTGATCCTGGAGTACCTGGTGTCGATCGGTGCGGTGGCCGTCGGCTGGGCGGGCTACTTCACCGCTTTCCTGAGGCATTTCGGCATCGTCTTCCCGGAGGCACTGCGCAACGCGCCGCTGGCCAAGGGCGAAGGCGCGGTCGCGATCGTCAGCACCGGGCACCTGATGAACCTGCCGGCGATGCTGATCGTCATGGCGATCACCGCGCTGTGCTACTTCGGCATCCGGCAGTCTTCCAAGGTCAATACCTGGATCGTGGTGCTGAAGCTTGCCGTGATCGCCGCCTTCATTGGTTTTGGCGCGTATTACATCGTCCCGGCCAACTGGCACCCGTTCATCCCCGAGCGCATCGTCGATGCCACCGGACCGCATTACGGCGTGCTGGGCATCTTCGAGGGCGCTGCGATCATCTTCTTTGCCTACATCGGCTTCGATGCGGTGTCCACGGCCGCGCAGGAGGCGAAAAACCCGCAACGCGACATGCCGATCGGCATCATCGTCTCGCTGATCGTGTGCACCATCCTCTACATCGTGGTCGCCGGCGTGCTGACCGGCATGATCCCCTACCAGCAGCTCAACGTGCCGCACCCGGTCGCCTACGCGGTCGAGCAGGTTCCGGCGCTGAAGAGCTGGCTGGCGCCAATCATCGAGATCGGCGCGATCCTGGGCCTGTCCTCGGTGATCCTGGTGATGATGATCGGCCAGCCGCGCATCTTCTACGCGATGGCCAAGGACGGATTGTTCCCGCCGGTCTTCGCCAAGGTCCACCCCAAGTACAGGACCCCGCACATCAACACCCTGATCACCGGCGGCGTCGCCACCGTGATGGCCGGCGTGCTGCCGATCGACATCCTGGCCGAGATGACCAACATCGGCACGTTGTCGGCGTTCATGGTCGTCTGCGTCGCGGTGCTGGTGCTGCGCTACAAGCGCCCGGACCTCAAGCGCAGTTTCAGCGTGCCGCTACCGTGGGTCACCTGCCTGGCCGGCGCGGCCGGCTGTGGCTACCTGATCTACAGCCTGCCGGTCGATACCTGGATCCGGATGGCAGGCTGGGCAGTGCTGGGCTTCATCATCTACTTCGCCTACGGATTCCATAACAGCAAGCTGCGCGGCCCCCAGCCGTAACAGCGCGATCGATCCCCTGAAGGGTGCCGGCAACGGCACCCTTCCTGTTTTGAAGGGACGATTTGCAGGGACGTGAAATCTGCAGGGACGCAAGTTGCAAAGCGCCACCACCAATACAAACCAAAGAGAGTGCAGATGACACAAGGCCATGACGCCAGACCCGCCAACCTTGCTGCCGCGCGACGTTCCGCCGGGCAACCTGCGACCGCGCAACCACGATCCGGGACCCGGTCGCGCACCCGCTCTTCCCATGCCAGCTCCATCGCAATCGCAGCACTGGCCGCGCTGGCCAGCGCACCGGCGCTCGCCAGTACACCCGACGACCGCATCAACGCCTTGTTCGCCCCGGTCGCACAGGCCATCTCCAGCGTCGTGTTCTATCCGATCCCGATCGGCAATGGTGCCAGCATGCCGGCAATGGTGTTGTGGCTGATCATCGCGGCAACCTTCTTTACCCTGTTCTTCCGGTTCATCAACATCCGCGGCTTCAAGCAGGGCCTGCGACTGATCCGCGGCGATTACTCGCACCACCACGACAAGGGCGAGGTCACCCACTTCCAGGCCTTGTCGACCGCGCTGTCGGGCACCGTCGGCCTGGGCAACATCGCCGGTGTCGCGATCGCGATCAGCATCGGTGGGCCAGGCGCGACCTTCTGGATGATCGTGGCCGGCTTCCTGGGCATGAGTTCGAAGTTCGTCGAGTGCACCCTGGGGGTGAAGTACCGCCGCCACAATTCCGATGGCAGCGTTTCCGGCGGGCCGATGCACTACCTCAACCGCGGCATCGCCGAGCACTACCCGCAGCTGAAATGGCTGGGCAAGCTGCTGGCCATCGTGTTTGCCATCTGCTGCATCGGCGGTTCGCTGGGCGGCGGCAACATGTTCCAGGTCAACCAGAGCTTCCAGCAGTTCGTCACCATGACCGGTGGCCAAAGCAGCTACCTGGCCGACAAGGGCTGGTTGTTCGGGCTGGTGATGGCGGTGCTGGTGGCGTTCGTGATCATCGGCGGCATCAAGTCGATCGCGCGGGTCACCGACAAGCTGGTTCCGTTCATGGCAACGCTGTATGTCGCCTGCGGCCTATGGATCATCTTCACCGACATCGGCAACGCGGCCACCGCCTTCCAGGCCATCATCGCGGGTGCGTTCACCCCCGAGGCCGGGTATGGCGGCGTCATCGGCGTGCTGATCCAGGGCTTCCGCCGGGCGGCGTTCTCCAATGAAGCCGGCATCGGCTCGGCGGCGATCGCCCACTCGGCCGTCAAGACCAAGGAGCCGATCACCGAAGGCCTGGTCGCCCTGTGGGAACCGTTCATCGATACGGTCGTGATCTGCACGATGACCGCCATCGTGATCATCATCACCGGCATGTACCAGCAACAGGGCGTCGGCGATGGCGTCGCGCTGACCTCGATGGCGTATTCGTCGGTGCTGCCCTGGTTCCCGTACCTGCTGACGGTCGCGGTGTTCATGTTCGCCTTCTCGACCATGTTGGCGTGGTCGTACTACGGCGAGAAGTCCGCGTGTTACCTGTTTGGCGAGTCCAAGGCGGTGGCGATCGGCTACAAGCTGCTGTTCTGCTGCTTCATCGTGGTCGGCGCCGCCAGCAACCTGTCTGCGGTGACCGACTTCTCCGACGCGATGATCTTCGTCATGGCATTGCCCAACGTGATCGGCCTGTACCTGCTGGCGCCGGTGGTCAAGCGCGAGCTGGACAGCTATTTCTCGCGCGTGAACAATGGTGATATCCGCAACTACCGCAAGAATCCGGTCACCGAGCCGGCTGGCTGAGCAAGCCTGCGAAAGCTTGATGGAAACGGCGCGTTGATCCGCGCCGTTTCCTTTTGAGCCGCCCTCCACGCGGGTTTGGGTAAACTTGGCCCATGTCCCAGACTCCCGCCTCCGGCAACCCTTCCGACAGCGGCCCGCCAGATCGCGGCGTGCCCTATGACGTCCATCGCCTGCGCGAGCTGGTTGGCGAGCTGATCGTCAATACCCGCGAACTGTCGACGCTGGGCTGGACGCCCGCGACCAGCAGCAACTTCTCGCACCGGCTCGACGACCGCCACGCCGCGATCACCGTCTCCGGCCGCGACAAGGGACGGCTGACCGAAGACGACATCATGGTCGTGGACTTCAATGGCGATGCCGTCGGCACCGATCGCAGGTCGTCCGCGGAGACCCTGCTGCATATCCAGCTGTACCGGCGGTTCCCCGAGGTCGGGTGCGTGCTGCATACGCACTCGCATGCGCAGACAGTGGCCTCCCGGCTGTTTTCCGGGGCCGGCCACGTCCGACTGGAAGGCTATGAGCTGCTGAAGGCATTCCACGGCAACACCACGCACGAGGCCGCAGTCGACGTCCCCGTGCTGCCCAACACCCAGGACATGAATACCCTGGCAGCGCAGGTCGAGGCGCTATTGGTTTCCGCCGATGCCGACCTGCCACGCGTGCCCGGTTACCTGATCGACGGCCATGGCCTGTATGCCTGGGGTTGCGACCTGGCCGAGGCGCGGCGGCACCTGGATGCGTTCGAGTTCCTGCTCGGTTGCGAGCTGGACATGCGCAGGCTGTCGCGATGAGCCGCCTGCGTATCTTCGACGCCGCGGATCCGGCGACACCGCTGCTGGCAACCAGCCGCCACGACGAGATCGCGTCCGGCTTGCAGCCTGTTGGCGTGACCTTCGAGCAATGGCGCGCTGCGCAACCAGTGAAACCGGGCGATCCACCCGAAGCGGTCATCGCCGCCTACAAGGCAGACATCGACCGGCTCGTCGCCGAGCGCGGCTTCCGCAGCGTCGATGTCGTCAGCATCGCACCGGACCATCCCAAGCGCGACGAAATGCGTGGCAAGTTCCTCGACGAGCATTTCCACAAAGAAGACGAAGTCCGTTTCTTCGTCGCCGGCTCGGGCCTGTTCACCCTGCACGTGGACGGCAAGGTCTACGAAATCCTGTGCCAGGCCGGTGACCTGATCGGCGTGCCCGATGGCACCACGCACTGGTTCGACATGGGCCCGGAACCGAGCTTCGTCGCGATCCGATTCTTCACCGAACCCGACGGCTGGGTTGGACATTTCACCGGGACCGACATTGCGCAGCGATTTCCGCGTTACGAGCCTGGCCAGGATTCGTAGGAAAACGTTGACCATGCCGTCTCCAGCCGTCATTCCCGCGAAAGCGGAGCTTTTGACAGACGCATGTCTGTCCATCCAGTGACTTTCCATTCCCTGGCAACGTCCATGGATCCCCGCCTTCGCGGGGATGACAATAAGGCAATGACGATCAGACGAACCGGTAGAACAGTAGAAGATGGTGTCGTCCAGAACCCGAGAGGCTGGACACGGTCATCCCGGCGACAGCCGGGAGCCCTGTCGAACTTCCAGCAGCCTTGAACTGCCATAGGCCAACTTGACCCATCCGGAAACCGGAGAGGAACCCCATGAAAAAAACCATCCTCACCGACATCGAAGGCACCACCAGCAGCATCGCTTTCGTCAAGGACGTGCTGTTCCCCTACGCCCGTCGCGAACTCCCGCGCTTCGTCGAGCAACACGGCAACGACCCCGAGGTCCGCCGCTGGCTGGACGTGGTCGCTGCAGAACACGGCAGCATCTGCTCCGACGAGGTCATCGTCGAAACCCTGCAGGGCTGGATCGACCAGGACCGCAAGCACACCGCGCTCAAGGCACTGCAAGGGCTGCTGTGGGCCGACGGCTACGCCAGCGGGCAACTGCAGGCCGACATCTATCCCGACGCCGTGCAGAGCCTGCGCCGCTGGCATGACGCCGGGCATCGACTGGCGGTGTATTCGTCCGGTTCGGTGTCCGCGCAGAAACTGCTGTTCGCGCACACGACGGCCGGCGACCTCACCGCGCTGTTCACCGGTTTCTTCGATACCGAAACCGGCCACAAGCGCGATGCCGACAGCTACCGGCTGATCGCCGATGCGCTGCACCGCGATCCGCATGACATCGTGTTCCTGTCCGACGTCGTTGCCGAACTCGATGCCGCGCGCGAGGCGGGCATGCAGACCGTTCTCGTGGACCGCACGACGGATTATCCCGAACCGCGCGGTGGTGATGCATGCAACGCACATCCGCGCGTGGAGACGTTCGACAAAATTGCGTTGCGCGATTGATCGATCACGGCCAACCCGCGCCTCCCGGGTGCGCTGCGCTTACCCGGGCTGCGCAATCAGGGTTGTGCAGCTTCCAGTCGATACCGGGTGGCGCCAGTCTGCACGCCTGCCTGCCGATCAAATGCACGCACCTCGACACTGTGATCACCCACCGACAACGTCGTCGGCAATGCGGCCCGCCAGACATGCGGTGACGGCACCGCTTCGGGTGAGCGATCGTATCCGCGTAGATGGTCGGCGAGGTCGTCACGCGTATTTTCTACCTGCAAGGCCGGATCCGGTTCCAGGACATGGACCATCGGCTGCCACTGGCTGCCATCGACACGGAATTCGACCCGGCTGTCGTCCTGGCCCATGTAGTAATTCGCATGGACACCCCACGCGGGGTAGGCACCTTGCCGCAACACGCGCGGTGCATGCACACCGATCTGCGTATCCGCTGGATCGCGGGCCGGGTGCCAGGCCAGTGCATAGTCTCCACTGGCGCCGACCTGGAGCGTTGCGTATCCGTTGGGCGTGCCGTCGTTCATCGTGCTGTCCGGGATGCCCTCGGCATCCTTGACGCCCGACCAGTACGAGCCGCAGGCGGCACCGACGTTGTATTCGTGCAGTGGCTGCGTGCCCTGCCACCCCTCGTCGGCACCGTGGTACCAGTGCCGCTGGCTGTGGCTATGGCCGCTGAGCACCAGCACATGCGGAAAGTCGCGTAGCAGTGCGAACAGCCGCGTCCTGTCCGCGTGGCGAAAGGTTTCCTGGCCGGGCGCGGCATCGAACAGCGGGATATGCAGCGCCAGCACCAGCAGGCGATCCCTGGGCACGGTCGGCAGGTAGGCCTCCAGGAAGTCGAACTGTCCTTCGCGCAGGCCACCCACATAAGCGGGCCTGCGGCCAGGCAGATAGACCACGTCATCGAAACCGACAAACACAGCTTCGGGCATCTCCCATGCAAACGTATCCGGACCATAGACGTCGCGGAAGCTGTCCAGCGAACCAGCATCGCTTGCCGCGTCGAAATCAAGGTCGTGGTTACCGGCGACGTGCAGCCACGGCACGCCGAGCGTGGCAGTGATCCTGTTCATCGCCGGATACAGCGACAGGTCGTCGGCGACGATGTCACCCAACGACAGTCCGAGTTGTGCACGCGGGCTGCTCTTTGGACTCGCACCCTCGGCAGACGTGTCCAACAGCGGCGTGACGATATCGCGCTGGTAGTAGTCCACGTCCACCATCGACTTGGGTTGTGGGTCCGCGAACACCAACACGTCCAGTCCCGGCGTGCGCACGACATCGCGTCGCAAGGGGAAGTCGATCTTCGACGGCAATGCCCCCGACACCTGCATGCCACCGTATTCCAGCGCCGGACCAGGCTGGGGCTGGAAATTGAACCAGAACCGCGGCAACCCGTCGTCGCCCTTGGCTACCCGCCAACCTGCCGGTTTGATCACGAACAGCGTCTGGCCGGGGCTCAGTCCCAACCGGTAAAGCCCGTCGGCTTGGGTACGCACGACTTCACGGCCATTGCTGACCGCAACCCCGGCAATCCCATGCTCGCCAGTGCCCATGCGGCCATCACCATCGGCATCGTCGAAGACATGTCCTGTCGCGGTGGACCCGGCGGGGATCGCGATGGCCTGGGCGGACGCCAGCAGCGCCGCCAGCAACAGCGAGGTTGAAACCAGGAAAATACGCATACCCGATTATGGCCAAAGACCCCATCGACAGGGAAACGGCACGCCTCAAGGCCGGCACCCTTGGCGCCATCATCGCAAAACAGTATTTCCACGCGCTAGCCTGCGGTTGTTTCGTCGCCCGGCTTGGAGCCCTCCTCGTTAGGAGGTATCTTCTAGGGATCAGGGGAAAGTGATGCCAGTACCTCGCACATCGGGATGGTTGGTCTTGCTGGGGTGGCTGCTGCTGTTGCTGGCCGGCCACGCCGACGCACGCACGACCACGGTCATGGGCCCGACCCAGGACACGCTGGAACTGACGCCGACCATCGAGTACCTCCACGACCAGTCCACGCAGGCCGACATTGCGACGGCCAGGGCCTTGTTCGCACGCGCCGATCGCGGCGAGTTCAAGCCACTGCCCGAGGAAGGCCCGACGTTCGGTTTCCAGAGCGACACCTACTGGTTCCATGCCAGCATCCTCAACCAGAACCAGGATGAAAAACGCTGGCTGCTGGTGCAGCGCTACGCCCTCAGCGACCACGTCGACCTGTACCTGCGCTACCCCGACGGCCACATCGTCCACCAGGCGTCAGGTGACCAGCTCCCGTTCACCTCGCGCGCCGTGCGCTATCGCCAACCCAATTTCCTGTTGGACCTGCCGCCAGGCGAACCCGTCGACATGCTGGTCCGGGTCAGCAGCCAGAGTTCGATGCAGGTGCCGCTGACCCTGTACACGCTGACTGCGTTCGCACAGCTCGAGCGCGATGCCCAGTTTGGCATCGGGATCTACTACGGCATCCTGCTGGCGCTGCTGGTCTACAACCTGGTGCTGTGGTTGTGGCTGCGTGACGCGACGTATTTCTGGTACTTGTTCCACGTCGGTGGTTTCGGGCTGGTGCTGTTCTGCCTCAACGGGCTGGCGTTCCAATACCTGTGGCCTGATTCGCCGCAATTGCAGGACTGGTGCATCCCGGTATCGATCTGCCTGGCGCAGATGGCGATGCAGCAGTTCGCACGTCATTTCCTGGAACTGCGGCGACGCTCCCCGACTGCCAATCGGATCTCCCTGGCGCTGATCAGCTTTTTCGTGGTGTTGGCCGTCGCTTCGCTGTTCCTGCCATACCGGACCACGACCCCGATTGCCTCGGCAGCCGTGTTTCCCAGCGTGATCTTCATTGCGTGGATGGCGATCCAGGCGATGCGGCGCGGTTTTGGCCCGGCACGGCTGTTTGCGCTGGCATGGGCACTGTTCCTGGCTGGGACCGCGGCCTTCGCGGCCGTGGCGTTCGGCTTGCTGCCGAAGACCTTCTATACCGAATACGGCGTGCAACTGGGCTCTGCCCTGGAGATGCTGCTGCTGTCGGTTGCGCTTGGCTACCGCTTTGCCAGCCTGCGCAACGAAAACGAGCGGATCGTACGCGATACCAACGCCGAACTCGAGCGCAACGTCATCGCCCGCACCGCCGAGCTGCGTACGACGATGGCCAAGCTGGGTGAGGCCAATACGCAGTTGCGCGAATACAGCCAGCGCGATCCATTGACCGGCTTGTACAACCGTCGTCACTTCCGTGACGCATTCGAGCACCAGCTCAAGCACGCGCTGGAACAGAAACAATCGCTTGCCCTGTTGATCGCGGACCTGGACAACTTCAAGCAGATCAACGACACCTACGGCCACCTGGTCGGTGACGACTGCCTGCGCTGGGTCGCCGGCACCTTCGACGAAGCGCTGGCCAAGGGTGGCGGCCTGGTGGCGCGCTTCGGTGGTGAGGAGTTCGTCGCCGTGCTCCCGGGACTGGACACGCAACGCGCACTGCAAGCCGCCGAATCCCTCCGCCAGCAGATCCTCGACGGCACCGTGCGCAGTGGCGAACAAACCGTGCGGCTCAGCATCAGCATCGGAGTGCATACCGTCGTGCCAGAGCGCCTGCTGACACCCGAGGAGATGCTACGGATCGCCGATGAAGCGCTTTACAGCGCCAAGCACGATGGCCGCAATTGCGTGCGGCACTCGGTCAGCGCTGGCTGATACCCAGGCCGCGACGCGGGATGCCTGCCTGCAACGTCGACGTGCCGATCATCCGGCGCGCCGTTGCTCCAGCACGCGCGCGACGTCTGCCAGCGACAGGCCACGTACGCGCAGCAACACCAGCAGGTGGTACAGCAGGTCGGCGGATTCACCCAATAGCGCGGCATCATCCTGCGCCACGGCGGCAAGCGCGGTCTCGACACCCTCCTCGCCCACCTTCTGCGCGATGCGATGCACGCCTGCCTCGAACAGCTGCGTGGTGTAACTGCCCAATGGCCGCTCGCGCTCGCGTTTTGCAAGCAGCGAGTCGAGCCCGGCAAGAAACGCAGTAGGCGCGGAGGGAAAACAACTGTCGCGTCCCAGGTGGCATGTCGGCCCGCGGGGGCGGGCCTGCACCAACAAGGTATCCGCGTCGCAGTCCGCTTCGATCGCGACCAGGTCGAGGACATTCCCGCTGGACTCGCCCTTGGTCCACAGCCGTTGCCGACTGCGGCTGAAGAAGGTGACGCGACCGCTGTCGCGCGTGGCCTGCAATGCCTCGCGCGTCATGTATCCGAGCATCAGCACCTGTTGGGTGTCGGCGTCCTGCACGACGGCGGGCAGCAACCCGTCCTGCTTGTTCCAGTCGAGGCTGTCAGGATCAATGCCGTCCGGGTCGATGCGCGTCTGTGTTGCGTTCATATTGGCCTCACTGCGATACCTTCGGCACCGAGCCTGCGTTTGAGATCGGGGATCGCGATCATGCCGGAGTGGAAGACACCTGCCGCGAGTGCGGCATCGACATCCGCGTCCTGGAAGACCTCGATGAAGTGCGCCATGGCCCCTGCCCCGCCGGAAGCCACCAGCGGCACTGCGCAGAGCGCGCGGACCGCCTGTAACTGTTCGATGTCGTAGCCCTTGCGGACGCCATCGCTGGCCATGCAGTTGAGGACGATTTCACCCGCACCCAGCGCCTGTGCCTCACCGACCCAGTCCAGCGTGCGCTGCGCGAGCGCCCGCGTCTTGCCGGGATCGCCGGTATGGCTGCGTACCCGCCACTGGCCGTCATCGTCGCGCAACGAGTCGACACCGACCACGACGCATTGCGTCCCGAAAGCATCGGCCAACTCGGATACCAGCGCCGGGCGCTCCAGTGCGGGTGTGTTGATCGATACCTTGTCGGCACCAGCACGCAGCACGGCACGCGCGGCAGCCACGTCGCGGATACCTCCCGCCACGCAGAACGGGATATCGATGGCGCGTGCGACCCGCTCCACCCAATCCGCGTCCACCGTGCGGCCATCCGGGCTGGCCCCGATGTCGTAGAACACCAGTTCATCCGCGCCCTGGTCGCGATAGCGCAAGGCGAGTTCGACGATGTCGCCCATGTCGACGTGGTCGCGAAACCGCACCCCCTTGACCACGCGTCCATCGCGCACGTCCAGGCACGGGATGATGCGCCGGCTCAACATGCCAGCGCCTCGTCAAGGTCCACGTTGCCTTCGAGCAGGGCCTTGCCAAGCACGATCCCCGCGCAACCGGCGTCGCGTGCGTCGTGCAGGTCCGACAACGCGCGAACACCGCCGGAGGCCTGTATGGCGATGTCGGGCACTTGTTCAAGCAGCATGCGGTACAGCCCCATGTTGGGCCCGGACAACATGCCGTCGCGTGCGATGTCGGTACAAAGCAGGTGCCGCAACCCGGCATCGGCATAACGAACCAGCAGTGCGGGCAAGGCGACGCCGCTGTCCTGCGTCCAACCCTGCACGGGCAGGCACCACGCGCCCTGTGCGTCCTGCCGCGTGTCCAGGGCGACAGTGATCGCATCCCCCCCATGCACGTCCAGCCACTGTTCAACGCGACCTGGCGCGCGAACCGCAACCGAGCCAACGACCGCCCGCGCTGCGCCTGCATCCAACACACGGCCGACGGCGTCGCCATCTCGCAGCCCGCCACCGGTCTGCACCTGGAGACCCAACTCATCGCGAAGGCGTCCCAGCAGGGGTAGTAGCGTGTAGTCCCCGCCGCGTGCACCATCGAGGTCGACAAGATGCAGCCAGCGCGCACCCGCTTTTGCGTAGCGCTCAGCGACCGTGAATGGGTCATCGCCGTAACGGGTTTCGCGCGCGTAATCGCCTTGGCGCAGGCGCACCACGTGACCGCCGCGCACATCGATCGCTGGATAGACCTGGAAGCCGGTCATGACGGCACGCTCAAGAAGTTGCGCAACAGGGTGGCACCTGTAGACGAAGACCGTTCCGGGTGGAACTGCATCCCGGAAACGGCGCCGCGCTGGACGACTGCCGCAAAGCGCTGCCCATGCGTGCAGGCTGCAACGCAATCATCCGTCACCGGCGCGGCATAGCCATGCACGAAGTATGTTTGCGCATCCACCGGGACTCCTTGCATCAGCGGGCTTCCTCGCAATGGCTCCAGGGTGTTCCAGCCCATGTGCGGCACCCGCGTGGCAGGATCCCCACGCAGTCGCACGACCCGGCCCGGCAACAAGCCCAGGCATTCCACGTTGCCCTCTTCCGAACTTTCGTACAGCAGCTGCATGCCAAGGCAGATGCCCAGCAAGGGCACCTTGATCGTGCGCAGCGCGTCCAGTAGTCCTTGATCGCGCAGACGCTGCATCGCGTGCCCGGCTGCCCCGACGCCGGGCAGGATCACCCGTGTCGCGCCGCGCAGCTCATCCATGGTCCTGACAATCGCCGGGATGACTCCAAGGCGTTGCAGCGCGTAAGTGACCGAGCCGAGGTTTGCGCCACCCGCATCGATCAGCGCTATCCGGGGCGGGCTCACAATGTGCCCTTGGTGCTGGGCAAATCGACACCTTGCCTGCGAATCGCCTGGCGCAGGGCGCGCGCGACGACCTTGAAGCAGGCCTCGACCTTGTGGTGGTCGTTGTCGCCATGCACGGCCAGGTGCAGGTTGAGTCCGGCCGTTTCGCACAGCGACCGGAAGAAATGCGGCACCAGCTCGGTCGGCATGTCGCCGATGCGCTCGCGACGGAACTGCCCGTCGAAGACCAGGTAGGGACGACCGGAGAAATCCAGCGCCGCCTCGGCGAGCGCTTCATCCATCGGCAAGGTAAACCCGTAACGGCCAATGCCACGCTTGTCCCCAAGCGCTTCGCGCAGCGCCTGGCCGAGCGCAAGCGCCGTGTCCTCGATCACGTGGTGTTCGTCGACGTGGAGGTCGCCCTGGGTCCGTACCGACAAGGCAAACCCGCCGTGCTTGCCAAGCTGTTCCAGCATGTGGTCGAAAAAGCCGAGGCCTGTCTGGACCTGTGGATCGGCACTGCGGTCCAGGTCGACATCGATCCGGATCGTCGTCTCCCGGGTCGTGCGTGAAATGCTCGCAGTGCGTGGCCAATCAACGAGCGTGTGCGCGATCTCCGACCAGTCCAGGCCTTCGCCGAACTGCGGCGAGCGCAGTTTGAAGCCGCGCACATCGAGATTGTCGGCAAATGCCATGTCCGTATCGCGATCACCCACCATCACCGACCGCTTCCAGTCGATGCCGCGATCACGCAGCAAGTGGGTCACCATGCCGATCCCCGGCTTGCGATCGGGGCTGTTGTCCGCAGGCAAGCTGCGATCGACCAGCACTTCGCGAAACGTGATGCCCTGGCTTTCGAACAGCTGCAGCATCATCGCCTGCGGACCATCGAAGTCCGCCTGGGGATAGGCCGGCGTGCCCAGGCCATCCTGGTTGCTGACGATCACGAACTGGTAACCGGCATCGCGCAATCGCAGCAAGGCCGGGATCACCCCTTCGACCAGCCGCAGCTTGTCCAGGCGATCGATCTGGAAGTCATCGGGTTCGCAGATCAACGTACCGTCGCGATCCACGAACACGATGGGTACCGGGGTGGTGCTCATGCCGCCACCTTGCTGTTGGCGGACAGCGCCGCCAGGACCCGGTCATTGTCCTGCGGCTTGCCGATGCTGATGCGCAATGCATCACCGAGTTGCGGCATTGCACGCATGTCGCGCACCACGATCCCGGCCGCCAGCAGTCTGTTGAAGGCAGCACCTGGGTCCGCAAACCGCACCAGCAGGAAATTACCCTGGGAAGGATAGACGCGGCGCACGCCTTCCACCGATTCCAGGGCCTTGGCCAGCCGCTCGCGCTCGTCGCGCACCAGGGCAACATTGGCATGTGTGCACGACAGTGCGTGCGGTGCCAGTGCGTCGAGTGCCAGCTCGGCACAGGGTTGCGCGATCGGGTAAGGAGCCTGGCTGCGGCGCAGGGACGCGATCAACCCGGGCTCTGCAATCACACAGCCGATCCGCGCCGCAGCCAGGGCATGCGCCTTGGACAGCGTGCGCAACACGACCACGTTGTCGTGCGAGGCAAGCAGGTCGATCGCCGAATCCTGGCTGGAGTATTCGGCATAGGCTTCATCGACGACCACGAGCGCGTGGCCGGCCAGGCGACCTGCGATCCGGGCAATGGCGGTCGTGCTCAATGCTTCGCCCGATGGATTACCAGGCGAGCACAAGAAGACCAGGCTTGCGTCCGTCGCCAGCGCGGCATCCCCGATGGCCTGCAGGTCGGCACGCAGGCCATCGTTGCCGTCCACCAGAGGAACCTCGACCACGCGTGCGCCCTGCAGCTTTGCGCAAACGGCATACATGCCAAAGACAGGCGGCGAGGTGACGATGCTGCCGTGGCCCGGCTTGCAGAAGGTACGCAGCAACAGGTCGATGCCCTCGTCGCTGCCGCGACCGACCAGCAGTTGCGCCTGCCTTACTGCATACAGCGACGCCAATGCCGCACACAACGCTTGCGGCTGTGGCGCCGGATAGCGGCGCAATGCGCCATGGGTGTCGCCGGGATTGGGACAGGCGGATTCATTGGCATTGAGCCAGATGGTGCCTACGTCGGCTTCAGTCCGCGCCGACCGATACCCACCAAAATCGCGCAGGTCCTCGCGCAGCAGTGCCGCGGCCGTACTCATGCCGCACGCTCCAACCGCACATCGACTGCATTGGCATGGGCATCCAGCCCTTCTGCACGCGCCAGGGTCGCAGCACACGCACCAATCGCACCCAACCCGGTCCGGGTCGCCTCCTGCACCGTGATCGCCTTCTGGAAACTGCCGACGGACAACCCGCTCCATGCCCGCGCTGCACCACCAGTGGGCAGGACATGGTTGCTGCCGCTGCAATAGTCCCCCAATGCCTCGGGCGTCCAGTCACCCAGGAAAACGCTCCCGGCCGACCCCACCCGGCCCAGCCAGGCGCGTGGCTCACGCAACGCGAGGATCAGGTGTTCGGGTGCGTACTCATTGCTGACATCGAAAGCTTGCGCAATGTCCCCAACCCGCACCAGCCGCGACTGCGCCAATGCCTGCCGTGCGATCTTCGCCCGGGGCAACCGCACCAATCGGGCATCGACTTGAGCCGCTACTGCGTCCAGCAGTGCTTCGCAGTCACTGAGCAACAGCACCTGCGAGTCGGGGCCGTGTTCGGCCTGCGACAACAGGTCGGCAGCGACGAAGGCCGGGTCGGCGCCGGCATCGGCGATCACCAGCACTTCCGACGGGCCGGCTGGCATGTCCACTGCCGGACCATTGCCGTGCTGCATTGCTTGTCGCTTGGCTTCGTCAACGTACGTGTTGCCCGGCCCGAACAGTTTGTCGCAACGTGGCACGCTATCGGTACCCAGCGTCATCGCGGCAATGGCCTGCGCGCCACCGAGCTTGAACACCCGCACGCACGGGATGCGCCCCGCCACGAACAACACCGCGGGATCAGCGCTGCCATCGCTGCGTGGCGGCGTGCACAGAATGATCTCCGCACACCCGGCAAGCTGCGCGGGAATCGTCAGCATCAACGCCGTCGAAGGCAATGGTGCACTTCCAGCAGGTACATACAGCCCGACACGCGCAATGGGTCGCTGCACGCGTTCGCAGGTCACGCCAGTAGCGGTTTCGACCGAATAGGGTTGTGCGATCCCGGCGCGGTGGAACGCTTCGATGCGCGTGGCGGCCTCTTCGATCGCCTTGCGTACGTTGGTCGGAAGCGCGCGCCTTGCCGCTTCAAACTCACTGTCGCCAACCTCGATGTCGCCCAGTCGTGCGCCATCGAAACGCTGGGTCAACTCGCGCAACGCGATGTCACCACGCGCGCGGACAGCGCTGAAAATGTCGCTGACGGCTGCCCGGACATGGGTCGATACCGCAAGCGCTGGGCGCTGCAGCACAGCCAGGCGTTGCGATTCGTCCAGGGCACGCCAGTCGACACGCTTCATCATGTCGTTTCCCATGCCAACCTCGTTCATGCAGGCTTGCTCCACTTCGACTCCGCGGGTGTCTACCGTGTTCACGCGAGCATCCTTTCCACGGGCAACACCATCAGCCCGCGTGCACCTGCACGCTTGAGATCCTCCAACCGCTGCCATGTCATCGCGCCGTGGCACAACGCCTGCAGCGCGAGCCCATCGCCGCCATCGACCTGCGTCACCGTGGGCGGCTCGGCGTCGGGAAGCAATTCGATCAATGCCGGGACAGCACTACGCGCAGCCTGGAACAGCAACAACTTGCTGTCGCGGATGCGCAGCACGCCGTCCAGGCGCCGCAACAACTGATCGGCCAGCTCCGCACGCACATCGCCAAAGGGTGCTACCGGCCCGGCCAGGACCGCCTCGCTGGTAAAGATGTCCTGCACTGGCTTGAGCTGGTTGGCTGCCAGGGTCGCACCGCTGGACACCAGGTCGCAGACGACGTCGGCCTGCCCCAGTCGCGGCGCGATCTCGACGGAGCCGGTCAACACCACGATGTCCGCCACCACATCCTGCCGTTGCAACCAGTCTCGCAACAACGCCGGATAGCTGGTCGCGATGCGTTGACCTGCCAGTTGCGCTGGTCCCTGCCAGTCCCAGGCCTCGGGGATCGCCAACGCCAGCCGGCACCCGCCAAAACCCAGCGCACGCAACTCGCGTGCAGCAGCTGGAGCACCCGACGCCGCACGCTCACCCGCCTGCTCCATCAGCACGTTGCGACCGACCACACCCAGGTCGCAGACGCCATCGGCGATCAACGCGGGGATATCGTCATCGCGCACCAGCAACAAGTCGACCGGCGCGGTTTCGCCATAGCAGAACAGGCGGTCCCGACTTTCGCGCCAGCTCAGCCCACACGCGGACAGCAGGCTGCGTGCCGCATCGCTGAGGCGTCCGGATTTCTGGATCGCGATGCGCAAACGGTCGCGCACCGCCGTGGTGGCGGTCGGGTTCATGGGGGTGGACTCAATGGGAGGTGCGGGGTTGGCGCTGGGAGCGCTTGGGTGCTGGCTTGGGTGCTGGCTTGGGTGCTGGCGTGGACGTTGTCCGGCATGAGGAGGCTCGATTGGCTGCGTCATAGCCGCCGGAGCCACGTTCCAGGGTGCGGGCAACGCGACCGACAGTGGTCACGCTGACCCCGGTGCGATCGTGGATCTCGCGGTACGGCACGCCATCGAGCAAGAGCGGGACGACCTTCCAGCGGTCACTGATCGACTCGAGCTCTGCCGGGGTACAGACGTCCTCGAGGAAGGCGCGCACGTCTACCGGCCGGGTCAGCGCCGCAAACGCCCGCGCGAGGCCGTCGATGGCGGCCTCGATGTCTTTCTCCGGCAGGGGCTGGGGACGTTGTTTCATTGGTTTAATGTATTAATGCGCTATCACATTAATGCAAGCCGGAGCTGGGTGCAAGTGTCGTTGATTACGGGGCATGGCAACGGAGTTGAGCCCGCCCCGTCCCGTCATTCCCGCCAAGGCTGGGTCTTTTGGCAGACGCATGTCCGTCCACCCACCGACTCTGCCGTTGATTGCGCAAAAATCTCTGGATTCCTGATTTCGCAGGAATGACGGTACTGATAAGGCCGCTGCCGTTCCCTGCTGGCTTTTGGCTTTTGGCTTTTGGCTTTTGGCTTTTGGCTTTTGGCTTTTGGCTTTTGGCTTTTGGCTTTTGGCTTTTGGCTTTTGGCTTTTGGCTTTTGGCTTTTGGCTTTTGGCTTTTGGCTTTTGGCTTTTGGCTTTTGGCTTTTGGCTTTTGGCTTTTGATCTTGTGCGACTTAAAGCTTGCCGAGCATCGCAGTCAAGAAGGGGGGAAAGGTGCCCATGTCTGAGTGCGCGCAGCGCGCGAGTTTGGGCACCGTACCCTTCTTGATGAGAAGCGCAGGGCACCGATGCGGCTGTATCGCATCGGCAAGCGTCAGGAGCCATGGTTTTGGTTACCTTTTGCCGTAACAAAAGTAACCCGCGCGACAGCGCGGAAGCGTTTGATCTTGATCTTGATCTTGATCTTGATGTTGGTCTTGATCGGGCTTGTGTAGCAGTGGTGGCGGCATGCCGCCACCGGTAAATCGCGATAGCTCACCCGCAGCACCTATCGCGACTTACGTCGCTCCTACAAAGAGCCGGAGCAAGATCAGGAGCTCGCGGCTGAAGCCGCTCCTACAAGACGCCGGCGCCCAAATGCCAACGTCCATGCGAAGAACCGATCAGATGGTGGATTGCCTTGCAGCCGCAAGGATGCTGCCATCAGCCACCATGGCCACGGCTTGCTGGACTTCGCCATCCAGCGCGCGATCCCTGGCCAGGAACGGAATCGCTTCGCGAATCCGCGCGTGGGCCCGGGCAACCACCCTGCCCGGGTGGAAGGCTTCGGCCGCAGCCAATTCCACCCGCAATGCCTCGACTTCGCCAAGAAATGCGGGATAGGCGTCCCCACCATGCCTTGGTGCGCACGCGATCTTCTCCGCGAGCACCTCGGCGTCTGCGCGCCGCGCCAGGTCGCGGGCCGCGTTGATCATGTCCAACCGAAGGTCCAGTGCCTGTGCGGACGTGTAGAGCTCCAGGGCCAGCACCTTGCCCAGGTCTTCGGCCATCGCCAGCACATGGCGCGCCTCGTTTGCACCCATCGACACGTGGTCCTCGGCATTGGCGCTGGTCGGGATCGAATAGACGCTGGCGGGCATCGCACGACTGGTGAGGTCGTTGACGATCGCGGCAGCGGTGTACTGCACGATCATGAACCCGGACTCGGTCGCATCCTCGTTGCCGATCAAAAACGCCGGCAGGCCATCATTGGTGGCGGGATCGACCAGCTTGTTGAGGCGACGCTCGGAGATCGATGCCAGCACCGGGATCGCAGCCTTGACGTAACTCATCGCCAGCGCCAGCGGCATGCCGTGGAAGTGGCCGGCGGAAATCACCTGCTGCTCGACGTGCTCGGCCTGGGCATCTGGAAATACCAGCGGATTGTCGGTGACCGAATTGAGTTCGACATCCAGCACGCGCGCGGCTTGCGCGACGGCATCACGCACCGCACCGTGGACCTGCGGAACGCAACGCAACGAGTAACTATCCTGCGGCTGGTGTTTCTTGCCACCACGGAACGGACGGAAGCGCTGGTAGAACTTGTCACGGCCGTGGCGCTGGCTTAGCGGCACCCAGTCCCAACCGATGTCGAAACTGCGCTGCCGCGCATCCTCCGTCTCCCACGATGACGGCAGCCAGGCCTGGAACCTGGGCACCAGGTGATACGGAATATCAGCCAGGGTGGAACCATCCAGCAGCCTGCGCAGGTTGGCAGCGACCTCCACCTGCCCGGGATGCGGACGCAATGCATGCACCTCGGGCGCGAAAGCACCCAGGCGACCGGCGAAGGCGTCGATGGTCATTGCCGCGGCCAGGTCCGCCGTGTCAAGCAGATCCTCGAGCTTCTGCAACGCAAGCACACCGCAGGCCAGCATCTGCGCGGTGCCGTTGTTCAGTGCCAAACCCTCCTTGTAGGACAGCGTGACCGGCTCCAGCCCGGCGCGACGCAGGGCTTCCCCACCCGCCATGCGCTCGCCGTCGAACCAGGCCTCGCCGCCGCCCAGCAGCACGATGGCCAGGTGCGACAGGGGCGCCAGGTCGCCCGACGCACCGACCGACCCAAGTTGCGGGACGATCGGCACGATGCCGGCGTTGAACAGGTCTGCCAGCGCCTGCACGGTGCCGACTCGGATCCCCGAATGTCCACGCAGCAACGTGTTGATGCGGATGCACAGCATCGCCCGCACCACCTCCGGCGCAAACGGCTCGCCCACGCAAACGGCGTGCGTCAGGATGAGGTTTTGCTGCAATTCGACATGCAGGCGGCGGCCCGATGGCGTGGCACCCGGCAGCTCATCGCGCAACGGATGCGCTCCCAGCAGTTTGTCAGCATTGCTGCCGAAGCCGGTGGAGACGCCATAGATCGGCTCCTCGCGCGCGACCTGCGCGGCAAGGAAGTCGGCGGCGTGCGCAACGGCTTGTAGTGACGTCGCATCGAGTTCGACCTTGGCGCCATTGGCGGCGGCAACCAGCTGCGCGCGTGTCAACGAGCAGCCATCGAGGTGGATGGTGGTCATCGTGTTTCTCCGAATGGATCGGCACCGTGCGCTTTTGCAGGAGCGACTTCAGCCGCGAGCTTTTGACTATTGTTTTGGCCGTGGCTGTTGTAGGAGCGAGGTAAGTAGCGATTGCTGCTCCGGAACTCCTGATCGCGACTTGCGTCGCTCCTGCAACAACAAAAGCCAATGCCATGAAAACAGGCGCTCGCGGCTGAAGCCGCTCCTACAGGGCCCGCGACAGCGCACACTGGGTCCTCAGCGCGCATCGCGCACCCGCATCTGCTCGCGCTCGACCTGCAGGGTGGCGGCCAGCTCGTCTTCGACTGCTTCGAACTGTTCGCCCCGGCGCAGGTCCTTGACCGCGACCACGCCACGCGCAGCTTCGTCGTCCCCACGCATCACCACGAAACGGATCCCCGCCCGGTTTGCGTATTGCAACTGCTTGGCCAGCTTGCGCGCCTCCAGCTGGGTCTCGACATTGAGTCCGGCTGCGCGCAGGCGCTGCGAAAGGCGCAATGAATCCTCCACGCCGGCGTCGTCCATCAACGCCACCAGGACATCGACCGAACTCTCCGCCGTGGGGACCAGGCCCGCTTGCTGCAACTGCCAGAACAGTCGCGTCAGGCCGATGGAAATGCCCACGCCAGGCAACCTGGATTTGGTGTAGTGGCTGGCCAGGTCATCGTAACGCCCCCCCGAACAGATCGACCCGATCTGCGGGTGCGCATCCAGCACGGTCTCGTAGACGATTCCGGTGTAGTAATCCAGCCCGCGCGCAATCGACAGGTTGATCGCATAGCGCGATTCGGGCACGCCCAGCGCGCGCAACTGTTGCAGCGTTTCGCGCAGTTCGGTGCGTCCCTGCTCGAATCGCTCGCTACCACTACCCAACGCTTCCAGCTTGGCCAGTGCATCGTCGTGGCTGGTTGATCGCACCCGTGCGAAGTCCATCAATCGCTCGATGTCATCGACTGGCAGCGCGAACCCCTCGCCGGCCAGCGTCGCGCGCACCGCGTCCTCGCCACGCTTGTCGAGCTTGTCCAGCTCGCGCAGGACATCCGCCTGGCGCTCGCCATCGGTGACCTCCAGCCCTTCGAAAAACCCGCGCAGCAAGGCACGATGGTTGAGCTGGATGGTGAACTCGCCAATCGCCAGCCGATCGAACACCGCATGGATCACGGCCGGGATCTCGGCGTCGAACCGGGTCGACAGGCTGTCCTTGCCGATCACGTCGATGTCGCACTGGTAGAACTCGCGGAAACGACCGCGCTGGGCACGCTCGCCGCGATAGACCCGTTGCATCTGGTAGCGCCGGAACGGAAACACCAGGTCGTGTTCGTGCTCGGCCACGTAACGGGCCAGCGGCACGGTCAGGTCGAAGCGCAACGCCAGTTCCGGCAAGCCGTCCCCTGGATCGCTCGCGGCCTTCTCCAGAGCGCCGGTCGACTGGGCAAAGTAGACCTGCCGTTCGGTCTCACCCCCGGTCTTGGTCAGCAGGACGTCGGTCAGCTCGAATACGGGCGTCTCGATGGGCAGGAAGCCATAGCGCTCGAAGGTCTGGCGGATCGTGTCGAGCATGCGCTGGAAGGCAATCTGGTCGCGCGGCAGCAGCTCCATGATTCCGGGCGGTGTGCGGGGCTTGATCGGCGTGCTGCTCAACTCGGACTCCGGCGTGGGGCGTAGCCGCACAGTCTAGCCGGTGGCCGCCGCCGCGCCGAGTCGCGGCCATGCATATGCCGCAATGAATCAATTCCCACCCACCCCCACCAGGCCGTCGTTCCAGCACAGGAAAGAATCCAGTGGCTTCATGGAGAGCGCAGGGCCCGACCCCGTCCCATTGGCTGTCGTCCCACGCGACGAAGAGCAATGGCTGGGAACGCGGTGCATCGAAAGGCGCTGGATTCCCGCCTCCAAGGCAATGACGGCGCATTGGACGACTGCGTTATCGACCGCACACGCTGTCTGCGAGACGATAGAAGATTCCTGAATGGTGCGTGCCAGCCCTTGCCCGCACCCCGGGCCAGTCACTACAATAGCCGGCTGCACCTGTCGGGGTGTAGCTCAGCCTGGTAGAGCGCTACGTTCGGGACGTAGAAGTCGCAGGTTCAAATCCTGTCTCCCCGACCAATGCACAACGGCCCCTCGGGCCGTTCTTTTTGCGTCAGGAATCTATTGGCATGCTCCTTGCTTATAGCTTTGCTGATTCGAGGGACAACCGATGCATTTCACACCGCTCCTGCCCAGCGCAGATGCGTCCCCCCATTGTTGCCCGACACGCGCAGGCCCTGTGTGGTCCAGCGCTGCTGCCTGCAGTGCGGGCATGGCGCCGTGCAATTCACCCAGGGACTGACCAGCGGTGTGCACGTCCCAAACCCTGGACGACAGCCAAAGAAACCTGTCGACGACCAAGAGCAATCCACCCCCGCCTCGCACCGTGCTACCCAGCCGCGCGCGCGATGGTCGCGGCATTTACCTTCCGGTCGCGTTCAAATTCGTGCTTTCACTGCTTGTAGCGATTGCATGGACGATCTTCAGCATCTGGCTATCGCTGCAATGGCTCCATGAGCTGGCCGACGTCATAGGGCGGCCGCTGGCGGTTTTCGTGATCACGTTCATCGCCTACGTGCCGGGCTTCATGAATGCGTTCCTGATCACCACGATCCTGCTGGACCGCCGGCCCCGGCGCCGGATCCCGGAGCACTATCCGGACCTGAGCATCCTCGTGGCCTGCTACAACGAGTCGGCCTGCATCGCCGAGACCATCCAGAGCCTGGCCCAACAGGAGTATCCCGGACGCTTCGAGGTGCTGATCCTGGATGACGGCTCGACCGATGACAGCATCGACGTCGCTCGCGATGCGATCGCGGCAGCGGGCGATGTACCCGGGTGTGAGTTCCGCATCGTCGAAGGTTGTATCAACGTCGGCAAGGCGGCGGTGCTCAATCGTGGACTTGGCTTGGCCAATGCATCCATCGTGCTGACCATCGATGGCGATTCGTGGGTATACCAGGATGCCGTGCGCCGTTTGGTCGAGCGATATCTTGCCGATCCACCGGGCACCGTCGCCGTCGCCGGCGCGGTACTGGTCCGCAATTCGCGCACCAATTGGCTGACCAAGGCACAGGAGTGGGATTACTTCCATGGGATCGCGGCGGTCAAGCGCATGCAAAGCATGTACCACGGCACGCTGGTCGCGCAGGGCGCATTCTCGCTGTACGAACGTGCCGCATTGATTGAAGTCGGCGGCTGGCCCGAGTGCGTCGGCGAAGACATCGTCATGACCTGGGCCCTGCTCGAACAAGGCCATCGCATCGGCTACTGCGAAGACGCGCTGCTGTTCACCAACGTACCTGCACGTTTTCGCCAGTTCGCATTGCAGCGCAAGCGCTGGTCGCGCGGCCTCATGGAGGCGTTCCGCCACCATTTCCGGCTGTTGAAGTCACCGCGCCTGGCGACCTTGTTCATCTGGTGGAACCTGGTTTTCCTGCCTCTGGACCTGGTCTACACCTTCGCTTTCCTGCCCGGACTGGTGCTGGCACTGTTTGGCTACTACTACATCGCCGGCGTGCTAACTTTGCTGGTGCTGCCGCTGGCTGCGGTGTGGAATTATTTCATCTTCCGCGTGCAGCAGCGGATGTTCAAACGACAGGATCTCCACGTGCGACGCAACGTCGGCGGGTTTTTCTTCTACGTATTGGCCTATTCAATGATCCTGCAGCCGGTATGCGTATGGGGTTACATCGCCGAAATACTCGGTCTTCGAAAACGTTGGGATACCAAATGAGGGCAAACGCATCACGATACCTGGGCGTGCTGCTCTGCCTGCCCGGGATGGCCTACGCCGGAGAACAGTACGTCGGCATCGCTACATTCGCCTCCGACGACGCCGATGGCACCCAGATCAGCAAGGTGGCGCTCCAATACGATTTGCGGCATGCGGATAGTGAACATTACCTGGGCATCGCACTGCAGCGCGCGCGCTTTCGCCCACTTGCAGGCGAATGGCAGGACGCCGACCGCGTGTACCTGCGCTTTGCCGACACGGCAGGCCGATGGAAGTGGAACGGACAGGTAGGCAGCGACGGCCATACCGTGCTGGGCAGTGCATCGATCCACAACGAAGCACCGCGCCGCCAGGAATACTTCATCGAACGCGAGATCGTCGAGACGCCCCTGGGCTTGGGGCGCGGCATCTATTACACCTATGTCGGCGCAGCGTATGACCTGCCGCTGGGTGACCGCGACGTGGTGACCAGTGTCGTCGGCGTGCAGGATTTCACCGGCCAGAACCAACGCGCCCTGTACCGAGGCAACTTCATCCATGTGTTGGTCCCGGAGAAGGGATTGAGCGCGCAACTGCGGCTGCGTTGTTTCCACAGCAGTGATCCACACGAATTCGACTACTTCTCGCCGCGTTGGTATGCAGAGGCAATCCCCACGCTGCAATTGCGGCGCTTCCATTCCGGCTGGCGTTACCAGGTTGCGGCTGGCTATGGGCGGCAGCGCAGCGACGATACGCATTGGCGCAGCGCGCGCCTGGTCGAGGCTTCGATCACCAGCCCGGTCGACCACCCATGGCAGTTCAAGGCCGCCATGACCTACACCAACACACCCGTCAACAGTGGCTACACCTACGACTACCGCCAGTTGACGATGTCCCTGGGACGCAGCTTCTAGCCACGCACTGCCGGCCGGCCCCGCAATCCCGCCCGGGTCATGGTGATGCAAACAGGTATCTGGTCCATGACCGCCATGCTCGCTGTGGGGCCGATTCAGTGTCTTGCGAAGCGGGAAGGTTTGCATCCCAGCCTGGTAGCCTGGGCCCAACCAGCATGCAGTCGCCCCCGGCTGGTTCAGGTCGTTGCACGGTCGCCCCAAGGTCTGCCGCATTGCGGCAGCAGCGCGCAGGACTAGAACTTCACGCTGGTAAAGACTCCCGCCACCAGCGCATCACGACGATCCGCAACGCCGCCGGGGTCATGGACGAATTGCAGGTTGGGCCGCACATGGATCGACGGTACCGGGCTCCAGCTGTAGAACACTTCGGCCGCGCGCTCGTCCTGGCCTTGTACCGGCAGCGGGACGCGATGGGTCTGGTTGTAGAGCCGCTGGTAGCGCACGAGGCGATCGCTGAAGTGCGTAGCGCCCACGCCAAAACCGATCGCGTCGTTGCCCCGGCCGAACGGGCCCTGGTATTCCAGTCCTGCCGACACCTGGCGATCCGTCGCCGAGGTCGCGGCATCAGCGCGCACGATCCGCAGGAACAACGTCAATCCACGCCCCTTGGCCTCGCCCGTCACCTGTTGCTTGAAATCGATATACGCGCCATGGCGCGAAGCATGCTGCAGGGGCGTGCCACCGCTCACGGCAAGCGGTTGCCCGGCCTGGTCGAGGTAGAGGTCATCACCGGGTGAGCTGCTGTGCCACGCCCCCACCTTGTAGGTGCCCGGCAAACCGTGCAACTTTGGAGTCCAGCCGAACTCCACCGGGATCAACACGCCGGTGGTGCCGCCGGGGAAGTCCGGTTTCCAACCATTGTCACGCGCGTAATCGTTGTCGATGTAGGTCGGATTGACCTGGTACGCGCCGGCTTCGACATAGGTGGTGTCACTGGGCTTGACCCGCAGTACCGTCGCCCACTGGCTGGTCGGCCAGTTGATCCAGTAATCGCCCACGATGTTGCCCGGTTGCGAGCCGCAGAACGCCAGGTTCTGGAAGTTGCACGAGAAGCCCGCGACATCGCGTCCGACCGGAAGGCGTCCGATCCGCCACTCCACTGTGCCGTCGCGCCATTGCTGCTTGAAGGCGAACACCGTCAGATGCAGCGTCTGCCCACGTCCATAGAGATCCTGCACCGACTGGTTGTTGCCGATGTTCGCGTCGATGCCGGCATTGCGGCCGTCGCGTTGCGTCATCAGCCATTTGAAGGACGCGCCGCGCCAGCCCCAGAGTTTGTCGAAATCAAACGTCACGCCTGCGAGCCACTGGTCGTCGTAACGCGTGACCGAACGGGTGCCACCGCGGATGTTGTGACCCAGCTGGGTGTCGTAGCCCAGCGTGAATTCGATTCCCTTTTCCGACAATCGGGTCCGCGCGCCATTCCAGTCGCCGGACAGGTGCGCATCGCCATCCGCCCAGGCCCTGGGTCCGTATGCCGCCATGGCACATGCGATTGCAACCGATGCCAGGCCCTTGCAGGTCAGGCCCGTAGTGGAAACACCAGGCCTCGACAACTCATGGCTGGACAAATCATTGCTGGAGACAGCGCTGCTGGAAGCACGCGTGCCGTGCGCGTGCAGGGCGACATTGCGGCTGTTGATGCAGGCCATGGTCCGATCCTCTTGCTGCGCGTGTCCGGATTTCCGGCAAGGCAATGCACGGTTCCACCGACACGGTGATACGACCGACACGGTGATACGACATGGCGATGGCAGGACACCAGGAAATTCAACGCGCCCGGTCATCAGCCGGGTGTCTTCGCTGGCTGGCTTGACATGGGTCGCGAGGGACATAGCGTGCATCCGCCCGGGTGAAAGCGATGAAAAAAGGTGCGATGACACCGGTGGCAACACGCCCTCCAGTCGCAGATGCTTGCGTTAACAACTGGCTGAGAACCTGTTCACCGAGTCATTACGGCGCCCGCGCTTGAATTCAGCCCAGGCACGGAAAAGCGCCAGTTGCGCCTGCAAGTGCCAACGGGGCCGAGCGCAGAAATCTGTCGGATGCGGCAACCGGTTGGCGCATCCCACTGTGCCTCGACACCACAAGTCGCATCGACACCACCAAAGGAGAAAGCCGTGCCACTCGCACAATCGTCGTTGCCCTGCGCGCTCGAAACCAGGCAATCGAGCTCTCGTCGGCCTGCTGTCGGC
Source organism: uncultured Gammaproteobacteria bacterium (assembly GCA_963710825.1). GTDB lineage: Bacteria > Pseudomonadota > Gammaproteobacteria > Xanthomonadales > Xanthomonadaceae > Cognatiluteimonas. The sequence continues at coordinate 181,081 of CAVQBQ010000010.1, read as the reverse complement.
ATGGCAATGTACATTGGCATTGGCATGGTCCTGGCGCTGACGCTCGCCGCATGTGGTCGCGAGCAGGCGCCTTCGACAACCCAGGCCGTGTCGGCACCGAACGCCGCCGATGCCCCGGCACCCACCTCACGTGGAAGCTTCAACCCCGCGCCTGGAACCCCTGCCGGCGAATGGCACAGCCAGGCCGGCGATTACGCCAATACGCGCTACAGCTCGCTGGACCGGATCAATACCGGCAACGTCGACCGGCTCGACGTCGCGTGGACGTTTTCAGACGGTGCGCACTACGGCCACGAAGGCGCGCCGTTGGTCGTGGGCGACACGATGTACGTGGTCTCCCCGTTTCCCGACAAGGCGTTCGCGCTCGACCTGACAAAACCGGGCGCGCCCACCAAATGGAGTTTCTCTCCCAAGCCCTCGCAGATGGCGATCGGCAAGGCATGCTGCGACCCGGTGCTGCGTGGCTGGGCGTATGCCAACGGCAAGCTGATCTACAACCTGCTCGACGACCATGTCGTTGCCGTCGACGCCAAGACCGGCAAGGAAGCCTGGCGGACCAAGATGGACAACGTCGAGAACGGCGTGACCATGACCATGTCGGCCTTCGTCGCCGGCGACAAGGTGATCGTCGGCAATTCGGGCGGCGAAATGGGGGTGTCGGGCTGGGTCGCCGCGCTCGACGTCGATACCGGCAAGGAACTCTGGCGCGCGTACTCCACGGGTAGCGACGAGAAGGTCAAGATCGGCCCGCGCTTCAAGCCGTTCTACCCCCAATACAAAGGCAAGGACCTTGGCATCAGCAGTTGGCCCGCCGGCATGGCGCCGACCGGTGCCGGTGCCGTCTGGGGTTTCATTTCCTACGACCCCGAGACCAACCTGATCTTCCACGGCACGTCGAACCCGGGGCCAAGGGTTCCGGCGCAGCGCCCGGGTGACAACCTGTGGAGTTCGACCATGTTCGCCCGCGATGCCGACACCGGCGAGGCCGTGTGGGCATATCAGTTCACCCCGCACGACCAGTGGGATTACGACGGTGTCAACGAGGCCGTGCTGCTGGACTTGCCCATCGATGGGAAGATGCGCAAGACGCTGGTGCATTTCGATCGCAACACGTACGCCTACGTGCTTGATCGCGAGACCGGCGAGGTGTTGAAGGCGGACACGTTTGCCCAACAGAACTGGTCGACCGGCTTCGACTACAAGACCGGGCGCCCGATCGTGGATCCAGACAAGGAGCCCAAGGTGGGTGTGCAGCTCAAGGTCTGCCCACCGGACATTGGCCAGAAGGACTGGGAACCACCCGCGTTTTCGCCCAGGACGGGGCTGCTCTACGTCGGCATTTTCAACCTCTGCATGAACCTCACCGACCACAAGGTGAGTTACATCCCCGGCACGCCGTATGACGGCATGGAGATGAGCCGGATGTCCGCCGATGGCGAGGGCGGAGACTGGGGTGCGTTCATCGCCTGGGACCCGGTCAAGGGCAAGCGCGCCTGGACGATCCCGGAGAAATTCATGGTGATGTCAGGTGCCATGGCCACCGCCGGGGACCTGGTGTTCTATGGCACGACGGATGGCTGGTTCCGTGCGGCCGATGCACGCACCGGCAAGATCCTGTGGCAGCAGAAACTGTCGTCGGGAATCATCGGCCAGCCCATGACCTACCTGGGTCCCGACGGCCGCCAGTATGTCGCCATCGCCAGCGGGGTCGGCGGTGCGGCGATGGTCCAGGGCGGACGTCCGGGCCTGCCAGAGCGCGGTTCGACCCTGTATGTATTCTCCATCGATGGCAAGGACGTGGGGGATCCAGCGCCGCCCACGCAGTCGCCGCCCACGCAGTCGCCCGCCGCGCGGCCCCAGGGGACGCCATGAAGACCGCGACTGCCATCGCCGGCATGCTCGCATGTGCCGCCGCCGGTGCCGGCGCGGTGGGCTGGATCATGTCCTCGCGTCCCGAACCGGCCCCGGACGCGTCGTTGGCCGCAGTCGCGGTCCCGACCTCCATCGTCCGTCGCGCGGCGACACCCACCGGTGACATCGCCGGCGCCCCCGAGGCGCACATCCCCCTGACCTGGCCCAACCCCTATGGCGACGATCCGCGTGCGGTCGCCGCCGGCCATCGACTTTTCATGGAAATGAACTGCGCCGGTTGCCATAACTACGGGGGCACAGGCGGCATGGGGCCCAACCTCACCGATCCCTACTGGGAGTTCGGCGGGACGCCGTCGGCGATCTACAAGACCATCTATGAAGGCCAAGCCAAGGGCATGCCTGCCTGGGGCCGTTCCCTGTCCCCTGAAATCATCTGGCAGCTCGCCGCCTATGTGCATTCACTCGGTGGCGGTGTTCCAGCCGGCCAGGCGCAGGCGGCGTTGCAGGGCGACTTCGTACCCGCGCAGCGCAGCACCTTGGACAAGACCCAGCCGGACCCGCCGGGAGCGGCACGCGCCCAGGTGCCCGACGCGCAAACGGACGCGCGATGATGCGGGCCTCCCGCACCGTGATCGCGACCGTTTTGACGGCCCTGGCCGGATGTGTCCGGACGCCGATGGGATACATGCACGATGCAGCCGGTCCTGCATCGCGACCGATCCAGGGGCTCGCACAAGGCTACGTCTGGATCTGCCTGGGCGTGGTGGCGATCATCCTGGTCATGATCATCCTGGCAATCGTCTCGGGCCGACGTGCCGCGAGCGCCGATGGCAGTGGCGTGCGTCGCGGCGCACACGGATTGGGCTGGATCTACTGGGGTGTTGGCGTGTCCGTGCCCATCCTGATCGCAATGGCCGTCTGGAACCTGGTCGTCACGCGCGCCGTCGCCGCACCACCGGCGACCCAGGCCGGACCGGTGGTGGAGATCACCGCACATCGCTGGTGGTGGGAAATCCGCTACGACGGCGGGTCCGCTGGCGAGCTGTTCACCACCGCCAACGAGCTGGTGATCCCGACCGGGGTGCCGGTGCGCATGCGCTTGACCTCCGCCGACGTGATCCATGATTTCTGGGTGCCCAAGCTCGGACCGAAGATGGACTTGATCCCGGGAATTTGGAATGCAAGCTGGCTGCAGGCCGACAAGCCTGGTCGATTCGTCGGGCAATGCGCCGAATTCTGCGGGTTGGAACACGCCAAGATGGGCATCCATGTCACCGCGCTGGCGCCGGCCGACTACGCGGCCTGGTTGCGCCACATGCGCCAACCCGCGCACCCGGACGCCAGCCATGGCGCCGCCGTCTTCGTCCAGCAATGCGGTAGCTGCCATACAGTGCGCGGTTTGCCGGCCGGTGGGATCGCCGGCCCCGAGCTCACCCACGTCGGCAGCCGCCAGACACTCGCTGCCGGCGTGCTGCCCAATACACAGGCCGGGCGCATCCGCTGGATCGCGCACACCCAAGAGGTGAAGCCCGGCGCACAGATGCCGGACGTGCCGCTGGATCGCGCCGATGTCGCTGCGGTCGCCAATTTCCTCGGGAGCCTTGACTGATGCCCGCGATCCACGACCAGGGAGCCATGCCGGCTTCGCCGAATCCGCCGGAGCTTGCAAGCCGGCTTGAACCACTCTGGCGCGAAGCGCCCGGGCTGAAGGGCTGGTTCGGTACCGTCGACCACAAGACCATCGGCATCCGTTACCTGGTCACGGCATTCGTGTTCCTGCTCATCGGTGGCCTGGAGGCGCTGACGATGCGCATCCAGCTGGCCCAACCCGAGTCGCGCGTGCTGACGCCGGACCAGTACAACCAGCTGTTCTCGATGCACGGCGTGACCATGATTTTCCTCTATGCCCTGCCGATGCTCTCGGGCTTCAGCAACTACCTGTGGCCGTTGATCCTGGGCAGCCGAGACATGGCGTTCCCACGGCTCAACGCGCTGAGCTACTGGCTGTTCCTGGCCGCGGGCATCTTCCTCTACGTCAGCTTCCCGATGGGTGCGGCACCCGACGGCGGTTGGTTCAACTACGTGCCGAACACGGCCAAGGCGTTCTCGCCCGGGCCCAACATCGATGTCTATGCGTTGGGACTGATCTTCCTTGGCATCTCCACGACGGTAGGGTCGGCCAACTTCGTGGTCACGCTGCTGCGCATGCGCGCGCCGGGCATGTCGATCAACCGGGTCCCGATCCTGGTCTGGGGCACGCTGACGGCTTCGGCCGCCAACCTGCTTGCGGTCCCTGCAGTGAGCCTGGCTTGCCTGATGCTCTGGCTGGACCGCAACTACGGCACGCACTTCTTCGAAGTCTCCGGCGGCGGCCAACCCTTGCTGTGGCAGCACCTGTTCTGGATGTTCGGGCATCCCTGGGTCTATGCCATCGTGCTGCCGGCCATGGGGCTGGTGTCCGATGCGCTGCCAGTGCATTGCCGGCGGCCTCTTGTTGGCTATACGGCGGTCGCGGTGGCCACGGTGGCGACCATGATCGTTGGATTTGGCGTTTGGTTGCACCACATGTTTGCCACCGGCGTGCCGGTGCTGGCATTGAGTTTCTTCTCGGCCGCGAGCTTCATCATCGCCATCCCCAGCGCGGTGGGCGTGTTTGCGTGGATCGCCACCATCCACACCGGGCGCGTGCGCCTGACCACGCCGTTCCTGTTTTTTGCCGGGTTCATCCTGCTGTTCGTGATCGGCGGCGTGTCCGGGGTGATGACCGCCAGCCTGGCTTTGGACTGGCAGCTGACCGACACCTACTTCGTGGTCGCCCACCTGCATTACGTCCTGCTGGGTATCAATGTGTTCCCGGTGATCGGTGCCATCTACCACTGGTTTCCCAAGATGACCGGCCGGATGATGTCCGAGCGGCTGGGGCGCTGGACCTTCGGCGTGATGTTCATCGGCTTCAACCTGGCCTTCTTCCCGATGCACTGGCTCGGGCTGGCCGGCATGCCGCGCCGGGTCTGGACCTACGGCGAACACATGGGCCTGGGCACCGCGAACCTCATCGTGACCTGCGGTGCGTTCGTGTTCGCCATCGGTATCCTGATGTTCCTGGTCAACCTGGTGCAGGGTCTGCGCCGCGGCACCCCCGCCGGCCCCAACCCGTGGGATGGCCCGACCCTGGAGTGGTCGGTGTCCTCGCCGCCGCCGGTCTACAACTTTGCCGTCATCCCGACCATCGCCTCGCGGCATCCCCTGTGGGAAGACCGCCTGGACGAGAGCACGGCGCGCTCGGTGCTCGACCAGGGCTACCTGCTCGACGACGGCAAGGAAACCCTGGGCGTGACCCCGCTGGACGCGGAGGCCGACGTGATCCTGAAGATGCCCGGCGACAGCTGGCTTCCGGTCCTGCTGGCCGTCGACCTGCTGCTGTTGTTTGGCGGCCTGCTGCTGCACGTGCCGTGGCTCGCGATCCTCGCCGGTATCGGGGCGCTCCTCATCCTGGTCGCCTGGTTCCAGCCCCATGGCATGACCAAACAAGCCGAGGCGGTGCGCTTTTATGGGTAATGCACGCACGTTGGACCGGACCATGACCGTCCACGGCCAGGGACAGATCGGCACCGCCTGGTGGGGCATGGTGTGCCTGATCACGACCGAGGCGATCCTGTTTGCGTACCTGATCTTCTCGTACGCCTACCTGGGCAGCCAGCACGTCGGCGCATGGCCGGTCGAAGGTCCGCCGTCATTGAAGCTCGCACTGCCGGCGACGTTGCTGCTGCTCGGCTCGAGCTTTGTCCTGGAATGGGGGACGCGCGCCGCGCGCAACGGCCGGATGGGTGCGGGCCGGATCGCGACCGCGATCACCCTGCTCATGGGTAGCGCTTTTGCCGCGCTAGAGCTCAAGGAATGGATCGACAAACCTTACGGCCTGTCACACGACAGCTACAGTTCGATCTACTTCCTGCTGACCGGCACCCATCTGGCGCACGTTTTTTTGGGCCTGATCGCGCTGCTGGGCGTGCTCGCCTGGAGCCTGCTGGGCAGGATCCACCAGGGCCACGAACAACACCGCGCACTGGTGACGCTGTACTGGCATTTCGTCGATGTGGTCTGGCTGTTCGTGTTTACCACCGTCTACCTGAGCCCGAGGCTGACATGAGCACGCGTCCTGCCGACACAAGACCCGCACACGACACGTCGTCGCAAGGCGCTGCACACCCCTCGCCGCATCGCGATCGCGCGTCGGGGTGGCACGTCCTGGCGGCCGTGTTCCTGGCGCCACTTGCCTTCACCATGCAGATCACGGCGAGCTACGTGTTTGCCTCGCGCCTGTGCAGCGTGCAGGGCGACCCACGATCCATCCTGCTGGTCATCCATGGGTTGGCGATCCTCACCGCGGCCATCGGCTTCGTGCTGGCGATGAACCTGTGGCGTCGCACCCGCAACGAGAAAACCGGCAACGCCCATGACGCGACTGATACCGGCGAAGGCCGGACGCGTTTCCTCGCGCTGTGCGGACTGTATGGTGCGGCGATCTTCCTGGTCGCCGTGTTGATCGATGCCTCGGCGGTCGTATTGATTGGTCCATGCCCCGGCCTGCCAGCGCCACGCTGACTGGCGTGCTCCTGGCCAGCTGGGCGGCATGCGCCCACGCGCATGGGCTCGAGCATGCCGAGGCGTCGGGCTGGTCGCTGGATCCGCTGATCGCAAGCCTGCTCCTGGTTTCGGCTGCGACGCAGCTGCTCGGCCTGGTGCGCCTGGGCCAGGCACGGCCAACGATCGCACCCGCCTGGCGCGTCATCGCGTATTGGGCGGCGATGCTGGTCATCGTGATCGCGCTGTTCTCGCCGCTGGACGCGCGTGCGGATACGCAATTTTCCTGGCACATGCTGCAACACCTGCTGTTGATACTGGTGGCCGCGCCACTGCTGGCCTTGTCCAACGCTCACTTCGTCGCACTGTATGCGTTTACCGTCCCGATGCGGCGACGCGTCGGGCAGGCGATTGGCCTGGTGCCGGGCGCACGCAAGAGTACGCGACACAAGTTGGCACCGTGGCTCGCCGCGCTCGCCTTTGTGGCGGGCCTGTGGTTGTGGCACGCTCCGGCGATGTACGACGCGGCACTGCGCAACCGCTGGATCCATTCCGCCGAGCACCTGGTGTTCCTGTTCACCGCTGCGTTTTTCTGGCGCATGGTGATCACCGCCGGCGACCGCCGCCTGGGCCTGGGCACCTCGGTGCTGCTGGTCACCCTGGTCGGATTGCAGGGCAACCTCATGGCCGCATTGATCACCTTGTCACCGCAACCGCTGTATGCCAGTTACGCCGGGGTGGGTGCGCTCTCGGACCAGCAGTGGGCAGGACTGATCATGTGGGTTCCTGCCGGCGTGATCTATCTCGCCAGTAGTGTGTTTGCGCTGCGCAGGTTGATTCGTTGATGCGCTTGCCGATGATGCTCGCCTGCCTTCTGGCAAGCCCCGCCATGCTTGCCAACACTGCGGTGGCCGCGCAGACCTTGGAGGCGCAAAGCCCGCGCCAGTACGATGAAGCGCACAAAGCGACCGCACCCGTACGGCTTGCATCGCCACCCACCGTGCTTGCACCGGTCGTGGTGACCGCCACGCGCCAATCCGAGGACACGCTCACCGTCCCGGCGGCTGTCGACGTGGTCGACGCAGCGGAGATCCGTCGCGCGCAGCCGGTAGCCCACCTGTCCGAAGCGTTGCAGCGCATCCCAGGGGTGGTCGCGCGCAACCGCCAGAACGATGCCCAGGACCTGCAGATCTCGATCCGCGGTTTCGGTGCACGGTCGACGTTTGGCGTCCGCGGCGTGCGCCTCTACAACGACGATATCCCCGCCACTACGCCGGACGGCCAGGGCCAGGTGTCGCACTTCGCGCTGCAGGCGGCGCAACGCATAGAAGTGCTGCGTGGACCGTTTTCCGCGCTTTACGGCAACGCCTCGGGCGGCGTGGTCAAGCTTTACACCGCAGACGCGCCAGCGACGCCACGACTGCGCGCCAGCCTGGTCGCCGGCAGCGATGGCTTCTCAAGCAAGGCGCTCGCGTGGCACGCGCCATGGGGGGCAGCGCGCGAGAACGACGTGCTGATCGACCTGCAGGACACGCGCGATGGCGGTTATCGCGCGCATAGCGCCTCCCGACGCGACGCAGTACAGGCACTTGTCCGTGGCGACACCGCCCGGGACGGGCGTTACACGATCCTGGTCGACGCGCTCGACCTGCAGGCCTACGACCCACAGGGCCTGACCGCCGACCAGCTGCAGTCGGACCGCCGCTCCGCCAGCAACGGCGCGCTCGCTTTCGACACCCGCAAGACGGTGCGCCAGCAGCAGCTGGGGTGGCATCTCGAACAGCCATTGGACGCGCGCAATACGTTGGTGCTGACCGCGTATGCCGGCGAGCGCCATACCCGACAGATGCTCTCGGTGCCGGTGTTCGTGCAGCGTGGCCACCCGCTACAAGGTGGAGGCGCACTGGCATTGGCCCGCCGCGACACTGGTCTGGACGCGCGCTGGCAGTGGGATGGCCAAGCCGGCGGGCAGGACCTCACGCTGGCCATGGGGATCGACCACGAAGTCTCCGATGAAGCACGCCGCGGTTACGAAAACTTCATCGGGGACAGGATTGGTGTCTACGGCGCATTACGCCGTGACCAGCGCGACCGCGTGGCTTCGAACGCACTGTACGTACAGGCAGAGTGGGCGCTCACTGCGCGCTGGCGCATCGATGCCGGGTTGCGCCGCACCCGCGTGGATTTTGGTTCGCGGGACTTCTACGTCACGGCCGGCAACCCGGATGACAGCGGCAAGCTGGCGTATTCGCATACCGCTCCGGTGGCCGGCATCCTGTACCGGGCGACGCCATGGCTGAGCTTCTATGCCAACGCCGGAGGCGGCTTCGAAACGCCGACCTTCGCCGAACTGGCCTATCGCAATGACGGGCTCAGCGGGCTCAATGATTCACTGCGCCCAGCCACCAGCCGCAACTATGAAGTTGGCTTGCGCATCCGGCGCCCGGCGATCGAGGCTTCGGCAACCGTGTTCAACAGCCGCACCAGTGACGAGATCGTCGTCGTCGCCAACCAGGGCGGTCGCAGCGTGTTTGGCAACGCCGGGCTGACGCATCGCAGCGGGCTGGAGCTGTCGGCATCGGGTGCGCTATCCGAACGTTGGCATTACGCCCTGGCCTATACCCTGCTCGACGCGCGCTATGCAGGTGGGGGCGCGGCCGGTGACCTGCCGGCCAACCTGGACGGTCGTCGCATCCCGGGCCTGGCACGGCAGACCGGATGGGCCGAACTGCGCTGGAGTCCGGATGCGCAAACCGACCTGCTGCTGCAGGGTCGATACACCGATCGCATGTATGTCGACGATGCCAACAGCGCTCACGCACCTGCCAATGCCAGCATCGACGTCGGGGTCGAACGGCGTTTCGACTTTGCCGGCCTGCAGTGGCGAGGATTCGCGAGGATCAACAACCTGCTCGACCGCGACATCGTCGGCTCGGTGATCGTCAACGACGCCAACGGCCGCTATTTTGAACCGGCGCCAGGCCGCAACTGGTTCATCGGGTTGTCGGGCGAACGCCACTTTCGTTGACGCACGCGCCTTCCCGGCCCGGCAACGCACGGCCTGCTCCTGCGAGCGACCCGTTGTTGCCCGGGCGCAACTGCGTACCCATCCAGGTAGTGCAAAGCCGGTCGTTGCCGATGGTTTTCCTGGCGATGCGTGCCGATCACGCCGCCGTGCCTGCCGCGGTTATAGGCTGGCCGTCCCATACCATTTCCCGGGGACAACATGGCTACGATCTTCAAGGCTCTACGCGACGACCATGAAAAGCAACGCACGCTGGCTTCGCTATTGATAAAAACGCACGGCCAAAGCCAGGGTCGCGAGGAATTGCTTGCACGCTTGAAGAATGAACTTGAATCACACGCCGGTGCCGAGGAGCGTTACTTCTATCGCATGCTGATGAAGTACGACCTCACCCAGGACAAGGCGCGCCACAGCGTGTCCGAGCACAAGCAGATCGACGACCTGGTCGGGAAGCTCGAAAAGACGGACATGTCGTCACCGGGCTGGTTGTCGATTGCCCGGGAGCTGTCGCACCTCGTCTCCCACCACCTGGATGAAGAGGAGCACGAAGTCTTCCAGCTTGCAGGCAAGGTGCTCGATGAAGAAGAACAGGTCCGCTTGGCGCAACAGTACCAACAGGACATGGAAGAGCGGCTCCAGCAATGACGGGCGCGCGTCCAACCCTGCGCGCGGCATGCGCGCACGCGGCCGTGTGCATGCGCGTGCCCAAGGCCAGTTGCCGTGCGCACAGCATGATTGGCCGCGCAAACTGATGCACGGGCACGCCTGATGCAACACCGTTACATCCGCCTGCTGTTTTTCTGCGCCGGGCTCCTCGCTGCCGTGCTGGCTTACCTGGTCCTGGCCAACCTGCTGCCGCGCAAGAGCGTGCCCCAGAGCGGACCGCAGCAAGCCAGTGCGGTGGAAAGCGCGCAATACGCACGTGATATCGCACCGCTCCTGAGGGCACCGCTCGTCCCCGGAAACGCGGTCACCGATTACCAGAATGGCGACGCGTTCTTTCCGGCCATGCTGGCGGACATCCGCGCGGCCAAGGCCAGCATCAACCTGGAAATCTACATCTTCCGCTCCAGCACGGTGGCCGATGAGTTCATCGCTGCGCTTGCCGAGCGCAGGCGCGCCGGGGTGCAGGTGCATGTCATGGTCGACTGGATCGGCGCACGAATGGATGGTCGGATAGCCAGCCGGCTGCGTGCGGCTGACATCGAATTTGCGTGGTTCCGGCCCTTGCGGTTGGGCGTGATCGACCAGCTCAACAACCGCACGCACCGCAAGATCCTCATCGTCGACGGCCGCATCGCCTATACCGGCGGCGCAGGCATCGACGATAGCTGGCGCGGCAATGGACACCGGGACGACCAGCATCGCGACATGATGCTGCGGGTGGAGGGCCCGGGCGTGTCGCAGATCCAGGGCGTGTTCCTGGAAAACTGGAGCGCCACCACGGGGCGGGAATTGATGGGCCCCAGGTACTTCCCGGTGCTCGAACACAAGGGTGCAACCACCTTGCAAGCGTTCGCCAGCTCGCCCGAAGGCGGGCGACAGGACATGGAGCTGATGTACCTCATGAGCATCCAGGGCGCGCGCGAACGCATCGACCTGGAAGCCTCCTATTTCATCCCCGACCAACAGGTCATGCAGGCACTCAAGGCCGCCCTGGCCCGCGGCGTGCAGGTGAGGATCATCCTGCCCGGGCCGCATGTCGCCACTGCGATCGGTGCCGCGTCCCGCGCGCGCTGGGGGCCCTTGCTTGCGGCCGGTGCCAAGCTGTACCGGTTCCAGCCAGCGATCTTCCACAACAAGCTGATGATCGTTGACCAGTACCTCACCATCGCGGGTTCCAGCAACTTCGACAGACGCTCTTTCCGGCTCAACGACGAGGCGGACGTCAACCTGTATGGCAACGCGTTTGCCCGGCATATGACGGAGGTCTTCGAGCGCGACCTCGCAGTCTCCCGTGAAGTCACGCTGCAGCAATGGGAAGACCGACCGTGGACGCAGAAGACGGCCGAATTTTTCTGGTCACTCACGACGCTGCAGCTTTGAGTGGGTCGCTGCCAGTGGTTCATCACGTCGCATAGCCACGCGTAGCATTAAATTTCAACGGTCTCCCCAACCTTCAAGGACAGGCATGCAGCCGCTTGACGCAACCCGCCCCGCGATGTCGAGGATCCTCTCCGGCCAACCGGCTCGCATGGATAATCCGTGGGTCCGGGGATGAGGCCGCTTCTCGTTGCGTGCCACGTCGCCGTGGCGATCCTGCTGTTCGCGGTCACCGGCTGTGATCGTTTCCCGCAGGATCCTGAAAAGACGCTGTCCCAGGTCCGCGGTGGGCAGATGCACGTCGGCGTGGTGTCGGACCCTCCCTTCGTGCAGTTGGATCCGGGTCGGCCGCCGCACGGTCGTGAAATCGCGATGCTGCAGGCCTGGGCCGATTCATTGCATGCCCGGATCGTCTGGGAGCACGGTGGCCACGCGGACCTGCTCGAGGCGCTGGAAGAATACAAACTCCAGGCAGTGGTCGGCGGAAACTCCAAGCGGTCGCCCTGGAAAGGCAGGGTCGCGCTGTCCAAGCCTTACCACCTGCAGGCGGACGACGGGAGCTACGGCAGCCGGGTGCTTGCCCTGCCACCGGGTGAAAATGCCTGGCTGATGAACTTCGAATCCTTCGTCCACGGCCGGTCCGCCGAGGCGATCCTCGGGGCGCGACAGCCATGAGTGCGGTCAGGCCCGACCACCCGTTGCCCGAGGCACAACAGCGCGGGTTGCGGCGCGCCAGGCACCTGGAGTGGTGGACCATCGGCCTGCAGGTCGGGGTCACGGTCATGATGTTCTTCGTCCTGGGCAGCTCGCAGGCGATGAAGACCGCATGGATCGAGGACGTCATGGGGCTGGTGCCGCCGATCGCTTTTCTTGTCGCGGCCTGGTTTGCGCGCAAGCCCCCCGACGACGAATGGCTCAATGGTCGTTATCGGGCATTTGATGTTGCCTTCCTTGTCTCTGCCGTTGCACTGACGCTGGTCGGCCTGTTCCTGGTCTATGACAGCCTGGGCTCCCTGATCGGGCGCGAGCATCCCACGATTGGCGCATTCGAATTCGGCGGACGTCGTTTCTGGATGGGCTGGTTGATGATCGCCGCGCTGGTGGTGTCGGTCGTCCCGCCTGCCGTGCTCGGACGGATGAAGCTCAAACTGGCCTCGGAATTGCACCTGAAGCCGTTGCAAGCCGGCGCCGCGATGAACAAGGCCGGATGGATGACAGGTCTGACCGGCGTGGTCGGCATCCTTGGCATCGGGATGGGCTGGTGGTGGGCGGACGCGGTGTCGGCGTTGTTGATCGCGGTGAGCGTGGTCAAGGATGGCGTCAGCAACCTCAAGGGCGCGCTGCGCGACATGCATGACGCCCGGCCGCAAACAACGGATCGCAGCCAGGGCGATCCGCTGGTCGGCCGCGTGCGCGAGGCGGTCAAGGCACTGGATTGGGTCGACGACTGCCAGGTCCGCCTGCACGAGGAAGGCCCGCGACTATCTGGTGTGGTCATCGTCACGCCGCGCGACGGTCGCGCACTCGACGCGCGGTTGCGCCAGGCACAACAGACTGCACGCGACACGCACTGGCGGATGGACGAAGTCGTGGCGACATTCGCGCAATAGGCTGCGAGCCCCCTGCACAGGAATGATCACCATCAATCACATGATTCCAAGCAACAATGCATCCGTGGCTTCGCCCAGCCGGGCATGTCATGTCGCAGCGCGAAGGCCGGAGCAATGAGCTTGGACTACACCGACTGGCAGCCCTACCTGGCGATCTTCGGTGCTCTCGTGCTGTCCCTGCCAGTCGCCTGGAACCGTGAAAGCAAGGACGATATCGCTGGCGTGCGCACCTTCCCGCTCGTGGCTGTCGGTGCATGTGCCTATATGTTGCTCGGGCTCTATTTCATTGGTGGAGTCGCCCCCGACGCCAAGGCACGCCTGCTGCAGGGATTGATGACCGGCATCGGATTCGTGGGCGGTGGCGCGATCCTCAAGCACGACACGTCGGTATCGGGGACCGCCTCTGCGGCAAGCATCTGGATCATGGGCGCGGTCGGGGCCGCGACCGCCCTTGGCGCATGGGGCTACGCCATCGCGTTGTCGGCAGTCAATTTCCTGATCCTGTGGTTCTTCGTCAGGTTCAAGCAACAGCAGGGCGACCGGCGTGGAGAGGATGATCCCGGCACCTGAGTGCCGCCTTCCCGGGGCGCGCAGCCCGCCTGAAGAGATAGAGCGCACGGCCCGCCTGAAGAGATAGGAAAACTGACCAGGAGAAGCCCATGTTCTTTGAGTCGTGGAATGATTTTGGCCGCATCGCACTCGTGGGACTCTGTGCCTACGCGACACTGGTGCTCCTGCTGCGCGTCTACGGCAAGCGAACGCTCACCCAGATGAACGCCTTCGACCTGGTGGTCAACGTGGCGCTGGGCTCGATCCTGGCCACGACCCTGCTCAGCAGGGACGCGGTCTGGGCGGAAGGCATGTTCGCACTGTTGCTGCTGGTTTCGCTGCAATTCTGCCTGACCTGGGTCTGCGCGCGTTGGGAGGCGTTTAGAGGATTGATCGCGAGCAGCCCCACGCTGGTCCTGCACGATGGGAAGTTCCTGGACGATGTCATGCGTCGCGAGCGTGTCAGCCAGAGCGACGTCATGCATGCACTGCGCAACTCGGGGTTGCACCAGGTGGAACAGGCACGCGCCGTGGTGCTAGAGACCGACGGCAGGTTCAGTGTGATCGAACGCCAAGGCCATCACTCCGGCGAGTCACCGGTGCTGCAGGATTCCTGACCAGGCCAGGTCGTTGCGCAACGATCAATCGCCAGTGCAGGCGACAGGCGCCAACCCAGGGCACTGTCGCAGGCTGGCCTCGTGGAGGGCCGGACATTGCTTCCGGGCCAAGCAGTCTCCACGGGGTCCCGGCTGCGCACGCATGACGGGTTGCTGACGCCCTACCGGGGCGGCAAGGACCACCCCGCGAACGCTTGCCTCGCCATCAGGACGATCGTGACCCCGCCGGCAAATCAGGCCGCTTTGTCCAGCAGCTTTTCGGGATGCCGCACCTGCCCCTCTCCGCGCACGACATAACGCTCGATCGTCAGCGATTCCAGCCCCATCGGGCCGTAGGCATGCAGGCGGGTGGTCGAGATGCCGATCTCCGCGCCCAGTCCCAGCGTGCCGCCATCGTTGAAACGCGACGAGGCATTGACCATGACCGCGGAACTGCGCACTTCGCGCACGAAACGGTCGCAGGCGGCCTGGTCGGTGCTGCAGATGACCTCGGTGTGGTCGGAGCCATGGCGCTGGATGTGCGTGATGGCCTCGTCGATGGAGTCGACCACGCGCACGGTCAGGATCGGGGACAGGTATTCGGCGTCGAAGTCTTCATCGGTGGCAGGGACGGCATCGTTGAACAACGCGCGGGTGCGCTCGCAGCCACGGATCTCGGTGCCACGCGAAGCCAGTTCAGCCAGCGCACCAGGCAGCCAATCGGCAGCCATGTCGGTGTGCACCAGCATCGTCTCCAGCGAGTTGCAGACGCCCGGACGCGACAGTTTGCCGTCGATCGCCAGTTTCAACGCAAGCGCCGGATCTGCCGCCTTGTCGACATACAGGTGGCACACGCCCTTGTAGTGCTTGATGACCGGGACGCGTGCGTGCTCTGCAACGAAGCGGATCAGTTTTTCGCCGCCACGCGGGATCGCCAGGTCGACCAGGTCCGATAGCTGCAGCAGCTCCAGCACGTGCTCGCGCGCGGTGTCCTCGACCAGTGCGACGGCTTCGGCCGGCAGGTCGTGCTTGGCCAGCGCCTGGTGCAGGCAGGCGGCAATGGCGATGTTGCTGTCGCAGGCCTCGGAACCGCCACGCAGCAGTACGGCATTGCCGGCGCGCAGGCACAGGGCCGCGGCATCGGCGGTCACGTTGGGCCGGGCTTCGTAGATCATCGCGACCAGCCCCAGCGGGATACGCACCTTCTCCACCACCAGGCCGTTGGGGCGTTCGTCGGTCCGCGTCACCTGCCCCACCGGATCGGGCAACGCGGCGATCTCGCGGATGGCGGTGACGATGCCTGCAACGCGCTCATCGTCCAGCATCAGCCGGTCGAGCATCGCACCGGTGGTGCCGGCTTCCTTTGCACGCTGCATGTCGCAGGCATTGGCCTTGAGGATGCGCTGCTTGCCGGCAGCGACGGCATCGGCCATCGATTCCAGCAATGCAGCGCGCTGCGCGCCATCCAGGCCGGCAATGGCGTGGGAGGCGGCGCGTGCGCGCTCGGCGAGTGTGCGGACGTAGCCCTTCTTGGGGGCTGCAGGATTGGGGGCTGCAGGTTCGTGGACTGCACTATCGGTGACTGCACTCATTGCGTGGGCTCCAGGAAAAGTTCGGGATGGGGGGCTGCCACAGCGGCGCTGAGCAGGACAAGATCCTCGCGCCGGATCACGGACTCGCCGTGGCTGAAGCCCAGTTCGGCTTCGATCTCGCTGCTGTGCAGGCCGACGAGGCGCTGCAGGTCGTCGGAGTGGTATTGCACCAGGCCGCGGGCAAGGCGTTGATGGCCTGTCGCGGGCAACACATCGACCATCGCGGCGCGCTCGAACTCGCCTTCGACCGCCAGTACGCCGCCGGGCAACAACGAGGCGCCCTGCTTTGCCAGCGCCCGCGCCGCACCTTCGTCGACGCGGATCACGCCACCACTGGGTGGTGTATGCCGCAACCACATCTTGCGCGCCCCAAGGCGATCACCATGGGCCGGGATGTGGGTGCCATGCAGGCGGTCTTCGGCCAGTGCCGAAATCGTGTCGGCGTTGTGGCCACAGAACAGCACGGTGTCGATATCGGCGGCAGCTGCCTTGGTCGCCGCCTCCAGCTTGGTATACATGCCACCGGTACCCAGCGATCCGGCACCACCCTGGGTCATGGCCATGATCTCCGAGGTGATCTCCTCGATCCGCAGCACCGGCTCGGCGTCGGGGTCGCGCGTCGGGTGGCCGGTGTACAGGCCATCGGTGTCGGTCGCGATCATCAGGATGTCGGCATCGACCAGGGTCGCCACGACAGCGGCGAGGTTGTCGTTGTCACCGAGCTTGAGTTCATCGATGGCGACGGTGTCGTTTTCGTTGACGATCGGTAGCGCACCGACACGCAGCAGTTCGCGCAGCGTGGCGCGGGCGTTCAAGTAGCGGCGACGATTGCGCAGGTCGTCGTGGCTGAGCAATACCTGCGCGACGGGCTGTTCGACCAGGCCCTGCCACAACGCGAGCATCGGTGTCTGTCCCAACGCAGCAAGTGCCTGGCGTTGCGCCATCCCGGCGCCCGAGCTTGCCAGCAGGCCACGGCCTGCGGACACGGCGCCCGAAGACACCAATAGCACTTCCCTGCCTTGGTCGTGGAAGCGCGCGATCATGTTGGCCAGGGCGGCGGCATTGCGCTTGCCCAGGCCACCCTTGCCGTCGGTCAGCAGGCTGCTGCCCACCTTGAGTACGGCACGGCGCCAGGGGCGGATGGTTTGTTCCTTGAACGGTGACTTCATTGCTTGAGGGGCTTCTCCGAAGCGGGCTTGTAGAGGGATCCAATCCAAGTGTGGACGTAATGGCCACGGTCATCCCATCCGGTAGTGGGCTGGCCCGACCGGGGCGCTGGGTTTTATGCGGACGACACCCCGTCGACAGGGACAGTGTCTGCGCATCGATCAATGCACGGGGTGAAGCTCAGGATTGGCACGGAGCTGGGGCACGCGGAAACGCTGGCGTGCGCGGGTCAACGCCAGAAAAGCCAATCCGATTAAGGAGTTAGCTTAACAGATCGGGACGTCGAACCCAAGTCGGGGGCTTGGCTGGCCTTCAGGCAATCAGTGCCGTCAAGACGAAAATCCAGCCAATTCCATGGTCGTGGACAGCCAATGGCACTGGATTCCTGCTTTCGCAGGAATGATGCAGGAGCGTGACGGTGCGGCCGCATCATCACGGCGCATGAGGATCGGTTCAACCTTTCAAGGCATCCAGCCGCTGGCGCAGGACGTCCAGCCGCAGGTCACCAGGCGCACCCGGCGACACCCGCGCCGCAAGGCTGGCGTCGGCATCACCCTGCGCCCAGCGCGCCGGGTCGGCCGCTTGCCGATAGGCTTCGCGAAACGGGATGCCTTGCCTGGCCAGGTCCACCGCCACGTCGGTGGCATGCATCGATGGCTCCAGCGCAGCGCGCATGGCACCAGGCTTCCATTGCAGGTTGGCCAACAGGTCCGGAAGCAATGCAAGCGCACCCAGTCCACGGCTGAACGCATGCAAGATAGCGCCCTTCGAGACCTGCAGGTCGCGGTGGTAGCCCGATGGCAGCGACAACAATTGCTCGATCTCGCAGCGCCCGGCGGCGACGCTGGCGTAGGTCGCACGCATCAGTTCGATGACATCCGGGTTGCGCTTGTTGGGCATGATCGAGCTGCCGGTGGTGTACTGCGCCGGAAGGTCGACAAACCCGAATTCGGAACTGGTGAACAGGCTCAGGTCCCATGCCAGCCGACGCAGGTCCAACACCGCCGAGCCGAGGGCTTCGATCGCAGCCAGCTCGAACTTGCCGCGTGACAACTGCGCGTAGGTGGCCGCAACCTGCAGCCTTCCAAACCCCAGCGCTTGCGTGGTGTGGTCGCGATCCAGCGGCAGGTTGACCCCGTAACCGGCCGCGCTACCCAGTGGATTGGCATCGATCCACGCCAGGGTATCGCGTGCGCGCACGACATTGTCGATGAAGGACTCGGCCCATCCCGCCCACCACATCCCGGCCGAAGACACGACCGCGCGCTGCAGGTGGGTGTAGCCCGGCAATGGGAGGCTTGCCTCGTCGGCTGCGCGTTGCAAGGCAATGGTGGCGACCTGCCGGCAGCTCACGGACAAGTCCGTGAGCTTGTCCTTGAGCCACAGGCGGGTGGCGACCAGCACCTGGTCGTTGCGGCTGCGGCCGGTGTGGATCTTCTTGCCCGCAGCCCCCAACCGCTCCACCAATCGCGACTCGATCGCGGAGTGGCCGTCCTCATACGTGTCGTCGAGCACGAAAGCGCCACTGGAGAAATCCCCTGCAAGCGTGTCGAGCTCGGCGCCCACCGCCGCAAGCTCGGATGCATCAAGGATGCCGATACGCTGCAGCCCTTCGGCATGCGCGCGGCTGGCGGTAATATCGTGCAGGAAGAATTCGCGATCCAGGATCACGTCGTCGCCGGCCAGGAAGGCCTGGATCTGCGCATCGACGTTGATGCCGGGTTTTTGCCAGAGCAGGTCGGACATAGGTCGTTGACTCCATCGAAACAATGCTGCTGTAGGAGCGGCTTCAGCCGCGAGCTCTTCGATGGTTGCCCGTGGAAAGAGCTCGCGGCTGAAGCCGCTCCTACACTGGGATACCTTCCAGCTCCTCGAAGCCAAAGGCACGGTTGAGGTTCTGCAACGCCTGCGTCGCCGCACCCTTGAGCAGGTTGTCCTCCGTCGCGACCACCACAAGGCGCCGGCCATCATCGGACAACGTGAAGCCACCGATCTCGACATGCTGCGCACCGGCGATCCGACTGACCCAAGGCGCCTGGTCCACGACCCGGACCAGGGGTTCATCGGCATAGCATGCGTTGTAACGCGCAAGCACCGCATCGCGATCCAGGGCCTGCGACAGGTGCAGGTTTGCCGTGATCGTCAGGCCACGGAAATGCGGCGCGACGTGGGGCATGAATTCGACCGGGTGGCCAAGGCGATACGTGGCTTCACGCTCGTGCACATGCCCGGCAAGCGCATATGGCATCAGGTTGCCGTGCAACTTGTCCGGGTCGTTCCTGTCCGAGGGCGCCGTACCCGCACCGGAATATCCCGAGACACCAAAGCATTGGACAGGCCCCTCGAGCAACTCGAGCATTGGCGCGATCGCCAATTGCATCGCCGTGGCGTAGCACCCGGGATTGCTGATCCTGCGCTGGCCGCGATACGCGTTTCGGTTGAGCTCGGGCAGGCCGTAATACCAGTCGGCATCAAAACGAAAATCCGCGGATAGATCGATGATGACCGGGTCGCTTCCTGCGCCAGGGTCAAACGCGGCAACGCAGGCACCGGCCTTGCCATTGGGCAGTGCCAGAACGACGGCATCCGCGCCCAACGCGGGCAGCTGCGCGAACTGCGGCGCGCAATAGCGCAAGCCTCCCCGGTAGGCGTCGACCCGGTCGGCCACGCGCTGGCCTTGCAGCTCACGCGAAGACACGAAGGCAAGTTCAAGGCGCGGGTGACCAGCAACCAAGGCAATCAACGCGGCGCCGACATGGCCGCGCGCGCCCACGATCCCGACAGTCACCCTGCCGACAGGCACGCTCCCGACAGGCGCCCGGCTCATGCCACGTCCGCCAGCGTCGGCAACCGCACCTGGCAATGCGCGACGCAATTGGCGATCTGGTCGAACCCGCCCAGCCCGTACCAGAACACCTTCCATTGATCCTGCTTGATACAGCCATCGGACTGCGCGTAATAGAACGGGTTGACCGGATTGCCATGGCGCGAGCGCCAGAACAGGCGCGGATGTTGCTCACGCATCTCCTGCCATACCGCGCGCCCCAGGCCCTCGCCCTGTGCGTCGTCGAGCACGGCGAACTTGTCGAGGTACGCGGTGCCATCCACCTGGCTCAGGACGATGGCTGCACGGTAGTTCTCGCTGACATAGGCGCGCAGCAGGGGGGTGCGCTCGAAATAATCCACGGCCAACCGGCGTCCGAATGCCGACTCGATCAGCCCGCGCAGCCGCGTCGTATCGATCGCATTCCAGTCGTCGGCCTGCAGCACGCGCTCCCCGCGCCGCACCAGCGTGCCGGAGCCCTTGTGCGTGAACAGCTCCTTGGCCAGCTCATCCGGACGCGTGATCGACACCGACGAGGATGCCGGCAACGCCATCAGCAGGTCATGGATCTGTTCGATCTTCAGGCGCATACCCGAATGCAGCCAGGACTGCGCCATCAGGTCGGCGTACTCGGTGCTCAGGTTGATCGAATCGATCACCCGACCGTCGCCGTCGAGCAGGCCGCCAGTACCGGTCAGGAACACGATCTTGTAAGGCTGCAGGGACTTGATCAATTCGTTTGCGGCCCAGTCGGCATTGACGTTGACGATCTGCCCGGTCGCGGTTTCACCCAGCGATGCAATCACCGGGATCGACCCGGCCTTGATCGCGGCATGGATACCATCGGTGTCGATGCGACGTGGGCGCCCCACCAGCCCATAGCGATCGACATCGGGCAGCTCGCATTCAAAGACACCCGACTGGATCGATGTCGCCCGGACACCCTCGGCCTGCAACGCTTCCACCAGCAGCAGGTTCTGCTCGCGCATGACCCGGCGCACGACCGCCAACACATCGGTGTCGGTATGGCGCAGGTGGTCGACGACCTTCTTCTCGATACCGGCGGCCTGCATTTCGACATCGAGTTGCGGTCCGGCACCGTGCACCACGATCGGCGTCAGGCCAACCTGCTGCAGGAAGGACAGCGACGACACCAGGGCCGGCAACTCGTCGCGCAGCACCGCGCCTCCCACCTTGACCACGGCAAAGCGCGCGGCATCGACCTGGGAGAAACGCTTGAGGTACAACTGGATCTCCTTGGCGCTGCCCATGTTGGACAGCAGGCGGATGATCGTGGTGCGCAGTTCAGTCATGCTCAGTCGCCGCTCAAGGTGTGGATGGTGGCGGGCTGGCAACGCACAGGCATGGCGTCCGGCGGCAATACCGCGGATGCACCCTGCATTCACCACGCCCGGCGATGGGGCAACGCATGGACGACGGCATGTTCATTCTCCCAACAGCCGTTGGTAATGCGAAAAGGCCATGGCGAGCTGGTCGATCGCGACCCACTCATCGGCGGTGTGCGCCTGCGCGATGCTGCCCGGGCCGAACACGATCGCGTCCAACCCCGCCTGCGAGAACAGCGAGGCCTCGGTCCAGAAGTCCACCGCGTTGCCGATGGGCAACGCGAGCTCGTCGGCAAGATCGCGGGCAGCCAGGCGGCGATCCTCTGCTGCATCTGCATCACCCGCGGGCAGCGATGGGCCGCGGAACGTTTCGTCGTACTCGACATCGTCACCAGGCTCAACGGCGACAGCCATGCCGCGAAAGCCTGCATGCAATGCATCGATATCCTGCGACGGCAGCGGTCGGAAGCCAAAGCGCACTTCGGCCTCCGGCGCGATGATATTGGCCTTGATCCCGCCTTCGACCCGGCCGATGTTGAAACGCAGGCCGGTCAGGCCACCGAAGCGGTTGTGCGACTCGGATTCGACGAAGTCCAGCGCCCGCGCGCCCCAACGCATCGCCTGGTGCAGGGCGCTGGCCTGCATCGCCTCGGCACCAGACGCATGCCCTGCCCGGCCAGTGAAACGCATCCGCACCGCGCTGATGCCGCGATGCGCCAGGACGGCTTCGCAACCGGTTGGCTCGGCGACGATGGCCTGCCGGAAGCCATGGTCCTGCGCAAGGAACGCCGCGATGCAACGTGCGTCGTTGGCTTCCTCATCGCTAGTGAACAGGAAGGCGGCATTGCCGGACGTGGCTTGTGCGGCAGCCAGCAGTCCAGCGGCCGCGCCTTTGATATCGCAGGCGCCCAAGCCGATGGCACGCTCATCCTGCACGCGCAGGACATGCGGATCGGCGCTCCAACCCGGAGACGACGGCACAGTATCCAGATGCACATTGAACACGCGCGATGGCGTACCGCGTACCGCGAACAACGACACCGCACCGGCGCCGTTGTCCGTGACTTCGATTCGAAAGCCTGGCAGCTGGCTGCGGATGTAATCGAAGATTCCATCGGTGCCGATGGCACGCGGCGGGTTGCGGGTGTCGAAGGACACCAGCGCTTCGAGGTGGCGGAGAAGACTATCGAGCATGCATTGTGTTCCTGGTTCTTCGTAGGAGCGGCTCCAGCCGCGAGCCATTGATGTCTATTTTTGTTTTGGCCGTCGTAGGCGTGGTGGCGGCATGTCGCCACCGGTAAGTCGCGATTGCAATTTTGGAGCACCTGATCGCGACTTACGTCGCTCCTACAAAACCGGAGGCAACCGCAAACCAAGCGCTCGCGGCTGAAGCCGCTCCTACAGTGGCTTCGATTTAACTTCCCTTCCTGTTGATCTGCGCCCACAAGGTGCTGCTCATGCCGAACAGCTTGATGAAACCCTCGGCCTCTTCCACGCCCCAATCGGCGGACTGCGCATAAGTCGCGCCACCGGATTGCAGCAGGTGCGGCGAACGCACGGCAACCGCATCCACGCGTCCGCCAGCGGTTTGCAGCACCACTTCACCGTTGACCATGCGCTGCGTGGAGGCAAGGAAAGCTTCCAGGTCGGTCTTCAACGGGTCATGGAAAAACCCCTCGTAGACCAGCTCGACCCACTTGCGTGCGACCTCCGGCTTGAAACGGTTCTGCTGCTTGCTCAGCACCGCTTCCTCCAGCGCGCGATGTGCGGCAAGCAACGCCGTCAATCCGGGCGCCTCGTAAACGATGCGTCCCTTCAGCCCGATGGTGGTATCACCGGTGTACATGCCACGACCGACGCCGTACTGCGCAAACAGGGTGTTGAGTTTCGCCAGCATCCCCGCCCCGGGCATCTCGACACCATCCAGCGCTACCGCTTCGCCCTCGACAAAACGCAGGGTGGCCTGCAAGGGCTCGGCCGGCCATTGGCTACGCGAACTGCACCATCCACGCGCACCATCGCCCGGCGTCTCCCATCGATCGATCTCACCGCCGGACATGGTCAGGCCAAGCAGGTTTTCGTTGATCGTATAGGCCTTCTGCCGTGCATCGACCGCGAAGCCGCGTTGCTCCAGGTACGCTTGCTCGTACGCACGGGTCTGCGTGTGCTGTTTCTGGATCTCGCGGATCGGCGCCACGATGCGGTAGTCGCCGCAGGACTTCACGGCCAGGTCAAAACGTACCTGGTCGTTACCCATCCCGGTGCAACCATGCGCAATGGCGTTTGTATCCAGCTCCCCGGCGCGGGCCAACGCCGCATCGACGATCAGGTAACGGTCTGAAACCAGCAGTGGATACTGCCCCTGGTAGCCCTCGCCCGCCCACACGAACGGTTTGACGAAATCGGACCAAAGCGCAGGACCACCGTCGACCGTGACGTGGCTGGCGACACCCAGCTCATGTGCACGCGCTTCGATCGCAGCGCGCTCGCGTGCATCGACACCACCGGTATCGGCAAACACCGTATGCACGTCCCAGCCCTGCTCGCGCAGGTAGGGCACGCAGAAACTGGTATCCAGGCCGCCGGAAAATGCCAGGACGATGGCGTTGGAGCGGGGATTGGGGATTTGGGATTCGGGATGGGAAGTAGGCATGTAGGTTCCTGGCAGGAAGGTTCGAGGATTGGGCTTTGCGAATCACGAATCCCTAATCACGAATCCCCGCTTGCGAAACAAGCATCCCCATCACGGCCTTCTGCACGTGCAGCCGGTTTTCAGCCTCGTCGATGGCGATGCAGTTGGGTGAATCCATCACCGCGTCGGTCGCCTTGACGTTGCGCCGCAGTGGCAGGCAATGGCTGAAGGCGGCATTGCTGGTCAGCGCCATCTTGGCTTCGTCGACGATGAAATGCCTGTACTGGTCGCGCAGCGGTTTCTCCGCATCCCAATTGCCGAAATAAGGCAGTGCGCCCCAGCTCTTGGCATAGACGATGTCCGCACCTGCATACGCGCTTTCGATGTCATGGCTGACTGCCAGCGAGCCACCACTTTCAGCGACGTTGTCCCTGGCCCAACCCATGTAGCGCTCATCCAGGATGTACTCGCCGGTCGGGCACAACAGGGTCACGTCCATGCCCATGCGGGTGGCAATGGTGAGCGCGGAGTTGGCGACGGCGGTGTTCAGTGCCTTGGGGTGGTAGGTCCAGGTCAGCACGTATTTCCGGCCGCGAAGGTCGGTCGTACCAAAGTGCTCCTGCAGCGCCTGCACGTGCGCCAGCTCCTGGCATGGGTGGGTGATCGTTTCCATGTTGATGACCGGCACGGTCGCATGCCTGGCAAATCCCTCGAGCACGCGATCCTGGCGATCCAGCGACCAGTCGATGAACTTCGGAAACGCACGCACGCCGATCAGGTCCACGTAGCGGCTGAGCACCCGCGCGACTTCGGCGATGTGCTCCTCGGTATCACCGTCCATCACCGTGCCCAGGTCGAACTCGATCGGCCAGGCATCCTTGCCCGGCTGCAGCACCACGGCATGGCCACCCAGCTGGAAAGCGCCCAGTTCGAAGCTGGTGCGGGTGCGCAATGACGGGTTGAAGAACACCAGGGCGATGCTGCGCCCATTGAGGGCGTCGCCGGCCCGGTGGCGCTTGTAGCGCGCAGCCTCGGCCAGGACAGCGTCCAGGTCGCTGCGGGACCAGTCCTGGGTGTTCAGGAAGTGTTTTACCGCGACAGGCCTGCCTGGGGCAGGCTGGATTGAACCTGGTTTGACCAGGGCAGGTGTGTCAGGCGATTGGCGCATGGCTTGCTCGGGATCGGGAAGGACACCGGGCAACAAAAAACCCGGCACGGGGGCCGGGTTTCAGACAGACACGACAGCAGGAGCCG
The DNA here is from genome assembly GCA_963710825.1 of uncultured Gammaproteobacteria bacterium. Lineage (GTDB taxonomy): Bacteria > Pseudomonadota > Gammaproteobacteria > Xanthomonadales > Xanthomonadaceae > Cognatiluteimonas. Next base: position 155,987 of record CAVQBQ010000010.1, on the reverse strand, counting down.
TCACCCAGCGCGGAGTGTGGGCTGTGGTCGGCGCGCACGCGACGTCATGCCGGCCGCCATGCGGGCGGAGGTCAGGACGACAACGGTGGCGGGGGTCTGATGCATCTGCACAGGATATTCCCATGCGCGCGGCACCGGCGCAAGCATCGGGGCTGGGGCATCAACCTGCATTGTCGGCGGGCGGGATGTAGGGCGTCAGCGAGAATTCGACGCGCAGCCGGTTACCCGGGTCGTAGGGCAACCGCGAGCGGTACTTCATCCCCTTGAAGACATAGTCGACGTCGTAGGCGATGGGGCGCTTGAACTCGCGCTCGACCGGCACCAGCTTGCAATCGGCTCCGGCTTGCACGGCGGATGCCTGGTCGACCTCGCCATGGGGCGTGAGTGCACCCTTGACCGCATCCACGATCCGCGCCAGCCCCTTGGGCGGATCATCGGGCGGGATCGTCTTGCCATCGCATTGCTGCTCCATGCGCGTGGCACGCAGGGTCTGGTAGACGGGCTCGACATGCAGCACCTGCGCGTAGGCGGTGCGTGTGTTGGTTTCCGGCACCACGGTCTCTTGTGCAAATGCCGCCTGGGCAAAGAGCAACCATCCGCACGCAGCCAACAGCACCCGCAACGGGCCACGGGGCGTCATGCACCGAGCGGGGACGGGGTCGGGCGATGGAAGGGTCAGGAGGTACACAGGCGGGCAGTGTATGCGTTGTCGCAGGCGCAGGGATGAATCGATGCTGTCGCATCCATGGCTTTGCGTCACGGGGGTCGAGGTTTCTTTGTCAAGGCAAAACTGCGTTGCAGCTCCTTCCATGGCCCGAAGCCTGCGGCGCCTTGGCTGTCCCTGCCCTACCGCGCCCGCTAGAATCGACGTCAGGCCAGATACCCCTTTCCAAGCGGTCCTTCGCAATGACACTGCATCTGCATAACACACTGACGCGCCGACTCGAGCCGTTCAAACCACTCGACCCGGGCTGCCCGACCATGTACCTGTGTGGGCCGACGGTCTACAACTACGTGCATATCGGAAATGCCCGCGGCCCGGTGGTCTTTGGCGTGTTGGCCGCCTTGTTGCGTCGGCGCCATGGTGTCCTGCGATACGCCCTCAACATCACTGATGTCGACGACAAGATCAACGCCGCGGCCAAGGCGATGGGCACGCCGATCGCAACGATCACGGACAAGTATGCCGCCGCATATCGCCAGGACATGGCCGCGCTGGGCGTGGTGGGCGACTTTGCGCCGGACATCGAACCGGCCGCAACCACGCATGTCCCGCAGATCATCGCCATGATCGAGCGACTGGTCTCCACGGACCATGCCTATGCCGCTGAAGGCCACGTGCTGTTCTCGGTCGCCAGTTTCGATGGCTACGGCAAGCTGTCCCGGCGCGATCCCGACGACATGCTGGCCGGCGCACGGGTCGAAGTCGCACCCTACAAGCGCGACCCTGGTGACTTCGTGCTGTGGAAGCCATCGACGGATGACCTTCCCGGGTGGAATTCACCCTGGGGACGCGGCCGCCCCGGCTGGCATATCGAATGCTCGGCGATGGCCGCTGCGCACCTGGGCGAGACCATCGACATCCACGCCGGCGGACTGGACCTGCTCTTCCCGCACCACGAAAACGAGGTCGCGCAGAGCGAGTGCGCGCACGGCGGCAAGGGGTTTGCCCGCTTCTGGCTGCACAACGGCATGCTCAATCTTGGCGGCGCCAAGATGTCCAAGTCGGTGGGCAACACCGAAAAGATCCATGACCTGCTGCAGCAACACCCGCCCGAGGCGCTGCGCCATGCGCTGCTTTCGGCGCATTACCGACAGCCGCTGGACTGGTCGGAAGGGTTGATCGCGCAATCGGTGCGGACCCTGGACAGGCTGTATGGCACCTTGCGCGACCTGTCCGACGTGGACGCCCTGCCGATGATTGCGCCCGGTATCGAGGCCACGTTGGACGACGACCTCAATACGCCACAGGCATTGGCTGAAATCGCCCGGATCGCGACAGAGGCGCGCAAGGCCACCATTGGCGGAGACAGGGTCCGTTTGAAGTCGGAACTGCTGGGCGCAGGTATGGCGCTCGGATTGCTGCAGCAGGATCCGGCAGCCTGGTTCGCACGCAATACCTCGGACGATGACGATGCGCGCATCCAGTCGCTGATCGACGAGCGCGCTGCGGCAAAGAAGGCTCGTGACTTCGCGCGCTCGGACGCGATACGCGACCAGCTTGCCGCAGAAGGCGTACTGCTGGAGGACACGCCGCAGGGTGTCAGGTGGAAGCGCGCATGATTTGCAGGGGCTCGCGTTTGTAGGAGCATGCCTTTGTAGGAGCACGCCTTTGTAGGAGCACGCCTTTGTAGGAGCGGCTTCAGCCGCGAGCGCTTGATCCTGTGGCTGCTGTTGCTGTTGTAGGAGCGACGTAAGTCGCGATCAGGTGCTGCGAAACGCAATCGCGACTTACGTCGCTCCTACAAAAAGCCAAAGCTGGATCAAGAGCTCGCGGCTGAAGCCGCTCCTACAACAGCCCGCATATGAAGCGAACCCTACACACACCAGACACCAACGAGGCCCCGTGACCGAAACCCCCTTCCCTCTCGAAGCCACCGCCGCCCAGGCGCAAGCAACCATTGCCGACGAGTTCGCGTTCTTCAGCGACTGGTCCGAACGCTATCAATACCTGATCGACCTGGGCCGCAAACTGCCGGTCTTTCCCGAGGACCAGAAGACCGAGCAACACCGCCTGCATGGCTGCCAGTCGATGGTCTGGATCGTTGCGTCGGGCAACGCCGACAAGCTGGACTTCGCCGCGGTCAGCGACTCGGCGATCGTCTCCGGGCTGATCTACCTGGCACTGCGGGTGTACTCGGGCCGCAGTGCCGATGAAATCCTGTCCACCGAAGCCGACTACATCGCCGACATCGGCCTGGCCAAGCACCTGTCGCCGACCCGCAGCAACGGACTGGCCGCGCTGCTGGCCTTCATCCAGGACACGGCGAAGCAAGCCCAGTGAGCGCCGGCGACGACAGCTCCACTGGAGCCATCCCGGGGCAACCCTCCGGACCGGAGTCGTCCAGGCCAAAGTCGTCACCCCCCGGCGTATCCAACCCTGCATCGCCACTGCGCAACGCTGGGTTCCTCGGGCTCATGGCCTATCGGCTGCTGGCGATCCTGTCCTACCAGATCGTTGCGGTCACGGTCGGCTGGCATGTCTACGAAATCACCCACGATGCGCTGGCGCTGGGCCTGATTGGCCTGACCGAGGTCATCCCCTACTTCTGCCTGGCCCTTTTCGCGGGATACCTGGTAGACCACTTGCCACGGCGCAAGCTGGGCATGGCAGCCTGCATCGGGCTGGTGGTCAGCTCGCTGATCCTGGCCGGTGTCGCCAGCGGCACGTTGCCCAGCGGCAGCGCGATGTTCCCGACGCTCACCATTTATGCAGCGATCGCGCTCAACGGCATGGTTCGCGCGTTCCTGGGCCCGGTCAATGCGGCACTGTTTGCGCGCGTGCTCAGCCGGGAGCAGTACGCGCGCGGCGCCAGCATCAGCTCGGTGGTGATGCAGACCGGGCTGGTGGTCGGCCCGGCCATCGGCGGGCTGCTGGTCGGCTGGAGCAGCATGGCAACCGCCTATGCCAGCGCTGCAGTACTCGCAGGCGCCGCTGCGGTCGCGATCGTCAGCCTGCGGGTCATCGAGCCGGCCCGGCAACTCCAGAACGCACCGATCTTCAAGAGCATTGGCGAAGGCCTGCGCTTTGTCTGGAAAACCCAGGTCCTGCTGGGTTCGCAGGCGCTGGATATGTTCTCGGTGCTGTTTGGCGGTGCGGTTGCCTTGTTGCCGGCGTTCATCGCCGACATCCTGCATGCCGGCCCGGAGGCACTGGGCATCCTGCGTTCGGCGCCCGCGGCAGGTGCTGTGCTGGTCGGCCTGTGGCTGTCCAACAAACCGCCCGGGCGTCACGCCGGACGCATGATGCTGTTCTCGGTCGCCGGCTTCGGGCTATGCATCATCGGCTTCGCGCTGTCGCGCAACCTTTGGCTGTCGGCAGGCCTGCTGATGCTGTCCGGCATCTTCGACGGCGTGTCGATGGTGGTGCGTTCGACGATCATGCAACTGGCGACGCCCGATGCCATGCGCGGGCGGGTGGCGTCGATCAGTGGCATCTTCATCGGCTCATCCAATGAACTGGGCGCATTCGAGTCCGGCGTCGCCGCCCGGCTACTGGGGCTGGTGCCCTCGGTGGTCTTCGGCGGCTGCATGACCCTGGGCGTGGTGGCCGCGACCACCAAACTGGCGCCCAAGCTGCGCCGGCTCGACCTGCGACAGCTGCACTGAGGATCGAACCCGCCATGGCCGGCCGACAGCATTGCCTGGCCCAGAAAAAAGCCCGGCAACCGCCGGGCTTTCCTGTATCCAGGGCTGATCGCGATCAGTCGCGCATCTGCCGTTGGCGATGCTCCCAGCTTTCCTGCTCGTCGATGGTGCGCTCGGCAGTCAGGCGCGCTTCCAGGCGCTCCAGGCCGATGTCCTCGCCGGAGTCGACGCTGAAACCGTAATCGCCCGACTCCACCCGCTTGAGCGTGCTGTCGATCTTGCCGATCAGTTTGCGGTAGCGATCGCGGGTACGCAGCTCCAGCGAGTTTTCGGTCTCGCGGGTGGCACGCTCGGCTTCGTCACCGACATCACGGACTTCGTCCTTGAGGTTCTCGATGGTCTGCTTGGATTCCTCGACAAGGTCCGCACGCCAGTGCAGCAGGCGCTGGCGGAAATACTCGGTCTGCAGCGGACCCATGTACTCCTCGTCCGGATGCGGCTTGTAGCCCTCGGGAACGATCGGGCGACCGGTCTCGTCGGTCTCGTACGGCACGACCTTGACCTTGCCCTTGCGCACCGGGGCGCTGGGCTTGGCAGTCACTGCGACTGCGACCTTGCCGATGTTGCGCTTGACCGGGGCCCGACGCGAGACGGCGGCAGGCGCGGTCTTTGCTGCCGGTTTGGCCGCTGCCGCCTTCTGCTTGCTGGCGGGCGCCTTGGCTGAGGATTGCTCTGCGACAGCCTGCTTTGCGACAGCCTGCTTTGAGCCGCCCTTTGAACCAGCGCTGCTGGCTGCCTTCTTGGGGGCAGATTTCTTCGCCGACGCAGTCTTGGCAGCCGTCTTCTTCGACGCTGCTTTTGCAGGGGTCGCTTTCTTTGCAGCCGGCTTCCTGGCCGCCGGCTTGCTGGCAACAGCTTTCTTGGACGCCGCCTTTGCCGGCGCAGCCTTCTTGGCGACCGGCTTCTTGGCAGCTGGCCTTCTTGGCAGCTGGCTTCTTGGCAGCTGGCTTCTTGGCAGCTGGCTTCTTGGCAGCCGATGCCTTTGCGACAGGTTTCTTGGCGGGGGCCTTCTTGGCCTTGCTGGCGGCCTTGGCGGCCTTCTTTGCGGGTTTCTTTACAGCCACGTGCGGTCATTCCTCTGGTTCCCCTGCACCAGGACGTGCGGGCAGGAGTGGTTCCCTTGAGCCGGGAAAGCGCGCTGTTATACCCTGATGGGACAGCAGCGGCAACCGCGCAACCCTGCGCCCTACCGCATTCAGGTGCCGTGATCGATCGATTCCTCATTGCCGGCCTGCGTTTCTACAAGCGCTGGATCAGCCCCCTGCTGGGGCCGCGTTGCCGATTCGTGCCAACCTGCTCGGAATACGCGATGGCAGCGATTGCCAGCCACGGCGCCCTGAAAGGCAGCTGGCTGGCGGTCCGGCGCATCACCCGCTGCCATCCCCTGCACCCGGGCGGGCACGACCCCGTGCCGCCACGCAAAACCCGCGACTAGATTCCGCCAGCGCCCTGCCCCCTGCGAGTTGGCCCCACACAAGGAAACCACGCAATGTCCGAAACACTGATCGTCAATGCCCGCCTGGTCAACGAAGGCCGTGAATTCGAAGGCGACTTGCGCGTTTCCCGCGGCCGCATCGCCGAAATCGGCAGCGGCCTGTCCGCCCGCGAAGGCGAGCACGTGGTCGATGCCGCCGGGCGCCTGCTGATGCCGGGGATGATCGACGACCAGGTCCATTTCCGCGAGCCAGGCATGGAATACAAGGCCGACATGGCCACTGAATCGGGCGCCGCCGTCGCAGGCGGCCTGACCAGCGTCATGGACATGCCCAACACCAACCCCCCGACGCTCGATGCCTCGGCGCTGCAGGACAAATACGACCGCGCCGCCGGACGCGTCTGGGCCAACCATGGCTTCTACATGGGTGCCAGCAACGACAACATCGAGGCAATCCGCACGCTGGACCCGCTGACCGCGCCGGGCATCAAGGTGTTCATGGGCGCATCCACCGGCAACATGCTGGTCGACGATCCCGACACGCTCGACGCGATCTTCCGCGAGGCGCCCACACCCATCATCACCCACTGCGAAGACACCCCGATGATCGAGGCCAAACAGGCCGAATACATCGCCAAATATGGCCAGGACGTTCCAGTGGAATGCCATCCGGACATCCGCTCGCGAGAGGCGTGCCTGAAGTCGAGCCGGCTGGCGACATCACTGGCAAGAAAACATGGCACGCGCCTGCATGTGCTGCATGTTTCCACTGCAGACGAGCTGGAGTTGTTCGAGCAGGGCCCACTGATCCGCGCAGACGGCACCCGCAAGCAGATCACTGCCGAGACCTGCATCCATTTCCTGCGTTTCGACCGCAGCGATTACAAGACACTGGGCAACTTCATCAAGTGCAACCCCGCGATCAAGGACGCCAGCGACCGCGAGGCACTGATCCGTGCGCTGGCCGATGACCGGATCGACGTCCTGGCCACCGACCACGCCCCACACACGCTGGAAGAAAAACAACGCCCCTACCTGCAGGCACCCAGCGGCCTGCCGCTGGTGCAGTACGCATTGCTGGCAGCACTGGAACTGGTACGCGAAGGCCACCTGACGCTTGCACAGGTCGTGCAGAAGTTCGCGCATGCACCCGCGCAGTTGTTCGATGTGCGCGAGCGCGGCTTCCTGCGCGAAGGCTATGCAGCCGACCTGGTGCTGGTCGACAGCGCGCCGCTGACCGTGCGCCGCGAGGACGTGTTGTCCAAATGTGGATGGTCGCCATTCGAGGGCACCACGTTCCACTCGCGCATTGCTTCGACCTGGGTCAACGGCATACAGGTCTGGGACGGCGCGCACCTGGTCGGCACGGCACGCGGACAGCGGCTCGAGTACGCGCGATGAGCCGTCGTTCCAGCTTGCGCCCCACGCTGGTCACCCTGCTCTTGTTCGCGATATCGATCTGCCTGGGCACCTCCTTCGCACAGCAAGCCACTGCGCTGGACGATTACCTGGCCACGCAGGCACCTGCCCAGGTCGTACCGGCCAGCGCCTCGCAGGGCGCATTGGTCATCGGTCATGCCGACGCGGGCGACGAGGTGCAGGTCGACGGCGCGCCGGTACGGGTGTCGGACGATGGCAGCTTCGTCTTCGGTGTTGACCGCAATGCGACCGGCGACATCGTCGTGCGCGTGGGTGCGCACGGTGCCGACGCAAGCACCTACCGCATTGCAGTGGACTCACGCGATTGGCCGGTTGAACGCATCGACGGCGTGCCGCCAAAAACCGTCAACCCGCCACCTGACATCGCCGCCCGCATCCAGCGTGAGCAACTGCGCGTCACCGCCGCCCGCAAGCGCGATGACGCCCGCGACGATTACGAGCAAGCGTTCACCTGGCCGGTGAAAGGCCGCATCAGTGGCCGCTTTGGCAATGCGCGCGTCTACAACGGACAAGCCGCGCCGTCAGGGCATTCGGGCATGGATATCGCAGTACCCAAGGGCACGCCGGTGAAGGCACCCGCGGCGGGCATCGTCACCTTTGCCGATCCCGATCTCTACCTGACCGGCGGCACCGTGCTGCTTGACCACGGCCACGGTGTCAGCAGCAACTTCCTGCACCTGTCGCGGATCGACGTGCATGTGGGTGATCGCGTCGAACAAGGCCAGGTGATCGGCGCGGTCGGTGCGACGGGTCGCGCGACCGGCCCCCACTTGCACTGGGGCATGAGCTGGTTCACCACGCGCGTGGATCCGCTGCTGGTGCTGGAGGCTTCAGGCGCGCAGTGAGTTGCGCCGTGGCGCACGCGTGAAAGCGTTGCCCTTGTAGGAGCGGCTTCAGCCGCGAGCTCTCGATCTTGCTCATTGCCGTTGCAGGAGCGACGCAAGTCGCGATTGGTCTGTCCGGAGCCGTGGATCGCGACTTACGTCGCTCCTACAACAGCCCACGGCAAGGTCAGGAGCTCGCGGCTGAAGCCGCTCCTATGAAAAGCGATGGGATCGCGTGACTGGTGGGTCGGTCGTCAACCGGCCTGGCGGCCAACACCACTCACCCGCGCCACCGCATCATGCGGATGCAGGCTCTCGAAATGCGACACGGTCGCGTCGTAGCGCTCCACACGCGGTTCGTCGGACAACGTCGCCGCGATCCGTCGCGCGGCATCCTCGCAGAACATCAGGTTGGCGGCATTGAGTTCGGCGAAGGCCTGCTCGTCCTCGCGCTTGACGGCGGTCTGTACTGGCGTACCCAGCGCGGTTTCCAATGCATCGACCAGCAAGGTCACCGGCAATTCATCGAAGGCCTGGCGCAATTCGACACGCACTCGTGCACGGCTGCGCTGCGCATGCGGTGTCGCGGCCAGGCCGCGCTCGGACGCCAGCCAATCCTGTACCACTTCAGTGGACAACGGTCGCGCAGCGGCGAAGTCGTCCGCGAAGCGGTCGGCATTGGCCTGTCGCGACAATGCCGCGGAGGCCGGACACGTGCTGGAATATTCCACCGACAGCGACAACGCCACGCGCAGGTGGCCATCGGCCAGCGTCGCCTCGATGGTCACCGGGTAACGCTTCCAGCCGGTGTTGCCACTGGCCAGCGCGGCGCGCTGCAGCAAGTGGTCGTAACGCAGCACCAGCCGCGCGCTGCCGGACAAGCCTTGCTGGGATTCCACGCAATCCTGCAACACCCGACGCAGGCCGGCCGGGGTGACTGCTTCGCTGGCGAAGGCCTGTTGCAAGCGCAGGTAAAGCCGTGACATGTGGATGCCGCGGGCGTCGGCGTCGCGCAGGTCGACGCCCACATCGACTGACGCGGCGACCTGCAACGTGCCGCCGGCACCATCGGCGATGCGCAACGGCAACGCGATCCGCTCCATGCCGACCCAGTCCAGCGGGCGTGCAAGCGCCGCCGCGTCATGGGCAACATCAGGGAGCAATGGCGTGGGGGTCGGGGAAAGGGGCACTACGGGAGCCGTGACAGGGACGTCGTTGCAATCGGGCACCCATTGTAACCAAGCCGCTTGCCCGACCCCTTCTACTTGCGAAACACTGCGTCCTGGCGCGACTGCAGCCCTGGTGGGAGCAGCGCGGGCCCAAGCGGCGGTGGTCAAACGGGTTGGATCACTACCGCCCTGGATCAGCGCCTTGCAGCGCGCCAGGCGAGGCCCAACGCCCGCCAATACGACACCGGCACCGATGCCGGCACGCCGCCCACGAAAGCGCGCAGGCGTGCTTGCAGCAAGGCCGCGTGGATCCTGCCCGCACGTGAACCATCGTGGACCGGAGGCCAGGCTTGCAGCAGGTCCCTGGCCCAGGTTCGTGCGGCGGTGTCCGCGTCGGCGGCATTGGCCTGATCTGCCTGGATGTGCCGGGGCACGGCACCCGCACCCTGCGTCAGCAGGCGTTCGGCCAGCAGGCCCACGACCACGCTGCGGGCCGGCGCGGGCGTGTCGCTGCGATACAGGGTGGCCGCCACGCCGGACACTCCTTCGGCGAAGGGTTCGAGGACTTCAATCGCCTGCGCCGTATCGACTGCCTGCTCGCGGCTGGCCTGCAGTGCCGACAGGCACGACACCAGCAGCCCCCAGGGCACCGGCTGCCGCTGCAGGACCTGGCCCAGCGGGTGGCGGCGGCGCCCCTGCACCCAGCCATCCAGCTCCTCCGCCCACCAGGCCAGCTTGGCTTCGCCCGGTTGCGGGTCACTGCCACCCCAGGCGGCATCGGTCAGCTCCTGGCGCAGGGCGAACCAGGCCAGCGTGCGTTCGCGCTCGTCGTGCGGCACGAAGACTTCGGCCACGCGCCATTCCGGCCAGCGTGCGCGCCATTTGTCGATGAAATTGTCGGTGCCGGAAGACTCGGTCATGTGCTTATTGTAGGAGCGTCTTCAGGCGCGAGCTTCTACAGGGACCGCGAATCACCTGCAGCGACGCTCGTTGATGATCCTCTGGCTATTGGCAGCAAACCCGTCACGCCAGGAGCTCGCGCCTGAAGGCGCTCCTACAGGGGTGCTGACCACGCCGTCGGACTCTGGAGGCCACACGGGTTGGCGACCATCACGTCGCCCAACCAGGCCGCCGGATCGTCGCCCTCGCGACGATACCCCCACAATGCCACCACCGAATGCATCCCGGCCGCCCGCGCGGCTTCGATGTCACGCGCATCATCGCCGACATAGGCACAGTCACTGATCTCGACGCCAAGCGTCCGGGCGGCATGCAGCAATGGCTCAGGATCAGGCTTGCGTACCGGCAAGGTGTCGCCGCCCACCAGCACCGCACAGCGCGTTTCCCAGCCGAGCAGCGGCAACAATCGACGCGCCAGGTACTCGGGCTTGTTGGTGACGATGCCCCAACGGCTGCCGGCGGCTTCCACCGCATCGAGCAATGCCGCAATGCCGTCGAAGGGCGCGCCATGCCGGGCCAGCTCGCCCTGGTATTGCTCCAGGAAGGCCGGCACCAGCGCTTCGCGTTCGGCCTCATCCAGGCGTGGGAATCCCGCTGCGAGCATGGCGCGCGCACCGCGTGAGACATGGGGGCGCACCGCGCCATCGTCCAGTGCCGGCTCGCCGCGCCGGGTGCGCAGCGCATTGATCGTGGCGACGAAGTCCGGTGCGCTGTCGAGCAACGTGCCGTCCAGGTCGAACAGCACGAGCTTTGGAAACCGTGGCAGGGCCGCCTGCTCCCCCGACTCCCTATCGCCCATCCGCGATTCCGGCCTTTACGGCAAACGCGAGGTAATTGACGTCGGTACGCGCCCCCAATCGTGCCGCGTTGCGCCACGGCTCGTAGACGAGGCCACTGACGTCTGCCAGCTGCAGGTCGCAGGCCCGCAGCCAGGCAGCAAGCTCGGAAGGCTTGATGAAGTCGCGGTATTGATGCGTGCCCTTGGGCAATAGCCGCGCGATGTATTCGGCACCGACGATCGCCAGCGCAAAGGCAGCCGGCGTGCGGTTGAGCGTGGACACGAACAGGCGGCCGCCCGGCTTGAGCAGACGCGCGCAAGCCGACAACACGGAAGCCGGATCCGGGACGTGCTCGAGCATTTCCATGCAGGTGATCGCGTCGAAGCTTCCGGGTTGCTCCGCGGCCAGCGACTCGACGCAGGTGAGGCGGTAATCGACGGCGACCCCGGATTCGAGCTTGTGCAGCCTGGCAACCTTGAGCAGGTCCGGCGCCAGGTCGATGGCCGTCACGCGCGCGCCCTCGCCTGCCAGCGCCTCGCTGAGCAGGCCGCCCCCGCATCCGACGTCGAGCACGTCGGCATCACGCAACGACATCCGGTCGGCAACATAGCCAAGGCGCACCGGGTTCAGTGCATGCAGCGCTTTCTGCGGGCCTTCCGAGTCCCACCAGCGATGCGCCAGCTCATTGAACTTGTCGAGCTCGGCCTGCGAGAAATTGTCGGCGGCAGGTTGTGTCATCGCGGGATCTCGATCGTGGCGATGCGATCGTGCCATTGATGGGCATTGGCGACCACGGCCTCCGCATCGATGTCCACCAGCGTCCGTTCGCGCAGTTTCGGCTTGCCCGCGATCCAGACGTCGGTGACCTGGTGGCGGCCGGTGGCGTAGACCAGTTGCGAGATCACGTTGTGCAACGGCTGGCTTTCGATCTGGCCGAGGTCGACGCAGGCCAGGTCGGCCTGCTTGCCGGCCTGGATCGAACCGATCAGGTGATCCAGCCCCATCGCCTTGGCACCACCCAGCGTCGCGGCATGCAGTGCGGTCGCAGCACCCAGTGCCGAGGCGTCCTTCGCGACGGCCTTGGCCAGCAATGCCGCGGTACGCATCTCGCCAAACATGTCCAGGTCGTTGTTGCTGGCGGCGCCGTCGGTGGCGATGGCCAGGTTGACGCCGGCACGATGCAGCTTGTCGGACTCGCAGAAGCCAGAGGCCAGCTTGAGGTTGGATTCGGGGCAATGCACCACGCTGACGCCGCGCTGCGCGCACAGGGCGATCTCGGCATCGGTGAGCTGGGTCATGTGCACCGCGATGAAACGATCATTGACCAGGCCCAGGCGATCGAGTCGCGCCAACGGCCGTTGACCGTATTTCTGCTGCGACTCCTCGACCTCGTGTGCGGTTTCGTGGGTGTGGCAGTGCACCGGGATGTCCAGCTGGTCGGACAACATCCGGATGCGTTCGAAGCTGGCGTCGGACACCGTGTACGGTGCATGCGGCGCGAAGGTGCAGCCGATCATGGCGTGGCCACGCCACTGGTCGTGGACCTCGCAGGCACGGTCGAAATATTCGTCGTCGTTGCGGGCCCAGGCCGTCGGGAAGTCGATCACCGGCAGCCCGACCAGCGCACGGAAGCCATGGCGGGCGTAGGTGGCGGCCTGTACGTCCGGGAAGAAATAGTTCTCGTTGCAGCACGTGGTCCCGCCGCGCAGCATCTCGGCGATCGCAAGGGTGACGCCGTCGGCGATGTAATCGGGCGCCATCAGCTGCGCTTCCAGCGGCCAGATGTGCCCTTGCAACCACTCCATCAGCGGCAGGTCGTCGGCGACGCCGCGCAGCAGGGTCATCGGGTTGTGGACGTGGGCGTTGACCAGTCCCGGGATCAACGCCGAGTGCGGGCGCGATACCGTTTGCGTGGCCTTGTAGCGCGCGCGTGCCTGCGCCGTGGGAAGGACGGCAACGATGCTGTCACCACGCACGGCGACGGCGTGGTCCTGCAGCACCGTGTCCTGCGACTCGAGCGCCTGCATGGGGACGACCCAGCCGGCTTCGATCAGCAGGTCGCAGGATTCTTGTTGCGCATGTTCGGTCATAGCACCCTTTTTGCTTTTCTTGCCGTCATTGCAGTGAAAGCAGGAGTCCATCGTGATCCTGCCTGCGCAACAGCGCGGTGACCGGCCGACGACCGGCCAAGCAGCGGCACGATGGATCCCGGCGTTCGCCGGAATGACGCGCTTTCACCTGGATGACGATTCGGCGGGTCGGTCGAATGGCTTCTGGTTGCCACTCAACATCCATTGCCATTCTGAACGTTTTGAAGCGTCTGCCCTGGTTCTGCGTTGCTTCGCAACCCGCCGCGGAAAGCAGATGCTTCGCCTACGGCCCGGGTGGACCCGATCCGCGGGAAGCGTGCCCGGATCATTTGACGCGACTGACGTACTCACCCGACCGCGTATCGACCTTGATCAACTCGTCCTGGTTGACGAACAACGGCACGCGGACCACGGCGCCGGTCTCGAGCTTGGCCGGCTTGCCGCCTCCGCCAGAGGTATCCCCACGCACGCCAGGATCGGTCTCGACGATCTGCAACTCGACGAAATTCGGCGGCTGCACCGCGATCGGGCTGCCGTTCCACAACGTCACCACGCAGTCTTCCTCGCCCTTCAGGTACAGCGCGGCATCGCCGACGCCGGACTTGTCTGCCTGGACCTGCTCGAAGCTTTCAGGATCCATGAAGTGCCAGTGCTCGCCGTCGGCGTACAGGAACCGCATGTCGGTCTCGATGACGTCGGCCGCTTCCAGGTCATCGGTCGCCTTCATCGTCAGCTCGACCACGCGGCCGGACTTGATGAAGCGGTACTTGATGCGGGTGAAGGCCTGGCCCTTGCCGGGTTTGACGTACTCGGTGTCGGTGATGGTGCAGGGCTCGTTGTTGACGATGATTTTCATCCCGTTCTTGACGTCGTTCATGCCGTAAGTGGCCATCGATGCTCCTGCTGGGCCGCCGCGAGGGCGGCTAGAATAGTGGTTAGGGGCGTTTGCCTGCGCCGGGGCGCCCGGAAAACTGGACGCGACATGATACCTGCAGCCTCCCCCGCCCTGCAGCCCGCCCGGCTTGATGTCGCCGCGGCGCCTGCTCCCCGACCGACCGCCGACCAGCCGCCCGAGGACTGGAAGCGGCTCTGGCGCGATGCCGTGCGCGATCCACGAGAACTGCTGGAAATGCTTGGGCTGGCGTCGCTGGCCGCGCGCCTGTCCGATGCCGCCGTCGCCCAGTTTCCACTGCGGGTGCCGCGTGGTTTCGTCGCCAGGATGCGACACGGCGACCCGGCCGATCCGCTGCTGCGGCAGGTCCTGCCGGTCATCGACGAGGAGCGCATCGTGCCGGGGTTCGATCTGGATGCGGTCGGTGATGGCGCTGCCCGCGCAGGCAGCGGCGTGATCTGCAAGTACCAGGGTCGCGCGCTGCTGGTGTCCACCGGCAGTTGCGCAATCCATTGCCGTTACTGCTTCCGGCGGCACTTCCCGTATGCCGAAGAAACCGCGGCGGCGGGCCATTGGCGCGAGGCCGTGGAGCTCATTGCGGCGGACCGTGGTATCGACGAGGTCATCCTGTCCGGTGGCGACCCACTGTCGCTGGCGACCCACAAGCTGGCCGAGCTCACCGATGCGCTGGCCGGGGTCGGCCACCTGCGTCGGCTGCGAATCCATACCCGGCTGCCGGTCGTGCTTCCAGAACGCGTGGATGCAAGGCTGGTCGAATGGATCAGCGCGCTGCCCTGGCCGGTGACCATCGTGCTGCATGCCAACCACGGCAATGAATTCGACCCGCATGTGGACGCAGCGATGCAACGCCTGCGCCATGCCGGGGCGGCGTCCCACCCGGTCGTGCTGCTCAACCAGGCCGTGCTGCTGCGCGGCGTGAACGACTCGGTCGATGCGCTGGCATGGCTCAGCGAGCGCGGTTTCCAGGCAGGTGTACTGCCCTACTACCTGCACCAGCTCGACCGTGTCGCGGGCAGCGCGCATTTCGAAGTCGGGGACGACCAGGCCCTGGCCCTACACACCGCGCTTGCGGCCCGCCTGTCAGGCTACCTGGTACCACGACTGGTGCGGGAAGTGGCTGGAGACCCCGGCAAACGCCCCCTGCAGCAGGTGCATCCCGGGCGCGACACGGTGCCGAAGGCCTGACACCGTGATCGCCTCATTGGACGCGCTGCCGATCATTGTGTAGATAATCGCAGTACGGAGAACTGAATGCCCAATACCACAGACACCGCCCTGCGCCTGATGATCGTCGACGACAGCGTCGAGGATGCCGAGGCCATCGTCAGTACGCTGCGCAACGCCGGCATCGCGGTACGACCGCTGCGCCCGCAGTCGTCCGAGGAGCTGCAGCAGATGCTTGGCGCGCAAGCGGTCGACATGATCATGGCCGCCCAGCAGAGCGATGGCGTGCCGATGGAGGAAGTCCTGCAGTTGGCCGAGGCCAGCGGCAAGGACCTGCCGGTAGTCGCCGTGGCCGAGAGCGTGGACGACGCCAGCCTGGCCCAGGCGATTGCCGCCGGAGTGCGCAACATCGCCCTGCGACACAAGCCACAACAGCTGCTGGCTGCCGTCCGCAACGAGTGGGCCGACCTGCAGGCACGGCGCTCGCAGCGCCTGCTCGAAGCCCAGGTCCGCGAGACCGAGCGCCGCTGCGACGCGTTGATCGAATCCTCCCGCGACCCCATCGCCTACGTCCATGAAGGCATGCATATCCGCGCCAACTCGGCGTACCTGGAGATGTTCGGCTACGACGATTTCGAAGATATCGAAGGCATGTCGCTGCTGGACATGGTCGCCCCACAACATGTCAGCGCCTTCAAGGAACTGCTCAAGGGGCTGAGCAAAGGCGAGCCACCACCGCCGCGCTACGAGCTGGAGGCGCATGACGTGACCGGCAACGCCTTCCCCGCGGTCATGGAGTTCACCCAGGCCAGTTACGAGGGCGAGCCCTGCCAGCAGGTCGTCTTCAGGCGCCAGGAAATGGATCCGGAGCTGGCCCGCGAGGTCGAGGAACTGCGCCAGCGCGACCAGGTCACCGGCCTGTTGAACCGCCCGACCTTCCTGCATGCCCTGGAGGATGCCGTCGCCGATGCCGCCCAGAAGCAGGGTGAGCATGGGTTGCTGCTGCTCGAACCCGACCACTACCAGAAGTTGCTGCACGAAATCGGCCTGGATTCGGCAGACGACCTGATGGCAGCCCTCGCCGGCCGCCTGCGCAACGAGCTGGGTGCTGCATTGAAAGACGGCACCGCAGTGGCCGCACGCTTCGGCGAACACAGCCTGGCAGTGCTGCTGCACGGCAACCACATGGCCACCACCACCTTGGCCGAGCGGATCCAGAAGGCGTTTTCATCGCATGTCTTCGAGGTCGGCCAGCATTCGGCCTCGATCACCGCCAGCATCGGCGGCGTCCAGATCGGCGAG
This sequence comes from uncultured Gammaproteobacteria bacterium, assembly GCA_963710825.1. GTDB lineage: Bacteria > Pseudomonadota > Gammaproteobacteria > Xanthomonadales > Xanthomonadaceae > Cognatiluteimonas. The sequence goes on along the minus strand of CAVQBQ010000010.1, from coordinate 139,543 downwards.
AAGATCGCCAGCGTGACCCGGGTCCTGGCCAAGGCCAACCAGGGCGTGCAGTCGTCGATCGAGGTTGGTGGCAACCGCTTCGAGGTCTTCGACCCCAGCGCGGTCGATCGCGCCGAGGAAGAGCGCATCCAGGCTTGGGTACAACGGCTGCGTGATGCGTTGACGCAGGACAACTTCCGCTTGCACTACCAGCCCGTGATCAACCTGAAAGGTGAACCCGGCGCGATGTATGAAACCTACCTGCGCCTGGACGGTGGCGGTGGCGAGCTGGTCACGCCGTCGAGCTTCCTGCCGATCGCCGAGGAGCACGGCCTGCTCGGCGAGATCGATCGCTGGGTCATCAAACATGCCATCGGCGTGATCGCCGAGCGCCAGCGCGCCGGCAAGCCGGTCACGCTGTTGGCCAAGATCTCGCAGGATTCGATGACCGACGAAACCCTCGCCGCTTTCATTGGCGAATCGCTGGCGGCCGAGTCCGTCAGTGGCGAGCAACTCATATTGCAGCTGTCCGAGGCCAAGGTCTTCACCAACCTGCGCGCGGCACAGGAGTTCGTCGCAGCGGTTGCGGCCCACGGCTGCCGGGTCGCCCTGGAGCAATTTGGCATTGGCCTGGATTCGTTCCAGCTGCTGTCGCATTTCGACCCGGCGATGATCAAGCTGGACCACAGCTTTGCCGAAGACCTGCCAAGGAACCCGGACAACCAGCAACGCATCCAGGAAATCGCCGAGAAGGCCAGCAGCCTGGGGATCCGCAGCGTCGCGGTGTTCGTCCAGGACGCCGGCAGCATGGCGATCCTGTTTTCGTCGGGGATCGACTTCGTCCAGGGCGACTTCCTGGCCCAGGCCGGGCCGGAGATGGAATACGATTTCGAGTAAAGCTCCACGCCCCGAGCCTGAAACCAGAAAGCCCCGCCAAGTGCGGGGCTTTCTGGTTTTGCGAGGTTTTCGTGCCGCGGCGGGACCATCCGCTCCCGGTTTTTCGTAGGAGCGGCTTCAGCCGCGAGCTCTTGATCCTGCTCTGGCTTTCGTAGGAGCGACGCAAGTCGCGATTGCCCCACCGGGACACCTGATCGCGACTTACGATCGCGGCATGCCACCACCACTGCTGAAACAGCAAAGAACGGGATCAAGAGCTCGCGGCTGAAGCCGCTCCTACACACGTGTCCCTGGTAGCGTCCCGGCGAGATGCCCGGGTGCCATGCCAGGCAGGCAGCTCAGGCCACCACGCCCTGTCGTACCGCATCTCCATCCAGCTTGGCATCGCGCAGTGCCGCGATGCGTTCGTCCAGCGGCGGATGGCTCATCAGCAACCGGCGCAGGCCACCAGCCTGCCCACCACTGATGCCAAACGCCGCCACCTGCGTGGGCAGCGTGCTGACGCCATGGTTCTGCGCCAGCCGCTCCAGCGCGCGGATCATCTTGTCGCGACCGGCCAGGCTGGCACCGCCAACATCCGCACGAAACTCGCGATGACGCGAAAACCACATGGCGATCATGCTTGCGAAGATCCCGAACACCATGTCCAGCGCGAACACGATCACGAAATACCCGATGCCCCGGCCGTCGCGGCCACCGGTCAGGTACCCGTCGACCACGCGCCCGACGATCCGCGCCAGCACGATCACGAACGTATTGAGCACGCCCTGCAACAACGCCATCGTGACCATGTCGCCATTGGCGACGTGGCTGACCTCGTGGCCGAGCACTGCTTCGGCCTCGTCGCGATGCATCGCACGCAGCAGTCCGGTGGACACGGCGACGAGCGCCTTGTTGCGATTGGCGCCGGTGGCAAAGGCGTTGATTTCCGGCGCGTCATAGATCGCGACCTCGGGCATGCCGATCCCGGCCGCCTGCGCCTGGCGCTGCACCGTCGCCAGCAGCCACTGCTCGCCCTCGTTGCGCGGCGTGTCGATGACGTGCGCACCCGTGCTGCGCTTGGCCATCCACTTGGACAGCAGCAGCGACACCAGCGCACCACCAAAACCAAACACCGCAGCAAAGACAAGCAGCAAGCCGTTGTTGCCCAGCCGGATGCCAAACACGCCCTGCAAAACCGACAGGACGACGCTGACCAGGGCCAGGACCGCCATGTTGGTCGCCAGGAACAACCCGATGCGCTTGAACATGTTTGATTTCCACGATGGCGCGGCGGGCGCCGCTTGCCTTCAAAGTGTGGCAGGTACGGGTTAAATTCAAGAGCGATGGACACTTCCCGAACCATGGCGCAGGACCTCCGCGACCAAGCCCCAGGCAGCAGGCAACGCAAAGGCAGCTACCGTGGACGCTTCGCCCCCTCGCCGACGGGGCCGTTGCACCTGGGCTCACTGGTGGCGGCACTGGGCAGCTGGCTGCTGGCACGCCACGCCGGTGGCGCCTGGCTGGTGCGGATCGAGGACCTGGACCCGCCGCGTGCCGTCCCTGGCGCAAGCGAGCTACAACTACGCACGCTGTCCGCCTTCGGCCTGGAGTCAGACGAACCGGTGCTGCGTCAAAGCCAGCGCGATGCGCATTACCAGGCGGCACTGGACGACCTGCTTGCGCGCGACCTGGCATTTGCCTGCCATTGCAGCCGAAGCGACCTGTCCGCGCATGCCGGCATCCATCGGCGCTGCGTGGCCCGCGATGGCATGCAACCACGCAACCCGGCGATCCGCTTGCGTGTCCCCGATCCCACCACGCTGGCGTTCGACGACGCCATCCAGGGCCGCGTGACGCAGGATATCGCCGGTGAAGTCGGCGACTTCGTGCTCAAGCGCGCCGACCGCCTCTGGGCCTACCAGCTGGCCGTGGTCGTCGACGATGCCGCACAGGGCATCACCGATGTCGTCCGCGGCGCCGACCTGCTCGACTCCACCCCGCGGCAGGTGCTGCTGCAAAACGCATTGAACCTGCCCACGCCGCACTACACCCATCTGCCGCTGGTAGTGGATGGCAACGGCCGCAAGTTGTCCAAATCACTGGCCGCGCTGCCTGTCGACGCTGCCGATCCATTGCCTGCGCTGCGGCTGGCGTGGACGGCATTGGGGCAGGTTCCCGGGGCGGCGAGCGGCAGCGGCACGGTCATTGCACTGCTGCGGGAGGCCCTGCGCGAATTCGATCCATCCCTGATCCCCCGCTGGCCGCACCAGGTGCCTGGACAGGCGGATGACACGTCTGTCACCTCAGATGTCTAGAATCGTTGTCGTATAGGCTGGGCGGTAGCGAGCTGGCCTGAGTGGGCTGTCCGTTGAGACCCACGGCCTGGATCGACCCAATCATTCCACGCATGCCGTGCATGCGGCCATCAAGGAGAGGCAATGAGCACACGCGTCGCATTGGTCACGGGCGGTACCGGTGGCATCGGCACCTCGATCTGCAAGCGCCTGGCCGACATGGGCCACAAGGTCGCCACCAACTACCGCAACCAGGAGCGGGCAGATGCCTGGCGGGAAAAAATGCTGGCCGACGGCTACGACATCTGCCTGGTCAAGGGCGACGTCGGCTCACCGCAAGAGGCCGAGGCCCTGGTGCGCGGGATCGAGGCACAGTGTGGTCCGGTCGACATCCTGGTCAACAACGCCGGCATCACCCGCGACACTACCTTCCACAAGATGCAGCCCGAGCAATGGTCCGAGGTCATCAACACCAACCTCAACTCGGTCTACAACATGACCCGGCCGGTCATCGAGGGCATGCGCGCGCGCAAGTGGGGGCGCGTGATCCAGATCAGCTCGATCAACGGGCAAAAAGGCCAGTACGGCCAGGCAAACTATGCTGCCGCCAAGGCCGGCATGCATGGGTTCACCATTTCGCTGGCGCAGGAAAACGCGCGCTTCGGCATCACCGTCAACACCGTCTCGCCCGGCTACATCGGCACCGACATGGTCATGGCCGTGCCGGAGGAAGTGCGCGAGAAGATCGTCGCGCAGATCCCGACCGGGCGGCTGGGCACGCCGCAGGAGATCGCCTACGCGGTCGCCTTCTTCATCCCCGACGAGGCCAGCTGGATCACCGGCGCCAACCTCTCGGCCAATGGCGGCCAGTACATGGGCTGGTAAGTCCCGCACGAGGTTGCTATTGCAGCACCGAGTCTTTCACCGGGAACGCAGGCAAGTTGCAACCTGTGCTGCGCTGCGCCATGCTCCCGGCATTCACCGGGGGGTGGCACCGCATGGCCGTTCGCGTCATCAAGAAGTATCCCAATCGCCGTCTGTACGACACCGAGATCTCCAGTTACATCACGATCGAGGACGTGCGCCAGCTGATCATCGAAGGCGCCGAGTTCGAGGTCCGCGACGCCAAGAGCGGCGAAGACCTGACCCGGCAAGTCCTGTTGCAGATCATCGCCGAGCACGAACAGAACGGCGAACCGATGCTGTCCACGCAGTTGCTTAGCCAGATCATCCGTTTTTACGGTGATTCGCTACAGGGGTTCATGGGCAACTACCTGGAGCGCTCCATGCAGGCGTTCATGGAGCAACAGCAGCAGTTCCGGCAGCAGGTGGGCAGTACGCTTGGCCAGACGCCGTGGACGATGATGAACCAGCTGACCGAGCGCAACCTGCAGGCGTGGAAGGATTTCCAGCAGAACCTGATGGGCGGCCTGGGCCAGGGTCCGGGTGCCGCGTCCGACAAGGGCGACGCCAAGCCACGCAAGGGATGAGCATGCCGACCGCGGCCACGCACCGCTTGCCAGGCACCAAGCATTGAGTGCGGACACGCGGACCGCCGTCGTCACCGGCGGCATTGGCGGGCTTGGCACCGCGATCTGCATCGCCCTGGCACGCGCCGGTCGACGGGTGATCGCCGCGGACCTTGAAACATCCAATGAACGCATCGCCAGCTTCGGCGAGCGGACCGCCGGATTCGACATCGGCTTCGAGCCCCTGGATGTCACCAACTTCGATGCCTGCGGCGGATTCGCCCAGGGCATCGCGGCGACGCACGGTGGCATCGACATCCTGGTCAATGCCGCCGGCATTACCCGCGACATCACGCTGCGCAAGATGGACAAGGTGCAATGGGACGCGGTGCTGGACGTCAACCTGGGCGGCGTGTTCAACCTCACGCGGGCCGTGGTCGAGGGCATGGCCACGCGCGGTTTTGGCCGCATCGTCAATATCAGTTCGGTCAACGGCCAGACCGGCCAGTTTGGCCAGACCAATTACTCCGCGGCCAAGGCCGGCATGCATGGTTTCACCATGGCACTGGCACGCGAGGTCGCGCGCAAGGGCGTGACCGTCAATTCGGTATCGCCGGGTTACTGCGAAACCGCGATGGTGATGGCCATCCCGGCGGACATCCGCGCGGGGATCGTCAGTCAGATCCCGGTCGGACGACTGGGGCGCCCGGAGGAGGTCGCGCGCACGGTGGAGTTCTTGACCGCCGAGGACGCAGGCTTCATTACCGGTGCCAATATTCCGGTGAATGGCGGGATGTTCATCAGCTTCTAGCCTGGTTTTCCCGGGAAAGCACAGCGCACCCGGGACCAGCTTACGGCTGGCCGGTCGTCCCCGACGCGTTGCAGAACTTCGCGCGATATTGCATCGCCTTGGGCATCAACGACTGCAGGTTGTCGATGCGGGTGCCGGGGTTGGGATGCGTGGACGCGAATTCGGGCTGCGCCGATCCACCACTGGCCTGCTCCATGCGCTGCCACAACGGCACCGCTTCCTGCGGGTTGTAGCAGGCCGCCGCGGCCAACATCAGGCCCATCTCGTCGGCCTGGCTTTCCTGCTTTCGTGCGTAGGGCAGCGCACGGCCATAGCCATAGACGGCCATGACCGCCTGCATCTGGCCCTGGTCCATGCCACTCATGGCACCGGCCATCTGCCCGATCTGCGCGAGCTTCTGCTCGGTCATGCGCTGGGCACCGTGACGCAACAGCGCGTGGGAGATCTCATGGCCCATCACGACCGCCATGGCATCCGCGTTGTTGGCGACGGGCACCAGCCCGGTATACACCGCGATCTTGCCGCCAGGCAGGCAGAAGGCATTGACCTGGTCGGACTGCAACACAGTGACGTCCCAGTTGAACGACTGTTCGACATGCGGCGCCTCCAGGTCGTGCTCGGCGGCCAGCGCGTCTTCGACTTCAGGCACCTTGGCGATCAGCCGCTGGGCGATCTCGCTGACTTGCCGTGAAATCTGCGAATTGGGATCGACGGCAGGCTCCTGCGACAGGATTTCCTTGTAGGCCTGCAGTCCCAGTACCGATTCATCCTCGGGCGATATGTTCTTGTCGATCAGGACGGTTTCACCGGTGTAGGGATCGGTGCTGCGATTGGAAAACCAGTAAAACACCGCATACCCGGCAAACAGCAACAGCACCCACACGCGCAACCCGCCAAACCGTCGCTTCCGTGGCGCGCCCTGGGCGTTGCCGAAAGGAGCCTGTCTCATGCGGTGTCTCCCTGGTTAACCTGCTTGTTCAAATTGCAACCGGTTTAATTGACTGATCCAAACTACTGGTCATGCCGACCTGGCCCGCCATGGACCACGGGGGCGTGCAGCGGCTTACCCGTGCCGGCACCTCGCTTACAGTTCACGCACGACCCGGAATCCGATCCGTGCATTTGTGGTGTCCGCATCGATCGGGGTCCGCCAGGTCGAACGCACCTGTTCCGGCGCGCTGGCCCAGGCCCCGCCGCGCAGGACCCGCTCGCGGCAACCCGGGTTGACCCACGCACCGCCGTCATCGGGCGCGCGCCGGTAACCATCGTGCCAGCAATCGGCGACCCACTCGCTGACATTGCCTGCAAGGTCGTGAAGACCGAATGCATTCGCGGCAAAATGCCCGGCTGGCGCGGGTCCCCAGTAACCGTCGCCATATCCGGCAAATGCATTGCGCCAATGGCGTCCACTGCGCGATTTGTCCTTGGCCCCGGTAAAGTTGCCCGTGCCCGCCGGCGGCGAGCCGTCGCCCCACGGGTACCGGCCCGTGCCGCCAGCGCGCAAGGCGTATTCGAACTCGGCCTCGCTGGCCAGGCGGTAGCGCTCGCCGCTCTGCTCGGCCAGCCAGCGCGCATAGGCTTCGGCGTCCTTCAAGCTGACGTGCACCACCGGCAGGTCGTCGGCGGCACGGGAACCGTTGTAGGCCGATTGCCAGTCGACATTCCCACGACGCACGAAGCTGCCATTGCGCTCCAGGTACATGGATGAGTTGCCACGCTGCGTCGCGGTCGGCTCGTAGCCGCTTGCATTGACGAAGCGCCTGAAGTCGCCAACGGTCACCTCGGTGCGGGACATCGCGAAACCGCGATCAAAACGGACGTAGTGCGCGGGGTGCTCGTTGTCGCTGGTCCCTGCTGCGTCCTGCTCGGCACCCATCCGGAAGGCGCCGTGCGGCACCACCACCATCTCCGGGCCGCGGGCACCGTTTTCGAGTGCATCGGTAAACGCCTGCCCCGGCCGGAACAGTCCGTAATGGCTCACCAGGTCGATCCGTTCGCGCAGCAGTGCAGCGGCCGGGTCGCCGGGCTCGGCGATGCGCAGCAGTTCGGCCAGTTTGCTGCGCGCCAACGCGATGTCGCTGACCGGTTGCTGCAGCGCGACCAGCCCCTGGTCGCGCAGCCGCGCGATCAGTGCGCGCCGGACTCCGGCAACACGTTCATGGGCTTCGGCAATCGTGTCGCTGCCGGGACGGATCCTGGATGCCTGCTCGATCCACTTGTCGGCGCCTTCGAAATCGCCACGCCTGGCCGTCGCCACCGCCCGGTCGATCAATCCGCCCTCGACCGCCGCCAGTCCACGCAAGGCCCGTGGCTGATCGGGGCGCAGGCGCAGGGCCTCGCGCAACTTCGCCAACGCGCCGCCGCCTGACTCACCCAGCCGGCCGGCACGCAGTTCGCGCTCAGCCTGTCGGTTGAGCGTCCACAACTGATCGGCAACATCGACCCGGCCAAGGTAGGCACGCACCTTTGCATCCTGGCCATCGGTAAACGTTCGCCCATCGACGGCTGGCCCATCTACGTTTGGCCCATCGACAGTTGGGTCGCCAACCGCCGGTCCATTGACCGCCTGACCATCGATGGCACGCGCGACCGATGCAATCGTGTGCGCCTGTCGCAGGGCAGCGACGTCGTCGCCCGCATCGGCAAGGGCTTTGTCGCCATCGGCCAGCAATGCCATCAGCGCCTGTTGCAATCCGGACTTGGCTTCATCGTCGCCGGGTGCCTGTTGCAGGATCGCCAGGTACAAGGGGATGGCCGCTTCGGCATCCTCGTACAGATGATCGTCTTGGAGAGCTTTCGCAGCGCGTTTGCGCGCAGCATCGATGTCGCCGGCCGCCAGCGTGACATCGGGCACGTCCCAGGTCAGCGATCTGGCAAGGCGATCATCGCCGTGCACCGTGACCTGGCTGGGCCCGGATGCGGCTGTTGCGTCCATCGGTCGCTTGCCTGGTGGCGTCGTCGTGTCATCGCCGCCCCCGCGCGAACAGCCAGGCATCGCGAGCATGACCATTGCCAACAGCAGCATCATCGCTGCCATCGCCACCGCTGCTGTCTGCCTGACGTGCAATCGCACTCTCCCTTGTTGCCTGGGCCGGGATGGCCTTGCCGGGACGGCCTTGCCAGCGCCACGCCCGGACCTTCGCAACTTAGGCCATTGTCGCCGCTGGCGGCAAATGATGCGCGGCGCAAGCAGCGCCCGTGGTACAGCGCGTCCTCCGGCACATGCCGTTTGTAGCATCCCGCCGCGCCCGGTAGGCTCGTCGCCCCAGCCAAGCGCGGCCGAAGCCAAGCCAACCTCGGCCTGGCTTGACCACACCCGTCCACCTGCCTGGAGCACCACCCGTCCGTGAACCACTGGATCAGCGACCCCGCAGAACTCGACGCCCACCTTGCCAACGCTGCCCCCAGGATCGGGCTGGACACCGAATTCATCCGCGAACGCACCTGGTGGCCGCACCTGGCGCTGGTCCAGATCGCGCTGGACGATGACGACAAGACCATCCTGCTGGTCGACCCGCTGGTCCCCGGCATGACCGATGTCCTGGCACGGGTCCTGGCCGACACCTCGGTGCTGAAGATCATGCACAGCGCCAGCGAGGACCTGATCGCATTCAAACATGCCTGCGGCGAGGTGCCGTCACCGCTGTTCGATACCCAGGTGGCCGCGGCGCTGGCCGGTGTCGGCGCGGGCATGGGCTACCAGCGCATCGTCCAGGAGACGCTGGACATCGCCTTGCCCAAGGGCGAGACCCGCTCGGACTGGATGCGTCGGCCGCTGTCGCCATCGCAGCTGGAGTACGCCGCCGACGACGTCCTGCACCTGTTTGCCCTGCACGACGACCTCCACGCCCGGCTGGAAGCAGTCGAGCGCAGCCACTGGCTGGCCGAAGACTGCGCCCGCGCCCTGGACAACGCCCGCGATGACGCCCTTGAGCGTTGGCCGCACCGTGCCCTGCGCGCCGCGCAATTCCTCGATGCCGACGGCCAGCACCGGCTGCTGCGACTGTTGCGCTGGCGCGACGCCTACGCCCGCGACCACGACCGTCCACGCACCTGGATCCTGGACAACGAGCTGGCCGCCGCCCTGGCCCGTGACCCGCCGATCGATCGTGCCGGCCTGCAGCGCCAGCTCGACAGCACCCCCAAGGCGCCACGCAGCCTGGGCGACGCGATCTGGGACGCATTGCAGACGCCCCTGCCCGACGAAGCCGGCGCCCCACTGGCCCGCAAGGATGATCGCGATAAGGCGCAACTGCGCAAACTGCAGGACGCCGTCGCCGCACTGGGCACCGAGCTGGGCCTGCCCGACGGCGTCTTCGCCTCGCGTCGCTGGCTGCAACTGCTGCTGGACGATCGCGACGCCGATGCGCCCTGGCCCGGCCCGCTCGAGGGCTGGCGCCGGACACTGCTGGAACCACGGCTTGCGCCCTTGCTGGCCAACGCTGGCGACAACGCGAAGGCGCCCGTATAATCCACGGCCTCGTGTCGTCCGGCGCACCATCCGGCACACAGGGGGCGGTAGCTCAGCTGGGAGAGCGTCGCGTTCGCATCGCGAAGGTCAGGGGTTCGATCCCCCTCCGCTCCACCAATTCGGGTCGTGGCCGGTCACTGCCACGACGCAAGTTGCATCAAACCCCGCTGGTCGGGGTTTTTTGTTGGGTGGGGATTTTTGGGGCCTTAAGTGCCTCTTAAGCCGTCGGGACTATCCAGACGTCGAGAGAGATCGCACTCCGATGCGGACAGTCCTTGTTCTATTCCAGGGCAGTGTCAGTTACGCCGCAAGCGCTAATGGCCCGCTTTCATACACCACAACATCAGCCGCATCGGCGAAGTATCGACTCGCTTTTTCAGTGTCCTGCGCTGACTCGAGCACGGCGATCAACCGAAGATCCGAGCGGATAGGTCTGATATCACTGAACTTGCCCCCTGCTTCGTAGACCGATTTCCAACTGGTCTTATCGTCATCGGCGGAAATAGTCTGGATTAACGAGGGTGTCGAGCTACTGAAATCCAAACCAAACGGGAATCGAAGTTGATGGCCACTAATACCGGTGACTTCAGGTCGACATGTCACGCGCGCGCCGAATTGAGCTTCCAACAGTCCGCCGATGATTCGCTCGAACCTCTCGTTGTCTTTCGGTCGATGCTTCAGACTCGCCTGCGCTATGGCACTCGCTCCCTGCATATATCGAGCAACCGTGTACGGGAGTTCGTCAAGACTGCATGTGGCGCTAATAACACCGTCTTCGCCGAGCACCAATCCGAACCCCTCCGCCAACTCCCGGTAGCGTGAAGCTCGACTGCGAGTTACATCTGCGCCTGCGACTACGGCATTGAACACAGTGTCGCCGTCGTCAGTAATCCTTACGCGACCACCATCCGCGGCCACTATGTACGCGCCGATTAGCGTGCCGTCTCCAGGAAACGTCCAGTTTGATTCCAAATAGCCCGAGCTGTCGGCCAGTTTCACGTAGCGGCCACAGAGCGCAGTAGCAATAGCGTCGTGGTTCATGGAAGTAACCCGAGTTGCAGAGTAGGAAGTTCAAAAGGCGGTGCGCCAATGATCCCAGCCTTGGCCACGAAATGATCCCAATAGCCTTCAAATGCCATGGGGTTCAGCGGTTCAGCATATCCTTCGATTCCATCGTCACTAACGGTGTGGACGTGCGGGAAACCTACACGCTGGCGGAAGTGAGGCCTGCCCTCACCAACGTCATTGAAGTGCCCGCCCGGTCCGTTTTCATCCAGTGCTATTACACGCATATGGTTGACATGAAGACCTAAGCTCAGCTTGTCAGCAGAGCCGTGAATGCTAGAGGCTTTGAAATAGCACGCAACGAACAATCCAGCAGGCTGTGAACCATCGGGCAGAGTTAGCCGCTCGCGGAATCCAAAGCCCGGCATCGGCTTGCCGCCAGCATCGATCCAGTTCATCTCACCCGCCGCGACCCACGTCTTCGGCATGGAGATCACATGTCGGATCGCGGCTACGGCTGCGGGATCAGGCAACCCTGAGCGTTTACTGGCCATAGGCCCCATCTCTCAATCCCATCCCTGCTTCCCCTTCGGCCTTCCGGAAGAAGCCTACCAGTGTGTGAAAGAGCCGTCCGAAGGAAATACCTGCCTTGTGCGTTTTGCGGCACCAGCGAGAGGGTCAGACCTGCATGCTCCTGAGAGCATCGCATCTGCAATGCGACGCTCACCGCCTCGCCAGCTAGACAAATAACCTTTATATTCAATAGGTTAGGAAGCAACAGCTAACTGCTAATTCTCGCGTAAGTGCCGCCTAAGCCGCTGCCGACCTCTTAATCTGCACCCGGCCCGACTAGGATCGTCCTCATCCCCGGGCGGATATCGCCCCTGGCTGGCTGTGGCGCGCGTGGTGAGCATCCCGGATCTGCGAAGGGGAACTACTTGAGCGACTGCAGGATCGCGGCAGGATCGCTCAGGCTGCGTCTCACTCGTGATCTTGTGCCGGATCCTTGTGCGATAAATCTGCATTTTCAGCGATCAAACTCGCGCTCCCCCGTCGATTGCAGGTACGCCCAACTCAGGTAAGGCAGCCTAATCAGAATCCGGTCAGTAGGCGCCTGGCCCATCGCTATCGCTCGGCACATGAGTGACACGCCATCCATCCGTTCCAGACATAGCGCGTCAGCGGAGTTGAAGAATGGTTCACTATCTTCGCGCCAGACAATTGCCGTAGCCCCATCCGGAATCGCTCCGATGGGTTGGATCGTGTAGAACCCACAAAACTTGTAGAAAGCAATAAAAAATACTGCGAAAAGAACAATGAGCGCCATCCAAATTTTAGACTTGCTCTGCACGATTTTTTGCTGACTCATTCACCTTCCCCTATGTGGATCAGAATCAACTAACGACAAGTCAAAATCTACTTAAATTTTTCAGAATTGAAACCAGACACATCAAATTCGAATACTTGGTTTCCAGCCTGGTAAATCGAGACTTCTACCTTCACAACCTTGGTGTTTTTCAGTTTTTTCATGAACGTGCCAAATGCCGGAATGAAAACAGACTCGCTGCTGTTGTCTTCTGGGGGATTGCCTTTGTATCGAAGAAGCTTCTCATCGTCGAAACGCACTTGAACCTTGCAATCCCCATATGTGCTGCAAAGAATTTGGCCTTGCTCGATTGAAAATATGACATCGTTGCCCCAACGAGGATGTCTTCGGAATCTTAGAACCGCGTGCTGAGGCCCGCCATATGGAAAACCGAGATTTATCGTATTGGTACTTATTACTGATGCCGTTCGAACCTCTTTGCCACTCATGCCCTCAGGCGAGGATTCATAACTCCACTGCTTACCAAGATTTCTCGTTTCAATTTCTTTTTGAATTTCCTCCTCAATCTTGGGAAGCAAAACGGCAGCCTTTACCCCCTCAGGCGATTGGGGGAAGTTAGAAATGAGGTCTTTAGCCGCAGTTTGTCTCGAAACACCCAATTCTGATTTGTCTTCCATTTTCGCCGCCCAACTCATCTTGTCGGCTTCACTTGGACCCGTGGCTACAGGTGGGCTTGTCGCCGAAATATCAGGCGTGGCTTGCGACGATGCTGCTGGTTGTGTGGGTGTACTCGTGCCATTTTCGGAACACGCGCGAATCATTAGACCAATGACAATTAACACCACGATCCATGTCAATGCGCGCTTCAATACCGATGATTTCGACTCAATCTGGGAAGTCGTGACCGTTGGGTTCGGGGAAGGCGCTGGGGTGGACCACGCTTCCGGCAAGTCGTCCGACTGACTTGTCGAGCGTTCTTCAATGGCAGGCGATGGGTTAGTAGGGACCGGGCACCCACAATTTGGGCAGGCTGTCGCCTTGCTACTGACATCCCGACCACAATCTTCACAATTGAGTAGCGCCATCCCTGCCCCCTGTGGCTATTACCAATGCCTTTTGTGGACGGTTTTCGTCCACCCCTAAATTACGCCAGACAATTTTCTACGCGGCCTAGCGCATCCCTAAGATCCCACTTGTCAGGCGCCCCTTCAACACGAATAGCACTCGCAACGTCGCGAATCAAGCCGGCCAGTCTGTTATGGCTAAGTTGCTAGGGCACACGAATTGATACCCATACGTCCCGGGACTGGCCTAGTCGTTAGCGTCAAACAGCTCACGAGTCCGCCTAACGGGCCTCCTTTCGCACATGCTCGTAGAGCACCTTCGCCCTACCCGCCTTGTGCCTGTTGTCGCAATACTCACCGAGCACCGTTCCGCTGCGGACAGCCAAGGCTGCGAATTGAGCGGGTGAACAAGTGAAGTGGTGAATGCTTGCGCAGGACAACTCCATTAAACGCATGTGCTCGAGCTTGCGCAGGTGCCGTTTGTCTGCTCGTCCATTGTGGTACTTGGATCGCCTGACCTTTTCTTTCACTTGCTGCCTTTGCTTCACATGCCCCGGCAAGTACATCAGGCAGTCACGCAGTCGCCGCAACGCATCGGCCCCGAACCAAACCGGAACACCTTGTGAAGCCGTGAACTCAGACCACTTTGCATGACTCCTGGCTGCACGCTTGGAAATTTCTGTGCAAGACACCAAGCCTGTCCCCGGAGTGAACTCTTGAACTGCGACTTCATCGTTAAGGTTCTCGCCGCTTGATCCAGAACTCTCAAGGAATTCTTCCAAGTCGCAGCCAAGGTATGCCGACAGGTCCGTATCAAGCACCCGAAGTGGTCCGCCGGGACAAACCCTAACGCCGTGCTCCATCAAACTCCGGTAGTAGCGATCACTACGGTCCAGTTCCTCGACATCCTGACAACGACCCGTGTCCTTGCTCCGGATCATCATGAAGATACGCACTACATCGCTTCCAGCATCGTCTGGATGAGTCCAAATTATGGACATGCTTACGTCTCCTAGGACGCGTTCTAAGCGACGACGGAAGCTTCGATGTAGGGCGACACCAACGGCACCCTGTTCGCCTGTCAGAAACCATTCTGCGACGTCTCCGGTGATGTCGAAGGACAGGCAAGCTACCTCCGGCCCGGGAATCTGGTGCAGCCACTGTTCGACCGTGAGTGAACCATCAAAAGCGATGGAAGCAAATCGCATTCCGGCAATCACTTCCCGCAGTTCCGGAGCACGTTGGTTTGCAGCCGGGAGTTTTTTCCATGCCGGGAGCTTCGAAATTCTTGGAGCCGGGATGTTCTGGATCTTCCTCTGGCTACCCGAAACCGGGAATCCGAATTTTCCCTTCTTCTTATTACTTATTACTACAGCTGTACTAGTAGTGTTATCAATTGCTTTATTGAGAAAACGGGAAGTTTTTCCCCTCACCACCCAACCCGGGACAAACACCTGCCTGCCAGCCCAGAGAACACACCCGGCGAGACGCTTCCCGGATCACTTCCTTGTCGATGCGAATCCTGCGGCGGGCTTGAAATGCCTCCTTCGTCCAGCGCCACTCCGGAACGGGTGTGTCTAGCGCTTCCGTGATCCATGCCTCTTCCCGGTCGCCTTCTTCCTCCTCGTCACGCTCAGACGAATCAGATCCAGCCGATCTCGTAGAGGGCGTCATTGGTACGGACTTGTCTGACTCCTCCGCTCGGACTTCCTCCATCGGTTCATCAAGGCCCGACTGTTCGTCATTGTCGGATCCCTGACTACCCCAGAGTGAATAGGCCCGGGCTGGCGCCCGGAATTGAGGTTTGGCTCCAGCCAGTTCGTACATCCAGCTTTCGTGGTCTGACATATCTGTCATGATCTCTCCTTGTCTGCGTTACGGCCCCTCCAACGAGATGCCGACACAGACTGGGTGCCCATGCATTTGGATTATAGAGACCCAAAACACTATTTCGATTCTGGTCTTCAGAGACGGGTAATTGTTTGCATCAATTTTTCAAAGGACGATGCAGCATGCATTTCGATTGCATGCACGACTATGACCACCGTGGGTTTAAGTCATGGAACCCTCACCGAGACCTCATGTCGAAAAGCGGTTTCAATCCTTACACCGCGCAACAACAACCGGATTTTCCACAACCCCACCACACTCGACGCGCGTTGTGTAAGTTGAAAGCGCACACCACCACCGCGTCCCTCGCCAGCGAAAACACCCGCCAGAAATTACCCGGGAAGTCGAAGTCCTAGAACCGAACCCGAACGCCCATATCCCTGCCGCCGAAGTGGAAGACGCCCCGGGCAAGCCTTATAGATCGCCATCCAGCCAATGCGTCACCTAACCCTCGCTTGAACGCCCTCGCCGCACACGCCGCGCGGCCAGTTGATCAGCCAGTTCAGTCATGGCCACCCGCGCAGCTGGAGCCATCGCCCGGATCGATTCCAACAAGCGCACCTCTTGTGGGTCCTCGACAAGCAAGCCGTGCGACGCCGGAATCGAGTCAATCCGGACCTGCTCGCTGAGCGTCATGGCGCCACGTCCAGTGGCCAACCACTCGTAATGCACCTGCGTAATCAAGGCCACCTGCCCCAGGTTTGCAGCGGTCGGCTGCTTCCCGGACTCCCAATGACTGACGGCACTGCGCTGGACGCCGACCCCGCCGGCAAGCGCGCGCTGGGAAAGCCCGGCATGACGACGGGCTAGACGGATACGTTGGGAAGGTGTCATCGAACATCCTTGTCAGAGGGCTTGTCAGAGGGAAGGCTCACTCTGCACGAATGTAAGCGATGTTCGCCAGGTGAGCAATATTCACTGCAATCCGCCAATTCTGGTGACTGGGCTTGGCTAAATGATTGATTCAAAGGCCCGAATGGTTATCGACTGCTAGCGATTCTGACGCCATGGCGTCCCTTGGCAAGTAGCTGCTCTGGTATTTTTCAAGTCGGGGAAGGCGCGCGCAAGGCGCGCCTGAAGTAACTATCAGGGGATACAGCAATATGAAGTTTTCTCGGGCAGGGATCGCTGCTGCCGCGTTGTGCACGGTGATTTTCAGCCATGCAGTGCGTGCGGATGTCACACCGGAACAGGAATACAACAAGCGCCTTAAAGTCAGCCCAGACAATCAGCCCTGGCGGTGACACACCCTTTGGCGAGCGCATCAATCTCTATACCGGCGAATTGAGCTTCAACCAAGTGGACCTGTCCTACGATGGAACTGGTCCGACGATTGTTCTGGCGCGCACCACAAGTACGTCACAAGAGGATAGAAGCCTGGATCCCCCGGCCTTTGGCTCTTGGGATTTGTCCATACCTCGAATCGAGACGCTGCTCCGGATAGGACGCACAGACTATCGGTGGGGCGCCAGCGAAAACGGGTATGCGCGCTGCACGCAATTCGCACCTCCTTCACTTGGGTATACGGACCAGTGGCACGGGATGGACCTCGTTACCGAAGACGGGGATCGGCATCCGCTGCTCAAGCGCGACACGACGAAGTACAACGCCAAGCCCACCGTGGTCATTGAAGGCCAATCCATCGTCTTTACGGCTGTGACCTTGGATAACTGGCAAATCGGTTGCCTGCCTGAAACGGCAAATGCAGACATCCCAGGTGCCACCATTGCTGTAGGTGAAGCATTCCTTGTCGTTTCGCCCAACGGCACGAAATATTGGATGAATTACCTGCGTGCTAAACGCGCCGAAAACGTGGACGTTTACGACCCCGTGAGCGGCCGGGAGCTTGTGCGTCGGCAGTTCGCAACGATGTATGCCACCAAGGTCGAAGATCGCTTCGGAAACTATGTGGAGTACCACTACACAGGCGACCAGTTGACGTCGATTACGGCTAGCGATGGTCGCTCTGTCACCATCGATTGGCGTTCAGATGCACCACTTATCGACTCAATCACGCAGCAAGAGGGTTCTGCACACCAGCGCACTTGGCAATACACCTACCCGTGCCCTACAGGCGAACACCCATGGCTGAGCCAGGTTACTCTGCCAGACCAACGTTTCAAAATGGGTGTTCGGTGGTGCTGTGGGCTATTTTGGTGCCCCTCTTCCTGGAGACATGTCCAATGGCGAGAGCTGCCATATACGGCAATTGGAGAATACTGCTTCGACGCCATATCTTGGCACCGTGACAGCTCCCAGTGGAGTGGTAGGAACCTTTGAGCGGCAGCGGCGGTGGCATGGTCGCAGTTATGTGCCAAGCGGCTGTGTGCTGAAGCCTGATACAGACCCCGAGCCTTTTGCAGAAGATCATGAGGATATTTTCCCTCTATTCGGAACTTATTCCTTGACCAAGCGCACGATCAGCGGCCCCGGGATGCCTGCGCAAATATGGCACTACAGTTATCCCGATGCCGTCGGTAGCACCGGGAAAGATCCATGCGCAAGTAATAACAGCTGCTTGGATACAGCGTACGTCGATATTATAGATCCCAATGGAAATCTTACGCGCCATACCTTTAGCACGCGCGCTGGAAAACCACTTTCCAGCGGCAGCGGCTATACCTGGGCGGCGGACGAGGGAAAAAAGACCAAAGTCGAGCTCTTTCAGGGATCCGGAGGA
The DNA here is from genome assembly GCA_963710825.1 of uncultured Gammaproteobacteria bacterium. Classification (GTDB taxonomy): domain Bacteria; phylum Pseudomonadota; class Gammaproteobacteria; order Xanthomonadales; family Xanthomonadaceae; genus Cognatiluteimonas. The sequence continues at coordinate 121,674 of CAVQBQ010000010.1, read as the reverse complement.
GGGCCGCTGCGCACTACGACGTATCGATATGCCGACGCTAACGATGGACCATACCCCGACCATGTCGGTGAGTCGCTTTTGTGGAACAGAGTCAACATCGCCCAACTCGAGACATGGACCCCGATTGACCGCACTCAGATCTCGCAGCAGGGCATGATATTTACTACGCGAAGTGACATGGATTCGATACATTTGCCCGCCCGGCGACGGTCCAAAGGCTTACAGCACACTTGGACACTCGCGTTCCACTGCAACCTCACACGTGGACAATCTTCCAGAGTGGGTTCTAGGTCAGACGGCTGTTGTTAAATGCGTCGCTCCACTTGCGCCTCTGCCGGGCGGATGTGGTGCCAACGGAACAGTCGTATCCCAAACGACTTATGATGCGAACCTTGCACTGCCGACACAGATCAGTTCGTTCGGGAAGGTGAAGCAGACCTTGACTTATAACACGTGACGGGACGCTCCATACGGTTACGGACGGCAAGGGCAACATGCACGACGCTTTCCTCCTGGAAGCGCGGCATCCCGCAATTGATCCAGTTCCCGGCTACGCCCGAAGCTTCGACCGGCGCCACGCTTTCCGCGCAAGGTCAATGACCTGGGCCAGATTGACTGGACCGAGGATCCATTTGCATATCGGACCTGCTACGACTATGACGAGATGGGGCGGCTCGTGACCGACTGATCTACCCGTCGGAAACACAAGTCCACACCTGCAACACGTCTGGTTGGAACCAGCTGATGCGGACTTTCGTGCTCCGTCGGCGGGACCGAGCATGGATTGGGCAGCGGCCACTGGCGCTTGACCGAGACCACTGGCCTGAGCAAAAAGATCACCTACTTCGACGCCTCTGGCGTCCGGTAGTCACCGAAGCCTACGACAACAATGCGCTAAGCAGGCCACGGTTACACGCTACGACGCCTTTGGACGGACCGTCTTCCAGTCCTACCCCGATAGCGAGCGTGGGAACCTTTGCGGGCGCTTACACCGGCACCAGCACTTCCTATGACGCCCTGGGTCGGGTCACTGAGGTTGCGCAAAATTGGGAGGAGGCCCCAGGCAACTTGAAGACCAACACGCTTTATCAAACCGATGCGTTTAAGACCAACGTTACCAACCCACGCGGGATCCCAGACCACGACCAGCTATCACGCCTTGGACCAGCCCACTACCGACCAGCCATTGTAAATCACGCTTCCCGAGGGGATGTACACAGACATCACTCGCGATGTCTTCGGCAAAGCGACAGCAGTCACGCGCCATGACGCCAACAACAGCCCCATTTCTGAAGCTCGCAAGTTCGTTTACTACCCGTACCCAGGAACTGTGCAAGCGGATCGAGCCGGAAACCGGCACGAGCGTCATGCATTACGACGCGGCCGGGAACGTGGACTGGAGCGCATCGGCCCAGAACGGCCTGAACGACACAATTGCGATGATCGGAGAGCGTGCCGACCCTAGACCGGGTCGACGCGCACCTATGACGCCCGCAATCGCTTGCAAACGCTCGATGTTCCCGGATATCAACGGCTCCCAGAGCTGGAGCTATACCAAGGACAGCCTGCCAGAGCAGGTCGACACCCTCAATGACGACGGCAACACCACCGTCACCAACACGTATAGCTATAACCACCGTCGGTTGCTCACAGGAGAAACCCAAATCCAGCCCGATGTTGGAGCCTTGGAGCTTGGGTTATGCCTATAACCGCAACGCGCGCCAGGCCTCGATCACCTATCCTGACAATCGCACGGTCAATTACGCCCCCAATGCCTTGGGCCAACCCACCCAGGCGGGCAGCTATGCCACGGGCGTGAAGCTATTACCCCAATGGCGGGATGAGTGGCTTCACCTACGGCAACGGCATCGTGCATACGATGACCCAAAACGATGCGCCAGTTGCCTGAGCAGAGTATCGACAGCGGTGGCGTGCTCAACGACAGCTATGACTACGACCAGAACGGCAATGTACTGGCAATCAGTGATGGCCGAGTCGGAGCACCGGGCCGCGGCAATCGCACGATGACCTACGACAACGTCGATCGCCTGATCACGGCGACTTCACCAATGTTTCGCCGGTGGCACGAGCTTATAGCTATGACGTGCTGGACAACCTGACGCACGTCAAAGCCCCGGGTCGCGATCACTATTATTGCTACGACTTGAACTGGCAACTCGTCAATGTCAAGACCATAGGCTGCATGTGGCACGTCCGTGATCGGCCTGGGCTATGACGCCCAAGGCAACCTGCTCAACCAGAATGGCCAGGTCTACCTGTTTGACAAGGGCAATCGTCTGCGCGAGGCTGCCGGGCAAGGAGTCGCTACCGTTATGACGCCAATGGCCGTCGCGTGGCAGCGCATCGCCGACTCGGGTGCGCCCGCATGGGCACGATCTATTCGTATTACGGCCAGGACGGTGTGTTGCGCTACCAGCGTGACGAGCGTACAGGGCAAGGAAACCAATTACGTCACGCTCAACGGCAGCCTGGTAGCTGGCGTTTCCGATCCGGTGGCCCCGACCGGGGTGGGCCTGAGCGTGCCTGCAACGAGCAACACCGGCAACTACACGGTGAGCTGGACGGCTGCGGGCAGCGCGACGAGCTATGACTTGCGCGAGAGCGAGAGCGGCAGCCCAAATACCTGGACGACGATACAAAGCGGCCTGACTACAAGCCGCGCCGTCTCTGGCAAGCCCAATGGCAGTTATCACTATCAGGCACGCGCTTGTAGTGCCGCTGGCTGCAGTTCGTGGAGTAACGATGGCACCGTCCTGGTCACCTTGCCACCCACGCAGGTGCCGGGCATCACTGCGCCTTCGACCAGCACGGGTAGCTATGACGTGACCTGGACGGCCTCCGCCACGGCCACCAACTACACATTGGAGGAGCGGACCAATGGCGACGACATGGACGATTGCCTATACCGGCAGCAGTCTCAGCAAGGCCTATGCAGGCCAAGCGGTGGCCATCTACGACTACCGGGTAAAAGCCTGCAATGACGGCGGCTGCACGGACTACTCCGCGGTCACGACTGTGCAGGTCCTGCTTCCGCCCGCGGGCACCCCCGTGGTGACCGTGCCCGCGACCAGTAACACGGGCAACTATGCTGTGACCTGGACCACCGCCCCGACCGCGGACAGCTACGATCTACAAGAGTATGACGACGGCACCTGGACCACGATCCAGAGTAGCAGCGCGACTAGCCGCAACATCACCGGCAACGCCAACGGGACGTACCTCTACCGTGCCCGGGGCTGTAATGCCAGCGGATGTGGCGCTTGGGGCAATGAAGGCAGCATCGTAGTGACCCTGCCGCCGACCCAGGTGCCAACGGTCACCGTGCCTGCAACAAACTATACCGGCAGCTACACGGTCAGCTGGACGGCATCGGCCACGTGCGACCAGCTACCTGCTGCAGCAAAGCGTACAACGGGGGGCAGTTGGAGCCCCAGCTACAGCGGGGCCAACCTTAGTCAGGGCTACAGCGGCAAGGCCGCGGGGAGCTACAGCTATCGGGTCCAGGCCTGCAACGATGGTGGCTGCACTGCCGTGGTCGGCCACCGACACGATCACGGTGACCTTGCCGCCTGCCGAGTGCTCCGACGCTGACAGTGCCCGTCCAGACAGTAGCACCGGCAGTTATACGGTCAGCTGGACCAGTGCCGGCACAGCCACCAGCTACCGAGCTGGACGAGAAGGTAGGTAGTGGCAGCTGGACGCAGATCCAGAGCAAGTGCGGCGCACCAGCAAAGCGCTCAGTGGCAAGACCGATGGCAGCTACAGCTATCGGGTGCGCGCGTGCAACGTCGCCGGATGCAGTGGCTACAGTGCGAACGACACGATTGCGGTGCTAACCCCACCTACCGCGGTGGCGACGATCACCACGCCTGCAAACGACTACACCGGCTATTACACGGTCAGCTTGGACGGTAGTGAGCAAGGCGACCAGCTACACCCTGCAGCGCAAGATCAACACTGGGGCGCTGGGTCAACGGTCGCCACGGGATCGAGCCGAAGTTGGGGTTCAACAAGCCAGCACGCCTGCGAACCTACAGCTATCGGGTCACAAGGTTGCAACAGCGCCGGCTGTGCGGGATGGAGTACGACCAAAGCTACGGTGGTGCATGGAGCCGCCGGAGATGCCCGCAAGTTTGACTGGGTCTACAGAGTTCGACTAGTAGTTTCGCGTCCACCAGTCTGACCAATTATCAGGTCCAACTGGAGCGTGACGTAGTGATACAGACTTACTACGAGATGAAGGAATCCATCAATGGTGCGAACAGCTAGCGTCGTCTATAGCGGCACGTTAACAAGCTATTACTACACCGGCAGGGGCGCCCGCACAGACTATTGGGTCCGTGCCTGTAATACCGCCGGCTGTTCCGCCTGGCGCGGCCCCCTGAGCCTGTGAGGAGCGCAAGGATGACGACCAAGACGAATGCGAAGCGTTCTGATCCAGGGACTTGTGCTGTTGGGGCTTTGGCTGTGTGCAGCTACGACCAGCCAAGCAACTGAGACGGTGGTCTACTACCACACGGACGCCCTGGGCAGCCCGGTGGCGACCACCGACGCCAGCGGAAACGTCATAGAGCGCACCGAATACGAGCCATACGGCAAGGTGCTGAATAGGCCGCTGGAAGACGGCCCGGGCTACACTGGGCATGTGAGCGATGCTGCGACGGGGTTGAGTTATATGCAGCAGCGCTATTACGATCCGGGGATCGGGCGGTTCTTGTCAGTGGATCCCGTTACTGCGAATCCGAAGAACGGATCGAATTTCAACCGTTACTGGTACGCGAACAACAACCCGTATCGGTTCACAGATCCGGACGGTCGGTACACCTGTGGTGGCGGTAAAGAATTTTGTGCAAAGGTTGATGGCTACGTGGACGCGCTCAAGCAGTCACGTGAAAGCCTTCGCTCTTCCCCTAGCACAAGGAGCGAGTTCAGGCTCGTACAAAGGGCGCTAAAAGAAATAGGCGTAAAGGGGAAAGGTGGTCCCAATTATGTGTCTGGGACGATCGACGGTCGTCCATCAGCACACACGGACCAGAAAGGTACAACCACTATTGATACCGCCAAGTTAGATGCATTTGGTAGCACAGCTACTCATGTAGGCGCGCAGGCCATTGCGCACGAAGCACGGCATGACATAGACGTCAGAACGGGAGGCGTTAAAAAGACCGAGCCTGCCGTCAGAGAGACGGAGAGGAATGCATACGACACGTCTCGTGCCGTAGATAAAGGGTTTGGCCTAAATTGGACCCAGGAACAATATGATGATGCAGTTCAAGACTCGGTCCAAAGCTGGCTAGATCAACAAGAGAACAAATAATGAAAGCCCTTAGGATGATTCTTTTCGCGGCACTCGTTTTCGGCTTTTCGTTTTCAACTGCGAGTTGCAAATCATTGCCCGAAAAACCTCAAGAGCTGTCATCGGCTTCGTCGTCTTACACCAAAATTTGCGATGTGCGAAAAACGCCAGACAGCTTCGTGGGAGACGTGATCAGGCTTCATGCGACATACAAGTCTGACCACTTGTATTACTCATATCTCTCCGATGAATCTTGTGATTCAAAAAAGACAGTTGACGTTGCTCACCCCATCAGGACGCATGGTGACGAGAGTGTTGCTGCATTTTTCAAGGACGAAGATCAGCGCTGCAAGGGGTCGACTGTTTGCCCTGTGAGAGTTGAGATGGACGTTGAAGTCCATATCTCTAAGCAGGCCGATGGATCGTTGATAGCCGAATTCAAACAAGTCAGAAGCTACAAATTTCTCTAAAGCAAGCGGAGCAATTAATCCGCACCCGTAATGCACAAGGCCCGCATTCGCGGGCCTTGTCGTTGATGGGGTTGATGATCGCGCTTAGCCGCCGTGCTGTTGCAACACGGTATCGATGAGCTGACTGACCAGGCGTTGTTGCGTCTTCGGCAAATGACTCAACTGTTCAAGCTGCTGTTGCAACTTCGGCGCCGGCCCGCGCTTGCGCTTGCGCGGTATCTTGGTCGGGGTGTCGATCATGCAGCTAATTTTGCCACTGCTGCTGCTAGTCCCTCTGGAGCTAGATGCGCGTAACGCAGCGTCATCTTAATATCAGCATGGCCCAGTAACTCCCGGACAGTGTTCAGGTCCACACCGACGCGCACCAACTTACTTGCGAAATGATGGCGTAGATCATGGAAGCGGAATGCTGTGATATTCGCAGTCGCCAGCACGCCCGCCCAAGCAGTCTTGATGTCCTTCACCTCAAAGACTCGCCCTGCCCTGCTCGCCTGCTTGTGCCACTGCAGCAGCACAGCCAGTGATTCGTTGTTCAACGGCATGTGTCGCTGGCGCCCGTTCTTAGCGGCCTCAGCCCGGATAGTCAGCATACTTGCTTCAAGATCGACATCCGCCCATTGCAGGGACAAGAGCTCGCCCCGGCGCAGGCCCGTGTTCATGGCTAGCAGGACTACCGGAGTCACATGATCGCCGTAGCTTCCAGCAGCTAGAGTCGGATATAGCGACTGATCCCTCTGTGCCCGCCAACGATTGCCTGACTCCCGAGCTGCGATGATTTCATCGTCCCGACGCCTCAGCGCTTTACGAAGCCTGACTTCCTCGTCCTCTGACAGGTAACGCACGACCTTCCGGGACTGCACTGTCTTGTTTCGCAGCCCAAACAGCGGGTTCTCTTTGAGCAAGCCCCACTCAATCGCCTTACTCAAAGCCGAGCGCAGGCAGGACAGATCCCGGGACGCTGTTGCCTTACTTGGCGGCTTGCCAGTCTTGGCAGTCGCTGTGGTCAGCCGCTTTTGCCACCAAACATCGATCATCGCAGCATCAATCTCGGCCAGGGGGGTCTTCAACAGCCCAGCGAACAGCACCCGGATGCGATCCACGTACATAGCCCCACGCCGGAGCTCTACCTCGGCCCAAGGGCCATACGTGTCAGTCAGGTACGCACCCAGCGTCGCGCTGTTGGGGCGAGTCTGGGCAATGCTGGGCAAGCCCCGCTGGATGTACTCGGCAGCGGTCTGCTGGGCGTGTGCGCGCGCTTGATCGAGCGTGAGGTGCCCAAAGGGTCCCAGTGTCCGCCGCTTGCCACGGGTCCACTCGATGATCCAGGCTTTGTAGCCCGAGGGCTGCACCCGCAAGATCAGCCCTCTGACTCGCGTATCCCGTAGTTCGTATGGTCGATCCCGGGGCTGGGCATGAGTGACGAGGTGCTTGGTGAGAGGTGCGCGCATCAGAGCTTCCAGTGGTTTCCTTAAGTGCATTAAAGGACGCCACCGGAACCAATGTTTGGGTGCGGATCATCCGCAAACAGCCGTAAATACTTGATCCTGAAGGGTCAGGATTTAGCGCTCTCGTTGGGCAATCGCTCAATCTGGAGCTAGGTCGCGTTCGCATCGCGAAGGTCAGGGGTTCGATCCCCCTCCGCTCCACCAATTCGGGTCGTGGCCGGTCACTGCCACGACGCAAGTTGCATCAAACCCCGCTGGTCGGGGTTTTTTGTTGTCTGTTGGTTGTGTCATCGAAGCCGCATTAGCCGCTGGACATGTAGCCGGGGTAAGCGCAGTGCACCCCGGGTTTCCCGTCGTAGAGGTTAGACCCGAGTGCGGCCATTGGACTTACCCGGGCTACGCCAGCTTGATTGCCTCCAAAGCTGGGACCATGCTCAGGCCTTGCTCCTGGATTGCACGCCTCGATGCCCACGAACCGCGCGCCGCCAGACAATACCCGACTCGACCGCATCGTAGCCGAGGCACGGCGCAATGCCGACCAGCGCGACAAGGGATATCGCGAGCGTGCCTTGAAGATGTATCCATGGATCTGCGGCCGCTGCGCTCGCGAATTCACCCGTGCAAACCTGCAGGAGTTGACGGTCCACCACCGTAACCACGACCACGACTACAACCCCGCCGATGGCAGTAACTGGGAGTTGTTGTGCGTGTACTGCCACGACAACGAGCATTCGCGCCATACCGACCATACCGGAGTCAGCGCGAATGCCGCGGAAGATCCTCCTGCCACCGCGACCAGCAACCCCTTCGCCAATCTCAAAGGACTGCTGAAGGGCGATGACTGACACCAAACTAAATTGGTAAGTGGACCTGGAGTGCCCCGGGTAATTCGGACACCTGATAAAGGGGACGGAGGTAATTAATCGAAAACTGGGGTCAGAGTCGACTTTCCTGACCGCCCACAACGCACATGGCCCGCGTCTGCGGGCCTTGTCGTTTTTGTCGTTAGCGTTCTGCTTACGACTTGGCTTGCTCGCTTGCGGCCAAGAACGTGTCGATCAAACCGAGCAGTTGTTGTTTGGGTTTTGGCGGCATGCGTTCGATCCGCTTGTGCCGGCGTTCCAGGCGTGTGCTCACGGCCGGCGTCGCGGCCTTGCCGCGGCCGGTCTTCATGCCGAGCAGTTGATCGGTGGTGACGTTCAAGGCGCGGGCCAGGGCGAACAGCAGGCTGGCCGGCGGGTGTTCGGACTCGCCTTCGTAATAGGCGACCTGGCGGCGGCTGGCGCCGATTTCGTCGGCGAGCTGCTGTTGGGTGTAACCGGCAGACTTGCGCAACTGCGCGAGGCGATCCCCGAACCCTTGGAAAACAGGGGTCAGCAACGTAGCCCGGGTAAGCGCAGCGCACCCGGGGCTTCTTTCTCGACGCCCGGATCAGCCCCGGGTGCGCTGCGCTTACCCGGGCTACGGCAGCTACGCTAGCGGCCCTGCTAACTACCCATCGACAACGCCGCCTCCAACAGCGGCTTCGCCCAATCCGGCGTATTTCCAAGTGAGTCCAGATCGGTCGGCCAGACCAGCTTCCCTGCCCTCATCTCAGCAACCAGCACAGGATCCGGAATCGCTTCGCCGACCCCAACCTCGACACTGTTGTCGTACACCTGCAAATGCGCCAGGCAGGGCATGAGCGCGATCAGGTTGGTCAGTGCAGCGGGGTAGCGTTCGCGGATCCTGGCTTCGGGGATGTCATGCCCGCCGACCGCGACCCGCGCCTTGACGCGGGCCAAATGCACCTGCGGCGAAGACAAACCGCAGAACCACATCAACACATCGTGCGTCCTGCGACGCCGCCTTGATCCTGGCCGGCACGGTGTTGCCGCCAAGGGTGGTTTCGAAGGCGTAGTTGGTCTTTGCAGCAATGGCTTGATCCAGCCGTCGCATGCCTTCTTGCCATGCGGCGGCATTGGCCTCGGACTGCCCATAACCGGAGTTGGCAAGCAGCTCGCGTGCAAACGTGTCGGGGTTGAACCAGGTCAGTCCCGCGCGCTCAAGCAGGTAACCACCGACCGAACTCTTGCCCGCACCGTTGACCCCGGCCAGGACATAGAGGACGGGGCGAGCCGTCAATGACTGGCCCCTGCCTTGACCTTGCCGTGCAGCTTGGCGGGCCGCTGCATGACCTTGCGCAGGCGGGTCCCGGCATTGGCATCGTGCAATGAGGCCAGTCGCTCATCGAAACGATGGCGCAATGTCTCCAGCAGCGCGTCGTCGTTGGCGCTGGCTTGCTGCAACGCGCGCATGACGGCGTCGTAGTCCTGGACCGACAGGATCACCGCCTCGGGCTGGTTGTGGTTGGTCACCACCACGCTGCCGGTGCGGGCGATGGTCTTCATCACGCCGCGCCAGCCGAGCTTCTTGACGTCGGATGCCGGCGTGCGGGGCAGGTCTTCGATTGCGTCGAGCTTGAGTGCCAGGGCCATTAGCTCTGCTTCCTGTTGGAATAAGGCAAATATACCCTTTTTTGCCTTTTTGGTAAATATGGGACACCACGCGTCGTGGGCCCGCCGTCAGGTGCCGCGTTGGGAGCGCTTTGGACAAGGACACCTGCAGGCCCTGCAACCCATCCGTTGAAACGCAGGAATCCGGGCTGACGCTGATGGGACACCGTCCCGATCTTGCTAGCCTGTCGGCATGGACGCCCGGACCCAACGATCGATCGACAGCCATTGGCTCGCCGCCCTCCTGCTGGCCACGGCGTTGGCCTTGGGCATTACGCCAGCCCATGCGATCGAAAGCAGTCCCGCCGCGCCAGTCGCCGTCACGATGCAGGACTCGCTTGGCATCGGGCCGGCGCAGCTGACACCCGGTTTTTGGGTAGATCAACTGCAGAAGCCCGATAGCGTCCTGCTGGACCGCGATGCGATTGCTGCACAAAACGCGCGATTGCTGCACATGGACGCATCCATGCACGACCTGGGCGCACTGCCAGCGACCTTGCCTGGCAACCGTGTCGTCGACTGGATCACCCAGCGCTCGCACCGGCCGTCGTCACCGCTGTATGACGCAGCGGATACTGCAATCACCAGTACCACGCTGGACAAGCTGAACGCAGCGCTCAACCTGGACGCGATCCCGCAAACCCAACCAACGCGCTTTGGCATGGTCGTGCAGCGCGCACCACTGCGCACCTTTCCGACGATGCTGCGCGTGTTCAAAAGTCCGGGCGATATCGACATCGACCGTTTCCAGGAGAGCGCGCTGTTCCCTGGCACGCCCGTGGCGATCCTGCACCGCAGCCGCGATGGGCAATGGTTGTTCGTCCTCAGCCCGCGTTACGCCGCCTGGATCCAGGCCCGCTACGTCGCCGAAGGCAGCCGCAGGCAAGTCATGGATTACGCAGGCAAGACGCCGTACCGACTCATCACCGGCGCCAAGCCGCGCACGACGTACCTGCCAGGGCGCCCCGCAGTGTCAGAACTGCAACTCGACATGGGCGTGCGATTGCCGCTGGCATCACCGACGGCCGATGGCACCGTCGATGGCCAGAACACCTACACCTCCTGGGCGGTTGAGCTCCCGGTCCGCGACAAGGACGGCGCGCTGGACTTTGAACCTGCCCTGCTGCCCAGGACTGCCGACAGCGCGGCGGCACCGCTGCCACTGACCCGCGCCAACATCGTCCGCCAGGCGTTCAAGTTTCTCGGCGAGCGCTATGGCTGGGGCCACGACTACAACGCACGCGACTGTAGCGGGTTTGTCTCCGAGGTCTACCGCAGCATGGGCGTGATCCTGCCGCGCAATACCGGTGCCCAGGCCGCGAGCCCCGGGTTGCAGCACACTACGTTTGATGACGCCGATGGCGACCACGAGCGATCAGCCGCGGTCGCGACGCTGCAAGTCGGCGACCTGGTCTACATCCCCGGCCACGTGATGCTGGTGATCGGCCATGTCGATGGCATGCCCTGGGTGATCCACGACATCCAGAATGGCCGGATCATCGATGCCGATGGTCGGCTGCAGGACTTGCACCTCAACGCGGTGGCGGTGACGCCGCTGTCGCCGCTGGTGTTCGACGACGGCCAACGTTACATCGACCACATCACCAGCATCGTGCGTATCGGCGCGCATGGCCCAGGCGCACTGCACTGAGCTTGGCCATGGATGACGGCATGTCGTTGACAACATCTGGATGACGGCATCTGGATGACGGCTCTATGGCGTCTGGATGGCAGCATGGAGCCGGCACCGTGTATCGTCGCGGACAGCGCGTAAACATCCCGCCCGGAGATCCATCGATGCCTGCCGAAAACCGCAAACCGTCCCTCCGGCGTCGATACGCACGCGTGCCGGGGTCGTCACTCAAGGCATCAACGCTGCTGGGATCGTTACTACTGATGGCACTGTCCGGCTGCGCGCACCACCGCGTTGATGACACGTCCTCCATGCCCTGGCAATCCTCACGCCAACTGGTGCTGGTGACGGTGGCCGATTGGAACAGCGACCATGGCAGCCTGCGTCGCTATGCACGCACCGATGGTGGCGCATGGCGGCAGGATGGCGACCCGCAAACCGTCGTCATCGGACGCAGCGGCGCGGCCTGGGGCATCGGCCTGCAGGGGCCACGACGCGATGGTCCGGTGAAAGTCGAAGGTGATGGCCGCAGCCCGGCCGGCGTGTTCGCCATCGGTGAAGCATTCGGGTATGGCAACACCGCCCGGACCGCCCTGCCCTATGTGCCGATGACCGCGACTGATTACTGCATCGATGTCAGCGCGTCACCGTTGTACAACCGCATCGTGGATGCCAACACCGTTGGCGAGGATGCCGTCGCCGGCTCCACCGAGCCCATGCGCCGCGACCTGCACGCCGATGGCGACCAGCGCTACAAGCTTGGCTTCGTCATCGACCACAATCGGGCAGACGCCGACACCCAGGCAACACCCGCCGCTGGCAGCTGCATCTTTGCGCACGTCTGGAAATCGCCCACCACGCCCACCGCTGGCTGTACTGCAATGCCCGAACCGGTGATGGAACAGACGTTGGCCTGGCTGGACCCGGCGATGCACCCGATCTTCGTGCTGTTGCCTGACGCCGAATACGCACGCCTGCAGGCGACCTGGCAGTTGCCGGCCGGGGTGCCGACCACCACGGCGTCCAGCACGCCAACCAACGACAAGGCCAGCCCATGAACGCCACCTGGCGCGTCCTCACCGGCCTGGTCGCTGGCGCCGTCATCGGCCTGTTGCTGGCACGGTTCGACCCGGCCACCGCCATACGCGCGGCAGACATCGTGCAGCCCATTGGCCGGCTCTGGCTCAATGCCTTGCAGATGACGGTGGTGCCGCTGGTGTTGTCGCTGGTCGTGGTCGGCGTGACCACCGCCAGTGATGCCGCCAGCTCAGGACGCACCGCGCGGCGGGCGATCGGCATCTTCCTCGTGCTGTTGTCGGCGGCTGCGGTGTTGACCGCATTGGTGGCACCCGTGGTGCTGTCATTGCTGCCGCGTGATCCGGCGCTGGCCGATGCCCTGCGCGGCGCTGCCGGGGTCGAGCCGGGCACCGGGCCTGCGGGCTGGGCGGACGCGCTGACGGCCATCATCCCCAGCAATGCGATTGATGCCGCTGCCCAAAGCGCCATGCTGCCGCTGGTGGTATTTGCGCTGTTTTTCGGCTTTGCGCTGACCCGCATCGATGCGGATCGGCGGGAGCTGGTGGTGGGCTTCTTCCAGGCGATCGGCGACGCGATGATCGTGGTCGTGCGCTGGGTGTTGTGGGTCGCGCCGGTCGGCGTCTTTGCACTGGTGCTGTCGGTCAGCGCGCGCGCCGGCTTGAGCACGGTCAGTGCGTTGGGTATCTACATCCTTCTGGAAATCGCCCTGTACCTGGTGGTCACGGTCCTGCTGCTGCCGGTGGCGGTGGCTTTGGGGCGGCGAGAAACTGCGCCGGTTCATGTCGGGACTGGTGCCGGTGCAGGTGGTCGCGGCCAGCACCCAGTCGTCGCTGGCCACGCTGCCGGCGATGCTGGAATCTGCCGAGGATCACCTGGGCTATCCACGCCAGGTCGCTGCGCTGGTGCTGCCGATGGCGGTGTCGCTGTTCCGCATCACCAGCCCAGTCCAATACGTGGTGTCCGCGGCCTTCATCGCCTGGGCACTGGGGATCGAGCTGAGCACCGCGCACCTTGCCGCCGGCACTGCGCTGGCGGTGGTGATGAGCCTGAGCGCCGTCGGCCTGCCCGGCCAGGTGACCTTCCTGGCCACCAACCTGCCGGTGACACAGGCCATGGGCCTGCCGGTGGCGCCGCTGGGACTGATGCTGGCGGTGGATACGATCCCGGATGTATTTGCCACGGTCGGCAACGTGAGCGCAGACCTGACGGCGACCAGCATCGTGGTGCGGCAGTCACGCGGGGATGTCGATCCAGTCACGCAGCCCGGTCTGCAGCCCCCGATGTCGTCCTGAGCCGGTTTGGCCTCGCAGACGCGCGTCAGGCATGAAGGAAGCCCGGCTACGCGCAGTGCACCCGCCGGTCCCATAGCCTCGGACAAATGCAGGCATCCGGATCCACCGGGCCTGCATGACCCGGGTGCGCTGCGCTTACCCGGGCTACATCCTTCATGCGCCAGACAGGGCCACCCAGGTCTGACGTCCGGCAAGCCACCGCCATTCATGCGAAAATGACCGGCTTCATGCCCCCGTAGCTCAGCTGGATAGAGCGTCCCCCTCCTAAGGGGAAGGTCGTGCGTTCGAATCGCGCCGGGGGCACCAGTCCTGGCGGCACGGCCGCCGGGGCCACGTAGGAGCGGCTTCAGCCGCGAGCTCCTGGTACCGCCGCCGCCGGCTGAAGAGCTCGCGGCTGAAGCCGCTCCTACGAAAAACAGAACACCAGACACTTAAAAGGAGCCCCCACGATGACCCATCCCGTACTCAAAGCCCTCGGCCTGGGCGACAACGAATCCGGTACCTACCTTGGCAATGGCGAATGGTCCAAGACGTCGGATGCCGGCGTGCTGGAGCCGGTCAATCCGGCCGATGGCACGGTACTGACGCGGGTCCAGGCCACCTCCCAGGACGATTACGACACCATCGTCGAGCGCGCCCAGGCGGCGTTCAAGGTCTGGCGCACCACCCCGGCTCCGCGCCGTGGCGAAGCCGTGCGCCTGTGCGCCGACGCGCTGCGCGAACACAAGGACGCGCTGGGTAGCCTGGTTGCCCTGGAAATGGGCAAGTCCAAGCCCGAGGGCGACGGCGAAGTGCAGGAGATGATCGACATCGGCGAATTCGCCGTCGGCCTGTCGCGCCAGCTTTACGGCCTGACCATGCATTCCGAGCGTCCCGGCCACCGCATGTACGAGCAGTGGCATCCGATCGGCCTGGTCGGCATCATCTCGGCCTTCAACTTCCCCGTCGCGGTCTGGGCCTGGAACGCGCTGGTGGCCGCAGCCTGCGGCGACATCTGCATCTGGAAGCCGTCGCCCAAGACCCCGCTGTCGGCGATCGCCTCGATCAAGATCTGCAACGAGGCGCTGAAGAAGGGCGGCTTCCCGGACATCTTCTTCCTGATCAACGACGCCGGCACCGAGCTGGCGCAGACCTTCGTCGACGACAAGCGCATCGGCCTGATCAGCTTTACCGGCAGCACCAAGGTCGGCCGCCACGTCGGCGAGCGCGTCGCCCGCCGCATGGGCCGCAGCCTGCTTGAACTGGGCGGCAACAACGCCATGATCGTCGACGAGACCGCCGACCTGAAGCTGGCGATCCCGGCGATCGTGTTTGGCGCCGTCGGCACCGCCGGCCAGCGCTGCACCAGCACCCGTCGCGTGTTCATCCACGAGTCGATCCATGACGACGTGCTGGCCAAGCTGGTCACCGCCTATGGCCAGGTCGAAAAGAAGATCGGCGACCCGACCGACCCGGCCAACCTGATGGGCCCGCTCAACAGCCACGACGCGGTCGAGGCGTACCTGGACGCGGTCGAAAAGGCCAAGGCCGCCGGCGGCAAGATCGAGAGTGGCGGCAAGGCGCTGACCGACCGCAAGGGCAACTTCGTGCTGCCGACGCTGGTCAGTGGCCTGTCCAACGACTCCGACGTCGTGCAGACCGAAACCTTCGCGCCGATCCTGTACGTGATGAAATATTCCGACCTCGACGACGCATTGGCCATGCAGAACGACGTGCCGCAGGGACTGTCCTCGGCGATCTTCACCACCGACCTGCGCAAGGCCGAAGCCTTCCTGGCCGCCAGCGGTTCGGATTGCGGCATCGCCAACGTCAATATCGGCACGTCCGGTGCAGAGATCGGCGGTGCGTTTGGTGGCGAGAAGGAAACCGGCGGTGGACGCGAGTCCGGATCGGACGCCTGGAAGGCCTACATGCGCCGCCAGACCACCACGATCAACTATTCCGATGCGCTGCCGCTGGCGCAGGGGATCAAGTTCGACCTGTAACGGCTGGAGCCCGCATCCGGGAGACGACCACATCCGGGACCCGCACTCGCAGGTCCCGGATGGAATACATGGAGCGTCATCCTGGTGTATGCCGGGATCGCTCCCGATGTTGCCCCAGTGCCCGTTGTTGGCGCAGAACAGAAAAGTAAAGTGGGTCCCGGCTTTCATCGGGACGACGGCATCCGGGATGACGGCTTGGCGATGACGGCATGAGGACGGCGGCGTGATGCCGCGCGCAGCGCCTGCCGATCACCCCTGCACGTCTCCCTGTACACTGCGCGCACTGCGGATATCCCCCTGCCCCCAATGTACGGACTCGCCCGCCCCTTCCTGTTTGGCCTGGATCCAGAGCGCGCCCATGCGCTGGGGATGGCCGCGATTGAAGCCGCGTACCGCAGTGGCCTGAATCCATTGCTGGCGATGCGTCCGGATGCATTGCCAACCAAGGCGTTTGGCCTTGACTTCCCCAATCCCGTCGGCCTGGCCGCAGGCCTGGACAAGAATGGCGCGCACATCGATGCGCTGCTGGCACTGGGGTTTGGCTACGTCGAAGTCGGCACGGTGACGCCGCGTCCGCAGCAAGGCAACCCCAAGCCGCGGATGTTCCGGCTACCGCAGCACGAGGCGATCATCAACCGCATGGGCTTCAACAACGACGGCGTCGACGCGTTGGTGCGCAACGTCGGCCGCGCCAAGCGCAAGCAGGGCCTGGTAGGCATCAACATCGGCAAGAACAAGGACACGCCCAACGAGTCCGCGGTGCAGGATTACCTGTACTGCCTCGAACGCGTCTACCCACTGGCCGACTACATCACCGTCAATATCTCTTCACCCAACACCGCAGGCCTGCGCGAGCTGCAGGAAGAGCGCGCCCTGCAGCAACTGATCGGCACGTTGCGCGAGGCCCAGGAGTCCCTGGGCGCAAAACATGGCAAGCGCGTGCCGATGCTGGTCAAGGTCGCGCCCGACCTGTCCGACGACGATATCGAAGCCGCCGCACGCGTCCTGACCGACCTCCAGGTCGATGGCGTGATCGCCACCAACACCACGGTGTCTCGGATCTCGGTACGTGAGCATAAATACGCGCACGAGAGCGGCGGCCTGTCCGGCCCACCGCTGATGGACAAGTCCACCGCAGTGCTGCGCAAGTTGCGCACGCGGCTGCCCGAAGCGATCCCCCTGGTTGGCGTCGGCGGCATCGCCAGTGGTGCCGATGCGGTCAAGAAGACGGCAGCCGGCGCATTGCTGGTCCAGATCTATACCGGCCTCATCTATCACGGTCCCACGCTGGTGCGCGAATGCGTGGAGGCCATGCGTCGCCGCAAGTTCGGGCCCAGCCGCGGCAACATGCCGCCAAACCACTGAGCTGCGCGGTGCAACCTTACCGCTTGACCGAACACGCCCGGCTGGACGCACGCAACACCTTTGGCGTGCCGGCCCGTGCACCGATGCTGGTTGATGTCGGCGACGCCGCCGTGCTGCCGGAACTGTTTGGCAACGCCATGCTGCGTGACGGTCCGGTGCTGGTGCTCGGTGGCGGCAGCAATCTGTTGTTTGCAGGCAACCCGCAAGGCGTGGTGCTGTCACTGTGCGGGCAGAAGATCGCCCTCATCGACGACGATCGGGCCGCCACGGCAGCCGACACCGCGATCGTCCGCGCCGATGCCGGTGTCGAGTGGCACGCACTCGTGCTGTGGACGCTGGGCCATGGACTGTGCGGGCTGGAAAACCTCGCGCTGATCCCAGGCACCGTCGGCGCCGCGCCGATCCAGAACATCGGTGCGTATGGCGTGGAAGTCTGCGAACGCGTCCACTGCGTGGAGGTCTTCGACCGGGTCGAACGCACGGTGCGACGGATCGCCGCCGCCGACTGCGGATTCGCCTATCGCGACAGCGTGTTCAAACGCACACCGGATCGTCATGTGGTGGTCGCAGTGGAGTTCGTGCTGTCGCGCACGCCGGCGATGCGGCTGGACTACACCGGGCTGGGTGAAGAGCTGGCCGCGATGCAGGTCGACACGCCACGCCCGTCCCAGGTCGCCGAAGCGGTCTGTCGCATCCGCCGCCGCAAATTGCCCGACCCCGCCGTGCTCGGTAATGCCGGCAGTTTTTTCAAGAACCCCATCGTGGCACTGCAACAAGCCGATGCCTTGGCGGGCGAGCACCCCGACTTGCCTGTCTTCCCGCTGGCTCCCTTCCCTGCCGATGCCGCGGCGCATGGCCTCGAAGCCGCCACCGCACGTCGCAAGCTGTCCGCTGCCTGGCTGATCGACGCGTGCGGATGGAAGGGCCATCGCGACGGCGACGCCGGTGTATCGGATTCGCATGCACTGGTGCTGGTCAACCACGGGCAGGCCAGCGGCCTGCAGCTGCTGGACCTGGCGCGGCGCATCGCCGTATCGGTGGACGAGCGGTTTGGCGTCGCGCTGGAGCCGGAACCCCGGATCATCGGGGCCGAATGGTGACCAACGATCCAAGGAGGCTGTACCCCGGCCCACCAAATCGTTTCGATGGCGGGCCAGGGCCCGTCCTGTCCAGATCCATCGCATGACCATCAGCCAATCCCACACCCGTGCCGCATTGCTGATGCTTGGCAGCACGGTGTTGTTTGCCTTGATGGCGGTCATGATCAAGCTGGCCTCGGCCAGCCTGCACACGTTCGAGATCGCGTTCTTCCGCAACTTCTTCGGCATGCTCGTCGCCTTGCCGCTGCTGCTCAGGCACGGCCGCGGGTTTTTGCACACCAACCAGCTGCCGCGCTATTTCTGGCGTTGCCTGTTGGGCATCGGGTCGATGTTCGCCAGTTTCTGGGCGATGGGCCACCTGCCACTGGCGCAGGCCATTTCGCTGACCTACTCGTCACCGCTGTTCGTCACCATCGCGGCGGTGGTTTTCCTCCACGAGCAGGTACGCGCGCGCCGGTGGACGGCCGTGGTGCTGGGCTTCATCGGCGTGCTGGTGATCGTGCGGCCAGGCACCGCCGGCTTCACCCCCGCGTCTCTGGTACCGGTCCTGGCTGCCGTGCTCAGCGGCGTGGTCTCGATCCAGATCAAGCAGCTGTCGCATACCGAACCGGCCGACCGCATCGTCATCCTGACCACCTTGTTCTGGGTGCCGATGTCGCTGTTGCCCGCCATTGCCGTGTGGGAGTGGCCGCAAGGCATCACCTGGCTGTGGATCGTTGCCTGTGGCGTACTGGGGACCGGCGGCCACATGCTGTGGACGCGTGCGCTGCAGATTGGCGACGTCTCGGCACTGACGCCGATCAGCTTCATGCAGTTGCCGGTCGTGGCGGTCGCGGGCTGGCTGCTGTTCGACGAATCGCTCACGCGTTGGACCATTGCCGGCGCCGCCATCATCTTTGGCGCCAACAGCTATATCGCCTATCGCGAAGCCGTGCTCGCGCGCCGTGCCGCGACCCAAGCCGCGCTTGAGGCTGCCGGACCCGGCAACTGATCAGCGGGGTGTTGCCTGTCCTGCGTGCTTCCAGGGTCCCCGGTCCTGGTGGAAGACCAGTCCGTACATGCCCACCGTCCACACCAGCGCAGCGGTCCAACCGGCGAGGATGTCCGATGGATAGTGCACGCCCAGGTAGATGCGCGACATGCCCACGAGCAGCACGAACGCGACCGACGCCAGTACCGCCAGCCAGCGCCAGCGGGTCGGCCAGCACAACAGGACCACCACCGCGGCCAGCGTCATCGATCCCATGGCGTGCCCGCTGGGGAAACTGTAGGTCGTGGTCTCCGGCCTGATCGAATCCCACAGGCTGGGCCGGGCGCGCGCGAACGCCTGCTTCGCCGCCACGTTGAGCAGCGCCGAGCCGATGATGGCGACGCCCGAGAACAGGCCTTCGCGCAACCTGCGCCTGAACGCCAGCACCAGGATCAGCAGTGCGTCGACGGGGACCACGCCATAGAGGTATCCCAAGTCCGACATCACAATGAACAACTGGTCGTAGCCTGCGGTGGCCAGCGAATGCACCCACAGCAATACCGGCTGGTCGAAGGGAAAGACCTCGCCTTCGCGCAGGTCTTCTACCAGCGCCCCGAAGCCCCAGAGTGGCAACAGGACACCCATGAACACCAGCGCCAGTCGCCAGCCGTGCACGCGAAGGAAGGCCGCGCCGTAGCGCACCTCCTGCCTGATGTTGCCAGCTGCTTCAGCCGGCTTGGTGGGAACGTCCGCCTGGTCCGTATCGGCTTTGGACATAGTCATCGATCAACGCAACGAAGTCGGATGCAATGCTATCGCCGCGCAGCGTGACGGTCTTTTCACCATCGACGAAGACTGGCGCGGCCGGCGTTTCCCCCGTACCCGGCAACGAGATGCCGATGTCGGCATGGCGCGACTCGCCCGGACCATTGACCACGCAGCCCATCACCGCCAGGGTGAGGTTCTCGGCACCGGGATGGGTGATCTTCCATTCCGGCATGCGGGCGCGAACGTGTTGCTGCACGTCCTTGGCCAGCTGCTGGAAGAACTCCGAGGTCGTCCGACCGCAACCCGGACACGCCGTCACCATGGGCGTGAACGCGCGCAGCCCCATGGTCTGCAACAGCTCCTGCGCGACCACCACTTCCTGCGTACGCGGCGCTCCGGGCTCCGGCGTGAGTGAAATCCGAATCGTGTCGCCGATGCCTTCCTGCAGCAACACAGCCAGCGCGGCACTGGACGCAACGATGCCCTTGCTGCCGATACCGGCTTCGGTCAGGCCCAGGTGCAATGCGTAATCCGATCGTGATGCCAGGTCGCGGTAGACGGCGATCAGTTCCTGCACGCCGCTGACCTTGCACGACAGCAGGATGCGTTCACGCGGCAATCCCAGTTCGACCGCGCGTGCGGCCGAGTCCAGTGCCGAGCGGATCAGCGCCTCGCGCAATACGCGGCCGGCTTCCCACGGCGTGTCGCGCCGTGCGTTTTCGTCCATCAAGGCCGTTGCCAGCGACTGGTCCAGCGAACCCCAGTTGACGCCGATACGCACCGGCTTGTCGTACTCCATCGCCAATTCGATCATCTGTGCGAACTGCGTATCGCGCTTCCTGCCGAACCCGACGTTGCCGGGATTGATCCGGTACTTGGCCAGCGCGCGCGCACAGGCGGGCTCGTCCGCAAGCAGCTGGTGGCCGTTGTAGTGGAAGTCGCCGACGATCGGCACCTCGACGCCCATCATCGCCAACTTCTCGGCGATGCGCGGCACCGCGGCCGCGGACTCCGGGTTGTTGACCGTCACCCGGACCAGCTCGGAACCGGCACGCCACAGTTCCGACACCTGCTTGACCGTCGATGCGACATCGGCCGTGTCGGTATTGGTCATCGACTGCACGACGATGGGCGCGTCGCCGCCGACCAGGACATTGCCGATCCGGACCTGGCCGGTGGTACGTCGTGGCGAGGGGCCCAATGCCCATTCGGACAGCTTGTGCTCCGCGCCGGCGTCATGAGGCGTGGCGTCATGAGGCGTGGCGTCGTGAGGCTGGGTGTCGTGGGACGTGGCTGGATCGTGGGGCTGGGAAGGCACTGCGCTCATGGCGTCATTGTAAAGCCTGCGCCCATCACTCCCGGTGACGGGTATCCTGTCGCCATGAACGACGCGGTGACTGGTGAAATCCTCACCCCCAGCCAGCTCAACACGCTGGCGCGCAACCTGCTGGAAGACGCCTTCCCACTGGTCTGGGTGGAGGGTGAACTGGGCAATGTCGCCCGGCCTGCGTCCGGGCATCTGTATTTCAACCTCAAGGATGCGCGCGCGCAGGTGCGCTGCGCGATGTTCAAGCCCAAGAGCACCTGGCTGAAGTTCCAGCCGCGCGAGGGCCTGCGCGTGCTCGCGCGCGGACGGTTGACGCTGTACGAAGCACGCGGTGATTACCAGCTGGTGCTCGACCACATGGAAGAGGCCGGTGAAGGCGCGCTGCGGCGTGCCTTCGAGCAGCTCAAGGCCAAACTCGAAGCCGAAGGCCTGTTTGCGGACGAGCGCAAGCGCCCCCTGCCCGCCCATGTGCACCGACTGGGCGTGATCACCTCACCGTCCGGCGCCGCCGTGCGCGACGTACTCAGCGTGCTTGCGCGCCGGTTCCCGTTGCTGGATGTCGAGATCCTGCCCGTCCCGGTCCAGGGTGCGACCGCTGCTGCAAGGATCACCGCGATGCTGCAGGCCGCACAGGCCAGCGGCCGCTACGACGCCTTGCTGCTGACCCGTGGCGGCGGCTCGCTGGAAGACCTGTGGGCTTTCAACGACGAGGCCCTGGCCCGCGCCATCGCCGCCTCGGCGGTGCCGGTGGTGTCGGCGGTTGGCCACGAAGTCGACTTCACGCTGGCGGATTTCGCAGCCGACCTGCGCGCGCCCACGCCCTCTGCCGCGGCCGAGCTGCTGGTGCCACATCGTGACGACCTGCTGCGCCGCCTGCGCACGCTCGGCGCACGCGTGGGTGAGTTGCAACGGCAACAACTCCAGCAGTCGGTACAGCGCACGGATCGTGCCGCATTGCGGCTGCATGCCTTGCGGCCACAAGCCCGACTCCAACTGCTGCGGCAACGCCAGCAACAGGCCAGGCATCGCCTCGAGGCCACCTGGCTGCGCCGCACCACCGGCGAACACGCCCGCCTGCGCCATGCCGGTGCCGTGTTGCGCGCCGTGCATCCACAGCGACGGTTGGCACGCCTGCACGAGCGACTGGCCACCGCCGCCCCGAGGCCACGCGCGGCGATTGCGCGCAGACTTGCCAGCGACGCGCTGCGGCTGAGGGGATTGGCACGGTCGCTTTCGGCCATCAGCCCACTGGCGACTGTTGCGCGGGGCTACGCGATCCTGCAGCACGCGGATGGACGTATCGTGCGCAGTGTTGGCGATGCTGCGACCGGAGACCGGCTGGAAGCCCGGCTTTCGGATGGGCAACTCAAGCTGCGGGTGGAGCCCAGTAGCGATTGACCGATCTTCGTAGGAGCGGCTTCAGCCGCGAGCTCTTGATTCTGCTCAAAGCAACAGCTCGCGGCTGAAGCCGCTCCTACGAAGAGCACCACACGGTGCACGCACGATGACCTCGCCTTAACCGCCCATGCGCGAGCCTGTGGGCAAAGGAGAACTGCCGTGCTCGACAAGTCCTATCCCTACTACCTCGCAAATACCCCGGTCGCTGCCAATACCGACCTGGAGGTGCTGGACAAGTATTCCGGCAAGCGCGCGACGCGCGTGGCCTTTGCCGACACCGCGGCAGTGCGCAAGGCCATCGCTGCCGCGCACGAGGCGCGGGGCGCGATGGCTGCGTTCACGCCCGACCAGCGTCGCGACGTACTGCAACACTGCGTCGAGCAGTTCAGCAAACGCAGCGACGACCTGGCGATGGCCTTGTGCATCGAGGCCGGCAAGCCGATCAAGGATGCCCACGGTGAAGTCTCCCGGCTGATCGATACCTTCCGCATCGCTGCCGCTGAAGCGACGCGGATCGACGGCGAGGTGGTGGAGCTGCAGATCTCCGAGCGCACCCGCGGCTACCGCGGCATGGTCAAGCGCGTGCCGCTTGGCCCATGCGCGTTCATCACCCCGTTCAACTTTCCGCTCAACCTGGTCGCGCACAAGGTCGCGCCGGCGATCGCCGCCGGCTGTCCGTTCGTGCTGAAACCCGCTGCAAAGACGCCGATCGGCGCGCTGATCATCGGCGAAGTCCTGGCCGGGACCAACCTGCCCAAGGGCGCGTTTTCGATCATGCCCTGCTCCAACGACGACGCCGGGCTGCTGGTCGAGGATGACCGCATCAAGCTGTTGTCATTTACCGGCGGCCTGATCGGCTGGGACCTGAAGGCGCGTGCCGGCAAGAAGAAGGTCATCCTGGAGCTGGGCGGCAATGCCGCCTGCATCGTCGACCAGGACCCGGGACGCGACCTGGATGAAGTCGTCGATCGCTTGATCCTGGGCGGCTATTACCAGTCCGGGCAGAGCTGCATCGGCGTGCAGCGGATCTACGTGCACGGCGCAGTGCACGACACCCTGCGCAAGAAACTCAAGGCGGCGGTGGGCAAGCTGGTGGCGGGCGACCCGAAGGACAGGAAGACCTTCATCGGCCCGATGATCGACGAGGATGCGGCCAAGCGGGTCGAATCCTGGATCGCGGCGGCAAAGCAAGGCGGCGCGACAGTGCTTGCCGGTGGCAAGCGCGACGGCAACATGCTGCCGGCCGCCTTGCTGGAAGGCGTGCCCCACGACGCCGACCTGTACCGCAAGGAGGCTTTCGGCCCGGTGGCCTGCATCGAGCCATTCGACGACTTCGAAGACGCACTCAAGCGCGTCAACGACAGCGACTTCGGCCTGCAGGCCGGCGTGTTCACCGGCCGGCTGGACCATGCCATGCGTGCCTGGGACGTACTGGAGGTCGGCGGCGTGATCGTTGGCGATATCCCCAGCTTCCGGGTGGACAACATGCCTTATGGCGGTGTCAAGGATTCTGGGCTTGGGCGTGAGGGGTTGCGTTATGCGATCGCGGACATGACCGAGCCTCGCTTGCTGGTCATCCGCGACTGACCGCCTATTGCAATTGTAGGAGCGGCTTCAGCCGCGAGCTCTTGTCGGTTTTGCATCTGCAGGAGCGATGCAAGTCGCAATGACGAGATGTTGCAGTGGCCAATCGCGACTTACGTCGCTCCTACACCATCCAAATCCAGATCGAGAGCTCGCGGCTGAAGCCGCTCCTACAAAACCCTGTAACCCCGTTCCGGCAGACGGTGCGTTCCTACCCGTGTCCACCACGGGAGAGACCCCATGCAACGCCCTGCCATCCGACGCACCACGCTTTCCGCTGCCCTGCTCTGCGCCATCGCGCTGTCTGCCTGCCAAAGCATGGAGGACAGCCAGGTTGATGACAGCCATCCAGCATCCGACGCAACGGTCATCAACCAACCGGCCCCATCCCGGCAGCTGATGTCGCCACCCCCGACTCCGCCTGCCCCGGCGTCAATCCGGTCCGACATACACGCCACGCCACAGCTCGCAATGGCACAGCGCCCGACGGCTGCCGCGGAGGCAATCGCCGAATCCGAAGCCGGCTCCCTGACCTCGCCCGCCCCGGTTGCCAGCCGCAGCGTCCGCGACGAACGCAAGCAATCCGGCGCTGCCGCGAAATCGATGGCGTCCAACGTGGCACCAGCACCCGCGAGCCCTGGCTACGATGCCTCCGGCTACGGCAATCCCGGGTACTACACGCAACCGGCCAACACCGAAAAATACGCGGCGCACGACGACAACCCCGTGCACCGTGCCAGTGAGCAGCCGGTATCGACCTTCTCCATCGATGTCGACACCGGCAGCTACACCAACGTCCGCCGCATGATCAACCAGGGCGTGCGCCCGCCGGCCGATGCGGTGCGCGCAGAGGAAATGATCAACTACTTCAGCTACGGCCATCCGGCACCGAAGTCGCTCGATGTCCCGTTCCGGGTCACCACCGAGCTCGCACCTGCGCCGTGGAACGGCAAGCATCAATTGTTGATGGTCGGCATCAAAGGCTACGACGTGCCCAATGCGTCGCTACCGCCGGCCAACCTGGTGTTCCTCATCGACACCTCGGGTTCGATGAATTCGCCGGACAAGTTGCCGTTGCTCAAGCAGGCGTTCAGTGCATTGGTGAAGCAGCTACGTCCCCAGGACCATGTCTCGATCGTGGTCTATGCCGGCTCGGCCGGCCTGGTATTGCCACCGACGGCTGGCGACCGGATGGGCGACATCCTGGCCGCGCTGGATCGACTGCAGGCCGGCGGCAGCACCAACGGAGGCGACGGCATCCGCCTGGCCTATGCGATGGCCAGACAGGGCTTCGTCAAGGGCGGCGTCAATCGCGTACTGCTCGCCACCGACGGCGACTTCAACGTCGGCACCACCGACCAGGGCGCACTTGAAACGCTGGTCGCCGACCAGCGAAAAACCGGCATCGCGCTCACCACGCTGGGCTTTGGCAGCGGTAATTACAATGATGCGCTGGCCGAGAAGCTCGCCGACGTTGGCGATGGCAACCATGCCTATATCGATAGCGCCGCCGAGGCACGCAAGGTGCTGGTGCAGCAGATGGGCGGGACCCTGCTGACGATTGCCAAGGACGTCAAGATCCAGATCGAGTTCAACCCGGCGCAGGTCGCCGAGTACCGCCTGATCGGCTATGAAAACCGCGTGCTGCGTCGCGAGGACTTTGCCAACGACAAGGTCGATGCCGGCGACATCGGGGCCGGCCATGAAGTCACCGCCCTGTACGAGATCACGCCGGTGGGTTCTGGTGCCGAGCAATTGCCCGCATTGCGCTACGGCCGCGAGGCCACAGCCAGCGTCGCGACCGGGACAAGACCCGGACATGGATCTGTAAATCGATCCGCAAGCAAACCTGGCGAGCTCGCCGACCTGCGCCTGCGTTACAAGCGTCCTGGCGAAGCCAACAGCAGATTGATCGATGCACCCATCCTGCGCAGTTCACTGCGCGCGCGTCCCAGCACGGCATTGCGCTTGGCCGCCGTCGTCGCGGCCTATGCCGATGGGCTGCGCGGTGGCACGCACCTGGGCCAATGGACATGGCGCGATATCGTCAGCAATGCACGGGCTGCGCAGGTCGACACGCCGTCGCCGCAACGCACGGAGTTCGTGAAACTGGCCGAGTCGGCGCAGGTGCTGGTCGGTGGCGGCGAGGCGCAGCTCGGCACGCTACGGACAGGTTCACCTGGCCCGGGCGCGCAGACAACAAGCCCAACGGACACGGGACGGGTCCCTGACTAACCCCGGACCTGCACGACGTCGCGTCCGGCAGTGCTTGTCGGCGCGACGTCGATGGGCGGCTTGGGCGCCGGCCTGCCGAACAAATACCCCTGTCCATACCTGCAACCCAACTGCATCAGGATGTCGCGCTGCAAATCAGTTTCGATGCCCTCGCCGATCGTCTCGATCCCAAGGGTACCGGCCAGGGCCAGGATCGCACGCACCAGCGCCAGGCTTTCGGCATGGCTGTCGCCATCCAACCCGGAGACGAAGCTGCGATCGATCTTGAGCGACTGGATCGGAAACCGGTGCAGGTAGGACAGCGCCGAGAACCCCGTACCAAAGTCGTCGAGCAACATCAGCACGCCTCGATTGCGCAGCTGGTTGAGCATGCGCAACGCGCGGGGCGCGTCGTCCAGCAACGCGACTTCGGTGATCTCGATCCGCAAACGCCCCGGGTCGACCGCGTGCTCGTCTATCAGGCCCAACAGCCGTTCTGCGAAATCCTCCGAGTGGAAATGCCGTGGCGACACGTTGATCGAGACATAGCCCTCGTCACGATCCTGCAAGCGCGAGATCACGCGTTGGTAGATCAACCAGTCGACCTGCTCGATGAGTCCGCTGTCTTCGCCGACGCCGATGAACTGTTCCGGCACCAGCATGCCGTGCACGTCGTGGTTCCATCGCAGCAAAGCCTCGTGACCGACGACGACCCCATCGTGCATGCGGACGATGGGTTGGAAAAACGGCTCGAACTCGTCCCGCAGGATGGCGCGGCGAAGATCGGCTTCCAGGTCCAGCAGGCGGATCGCCTGAGCGCGCATTTCCTCGTCGAACAACGCACCGCGGTTGCGCCCACCGGCCTTTGCGCGATACATCGCGGCATCGGCATCGCGCAGCATCTCGTCGCCCAGCCGGTAGCGTGGCTGCCACAGCGCGATACCGATGCTGCCCGAGGGAAACAACTCGCGCCCCCCGAGCCACAGGGGTTGCCCCACCGCGTCCAGGATCCGCGCCGCCAGCTGGTCGCATGCGGCTGTATCGCCAACGCCTTCGGCCAGGATCGCGAACTCATCGCCACCGAAACGCGCCACTACACCGGTATCGCCCAGCACGCCTGCCAGGCGTCGGCCGATCTCGATCAACATCTCGTCTCCGCTGGCATGGCCGATGCTGTCGTTGATCAGCTTGAAGCGATCCACGTCCAGGAACAGCACCGCGAACGACGCCCCATCGGACCCGGTGCCTGCACGGGCCCTGGCAATCGCTGCATCCAGGCGTTCGAGCAGCTGCGGGCGATTGGGCAGCCCGGTCAACGCATCGTGACGCGCCTGGTGGGTCAGGCGCTGCTCGGCACGGACGCGCTCGCCGATCTGCGCCCGCAACTCTCGGTTGGCGTCACCCAGTTCACGGGTACGCGCGTCGACCCGGGATTCCAGCTGCGCCTGCGCGGCCTTGATGTGCTCCTGTGCACGCTTGCGTGCCAAACCGTTGCCGATGTGGTGTGCGACGAACGTCAGCAACGCCTGGTCGCGCTCGCTGAACTCGACCTCCGGGGTGTAGCTCTGCACTGCGATGACACCCACCACGTCGTCGTCGCGCATGAGCGGGACACCCAGCCAGCAGTAACCAGGGGTGCCCTGGTTCTGGACCTGGCCCGTGGCTTCGAGTTCGGCGACGATGGCGCGATCGGCCAGCAACGCCTTGCCTTGCCTGATCACGAATTCGGTAAAACCCCTGCCCAACTTGCGTGCATGGCGCGTCGGGTCGCGCTCGTCGACCGAGTACGGGAACTCGATCTGGTCGCCGTCCTGGGACAACAATGCGATGTAGAAATTGCGTGCGTACAACAACTCCCCGACCACGTCATGGACATCGGCATAGAAACGTTCGAGGCTACCGGCGGTCACGGACAGGTCGGTGATCCTGTACAGCGCACGCTGCAGGCGCTCGCCACGCTGGCGCTCGTCGATCTCGGCCTGCAGCACGAGGTTGGCCTGCTGCAACTCCAGGGTCCGCTCGTAGACGCGCTCTTCGAGCTGGTCACGGGCATGCTTGCGGTCCAGGGCCGTCTGGATGTGCTGTGCCACGAACTCCAGCAGTACACGGTCCTCGTCGCTGTAACTGGCGGGCTGGTCGTAACTCTGGACCACGATCGCGCCGCTGACCTGGCCATCACGATGCATCGGCACTCCCAGCCAGTCTGCACTGTCCGGGCCATGGCTCGGGTCGCGCACGACATCGACCTGCCTGCGCACATCGTCGGAAGGACCACGCAATGGTTCGCCATGGCGCAACAGCGCAACGGTCAGGCTGGTCGGCATGTCCGCGATCGGGATCTCGATATCGGGTTCGGCCACGTAGGGGTCGAAGCTGTCCGCGAAATACAGGAAGCGCAGGCTCTGGTGGGCCTCGTTGTAGAGCACGATGTAGAAATTCTCCGCATACATCAGCTCGCCGACCACGGCGTGGATGCGGCGCAGCATCTCCTGCGTCTCCAGGCTGGCACCGGACAGGTCGGCGATCTCGTACAGGGCGTGCTGCAGGCGTTGGGATTTCTGCAACGCCTCGATCCGGGTCCGCGCATGCGCCGACACCAGGTGGGCCGACACCGTGCGGCGTGCCAGCGCCAACCAGGCGGCACGTGACGCGTCGGGCAGCGGTTCAGCGAGCCGTGCAGCCAAGGCGACGCGGCTGCCTTCTTCGACCCAGCCCTCGATGATCGTGCGGCTGCCCCCAGCCCGGCGCTGACCATCCAGGCAGGCCCGTGCCCGGTCCAGCAGGCTCGCCGGGGCACCGTCGGCGATGGCGACGCCTTCGCCAATCAACGTGGTGGGCGCCTGTCCTGCAGCGACGTGGGCATCCCCGCCGGCGTTGTCTCGCCAGCACACCACGACGTGCGACCCCGTTGGCAACGTGTCGGTCAGTATTTGCGCCAGCCCAACCAGCGACGATCCCCGCCTTTCGGGAACGCCCGCCGGCACGCCCGCCGCAGTGGCAGTCATGTTCCCCCTGGTCATGCGTACAGGATAGCCCCGGCGCAGTGCCCGGGCTAACCCCTTTTTGCCCTGAAAGGCGTTCTTCATCACATGTCGACCCTCCAGACACTTGCCCGCGGGCAGCGATCCGGCGCGCTGCCTCAGCGCAGGGGCAGGCCGTGGCAGGTTTTTAGCCGTGTTTCCCGGGGTCGGCAGCCCCGGATCCCGGCTGTATCGGGATTGGCCAGGGCGCGGGCATGACTGCCACAACAACCCATTTGCGGGCCTGCCTGGCGCCCGGCAGCGTGTTGGAACCCCAAAACACAGCCAAAGCCCGCGTGCCACCGTCAACGACGCATGGCGGCGCACTGGAGTCTGACACCCCGGCCACGGCCCGCGTGCCACTCTCCCCGGCGCGTGGCGGCGCGCTGGATTCCCGTTGCACCCGCACTTTGTCGCAGCGCCTCGCAACGCTTACCCTGCCGGTGATGGATGACCACATCGTCGGCGACCACCCTGCAGAGCCCAGCGACGAAGCGCTGATGCTGGCCTATGGTGCGGGCGACGTGGCTGCCTTCGAGCAGTTGTATGGGCGCCACCGCGATCGACTGTACCGGTTCCTGTTGCGCCAGCTGCGCGACACGGCATTGGCCGACGAGTTGTTCCAGGACGTCTGGCAGCGACTGATCACCGCCCGCGAACGCTGGCAACCCGACGCCCCCTTCGGCACATGGCTGTACCGCATCGCCCACAACCGCCTGGCCGATCACTGGCGCGCATTGCAACACCGCCCACCGGCTCCGATCGATGCAGACGCACGCACGGAACGCATACCAGACGACGACACGCCCGAGCGCACACTGTCCGAGTTCGAGCAACGCCGCCAGCTGCAGCTGGCACTGGATGCATTGCCGCCCGAACAACGCGAAGTCCTGCTGCTGCGCCTGGAGCAGGACCTGACCCTGGAGGAAATCGGCGAGATCACTGGTGTCGGTCGCGAAACCGTCAAATCGCGACTGCGTTACGCCATGGACAAACTGCGCACGAGACAGCCCGCATGAGCCCCTACAACCCGACATCGCCAAAACAGCCGCTTGATGCAGAAGAGCGCGCACTGGCCGAGCGTCTTGCGCGGAGCGGTCCGCATGGCGAGCCTTCGTCGACACTGGATTCCAGGATCCTGTCCGCCGCGCACGCCGCGGTGGGTCATCCATCCAGCGGCGAAAGCCATCATCGCGGCACACGGGGCAAGGGCGCCGATGGCCGAAACGCCGCCCGGCATGGACGCCGTCCGCGCTGGCCGCTTGGCCTGGGTATTGCTGCGTCCTTGGTACTGGCCATCGGCCTGGCCTGGCAGATGCGACCGCTACCCGACGCCTCACCGGCGTATCGCTCCGAAGCCGATTCAGCGCTGGCCAGCGCGCCAGTGGAAACCAAACAGGCCGCTGAACCTGCCGTGCGCGTCGTGTCGCCGTATCAGCCCAGCGCCCTCGCGCTGCCTGCCAAAAAAAGCGCGGCCGAGGCAAAGCCACTCGAAACCCCCTTGGCTGAAGACGCTGCGATGACTGCAGACCAGGACGCTGGTGCCAATCGCGCACCGGGTGCGCCAGCCATGGCTGCACAAACGCGGGAGCGTCAGCAGGAGCAGTCATCAGCGGCCGTGGAGCACGATCCCGAACCGCAATCCGCACTGTCCACACCGGCTCCGCCACCAGCTCCTCCAGCGCCACCAGCACCCCGTGCGCCGCCCAGGGAATCCATTGCCACGGCCCCAGCGCCACCCATCGTGTTGGACGCACCCTCGCCGACAGATCAGGCACATCCGATCACCGAAGCGTCCAAGACAAGTACCCCTGCCACCGGCAACGGATCACTGGCGGCACCCAGCACCGAGATGATCGCCGCCAGCCAGACCGAAGCCCGTAGCGAAGCTGCGGCGCAAGACGCTGCTGCATCCAAGGCAAGCACGGACACACGCAAGCAAGCAGCACGCGCCAACGCACCACCACAGCCGCAACCCAGCGCCTTCGAAAGCGTATCCGCAGGCAGCGCCACCGAGAACGACAAGTCGGACGAAGCCGGATCGCCTGCAAACGTCGCCAGCCCACTGGTCCGAGACGCCTGGCTGCAGCGCATCCGCACGCTTGCAACCCAAGGTCGCCTGGAAGAGGCCCGGGACAGCCTGCGCGTGTTCGTCCTGCGCTATCCCGGCTACCTGTTGCCCATCGACCTGCGCACCTTGCAGGACACCACGCCCGGCAGCCCTCCTGCGGATGGGCCGACACAGGATGAGGACACTTCCGGCCGATGACCGGCACAGATGACAGGCCCACCAGCGACACCTTGGCCGCACCTGCGTCGTATGTGCTGGAGGTCAAGCACAGCCGCTTCCTGGCCTGCGCCGTCCCGGTCGACAGTGCCGATGCCGCGCTGGCCCGGCTTGCCCGGATCGCCGACCCCGATGCCACCCACAACTGCTGGGCGTACCGCGTCGGTGATGATTACCGGTCCAGCGACGACGGCGAACCCGCCGGTACCGCCGGACGCCCGATCCTGGCCGCCATCGACGGCCAGGGCTACGACCGCGTCGTGGTCGTCGTCACCCGCTGGTACGGCGGAGTCAAACTTGGCGCCGGAGGCCTGGTCCGTGCATACGGGGGGACGGCGGCAGAATGCCTGCGCACCGCGACGCGGCAGCCGTTGATCGCCATGCAGGTCGTGCAACTGCAGGCCCCGTTCGATGACATTGGTACCGTGCATGCGGCCATGCCCGAGTTTGAAGCGGAAAAGCTCGACGAGAGCTTCAATACCGAAGGTGCCAGCTTGCGATTATCGTTGCCGGCCGACCGCGTCGATGCACTGGCCGCCCACCTGCGCAACGCCACCCGCGGCCGCATCACCCTGACCAGCACATAGCCACCCCTGCAGGAGCGGCTTCAGCCGCGAGCTCTTGATCCTGCGGTCGTTTTGACTGTCGTCTGGCTCTTGCGAGCGGGGTGGCGGCATGGCGTCAACGGCAAGGCGCGATCAGGCATTCCACAGTGAGATGGCAGGCGCAGCACGCTTGCGGATTGGGTTCCGGATTGGGTTCCGGATGAAGCCCGGCGTCAAACCGCTGCCTGCTGCCGGGTCCGTTCGTTTTCCGGGCGCCAGCCAAGCACCCGGGCTGGCAGGAAAAGTAGCGCTTGCAGGAACGCAAACAACGCCACGAACGTCAACCCCACCAAACGCAATGGCAGCGTCAGCAACCAGGCAATCGGCCAAAGCACCAGGGCCAGCAACGCAAGCGGCCAGCACAGGACGAAGAGGATGCTCCAGGCAACCAGGAAAATGAGCGTTTTCATAGCAGCGGTCCTTGATCCGGAAGGCAGGCCGGGACTGGCCGGCCGAAGCAGCTTGCTGGTCTTGCAGGTCGCCGGCAAGCAGCCTGCGACGCAACTGCCGGGACAGCCGACAAAACGTCCAATGCAGCGACGAAAACCATCAGGCCAACCGGGAAGCGCGCGCGACTGAAGCCGCACCCGCAAAACCGCCCGTGCTCGCGTCAGGCGGCACGAGGCGGGATAATGCCGGGATGACCGAACCGACTTCCGGCAAGACATCGGAGCCAACCCCTCCCCCCAAGCCATCGATCAGCACACTGGGCGCACTGTGGCCCTTCGTCAGGATGCACAAGGCCCTGCTCGGCGCCTGGCTGCTGGCCCTGGCGTGTTCGTCCACCGCGACGCTCAGCTTGCCGGTCGCCTTTCGACGGATGATCGACCAGGGATTTTCCAGCGCTGCCAACATCGACCGCACGTTCCAGTTCCTGTTCCTGGTCGCACTGGCATTGGCGCTGGCGACCGCAGCGCGCTTCTACTTTGTCTCGTTACTGGGCGAACGCGTGGTCGCAGACATGCGCGGCAAGCTGTACGCACACCTGCTTGGACTGGATGCCGGTTTCTACGATCGCAACCGCAGCGGCGAACTGGTCTCGCGCCTGACCGCGGATGCCGAACTGCTGCGCAGCGTGGTCGGGTCCAGCATGTCGGTGGCATTGCGCAGCGTCGTGACCGTTTCCGGCTCGATCGCGATGCTGTTCTATACCAGCCCGCACCTGGCCAGCTACGCCATGCTCGGCATCCCGATGGCGGTACTTCCCATCGTTGCTGGCGGCCGCCGGCTACGCAGGATGTCGCGCAGCAGCCAGGACCGTGTCGCCGATGCCAACATGCTTGCCACCGAAACCCTGGGAGCCGTACGCACGGTGCAGGCGCACGCGCGGGAACCTTACGAGCGCAACCGCTTCACCGAGGCAGTGGCCATCGCCGTGGATACCGCACGTCGCCGCATCCGTGCACAGGCCCTGGTCACCGCGCTGGCGATCATCCTGATCTTTGGCGCAATCACCCTGGTGTTGTGGTCGGGTGCGCACGACGTCGTGGCAGGGCGCATGAGTGCCGGCACGCTGGGACAGTTCGTACTGTACGCACTACTGGGTGGTGGCTCGGTCGGCTCGCTGGCCGAGGTCTGGAACGAGCTGCAACGTGCCTCCGGTGGCATGGGCCGGATCTCCGAACTGATGCAACAGCAGTCCGCGATCGCAGCTCCTGACACTCCGGAGCCGATGCAGGTGCCGGTACAGGGCGACATCGTCTTTGACGATGTCAGCTTCCACTATCCGATGCGACCAGACGCTCCCGCGCTGGAGCACTTCGACCTGCACGTCAGGCCCGGTGAGACCGTCGCCCTGGTCGGGCCGTCAGGCGCTGGTAAGAGCACGGTGTTCACCCTGTTGCTGCGATTCCACGACCCGAGCACGGGACACATCCGCATCGACGGCCTTGACGCAACCCAGGTCGATCCGTCGCAATTGCGTGATGCCATCGCCCTGGTCCCGCAATCACCAACAATCTTCGCCACCAGTGCGACCGACAACATCCGCTATGGGCGACTGGAGGCCAGCGACGACGCGGTCCAGGCCGCCGCCCGGTCAGCCGAGGCGGACGAATTTCTCCGTGCCCTGCCCGATGGTTACAACGAGCAGCTGGGCGAGCGCGGCGCACGGCTGTCCGGCGGCCAGCAGCAGCGTGTCGTCATTGCCCGCGCCTTGCTCAAGGATGCACCGATCCTGCTACTGGACGAAGCCACGAGTGCATTGGATGCACACAGTGAACGCGCCGTGCAGCATGCCCTGCAGAACCTCATGGCCGGCCGCACCACCCTGGTCATCGCGCACCGCCTGGCCACCGTACTCAAGGCCGATCGCATCGTGGTGATGGACCGTGGCCGCATCGTCGCGGAAGGCACGCATGACGCGTTGATGGCTGAAGATGGCCTCTATGCCGAGTTGGCCAGGCTTCAATTCCTGGATTGAGGCTTCCACATAGAGCCAGCGGAGTGGATTGTGTTGAGGCAAGCCGCAACATGGTGCACGCCTAAATGGTACATGCCTCAATGATGCATCCCCCAGCGATCATCCTTCAGCGATGCATCCTTCAGCGATCCAGGGGGCTGAGCACACCACGCCCGCCGCGATTGAGCACGTGCGTGTAGATCTGCGTTGTCGCCACGTCCTTATGGCCAAGCAGCTCCTGGATCGTACGCAGGTCGTAGCCGGCTTCAAGCAGGTGCGTGGCAAACGAATGCCGCAACGTGTGCGCGCTGACCGGCTTATCGATCCCCGCGTTGGTGCACGCACGCTTGATCGCCCGCGACAACACACCATCATCCAGGTGGTGTCGGCGTTGGGTTCCGCTGCGTGGATCCTGCGACCGCGAATTGGCCGCGAACACGTACTGCCAGCCAAACTCCCGGGGCGCATTGGGATACTTCCTTGCCAACGCATCGGGCAGCCATACAGCGCCGAATCCATCCCTCAAATCATCGCGATGCAATGCCAGGGCGCGCTCGATCTCGCGTTGCAATGGTTCGATCAACGCACGCGGCAGGATCGTGCGCCGATCCTTGCCACCCTTGCCAGTGCGCACCATGATTTCGTTGCGCGCAAAGTCCACGTCCTTGATCCGCAGGCGCAGGCACTCCATCAGCCGCATACCGGTCCCATACAGCGCACTGGCCACCAACCAGGTGCGGCCATCCATCCGCGCCAGCATCGACTGCACCTCGGCCACCGATAGCACCGTCGGCAGCCGTTGCGGCTTCTTCGCCCGGGTCACGCCCTCCAGCCAAGGCAAATCGATCCCGAGCACTTCGCGATAGAGGAACAGCAACGCAGACAACGCCTGGTTCTGCGTACTGGCTGCTACCTTCCCCTGTATCGCCAGCTTGGTCAGGAACATCTCCAATTCAGCCGACCCCATCTCACGCGGGTGCCGCTTATCATTGGCCAAGATGAACCGCCTGATCCAACTGATATACGCCTTCTCGGTGCGCACGCTGTAGTGTTTGACCCGCAAGCGCTCGCGGGCTTGCGCCAAAAGCCCCGGTCTCGCCCCTTGGACCAAGGCCTCTGTTACACCCGAAGATCGCGGGGGATACGACATATCTCACCACCCTGCTTGATATCCAAGCCGCAGCATCCCGCAACAAAATGCACAGACATATCATCCAAACCCGCATTGGCGTGTAGGGTTTCCCTGCTTGACCTTATCCACTCCAGCTATGAATATCTCGTGCTTACCCCGTTCTTTGGGGTCTACTAGGCGTTAGGCCGCATGGGATTATTCGTCGCCATATTCATTGCGCTTATGCTTTTAATAGCAGTGCTGCTTCTCTTCAGTGCAAGTTCTTCTCTTCGCTCCATCGTGAGGAACGTTCTCCCGACCCATGAGTCAAAGCTGTTTCTTCCAGCGAGCGACTGGCACATGCCCCAGAACACGCTGGGCAATCTCCGTCCCTTTGCTCTTTATCGAGCACAACCCTCTGAGCTTATGGCTTCGAGTGCATTTCGAGCTACTTTGACGCAAGTGCGTTTGCTTGGTGTGGCGATTCTTTTAGGCTGGATTGCTCTTGTAGTATTTTGGTTTGCAGCCTAACAATTCGTTGGAGCCGAACGCGCTTCGCTCCACCAACCACGTGGCAGGTTAAGCTTGCCACGTCGTCGGCTCCGCTACGCACGCCGGCTCAACTCAGGCGTTATACGGGGATAGCAATGATTGTATGTTCAGCAGTGAAGCGATCGATTCGCCTCTCTTGCTGCATAGACCTACACGCTCGCTTCAAACTTCTTTCGGCGTTCTTGCCCTCGGGCCAAACAGCTCGCCCGCGAGTCTCCAGGTGCTCCAAGCCGTGTCTGCCCTCGGGCATTCCGATCGCGTGCGCTGTTCCTGGATTTCACGGAACTCCCCTCGCATAACAATTCGTTCAAGCCGAACCCGCTTCGCGGCTTCGGCGCTCCGGGCAAAACTTTGGCATGATCGGCTTCGGAAGCCACCCAACGGCGGGTCGGCTTAACTCAAGCGTTAGGTGCCATGCGCAACTACGGATATTTTTTTTCAGTATTTGCATCTTGCTTCGTTGTATCCGCTTGCAACCCTGTTTCGCATGGGGACTACAGTCACTGTCTTCAGGTCATGCCAGGCATGACCGAGCAAGAGGTTGTTGCACAAATGGGGGCCGCACAGAATCGGGAGCAAAATGTGGGCGATCTCTGGCTCTATTATCAGGAGGAGCCCGGCTCATCGGGGCCAATCGTCGTGATTCTTTCTGAGCAACGCGGCATGTATCAGGTTCAACAAACAGCATGTCAGGGGCTGGGCTGATGGCACCTAACAATTCGTTGGAGCCGAACACGCTTCGCTCCACCAACCACATGGCAGGTTAAGCTTGCCATGTGGTCGGCTCCGCTACGCATGCCGGCTCAACTCAGGCGTTAGGCTGCAGCGCCGGAACTCAAGGCAATCGGAAAGAGGTTTTCAGAGTTTTCCGACACGCTAACGCGGCATTCGCCGAGTGACTGAATTGGCGGCCATCTGCTACAAAAGCGGGTAAGCCAAGCGCACAAAGCGAAGCTTCGGAGCATTGGCTTACCCGCTTTTGTAGCACTGTGCAGCGGAACGGTTCTCCGACTGGATTGCAGAGGGCCAAGGCAACCCTCGCGTCTGGAATCGTGCGCTTGTGGAGGCAGTCGGTCTGCACCCTAACAAGTCGATGAACCGGAACCCGCATCGACGCTTGCTTGCTCCGGGCCGGATCTGGTTATCATCGATGCCAAGAAACGGATCCGCAGCGGGTCCGGTTATCTTCAGGCGTTAGGCACATGAGACCCACTCTTCTCACAGCCGTGATTGCCTTAATCAATTGCTCCTGTGCTAGCCAACTGCCGCTTATGGGCGTATCGGTTGATTCGGTACCGAGTGGTTGCATCTCCACTATTTCTGGCAACGACGTACATTTGGCAATAACCAATGGCTCCAACAGGAGAATTTCATTCCGGGCTTATGGCGAATCCGGACCTCCATTCAAGCTATATCCTGGCGCCTTCCAGGTCTTAGTTGCTGAGCCGGGTTCAAATGAGTTCGCTCCTTGGCACGTTGAGCTCGCTGATTTTTTGCCGCCGGACCGCAAAGTCATGCTCGCACCCGGAGATAGCGCAGAATTTTCTGTGAGCGTTAGTTCATGGCCTGACATAGCGTCCGGTAACGTGTTCAAGCTTGAGGTACGCGATACCTTCAATCATGCGCATCAGTCTGCGGGGTTAGGTATGTGCACAGCTCGCTCAGTGCCTAACAAGTCGTTCAAGCCGAACCCACTTCGCTCCGCCGGCAACATGGCAGGTTAAGCTTGCCATGTTGCCGGCTCCGCTACGCGGTTCGGCTTAACTCAGGTGTTATACGGGGATAGCAACGATTGTGTGTTCAGCAGTTAAGCGATCGATTCGCGTCTCTTGCTGCATAGACCTACACGCTCGCTTCAAAATTTTCTCGGCGTTCTTGCCCTCGGGCCAAACAGCTCGCCCGCGAGTCTCCAGTTGCTCCAAGCCGTGTCTGCCCTCGGGAATTCCAATGGCATGCGCAGCTCCTGGATTTCACGGAACTCCCCTCGCATAACAATTCGTTCAAGCCGAACCCGCTTCGCGGCTTCGGCGCTCCGGGCAAAACTTTGGCATGATCGGCTTCGGAAGCCATCCAACGGCGGGTCGGCTTAACTCAAGCGTTAGACCTATGGGGTTTCTCCTGCGCAATTTGATGGCTCTTATCCTTGTAGCCTTCTTTGCTTGGCTGTCAGTTTCGTCTGGCGCCCCGACAATCTTTGCCCCTATCAACTTCTTGGTGTTGGGCCCCACTTGGCTATCCGTCCCTCTTAGCCCACTTTCTGGAGTCGCCGGACTTCTCTTCGTCCCTGTACTCTGTTTGATTTGGTGTCTTCCAGTGTTCCGGGGTGGAGAAGAGGTTCCAAAACGATCACTTGTTCTGTTGATACTCGCCATAGCGGCCTCTGCAGCAAACTTGGTATTTGGCATTGACTACGGATTGAGATGGCAAGGTCACAGCTATGTCCTCGGAGTCTCTATCATCAGCATTGCTCTTTGGGTTTTACTAGCTGCATTGGCGTGGTTCGCTCGTCGAAAGCCCACGCAAGTACTCAACACTACATTTCACATTGCCCTATTCTGTTGGCTTGCTTGGTATGCGCTACCTACACTCGGCGAATTGCTATAAGCCTTAGGTCTAACAATGCGTTCAAGCCGAAACCGCTTCGTTCCACCAAATACATGGCAGAAAAAGCTTGCCATGTATTTGCCTCCACTGCGCGTTTCGGCTTAACTTAGGCGTTAGGCTCCACTCAAACATTCAGGAGAACTTGTGAGTAGATTTCTTATAGCGATAATTCTGCTGTGTACTTGGGTGGCTCCTTTCGCAACAGATGCTCAGACTGCTCTGGGTGCAGATGAAGCGAAGTTTGTTCGTCTGACACATCAGCTTGAGCAGGATCCGCTCGGTGATAGCGACAAGAGCATTCGAGGTTGGCTACTCAAAAGGGCCATAGACAGCCAAGACATAACTGTAGAAGCTTGCGACATACTCGGAATCCTTTCTGGAGATGAAACACCCTACAGCGGCGTCTATACCACTCAGATGATGTTTGGCAACGCTGCCTATCAAATCTCTCATCCAGAAAAGAGGAGCGATCTCTTAGCCACCCAGTTGGCAGGAGCACGCAGCTCACTTCAGGCATACATCTCAATTCTTGCTAGTCATCCGGAGGCACGAATTCCTCACTTTGATGACCTTATCAACAAGGATAAAGCCGGCAAGCTAGGTGCATATTTGGCACCCATCGTTGCTGATAAATGCAGTGAGTCGGGCGGAGCCTAACAATGCGTTCAAGCCGAAACCGCTTCGTTCCACCAAATACATGGCAGAAAAAGCTTGCCATGTATTTGGCTCCACTGCGCGTTTCGGCTTAACTTAGGCGTTAGGGCCCACATGTCACTCCTCAGCAAACTCAATTGGCGCTTAGTCCTGCTTTTCGCTGTTTTAGGTCCACTGGTAGGCGCGGCATATTTGCTTCTTGGTGTTGTGCACAGTATTGAGATCGTAGGTAATTTGGATCGCGTAGCTTTGTTTTTCGCCTGGTCATATGCGTTCGGTACTGTGCTCGCCGTTCTGACGGGGTTGTTACTTCCCTATGTAATCAGCTTGCTACCACACGCACATCGAGTCTGGTTGCAACTAATTGCAGCGGCTTTTGTCGGATTCGTGATTACGTGGACTTTGTTCACCACTCTCACCCCATTCAACGCAATGCAGCTAGCGGTTTTGGGCGGTATCAGCGCAGTGGTGTGTGCGGTTGTCGGCCTATTATTCCGCGTGGGCCCTAACAATTCGTTGGAGCCGAACGCGCTTCGCTCCACCGACCACATGGCAGGTTAAGCTTGCCATGTGGTCGGCTCCGCTACGCACGCCGGCTCAACTCAAGCGTTAGGCTCATGAGAACGATTGTCTTGGCTTTAGTCTTACTCACCACCAGCTGCGCCAGCTATCGAGTCAATCCATCGAAAGTTGTTGTAACAGTTCAACCAACGACCGTAGTGTGTGGTGCTTACGATGACGGCATACCTGCTGTACTTCGTATACATAATGGCAGTCAAGGCGCATTACAGATTTGGGTTTGGGGCAATTCTGGCCCACCCTTCAAGCTCAGCTGGTTAGCCTATGCAGTCCTAAATGACAGGATCGGAGGCGATGGAGTTGACTGGAGGCACGGACCGGGTGGTCATGGTCCAATGCCGCCGAACACGTTATCCGTTGGCCCTGGTGATTCAACGCTGATTTCGGCGAGCATCTATGGCCTCGGGCCGAATGACTACTCAGATGATTTCCGCATCCGTGTTAAAGACGTCGCGGGCAATTTCTATGTCACAGAGTCTTTCACGCCCTGCCAATCAAAGGCATCGCAGAGGTGAGACAGTGCCCGCCTAACAATGCGTTCAAGCCGAAACCGCTTCGTTCCACCAAACATAGGGCAGAAAGAGCTTGCCCTATGTTTGGCTCCACTGCGCGTTTCGGCTTAACTTAGGCGTTAGGCTCGCTATGGAGCTAATCGCAATCGTCGAGAATGCTTGGAGCTGGGCGGGCCTTCGACCAGCTCAGGTTGTGGGTGACAACGACTTCGGCAATCTTATGGTCAAGGACCGTGCTGGCTCTTATTGGCGGCTGTGCCCTGAGGATTTATATTGCAAGGTCGTCGCTTCGTCGCGCTCAGAGCTTGACCAACTTTCATGCAACCAAGACTTCCTGCGTGACTGGAACATGACAGATCTTGTGCAACAAGCACGAGCGCGCCTCGGCCCGCTTCGGCCAGGTTACAAGTACTGCTTAAAGATCCCTGGCACACTTGGCGGTGAGTACGGGGGTGACAATTTGGCCACCATCTCGCTCAGCGAATTGATTGCTGCGTCAGGCCATATCGCTCAACAGATTCAGGAGCTTCCGGATGGGGCGCAGGTAAAGCTTGCCATCGTCGAGTAGCGCCCCTAACAATTCGTTCAAGCCGAACGCGCTTCGCTACACCAACCACATGGCAGGTTAAGCTTGCCATGTGGTCGGCTCCGCTACGCACGTCGGCTTAACTCAGGCGTTAGGCGCCACACAAACTATGCAGAGACTTGTTTACATTCTTTTGCTTGCTTCGGTTCTCGTAGCTCTTCCGTGCTGTTCTTTCGACCGTGGCACACCGGCGAAAGTCACGAGTCAAACAGGCATCTTTGCCAAAGAGAGTGAGCCAGCAATCATCGATTCCTGGAGCCTTCCGCACCCGCGGCCAATAGCCACTATTAAGCCTGGCACATCAGTGGTCGTATTATCGGATACATACGGCAAAGACTATTGGGCTTGCCATATTCGCACCGAGTCATTGAAAGATGGGTGGGTGCTTTGTTCGTCGCTCGATTACAAGCACGGCAGTGGCGCCTAACAATTCGTTCAAGCCGAACCCACTTCGCTCCACCAGCAACATGGCAGGTTAAGCTTGCCATGTTGCCGGCTCCGCTACGCGGTTCGGCTTAACTCAGGCGTTAGGCATCGCAATCGAGGTACAGCCACTCATGCCACTCCCTTCTCTGAATCAGCAGTTCGCATTTCTACGCGAAATTGATCAACTGAAAAATGTGATCCGTAAATCGCCACTTCTTGACGGTAGTCGCAAGGAGAATAGCGCGGAGCATTCTTGGCACTTGGCCATGTATGCACTTGTCCTACATGAATATGCCGTTGAATCGGTAAATCTTGAACGTGTAATCCAAATGCTATTGATACATGACATTGTTGAAGTAGACGTGGGTGACATGCCGATCCATGACGCAACCTCAGGTGCATCACAAACCGAGCTTGAAGGAATTGCAGCAACGCGTCTCTTTGGCATGATCCAAGATGAGCAAGGGAGTGAATTACTGGCTCTGTGGCACGAGTTCGAACTGGCAGAATCAAGTGACGCGAGATTTGCCAAAGCCCTTGATAGGGTTCAACCCCTACTCGCCAATGTGAGCACGGGCGGTGGAACTTGGACGGAAAGTGACGTCACGCTTGACCAAGTATTTGAGCGCTACGGTCCTATCATCGCTCGCGGATCCCCGACACTGTGGAATGCGTGCCAGGCGTTGGTTCGTGAGCACTTTGCGACCATAGACGGTGAGCAGCGCATCAACAGCGATGCCTAACTATTCGTTCAAGCCGAGACCGCTTCGCGGCTCGGCTTACGCGGTATCGTGTACCACCCCGCCGAGCCGCTACGCTGCCCGGCTTAACTCAGGTGTTAGGGCTCATGCGCAAGATTATCGCCGCCTTGTTCATTTGCACGGTCTCGGCCTGCACCTCGGTCCCGCCGACGAGCAGCGCCGTACCTGCCCAGCCTGCCATGGCGTTCAAATTCCATGGCTGCTCTGGCGAGCTGTCCCACGATGACAATTATGAGACAACCGTTACCCGTGAGGCCCATGGGACAACCACCACTTTCCAGGTCGCTCACGCTGCCACCTGTGGTCTAGATGCGAGGCACCCAAGCTACGAGATCGTTGGCGACAGAATCGAGCTCACTTACGAGATGTACTCACAGAACGGGGCGGTTGTAATGTGTGA
This sequence comes from uncultured Gammaproteobacteria bacterium, assembly GCA_963710825.1. Taxonomy (GTDB): domain Bacteria; phylum Pseudomonadota; class Gammaproteobacteria; order Xanthomonadales; family Xanthomonadaceae; genus Cognatiluteimonas. The sequence goes on along the minus strand of CAVQBQ010000010.1, from coordinate 78,775 downwards.
TTGCGGCTACCGATCGCAATATACATTCACAGGCCTTCCAGACTCAGTAAAGGAAGCGTCCTTCCATGCAACGTTTGATGAGCCCTAACAATGCGTTCAAGCCGAAATCGCTTCGTTCCACCAAACATAGGGCAGAGAGAGCTTGCCCTATGTTCGGCTCCACTGCGCGTTTCGGCTTAACTTAGGCGTTAGGTGCCATGCGCAACTACGGATGCATTTTTTCAGTACTTATCGCGGCTTTTGGTGTGTCTGCTTGCAACTCCGGTTCTCACGGCGACTTTCGTCAGTGCCAATTTGTCAAGCCTGGCATGACGGAAAATGAGGTGATCGCTCGAATGGGAGCCGCACAAGATCGCGAGCTGAAAGATAACGGCCTTTGGCTGTACTACCGCGAGGAGCCAGGCTCATCTGGTCCAATCGTCGTGGTTCTTTCAGAGCAGCGCGGCACATACCGCGTTGAACAAGCCGCGTGTAACGGACTGGGGTGATGGCACCTAACAATTCGTTCAAGCCGAACGCGCTTCGCTCCACCAACCACATGGCAGGTTAAGCTTGCCATGTGGTCGGCTCCGCTACGCACGTCGGCTTAACTCAGGCGTTAGACCTCAAGGACAGATGCCATGCGACCCGACGAAGTCTTAGAAGCCATTGAGGGCTACATCGTTGAGTTTCAGACTGTGCTTGCGCGATTCTCCAAGCGCGGCAGCGGGCTGCACATGTCGCAGGATGATGTGGGGAGAACCCGCCGGATCATTCAGGAGAGCGTTGACCTTCTAGATGATGTGCTCGGGCGAAACCCCTATACCGTGACAATCGCTAGAACGATTAACGAGGGCGTCAGCAACTTCTCCGGCACGCCTTCGTACGCCTCCATCCGAGACACGATCGCTATCCTCGAATCTGCAGTAACGCGAATTCGTCGGAACCCAGGCATTCTTAGAAACGCAGATGCTCCCGAACCAGCTAATCGACCTATATGGGAGCTACTTCACCCCACTGTGGTTGCTCTAGCTAAACCAAGGTTTGAAGCTGGTCACTTCGCAGACGCAGTTGAGGCTGTACTTAAGGAGCTCAATAGCTCTGTAAAGTTGATTTACAGAGATGGTCGCGGCCAAGAGCTTGATGGCGTTCCACTAATGCGTAAAGCGTTCACTCCAAGCGATCCTCTTATTGTCCTTGACGATCTCACAACAGAGACTGGACGCAATATCCAGCAAGGACACATGGAACTATTCGCTGGTGCAATGGCCGGCGTCCGCAATCCTAAGGCGCATCAAAACGTGACAATTGCGCCAGAAAGAGCCATTCATCACTTGTTCTTGGCCAGCCTCTTGTTTTTCAAGCTAGATGAACGGCTTGAGGTCTAACAATGCGTTCAAGCCGAAACCGCTTCGTTCCACCAAACATAGGGCAGAAAAAGCTTGCCCTATGTTTGGCTCCACTACGCAGTTCGGCTTAACTTAGGCGTTATACGGGGATAGCAACGATTGTGTGTTCAGCAGCAAAGCGATCGATTAGCCTATCTTTCTGCATAGACCTACAAGCTCGCTTCAAAATTTTCTTGGCGTTCTTGCCCTCGGGCCAAACGGCTCGCCCGCGAGTCTTCAGGTGCTCCAAGCCGTGCCTGCCCTCGGGAATTCCAATCGCATGCGCAGTCCCTGGATTTCACGGAACTCCCCTCGCATAACAATTCGTTCAAGCCGAACCCGCTTCGCGGCTTCGGCGCTCCGGGCAAAACTTTGGCATGATCGGCTTCGGAAGCCACCCAACGGCGGGTCGGCTTAACTCAAGCGTTAGGCCTTACTCGCAACACGAGGGCATTGAACATGAAAGGATTGACGGGAAAAGGTGATCGCTTTGTAGTGTTCAAGGATGGGTCGCTTTGGTATTGGAATCTTATAGTCTCCAACTCACCATCCGCTGTACCAGTTGCCAAAAGCGGTAAAGGCTACCCATCAAAGAATGCAGCGCTCAAGGCACTGCAGTCAGCGCGTTCAGCGGCTGCCCATGCCCCAAACGATCCTGTTGTGGAGAGCTAGATCGGCGGGCGCCCAAGCTGGTACATACAAGCCCCGCCCCGCCTGGCAACGGCCTAACAATTCGTTCAAGCCGAACGCGCTTCGCTCCACCGGCCACATGGCAGGTTAAGCTTGCCATGTGGCCGGCTCCGCTACGCACGTCGGCTTAACTCAGGCGTTAGGGCGCAAGATGAAATCTACTGCGGGCTTGTTTTCTATCGGACTCGCGGCTCTAGGCTCGTTTCTATTTTTGTCCGGCGTCGGTGGCCTATGGTTGGATTTTGCGCCAACGGTCGGAGTTGAGGCGATTGCAGCTGCACGTGAGCGCGGTTACCTGCTCCTTTTCACGGGTGTGTTTGTCATGCTCGTTGCGGCTGCATTCGGCGGCGCGACTTTCCGTACCTCCCCAAAGCTGGCAATCACATCGGCTGTAGTCCTGGCCGGCACATCGCTGTTTCCACTCGCCTTCTGGCTTCTAGCGTAAGAGCTTGCAGTCCATGGCTTTGCACCCTAACAATTCGTTTGAGCCGAACGCGCTTCGCTCCACCAGCCACGCGGCAGGTTAAGCTTGCCACGTGGCCGGCTCCGCTACGCACGCCGGCTCAACTCAGGCGTTAGCCGCATGAATACGTCACCACACAATTGCCCAAACTGTAAGCAAGCCCTCCACTTCTCGCTAATGATTATTGGGGAGTCTTGGATAGTCGTCTTGGTCCTAGTCAAAGCAAACCTCCGAGCGGCAACGGAGGTCAAATGCAGTGCCCTGATTGTCATGCTTGGTTACTACTTCCCCTTCGCTCACGGCTGCTTGCCGCAGCAATTATTTGCGGCATCATGATTGGGGGCGCTCTGCTACTCAGGCTCTTGCCGCTTAAGAATTATCCTGGCTACGTCTATTGGTTGCTGCTTTTATCGGTAGTGGTAATTGGCTATTACAGCTTTCTACTTTTCGTTAGCTCTCGGCGCGACTGGATTGCTGTTTCGTCTCGTGGCCGCGGCTAACAATTCGTTCAAGCCGAACCTACTTCGCTCCACCAGCAACGTGGCAGGTTAAGCTTGCCACGTTGCCGGCTCCGCTACGCAGGTCGGCTTAACTCAGGCGTTAGGGGCGTCAACCATGAGATATCGCTGTTTGTTACTTCTTTTTAGCTGTCTACTCGCAGGTCAGGCTATTGCTGGTTGCGATTCGCTGCCATGGAAATTTGGCATGTCCCCGCAGGAGGTTGCGGGCGTTGCTGAGTGTGGGCCCTACAAATCTTTCAGCAATGGCGACCTGGAGACTTACAAAGGTGTCTTTGACGGTAAGGAGCAGAACTTCCAATTCTTCTTCAAAGACAATCAGCTTCGTCGGATCGGCATCTATCTCTATGAGGGGCAAGATCCTGTAGCTGGTGCTAAAGAATGGTTAGCTCTTTACGGCACCATGACCAAGCTTTTCGGCTCCATTGAAACACCGGATTACACCCCACCTGCCCCAAACGAGCTAGACACTGCCTCCTTTCAGGCCAAAGCCTTAGAGATAGTCCGAGGCCCTGGCAAGACTCAGATGGCACCAGTTGCTCAGCCCAAAGATTCCTTTGTCTTCTCAAGCTACATGCGCCGCGAGGTGGATGGCGAGAAGCACTACTACGTCGTGTTGTACTTTGACAGACGCCCCTAACAATACGTTCAAGCCGAAACCGCTTCGTTCCACCAAACACATGACAGGTAAAACTTGCCATGTGTTTGGCTCCACTACGCAGTTCGGCTTAACTTAGGCGTTAGGCCTCATCAGAGCAAATCATGATTGCTGCATTCTTAATGCTGACCATTTTGTCCACTGCCCTCATCCTGCCAGGGTGGTTTTGGTTCCGTCGCAAACACCCGCAATCTTTATGGCTTTTAGCTCTGCCGGTTATCGGTATTTGGCTCTGGGTAGCGTTGAGCACGACAAACCTAGGCAGCACACCGAGCCTGTCCAACACTGTTGAGGCTCTTGTCGTGGCCGTGGCATCCGTCATCGCGGCATATGCGAAGTTTGTAGCATTTGATCGTTCACCCACATTGCGTTCAAAAGGCACAGTTATCGTCTTTGCACTATTGGTGTTGGTAACAGTTGGCGTCCGTGCATTCACGCCTACACTTCCGGAGTAGAGCAATGTGGCCTAACAATGCGTTGGAGCCGAAACCACTTCGTTCCACCAAACACATGGCAGAAAAAGCTTGCCACGTGTTTGGCTCCACTACGCGTTTCGGCTCAACTTAGGCGTTATACGGTAGTGGTTAATGATTTTTCGGTTGGGTGCAACGCGATCTTTTAGCCAACCGTTCTGCCATCATCTCCAAGCCCGCTCCGGCAACTTCTGGCATTCCTCGTTTCGTGGCTGACCGCCTTCGGTCAGGCTTGGCGGCCGCTCGGCTTGCCAATGTTCGGGCCTTCGCACATGGGCATTCGCAGTAGCCGCGCCTGGTTCTACCAAAGCGGCCCTCGACTTCGGCCACAACAGCTCCCCCGCGAGTCTCCAGGTGCTCCAAGCCGTGTCTGCCCTCGGAAATTTCAATCGCATGCGCTGTTCCCTTGTTTCACGGAACTCCCCTCGCATAACAATTCGTTCAAGCCGAACCCGCTTCGCGGCTTCGGCGCTCCGGGCAAAACTTTGGCATGATCGGCTTCGGAAGCCACCCAACGGCGGGTCGGCTTAACTCAAGCGTTAGGCCCCATCAAGATGCGTCTATTCATTCCAATTATTGCGATTACCCTATGCGGCTGCGCTCACACGCCGCACTGGCGTGACGTAGATTCCCAAGCAGATTGCTTAGCCGCGTCTGGCGACTGGACGCCCTTGCAAATAATGCATCCGACCTGGGATCCAAAGAGCTATTTTGATCCTCCATATATGTGTCGCCTCCCCACTACTGACGCAGGCGCAACATGTTCTGATTTAGGTGAGCCTTGCCAAGGTGAGTGCTTAGCTCCAGCTGGCTCTGTGCTTGGGCAACAGATTGAGAGTGGGGTGTGCTCGGCACATCAAGTCGAACCGGATGGTACTTTGGTTGTCTGGGGTGGCCGTGTGCATGACAGGTATCCCTTGCTGTACTAGGCCTCGCGCAATGGGGCCTAACAAATCGTTCAAGCCGAACTTGCTTCGCTCCACCAATTACGTGGCAAAGAAAGCCTGCCACGCAATCGGCTCCGCTACGCAAGTCGGCTTAACTCAGGCGTTAGGCGGCAGAAAAAATGACCGCAACCGGAAAAGAGGAGCAGATCAAAGACGTTGGGCGCCTTCTTGAGCCGCTTGGCTTCAAGAAGCTTCATCAAACTTGGCACCGCGCAACGCCTGATACGATCCAAATTGTCAATGTCCAGGGATCACAATGGGGACCCGAGTACTATCTAAATGTCGGCACATACTTGCTAGCGCTGGGTCAAGAGACGACACCACCTGAGTCGCGCTGCCATGTTAGAGCGAGAATCAACTTACCTGAAAGGCCGGCGGAGACTCTTGTCCAAGAGTGTCGAGATTGGTTCGATCAATTTGGCACAGTCTCTTCTCTTGTCGAGCATTCAAAGAATGGCACGCTACCTCTCACCACAACTGGCGCAGCAAGAGATTGGCTTGCCGCCTAACAATGCGTTCAAGCCGAACCCACTTCGCTCCACCAAACACATGGCAGAGAGAGCTTGCCATGTGTTTGGCTCCGCTACGCGGTTCGGCTTAACTTAGGCGTTATACGGGGATAGCAATGACTGTGTGTTCAGCAGTGAAGCGATCGATTAGCTTCTCTTGCTGCATAGATCTGCACGCTCGCTTCAAAATTTTTTCGGCATTCTTGCCCTCGGGCCAAACAGCTCGCCCGCGAGTCTCCACTTGCTCCAAGCCGTGTCTGCCCTCGGGAATTGCAATCGCATGCGCTGTTCCCGGATTTCACGGAACTCCCCTCGCATAACAATTCGTTCAAGCCGAACCCGCTTCGCGGCTTCGGCGCTCCGGGCAAAACTTTGGCATGATCGGCTTCGGAAGCCACCCAACGGCGGGTCGGCTTAACTCAAGCGTTAGGCCTCTATGAAGCTACCACGCACTTTTTGGCCAATAGCATCCGTTATCTTCATAGCGAGCTGCACGTCTACGCCTCTTTCGCATGATTTCGAGCGCCCCTCATTCGCTGAAAAAATTGGGGTACCTGATTGCTCGATATCTGTCCCACTGAGCCCATCCGAAGTAGTCGAAGACTCAAAGAGAGGCGGAAATCCGAATCCGGAGGCCAATGCCGAATGGATCAAAATGTTAGCCAACATTCAAGACGGGGATCAATTGAGACTCGTCAGTTGCAATGGAGTAGAGAGTTACGGAGCGTATTACGGTCTATTCCGCAACAACGCCGTCATTCTAAAGTTCCATCCAATGATTCTTGACTAGCGCGCAAGGCCTAACAATGCGTTCAAGCCGAAACCGCTTCGTTCCACCAAACATAGGGCAGAAAAAGCTTGCCCTATGTTTGGCTCCACTGCGCGTTTCGGCTTAACTTAGGCGTTAGGCCGCGGAAGATCAAAGGCATTGCAGTATTGGTCAGTCGCTGGCGTTACGTGATTTGAACTACAGGCATTTCAGGCGGCGTTGGCCAGCAACAGGCGCGCTCCATGCAATATCGGTTCGCGCCCGAATCGCCTGGCACTCGCTGGCTTCTCGGGTTGCGCTCACGGTTGGCCGCAGGCGCCCGACTCACCCGGCTTCGGGTCTAGTGGAGATTCATGGCATGCCTGTCCTATCGCGGTGCGGCGCCCTAACAACTCGTTTGAGCCGAACACGCTTCGCTCCACCAGCCACGTGGCAGGTTAAGCTTGCCACGTGGCTGGCTCCGCTACGCATGCCGGCTCAACTCAAGCGTTAGCCCTCAATGAAAGATCTGGCAGGCTTCCCACCACAGACACTGGCAATAATTGCTGGCGCATTCGCGCTTTACTTCGTGTTCTGTTGGTTTCCCGTTATTTGGCCAATTATTGTCACTCACAAACGCCGCTTCAACTTCCCTCGGCGGTGGTTGTTCGTTGTCACGATTGTTTCATTGGCGTACGGCGTGATCGTCGCCTTCATTTCCCTGTTTACGCTGCCCATTACTGCCTACAACGTCTTTATTGCGCCACAGCTAAGCGAATTGGGCTTTCATATGACAGATCCGCTCATCCGAGCAAATAGGTTCGTTGCGGATTTTTGGTTGTTCCTACTAGGTCCAGCTCTGACGCTCGTAACCTTTCTTTTGGTTCGCAAGCTTTTGCCAGGGTGGCCGGCCATTTGTGAGGCTCTGAGGGCTAACAAGTCATTCAAGCCGAACGCGCTTCGCCCCACCGACCACACGGCAGGTTAAGCTTGCCATGTGGTCGGCTCCGCTACGCACGCCGGCTCAACTCAGGCGTTAGGCCGCGGAAGATCAAAGGCATTGCAGTAGTGGTCAGTCGCTGGCGTTACGTGATTCGAGCTACAGGCATTTCGAGCGGCGTTGGCCAGCAACAAGCGCGCTCCATGCAATATCGGTTCGCGCCCGAAACTCCTGGCACTCGCTGGCTCCAGTGGTTGCGCTCACTGTTGTTCGCAGGCGCCCGACTCATTTGGCTTCGGTTCTAGTGGAGGTTCACGACATGCCAAGCCTATTGTGCTACGGCGCCCTAACAACTCGTTTGAGCCGAACACGCTTCGCTCCACCAGACACGTGGCAGATTAAGCTTGCCACGTGGCTGGCTCCGCTACGCATGCCGGCTCAACTCAGGCGTTAGGCCTTGTAAGGAACAGTTAGGTGTTCGTTTACGAACTAGATATCAAAGGTTGGCGAGAGCTTCGGCTCCTTCTCTTTAGACCAAAGAGATGCCCGTCCTGTCACGGAAAGCTCGAGCGAGTAGACGTGCTGCCAGGGTTCTCTTCAGGCTGGGAGACAGACGTGACCTCGAGCGGCGTTGATCTGGAGTACACACACAAGACAAAAGAAGGAATCAGATATCGTTGCAATCCGTGCCATGCCTACTACTCGCTCACAGACCTGGTCGCCAATTCCTAACAATTAGTGGAGCCAAACGCGCTTCGCTCCGCTAACAACGCGGCAGGTTAAGCTTGCCATGTGGTCGGCTCCGCTACGCACGCCGGCTCATCTCATGCGTTAGGGAGCAAATCGGTTTCATCCAGCGACTTCAAAAGAGGGCATCACACGGGAGTCTCGCCATGATCGAACTTCTTCAAGATCTTCCAGACAACGTTGTAGGCTTTGTCGCTTCAGGGCACATCAGTGCCTCAGACTACGAAACGGTCCTGATCCCTGCGATCAATGCAACGATCGAGACGCACGGCAAGGTCAGAATTCTCTATCATCTGGATAGTGACTTCACGGGCTTCTCGCCTGGTGCCATGTGGGACGACATGAAGCTTGGCGTCGAACACTTGACAGCTTGGGAACGAGTGGCAGTTGTCACTGACGTCAGTTGGGTCGCACATGCCACCAGCATGTTCAGATTCGTAATGCCGTGCCCTGTCCAAGCCTTTGCGCTCAGCGATCTGGCCAAAGCCAAGGAATGGATTGCTGCCTAGCAGGTCGTTCAAGCCGAGACAGCTTCGCGGCTCCGTCTTAACTCAGGTGTCAGCCCTCAGAACAATGTCCACGCTAGAGCTCAGGATTCCACCGCCAGTGATCGCTGTCTTCTGCATGGCATTGGCGTGGGTGTTGGCGCGCTTCACGCCTGGGTTTACTTATCTGCTCCCCGCCCGGATCACAATCACTATGACCCTGGTAGTGGCTGGTGTGTCGCTGGCTTTGTCTGGCGTCATCGCCTTTCGCAGAGCCCGGACGACGCCCAATCCCCACACACCCGAGAAATCGACGTCTATTGTTCGCAGTGGCCCATATGGATTCACTCGGAATCCAATGTACCTCGGATTAGCTTTAGTTCTTCTCGGCGTTTGCGCTTACCTTGCGAATCCATTGACGATCCTCGCAGTTGCCGCGTTTATCGCGTACCTCACCCGGTTCCAGATCATGCCGGAAGAACGGGTTCTCCTGGAGAACTTCGGTGAGTCCTACGTGCAGTACACAGCGTCTGTCAGGCGCTGGCTCTGAGGGGCGACAATTCGTTCAAGCCAAACCCACTTCGCTACGCCAACAAGATGGCAGGTTAAGCTTGCCACGTGGCCGGCTCCGCTACGCACGCCGACTCGACTCGGGTTGTAGATGCCAATGAAGATTTCACTGGGACGAGGGGCCAAGATCGCATCGCTGACACTCGTGGCCGAGATCCTTTTGGCAATTAGCCTTACGAGCGATGCCCTTGGTCTGTACTCGATCATTGCAATGGTCTTCATCGGCGTAACTTGGCTGCCTGCTTCCGCGCTTCTGGTGCGTGAGGCAAGAGATCGACAGGAGCAGGGATCCAAACTAATACATTACGTAGTCGCTGGCATATGCGCGCTGGCTGGCGGCCTTTGTGCATTCATGGCCATCAAGTGGACTCTGCTCTCTTTTGTCACCAGTTGATGCCTAACTATTCATTCAAAACCGGTATCGTGTAGCGCAATGCCTCGCCGATGCGCGACCCGGCTTGACGCAGGTGGTAGGTGCTCAATGGAGGCCTTCGCAAATTTGTTGGTTGTAGCGACATTGCCAACGGGCTGCAGTGTCAGCTTCAACAATGGCCCTGAAGAGAGAAATAGGCCTGGGGCGGAAACTGAGGCGCAGCAACGGGACGTGGCGAAGGTAGCCAACGCTTACCTTGAAATGCTTGACTCTGGCGCACCGGGTGCTACGTGGGACCAGGCAGGCCCCTACCTGGTGCAAATATCCAACGTGGTCGGTTCGGCTACGCACGCCAGCTCAGTTTGTGCGTTTAACCCCGCAATCCAGCCTGAAAGCGAACCGTTCCATGAATAAGATGATTCTGGCGGCACTCACGTACTTTGGGATCGTAATGGGAGTGGGAATCGTGCTGGGGGTAATCCGGGTTCCGTTTCTGGTGCCGCGCATCGGTGAGCGCTGGGCAGAACTAGCGGAGATGCCAATCATGGCCGTAGTCATCTTTTTGGCTGCCGGTTTGATCCTCCGCCGTTTTCGCGAAATCCATTCGCCAGCTCGATCCTTGGCTGCGGGGGTTCTTGCGCTCGTCCTGGTAGTCGCTGCAGAACTAGCCCTTGCGTTTGTCCTCCAGAGTCAGACTCTCACGCAGTTCCTGGGCAGCCGTGACAAGGTCTCTGGTTCTGTCTACCTCGCCTTACTTGTGGTTTTTGCGGTCATGCCTCGTCTTCGCCTCCAGGGCCACATGCAGGCGCGGCCGCAGGAGGGCTTGGACTAACAATTCGTGCAAGCCGAAACCCTTCGTTGCAGCAACAGCGCGGCACAGGAAACCTGCCACGCTGTTGCTTCCCTACGCGTTTCAGACTAATTCAAGCGTTAGGAGCCGCAAGTGGCATTAAGCCAAGCCAATGAGTCAGACATCAGCGCAATGCGTCGCGGACGTTTGGCTGTTCGTGAGAACACACTATCCGATCCATCCCTGATGACGGAGTCGGACGATATGGCAGCGCTTGATGAGCTCGGTCGCAGGTGTGTCATCGAAGTAGACGGCGAGATCGTCGCGTTTGCTACCGGTTGGAAGAGCGCTGCATCTGGGCGTTGTTTGCTCATCCAGACCATGAAGGCCGCGGCTACGGCAAAGCACTGAGCTTCGCTGTCATTAATTGGCTATGGTCCCCGGGCCATAGGCGATCTGGCTTGGCACTGCGCCAGGAACCCGGGCGGAACGCTTCTATGTCCATCAGGGCTGGCAGCCGTATGGCACAGTTCCCAGCGGGCAAATCCGCCTCGAGCTCGGCGGGTCCTAACGATTGGTTCAAGTCAATCCTCCATCGTTAAATCCCTACTTCAATCAAGCGATCTATCGCCCGGGTCAATCCACCAGATGAGGTCGCCGACATGAAAAGCCAACGGCTTGTCGTATCTGTGCTACGGGAAACCATAAATGGTGTAGTCCGTGCCTATCTACTCCCCGGGCTCGGGTCTACATCGAGCTCAAGATACCTTTTCCTCGTTGGATCACATGGCGGCCCAAGCGACTTCTTTCCAGCGATTGCCGGAAGTTGAATTGCATCGAAATTGCTTCCAATACGTAGTTCAGCTTAAATCGGGCGCCAGACCCTTGGAGATTACCTGGTGATAAAAACAGCCGCATTCTTTTTCGCTAGCATGCTTGCTCTATCCGCCTCTGCCCAGGAGCGGGTCCTGGCAGCTCCAGACCAACAGAAGCTTCTAGAGAGCTCCGACCCGGTACTGGCCAGGAACAAGCGCCTCGTCTACGATTTTTGGCGTGAGGTCTTTGAGGGCGGTCATCTGGATTTGGCCAGCAAGTACCTGGCTAGATCGTACATACAGCACAACCCAAATGTACCCACAGGCCGGTCCGGATTTGTTCGGTTCTTTTCGCAGTACAGCAAGCCAACGCCTGTCGAGGATTCGATCAAAGCGCCACTGGTGTCAATCGTGGCGGAGCGCGACTTAGTGATTCTTTCCTTCGTAAAAGAGCATGGCGATACAAAAGATCCCAGCCGAATGTACACGACTACATGGTTTGACATGTTTCGTGTCATCGATGGAAAGATTGTTGAGCACTGGGACCCGGCCCTGAAGCAGTAGGTTGAGCCCAACAACCCGGTCAATGCAGGGCTGTGTCGCCACACCAGCAACCTGGCAAGCTAAGCCTTCCGGCTTTCCGGCTTGCCGGCTTGCCGGCTCCGCTTCGCGGGTCGGTTTGACCCAGGCATCAGGCCGTCACTGGGTTCGAAGAACGCGCACTGAAAGTCCTGGCATGGATGCTGTTGGGGTACGGTTTGCCATGGCTGTCCACCCTCTTCGCGCCTTCGCATGTCCAGTCGCCTTTAGGATTTGTATTACTCACTCCACTACCGTCCGTGCTTGTATTCCAGAAGCTGGGTGTCCGCGGCCTGCTGGAGCACAACGGTCTTTACGGCTGGGGCCGTGCACCGATAATGTTTGGTTGGCTATTTGTTGCAGCCTTTCTGCTCATTGGCGTCTGGCACATCACCTGGGCAAATGCCTCGCTGACCACTCGCCTGCCGGCACGTGAATCTCTGCTCCCCAAGCTTATGCGGTTCCGACTTGGCAAGCCTTTCATGCCGAAATCTCTTTTTACCGGCTTCGCGCTGGCGTCAGAACGCATCAAATGAACTCCGTGAGTTTCAGCGATCCTGCACAGCTGGATGCAACCATGGTTCGCGGCTCCGAAGGTTCCGGTTGCAAACCAGATCAGGTCATGCAAGTGCTGCGATGCAGTACGTGTGCGCGGCTTGCATCATCATTCCAATGGTTGTGACAGTTTTTTGATCACACAGCGACGAAGCGCCAAGCGCTTGGATCGCATGCACGACTGTTGGGAAGGGTTGGCAAGATCCAAAGGATTGCGCGCTTGAAGTCTGCTTGCAGCAGGTTCAGCCAACCGGCAGCACCCTGTCCAGTATGGGATCCGGGTCGATGCTGGTTGGTAGCGTACCCATCGCCAAGCCATGCGCCCCCGCCAGCCGGGTGGTGCAGAAGGCATCGGCAGTCGGGTTGGAGGTGCGCAGCAACAGTCCTGCCTGCAGTGTTAGCGCGAGGGTCTCGACGAGCATCCGCGCGGCTGCCTCTTGTGGCTGCGCATGGATCGACAGCGACGGCGACAAGCGCTCGACGGCTGCATCGTAATGGCTGTTGCGCCCCATGGCTGATTCGAGTTCGACACGCACTGCGGCACCACTGGCCGGGGTGCGTGCCAAGGCGCGCAGCACGTCCAGGCATTGGACGTTGCCGCTGCCTTCCCAGATCGAGTTGAGCGGTGCTTGACGGTACAGCCGGGGCAACAGCGACTCTTCGATGTAGCCGTTGCCGCCCAGGCATTCCTGCGCCTCGTTGACGAAGGCAGGCGCGCGACGGCAGATCCAGTACTTGCCGATGGCAGTGGCGATGCGTGCGAAGGCGTCTTCGCCCCGGTCGCGTGGCGCGGCGTCTACTGCCCGGGCTGTCCGCATGGAAAAGGCCAAGGCAGCCTCGGATTCGATTGCCAGGTCGGCAAGCAGGTTGCGCATCAACGGCTGCTCGAGCAGCGGCCTGCCGAAGGCCTGGCGATAGCGGCAGTGATGCAGGGCCTGCGCCAGCGCCATGCGCACCAGGCCGGCAGATCCGACCATGCAGTCCAATCGCGTCAGCATGACCATTTCCAGGATGGTGGCGATGCCGCGGCCTTCGTCGCCGATGCGCAGTGCATGGGCGCCGGTGAACTCGACTTCGCAGGATGCATTCGACCAGTCGCCCAGCTTGTCCTTGAGGCGCAACAGGCGGAAGGCATTCTTGCCGCCATCAGGCAGGCGACGCGGCATCAGCAAACAGCTCAAGCCATCGGGTGCCTGTGCCAGGACCAGGAAACCATCGGACATCGGCGCGGAGAAGAACCATTTGTGGCCGACCAGTGAATAGGTTCGTCCATCGCCTCCCGCCAATGGCGTGGCCGTGGTGGTGTTGGCGCGGACATCGCTGCCGCCCTGCTTTTCGGTCATGCCCATGCCCAGGGTGATGCCGGCCTTGTCGTGGATCCGGACGTCACGCGGGTCGTAGTGCGGCGCTGCCGCCTTGTCGGCCCAGTCGCGCAAAGTCGGCTCGCGTTGCAGCACAGGCACGGCGGCGTGGGTCATGGTCAGTGGGCAGCTGGTGCCGGGTTCGACCTGGTAGTGCAGGTAGCTCAGTGCAGCACGGGCGACATGCGCACCGGGCCCGGGGTTGCGCCAGGAGAGTCCGGTCAGGCCGTGCGCAACGGCAGCCTGCATGATGGCGTGGTAGTTGGGATGGAATGCGACGGTATCGATGCGGTGGCCGAAGCGGTCATGGCTGCGCAGCCGCGGTCGGTCACGGTGGGCATCGATGCCCAGTCCATACAGCGTGTCGCCAGCCAGTGCGCCGTATGCCGCGACACGTGTCGTGTAGTCCTTGCCGCCTTCGCGCTGGAGCGCTTCGCGCAGGGCGATGTCGTCGGACCAAAGATCGCGCGGGGCAAATTCGGGTGGCTGGTTGGTCACTACATGCGTCTGGAATGCAGGGATTGGTTGCCTGGACATCGCAGCCTCGCTGATTGCGGGGGTCTTGCCTGATTGTGCGGCAATGCGAATGAAGAGTGCGAATCCAAGCGACGAAGGCAAGTTGCAAAGCAGATCCTTCGCGTCGCCCCAGGATGAAAGTCATGCTGTTGGTGACGTGCATACGGCTGGAAATACCATCCATCCACCCAAACCCTTTTCGGCCACCATCCACAAAAAAGCCCCGCCAAGGCGGGGCTCGAAAGACAGGCCGGGATGATTTATGCGGCGGCTTCTGCCGGGCATACGCTGCCGGCCTGGGCGCCTTTCGGGCCTTCGCTGACTTCGTAGCTGACGCGCTGGCCTTCCTGCAGGCTACGAAAGCCTTCGGAACTGATCGCGGAATAATGTACGAACACATCCGCACTGCCATCTTCGGGGGCAATGAATCCAAAGCCCTTGGCGTCGTTGAACCACTTCACGGTACCGTACTGCATAGTGCATTGACCTCATCTGGAAGAGTACGTGCGCCGGTCCGTGGGTTACCGATGCACTGGGCAAGTATGCAAACCAACGCCACTGCTTGCAATCACCCCGCCAACAACGCGGCGATCACGGATGAGACGTCGGTCATCGCCCCGCCGACGTTGGCCAGGACGTCATCGATCGTAATGGCCTCATCCGGTGTCGGTCCGGCACCTGCAGCCCAGTTGGCGACAATGGCCAGGCAGGCGTAGTCCAGGCCGAGTTCGCGTGCCAGTGCCGCTTCGGGCATGCCGGTCATGCCGACGAGGTCGCAGCCGTCCCGGCGCATGCGGACGATTTCGGCACGTGTTTCCAGGCGCGGGCCCTTGCGTGGCGCCGTAGCAACCACCATCGACCATGTCGATACCGGCGCGATGCGCTGCCTGCAAGACTTCGGTGCGTAATGCGTCGTGTAGGGCTGGCCGAAATCCACGTGCAATACCTTGCCTGCCAAGCCCGCGTCGACATCGCCTTCGCACAACGTGGAGATGCGGCCCCAGGTGTAATCGATGAGCTGGTCCGGACAGCCGAGCACGCGTGGGCCGTAGTGCTGCGTGATCCCGCCGACGGTGTTGAGGGCCAACACACGTTTGGCGCCGACAGCCTGCAGTGCGGCGAGGTTGGCGCGGTAGTTGATCCGGTGCGGCGGGACGCCATGATCCTCGCCATGCCGGGCAAGGAAAGCGACGCGCTTGCCTGCGCAGGTGCCGACGCGGATCGGGCCGGAAGGGGCGCCGAAACGGGTCGATGGGGAGTGGGTCTGGACGTCGGACAGTTCAGTCAGTGCGTAGACGCCGGTGCCGCCGATGATGGCCAGGTCGATGGGTTTGGATGGCGCTTTCATGCGTGACTCCTCGAACGGACGGGCTGTTGTAGGAGCGGCTTCAGCCGCGAGCTCTTGCGTTGGCTTTTACAGGAGCGACGTGAATCGCGACCAGGTGCTGCGGGTTGATCGCGACTTGCCGGTGACGGCGTGCCGCCAGCACTCTTGCAACGGCAGGAGAAACGTCAGGAGCTCGCGGCTGGAGCCGCTCCTACACGGGCTGGATTAGTCGCGCAGTGCCATGATTTGCGGGAGGTTGCGACCTTGTTCGTGATAGTCCATGCCGTAGCCGAAGACGTAGCGGTCCGGGACGTCGAGGCCAGCATAGTCCGCGCACAAGCCGTCGACGCAGCGGCCGTGCCGCTTGACCACGAGCGCGGCGATGCGGACGTCGCTGGCGCCCTGCTCCAGGCACCAAGCACGCACGCCAGCCAGGGTGTGGCCTTCGTCGATGATGTCGTCGACCAGCAATACCCTGCGGCCTTGCAGCGGCGTTGATGGGCGATGCTTCCAGACCAGCTCGCCACCGGTCGTTTCGCCGCGATAACGGGTGGCATGCAGGTAATCGAACTGCAGGTCGACACCGAGCGCGCCGATGTCCAGCGCAAGTGCGCCTGCAAAGGGCAACGCGCCATTCATCACGGTCAGGTAGACGGGCACGGTGCCGGCAAAGTCGTCGTTGATGGCGATGGCCATCGCCGCGATCGCGCGCTCGATGGTGGCGCGGTCGTGGATGACCTCGCTGTTGGCCAGTACCGAGGCGAAATCCCGTGCCCCGGTCATGCGCTGCCTCGCGCCAGGCGCGATCGCGCATCGACGTAGCGTGCATCGGCCAGCAATCCGTCCCAACCCAGTCCGCCGCGGCCAATCAGGCCGGTCAGTGCCGCGGTATTGAGTTGGCGGTCCTGGACCGCGGCCAGGGATTCGTCGACCAGTTCGGGATGGCAGACGAGCACGACGTCGCAGCCGGCATCCAGGTGCGCGTCGATGCGGGATTTGATGCCACCGGCGGAAAACGCCGCAGCCATGCCGATATCGTCGGAAAACACCACGCCGCGGAACTTCATTTCGTCGCGGAGGATGTCCTGGATCCATCGTGGCGAGTAGCCAGCTGGTTCTGGTGCAACCTGCGGATACACCACGTGCGCCATCATCACCGCATCCGCCTTGGCTTCGATGCCGGCGACAAAAGGCACCAGGTCCAGCGCGCGGATCTCGTCCAGCGCGCGGTCGTCGATCGCGGTGTCGACATGCGTGTCCTCCAGCACCGAGCCGTGCCCGGGGAAATGCTTGAGGGTCGCGGGCATCCCGGCGGAATGCATGCCCTCGACATAGGCACGCGTAAAGGCCGCCACCACTTGTGGATCGGCCGAGAAAGCACGATCGCCAATCGCGCGATTGCCTCGGCCCAGGTCGATGACCGGCGCGAAGCTGAGATCGACGCCGCTGGCCTGCACTTCGCTGGCCATCAGCCAGGCGTGCTCGCGCGCGGCAGCCAACGCGCCCTCGCGGTCAGTTGCATACATCGCGTCGAACGTGCCCAGTGGCGGCAAGGCACTGTAGCCGTCACGGAAACGCTGCACGCGTCCACCTTCCTGATCCACGCAGACCAGCTGTGGTCGCGGTGCGGCTTCGCGGATCGCCTGCGACAGGTCTGCAACCTGCGCTTTTGACGCAAAGTTGCGGGTGAACAGGATGACGCCGGCACAGGCCTCATGCTGAAGCCAGTCGCGCTCCTGCGCATTGAGTTGGGTACCGGCAACGCCGATGACGAGCATTAGTTGGTCTCCTTGGGACCGGATCCTCGCGATCCGGCTTGCTGCAAATCAACGGCCAGGCGTTCGTCCTCGCGCCACTGCGCATAGGCACGCGAGGCCAAGGCCAGATTGTAGTAGCGCGGCGCGTCGGTGGCTTCGACGCCAAGCCAGTGCGGCCGCTCGAAACCCTCATCGACACTGGACAGCTCGATTTCCGCGACCACCAGCCCCGCGTTGTCGCCGATGAACTCATCCACCTCCCAGAGGTGGCCGGCATGGTCGATGTAATGACGACGCTTGTCGATCACACCGCCGACGCACAAGGCCATCAGTGCGCGGGCGTCGTCGGCCGGGATCGGATAGTCGAATTCCTGCCGGCTGCGCCCCAGCTCGCGGGATTTCAGGTTGAGGTAGCCCTGGTGATCGGCGATGCGCACGCGGATCGAGGCGTGCATCGATCCGGTATCGACCGTGGCCTGGTCATTGAGGTAACCCTGCGCCATGGGGACGACCTTGTGCGCTTGCGCTCGCCAGTCCTCGCCGACAACCAGGAACTTGCGTTCGATTTCAATGGCCATGGTGGTTGCCACATCCTGCATGAAGCAAAGTCGTTGGATTCCCGTCCTGGCGGGGATGACGGAACCCAGGGTGGTGGCTGGTACGTGCCGGGTCCAGCATCACGGCTCGAACAGCGCAATGCTTTCGACATGCGCTGTGTGCGGGAACATGTCCATGACACCTGCTGCACGCAGCTTCCATCCGCGCTCGTTGACCAGGTAGCCGGCATCACGCGCCAGCGAGCCGGGATGGCAGCTGACGTAGACGATGCGCTTGAGGCCTTCGAGCGGCAGCTGTTTCAGGACGGCGTCGGCACCGGAGCGGGGAGGATCCAGCAGCAGGCGGTCGAATCCCGCCCCAGTGGCGCCCTGCCCTTGCGGTCGCCGCATCCAGCTGTGTCCGCGCAGGTCCTGCGCAAGGTCGGCCGCGTGGAAGTGCGCATTGTCCAGGCCATTGTGCGCGGCGTTGCCGCGTGCGCGCAGCACCAGGCCGGCATCGCCTTCGACACCCACCACCTCACGCACGCTGCGCGCCAGCGGCAAGGTGAAGTTGCCCAGGCCACAGAACAGGTCCAGCACGCGATCCCCGGGCTGCGCGTCGAGCAGCTCGAAGGCGCGGGCGATCATTTTCTGGTTGAGGCCGGCGTTGACCTGGATGAAGTCCAGTGGACGGAACTGCAGTTCGACGTCCCACTGCGGCAGGCGAAACGCCAGTCGTGGATCCTGCGGCCACAACGCATGGACCGAGTCCAGGCCACCGGGTTGCAGGAGGATCGCGAAGTCGTGCTGTTTGCCAAACGCAAGCAATGCGTCATGGTCACCTTGCGACAGCGGTTGCAGGTGGCGGAACACCAGCGCGACGCCACTGAAATCCTCGGTTGGATCGCCAGCAATGAATTCGATTTGCGGGATGTCACTGCGCGCGTCCATGGCGTCGACCAGCGCGGCCAGAGCATCGATCTTGAAGCCGATCTGCGGTATGACCGTGTGGCATTGGGACAACTCGGCGACGAAGCGCGGATCCTGCTCGCGGAAGCCGACCAGGGTCTTGCCTTTTTTTTCCACGCGGCGCACGGAAAAGCGGCCTTTGCGACGATAGCCCCAGGCGGCATCGGTCAGTGGCGGCAGGATGGTTTCCGGCGTGACGTGGCCGATGCGCTCGAGGTTGTCCAGCAAGACGCGCTGCTTGGCGTGGATCTGCTGGTCCTGCGCCATGTGCTGCAGGACGCAACCGCCGCAGGTGCCGAAGTGCGGGCAGCGGGGCTCGACGCGGTCGGGCGAGGCCTGCAGGACCTCCAGCGTCCTTGCTTCATCGAAGCTGCGCTGGCGGCGGACCTGCTGCGCGAGGACGCGCTCGCCGGGCAAGGCGCCGGAGATGAAAACAGTCTTGCCGGGATTGACATGGCCATCGGGGCGGCGGGCGACTCCGCGACCGTCGTGGCTCAGGTCGATGATGTCGATCTCGAACGGGGTCTGGTCGATGCGGGCCAACGGCGACTCGTGGGGCTGTGGGCCGGGTATTGTCGCAGAGGCGGCCCGGGGTCGCAGGTGCCAGCACTTGTAGGAGCGCCTTCAGGCGCGAGCTGTGGCCTGGAATAGCGGGCAAGGCCAAGCGCTCGCGCCTGAAGGCGCTCCTACGAAGGGCGGACAGCAGATCGTGGCTGTGCCGAAGTTACTTCTGCTTCCAGCTGCCACCGCTCTGGTACCACCAGCCCGCGTGGGCGCTGGCGATCCATTGCTTGGCAAAGACATCGCGGATCTGCGATTCCCACTCGGGGTGGCCGTTGGCGACGGCGACTTCGCGATACACGGCCTTGCGGTCGCGGTTGTCTTCGGCAACGGCCTGGTTGATCGCAACGCGATCCTTGAGGCCCAGCTTGCCGGCGTCACGCACCACGATGAGGCCGTCGCTGCCAAAGCCCAGGGCACCGGAGTCGAAGCCGGCGCGCAGGGTGGAATTGAAACGCGATTCCATCCGCGCCTGGATCGCCTGGATCGCGGGCGTCTTGATGCTGATGTCGGGTCGGGCCTGGGCGTAGGCCGGGCTGATGCCGACCAGCATCAGCGGATCAAGATGGAAGCCCTGACTGGCCATGCCACCGCCATCACTGCCCTCATCGGGTGCGGGGGCTTGCTGCTGCGCTTCGTCGCCGATGACCTTCTCGACAAACTGCTTGGCCGCTGCCTGCGCCTCTGCAGCGGGAAAATAGACATTGATCGTGACGCAGGCGGTGAGCAGCACCGCGGCGATTGGCATTCCCATCCAGCGTTTCATCGTCGTCTCCCTTTGCACTCGAGTGTGTTGCTTCGAATCCGGATTTCCGGCCGCAACCGGCTTGAGTCCCTGATCATTGCACGACCGGGGTGACTTCGCCCTTACCGACCGCAGCCAATCGCTCCAGCAGGGTCGGCCAATCGACCCTGCGATTGAAGCCGACTACGCGCAGTCGCGGGATCCCGGCACCTTCCACGATGGTAAAGCCCGTGCGTGAACCCGGCTGTACCAAGGTACCCAGCGACAGCGAGCGTGTCTTCGTGGCGGGGTGGAGCCCGCCCATTTGACAGACCTCATTGGTCAGCCGGCAGGAAACCCCGATCCGGGAATAGCCAAAATCGTCGAAAAACCCGATCAGCTTGCCCTGCAGGCTGTTGACGAACGAGGAATCGCCGACGCTGGAGATGTTTTGCACCGCACGCTGGCTGATCCTCTGCTTGACCCCGCGACGGCGCGCCTGGTCTGCGTCGGTATGCAGCTCGGCATCGAAGGCGGTCGCGGTCCAGTCAACCAGCCGCAAGTCCGAGACATGGCCATCCAGGCGTCCGGTGATGGTGCCGAAGTCGAACACGCCGGTCAGCGCGGCCAGGTCCAGGTCATCCAGCGCGAGATCCGCGCTGAGCGAGGGTGCGACGCCGAACGGACGCTCCATCGACAACGACGACACGTGCACTTGCCCGTCGAACAGTTGCATGGTCAGGCCACCGTCGAAATCCATGCGCTCATCGGCATAGCGCGCGGTCGGGATGCTGCCGCTCAGCTCGCCCTTGAATGCGGGCCAGCCCAGGGCCTTGGCGATCTTGCCGATGTCGAGCTTGTCCACGGTCAGGCCGAACCGCATGCGCAGGCCGTCACCCCTCCTGGGGGGACGCAACATCAGGTCGTCGAATCGCAAGCTGCCGCCAAATGCCGGCACGGTCACGGTTTTGCGCAAACCGATCACACCGTCGCGACTGTTGAGGGGCAGGGTCGCGGCAGAGAAGTCCAATCCATACAGCTGCCCGCTGCGCCATTGCAGATCGCCCGATACCGGGGTGGTGGCCGAGAACCGTGGCGTCCCGCTGAGACCGTCGAACCGGAATCGACCCTTGGCGTCGACCAGGTCGATGTCGTGCAGCGTGGCCCGTGCAGCCTGTAGTTGACCGTTGGCCATGTGCAATTGGGCGTCCAGCGCGCCATGCATGTCCAACTCGCCCAGGTCGAACAGTCCCAGCCAACCGGACAGGTAGCGCGGGCGCAGCTGGGCCAGATCGCGGCTGTGCGCTTGCATGTCCAATGCCTGCAGGTTGGCGTCCTTGTCGAATGCGGCACTGCCTTGTGCCATCAGTGCATTGCCGTCGTTCCAATCCAAGCGCGGCAATTGCCAGCCGCCCTCGCCCGTGCGTCGTGCATCGACATGCACGGCGATGGGTTTGTCTGGAAGCGCGAGATACGCGTTTCCGGCGAGGAACTCGCCACCCTGGAGGTTGCCGTCCACTGTCACCGTCGTGCGCCCGGGCCACTTGCGATAGTCGATGTCGAAGCGACCGGCCAGGCCCTCGCCGGCAATCGTCGCGTCGGATGTATCCAAACCAGCGCCCGCCGTCGACAACGTGCCGATGACCTGCAGGGGGGATGCTTCGGGCACATGCACGCGCAGGTGGCCATCGAGCGTGCCGGTTTTCAGCTTGCCGTCGGGCCACGCCTGCGACAGCAGCGCCTGGGCCCAGACCAGCGGTACCTTGACCAGGTCCAGTCCCGTGTCGTCCGGCGTGGCGGCAGACCGATGCAACGCCAGTTTCGACACGCCGCTGGTCAATGCGGCATCGGTACTGGCCGCACCCAGGTCGACCGTCAAACGCAGCGGAGCGCCGCGACCACTGCGCAACAGGCCGTCGCAACGCCAGCCTTGCTTTCCATCGCGTCGTAGCGGGCATTGCCAATGCAGGTCGCCGAAGCGGTAACCCAGGTCCGGCGCGACGACCGTGCCGGCTGACACGGTGAGCCGACCCTGCGATGCACCTGCGGGCCAGTCCAGCTGTACCCGCACATCGTCGAGCGTGGCGACACCGGTCGTGATCCGTTCGATACGTGCATGCGCGGAGCGTGGCTGCGTCGTGCTGGCCACGGCCGGCAGCGCAAGCAGCAGGCACGCCAGGCAGGGCAACAACGGTATGATCCGGCGGGGCATGAAAGGAAGCATACCTACGATGATGGACGCTGGGATGACGAGCGCTGTAACGCCACCTTTGCTGGACAGGACACCCGGCCCGCGCATCCTGCTGGTCGAAGATGACCCGGTGAGCCAGGCGTTCCTCGTCGCGGCACTGGAGTCGCTGCCCGCGCGGGTGGATGCCGCCAGCTGCTGCGCGCAGGCGCGGCAGCGTTGTCTCGATGCACCTGGCCATGGGTTATGGCTGATCGATGCCAACCTGCCCGACGGCAGCGGCGTCGAGCTGCTGGCCACGTTGCGGCAGTCGGCGCCAGGCACCATGGCGTTGGCGCATACCGCCAGCCAGCAGCGTGAATCACTCGACGCACTGATCGCGGGCGGGTTTTCCGACGTACTGGTGAAACCGCTTGCCACGGCGACGCTGCAGGCTGCGGTGCGACGCGCGCTGGGCGATGCGAGCCCGGCGGTCGCCGATGCACCAGCACGGTACGACCTGCTCCGATCGGACCTGCTTCCGGACTGGGACGACACTGCGGCGCTGCGGGCGCTCAATGGGCACGCTGCACATATCGCGACGTTGCGGCAGTTGTTCGTCGACGAGCTGCCATCGCAACGGCTCACGATCGCAACCGCGCTGGTCGAAGGCAGATCCGACCGGGCCCGGCAGGAGTTGCATCGGTTGCGCGCCAGTTGCGGCTTCGTGGGTGCGACACGGCTTGGATCGACGGTACGGATGCTCGAACGCGAGCCCGGTTGTGCGCATGCACTGCGGTGCTTCGAGGCTGCGGTATCGGGCCTGCTGGTCCATGTGGCGTACACGGCAGTAGAAACCGACCGCCCCTGAACGACCCGGACGCAGCGCCCCGAGCATGACGAGCCCGCCTCAACGTCTCGGCGCAGGCACCATCCGCCCCAGGTCACCCATCAGCTCCCAGGATTTCAGCCCGCGGCCTCCCAGGTGGTAGGCCAGGACCGTCCGCAGCGCGCGACGCAGGCTGGCCAGGTCGACGTTGCCGGGGACAGCCCCACACGCGTCTTCATTGCCGCTGGACTCCTCGCTGTCACCCGCCAGTGCGAGCAGTGCGCTGCCGGTAGCGGCGGTGCTGCGATCGTCGTGTCCCCGGTCGCTGAGCAGGCGGCGCGGGCCGTGCTCGGGGTCCAGGCGATACCTGGCGGCCGGGTCGATGGCAGCACCATCGCCGTCCATGGACAAGTCGAAGCCGAAACCCAGCGCGTCCAGCAGGTCGCGCTCGAACCGCCGCAACGTCCAGCCCAGATGGTCCTCGGCGCCCAATCGCGCCCTTGCACGGGCATAGGCGGTGAACAGATCGGGTTGCGGATCATTGCGCGGGGCCAGCCGCAGGACGAGCTCGTTGAGATAGAAAGCCGCCATGGTGGCTTCGCCTGCCAGCTTCGGCGCAGCATCCAGTGCTTCAGCGCTGCGCAGCTGGGCAAGCTCCCCGCGTTGCACCGCCTCCAGACGCACGTATTGCAATGGTTGCAGGGCGGCACGCTGCACGTGTCGCTTGCCGCCGCCCTGCACGCCTCGCGCCAGCAGGCCCAGGCGGCCGTGGTTGGCGCCGAGCGCTTCGACCAGCAGGCTGCTCTCGCGCCACGGACGCGTATGCAGGATGAAGGCGGGTTCGTTGGTGATGCGCAAGGTGGGGTCGGTTCAGGGTATCGGGAAGAGCATATTCCCTGTTGCTTGCCCGGTCGCGGCTGGAGGCTGGAGGCTGGAGACTGGCTTTCAGCTTTTGGCAGGAGCGACGTAAGGCGCGATATGCGACTTCCCGGAACCATTATCGCGACTTACGTCGCTCCTACACAGAGCGTACCGCAGATCCTTCGCTACGCTCAGGGTGTCAAGGTTCAAGTAGCCCTACTCGTGGTAACCCAGCGTCCGCAATGCAGCTTCATCGTCGGACCAGCCGGCGCGCACGCGTACGAAGGTCTCCAGGAATACCTTGTTGCCAAACAGGCGCTCCATCTGCTCGCGCGCACTGGTGCCGATGGCGCGCAGGCGCGTACCGCCCTTGCCGATGACGATGGCCTTCTGGCCATCGCGCTCGACCCAGATGATGGCGGCGATGCGCAGCAGCATCCCGGCGCGCGTCGTGGTGTCTTCTTCGAATTTCTCGATCTCGACGGTGGTCGCGTAAGGCAATTCCGCACCCAGCTGGCGCATCAACTGCTCGCGCAGTAGTTCGCCGGCCAGGAAGCGTTGGCTCTTGTCGGTGATCTCATCCTCGCCATACAGCGCAGGCTGCTCCGGCAGCAACGACAGCAACGAGTCGACCAGCGCCTCCAGCCCCTTGCGCTTGAGCGCGGAGATCGGATGGATGGCGGAAAAGTCGCGGCCTTCGGCCACTTCCGACAGGAACGGCAACAGACTCGCCTTGTCCTTGATCCGGTCGACCTGGTTCACGGCCAGCACCACCGGCACGCCGGCGGACTGCAACGCCTGGAAGGCCAGCGTGTCGCCGTCGTCCCAACGGCCGGCTTCGATCACCAGGACGGCGGCATCCACGCCTTCCAGCGCACCGCGGGCGGCACGGTTCATCCAGCGGTGCATCGCCGAGGCAGTGGACTTGCCCTGGTCGCCACTGCTGGGATGAAGATGGATGCCGGGGGTATCGACCAACAGCAGCTGGCCACGCTCGAAGGTCGCAATACCCAGCAACCTGTGGCGCGTGGTCTGCGGACGATTGGAGACGATGCTCACCTTGGCTCCGACCAGCGCGTTGACCAGGGTCGACTTGCCGACGTTCGGGCGGCCGATGACGGCAACTTGGCCGGTGCGAAAAGGGGTGGGCGACATAAGGGTGAAGGCTGGGGGTTGAGGGAGTGATTGTAGGCGTGGGCGGGCGTGGCGTCAGTGGGCAGGGATTTGTCGGCATGCCGGACTTGCAGTGCAATCCCGAAAACCTACAGCCCCCGGCCCTTGGCCTTCGCCCCTTCCAGCATCTCCAGCATCACCGCCGCAGCCGCCTGTTCGCCGGCGCGCCGCGACCCGCCTCGGCCTTGCGTCACACGCTCCTCTTCGGGCGGGGTCGAAGCCAGGGTGCAGGACACAAGGAAGGTCTTGTCGTGGTCATCGCCGCTCTCGCCCATCAGGGCATACACCGGCAACGGCTGCTGACGCGCCTGCAGCCACTCCTGCAACCGGGTCTTGGCGTCCTTGCCGACCTGGTGCAGCGGCGGCAGGGTAGACAGCAGCGGCTCGAACCAGTCCAGCACGAGGCTACGACAGGCGTCAAAACCGGCATCCAGGTAGACCGCGGCAATGATCGCCTCGACCGTATCGGCCAGGATCGAATCACGCCGGTGGCCGCCGGACTTCATTTCGCCCGGGCCCAGCGTCAATGCGCCCCCGACCTGCAGGTCGCGGGCCAGGGTGGCCAGCGTGGATTCGCGCACCAGCTCGGCGCGTGCACGGGTCATCGCGCCCTCGTCGGCCTTGGGCCAACGCGTGTACAGCTGTTCGGCGATCACCAGGTTGAGCAACGAGTCGCCCAGGAATTCCAGCCGCTCGTTGTGCGGGCTGCCGGCGCTACGATGCGTCAGGGCCTGCGCAAGCAGGCCCGGATCGTTGAATGCGTATCCACCGAACGCACGGCCAGCCCAGGTGACCGCGCGTGGTGCGTCCCGATCACCCACCGACAGCGTGTTTGGTCAACTCTTTGGTTGCCGTGAATTTGCCGACCACGTCCAGGTTGCCAATGATCGGCTTGCGGACTTCGTAGTTGACATCGACCTGCCAGCCATTGTCGATACGCTTGATCTTGACGTCGCTGGGTTTCACGTTTTCCGAATAGCTGACGTACAACCGACGGAAGAACAGGTCGGCGATCTTGTTGGGGCTGTTGTCCGCAATGCCCGGCTCCTCGGCCATGCCGCTGAGTGCCTGCTTGACCGAGTAGTACTCCTGGTACATCGGTATCAGCTTCATGCCGATGTAGATGAACACACCCACCAACGCCAGGATGATCACGAACCCGATCAGGGTAATGCCACTTTGCTTGCGCTTCATCACTCTCCCCTTTGCCAGCGTAGATTTTGCAATCGTTGATCGATGCTTACTGCCTGGATGCATCGTGCACCCTGGCACCCTACCCCTTCAGCCCCTCGCCCCTGATTCTACGGTATCGATTCGCCGATCCGCTTGAAATCGACCCCGCCGGCGCTCGAATCCCAGTGCATCCAGATCAGGAAGGCCCTGCCACGCAGGTTTTCCTCGGGCAAGAAGCCCCAGAAGCGGCTGTCCTCGCTGTTGTCCCGATTGTCACCCATCACGAAATACTGGCCTTCCGGCACCGTCCACTCACCCTCTCCCTGGATGAAGAACGGCGAATCCTTGCGTTCCAGGACGTTGTGCGGGCGGCCGGGGACCATTTCGGTCAACAGGGTGGAGCCGGTGGCCTCGATGCCACGGCCCTTGCCGATGTAGACGCCATCATCGCGATACTGGAGCGGTTGGCCATTCACGGACACGGTGTTGTCGTGATAGGCGATGGTGTCGCCGGGCAGGCCCATGACGCGCTTGATCCAGTCCTGCTCGGGATGCTGGGGAGGATGGAAGACCACCACGTCACCACGCTTGGGCTCGCCGATATCGATGAATTTCTTGTTGGTGATCGGCAGGCGCAGGCCGTAGGCAAACTTGTTGACCAGGATGAAATCGCCGATCAACAACGTCGGCATCATCGAGCTGGATGGGATCCTGAAAGGCTCCGCGACGAAACTTCGCAGGCACAGCACCGCCGCCAACACCGGGAAGAACGCACGCGAATAATCAATGAGGACCGGCTCGTGCGCGTCCAGCAATCCAGCGCGCTGCTCGCGGCGCTTGCGCAGGAACAGCTTGTCGAGCAGCCACACCAGGCCGGTGAACGCGGTCAGGGCGACCAGGATGATTTCAAACCAGCGCATAGATGCTCCTTCGGAGCGGAAATTAGGGATTAGGGATTAGGGATTAGGGATTAGGGTATTAGGGATTCGAAACGGCATGCCAAACCACTGCATTTGCCAATCCCCAATCCCCAATCCCGGCTACTTGTTATCCACCTGCAACACGGCAAGGAACGCTTCCTGCGGGATTTCCACGTTGCCTACCTGCTTCATCCGCTTCTTGCCGGCTTTCTGTTTTTCGAGCAGTTTCTTCTTGCGGCTGGCATCGCCGCCATAACATTTGGCCAGCACGTTCTTGCGCAACGCCTTGACCGTGGAGCGCGCGATGATCTGCGAGCCGATCGCCGCCTGGATCGCCACGTCGAACATCTGCCGCGGGATCAGCTCGCGCATCTTCTCGACCAGGTCGCGGCCACGCCGGTCGGCATGCGCGCGATGGGTGACCAGCGACAACGCATCGACACGATCCCCATTGATCAACGTATCCACCCGCACGAAGGGGCCAGCCTGGAAACGAAGGAAGTGGTAGTCGAGCGATGCGTAGCCGCGCGACACGGATTTGAGACGGTCGAAGAAATCCAGCACCACCTCGGCCATCGGCAGCTCGTAGCTGATCTGGACCTGGCTGCCCATGTACTGGATGCCGATCTGGGAGCCCCGCTTTTCTTCGCAGAGCTTGATCACGCTGCCGACGTAATCCGGCGGCGTCAACACGTTGGCGCGGATGATGGGCTCGCGCACTTCTTCGATCAGGTTGCTCTGTGGCAACTTGGCGGGGTTGTCCAGCGCCAGGATGCTGCCGTCGGTCAACAGCACTTCATAGACGACGGTCGGCGCGGTGGTGATCAGGTTGAGATTGTATTCGCGCTCCAACCGCTCCTGGACGATCTCCAGGTGCAGCATGCCCAGGAAACCACAGCGGAACCCGAAACCCATCGCCTCCGACGACTCGGGCTCGAAGCGCATCGCGGCATCGTTGAGCCGCAGTTTTTCCAGCGCCTCGCGCAGGTCCGGGTAGTCATCGGCATCGACAGGGAACAAGCCGGCGAACACCCGCGGCTGCATCTCCTGGAAGCCCGGCAACGGTTCACTGGCTGGATTGCCGGCCAGCGTCAGCGTGTCGCCGACCGGCGCGCCATGCACGTCCTTGATGCTGGCATTGATCCAGCCGACCTCGCCCGCGCCAAGCCTGGCCAGCTCCGTGCGCTTGGGCGTGAACACGCCGACATTGTCCACCTGGTGCGTGCGTCCGGTGGACATCACCAGGATCTTGTCGCCGGGCTTGATCTCGCCCTGCATGACGCGTACCAGCGAGACCACCCCCAGGTAGTTGTCGAACCACGAGTCGATGATCAGCGCCTGCAGCGCATTGCCTTCGCGCTGCACAGGTGCCGGGATCCGCGTGATGATCGCCTCGAGGACGTCCTCGACATTGAGCCCGGTCTTGGCGCTGACCGCGACCGCGTCGGAGGCGTCGATGCCGATCACCGCCTCGATCTCGGCCTTGACCTTTTCGATATCGGCCGTGGGCAGGTCGATCTTGTTGATCACCGGCACCACTTCCAGTCCCTGCTCGACCGCGGTGTAGCAGTTGGCGACCGACTGTGCCTCCACGCCCTGTGCGGCATCGACCACGAGCAACGCACCTTCGCAGGCGGCCAGCGAGCGGCTGACCTCGTAGCTGAAGTCGACGTGGCCAGGGGTATCGATGAAATTGAGCTGGTAGGTCTGCCCATCGCGCGCCGTGTACGGCAGCGACACCGACTGCGACTTGATGGTGATGCCGCGCTCGCGCTCGATCGGGTTGCTGTCCAGCACCTGCGCCGCCATCTCGCGCGTGGTCAGGCCACCGCATAGGTGGATGATGCGGTCGGCCAGCGTCGACTTGCCGTGGTCGACATGGGCGATGATCGAGAAGTTGCGGATATTCCGCATGGAGGCTTGTTGGCTGGACTTGGACGACATGGGCTGCACTGGAGGGCGCGGCGCTGCGGTAGGCAGCGAGGCGCCGGACGACACCCTGCGATCCCCGGCAACAGCCGGAAAGCGTGGGCGATACGGTAAACGGTCGATTATCGCACGGCCTTGCTGGGACCGATCCCCAGGCCGGTCGCAGCCCTGGTCACGCGGCCTGTCACGGCACGACCGGCCCCCAACAGGTATCCCGACCTGGCGCCCGACACGACGTGGCCGCGCACGAAGCGCGGCCACGGGGTCCAATGCAGGCCGGTCATGCATGCGGTGGCCTGCATGCACCTTGCAGCCTGTTTACTGCTCGTCCCGCTTGCGTGGCGTCACCGCCACGAACTGACGGGCACCGCGGCGATTGATCAGCAGCATGATCGTCTGGCCCGGCTTGGCGCCAGCCAGCGCCCGGTCCAGCTTGCCTGGGCTGTCGACATCCTGGTTACCGACCGACAGCACGACGTCGCCTGGCCGGATACCCGCCTCGCGCGCCGCCATGCCCTCGACCCGGGCGATACCGACGCCTTCGCCCGGTTCCAGCCCCAGCTGCTTGCGGTCGTTGGCATCCAAAGCTTCACTGATGAGGCCCAGCGGATTGGCGGACTTGTAAGCAGGGTCGGCGGGGCCAGGCGGGCCCGTGTCATCCATGGGGCCACCCAGCAGGCTCTGGTCCAACGGTGCCAGCACCACGTCGACCGTGCGTGACTTGCCGTCGCGCAGGATGCCGAGCTCGACCTTGGTGCCAGGCGCCTTGGCGCCGATGATCGGCGGCAGCTCGCTGGATTGGACGATCCTGCGTCCATCGACCGAGCGGATCACGTCCCTGACCTTCAATCCCGCCTTCTCACCCGGGCTGCCGGGCTCGATCTTGGTGATGATCGCGCCGTTGGTATCGGGCAAACCAAAGCCCTTGGCCTCATCGGCACCGATGCCCTGCAGGACCACGCCAATCATGCCGCGGCTGACCTTGCCGGTGGTCTTGAGCTGCTTGACCACGTTCATCACCAGGTCGATGGGGATCGCGAAGCTGACCCCCATGTAGCCGCCGGAATTACTGAAGATCTGCGAATTGATGCCAACGACTTCGCCATGGGTGTTGAGCAGCGGGCCACCGGAATTGCCACGGTTGATCGCGACGTCGGTCTGGATGAAAGGCACGTACTGCTGCCCGGCATTGCTGCGGCCGATCGCGCTGATGATGCCGGCGGTGACCGAGTTGTCCAACCCAAACGGCGAACCGATCGCGACCGCCCATTGCCCGGCCTTGAGCTGGGAAGAATGACCCAGGCGCAGTGCTGGCAGGCCACTGGCATCTATTTTCAGCAGCGCAACATCGGACTTCTCGTCGCTGCCCACCACCTTGGCGGTGTACTCGCGACGATTGGACAGCGTGACCTTGACCGAGTCGGCGTCATCGACGACATGGTGGTTGGTCAGCACGTAACCGTCGGGGGAGATGATGAAGCCGGTGCCGATCGACACGCCACGCGGACCGGAGTCCGGGCCGCCTGGAGACTGTCCACCCGGGCCACCGGGCATGGGCATGCCGGGGCCGATGAAGCGACGGAAGATTTCAGGTAACTGGTCCTCGTCCGGCATCCGTGCGCGCGCCTGGCGATTTTGTCTTGCACCGATCTGCGCTTCGACATGGACGACGCCCGGACCGACCTGCTCGACCAGTCGGGTGAAGTCGGGCAGCCCGGTCACCATTTCCGGTGCAGGCGACGAAGACTGCGCGGTGGCGACGGGCAGCACTACTGCAGTGGTCGCCGCGGCAGTCGCGACCACCAGTGCCAGGATCTGTACATTCTTGCGGAGTGCCTTCATGCCGAAAGTACCTTTGTGTGAAGCACCTTTGCGTGGTGCAGGCTTGGCGGAAGTGTCTTTCATCGTGGAACCACCTCGATTACGAATGCAAAACGCGAGGACGAGACCGGGAGCCAGCAAAAAGAATCCATCCCGTCATTCCGGAAAAACCGGCGCTCGTCGAAAGGAAACCAGCGTGTGGCACAGACTGCACGGCCGCACGCTGCACGGCGCCATGTTGCACGCAGCCATGCAGCAAGTGGCCCTTCAGCCTGTCCCGCAGCATTGACTCCATGAGCATGGAATACCTGGAGCACGGAATACCTGGAGCATGGGTCACCTGGAGCATGGATCGCGACTTTCGCTGACGGGACGGGTTGCTGGGATTTCTTCGGGAGCCAATCCAACCACTGCCGCCAATCACCAGGTGACTGCGCATCACGCGGCAAGATCACCAGGACAACGGATTCCGCAATGCATGGCCGGCATGGGTGACGCGAGCGCGCAGTTACGGAGTGTCCGCGTCAGGAGTATCCGCGCCAGCGCGCTCTACGGCAGGTTGTTCGATGGCTGACTGGTCCGCAGTTGCAGGGCCAACCGGGGCAGGCGCGCTGCTCTGCTGGCCAGCAGGCATGCGCGGCTCCTGATCCCGCTCAGCGTGCCACTGGAATGGATAGAAACCGCTGCCGGCCACCTGCTGTCGTGAGTAATCAACATTGAACCGGTCAGCAGGCGCGGCGGGTAACAGCGCACGCGGCCAGGGACGGGTGGTGATGGTGTCGGTCCTGGGCATGAACGGGTTGGCCGTCGACGCATTCGTCGTCGACGGGCGTTCACCAGCGGCTGCCATCGCCGTCCGCGAGACGGTTTGTGCTGGAGTGGCCTGCGCGGCAGTCGTTGGCCGTGAAGCCATCGATTCCGGAGCCGCAGCGGCAACCGCGACCTGGGATGGGGCGTTGCGTTGCGCGGCACCGCGTGTCGCGGCGCGCTGGCTTTGGCCGCGCGAGCGCCGGGCCGCTGCACGCCGTGGCAATTCGGCGACGGCTGCCACGGCCGCGACACCCGCTGCCGTACCTGGCGCCTCGGGTTGCTGCGGATTGGGCGCGGGACGTGTCGGGGACGCTGGCATCCGGGCCTGGTCCGATGGGAGCTGGTCCAATGGGAGCTGGCCCGCCTGCCCCAGGGCGGCAAGCTGCGTCGATTGCGATGTGCCTTCAGGGGTTGCCAACTCGGGCGTTTGCCGAGCCACGAACAGCGCGACCACGGCGACCGACGCCGCCAGCGCCAAGCCGGTGCCCCAGCGTGCCGGACGCCAGCCCGCCGCAGGCTGCGCAGCTGTGGAACCATCCCGGTCATTCGCGATGGCAGCAGCGACGCCTTCCACGAAACCTTCTGGCGCTGGCGCATGGCCTTGGCCGCGCAGGAGATCGCCGCACAACTGCCAACGCGACAGCGACTGCGCCAGCGACGCGTCATGCTGCAGTCGACGCAGCAGGAAACGGGCTTCGTCCGGCGACAACTCGCCATCCATCAACGCCGACAACTGCTGGCGGTTGTGGTCGAGGAGTTTGTCGGCGGCGTCTTTGTCTTGGGTCATGATGAGGTTTTACCTGCGGTCTGCTGCAGTGGATGGCGCTTTACTGTGCGTGGTGCTGATGCGCGTGGCGGGTCATTGGTCATGCTGCTCAACTCATGCTGCTCAACGTGTCGCGGAGTGCCCCGCTTCCTGCGGATCCATCAACGGGCGCAATTGCTCGTCGATGGCCTCGCGGGCCCGGAAGATCCGCGAACGCACGGTACCGATCGGACAGTCCATTTTCTGGGCGATCTCTTCGTAACTCAGGCCTTCGACTTCACGCAAGGTGATGGCGTCACGCAACTCCTGGGGTAACCCTTCGACCGCGCGAACGACGGTTTGTTCCATCTGCTGGCGCATCAACTCGCGTTCGGGCGTGTCGCTGTCGCGCAGGCGGATGCCCGAATCGAACTGTTCGGCGTCGCCCACGTCGATGTCCTCGGTGGGTGGACGGCGGTTTCCAGCGACGAGATGGTTCTTGGCGGTATTCACTGCGATCCTGTGCAACCAGGTATAGAACTGGGCGTCCCCGCGGAAATTCTTCATCGCGCGATACGCCCGAAGGAAGGTTTCCTGGGCCACGTCCTGGCACTCGCTCCAGTCGCTGACATAGCGCCCGATCAGCGCCACGATCCGGTGCTGGTACTTGCGCACCAGCAGGTCGAACGCCGCCGAATCGCCACGCTGGACACGCTGGACAAGCTCGTGATCCAACTGCTGGGACAACTCAACCTCGGCCATGCGGTGCCGGCACTCCTGTGTGTCGGCCCGGCATTGGCCGGGCAGTGGGACAACGTTATTGCGGGGAAGTTCCGCCTACCTTACCGATTTGCAATGAATGCCGATGCAAGCCACGGGGCGTGGGCAACCGGCCCGGATCGTGCAAAGAGGTCTTGCTTGTCTCCTGCGCTGCATCGGCTTGCCCTGTATCTTTTCAGGAGTACACATGGGATGTGGGTGCATTTCCCCGGGAAAAAAGCCCGGTCCTTCGCCTTGCCCGGTCGTGCACCCGGCTTTGCGAAGGAAAGGGTTTGGAGGGGGCCTGGATGCAACTACTGCAATCCGGGCAAGTTCACCCCAGCTTGGCCATGCCCTGCCTCACATGGGGGAGCGAATGCAGGACATCCGCCTTGGCGGGTGCCATGTCACCCCTGCCGCACCATTGACGGCATTCAAACACCCTGCGGATGATACTGTCCCTTGATTGATTCCATACCGCTTCGAATGGTGTCCACATGACCAAAGACCACGCGGGTGCGGGCCTCGACGGCCTCCGCTTTGAACACTGGCAGGTGCAATCACGCGACGACGGTATCGTAGTCGTCGGCATCGACCGTGCCGGGCAGCCAGTCAATGCGCTGTCGCAGGACATGCTGATCGAGCTGGACCAGCTGGTCGAACGCTTCGCGATCGACCCGCCCAAGGGCGTCGTCTTTGCGTCTGCCAAGGACTCGGGCTTCGTCGCCGGGGCCGACATCAAGGAGTTCCAGCAGTTCGACGCCAAGGGCACGGTCAAGGATGCACTGTTCCGCGGCCAGGAGGTCTTCCAGAAGATCGCCAGCCTGCCCTGCCCAACCGTCGCTGCGATCCATGGTTATTGCATGGGCGGTGGCACCGAGCTGGCACTGGCGTGTCGCTATCGCGTCGCCTCCGGTGATGCCTCCACCCGGATCGGGCTGCCGGAAGTCAACCTGGGGATCTACCCCGGCTGGGGCGGCAGCGTACGCCTGCCGCGACTGGTCGGCGCGCCGTCGGCGATGGACATGATGCTGACCGGGCGCAGCTTGTCGGCCAAGGCGGCGCGGGCCATCGGGCTGGTGGACAAGGTCGTTGATGCCGCCACGCTGGAAGATGCCGCCGTGTCCATGGCGCAAAAAGACACGACCACACGTGCGTTCAAGCAACGCTTCATGGCCTGGGCCACCAACTGGTGGCCGGTACGCCAGGCGCTTGCGCCGATGCTGGTCAAGCAGGTTGCGCGCAAGGCGCCCAAGGCGCATTACCCCGCGCCGTATGCGTTGATCGAGACCTGGCGGCGCAGTGGCGGCGGCATGCAATCGTTGCTGTCGGCCGAGCGCCGCTCGGTCACCAAGCTTGCCAGCACCGAAACGGCACGCAACCTGATCCGGGTGTTCTTCCTGCAGGAAAAGCTCAAGTCCGGCAGCAAGGACTCCGGCATCAATCATGTCCACGTGGTCGGCGCCGGCGTGATGGGCGGCGATATCGCGGCCTGGTCGGCTTACAAGGGTTTCCAGGTCACGCTGTCGGATCGTGAGCAACGCTATATCGACGGCGCGCTGTCCCGGGCCCAGGAACTATTCACGAAAAAGGTCAAGGACGAGTCCAAGCGACCCGCCGTCGTGGCGCGCCTGAAGAGTGACCTTGCCGGCGACGGCATCTCCAACGCCGACCTGGTGATCGAGGCGATCATCGAGAACGCCGACGCCAAGCGCGCGCTCTATGCAGACGTCGAACCCAGGATGAAGTCCGACGCCCTGCTCACAACCAACACGTCCTCGATCCCGTTGACCGAATTGCGCGGGCACATCCAGCGCCCGGCGCAGTTTGCCGGCCTGCATTACTTCAACCCGGTAGCCAAGATGCCGCTGGTGGAGATCGTGCTGCACGACGGCATGTCGGACAGCACGCAGCAACGACTGGCTGCCTTCTGCAAGGCGTTGGGCAAGCTGCCGGTGCCGGTCGCGGGCACGCCCGGGTTCCTGGTCAACCGCGTGCTGTTTCCGTACATGCTCGAGGCCGCGACTGCCTATGCCGAAGGCATCCCGGGCGCTGTCATCGACAAGGCTGCCAAGAAGTTCGGCATGCCGATGGGCCCGATCGAACTGATCGACACCGTCGGGCTGGATGTCGCTGCCGGCGTCGCGCAGGAACTGGCACCCTTCCTGCACATCGACGTCCCCGAATCGCTGTCCACCCCGCCCGGCGAGGGCAAGCGCGGCAAGAAGGATGGGCAGGGCCTGTACAAGTGGGAGGACGGCAAGCCGGTCAAGCCCGACGTCCCGAACGATTACAAGGCGCCGGCCGACCTTGAAGATCGCCTGATCCTGCCACTCATCAACGAGGCCGTGGCCTGCCTGCACGACGGCGTGGTCAGTGACGCCGACCTGCTGGATGCCGGCGTGATCTTTGGTACGGGCTTCGCTCCGTTCCGCGGCGGCCCGATGCAGTACGTGCGCACTGCCGGGGCGGACACGCTGGTCGAGAAGCTCAAGCAGTTGCAGACACGCCATGGCGATCGCTTTGCACCGCGCCCCGGATGGGATTCGCCTGCGTTGCGCAGCGAGTAACTGGTCGCCCGGGCAAGCCTTGCGCAGTCCACGCCCGGGGCTTTACCGCACCTCAAACCCGGGTGCGCTTTGTTTACCCGGGCTACGTAGGCTGTCGAGCTTTCCCCGGAGCCGTCCGCTCCACTTCGCTTCATTGACGAGGCCGCTGCCTTGACAACGATGTCCCCGAAAAAACAGGCTGTCGGACTGATTGGCTGGCTTGCGCTCAGCTTTGCCGCGTCGGGCATCGGGGCGGCTGCATCCGTGCGCGCCCAGGCTTTTTACGGCCAACTGGCGCAGCCCGGGTGGGCGCCGCCTTCCTGGGTCTTTGGCCCGGTGTGGACGGTCTTGTTTGCACTGATGGGCATCGCGGCCTGGTTGGTCTGGCGCATGGGCGGTTTCCGCGCCCATCGGATGGCACTGACATTGTTTATGGTGCAACTTGCAGTCAATGGCCTTTGGAGTTGGCTGTTTTTTGCCTGGCATCTTGGCGCATGGGCTTTCGTGGATATCGTGGCACTCGTGCTGCTTGTCCTGGCCACGCTGGTTTGCTTCTGGCGTGCACGCCCACTGGCAGGCGCATTGCTGGTCCCCTACCTGCTCTGGATCTGTTTTGCATCCGCGCTGAATTACTCCGTTTGGCAGCTCAACCCCCTGGTACTGGGTTGAGGGTCTGGGCGTGCTGGATCACCTGGTCCCGACAACAGGCCCCACCTGACAATCAACCAGCTGACCATCAACCAGCGTCCTGGAGGCTGGAACCACGGGCCGTTTCCAATTCACGGATCCGTGGCGCACGGCCTGGCTGGACAAGGTTGCCGGGATCGATTCCCCGGCCCCTGAGTTCACGGGTCATGGAAACCGTTGATGGCAGTCGATACCGCGTTGTCCTTTCCAGGCAAGGCGCATTGGACAGCCGCCATTACGGAGCCGGTGGTGGCTGACGGTTCGCCCAAGGCGAAGGTTCATGCGCCCGGCAATCCGAGTGTGGCTTCTACGTCACGATAAGCCTTGATTTCGATGATGTTATGGCTTGGGTCGGCCAGGAAGAACTTGGCATGCTCTCGTACCGAACCCACATCGAAGAGTTGTGGCTCGGCAAGAAACGTCGTTCCAGATTGACGGATGCGCATCGCCTCCTGCTCCCACTCGTGCCACGGCAGGGTCACGCCAAAGTGTCGCTTGCCTTGTGCCTGCGGCGACAGCACCTCGCCAGGCCTGAGCTGCAGGGTGATCTGATGCCCCCACAACAGGATGTCCAGCCAGGCTGCGTGTTGCCTTCCAACGGTCGCGGCCAATACGTTGACGTAGAACCGCCTGGACAACTCCAGGTCGGATACAGGAATCGAGAGGTGGAACACATGACGACTGCCCATGATCATCTCCGCAGGTCGAACACGTTGTCCAGTTGCATGTCGGTCAATCCAGCGACATGCCAGTCAAGTAGATCCTTCGCCAAGCTCAGGATGACGGTGTCGAAAGGTGACAAGCTTGCAGGGTGACAGTCGACAAGGGTGATGTCGGTCGGCTGCGGCACAAGCCGGGATTACATCGTCTGCGTGAGCTTGTCCGAAGACAGCATGCCGGCGAGCATCGTCTCGATCTTGACCTTGACCTGGTCGCCTTCGCTGCTGTCCGCAAACTGCACGCCTATGCCCGCGGATCGGTTGCCCTGGGCGCCGGGCGGGGTGACCCAGATGACCTTGCCGGCCACCGGCAGGCGCTCGCTGGATTCGGGCAGGGTGAGCAGCACGAAAACCTCGTCGCCGATGAAGTAGCGCTTGATGGTCGGCACGAAGATGCCGCCCTCCTTGAGGTAGGACATGTAAGCGCCGTAGAGCTGGGCCTTGTCCTTGATCGCCAGTGACAGGATGCCCTGGCGTGCGCCGCCAATGTTGGTTGCCATCAGATCCGTCCCCTCGTCAACGTGCCAAACCCCATCGTCATCACCCTCATGCCCATCGTCGCCCTGCCTGTCATCGCCTTCCACGCTGCCCGGCGACAGTGGCATCGGTTTGCCATGCCAGCAGCAGTTCGGCGACCGCAAGATCGGCCCGGACCGTGGTCCGAAGCAGGGCGCGGGTGCGGTTGGCGGCGTCGAACCACGCCGCAAGCCTGCGTGTTCGCAGGGGATCGGTCAAGCCGGCTCGACCGGCCATGCTGCCAGCCACGTCGCCCGCTTCGCGCAGCGCCTGCTCGGCGGCAAACCGCAGTCGCAGCGTGGCGTGGGCATCGGCGACCCAGCGCTGTGCAGTCGCGGCGGGTGATGCACTGCCGCTGGCCAGTTTGTCCAGGTCGGCAGCGACTTCGCGTTGCACGGCCAACCCGCCGTCACCCAGCCATGCTGCCGCCAGGCCGGGATGACCACGCGCGGCATCCAGTGCTTCGGTGGCGACATCGGGCTTGTGGCCTT
The DNA here is from genome assembly GCA_963710825.1 of uncultured Gammaproteobacteria bacterium. GTDB lineage: Bacteria > Pseudomonadota > Gammaproteobacteria > Xanthomonadales > Xanthomonadaceae > Cognatiluteimonas. The sequence goes on along the minus strand of CAVQBQ010000010.1, from coordinate 40,648 downwards.
GCGCCTGCAGCCAGGCCAATGCCTCCGCGCGCGGTGGCAGGTGCATTTCCATGCCTTGGCATCGGCTGCGGATGGTGGCAGGCAAGCGCGCCGGATCCGAAGTGACCAGCCACAGATAGCGGCCTGGTTGGGGTTCTTCCAGCGTCTTGAGCAGCGCGTTGGCCGCCGAACGGTTCATCGCATCGGCCGGTTCGACGATCCCGATCTGGGCGCCGTCGTACTGCGGTGTCAGTGAAAGTTTCTCGGACAGTGCGCGGATCTGCTCGATGATGATTTCCGAGCGCGGCTTGCCGGTCCTGGGGTTGATGGCGTAGCCGATGAAGTAGGCATCCGGGTGGCCGGGGTGGCCATGCGGGTGCGCCGGCGCCCCGTCCGGGCGCACTTCCAGCGGATCGTTCTGGGCACGCGCCTGGAACAGTTTGCAGCTGCGGCACTGGCCGCAGGGTTGGTCATTGGATTGTCGTTGCGTGCAAAGCACGCGTTGCGCAAGACGCTCGGCAACCAGTCGCTTGCCGAGCAACGCCGGGCCGGTGATCAACAGCGCGTGACCCATGCGACCGCTGTCGAGCGCGGCACCAGCGCGTTGGTAGGCGCGCTGCTGCCATGGGCTCAGTGGCGGCATGCCCTGCCCTGGCATGCCTGTGTCCGACCTGCTCATCCGGCCTCCTGCAATGCCCGCAGGCGTCGGATCGCATCAGCGGCGACCTGGTCCGCGGGGCGTGATGCATCAAGCACCTGGAAGCGTTTGGGTTGCGCATCGGCCCTGGCAAGGAAAGCGTTGCGTACGCGCTCGAAGAAATCGTCGCGCTCGCATTCGATCCGGTCCGGGCCACTGTCGCCCAATGCCTGCCTGCGCCCACGGGTGCGCTCACGACCCTCGTCCACACCCAGGTCCAGCAGCAGGGTCAGGCCCGGTTGCAGGCCGACGACCCGGCGTTCGAGTTCGGCGATGAAACCGGTGTCCAGGCCTCGCCCACCGCCCTGGTAGGCGTAACTGGAATCGGTGAAGCGGTCGCTGATCACCCAGGCACCGCGCGCCAGCGCCGGGGCGATGACTTCGCTGACATGCTGCGCGCGCGAAGCGAACATCAACAGCAGTTCGGTTTCCGGTGCCGGCGGTTCGTGCGGGGCGGAAGTGCCCAACAGCAACGCGCGGATCTGCTCGGCCAGCGGCGTGCCCCCGGGCTCGCGCGTGGACACGACTTCAAAGCCGTCATCCCGCAACGCCTTGCGTAGCGCTTCGAGCACCGTGGTCTTGCCGGCGCCCTCGCCGCCTTCCAGCGAAACGAAGCGTGGGTGCGTGGGCAAAGGACCCGAAGCATCCGTCATGGCTTCTGCTGCTGCCGATACTGTCGCAGGTAGTCGCGCACGGCAGCCTGGTGTTCGGACAAGGTGCGGGTGAAGACATGTCGACCACTGCCGTCGCCGATCGCGACGAAATACAGGGCGTCGCCCGACGCGGGATGGGTTGCCGCCTGCAGTGCAGCGGCACCGGGCATCGCGATGGGTGTCGGCGGCAGGCCGGCGCGCAGGTAGGTGTTGTACGGGGTGTCTGTCACCAGGTCGGACTTGCGGATGTTGCCGGCGTACTTGTCGCCCATGCCGTAGATCACGGTGGGATCGGTCTGCAGCAGCATGCCCAGCTTGAGGCGGCGTATGAAGACGCCGGCGATTTCGGGGCGCTCCTGGGCAATGCCGGTTTCCTTTTCGACGATCGAGGCCAGTGTCAACGCCTCGTCCGGCGTCTTCAGGGGCAGGTCGGGCGCACGCGTATCCCAGGCTGCAGCCAGCGCCTTTTCCATTGCAGCATGCGCACGACCCAGGACGTCGCTGTCCTTGTCGCCACGGGTGTAGAGATAGGTTTCGGGCAGGAAGCGGCCTTCCGGGTGTTGCCCCGGGTGGCCGAGCACTTCCATCAGCGCGGTATCGGCCAGCCCGGTGGTGTCGTGCTCCAGTGGCTCCGCCTTGGACAGCGCCGCACGCAACTCGCGCAGGCTCCAGCCCTCGACGATGGTGAAGCGGTGGCTGATGACCTTGCCGTCGCGCATCATCAGCATCAGCTGCCGGGGCGTTGTGCCGGACGTCAATGCGTATTCGCCCACCTGCAGCTTGCTGGCGGCACCCGACTGGCGTGCCAGCACCTGCCATTCCAGGTCATGGCCGCCGGAGATGCCGACCGCGCGCAGCTTGCGCAGCACCGCCGGAAAGGAGTCGCCACGATCGACCTGCACCGTGTCGCCAGCGTGCAGGCCCGTGACTGGCGCATCCACGAAGGCCTGGTAGCGATCCAGCGCCCAATAGCAGGCGGCGCCGACCAGTAGCGCGGTAACGATGAACAGCATGCCGAATCCGCGCTTGGGCTTTGGTGCGTTGCTGGGGCTCACGCTGGCTCCGTATCGTGGTTTGATGCGTCCGGGTCGGGCGCGAAGGTGAATCCGGGGTGCAACCGCGCCAATGCTTGACGTGCCTTGGCTACCGCGTCATGCGATGGCCGGCGCTGCCCATCGAGCGCGGCCACGGGCAGGATACCCCGCACGGCATTGCACAGGAAAATTGCATCGGCCGCTTCGACCATGGCACGGTCCAGCCGCGCTTGGCTGGCGTCCAGGGGCTGCATGAGCTGGCTGCGGCAGACGCCGCCCACGCCGCAGCGATCGAGCCGTGGAGTCAGCCATCGGCCCTGGTGCAGCACGAACAGGTTGGCGCTGGTAGCGCCGATGACATTGCCGTCGTGGTCACGGACCAGGCCTTCGTCCGTGCCGGCGGCCTGGCATTCGGCACGCGCCAGTACCTGTTCCAGGCGGTTGCAGTGCTTGAGGCCGGCAAGCAGCGGTTGCGACGCCAGCCGGGTCTCGCACCACTGCACCCGCAACCCTGCGTCCGGTGGTGGACAGGGCATCGGATGGCGCGACAACACCCAGGTCGGCACACCGTGGGCAGGCGGCGCATAACCGCGTCCGCCACTGCCGCGCGTCAACAGCAGCTTGAGGACTCCATCGGCAGCGCCATCGGCTTGCCCGCCCGCATCCTTTTGCGCACCCTCGCCAAGCAGCGCCGCGACCTCGTCCCGGACCTGCTGCTGGTCGGGTAGCGCGATGCGCAGGCGATCCGCACCATGCGCCAGTCGCGCCCAATGCGCGTCCCACCAAGGCACGTCACGGCGAAACACGCGCAGGGTCTCGAACAGACCGTCGCCGTAGGCCAGGGCGCGGTCGTCCGCCGGGATCGCATCGACCCGTTGACCGCCGACGAAGACCCGCGCCTTCAAGACGCCACCCCCAAGGCGCGCAACATGCCGCGCGCTTTGTCGCGGGTTTCATCGAGTTCACGTCGTGGATCGGAATCGGCGACGATGCCGGCGCCGGTGCGGAAGCGCAGCGTGCTGCCGCTGTCACCCAGCCCTTCGACTTGCGCGCTGCGGATCAGGATATTGAGGTCGAGGTCGCCATCGCGGCCCAGCCAGCCGAAGGCGCCGGTGTAGGCGCCCCGTCCGACCTGCTCCAGTTCGGCGATGATCTGCATGCAGCGCACCTTGGGGCAGCCGGTGATGGTGCCACCCGGGAACGTCGCGCGGATCACGTCGCCGGGGGTTGCGTCGGAGCGCAGGCGACCACGCACATTGCTGACGATATGGTGGACGTGGGCGTAGCTTTCGACCGTCATCAGTTCATCGACCTCGACGCTGCCGGGGACGCAGACGCGGCCCAGGTCGTTGCGCTCCAGGTCGATCAGCATGACGTGTTCGGCGCGCTCCTTGGGATTGCCGACCAGGTCGCGGATGCGGGCGGCATCGTCGTCGCCGTCTGCATCCCCTTCAACAGCCCGCGGACGCGTCCCCGCGATGGGACGCGTCTCGACCATTTCCCCCCGCACCGACACCAGCCGTTCCGGTGAGGCACTGACCACTGCCCAGCCATCGCCGGCAAACAACCCCGCGAACGGTGCCGGGTTGTGGCTGCGCAGGCGCTGGAACAAGGCAGCCGGATCCAGCGCGGCTTCGAAGCGTGCCTCCCAGGCCCGCGACAGGTTGGCCTGGAACACGTCGCCGGCGGCGAGGTATTCGACGATGCGGGAAACGCCGTCGAGGTAGTTCTGCGGGGGATCCTCGTCCAGGGTCGTGGGTGGCGTCCATTGCGGCAGCGGCGGCAAAGCCCTTGATGCGGCGATGTCGGCATCGATCACGTCAAGCATCGACGCCTGCGTGGTTTCAGCGACGATGACGCAGTCACCACTATTGTGATCGCGCAGGACGGCCGCAGGGCAGCGCAGTGCGGTCGCCACCGGGACCAGGCCAGGGGCGTCGGGCAAGGACAGGACGGGTTCGATCTGGCCTGCCAGCTCGTAGCCCAGCAGCAAGGCCCAGCCGCCACGGAAGGGCCAGCGGGGCTCATCACGGGGGACGCGTGCGGCCTGCCAGTCGCGGTCGAGCGCATCCAAAAAACCAGCCGGGTCGCCCGCTTTGGCAGCGATGCTGCCATCGGCGAGGCGGGTGTGCCCATCCCGTCCGAGTGTCAGCGACTCGCCATTGCAGGCCAGCAGGAGATCCCAGCGTCCCTGTGCGGTGGCGGCGGCGGAAGACTCGAGCAGCAACGGGTAGCGCGAAGGCGCCAGCCGCTGTAGCGCCAGCAGGTCGGTCTCGGGATCGAGGTTGCGGGTTACAAGCATGAGCGTTCGCCGTCAGTCCGGCCTACGCCGGATTCCATCTTGCCGTCGTGTTGCGCATGCGAAATCAACATGGACCCCGGCTTTCGCCGGGGAGACGGATCTTCGAGGTTCCAACGCTGACCGGAGTGATGGCACTCGAAGGACAGACGAAAGGACAGGCAAGGAGAGTCCCGCCGAACTAGGTCCGCTTGAAAACCAGTGTGCCGTTGGTGCCGCCGAAACCAAACGAGTTGGACATTGCCACGTCGACCTGTTTGTCGCGCGCCACATGCGGCACGTAATCCAGGTCGCAACCCTCGGAGGGGTTGTCCAGGTTGATCGTCGGCGGGATGACCCCAGTCTCAAGCGCCATCACCGAGAACACTGCCTCGACGCCGCCAGCCGCACCCAGCAGGTGCCCTGTCATCGATTTGGTCGAGCTGACCATGACCTTGGAGGCGGCGTCACCCAGTGCGGTCTTGACCGCCATGGTTTCGGCCAGGTCACCTGCAGGCGTCGAAGTGCCGTGGGCATTGATGTAACCAATGCCCCCGGCATCGATGCCGGCATCCTTCATTGCGTTGCGCATGCAGCGCGCGGCCCCTTCGCCGCTCTCGCTGGGCGAGGTCATGTGGTAAGCGTCGCCGCTCATGCCAAAGCCGGCCAGCTCGCAGTAGATGCGTGCGCCGCGTGCCTTGGCATGTTCGTATTCCTCCAGCACCAGGATCCCGGCACCGTCACCCATGACGAAGCCGTCGCGCCCCTGGTCCCATGGCCGCGAAGCGGCCTGCGGATCGTCGTTGCGGGTGGACAGCGCCTTCATCGAGCAGAAGCCACCGACCGAAGTCGGGGTGATGGCATATTCGGAGCCACCAGCGATCATCGCGTCTGCTTCGCCATACTGGATCATGCGCATGGCCAAGCCGATGTTGTGGGTGGCGGTCGTACAGGCAGTCACCGCAGCGATGTTGGGGCCCTTGGCGCCGGTCATGATCGACACCTGGCCGGCGATCATGTTGATGATCGTGCTGGGCACGTAGAACGGCGAGATCTTGCGCGGGCCACCTTCGGCCCACTTGAGCGTGGTTTCCTCGATGCCCCTGAGGCCACCGATGCCAGCGCCGATCGCGACACCGATGCGCTCGGCATCCTCACCGGAGATCTCCAGCCCTGCATCGGCAATCGCCATCATCGAGGCAGCGACGCCGTAATGCACGAAGGGGTCCATCTTCTTGACGTCCTTCGGCGCGATCCACTTTGTCGGATCGAAATCCTTGACCTCGCCACCAATGCTGGTCGCGAAGGCAGAGGTGTCGAAATGGGTGATTTGCCCGATCCCGGAACGACCGTTGACGATGCCGTCCCAGCTCGTGGCCAGGTCATTGCCCAACGGCGAGAGGATACCGAGGCCTGTAACTACGACGCGACGTTTGGACATCTCCGGACTCCGTTTGGTCTGCTGGCGTTGGCCTGCCGGCATTGGACTTCTAGCTCGGGTTGCTGCATTGGGTCAGCGCACGTGGGCAGGTTTCTTTATCGTGGTGCCGCGCAGCCGGTAAACACCTACAAATGCATGCATCTACACATGCGCACCTGCAATGCACTACTGCATGTCAAAGCCTGCAAATGCACGGGGCCGCGAATCGCGGCCCCGGCTTTCCAGTCAGCCATCCCGAGGCAACCCAGCGACAGCTTCATGGCACCTGGCCATGGTCCGGCCGGGCGCTGGTGACAGGAACTGCGTCAGGCCTTGACGTGCGCCTTGACGTAATCGATCGCCTGCTGCACCGAGGTGATCTTCTCGGCTTCCTCATCAGGGATCTCGCACTCAAACTCTTCTTCGAGCGCCATGACCAGCTCAACGGTGTCGAGCGAGTCGGCGCCGAGGTCGTCAACGAACGAAGCACTGTTGGTGACCTCGTCTTCCTTCACGCCCAACTGCTCAATGACGATCTTCTTGACACGTTCTTCGATGCTGCTCATGGATGTCGCTCCTCCGGGGAGTCTGTACAGACTGGGTAGTGTAAGGGAAAGCCGGCTTTCAGGGTCAAGACCATCGACATCGCGGTCGGGCCGGCCTGCCATTCAGGTGCTTGCGCGGCATGGCTTTCGGCTTGTCGCGCATGGGCAAGCCTCTACGGCATGCACGTTACGGCATGTACATGCCGCCGTTGACGTGCAGGGTCTCGCCGGTGATGTAGGCCGCCGAGGGCCCGGCCAGGAAGGCCACGGCCTGGGCGATGTCGTTGGGCTCGCCCAGGCGCCCCAACGCGATCTGGCCGACCAGGCCCTCGCGGGCCGCATCGGGCAGCGAGCGCGTCATGTCGGTGTCGATGAAGCCCGGCGCGACCACGTTGACCGTGACCCCGCGACTACCGATTTCCTTGGCCAAGGACTTGCTGAACGCGATGATCCCGGCCTTGGCCGCGGCGTAGTTGGCTTGGCCCGCGTTGCCGGTGACACCGACCACGGAAGCGATATTCACGATCCGCCCCTTGCGCGCCTTCATCATCCCGCGCATGACCGCCTTGCTGGTGCGAAACACGCTGGTGAGGTTGGTGTCGATGATCGCCTGCCAGTCCTCGTCCTTCATCCGCATCAGCAGGTTGTCGCGGGTGATGCCGGCGTTGTTGACCAGTATCGAGATCGCACCGAACTGCTTGCCGATGTCCTCGACCAGCGCGTCCACCGAAGCGCCATTGGTGACGTCGAGCATGCGGCCATGACCACCGGCCGCGTTGAGGCGGTCGCCGATCGCGGTGGCGCCGGATTCAGTGGTGGCCGTCCCGACCACGGTGGCACCCTGGGCAGCAAGCAGGTCGGCGATGGCCGCACCGATGCCGCGGCTGGCGCCGGTGATCAGGGCGACTTCGTTGGTCAAGGGTAGATCTGTCATTTCAAACCTCGATATCGAATTGCTCTGCATGCTTTTTTGTAGGAGCGGCTTCAGCCGCGAGCTTTTGATTTTAATGGTGTTGCGGTTGCAGGAGCGACGTAAGTCGCGATGGCACTCCGGACTCTGATCGCGACTTACGTCGCTCCTACAAAAGCAACAAAGCAAAAAGCCAACTTCAAGAGCTCGCGGCTGAAGCCGTTCCTACAACAGCATGGTTATTTCCACTCGGCGAGTGCGGCGTCGAACTCTTCCGGCATGCCGATCGCGCGCGCCTGCAGCGACTTGTCGATGCGTCGCGCCAATCCGGTCAGCACCTTGCCCGGGCCACATTCGGCAATCTGGTCGATACCACGCGCAGCCAGCGCCTGCATGCACCCGGTCCATTGCACCGGCAGGTACAGCTGCCGTACCAGCGCATCGCGGATGGATTGCGTGCCTTCATGCACTTCGGCATCGACGTTCTGCACGACCGGGAGCACCGGCTCTTGCCAGTCGATGTCTGCCATCGCCGCTGACAAACGATTGGCGGCCTCGCGCATCAGCGGCGTATGCGAGGGCACGCTGACCGCAAGCTTGACGGCCTTGCGCACGCCGCGCTCGGCCAGCAGCGCCAAGGCACGATCCACTGCGGCGGCATGACCACCGATCACCACTTGCCCGGGTGAGTTGTAATTGGCCGGGACGACGACTTCGTCGCCTGATGCTTCGCGGCAGACGTCCTGTACCAACGCATCCTCGGCGCCGATCACAGCAGCCATGGCACCGACGCCTGCCGGCGCGGCATCCTGCATCAACTGCCCGCGCAGGCGCACCAGGCCTGCGGCGTCAGCCAGCGACAGTGCGCCCGCAGCCACCAGCGCGCTGTACTCGCCCAGGCTGTGGCCGGCCAGCAGCGACGGCGCTGCCCCACCCAGCGCCTGCCAGGTGCGCCATACGGCGACGCCGGCGGCCAGCAAGGCCGGTTGCGTGTATTCGGTGCGGTTGAGGTCTGCCTCGGGACCTTGCTGGGACAAGGCCCAGAGGTCGATGCCAGCGCCTTCGCTGGCCTCGTTGAAGGTCTCGCGCACCGAAGGGTGTGCGGCGGCCAGTTCGGCCAGCATGCCCAGCGACTGCGAGCCCTGGCCGGGAAAGACAAATGCAAGCGTGGATGCGGTCACGCGCTGCCCCATGTTCATTGACGAGCCGCGATGATACGGGCTGTGGCGGATTGGCGTCTGTACGACACCGTATGTGGCTTGGCAAAGGAGTAGGAGCCCGAGTGCTTTTTGTAGGAGCGGCTTTAGCCGCGAGCTCTTGCAGCGACCCACATCACTCCAACCGGAGCCACCTTGAAAGCCAGATCAAAAGCTCGCGGCTGAAGCCGCTCCTACGAACAGCGGCGATCATTCTAGTAGCGGATCAGCACCGAGCCCCAGGTAAATCCGCCACCAAAAGCTTCGAGCAGTAGCAGCTGGCCGCGCTTGATCCTGCCCGAACGCACTGCGGTATCCAGCGCCAGCGGCACCGATCCGGACGAGGTGTTGCCGTGCTTGTCGATGGTCACGACCACGCGATCCTTGGGCATGTCCAGCCGCTTGGCGGTGGCATCGATGATGCGCAGGTTGGCCTGGTGTGGGATCAGCCAGTCGATGTCGTGGCGATCCAGGCCATTGGCCTCGAGGGTTTCCTCGACCACGGCATCCATCGCCTTGACCGCGTGCTTGAACACATCATGGCCGGACATGTTGATGCGCACGCCGCAATTGGGCAGGTCTGCGCGAAAACCGACGGACACGCCGACCGGATTCCACAGCAGCTCCTTCTTGCCGCCGTCGGCGTGCATGTGGGTGCTGATGATGCCCGTCGTGTCGTCGGCCTTGAGCACCACGGCGCCAGCACCGTCGCCGAACAGCACGCAGGACGTGCGCTCGGTCCAGTCGACCATGCGCGACAGGGTTTCGGAGCCAACCACCAGCACGGTCTTGGCGGTGCCGCTGCGGATGAACTGATCGGCGATCGTCAGCGCGTAGACAAAGCCGGTACACGCGGCATTGACGTCGAATGCGGGGCATCCATTGGCACCAAGCCGATGTTGCAGCAGGCAGGCCGTGGACGGAAAAACGAGGTCAGGCGTGGTTGTGCCAAGCACGATCAGGTCAAGCTCGCTGGCATCAACGCCGGCGGCCTCCAATGCACGCAGGGAGGCGTGGTAGGCCAGATCGCCGGTGGTTTCGCCTTCAGCGGCGATATGACGTTCGCGGATGCCAGTGCGACTGAAGATCCACTCGTCGCTGGTGTCGACCATCTTTGCCAGATCGTCGTTGGTCAGCACCTTTTCAGGCAGGTAACTGCCGGTGCCAGCGATGCGGGAGTAGATCCGGTCGGTCATGCGCGATCCCGTTGTTTGGCTTTAGCTGGTTTGGCTTTAGCTGGTTTGGCTTTAGCCGGTTTGGCTATGGCTGGTTGGACGGCAGCTGGTTGGACATCAGCTCGTCGGGAAGCAGCTGGTTGAATGGCAACTGCCTCAACAGCTATCGGTTGGACGGTCGCGTAATGCGCGACGCGCACCGCCACGATACGCGCAACCGCCCATCATGTCGTCAGCTGACATGTCGCCCAAAGGCTTTAACCCGCAGGCACCGTGCCATGCGTGGCAAACAGCCCGACGCCAGCGCGTCCAGCGACCAAAGCGGCAGGCCGCAAACGCGACCCATCGCGATCAATCTTCTTCGACGACCGCGGCCTTGGGCACGATCACCTGCTTGCCGCGGTAGTAACCGTCGGCGGTGACGTGGTGGCGGATATGGGTCTCGCCGCTGGTCGGATCGGTGGACAACTGCTTGGCGCTCAGCGAATCGTGGGCGCGGCGCATGCCACGACGGGACGGGGAGACGCGGGATTTCTGTACGGCCATGGTCTTGCTCCAGCTTGGATGCGTTGTAGTTTACTTGGCGCTGCAAGTTGCGGCGGAACATCACCACAACATGCGTCGGAATCTTTTTTCCATCTTGTCGGCATGGACCTGCTTGGTGCGCTTGTTGCGGTTCGCTAGTTGCAGCCTTCATTTCCAGGACTGATGCGTCAGTGCTTCTTCAGGCCCTCCAGTGCCGCGAACGGGTTGGCTTTTGCCGCCTCGTCCTTGGGCACCGGCCAATCGCGGGCCTGCGCCTGGCTGTCGGGCGACACCGGCACCACCGGGATCGCCAGGATGAGTTCGTCCTCGATCAGCGCCACCGGGTCGAGCATGCCGTCCCCGGGCAGCAACAGCAGCTCGTAGTCCGGCGGTAATGCAGCTTCAAGCGCTTCCATGCCACCATCCGCACTATCCTGGCTTGCGTCCTGCATCAACGCCAACCGCTGCAGCACCCGGATCGGCTGCTCGAAACGCTTCAACGTGCGCTGGCACAACAACGGCAATGCCGTGTCGATCCGCAGTTCGACGTAGGCCACCTGCAGCGCGTCGCGGTCAAACTCGATCGCGTAGCGCACCTCGCCCTCGGCATCCTGCCCACCGTCGAACAGCATCTCGCGCAAGCGCGACATCGACGACAACCGCAGTACGCCCTCGAACCCGCGTCGTGCAGTGACCATGCGTAAGGCATCCAGCGCCTCGGGTAGCTGCCCGTGCGGCCGGGATTCAAGCGATTGCGTGGACATAAGCCGGGAAATGTTAGGGCCAGGCCCCTGCGCTGTCAAATCGGGCAATGACCGCTCCATGGGCCCCACGCCCTTGTCGCATTGCGGAGTTTGCCCGCCGCTGGCGGGCGCGGCAGACTGCCTACAGCACCAGTCCGGACCCGACCCTTGACCACGACCCTCATATTGCTCCTGATCGCCGCCCTGGCCGTGGCCCTGACCGTCATGCTGCGCCGGCGCGGCGGCGGCCGCCGGCAAGCCGTGAAACAGGTCCTGGACGCTGCCGACCTGCTGGAAGCGCGGCTACGCGCCGCCCGTACGGAGATCGAGGCGATCGTCGGCACCCAGGACAACCCGGTGCTCGAAGCACAGCAGGAGATGCTACGCCAGCGTTTGTGGCTGCAGCAGCACGGCGAGGACGCCTCGGTGGACCAGCTGATCGCCGTCCGCGACACGATCGAGGCCGGGGGCCACCGCCTGGAACAGCAGCTGCTGTTGGTCGAGCGCGCCCGCTCGACCGAACACTAGTCCCGGCGAACAACCTGGTACTGCATTGGACTCCCCCGATGTCATCCACCCCATGCCACGATTGATCCTGGCGTCGACTTCTGCCTACCGGCGGGAATTGCTGGCGCGCCTGCGCCTGCCTTTCGACGTGGCCCGGCCGGACACCGACGAGAGCCCACGCCCGGGTGAGTCCCCGGCGGGATTGGCCCAACGGCTTGCCCTGGCCAAGGCGGAGGCGATCATCCAGTCCGACAAACCCGTCGGCAAACCTGCCGCCGAGGACGTTGCATGGGTCCTGGGCTCGGACCAGGTCGCAGAACTCGACGGCACTGCGTTGGGTAAACCTGGCCACCGGGAAGCCGCCCTGGGGCAACTGGCCAAGATGTCCGGCCACGCGGTCGCCTTCCGCACCGCGGTCTGCCTGGCTCATCCCGACGGCCGCCGGCTGACCGCACTGGATACCACCACGGTGCAGTTCCGCGCCTTGGGCCATGACGAGATCGCACGCTACGTGGATGCCGAAACCCCTTTCGATTGCGCTGGCAGCTTCAAATGCGAGGGCCTGGGCATCGTGCTGTTCGAGTCGATCCAGTCGCAGGACCCCACCGCACTGATCGGGCTGCCGCTGATCGCCACCGCTCGCCTGTTGCGCCAAGCGGGTTTCCAGCTTCCATGAAGCCAGTCCAATGAATCCTCCTGCATCAAACGGACTGCATGATGCGGTCTCCCTGAGCTTCCCGCCATGAGTGCGCCGTCCACGGGCTTGCGCATCGAACCTCGGCAACTGCGCATGCAGCCATTCCAATGCCCGGGCTGCGGGCCATCGTTGCTGTTGCGTGTCGGTACGGATGAAATGCTCACCCGTTGCGTGCGCTGCCGCGCAACGCCGGTGCACCTGTCGCTGATCGCCGCCTTGAAAGCGCACGCGGGCGACCTGTCCCGGTGCGGGGCTTACGAGCTTTCAACAACCGGTGCCGTACTGGCCTACCTGCGCAGGCATTGCCGCGACGTCGTCACCAGCGAATACCTGCAGGACGTCGAGCCCGGCAGCATCCATGCCGGCATGCGCTGCGAGGACGTGCAACGGTTGAGTTTTGCCGATGGCAGCTTCGACCTGTGTACCTCGACCGAAGTATTCGAACACGTACCTGGCGATCTTGCCGGATTCCGTGAACTGCACCGCGTGCTCAGGCCCGGCGGAAAAGTCCTGTTCACGGTGCCGATGTCCGGTGCAGCGACCACGGTCGAGCGCGCACGGAGCGAGCAGGGGAAAACCATCCACCTGCACCCACCTGCCTTCCACGGCGACCGCCTCAACGGACCGGGCACCGTGCTGGTCTACCGCGACTATGGTGCCGACGTCGTTGAACGCTTGCGTGCCGCAGGTTTTGGCTGGGCAGCGCTGTGGGTGCCGCCAAAGACCTGGTTTGGCCATGTCCGCACGGTCGTGGTGGCAAAGCGCGATTAATCCGATTGCGACGGCTGGTCCGTGCGTTGCATCAGGCCATGCTTACCAGCCCGTGTTGATCGCCGCATGCATACGGTGTTGAAGGTCAAACTGGTTCCCGGCATTCGCCGCGATGACGGCTCCTGCCCTTCGTGCGCCGCTTCTCGTGTCTTTCTCTGGCCACCTTTAATTTCCTTGGACGTCGCCTTCCGGCTCCACCACGATCCGTTGCTGCGACCAGCGCTCGACGCTGCCGTCCACGCCATGCAGGGTCAGGCCAAGCCAATGCACGCCACGGGTACCTGCAGGCAACGACACGCTGGCATTGAATCCGACATCTGGATGCGAAGGATCGGTGGAAATCTTCCAGAACTCGGCGACGTAGGCATGCGCGGATCCATAGTTGGCCGTGGCCAGTGCATGCCCATCCAGCGTCACCTCGACCCTGGCGATACCGACACCATCCTTGAACGCCCAGCCAGCCACGTCGAATGACCGGCCAACCCGTGCGCCGGGAGCAGGCACATCGATCCAGGCCATCGCTGGCGTGGTGCAAGCACCCTGTCGTGGCGTGCGATCAAGGGCCAGCAGCAGGAAACGCTGGCTGCCATGGTCAAAATCGATCACGCGCGGTGGCGGCAGTGGCCCCATCCATTTGCACAGGGCGTGGTAGCGCGCCAGCAGGTTCTTGTATTCCACCTCGGATGCACCGACCACCAGCAGCACCGGATGCGGGCCGAGCGCCGCACGGTTGTCGACATGCATCCGCCACAGCTGCAATTGCGGCGCGCGGCCGTGGTTGCGGTTGAGTGGATGGGGCAACACCGCGATAGCGGGTTCGTCCAGTGCAAATCCGAGTTCGGCGCCCACTTTGAAGTTGTCGGCGACCAGGACCGTGTCCGCCGGCATGCGTGCACGCTGCTCGCGCACCGCGTCGGCCAGGGCCTGCCAACCAGCGAAATTACCCGGATACCAACGCGTCCCGGCGGCATGCGCGCGGACCGACGGGATCGATACTGCTGCGTAATAACCCAGCATGACCATCAACCCGAGTACCGCCAACACCGTTGTCGCGCGCCGCAACCAGCGCGGCCAGGCCTTGAGCACACCCGGCAGCAACGGCAACAGCGCGATATAGCCTGGCAGCGGCCAATGAAAGCTGACCCGCTGCGTGTCGGCAAAAAAGCCCAGCGCGAAGAATCCAAGCACCACCAGCGCACCCAGCCAGGCGAAATAGCGCGCAACGTGGTTGTCGTCGTTGCGATGCCGCCACGCGGCCCACATCAGCGCAGCAAACAGCAACGGCGTTGCCATGAACGCCTGGATCCACAGGAAGCTGATGCCGTCGGCATGGAAGGCCCACGGATGCCGGTCGACCAGCTGGAAACGCAGCCCGGCATCGGCGTTGTCGATGTTCCATGCAACCAACGGCGTCCAGGCCGCGATACCGATGGCGATCGCGACCCAGATGCGCGCATCGCGCAGCGCGCGCCGGCCCTCCGGCAACAACAGCAACGCCAGGCCGCCGACCGCGATGACGGCGATGAACCGGTAGTGGCTCAGTGCACCCAGTGCCAACCCCGCCGCCAGCTCCAGCGCCGCGGTCGCGGTAACCCCACGTAGCACGCGACTGCCGGCATCCATGCACAGCAACGTCGCCAGTGCCATCACCACATCGGGTAGCGCCAACAGGCCCAGGGTCCCCGCCAACGGCAGCAGCATGGCAAAGATGCCGGCTTGCCAGCCTTGTGTCGCATCGGTTTCGCGCGCCGTGATCCGCGTCACCAGCCAAGGCAGGCAGGCCGCGAGGAGCAGGAAAGGGGCACGCAGCGCCAGCGTGTTGGTGCCGCCCAGCCCGGTCCCGATGCGCGCCAGCCATGCGGTCATCCCCGGCAGGTCGGAGTATGCCAACGCCAGGTGCCGGCCTTCCTGCCAGTAGAACGCCTCGTCGACGAACAGCGGCAGCTGCGTGGACAACACCAGCTTGAGCGCCAGCAGCACCAGCCACAGCGCCAGGAACCATCGTCGCGCCTGGATTTCGTTCCGCATCTCACGCGCCTCTTTGCAGCGGGACAGGACCCGTCAACCGGACCGGTCGTGAACAGCCATGAATTTTGGATCGCCATACTGGCCGGGTGCCTGCAGCCTGCAGGTCATCCACGATATTTCGCGCTTGGTGCATCCCGTGTTAAACCTGAACCCGTATCTGGACCGCACCTGCCGGACAGGTTTGCCGATTCGATCGCGGTGCCATTAGCCGTGTGCGCTGCCCCGATCAGATCGCTCCGGTAAAACGGCTCCGATAAAACGGCTCCGATAAAACGGCTCCGATCGTGCAACGCCAACCAAGCCCGACTTCCAGCAATCAAGCAATGAGGCCCGCATGTCCGCAACTCCCAGTGCCGCCAACATGCTAACCGACGCACTGCGCGATTCGCTCAAGCAGGCGTTGGCACAGGTCAACACACTGGTGTTGGGCAAGCCACAGGAAGTTCGACTCGCCTTTGTCGCGCTGCTGGCCGATGGCCACCTGTTGATCGAGGACCTGCCCGGCCTGGGCAAGACCACCCTGGCACACGCATTGGCGGCAACATTGGGACTGGGCTTCCAGCGCGTGCAGTTCACGTCGGACCTGTTGCCGTCGGACATCGTCGGCGTGTCGGTGTTCGATGCGCAGGCCCGGCGTTTCGAGTTCCACCCCGGCCCGGTGTTCACCCACGTCCTGCTGGCCGACGAGATCAATCGCGCGCCACCGCGCACGCAGAGTGCGTTGCTCGAAGCCATGGCCGAGCACCAGGTCACTGTCGACGGCAAGACCCATGGCCTGCCCGACCCGTTTTTCGTGATCGCCACGCAGAACCCCACCGACCTGGCAGGGACCTATCCGCTGCCTGACTCGCAGCTCGACCGATTCCTGCTGCGGCTGACCCTGGGCTATCCCGGCGACGAGGCCGAGCGCGCGCTGCTGGCCGGCGCCGACCGCCGTGAACTGATCGCCAAGGCCATGCCGGTGCTGGGTGCGGACGAGGTGATCGCCTTGCGCCACGCAGTTGACGGCGTGCATGCCAGCGATGCCCTGATCGACTACGTACAGGCCCTGCTCACTCGCAGTCGACAACACCCCGGCGTGCGCGTGGGATTGTCCCCACGCGCCGGCCTGGCGCTCCTGCGTTCGGCCCGCGCCTACGCCCTCGTGCTGGGCCGCGCCCATGTCCTGCCAGAGGACGTGCAAGCCCTGTTTGCCGCCGTCGCCGCGCACCGGTTGGTGCCCGACGTGGATGCCGGCAACCACAACGGCCTGGCCAAGGCGATCCTGCACGCCGTACCACTGGACTGACCCGGGATGGCGCGTTCGTCCGTGCCTTCGTCGAGCGTGGCCTCTTCGACCGCGCCCCTCCCGACCGTTGCCACGCCGGGCAGGGGCGAAACCGCATGGCAACGGCTGCGCCTGCGACTGGACTCCCTGGCTCGACCACGCCAGCCAGAAACGCTGCCGATCCAGTTCGACCGCCGCCGCGTTTACCTGCTGCCAACCCGATTTGGCCTGTTCTTCGCGCTGACCCTGCTGGTAATGGGCCTGGGCGCGCTCAACTACAACAACAATCCCGCATTGCTGCTGGTATTGCTGCTGGCGGGTGCCGCCAATACCAGTCTGTTGGTCGCGCACCTGCAGTTGTCGGGCCTGCAGATCGTCGCCATCGATGCCGCGCCCGTGGCCGCAGGTGCGCCGCTGGAGCTGCACCTGCATGCCCGCGCCGCTCCCGGCCGCAGCCGGCGTGGCCTGCAGGTCGATTGCCTTGGCATCCATGGCAGCCTCTCGCTGGCCGACGGCACCGGCCTGGCGACGCTGGTCCTGCCAACCATCCATCGCGGCTGGCTCGATCCAGGGCGCTTGCGCATCTCCACCACCCGCCCCCTGGGCCTGGCCCGGGCCTGGGCCTACATCTGGCCGGAAACGCCGCTGCTGGTCTACCCGGCACCCGAGGCCCAAGGCCCGCCCCTGCCGGAGGGCGCAGGCGAGAACGCCGTTGCGCGCCTCCACCCGGCCGGCGACGACGTCCACCAGCTGCGTGACTACCGTCGTGGCGACCCCCGCCGCGCGATCGCCTGGAAGCCTTCCGCACGACACGACAGCCTGCTGGTACGCGAATACGAGCAACCCCAGGGCGCCGACGTACAACTTGACTGGAGGCGACTGCAAGCGCTCGCCTACGAAGCCCGCATCCAGCGGCTGGCGCGCTGGGTCGACGAAGCCGAGCGCGGAAACCGCCGCTACCAGCTGCTGTTGCCTGGCCAGCCCCCGATCGGCCCGGCACAGGGCACGGCCCACCGCCACGCCTGCCTGCGCGCACTGGCGCTACTCCCCGATGGCTAGGCGGCCCGGAGTGGAACTGGATCCGTCCAGCCGCGCCTGGTCGTTGCTCGCGGCGGGCGCGTGCCTGCTGCCGTTGCTGCTGCAGCTGCCGACGGCCGTAGCGATCAGCTTGGCTACGGTCGGTGCCCTGGTCACGGTGATGGCCTGGCGAGGTTCGCTGCCGGGCTGGCTGCGCGGCCTGCTGGCGTTGGCGCTGGTGGGCGGCGTGCTGGCGTCGACCCACTTCTCGCTGGGCCGCGATACCGGCTGCGCCCTGTTGGCGGCGATGCTTGCGCTCAAGCCGGCGGAGACGGCCAGCCTGCGTGATGGCCGCAGCCTGGTCGGTTTTGCCATCTTTGCGCCATTTGCCACCTTCCTGCTCGACCAGGGGCCGCTATCACTTGCCTTGGGGCTAGTCGGCGTCACATTGGCGCTGGCGGCGCTGCTGCGGCTGGCGGAGCTGGAATCCAGCGACGCCGGTGCCGGCAAGCCCGCACGCCAGTTGTCGCCATGGCGCCGATTCGCCAGTGTCTGGCGCATGGTCGCCATCGGGTTGCCCTTGGCGCTGGCAGCGTTCTGGCTGTTCCCGCGACTGGCCACGCCGTTGTGGGGCGTGCCCGACCCCAGCCAGGCCCGCCCGGGCCTGTCCGACCAGATGGAACCGGGCTCGTTCCGCGACATCCTGACCGACGACACGCCGGCACTACGCGCACAATTCTTCGGACAGGTGCCCGTGCCGTCGCAGATGTATTGGCGCGGCACCACGTTGTGGCATTTCGACGGCCGCCGCTGGACCCGGCCCGACTGGTTGCAGGCACTCTCCCGGGCAAGAACCCGCCCCAGCACGACCCGCTGGGACTATCAGATCGAGGTCGAACCGACCGACCACAGGCAACTGGTCGCACTGGACCTGCCGACAGGCGCACCCGAGGGCACCCGACTGTCGGTCGACTACGGACTCGTGGCCGACAAGCCGCAAACGACGCTATCCAAATGGCAGTTGCACTCATCACCCCCGGCCGCGTTTGAATCGCAGCTGGAACCAGCGCGGCGACGGATGGCCCTGCAACTGCCAACCGGTTACAACCCGCGCACGCTGGCGCTGGCCCGGCAATGGCGCCAGCAAGCGGGGCCATCCAGCGTCGCCAGCGACGCCGCCATCGTGCAGCGCGCCCTGGACATGGTCCGCGCCGACTTTGCCTACACCCTGGCGGTGCCACTACCCGGACGCAACGCGGTGGACGAGTTCCTGTTCGACCAGAAAGAAGGCTATTGCGAGCAGTTCAGCTCTTCCTTCGTCGTGCTGATGCGCGCTGCAGGCATCCCGGCCCGCGTGGTGACCGGATATGCCGGCGGCTACTACAACCGCATCGGCGAATACTGGCTGGTGCGCCGCTCAGACGCGCATGCCTGGGCCGAAGTCTGGCTCCCGGGCCGCGGCTGGGTGCGCGCCGACCCCACCGCAGCGGTCTCGCCCGAGCGGATCTACGACACGCTGGCCGACCGCATCCCCGGCAATGACGGATTGCTGGGCGGCATTGGCGGGGTCTCATCGCTGTTCGACACCGGCGACTGGCTGCGACGCGGCTGGAACGATTTCGTCCTCGGCTTCGATGCCGCCCGGCAGCGGCAACTGCTGCGTCCGCTGGGCATCGACGATATCGACGACAGCACCTTGCTGGGGTTGTTCGGCGGTGCCGCATTGCTCGCCCTGCTGTGGATGCTGTGGCTCAGCGCCCGCGCCGAGCGCGAAGCCGATCCGGTACTGCGCGCCTGGCACCGGCTGGCCAAGCGTTACGCGCGGACAGGATTGGGACGCGAACCCCATGAACCCGCGACACATTGGGCTGAACGCGTCAGCTTGGCGCGTCCCGACCTGGCGCCTGGGCTGCAGCGGCTCACCCAGCGTTTCAATGCGTGGCGTTACTCTGGCAAGCAACCGGGAAGACGGCACGCCGACGCCCTGCTTCGCGACCTGCGCCGACACCGTCCCGGCACACTCGCACCCGCGCCCGAGGCCAAGGATGAAGCCGGGCAAACGAACCATGGAGAGATGACATGACCACCTTCACCACGACCTGGGCCAACCGGCCTGCGACGCGCCGGCCCCGGACGATGCGATCCGTCCGCCTGCCCTTGCTGGCACTGGCCAGCGCACTGCTCGCGGCCTGCGTCACGCAACCGATCCCGCTACAGGGCGAGTACACCCAGGTGACGCCGCGCGACTCGGCCATGACAGACAACACCGGCACGCGGGTGCGCTGGGGTGGACGCATCGTGCAGGTCGAGCCGCACGAGAACCGCACCTGTTTCGAGATGATCTCGACGCAACTCAATGCCGACGGCCGACCGGCCTGGGCCAGTGACGATGTCGGGGGTCGCTTCATCGCCTGCCGCACCGGCTTCTACGATCCCGCGTTGTTCCAGAAGAACCGCGAAGTCACGTTTACCGGTCGCATCGACGGCTACGAGACCCGCAAGATCGGTGGCTACGACTACCGCTTTGCGCACATGGCGGCGGATGTCGTCTATCTCTGGCCCGAGCGCGACCGGGTCGATGTGATCACCCGGCCTGCGCCGTGGCCATGGTGGGGATATTGGTAAGCAGCGACGCGTAACCATGCTGTTGCAGGAGCGCATGCTGTCGTAGGAGCGGCTTCAGCCGCGAGCGCTTGATCTTGCGTCTGCGTCTACTGTTGTAGGAGCGACGTAAGTCGCGATGGCAGTTCCGGGTCGCTATCGCGACTTGCCGGTGGCGGCATGCCGCCACCACTCCTACAACAACGTCCAAGCCAAAACCTCGCGGCTGAAGCCGCTCCTACGAAAAACCCCGCTGCGGTCAACCCGGCGTGCCAAAACGTCCCAATTGCGCACCCGCCAACAGATGAAGGTGGATCTGGAACACCGTCTGCCCACCGTGCTCGTTGCAGTTCATGACGATGCGGTAACCGTCCTCGTCGAAACCTTCCTGCTTGGCATAGTCCGCAGCCGCCACCGCCAGCCGGCCGACGATCTGGGCCTGCGATGGCGGCACGTCGTTGAGCGTGGCGAAATCCGTCTTGGGCACGAACAACACATGGACCGGCGCCTGCGGCGCGACGTCGCGGAAGGCGATCACGTGCTCGTCCTCGAACACGATGTCAGCCGGGATCTCACGGCGGATGATCTTGTGGAAGATGGTGTCGTCGGCCATGACCTCTCCTGGTAGTTGTGTGCCTGCCGTTGTAGGAGCGGCTTCAGCCGCGAGCTCTTGATCTTGATCTTGATCCTGATCTTGATCTTGATCTTGATCCTGATCTTGATCTTGATCTTGATCTTGATCCTGATCCTGATCTTGATCCTGATCTGGTTCTGGCTGTAGTACGAGCGACGCAAGTCGCGATCAGTGTCCCGGATGGCAATCGCGACTTACGTCGCTCCTACGAGAGCCAACGCAAACCAAGAACTCGCGGCTGAAACCGCTCCTACGACACCACGGGTTATTGCGGGATTTCGCTACGACTGCCAAAGGCATGCGATAGCGTGCCACGATCCACGTATTCCAGCTCACCGCCCAACGGCAGCCCATGCGCAAGCCTGCTCGGTCGCACGCCGTGGTGTCGGGCAAGCTGCGCCAGGTAATGTGCGGTGGCCTCGCCTTCGACGGTCGGGTTGGTGGCGATGATCAGTTCCTTGACTTCGCCCTGTGCCAGGCGTTCGCCAAGCCTGTCCAGGCCCAGGTCGGCGGGACCAATGCCATCGAGCGGGCTCAGCCGCCCCTGCAACACGAAATACAGGCCGCGATAACCGGTTGCCTGCTCGATGGCCAGGCGGTCGGCGGGTGATTCGACGGCGCACAGCTGCTGGACATCGCGCGCCGAGCTGGCGCAGGTCGCGCACAGGTCGCTCTCGCTGAAATCGCGGCAACGGCTGCAATGACCGACGCGCTCCACGGCGGCAGCCAGTGCATCGGCCAATCGCTGCCCGCCAGACCGCTCACGCTCGAGCACATGGTAGGCCATGCGCTGCGCGGTCTTCTGCCCAACGCCCGGGAGCACGCGGAAGGCTTCGATCAGTTGTTCGAGCAGGGTACCCATTCGTCAATCCGGTGCCGTAGTTCCGTAGCCCGGGTAAGCGCAGCGCCCCCGGGACAGACTTGCACATCATCCTGGAAAGCACCCGGGTGCGCTGCACTTACCCGGGCTACGTCATGCGTCAGAATGGCAGCTTCATCCCCGGTGGCAGCTGCATGCCTGCCGTCGCGGCACCCAGCTTTTCCTGCGAGGCCGTATTGACCTTGTTGACTGCGTCGTTGAAGGCAGCAGCGATCAGGTCTTCGGCCATTTCCGGGTCGGTCATGACATCCGGCGCGATCCGCACTTTGCGGCATTCCATGCGACCGCTCAGGGTGATGCTGACCATGTCGCCGCCGGCGTTGCCGGTCACCTCGATGTGGGAGAGCTCTTCCTGCGCGCGCTGCATGTCTTCCTGCATCTTCTGCGCCTGTTGCATGAGTTGGGCGATGTTTTCTCGCATGTCTTTACCTCGGTACGTTTGGAGTTGCCGCGTTGGCGGTAGCGGCCGGACGCGTGCTGCGGGTCAGGCTTCGTCGAAGGGACGGATGGAATCGGGCACCAGCTGGGCACCGTGCTGGCTGATCAACGTTTGCACGCCCGGATCGGCCATGAACGATGCCTCGGCCGCGGCCTGGCGCGCCTTGCGTTCGCGATCTTGACGCTGGCTCAGTGTGTCGCCGGCCACGTCCGCGATTTCAAACTGCAGCTTGGGCACCAGGCCCAGCGCAGGTGCGAGTGCCTTGGCGACGGCACGCATCGACGCCGGTGTCTTGAGCATTTCTTCGGCAGGCGTCAGCGACAAACGCAGAACGCCATCGGCGAAGGACAGGAAGGTGGCGTGTGCGGCGAGCTGTTTTGGCGGTCCCTTGAGCTCGGTCCGTGAAAGGATCTGAAGCCAGCGCGCGGCATCGAGGGTCGAAGCCACTGGCTCTTGCCCAGGCGCAGTTGGTGTTGGTGTTGGTGTTGGTGTTGGTGTTGGTGTTGGTGTTGGTGTTGGTGTTGGTGTTGGTGTTGGTGTTGGTGTTGGTGTTGGTGTTGGTGTGGTGGTGGTGTGTGTTGGTGCATGGACAGGCTTGGCTGGCACGCTTGCGTGCGCGCGATCACGCTGCGCTTGTGCATCCTGCGCTTGCGAGGGAACTTCCCGGGCAGCTTCCGCCCGGGCCGGCCGTGGCGGGCGCACACCGGTTGCCTGGGGTGGTGTTGCAACCGCTCCAGCTGGCGCAGTGGCGGTTTTTGTAGCCTCGGCATCCGCAGCCAGGGCCGCCCTGGCTGCAGCCGGGCCGGAGATGCGTTTGCCCCCGGCACCTGGACCGCCCCCACTGGCAGGCGCGGCGCCCTGCACGCCTGCCGCTTCCGGACGGAAAGCCAGCATCCGCAATACGCACATCTCGAAACCCGCACGCGCACTGGGTGCCAGTGGCAGGTCGCGGCGGGCATTGAGCGCCATCTGGTACCACAGCTGCACCAGTTCGGGCCGCACCTGCGCGGCGAGCCCATCGATGTCGACGGTGTCGACCTCGACGTGCGCGGCAGGCACGAGCTGTCGCACCTGGATCCGGTGGAGCGCATCGGCCAGCGCATCGAGCACGCTGATCCAGTCGGGTGATAGCTCGGCCAGGCTGGCGACTTCGGCCAGCAGCGCCTCGCCGTCGCCGGCTGCCAGGGCTGCCAACAGGGTCCCCACGCGGGTGCGGTCGACGGTACCGAGCATCGTCGCCACGGTCGCGTCGTCCAGCTTGCCGCCGCCTTCACCGCCTGTATAGGCAATGGCCTGGTCGAGCAGCGACAGCCCATCGCGCAAGCTGCCGTCGGCGGCCTTGGCCAATTGCCGCACTGCGCCCGGATCCGCGGCGATTTCCTCTGCCGCTAGGATTTTTTCGATCTGGCCGGCGATCTGGTCTTCGTCCAGGCGCTTGAGGTTGAACTGCAGGCAGCGTGACAGCACCGTCACCAGCAACTTTTCCGGGTCGGTGGTCGCAAACAGGAACTTGACGTGCTCCGGCGGCTCTTCCAACGTCTTGAGCAGCGCATTGAACGCCTGCTTGGACAGCATGTGGACTTCGTCGATCAGGTAGACCTTGAAGCGGCCGCGCGAGGGCATGTACTGCGCGTTCTCGATCAATTCACGGACATCATCGACACCGGTATTGGACGCGGCATCGATCTCCAGCAGGTCCATGTAACGGCCGGAATCGATCGCCAGGCAGGTGTCGCACTCGCCGCAGGGCTCCGAAGAGGTGCCCCGCTCGCAGTTGAGCGACTTGGCGAAGATCCGCGCGATGGTGGTCTTGCCGACACCCCGGGTGCCGGTGAACAGGAAGGCATGGTGGATGCGACCCGAATCCAGCGCATTGGTCAATGCACGGACCACGTGCTCCTGCCCGACCAGTTCTGCGAAACGCTTGGGGCGCCACTTGCGGGCGAGGACGAGGTAGGACATGCGTCCATTCTGCCGCGCCGCGAAGAATTTTGCCTGCCTTGCCGTGGACCGCGCCGTCGTGCGCCACCGGAACCGGTCATCGCACCGATTCCGGCCCTGTGCTTCCACTTGTGCGCAGGCTCGACATGCGCGGGAGGCGCGGATTGCCTGGAGGAATGATCCGCAGTGCGGTCATGGCGAGCCTCCCGGCAGGCCTGGCCCGGTGGCGGTGGAAGTCACGGGATTGCCTCCTTCGCGCGAATGACGAAGGGTGGCCCCGGGGGCCCGGGCGCCAGCGACGCCTGGGGTCTTTGTTGTGGTAACCGCCTGCGACCGCTAGAATTCCCGGCCCTGAACGCAAGGATGCAAGTGATCCAGGGACCGGAGAGGTGTCCGAGTGGTTGAAGGAGCACGCCTGGAAAGTGTGTAAGCGTCTAAACCGCGCTTCGGGGGTTCGAATCCCCCTCTCTCCGCCAGTTTCAAAGCGCTTGCGTAGCGAGTGCAGTGTCAATGGTGGCCCCGTCGGCCCCTCGCGACGCTAGGTCGAAAACTCCGCCAGGGCCGGAAGGCAGCAACGGTATCGATCGACGCGGGCGCCGAGGTCAGTTGGCGGGGTCACCGCCTTTTCCAATGCTGCGCATGGAAAACCCACAGTTTGCTTCGCAAACAGTGGGCCCCGGCTCTTTTCACCCAATCCCCGCCCCTTCGGGGCGCCCCCTTACTAAGGGGGCTTGCCTTGCGACTGTTTGAGGGCAAGGGAAGCGTTGTATCGCTTCGATTGCTGTGTATGGAAATACTCGCGATCGAGAGCCGTGGCGCGTTGCCTCATTTTGCGGCTATCCAGCAAGCGAGGATGACTCGCAGTGCGGTTCCCTTCTCCCTCCGGGAGAAGGTGGCGCGAAGCGCCGGATGAGGGTGCGAAGCACCTTGACCCCCCCCCACCTCCCCCACCGTCATTCCCGCGAAGGTGGGGTCTGTTGGCAGACGCATGTCTGTCCATCCAGCGACTTGGCTTTTGGCTTTTGGCTTTTGGCTTTGGCTTTTTTGTCTTTTGTCTTTTGGCTTCGCGTATCGAATCAACCACGCACGGCATTTGGTGACCCGTAGGGCGGCGGGCATGGATGCCCGCCGTTTTCGGACCGAGCCAAGGGTGAGCCGGGGCGGCTTGCGAGCCATCGGCTCGCGCGCCGGTGAACGCCCGCGCCGCTGGCGCGGGCCGGTCTTTGCCGGCGCAGCCGGCAAAGGCGAGTCCGAAAATTACGATAAACCTGCCGATCGCGGATGCGCTGTGTCGGGGAAAGGCGTTTTCCTTGGTTCGTTTCTTTTGAGCCTTTCCAAAAGAAATGAACTCGCGCGTCAGCGTGAAAGCGCTTGATCTTTGCGAACAAAGGACAACGTCCATGGATTCCCGCCTTCGCGGGAATGACGGATCCTGAGGAATTCGTGCGGCAGCGTGAAAGCGTTTGGTCTTCGCGTGCGCAAGAGCAAAGTCGCTGGATGGACAGGCATGCATCTGCCGACAGACCCCGCCTACGCGGGAATGATGTTTAAAGCTGGATTCTCGTCTGCGAGGGAATGACGCTCCGTGGTCAAATCCCGCCTACTCGACGATCACGACGCTTGAATTCCAATCCCCTCGCACGACGCACACTGTCAGTCATGGCACGCACAAGCAACGCAGGCACCGCCTCATGTCTCCGGATGCAACCACCCCGCATCGCCTTCCGCATACCGCTCATGCTTCCAGATCGGCACCCGCGACTTCACCTCGTCGATCACGAACCGGCACGCAGCAAACGCAGCATCGCGGTGCGCGGCAGTCACGCCAACCCAGACCGCCAGTTCGCCGATGGCCAGGTCGCCGATACGATGCACGCAGTGCACATCGATGATCTCGAAACGTGACATGGCTTCGGCAATGACTGCTCCGCCCTCGCTTTCGGCCAATTTGGCATAGGCTTCGTAACGCAGTCCAAGCACGGTCCTGTCTGCGTTGTGATCCCGCACCCAGCCCTCAAAGCTGGCGTAGCCGCCAACGCGGGCATCCAGCAGTTGCGCGCGCAGGGTCGCCGTGTCGAGCGGTGTATCGGAAAGCTGGAAGCCAGGCATCTCAGCCACCACTCACCGGCGGGATGAAGGCGACCTCGCTGCCCTCGCCGACCGCATCGTCCCAACGCGCAAACGCGCCGTCGACGGCAACCCGCAATTGTTGGGCAGGCAGCACGAAGCGATGCCGTGCGCTGCACTGTGCATACAGCGCGCGCAAATCACGCGCCTGTGTCTGCAAGGTTTCCTCCGGGACACCAGCCGCATCGCGCAGGCTAGCGAAGTAAAGCAGCTTGACCTGCGTCATCGCGCTTGCGCACCCGGCCCAAAGTCGCGCTTGCCGCCACGCTTGCCAATCAGCCGCGCTGGCCCGATCTCGATCGCATGCGACAACGCCTTGCACATGTCGTACACCGTCAGCGCAGCCACGGTCGCGCCCGTCAACGCCTCCATTTCCACGCCGGTGCGATGCGTCGTGCGGACCGCGCATTCGATACGCAGCGCGCAGTCGTCCGCCCAGTCGATGGTGATGCGGCATCCGTCGATCGGCAGCGGATGGCAAAACGGGATCAACTCGTGTGTGCGCTTCACCGCCATGGTGCCGGCGATGATGGCGGTCTCGACGATCCCGCCCTTGGCGCTTTTCAGGCCACTGTCACGCAGTTGCGCCGCGACAACGGCTGGAAAGGCCACGGCGCACTCGGCGACGGCATCGCGCGCCGTTGCCTGCTTGCCAGAGACATCGACCATCGCCGGGCGACCTTGCGGGTCGACATGGGTCAGCTTTGCGGACATCAACCACCTACCAGGTACATTTCGACGCGCCGGCGTGAGCTACCGGCTTCATTGCGCTGTTCGCTGTAACGATCTTCGCGTGCAGACCACAGGCCAGCGACACGTTCGACCAGCGCGTCCTCGCCCTGCCCCAGCGCGGCGCGCAGGTCGCTGCCACCGCCGGCAAACAGGCACGTGTAGAGCATGCCGTCGGCCGAGACCCGCGCACGATGGCAGTCGCCGCAGAACGGGGCGCTGACCGAGCTGATGAAACCAATCTCGCCAGCACCATCTTCAAAGGCGTAGCGCGACGCCACCTCGCCACGATAATTCGGATCCAGCGGGCGCAGCGGCCAGCGCGCATGGATGTGGTCACGCAGTTCGGCTGAAGGCACCACGCGTGCAGCATCCCAACCATTGCAGGTCCCCACATCCATGTACTCGATGAAACGCACGACGTGGCCGCTACCTCGAAACTTCTGCAGCAGCGCGAACACTTCATCCTCGTTGACCCCGCGCTGGACCACGCAATTGATCTTGACCGGATCAAACCCGACTTGCTGTGCTGCATCGATACCCGACAGCACGCTTGCGATGTTCCCGCGCCCCCCCGACAAGGCACGGAACAGCTCGGGATCCAGCGCATCCAGGCTCACGGTCAGCCGGCGCAGGCCCGCGTCATGCAAGCCGCGCGCTTGTGCAGCGAGCAACGAACCGTTCGTGGTCAGTGCCATGTCGTCGATACCGGGTACCGCCGCCAATCGCGCGATGAGCTCCGGCAGGTGCTTGCGCAGCAGCGGCTCGCCACCCGTCAGGCGCAGCTTGTTGACGCCCAGCCGGGCAAAGCCGCGTACCAGGGTTTCGATTTCGTCGAAATCCATGCGCGCAGCGCTGTCCATGCCGTGGTCCTCGGCGATGCGGTCGGCCGGCATGCAATAGGGGCAACGAAAGTTGCAGGCATCGATCACTGACAGCCGCAAGTCCCGTACCGGGCGCCCGTGCACGTCGCGGACATCGTCGGATGGCACGGATGACCGCGCAGGCACGTCGCGAGTGGCCACCCCCGCATCGCGCATGCCGGCATCGCGCAGGGCTGTCCGGCTCATGCCTGGCCCGCGCAAGCGCTGCGCTCGTCGGTGGATGGAATCGGATCATCCAGGGCGATCACGTCATCGGGTCGTGCCACGCGATAGCCGCGCTTCGCCAGTTGCTCGCCCTCGGCCACGCCGCCGTAGTGATACAGCAGGCAGCGCCCCAGCAGCTCGCGAGGATATTCGCGCTCCAGGTCTTCGATGCCGCTGTGGGACGGGTTGCCCTGCAATGCGCAGTCATGCGCGACCAGCTCGCCGGCATCGGCGAAACGCGACAACATCTCGGGGATCGGGCGTGTATCGCCTGTCCAGGTCAGGCTGCCGCGCAGGCGCAGGCCATAGGCCGTCTCGGGCCAGTGGTGGCGCACGGGAAACGCCTCCAGCCGCACGCCTTCATGCCAGAAATGCGTGCCGACCGGTATCAGCCGGAATGCGTCCCAGAAGTTGGCGCCGCCCTCGGCTGCGACGTTGGGATAACTGGCCACGCGCTGGTGCAGCAAAGGCACCAGCGGTGCCGGCACGTACAACCTGGTATCGGCACGTCGTTCACTGCTGAAAAAATTGGCGCCGAACAGGCGCTCGAAGCCACCCACGTGATCCAGGTGGGTATGGGTGATGAACACGGCACGGGGCATCGCACCGTAATGCGCCAGGCACGCAGTCAGGCCCTCGCTACCACAGTCGATGGTCAACCACGGCAAGCCGCCACGCTCGATGGTCGCCATGGCCGAACCCAGCTCGACCGCGCCGGAACTGCCGACGCCGTGGAACCGCAATGCCCAATCACTCATTGGCACGCCCCCATGGATGCTCCCTGGCTGACGCGAGCCGGATCGCCCTGTCCTCGTCGCGCATCAGTATCCGCGATCCCAAGCTGCATCATAGGCGCCTCGCAGGCGCTCGAAACCCCTGCTTGCTGCATCGCCTGCTGCATCGGCATCGCGATCGCCGCGGACTTTCAACAGTGATCGGCGCAATCGGGCGAGGTTGCGCTCGCGCCAGCCGGTGTCCGGGATCCGCAGCCGGCCCTTGTCGAAGTCGATCAACCAGCCCTGCCCGCCGGCATTGAACAGGATGTTATGCGCGTTGAGGTCGGCATGGTCCAGCCCGGCGCGATGGAAACGAGCCACCAGTTGCCCGGTCTCCTCCCACGGGGCATCCGCCGCGTCCATCGCGACACGTTCGGCCAGGGTCTGCACACCCTCCAGGCGCTGGAGCAGGATCGCGGTGCGATACCCAAGACCCCGGCGGCGATAACTGGCGGCGATCGGCCGGGGGACCGGCAAACCTTGCGCATGCAGCTTCCTGGTCAGGCGGAATTCGACAAAGCTGCGCACGCGATTGGCACTACGCCACAGGTAGCGGTCCCGGCTGACGCTTGCTGCCCACCCGCCGCGCAGGTACTGGCGCAGGACCGCGGGGCCCAGTGGTGTTTCCACGTACCAGGCCCCGCCACGCCCGCCGCTGGCGACCTGTCGTGCCTTGTCGCCCCAGTAGCCCGGGGTGAACCAGGCGGCCTCGACTTGCCGGACATCGGCTGCGTCGCACAGAATCGCACCATACGCATTCGCGCGGGCACCCTGCCCGATCTTGAATGGTGTCAGGCTCTCACTGGCGTCGAATGCGGCCATCCAGCGAGTCTAGCAAGCCAAGTGCCTTCCATCTCCCGACCAAGCAACCGGCGTCAACACAGTCTTCGCCAAGGTGACGTCCGTGCCGCGGCGGCACCCGCATCGATCTGCCTGCTGCGGCTGTCGGCACTGGGCGATGTCACCCATGTCCTGCCGCTGGTGCACACGCTGCAAGCAGCCTGGCCGCAAGTCCAGCTGTCCTGGATCATCGGTCGTGGCGAGCACCGTTTGCTCGAAGGACTTCCCGGCGTCGCGTTCATCGAGTACGACAAGGCCTCCGGGCTGGCCGGCATGCGTGCCTTGCGCCGGCATCAAACCGGCAGCGGATTCCCGCCCGGGGGCTTCGATGCCCTGCTGCAGATGCAGGTCGCCGCGCGCGCCAACCTGCTGTCGGCCTTCATCCCGGCGAGCAAGCGCATCGGCTACGACAGCGCACGATCAAAAGACCTGCACGGCCTGTTCATCAATACACGCATCCCGGCGCGGCGCGGCGTGCACGTGCTCGATGCCATCGGCAGCTTCTGTGAACCGCTGGGGCTGGTGCAGTCACGCGTCCAATGGGAGCTGCCGGTACCGCCCGCCGCCCGCGAGTGGGCGCGTGCGCAATGGCCTGGGGACGACACGCCCACGCTGGTGATTTCACCGTGCTCCAGCCATGTACGCCGCAACTGGCACCCCGACCGCCACGCCGCCGTCGCCGACCATGCCATCGCACGCGGCTGGCGCGTGGTGCTTTGCGGTGGTCGCAGCGCGCTGGAACGCGAAACCGGCGATGCCATCCTGGCGCAAATGCAGGCAGGCGCCTCCACGGTGCTTGACCTGATCGGCAAGGACACCCTCAAGCAGCTGCCCGCCCTGCTGGCCCGGGCCAGCCTGGTGATGACCCCCGATTCCGGTCCGATGCACATCGCCAACGCCATGGGCAGCAAGGTGCTGGGATTGCATGCCGCCAGCAACCCAGAGCGCAGCGGGCCGTACTCGGATCGTCGCTACTGCGTGGACCGCTACGACGATGCCGCGCGCAAATACCTGCGCAAACCCGCGGACATGCTCAAGTGGGGGACGAAGATCGAGTTTGAGGGCGTGATGGAGCTGGTCAGCGTCGAAGATGCCATCGCGGCGTTCGAGCGTTACGTTTCCGACCAGGCCAACGGCATCCTGTAGGAGCGGCGTCAGCCGCGAGCTCCTGATTTGCTTCGGCTTTGGCAGGAGCGACGCAAGTCGCGATCAGGTGCTCCGGAAACCCTGATCGCGACTTACGTCGCTCCTACAAAAGCAAAATACAAAAACCCAGAGCTCGCGGCTGAAGCCGCTCCTACAAAAGCATCGTCATCAAAGCACTATCAATCGGCCGCTTCGCCCTGGTAGTCCTCGTACGACTTCTCTTCGACATACGCCGAGCCCAACGCCAGGTTGATCTCCTTCTTGATGCGCGCGCGTTCATCGTTCTCGACATAGACGCTGCGGGCAAGCTTGATGAAGCCATCGTCGAACTCGCGCGCTTTTTCCTTGACCCGGATCGCGTCCTCGATCTCCCATAGCCGCTCATTGACCGCCTTGAGTTGCATGCGCAGCTTGGCGACGTCGCCCCCCGCAGCCGGGTGTGCCATCCAGGTCGCTTCCAGCGCGGACAACTCATTGCGGACATTGGCCAGCTTGGCCGGCTCGGTCATGCGCTCGGACTTGATCTTCAGTATCGAGATCTTGTCGAGGAGTTCACCGAAGGACACGGGAGCGAGGATTTCCGACATGCGACACCATGGGTTTGGATGGTTTACAGGACAGTCTAGCGTCCAGGTAAACACTGCGTGGTGATCCCCGCGCCCGGCACGACCCCGGCAGCGACCCCGGCAGCGACCCTTGCAGATGCGAAAAAGCCCCCTTGCGGGGGCCGTTCCGTATCTGGCGGAGAGGGAGGGATTCGAACCCCCGAGGCGCTATTAACGCCTGCCTGATTTCGAGTCAGGTACATTCAACCGCTCTGCCACCTCTCCGGTGATCTGGCGCCTTCCAGTCGATGGAAGGGCCGCAAATGATACGGGCCGGGCCGTGACGGCACAAGCAGAGCGCCCGATGGGATAGGCTTGCGGGAGCCAATATGGGCTCGCCGGACGGGTTGGAAACCGCTGCGGCGTTGAAATCTTTCCTTCCGTGCTTGCCCCACGGCCGGATGGGCCCGATCATTCCGTTAGCACTCTTGAGCAGCAGGACGACAGCCAACGGCATGATTGAATTCGGACACCTGACCCATGTCGGCCTGCGCCGCGAGCTCAACGAGGATACCTATTACGGCGACAGCGACCTGGGGCTGTGGCTGGTCGCCGACGGCATGGGTGGGCACGAATACGGCGAAGTCGCCAGCGCGCTGGCCCGCGAGGCCATCGTCCGCGAGGTCCGCAATGGCAAGCCCTTGGCACAGGCGATCCGGATCGCCGACGAGGAGATCATCCAGGCCTCGAAGAAGCGCAACGACTCGCTGCCGATGGGAACCACGGTGGTCGCGGTCCGTGCCGACGGCAACCGCTTCGAGGTTGCCTGGGTTGGCGACAGCCGCGTCTACCTGTGGCGCGACGGCAAGCTGGCGCAGTTGTCGCAGGACCACAGCTACGTCCAGGAGCTGATCAGCCAGGGTGCGATCACCATCGAGCAGGCGCGCAGCCACCCGCATCGCAACGTGGTGACCCAGGCGCTGGGCGTGACCGATCCACAGGACCTCAACGTCGAAACCATGTCCGGCGAGCTGCGGCCCGGGATGCAATTGTTGCTATGCAGCGATGGCCTCACCGAGGAGGTCGAGGACAGCAATATCTCGCAGGTACTCTCGCACACCGAGTGCAGCGCGCAGGAATGCGTCGATGGACTGGTTGCCGCGGCATTGGATGGCGGTGGTTCGGACAATGTGACGGTGCTGCTGATCCGCCGGCATTGAGTATCGCCCGCAGGAAACCTCCCGGGCATGCGGCAATGGACGCCAGGCCGTTGCCAATGCGCGGGCCATGACGCACCGGGCACGAGACGCGCTTGGCATCCGACGCGCTGGCCATTGGACCGCCAACCCGATCACGCCGTGCGAACTCCCGGGCCCGGGTCCCGGTATCCAGGCGGAGCTCTCCGCCAAGCGCAGTCATCAGCGCAATACGGCACAGTCCCATCCGAATCGAGGACCTGTCCCAGGTCGCCATGGGCGGGCGATGTCCCGGCCCGGCCAATCTGCGACTGGCCTGATCTCTTCCGAAGCTGGCCTCCTGACGAACCCAGAGGCCTCATGCGCCGGCAAGGTCAGGCTGGCAACGACGCCGTGTCGCTCGTATCCCAGACAGCCTGTCCTGCTTTCCTGCGCAGTTGTTCCAGGCGCGCTTCATGCGCCACCAGCTCGTCCTCCAGTACGACCACCGTGGGTCGTGGGCCGGCATTGAGGGCGAGGGACACTTCGCGCACGACTTTTCTTTGGCTGTGTACGGACGCCGCAAACCCGATCTCGTGCTGGCCGGCGGTCAGTGCCAGGTACGCTTCGGCCAGCAGCTGCGCATCCAGCAACGCGCCATGCAACTGGCGATGGGTGTTGTCCACCCCCAAGCGCTTGCACAGGGCGTCCAGCGAGTTGCGCTGACCGGGGAACCGTTGCCGGGCCAGCACCAATGAGTCTTCCACTGCACAGCGCGCCTGCATTTTCCCGTAGTGCGGACCGAGCAGCGACAGCTCATTGTCGAGGAACCCGATGTCGAAGGCGGCGTTGTGGATCACCAACTCGCTGCCATCGATGAAGGCCAGGAACTCATCGACCACGTCCGCGAACAGCGGTTTGTCGGCAAGGAACTCCAGGGTCAGTCCAGTGACTTCCTGTGCGCCGGGCTCGAAGTCGCGATCCGGCTTGAGGTAGCGCTGGAAGGTGCGGCCGGTCGGACGCCGTTCGACCAGCTCAACGCAACCGATTTCGACAACACGATTGCCTTTGTCCCAGGACAGGCCGGTGGTTTCGGTATCGAGGACGATCTGTCGCATGGGGCTCCGGTGTGCGGTGTTCAATACGAGTGTAATCCCAACCTTGTCATCCTGAGCGCAGCGAAGGATCTGCTGCACTTTTGCTCTTTGTAGGAGCGGCTTTAGCCGCGAGCTCTTGTGTATGTCGGTGGTGCCGTTGCCATTGCCGTTGTTGTAGGAGCGGCGTGAGTCGCGATCAATCTATCCGAAAACCCTGATCGCGACTTGCGTCGCTGCTAAAAAAAACAACAATCAACAGCAACAGTGCCAGATCAAGAACTCGCGGCTGAAGCCGCTCCTACACAGGAACAGACGACAACAGATCCTTTGTTTTCCCGATGATTACAATATTCACGTGGGCCATGCCCTCATTGCGCCGCCTGGATCTCGATCGCCGCAGCCCGCGCCAGTTCATCGACACGCTCGTTATCCGGATCACCGCTATGGCCTTTGACCCAGCGCCATTCGATCTGGTGGCGTTGCACCGCGGCATGCAGCCGCTCCCATAGATCGCGGTTCTTCACTGCCGCACCGCCTGCGGTTTTCCAATTGCGTCGCAACCAGTTGGGCATCCATTCGGTGATGCCTTGGCGCACATACTGCGAATCGGTCTGCAACATCACCTCGCAGGGCTCGCTCAAGGTTTCCAAACCGATGATCGCCGCCATGAGCTCCATGCGGTTATTGGTCGTCTGCGCTTCGCCGCCGGAAAGCTCACGCTCCTGGCTGCGATAGCGCAACAAGGCAGCCCAGCCGCCCGGACCCGGATTGCCCAGGCAGGCGCCGTCGGTGTGGATTTCGATCTGCTTCAAGTCGGTGTGTTCCAGGTCTGTGTACTTCTGGTTGATGTGCTTATGAATACGGTGCCCAACCTGGCAGCATTTCAAGTCGATTTGCCAGATGGATCGCGGACAGTCCGGTTGGCTCGCCTCCATCGCGTCATTGCAGCCTGCGCGGGAATGACGACCTTGGAGCTGCCCCGGAATCAGTGCACGGGCGTTCCATTACCGCTCTCATCCAGCCGGCACCCCGCCACCGATCCTGACCCGCTGGCGCATACGCAACCCGGTGAGGGGAATCGTGCGTTTTTCCGCCCGCAACAGCCAGGCCGCATGCAGGCCGGGGCCGTGTTGGCGATCACCGGCAACCTCTACCCGCCAGCGGGGGCCCATGCCAGCAGAAACCGCATCGGGCTGCAGCCCGGCCATGCGTAATCGCCTGCGCCAGGGCATGGGCTCCGATGCCCGCAGTCCATGCCCCATCCAGCGCCAGCGGTACGGCGACAGCGGATTGAGCGCAAACAGCCATAACCGCCCCCCCGGCACCAGCACCCGCGCGCATTCAGCCAATAACATTTCACTGCCTTGACTGCGGGCGGCATGCTGGATCACCACGGTCGCCAGCGATTCGTTGGCCAGCGGCAGCGGCAGTGTGCAGCGCACGTCGCCCTGCCAGCCGATTGCTGCCGGGTGCAACCGCAGGCCACGGCTCGCAGCATCCATTCGCGACGCGATGGATCCCCTGTCGATCGAGGGCATCAGCCAGAGCCAGGATTGCCCCGGGCGTTCGGAGAACGCCTCGTGGACTGCTGCTGATTCGCTCTGCAACAGGCATTGCCCCGGGGGGCTGGCAAACCAGCGATGGGTACTTTCGGGTTGACCGGTCGCGGAAAGCAGAGGCATGGTCACCATTCTAGCGGCCAACCCGGCCCGCGCCCGCCAAGCATCCGAGCCCCATGCGCCTGCACCCACTGCCTGCACTGACCGACAACTACATCTGGACGCTGGCCGATGCACAGGGCGCCATCGTCGTCGACCCGGGCGAAGCGGGACCTGTCTTCGCAGCCGCCGGGACGGGCCTGGTGCCGGTTGCGATCCTGCTGACCCACCACCATCCCGACCATATCGGCGGAACCGCTGCACTGCTCCAGCGCTGGCCTGGGCTGCCTGTCTTCGCCCCCGATGACCCTCGCATCGACCTGCCCTGCACCCGGGTGGGCGAAGGCGACCGGGTCCGCGTGCCAGGCGCTCCAGGCACCTGGGAATTCGGTGTGCTGGCCGTCCCCGGCCATACCGTGAGCCATATCGCATTCCTGGGCCATGGGCACTTGTTTTGCGGAGACACCCTCTTCAGTCTGGGTTGCGGCCGGATGTTCGAGGGCACGCCAGCGCAGATGCTGGCATCACTGGAGCGACTGGCCGCCCTGCCCGCCGATACCCGTGTGTGTTGTGGACACGAATACACCCTGGCCAACGCCGCCTTCGCAGGCACGGTCGACCCCGACAACCCGGCCCTGCGCCGCCGCACCGAGGACGCCACCGCCATGCGCCAGTCCGGCCAACCGACGCTTCCCAGCACTTTGGCCGAGGAAGCGGCCGCCAACCCCTTCCTGCGCGTGGATGCGCCCGCGATCCGGGCCGCCATCGCTGGCCGCCTGGGACGCGAGCCCGTGGATCGGGTTGAGACTTTCGCCGAATTGCGGCGCTGGAAGGACGGTTTCAACGCATGACTTTCGGACATGCCTGCCGCTGGGGCGCGGGGATCTGCCTGACCTTGCTGCTCGCCCTGCCGGCACTTGCCGCCCAAGCCCCCGATGCGACCGCACCCGCTGGCCCCGCCGATCCCGGCACGACCATTGCGAAAACGACCCAGAACGGCCGCGATGTCTACCAGCGCTTCCACGATGGCCTGGCCGATCCGGTCTGCGAAAAAGACAGCAGCAGCCCACGCTGGCGCCGTCATTTCGCCAACGCGCCGCGACGCCTGATTGCCCATGACGACGACACCCTGGCGCTGTTCGGCTATGTCGTCGATGCCCTGCGCGAGGCCAGCTTGCCGACCGAGTACGCGCTGATCCCGTTTGTCGAGAGCGGTTACAAGCCTGGCGCCCGCAGCCCAAGCGGTCCTGCCGGCATGTGGCAGATGATCAAGGTCACTGCACGCAACCACCATGTCCTGATCCGCAATGGCTACGACGGTCGCCTGTCGCCAGTGGATTCCACGCGTGCGGCCGTGCGCTACCTCAAGACCCTGCACGGCATGTTCGCCGGCGACTGGCGGTTGGCGGTGATGGCCTACAACGCTGGCGAGTATCGCGTGTTCGGCGCACTCAAGCGCAGTGGACAGGTTGCGCGTGATGCCGATCCGGAAAAGCTCACGAGCCTGTCCGGCATTACCCGCACCTACGTGCGAAAGCTGCACGCTTTGTCGTGCCTGCTCGATCGCGCCGATGACAACCCGGAATGGGTGGACGCGATGGATCGGCCCGTGCCGGTTCTCATGGCGCAGGTGCTTGCGCCCGACGTCCGCAACCTCAAGACCTGGGCCAACCAGCACGATTTCGACATTGCAAGGCTCCGGCGGCTCAACCCGGGCTTTATCGGTGGCCACGTCGGACGCGCTGCGCGCGAGCAACACGTCCTGGTGCCAATGGCGACTGCCGTCGGTGCCGGGGACACGGCCCTGGCGACGGCACGCGCACAGGCAGGCATCGCACCCACTTCGCCAGCGACGCAGACCGCGGCCGCGATGGACGAGGACGACGCCGCGATTCCCACCACGCATACCATTGCGCGCGGCGAGTCGGCCTGGACCATCGCGCATCGATACGGGCTGAGCACCAGCCAGCTGCTGTTCCGCAACGGCCTGACCAAGCGCAGCGTGCTGCAACCGGGCATGGTGCTGCGCCTTGATGACGGCGATCCGGCCGATGCTCCAGTGAACGACGAACCAGCCAGTCCAGCAAGTCCGGACAGCGCCGCTGGCCCGCAAGCGTCCCTGCAGGCAAACTAGCCCCCTCACTCGACGTGGGCACGGTCTTGGCCGTGCCGCACCACCACTAGACGATGCGCCCCGATGCGGTGGCGCCATGGAGGCAACATGGGATTCCTGCAAGGCAAGCGCGCCCTGATCACCGGCGTTGCCAGCGAGCGTTCAATCGCCAACGGCATCGCCGAAGCCATGCGCCGCGAAGGTGCGGAACTGGCATTTACCTACCAGAACGACAAGCTCAAGACGCGCGTGGAAAAAGCGGCCGCCGAATACGGCAGTGACATCATCATCCCGCTGGACGTGTCCGATGACGCCCAGATCGCGGCCTGCTTCACGGAGCTGGGCAAGCATTGGGACGGTTTCGACATCCTCATCCACGCCATCGCGTACGCCCCACGCGAAGCGATCGCCGGACAATTCCTCGATGGGTTGACCCGCGAGAACTTCGCCATTGCCCATGACATCTCGGCCTACTCGCTGGCAGCGATGGCCAAGGCCGCGCGGCCGATGATGCAAGGCCGCAACGGCTCGATCCTCACCCTCACCTACCTGGGTTCCGAGCGCGCGTTGGCCGGTTACAACGTCATGGGCGTGGCCAAGGCCAGCCTCGAGTCGACGGTGCGCTACCTCGCCGGCAACCTGGGACCCGAAGGCATCCGCGTCAACGCCGTCTCGGCCGGTCCGATCAAGACACTGGCCGCTGCCGGCATCGCCGGCTTCCGCAAGATCCTGGGCCACGTCGAAGAGAACGCACCGCTGCGTCGCACCGTGACGATCGAGGATGTCGGCAACGTCGCGGCCTTCCTGTGCTCGGACCTGGCAGCGGGTGTCACCGGTGAAGTCACCTATGTCGACGCCGGCTACAACATCCTGGGGATGACCGGGATCGAGTGAGCGCCAGATGACGTCGTGTCGCGCCGCAACCGGATTTTCTTCGTATCTGCACGCGATCGATGGAAGCATGGTGGTCGATAGCACAGCCCCCGGGTGCGCTCTTCTTGCCACTTTTACGGCTGCAGCGTTGTCGGGCGGCTTGCCCGCAAGCCATGACGACACCAGACACCATGAAAAAACCCGGCATGCGCCGGGTTTTTAAACGATAACCGAGACTCGCGAACTACAGCTTGTCTTCGGAAATCGTGATCTTCATCTTCTTGCGCAATGACTTGACGAGGGCCTCGGCATCGCTGTTGCCCCCGATCTGCGTAAGCTGCGCCCGCAAGGTCTCGCGCTCCTCGTCCGTGGCTTCCGTGGGGTCGCCAGGCACGACCTTGCTGACCGCAAAGATGACGATGCGACCATCGCCAAGCACGACCTTGCCGGCCGACACCTTGCCATCGGCCGGCGCAGGGACTTCGAACAGCGCCTTGTTGGCTTCTGCATCGGGAACCGGCGCACCGCGTGGCAACCCGGGTATCTCGCTGGAGACAAGCTCCTTTGCCTTTGCGATCTCGGGCAACGACTGGCCTTTTTTCACCTGCGCAACAATCTGGTCGGCTTGGACCAAGGCTGCCTTTACCGCACGATCCTGGCGGATCGCATCGATCACCTGCTTGCTGACTTCCGCCAGTGGCCGCTCACGCTCGGCCTGGTGGCCGACGACGCGTATCAGCACGCTGTGGCCGGGGCCGACTTCGATCGGGTCGCTGACCGTGCCATCCCGGATCAGGGTCTCGGAGAATGCCGAGCGCTGCACGGCCGGATTGCCGAGCACGCCAGTGCCCTGTCCACGTGCGATCGGGCCGGACTTCTGCACCGGCAGGTTGGCCTGCTTGGCGGCAGGCGCCAGGCTGTTGGGGTTCTTGTAGACCTGGTCGACCAGCTTGCCGGTCAGGTCGTTGAAGTCGCGCTCGCGGTCGGCGTCGGCCTGCTCGTTGGCAAGCTGGTCGCGCACCTCTTCAAATGGCGTCTGCTTGCCCGCCTTGACCTCGCGCAACTGGATCACATGCCAGCCGAACTCGGATTTCACCGGGCCGGTGATCTCGCCCGGCTTCATCGCAAACAGGGCGTCTTCGAACGGCTTCACCATCATGTCCTTGGTGACCCAGCCCAGATCGCCGCCGGTGTCCTTGGAGCCACTGTCCTGGGAGTCTGCACGCGCCAGTGCAGCGAAGTCGGCACCAGGCGCCTTGGCCAGCGCCGCGATCTTCCCGGCCTTCTGTCTGGCTGCTTCCTGTGCGGCGGCATCTGCATCCTTGTCGACCTTGATCAGGATGTGCGAGGCCAGCCGCTGCTCGGGCTCGACGAACTTGTTCTGCTCCTGCTCGTAACGCTGGCGCAGGGTCGCGTCGTCTACCGGCGCTGGCGCCGGCAGGCTGGCGCTGTCGATATCCACGTATTCCAGGGTGACGGTTTCCGGCGCGCGGAACTCGCTGCCATGGCTGTCGTACCACTTCTGGATTTCAGCGGCGCTCACCGCACCGTTATCGGGCTTTGGCGCAGGCATGATGGCGAAGGCGACATCGCGCTTCTCACCCAACAGGCGCACCAAGCGATCGACCTCGGCCGGGGTCGCGAAAGCCGATGCCACCAACGCGCCGGGGACAAAGCGTTCAACGACATCCTCGCGCACCATGGCCTCGAACTGCTTCGGGGTACGCCTCGGGGCCTGGGATGACAGGACGAGCTGGTACTGCTGCGGGTTGAACTGGCCATCGACCTGGAACGCCGGGATACCCTGGATCACGTCGCGCACCTGGATGTCGCTGGCGACGATGCCTTCGTCATCGGAAAACATCTTCAGCACACGCTGGTCGACCAAGCCGTCGAGCACCTTGCGCTTGTTGTCGGCACTCTCGAACGCGCGGCCATCGAAGTTGTCACCCTGCTGCGCGCTTTGCTGCTGCCGCGCCTGCTGGAAGGTCGTCTTGAAATCCTCGACTTCGATCGTTTCGCGGTGCCACAACATCGTTGCTGGCCACCAGGTCGGCGCGGTCTTCCACCAGGTGGGCGGTGCCTCGATCTTTGCCACCGACGTGTCGCTTCGCTGGAACAGGTATTGCTCCATGCCAAAGAAGGCAAACGGGATTGTCAGCAATCCCAGGATCGTGCCTGCAATCCAGCCTGAGGTCTTGTCACGGAGTTTCTGCAGCATCTGTTGGTCGCGGTTGGGCGTAGCCGCGCAGTTTAACCGCAATGCAGCGGCGCGGCACCCGCTGCCTGGCGGCCGCGCGGCGTGAAGACTTCGCCAGGCCGGGATCGCAGACAGCAAAAAGCCCGCCAATGGCGGGCTTTGGGCCTGGAGCTTTTTGAAGCTGGAGCTTCAGTACGACAAATGGCGGAGTGGACGGGACTCGAACCCGCGACCTCCGGCGTGACAGGCCAGCATTCTAACCAACTGAACTACCACTCCGCGAAGCCGGCAATCATACCGGGGCATTGCGATGTCCGCAAGCAACGTCCACCAACATACCTGGT
>CAVQBQ010000009.1:0-17318 GCA_963710825.1 uncultured Gammaproteobacteria bacterium | reverse complement strand
GTCGGGAGCCGCATTGTCCCATCACTGGCACCGTGTCGAAAGTCGCGTAACGGCAGGCCAACGGCACCGGCGGGATAATGCAGTCCCTCCCCGTTCTGCGCCCGCCCCTTCCAGGCCGGGTGCGCATCCAACGCATGGCCACCGACCAGGATCGTCCGCCGCACGCTTCATCCAACCCGGCAAGCCGCACTTGCCTGCGCAAAGGCCTGTACCTGGTCACACCGGACGAGGCCGACAGCCATCGCCTGTGCCAACGCGTGCTGCCGTTGCTGCCCTTCGCGGCATGCGTGCAATATCGCAACAAGACAGCGACACCGGCGTTGCGCGGCAAGCAGGCGGCATTGCTGCAAGCGTTGTGCACCGCCGCCGGGGTGCCGCTGATCATCAATGACGATAGTGCGCTGGCGCGTGCCACCAGGGCCGCAGGTGTCCATATCGGCGGCGACGATGGTGGTA
Source organism: uncultured Gammaproteobacteria bacterium (assembly GCA_963710825.1). Taxonomy (GTDB): domain Bacteria; phylum Pseudomonadota; class Gammaproteobacteria; order Xanthomonadales; family Xanthomonadaceae; genus Cognatiluteimonas. The sequence goes on along the minus strand of CAVQBQ010000009.1, from coordinate 16,862 downwards.
TCGGCGCGGCAAGAGCGGTGTTGGGTGCGGATGCATTGATCGGGGTGTCCTGCTACGACGACTTGCAACGCGCGGGTTCCGCCGCCGAAGCAGGCGCCGACTACATTGCGTTTGGCGCGTTTTTCCCTTCGCCCAGCAAACCCGCAGCACGTCGTGCGGATCCGGCCTTGCTGCGCAATGCAGCCACACTCGGGCTGCCACGGGTGGCGATCGGGGGGATTACGCCGGACAATGCCGGGCCGCTGGTGGATGCCGGCGCCGACCTGCTGGCGGTGATCAGCGGGGTGTTTGATGCGGCCGATCCGGTGGCGGAGGCGCGTCGGTTCCGGGCGCTGTTCGATTGATTGCATTCATCTTGCGACCTGCCTGAAAAGCTCGCGGCTGAAGCCGCTCCTACAACAGCACCGCCGCTACAACAGCACCGCCGCTGCAACAGCACTGCCGCTGCAACGGCACCGCCATACAACAAACAACCAATAGTCGAGGTTCCATGGATACGCCACGCTCCCACGCATTGTTCGACCGCGCCCAGCGCCTGTTGCCCGGCGGCGTCAATTCGCCGGTGCGTGCATTCAAGTCGGTCGGCGGCGAGCCGTTCTTCGTGCAGCGCGCGCAAGGCGCGCACCTGATCGACGTCGATGGCAACCGCTACATCGACTATGTCGGCTCCTGGGGGCCGATGATCGCCGGCCACAACCATCCCGCCGTGCTGCAAGCGGTGATGGATACCGCACGCAACGGCTTGAGTTTCGGGACGCCCAATGCGCTGGAAGTGACGATGGCCGAAGCCATCACCCGCCTGGTGCCCGGCTGCGAGATGGTCCGTATGGTCAACTCCGGCACCGAGGCGACCCTGTCGGCGATCCGACTGGCGCGTGGCGCGACCGGGCGGGCGCGCATCGTCAAGTTTGCCGGTTGCTACCACGGCCACGGCGACAGCTTCCTGGTGAAAGCCGGTAGCGGAGCGCTGACTTTCGGCGTGCCGGATTCACCGGGCGTGCCCAAGGCACTGGCCGACCTGACGCTGACCTTGCCCTACAACGATTTCGAAGCGGCCACGCAACTGTTCAACGAATCCGGCGACGACATCGCCGGGCTGATCATCGAGCCGGTGGTTGGCAACGCCAATTGCATCCCGCCGCGCGAGGGATTCCTTCAACACCTGCGCGACCTGTGCGATGCGCATGGCGTGGTGCTCATCTTCGACGAGGTCATGACCGGTTTCCGGGTCGCGCTCGGCGGCGCGCAGGCGCGTTACGGCGTCACCCCGGATTTGACCACCTTTGGCAAGATCATCGGCGGCGGCATGCCGGTTGGCGCTTTTGGTGGGCGGGCCGAGCTGATGCGGCAGATCGCGCCGAGCGGTCCGATCTACCAGGCCGGCACGCTCAGCGGCAATCCCGTGGCGATGGCCGCGGGCCTGGCGATGTTGGAGCTGGTGCAGGCGCCGGGGTTCCATGAGCGCCTGGAAGCGACCACCAATACCTTGTGCGATGGACTGGAAGCGGCAGCGCATGATGCGGGCGTGCCTGTCACCACCAATCGCGTCGGGGGCATGTTCGGTCTTTTCTTCAGCGATGAACGCGTCGAGACCGTGCCGCAGGCGATGGCCAGTGATGCGGCCTCGTTCAAGCTGTTCTTCCGCGCCATGCTGGACGGTGGGGTGTACCTGGCGCCTTCGGCATACGAAGCCGGCTTCGTCTCGGCCGCGCATGACGCGTCGATCATTGCCGCCACGCTTGAAGTCGCACGCAGCGCGTTTGACGCGGTTGCCCGGGGCGCCGGTTGACGCCCAACACCCTCAACATCGTGGTCCATGTGTCGGCAGGCGCGCTCGCGCTTGCCATCGGCCTGTTGCCGTTGTCCGGCACCAAGGGTGGCCTGCGTCGTCGTTGGGGCGCATTTTCGTCCTGTTGGGTGGGATCGTGATTGGCAACGCCGCGATTGGCCTGCCCCTCGCCTGTGCAACGCTGGGGCCAGCCGCAATGCTGTTGTGCCGGATGGGGCCGGGCAACGCATCGTGGAGCCCGATAATCGGCTATTCGACCTTGGGCTATGTCGTCGCGCTGGTGTTTTACGACCTGTCTGGCCACGTCCGGCCACGCGTCTGGCTAGGATCCGCGCGTCCACTGGACGATAGGCTTGGAAATGACCGCCGCGTACTTTGCGATGGCCTCGGCCGGAGCAGGTAGTCTGTTGCGGGACTGGCAGCCATGGACCCAGTTGCTGCCGAGCACGATCGGGACGGTGGTGATGCTTGGCCCCTGGATCGTCTATGTTTGGGGCCGCGGCATCCAGCCAAAGCCTCCACCAATGCAAGTGCCATCACGGGAAAGCTTCCATGCGCCTTGAGACCATCGCCATCCATGCCGGCGGCGAACCCGATGCCGCGACTGGTGCGGTCGTGCCACCGATCCACCTGGCCACGACCTTCCAGCACGGCCCGGCCGCCGAGCGCATCGCCGGTTACGAATACCAGCGCGAAGGCAACCCGACCCGCGACCGGCTGGAAACCGCGATCGCCGCGCTGGAAGGCGGCGAGGCTGCACTGACGTTCGCGTCGGGCATGGCAGCGATCGCCGGACTGCTGGAAACCTTGCCTGCGCACTCGCGCATCCTGATCCCGGACGATTGCTACACCGGTTTGCGGATGCTGGCCGACGAGTTCCTGCCGCAGCGTGGAGTCGAGGCAGTCACCGTGGACATGTCCGACCTGGATGCGGTCGAGCGCGCCTGCAATCCCGCACCGACGCTGCTCTGGGCAGAAACCCCATCGAACCCGCGGATGAAGATCCATGACATCGGCGCACTGGCAACGATCGCGCATGTGCACCAGGCGCAGCTGGTCTGCGACAACACCTTCGCGACACCGGTGCTGCAACAGCCGCTCGCGCTGGGCGCGGACGTGGTGATGCATTCCACCACCAAGTATTTCGGTGGTCATAGCGACGTACTGGGGGGCGCGCTGGTGTTCGCGCGTCGCGATGACCTCTACACGCGGACCGCACACCGACTGCATCTTGCCGGGGCAACGATGGCACCGTTCAACGCGTGGTTGACGCTGCGTGGCTGCCGGTCACTGCCGGCGCGCATGGCGATGCACTGCGCCAACGCGCGCAAGGTCGCCGACTTCCTGGCCAGCCGCACGGAAGTTGAACGGGTCAATTATCCCGGCCTGCCGTCGCATCCCGGGCACGCGATCGCGACACGGCAGATGCGCGATTTCGGCGGCATGCTGTCGGTCGAACTCAAGGGCGGCCGCGAAGCAGCGCTGGCGATGGCAGGGCAACTGAAGCTGTTCATCAACGCGACCTCGCTGGGCGGCTGCGAATCACTGGTCGAGCATCGCGCCTCGGTGGAAGGCGACAACCCGGTGTCGCCGCAGAACCTGCTGCGATTGTCGGTCGGCCTGGAACATCCGGACGACCTGGTCGCGGACCTGTCGCAGGCGCTCGACGCTTCATGACGCCCAGTGCACCCACCCCGCAGGGGCCCTTCGAACGCCAGTTCCAGCCGGCGGCGGACAAGGGCTGGCGCCTGCTTTTCTATCGGTTGCTGTACCACCATGACACCCGGGCCGAGCAGCGGACCGACCTGGCGCTGATCGTGGCGATCATGGCCAGCGTGATCGTGGTGCTGTTCGATTCGATGCCTTCGGTCAAGGGAAACTGGCATGAGGCGCTGTACCTGGCCGAGTGGGCATTCACCATCCTGTTCACGATCGAGTACACGATCCGCCTGCTGGTGGTGCGCAGGCCGCTGCGTTATGCGACCAGCTTCTTTGGCGTGATCGACCTGCTGGCGATCCTGCCGACCTACCTGTCGCTGCTGATCGTGGGCAGCAACTTCCTGGTCGTGGTGCGGGTACTGCGCCTGCTGCGAATCTTCCGGGTGCTCAAGCTGGTCGAGTATTCCAGCGAAGCCGGCGTGCTGATCAACTCGCTGCTGGGCAGTCGCCGCAAGATCTTCGTGTTCCTGTCCACGCTGATGACCATCGTGGTGATCTTTGCGTCATTGATGTACCTGGTCGAAGGTCCGGAACACGGTTTCAACAGCATCCCGGAGGCGATGTACTGGGCGATCGTGACCATGACCACGGTCGGTTACGGCGACATCACCCCGGGCACGCCACTGGGGCGATTCATCACCTCGGTGCTGGTGCTGATCGGCTACAGCATCATCGCGGTGCCGACCGGCATCTATACCGCCGAGCTGGCCAGGACGATGCAACCCAAGCGGCGGAAGGTGCGGTGTGCGGAGTGTGGGCTGATCGACCACGAGGCCGACGCGTGGCATTGCCGCCGCTGTGGGCGTGGATTGCCTGACGAAGCCTGAGCACGCACCGGGCCGGACGACGCCTGTCTTTTTGTGTCAGTTCCGCGAAGGCAGGGTCCTTTTCGCAGACCAAGGTCTGTCCATCCATGGTCGTCTACCCGTTGAGATCAACGTCGCTGGATGGACAGACGTCCGTCTGCCAAGAGACCCCGCCTTCGCGGGAATGACGGGACTCTTGCGGCAATGACGGGACACTTGCGGTACTCACCACTCGCCGGTGTTCTCCATCGACACCCACGGCTCTGCCGGCTCCAGCGCATCTCCCTTCTGCAACAGCTCGATCGAAATCAGGTCCGGCGAGCGCACGAACGCCATGTGTCCGTCACGCGGCGGGCGGTTGATGGTCACGCCCATCGCCTGCAGGTGCGCGCAGGCTGCGTGGATATCGTCGACATGGAAGGCGAGATGGCCGAAGTTGCGTGCGTTGCCATAGTCCTCTTCGGACCCGCCCGTGGGACTGGGCCAGTTGTAGGTCAGTTCGATTTCCGCTTCCGGGCTGTCGGGCGCAGCCAGGAACACCAGCGTGAACTTGCCCTGTGGCACGTCCCTGCGCCGCACTTCGCGGAGCCCAAGGCCGTCGCAATAGAACCTGAGTGAAGCGTCCAGATCGCGGACACGGACCATCGTGTGCAGGTATTTCATGAGGTTTTCCCCTGGGTAGTAGGCGCACAGTCGCAGGATGGGTTACGGATTGCCATCCTGAGCGCAGTGAAGGACCTGCCTGGCTTTACATCCCGCTGCGGTAGGACATAAACAGTTCCTTTGCTGCGCTCAGGATGGCATGCCCATCTTGACCGGACGGTTCTTCAGTCGACTGACGAGACTTCAATCAAGGAACAGATCCGGCAACAGCGGCATCGATGGATCGACCGCATACCCGGAGAAATCCGAAACGCCGGCCCGATGCAGCACTTCATCGTCGATCAGGAAGTTGCCGCTGAAACCCCGTGCCGTCTGCGTGAGCACGGCATGCGCGGCGTCGGCCATGATCTCGGGCGAGCGACCGTTGCCCGATTCCACGCCGGGAATCATGTTGAGCGCGTCTGTCGCGATCAGCGTGCGCGGCCAAAGCGCGTTTACCGCAACGCCCTGCGGGCCGAACTCGGCGGCCAGGCCAAGCGTGACCAGGCTCATCCCCATCTTGGCCAAGGTGTAGCCGGTATGCGGCGCCCACCACCTGGGATCCAGCGACGGCGGCGGCGCGAGCGTCAGGATGTGCGGGTTGGGTGCTTCGAGCAGGTGCGGCAGGCACGCCTGCGCGCACAGGAAGCTGCCGCGGGCATTGACCTGTTGCATCAGGTCGAATCGCTTCATTGGCGTGTCCAGGGTGCCGCGCAACCAAATCGCGCTGGCGTTGTTGACCAGGATGTCGATGCCACCGTAGGCGTCCACGGTGGCCGCGACCGCGGTGCGCACCTGGTCTTCCTCGCGGATGTCGCACTTGATGGCCAGCGCGGAACCACCGGCAGCCTCGACCTCGGCTGCCACGCTATGGATCGTGCCTGGCAGCTTGGGATTGGGAGCCGAGGACTTGGAAGCGATCGTGACGTTGGCACCATCTGCCGCGGCGCGTAGCGCGATGGCGCGACCAATGCCGCGCGAAGCGCCGGTGATGAACAGGGTCTTGCCGGATAAAGTCGTCATGTCACGTCCCTGATTGCAGTGCAGCGAGTGTAGCGATTGCCGACACGCGTGACCGTCGTTGCAGCCAAGGCCGGTGCAATGACAGCCATGGACTGCCAGCGCGGCCTTGGCAACATGCACGCACTCGATACCATGACCACTGGTCCACTGCCATACCGGCTTTGCGCGCGATCGGCAATCACGATTTCGAGATCGCGGCACGTCATACTTCGCCCATGCCCAGCGCCTGGTTCGACAACACCGTTGCCTGGATCGGAATGCATCCGCTCGCCGCCGGCGGGCTGGTGTTCCTGATTGCCTTCCTCGATGCCCTTGTGGTGTTCGGGATCCTGATCCCGGCGCTGCCGTTGCTGTTCGCGGTAGGGGCACTGGTCGGCCTGGGCCACGTTTCGGGTCCCTATGCGATTGCCTGCGCCGCACTGGGCGCGCTGCTGGGCGACGGGCTGAGCTTCTGGATCGGGCGTCGCTGGGGGCCGCGCCTGCGCGAGTACTGGCCGTTCAGTCGCTATCCGCAATTGCTGGGCCGGGGCGAAACGCTGTTCCGCCGCCATGGCGCCAAGGGCATCGTGATCGCGCGCTACGTCGGTGCGGTGCGACCGTTCGTGCCGGTGGTGGCTGGCACGCTGCGGATGCCGGTCAAGCGTTTCCTGCCGGCCAGCATCTTTGCCGCGATCACATGGGCGGCGGCCTTCATCGCACCGGGATGGCTGTTTGGTGCGTCCTACGATGCAGTGGCCGCGGTGGCGGACCGATTGATCCTGGTACTGCTGGCCCTGCTGGCAGCGTTGTCACTGGTCTGGGCAGTGGTGCTCTACGGCTGGCGCTGGTTTGCCGACCACGCCGACACGCTGCTGGCCCGGGCATTGCGCTGGAGCCGCGTGCATCCGCGCCTGGGCCGCTACACCGTGGCGCTGATCGACCCCAACCGGCCGGAATCGCCGTCATTGGTGGTCCTGGCCGTATGCCTGCTGGCCATCGGCTGGGGCTGGTTCGCGTGGGTGGCCGTGCTGCTGGCACGCGGCGGCCCCCTGCTGATGGACCAGAAGGTCTATGCGCTGATGTCGTCCCTGCGCAATCCGCTGGCCGACCGGTTGATGGCCGCACTGGCCTCGTTGGGCGACACTGCGGTGCTGCTCCCGGCCTGCGCGTTGGCGCTGGCATGGCTGTTGTGGCGGCGACGCTGGATGGCGGCTGCGCACTGGCTGGGCGCACTGGCTTTTGGACTGGCGCTGACTGCTGGCCTGGGGGCGCTGATCGACATGCCCAGTCCGCCCAGCGCGCCAGCCGGGTTTGGCTTTCCCTCCATTTCCGTGACCATGACCACGATCAGCTTCGGGTTCTTCGCCGTGCTGATCGCACGCGAGCTGCCCGGGCGCAACCGGGTGTGGCCCTACCTGCTGGGCGGGGTGGTCGTGGTACTGGTTGGCTTTGCGCGCCTGTACTTGGGGGCGCATTGGCTCAGCGACGTAGTCGGCGGCGCGTTGTTCGGGATCGCCTGGTTGCTCCTGCTGGGAATCGCCTATCGCCGCCATGTCGCGCGATCGCTGTGGATGCGGCCGCTGGCGGGGATCTTTTACGCCAGTTTCGTAGTGGCCGCGCTGTGGCATGCGCCGCGCTCGATCGATTCGTCATTGTCCCAGTTCCACGCGCCGGCCCCTACGCTGACGCTGCCGGCACGGGCGTGGTGGCGCGGCGATGCCTGGACGCAACTGCCCATCCGCCGCAACAGCAGCGACACCGGCCGCGACTGGCCGCTGGATGTGCAGGTCGCCGGGCCCTTGGCGCCACTGCGTACGCGCCTGCTGGCGCGTGGCTGGCGCGTGCAGCGACAAGCCGACTGGACCACGACTCTGGGCCTGTTGAACGACGATCTCACGCCACGACAGGAGCCCGTGCTACCCGCAACCCTGCACGGAGAAGCCGAAGCGTTGCTGTTGCGCCGGCCTGGAGAGCGGGCGGATGAAATCCAGGTGCTGCGCCTGTGGCCGGCACTGGGATATCTCGATGACGGCATGCCGCTCTGGCAGGGCACCACCCAGACCTTGCGCCTGACGCGGCACCTGGGGGTATTCGTGTTGTGGCAGCCGCTGCCCAATACCAGCAGTACGCGCACGGCACTGCACGAGGCGATGGACGGATTTGCGATGCGCACGGCGCCGCATCCGGAGGATGGCACGACCGTATTGCGGATCCTGACGTCGCCATGCGTGACGGTCAGGACGGATGCGGGTCATGCCAAGGCGGGTTCCGGGTATTTCTGTTTCTCGTCGGATGCGTCGCCTGGAAAAGCCGAGACCGAGTGACCGGCGATTCATGGCCTTGCAGGAGCGGCTTCAGCCGCGAGCTCTTGATGTTGCCTTTCCTGCTTTTGCAGGAGCGACGCAAGTCGCGATCCACGCTCCATCGAAGCCCCTATCGCGACTTACGTCGCTCCTACAAACGCCAGAAGCAGGATCAGGAGCTCGCGGCTGAAGCCGCTCCTACATAGACATGCTGCGAATGATCTGCTTGCCCCGGAAAGACAAGCAGATCACTCCGGCATCAACGCCAGCAGACTGTCCAGCCGTGCATGCGGATCGTCCTGCTGCAGCAGTGCCTGGCGTTGGCGGTCGGCCAGCGGCAATAGTTCGGTCAGGCGCCAACCGACCCAGGCGGCATCGTCGAAGCAGCGCTCAGGTGCATCGGCATGTGTTTCAGCGGCATGCCTTCCAGCGGCATGTTCGTCGCCAACCTGCTCCAGCAATCGCCGCAACACGGCACCCAGGATGGCATGCTCGGGATGCAGTTCGTCATCGGGATCCTGCTCGCGCCAGTCAACCTCGGCCACGATCAGACCGTTGTCGCGCACGCGCGTCCGCAGCACGCGGAAGCGACGCCGGCCGCGCACGCGGATCGTGAGCAGGCCGTCGTCGCCGCTGCCGAAATCCTCGATCCAGGCCTCGGTGCCAAAAGCGGCCGTAGTCGTCGTCGTGCCGGGCGGTGTATCGCCGGCTTTTTGTTCGCGCGAATCCCGGCCAGGCGCATCACCAAATTCGTCCTCCGGACCGGGCGCGTCAAGGACGAGACAGATGCCAAAGCCGACATCGTCGCGACTGCAATCGCGCACCAGGTCCAGGTAACGCTGTTCGAAAATGCGCAACCCCAATGCGCTGCCGGGCAGCAGCACGGTGCGCAGGGGGAACAAGGCCAGCTGTTTGCCGCGTTGGTTTACCAATGCCATTCACACAGCCTAGGCATCATGGCGACAAGGTGGCGAGAAAACGTCGCGGTGCGCCATCGAAACCGCCGTTGGACATGAATACGACGTGGTCGCCATGGCGCACGTGCGCTTGCAGTGCGGCGATCAACCCATCGACATCTGCTGCCGCCACGCCATCGCCAGACAAGCCTGCCACTACTTTGCCTGCATCCCAGGCCAGCCCTGGACGCTGCAGGAACACCACCACGTCTGCATCAGCCAGCGAAGGCGCCAATGCATCGGCATGCGCACCAGCGCGCATCGAATTGCTGCGCGGCTCCATCGCCACCACGATCCGTCCACCACCGATCTTCGCGCGCAGCCCGGCCAGCGTGGTGGCGATCGCGGTCGGGTGATGGGCAAAATCGTCATAGATGGTGATGCCGTCGACAGTGCCGATGACCTCCATCCGTCGTTTGACACTCTGGAAGTCCGCCAGTGCCGGCAGGATCGATGCAACATCGACACCGACCGCATGCGCGGCGGCCAGCGCCGCCAGTGCATTCATCACGTTGTGGCGGCCAAGCAGGGGCCAATGCACCTCGCCAAGTGCATTGTCGGCATGCTGCACCACGAACGCGCTGCCATCATCGGCAAGCAGGCGCGCAGTCCAGTCGAACGGCTTGCCCGACTGCGACAGCGCCGCGTCCAGGCCAAAGGTCTCGACCGGCGTCCAGCAACCCATCGCCAGTACTTCGGCCAGGCGCGCATCTTCACCGTTGACCAGCAGCCTCCCGCGACCCGGCACCGTGCGCACCAAGTGGTGGAACTGGCGCTGGATCGCGGCCACGTCGGGGAAGATGTCCGCGTGGTCGTATTCGAGGTTGTTGAGGATCGCCACCAACGGGTGGTAGTGCACGAACTTGCTGCGCTTGTCGAAGAACGCGGTGTCGTATTCGTCGGCCTCGACCACGAAGCCATTGCCGCCCCCGACCCGCGCCGAGACCCCGAAGTCCTCGGCGACGCCACCGATCAGGAAGCCCGGGTCGCGTCCGGCCGCCTGCAGCAGGAACGCCAGGATCGTGGAAGTCGTGGTCTTGCCGTGCGTTCCCGCGACAGCCAGCGTGTCGCGGCCGGGCAGCACCTGCTCGGCCAACCATTGCGCACCGGAGGTGTATTTGCGTCCGTCGTCGAGTACCTGCTCGACCGCTGGATTGCCGCGCGAGAGTGCGTTGCCGACGATGATCTCATCGCAGTCGGCGGACATGTTGTCGGGGGTATACCCCTTGCGCAGCGTGATGCCCAGGGTTTCCAGCTGGGTGGACATCGGTGGATAGACGGCCTGGTCGCTGCCTTCCACGGTATGGCCCAGTTCGCGAGCCAAAGCCGCCACGCCCCCCATGAAGGTGCCAGCGATGCCAAGGATATGGATCTTCAACGGGGCGACATCCTCGAATGATCGCCGCACAGCTTAGCGAAGAGGTCAGTACATGGCATCTACTGCCTTCCCCAGCCCCCGCCGCCGTCAGTGCGCGGAGCCATCCAAGTGCGCGGGGAAGAAAGCACCAGCGTGCCGCGGCGACTGCAGTCGTTACGCCTACCCCACCTCGGCAGTCGGCGCGATCGCTTCGAGGATGCGGTTGAACACCTCATCCAGCGACCCGACGCCATCGACCACGGTCAGCATCCCCGCCTGCCGGTAGAACTCGACCACCGGCGCGGTCTGTTCGGCGTACACACCCAACCGGGTGCGCACGGATTCGGGATTGTCGTCGGCGCGCCCTTCGTCGCGGGCGCGGCCGGCGATGCGTTCGACCAGCAGCTCGGCGTCGACGTCCAGCTGTACCGCGCGATCCATCGGCTGGCCGATCCGCGCCAGCAGGTCGCCCAGCGCACTGGCCTGGGCCAGGTTGCGCGGGTAGCCGTCGAGGATGAAGCCATCCCTGGTGTCGGGCCGCGAAAAGCGCGTCTCCAGCATGCCCAGCAGGATGTCGTCGGACACCAGCTCGCCCCGGGCCATGATTTCCTTCGCCGCCAGGCCCAGCTTGCTGCCCTCGGCCACCTCGGCGCGCAGCAGGTCGCCAGTGGAGATATGCGGCACCTGCAGGTGTTCGCGCAATCGCGCGGCCTGCGTGCCCTTGCCGGAACCCGGCGCGCCCAACAACACCAATCGCATGTTTCGCTCCCTGCCCTGCCGCAAGCGGCAGACCAAACCATTGCTGGAAGCCCCGTCGTGGGACCCTCCCGTGAGATTCCAAAGTCCGGCAAGCGACGGCGTTAGACTCACGCTGGCGCCGCGCACGACCCGCAAGAGACGCAGAGCGTGCCATCTGCCGTGGCACCGGACTACCGGCGCCAGCTTACCGCATCCCTTCCGCCCACCAGGACACCCCCATGCCCACCGGCGCCCTGCTCTACGCCCAGTCCGGCGGCGTCACCGCCGTCATCAATGCGACGGCTGCAGCGGTCATCGACACTGGCCGCACCCACAAAATCAAGGTGTTGGCCGCGCGCAACGGCATCCTGGGCGCACTGCGCGAGGACCTGATCGATACGTCCAGGGAACCCGTCGCCAACCTCAGGCTGCTGGCCCAGACCCCGGGGGGTGCATTCGGATCGTGCCGGCTGAAGCTCAAATCGCTGGAAGAAGACCGTGCCCGCTATGAGCGCTTGCTGGCGGTGTTCAAGGCCCATGACATCCGCTGGTTCCTCTACAACGGCGGCAACGACTCGGCCGATACCGCGCTCAAGGTGTCGCAGCTGGCAGAGGAGTACGACTACCCGCTGACCTGCGTGGCGGTGCCCAAGACCATCGACAACGACCTGGCCGTGACCGACTGCTGCCCGGGCTTCGGCTCGGCCGCCAAGTACACGGCAGTGTCGATCCGCGAGGCGGCACTGGATGTGGCGGCGATGGCCGAGACCTCGACCAAGGTCTTCGTCTACGAAGCCATGGGCCGCCATGCCGGCTGGCTGGCCGCGGCCGCGGGGCTGGCCGGGGAGGGACGCGATGCGGCGCCGCACCTGATCCTGTTCCCCGAACGCCCCTACGACGAGAAGGCCTTCCTGGCAGCCGTGCGCAAGACCGTCGACCGGGTCGGCTACTGCGTCGTGGTCGCCTCCGAGGGCCTGCGCGACAGCGACGGCAACTTCGTCGCGGATGCCGGCGGCAAGGACTCGTTCGGGCATACCCAGCTCGGTGGCGTGGCATCGCACCTGGCCGGGCGGGTCAAGGACGAACTGGGCATGAAGGTGCATTGGACCCTGCCCGATTACCTGCAGCGCTCCGCCCGGCATATCGCCTCCCAGACCGACCTGTCGCAAGCACGGGCCGTCGGCAAGGCCGCGGTTGAGTGTGCGCTGCGCGGCGACAACGCGATGATGCCGGTGATCGTGCGCACCTGCGACACGCCGTATCGCTGGAAGATCGAAACCTCCCCGTTGGACAGGATCGCCAACCGCGAAAAAAAGATGCCTGCCAACTTCATACGCAAGGACGGGTTTGGCATCACCGCCGCGGCGCGTCGGTACCTGGAGCCGCTGATCCGCGGCGAGGCGTACCCCACGTATGGCCGCGACGGGTTGCCTGCCTATGTCCAGCTGGGCAATGCTCAGGTCGTGCAAACACTGCCGCGCTGGAAGGAGTAACGCCCTGCAACGCGACACCGGATCCCAGGCGGGTATCCGACTGGTTGCCGACCAACGGTGCTGCGGATGCAGCCCAAAGGGGTATGTTGTCAGTCACTTCCACACGATCGGAGGTGGCTCATGAGCATCAGGACCACAGACAGCAGGATCATGGCCGGCAGAGCCCTGGACACCAGGACCCTGCAAGGTTTGATCGCGTTGGCCCTATTACTGCTTTCCCTGCCCGTTGTCGCCCAGAACGTCCGCTATGAGCGGCAGGGCGTGGCTTTCATCGATGCCGAAAACCGGATGATCGCCGAGCGTGCCGTCGACCATGTGATCGGCACCCGTCCGGGACGCAATAGCCAGATCGTCTTCTTCCGCCCCGCTGGCTCCACCGGCGCGGAGTACGCCTTGAGCAATGGCGACGACGCAACGCTCGCGCAGCTGCCCAGCAGCGCCTTTTACGCCATTGCCGTCAAGCCCGGCACCCACATCTACGCAGTGGATGGCCACTCGCTATCGGTGCAGGTGGCTCCCGGCGAGAGGCGTTACGTGAAGATCGACAACGACCGCCAACTGACGCCGACGAATGCGCGAACGTTCCTGCGCCTGGTCACCGGAAAGCACGCAGCGCTCTACCTGGACTGAACCAGCTGCGCTGAACAGGCGACGTCCACGGTGGCTGGGCGCGTAATGCGCTCAGCCCTTGCAGGGCATGCCTTCGACCGACATCGACGCGGCATAGACAGGGATCGGCGAGAGCTTGCCGTCCTTGGCCAGCTGCATGGAGTCCTCCAGGTAGATACGCGAGCGGCCCTGGCCATCGCGCGTCGGCGGTGCGACATCAGCCGGGTGCCGCCAGACACGCACGACGGCCTGCTGGGTGGCACACGCGGCACTGGGCACCCGGATCAGGTCGTTGAAGATCCAGCCCTTGGCCTGGCTTGGCTTGACCTTGGCCGCATCCACCAGGCGCGCCCGCGGTTGGCAGTTTGCGCTGGTGCGTACCACGGCAAACCTGTAGGGCTGGGCCGGATCGCCGGTGAACTGCCCCTGGATCCGGGCACAGGCCTCGGGAATGGTCTTGAGCGAACCCAGGACACCGATCGCCTGCGGCGGGATGGCATCGCGCTCGATTTCCGGGGTCGGGTCGGCAGCGCAGGCCAGCTGGGCGAAGCCGGCGATGCCTGCAGCGATGAGACAAATGGTGACGGAACGCATGGGAATCTCCTGCGGAATGGATCCGGGATAGCCCAAAGGCTGTCACGTCGGGGCTGAATGCGGCCATGACATGGCTACCCGCCGCTGAACGGCGTGTTGCTGGATGGCATGTCCCGAGCTGGACAGGTGCGGCAGCTGCTGCCACCCCTGCACGGCGAAAAAGTCGCTGGACTCCCGCTTTTGCGGCAATAACGGGCTTGTCCGGGGAAGGCGCGTGGTTGCAGGGGTACCAAGATCGGGTCCGGCCCCATCCAGCCGCCGCTGCGCATCTGCGCAACCCACCTCGTTTCCCCGGACGCCGATGCTGTGCGATAGTCGAGCGGTTGCCGCGTGGAACCTGCGCGGCACGTACATGTAGAGCCATTCGATATGGCCTGGTGGTCCTTTGATATCACTCTGGGGAGGGGTTCATGCTGCAGCACTACGGTTTGTACTTGGCGCTGGTCGGCGCCGTCATCGCGATCCTGTACGGGGTCGTTTCGGCACGCTGGATCAGCGCGCAGCCCGCCGGCAACGCACGCATGCAGGAAATCGCCGGCGCGATCCAGGAAGGCGCACGCGCCTACCTCAACCGCCAGTACCTGACGATTGCCGTGGCCGGCGCGGTGCTGTTCGCGCTGATCGCCTACTTCCTGGGCTTGCTGGCGGCGATTGGTTTCGCGATCGGCGCGATCCTGTCCGGCGGCGCCGGCTACATCGGCATGAATGTCTCGGTACGCGCCAACGTGCGAACGGCCGAAGCGGCACGCAAGGGCGTCGGCCCGGCAATGGACGTCGCCTTCCGCGGCGGTGCGATCACCGGCATGCTGGTCGTCGGCCTGGGCCTGCTGGGCGTGGCCGGTTACTACAAGGTGCTGCTGGCCCTGGGCGTGGCCCAGGAGCAGGCACTGCACGCACTGGTCGGCCTGGCCTTCGGCGCCTCGTTGATCTCGATCTTCGCGCGCCTGGGCGGCGGCATCTTCACCAAGGGTGCGGACGTCGGTGCCGACCTGGTGGGCAAGGTCGAGGCCGGGATCCCGGAAGACGATCCGCGCAACCCGGCGGTGATCGCGGACAACGTGGGCGACAACGTCGGTGATTGTGCCGGCATGGCCGCGGACCTGTTTGAAACCTATGCAGTCACCGTGATCGCGACGATGCTGCTGGGCAGCCTGATGACGGCCGAGGCCGGCGCCAACGCGGTGCTCTATCCGCTGGTGCTGGGCGGCGCCTCGATCATCGCTTCGATCATCGGCACCTTCTTCGTCAAGGTGAAGCAAGGCGGCTCGATCATGGGCGCGCTGTACAAGGGCGTGATCGTATCGGCGGTGCTGGCAGCGATCATGTTCTACCCGATCACCACCCAGTTGATGGCCGACAACATCCACGGCACGACGCAACTGTTCGGCTGCGCATTGATCGGGCTGGTGCTGACCGGCGTCATCGTCTGGATCACCGAGTACTACACCAGCACCGAATACAAGCCGGTGCGGCATATCGCCCAGGCGTCGACCACCGGACACGGCACCAACATCATCGCCGGGCTCGGCGTGTCGATGAAGTCGACCGCGCTACCGGTGATTTCGGTCTGCCTGGCGATCTGGGGTGCATTTGCGCTTGGCGGCCTGTACGGCATCGCCATCGCCGCGACCGCGATGCTGTCGATGGCAGGGATGATCGTGGCGCTGGACGCCTACGGCCCGATCACCGACAACGCCGGTGGCATCGCCGAGATGGCCGACCTGCCTCCGGAGATCCGCAACATCACCGATCCGCTGGATGCGGTCGGCAACACGACCAAGGCGGTGACCAAGGGTTACGCGATCGGTTCGGCGGCACTGGCGGCACTGGTGCTGTTTGCCGATTACACCCACAACCTGCAGGCCAGCAATCCGGGGGTCGAGTTTGCCTTCGACCTGTCCGACCACATGGTGATCATCGGCCTGCTGATCGGCGGGCTGATCCCCTACCTGTTCGGCGCGATGGCGATGGAAGCAGTCGGGCGCGCGGCTGGTGCGGTGGTCGAAGAAGTCCGCCGCCAGTTCCGCGACATCCCCGGGATCATGGAAGGTACCGGCAAGCCGGATTACTCGCGTGCGGTCGACATGCTGACCAAGTCCGCGATCAAGGAAATGATCGTGCCGTCGCTACTGCCGGTCGCCGTGCCCGTCATCGTCGGTCTGCTGCTGGGCCCGAAGGCATTGGGCGGCCTGTTGATCGGCACCATCGTCACCGGCCTGTTCGTCGCGATCTCGATGACCACCGGCGGTGGTGCGTGGGACAACGCCAAGAAGTACATCGAGGACGGCAACTGCGGCGGCAAGGGTTCCGAGGCGCACAAGGCCGCGGTGACCGGCGACACCGTCGGCGATCCGTACAAGGACACCGCAGGTCCGGCGATCAATCCATTGATCAAGATCATCAACATCGTTGCACTGTTGCTGGTGCCGCTCCTGGTGCAGTAAGGCGGGCGCGCGCGGCGCGCCCATCACCCCCCTCCCCGCAAGGCAGGGAGGGGGAAGGGTGGAGGGCCGCGCGGCGATGAGTGCAAGGAGCACCCCTCATCCGCCACCAGGGCACCTTCTCCCCGTCACCGGGGAGAAAGTCGTGGGTCGGGCGACCTGCCCGCTCCAGGGCCGTCATGAACAGGGCGGAGCCTTGGAAACCCCTGACAATCAACAGAAAACATAACGTTCACCCCCCATTTGGCAGGGTGATGGGAGCCGCGGGATTGCGGCTATCCATTCACACACGGCATCGCCAATGAAACACGTGTTGTGCGCATGCCAGGGGAGAAACGCGATGCAACCGGTGACCTGGCAACAGTCATTGCAGAATTCCTTGGGTGTGTACCTGCCCAGCGTCCTGGGCGCAC
>CAVQBQ010000008.1:0-18928 GCA_963710825.1 uncultured Gammaproteobacteria bacterium | reverse complement strand
CATCTCCGACCAATCGTCAGTTCGCTTGCAACTTCTTTTCCATGGCCTTTACCACGGCATCGCGGATTTTCGCGGACAGGAAATACGTGGGAATGCTGCCAAGTGGTCCATGCGTGGGCCGCAACGGACGCGCGGTTGCACGCACATAAGCAAGCACCTGCTCGGCATGCCTGCGGTGCCAGGCCCACAACATTTTCCCGCGGATCGCCCACTGCCACCACGCGTCCGCAGGCCAATCGAGTGTGTGCACGAAAGGGGTTTGGCAGTGCGGGCATTCCACGACCCCGCGATGCAACAGCGGATAGCCCTGGCCGCTTGGCGCGCCATGCGTCAGGAACTGGCCTGCGCTTCCTGCAGGCGCCTGCCAAGGCAGTAGCTTTGGGTATTTCTCGACCACGTGCCAGCTCCCCCACCGCCGCGCCGGCCGATCCACCGGCGCGGCAGCCGGAAACTGGAACGGCTCCACGAATGCGGCATGAGCCCCGCATCGGGGGCACTTGATATCCAGGCAATCAATGTCTCTCATGCGAAGAGCGGGAGCAGTTGCATGGATTGGGTCTTCATCAAACCGGAAAAGGGGCACAAAGCAATTTCGTTCAAAACGGACATGTTATTCGAGCCCTTATCTCCTTCAAATGAGGATTACCACCCATCATCCTCGTTTGCCGGCGTTTCCGTCTGCTTTTCCAAGGGCAACACGGGGAGGACGATCGTAGCCTTTGATTTCTTGCTTGGGCCTTGAATGACCAGGGTCGCTTTGGAAAATTCAAGCTTGTTCATTTCAAGGCTCGTGCGAGGCACGGAAATCACGCCCTCAACATCTTCATTGCGAACAGTGCCGAGCTTGAGCACGACATCCGCCCTGCATGTACGAGGAGTCAAAGCGTCGCACCCGAGAATCTCGATTCCGCGAAGGTCGCCATCGCCGCCTTTATACTTGACAGCAACATCAATTTCATCGGTTGACGGATTGTATTGGGCACCCATGACCTCAAGCCCCGCCAATTCGGCATCATTCGCGAAACAAAGCCCGGGAGTGAGCGATAGCGCCAAGCACAACACAAAAGTCGACTTCTTCATCGATTTCCCCGTTAAGAAGGTCTCTGTCGCTTGCTTGTGCGCGAGACGCCGAGAGAAAGAGAGTAAGCGTATATAGAATGCAAATCCATGGACCAGCCAATTTCTTCCATGGGCCGATTGCGGGCTACTCGGCACCAAAAGGGACGGTGTGGGCTACCCCTGATTTCTCGAACACCTCCGTGCGCGGATTGTCCTCGCTTCGTGGTGTCCGAGAAATCAGCGGTAGCCCACTCCACTCTGACCCCGTTTTTACTTTTCAAGAGCAAGTGGCTTTCATCTCGCGTACAACGACCTGCTCCAGCGCCGCGAAGCAGTTGGCGTCGATCGCCATGCCGACCTGCGTGCGCATGATCTCCAGGGTCCGCTCTACCGGGGTCGGTGGGTGGTATGGACGTTCGGCGCTGATCGCATCGAAGATGTCGGCCACGGTGATGATGCGGGTCTCCAAGGCAATCGCGTTGGCCGCCAGTCCGCGCGGGTATCCGGCACCGTCCAGACGTTCGTGGTGTGCGGCCGAGATCCGCGCCAGTTCGGAAAACGGCGAGATACGCTCCAGGATCTGCTCGGTGTAGGTCGCGTGCCGCTGCACGGCCAGCCACTCGTCGGCATCGAGCTTCGCCGGCTTGTCCAGGATCGTGTTGCTGACGCCAAGCTTGCCGACGTCATGCAACACGGCCGCACGACGCAACCAACGCCGGCGGGCGTCGTCGAGCCCCATTTCCGCGGCAATCAGGTCGGTGTAGTGCCGCACCCGCTGGCTGTGGCCGGCCGTGAATGGGCTCTTGGCATCGACGACTTCGCCGTAGGCATCCGCGATCGCGTCGAGATAGTCGTCGTCCAGTTCAATGCCGTGCCCTGCCGGCTCCAGTCCCTGGACCGCCTGCTCGACGTCGTCGCTGGCGAGCATTGACCAGAAACCCGGTGCTGCAGCGACCACGTCCAGTGCGTCGATGAGGGCCGGGTCGAACCAGCCGCCTGCGCGTGCATGCGCTTCCGCCAATGCCGCGGCTGCACCGTCGTTGAAATGGAAAACATCCACCACCTGCGCCAGCAGGGCGATGCGCGCCGCGAGCGGGATCGCGTCGCCGGCCAGTCGCTCCGGCCGACCAGTGCCGTCGAAATGCTCGTCCAGAGCGTGCACCGCCCCGGCCACCGACTCGGGGAAGCGCAACTGCCGTGCGATCTGCGCGCCGCGGTCGCACCGGGTCTGGATCAGTTCCTGGGCCACCGCATCGCCGTTGCGCACGATGTTGAGGATCGCACCCATGCGCCGCCGCCAACCGGCATGTGGCCCGGTGCGGCTGACCACGAACGCCAACACCTGGGGCGTCCCGGTACCGACGTGCTTGAAGTCTCGCTTGAAACTGCGGTCGTCGGTCAAGTAAAGCTCACAGATGCGGGCGGCATTGCTGCTGCAACCCAGGTCCTTGAGCAGCAGCGTGTAGTAGAGCGACCACAAGTCTTCATCACCCAAGCCCACCTGTTGGCCGATGTGCATCCCGATCCAGCAGCAACGCACGCAATGACCCGCTGGCTGGCCCTCGGTGAGATCCAGTGCATAACTCAGCGATCCGATCAGTTCGGCGAGCTTCAGCTCAGACATCGCATTACCCCAATGACTCCACGCCGGATATACGTAGCGAGGCGGGCAATGGATGCCAACGCAACGGAGTCAAACATTGGGGCGAGAGCGAGCTGCCAATGAGCTTGTTTCTTGGTGCCGTCTGACTCGTGCCGACCCGTTTCGGATTACGGGCGCGCCTGACGGCTCGACGGCAGCGCGCGGATCTGGTCGATGCTCAGTGCCCCGCTTTCGCTCGGCGGCGGCAGGCCGACCTTTTTGCAGAAGGCGATGAAGCGCGGATCATCCCGCATGCGCAGGATGAGCGGGTCGGTCAACAAGAACAGGATGCCCTGGGTCTCAGCGCGCTCCAGCCATTGCACGGCGTGGTCGGCATCGCGGCGCAGCGCGTATACCTGCGCGATCCTGTAGGAACGCGATTGCGCGGCCGGTTGGTCGTGGAGGATGTTCTCCAGCGCCGCATCGGCCGCCGCGCGATCGAGCCCGATCTGGGCCGCCAGGGCCAGATACAGATCGCGGTCGTCAGGGACCTGCGTGGCGATGCTCATCGCTGCATTCGCGTCTCCACGCAACAAGGCGGCATCCAGTTGCATATACGGATCTGGCTTGGACAGGCCTTCGGCCATGCGCAGGCTCTTGTCCGCTTCATCCAGGCGGCCGGTCGCCCTCAGCAATTTAGAGTATTGGAAATAGTTGACGTGGTAGAGCGGCTCGATCGCGCGGAGGCGATTCCGCAGCTGGATCGCCTCGTCCAGTTTTCCAATACCGCCAAGCGTAAAGCCGCAGCCATTGAGGACCGTGCCATCCTCTGGTGCCAGCTCCAGCGCTCGACGGCACTCGGCCAAAGCGCTCTGATAATCGAAGTTGTAGAACTGCAGGTAGGCTCGAGCAGCGTGGGCCGGGCCCAGCGCTGGCGCCAGTTGCAGCGCCTTGTCCGCCGCTAGCCGCGACTTGCGCATGTATTCGGCGGCAACCACGGGGGATTCATTCCCGAAAACGGCGGCGGTACTCCATGACCCCGAAAGCTGCGCCCATGCCATCGCATAGCGGGGATCCAGTTGCACGGCCTGGGCCATGTATCCGGCTGCATTGGTCCAATCCTGGTCGTGCCAATACTTCAAGCCCTGCAGATAGGCGTTGTAGGCCTCGACGTTGCCGCTCGGTGGCCGATCGTCTTGCATCGCGGCTGCCACGGGCGACAGCAGCTTCACCCGCAATGCATCGGCAACCGCTTGAGCGATCTCGTCCTGCAGGGTGAACAGGTCCTTGTACGGGCGGTCGTAATGCTCGGACCATAGCGTGCTGCCATCGGCGGCTTTGGTCAGCGATGCGCTGATGCGCACGACGCCTCCGTCGCGCTGCACGCTGCCGTTGAGCAGATAAGCGACGCCAAGCTTGCGGCCAATCGTCGCGCTGTCATCCTTGCTGTGGCGAAACTGGAATGCAGAGATGCGACCGATCACTTTCAGCCCGTCGAAGCGGGACAGCGAGTCGATCAGATTTTCGGAAAGGCCGTCGGAGAAGAACTGCTGGTCCGCATCGTTGCTGGCATTGACCAGCGGCAGTACCGCGATGGACCGGTCATCCAACTTTACTTGCGTAGGTGCCGCGTCCGCCGCCACGGATTGTGAGACCTGGTGGGGTGGAAGCACATCTCCTCGGAACAACCAGCCAAGCGCCAGCGCTATCAGCGCGAGCGCGAGCGCGAGCGCGAGCATGCCCTTGCCACGGGAAATCCTTGCTGCAGGCTTCAACGCTTCCGGCGTGCGTTCCGGCTCCCCCGACAAGCGCAGAGCATGGATCGCACCCCGGTCCGGGCCCGTGGCAACCGAAGGCAAGCCGGACCCGGGCAGCGCCGTCATGGGCCGAGATGTACTGGAACGTGTCATCACCGTGCCCAGCGCGTGCAACAATTCCTGCACCTGCGAGCTGCGCGCGCCTTGCGAAAGCCCGTCGAGGTCGATGGTATGGAAGGCGCGTAAATCAATAGGCAACGTCGCCCCGTCGAAACGCGCCGGCACCATCACGCCACGCTCGGCAGCATCGCGCGCTTCACCGCGTACCCAACGCGATTCCACTGAATCTGGCGTCCAGATCACGAGAACAGCGGTTGCGAGCTGGAGCTCAGCGTTGATCTGGCCGTCGAACTCCTCCCCAGCAGCCATCGCAGGGTCCCACCAGACCGACCAGCCCATGGCCTCGATCGCAGCAACCAGCGGTGCGACGCGCGGTTTGTCGCGACGGCAGTAAGAAACGAAGACATCGGCCATATCTGTCGTACCTTTTCGCAGGTCGATTGCCACAATCCCGTCAAGCGACAAACTTTGCGTCGTGCCTGCGAAACAGCGGATCAAGACAGCGATCGGAACCTGCTACGCGCTACATGCTACGCCGATGTTCGGCGCCCGCACCCGAAAAAAAGCATGACCGGCAAACCAAGGGATCCAGGTGGTCCAGTACCACTTAGGGCCTCGCGTTCCGGCCGGCCTTGCGGCCGCCAACACACCAACCTACCCATCCCGGTTTCCGCCCTCTTCGGGAATCGCCACCGCCCCAAAACGGCAGAACGGGATCGGAGTGCCTTTTGCAGTCAACACGTGCCCGGCCTACCCCTTTTTCTTGGTTCCTCACGGATTACCGGGGAAGGCAGCTTTGATCTTGAGCAAGAGGTAGTTGCTATCGCGATAGCCGTAAGCCATGCGCTTGATGACCTTGATCTTGCTGTTGATGCCTTCGAGCTGGCCGGCATGCATTGGCCAGCGCACCCGGCTGACGATGCCACGCCAGTAGCCACGCAGTCGTTTGGCAAACTGCACCAGCGCAGGGATCGCACTTTGCCGAGCATGCGCCATCCATTGTCTCCAGGCCGCCCGCCAAGCCCACGCGGTAGGCGCACGCCACAGCGCTTTGAGTTGTTCCTTCATCACATAGACCGTCATCAGCGATTGGTTGGCGGCCAGCACTTCGTCCAGCCGGATCTGTTGCCCAGGCGATTTCAGGTTGGCCCGGTTGCGCAGCAGCAGCCTGTGCGCCTGCTTGACCACCCGCCTGGCCGGCTTGCCGTGTCGCAAGGCGTTGGCCGCATCCACGCGCACCCGGCCGATCACCTCGCGGCCGTACTTGGCGAGGACGTGGAACAGGCTGTAGACCACACGTGCCTGGGGACAGTGACGGCGCACTTCCAGATCAAAGGCGGTTTTCACGTCCATCGCCACCGATTCGATCCGGGCGCAGCCTTGTGGCCCCAGTGCTTCAAAGAAGGCACACACGGCCGCTCGGCTGCGCCCCAGGCAGATCCACAGCACCCGTCGAGTGTCGGCGTCGAGCACCGCGCTGGCGTAGCGGTGGCCCTTGTAGAGAGCAAACTCGTCCATCACCGGACCGGTGGGCTGCGCCGGCGGCAATGCCGCGACTGCGCTCTCCAGCAGCGGCCGGTCCAGGGTCCGCACCGTGCTCCAGTGCTCGCCGAACAGCTCGGCCACGTGCGCGGTGGGCAACCGGGCGCACAGCGCGGACACGGTATCGGCCAGGTGACGGGTCAGCCGGGCCTGGCGATCCAGCCAGGCCACCGCCTGCTTGCGGGTGCCGCAGGCGGGGCACGCCAACCGGCGCAGCGTCACCTGCAGCAGCACCGCCTTGCCCAACATCGGCAGATCCCGCAGTCGGCGCTGGCAGTGCTCATGCACGGGCAGGCCAAAGCGCTGGCAACCGCCGCAACGCAACGGCTGGCTCGGATCCGCCTCCAGCGTGATCCGGACCCGGTCCGGATCGACCTGAAGGTCGGTGACAACAAATCCCTCCCAGAACGGGAGGCAGGCTTTATGATCTGACATGGAAACGGTGGTTTCCGGGTTGGGTGTCTGTTCGCACAAACATCTTCACCCGAATCCGCCGTTCCTTTTTTGTGCTCGCTCCCCGGACTTCCGTGAAGAACCATTTTCTTTGCCCCAATTGCCAAGCGGTAACGCGCTTCCCCCCGCTGTTGCGCGCTCATATTTCCCGTGCTGTGATCGATCGGACCGCAGGTACCGCGAAAAGCAGAACAAGGGTGTCCACGGACTAAATCTGTATCCTGACTACCTGTCTGTGAAACCCGGGGCGCTTCACTCTGACCCGTGTTTTCACTGACTCCTGTTTTCGGCATCGTTCAAGGAAACTGCCCTCATGCTGCTTCGAGCCATCATCACCACTTCGCTTTTGGTGCTGCCGCTGGCAGCGCAGGCCCAAGCCCGGTTCGGTATCGAGGGCTTTGGCATCGTGTCCACCAGGTACACCGAAATCCGCGCCAGCATCAGCCCCGACGGCAGGCAAATCATCTGGGGCAGCACCGATCGGCCCGGTGGTGCGGGAGGGTGGGACTTGTGGCAAGCCACCCGCGTGGAGGGTCGCTGGAGTGATCCACGGCCCCTTGCGTTGAACTCGAGCGCCAACGATTTTGATCCGATGTTCAGTACGGATGGTCGCTGGCTGTATTTCTTTTCAAACCGGGAAGGCGGCCTTGGCGGCGACGACCTCTATCGCGCACCCCGCATGGACGATGGGAGTTTCGGCGCGGCGGAAAACCTCGGTGCCGGTGTCAACAGCAGCGGCGACGAATGGGCGCCAACGCCTTCGCCCGATGGCGGGCACCTCCTGTTTGCCAGCAATGGCTTCGGTGGCGCAGGACGACACGACCTGCTGGTCGCGCGCTGGGATGGCACGGCGTTCGTCGCCAGCCGTTCTGTGCCCGGTATCAATACGGCCGATGACGAGTTCGACGCCGCATGGCTGGCGGATGGCCGGGCGATCGTGTTTGCACGCTCTGCCGATGTCGACAGCGAGCCGATCCAGCTGTACGTCGCGCAGTGCGATGGCAAGGCCTATGCCGACGTGCAGCTGTTGCCGCTCTCATTGAACAGCGCAGATGGCGCGACCCTCGGTCCTGTGGTCGATGCCAGCAAGCCCACCGAGATGCTGCTTAGCGGACGTGCCCAATCCGTACGTGCCGGCAAGTTGGACATTTATCGCATCCGTGCACCGCGCGTCACCGGCATGACTGGCTGCTTGCAGTAAACGATCAGGCCCCACGATGCTGGCCATGGGCCGGCTCGAACCAGCCATGGAATCCCAGCGGGACGGTGTGCGGAAGCCAGGCTTGGGCAACCGGCCCTGCGCGCAGGTTGTCGGCCTGCAGGATCGACAGGCCCGTGCGTCCGCGTCGGTAATCCAACACCGTTCCCACCAGCCAGCCCTGCCCGGGCAGATGGTCATCAGCGGCGGGAACGAAGCGGTGTTCTTCGACCATGCAGCCCTCGCCATAATGGTAGTGGTCGACGATACCGTGTTGCGGATCAATCCTTGACACGGCATCGAAGTAGCCGCTCTCGCTGGTATCGTTGCCAGTGAGCACGAACATGCAGCCATCGTCCGCCCGCTCATCCCAGGTCGGAAAGTCCAGGCCGCCAACAACCACCGCGTCCATGCCCGCCTCGCCACTGTCCAGCCCCAGGCGGATCACCTGCAGGCTCGAGCCCAGGTCGACCGGGTGGGAAACGCCCCGCATCTCCGCCCTGAAAGGAGACAGTGCCTGCTCACCGTCCTGTTTCCAGCAGGCTGACAACAGGATCTCCCTGCCATGCTGGCGCGCCGCGCCATAGTGGTACGCCGCGCCCGCGGGCAGGCCATACCAGCGTCGGCGGTCCATATCCGACTTGTCGACCACCAGGACGCGGCAACCGCGTTCCGGCTCCCATTGCAACGTCTTGAAATAAGGCTGTCCCGACTCGCCACGGTGCGCGACATAGGGCTGCAACACGAACACCAGGTAGCGCTCGGTCATCGAGAACGCATGCATGTAGCCCGGAAACGGCATCGCAAGCGTACGCACGTCACGGACGCTTCCACCCGGATCCAGGTGCCATAGCACCAGGGTGGATCCAAGTAACCCGAAATTGCGGCAACTGCCATCGGACTCCCGCAGCGGGTGCGCGGAAAACGGCATCGATTGCAGGTCCTCGCGCCAGGCCTTGGGGCCGAGGGACTGCAGCGTGTCCGGATCCACTTCGTAGGCAGAGCCGCCCTCCCACAGCGCGTACAGGCCGCCGGCGTGGGAGAACACCGCGGTATTGGCGGTGTTGAGATCATCGCTGTTGCGGATCGGCACCGCGCCTTCGATGCGCGTACCGACTGCAGGGACCATGAAGCGGCCCGCTGCTTCTTCGCGTTCGAATTTTCGGGTGCCCACGAAACGCGCACGATGCCGCACGCCACCGTCATCCAGTCGCCACGCATGCAGCAGGCCGTCGCCATCGAACCAGTGCTCGTAGCGGATTCCCGCGCGGCTGAATCGACCGGGACCGTTGCGGTACAGCGTCCCATCCAGGCCGGCGGGAATCCTGCCGATGACCTCGAGCCTGCGCGCCACGCCATCCAACCGTGGCGCATCCTGCCACCCTGCCAGCCAGGGATGATCGACAAGTCCGTGTGCAAAGCGTTGCGCGGGGTTGGACAGCAATCCGTGGCCCACTGCCGGGCGAACCAGGCCCAGCGCAGCGGTCCCCAGCAACACGCCCAGAAAATGGCGCCGATCCATTATGACGACCTACCGCAACACGATCTGGATCGTGGTACCCGCCGGGGGCACGGTGAAGCGCGCTTCGTCGAAGGTCGCGGCACGCATCACGCGAGGATTGTTGGAAAAACCGTAACCCTCGATGGGCATGCCGAGTGGGTTCCGGTCCAGGCTTCCGTTGCCGTTTTCGTCGTGCATCAGGCGTATCGCGTATTCACCGGGCGCCAGGTCCTCGAAGGTCAATTCAATGGTTCCTGTCGCAGTGATCTCTGACCGGCGACCACCGACGGGCGGCGCCGCCCCGTTCCATGCCGCTTGCGAGTCGACCAGCATGGCGCTGAGCGTTCCGACTGGTCGAGTGATGCCCACGACCTGGACACGAAGCTCGGCGGCGGTGGCAGCTTGCGTGGCCAGTAGCAAGACAATGGTGGCTCCGATGATGCGTAGCATGGCGGTGATCCTTTTGGTGATGGAGGCGTGCGCGGCGCAGTTGACGCGGCCACACGCACAGTTTCCTCAACCCCAGCCAGCCCACCAGTGCGGAGCGTCATCGCATGGCGATGACAAGTGTCATTTAGCCACCACCGCCTCAAGGCGAAGGCCCGGTGCGCTTCATTCCATGCAAGCCTCGTCGACCGGTGTCGATGCAAGGCCAAGCCAACGGGCACCCCTGGTCAACCAGTCATCTTGTTTCCGGTTGCAGGCTTCTGCGTCGAATGCACGTAGCGTCGTATCCAGCCCTGCGAGGTCAAACGTGATGTCTGCAGTCTGCGCGGGCTCTGTGTACAACGTGACGGTGAATACCGCCCGGCTTGCCTTGCGCATGCGCTCAGCCACCTCGCGCGACGTCTTGATGTCACCGAAGCTGTCGGTTGTGAATTCCACAAGACGCGCAGGGCCACCGTCGAGCGAGACGGGTAGCTGGATTGGTTGATGAGAACGCAATGGCGGTGCGATCAACTCTGTCCCCATCCGGAGCCGGACCGCCGTTCCCGGTTCCCCGATAATCAACTCGGGTATAAAGGTGACGGGTGGTGTTTGCCGATAACGCGGCACCTCAAGCGGTTGCTCGGCAGCTTTCAGCATGACCAAGGAAGTTGCCGAGGTCAGGTTTCCGGCACGGTCCACGATGACCCACGAGCCTTGGGGCATTATTGCGCGGTCTTGGCGGCAGCCTACGAGGAGAAGCGTCGCCAAAAGCAGTATTGAAGTCTTTTTCATCGATTCACTATCTCCCTGCATGGCACTGAAAATGGCCAACCAAAGGGGCAGCCGCCAGGTATCGGCAACCACGTACCCGGACGATCGGCAACGCCAGCGCACCCAAACCAGAGCGAGTGTGCATGGCGAGTAGGCAAAGGTTAGGGACATGTGTTGCCTTTGCCTCGTGACACGTGTCATGCGATTTTCGTGCAGCAAAATGGAGTTCCGCGTACCGATGAAAGCGCTCGATTAGCTCCGTCCCCTGTTATCCGCGCGGCGCACCAACCCTACAACCGTGACGATCGGGCCTGACCATGGGCGGGCTCGAACCATCCATGGAATCCGAGTGGGACGATGCGATTGCTTTCAGATCACTGTTTGCCCGACCCCTTTTTTGACAGCACCTTCCCGGCCCCTGTCTTTCGGCAGGGTTGCCCTGTGTTCGGGACATGTATGATCCCGCCCGACACGGGTCAGGAGCACGCGCGCCCTGGTCCGCCCGCCCCCTGATGGAAGCGCCACCATGACCGTCCGCGAAGTGGCAGTGCGTTACCCGGTGGCCGCAGCGATCGGCGGCGCGGGTCTGCAGTTCGTGCTCACCGTGCTGGTCCTCAAAGCCGGGGCGGACTTCGCGCCACCCGAAGCCTTCGGCAAGGTCAAGCTGGTCGCGTTCGCCTCGACGATCCTCCTTCCGATACTGCTGGTGCAACTGCTCGGGATGTGGAAGGACGTCGGCCTGGAGC
Source organism: uncultured Gammaproteobacteria bacterium (assembly GCA_963710825.1). Taxonomy (GTDB): domain Bacteria; phylum Pseudomonadota; class Gammaproteobacteria; order Xanthomonadales; family Xanthomonadaceae; genus Cognatiluteimonas. The sequence continues at coordinate 7,770 of CAVQBQ010000008.1, read as the reverse complement.
TGGACAGGATCCGGCCGGCTCCACTGTTCCTGGTAAGCCTGCTGGTGTGCGTCGCCTTCCTGTCGATGGGCGTTGAAACCGGTCCCGGCTTCCCCGGCGAGGCATCGATGCAGTTCGCCAATGCGTTTGGCGAGGAGCTGCTCTTCCGCGGCGTTATCTTCGCCCTGCTGCTGCACCTGCCGGCGTGGCGCGCGATCGTGCTCAATGGCGTGCTGTTCGGCAGCATGCACCTGATCCACGGCGTCATGGACGGCAGCTGGACCCATGCCATCACCTTGATGGCCGTCACCACGATGAGCGGGATGATGTTTGCCGCGGTGCGCATGCGGACCGGCAGCCTGTGGCTCGTCATCCTGCTGCACATGCTGCTCAACCTGTCCATCCTGCATTCCAGTGCCGAGGCGGCCGAAGGCACCGCCGCGATGGTGATCGAGCGCACGGCGAACCTGTTCGAGGTCGCGCTGGCGGCCTGGGTGGCGTGGACGGCTTCACGGCGGCCCTTGCCGGCGCCACCCTCGGTCGCCTGATGGCTGCCTTGGCATGCGCGACCGAGCGGTTGTTGATGGAGGCCCCAAGGGCTCCGACGAATTCGTGACCGTCCGCCGCGGCGGCGGCCGAGACATCCAGCGCACTGGTTTCCGGGGGTGAGGCGAATGTTGCAGTATCGAACCGTCGTGGCCTGCGTGTTCGTCCTGATCATGGGCGGCCTTGGCGCGGCATGCGCCGCAGCACCCATCGAGACGCCAGCACGCGACTCCATCGCGCACGCGCAAGCCGCGTCGACGCAGTCGGACGTCGGTACCGTCACCGTGTTGCTGACCGACGCATCGCGGCACGACCTGCGCGACCCCGCGCGACCGCGACAATGGCTTGCCCAGTTGTTCTATCCCGCCGTGCCCACGCCCGTGCAACAGCACTACGCGAACGATCCGGTGTTGCTGGACGCGCTGGTGCAGGACAACTATTACGACGTCGGCGAAGCCGGACTGCGCGGGTGGGCCCGCGCACCCGCGGCGGCCGCCGAGCTTGCGGCGCCGATGCGCGACCAACCGTGGCCGGTCATCACCCTGTCGCCCGGCCTGGGGTTTGCCAGGCTCAGCTATGCCCACCTGGCCACCGCGCTGGTGCATCGCGGCTATGCGGTGGTAGTGATCGACCATCCCTACATCGGCGTGAGCCGCCTCCCGGACGGCCGCGTGCTGAAGGCACACGACGATCCTGCAATGGCGAGCGGCGACGAAACAGACTGGGTGCCGCGCATCCGTGACTGGACCCGCGACGTGGGCGTGGTGCTCGATCGGCTGGGCAAAAGCGAAGACGACCTCGTGCCGGGCCTGCGGCTGGACCTGGCACATGTCGTGGCGACGGGACATTCGATCGGCGGCACCGCCGCGTTGGATGTGTGCACGCAGGATCCTCGGGTGGGCGCCTGCGTCGACTTCGAGGGCACGCCCGAACCGGCCGCCGTCTTCGCCAAGGGCGTCCAGCGTCCCAGCCTGATGGTATTGAGCCGCGCGGCCGGCCGACCGCCGCCGGCGCGACCACCCGGCGCACCGGACATGGACCAACGCATCACGAGTGCGCTGGGCCGGCAACGCGTTCCGTTCTGGCTGGTCAAGATCACCGGCGGCAGCCATACCAGTTATTCCGACGCACCCATCACGATGCCGGCGACACTGACGCGTTTCGGTGGCGAATTGATGCCTGCCGGGCGGTCCATGGAGGTCTATGCCGGCATGGTCGACGCCTTCGCGCGCGCTTACGTCCTGGGCGCGGGCGGCGAGCGCGGTTTTGCCTCATACCTGGACGCGACGCCGGAAGCGACGCGCGCATCCAAGTTGCAGGAAAGGCGCTAGAAAAGGGGTGCAGACAAGGGACGCAGTGGACTTCCCTTTTCCGGACAGGCTGGACCCCGCCGCCAAGGGCAGCGGGGTTGGCCTGGCCGTCAATACCGCGACGGGTAAATGCCGACGGTGCAGATCGAATACTCGGTGCCGTTGGGTGCGGCTCCCCGCAGATCGGGAAGCGCGAACGTCTGAATGCCATCGCCGCCGTAGCGGGTTCCCAGCAGAGAGAACAGCGCCTCGTTCTGGGAGATCGCCATCAGCTGGCCCCGGGCGGGGATTCCCACCGTGACGCTGCCCGAGTTCAATGTCAGCTCGCCAAGGACGCAGTCATATTCGTGACCCGCCGAGGAGACCGTGGTGTCATTGCCAAAGCGCGCGTCGGGTGTCACCGGACCTGCCGGACCCTGCGGGCCGGTTGCACCGGTCGCGCCAGTGGGGCCGGCAGGGCCAGCCGGACCCTGTAGTCCGGGAGGACCCATCGCGCCGGGCGTACCGGCAACGCCTTCCGGGCCAATGGGACCGGTTGCGCCCGTCGCCCCTTGCGGACCCAGCGGACCGGTGGGGCCCACCGGGCCAGCCGGACCGGGTCCGCCTTGCGGGCCCTGCGGTCCCACCGCGCCGGTGTCGCCGGTGTCTCCCTTCTGGCCCTGTGGTCCGGTGTCGCCGTTCGGGCCCCGCGGACCCCGCGGGCCGACGGGGCCCTGCGGACCTTCCCCACCCGTCGGTCCCTGCGGCCCGACCGCGCCGATCGTCAGCGGGTATTCGACCTCGGTCCCTTCGCGCAGGTTGCGCAGGCGCAGCAGGTAGTCGCCGGCCGGCGGCAGGCCGCCGGTCATGCGGCAGGTCAGGGCATGGCCGTACGGCGATGCGGGGCGGCAAAACCGGGTGATGTCGCCCGGCTCGCCCTGGGGCCCGAGGGACACGGTCCATTGGTGGGCAAGGTACGGCAGGTTCTGGCCGATGATCGCGATGGCGTCGAGGTCGTCCATCACGACGACGGACTGGATCGACGGCGAGGCGTAGCTGCCGGCGGCCTGGGCCGCGCCTGCCATGGCACCTGAGGCGAGACAGGCGAGCGCGAGGACGCGCATGCCCCGTAGGGTGTGTCGGGATGGCATATCGGTGTTCCCCCTGGTTGGCCCGGCCCGGTTGCCGGATGCTGAGTCGAAGTGTAGCCGGAGGACAGGCTGCTCCGCAGCCTTGCAAAATAAGGGGACGAAAAATGGTGCGGAATGCCCCGGGTAATTTGCACACCTGATAAAGGAGACGACGGTCCTGGAGGTGTTCGATGGTCAAGCGCCAACAGTGCCCGCTCCCGTCCCGTCCGCCTCGCGATACCGCCGCACGAAAGTTGCCTTCACGCGACGCGATCGCAGCAGGTAGGCCGACCAGATGATGGACGAGATGACCACCCGCACAAGCGTTCCGTAGTCCTTGATCGTGACCGGGACTGCCGGCAGCAGGCTCGACATCATCACGTCGATGCCTTGAAAGACGGCGGCCGCAATATAGAAACCGATCATCAGTTTGGGAAAGCAGGTACGGCGCTGGAAGAACAAGACCAGCAGCAGGACCGCGAACACCAACTCGCCCAGGTTGACGACCAATTCGACAAGCAGCAGGGGCGCCCACAGCGTGTGGTAGTTGGCCCCACCGAACGTGGTCAGCGCGGCCCAAGTACCGGCGGACATTGCGCCTGCCAGGTCGTTCAAGGTGTTCCCGATGAGCAAGGGGGAAACGACCAGGCCGATTGCTGGCAGCACCAACCATCCGCCGAGGCCCTGCGGGCTGTCAGCGACTGCCTGCTGCGGCGGCGGGTCGTAGCGGTATGCAAGCGCCGCAAGCCAGCCCCAGAGGGCCAACAGCAGAAGTGTCAGCATCGCGATCGGCCAGTTCATCCGGTCCAGGACAGTCAGACGTGTGTCCGACGGGGATGTGGTTTTGGACGATGTGGTCCCGGCAGTGGGACCGGTCCAGGACAGGCTGTAGTCGAGGGCATCACGCGCACGCGCCAGGTTGGCGAGGTAACGCGGCATGTCGGTAGCCACGACCTGCCTCGCCCGCGATTCGTAATGGTCGGTGATGACCAGGCGCAAGCCGTCGAGGTGAACATCCTGATCGAACGTGAAGGCCGGATCCTTGACGTGATGCTCTTCCGGCGTGACTGGCCACTCGGAGGGAAGCAGGACTTCCGTGGTCTGGTCGACCTCCAGCGGAAAACCGAGCGCGAGCGGCGATTTGCGAATCCTGACCTCGGGCACGTTGAACAGGGAATCGAAGTCGACCGTTGAAATGGCGACAGTATGCTTCGCGCCTTTCCCGGACACGGTGGCGATGTCGGCGATCAGGTAGTGTTCGGAGATTGTCAGCCGGTTTTTCGATTCGTCGTCTTTGACGTTCAGCGGTGCCGCGACCGAGATGTGCGGGTAATAGTTGGCATACCAGTTGAGGTAGCCCTTCTGCAGGTCGACAAGGCTCTGCGAGGCCAGGTTCACCCGTGCCGCATCCGCTTCGCTGCCTTCGTAGGTCGTGGTGACCGTGTAGCCGACAGGCTTGTCGAAATCCTCGCGCGCATCGAATACGACATGCACGGACCGCTTGGCGATGCGGAAGCGCGCGGTATCCATCGGGACCAGTTGGGTAGTGGCCGGTTCGACCACCAGCGCAAGGCCGTAGTCGGGCTGGATGAGATGCGCCAGGTCGCTGCGTTGCTCCGACAAGGTCGGGTCGAGCCAATACGGCTTGTGGTCCAGCACGACCCGCACGATCACATGGTCGAAAGCGCCGGGATTCGGCAGTTCTTCCGCCAGCCCTTTCTGCATGCTGGTGTTGACCAGCGCCACGTTTGCGTCGATCCCCAGGCGCGACAATAGCGCCACGGTCAGCAGCGCCTTGTCCTTGCAGTCGCCGAACCTGCGGTCGAACACCAGCGATGGTGGATTGGGCCGGTGCGAATTCATGCCCACTTCAACACCCAGGTAACGCACTTGGGACTGCACGAGGCGCAATGCGGCGAGCATGCGCCCTGCCTTGTCCTTTTCCGCTTTTGCGATGCGGGCGACCTCTGCCTCCAGTTTTGGACTCAATGTCTTTGGAACGACATAAAGCGTTCGCGCCCAGCGCGCCACGGCATTCCAGTCCGCATAACTGGTAAAGGCGGCGGCCGGACGTGGGTCGTACCAGCTCGGCGCGCCCGCGTCGATCGCAAGACCGGGGTCATCGGAGACGTTCCACTGGTAGTCGCGCAAGCCATCGTGTTGCGCGATCGAGGGCTTCTTCGAGGAATACAGCGTGGATACCCTGACCGCCCTGTCTTCAGGCACCAGGACACGCGCGTGGACGCGTGCGACCGGGACGCTGAATTGCAGCGAGGTGCGACCAAACGTGCCACCGGCAAACACCGGGTTGCGACCGCTGACGCTGTAGGCATAATCCACGACATCGCCGACACGCACGTCGTCCAGGAAGATATTGGCACTCTTCATGCCATCAAAGATGCGTGCATCGAGTTCGGTCTCGCGTTCGATCACACGAACCTTCGCGCTGGCGAGTTTATGGATGACACGACCGCCGCGGACCAGGTCGACTGCGTGCAAGGTCAACGTCTGGTACGAAGGATCGAACTCGATCTCGATGTTGGCGATCGATTCGACCCCGTGCGGATTGAGCGCACGACTGACCACGCGACGATACCGGGTACTCGTCGCCTTGCCACTGCGCAGCTGGGTATCCACCAGCAGGTACGAAACACCGTCGCTGTCCTTGCTGCGCTGGCCATCGCTCGGATTGCCCGGTTTGGTCGCGACGACCCAGTCAGGTGCCGGCCCGGCGTTGTATTCGGCCGCCAGTCCGACACAGGGCACCAGTCCGACCAACAGCCAGACCATGCAGACCAGGACCAGTCGCATCGACCGCCCGCAGATGACCGATCGCGACCCACCTCCAGTCCTCACAGGCACCTGACGAGCTGGAGCGATGCCAAGCTGCGAACCCCGAAATCCGAACGCACACTGGCGTAGAGGGGCGATCGAGACTCGCGCGAGTCTGGTTTGGAAATTCGAAGAGCGCTAATAGTCCATGACCCCTGTTCTGCTCAGCATCACGGCTGATTCTGCTCAGCATCACGGCTGAGGCATCGCCATCGAAAGCTGGCGCGTGGAAAAGACGGCGACATAATTATCTCTGCCCAGTTTAATCGCCACCCTCTTTAAATTGCTTGCCTCGTGCATCACGAGATCACACTCGGAAAACGGGCGAGCCTGGGTGTAGGGGGAAGGTGGCAATTACCTCTGAGCCCGCTTTTGATCGGGACAAGTGAGCCTGAGCCCGTTCTTGGTCGATTCAAACGCTAATGTTCTCTGAACTGCCCCCTTTTCTGGCGCAAGTGCAACCGCCGTCCTCTGGCGCGTATCTCTTGCGAAACCCAGGAGACTACCGATGCCGTCGCTCGCCCATCGCACCCGCATGCTTGCCGCCCCCCTATTGACCCTGTGCCTGGCATGGGGCGCCACGCCCGCTGCCGCCCAGCAGCTGGGCGTGGCGGCGTTGCCTGCCCAGCCCTTGCTTGAGACAACGCGCGACGGGCAGGACCTTAATTTCGACCTCATCTTCGACAACCCGGGCGACCAGGCGCTGACCCTGGACAGCCTTGAAGTCACTTTCTTCGATGCAGCGGGCGGGTTCCTCGGCCAGCGCCGGCTCGACCAGAACGGCAGCGACACCACAATGGGCATCCTCACCGTGCCCAACCGCACCCTGCCCGCGCACGGGCGGCTGGTGGTGTTCAACCCGTTTCAGCATTTCCGTGCGCCGCTCTGGCTGGGCGACCTGCGTTACGAGGCCGTCTTCGAGGGCCAAGGCGAGGATGCGCCCGAGCACCGCGTCCAGCTGCGGCTGGCGCCCAAAGCATTCGTGCCGCGTACTACGCTGGGCCTGCCGGTAACCGGAACCAGCTTCATCCATGACGGCCATGACTTGACCGCGCATCACCGGCGCCTGGACATCACCGGCGGCATGACCACGCATTTCGGCATCGCCGCCAATTTCACCCGTCACGCGCTCGATTTCTGTGTCACCGACCCGATGGGCCGGCTGTACCGCACCGATGGCGCCGCGCCGGAGGACTGGTACGGCTTCGGCATCCCGATCCTGGCCACCGGCGATGGCGTGGTCGCGGAAATGCATGACGGCATGGCCGACAACCGCAAGGGCGCGCCGCCGCCGTTCGACCAGGCCGCGATCATGAAGAACCTGAAGCTCATGCTCGGCAACTACGTGATCATCGACCACGGCAATGGCGAGTACAGCCTGTTCGCCCACCTCAAGCAGAGCAGCGTGCAGGTCAAGGCCGGGCAGCGGATCGCACGCGGCGCGCAGATCGGCGCGATGGGCATGTCCGGCGACGCGTTCCTGGTCCACCTGCATTACCAGCTGCAATCCGGCGTCGGCTTCGGCAAGGAAGGCCTGCCGGCAGTGTTCGACGGCGTCCAGTTCGCCACCGGCACCGGATGGAGTACTGCGGCAACCAGCGCCGTCGATTCCGGGGACATCGTGCGCAGCGTGCCAGCGGGCGCGGCCCGCTGAGCCGGTGCAACGATCCAATCGCCGCCCCTGATGGCAAACAGGGCTCAGAGTGGCGGCAAACAGGGGTAGACCAACCTGACCCCGTTCTTACGAGGAATCGGGGGTGGCTCAGCCTGACCTCATTCTTCTTGACGGGGCGATGCCGCTCCGCAGTGGCGTCACCTGCCGGTCGGCGAGAAGTTCTGAGCTCCGCGCGTCTTTCGCCACTGGATCCACGCGATCGCGGCGACAAAGAAGACGCTGCACAGGTAACTGCCTTCCGGCCCTTCCGCGCCACCGGTCAGCGTGTCGAGGCCATGCGGGCGCAGCGCCACCAGCAGTGCTGGGTAACGGGGTCTGG
>CAVQBQ010000007.1:0-292919 GCA_963710825.1 uncultured Gammaproteobacteria bacterium | reverse complement strand
CGTCTTGGCGTCTCCAAAGACTGGAACTCCAAGTGGTACGCCGGCAAGAAGCACTATGCCGAGTACCTGATCGCCGACCTCAAGGTCCGCGACATGCTGCGCAAGAAGCTGGCTGCCGCCGGCATCAGCAAGATCCTGATCGAGCGTCCCAACAACACCGCCCGCGTCACGATCCACACCGCCCGCCCGGGCGTGGTGATCGGCAAGCGCGGCGAGGACATCGAGAAGCTGCGCAAGGAAGTCTCCGACCTGATGGGCGTCCCCGCGCACATCAATGTCACCGAAGTGCGCAAGCCAGAGCTTGACGCGCAGCTGGTGGCCGAGTCGATCGCGCAGCAGCTCGAACGCCGCATCATGTTCCGCCGCGCGATGAAGCGCGCCGTCGGCAATGCGATGCGCCTGGGCGCGTTGGGCATCAAGGTCAACGTCGGCGGTCGCCTCAATGGCGCCGAGATCGCGCGGTCGGAGTGGTATCGCGAAGGCCGCGTGCCGTTGCATACCCTGCGTGCCGACGTCGATTACGGATTTGCCGAAGCCAAGACGACCTACGGGATCATTGGCATCAAGGTGTGGGTCTACAAGGGTGAGATCTTTGATTTCTCCCAGGTTGGCCAGGAAAAGCCCGACGACGCTTCACCGCGTGGTGGCGACCGTGGCGACCGCAAGGATCGTCCGCGTGCCCCGCGTCGTGACGATCGCGGCGAGGCGAGGAAATAAGTCATGTTGCAACCAAAGCGAACCAAATTCCGCAAGATGCACAAGGGCCGCAACGACGGCCTGGCCTGGAACGGCAATGCCGTGAGCTTCGGCGAGTATGGCCTCAAGGCCACGCAGACCGGACAGATCACCGCACGCCAGATCGAGGCAGCGCGTCGTTCCATCAGCCGCTATGTCAAGCGTGGCGGCAAGATGTGGATCCGCGTGTTCCCCGACAAGCCGATCACCAAGAAGCCGATCGAAGTGCGCATGGGCTCGGGCAAGGGCAACGTCGAGTTCTGGGTCGCCCAGATCCAGCCCGGCCGCATGATCTACGAGATCGAGGGCGTCGATGAGGCGACCGCACGCGAGGCGTTCCGCCTGGCGTCGGCCAAGCTCTCGGTCACCACCCAATTCGTGACCCGGACGGTGCGCTGATGGAAATCAAGCAAATGCGTCAGAAGTCGGCCGATGAGCTCAAGGCCCACCTGCTGGACCTGCAGAAGGAGCAGTTCTCCCTGCGGATGCAGAAGGCGACAGGCCAGCTTGCCAAGACCCACGAGGCCCGCCGGGTACGCCGCGAGATTGCTCGCGTGAATACCCTGCTCGGCGCGCAGAAGTAAGGAAGGCCGAGATGAAAGACAATACAGAAAAGAAGCTGCACACGGTCGAAGGCCGCGTCGTCAGCAACAAGATGGACAAGACGGTCACGGTGCTCGTAGAGCGCCAGGTCAAGCACGCGCTGTACGGCAAGTACATCCGCCGCTCGACCAAGCTGCACGCCCACGACGCCGAAAACGCCTGCAACGAAGGCGACCAGGTGCGCGTGGTCGAGTGTGCCCCGATGTCCAAAACCAAAAACTGGCGCGTGGCCGAGATCGTCGCCCGCGCGGCCGAATAAGAGGAGGCTGAACCCATGATCCAGATGCAGAGCCACCTCGATGTCGCCGATAACTCGGGTGCCAAGGAAGTCATGTGCATCAAGGTGCTCGGCGGCTCCAAACGCCGGTACGCGCACATTGGCGACATCATCAAGGTGTCGATCAAGCAGGCCATCCCGCGCGGCAAGGTCAAGAAGGGCGAGGTCTACGACGCCGTCGTGGTGCGCACCCGCAAGGGTGTTCGCCGTCCCGACGGTTCGCTGATCCGTTTCGACGGCAATGCCGCCGTGTTGCTGAACACCAAGCACGAACCGATCGGCACGCGCATCTTCGGGCCAGTGACCCGCGAGCTGCGTTCCGAGAAGTTCATGAAGATCGTCTCGCTCGCACCTGAAGTGCTCTGAGCGGAGGAATTGATATGAACCGCATCAAGAAAGGCGACCACGTCGTGGTCACAGCAGGCAAGGACAAGGGCAAGCGCGGCGACGTCGTGCGCGTGTCCGGCGACAAGGTCGTCGTGTCCAACATCAACATCGTCAAGCGCCACACCAAGCCCAACCCGCAGGAAAACCAGCCGGGCGGCGTGGTCGAGCGCGAGGCGGCGCTGGATATTTCCAACGTGATGCTGTTCAACCCTGCCACCGGCAAGGGCGAGCGCATCGGTACCAAGGTGCTCGAGGATGGACGCAAATTGCGTGTGTTCCGCTCGAGCGGTGAGGCGATCGACGCCTAATTGAACAGTCCGGCCTGGGACGGCCGGGTTCTTGATCAGGACGATCATAAGGATCAATGCATATGAATACGCGACTCGAAAAGTTCTACAAGGACGAAGTGGTGCCGAAGCTCATGGAGCAGTTCGGTTACACCAATCCGATGCAGGTGCCCCGCCTGGAAAAGATCACGCTGAACATGGGCGTGGGCGAGGCTGCCACCAACAAGAAGGTGTTGGAAAACGCCGTTGACGACATGACCCGGCTGGCCGGCCAGAAGCCGATCGTCACCAAGTCGCGCGTCTCCGTGGCCAGCTTCAAGATCCGCGATGGCTGGCCGATCGGCTGCAAGGTGACCTTGCGCCGCTCGAAGATGTACGAGTTCCTGGACCGCCTGGTCAACGTCTCGCTGCCGCGCGTGCGCGACTTCCGTGGCGTGTCGGCCAAGTCTTTCGACGGACGCGGCAACTACAACATGGGCGTGAAGGAACAGATCATCTTCCCGGAAATCGATTTCGACCAGGTCGATGCGATCCGCGGCATGGATATCGCCATCACCACCACGGCCAGGACCAACGCGGAAGCAAAGGCATTGCTCGACGCCTTCCGTTTCCCGTTCCGTAACTAAGCAGGACACGAGACTATGGCAAAGACCTCCATGATCAACCGCGAGACCAAGCGTACCAAGCTGGTCAATAAGTACGCGGCCAAGCGCGAAGCGCTCAAGAAGATCATCAGCAGCGAAGACGTCGGCTACGACGAGAAGATGGAAGCGGTGGTGAAGCTGCAGAAGCTCCCGCGCGATTCGTCTCCCTCGCGGCAGACCACGCGTTGCGCCCTGACCGGCCGGCCGCGCGGCGTCTACAGCAAGTTTGGCCTGGGCCGCAACAAACTGCGCGAAGCCACCATGCGCGGTGACGTACCCGGCCTGCGCAAGGCATCCTGGTAACACAGATACAGGCTGTTTGTTCCACCCGGTGTCGCGTCCCCTGGGGCGTCGGCACCGAGACTTCGAAATTCGCAATTCCGCGGATATCGGTGCACTCAAAGGTAGTTATCAATGAGCATGACTGATCCCATCGCCGACATGTTGGTCCGCATTCGAAATGCGGCCGCAGTGGGCAAGCCAACGGTGAAGATGCCGTCGTCCAAGACCAAGGTTGCGATCGCCAAGGTCCTGCTGGACGAAGGCTACATCCTGGGCTCCCGCGTGATCGAGAACGGCGCCAAGTCGGATCTCGAGATCGAGCTGAAGTATTACGAAGGCAAGCCGGTCATCGAGCGGCTGCATCGCGTATCGCGTTCGAGCCTGCGGCAGTATCGCGGCAAGGACGCGATCCCCAAGGTCCTGGGTGGCCTGGGCATTGCGATCATTTCAACCTCCAAGGGCATCATGACCGACTCGCAGGCGCGCCATCAGGGCGTCGGCGGTGAAGTCCTGTGCTTCGTGGCTTAAGGGAGTAACGACCATGTCCCGAGTAGCCAAGCAGCCGATCACGATCGCCAAGGGTGTCGAGATCAACGTCCAGCCCGACAATGTCAGCGTCAAGGGCAGCAAGGGCACGTTGTCCATTGCCAAGCCCGCCGGAGTCGAGATCAAGATCGAAGACGGCCAGGCACAGGTGTCGACCAGCGATCCCTTGCTGGTGCCGATGGCCGGAACCCTGCGCGCGATCGTCGCCAACATGGTGCACGGCGTGTCCGAGGGCTTCGAGCGCAAGCTCGAGCTGGTCGGCGTCGGTTACCGTGCCGCGATGCAGGGCAAGGACCTGAACCTGTCGCTGGGCTTTTCGCACCCGGTCCTGTTCAAGACCCCTGACGGCATCACCATCAGCACCCCGACCCAGACCGAGATCCTGGTCGCCGGTGCCGACAAGCAACGCGTCGGCCAAGTCGCCGCCAAGATCCGCGGCTTCCGTCCGCCCGAGCCATACAAGGGCAAGGGCGTGAAGTATGCCGGCGAGCACATCATCCGCAAGGAAGCCAAGAAAGCGTAATCCCGAAAGGGACCATTGACGCTTTCAGCTTTCGGAGACCGAGAAAATGAAGAAGAGAATCGCCCGCCTGCGCCGCGCCAAGTCCACGCGCTCGCACATCCGCAAACTCAACGTGCCGCGCCTTTCGGTGCTGCGCACCGGCCAGCACCTGTACGCGCAGCTGTTCAGCCCCGACGGTGCCAAGGTCCTGGCTTCGGCCTCGACCGTGCAGGCCGACGTCAGGGAAGGATTGAAGAGCAACAAGAACATCGAGGCCGCGACCAAGGTCGGCAGCATGATCGCCGAGAAAGCCAAGGCCGCTGGCATTGAAAAGGTCGCCTTCGACCGTTCGGGTTACCGCTACCACGGCCGCGTCAAGGCGCTGGCCGATGCGGCCCGTGAGGGCGGCCTGCAGTTCTAAGGCTGGCATTGGCGAGGCTTGAGGGCATGGGGGCACGCCCCCATGTCATTGAACCCAATTTGCTGCCGATGCGGCTTGCATCGGACGCGCCGGCGGATTGCCGTCGTCGCGGAACACCCGGAACACATCAACAACCATAAGCGGCCACGCCGCAAATATCCTTAATCTACGGAATCATCAAGATGGCAGACGATCGAGCACCGCGCGGACGCGGACGCGGCAACCGCGAAGAAATCGATGATGGCATGATCGAAAAACTGATCGCGGTCAATCGCGTCAGCAAGACGGTCAAGGGTGGCCGCCAGTTCACCTTCACCGCGCTGACCGTGGTCGGCGATGGCGATGGTCGGGTTGGTTTTGGCTACGGCAAGGCGCGTGAAGTCCCGGTTGCCATCCAGAAGTCGATGGAGCAGGCCCGTCGTGGCATGTCCAACGTCGAGCTCAACAACGGCACGTTGTGGCACGTGGTCAAGTCGCATCATGGTGCAGCCAACGTCTACATGCAGCCGGCTTCGGAAGGCACCGGCGTGATCGCCGGCGGTGCGATGCGCGCCGTGCTCGAGGCGGTCGGCGTCAAGAACGTGCTGGCCAAGGCCCAGGGCTCACGCAACCCGATCAACCTGGTGCGTGCCACGATTCGCGGCCTCACCGAAATGCATTCGCCGGGCGCGATTGCCGCCAAGCGCGGCAAGAAGGTAGAGGAGCTGCATCATGGCTGATACCAAGAAGAAGGCACCAGCCAATAAGGCTGCTGCCACCGATGGCAAGACCGTCAAGGTGCGTCTGGTCAAGGGCCTGCGCGGAACCAAGGGCATCCATCGCCTGTCGGTCAAGGCGCTGGGCCTGGGCAAGCTGGGCAGCGTGCGCGAACTCAAGGACAGCCCGCAGGTACGCGGTCTGATCAACAAGGTCCACTACCTCGTGCGGGTTGAGGAATAATCACTATGAAGCTCAATACACTTACATCGGCCGACGGCGCGCGCCAGGATCGCAAGCGCGTGGGACGCGGTATCGGTTCGGGCCTGGGCAAGACCTGCGGCCGCGGCCACAAGGGTTCCTTCGCACGCTCGGGCAAAGGCAAGATCAAGCCTGGCTTCGAAGGCGGCCAGCTGCCAATGCAGCGTCGCCTGCCAAAGATCGGCTTCCGCTCGCGTATGGCCAAGGACACCGCCGAAGTCATGCTGTACCAGCTCGACAAGCTCAAGGCCGGCACGATCGACATGCAGGCCCTTCGCGATGCGCAGCTGGTGCCAAACAGCGCCAAGCAGGCAAAGATCGTCAAGCGTGGCGAAGTCAGCAAGAAGTTCGTGCTGGGCGACGGCGTGATGGCGACCGCCGGCGCCAAGGCGTTGATCGAGGCCGCTGGTGGCCAGGTCGAGGCCAAGGCTGACGCAGGCAAGCCGGGCAAGCTCAAGCCGAAGTCTGGCAAGGCCAAGGCCGGCAAGCCGGCCTCCACGAAGGCTGCGGAGTAAGTTCGGCATGGCGCAAGGCGGCAAAGCAGCGGCAGGCAAGCTCGGTGGCGGGCTCGGTAAATTCACCGAGCTGCGCCAGCGCCTGCTGTTCGTGCTCGGCGCGCTGATGGTGTACCGGGTGGGTTGTTACATCCCGGTACCCGGTGTCAACCCCGAAGCGATGCTGCAGCTGATGGAAGCGCAGAAGGGCACCATCGTGGACATGTTCAACATGTTCTCCGGTGGCGCGCTGCAGCGCTTCAGCCTGTTTGCGCTCAACGTGATCCCGTACATCTCCGCGTCCATCGTGATGCAGCTGATGGTGCAGATCCTGCCGAGCCTCAAGGCGCTGCAGAAAGAAGGCGAGTCCGGTCGCCGCAAGATCACCCAGTGGTCGCGCCTGGGTGCGATCCCGCTGGCGATCTTCCAGTCCGCCGGCATCGCGATTGCGCTGCAACATTCGGGCGCGAGCAATGGCCTTCCGGTGGTGTACGCACCGGGCCCCGGGTTTGTTTTGACTGCGGTGGTGGCGTTGACCGCAGGCACGATGTTCCTGATGTGGGTAGGCGAGCAGGTGACCGAGCGCGGCGTCGGCAACGGCGTGTCGTTGATCATCTTTGCCGGCATCGTGGCCGGGTTGCCGGGCGCCGTGCTGGGTACCCTGGAGCAGGCGCGCAATGGCGACATCAGCGCGTTGTCCGTGATCGCGATCGCCGCATTGGTGCTTGGGTTCACATGGTTCGTGGTGTTCGTCGAGCGTGGGCAGCGTCGGATCACGGTCAATTACGCACGCCGCCAGGGTGGCCGCAGTGCGTACATGAACCAATCCTCGTTCCTGCCGCTCAAGCTCAACATGTCGGGCGTCATTCCACCGATCTTCGCCTCGTCGATCATCATGTTCCCGGCCACTGCATCGACCTGGTTTGCCCAAGCCGGTTCGGCGCTGTGGCTGCAGAAGGCCAGCCAGATGTTGTCGCCTGGCGAGCCGCTGCACATCATTTTGTATGGCGCGTTGATTGCCGGCTTCACGTTCTTCTATACCGCCCTGGTCTTCAACTCGCAGGAGACCGCGGACAACCTGAAGAAGTCCGGCGCGTTGATCCCGGGCATCCGGCCGGGCAAGGCGACCGCGGATTACGTCGACAGTGTGCTGACCCGGCTGACGGCCGCGGGCGCCGCCTACCTGGTGCTTGTCTGCCTGCTGCCTGAATTCATGCGTACCGAGCTGGGTACGTCGTTCTACTTCGGCGGCACGTCATTGCTGATCGTGGTGGTCGTGGTGATGGACTTCATTTCGCAGATCCAGGCCCACCTGATGTCGCACCAGTACGAAAGCCTGTTGAAGAAGGCAAACCTGAAGGGGGGTGCCAAGGCCCGATAAGGCCTGGCATATCCACCTAGTTTCTGAACCACCGCGGTTCCGCCGCAAGTGGTTGCAAGACCCCTGACCCCTGTATCTACCGGGGGAAGGGCAGATGGGCGACTCGCGCGGCGGTCTCGCGTGCGGGTGGTCCGGGGCCATTCCGCGCACCAGAGTAGTGCGCGGGGCCGGGTAGGGCAGCGATTTGCCCTCCCAGCCAGCCCGGGACCGTCGCCGGAGCATGGGCACACTCCCCATGCCGGGTCGCGGAGGCTTTGGCCTCCGAGGCTTCCAGTCAACCCGAGACCCTGTTAAACTTTCCCGTTCACTTCACCAAGTGCCCGCTGCCGGACCCTCTTGGCTGGCAGCCCACACCGTTTTGGAGATCGCGCATGGCGCGTATTGCCGGCGTCAACCTGCCAGCCCAGAAGCATGTCTGGGTTGGATTGCAAAGCATTTACGGCATTGGCCGTACCCGCTCGAAGAAGATCTGCGAGGAAGCCGGCGTCAAGCCGACGACCAAGATTCGCGACCTCTCCGAGCCGGAAGTCGAGAGCCTGCGAGCCCAAGTCGGCAAAGTTGCCGTCGAAGGCGACCTGCGCCGCGAAGTCGGCGTTGCCATCAAGCGCCTGATGGACCTGGCCTGCTATCGCGGCCTTCGCCATCGTCGTGGCCTGCCGATGCGCGGCCAACGTACCAAGACCAATGCCCGTACCCGCAAGGGTCCGCGCAAGGCCATCAGGAAATAAGGAAGACACATGGCCAAGCCAGCACCAAAAACCAAGAAGAAGATCAAGCGCGTCGTCACTGACGGCATCGCCCACGTCCACGCTTCGTTCAACAACACGATCATCACGATCACCGACCGCCAGGGCAATGCACTGTCGTGGGCGACTTCGGGTGGCGCGGGTTTCCGCGGTTCACGCAAGTCCACCCCGTTTGCTGCCCAGGTTGCCGCCGAAAAGGCCGGCAAGGTTGCGCTCGACTACGGCGTCAAGTCGCTGGAAGTGCGCATCAAGGGTCCGGGTCCGGGTCGCGAATCGGCCGTACGTTCGTTGAACAACGTCGGCTACAAGATCACCAACATCATCGACGTGACGCCGATCCCGCACAACGGGTGTCGTCCGCCGAAAAAGCGTCGCGTCTGACGCCGGGAGCAGAAGAATAATGGCTCGTTATATCGGTCCCACCTGTAAGCTCGCCCGCCGCGAAGGCACAGACCTTGGTCTGAAGTCGCCGGCCCGTGCGCTCGATTCCAAGTGCAAGCTGGAGCAAAAGCCCGGCCAACACGGTGCCAGCACCGGCGGTCGTCGCAGCAAGCTCTCCGACTACGCCATGCAGCTGCGCGAGAAGCAGAAGGTCAAGCGCATGTATGGCCTGCTGGAGCGCCAGTTCCGTAACTACTACAAGAAGGCCTCGAGCAAGAAAGGCAACGCAGGCGAAAACCTGCTGCAGATGCTGGAGACCCGCCTGGACAACGTCGTCTATCGCATGGGTTTTGCGATCACGCGTCCTGCGGCCCGCCAGCTGGTCTCGCACCGTGGCGTCACGGTCAACGGCAAGTCGGTCAACCTGCCGTCCTACGCGGTCAAGCCTGGTGACGAGATTGCGTTGTCCGAGAAGGCGCAGAAGCAGTTGCGCGTTGCCGAGTCGCTGGAGATCTCCTCGTCGATGGACCTGATGCCGACATGGATCGAGGTCGATGCCAAGAAGTTCGCCGGCGTCTTCAAGGCCGTTCCCGAGCGTGCCGACCTGCCTTCGGACATCAACGAGGCGCTGATCATCGAGTTGTACTCGAAGTAAGCAACCTCGCAACAAGCAACGGGGTCCTTCGTGCGCCGACCATGGCCGCACGGGGACACCACCAAGAACTGGCCGATACGCACTGCGCATCGGCTGCCCATTGGATCAATCCGAATCGAGCCATTTGATTCGAAGCAATCGATCCAACCGGGCTCCAAAAGCTCAAAACCGGCGTCTACCCCAAGCGCCGGAATATTTGGAGAAGCTGCAAACATGACGGTTACCGCCAACCAAGTCCTGCGCCCCCGTGGCCCCCAGATCGAGCGCCTTGCGGGCAACCGTGCCAAGGTCGTGATCGAGCCCCTCGAGCGTGGCTACGGCCACACCCTGGGCAATGCCCTGCGCCGCGTCCTGCTGTCCTCGATCCCGGGCTTCGCGATTACCGAAGTCGAGATCGACGGCGTGCTGCACGAGTACAGCACCATCGAAGGCTTGCAGGAAGACGTGCTTGAGGTGCTTCTCAACCTCAAGGACATCGCCATCCGCATGGGCTCGGGCGAAAGCTCGACCCTGAGCCTGGACAAGCAGGGCCCGGGCGTTGTCACCGCCGCGGACATCAAGGTCGACCACAACGTCGAGATCCTGAATCCCGACCATGTCATCGCCCACCTGACCAAGAATACGACGCTGAACATGCGGCTCAAGATCGAGCGCGGCTACGGCTACCAGCCCGCCGTTGCCCGTCGCCAGCCGGATGAAGAGACCCACGCCATTGGCCGCCTGATGCTGGATGCCTCGTTCTCGCCCGTGCGCCGCGTGGCCTATGCGGTCGAAGCCGCCCGCGTCGAGCAGCGTACCGATTTGGACAAGCTGGTCATCGACATCGAGACCAACGGCACCATCGACGCCGAGGAAGCCGTGCGCACCGCCGCCGACATCCTCAGCGAGCAGTTGTCCGTGTTCGGTGACTTCACCCACCGCGATCGTGGCGCTGCCAAGCCGGCTCCAACCGGTGTCGACCCAGTGCTGCTGCGTCCGATCGATGACCTGGAGCTGACCGTGCGGTCGGCCAACTGCCTCAAGGCCGAGAGCATCTATTACATCGGCGACCTGATCCAGAAGACCGAAGTCGAGCTGCTCAAGACGCCCAACCTGGGCAAGAAGTCGCTGACCGAGATCAAGGAAGTGCTGGCGCAGCGTGGTCTGTCGCTGGGCATGAAGCTTGAGAATTGGCCACCGGCGGGCGTCACGCCGCACGGGATGATGGGCTAGGAAAATTGCGTCTGCGCGGCTTGCCGCGCACCGCATGCAACTGTCCGGCGCAATGCACCGGGCATGGAAGGTAAACACGCCGACGGGCCTGAAGGTCCGCGGCACATCCGGTCAAGGATGTCCGGTCAGGGCCAGCGCAGTCCAAGTGTCAACGCCATGATGGCGACAGCGAAGTCCAGTCGTAACAACATTCAACAGGAACCAAGACCATGCGCCACCAGAAATCCGGACGCAAGTTCAGCCGCACCAGCGCACATCGCAAAGCGATGTTCAGCAACATGGCCGCGTCGCTGTTCAAGCACGAAATGATCCGTACCACGCTGCCCAAGGCCAAGGAATTGCGCCGGGTCGCCGAGCCGATGATTACCCTGGCAAAGATCGACGGTGTTGCCAACCGCCGCCTTGCCTTCGCGCGCCTGCGCGACAAGGAAGCCGTCGGCAACCTGTTCACCAAGCTGGGTCCGCGTTACCAGGACCGCCCGGGTGGTTACCTGCGCATCCTCAAGTGCGGCTTCCGCGCCGGCGACAACGCCCCGATGGCGTACGTCGAGCTGGTCGACCGCCCGCAGGACACCGTCGACGCCGAATAAGCGCAGCCGTTATCCCGCTACCAAGCAAACCCCGGCCTAAGTCCGGGGTTTTGTCTTGTGGGGACAGCATGAGGCAGGAATCGAAGGAAGGCTGCTTGTCGCATATTTTTTTTTGCACGGACCATGTCGCCTGCGCACGCTGCCCGACACACCTCGGAGAGGGACTCTATTGGCAGCCGTACCCTTGACCAGGCAGTGACTTTGTTGCCTGACGATCCCGGTGTAAAAGCTGGCAACGCCCAAGGCAATGGATTGAAACGCATATCCACCACGAGCCGGTAGCCCCAACCCTTTCCAACCACTCCGCCAACGACTAACCTGCCTGCCATGGACATCAATCCCTTCCGCTGGTCGTTTCGTGCCCAATGCCTTTCGGGCTTCCTGGCGTGCGCATTGCTCATTGCGTTTGCGCTGTATTCGCAACTGCATGACGGCCTCACACCCTGTCCGCTCTGCATCTTCCAGCGCATCGCGTTTGCGGCACTTGGTGTAATCCTGCTGATTGCCGGGCTGCATGCCCCGCGCACTTCGACAGGGCGGAGGATTTACGGCCTGTTGGCCTTGCTTGCCAGTGCTATCGGCATTGCCATCGCCGGACGCCATGTCTGGTTGCAACACCTGCCGCCGGACCAGGTGCCCAGCTGCGGCCCTGGGCTGAATTACCTGATGGAAGCGATGCCGGTGACCAACGTGATCCGCACCGTGCTCACCGGCTCGGGTGAGTGCGCCACGGTAACGTGGCGCCTGCTTGGCCTTTCCATGCCCGAATGGAGCCTGCTCTGCTTCGTGCTGCTGGCGATCTGGGTCTTGATGACGATGTTCCGTCGCCGCTGACCGGTACCAGCGCCGTAATCCGTGCAGTTGCAGTCATCGCGCGCGGGCGCGATGATGCAATGCCGCAACGCAGCAAGCTTCGCTCCATCAAGCCTGTTTGTCGCACGCGCAAACCCAGCAAGTCCTGATGCCCACCAGCGATCGCCCCCTGAAATCCATCCCTGTCGATCGCAACTGGTCGCCGGCATCCTGGCGTGACCGTGTCGCCAGCCAGATGCCGGTCTATCCCGATGCGCAGGCGTTGCAGGGTGCGCTGGACGAGTTGCAGGCCATGCCGCCGCTGGTCACGTCCTGGGAAATCCTTGCACTGACCCAACACCTGGCCGAAGCGCAGGAGGGCAAGCGCTTCCTGCTGCAGGGTGGGGATTGCGCCGAAAGCTTCGGCGAATGCAGCTCCGAAGTGATCTCCAATCGGCTCAAGGTGCTGCTGCAGATGAGCCTGGTGCTGGTGCATGGGCTGCGCCTGCCGGTCGTGCGCGTGGGGCGCTTCGCCGGCCAATACGCCAAGCCGCGCTCGACCGACACCGAAACCATCGATGGCGTCACCTTGCCCAGTTATCGCGGCGACATCGTCAACGCCCCGCAATTCGATCCCCAGGCACGCATCCCGGATCCGCGTCGCATGATCAAGGCGTATGCGCGCTCGGCGATGACGATGAACTTCGTACGCGCCCTGATCGACGGCGGCTTCGCCGACCTGCACCACCCCGAGTACTGGGACCTGGGCTGGGTCGGGCATTCGCCGCTGGCCGACGAGTACCAGCGCATGGTCGCCGGCATCGGCGACTCGGTGCGATTCATGGAAACACTGTCCGGCGCCCAGGTGCACAACCTGCGGCGGGTTGATTTCTACACCTCGCACGAAGCGCTGCTGTTGCCCTACGAGCAGGCGCAGACCCGCGAAGTGCCGAGGCAGTGGGGCTGGTTCAACCTGTGCACCCATTACCCGTGGATCGGCATGCGCACCGCCGCGCTGGACGGCGCCCACGTTGAATATTTCCGTGGCATCCGCAACCCGGTCGCACTCAAGGTGGGCCCATCGGTCACGCCCGACCAACTGATCCGGTTGCTGGACGTGCTCAACCCCGACGACCTCCCGGGTCGCATGACCCTGATCCATCGCATGGGTGCCAAGCAGGTCGCAGACAAACTACCGCCGCTGCTGGACATCGTCCGTCGCGAAGGCCGTCGCGTGCTCTGGGTCTGCGACCCCATGCACGGCAACACCGAGGCCACCACCAACGGCTACAAGACCCGCCGCTTCGACAACATCCGCAGCGAGCTGGAGCAGGCCTTCGACCTGCACGCCGCCGCCGGCACCCGCCTGGGTGGCATCCACCTGGAGCTGACCGGCGAAGACGTCACCGAATGCACCGGCGGCGCCCGCGACCTGACCGACACCGACCTGGAGCGCGCCTACCGCTCCACCGTCGACCCCCGCCTGAACTACGAGCAGGCCCTGGAAATCACCATGCTCATCGTCCGCAAGCAAAACCAGCTGGCCACCCCGGCCGCAACCTGACAGCCTCCCCGATCACGCTTCTCGTAGGAGCGGCTTCAGCCGCGAGCTCTTGCCGTGCGGCGGCGACCCGTAGGTGCGACGTAAGTCGCGATAGCTGCCTCGCGGCACAGTGATCGCGCCGTTTTCCGCTCCCACACAAAGCACCAGAAACAATTGCAACTTTATTTCTCTCGGCTCGACCCGCGCGTGCGCAAACCAGCCAGCGCATGCGATATTGACCTGCACAAACATCCCCACGCGCACCCAACGGAGCGTGCCATGTCCTGCAGACTCTTCGTTCTACTGTTGCTCTTCTTCGCAGCCGCAGCCAACGTCAACGCAACCGACGTCAACCTCACCCCCCAGGATAGCGGCGTCAAAGTCCGCCTGCGCGGCATCTCCGCCGTCACCCCCGACATCGCCTGGGCCAGCGGCCGCGAAGGCACCGTCCTGCGCACCACCGATGGCGGCAAGCACTGGCAACAGGTCAACGTGCCCGACGCCAAGGATCTCGACTTTCGCGACGTAGAAGGCTTCGACGCCAACACCGCAGTCGTCCTGAGCATCGGCCCCGGCGAAGCGTCGCGCATCTACCGCACCACCGACGCCGGAAAGACCTGGCAACGCACACTGCAGAACCAGGACCCGCGCGCCTTTTTCGACTGCATGGTGTTCGACCAGGCCAAAAGGTTGGATGCTGGGCGACCCCGTCGAAGGCCACTTCCAGATCTATTCAACCGTCGACGCCGGCAAGACCTGGCAACTTTCGCCGGATGGGCCAGACGCACGAGCAAGGCGAGGCCGCCTTTGCAGCCAGCGGGACATGCATCGCCAAGGTGCAAAAACGATTGATCGTCGTTTCCGGCGGCACGATTGCAAGGGTGCATTACAAGGATCTCGACGGCGGTCCATGGCTTGCCACCAGCGCATCCGATAGCCCTGCAGGCGAGGCAAAGGGATTCTTCTCCGCCGCATCGTCCAATGGCTCAGCATTCGCAGTCGGTGGCGATTACAAGGCTGAAGACGCACCAGGCATCGCCGCACTCGCGAGTGCTGGCGTCGTCGATGACGGCAAAGCGGTCAAAAGCAAAGTCACCGCGTCGCGGCAGACCAATGAGATCACACCCTCGGCCAAGCGCATCAAACCCGGCAGCCTTGCCTTCATCGCTTTGCAGCCGCTGGCTTCACCACCGGGCTACCGCTCAGGCGTGTCCTGCATGGACGACACACTGCCATGCATTGCAGTTGGGCCATCGGGGGTCAGACCGCTGGGACGGCGATGCCTGGTTGCCGGTCTCCGATGCGGGACTGGATGCCAGTTGACCTTGCGGGAAATAGTGGTTGGGCAAGTGGTGATGCAGGCCGGATCGTGCGTATCGAGGTTGTGGGCGTGAATAGGTAATAGAACGTGGCTTAGCCCGAGCTTTGCATCACAAATAGGCCAATCGGAAATATTATCGATATGCGCAGCTCAGAATCGATTGGCATGCCAACGTTGTAGGTGCCGTTTTGAGAGGCCCTGCTGCCCTATAGTTAGAAAAAAGGTCGTGGCACATAAATTGGTATTGCCACAACGTGGCAATTTCGTGTGCCATATTGTGATGATGCGCGGTGTATTCTGTCAGTTATCCCCAACTTAGGGGTCTACTAGGTGTTAGCGCTCACAAAAAGGATATCGGCATGAAAGCACTCCTGCTCATAGGTTCTCTTTGTCTTGGTGTAGCGCTTCCTTGCCTTGCACAGGAGGGCTGGTATCAAGTTGGGGTCTCGGCAGATGGCAACGACCAGTACAGCATCAAACTTGGCTCCGGCCAACGCGGTGAAAACAAAGCTGGAGAAGCGATGACTGTCGTCGTTGGAAAGAATGCGGACAAGAAAGCTAAGCAAACTGAACTCATGAAATGGTACGTGACTGATAAAGACTGCAATCAGGAGTACGGCAGCCTGGTTATTCTTGAGCTGGACGGAACATACAAATTTGACACGCCTTTCGCAAAAGGAAGCAATAACGTTTCTAGTGCCATCGCAGAAGTTATTTGCAACGTTGGTTCAACTGATTCGAAAAAGGCAGCAGGAAAAAGCATCTAAAGCGTGCGCGCTAACAATTCGTTGGAGCCGAACACACATGCCCCAGCAACTCACACCTTCAGAGCAGCTAGCTCATAGCACAGTGCGAATCTTGTGCTCTACGGCTGATGGAGAAGCCACCGGCACCGGATTCTTCTACAGGTGCCTGGACAATGACTCCACTCACGTCCCCGTAATCGTGACCAACAAGCACGTGATAGCCGGCGCCACCAGTGGGCGGTTCAATCTCACCTTGCTCGAAGATGGTGGGCCCGCTGTCGCTAAGCACTTCTCGATCGAAATAGATAACTTTGAGAGGCAATGGCTACTACACCCTGATCCCAACGTCGACCTGTGCGCAATGCCTATCGGCCCACTTCTTAATCAAGCGTCTGCTGCGGGCCACACCTTTTTTTACGTAACACTCGATAAATCGCTCATTCCAACAGCTGAAGAGCTTGCTGATCTCGGTGCTCTTGAAGATATCGTAATGATCGGTTATCCCAATGGCATTTGGGACGCGACAAACAACATGCCCATCGTGCGCCGCGGGGTGACAGCCACTCATCCAAACCTCAATTACGAGGGGCGTCTGGAGTTCATGATTGACGCGGCTTGCTTCCCTGGATCCAGTGGCTCACCTGTGTTCCTCTATAACAACGGCGGCTACGCTACGCGGGCAGGCGGAATGGTGATGGGTGGGATACGGGTTAAGCTTCTGGGCGTACTTTACGCAGGCCCCCAACACACTGCGACCGGCGAGATAAGGATAGTGAACGTCCCCACCCAGCAGCGGGCTATTGCCATATCAGCAATTCCTCAGAACTTAGGCCTCATCATCAAGTCAAGCAGGCTGCTAGATTTTGACGATCTAGTGCGCCCGTTGATGCCACCCAGTGCGGTCTAACAATTCATTCAAGCCGAACCCGCTTCGTCGCTTCGTCGCTTCGTTGAAATGTGTCGTTATTCAAGTACGTCAACTTACCGACTCGCACGTTGCGGGTCGGCTTAATTCAAGCGTTACGCAGCCCTAAAGGAGAACGGCTAGGCCATGGCGAAGACCGCATTACGAAGTACGCGTCGTGGATGAAAGGGCACGCACACCAATCCTATATCGGCTTGAACAAGTTTTGTCATGACTCCGGGGCGGACCAATGATTCAGAGCATTTCCATTCGCAACGTCGCTACGTTTCACCCGACATCTCCCACAACGCTAGATGACCTTCGGCAGTTCAACTACATCTTTGGATCGAACGGCACTGGAAAGACAACAATCAGCCGGGTAATCGCAGACGCGGCGTTCAGCACGACCTGTGGGTGTACATGGCAGAACGGACAGCCCCTTGAATCCGTCGTATTGAACAGGGACTTTGTAGAGAATAATTTCGACCAGATGCGCGGCGTGTTCACCCTTGGCGAGGAAGAGAAGGACACGGAAGACAAGATCAAGACGGCGAAGGAGGATAAAGATAATGAGCAGGAGAAGGCCAGAAACCTAAGGCTCACCCTAGGAGATAATGACGGTTCAGGTGGAAAGAAAGGGGAACTAGCGCGGCTCGAAAGCAATACCCGCGAGAAATTTTGGGTGCCCGTCGAGAAGATCAAGAAGAAAAAAAAGCTGGATGAGGCGTTGGAAGGCTTTCTGGGAAACAAGGAGAAGTGTAAAGCGAAAATTCTGCAAGAGACGCAAAATAATCAAGCTGCGTTGAAGCAGCTAAATGATTTGGAGAAACGTGCTGAGACCATCTTCGGAGACACGCCAACTAAGCAACCGTCGCTACCAACGCTTTCATCAAGCTTGGTCGCCCACGAGTCGAGCACCATTCTCAAGAAGAAGGTAATCGGCAAAGAGGATGTTGATATTGCTGCGATGATCACGAAGTTGGGTAATAGCGACTGGGTGCGTCAGGGATTGCCGTACTACGAGCAGAACGACAAGAAGTGTCCATTCTGCCAGCAATCTACTACAGAACAGTTCGCGCAAAGCCTAAAAGACTATTTCGACGGGGCGTTTGAGAACGACACGAAAGCGATCAACGACCTCATTGCGCGGTACACCGAGGAAGCTGGTTCCGTCCAGTCAGCCGTGGACGGCATCATCGCTGCGCCAGGTAACTTCATGGACGTGGAAAGGCTCAAGACAGAGAAGGCAACTCTAGATCAGGCTATCGCCGCGAACACGCTGCGACTAGAAAGCAAGAAAAAGGAGCCGAGCCAAACCGTCACGTTTTATTCGCTCAAGATGGTGCTTGCGAATATCGAAGCGATGATCAACAAGGCCAATGCCGAGGCCGTCGAGCACAACAAGATGGTTGATAATTTTGCGGCTGAAAGACAGATGCTTATTGCCGAAGTATGGCGATACGTACTCAACGAACTCGATGTGGACCTGAAGCAGTATAGAGAGGATAGGGAGAAGCTCGATAAGGCAATCGCCGGAATCGAGAAAGGCATTGTGGATTCGGAGAAGCGAATCGCTGATAAGGCCAAGGAGATCGCCGACCTTGAGAAAAAGGCGACGAGCATCCAGCCCACCATCAATGTCATCAATCAGACTCTCAAGCGATTTGGATTTGACAGCTTTTCACTTGCTGACGCTGGCGATGGAAAGCACTACAAGCTCGTCCGCGCAGACGGCTCTGATGCGAAGAAGACGCTTAGCGAAGGCGAAAAGACCTTCGTTGTGTTCCTCTACTTCTACCACCTCATCAAGGGCAGCTTCTCGGAGACCGGAATCACAAAAGATCGAATCGTGGTGTTTGACGACCCGGTATCGAGTCTTGATAGCGATGTGCTGTTCATCGTTAGCAGTCTCATTCGTGAGGTCTGTGAAAACTGCCGTAACGGCATCGGACATATCAAGCAGGTGTTTGTGCTTACGCACAATGTGTACTTCCACAAAGAGGTCACATACAACAGAAATCGCAATCCCGACAAGTGCATGAATGAAGAGTCGTTCTGGATCGTCCGCAAGGGTGTGCCGCACTCGCAATGCGATAGGCATGCATACAACCCAATTAAAACGTCTTATCAGCTTCTCTGGTCGGAAGTTCGTGAAGCCGAGAAGGCGATGCGCACGGGCGCGCTTGTCAGTCCGCATATCGAGAACACATTACGACGTATCCTGGAGCACTACTTCACAATTCTTGGTTCAGCCGACTACAAGCACCTGTGCGACAAATTTGATGGCTTCGACAAGGTGATGTGCAACTCGCTGTTCTCGTGGGTCAACGCTGGATCCCACTCCGCGCTTGATGACGCACATATTGCTCCGAGCGATGCTATGGTCAAGAACGCGCTCAAGGTGTTCAAGGAAATCTTCGAGAAGAGCGGAAATCTGGGGCACTATGAAATGATGAGCCCGCCGCTTACTGCCGACGCAGTAGCAGCATGAGTCTGGCACTGGCGCTTCTTCAGCTCTCCCAGCGCGCGGTATACCGCCAAGAACTGCGTGTATCTCGATTAGCTTGCTTGTCCGCATAGCTGACGAGCTCGAGATTGCACATAACTTCTCATTAGCAGAAGAAGGCAGTTTCATAGAAGCATTGTTCTGGGAGCCTCCATTTCAAGCTGTTCTTGAGCCATATCTCTAGCTTTAGGAAGAAAACCAGTCAGCTACAAGCCGCGCTTCTCACTTATGGAATCTCAGCATTTGTCGCACATGTAAAGATTGAGCCCGCTAAAAAGTGGCAGGAAGAAATTGAGGCTGGCCTGTATTCAATGGACGCGCTCGCCGCCATTCTTATGCCGGGCTTCAACGAGAGCAATTGGACCGACCAGGAAGTAGGAATTGCTATCGGTCGAGGCGTCCTTGTGATCCCAGTTATGCGTGGAGCAACCCCGTACAGGTTCATTTCAAAGTGCCAAGGGCTGCACGCAGAGGGGAATACCGTTACTGCCGTCTCCGAGAACATCTTTGAGATTCTCATAGGTTCGCCGAAGACTCGGACACGTATGCTTTCCTGTCTCATTGAGACAACTGTACGTGCTGACTCTGAAGAACAGGCACTAAAGAAAATTGATCACCTCGATTCCATCCGGCAGATCCTAGGTGCCTACTTGGAACAATTACGAGACAGTGCCACCTCTTCTGTTCCGCTAACTGCCAGCGAACCCCAGAAAGCGCTCAACAATCTGCTCGCCAAGTACAAGCTCAAGCCAGTTGTCAACACACAGGTAGCTGATATGTTTGACGACGAAATACCGTTCTAAGGGCTGCCGTCTGACTATTCATTCAAGCCGACGTTACTTTGATCCACTGATTGCGTGGCAAAGAAACCCTGCCAAAAAACTACCTGCGCTATGCAATTCGCCTTAGCTCAGGCGTGAGGCCGCATACCATGCAGAATCTTATCGTTGCTTGTGCAGATGTCGGTTCAGTCGCGAAGGGAAATTTTGGTTGGTGGTCGTCGGACGGAGGGAGTGGTACTCGGCCATCCTCTCTGGCGCTTCGTTTGGCGTCGATCCTAAGTGCAGGCGTTCCGGTTGCTCTGGGGTTTGAGTGCCCGCTATTCGTCCCGTTGACGGAAGACGAGAACCTCCTCACCGGCGCCCGACCGGGTGAGGGGTCTAGAGCTTGGAGTGCGGGTGCCGGGTGCGGTGCTTTGGCAACGGGTATCGTTCAATCTACTTGGCTGCTGCAAGAGATTAGGCGAAAAACAACAGCATCAACCGAAGCCTTCTTATCGTGGCCTCTATTTTCCAGTTCGGGCTCTGGACTTTTTTTGTGGGAGGCATTTGTTACAGATAGCGCCAAGGGTGGAAGCCACCACGACGATGCGAGAATAGGCGTCGAGACATTCATGAGGGCACTACCTGATCCTACGCAAGTTAACGCCGTGGTATGCGCGACCGATGTCCAGTCCCTTATTGGCGCGGCCTTGCTTCGCACGGGCTGGGTGTCGGATCCAGCTATTCTTCTAGAGGCATGTCTTGTCGTTAAGGCAGTTCACGATGCGGTCTAAGAATGTTTTGGAGCCGAACGCGCTTCGCTCCACCAGCCACGCGGCAGGTTGAGCTCTTCACGTGGTCGGCTCCGCTATGCACGCCGGCTCAACTTGCGCACTAAATTGCAGTGGGTAAGATCAGCGTCGAGTCGACTGAATGCCGCCCTGGCCCAGTCTCTTCCGACATTTTCTGAACAAAAAAAAGCCCGCATCGCTGCAGGCTTTTTTCATATCTGGCGCCCGAAGTTGGACTCGAACCAACGACCCCCTGATTAACAGTCAAGTGCTCTAACCAGCTGAGCTATTCGGGCGGGGCCGCTATTGTGCCGTTGGTCGCGTGGCTCCGCAACCGCGTCAGGCGGGTTGTGTACAGGCTTGGGCCGCCGCTGGCGAGGGCGTGTCCTGCCGCAGGCGGCCGCTGTTGGCCAGGACCAGCGTGGTGGCCTTTGTTGCGCCACGGCTGTCGCACAGGGTGAAGGTGACGTTGGAGCCGCTGGCTGCGCCACCGTGGGGCTGCAGGGTGATGCGGGTGCGGCCGGTGGTGCTGCGCAGGTGGACGCCGTTGGCCAGGGCGGGGCGGTGGTCCAGCAGGGGCTCGTTGGCGCCATGGCGGTGGTCGTCGTCGAGGTCGGGGAAGGCGATCCAGCCGCGGCTCCAGTCCGTGCCGCCGCTGCAGTCGGTGCCGGAGGGGCTGGGACAGACGATGACCTTGGTCTGGGTGAGGCTGGAATGCCTGGATCCGGTGTACAGGGTCGCGGCGAGGTCGGTGCGGGCCTGGCCGGCCTGGGTGGCGGCGACGGCATTGCCGTAGGCGGGGATGGCGATGGCGGCGAGGATGGCGATGAGGACCAGGACGATGAGGGCTTCGATGAGGGTGAAGCCTTTGGGGCGTGGCATGGGTGCTCCTTGCGAGGGGTGGTCGGGAGCAGGTTAGGCAGGTAGGTGGTGGGGTGGAATCGGGCGGTTGTGGGGTCTTTTGTAGGGAAATTGCCAGTGCTGTTGTAGGAGCGGCTGCAGCCGCGAGCTTTTGGCCGTTGGTTGGTTGTGGTGATCGGGGATTGGGCGAGACAGGTGACCGGCGGTCGTGATCGCGACTTGCGTCGCTCCTGCAGGGGGCAACCGCCAAGGCAGGATCAAGAGCGCGCGGCTGCAGCCGCTCCTGCAAGAGCAAGGGCAACCGTTGCAGCAATAGCTGGCTCGCGGATGGAGCCGCTGCTACAGGTTTCGATTCACACGCTTGGGCTCAGTGATCGCGGTTGACGGCGTAGCGGGCCAATCCGCGCAGTGCCCTGGCGTGGGCATTGTCCGGCACCCCGTCCAGGGCAGCTTCCGCCGCCTGCGCATATTGCATCGCACGACCGCGGCTGTAGCCCAGCCCGTCGGTGGCGTGTATCGCGGCGAGTACCTGCGGCAACGCCCCGGTATCGCCTTGTTCCACGGCCTTGCGTAATAGCGCGCGGGTCGCATCGTTGCTGCCTGCAATCGCATGGATCAATGGCAACGTCGCCTTGCCTTCGGCCAGGTCGTCGCCGAGGTTCTTGCCCATGGTCCCGGCATCCGACGCGTAATCGAGCACGTCGTCGGCGATCTGGAAGGCATGACCCAGGTTCAGGCCGTACTCGTGCAGCCGCTGCTGCGTCTGGGCATCGGCACCGGCCAGCAGTGCACCCAGCCGGGTGGCCGCGGCAAACAGCACAGCGGTCTTGCGCTCGACCACGCGCAGGTAGGCGGCCTCGTCGGTATCCGGGTTGCGCACGTGCAGCAGTTGCAGGACTTCACCCTCGGCAATCAGGTTGGTGGTGTCGGCCAGGATCCGCATCACCTCGACCCGGTCCAGCTCGACCATCAGCTGGAAGCTGCGCGAGTACAAAAAGTCACCGACCAGCACGCTGGCGGCATTGCCCCAGACGGCGTTGGCGGTGTCGCGGCCGCGGCGCAGGTCGGACTCGTCGACCACGTCGTCGTGGAGCAGGGTGGCGGTGTGGATGAACTCGATCACCGCCGCCAGCTGGTGGGCGTCCGCGTCGATGGCCTCGCCGTCCCCCGTCGCGCCAGCGGCCAGCAGCAGCAGTATCGGCCGTAGCCGCTTGCCGCCGGCACCGATGATGTACTCGGCGACCTGGTTGATCAGCACGACGTCCGAGGCCAGCCGGCGACGGATCAGGGCGTCCACGGCGATCATGTCCGCCCGGACCAGGGCCTGGGTTGCGGCCAGGTCGCTGGTGTCGGGATTGGCTACTGGATTCTGCGCTTGGGGGGGGATCACGGCATTCATCGGGGAAAACTTATGGGGTCCGGGGCGGGCAGCCCGGATTATACGGAGCCGCGAGCACGGTCATGGAGCAGGTCGGTGGAGCAGGCCTGCGGGAAGATGTCTTACACGGCGTCGCGGCGGGCCCTGATGGAGCCGGACAGGACGGTTATAATTCAATGTCCCTTGCCCGCTGATGGGCGATACCGGAAGGACTGACATGGCACGTGGCGTGAACAAAGTGATCCTGCTCGGCAACCTGGGCAACGACCCGGAAAGCCGCTACACCCAGGGCGGCATGGCGATCGTCACCCTGAGCATCGCCACCACCAGCGTGCGCAAGGACCGCGAGGGCAACACCCAGGAAAAGACCGAGTGGCATCGGGTCAAGGCCTTCGGCAAGCTGGGCGAGATCTGCGCGGAGTACCTGCGCAAGGGCCGCCAGGTCTATATCGAGGGCCGCCTTGAATACGGCTCCTACGAGAAAGACGGCGTCAAGCACTACACCACCGACATCATTGCCGACGAGATGCAGATGCTCGGGGGCGGTGGCGAGGGGCGTGGCGAGCCGCGCAATGAGCGTTCGGCCCCCCCGCAGCGGCGCGAATCCGCATCGGCTCGCGACAGCGGCGGCGGCAATGCGAGTCCCCCGGCCAAGGCGGACTTTGCCGATGACTTCGCGGACGACGACATCCCGTTCTGAGGCCCTCCTTCATCGGACGTGGCGTCCTGGGGCGTGAGCCTCGACAGACTGCCAGACCGGTGCCTGCTGGCGCCGGTTTTCCTGTTTTGACTTGCTGTTTCAAACTCCAGAGGTGGACATGCCGACTTGGCTCGTGACTGGCGGCGCTGGCTTCATTGGCGGGAATTTCGTGCTTGAAGCAGTGGCTTCCGGTATCCGCGTCATCAACCTGGATGCATTGACCTACGCGGGCAACATCGACACGCTCGCTCCCCTGCGCGATGACCCCAACCATGTGTTCGTGCAAGGCGACATTGGCGATCGCGCGCTGGTCGATCGCTTGCTGGCCGAGCATCGCCCCCAGGCCGTGGTCAATTTTGCGGCCGAGAGCCATGTCGATCGCTCGATCGATGGGCCCGGGGCGTTCATCCAGACCAATGTCGTGGGCACGTTGGCCCTGCTGGAGGCATCGCGCGACTACTGGAAGTCGCTGGACGATGCGGACAAGGATGCGTTCCGCTTCCTGCATGTGTCCACCGACGAGGTCTACGGTTCGCTGGGTGATACCGGCAAGTTCACCGAGGACACGGCATTTGCGCCCAATTCGCCGTATTCCGCGTCCAAGGCGGCCTCCGACCACCTGGTGCGCGCTTTCCACCATACCTATGGCCTGCCGGTACTGACCACCAATTGCTCCAACAACTACGGTCCGTACCAGTTTCCGGAAAAACTCGTCCCGCTGATCATCGCCCGGGCGCTGGCAGGCGAGCCGCTGCCGATCTATGGCGACGGCAAGAACGTGCGCGACTGGCTCTTTGTTGGCGACCATTGCTCCGCGATCCGGGCGGTGCTGGCTGGCGGCCGCATCGGCGAGACCTACAACGTGGGTGGCGACGCCGAAATGCAGAACATCCAGGTCGTCAATGCCATCTGTGCCTTGCTCGACCAGCGCCGTCCGCGCGAGGACGGCCAGCCACGCAACAGCCAGATCACCCATGTCACCGACCGCCCTGGCCACGATCGCCGTTACGCGATCGATGCCAGCAAGCTCAAGCGTGAACTGGGCTGGTCGCCGGCGCATGATTTCGAGCAGGGCATCGCCGACACCGTCGACTGGTACCTGGACAACCAGCCCTGGGTGCAGCGGGTGCTCGACGGCAGCTATCGCCTCGAACGCATCGGCGGGGTTGCGGCATGACCGCGACCGGTCAACGCGCGACCAGCAAGCGCAAGGGCATCATCCTGGCTGGCGGGTCAGGCACGCGCCTGTACCCGATCACCCGCGCGATCAGCAAGCAGCTGCTGCCGGTGTACGACAAGCCGATGATCTATTACCCGCTCAGCGTGCTGATGCTTGCCGGGATACGCGAAGTCCTGATCATCAACACCCCGCACGAGCAGGCCTTGTTCAAGGCGCTGCTGGGCGATGGTTCGCAGTGGGGCATGGATATCCAGTACGCGGTGCAGCCCAGTCCGGATGGGTTGGCGCAGGCGTATGTGATCGGTCGTGACTTCCTTGCCGGGCAGCCCAGCTGCCTGGTGCTGGGCGACAACATCTTTTACGGACACGGCCTGACCGACGTGCTGCGCCGCGCCGATGCGCGTGAAGATGGTGCCACGGTCTTCGGTTACTGGGTACGTGATCCGGAGCGCTACGGCGTGGCCGAGTTCGATGCCGACGGCAAGGTCGTCGGACTGGAGGAAAAGCCTGGCAAACCGCGCTCGCATTACGCCGTGACCGGCCTGTACTTCTATGACGGCAAGGCCTGCGAGCACGCGGAGCAGCTGAAACCGTCGCCACGCGGGGAGCTGGAGATCACCGATCTCAATCGATGCTACCTGGACGATGGCAACCTGCACCTGGAAAAACTCGGGCGCGGATATGCCTGGCTCGACACCGGCACGCATGAATCGCTGGTCGAGGCCTCGACCTACATCGAGACCATCGAGAAGCGACAGGGGCTGCGCGTGTGCTGCCCCGAGGAAATCGCCTACTTCAACCGATGGATCGACGATGCACAACTGCGTGAGCTTGCCGCGCCCCTGGCCAAGAATGGTTACGGACAATACCTGTTGAGCCTGCCCGGGCATGGGCACGTCGAATGAAGCCGGCACAATGAAGGGGTTGCCTTGAAAGTCATCGAAACCGACCTGCCGGGCTGCCTGGTGCTTGAACCCCGCGTATTTGGCGACGAGCGAGGCTTCTTTTACGAATCGTTCAACCGCGACACATTCGCGCAGATCGGGCTGTCACCGGAATTCGTACAAGGCAACGTGTCGTCCTCGACGCGCGGCGTGCTGCGCGGCCTGCATTACCAGTGGCCCAAACCACAGGGCAAGCTGGTCAGCGTGCTTGAGGGCGAAGTCTGGGATGTCGCCGTCGATATCCGCCATGGCTCGCCTACGTACGGCCGCTGGGCCGCTGCCATATTAAGTGCGGAAAACAAGCGCCATTTCTGGATTCCGGAAGGCTTCGCACACGGGTTCGTGACCCTGAGCGAACGCGCGCTGTTCACCTACCTGTGCACGGCGACCTACGATCGCAGCGCCGACGCCGCCTTGCGCTGGAACGATGCCGGCCTGGCCATCGACTGGCCCGTGGCCGAGCCGACGCTGTCGGAGAAGGATGCCAAGGCGCCGTTCCTGGCCGATGTTCCGCAAGATCGGTTGCCGACGTTCAAATGAGCCAGGCACCCGACGACCTGCCGCAGGACCCCATGTCGCAGGACGGCACGCACTCAGAGGGCATGCCCTCCCAGGGCGGGAGACACCAGGGTCCGCGGATCCTGCTGTTTGGTGGCAGCGGCCAGGTCGGCAATCAATTGCGGCGTGCGCTGGCGCCGCTGGGTGACGTGGTCGTCACCACGCGAAGCGGCCAACTCGGCGAGGGCGTCGAATGCGAAACCGCCGACTTCGACCAGCCGGACACATTGCCTGCCCTGATCGAACGGATCGCGCCGGACATCGTCGTCAATGCCGCCGCCTACACCGCGGTTGATCGTGCAGAAGGTGAGCGCGATGCGGCGTTCCGCGCAAACGCGCAGGCGCCAGGCCGTATCGCCGCAGCCTGCGCCGCGCGCGATGCGCTGCTGGTGCATTACTCCACCGATTACGTTTTCGACGGGCAGGGCACGCGTCCCTACCGCGAGGACGACCCCACCGCACCGCTGGGCGTCTACGGCGACAGCAAGCTGGCCGGCGAGCAGCAAGTGTCTGCCAGTGGCGCACGGCACATGATCCTGCGGACCGCTTGGGTCTACGCCGCGCGTGGCAGCAATTTCCTGCGCACCATGTTGCGGCTGGCCAACGAGCGTGACGAAGTACGCGTCGTCGCCGACCAGGTCGGGGCGCCGACGCCGGCGGCGTTGATCGCCAATGTCACCGCGAAGATGCTTGAGAGCAAGACGGATTCCTGCGGCACCTGGCATTTGACCTGCAGCGGCGAAACCAGCTGGTGCAACTTTGCCAAGGCTATTTTTGATGGTGCCGATGTGCGTGGATTGATCCAGGCGCAGCCGAAGGTAACTCCAATCACCACGGCGGACTATCCAACGCCTGCCGTACGGCCAGCGTATTCGGTGCTCGACTGCGGCAAGTTGCAGGCCGACTTTGGCATCGAGCTGCCGTCGTGGCAGGAAGGGCTGGAGCGTACGCTCGATACCGTGGCGTCTTTGCGTCGGGCAGAGGCTGGGTCGAACGCCTCGTCCTGAGAGTGTTGCCTGCAACCTTGGCGAGCGCAGGATGCGGTGGTGACACTGTAGGAGCGACGTAAGTCGCGACCCGATGTCAGGCGAAGCCATCGCGACCTGCGTCGCTCCTGCAGTGATCGCAGACCCCATCCCGGAGTGCCCAAACGCCATCCTTCGCCACGCACACGATGACGCGCCGGCAAAGCCGCTGGCGCGATGCGCCAGCGGGCGGGGCGTCCATTTGCCGCAGGCGTCACTTCACCCCATGCATCCAGCGCCGCACCAGCGGCGTCAGCACGAAGTAGGCGACACCACTGCCGATGCCGACCCACATCATCATCTGGAACAAGTGTGCGTACTTTGCGCCGGCGACTGCAAAGTCCAGCGTTTCACCATCGGCGATTTCCAGCGAGGCAAGTTTGCCGAACTGCGCAGCCAACACTTCCGAATAGGCGGTCGCAAGCCAGAAACCGCCCATCATCAAACCGACCACGCGCGCGACCGACAGTTGCGTCACCGCCGACAAGCCGATCGGCGACAGGCACATCTCGCCGACTTCCAACACGAAGTAAGCCAGCACCAGCCACCACACGCTGGCCTGCGCGCCACCCGCCGCCGAGTGTGCGGCCAGCAGCAATGGCACGAAGGACAAGCCAGCAAGGATCAAGCCAATGGCCATCTTGGCCGGCTTGCTCGGATTGATCCCGCGCTTCTCGAGCCATGGCCACAGCCAGGCGAAGATCGGCGAGAGGACCACGATGAAGAACGCGCCCAGGAAGGTCAGCGACCCCGCCGTCTGCGGCACCAGCACCACGTCGTGGAAGCACGCCACGGCGAGTCCCAGCACCATGATCCCGATCATCGTCCCGGCCAGGCCGCTGCTGCCACGATCGCTGGCGCGCAACGCGATGATCATCAGGAACGGACTTGCCGCCAGCAGGAACAGCGACCAGGGCAGCGTGCTGGTGCTGATGCCGCTGAGGCTGGGAAACATGTCCTTGGTCATCAGCCGGTCGGTGAACGTGATCCAGCTGCCGTAGGTCTGCTCGTACAGCGTGAAGAAGATCAGCACGCCGATGATCAGCACCAGCAGCGCGACCATCTGCTCGCGTTGGACCTTGTTGCAGTGCTTGACCAGGAACCACACGAACCACGCCGCGAACGCGATCGCGATCAGGTGCATCGCCCCATGGACTGTCCACGTGCGTTGGATCAGCTGCCAGATCACCGCGACGCCGCCGACTCCGCCCAGGTAGATCAGCCATTCGCGCGGCATGCCCCAGACGCGCTCGCGCAGCAGCGCCGGCTCATTGGGTTCGGCGTGGCCGTAAAGGTATTTCTGGCCCCAGATGAACATGATCAGCCCGGCGATCATGCCGATACCCGCAGCACCAAAGCCGTACTTCCAGCCGTAGGTTTCGCCCAGGAACGCGCAGATCAGGCTGGCGAACAGCGCGCCGACGTTGATCCCGGCATAGAACAGCGTGAATCCGGAATCCCGGCGCGGATCGTTCTCGGCGTAGAGCTTGCCGACGATGGTGGAGATGTTGGGCTTGAGGAAGCCGACGCCGGTGATGATCAGCGCCAGCGACAGGTAGAACACCTGCAGTGCGCCTTCATCGCGCACGACCACGTCGTTGACGACGTGTGCCTGGGTTCCCTCCACCGCCATGCCCAGGTGACCCAGCACCAGCAGCACGCCACCAAACACCACCGCCTTGCGCATCCCCAGCCAGCGATCGGCCAGCAGGCCGCCGATGACCGGCATGGCATAGACCAGCCCACCATAGGCACCGAGCAGGTCGTAGCCGGCGTCGTCGGTGAACAAGTGGTACTTGAGCAGGTACAGCAGCAGCAGCGCCTTCATCCCGTAAAAGGAAAAGCGCTCCCACATCTCGGTGAAGAAGCACACGTAGACACCTTTGGGGTGTCCGAAGAGTTCGTCGCTGGGGTTGCCGGCTGCGGGCAGGGTGGCGGTCGAGGTCACGTCAAGCTCCGTGCGAATTCGGTCGGAGTATAGCGAGGCAATCAGGACCGCTCGCATTGCGCCGCGGATGCCCGTCCATATTTCCACCTGCCTGCCGAGGTGGCGAAGGATCTGCAGGTCTCTGTATTTTGTAGGAGCGGCTTTAGCCGCGAGCCCTGCTTCAACGGCAGGAGCTCGCGGCTAAAGCCGCTCCTACAGGGGCACGGCAGACGCTTTGCCGCGCTCGTGATGGAAGCAGGGGTGGGAGGCAAACCCGAGGCCCTCGCCTACGGACGTCGGTCCCGGGCAGGCCTGGCGGAAAGCCCCTTTTGCGCCGCGCACCCGCCAGTGCCATGATCGTCAGCTGTCGCGGCGGCC
Organism: uncultured Gammaproteobacteria bacterium; assembly: GCA_963710825.1. GTDB lineage: Bacteria > Pseudomonadota > Gammaproteobacteria > Xanthomonadales > Xanthomonadaceae > Cognatiluteimonas. The sequence goes on along the minus strand of CAVQBQ010000007.1, from coordinate 263,504 downwards.
ATCCCGCCCAGCCGCCGCCAGGGGAACCCATGAGCACCCAAGACCCGAGTAACGCAGGCCCGGGCCTGCCCGTCGTCCGGCAACTGACCTTCCGAGCGATCCTGCTCTCGATCGTGCTGGCGATGATCCTGGCCGCGGCCAACGCCTACCTGGGCTTGTTCGCGGGTCTCACGATCGCGACCGCAATCCCCGCCGCCGTGGTGTCCATGGGCATCCTGCGGTTGCTGGGTGGCGGCACGATCCTGGAAAACAACATCGTCCAGACCGGCGCATCGGCCGGGTCGTCGATCGCCGCAGGCGTGATCTTCACCTTGCCCGCGCTGATCATCCTGGGCTACTGGCAGGACTTCCGTTACTCGTGGGTACTGGCCATTGCCGGACTCGGTGGCCTGCTGGGCGTGCTGTTCTCGGTGCCGCTGCGACGCACGATGATCGTCGAGGAGCCATTGCCGTTTCCCGAAGGCAAGGCAGCGGCCGAGGTGCTCAAGGCGGGCGACAATCCGGGCCCGGGGTTGAAGATCCTGGCGCTTTCGGGTGCGGTAGGTGCGTTGTTCAAGCTGTCGGCGGCCAGTGGGCTGCGGCTGCTGCCGGACTCAGCGGCCGGGGCCGGCTTCTTTGGCAAGTACCTGGGGTACCTGGGCACCAACCTGTCTCCGGCACTGCTCGGCGTGGGTTACATCGTCGGCCTCAACATCGGCATCGTGGTGGTGTCGGGCAGCATCCTGTCGTGGCACATCGCCATCCCGGTCTACCATGCCTTCTTCATGGGCAGTGATCCGGCACTGGCCGCACAGGTCGCCGGCATGAACCCGGCCGACACCGCCTTCACGATCTGGGACGCCAAGATCCGCTACTTCGGCGTGGGCGCGATGTTGATTGGCGGCATCTGGACGCTCTTCTCGCTGCGCAAGTCGCTGGTCTCGGGCATCCGCAGTGGCCTTGCTGCAGCACGCAAGGGCACCGGCGAAATCGTCGCCGAGACCGAGCGCGACCTGCCGATGAAGTGGATGCTGGTCGCATTGGTGTTGTTCGTGCTGCCGTTGGCGGCGTTGTACCAGGCCATCGTCGGCCAGTGGCATGTCAGCATCCCGATGACCATCATCATGATCGTGGCCGGTTTCATGTTTGTCTCGGTGTCGGCGTACCTGGCTGGATTGGTCGGCTCATCCAACAACCCGGTGTCGGGTATCACCATCGCCACGATCCTGTTTGCATCGTTCGTATTGTGGTTCCTGCTTGGACGCACATCGCCGATCGGGCCGACGGCGGCAATCATGATCGGCGCGGTGGTGTGCTGCGCGGCGGCCGTTGGCGGCGATAACCTGCAGGACCTCAAGGCCGGTTACCTGGTGGGCGCGACGCCATGGAAGCAGCAGTTGATGCTGATGATAGGGGCGTTTTCGTGCGCGCTGATCATGGCGCCGGTGCTCAGCCTGCTGGCATCGGCCTATGGCATCGGCAGCCCGACGGCCGCGCATCCCAACCCGCTGCCCGCCCCGCAGGCGGTGCTGATCGCCTCGGTGGCCAAGGGCATGTTTGGCGGCAAGTTGCCATGGAGCATGGTGGCCATCGGCGCGGGGATCGGCGCGGCGACCATCGTGCTGGATGAATGGTTGAAGTCGCGCGATTCCAAATTCCGCGTGCCGGTGCTGGCCGCTGCGATCGGCATCTACCTGCCGCTGGAACTGATGGTACCGATCTTCCTGGGTGGGCTGCTTGCACACCTGGTCGAGCGCAAGCACAAGCTCGAGGATGGCGATGAAGCCACGCGTGATCGCATCCATCGTCCCGGGACCCTGTTTTCGGCCGGCCTGATTACAGGCGAGGCGTTGATGGGGATTGCCATTGCAGTCCCGATCGTGGTGTCCACGCGTGCCGATGTATTGGCGCTGCCGCAAAGTTGGCAGTTTGGCCAGGTCGTCGGACTCGTCGTCCTGGCCGGGGTGGCGTGGTTGCTGTATCGCAGCGGCGCGCGGACCGATACCACGGCAACGCCGATCGAGCAGGGGCCGATGTGACGTCAATGTCCGCTCCCCTGCGTCACCCGGGCGACAGTTTGAAACTGCACGCATGCCTGGTCCGGGCATGCCTGCATCCCAAAGCAGCACGTCCATCAAGCACCGCGTCATAACGCACAACTTCCAAAAAGCTGGAGTCGCCATGAACCTTCGTATCGCAACCCTCACGCTGGCCCTGTTCACCGCCATGCCATGCCTTGCCGCAACCCACGGCCTGCAGCCCAAGGAGCTGGCGTCCATGGACCGCTACTCGTCGCCGGCACTGTCGCCCGACGGTCGCAAACTGGTGTTCGCCAAGCGCGTGGTCGATTACGACGCCAACAAGGCGACCAGTAGCTTGTGGATCGAGGACCTGTTCGCGCGCGATGCCGCGCCGCCGATTCGCTTCACGCCGGAAGGCTGGAACGTCAACTCGCCGGCGTTTTCGCCTGACGGCAAGACGGTGTACTTCATGAGCAGCCAGTCCGGTAGTTCGCAGCTGTACGCGATACCGACGGCTGGTGGCACGCCGCGACAGGTGACCGACCTGCCGCTGGACGTGGGCGGCTACGTCCTGTCGCCCGACGGCAGCCATGTCGCGCTTGCCATCAGCGCATTTGCCGATTGCGCCAGTGATCTTGCCTGCACCAGGAAGAAGCTGGACGACAACAATGCGCGCAAGGCCACCGGCGTGCTGTTCGACCACATGTTCATCCGCCACTGGGATACCTGGGAGAACGGCAGCCTGAATCGTGTCTTCGTTGCCGATCTCGGCGGTGAAGGCATGGCCAGGACCGCAACCCTGGTGGGTGGCGATGTGGTCGCGGACATCCCGTCCAAGCCTTTCGGCGACCTGTCCGACCTGGCTTGGGCGCCAGACGGCAGATCGCTTGTGTTCAGCGCACGCCAGTCCAACCGCAGCGAACCATGGTCGACCAACTTCGACCTATGGCAGGTCAGTGCAGACGGCAAGGGCAAAGCCAAGAACCTGACGGTCGCCAACAAGGCCTGGGATGCTGGCCCGGTGTTCAGCCACGATGGCAAGACGCTCTACTACCGCGCCATGAAACGACCCGGGTTCGAAGCTGATCGCCTGGGCCTGATGGCGATGGACCTGGCCAGCGGCCAGTCGCGCGAGATCGATCCCGATTGGGATCGCTCCGCCGACAGCATCACCTTGTCGGCGGACGGCAAGACCATTTACACCACCGCGCAGGATGTCGGCGAGCATCCGTTGTTCGCGGTCGATATCGGCAGTGGCGAGGCGACCAGGGTGATTGGCCAGGGCAGCATCGGTTCATTCTCGATCGCCGGTCCCAGCGTGACGTTTACCCGTGATTCGCTCAAGAGCGGCAACCAGGTGTTTACGGGCGGCCTGGACGGCGCGCCGGAGCGTGCGATCACGCCCAGCGCTGCCCAGATCCTGCCCGACGTTGCCTTTGGTGACTACGAGCAGTTCCAGTTCAAGGGCTGGAATGGCGACACGGTGCACGGTTACGTGGTCAAGCCGTGGAATTACCAGGAGGGCAAGCGTTATCCGGTTGCGTTCCTGGTCCACGGTGGCCCGCAAGGCAGCTTCGGCAACGGCTGGAGCTATCGCTGGAACCCACAGACGTATGCCGGCCAAGGCTACGCGGTGGTCATGATCGATTTCCACGGCTCCGTGGGCTACGGCCAGGCCTTCACCGACGCGATCAGCCAGCACTGGGGCGATCGTCCGCTGGAAGACCTGCAGAAGGGCTGGTCCGCCGCGCAGCAGCAGTACAAGTTCCTCGACGGCGACAACGCATGTGCACTGGGTGCGTCATACGGCGGTTACATGGTCTATTGGATGGCCGGCGTGTGGAACAAGCCGTGGAAGTGCCTGGTCGATCACGATGGCGTCTTCGACAACCGCATGATGGGGTATGCCACCGAGGAGCTGTGGTTCAGCGAATGGGAAAACGGCGGCACGCCCTGGCAAAATCCGGAAGGCTACGAGAAATTCAACCCGATCAACCACGTCAAGGACTGGCGCGTCCCGATGCTGGTTGTGCACAGCCAGCACGATTACCGCATCCCGGTGTCGCAGGGTCTTGCCGCGTTCACCGCGCTGCAGCGCAAGGGCATCGAGTCGCAGTTCCTTTATTTCCCCGACGAGAACCACTGGATCCTCAAGCCGCAGAACAGCGTGCAGTGGCACGACACGGTCAACGGCTGGTTGGAGAAGCACCTCGGCAATTGACGTCACGCATTCGACGGGTGCCAGGCCCGTCGCTGCCCACGACAGGGAGTTCATAGGGCGGGCCCAGGCCCGCCGTCGTGAATTTCCAGGCACTGGAAGCCCCTTCTGCGCCAAATGAAAGCGGGTGGGCCAAGGCCCGCCTTATCAGCCTCGAAGGAAATGCGATGGAATCCGGACCCGCTATCAACACTGCGCTGATCACCAACGATGCTGCCGTGTTGGGCCTTCTGGCCGTCACCCTGGGGCTGGTCTTCTGGAGCGCGTCGCGCACCTCCGGCGGCTGGGCGCGCTTTTACACGTTCGTGCCGGCGCTGTTGCTGTGTTATTTCGTGCCGGCGCTGTACAACTCGCTCGGGATCATCGACGGCAACGCAAGCGGCCTGTACCCGGTCGCACGCGATTACCTGTTGCCGACCGCGCTGGTCCTGCTGACGCTGTCGATCGACTTCAAGGGCATCGCGCGACTGGGCCCCAAGGCGATGATCATGTTCCTGGTCGGGACTGTTGGCGTCATGCTGGGCGCGGTGGTTGCGTTCGTGTCGTTCGACGCGATCTCGCCGCAGACCGTCGCAGGCGATACCTGGCGCGGCATGACCACGGTGGCCGGCAGCTGGATCGGCGGCGGTGCCAACCAGGCGGCGATGAAGGAGGTCTTCGACGTCGACGACAACCTGTTTGGCCAGTTCATCGCGGTCGACGTGATCGTCGCCAATATCTGGATGGCAATCATCCTGTTCCTGGCCGGGCGCGCGGAAGCCTTCGACCGCTGGACCGGCGCGGACACCAGCGCCATCGACGACATGAAACGCAGGATCGAGGCCTACCACGCCGAGCATTCGCGCATCCTGACGCTACCCGAACTGATGATCATTTTGGCCGTGGGTCTTGGCGCGACGGGCCTGGCGCACGGCCTTGGAAAACCACTGGCCGATTGGATCGCAACCGCCGCGCCGCAGCTTGCGCGCTACAGCCTGACGTCCGGGTTTTTCTGGGTCGTGGTGTTCGCGACCACCATCGGTTTGTTACTGAGCTTCACCCGGGCACGGCACCTGGAAGGCGCAGGCGCATCGAAACTCGGCTCGGCAGCGCTGTACATCCTGGTGGCCACCATCGGCATGCACATGGACCTGGGTGCATTGCTTGAAAGACCCCGCCTGTTTGCACTGGGCTTCGTCTGGATCGCGGTGCATGCGCTGCTCATGCTGGGGATCGCGAAGTTGATCCGCGCGCCATTGTTCTTCATGGCTGTCGGATCGCAGGCCAACATTGGTGGTGCGGCCTCCGCACCGGTGGTAGCCAGCGCCTTCCACCCATCGCTGGCGCCGGTCGGGGTGCTCATGGCGGTGCTGGGTTATGCGCTGGGCACCTATGCTGCTTACATCACCGGGCTGATGCTGCAGGCGTTGGCGACCTGATTGGCGCTCATTCCTGCAGCGCGGCCCGGCCACGGCCGCTCGGGATGCTGCAGGTGTGAACGCGCGCGAGCTGCGCTACAGTCAGGCTCGCGGCGGCCGCGGGGCTGCCGGGAGAGCGCAGATGACCCAGGATAGAGAAGACACCGGCAGGTATATTGGCCACGAACGCCGCGCAGGCAAGGAGCGGCGTCAACACGACGGCAGACGCGAGGAAATCCGTTTCGAGCCGGACAAGGAAGACCGACGCAGCGGCAACGATCGTCGCAAGCACGGCGGATGGGACAGCACGTCGGACCGTCGCTGACCTGACAGTCGTCGGGGCATGGCCAGTGGTGTTGGTCGTCATCCCCGCTTGCCCGGGGGTATGGGTCGTGGGCCCACGGGTCAAGCGATGGCCAGGGTAGCTTCCGCCTCATCAAGCGGCCCAGTCGTATTGACCGCAGTGGTTGTCGCATACGCGTTGCGCCCCGTTGACCTGCACTGCGTTGCCAGGCACGCAACTTCATGACCTGCGCGGCCCCGGCCCGTGCAGCTCACAACCACCGCACCTTCTTCAGGTAGGCGTACAGGCCCAGGCAGACCACGGCCACCGTGGCGATCAGGATGGCGTAGCTGTGTCGTCCCTGCAGCTCCGGCATGCTGTGGAAATTCATGCCGTACCAGCTGGTGATCAGGGTTGGTGCAGCCAGCAGCGCGGCCCACCCGGCCAGGCGCTTGACGACCTCACCCTGGTTCACGGTCACCAGGGACAGGTTGACGCTCATCGCGGCGGTCAGCATTTCCCGCATCGTATCGATGGCGTCGTTGCCGCGGCGCACGTGGTCCAGCACGTCGCGAAAGTAGGGCGATACCTGGTCAGGGATCAGGTTGCCATGGGCGCGTGCGAGGAATCCCAGCAGGTCCTGCAATGGCGATACCACCAGCCGCATCTGGGTCAGTTCGCGTTTGAGTTCGTAGAGCTTGACGATGGTATCGCGGCGGTAGTCGTCGGCGAAGATGTCTTTCTCCAGCGCATTCAATTCCTGGTGGAAGTCCTCGACGATCGGCTGGTAGTTGTCGACCACGAAATCGAGCACCGCGTAGAGGCCGTAGGCGGGACCCAGTGCCAGCAATTCCGGTTCGCGCTCGCAGCGTGCGCGGACGGCGGCATAGGATGCGGATGCGCCGTGCCGCACCGTCACAAGGTAGCGCGCCCCGAGGAAGGCGTACGTTTCGCCAAAACCAATGTGCCCGTCGACCAGCTGTGCGGTATGGATGACGGCGAACAGCGAGTCACCGTAGGCCTCGATCTTGGGGCGCTGGTGTGCGTGCTGGGCATCCTCGACCGCCAGGTCGTGCAGGCCGAATTCTTCCTGCAGCTTGTCGAGGAGTGCATCGGCCGGTTCGTACAGGCCAACCCAGACGAAGCTGCCATCATCGATTGCCAGCACATCGCTGATCTGGTCAAGACCGATGTCCCGGCGCTTGCCATCGTGATACAGCGCGCAGTTGACCACGCAGGCGGGGTCGCTTGGTTCCGCGCCGACATAGCGGTTAGCTGCCTTGTCTGATGGGAGGCTCATCGTTGCATCCTGCCCGTGCAGGTTGGCATCGGCAAGCCCGCGCTCTTGGCTGGTGCACCAGGCGGTGCTCGTGGTGACGCGGGCAGGCATCGTCACCACAATTCGCAACCCTGTTCGTCATCCTGGGCGAGCGAAGGACCTGTTGTCCGCCCTGCCACTAAAAGCCACAGCAGATCCTTCGCTACGCCCGGGATGACAGTACGGGGCATGCCGGCAATGGGAAGGCGGGCACGTCGGCTGGTCAACTACGCTCGACCGCGTGTCCTTCGTCCCAGCACATGCCACAAAGCCAGGTGCATCGGAAGCAGCAGTGCGATCCACGGCAAGTTGACCTGCGACGAAGGCAGGACAAGCTTCAGCAACAGTCCCAGCACGGCGCCAGCTGCCACGGTCGCGAGCCCGAGGCGGAACCATCGCCCGCCATCGCGGCCACGCGCGATCCGCAAGCCACCTGGCAGCAGCACCAGGCACAGCGGACTGAGCTGCAACAGGTTTGCGTTGTGCCAGGCGGCCCAGTGGGCGGTGAAGCCCCAGAGGTAGAGCATCAACACACCCAGGCAGCCGGCCAGAAGCCAAGGCGCGAGCATCGATCCAGCCAGCCAGCGGGGATGCCGCCTGCCGACTGCAACGATGGCAATTGCAATGGCGAACCCTGCCAATCCCCATGGCCACCACGGCCGCGATACCGGCAGCGGTTCGGCATCGATCCGGTGCGGCAGCACCACTTGCGTGCCTGCTACCAGCGGGCGACCGTCAGCCAGGCGGACACCAGAGAGGCTATCGGCCAAGCGCATCGGGATGAAGGCGTCTTGCCAGTGCGTCAATGGCTTGTCGGCGTTTCCCGACAAGCCGATATCGAAACCCAGCCACATCCACGTGGCAGGTGATGCCAGCCGCACGGCTTCGCTGCGATAGGTGGTGCCCCGCGATCGTCCAACCAGGCTGTCGCGCAATCGGCCACCAAGCGCGTCATCCAGTGCATCGCGCACCTTGGTTGCGCAATTGGCGATGAAGTAGTCGTAGTGGTAGCGGGCGTTTTCCGGACGTGACTCAACCTCAAGGGCGTGTTGCAGGTGCAGGGCTTGTGCCGGTGCCAGGTCAAGCCACTGGATCGACACCCCCCGGCCCTCGTCGCGGTAGGTCGCCAGGTCCTGTTCCAGCGGCACTGCAGCCAGCATGTATTGCATCTTTCCACGCGCGAAGCGTCCGACGAAACCGGGCTCGCCAGGGTCGAAGAAGCCGTAGTTGTATGACGTCGCCAAGCCAGTATCGCCATCGACCACGACGATGGCGTCATGGCCAAACCGCTCCCAGAAGATATTGCCTGGTTGCATGGTCATGACGCCGATGCGCGGGGCTTGGCCCGTGTTCGTGGCTGCCATGGATGCGCTCGCTGCAAGCAGGCCGCCGGCCACCAGCAAGAACACGAGCCCGGCACGCAACACACCACTTGCAACCGTCTGCGCACGCCTTTGCGGCGGTAAATGGTTGAGCATCCTGCGCATGATCCGGGCGCATGGCGAGGTGCCCGAACGACGGGTGAGTGCCGCTCTTGCGGCAGCGTCGCGGCAGCCATGCCCCTTACCCTGATTCGCTGCGCCAAGCTGACCCTGTGCCCTCGCGGTGTGGCAAGGCAGGGTGGTGCTAGTCGCCATGCACACTGACATGCAGTGCATGCAAGCGTCGTGCGTCGGCACGCGCGACACGAAAACCGAAGCGCCCCAGTACCAGTTCCTCGCCGGCCTCGGGCAGGTGTCCGATCGCGGCCGTGACCAGGCCGCCTATGGTGTCGTACTCGTCATCGTCGAAGTCGGCCCCGAAGCGCTCGTTGAAATCATCGATCGGCGTCAGCGCATCAACCACGTATTGACCATCGGCCTGTGCCGCGATCAACGCGTCCGGATCTTCTGCATCGTCGTGTTCGTCATCGATCTCGCCGACGATCTGTTCAAGCACGTCCTCGATGGTGACCAGGCCGGCGACGCCGCCGTACTCGTCGATCACGATCGCCATGTGGTTGCGCGACTGGCGGAACTCGCCCAGCAGCACGTTCAGCCGCTTGGACTCCGGGATCAGCACGGCCGGGCGCAGGAGTTCGCGGACGCGGATCGGCGCGTGGCCGGCAAACATCCCCGGCAGCAGGTCCTTGGCCAGCAGGATCCCGAGGATCTCGTCGCGGTCCTCGCCATGCACCGGGAAGCGCGAATGACCGGACTCGACGACCTCGTGCAGCAATTCGTCCAGCGGCGCTTCCGCCGACAGCGCAACCATCTGCGCACGTGGGATCATCACGTCGCCCACGCTCAGGTCGGAGACCGCGATCGCGCCCTCCATCATGGTCAGCGTGTCGGCCTCGATCAGATCGTCGGCCTGGGCATCGCGCAGCAGTTCGACCAGATCCTCGCGGGTGGTCGGTTCGCCTGTGATGGCCGAGCTCAGGCGCTCCAGCCAGGAGCGGCGTTCGGGTTGTGGGGGGGTACTACTGTCGTCCTCGGACATTGCTTTCTTGCAGGCGCCACGGGGGGCGACCGGGAAAGTCTATCGCGGCTGGGTGAAAAGCACGAAAACGTGCCGCTTGGTTGCCGACTGATCCAGCCCGGATCGGATCCTGCACGGTGGGGTTTGCGCCCATCGTGCCCCGGCCATCCCGCCGTTTTCCAGCCAAACCGACGATGGCGAGTCGAGTCGAGCGCCGGTGTCAAACGAGCGCAGGAGACGGTGGCGCAGCCGTCGATATCGCCTACTTGCGAGGAGGATAGGCCTCGACGAGCTCCAGGAAAACGACGCGGGTCTTTGCCGGCAGCCCGCGCCAGGCCTTGAGCAGGCGCCGCTCGAACGGGCTTTCGACCAGCTCCGCTTCGGCGGCCGGTACGTCGTGCCAGTGATCGGGTAGCTTCATTTCACCACGGCCGGTGGCCAGCCATTCGTAAGCCACCTGCAGCAGGCAGGCGAGTTGTTCGAGGTTGGTGCTGGCCGGGTTGGCGCCGCCGACGGCCTCCCAGTTGGCGACTGCGCTACGGCGGACGCCCATCTGCTTGGCCAGGACCTCTTGCGAAAACCCTGCCCTGCGGCGCGCGAGCCGAATCCGTTCTGCACGATTCATTCCTGATCCCTGCGACCCAGCCGTCGGCTTTTTCACGTGTCCCGCATTATCAGTAGCCTGCTGGCGCCTCGCAAGCAGGCGCATTGTCAGTGGAATTGACGTAGACATAATTACTGACGGTAAATCATCCAATAGTACTGTCTGCTCGAGCGACAGCCTCATCCATGCGGGAAATTCGGGCCTGTGGCGTCAGTGATATTGAACACTATTCCGGCGTCATTCCCTATGATTACGTTGACGGTTTCCACCCGTGCGGGAACGATGGGGACGACACCGCAAACGTGTCGCAAGAGTGGTCTGGCAACCAAGACCAGGGAAGGTTCACGGCAACAGGGATTTTGGGTTTCCCAAGCGCGGTCAGGGCAGGCCGCAGGATGGTCCACGGCGTGGAAGGAACTCACGCTATCCAGGACGGATGTGGGCGTTGCACTTTGCATACAGGTTGGAAGCCAGCAGGGCTGGTACTGGGTCGGCGCGGTTCGCGGTGTACGGGCTGATCGCAAGATGACCCCGGGCGGGGGAAGGACCCCCCGCCGTTTTTTTGGGCCTGGTTTTTCATGGGCCTGGTGCACGGATCTGCCCGGCGGGTCTGATGCCTGGCGGATTCGATGATCCGGTCGTGTCCCGGTTCGTCCCTGTTCTCCGGTTCGACAACTCCTCTCCAGCGGGGTAGTAAACCGGAAACCGGGGCACGACTGGTTTTGGGCCAGGCCCACACCTCGCCATTCCGGGGAGTCGTTCACGGGGCAGTGGTCGGCTGTTGATGGTTCGCTACAGACCATTCAGGTCTGTCTTCCGGCGGTCGACCTCGGCGCTCGTCAGCCGATACTCGCGCTGTCACGACCCGGGATGGTCGCGATCCGTCCTATCTCACGACTCGAGATAAGGATCCTCGACCCCGAGCCCAGCCAGGATCTCGCGCTCCAGCTGCTCCATGCATTCGGCCTCGCGATCATCGGCATGGTCCCAGCCCAGCAGGTGCAGCGCGCCATGGACGGTCATGTGGGCATAGTGCGCGGCCAGCGGCTTGTGTTGCTCGCGGGCTTCGCGGGCGACCACCGGGGCACAGACCACCAGGTCGCCCAGCAAAGGCAGGCGGACACCCTTGGGCAGGCCTTCGGGCAGGTCGGCGGGGAAGCTCAGGACATTGGTGGCGTAGTCCTTCCCGCGATAGTGGCGGTTGAGTGCGCGGCCTTCCTTGTTATCGACGATGCGGATGGCCAGGTCCGCCTGTCGAATGCGCCCATTGAGTGCCGCGACGACCCACTTGCGGAAGCTGACCGCCGCAGGCAGGCCGACGCGAGGCAAGCCGTAATGCACGGACACATCGATGCGGGACGGCGTGCGGGTCATGGCACCTGCGCCGAGTTGGTGCGAGTCATGCCGTACAGGCCATGCCGGGAACGACGCATCGTCATCCCGGGCAATGCCGGGATGCATGTTGACGTTATCGGGGTATTGGGAGCCATGGCCATTGTAGAAGTCACGATGGATCCCGGCTTTCGCCGGGTTGACGGCAACTGCGGCGGTAGCGCGTACCGGCTTGCACTGGGCCAGCCTTCATCGGCCAGCTTGCACCAACCAGTCTACGCCTGTCCCGCGCCCCCATCCCGGGTGTCCCGCGCTTCATAGGCATTGACGATCCGCGCGACCAGCGGATGCCGCACAACGTCGCGCGCGTCGAAGAAGTTGAAGCTGATGCCGTCGACGCCGCGCAGCACGTCCACCGCATCGCGAAGTCCCGACTTCTGATGCTTTGGCAGGTCGATCTGGGTCATGTCGCCGGTGACCACCGCGGTGCTGCCAAAACCGATCCGCGTCAGGAACATCTTCATCTGTTCGATGGACGTGTTCTGTGCCTCGTCCAGGATCACGAAGGCATCGTTGAGCGTGCGTCCGCGCATGTAAGCCAGTGGCGCGATCTCGATGACGTTTTTTTCAAGCAGTTTGAGGACGTTTTCCACGCCCAGCATCTCGTACAACGCGTCGTAGAGCGGGCGCAGGTAGGGATCGACCTTCTGCGCCAGATCGCCGGGCAGGAACCCCAGGCGCTCACCAGCCTCCACTGCCGGGCGCACCAGCACCAGCCGCTGCACGCGCGACTCGTTCAGGGCTTCCACGGCCATGGCCACGGCCAGGAAGGTTTTGCCGGTGCCCGCCGGGCCGATACCAAAGTTGATGTCGTTGGTGGCGATCGCATGCAGGTACCTGGCCTGGTTCGCGCCGCGACCGCGGATGGTGCCGCGCTTGACCCGGACGGTGACTTCCTGGGGCTCGATGTCCTCTTCGACGGTGCGTTCGACTGCAGCATCGGTCAATCGCAGGTGGATGGCCGGTTCGGTCAGGGTTTCAGTGGCCGCGTCCTGCCACAGTTGGCGTAGCACTTGTTGGGTCTTCGCCACCATGGGCCCCGGGCCGGTCAGGCGGAAGATGTTGCCGCGGTTTCCGATCTCCACGCCCAGACGCAGTTCCAGTAACCGCAAATGGGCGTCGAAGGGCCCGGTAAGATTGGCCAGGCGTTCGGTATCGGGTGGGTCGAGGGTGAATTCGGTGCTGGTTGGTATCGGCATCTGACTTTGATTGAGTGATTCGATTGGGATTGATCAAGCGGCTGGGTTACCAGCGCGCCTGGCATGTCGGGGTCGCAAGCTTGCGCCCCGCGCCGGGTTTTCGCAAAGTGAATGCATATCCACCGGGGAGAGCGCCAATGCCAGCTTTACGGACAATATCGTGCGCGATCGCCCTGTTGTTGTCCGGCTTGGCCGCCCCATCCGCGCAGGCCGACGGCGTGACGGTGTTGACGGCAGCGCAGATCGACACCATGGACATGGCCGCCCCCCGTGCTGGCGCGATGGCCTACGACGACAGCGGCAAGATCCTGGCGCTGGGCGATGGCAAGGCATTGCTGGCCCGCTTTCCCGATGCCAAGCGCCTGGATGTCGGCGACGCCGTGGTGATCCCCGGGATGATCGATGCGCACGGACATGTCTTCGACCTGGGCATGACCCATCTGACCGCCAACCTGGTCGGCACCAGGGACAAGGCCGAAGTGCTGCAGCGCCTGCAGGCATTTGCCGCGCAACTGCCGCCGGGCGAATGGCTGCTTGGGCAGGGCTGGGACCAGAATGATTGGCCCCGGCGAGCTGGCCAGGAGCAGGGCTTCCCGACCGCCGCCGACCTGGACGCCGTATTTCCCGACCGCCCTGTGTGGCTGTACCGCATCGATGGCCATGCCGGCTGGGCCAATACCATGGCGATGCGTGCAGTGGGGCGCGACCTGTCCGGCGATTGGCAACCCGATGGCGGTCGCATCGTGCGCGATGCACAAGGCAACGCGACCGGCGTATTTGTCGACCATGCGTCCAACCTGGTCGATGACAAGATGCCCGCACCGGATGCAGAAGGCATCGAGCACGCGCTCAAGCTGGCCATGCACGACGCTGTCGCCCATGGCCTCACCGGTACCCACGATGCGCGCATTTCGCTGGCCCAGTTGCGTGTCTACCAATCGTTGGCCGATCGCGGAGAGATGCCGATGCGCATCACCGCCTTCGCCGACGGCGACCGCAAGGCATTGGCTTGGCTGTGCAAGAACGGTCCATACCTGCATCCATCGCACCGACTCAAGATGCGAACCGTCAAATTGTTCATCGACGGCGCACTGGGTAGCCGGGGTGCGGCGTTGCTCGAGGACTACAGCGACGACCCAGGCAACCGCGGCTTGTTGCTGATGTCGCCCGAACAGCTGGACGCAGTGGTCGCCAAGGCCAAGCGCTGTGGCGTGCAGGTCGCCACCCATGCCATCGGCGACCGCGGCAACGAGGTCGTGCTCGATGCCTACGCCAAGGCCTTGGGCGCGGATGCCACCGGCACCGACCATCGCTGGCGCATCGAGCACGCGCAGGTATTGGCGCCCGCGGACCTGCCAAGATTGGCGCAGCTGCATGTGATCGCCTCGATGCAACCCACGCATGCAACAAGCGATATGCCTTGGGCCGAGGAAAGGCTTGGGCCAAAACGGATCGTCGGCGCCTACGCGTGGCGGCAGTTGCGGGACAGCGGTGCGCGGCTGGCGCTGGGGTCGGATTTCCCGGTCGAATCGGTCGATCCGCGTCTTGGGCTGTATGCCGCCGCGACCCGCACCGATGCAGACGGTCATCCGCCGGGTGGCTGGCACCCCGAGGACAAGCTGACACCGTATGAAGCCTTGCGCGGATTTACCCTGGATGCCGCCTACGCCGGGTTTGCGGAAAACGAGGTTGGAAGCCTTGAAGTCGGCAAGCGTGCGGATTTCGTCGTGCTGGGCCAGGATCCGCTGGCGATCGATCCGTCGCAGTTGCGCAATTTGGAGGTGCGCGCGACGTATGTCGATGGCAAGCCGGTGTATCAGGCGGCGCAGGATCGCTAGCCCAGGTAATGCGCTTGGCTCTTCGTAGGAGCGGCTTCAGCCGCGAGCTTTTGACCGTGTTGTTCGGGCTGTTGTGGGAGCGACGCAAGTCGCGATCAGCTATCAGGAAAAGCATCGCGACTTACGTCGCTCCTACAACAACAAAAACAAGATCAAGATCAAGATCAAGATCAAGATCAAGATCAAGATCAAGAGCTCGCGGCTGAAGCCGCTCCTGCAACAGCGCTCGCTACGCAGCTTCCGGCTCTGCCGTCACGACCCGCGCACGCAGCGAGTTGGGCATCGCGCCAGTGATGACGACATCGACGAACTGCCCGATCAGCCGGGGATGCCCGGCGAAATTCACCGAGCGCATGTTCTCGGACTTGCCGGTCAGCTCGTTGGGGTCCTTGCGCGAGGGGCCGGTGACCAGCACCGACTGGGTCGTGCCGACCATCGCTTCGGAGATCGTCGCGGCATGCGCGCTGACGTGGGTCTGCAGTCGTGACAAACGCGCGTGCTTCTCTTCGCTGGACACATCGTCCGGCAGGTCGGCCGCCGGCGTGCCGGGGCGGCGCGAATAGATAAACGAGAATGACTGGTCGAAGCCGATGTCCTGGATCAGTTTCATCGTCTTGTCGAAATCCGCATCCGTTTCCCCGGGGAAGCCGACGATGAAGTCCGAGGAGATCGAGATGTCCGGGCGCACCGCGCGCAGCTTGCGGATCTTCTGCTTGAACTCCAGCGCCGTGTAGCCGCGTTTCATCGCCGACAGGATGCGGTCGCTGCCCGATTGCACCGGCAGGTGCAGGTAATTGGCCAGTTCGGGTACGTCACGGTAGGCCTCGATCAGCGAGTCGGAAAACTCCAGTGGATGCGAAGTGGTGAAGCGGATGCGGTCGATGCCGTCGATCTGCGCGATGGCGCGGATCAGCAGGCCCAGGTCCGCGATGTCCTGATCTCCATACGGGCCACGATAGGCATTGACGTTCTGCCCCAGCAGGTTGACCTCGCGCACGCCCTGGGTCGCCAGCTGGGCGACTTCGACCAGGACGTCCTCCAGCGGCCGGCTGATCTCCTCGCCACGCGTATACGGCACCACGCAGAAGCTGCAGTACTTGCTGCAGCCTTCCATGATCGAGACAAAGGCGCTTGGTCCCTCGGCGCGCGGCTCGGGCAGGCGGTCGAATTTCTCGATTTCGGGGAAGCTGATGTCGACCTGCGGCTTGCCGCTCTGGCGGCGGGCCCGGACCAGCTCCGGCAAGCGGTGCAGGGTCTGGGGGCCGAACACCAGGTCGACATACGGCGCGCGGTTGAGGATCGCGCCACCCTCCTGCGAGGCGACGCAGCCGCCGACGCCAATCAGTAGCGGCGGCTTGCCTTGCTGGACCCGGCCCTGCTTGAGGTCCCTCCAGCGGCCCAACTTGCTGAAGACCTTTTCCTGCGCTTTTTCGCGGATCGAGCAGGTATTGACCAGGATGATGTCGGCTTCTTCGGCGATCTTGGTCAGTTGCAGGCCATCGGAAGCTGCCAGGACATCGGCCATCCGCGCCGAGTCGTACTCGTTCATCTGGCAGCCGTGGGTCTCGATATAGAGCTTCTTGGCTATGGCCGTTGGCGCGGTGTCGGCCAAGGTGGGCCGTGTCTGGGTCTTCATGGCGTTGGTTTCCGGGGTGGCGGCGGTGAATCCGCGCCGGGTGCGTAGTCTACTGGCCCCGGGGCAACGCAACATCCGTATGGATGTGAAGGCCTGTGAAGCAGACTGTAGCCTGCGTCACATTCATATAAATCAAATACTTGTAAAGACAACTTGATCGTAGGAGACTCGGTGGCATGAAGGGGAGGGTGACAAAGGGGATGTCGAAGTCCAGGGCGCTGTTGTCTGGAGCATGGGGAATCCTGCTCTTGTCGAGCCTGCTGTCGCTGGCAGGCCTGCTGCTGGCCGCGCCTGCCATGGCCGGAACGCTCTACCGGTGTGACAGCGCTGACGGCGGCACCGCCTACGTGAGCAAGCGGGTTGCGGGTGCCAAGTGCAAGGTCGTCAGCCATTACACGGCCAAGTCCCATCGGCGTGCGGCCAGTCCGCCTGCAGGCGCCGGTAGCGTTACCACGGCCAGCGTCACGACGGCATCATCGGTTTCGCGCCGTGTCCCTGCGGGCAGCAGCACGCCTTCCACGGCCATCGCGCCCAAGCCCTACCAAGCCCCGCGCCTGGTCAAGGGGCAGGTGTACTCCTACATCAAGGACGGCGTTCGCCACTACACAAGCTCGCGCCCGCACGGCAGCAGCTTCAGCGCGTTGCGCGCAATCAAATACAGCTACATGGAGACCTGTTACGCCTGTGCCGCACGGCCGGGGGTCAACTTCGGCAGTGTGCGCCTCAACATGACGGCCTACCACGACGAGATCAGCAAGGCGGCCAATGACTTTGGCGTCGACGAGGCAGTCGTGCGCGCCATCATCCATGCCGAGTCGTCCTTCAACCCCAATGCACTATCGCGGGTCGGGGCGCAGGGGCTGATGCAGCTGATGCCGGCGACGGCGCGGCGTTTTGGCGTCGGCGACCCGTTCAATGCCGCCCAGAACATCCGCGGCGGGGTCCAATACCTGGCTTGGCTGCTCAAGCGCTTCAACGGCAACGTGACCCTGGCCGCGGCCGGGTACAACGCCGGTGAAGGGGCGGTCGACAAGTACAAGGGCGTGCCGCCCTATAGCGAAACCCAGCGCTATGTGCAGCGCGTTGGCGTGCTGGCCGACCGCTACCGCGGCACGCTGGCCCAGCGTTGAGGCCATCCGTGGCGGCCGCAAGGCGGGCCATGGGTCCGGATTCGCGCGTTGGGGCAACCATGGATATAGGCCCCTGCCGGGGTGCCACGACGACCGCAAGGATTGTCGGGTCAATTCACGTTCCGTTACACTTCTCCGTCTTTGCGGCCGCCGGCCGTCGTGCGCATCGCGCCCGGCACTGGCGACCGAGCCTGATGTCTAGTCTTTGCGGAGTGCCGGATGGGCAGTGATGCGGTCATGAATGGTGGCGCAGGTGGCGGCGACGAGCACGTCGAACAACTGGGTCGGCGACGGTTCCTGACAGCGACCACGGCAGTGGTCGGTGCGGTCGGGGTCGGGTTCCTGGCAGTGCCCTTCATCAAGTCATGGGAACCCAGCGCCCGCGCCAAGCTGGCGGGTGCGCCGGTCACGGTGGACATCGGTGCGCTGCAGCCGGGACAGCAGTTGACGCTGAAGTGGCGCGGCCAGCCGGTCTACGTGGCGCATCGGTCCAAGCAGGCGCTGGACCTGCTGCCGACGCTCGATCCGAAGCTGGCCGACCCCGACTCGGACAACACCTCGCAGCAGCCCGAGTACGCAAAAAACGAATACCGCTCGATCAAGCCCGAATATTTCGTGGTGATCGCGGTCTGCACGCACCTGGGCTGCGCACCCGATTTCGTGCCCGAGGTCAAGCCGCAGCCTTACGACCCGGACTGGAAGGGCGGGTACTTCTGCCCCTGCCACAAGTCGCGCTACGACCTGGCCGGGCGCGTGTTCCAGGGCATGCCCGCGCCGGCCAACCTGCCGATTCCTCCGTACCACTTTGAAAGCGACACCAGTGTCGTGATCGGAGTGGATCCGACTGCGGGAGCCGCTTAAGCCATGTCGAACGTCATCACGCGTACCGCAAGCAACGCCGTCAATGGTGTGTCCGACTGGGTCAATGCACGTGCTCCCGGCATGATGCCTGCGTACCGCAAGCACATGACCGAGTACTACGCGCCAAAGAACTTCAACATCTGGTACTACTTCGGCTCGTTGGCACTGCTGCTGCTGGTGAACCAGATCGTGACCGGCATCTTCCTGACGATGCACTTCAAGCCCAGCGCGGCTGAGGCGTTCGCGTCGGTCGAATACATCATGCGCGACGTGCAGTGGGGCTGGCTGATCCGCTACATGCACTCCACCGGTGCGTCGCTGTTCTTCATCGTCATCTACCTGCACATGTTCCGCGGCCTGATGTATGGCTCCTACAAGAAGCCGCGCGAGTTGGTGTGGTTGCTGGGCATGGTGATCTACCTCGTGCTGATGGCAGAGGCCTTCATGGGCTACGTGCTGCCGTGGGGGCAGATGTCGTTCTGGGGCGCCAAGGTGATCATCTCGCTGTTCGGCGCGATCCCGTACATCGGCGATGGCCTGACCCAGTGGATCATGGGCGACTACATCCCCGGCGACGCCACCCTCAACCGATTCTTTGCGCTGCACGTGATCGCATTGCCGCTGGTGCTGCTGTTGCTGGTGGTATTGCACCTGGGTGCGCTGCACGAGGTCGGATCCAACAATCCCGACGGTGTCGAGATCAAGAAGGGGCCCAAGGGCAACCGCTGGTCGACAAGCGCGCCGACGGACGGCATCCCGTTCCACCCCTACTACACGGTCAAGGACCTGTTCGGCACCGGGTTTTTCCTGGTGATCGCGGCCTTCATCATCTTCTTCGCGCCGACCTTCGGCGGCTGGTTCCTGGAGCACGACAACTTCACCGCGGCCAATCCGCTGGTGACGCCTGCACACATCAAGCCGGTCTGGTACTTCACTCCGTACTACGCGATGTTGCGGGTGGTGCCATCGTTCTTCGCCATCAAGATCTGGGGCGTGCTGGTGATGTTCGGCGCGATCGTGATGCTGTTCCTGGTGCCATGGCTGGACAAGAGCCCGGTCAAGTCCTATCGCTACCGCGGCAAGCTGTCCTGGTTGATGCTGGCGATGTTCGTGATCTGCTTCGTCTGGCTGGGCAAGATCGGTGCGGGGCCGGGCACCAACCCGGTCGAGACCATCATCGGACGCGTGCTGACCTTCCTGTATTTCGTGTTTTTCATCACCATGCCGCTGTGGACCAAGTTCGACAAAACCAAGCCGGTACCGGATCGGGTGACGACGCATGACTAAGCTTTCGCTCCGTATAGTCTCCATCGGCCGGTTTGCACGGCTCAGGCTGGTCAAGGCGACATTGTTGACGGCAGCCGTGCTGGCGACGTCGCTGTTGTTCGCAGGTTCGGCCGCTGCCTCGGAAGAGGGCGCGCACATGCCCAGCGCCGGCACCGACCTGGACGACCAGGCATCGCTCCAGCGTGGCGCCAAGCTGTACATGAACTACTGCTCCGGCTGCCACTCGTTGCAGTACCTGCGCTATTCACGGATTGGCGAAGACCTGGGCCTGACCGAGGACGAGGTCCAAGAGAACCTCAACTTTTCCGGTGGCCAGCCCGGCGAGCAGATCCATGTCGCGCTGACCGAGGCTGAAGGGACCCAGTTCTTCGGCAAGATGCCGCCGGACCTGAGCGTGATCGCGCGCGTGCGCGGCTCGGACTGGATCTACAACTACCTCAAGTCGTTCTACCTGGATGAATCGCGGCCGCTGGGCTGGAACAATGCCGTGTTCCCCAATGCGTCCATGCCCAACCCGTTGTGGGAGCTGCAGGGGCTGCAGCACGCCGAGTTTGGCGAGCCCGACGCCAGTGGCGACCGCGCGGTCGAGCAGCTGAAGGTCGCGCAGCCGGGCACGCAGACGCCCGCCCAGTTCGACCAGACGGTGCGCGACATTACTGCTTTCCTCGAGTACGCCGGTGAACCGGCAGCGCTCAAACGCCAGAGTATTGGCGTCTGGGTGGTGCTGTTCCTTGCATTCCTCACGTTCCTCGCCTGGTTGTTGAAGAAGGAATACTGGCGCGACGTGCACTGAGCGGATGCCACGCGCACAGCGCGCGCGCGTTCCCGGGAACCGTGACGACCGCCTGCAAGGGGTGGGCGGCGTCGATGCGACCGGCGGATACCGGTTGCAGGAGTTGTCCGAATGATGGCCACGAGTCCGCGCATGCGTAACGCACTGACCCTGTTTTCCTCCGTAGATGATGTCCTGTGCCACCGCGTGCGCCTGGTGCTGGCGGCCAAGGGTGTCACTTATGATTTCATCGCGGTGGATCCCCAGGATCCGCCGGAAGACCTGATCGATCTCAACCCCTACCACTCGGTCCCGACGCTGGTAGAGCGCGACCTGGTGCTGTACGCGGCCTCGGTGGTCAGCGAATACCTCGATGAGCGCTATCCGCATCCTCCGTTGATGCCGGTCGATCCGCTCTCGCGCGCACGCCTGCGGTTGGCAATGCTGCGCATCGAACATGACTGGGTGCCGCAGGTACAGGCCATCCAGCTGGGCAACAAGTCGCAGGCCGATGCCGGACGCAAGCGCCTCAAGGAACTGCTGACCGCCTCGGTGCCGCTGTTCAAGGCCAGCAAGTTTTTCCTCAACCCCGAGATGAGCCTGGCCGACTGCGCCATGGCGCCCATCGTGTGGCGGCTCGATGCTCTGGGCATTGGCCTGCCCAAGGATGGCAAGGCGATCGAGGATTACGGCAACCGCATCTTCCGCAATCCCGGCTTTGCTCGGAGCCTGACCCCGCAGGAAAAAAACCTGCGCGACTTGCCGGGCTGAGACCTCTGCCACCGGGCCGCCTGCGAGCCCCCTGTAAGAGCGGCTTCAGCCGCGAGCTTTGAACCTGGGCTCATTCGGGTCACCTTGTGCACGCGCCTACATTAGACGTGACCCGTGGGCTTAACCAGCGGGACACCAAGAAAACATCCAGCAATCGCGCCCACGCCTTGCAACAGCGTGGGCGGCCTGCATCGTAAATTCATGCGCGAAGAGCTCGCGGCTGAAGCCGCTCCTACAGGGCATTCGCGCCTGTTCCAGGCGGATCAGGACACTGCTTTCCACCACGTCGCTTAAACTGTCGCCATGAGCGAAGAAGCCCCACGCATGACCAGCCACCGCCCGTACCTGCTGCGGGCGCTGTACGAATGGATCGCTGACAACGAGATGACCCCCCACCTGCTGGTCGATGCCGCCCAGCCCGGCGTGCGGGTGCCTGCGCAAACGATCAAGGAAGGCAAGGTCGTGCTCAACATCGCCGCGCGTGCCGTGGGTCATCTGGATATCAGCAACGATTCCGTCGCTTTTACCGCGCGTTTTGGCGGGGTCAGCCAAGCGGTCATCGTGCCGGTCGGCGCCATCATGGCGATCTACGCACGCGAAACCGGGCAGGGCATGGCATTGCCCGATGATGGCGGCGCAGGTCCGGACGATGCAGGCCCCGATGACTCGGGTCCCGGTGATGACCAGCCTGACGGCCCGCCCGACCAGGACAACGACGCAGGGCCTGCTCCCAAGCGCGGTGCGCACCTGCGACTGGTGAAGTAATCCCCTGCGCGATGGGCCAATTGCGCAGTGACGCCATTGCGCAACGGCCGCTGGAATCCTGAGCTTGGTGAAGGATCTGCTGCTGGCCTGGCGTGACCTTTTGAAAGCCACGCAGATCCTTCGCTGCGCTGAGGATGACACTGTCGGTGGCATCCCCCCGGGACAGGCTCGCGTCGACTCAATGAACGACAGTCGTCGCGTCAGGCCGGCTCGGCCCGCTGAACGCGATCAGTCGGTTGCCTCGCAACACCAGCCGTCCGACATGGCGATCGCTGCCTTCCTGGGAATACTCGAAGCGGAAGCTGCGCTCGAAACCCAGCCAGCCATTGGCGCCACGTCGCAGCCGAATCCCGTTGGCATGCACGGTCTGGTCAAGCCATTGCACGTTGGCGGCCCGGCAGGCATCGCGGCCGACTTCTTCGGCGCGCTCGGCGGCGCCACGGGCAGCGCTCCAGTACGCGAACACCACCGCCACGCAGATCATCGTCAACAACAAACTGGACATGGTCCAAATGTGGGGCTTCGCGCTGGATTGGGCAAGCGCCAATGAGTTCGCCAGGCGCCGCTCAACAGAGCCATTGCTGCAATACAATGGCGCATGCGTGGGCATTGGCACTGGCTTCACATCCTGGCCCGCACCCTGACGCCTATCTTTGCACCAAGCTGGCCTGCCCATGAAACTCGTATTCCCCGGCGGTGAACACGCACAGGTCCTGCTCGGTCAGGGGATCAACCGGATCGGCTCGGATCCGGCAGCGACGGTTGTACTGGACCAGCCGGGCGTGCTGCCCCAGCACTGCGAATTGCATGTCAACGACCACGGCGTGATGCTGCACGTGCCCAAGGGTGCACCGTTGCAGGTCAATGGCCGTCAAGTCGATGGCTTGATCGCCCTGCGGCCCGGTGACAGCGTCAACTTCGACAGCGTCCTCGCACGCCTGGCTGCGCTGGATACCGCGGCCCCCGGCAGTCGACCGGTCGGCCCGCTTCCGGAACCGGCCAATGACGATCCCGGTGCGACTTCGGTACGTCGGGCTTTGCCCCGGTATGTGTTGCGCGGGATGTCGGGCGAAGGCAAGGGACGCAGTTATCCGGTGGGCGGACCAGTGGTGGTTGGACGTGCCAAGGAATGTGGCCTGCGACTGCGCGAGACCGGCTTGTCGCGCAAGCACGTGCGCCTGATACCTACCGACGCAGGCATCCAGCTGGAAGACCTGGGGTCGACCAATGGCAGTTTCATCAATGGGCGACGTGTCCAGCGCGGACTGGCCAAGCCCGGCGACGAAGTCGGGTTCGACGTGTTGCGATTCCAGGTGGCCATGCCGGGGCAGGGGTTGGAGATCGAGCCCGCCGATGCCGGGCAGCACCGGCCCGCGCATACCTGGCTGTGGGCCGGCCTTGCGATCATTGCCGTGGTCGCGGTCGCAGCCTGGGGACTGGGTGCGCTGGGCTGAGCCTGCTCGTCGAGCGCAGTTGCCTGATCGAGCACCGTTGCCTGATCGAGCACGTCCGCATGGGCATGCCCTCCCCTGTACGCTCACCGGAATCAGCCAGGCGGTGGACCAAGCTTCATCGACAGGTCGATCGCGTGCACGTGTTTGGTCAGAGCCCCGATCGAGATGCAATCCACGCCGTCTTCAGCGATCGCCCGCAATCCGGCCAGGTCGACGCCACCGGAGACCTCGAGCGGGATACTGCGGTTGAACGGCTCGCTGCTGGCGATCCGCACGGCTTCGCGCCGGGTCGCGGGCTCGAAGTCGTCGATCAGGATGCGTGTGCAGCCCGCCACCAACGCTTCGCGCAACTGGTCCAGCGTCTCGACCTCGACGATCAGCGGCAACCTGGGTTGTGCAGCACGTGCCGCTTCAATTGCAGCGGTGACCGAGCCGCTGGCGCGGACATGGTTTTCCTTCACCATCACCGCGTCGTACAACCCCATCCGATGGTTGTCGCCACCACCGGCACGCACGGCGTATTTCTGCGCCAGGCGCAGCCCGGGCAGCGTCTTGCGGGTATCCAGGATACGGGTGCCGGTGCCTCGCACGGCCTCGACATGCGCGGCAGTCGTGGTCGCGGTCCCGCTCAATGTCTGCAGGAAGTTGAGCGCGGTGCGCTCGGCACTGACCAGGGCGCGGCTGCGACCGGCCAACGTAGCCAGCACGTTGCCGGCGACGACGCGGTCACCCTCGGTGACACGCCAGTCGATGCGCACGTCTGGATCGAGCGTGCGATGGCAGGCGTCGAACCATGGTCGGCCACAGATCACCGCATCCTGCTTGCACAACAGATACGCGATGTCATCGCTGTCAGGCAGCAGCGCGGCGGTGACGTCGCCATCGCCCAGGTCCTCGACCAGTGCGCGGGCAACGTCGTCGGCGATGTCGGCAGCCGAAGGTGGCGTTAATTCCATGCTCATGCAGGAGTGCTCATGCCGACGGAAAATCCGCGACCTGGCCGGTGGCGATGCCTTCCTCGACCAGCAGCACCGGGATGCCGTCGTCGATGCGGTAGACCAGTTTGCGGTCGCGCGTGACCAGCGCCTCGCCCAGGGCGTCGGCTTGCGCGGTGTCGTCGACGCGGTGTACGCCGCCGCCGGCGATGGCCTGGTTGAGCGCGTCCAGCCCGCGGCGTTCAAGCAGCGCCAGCGACTGGCGCGTGGCGGGGCAGGCGAGGATGTCTAGCAGCTTGCGATCCATGGCGGGGTGCCTGGTGGGGTACAGATCGGTAGAATACTTGGTTTACAGCATCGTCCTCGCACATCCATCCTGCAGCAGGCGCATCGCGCCGGAGCCGCCATGACCACGACCAGCAACGCGACGAGCAGCGACACGACGGGCAGTAGCACTGCAGCTGCGATGCCACTCGTTGGCATCGTCATGGGATCGCGCTCGGACTGGGACACCATGCAGCATGCCGCCGACAGGCTGGAAGCTCTCGGCGTGCCGCACGAGGTGCGTGTCGTCTCCGCACACCGCACCCCCGACGTGCTGTTTGATTACGCCGCCAACGCACAGTCGCGCGGCCTGCGCGCGATCATCGCCGGCGCCGGTGGCGCCGCGCACCTGCCGGGCATGTTGGCATCCAAGTCCATCGTGCCGGTGCTGGGCGTACCGGTGCAGAGCAAGGCGCTCAACGGGATGGATTCGCTGCTCTCGATCGTGCAGATGCCGGCCGGGATCCCGGTGGCAACCTTCGCGATCGGCAATGCCGGTGCCGCCAATGCGGCGCTGTTCGCTGCCGCCTTGCTGGCGGCCGACCATCCGGATATCGCCATGTCTCTTGCCGCGTTTCGTGAACAGCAGACCGCAGAGGTCGCCGCCAATGACGATCCGCGCAAATGACCGCTGGGGTGGCGATATGCCAGTGAGCGCAACCAAATGACGACCGTTGGCATCCTGGGTGGCGGGCAACTCGCCCGCATGCTCGCACTCTCGGGCGCGCCGCTGGGGTTGCGTTTCTTGGTGATGGATACGTCTACTGATCCTTGTGCCGGGCAGTTTGCCCCGATCATCGCCGGCGATTACCGCGACGACGCGGCACTGGCGCAATTTGCATCGCGCGTGGACGTGGCCACCTTTGACTTTGAAAACGTCCCTGCAGCGTCGGCGCAATGGCTGGCCGAGCGCATCGGTGTCTTTCCCAATCCCCGCGCGCTGGGCCTGGCCCAGGATCGCCTGGCCGAGAAAACGCTGTTCGGTGAACTGGATATCCCGGTACCGCCGTTTGCCGATGTCGATTCACGCGCCGCGCTGGATGCGGCAGTTGCCGCGATCGGCATCCCGTGCATCGTCAAGACCCGTCGCCTGGGGTACGACGGCAAGGGCCAGTTCCGCATCAAGCAGCCGGCGGATGTCGATGCGGCGTGGGATGCACTCGGTGCACAGGCGCAGACCGTCGGGCTGATCCTGGAGGCATTCGTGCCATTCGAGCGCGAAATGTCGGTCGTCGCAGTGCGTGGGCGCGATGGCGAGTTCCGCACCTGGCCACTGACTGAAAACTGGCATGTGGATGGCGTATTGTCGGCCAGCCTTGCGTCGGCTGATGTCGATGCAGGACTTGTTGAAACCGCGGTCTCGCATGCGCGCAAACTTGCGCAGGCGCTCGATTACGTTGGTGTGTTCGCACTGGAGTTGTTCTGCCATGACGGCAAGCTGCTGGCCAACGAGATGGCCCCGCGCGTACACAACTCCGGGCACTGGACCATCGAAGGCAGCGAGACCAGCCAGTTCGAGAACCACCTGCGTGCGGTGCTCGGGCTGCCGTTGGGCGATACCCGCATGGTCGGCGAGGCCTGCATGCTCAACTGGATCGGCGAAATGCCGGATGCAACTGCCGTGCTGCGCGAGTCGGGCGGCCATTGGCACGATTACGGCAAGACGTCGCGTCCAGGCCGCAAGGTCGGGCACGCGACGCTGCGCGCGCCGACAACGACCGAGTTGGTCGACGTCTTGCGGCGGGTAGGTGCGGCACTTGATCGCACCGCTCAGGTCGAGCCGGTCATCCAGCGTCTGCTGCCGTAGCCCGGGTAAGCGAAGCGCAACCGGGATGATCATGCGCCCCGGGTGCGCTTCGCTTACACGGGCTACGCAGTGGCTCTGCTCTTGTAGGAGCGGCTTCAGCCGCGAGCTTTTCCACTAGGCAAGGCCTAGCGGCCGGAGCGGTTCCTGGAACAGACAAGAGCACAACAGATCCTTCGCTGCGCTCAGGATGACAGTGTACGCAACGATCGATATGCATCGACTTGCATCACCTCTCGCACAGACGATGCGCAAAAAAACGGCCGGGTTGCCCCGGCCATTTCGTCAAGCAATTTAGTCAAACGGTGGGTGGTGATGTACCAGGCTACTTCAGGTTCGACGCCACGAACTCCCAGTTGACCAGGTTCCAGAACGCCTCGATGTACTTCGGCCGCGCATTGCGGTAATCGATGTAGTACGCATGCTCCCAGACGTCGCAGGTCATCAGTGGCGTGTCGTCGCCGGTCAGCGGCGTGGCAGCATTGGGTGTGCTGGCCAGCGCCAACGAGCCGTCCGGGCGCTGCACCAGCCAGGCCCAGCCCGAACCGAACGTCTTGGCCGCGGTGTCGCTGAACTGTTCCTTGAACTTGGAAAAATCGCCAAATGCCTTGGCGATGGCATCGGCCAGCTTGCCCGAGGGCTCGCCGCCGGCCTTGGGCGCCAGGCAGTTCCAGTAAAAGGTGTGGTTCCAGACCTGGGCGGCGTTGTTGAACATCCCGCCCTGGGCCTTGCGGATGATGTCTTCCAGTGCCATGTCGGCAAACTCGGTGCCGGCGATCATCTTGTTGAGATTGTCGACGTAGGCCTTGTGGTGCTTGCCGTAGTGGTAGTCGAGCGTCTCTGACGAGATGTGCGGCTCCAGCGCGGTGCGTTCGAAGGGCAGGGGAGGCAGTTCGATAGCCATTGGGGAACTCCTGTAGGGGCAGGCCTGTGAGGCCAGGGGGAGGGCGAGGACGGTCTCGCCGGGGGCGAGCCGACCCGTTGAAGGCTTACAATGGGGATTCTACCCCCCCGTCCTGTTGTCGGACCGTCAACGTCCGCCAGCGGCGCAATGCAGGAGACCACCATGCAGGTGTCGCAACGCATCCAGGCCGAAGTCGAAGGCCACCCCGTCGTATTGTTCATGAAAGGTACGCCCCAGTTTCCGATGTGCGGTTTTTCCAGCCGTACCGTGCAGGCGATCAAAGCAGCCGGGGCCACGGAATTGCACAGCGTCAACGTGCTGGAAGAACCCGAAATACGTGCCAACCTGCCGCGCTATTCCAACTGGCCGACGTTCCCGCAACTATTCATCAACGGCGAGCTGATCGGCGGTTGCGACATTACCCTTGAACTCTACGAGTCCGGTGAGTTGGCGCGGATGCTGGTGGAGGCGCAGAAGGCGTGAGCGCGGTGGTGGCCGATGCCGGGTCGCAGCGCGGCGGGTCCGGAGCCCACGCTATGCGCGCACCGGACGACCGCGCGCTGGATGGCCGTGTCGTGCTGGTCGTCGGGGCCCACGGCGGCCTTGGCAGCGCTGCATCTTCGGCGTGCGCGCGTGCGGGTGCGACCGTCGTGTTGCTCGGTCGTCGCGTGCCCAAGTTGAACCGGCTGCACGATGCCATCGCCGCCGAAGGTGGTGAGGCGCTGCTGTATCCGCTGGACCTGGAGGGTGCCTCGCCCGACGACTACGCCGAGATGGCAACGCGCATCGAGTCGGAGCTTGGCCACCTTGACGGACTGCTGCATTGCGCTGCCGAGTTCAAGGGCCTGACTCCACTGCTGCATACCGACCCCGCGGACTTCGCGCGTGCATTGCATATCGGCCTGACTGCAAAGTGGTGGCTCACGCAGGCCTGCCTGCCGTTGTTGTCGCGTGTCGATACTGCGTCGGTCGTGTTTGCAATCGACGACCTGCAGCGGGCGGGCCAAGCCTACTGGGGAGGGTACGGCATCGCCCAACATGGCCTGGCCGCGATGATTGCGATGTTGCAGGCAGAGCAGGGCGACCAAGGTGTCCGGATCAGCGGCCTGCAGCCTGGGCCGATGCGCACCGCATTGCGTGGGCGCGCGTACCTGGCCGAGGAAGACAATGGCGCGCGCGATCCAGCGGCTTATGCCGACGCCTGCGTCGAGCTGTTGTCGCCGGCCGGTGCCGCCTATCGCGGGCAGGTCCAGAGGCTGGCCGAGTGACTCGCACGACCATCAGACTTGTCATCCTGAGCGCAGCGAAGGATCTGCTGTACCGCATTGGCCAAGGTGGCAACAGATCCGTCGCTGCGCTCACGATGACAATGGATGCAGGCGTAAGTTACGTGTGCAACGGCATCGATGACCCACGGGCAACCATGACCACACCGCCATGACCATCGCGTCCGCCGCCTTGTTGCTGTTTTTGATCCTGGATCCGCTGGGCAACATCCCGGTGTTCCTCAGCCTGTTGCGTGGCATGCCTGCGCAGCGCCAGCGCCTGGTGGTAGCGCGTGAACTCCTCATCGCGCTGGGCGTATTGCTGATGTTTCTCTGGGGCGGTCGCTACGCATTGGAGCTCATGCACCTGCGACAGGAATCGGTGTCCATCGCTGGCGGCATCGTGTTGTTCATCATCGGCATCCGCATGATCTTCCCCCCACCCGAAGGCTTGATGGGCGAACTGCCTGACGGCGAACCCTTCATCGTGCCGATGGCAATCCCGATGGTGGCTGGCCCCTCGGGCATGGCCGCGGTGATGCTGATGGGCAGCCAGGAACCCGACCGAATGGGCGCCTGGAGCCTGGCCCTGCTGATTGCCTGGGCGGCGACGGCGACGATCCTGTTTTCCGCGACCTACCTCTACAAGTGGCTCGGCCAGCGCGTACTGATCGCGGTCGAGCGATTGATGGGCATGGTGATCGCAGCGATTTCCGTGCAGATGCTGCTGGACGGCATCACGGCCTACCTGCAGCTTGCGCACGCACCTTGAGCCGCAGTCCCGTCAAGGGCACGCTGACACAGCGTTCGAATGAAGAGCAGGATGTACAGCCTCGGCTCTGGCGGGCAGTCAGTGGAAAAAGAGAACGCTCCCCTGCCCCACTGCCCCTGGCGGCCGTCGGCGGGGCGTGGCCCGATTGGCCTGGCGTACCGGGTCCTGCCTACAAGCGGCAATTTCACCTTTTTTGCGAAGCTCAAAAGCCAAGTTGCTGTTTTGAATGGATTCCAGCTTTTCCGCGATGGGGCGTTGTCCGTGCCCCTCGCAGAACAGCGCTATATGGCCCCGCGCGCCACCTCGGCAAGGCGACTTCAATCTGTCATCCGCCTCGGATAGCATGTTAATATCTCGTGAATCCATGCGCTTGCGCAGGGTGGGGTGCCGATCCCGATCACTGATGCCAATCACTGTTCCAAACCATTGTTCCAGCTGTCATGAAAGACAAGCCGCCCGTAACTGCGTGCGACTGTCCGTCCACACAAAATCCCGCCACTAATCCTGCATCGTTGAGGTAGACCAGATGACCCATTGCAACCGCGCCCGGCTGTCCAAACTGTCGATCGCCCTGATCGCGGCACTCGCCGCCGCCCCCGTGTTCGCACAGACCACGTCCGCTGGCATCGGTGGCCATGTCACCAGTGCAGACGGCCAGCCGGTTGCAGGCGCCCAGGTGATCATCACCCACGTCGACTCGGGCACCGTCAGCCGCGCCGTCACCGACGCCAACGGCAACTATGTCGCGCGTGGCCTGCGCGTGGGTGGTCCGTACAAGGTCACGATCGACAAGGCCGGCACCGGCACTTCCAACCAGGAAGGCCTGTACCTGGGTTTGAACAAGGTCACTGAAGTCGACGCTGCGCTGGGTAACAACCAGACCTCGCTGGGAACCGTCCAGGTCGTCGGCACTGCGGGTGTGGATATCTTCCAGTCCGACAACAAGGGCCTTGGCACGCTGGTCACCCAGCAGCAGCTGGAGACCACGCCGCAGGGCAACCGTGCGATCGACGACATCGCGCGCCTGGATCCCCGTATCCAGGTGACCGACCAGGGCGACGGTTCCATTTCCGCCAGCGGCATGCCCAACCGTTACAACAACATCGCCGTCGATGGCATTTCGCAGGGTGACCCGTTTGGCCTCAATGCCAATGGCCTGCCGTACCAGGGTTCGCCGATCTCCGTCGACACCATCGCCGAATACAACCTGTCGACGACCAATTTCGACGTCTCCTCCGACACCGTCGGTGCGGACATCAACGCGGTCACCAAATCGGGCACCAACAGTTTCCACGGGTCGGCTTACTACGCGTTCCGCAATGCCGGCAGCATGGTTGGCAAACTCGATGGAGACGAGTACACCGGATACGGTCGCGACTGGACCGGCGGGATCACCCTGGGTGGACCGCTCATCAAGGACAAGTTGTTCTTCTTCCTGTCCGCCGAGCGCCAGACGACGACAGGCATCGGCTCCACGTCCGATGGCCTTGATCCGTCGCTGGGCAATGGCCCCTCGACTTCCAACAAGGTGTCCCCGGGCGACCTGCAGAAGATCATTGATACCGCGAGCGCCGTTGGCCTGAAGCCCGGCAACTACGGCTCCGGCACCACTGACCTCGACGACCGCCGCTACCTGGCCAAGATCGACTGGAACATCAACGACTCCCAGCGCTTGAGCTTCACCTACCAGCGTACCAAGGAGACCCAGCCGATCGTCAATGGCAATGGCTTCAGCACGATCGGCTTGACCAGCAACTGGTACACCATCAGCAGCCTCACCGAGAACAGCGCGTTGCAGTTGTTCAGCGATTGGAGCGACAACTTCTCGACCGAAGCCAAGATCAGCTTCCAGAACTTCCACCAGGATGCCGGCAACCCGGTCGACCAGCCACAGGTCAGGGTGTATGCCGACAAATCGAACGGCGGCGCGGCTGTCAACCTGGGCAAGGACCAGTACCGCCACTACAACGTGATCGATACCAAGAAGCTTTCAGCCTTCTTCGCCGGCACCTACTATCTTGGCAACCACGAAATCAAGGGTGGCGTCGCCTACGAGCGCACCGACATCTACAACCTGTTTGGCCGGACCCAGTTCGGCAACTACACCTTCAACAGCATTGCCGACTTTGCCGCCGGCGACTATGACTCGTTCTTCCTGTACCAGCCAGGCACCGGACTGACCATCGACGACGTCGCCGCGAAGTGGGTCTACAGCCAGATCAGCCCGTTCCTGCAGGACACCTGGCAGGTCAACGATCGGCTGTCGGTGCAGTACGGCCTCCGCGTCGACATCCCGCATGCCGATCACAAGCCGATCTACAACGCGGCGTTCGAAAATGCGTTTGGCTATCCCAACAATCGTTCGCTGGATTCAAGCGACAAGGTCGTCGAGCCGCGTTTCTCGTTCAACTATGACTTTGGCTTTGAGCGCAAGACGCAATTGCGCGGTGGCATCGGCTTGTTCCAGACCTTCCCGCCGACCGTCTGGATGACCAATCCGTACCAGAACAACGGCATCACCGTGCTGTCGTATGAGTCTTACGATCCGTCCGATGCGCCGTTCAGTGCGGATCCGTACAATCAGAACCTGCCGTCCAGTGGCGGCACGGCTGGCCCGATCGACACGCTGTCGGCGGACTTCCACCTGCCGACGGTGTGGAAGTCCTCGCTGGCCTTTGATCGCGAACTGCCGTGGATGGGCCTGGTCGGGTCGGTCGAGCTGCAATACATCGCCCCGCACGACGCGATCTTCTACCAGGGCATCAACCTGGGCGAGCCCACGCGTAATCCCGACGGGACCCTGGCGCTGCTGCCCGATGGTCGCTTGCAGTTCTGGAAGACGCCGGGTGAGGACGACTACCGCCATAGCAGCGATGCCAACTACTACCGCGATCGCAATTTCGACTACCAGTCGACACAACTGGGCAACACCAACAACGGCCATTCCACCAGTTTGACGCTGTCGTTGACCAAGCCGTTCTCCGAGACCTGGTACGGCAACGTGAGCCTCAATTTCGCCGATACCACCGAGGTCAACCCGGGCAACAGCTCGCAGGCATTCTCGGGCTACAAGTACATCGTGCGTACCAACCCGAACAGCGAAGAAGCCGCGACTGCCGACCGCGAAATCGCCAAGTCCCTCAAGGCATCGCTGACTTGGCAGCATGCGTTCTTCGGCGACTACAAGACCAGCGTCTCGGCTTTCTACAACGGCCACAGCGGCCTGCCGTACAGCTGGATTTTTGCCGGCGACGTCAACGGCGACAACGTGACCTACGAGGATCCTGCCTACATCCCGTTGATCAACGATCCGATCGTCAGCTACGGCTCGGCCAGCCCGGACCTGATCCAGCAGTTCCAGGACTACATTTCCAACGACAAGTACCTCAACTCGCATCGTGGTGAGATCGCTGGTCGAAACGATGTACGTTCGCCGTGGGTCAACCAGCTCGACCTGGGTATCCAGCAGGAGCTGCCGGGCTTGTTCAAGGGCAACAAGGCCATCGTCCGCCTGGATGTCTACAACTTCCTCAACATGCTCAACAGCGATTGGGGTATCACCAACCGCCCGGGCGACTTCAATACCCGCGTGCTCACCGACTACAGTGGCGTGACCGCGGACGGCAAGTACATCTATCGCCTGCCGACGGACAGAAACGGCAATTACGGCTCGCCGGACCTGGTGCCTTACGACGCCGGTCGCAACCCGACCCGCGTGGTCTCGCGCTGGTCGCTCTTGATGACGCTGCGTTATACGTTCTGATCCAACGCAACAAGCACGGAACAAACGGCCGGGGAAACCCGGCCGTTTGCGTTTCTCGTCGGCTGGCGAAATGGCCTGGTGGCATCACGGCAACCCACGCCTGGTCGGATTGCCATTACCGGCTGGCGCGGGCCGGACCCATGTCCATGGATGACTCGCATGCCGCCAAATTTGTCATCCTGAGCGTGGCGAAGGATCCGCTGCTGTATTTCGATCTGACAAGCGCAACAAAGCAGCTCGTTCACTGCGCTCAGGACGACAGTCAAGGAAGAGGGGGCTGCTCCGGCGCAACGGGCCGCGCTGTGGTTCCAGTCCGGCCAGTCCGCTTCGACCACGTGCAACCGCACCCACGCTCGGCTAAAGTCGCCGGCTACCTGGAGTTTTATTGAATGAACGACACCACCCCCGTGGACTCGCACGCGCCCAAACTGCGCACCGTCAACGCCCGCATCTACCCCAGGGCCGGCCTGGACGTGCTATCGCGTCAAGAGGTCGCCGGCCTGCGCGATGCCTCCGTGGGTGGCATGCACGAGCTGCTGCGCCGTTGTGCACTCGCAGTGCTGACCACGGGCAGCACCTCTGACGACCCCCGTGCAGCGCGCGAGCTGTATCCGGATTTCGATATCGAGGTGCTGCAGCACGATCGCGGCTTGCGCCTGGACCTGAGCAATGCACCCGCCATGGCGTTTGTCGATGGCAAGATCATCACCGGTGTCGCCGACCTGTTGTCGGCCGTCGTGCGCGACCTGGTCTATGCCTCGGTGGAGCTTGCGCCCGAATACGCCGACGAACTCGACAGCTCAAAAGGCATCACCGACGCCGTCTTTCGCCTGCTGCGCAATGCCCGTGTCCTGCATCCGCGCGACCCCAACCTGGTGGTGTGCTGGGGTGGCCACTCGATTGACCGCGAGGAATACGAATACACCAAGCACGTCGGCTACGAGCTCGGCCTGCGCGGCATGGACATCTGCACCGGCTGCGGCCCGGGTGCAATGAAAGGGCCAATGAAGGGCGCCACCATCGCCCATGCCAAGCAACGGCATGTCACGGCACGTTACATCGGCATCACCGAACCGGGCATCATCGCCGCCGAGTCGCCCAACCCGATCGTCAACCACCTGGTGATCATGCCGGACATCGAAAAGCGGCTCGAAGCCTTCGTGCGCATGGGTCATGGCATCGTGGTGTTTCCGGGTGGCGTCGGTACCTGCGAGGAGATCCTCTACCTGCTGGGCATCCTGCTGCGCGAAGAGAACAAGGACGTCCCGTTCCCCCTCATCCTTGCCGGCCCACCGTCGGCTGCGCCGTACTTCGAGCAGATCGACCAGTTCATCCGCCTGACACTGGGCGAAGAAGCGACCTCGCGCTACAAGATCGTCACCGGCGACCACGCCAAGGTTGCCCGCAGCATGGCGTCCGGGATCGAGCGGGTACGCGAGTTTCGTCTCGACCAGAAGGATTCGTTCTTCTTCAACTGGTCGCTGGACGTGCCACTGGCCTACCAGCAACCCTTCGTCCCCAGCCACGAGGCAATGGCCGCGCTCGACCTGCATCACGGCCGCAAACCCTCCGAGCTCGCTGCCGACCTGCGTCGGGCTTTCTCCGGCATCGTCGCGGGCAACGTCAAGGAAGAGGGCATGAAGCGGGTCGAAGAGCAGGGCCCTTACAAGATCAACGGAGACGCCGACATCATGCAGGCGCTCGACGGATTGCTGCGCGGCTTCGTCCAGCAGCGCCGGATGAAGATCGCCGGCGAATACCGGCCCTGCTACCAGATCGTGGCCTGACGGCCGGGGATTTGATCCGCACGCGGGGCACATGAAATCTCCCACGCCCCTGCTTCACCGTAGGAGCGGCTTCAGCCGCGAGCTTTTGATCCTGCATTGGCAAGACGCTTGTAGAAGCGCACGCCTTGGCGTTTTGCAGGGGTGATGTCAGTCGCGGCCAGGCTTCCCCAAATCAACCGCGACCGACGTCGCTCCTACCAGAGCGGGCAGACCCAAGGGGACAGCCTGAGCAGGATCAAAAGCTCGCGGCTGAAGCCCCTCCTGCAGTCAGCAAACAATTCCTTCGCGGGGCCTAGGGTGACGATGGGTATGGGCGCAGGCCTTGTGATCAGGGCAGGATGCCTGGAACGCACCCAAATGCACCATCGCCCGCACTTCAGGGCCAATCGGACCTGGAATTCACACCCACTCGGCACGCCTATCGCGCCATCACTGCCGCTCATCCGGCGCAGCTTGCCCCTGGCCCCTCAGTAGCCGATGGTGTCATCGGGGCCAAATACATGGACCGGCAGGGCAATCTATGCCGGCAATGCAGGCCAAACGACCAATAGGGATATCGCCAAGCATGCGAATTTCGGAAACAACCGGTCAACGCCGCGATGGCAGCAACGAAGTCGGCTTCACGCTCCTGGAGCTGATGGTCGTGGTCGTGGTGATGGCCCTGCTGCTGGCCATCGCCCTGCCCAGCTTCGAGTCGACAATCAACAACAATCGCCTGGCCGGTGCTTCCAACGAGTTGATGGCGTCGATCCAAACCGCACGCATTGAGGCTGTCCGCCGCAATGCACGTGCCATGGTCTGTCTCAGCTCCGACGCCAAGTCCGCCACACCGACATGCAGTACCGCCGACGTCAATGGCTGGATCACGTTCCTCGATGTCAATAAGAATGGCAGCTATAACAGTGCCACGGACACCCTGCTGCGCACAGCCAGTGTCGCCGACAAGGTCGAGGTCCACGATAGTTCCAACGTCGCTGGCAAGGTCATCTTCCGCTCCGACGGCTTCGCCCGCACCGCCGCAGGCGCCCTGTTGGACGGCACGATCGACTTGTGCATCGAGACCACCCACGTGGCGAAGAACGTGCGCCACGTCGGCATTGGTGCGGGTAGCCGGGTTTCGATCAGCTCCGAGAAGGTCGCCGGCATTTGCAAGGTTCCCGGCAACTAACGCGCCACAAACATTATGAAGACGAACACGCCCATGCAATCCCAAGCCATGCTCCACCGCATGATGTCGGCAGGCCCGCGCAATGCTACCGGCGTCGGCCTGATCGAAGTCCTGGTCGCGGTGGCGATCCTCGCCTTCGGCATGCTCGGCATCGCCGCGCTCCAGGCCACCGCCTTGCGCAACGGGCAAAGCTCGCTTGAGCGCAGCCAGGCCGTGACGCTGACCTACAGCATGCTCGATCGCATGCGTGCCAACGTCGATGCGGCCCGGACCGGGGGATATGACATTCCCAAGACGTGCGTGGCGCCAGCTGGGGGTACCCTGATTACCAATGACCAGCGTGACTGGATCAAGAGCTTGCGTGCGACGTTGGGTGACAGTGACTCCACCTGTGGGGAGATCGACTGCACGACCGGGGGTAACCGGATCTGCAAGATCACCGTGACCTGGGACGACTCCCGTGGAACAAACGGGGACGTGGAGCCACCAGAGATTACGACATTTACAGGACTGTGACCGTGACCATCCTCCATCGCATCCCATCGCGCGCGGCGCTGCCCGCACGCCAACGCGGCGTCACCCTGGTCGAACTGATGGTGGCGCTGGTGCTTGGCCTGGTGGTCAGCGGCGCTGCATTGGCGCTGTTCCTGACCAACCGCCAGACCTACGTCGCGTCCGAAAACCTGGACCGCATCCAGGAAGCCTCGCGGACCGCCTTCGAGCTGATGTCGCGCGACCTGCGCGAGGCGGGCGGCAATCCGTGCAGCAACGAACTCACCATCAAGAATCAGCTCGGCGCGACCACGGCATGGTGGAGCAAGTGGGGCAATGGAACAGCGACGGGGCTGATCGGTTACGCGGCGGCCGAGCCGTTCCCTGACGATGGCTTTGGCACCGCGGCCCGCAAACGGGTCGACGGCACTGCGGCCATCGACTCTTGGTCCGCGGTACCCACCGGCCAGGTGGTCAACGTCAAACAGACCGGTACCGCTGTGCCACTTGATGTCACCACGGCACCGGCCAATGCCGCAGTGACGATAGCCACCAATGACATCGTGATGGCCTGCGACTATGACCAGGCAACGGTCTTCCAGGCGACGTCGGTCACGGCCAACAAGATCGCGCACGCCGCCAGCGGTACGCCGGGCAATACCGTCGGCAACTTCGACGTGGTCTACGACGTCAACACAATGATTGCCAAGCTGCGCCCCACCCGTTGGTACGTCGGCTACAACGGTCGCACGGACCAGTATGGCAATGCCCTCACATCGCTTTACCGCGCCACCCTGGTCCAGGGGGCCACCGCCGCGCCAACGCCGGCGGAGATCGTCCCGAACGTGACCGACATGGACATCGAGTACCTGCTGCCCGGTAGCGCGGCGTATACCAAGACTCCGGCGAGTTTCGACAACGTGGTCGCGATCAAGGTCCAGCTGACTTATGTTGGACGCGACAGGATCGACAGCGAGAGCAACAAACTGGACCGCACGTTCACCAACGTGGTCGCCCTGAGGAGCCGCGCGCTATGAACCACCAGAGCAGACTCCAGGGCCGGTGCCCACGGGGCGTCACGCCAACTGCCAAGGGTCGCCAGCAAGGCGTTGCGTTGGCGGTCGTGTTGATCCTGCTGGTGGTCATGACCCTCTTGGGGTTGGTGGCCGTGCGCGGCACCCTGATGCAGGAACACATGAGTGCCAGCCAGTACGATCGCAGCCTGAGCTTCCAGGCGGCCGAGGGCGCCTTGCGTGAGGCCGAATCCGTGGCCCAAGGCAGGCCGACCCCCGCCTCGGGCTGCAGCAACGGCGTTTGCGCCACGCCGGTGGCACCGTTTGCTACCCGCTGGCTGGATGACACCTTCTGGGCGGCCAACTCGAAGGAAGTCACGACCGTCCTCCCAGAGGAGGGCCTGACCGCCAAGCCACGTTACCTGGTCGAGTGGATGGGCAAATTCAACAGCCCCGGTTGCACGACCAGTGGCGACGTTTCCGAGACAAGCTGTACCGAACTCGAAAACCGCTACCGGATCACCGTTCGCAGCCAGGCCGCCGGTCGCTCGGACGTCACCCTGCAAACCAATTACGCGGTGCCGTGATGGCACGCAAGGCCATTGGAGCCTGAAATGAAGATCCAGACCTGCAACATCCCGGCCCGCCGGATCCGTGAGACAACGACACGCCGCATCGGCAGGCGTTGCATGCACTTGGCGCTCGCCTGCCTGGCGACGCTGCTGGCGCTGCCGGTCAATGCGGCCGTCGTGTTTCCCGACAATCCCCTGCAGACCGGTTCGGCCTATCCACCGCCCAACGTGATGTTCGTCCTGGATGATTCCGGATCGATGGGTTACGACTTCATGCCGGGCGCCAATTCCTCCAGTGAAGTGCCCAGTACAAGCCCAGAGCAGATTCAGCTCGAGGCCTACACGCGCAACACCCTGTATTACAACCCGAACACGACCTACAAGCCCTGGCTCAAGGCTGACAACAGCCGCTACACCGGTGGCACCTCGTATACCGCCGCCTACAGCAGCGACACCCAGTTGACCGGCTCCAAGGACCTGTCGAGCGACACGCGCACCTTTTACATGCCCCAATCCGGTGCGACCGACCTGTCCGACAGCCGCCAGTACTACCGCTACCAGATCCGCAAGGTGGGCGGCAGTCTGCGCGTGGTGCGCAGCGAGCCCGGGAGTAACTCAAGCAATTCCTGGCAGAACCAGGACATCTCCTACCATAACTGGAATTACTACTCGGTCACCGTCCCCGCGGGCGCCAGCCAGCTCAAGGTGCAGATCGCAAACGGCAGCGGTGACGCCGACCTCTACGTGCGCTACGGCGCCAATCCATCATTGAGCAAGTACGACTGCCGTCCTTACCTCTATGGCAACAATGAGACTTGCACCTTCAACAGTCCCTCGGCTGGCACTTGGTATATCGGCGTGTATGCCTACAACACGGTCAACAACGTGGACGTGGATGCTTACATCACCAGCGGTTCCTCCGGCCTGGGCTGCGATTCGACTTGGACGAACTGCACCTATGCCACGCCCAGTATCGCACCCACCAACCGCAGCGAGACCGAAGAGATCAAGAATTACGCGATCTGGTATTCCTATTACCGCACCCGCAGCAAGATGGCCAAGGGCGCGGCCAGCGAGGCCTTTGGCCAGATCGGCAGCAACCTTCGCGTGGGGTACGACTCAATCTGGAACCGGAACAGCTATGACATCCCCGTTGGCAACAACAGCGGCAAGTTCACCGGCAGCAACCGGTCGGACTGGTTCGACCACCTGCATGACGCCATCGCCAGCAATGGCACCCCGCTGAAGGGTGCGTTGCAGCGCGCCGGCAAGTACTACCAGAAATCCGGTTCATCCGGTCCGTGGGGTCCGGAAAGCGGCAGCGACCAGATCAGTTGCCGCCAAGCCTTCACCATCCTGACAACGGACGGCTACTGGAACAGCGACAACGACTACAGTGATCCCGTCGGCGATTCCGATGCGAGCAACGGCACGCTGTACACCTCGAGTGACGGCACGACCACCTACCGTTACACGGCGGAGGCGCCGTATTCCGACGACAACGGCAATTCCAACTCGGATACCTACAGCAACACATTGGCTGACGTGGCCAACTATTATTGGAAGCGTGATTTGCGGACCTTGGACAACAATGTGCCAACGTCGACCGCTGATAAGGCATTCTGGCAACACATGACGACCTTCGGTCTGGCGATCGGACAGTCCGGCACCCTGAATCCGGACACCGACCTGGTCTCGATCAAAAACGGCAGCAAATACTGGCCGGAGCCTAAGGCAGACAAGCCCGAGACCATCGACGACCTCTGGCATGCCGCGATCAACGGCCATGGTCGCTTCGTCGCCGCCACCGATCCCACCAAGTTCGTCCAAGGACTCGTGGATGCACTGGCAACAGTGGCCGAACGCAATGGCTCGGCTTCCAATGTCACGGCAAACAGCACCTCGTTCCAGACCGATTCTGCGATTTACCAGGCCAGTTATGTCTCGGGCAAGTGGACGGGTGAGCTGGCCTCGTACCCGGTCGCATCGGGCAGTGGCGTCGCGTCAACCGCGACGTGGTTGGCATCGGAGCATTTTCCCGCCCCGGGCTCGCGCAACATACTGACCTTCAACGGTAGTGCAGGGAGTGCGTTCCCGACGACGGGCCAGACGACCGCTTTGGCGCGCACTGGTGGCCTTGCGCCCGTAACGGGTCCGGACAACGCCAGCTACATCGCGGGCGTGCAGACCAAGGAAAAGCAGAATGGTGGCGCGCTGCGCGATCGCATCAAGACCGTGCTCGGCGATATCGCCAACTCGTCGCCGATTTACGTGCGTGACAGCCAGACTCTGTTCGTCGGGGCCAACGACGGCATGCTGCATGCATTCAATGCGACAACGGGTGCCGAGCGCTTCGGTTACGTGCCACGCGGGATCAACCTGGCCGACTTGGCATCGTTCAGCGATCCGCAGTATGTCCACAAGTGGTTCGTGGACGGCCCGATCGTTGTCTCCACGCTGGCACAGACGCCAAGCACCAATTACCTGGTGGGTGCACTCGGGCGCGGTGGCAAGGGTCTGTTCGGCCTGGATGTCACGACGCCTGGTAGCTTTGGTAACAGCAACGTGCTCTGGGACAACACGGGCTCGGCAGCTCCGACCGACATGGGCCAGGTGCTGGGTGAGCCGCTAGTGGTCAAACTCAACGACGACACCAATGCCATCATCGCCAGCAATGGCGTCAACAGCAGCACGGGTACAGCCGCGCTGTTCATCATCAACATCGCCACAGGTGCCGTGATCAAGGAGCTGGATACCGGGGCGACCGGCGGCAACGGGTTGTCCGCCCCGCGTGGCTGGGACAACGATGCCGATGGCAAAGTGGATTACGTCTATGCAGGCGACCTGAAGGGCAACCTTTGGAAGTTTGACCTGACTGCCACGACCAGTTCCGGATGGGTGGTAGCCAACAGTGGTGCGCCGATGTTTGTCGCCAAGGACGGATCCAACAAGCGTCAGCCGATCACCGCGGGCCTGGGCCTGGCCAAGGACCCGGCGACGGGCAAGCGCTGGGTGTTTGTCGGCACGGGCTCGTTCATGGAGAACGGTGATGTCACCAATATGGACGTGCAATCGATGTACGGCCTGATTGACAACGACACCGTGATCACCAGCCGCACCTCGGCCGACGACGGCGACCTGGACAAGCGCACCATCGCGCTGGTCAACGGTAGCCAGACCTTGCGTGGCTTTGAGCCCCATGGCGATCTCGATGGCAGCAAGAAAGGTTGGTACATCGACCTGCTGACGCCACCCTCGCCGGGTACCGCCGAAGGCGAAAGGCTGATCAACCGACCGATCATCCGCGGCACGGTACTGATTACCGCCAGCATGATCCCGCCGACCGGCGAGACCTGCGAGGCGGGCGGACGCGGCTACATCAATGCGCTGGATGCATTCAGTGGTACCAGTCTGGCCGAAGCATACTTCGACACCAGTGGCAACGGTGGCTTCGACGACGACACGATCGGTACAGGCACCGATGAAGTGCCGGTTGGATCCATTGATCTCGGCGTGGGCATGCCGACCCTGCCGACGATCATCGACGACCTGCTGGTCGTGGGTGGCTCGACAGGTAGTATTGGCCAGATCCAGGTCAATCCACAGGGCGCTGGCCCGCGCCGTATTTCCTGGCGCGAAATCCTGAGGGACTGACATGTCAAAACATTGCAAGCATGCTGCACATGACACCTGCGTCGGCCACGGTCGGCGCAAGGTGAAGGGCTTCACCCTCCTGGAACTGATGATCGTGGTCGGCATCGTCGCGTTGCTGGCGGCGATTGCAATGTCCAGTTATGGCTTTGCCAACGTCAAGGCGCGGCGGGGTGCCGCCAAAGGTTGCCTGGAACAGGCATCGCAGTACATGGAGCGCTATTACACGACCCACTTCAGCTACGACCACGTGGACGCCACTGCCACCAAGGCCGAAGCCGACCCAGCCGATCCGGCCACGGTTTGCGGGGACGACGTCAACAAGTATTACAACGTCGAGTTCGTCAGCAAGGATGTATCCAGCTACAAAATCCGCGCGGTACCCCTGAGCAACCAGAAGGATTCCAAGTGCGGCACCCTCTCGATCGACCAAGCCGGCAAGAAGACGCCGGAAAAAGAAGGTTGCTGGTAGGTGGGGAGCGTGATCGGAAAGCCATGGCTCGATGGGTGATCAAGAAGAGGCCTGCATCATCGCAGGCCTCTTCATATCCGGTGCATGGAGATCCCGGCATGGAGACACGATGCATTGTGCTTCTTGATGTGTGTGGATGCCCTTGCCAGTGCAAGTGACAGCCAGGGCCTGTATCCACGCGGCCTGATCGCGTAGCAGCGATGATCAGGGTTTGTCAGTGTTCCACGGAATGCGCAACAGCACGTCGTCTCCTATCCGTCCACCCGAAACGTGCCTTGTTTTAATTTGCTGCTGCGGCGATCAGGGCTGGCCGGGTTGCCTGGTTTGCCAGACCATGCTTCCTCTCCCGCGGCACCGATTGCACTGGCATGCTCGCCCAGCCGGGGAGCTGGCCCTGTCGCCGACAGGCTTGCGCTGGAGAACATGATCGGCATGGGGATATCCGGGATCTGTCCGCAGGGAGCGCTTGGCGCGTCCAGGCCGAGTAACAACTTGCGATGCACGACCTCGGATCTTTGAACACGTCATCCGCCGGTTGAGTGGTTCTGCCGGGATGCCGTGCTGCTCCAATTGCCGCAGGATTTCGATGTGGGTACGCGAAGCGAATGCTACCTCGAGCCGTGGCACGAGTTCGTTGCGATGCTGGACACGTGCTGTGTTGCCCACGAATCGCGGATTGGTGGCAAGCGAACGCTGCCGCAGCACCTCGCACAGCTTGAGGAACTGCCCATCGTTGCCGATGCAGGGCGTGATGTGTCCGTCGCTGACGGCAAAGACTTGGTACGGCACGATATTGGGAGGCGCGTTGCCGTGTCGCTCGGGGACTTCGCCTGACACCAGGTAATTGAGGTTCTGGTTGGCAAGAGCGGACACCATGCAATCGAGCAGGGCAGTATCCACGTGTTGGCTTACGCCAGAGCGCTCGCGCGTGCAAGTGCGGCCTGGATACCGATCACGCCAAACAGTCTTGCAAAAATATCGCCAAAGGCAACTGCAACCTTTTGCGGCGCGCCTTTGGCTTCACCAGTCAGGCTCATGATGCCACCCATGGCCTGGATCATCGCATCGTAGCCACTGCGGTGCGCATAGGGCCCGTCCTGTCCGAAGGCGGTGACGGGGCAATACACCAGCTTGGGATTCAGCGGTTTTAGGGATGCCTGCTCGAGGCCATGTCTGGCCAAGCCACCAACCTTGAAGTTTTCGGCAAGTACATCGGCATCCGTGACCAGGCGACGTACCAACTCGACACCTGCCGGGGTGCGCAGGTCTGCAGGCACCGAGCGTCTCCCCCGGTTGCAGGCGTGGAAGTACGCCGCATCCGCGTTGCCACCTTCGGCATCACGTACGAAGGGCGGACCCCAGCGACGCGTATCGTCGCCGGCGGGTGGTTCGACCTTGATGACGTCGGCACCGAGGTCGGCCAACGTGTGTCCGATTTGGGGGCCGGCCAGGACGCGGGCGGTTTCGACGACTTTGAGTCCTGGTAGCGGTGAGGGGGTGTGTTGGCGTTCTCTCGAGAGTGGGTATCAAGGTGTTGCGTGGCAGCTGGTCCGGGTGGGTTTGGGCGGTTGTGCGGTGCCGCGTCATTGCCACGAAGGCGGGGATCCATGGATGTCCACTTGAGTAGCTACGGCCATTGGTCGCCCGCCCCCGCGGGGTTGACGGTGCGGGCAAGCGCGACCCGGGTAAAGTCGCAGGCTGC
Source organism: uncultured Gammaproteobacteria bacterium (assembly GCA_963710825.1). Taxonomy (GTDB): domain Bacteria; phylum Pseudomonadota; class Gammaproteobacteria; order Xanthomonadales; family Xanthomonadaceae; genus Cognatiluteimonas. Next base: position 219,495 of record CAVQBQ010000007.1, on the reverse strand, counting down.
ACCGGGGTATTCACCGGCTTGGAGCATACCGGGTGCGCTGCGCTTAACCGGGCTACGACCTCTGGTCCTCTATGATCCCCTGTGTTCCACAGTGTCCTTTTGGCTGTGCTGATCCGTGGTGCAATTCTTTTGCCGAGAGCAATCGTTGAGCGTATGCACTGAACTGGCCTCATTTTCCAAAGAGATCTGGCCCTATGGACACAAATCCGACCGGCCGAAACTGTGCGCCACTCCGGAGGGTTTCAATGACCAATAACGCCAGCCTGCTGCAGCGCCGTTTGGCTGCGGTCCCGCATGGGGTCGCAACCGCCATGCCGGTCTTCGCCGCACGCGCGGAAAACGCCGAGCTGTGGGACGTGGAAGGTCATCGTTTCATTGACTTTGCCGCAGGCATCGCCGTGCTCAACGTCGGTCATTGCCATCCACGTGTCATCGACGCAGCACGCAACCAGATGGCCCGGTACACGCATACCGCCTTCCAGGTGGCCGCATACGAGCCGTATGTCGCGTTGGCCGAACGACTCAATGCAATGGCACCGATCAAGGGTCAGGCCAAGACAATCCTGCTGTCCACCGGGGCCGAAGCCGTCGAGAACGCGATCAAGATCGCGCGTGTCGCGACCGGGCGGTCAGCGGTGATCGCGTTTTCTGGCGGTTTTCATGGCCGCAGTTTCATGGCGATGTCGCTGACCGGGAAAACCACGCCGTACAAGCGCGGTTTTGGTCCTTTGCCAGGTGATGTGTTCCATGTGCCGTTTCCTGTCGGATACCAGGGCATCGATGTTCAGCACAGCCTGGATGCACTACATGCAATCTTCAAGGCGGACGTCGCGGTAGACGAAGTCGCAGCGATCATCATCGAGCCGGTGCAGGGCGAGGGCGGCTTCCATTCCGCGCCACCCGAACTGCTGCGGGCATTGCGCGACATGGCCGACGAGCACGGCATCATCTTGATTGCCGACGAGGTACAGACCGGATTCGCACGGACCGGTAAAATGTTCGGGATTGAGCATTCCGGCGTACAGCCGGACATGATCACGGCTGCCAAATCGTTGGCGGGCGGATTCCCGCTGTCGGCGGTGATTGGCCGCGCCGACCTGATGGATGCGGTCGGGCCCGGCGGGCTGGGCGGCACCTATGGCGGATCGCCGGTGGCGTGCGCTGCTGCGTTGGCAGTGCTGGACGTGATCGAGGAAGAACAGCTCGCCGAGCGCGCTGCAGCGCTAGGGGCAAAGACGGTCGATCGCCTGCAAACGTTTGCCGCACGCATGGATCTGCGTCCGATCGGGCATATCCGCGCAATGGGCTCGATGATTGCGTTCGACCTGCTGGCCAAGCGCGACGGGGATGCCGTTGATCCGGTGGCGACGCGCGCAGTCGTTCAACGTGCGCATGCGCTGGGGCTGGTCGTTCTGGCCTGTGGCGCGCAGGGCGAAGCGATCCGTTTATTGTTCCCTTTGACCATCCAGGACACGCTATTGCAAGAAGGCCTGGACCTGCTGGAACAGGCGCTGTCCACTTCGGGCTGATGCAGGCGCCCATCAACGTGCCCACGGCCGCCAGCGTCGGGCTCCTCGCTGCTATGCTGGGTCAAACGACATGACGCCCGCAACCAGGCGCAAGCCAGGCAGGATGGACGACCTCAATATCGTGCTGGACCCGGCCAGTCCACTGAGCCTCCAGCACCAATTGCGACAGAAACTCATCGAAGCGATCCATCGTGGCGTGCTGCGTCCGGGGCGGCGCTTGCCATCGTCACGCAGCTTGTCTGAGCGGATCAACGTGTCGCGCAACACCGTCAGCCTGGCCTACGACGCGCTGATCGCCGAGGGCCATGTCGTCAGTCGTGCGCGCAGCGGTATCTTTGTCGCCTCCGAGGTGCCGGTGGCGCGTGTCGCCAGTGCACAGCGTGACGTGACACCGGATTCGGCGCTGGGGCTGCGCTTGCCGACTGCACCCGATGACAAGCGGTTTCGTTGCCCCGGTAATTGGCACCAGTATCCGTTTCCTTTCATCGATGGCTGCATTGATTCCGAGCTGACGCCCAACAGGGAATGGCGCGAAGCGCTGCGGCTGGCGTCATCGCGGCACGAGGTCGACAGCTGGCATCGTAACGCCAATGATATCGATGATCCTTCGTTGGTCGAGGAGATACGCGGCAAGGTGCTGCCGACACGGGGCATTGACGCCGACGCCGACGAGCTGTTGGTCACGCTCTCGGCGCGGCATGCATTGCAACTGGTCGGAAACCTGCTGGTGATGCGTGCAACGCCGGTGGTGCTGGAAGCACCGGTCGACGAGGAGTTTGAGTTGCGCATGCACGAGCGGCATGCCGATCTGTCCATGTTGGATGCCTACCTGGACCAGCCGTTGCCTCGTGGCGCAGTCGTCGTGACCAGTGCCAGGCGCAGCTATCCTGCACAGTCACCGCAGCCACGTGCACTGCTGGCCAAGGTCGCAGAGGCCGACGGCGTGCTGGTCGAGCACGACATGCCGCCTGGTGCGCGCGATGGCAGCCAGGCCGCTCCGGCATTGCGTGCGCTCGATGAGGTCGGTCGCGTGGTCTATGTCGGCAACCTGGCCCCGGCCATCTCCTGTGGCGAGCCCCTGGGCATGGTGGTCACGGTGCCGGCGATGATCGAACGCTTGCGCCAATTGCGACGCATCCAGGGCACTGCCCCGCCGATCCTGGTGCAACGCGGATGGGCCTACTTCATTGGCTTGGGGCATTACGCTTCCGGGATGGTGCGGACCGGCCGCATCCTGGAAGGCAGGCGCACCGCATTGCGTGACGCCCTCAACCATTATCTGCACCAGCAAGTCAGCATCGAAACTTTGCCCGGCGCCAGCGCGTACTGGGTGACGCTTCCTGACGGCGTCGATACCAACGATTTCGTCCGCCGCGCAGCTGCCATCGGCGTGCTGCTTGAGCCGACCCGACTCGAAGGCGGTCGCGATGCCGTGTGCATGGGGGTAGCGGGGATGGGTGAGGACAGGATCCGGGCAGGCGTGAAGGCCTTGTCTCGCCTGATCCGGGGCGATCTTGCCGATGCGCCACGCCATATCGATGACGAGCCGATCAAGCCACTGCAGGGGCCGGCGCTATTGAAAAAAATGACTGGTGCCACCTTGCTCTACAGCACCGTCTATGGCGAGCCGGCGACATTGGACGTGCGTGCCAAGGGCGAGCTGGTTGGCACCGCAGGCTACGACGGCGAGGATTGCGATAGCGGACGCTGGTGGATCCAGGACAATCGCTGGTATCGACAATGGCAAAACTGGGCTTATGGCGAGCCGTCTGGTTATGCCGTGGTGATCGATGGCGACCAGTTGCGCTGGTATGGCGAAGATGGCTTGCTGGCAGACACCGCGGTCATCACGCGGACGTCGCGGATGAAATTGTCGAAGGCGGCACGAATCCAGGCAGCCTCCTGACGCCAGGGGCATGCTTTCGTCAGTGGCAGTGCATCTGGCACCACTCGGCATCGCCAACTGGCTCTAATGGGTCGATGGCGGGGCGGCTAACGTCAGGGTCGTCACCAGACCTGCACGGAAAGCGCTTTGACCCAGCCTACAGCGACACCACTCCGGCCAGCCAAGGATCCGTACTTTGGTATCGCCGGGTTGCAGCTTGCGTTTTCCAGCCGGCGATAACATCGAGCGCTGATTGCCGAGATCGCGGCGATCGCAAAACGGTTTCCGTGGGTCAGCATGGTCGTTGCCGGTGAGCTGTGCGGGTTTGGTGCCGATCCGGAATTTGCGGATTGCATGCCCGATGACGCGGAATCCCGCTCTGTGACGTCGCCCGCCGAGCACAATCTCTGGCTGGTTCCGGGGTCGCTGTATGAACGGCGCGATGGAGAGATCTTCAACACGACGCCAGTGATCAATCCGCACGGCGAGGTCATAGCACGCTATCGCAAGATTTTTCCGTTTCAGCCGTATGAGCGTGGCATCGCGCCGGGCGACGAATTTGTGGTCTTCGATGTGCCCGAGGCCGGCCGCTTCGGCGTCTCGATCTGCTACGACATGTGGTTTCCGGAAACGACACGTTCATTGTTCAGCCTGGGTGCGGAAGTGATCCTGCATCCGACCATGACCAATACCATCGATCGTCATCTCGAGATTTCAATCTGCCGCGCCAGCGCCTTGATCAAACCAGTGTTACTTTGTGGATATCAATGTTGCCGGCAATCTCGGCGTCGGCCATTCTGTGATCTGCGGGCCGGGCGGTGAAGTGATCTATCAGGCCGGGATCGGTCGCGAAATCATGGCATTCGAGATTGACCTTGACTATCTGCGTCGTTGCCGCGATCGTGGCTGGCACGGACTCGGTCAGCCCTTGAAGAGCTTTCGTGACAACCCGGTGGTCTATCCAGCCTATGCCGCCGCGCGTGCGCCATCGGAAGCGTTATCAGCGCTCGGAGCTCTGGAACTACCGCAAGGCCTTTGATTCGCGGCAGTGGTGGGCAACGATCGCGCGTCCATGGACTGCATGTTTGCAAGGATTGTTTGGATACACAACGGGGCGAACTTTCGCCAGATCGCTGAACGGCAATAACCGAACCAATCAACGGGGATCCACCAGCATGAACAATCGAATCGCAATACTCTACCCGCCGTTCCCGGCACTCCCTGCTTGCGGTTGCCATTGCGACGGCCTTGATTGCGCAAGCACACGCACAGGAGGCCATTGAAGCCGCTCCCGCGCAAGTCCCTGATGCTGCGGCGACGGAGGCCCAAACAGCCGACCAGAAGCCACGGACAAAAAAGACACGGAAATGAGCTTGGGTCGGTGACGGTCACCGCGCAGGGGCGCGAAGAAGACATCCTTGCCGTGCCGTACAACATCAGTGCGGTATCCGGTACGACGATCGAGGATCATCGAATATCCTCGATACCGCCGAGCTGATGCGCAACGTTCCTGGTGTTGGTGTGATCGATCGCGGCGCGCGCAATTCCAGCGTGGTCAGCGGCATCCGCATTCGCGGCCTCAATGTCGACAGTTCGGCGCTCGGTGACTATGCCGTGTCGGCCGCGTCGACGGTGGCCACCTACGTCAACGACACCCCGTTGTTCGCCAACTTCCTGTTGTCCGACATCGAGCGCGTCGAAGTGCTGCGCGGCCCGCAAGGCACCCTGTATGGTTCCGGCGCGCTCGGTGGCGCGGTGCGCTTCATTTTGCGTGATCCGGAGCTCGATGCGTTCAGCGGTCGCGTCAGCTTGAGCGGATCCAGTGTCGATCACTCCGACGGTATCGGCAGTTCGGCGTCGGCCAATTTGAATATTCCGTTGGCCGATACGCTGGCCTTGCGCCTGAATACGACGATCAATGACTTCCCCGGTGCCACCGACTATCGCCAGATCTATGTGCAATCGACGATCAGGGCACGCCGGTTGCGCCGTCCGGAATTCTTGATACCGATGCGAGCTATCGCAGCAAGAAGGACGCCGACACGGTGAAACAGTCCTACGGTCGCGCCTCGCTGCTTTGGCGGCCGAGTGACACCTTCGACATGACTCTGAGCTACATGGCCCAGGCCGATCAGTTCGGTGGTCGCCGCGGCACATCGCTCGGCACTGATGGCTACGGCGTGCCATATCAGGATCTCGAAGTCGGCTCGATCCAGCTCGAACCGGCCGATCGCCATGTCAATCTGAGCAGTCTCGAAGCCAACATCGATCTCGGTTTCGCCACGCTGACCTCCAGCACCTCGGACTACAACCACGAAGGCGACATCACCAGCGAAAACACCGGCTTCTACGCGCAGAACGGCTGGCTGGCGGCGTTCTACTACAACTATCCGCGGCCGATGGCCTCGGCCGTTCGCGGCTACGGCGATCACGCCTTCACCCAGGAATTCCGACTCGCCTCGAACCCCGGCGGAGCCTTCGACTATGTGGTCGGCGTCTACTACCAGAATCAGAAGCGCCGCAGTTCGCAGGACAGTTTCCTGCGCGGCTTCAAGAACTGGTGGGATGCGGCCTACCCGGCCTTTGCCGACGCCGTGATCAGCGATCAGGATTATCTCTATCGGCAAAAGGAGCACTTCAAGGAAACCGCGTTCTACGGCGAGTTGACCTGGCATGCCAGCGACGTGCTGCAGTTCACCGGCGGCTTTCGCCACTTTCGCGACGAGTCGGTGACCGATGTGTTTCAGATCACCGGACTTTATGACGGATTCGCAGACAGCTCGACCTCGCGCGGCAATCAGAGCGACTCCGACAATCTGTTCAAGGGCAATGTCTCCTGGAAGTTCGCACCGGACAACCAGCTCTATGCGACCGTATCCGAAGGCTATCGCCGCGGCGGCACCAATGGCACGCCGACCAGCGGTAATTTTGCCGAGGATCCGGCCTGGACGACCTACCAGTCCGACACTGTGCGCAACTACGAATTCGGCGTGAAAGGCCGCTTGGTGGGCGCATGACCTACAACGCCAATGTTTTCTATGTCGACTGGCAGAATCCGCAGATCAACAGCGCAACGACAAACTGGGGTTTCTTTGCCGTGCAGAATGCCGATAAGGCCAGCACCCAGGGTGTCGAACTGGAACTCGCCGGTGGACTGGGTGACGGTTTCAGCTACGGCCTCGGCTATACCTATACCGATGCCCAGCTCGATTCCGATGCGATCGCCGCCGATGGTGCGTATCACGATGGCCACAAGGGCGATCAATTGCCCGGTTGCCGAAACATCGCTTCAACGCCAATGCCAGTTACTGCTTCCCGCTCGGATCGGCTGGCTGACTCTCCGTGGCGATATCTATTATCAGTCGGAAATGCGGAATGCCTTGAGCCTGAGCCCACGCTTCGATACCACATGAAGGGTTTCACGATGCTCAACCTGTCGATGACCTATAGTTGCAACGCGTGGGATACCACCCTGTGGATCAAAAACATCGCCAACGTCGAGCGTCAACGGCGTCTACACCGAGCTCTACATGGGAACCTCGCCCGCGCAGAACTACTATGGCAACGGCTCCAAGGCCCTGGTCACCTTGCCGCGCACGATGGGAATCACCGTCAGTTATCGTTTCTGATCGAGGTAACTTCCACTTCATGGGTATGGCCAGGATGACAGCGCCTCCGCAGGATCTGCAGACCAGGTTGCGCGACATTGAGGCACTGCTCAAAAAAGGGCAGTCACGATCGGCTGAAAGTGCGGCGCGTGCCCTTGTTGTAGACTGGCCGGATGACATGCAGGCGCATGTGCTGCTGGGTCACGCGTTGCGGCAACATGGACAGCCGCATCAAGCGTTGGCCGTGTCCAAACGGGCAGCCACCCTGGCGCCGGGGCACCCGGCGCTACGCATGTTGCAGGTCGACCTGCTACACGAATGCGGCGAGCAGTCCGCCTGCGTCGATGCGGTTAAGGCACTGGCGCGGGACAGCGACGGATATCCGGCAGTGCTGCTGCAGGACATCGCCCAGCGTTGCACGATGCTCGGCCTGCACGTCGAAGCAGAACGCCTGCAGGCAAGATCGCTTGCCTTGCAGCCAGGCAATCCCGCCTACCGCTACAACCATGCGACGGCATTGATCGCGCTGGGGCGCCTGGGTGAAGCCGAGGCAGCACTCGACCTGGTCATCGCGGGCAAGCCGGCCGATGCGGATGCCTGGTACAACCGGGCAACGCTGCGCAAGCAGACCGCTGACCACAATCACGTTGAACAAACCCGCGCACGACTGCGTCAGGTGGCCGTCACGTCACCGGACAGGACTGCGCTGTGCTACGCGCTGGCCAAGGAGCTTGAAGACCTCGGCGACCACGCGGCATCGTTTGCCGCACTGAAGCAGGGAGCGGATCTGCGACGGCGCCGATTGCGGTACCGGGTCGAGGATGACATCGACACGATGCGATTGATCGCCAGCGCCTTTGGTGCTGACTTCTTCGCAAGGACACATGCCGGGCACGACGACGATCGCCCGCTGTTCATCGTCGGCCTGCCACGCAGCGGAACCACGCTGGTCGACAGGATCCTCAGTTCGCACAGTGCGGTAACCAGTCGCGGCGAGACCAGTGACCTGGCAATGGCACTCGTGCGATCCGCAGGGCCGGCCGCGAACAAGGCAGCCCTGGTCGAGCGCTCGACCAGGTTGGATTTCACAAAGCTAGGCAGGGGGTACAGCGCCGGCCTGCTCGACAGCACCGCATTGCGGCAGTTGGACAAGACGCCGATCAACTTCCTGTACCTGGGCCTGGTCGCCGCCGCGTTGCCCAACGCCCGCATCATCCATCTCAAGCGCAATCCAATGGACGTGTGCTATGCGATGTACAAGACGTTGTTCCGCATGGCGTATCCGTTTTCATACGACCTGGCGGACCTCGGGCGCTATTGGCTTGAGTACGACAGGTTGATGCGCCATTGGAAGCGACACTTTGCTGCCGACCGCTTGATCGAGATCAGTTACGAAGACCTTGTCGGTGCACAGGAAGACACCAGTCGCCAACTGGTGTCTTCCTCCGGTCTGCCCTGGGAGCACGCCTGCCTGGCTTTCGAACGCAACCCGCAACCTTCATTGACTGCCAGTGCGGCCCAGGTCCGACAACCGATTTACCAGTCTTCGGTCGGACTTTGGCGGCATTATGCAGGCGAACTGGAACCCTTGCGTGCATTTTTTGAAGCAGCGGGGGTCGACGTTGGCGTAGGCACGACAGGAGAGTCAACGTGACCGAAGTGACTGCCGCTGCAGATTCTGGACCGGCGCCTGCATTCACCAGCGACAGCTTGTGGCTTTACGCCCTGTTCGCGCTGTTGGCAACGGCCGGCTTTTTCTACGTCAACATCATGTCGGCGATCGTCGATGGGTTGATCACCGGGTTGGCTTTCAGCAACGTACAGGCGGGCATGGTTGGCTCGGCCAATATCTATGGGGCAAGCGTGGGCGCACTGGCGTCGGTCTTCGTGGTGCGCCATGTGCAGTGGAAGACTGCGCTGGCCGTCCTGCTGGGGCTGCTGCTGGTCATGGACCTGTCTTCGACCGTGATCCATACGCCGGCCGTGATGATTCCGGTGCGCGCGCTGCATGGGTTCATCGGCGGCATGTCGGTGGGCGTTGTCTACTCGGTGATGGCACGGTTGCATTCGCCCGACCGCGCGTTTGGCATGTTGCTTGTGCTGCAGTTCGGACTGGGCGGACTTGGGGTAATGTTCCTGCCGTCACTGGTGCCGGTCTACGGTGCCAGGATCCTGTTCCTGGTGCTCGCAGGACTGACCAGCATTGCATTGCTGTCGATGTTGGTGATCCCGCGTGCCATCGCCAGTGGCAAGTCCCCGGTTGCCAGGGCGAAGTTGCCCGCCGGGACCCGCAAGCTCACCGTCGCGCTGGCTTTGCTTGCGATCTTCCTGTTCCAGGCCGGCAACATGTCGCTGGCCGCGTTCATCATCCGCTTGGGCGAGGAGTCGGGGCTACCACGCGGCTTCATCGGACAGGCATTGGGCTGGGCGACCTGGATCGGTGCCGCAGGTGCCGGACTGGTCATCTTCATGGGCACACGTTTTGGTCGTTTCCGTCCGATGCTCGCAGCCCTGTTGTTGACGCTGGCAGGTACGGCCGGGTTTTTCTGGAGTGGTACTGAGCCGATCTATTTCATCGCCAACGTCGGGACCGCAATCACATGGTCGTTTGTCATTCCCTATTTGTTCGGGATGATCTCGCGGCTCGATCCATCCGGACGCCTGGCCGCGTTGGGCGGCTTCGTATCCAAATCAGGACTGGCGACCGGTCCATTGGCTGCGGGCTTTATCCTGAGGTCCGGTACGTTTGATTCTCTGATCTGGGTTGCCATCATGATGATGGCTCTTTCCGCGGTGGCAGCGCTCTTTGCCGCAAGCCAGGTCGACCAGCTGGAACGAGCCAAATGACAACGACTGACACACCCAACCCCGTTCCGGCACTCGCCGATGCCGGATTGATGCGCCAGCAATGCCTGATCGACGGGAAGTGGCGTGACCAGTCTGGTCACGGCACCTGCGATGTCCACAATCCTGCGACGGGCGCGCTGCTGGGCACCGTACCTGACATGGGAGGTGCCGAGACCCATGCCGCCATCGATGCGGCACAAGCGGCTTTTCCGGCTTGGGCAAAAAAAACCGCCAAGGAGCGGGCGCAGGTCTTGCGGCGGATGTACGAGTTGATGATGGAACACCAGGACGACCTGGCCACGATCCTGACGGCAGAGCAGGGCAAGCCACTGATCGAAGCCAAGGCTGAGATTGCCTATGCGGCTTCGTTTCTTGAATGGTTTGGCGAAGAAGCCAAGCGAATGTATGGCGACATCATCCCGGGCCATGCCGCGGACAAGCGGATCATGGTGCTGCGACAACCCATTGGCGTCGTCGGCACGATTACGCCCTGGAACTTCCCTTCGGCGATGCTGGCCAGGAAGGTCGGTCCTGCGCTCGCTGCAGGCTGTACCGTGGTTTGCAAACCGGCGTTGCAGACGCCGTACTCGGCGCTGGCTTTCGGTGTGGTTGCGGAGCGCGCCGGTGTGCCACCTGGTGTACTCAATATCATCACCGGTCACGATGCCGCTGCCATCGGTTCGACGATGACCACGCACCCCAAGGTGCGCAAGATCAGCTTTACCGGTTCTACGGCGGTAGGCAAGAAACTCATGGCGCAGTGCGCAGAGGGCATGAAACGGGTGTCACTCGAGCTGGGTGGCAATGCACCTTTCATCGTGTTCGACGACGCCGATCTCGATGCGGCTGTCGACGGCGCCATCGCCAGCAAGTACCGCAATACTGGTCAGACCTGTGTCTGCGCGAATCGCCTGTTTGTCCAGGCGGGTGTCTACGATGAATTTTCGAAGCGACTCGCGGCTGCGGTCGCCAAGTTGCGTGTCGGCGATGGTCTCAAGGGTGAAACCAACCAAGGGCCGCTGATCGACGACAAGGCCTTGGCCAAGGTCGAGGAGCACGTTTCCGATGCACTGGCCAAAGGGGCGCGCATCGTTGCAGGTGGCAAGCGCCATGCGCTTGGCGGTACGTTCTACGAACCCACACTCCTGCTCGACGCCAACATGGACATGCTGGTCGCAAACGAAGAAACCTTTGGCCCGGTGGCGCCGTTGTTCCGGTTCGAGACCGAGCAGCAGGCGATCGCCATGGCCAATGACACGGAATTCGGCTTGGCCGGCTATTTCTATACTCGCGATCTTGCACGAAGCTGGCGCATGGCAGAGGCGCTCGAGTGCGGGATCATCGGCATCAACACCGGCATCATCTCGACCGAGGTCGCACCGTTTGGTGGCATAAAGCAGTCCGGCACCGGACGCGAAGGCTCCAAGTACGGGCTGGCGGACTACACGGAACTTAAATACACCTGCGTCGGTGGTGTCTGATATGGCATGGCGGTCCGCATGCGTCGCGTTGCTGTTTGCCTTTGCGCAATCCGCAATGGCGCGCGATACGCTCGATTTCGAAGCGATGCAATCGGGCAGCTACCCTCGCAGCGTTGATTTGTCAGCGTACGCACCCGGGCCGGATGCCATGCCACCATCGCACACCTTTGAAGGCCGGTTGCAGCTATCGGGTGCACCCGCGACGCGGACACTGGTGGCCGACAAGGCTTACCTGAGCGCAATGGACATCGTCCAGGCGCGCACGTTGCCCCGCGATTTCGATTACGCATTCGTGCAGGACAACGATGTCCTGGTCCCGATCCGACGCGGGCCGATCCCCAGCACCCACGACTGGTGGGAATTTGTACTTGAGCCAGGCAAGGTCTGGGATGGCCCCGGCGACCACGGTTACACACGGGCCGCGATTCCGTTTTCGCTGGTCCAGAAGAACGCCAACTGCACCCACAACGGCGTGCTGATGTTGCTGTTCGACGACAAGGGCGCGATGTCACGCGCCGCGATGCAGGTCAGCAGTGAAACCTGCCAATACCTGCAACTGGACATGTGGGGATGGCTGCAAGCCACGTATGTCCCGCAATCCGTGGCGGGCGCTGCGGATGCCATCGCTGCGCATACCCGGGATGTTGCATCCAGGCTGCCAACCAAGCCGCTGGCGATGCTGTCCAGGGATCATCCCGGCTTCGTGCCAGCCAACCTCTCCATTGGTGCTGCAAGCGCCAATACCCGCCACGGTGTCCTGGTCGATGGCGTCCACTACGTCTCGTCATGCCCGACCCGTCACGGCGACTATCCCTATTGCGATGTGCTCGATGTGCCGTCGTTTTCGGTAGCCAAGTCTGCGGTGGCTGCCGTCGCGCTGATGCGAATGGAGCTGTTGTATCCGGGGACTGCAAAAAATGCGGTCAGCAGCGCGGTGCCAGCGACGGGGTGTCGTACGCACGCATGGCGCGATATCACCCTGTCCAACCTCCTGGACATGGATACGGGGCATTACGATTCTTCGGTCTACATGGCCGATGAGGACGCGCCGAAGATCGTGGGATTGTTCCAGCCAACGACGTATTCCTACAAGCTGGCTTTCGCCTGCGAGGCCTATCCGCGCAAGCAAGTGCCGGGACAGGTGTGGGTTTACCACACGTCGGACACCTATCTGCTCGGTGTCGCGCTTGAAACCGAACTGCGTAACAAGCCTGCGCGGGCACAGCAGGAAGTCTTCGGTGACGTGCTGGTGCCTGATATCTATCGTCCATTGGGCCTCAGTCCGACCGCGCTGGTAACACGACGGACTTACGACGCGTACGCGCAGCCTTTTTTTGGATGGGGACTCACGCTGCATGCCGACGATATCGTCAAGCTTGCGCGTTTCCTCGGACCAGACAAGGGATATATCAACGGAAGTGCATTGCTGGATCAAGCAATGCTGGATGACGCGATGCAACGCAATCCCAAGGCACGGGGGCTGCAGGTAGCGACATTGGATCAATATCGTTACCAACATGGACTCTGGGCGCGCAACGTGCAGGGCGAGCTGGGATGCGAACAGCCGGCGTGGGTGCCTTTCATGTCGGGCTTTGGAGGCATTACCGTGGTGATGTTTCCCAATGGCGTCATCTGGTACAACGTCGCCGATGACGGGCAGCTGCCTTCCATTGACTTTGCGGGGCCAGCGCAGGAGATCAATCACTACCGGTCTTTCTGCAGCACGGGCTGAGGGGCCCAAAACAGGGTGCTTGGAACGCTGGCCTGCGACATCGCCATTCCCGCGTAGGCGGGAACCCGTGGACGTTGCATCCATTGGTGTCGCGTCGAGGCACGCGACGCCTGCATCTCCATATCAACGGTGCCCATCCGCAGCCTACGACCGCCTGCCTACCCTCCGGGTTGGCACGGGCCATCGAATCGCGCAAAATCAGGTCAGGATTTCCTGTTGACATGGATCGTCATGACTATTTCCAGATTCAGGATCGGCTTGGCCGCCGGTCTGTTCCTGTTGTCGTCGGTTGCTGGTTTGTATCTCTCCGGCTACCTCATCCTGTTGCTGCTCAAATTGGACGTGCCCGTGCAGCTGGGCACGTACGTGCAATATATCCGCGCGCTGGATGTGCCACAGGTGCAGCCTTACGCGGGCAGGATCAAATGGGCTGGTTATATCGGCTTTGGCTTGCCGCTACTGCTGTATGCGGGACTGCTGATCCCGATCCTCAAGTCCAGGAAGCAGTCGCTGCATGGTGAAGCCCGCTTCGCCAAGACGGCTGACCTGGCTACACGCGGGCTGTTCAAGCCTTCCGACGACGGCATCGTGGTGGGTCGACTAGGCGGAAAACTGGTGCGGTTGCCTGGGCAGCAGTTCGTGATCCTGGCTGCACCCACGCGCTCGGGCAAGGGCGTGGGCGTGGTGATCCCCAACCTGCTGGAATACCGTGAATCGGTCGTCGTGCTGGACATCAAGCAGGAGAACTTCCATCTGACCAGCGGCTGGCGCGCAAGCCAGGGGCAGGACGTCTACCTGTTCAATCCGTTCGCCGAGGATAGGCGCACGCATCGCTGGAATCCGTTGAGGTACGTCTCTGAGGATCCTGCTTTCCGTGTCTCGGACCTCATGGCGATTGCAGCGATGCTGTATCCGGATGGTTCCGACGAGCAGAAGTTCTGGGTCAGCCAGGCGCGCAATGCCTTCATGGCTTTCGCGCTGTACCTGTTTGACAACCGCGACGAACAACGCGCCATCAAGTTGCCGGTCGAAGTACAGCATGCACCGACATTGGGCGGCATCTACCGCTTGTCCACTGGCGACGGCAGCGACCTGAAGGCATGGTTGCGCGAATGCTCAAAAAAGCCATTCCTCGGTGAGCACGCGCGCAAGGCCTTTGCGAATTTGCTTTCGCAGGCAGAAGAAACCTTCGCCTCGATCATGGGCACCTTCCGGGAGCCGTTGAACGCATTCATCAACCCCGTGCTGGATGCCGCCACCAGCGCCGATGACTTCCGGCTCACCGACGTACGCAGGAAGAAGATGACCATCTACATCGGTATCCAGCCCAACAAGCTGGCCGAGGCGCGGGTCATCCTCAACCTGTTCTTCAGCCAGCTGATCAACGTCAACACCCGTGAGCTGCCGCAGGACAACCCGGAACTCAAGCATCAGTGCCTGCTGCTGATGGACGAGTTCACCGCCATCGGACGGATCGACATCCTGGCCTCGTCCGTGGCCTACATCGCTGGATACAACCTGCGACTGTTGCCCATCATCCAGTCGATGTCGCAACTCGATGCCGTGTACGGCAAAGAGGTAGCGCGCACCATCCTGACAAACCATGCGTTGCAGATCATCTATGCGCCGCGCGAACAGCAGGACGCCAACGATTACTCCGAGATGCTCGGTTACACCAGCGTGCGACGCCGAAACAAGACCCGCCAACGCGGCTTGCGTGGCGACGTTTCCTACAGCCATACCGAGGAGCGCCGCGCACTGATGTTGCCGCAGGAGCTCAAGGCGATGGGCAAGGACAAGGAAATCTTCCTGTACGAAGGCATCCCGCACCCGGTGATGTGCAGGAAGATCCGCTACTACCAGGACAAGCACTTCACCAAGCGGCTGTTGCCCAAGGTGGAGATCCCGAAGCTGATGTTGGCGACCCAGGGGTGCGGAGCGCCGCAAGGCTGATGTTAGCAAGGCTGAGTTTGCCAAAGTGTAGTTACGTGCAAACGTGGGGCCTCATTAGTTTGCCTCGCTCTCCAGTCCGTCATTCCCGCGAAGGCGGGAATCCATGGACGTGGCTGTTGAATGCGCCAAAGTCACTGGATTCCTGCTTTCGCATGAATGACGGTATTGGTGTGACTATGCCTGTTGCCTGTTGCCTGTTGCCTGTTGCCTGTTGCCTTTGGCGCTTTGGCTTTGGCTTTGGCTTTGGTTTTGGTTTTGGTTTTGGTTTTTGATCTTGTGCGACTTAAAGCTTGCCGAGCATCGCAGCCGGAAATCGGGAAAAGGTGCCATGTTTGAGCGCAGCGAGTTTGGGCACCGTACTCTTTGCGGCGACAGATCGTCTGGAACGATCTGGGCCACCGTATGGCGCCCGCGTAGCGGGTGGGGCACAGGGATGTGCCCCAGTCCGAAGCGCAGGGCACCGATGCGGTCTTGTTGCGTCGGCAAGCGTCAGGAGCGGTGGTCTTTGGTTACTTTCTGCCGCAACAGAGAGTGACCCGCGCGACAGCGCGGAAGCGTTTGATTTTGCAAAGAAAGAGCAGCGTCCATGGATTCCCGCCTACGCGGGAATGACGGGTTGGCTAAACGGACAGACATCCGTCTGCCAAAAGACCCCGCCTACGCGGGAATGACCATATGCAGGGTGGCGCGCAAACAGTTAGTCCCGCGCATGCCTGTCCCGGGTCAAACCGCATCGACAATCAGGGAGTCACCGTCTCCAAGAACGTTGGCGGTTTGCGAGCATGCGTTGCCTGCTCGAAGGCATAGCCAAGTTCAATGAGCCGCGCTTCGCTCCACTTGGGCCCCATGAACACGATACCCACCGGCAATCCGTGGACGTCGCCCATCGGCACCGTGATGCTCGGTGTCCCTGCAACCGCGGCTGCGCCGTAGCCCGCACCGGTGAAGTGATCGCCATTGATCGGGTCGGTCAACCATGCCGGTGACATCGCCGGTGCGACCAGTGCATCCAGGCGCTCGGCATTGAGCGCGGCATCGATACCTTCCGGCCCGGCCAGCCGGCGTGCCTTGTCCCGGGCTTCGATGTAGGCCTTGTCGGTCAAGGGGCCCTTGGCCTGGGCTTGCAGGAACAACTCCTGCCCGAAGTAGGGCATCTCCTCGGCAGCATGCGCCTTGTCGAAGTCGATCAGCCCGGCCAGGGTCTTGATCGGCGCATCGCTGTCGGCGAGGTATTGATTGAGATCGGCCTTGAACTCGTACAGCAGGACTTCCAGCTCCGCGTCGTCCCACTTGCCGAGTGTCGGGATTTCGACATCGACCACTTCGGCGCCTGCCTGCTTCATTGCTGCAATCGCACGCTCCATCACTGCATCGGTTTCTGGCTGGTAGCCCATCAGTTTGCGCACCACGCCGATGCGGGCACCCTTGAGTGCGCCTGCTTCCAGGTGCTTGGTGTAATCGGTGGCAGCCGGGCGGTCGGGTTGCACGCTTGCGGCATCTGCGTCGTCGCGACCGGACATCGCGGTCAGTAGCGTGGCGGCATCGGCGACGGTGCGCGCCATGGGGCCGGCGGTATCCTGCGAATGCGAGATCGGGATGATGCCACTGCGGCTGACCAGCCCGACGGTCGGCTTGATGCCGACCAGCCCCGCGACGGCAGACGGACAGATCACGCTGCCGTCGGTTTCGGTGCCGATGCCGACGGTGGCCAGGCTGGCCGCGATCGCGGTGCCGGTGCCGGCGCTGGAACCGCAGGGATTGCGATCCAGCGCGTACGGGCTGGTTGTCTGCCCGCCGCGCCCGCTCCATCCCGAGGTCGAACGCGTGGAGCGGAAGTTGGCCCATTCGCTGAGGTTGGTCTTGCCCAGGATCACGGCGCCGGCTTCGCGCAACTGCCGCACCAGCGGCGCATCCATCTTGGGGTGGTGGTCGGCCAGTGCCAGCGAGCCGGCGGAGTTGACCATCGGACGTGGCGTCGATGTTGTCCTTGAGCAGGACCGGGATGCCCTGCAACGGCCCGCGCGATTTGCCCGACTTGCGTTCGGCGTCGCGGGCATCGGCTTCGGCCAGTGCATCGGGGTTGAGTTCGATCACCGAATTGAGTTTGGGGCCGGCTGCATCGATGGCTGCGATGCGGTCGAGGTAGGCCTGGGTGAGCGCATGGCTGGTCAGCGCGCCTGCCGTCATTTTTTGCTGCAGGCTGGCGATGTCGCTTTCGGAGAAGGCGAACGAAGCCAACGTGTCGCTACCTTCGCTTGATTGCGCCAATGCCGGGTGCATGCCGGCGAGACTGAGGGTCAGCAGGGCCAGCAAGCCCATGATCGGTGTGCAGCGCATCGTGTTTCCCCGGGTGTGGTCGCCATGACCATGGAGGGGGCAGCATCGCGCCGTGGGTGGTCCCGCGCAAGTCACGGGCTGGACCAAGTGGGTGACCTGTCGATTAAGACTTTGATTTCTTGAAGTTTTTAGTGTGATTGGCACACGTCTTTTGTCGATCAAGTTCGTGTTGGTTTGATCTTGATGTTGCTTGTGCTTTTGTAGGAGTGCTGGTGGCATGCCGCCAGCGGCTAGTCGCGATCGCAGACCGGCAGCACCTGTCGCGACTTGCGTCGCTCCTACAAAAAGCTGAAAAAGACCAAGAGCTCGTGGCTGAAGCCGCTCCTGCGAGAGGCAAGCCGCGGCTCACGGGGAATGACGGGCTGGATACAGCGGCAGTCAGTACCGACGCCGCATCAGGTCCCGCGCCAGCACGCCAACGACCAGCAAGTTGATCACCAGCACTGCAATGGCCGGCCACCCCGGATGTCGCCACAAGGCATACACGTCCAGCGGCAGGTATAGCGACGCAGTGACACAGCCCAGCAAGGAGGCCCAGGCCTTGGCACGCCACAGGCCCCAGGCCTCCAGCAGGTGCAGCAGACCGTAAGCCATGACGCCGGCAGCCACCAGGTGCACGGCACCTGGGCTGATCACATTGACGAACATTGGCAGCGCGCCATGCTCGGGATCGAGCTGGAAGCGGGTGATCAGTGCGTGTATCCAGCGACGCAACGGCGCTGGTCCCAGCAGCTCCAGTCCACTTGCCGCCAGTACCGCCAGCGCACCCTTGACGCCTTCGACCAGGGCCACGACATGCAGTCCCGGATGCGCACGCGGGTTGGGGTTGTAATGCGGATGCGTGCGACTTGGTGGGATGGGCGCCGGTGATCGCGGCAGCGATGCGGTCTTCGTCCGATGTGGCCACCAACCATGCGGTCATCACCGATGCGGTCATCACCGATGGGGTCGTTATGACCTGGGTCCTGACGATGTGGCATGGCTGACAGGCTAAATTGCAGGCGCGAGGGAGTCGGTTCGCGCCTGTCTTGCCGGCATCCGCCTGTCTCAGGCCGCGCGCGAGGCGCGCTTGCGATCGGTTTCGCTGAGATGCTTCTTGCGCAAGCGGATTTCCTTGGGCGTGACCTCGACCAGCTCGTCGTCCTCGATGAAATCCAGCGCCTGTTCCAGCGTGTACTTGATCGAAGGCGTCAGCTTGATGGCGTCGTCCTTGCCCGAGGCGCGCACATTGGTCAGTGGCTTGGGCTTGATCACGTTGACTGTGAGGTCGTTGTCCTTGGAATGGATGCCGACCAGCTGGCCTTCGTACACGTTGTCGCCTTCGGCAGCAAACAGCTTGCCGCGCTCTTCCAGCGGACCGAGCGAGTAGGCCGGGGTCGGCCCTGCCGCATTTGCAATCATCACGCCATTGGAGCGCTTGGCGATCGTGCCGGTTTCCTTGGGGCCGTAATGGTCGAACACATGGAACAGCAGGCCCGAGCCCTGGGTCAGGGTGCGGAACTCGTTCTGGAACCCGATCAAACCGCGCGCGGGGATCATGTAGTCCAGCCGCACGCGGCCCTTGCCGTCGGACTCCATGTTCTTGAGCTGGGCCTTGCGGGTGCCGAGTTTTTCCATGACGCCGCCCTGGTGCTGGTCTTCGACATCGACCACCAGCTGTTCGATCGGCTCCATCTGCTTGCCGTCGATTTCCTTGATGATGACTTCCGGGCGCGACACGGCCAGCTCGAAGCCTTCGCGGCGCATGGTTTCGATCAGCACCGACAGGTGCAGCTCGCCACGGCCCGAGACCAGGAACTTGTCCGGGTCCGAACCTTCCTCGACCTTCAGTGCAACGTTGTGCAGCACTTCGCGCTCCAGGCGCTCGCGGATCTGGCGGCTGGTGATGAACTTGCCGCCGCTGAAATCCTTGTTGCCGGCAAACGGAGAGTTGTTGACCTGGAAGGTCATGCTGATCGTCGGCTCGTCCACGGTCAGCGCAGGCAGTGCCTCGGGCGTATCCAGTGCGCAGATGGTGTCGGAGATGCTGAGCTCGGCCACGCCGGAAATGGCGACGATGTCACCAGCCTGCGCTTCTTCGACTTCGACGCGCTCCAGGCCCAGGAAGCCCAGCACCTGCAGCACCTTGCCCTGGCGTTTCTTGCCGTGGCGGTCTACCACGCTGACCGGCATGTTGGGACGCACCTTGCCGCGCTGGATGCGGCCGACACCGATCAGGCCGACGAAGCTGCTGTAGTCCAGCTGGCTGACGCGCATCTGGAACGGGCCATCACGGTCGACGTCCGGCGGCGACACGTGTTGCATGATCGCTTCGTACAGCGGCGTCATGTCGCCGTCGCGCGCGCTGTCGTCGAGGCTTGCGTAACCGTGCAGCGCCGAGGCGTACACGATCGGGAAGTCGAGTTGCTCGTTGGTCGCGCCCAGGTTGTCGAACAGGTCGAACACCTGGTCGATCACCCAGTCCGGGCGCGCGCCCGGGCGGTCGATCTTGTTGACCACGACGATCGGCTTGAAACCCATCGCGAACGCTTTCTGCGTCACGAAGCGCGTCTGCGGCATCGGCCCGTCCATCGCGTCGACCAGGATCAGCACCGAATCCACCATCGACAGTACGCGCTCGACCTCGCCGCCGAAGTCGGCGTGGCCCGGGGTGTCGACGATGTTGATGCGGTTGCCCTGCCAGTTGATCGCGGTGTTCTTGGACAGGATGGTGATGCCGCGCTCTTTTTCCTGGTCGTTGCTGTCCATCATCCGCTCGGTGGTGACCGTGCGTTCGTTGAACGTGCCGGACTGCTTGAGCAGGCAGTCGACCAAAGTGGTCTTGCCGTGGTCAACGTGGGCGACGATGGCGATGTTGCGGAGGTTTTCAATAGACATAAATAAGGACGCAGGCAGACGAGGGCGCAGGCAGGCGGGGAGGCAGGCAGGCGCAAGGGGCGCCGGGCAGGGCGCACGCGGCGGAAACGAAGCCGGAAATTATACCTTGTTATGCCCTGGTCGTTATGTTCATGCATCACGGGCTGCGCTATCCTGACCGCCCCCCGTGCCGGCAGGAGCCGTCCCCATGTCCCTCATCGCCACTTTCGAGACCGACCGCGGCCCGATCCAGGTCGAGCTTTACCCCGACAAGGCCCCGCTGACCGTCGCCAATTTCGTCAACCTGGCACGCAGGGGCTTCTACGACGGCCTCAACTTCCATCGCGTCATCCCGGATTTCATGGTCCAGGGTGGCTGCCCCGAGGGTTCCGGCCGCGGCGGCCCTGGTTACCGGTTCGAGGACGAGGCCGACAACGGTCTGTCCCACGAGCGCGGCGTGCTGTCGATGGCCAATGCCGGCCCAAGCACCAATGGCAGCCAGTTCTTCATCACCCACGTGGCCACGCCGTGGCTGGATGGCAAGCACACCGTGTTCGGCAAGGTCCTGTCCGGCCTGGAAGCCGTCGACAAGGTGGAGCAGGGCGACCACATCAAGTCGGTGAAGGTCGAAGGCGATACCGATGCGGTGCTGGCCGCCAAGGCCGATCGCGTGGCCGAGTGGAACAAGACCCTGGACGAAGCCGCGCGTCCCTGATGACCACTGTTGGCACTGGCCGTGGTTGCGGTCAGCGCCACCCCGCACGCGAGTTCAGCAAGGCCGGTTGCCCGAGTCCGTCATTCCCGCGAAGGCGGGAATCCAGCGACTTTTGGTGACACTGGAACAAAAGCCACTGGATGGACAGACAGACGTCTGCCAAACGACCCTGCCTTCGCGGGAAAGACAGGCCAAGGTACGGATCAAGTTTTTTGAGGGTGGAAGCCAGGCAAGCGTGGCCAGCTGCGTGGAAGCTCCTGTCCCTCCTTGGCCCTGTGATAAAATCACGGGGCTTCGTCCGGTAGTCTGGTACGACTGTTCCAACCAGGTTTCCGCAGTCCTCCGGGCCATCCCCGCGCCCGGACAGGCTCCGCCCGAGATATTCCCAGAGGATCCCCGATGCCACAGCTAGCCCAGCGCGTGGGTCGCGCCAAGCCCAGCGCGATCATGGTGATCGCCGACAACGCCAAGCGCCTCAAGGCCGAAGGCCGCGACATCATCAGTTTCTCGATTGGCGTACCCAATTTCCTGCCCGGCGACCATGTCTATGCGGCCGTGCGCGAGGCGCTGGAGCATGACTCGGGGCAGTACGGCAGCAACCGCGGTTCCGACGCACTGCTCGACGCCTTCCTGGCGCACATGCGCGGCATCGGCCTGGACGGCTACGAGCGCAAGCATTGCGCGGTCGGTATCGGCGCCAAGCACATCCTCTACAACCTGGCAGAAGCGCTGCTGGACGAGGGCGACGGGTTTGCTTTCGCCACGCCGTACTGGACCAGCTACATGGACATCGGCGAGATCCTCAATGCCGACATCCAGCTGCTTCCGTGCCCGCCCGAGCAGGATTACAAGATCACCCCGGCGCAGCTGGATGAGGCGATGGCCAGGAAGCCGCGCATGTTCCTGTTCAACAATCCCAACAACCCGACGGGCATGGTCTATACCAAGGAAGAAATTTCCGCGTTGGCCGATGTCCTGGTGAAGTATCCCGGGACCTGGATCGTTACCGACGACATCTACAACACGATGGTGTTTGACGGTATCGGCTACCACAACTTCGTGCAGGCACGTCCCGAGCTGCGCGATCGTGTGATCTTCGTCGACTCGCTGTCCAAGACCTACGGCATGCCCGGCTGGCGCGTCGGCCTGATGGCCGGGCCCGAGAAGGTCGCCAGTGCGATCGTGACACTGAACTCCAACCACATCACCAACATCCCCGAGATCGTCACCGCCGCCGCGATTGCCGCGTTATCCGGTCCGCAGGATGTCCCGACCGAAAAGTGCAAGGAGTTTGCGGGCAAGCGCGACCAGGTGCTGGACGTACTGTTGTCGATCCCCGGCGTGGTCTGCCCGATGCCCAAGGGCGCGTTCTACGCGTTCCCGGACATCAGCGTGGCGTTTGGCAAGACCCACCAGCCCAGTGGCAAGGCCATCGCCAACGACGTCGACTTCTGTAACGCGTTGCTTGAATCCAAGGGCGTGGCCTGCGTGCCTGGATCGGCCTTCGGCGAGCCACGCGCCATCCGCATCAGCTACACCTGCCCGACGCCACAATTGATGCCGGGCATGGAGCGCATCAAGGAGTTTTTTGCCGAGCTCTCGTGACCATGGCGCTCGTGGCACCGTGACACTGACCATCGCTGCTTCAACTTGTCATCCTGAGCGCAGCGAAGGATCTGCTTGTTGTAGGAGCGGCTTCAGCCGCGAGCTCTTTTGGCGAACAGCTCGCGGCTGAAGCCGCTCCTACAAGGACAAGGGCATAGAGCACAGCAGATCCTTCGCTGCGCTCAGGATGACATTCGTTGATGAGCCAGCTTGCATGGCCTGCCTCGGTTCTACAGCCAGGCAAATCCACCATTTTTCCCAGATTGACCGGAGTTATTCATGAAAACCCCCATCAGAGTCGCCATCACCGGCGCAGCCGGCCAGATCGGTTATGCCCTCCTGTTCCGCATCGCCTCCGGCGAAATGCTCGGCAAGGACCAGCCCGTCATCCTGCAGATGCTCGAGCTGCCGATGGACAAGGCCCAGGCCGCGCTCAAGGGCGTGATGATGGAGCTCGACGACTGCGCCTTCCCGCTGCTGGCCGGCATGGTCGGCACCGATGACGCCGAAGTCGCATTCAAGGACGCCGACATCGCCATGCTGGTCGGCGCCAAGCCGCGCGGCCCGGGCATGGAGCGCAAGGACCTGCTGCTGGAAAACGCCAAGATCTTCACCGCCCAGGGCGCCGCGCTCAACAAGGTCGCCTCGCGTGACGTCAAGGTGCTGGTCGTCGGCAACCCGGCCAACACCAACGCGTACATCGCGATGAAGTCCGCGCCGGACCTCAAGCCCGGAAATTTCACCGCCATGCTGCGCCTGGACCACAACCGCGCACTGAGCCAGCTCGCCACCAAGGCCAATGTCGCCGTCGGCGACATCCAGAAGATGGTGGTCTGGGGCAACCACAGCCCCACCATGTATCCCGACATCCGCTTCGCCACCGTCGACGGCAAGTCCCTGCAGGACAAGATCAACGACGCCGACTGGAACGCCAACACCTTCATCCCGACCGTCGGCAAGCGCGGCGCCGCGATCATCGAGGCACGTGGATCGTCTTCCGCCGCGTCGGCCGCCAATGCCGCCATCGACCACATCCACGACTGGGTATTGGGCACCGACGGCCACTGGGTGACCATGGGCGTGCCGTCCGACGGCAGCTACGGCATCCCCGAGGGCGTGATCTACGGCGTGCCGGTGACCTGCGACAACGGCACCTATACCCGCGTCACCGACCTGCCGATCGACGACTTCAGCCGCGCGCGGATGGACAAGACCCTGGCCGAACTGGAGGAAGAGCGCGCCGGCGTGGCGCACCTGCTCTGAGGTTCCGATTCACGACAGCGTTGGTTGCCCACGACGGGCTGGCTGATCGCCAGCCCGTCGTGCGTTTGGACGACAGTCGTTCCGTCCCAACAAGGCGATCAAGCAGGGCGGATCCGCACCGTGGCCTTCACTCTTCGCGAATCATGCCTATGCCCTGTATGCCCATCATCTGCAGGAGTCGCAATGAAAACCGAGAAGCTGCAATTCCCCGGATATTCCGGCGAGATGCTCGCCGCAAGGCTGGACACACCCGAGGGCAAGCCGCGTGCGTACGCATTGTTCGCGCATTGCTTTACCTGCAGCAAGGACGTCGTGGCTGCCTCGCGGATCAGCGCCTCGCTGGTCGAGCGTGGATTTGCCGTGCTGCGCTTCGACTTCACCGGTCTTGGCATGAGCGATGGTGAGTTCGCCAACACCAATTTCAGTTCCAACGTCGCCGACCTGGTCAAGGCCGCCGACTACCTGCGCGACCACCATTGCGCGCCGACACTGCTGATAGGCCACAGCCTGGGTGGCGCCGCCGTGCTGGCCGCAGCCTCGGAGATCAACGAGGTCACGGCGGTCGCGACCATCGGCGCCCCGGCAGAACCGCTGCACGTGCAAGAACAGCTGGGCGACAAGGTCGAGCAGATTCGTAAGCATGGTGAGCTGGAAGTGCAACTCGGCGGCCGCCCCTTCACGATCCAGGAGCAGTTCCTGGACGATCTAGAAGCCAGCAACATCCGCAAACGCGTCGAGAACCTCGGCCGAGCCTTGCTGGTGATGCATTCGCCGGTCGATGCGATCGTCGACATCGATAACGCGCGCCGGCTGTTCGTGGCCGCCAGGCATCCCAAGAGTTTCATCTCCCTTGACGATGCCGACCACCTGCTGAGCAAACGACGCGACGCGCAGTACGCCGCGTCGGTATTGGCGGCCTGGGCCGGGAGGTATTTACCGGATGGCGAGGCCGGGATAGAGGCTGGCGGCAAAACGCCAGATCAAGAGGCGCCGTTACAAAATGGCGTCGTGGAAGTCAGTGAAACCGGCGCCGGCAATTTCGCCAACCAGGTCCGCGCCGGCCGCCATCTCCTGCTGGCCGACGAACCCAGGCGACTGGGCGGCACCGACACCGGGCCGACGCCCTACGACTACCTGTTGGCCGGTCTGGGTGCCTGCACGACGATGACCCTTCGGATGTATGCGCAACGCAAGAAATTTCCGCTGGACAAGGTATCGGTCCGGCTCAGCCACGAGCGCGTGCATGCCGAGGACTGCACCGATTGTGCGACCGGGGAAGGGCAGGTTGCGGAAATCCAGCGCGTGATCCGGTTGCAGGGGGACTTGTCCGTCGATCAGCGCGACAGGCTGCTGGAGATCGCGGACCGATGCCCCGTGCACCGCACCCTGGAGCACGAGATCAAGGTGCGTAGCCGGCTGGCCGGGGACTGATCCAGGCAGGTGCGTGTAATCGGTGCAATGGCCGGATGGCACCCCACGGCCGACTGGCCTGTTGACGGCCCATTTTGCGTTTTTATAAGACGTAAGACGTCTGATCAACGCTGCTGCCCTGTGACATTTGCATTTGGAGGACAATCTCGCGCGACGACTATACTGCGGCGAAGGGATCGCTGGTCGCCCCCCAACCCTGCTCGGAACCCGCGAGCTTGCGCGACCAACATGACCTGGTCGTGCTGTCGGGTGGCATGTGGTCCAGGGACATGCCGCGCTATGACAGTCCTTTCAGGTCCAGCGAGCACGTACGCACACATCGTCGTTGGGGAACACTGTGGCCAGATCAAGGTTGATCCGTGAACTGCGCCGTCGCCACGTTTTTCGCGTGGCGGTTGCCTATGCCGTTGTTGGCTGGGCCTTGATCGAGGTTGGATCGACCATCATTCCGGCGCTGCACCTGCCCGATAACCTGACCACGGCGGTCGTGGTGCTGGTGTTGCTGGGGTTCCCGGTGGCAGTGGTGCTGGCCTGGGCGTTCGAGATGACGCCGCAGGGCGTGCGTCGTACCGAGCCGGAAACCTCAGCCGAAGCACGTGCGCCGGAGCAGCACCGTCACGTTGGGCGCAAGCTCGACTTGATCATCATCGCGGTGCTGGCCGTAGCCGTGGCGGCATTGTTGTGGCGGCAGTTCGGCATGCAGCCGGGCGCCGCAAAGCCCGATGCCGCAACAACCGCTGCGACGACTACATCGATCGAAAAATCGATCGCCGTCCTGCCGTTCGACAACCTGTCCACCGACAAGGACAACGCCTACTTCGCCGACGGCATCCAGGACGAGATCCTCACTGGCCTGGCCAAGATCGGGCAGCTAAAGGTGATTTCACGCACCTCGACCAAGAGCTACGGCAGCCGTCCTGACAACATCCCTCAGATTGCGAAGGAGCTGGGCGTCGCCAACATCCTGGAAGGCAGCGTGCAGAAGGTCGGCGACCGCGTGCGCATCAACGTGCAGCTGATCTCGGCCGGTTCCGACAGCCACCTGTGGGCCGAAACCTACGATCGCACGCTTGAGGACGTATTCGCGGTGCAAAGTGAAGTCGCGCAGAAGATCGCCTCGTCCCTGCGCGCGACCCTCACCAAGAACGAGCGCGCCACGCTGGACAGGAAGCCAACTGACAGTCCAGCCGCCTACGACGCCTACCTGCGTGGCTTGGCACTGGACGCGCAAGGCTATGAACTGGCGACCGCGCGCAAGGCCACCCTTGCCTATGTCGAAGCCGCGCGACTGGACCCGGATTTCGCCTTGGCCTGGTCCCAAGTAGCGATGTCGGCGAGTTATCTTCATGGGAATGGCGTTGATCCGGACACCTATACGGCGGACTACATCAAGCGCGCGGCCGATACCGCAATTCGACTGCAACCGGACCTGGCCGAAGCGAAATTGGCGCAGGGTTACTACCGTTATCGCGTGCTGCGCGACTTCCCGGGCGCAGCAAAGGCCTTCGGCGCCGTGCTGGAACAGGCCCCCAACAATACGTTGGCCCTATGGTCCATCGCGCTTGCCGAACGCCGTGCAGGCCAGTGGGACGAGGCCCTCCAGCATTTTGAGAGGGCTGCCGAACGCGATCCGCGCAACGCCGGGCTGATGACGATCATTGGCGGTGAAACCCTAGTCAACATGCGGCGTTACGACGAGGCACGCAGTTGGCTGGATCGCGCGCTTGCGCTGTCGCCCGACTCCACGCTGGCCTTGGCGTACAAGATCCAGTCCTATCTGCTCGAAGGCCGGCTGCAAGACGCCTCACGCCTGCTCGACCAAGTGCCGCAAGCCGGCGAAGACCCGCAGATCGCATGGGTGCGTAGCAACCTGGGCCTCTCGGAACACCGCTACGACGATGTCGTTGCCGGGCTCAAGCCGCTGTTGGCGCAACCCGACGCAGCGCTCAATGGTTGGGGTCCACAGCTGGCGCTCAACTTGGGCGATGCCCAGCGTCTTGCCGGTGACGAGGCGCAAGCGCGGATCACCTACCAGCAGCTGATCGACCGGATCGGGCCGAAGGCGGCCAGCCAGGTGGACGACAGCTTCCTGCCGGTGGTGCTGGCGCTGGCCAATGCCGGCCTCGGCAACGACCGATTGGCGTTGCAGCAGGCCCGGCAAGCGGTCGAGCTGTATCGCAGCGACGCGATCTACGCGCCCCAGGCCGAGGCCGTACTGGCACGGATCCAGACGATGACGGGCGACCACGAGGCGGCCATCGCAAGCCTGGCGAAGTTGTTGAACGTGCCTGCTGGCATCACGCTCGCACAGCTTCAACTCGATCCGGCTTGGGATCCGCTGCGCAACGACGCCGCGTTCCAGGCATTGCTCAAGGAGCCCGCCAGCGATGCCCGGCAGTAGCCTCCTGCGCGAACTCAAGCGGCAGCACGTGTATCGCGTGGCGGTCGCCTATGCGGAGGTGGGTTGGCTGCTGATCGAGAGCACTACGGAAACCGGACAGCTGCGATGATCGCGCGCCGCGCCATCGCCAACCTGCGCCGCCATGACTGGACCGCAGTCGCCATCGAACTGGTGGTGGTCATCGTCGGCGTGTTCATCGGCCTGCAGGCGTCGAACTGGAACGAGGTACGTGCCGACCGGACCGAGTACGCTGCGGCGATCGGGCGGCTTGGTGCGGAGATCGGCACCAATCTCGTGAGCCTGGACGCGTTCGACGTGGACATCGAGCGCTCGCTTGCGACAGGATCGAGAGCGCTCACGGTCCTGCAGTCCTGCGTCGATAGCGAAGAGAATCGCCGGATCGTGGATGCGGGTCTTGAAGAGATTCGTGGCACCTCCGGCTTGCATCCGCGTCGCAACGCGCTCGACGAGATCACCTCGAACCCACGCCTGGTGGCGCAACAGAATCCCAAGGAGCGCGAACGGTTTTCCGAGCTCCTGTACTACTTCGACGTGTTGCAACAAACCGCGGATAGCGCCGAACGCCGACCTGAGGAGAGCGGCATGGAGAACAATCCGCTGCTTCGCGTCGGAGCGCCTTATCTCTATTCTTCGAAATACTACGGATTCGACTGGGCTTCGACCCGGCGCAGATTGGAACTCGGGGTGCCCGTGTCAGACGCGTGCCGTGACAACCAACTGCTGAAGTCGTTCTTCAATTGGGAACGGATCCAGGGAGGCCTGCCCGTCATCTCCCGGAAATGGCGCGCGGAGCTGATCGCGACGAACAAACTCATCGAGGAAAGGCCATGATCCTTCGCCGCCTCTCGCAATCGCTCAAGCAACAAAACTGGACCGCGATCTGGATCGAGTTCGTGCTGCTGGTGGCCGGTGTATTCCTTGGAATCCAGGTATCCAACTGGAATGCAGCGCGCGAGGACGCACTGCTCGGCCAGGACTATGTGAGGCGACTCAGAATCGATCTCAACAGCGATCTTGGCGCAATGCAGGCGCAAGCCGCCTATTACACGGAAGTTCTGAAAGCGATCAAGCAAACCGACACATTGCTGCAAACTCCCGATGCTGAATCCAAGGCGCTGGTCGTCAACGCTTACCGATCGACGGAACTCATCTATCAGGCACCGACCCAGGCGACCTGGCAGCAGATCGTCTCGTCCGGGCATCTGGGGCTTTTGCCCAAGAGGGCTGTCGAGGGCGGGCTTGCCACCTACTATTCGTTCAACACGGGCGAAGACACCTACAAGATCCTCAGTGCGTCTACCTATCGTAAAGCGGTGCGCGACATCATTCCGATCGCGATCCAGGAGGCGATGCGCGCCGGTTGCAGCGACAAGCTGGATGCTGTCGGCTACGGCGTCGGGTTCACCGATACCTGCGCGCTCGATGTCGATCCGGTGTTGCTGCGGTCCACGGCGGAAACACTTCAGCAAGATGCAGACGTCGCAAGTAACTTGCGCTCCCAATATTCGGACGTCTATTCGGCCGTGCAAAATTCTCGTGCCACGATCAATCAAATAGAGGTCACGCTCGCTGCTCTGGGAGCCGTTGATGCAACCGATGAGGCTGTCGGCAAATGATCCTTCGCCGCCTCTCCCAATCACTCAAGCAACAAAACTGGACGGCGATCTGGATCGAGTTCGTGTTGCTGGTGGCCGGTGTGTTCCTTGGCATCCAGGTGGCCAACTGGAATGAAGCGCGCACCGAAGACATGCGGGCGCAGGCCTACCTGACGCGCATCCAGGGCAATCTGCAAGCGGACGTGCAATCAATCGAGCGTCGCCAGGTTTTCTGGGGCAAGGCCATCGGCTACGGCAAGGGCGCGATCCATTACGCCGAAACAGGCGAGTTGGTGGATGGGTCCGCGTGGAAAACCGTGCTGGCGTTCTACCAGGCCAGCCAACTCTGGGAGTGGGCGACGTCGGATGGCACCTATCAGGAGATGCGCAGTGCAGGCGAACTGGGGCTGATTCGCGACGAAACGCTCCGCGATGGGCTCTCCCGGTACTACCTGGAAAGCGGTGCCGGTGTCGCCTACCTGTTCGCCGTACAACCGCAATACCGCAAGATCGTTCGCGGGCTCACGCCATCGGTCGTCGCCGACCATATCTGGGCGAAGTGTTGGCAAGAGCCCAGCTTCGGCGTGCAGTACCTGCTCGATTGTGATTCACCGATCTCCGAAGCGCAGGCGCAAGCGGTACTCGCTAATTACGTACGAGATCCGAACCTGCTGCCAGAGCTTCGGTACTGGGTAGCCAACGAGGGTGTGGCCTTGCACTCGATTGGAAACTACAAGCCGGTGTTGCGAAGCATGCTCGCGGACATGCCCGAGCAGGGAGCCCCATGAATCTGATCGCCGAATTCAGATGCCGCAAGCCAGGCAGCATTGCTGCCAACGCGAGGCGACCCACCGAGCAGACCAAGTGGGGTGCGTCATGATCTTCCGCCGATTCCTGCAGCGCTTCCATCAACAGCAATGGGGCGCCATCGCCACCGAGCTGGCGATCGTCGTCATCGGCGTGTTCATCGGCATGCAGGTGTCGAACTGGAACGAAGAGCGCGCGACCGCGCAGAAAGCTGTCGTCTTTACAGCACGCCTGACCGACGACCTGCGCAAGGAAGCCTGGGCATACGAATCCCTCATCAACTACAGCCGCCAGACCAACGCCAACCAACGACGCGTGCTGGACGCGATGGCGGGTGATATCGAGTTGTCGGATGAACAATTTGTCATCAGCGCCTACCGCGCCACGCAGTACAAGGATTTCAACCGCTATCGCGCGACCTATGACGAACTGGTGTCAACGGGAAACATCGGGCTTGTCACCGATCAGGTCTTGCGTGAAACGGCCGTTGCCTTGTTCACCACTAATTTTCTTGAGCAGATCATGCTGCAGACCAGGGAATCGGAATACCGACGCCTGTTTCGCGAGAGCGTATCGGCGCCCGTCCAGCAAGCCCTGCTTCTGCGCTGCGGGGATGGCACAACCACCGAGCTTGACTATGCCAGCATCGAAGCCGAGCTTGACTATCCCTGCACGCTCGACCTGCCACCTGAAAAGATCCATGCGGCTGCGAACGCCTTGAAGGGATTGCCCCGTTTCGTACCGGCCCTGCAAGTTCGGTTCGCCGACAACCAGACCGCGCTGACCGATCTGCAACAGGTCAACCGGTCGGTGCTTGAAAACCTGCGCGCGATAAGGAAAGCAACGCCATGATCTTTCGTCGATTCCTGCAACGATTCCGGCAGCAGCAATGGGGCGCCATCGCCACCGAGCTGGCGATCGTCGTCATCGGCGTGTTTATCGGTATCCAGGTGGCGAACTGGAACGAGGATCGCGAAAACAGCATTCGCGCACGCAGGATTGCCACGGCGTTGCAGACCGACCTCGTGGATGTGGCTCGCGTAGAAGGCGTGATCGACAAGCAGATTTCGGCCCTGTCCACCGAATACGCCGCAGCGCGTGCGCGCGGTGAACAGCCGCCCCCGATCTATTACCGAATGTACGGGTCCGATACGCCGCCTAAAAGCCCTTGCCGGGGCATGCTGCAGGCGCAGATCGCCGACCTGATCGATCCGGACCTGCTGTGGGAACTGTGCTTCTACTACGACGAGCGCGATGGCATCGGCATCAAGTACGTCCGCTATGTCACCTTCGTGGAAGCGGAAATCTTGCCGCGACTGTATTCCGATCCTGCTGCGTTTTATACGGCTGATGGACAGTTGCGTCCTGAATTTGCCGCAAGCGTGGATCGCTTGCATGACTGGCAGCACGAATCCCCGCGCATGTCAGCCTGGGCAACCTGCCTGAAGGATCGACTGGACAAGCCATCGATGCCGGGGCCTTCATGCCGGCCCTCGATCATTGCCAGCTCAGGCGAACGACCTGCGTCAGTACAGGGCGTGCCATGAGTCTGATCGTCGAACTGCAGCGCCACGACGTGACCCGCATTCGTGTGGGTGATACGGCGCTGCCGAAATCGGAGTATTTGCCATGATCTTTCGCCGTTTCGCCACCAGCCTGCGCAAACAGGATTGGGCTGCGGTTACGGTCGAATTGGTCGTAGTCGTCGTCGGCGTGTTCATCGGCCTGCAGGCGTCCAACTGGAACGAGGATCGCGAGACCAACAACAAGGCTGCCGTATTCACCGAACGGCTACGTGCCGATCTGCGCGAGGAGGCATGGGGTTATGAAGCGCAGGTCGGATACTCCAGCCAGGTCCTGGCCAACGCCAAGCTGGCTGCAGGCGACCTTTCCGGCAAGACACCATTGCCCGATGAGGCGCTGTTGATTACCGCTTACCGTGCCACCCAATACAGGAACAACATCCGCCGCCGCGCCACCTACGATGAACTGACTTCAACCGGTGAGATCGGTTTGATCCGCGACATGGCGCTGCGTGACCTGGCCATGCGCGCCTACACGTCCCCGATGTTCGACATCATTCTTGATGAGGGCATCAATAATCCGTACCGAAGGGCTTTCCGCATGGCGATCCCGGACGATGTTGCGCACACGCTCGCTGTCACCTGTGGCGACCATCAGATGCCCACAGGCGACTACAGATCCATTGAACATTCGCTGGACTATGCGTGTTCAACCGGCCTGTCACCGCAGGCCATTACCTCCGCTGCCACGACCCTGCGCAGCGACCCGCGCTTTCTCGGATTCCTGCGCCTGCGCATAGCGGAGGTCGAGTCAAATCTGAACAGGCTGACTGTCAATAACAAGATCATCCGTGACGGCTTGCGGGCCATCGTGGGAGATCGCTCATGAGCTTGTTTGCCGAACTCAAGCGCCGCAACGTGATCCGCATGGCCGGGTTGTACCTGCTCGGCGCGTGGCTGGTCGCACAGGTGGCGGAAACCATCCTGCCTGCGTTCGACGTGCCCAACTGGGTGATGCGGGCGATCGTGATCGTGCTGGCGCTGGGCTTCGTCCCGGCGGTGATCTTTGCTTGGGTGTTCGAGCTGACGCCGGGCGGGATCAAACGTGACGAGGAGGTTGCCCCGGCCGAATCGATCGCACCGCAGACCGCACGACGCATGGATCGGATGCTGCTGCTGGTCGCCGTGCTGGCGTTGGGTTACTTCGCCTTCGACAAGTTCGTGCTGGCGCCGCAGCGTGATGCGGCGCTGGTGGTGCGGACAACCGAGAAGATCGATGCGGCGGTCGATGCCAAGCGGTCGCAGGTCAATCCGGATTCCATCGCCGTGCTGCCGTTCGTCAACATGTCCGGTGACAAGGCCAACGAATATTTCTCGGACGGCATCAGCGAGGAAATCCTCAACGTGCTGGCGCAGATCCCCAAGCTGCAGGTCGCCGCACGCACGTCGTCGTTTTCGTTCAAGGGCGCGGGCAAGGAAGTGCCGGAGATCGCAAAAGAACTGAATGTGCGCATGGTGCTGGAAGGCAGTGTGCGCAAGCAGGGCGAGCGGGTGCGGATCACCGCGCAATTGATCGATGCCAGCAATGGTTTCCACGTGTGGTCGCAGACCTACGATCGTGAGCTCAAGGACATTTTCGCGATCCAGGACGAGATCGCCAAGGCAATTGCCGATGAGCTGAAGGTCAAACTCAGCGAGACAACGGCACCGGGGAAGAACTCCACCGGTACGCGCAATCTGGCTGCCTACGATCTGTATTTGCGCGGCATGGCGCTGTGGCACACACGTCGTAGCCAGGATCTCTTGCACGCATTGAAACTGTTCCAGCAAGCTGCCGCCACCGATCCCGGGTTTGCGCAGGCCTTCGCGGGCCTGGCACTGACGTATGGCGTGCTACCAGCCTACAGCGGTGAGGTCACGTGGGAGCAGGGGCTTGCACGTTCGCAGGATGCCGCGTTGCGTGCGCTGGCGCTTGATCCAACCTTGCCCGAGGCCTATTCTGCGCTGGCCAACGTCTCCTTGAACCGGTTGGATCGGACGACGGCAGTGTTGTTACTGCGTCGTGCGATTGCCCTGCGGCCCTCGTTCGCTACGGCACATCACTGGCTGGGTACCGGGCTGCTGTCCAATGGCGACATTACCGGCGCGCTGGCGGAACTTGATCGCGCCACCGTGCTGGATCCGCGCGCGCCGGTCATCGGTGAAAACCATGCCTACACGCTCATGGCAGCCGGGCGCAATGCGCAGGCCAAGGCACGCTGCGAGCAGGTGCTGGCGTTTGCGCCGAAGTTCATCGCCTGCCTGCAACACGTGGGCGTGATCGACCTCATGGATCGCGACTGGAGCACGGCACAAGCAATGCTGCAACGATTCGTCACTGCTTCCAATCCCAGCGCAGGCGATCAACCGCGCGAGATCGTGGAAGCGATGAAGGGCGATGCAGAGAAGCATGTGCTGGCGCGCAAGCTGGCTGCATTGCCATTCAATAGCACTGTCGATCCGGCCAGCGGAAATGCGTTCGAGGACCACGTTGTGGCATTGCTGCTGATGCTGCTCGACGAGCGCGCGCTGGCGCTGGACTACATCGAGCGCGATGCCGGCAGCCTCGGCAACACCATGGACTGGGCGGTGATGCTGCCGCAAATGGACCCGATCCGTTGCGAGCCGCGCTTCGTCGCCGTGGTGAAGCGTCTGAAAACCACCGATCCGCGTTATGTGAAGGTGTGCGGTGGATAGTCACGGCGCTGGTGAGAGGCTGGTAATGACCTTGCTTGAACAACCCGATTACCGTAACGCGGGCCATACGTTCTGACTGTATAGGGTCAGTGCGTGGAATTTTCCTGGAGGTGTCGCATGAAATGCATCAAACCCTGGCGTCTGATCGTTGCGGTAATGCTGTTTTTTGGCATGGCCAGTGTCGTCCAGTCGCGTGAAGTGCAGGCGCCGCAGGCGATCGACGGCCTAGGCAGCATTGCGTTTCCGACCTCTACCGATTCGGTCGAGGCGCAGACCGCATTCAATCGCGGCATGTTGCTACTGCACCTGTTCGAATACGACGACGCGGCCGACGCTTTCCAGAAGGCCGAGGCGTTGGACCCCCGCTTCGCCATGGCGTACTGGGGCGAGGCGATGACGTACAACCACGGCATCTGGAACCAGCTTGATGCCAAGGCGGGCAATGTTGCGCTGGCGAAATTGGCGGCGACATCTGCGGCACGCGCAGCCAAGGCGCCGACCCCTCGCGAGAAGGCCTATCTGGCAGCGGTGGAGATCCTGTATGCGGGGCAGGGCACCAAAGTGCAGCGCGATGCCCGCTACAGCGATGCGATGCAACAGCTGGGCAAGGACTATCCGCACGACAACAACGCGCAGTTGTTCTACGCGCTGTCGCTGATGGGTCGCAGCGAAGGCGTGCGCGATGTTCCCGTGTACCTGCACGCCGGCGCCATCGCCGAGCGCAGCTTCCGCGTCAATCCACAAAATCCAGGCGCCGCGCATTACTGGATCCACGCGATGGACGAGCCCGAGCACGCCGCCGGTGCGCTGGAAGCGGCGCGTGCGTTGTCGAAGATCGCGCCTGATGCCGGCCACGCCCAGCACATGACTTCGCATATCTTCATGGCGCTGGGCATGTGGGACGACCTGGTAGACGCCAACGAAAACGCGATGCGCGTGGTGCTGGCCCGCGACAAGGCCCGTGGCAAGCCGCAGATCGAATGCGGCCATTATCAGTATTGGCTCGCGTATGGGTATTACCAGCAGGGTCGCTATCGCGCTGGCGATGCAGCGACGCAGGCCTGCCAGACATCTGGCGAGAAGGCGCTGGCCTTGTTCGACACGCAGGCGAACGACAACGACGCCGCTGCGACACCAAAACCAAAAATGACGCACGCGCAATACGCGCAACGACTGCAATCGATGCTGGTCGACATGCGCGCGACTTCGGTGATCGAGTCTGGCGACTGGAACGGTCCGGCCGCGAAGATGAAAATCGAAACCACCGGCATGCGGGCCCAAGCCGCGTGGAACCAGTTCACCGACGGATACGCGGCTGCGCAACGTGGAAATCTTCCCACAGCACAGGTGGCATTGACCGCCTTGGCGGAAACGCGCCATGACACCACGCCTGAAGCCGAGAACCTGCAGCAGGCGTCCTATCTGGCGGTACTGGAAGACGACCTGCGTGGCCTGGTCGAAATCAAGCAAGGCAAGACGGACGACGGCCTGCGCTCGATTCGCCAGGCCGCCGACCGTTACGACGCCATGGCCTTCGACTTCGGTCCGCCTGTGCCGGTCAAGCCACCGCATGAATTGCTGGGCGAACAGCTGCTGGCACAAGGGCAACCCGAAGCCGCACGCGTGGAGTTCGAAGCCGCCTTGAAACGCGCACCCAATCGCGCGCTGTCGTTGCTCGGTCTGGCACGTGCGCAGAGCGCGGCCGGTGACAGTGCCGAAGCGCGTTCGACCTATCGGAAGCTGGCCGACAATTGGCACGCAGCAGACACCGACCCGCCGGCATTGATCGAAGTGCGAAACCACCTGGACCAATGACCGCATGACGGATTTCTGGCAACGCCTGAAACAACGCAAGCTGGTGCAGTGGGCGGTGGCCTACATCGCGGCGGCGTTCGCGCTACTGCAGGGCATCGACATCGTCGCGCAACAGTTTGGTTGGCCCGAGAGCGTACAGCGCGGGATCACGCTGGCGCTGGTGCTTGGGTTTTTCGTCACCCTGCTCTTGGCCTGGTACCACGGCGAGCGTGGTGCGCAGAAGGTCTCCGGGACTGAATTGCTGCTGCTCTCGCTGTTGCTGGTGGTGGGTGGCGGTGTGTTGTGGCGTTATGCGCAGAGCGTGCCCGATGCGATGCCTGCCACGGTTTCACCCGTGGCCGCCAGCGCAGCAAAAGGCCCCGCGGGAGCTCTCTCAGTCAGGATCCCGGCCAAGTCCATCGCCGTGCTGGCATTCGCGGACCTGAGTCCAGATCACGATCAGGATTATTTCTCCGACGGTATCGCCGAAGAACTGCTCAACGCGCTGGCCAAGGTCGACGGCCTCAAGGTGGCCGGTCGCACGTCCTCGTTCCACTTCAAGGGCAAGAACGAAGACCTGCGCACCATCGGCAAGGCGCTGGGCGTGGCCAACGTGCTGGAAGGCTCGGTGCGCACCCAGGGTGACAAGGTGCGCATCACCGCGCAGTTGATCCGCACCCAGGATGGATTCCACCTGTGGTCCGAGTCCTACGATGGCGACCTCAAGGACGTGTTCGCGCTGCAGGAGAGGATCGCGCGCAAGATCACCGATCAGCTGCAGGTGGTGTTGTCCGGCAAACAGGCCCAGCAATTGGTGGATGCCGGCACCAGCAATCCGGAAGCGTATGCGCTGTACCTGCAGGCGACGGCGACGTTCAACCGTCGAGACGGGGCCAGGTTCGACGAGGCGATGGGGCAGCTGCGGCAGGCGGTGGCCCTGGATCCGAAATTCGCGCGCGCATACTCGCGCATGGCGACCCTTGAAGCAGTGCGGGCCAACTATGCCGAAGGCAATTTCGAGCGTTCGATGCGCGACGCCGAGCGCTATGCGCGACAAGCCTCCATCCTCGACCCCGGGTTGGCCGAACCGCACGCGGCGCTCGCAGTGGTCTTTCTCGACCAGCGCCGCTATCGCGATGCGCGTCAGGAGATGACACGTGCCCTGACGTTGGACCCGAACGATGTCACCACCAACTTCTGGAATGGTGTCAACCTGATCGTCCTGGGTTATCGCAATCAGGGCGCGGCCGCCCTGGATCGTGTGCTGCAACTCGATCCATTGCTGCCCAACGCACTGATGTGGCGCGCGGGCATCCACACTGCCGATGGCGAACTCGACATCGCCGAGCGCCAGTTGCAACGGGCCGCCGAAGGCGGGCATACCTTTGTTGGCCTTGGCCAATACAGGCTGGCCATGGTGCGTGGCGACCGTGCCGGTGCGGCCAAGGCGCTCACCACGGGGCTGACTTATTTCGTCCAGGGGTTCCCGCCCCGGGCAGCCGGGATCTTTGCGCGTAGCTGTACAGGCGATGCCGCTGCCAAGCCAGAGGCCATGCGGCTGATCGACGACTATCTGGCGAAGAAGCCGGATGTGCTGTCGGCCATCGTCCCGTTCGTGTTGATCTGCTCGGGTGAGGTGGAGCGCGGATTTACCTTGTCCCAGATAGCACCAACCAACAACGAGGCCCTGCTCATGTCTGGCATCTTCAGCGGATTGCAGCCCGAAGCAATCCGCTCGCCAGCGTTCGCCGAGTTCGTCCAAAAGACCGGGCTGACCGACTATTGGGACGACTTCGGCCCGCCGGATTTATGCCGGAAGGATGATAAGGGCGAGTATGTCTGTCGATAGGATGCAAGGTCGCAAGGTTGCATCTGTTTCAGCCCGGTATCTATCGCCCGATATCATTTGCTTGTTATTTATTCCCCCAGCTCGTCATTCCCGCTTGGGCGGGGTCTGTTGGCAGACACCTGTCTGTCCATCCTGTGACGTGAGGCTTTCGCCGGGATGCCGGTTTGCCCCGGAAAAGGGACGCAGGACATCAAGGTCTCCTTACCTCCCTGCGTCCATTGTCCCGTTTCCGTGCCCGGGTTTCCGCCTTGGCCTCGCTAACGATTGATGATGACCGGGTCGCGTACCGTCGAGTCAGGTGATTGCGTCCTGGATGTGTAGAAGTGACCACCAAACTCGACAGTGATGACGTAGGCATGCTTTGCGTTTTTCCGGGTAGCGTTGCCGTTGTGATCGCCGATCCTCAGCGAGTTTCCGTCGGGCGAGATTTCCGGTGCGTCGAAACTTGACGCGGCGGCACCATCCGCCCACTCGAAGTTGGTGAAGTTGCCTGCTTCCAGCGATTTATCGAGCTGCCAGACGATGGTCTGCCTGATCTCGTTTTCATGCACCTCGTGGTCATGGATTTCCAGGGTGCCCGGCTCGGAACCCAGCATGACTTCGATCACGTTGTCGGTCTTCTTGGGATGTTTTTGTCTTCTTGACGGGTAATACATGCAGAACTCCTTGCGCGAGGCATCAGTGGTGCTGGGAGTCGATGCCGGCAAGCTGCGCCGGGCCGACGTTTTCGCGAGTCAGTAGGGCGACGAAGACCGGATCGCGATAGCCCGTCTTCCAGATAGCGGGTAGCAGGGTCAGTGCATGCTCGCGATGACCCAGCGCGAGCAGGGCCTCGATGTGCAGCGCAAGCAGGCGGGGATCCTGCGTGCCCGTCGTCTGCGACTCCAGCGTTTTCAGCGCGCGCTCGCGCAACCCGCGGGCGCGGTCGGCATCGCTGTCGAGCTGCGCCGCCAACAGCAGGGCGCAGACGCTGGCCAGGACCGTGGCGCGGTCGTAAGGTTGCTTGGCCAGCTGTGGTGCAAGTATCGCCAGCGCTTGTGCGGCTTGGTCGCTCGCCTGCTTGACGTCACCTGCAGCCTGCAGCTGTCGGGCATGCTCGATCCGGCTTTCGGCCAGTTCGCGCTGCCAGCCGACGTTGCTCGGGTCCTGCTTGGTGAGCTGGTCCAGTGCCGCCATGGCGCGTGTTAGTTGCGATACGGCTTGCGCTGCATCGCCATGGATGCTGGTCCAATGCGCAAGCTCGGTACCGTACAAGCCCACGTCCTCGAGATAGGACGCGCTCTTGGGTTCGAAGCCCAGCAAACGGTTGGCATCGGTCGTGGTCTGTCGAAGTTCTCTGATGCCTGCCTCGACGGCGCCGGTCAGCGCGAGTGTGCGCCCCAGTGCCGCGCGGGAGATCAGCAGCTTTTCGGCCTGGTCGTTGTTGCGTGGATTGCGGCTGGCGAGATTGGACTCGATGGCGACATCGGCCCGGTAGCCATCCACCGCCGAGGGCAGGTCACCGCCCAGCAGGGCCATCTTTGCCAGGTTGTTGTGGGCCAGGCCCAGTTCTGCCGCCCATTTCACGTTGTCCGGGTCCATCGCAACAAGCTTCTGGCTGGTGATGAGCATGTTGTGGTAGTGCGCCCGTGCATCATCCAGGCGCCCACGCGCCTCGAGTACATGGCCGATGTTGTTGTCCAGGTAGGAGATCTGGAACAGCAACTCGGCATCCCGGGGTGCAAGCGTGCCGGCATGCTTGACGACCTGGAGTGCCGCCTCGAATCCGGCCCGCGCCGGGTCGAGCTCACCCTGGTACCAGTGCACCGTGCCGATCGAGGCGAGGATTTCGGAATACGCCAGCTGGCGAGCGATGTCATCCGGGTGGTCCTGGGCGAGTTTCGAGGCAATGTCCGCTGCGGCCTGGAACGACTCCTGTGCCTCTGGCAGCAGGCCCAGATCGCGGCGGACATTGCCGATCTTGACGAAGGTCTTGGCGCGCTGCTGCAGCGAGTCATCGGTGACGTCGGCTGTCGGCAGCGATTGGAAGTACACCATGGCCTGGTCATCCACGGCTTGCAGGATGTCCAGCCGGGACACGTCCTCAAGGCGGTCGGTAAGATCGCCCAGCATGAAATCCACCAGTGCCTCGGCCTGCTTTTGTCGGCGCTCGGCGGCATGCTGTGCACGCACGGCCTGTATCGCCAGGAAGCTGGTTACCAGCATGACCACCATGGCAAGCGCAGTGATCGCGAATTGGCGCCGATGCTGGCGGGCGGCTTCGCGCTGCCGCAGCATGTCCAGCGGCAGGCCCAGCATGCCCGATAGCAACTTCATGCGAGCCAGGGACGTGCCGTCCTTGTTTGTACGCACATCAGCCGCGACAGGTTCGCTGGGGTTCGAGCCGATGTTGCCTGATGCATCCAGCTCGAAGCGCAGGGCTCGGGGAAAGCACTCGCGTTCGTCGCCGCTGTTCGGTTCGCCGGAGAGGATCAGTGCAAAGATCCGGCTTGCGCGTCCCAGCCGCTTGAACTTCAGGATTTCGTTGTTGACCCAGGGCGAGCGCGCAGCGTCTGGCGAGCACAGCACGATCATCGCTTCACTGTCGGCCAGCGCAGATTGGATCTTCGGCCCCAGTTCGCCGGCGCTGGACAGGTCTTCCCGATCGCGGAAGATGGGTCCGAGTCGATCCGGAAGTGGCCCGAACTCGCCTTGGGTCCCGCGTAACCGCGACGGCAGCCGGTAGTTTTCGACGCGACGATGCACCCAGCGGGCCCAACGCGAGTCGGCATGGCTGTAACTGATGAACGCCCGGTAGTGCATGCGGCACCTGGCAGCGATCAAGCATCCATGCTCTCGTGGACTATAAGACGTAAAACGATCGCCTAGCCGGACAGTTGGGCATGCTCCAGCGGGCGTTCGCGATGCAACAGGATCCACTCGGCGTGCTCTTCCAGGCAGGCCCGTCCGAGTGCAAGCAGGATTTGCCGTGACTCGGCATCGCTGCGCGCGTGCTGCAGGCGCGCACGGCAGCTGTCGAACAGTCGGCTCATGAACTGGAACTGTTTGATCAGCTCCTTGTCGGCCTTCTTGTAGGAGTAGGCCTGCCGGATGCCCGCAAGCAACGGCAACAGGCCCATGACGAGCACCAGCTTCTGTTGCCAGTGCGGTGCAAGGTCTTGTCCGCCCACAAGCAACAGCAACGCACCGAGCAGGCCGGCAGCCAAGGCGGTATTGCCCAGCCTTTCGGTCCCTTGGTAGTCACGTGTGCGTCGGGTCGTGCCCTGGCGGTAGTACGCCAACTGGCCGCCCACGCCGTGCCCATCGCCGATCCAGTGTCCGACGACCCACGCCAGCCATCCGGGATTGCTATGGAAGGTCTCGTCGCGCAGCAAACTGCTGCCGCGCATGGCGTGGCGGATCCAGCTCAGGTCCACGTCTTGTTTCTGCAGGAAACTGTCGTAGCCCAAACTGGTGTTGGGCGGTGGTTCCACGCCGGCCATGCGCCAATAGAACTGTACCCGCAAGCCTTCGGCCAGCCCCCGGTAATCCAGGTACTTGCGCTGCCATTGCCGACGTCGTCCAAGCAGGTCCAACACCACGCCGAGCGTGAACAGCAGCAGGAAGGCCTGGACATAGATCGGACTGGTCTCGAAATCCGAGTACAGGATGAAGGCAAGCCCCATCAGCGCGGCGATCACGTGCGTACACAACAGGCTGATCCGCACCCGGCTGCGGAAATGCAGGGCCAGCCAGTCGGCCGCGTGGAACAGGCGCTCGACGCGTGCGGCGACCAGCGGTGGGGATGTAGGCACGCGATCGTCGAACAGCGAGCCGCTCGACGTGTCGATCGACTCCCGATGACGGGCCATGTCCAGGTTGAAGGTTTGCATCTGGCCAAACACATGGCGGTAATGCGCGGGCATGCCCAGCGCATCCTGGTGGCTGCCTTCGAGCGTCAGCCAATGGGCTTGGGCCAAGGCGGGCTCAGGCTGGGTCTGCAGTACGCGCCGGGAGCAAGGCACATGGTAGACAAGGTCGCTTTCGTCGTCGGCCAACAGGTTGGGCGCTACCTGTTCGACGCTCAGGCCCGGCATGACATTGTGGATGTGGAACCCGACGACCTGGGCGGTGCCACCGGTCGCAACATTGTCGTGGCCGTCCCACAGCGCCAGCAATAGTTGGCAGTGCGAGGAAATGAACATGCCCAGCTGGGCGTATTGCAGGTTGCGATGCTCCCCGCGTGCGGCGATTGTCCTTGCGCTGTTGCCCGGTGCCATCGGCAACACCCGCGTACGTGCATGCGCCAGCAGGGCATGGAAGCGGGCCAGGTCCGCAGGGTCCGTGAAGTCCCGTTCGTAC
Source organism: uncultured Gammaproteobacteria bacterium (assembly GCA_963710825.1). GTDB lineage: Bacteria > Pseudomonadota > Gammaproteobacteria > Xanthomonadales > Xanthomonadaceae > Cognatiluteimonas. The sequence goes on along the minus strand of CAVQBQ010000007.1, from coordinate 177,186 downwards.
TCGGCCTGCGGCATCGGCAACGGCACCAGCAGCTCAATGCCCAAGGCCAGCGCTTCCTCGGCTGCCAGCTGGTCGCCGCCTTCGGCCAGGGCGGAGATCAGCCGCAGCGGCAGGTCGGGAAACTGGGCCTGCAATCGCTGCAGGAATGTCCGAACGGACTGCCGCAAGGCGGGCTCTTCGTCCGGCACCAGGTCGCGATGCGCGGTGACGCCGATGGCCAGCCGCAGGCGGACATCCGTGCGCGCGTCGTCATCCACGACATCCATCAGGTGTGCCTCCCGGCCGGTTGCCCTGACGACCATGATGCACCCGCATTGCGCTGCCGGGTGAGTCATGGTCGCGTGCCGCTTGTCGACCACTGCTAGAGGGACGGTGTCGGGGTGTGGGATGGAACGGTCCAGGGGCCCGTGCTTGGCATGATCGGACGCGTCTGGATTTTCGCCTTCGCCGGAACCAGGGCAAGGGGCGAGTTGATGCCCCGTGTAGCAACGGTCCGGCAGGGAAGGACCCTTGAAGACGGCATCAGTTAAAATGCTGGTTTTCCCCGGAGGCTTCATGAGCCAAACCCAGACCGAACCCCGGTCCGCTGGCGCCCGCTTCCGCGCCGCGCTGTCCGCCGAGACCCCGCTGCAGGTCATGGGCGCGATCACCGCCTATGCCGGCCTGATGGCCAGGCGTACCGGCTACAAGGCGCTGTACCTGTCCGGTGGTGGTGTCGCCGCCAACTCGCTGGGAATGCCCGACCTGGGCATCAGCACCATGGAAGACGTGCTCACCGATGCGCGTCGCATCGTGGATGCGACGGGGATGCCGTTGCTGGTCGATATCGATACCGGTTGGGGCGGGGCGTTCAACATCGCGCGCACCATCCGCAACTTCGAGCGCGTTGGCGTTGCCGCCGTGCACATGGAGGACCAGGTCGGGCAGAAGCGCTGCGGCCACCGGCCCGGCAAGGAAGTGGTGCCGACTGCGGAGATGGTCGACCGGGTCAAGTCCGCGGTGGATGCGCGCAGCGACGCCGGGTTCGTGATCATGGCGCGTACCGATGCCGCGGCGAGCGAAGGGATCGAATCCGCGATCGAGCGCGCTGTCGCCTACGTCGAAGCGGGCGCGGACATGATCTTCCCCGAAGCGATGAAGACGCTCGACGATTACAGGCGTTTCAAGTCTGCGGTGAAGGTGCCGATCCTGGCCAACCTGACCGAGTTCGGGTCGACGCCGTTCTTCACCACCGACGAGCTGCGCGATGCCGGCGTCGATATCGCGCTGTACTGTTGCGGTGCGTATCGCGCCATGAACAAGGCAGCATTGAATTTCTACCAGACCGTGCGTCGCGAAGGCACGCAGAAGAACATCATCGATACATTGCAGACACGCGCCGATCTGTACGATTTTCTCGGCTACCACGCGTACGAAGACAAACTGGACGCGTTGTTTTCAAGGGGCGAGCGTGATTGAGGCCCTCTTCCAGGCCCAGGGACACAAGGCTTTCCGTTTCGTCATCCCCGCGCAGGCGGGGATCCATGGACTTTGATCCATGGAACGGCAACGTCCCTGGGTTTCCGCCAACGCGGGGATGACGGGCAAAAAGTACGATTGGGAAAAAACCAAGGAATCAAGCGAATGAGCAAGAAAGCCACGAGCAAGACCACCACGTCCAAGCCCGCCGCGAGCAAGCTGGCGGCAGCCATGCCGCCCAAGCCAAAGAAGTCGGTCGCGCTCAGCGGCACCCCTGCGGGCAACACCGAGTTGTGCACCGTCGGCCGCAGCGGCAACGACCTGCATTACCGCGGTTACGACATCAAGGACCTGGCGACCAAATCGACCTTCGAAGAAGTCGCGCACCTGCTGGTCCATGGCGCACTGCCGACCAAGTCGCAGCTGGCTGCGTACAAGACCAAGTTGTCGCGCCTGCGTGGGTTGCCGGTGATCGTGACCGAGGCTCTTGAACTGATCCCGGCCAATGCGCATCCGATGGACGTGCTTCGCACCGGTTGCTCGGTGCTGGGCAACGTTTTGCCCGAGCGCGATACGCACCCGGTCCCTGAAGCCCGCGATATCGCCGACCAGCTGATGGCCAGCTTCGGTTCGATGCTGCTGTACTGGTGGCACTTCACCCGCAACGGTCGCCGCATCGATTGCGAGACCGAAGACGACTCGATCGCCGCGCACTTCCTGCACCTGCTGCACGGCAAGCCGCCCAGCAAGCTGCACGCCGACTCGCTGGACAAGTCGCTGGTGCTGTATGCCGAGCACGAATTCAACGCGTCGACCTTCACCGCACGCGTGATCGCGGGGACCGGCAGCGACATGCATTCGTGCATCACGGGTGCGATCGGCGCATTGCGTGGCCCCAAGCACGGTGGCGCCAACGAAGTGGCCATGGAGATCATCAGCCGCTACGCCACCCCCGACGAGGCCGAGGCGGACATCCGCGCGCGCATGGAGCGCAAGGAAATCGTCATTGGCTTCGGCCACCCGGTGTACACCATCGGCGATCCGCGCAACCCCATCATCAAGGACATCTCGCGCAAGCTGTGCAAGGACGGCGGTAACCAGACGCTGTTCAACGTCAGCGAGCGTATCGAGAAGTTGATGATGGAGACCAAGAAGATGTTCCCCAACCTGGACTGGTACAGCGCCAGTGCGTACCACATGCTGGGGATCCCGACGGCGATGTTCACGCCCTTGTTCGTGATCGCACGTACGTCGGGGTGGAGCGCGCACGTGATCGAGCAGCGCATCGACGGCAAGATCATCCGTCCAAGCGCCAATTACACTGGACCCGATGACCGTGGCTACGTACCGATCGACAAGCGTTGACGCCGGGATGAACCGCCTGGCGTGGGGACGCTGCGGTGTATGACCATTGGGGAGTGAACCTGGTGGTCGCGGCGACGACGCTGGTCGTGGTCGCGATCGCCGTACTGCTGCACTACGAAGGCCTGCGCCTATTGGCCGGGCGCTACGCGGGACGCACCACGCGCCCACAGCACCGCACCGTGGTGCTCGTGATCTTCTGGCTGCTGGCGTTGCACGTGGCCGAAATCTGGTTGTTCGGTGGTGCCTACTGGGCACTGTTGCAGATCCCGCACAGTGGCAATATTGCCGGAGCGCATCCGGTGGGCATCCTGGATGCCGTCTACCTGTCCGCGGTCACTTATTCCACGGTGGGCTTTGGCGATCTGGCGCCGGTGGGGGCGATCCGATTCCTGGCCGGAACCGAGGCACTGGCAGGGCTGGTGCTGATCACCTGGTCGGCGTCGTTCACCTACCTGGAAATGGCCCGGCTCTGGCGCGACGACGTGCGTTGAGCTGCCTGCTGCCGGCAGGCAGCAGCCAGCACGGTTGTCAGTCCAGGCCTTCCTGCGCGAGCGCTGCCTTCACCCCCGGATCCGCGCCCATGCGATCCATGAACGCATCCAGGTGGCCCATGCCCGACAGGTCCACGCCCATCGACCGCGCCCAACGCGTGACCACGAACAGGTAGGGGTCGGCAATCGAGCGCCTCCCGGCGATCCAGTCATGGGCAGCGAGCTGCTGGTCGGCGCGCTGGAACAGGCCGCGCAACTTGTCGCGCGCAGCCTGCTTTGTCTTCTCGATGATGGCTTCATCCTCGAGATACGCCGTCCCTCCGAACATCGGAACAAAGGTGGGGTGGATGTCGGAGTTGACGAAGCCCAGCCATTTATTGACCTCGGCGCGGCCTTTGGGCGTGCCATCACCACCGAGGCCTGCCTGCGCGAATGTGTCGGCGAGGTAGTTGAGGATCGCTGCGTTCTGGGTCAGTACCCAGCCGTCCTGCTCCAGCGCGGGCACCGCACCGGCAGGGTTGATCTCCAGGTACTCGCGCTGCTTGGTCTGCGCATGCGTGAGCTTGACGGCATCATAGGGCTGTCCGATCCACTCCAGCACGATATGGTCGGCAAGCGAGCAGGCACCGGGCATGTAATAAAGCTTCATCTGCAGGATTCCTTCAGGGGAATCGTAAGGATGGGCGCGTGACCGCGAAACGACAATGCAGCCCGGTGCAACGCTTTGTTGCAGCTGGGCCATGCGGTGGCCACTTTCCTTGGGGCGATGGCTTGAAGCCTGCTTGCATGACTGCACCGCCCAGGCGGGCGGATCATCCGGCGATGGAGGTCTTGGCCAGGTTTGCGTCGGTCATGTGGCGCGCTTCACGCGCCCACCTTTCAACCCGCCGAGACCGGTGCCTTGCGCGGCTTGAGCGACTGCACCTTGAAAAAGGTGTGATCGCCGATGGTCGCGACCTGGTAGGCGGTGCGCCAGCTTGGCGATGCGATCGCGGTGGCGGCGAAATGACTGGCGCCCGGCACGACTTCCCGGCGCTCGCCAACGGGCAGCGCCCAGTTGCGCTCGGATTCCAGCGCCACGGTGACGGCGCTGGCCCAGGCTTCGGTGTTGGACAGGCGGGTATTGGGCGAGACCAGGCTCGGCGCAAACTGCTTGCGGGCGGTCACGACCTTGCAGACGTCATTGCCCCAGATGCCACTATCACGGCGACGCAGGGCGACCTCGGCAACCGCTTCCTGGCCGCGGACCGTCTGATCGCGCGCCTCAAGGTAAACGGTGGTGCTCAGGCACAGGCTGTCAGCGGCAGGCTGCGGCAGGAACTGCGACAACCAAAGGATCCAGACCAGTTTCATGCGACTCCTTACTCCGTTGCGCCGCCCCGCAGTGCTGCGACCAGCCCTTGCGGGTTGGCCGGAACGAAATGGGGGAGGCATGGCGTACTGGGGAGGGCGGCGGCTCTATGGCTCGCCTTTGCCCGGTCGTCGGGGACCATGATCGGCCGGCCCGGCGTGGGTGCCCGCGCGGTGCGGCGGGCTGAAAAGTTGCGGCACGTTAACGACCCGAAACCCAACGTAAGCTGAATGCGATTCAGGAAGTGCTTGATTTGTTTTGGTGTTTTTACTCTAGAAATTGCGGCGATCCCTCGATCAGCCCGCTGCAGATCGTTCCGCTGTTGCCCATCGTTGCCACGCAATCACCCGGAAACTCAGCGCCCGAGCCCTGTGCGGAGACTCAGGCGCGCCGTGCGTTCGCGATCATGTTTGTTTCCTGAACGTCGATTGGCGGATGTGCCGATGGATCCCAACCTGCGCCAGGTTGACGGGATTTGCGCGATTCATGGAATGACATGACCCGGCTATAGGGTTGCGGCCAGGCGGCTACCCTGTGCGATCGCGCGCTTCGCATCGAGTTCGACGGCCTTGTCGGCGCCGCCAATGACATGGACGGTCCGGCCGGCCGCTTCCAGCTCCGCCAGCAGGTCGCGTCGGGACTGTTGGCCGGCACAGATCACGACCTGGTCGACATCCAGCAGCTGTTCGGCGCCATCCACGCGGATCCGCAGGCCCGTGTCGTCGACGCCCAGGTACTCGACCCCGCCCAGCATCCGCACGCCCTTGGCCTTCAGCGTGGCGCGATGGACCCAGCCGGTGGTCTTGCCCAGCCGTTTGCCGAGCTTGCCCGGTGTGCGCTGCAGTAGCCATAACTGGCGTGCGGCGGGTTCGGGCCGTGCCGGTGCCAGGCCACCACGGGATTCGAAGCTGGTATCGATCCCCCATTCGGCCATCCAGCGCGATGGATCCATGGTGGGCGAGGGTGAGTCCTGGGTCAGGAATTCAGCGACGTCGAAGCCGATGCCGCCTGCGCCGATCAACGCGACCTTGGGCCCGCACTGGAGATTGCCTTCCAGTACATCCAGATAGCTCACGACCTTGGCATGGTCGGCGCCGGCGAAATCGACCTTGCGCGGGCGCACTCCGGTGGCAAGGACGACAACGTCGAAGTCCGTGAGGTCGGCGGCAGCGACCTGCCTGCCCAGATGCAGCTGCACGCCCGTGTCGTCCAGGTGGTGGCGAAAGTAGCGCAGCGTTTCGTGGAACTCTTCCTTGCCGGGGATTTTCTTGGCCAGGTTGAACTGCCCCCCGATCCCGTCGGCGGCTTCAAACAGGGTGACCCGGTGCCCGCGTCGTGCAGCTACGGTGGCGCAGGCCAGTCCTGCCGGCCCCGCACCGACGACGGCAATCTGCCTGGCTGTGCGTGTCGGTGTGTAGTTGAGCTCGGTCTCGGCGCAGGCGCGCGGGTTGACCAGGCAGCTGGCGGGCTTGTTTTCAAAGACATGGTCCAGGCAGGCCTGGTTGCAGGCGATGCAGGTATTGATTGTTTGTGGCTTGCCGGCGCGAGCCTTGGCGACCCAGTCGGGATCGGCCAATAGTGGGCGCGCCATGGACACCAGGTCGGCGCCTCCACTCGCCAGCACCGCTTCTGCAACCTCCGGCGTATTGATGCGGTTGGTCGCCACCAGCGGCAGGTGGACATGCGGGCGCAACTTGGCGGTGACGCCCACGAAGGCTGCGCGCGGCACCGCCGTGGTAATGGTGGGGATGCGCGCCTCGTGCCAACCGATACCGGTGTTGATGATGGTCGCGCCGGCGGCTTCGATGGCCTTGGCCTGGGCGACGATCTCTTCCCAGTTGGAGCCATCCTCGACCAGGTCCAGCAGCGACAGCCGGTAGATGATGATGAAGTCCGGTCCACAGGCCTCACGCACCCGACGCACGATCTCGACCGCAAAGCGCATCCGCTTGGTTGCATCGCCACCCCAGCTGTCACCGCGCTTGTTGGTGCGCGGGGCGACGAACTCGTTGATCAGGTAGCCCTCGGAACCCATCAGCTCAACGCCGTCGTAGCCGGCCTCGCGCCCCAGCCGGGCGGCCTTGGCGTAGGCGTCGATCTGGCGCTCGACGCCGCGCGCCGACAATGCGCGTGGCGTGAACGGATTGATTGGCGCCTTGAGCTTCGACGGCGCCACCGACAGCGGCTGGTAGGCATAGCGACCGGCATGCAATAGCTGCAGGCAGATCTTCGCGTCGTGCGCGTGGACGGCGTCGGTCACGATCCGGTGACGCTGTACGTGCCAGGGCCACGACATGCGCCCGGCGAAGGGCTTCAGCCAGCCGACCAGGTTGGGCGAAAAGCCGCCCGTCACGATCAGGCCGACGCCGCCGGCGGCACGCTCGGCGAAATAAGCAGCCAGCCGCGGGAAATCGCGTGCGCGGTCCTCCAGCCCCGTATGCATCGAACCCATCAATACGCGATTACGCAGGGTCGCGAAGCCGAGGTCGAGTGGAGTCAACAGATGCGGGTAGGGTGCGGCCGCGACCGGGTGAGTGGGTGTCATTTGCGCATACGCTTGCGTACGTAAACAGGCACCATGCCGGGAATTGCCCCTATGCTCAAGCGGGCAGGGTGCAAGCTGGCATGCCGCGATCAATGCACCCTGATGTCGGGGCGGACGCCCGGCGTCATTTTGATCGTGGCAACCCACAGCCGCACCAGGAAACGAAACGCAGGGTACATTGCATCCGGCTTTCGCCAGGCCGATGGGCAGGTGGGTGCCCGATACATGCCTGAAGGCGTGCAATTGTCCGGACCGGACGTCTCCAGACAGGCCGGGTGTCATTATCGGGGGCCTGGCAGCCGCATCGTTTGCATCACGGTTGGCCAGTGGACCCTCAACACGTCAAAATAGCCGGCTCCCCGACCCCATGTCGCCCAAGAGCCTGCCTTCCATGAGCAACTTCGACGCCCGCTCCGCCGCCCGACCCGAGCCCGACCAGCCGATGGTCGATATCGCCGACTACGTCATCGACTACCCGATCGACTCGCAGGAGGCCTACGACACCGCCCGCTACATGCTGCTGGACTCGCTGGCCTGCGCGATGCTGGCGATGAAATTCGAAGGCTGCGTCAAGCACCTCGGGCCGATCGTGCCGGGCGCGACGCTGCCCGGCGGCGCGACCGTGCCTGGCACCAACTTCGAGCTCGATCCCGTGCAGGCAGCCTTCAACATCGGCACCCAGGTCCGCTGGCTGGACTTCAATGACACCTGGCTGGCAGCCGAGTGGGGCCATCCGTCCGACAACCTCGGCGCGATCCTGGCCATGGCCGATTACCTGAGCCGCAAGCAATTGCGTGACGGTGGCGAGCCGCTGACCGTGCGCGACGTGCTGACCGCTGCGATCAAGGCCCATGAGATCCAGGGCTGCTACGCACTATTGAACTCATTCAACCGGGTCGGCATGGATCACGTCATCCTGGTACGCCTGGCCTCGACTGCCGTGGTCACGGCGATGCTCGGCGGCGGCAAGGACGAGATCGTCAACGCCGTCTCGCATTCCTGGATCGACAACGGTGCGCTGCGCACCTATCGCCACGCGCCCAATACAGGCCCGCGCAAGAGCTGGGCCGCCGGCGATGCCTGCCGACGTGCGGTCACCCATGCACTTAACGCCACCCAGAAGCAGGAAGTGGGCTATCCCAGTGCGCTCACCGCCAAGACATGGGGCTTCTATGACGTTGCGTTCAAGGGCAAGACCTTCGAGTTCGAGCGCCCGTTTGGCAGCTATGTCATGGAAAACGTGTTGTTCAAGATCAGCTTCCCGGCCGAGTTCCATGCCCAGACCGCGGTGGAGGCGGCCATGCAGTTGCATCCCCAGGTCAAGGATCGGCTGGACCAGGTCGAGCGCATCGAGATCCAGACGCAGGAGGCCGGCGTGCGCATCATCGACAAGACCGGCCCGCTGGCCAACTACGCCGATCGTGACCACTGCATCCAGTACATGGTCGCTGTGCCATTGATCTTCGGGCGCCTGACCGCAGACGATTACAACGACGATATTGCCGCGGATCCGCGGATTGATGCCCTGCGCCAGAAGATGACCGTGGCCGAGAATCCGCAGTTCACCAAGGACTATTTCGACCCGGCAAAGCGCTATATCGGCAACGCGGTCCAGGTCTTCTTCACGGACGGCAGCAGCACCGAGCAGGTGTCGATCGACTACCCGATCGGCCACCGCAAGCGCCGCGCAGAGGGCATCCCGGTGCTGATGGCCAAGTGTGAAGCGGCCCTGCGGGCCCACCTGCCAGCCTCCCAGGTCGACCGGATCATGGCCCTGGCCGCAGATCCGGCCAAGCTCGAAGCCCTGCCGGTGGACCAGTTCATGAATCTGTACCGTTTGTAGCGCGGGTGTAGTATCCGCCGTTGGAAACAAAGAGCTTGGCTCCCTTCCAACTGTTATGGTAGTGTTAACAGGGCCTTCACGGGGCCGACATTAGTCTGCACGGGATGGCGTGCGTATGGCCGTCTTTCTTCAACCACGCTTTAACGCTTTATCTTTCTGATCAAGGAGCTGAACTATGAATAAGAAACTCCTCTGCGCTGCCCTGTTGGCTGGGCTGGGCGTGGCACACGCGGCCGCTGCGCAGGACTTCGACGATCGCTGGTATGTCTCCGGTTCGACCGGCGTCAACTTCCAGGACACCGATCGCATGACCCAGGATGTGCCGTTCCTCACCCTGGGCTTCGGCAAGTTCCTGACCCCCAACTGGTCGGTCGACGTCGAAGCGAATTACCAGAACCCCGACAAGAACATCAGCCCCCACCTCTGGTGGAGCCAGTATGGTGTTTCGGCTGATGCCCGTTACCATTTCCGCAATGCCGACAGCAAGTGGTGGCCGTACCTCCGCATGGGCTTGGGATTGCAGCGTCATGAGGAAGAAGGTGTACGTGATCCTGCGTTCGGTACGCCGGATGGCGGTTTCCCGGCGCAGCATTCAGACAACAATCTCGCCCTGAACTTCGGCGCCGGCCTGCAGTTCGATTTTGGTCGCGTCGATATGCGCACCGAAGTCGGTACCCGCGTCGACTTCGACAAGCAGCAGTTCCGTCCGGCCGATCAGCAGGAGAATTATTTCACCGACGTGCTGGCATCTGTTGGCCTGACCGTGGCCCTGGGCCCGGAGCCGATGGCCCCGGTTGCACCTGCGCCGGTGGCCCCGAGCTGCGCGGACATGGATGACGACGGCGACGGCGTCAACAACTGTGACGACAAGTGCCCGGGTTCGGAAGCTGGCCAGACCATCGGTCCTGACGGTTGCCCGGTTCCGGTCTCCATCGACCTGAAGGGCGTCAACTTCGACTTCGACAAGTCGACCCTGCGTCCGGACGCTGTTTCGATCCTCAACGAGGCCATCGAGATCCTGAAGCGTTATCCGGACCTGCGCGTCGAAGTCGCCGGTCATACCGACCTGTGCGGTAGCGATGCGTACAACCAGTCGCTGTCCGAGCGTCGCGCCAGCGCCGTGTACGACTACCTGACCAGCAACGGCATCGACGCCGGCCGCATGGTGGGCCCGAATGGTTACGGCGAGAGCCGCCCGCTCGAGTCGACCCCGCAGACCTTCCCGGCCTGCAAGAGCGAGACCAACCGTCGCACCGAGCTGAACGTCCAGAACTAAGCGGACGTCACAGCCAAGTAGTACCCGAAGCCCGGCCTAGTGCCGGGCTTCGTTTTTCGTGGCACCCGATCCAATGCTCGTGGGTTGTCATGGTGCGACAGGCGCTGCCTGAACGATGCGGCCCGACCAGTAATATCCAAGCCATACAGCCGGGATCGTCCATTCGGACGCGAGCCATTCCAAGGCGCAATCACATACCTTCGGCAGCGTCGGGACCATTCAGCGCAAACGCGGGTTGTGGCATCCATGTATCGCACCTACACTCGCAGGCAATTGGCGATTTGAAGGTAAACCGATGCGGATGATGACGATGCTCGTGCTGGCAGGCTTCGCAGCACCCGGGATGGCGCAGGCCGTCGATTGCAGCCAGGTGCGCAACCAGCAACCGCTGCAGCCGACCGTGATTGCCCCGGTGGCCGACGAACTGGCCAAGGTCTACAACCAGCTCGGCGCGCCTGGCGGAGTCCTGTCGGAGACATACGACCCATCGCAATCGGTCGACCAGGTGCTGCTGCGTATCCGTACCGAAACCTGCAGCAACGTGGCCACCACGACTGCGGCGCCGGGTGTCGTCAACCCGGATGATCCGGCGGCCTATAAGCCGCGCACCGAATTCGACAACGCGCCGTGGCGGTTCAACATGAGCCAGAACGGCAAGCAAATGACCGCCGATGAGTTCAGCGCCTGGATGAAGTCGCGTGGCGTGCGTGTCGCGCGTGGCCGGACGGCGCCTGCTGCTGCACAGCCTGTCGGGACGGAGGCTTCCGATCCCGCGCTAGCTCCGGACGGCACAGAGGCTCCTGCAACTGGCGCTCCTGCCACTGATGCTCCTGCAGTGGATGCACCAGTGACAGAGACCGCGGCACCTGCCGCCGCGGAGCTGATGCCGGCGGGAACGTCCAGGTCAAAGGACGAACAGCTGGAAGGTTCGTCTAAACCGTAAGGATCCGAGACAAACCGCTAGCGGATCCCGCGCACGGCCATGGGTATCTGCCGGCATGCTCGGTGCAGTGCGTGCAGTGTTGGGCTGTGGTGTGCCCTGGCTCGACTGACGCGCAGGGTTGCTCCTCTGGATCAGCGAGTCATGGGCCTGGTTTGGTTTGGTGCGACAGCCTGTTTGGCCGCGATCAGCCTGCAACCTGCAAAGCTTGATTGTCGGTGCTGCAGAGCATCCCGGATCGGGCCTCCTGGCTGCGCGCACGGTCCACGCAATACTTGAACACTCGTAGAGTCGTTGAATGGAAATCCTTGTATTTTTCCTTGACGTGATTCTCGCTGCATTGGCCCTGATTCTTGGTGGGATGCTCGTGCACTTGGTGGTCATGGCACGTAGGGGGAAGTCAGCCGCTGGCATCTTCATGAAACAGGCTGATATCGAGGAGCTTCTCGCATCCGGGAAAACGTCTGCTGCACGAACTGCAGCCAGCGCCTGGCATCGCACTCAACCGAAGAGTCCTGCGGCATGCCTTCTCCTGGCAAAGGCTAATTTTCAACTAGGTGAACTGGTCGAGACCAAGCGCCTCCTGGAAGAGTTGATCGACTTCTCTCCCGGGCATGAATTCGAGGCTCGTCCTTACCTGGAGCGGATCAAACAATTACTTGAGCAAAGCAGGCCGCGTGCGGTTGAGTAGGTGGCTGCTGATGATTCGTCCAGGCCCAGCGCATTGCGGCCACGCCGATTGGCGTGGCAGGTAGTGCCTGCTGCGTTGTTGTCCGTGCCTGCGCCATGGTTCGATCCAGACGTTAAGTGACTTCGCGGTGCCGCTTGCCAAAGCGATAGTGGGCCACGCCCCACTGGTTGCCGTCGTCGTAACCAAACAACTCCGCGCACGACATCCAGAACATCCGCCATCTCTGTGCCCAGCGTGCGGCATCCTCGTCACCATGTGTGGTCGCGAGTACCTGCAGGACTTCGTCGCGATGGGCGTCCTGGTTTTGTAGCCAGTGCTCGGCGGTGCGCTGGTAATGCCTGCCCGACAACAGCCAGCGCCGTTGCAGCACCAGGTCATCCTGCAACTGGGCCAGCGTGTCCGCTGCAGGCATCAGGCCGCCGGTAAAGAAATGTCGCGCCATCCAGTCATCTTCGCCCTCGTCGTCGAAGGGATACAGCAGGGTGCGATGGCAGAAGATGTGGACGAACAGCAGGCCGTCGTCGGCAAGCCATCCGGCAATGCGCTGCAGCAGGCGTGCATGGTTGCGCACGTGCTCGAACATCTCGATCGACACGATCCTGTCGAAGCACTCGTCCAACGCCAACGTGTTGACGTCACGCGTGAGGATCTCGATGTTGCCAAGGCCGCGTGCGTGCGCCTGCGCCAGGATATGTTCGCGCTGGCTGCTTGAGTTGGAGACGCCGGTAATGCGCGCAAGCGGGTATTGTTCGGCCATCCACAGCGTCAGCGATCCCCAGCCACAGCCCAGTTCCAGGATACGTTGTCCGTCGGCAAGCAGTGCGCGCTCGGCGTACAGGCGCAGCATTGCATCCTCGGCCTGCGCCAGGGATTCGTTGCCCGTAGGGTAATAGCAGCTGCTGTATTTGAGGCGCGGGCCCAGGCACAACTCGAACAGCCGCGCCGGGACTTCGTAATGCTGGGTATTGGCGGCATCGGTCTCGATGGCGATCGGGCTTTCGCGCAATTGCTCCAGCAGCAGGCGTGCCCGCGCATCGGCGCGCTCGATGTCGCCGGCGTGCTCGTCGCGCAGCCGTTGCGCGCACAGTCGGCGGATGCCCTGGCGCAGCAGTGGGTCGGGGATCAGGCCGCGTTCGGCCAGCTCGATCAGGGACAGCGTAGCTTTGGACATTGTCGCCTCAGTTGTCTAGTGCGTCGTGGTCGTTTGCGTGGCGCGGCGGCCAAGGGAAAAACGCGCTGACCTCGCGCTGGTAGCGGCGGTAATCCTCTCCGCGACTGCGCAGGGCTTGCTGCTCGGTCCATGGGATCCCGCTGACGCGATACAGGAAAGCCAGCATCACCACCGGCCCCAGCAACGCCAGCCACCAGTACGGCGAGCCAATGGCGACCAACACGTAGGCAAACCAGTGCAGCCATTCGAAGAAATAGTTCGGATGCCGCGACCAGGCCCAGAGACCGGCGCGGCAGGTCTTGCCCTTGCTGTCGGCCTTGGCACGAAAAGCGGCCAGCTGCCTGTCCGCAAGTGACTCGCCGCCGACGGCCAGCACCCACATCGCGACCGCGGCAATCAACCAGACGTTGACGGCGGCTTGCGGATTTGCCGCCGCACCCAGGAAAGCCAGGGAGAACAGCCCGACGACGACCGCTTGCATCTGGAAGAAGATGAAGAACTTCGTCGGGCTGCCATTCCACTCCTCGCGCAGGGCCTGGTAGCGACCATCCTCCGGCTCGTGGCTGACGCGACGCCACAAGTGCAAGCCAAGGCGCAGTCCCCACAACCCACCCAGCACGGCGACAACCGCACGTGGCAACAGTGCGCCTTGCGAGAACAGGCCCGCGGCCACTGCCGCACCCGCCATCAGCCAGGACCACGCCACATCGACATACCCGACGTTGCGCACGCGCATCGCGTACGCCCACACGGCAGCCATTGCGACCGCGCTGGCCAACGCGATCGCCAATGCGAGCAACCACGGACTCATGACGCTGTCCTCCTGCCGGATGCATGACGATAGCCAGGGCGGGCAAACAGCATCTGCACATCGCCGATCGAGCGTTCGATGAATCCACCTTCGCAATAGCACAGGTAGAAGCGCCACAGCCGCAGGAAGCGCTGGTCATAGCCGAGCGCCAGCACTGCATCGCGTTGCGCTTCGAAGCGATGGCGCCACTCGCGCAAGGTCAGGGCATAACTGTCACCGATATCCTCGAGCTGCAGCAGGCCAAGATCGCTGTGCTTGCCCATCGCGCCGAGCAGCGCGCTGGTGCAGGGGATGAAGCTGCCGGGGAAGACGTGGCGCTTGATGAAGTCGACTTCGCGCAATGCATGCTTGTAGCGCTTGTCCTCGATGGTGATCGCCTGCACCAGCGCCAGTCCGTCCTGCTTGAGCAGCGACTGCAGCTTGCTGAAGTAGGTTGGCAGTTGCGCGGCGCCGATGGCCTCGACCATCTCGATCGAAACGAGCTTGTCGTACTGGCCTTGCAGGTCGCGGTAGTCCTGCAGCAGCACGGTGATGCGGTCGGACAGGCCGGCTGCCTGGATCCGTTGCAACGCCAGGTCGCGTTGTTCCCTGGACAGTGTGGTGGTCGTCACCCGGCAACCATGGCGGGTCACGGCATGGATCGCGAAGCCGCCCCAGCCGGTGCCGATCTCGACGACATGGTCATCGGCAGTCAGGGCCAGCTTGTCGCAGATGGCATCGAGCTTGCGGCTGGAGGCGGTTTCCAGCGACTCGGATGCATCGGCGTAGATCGCCGACGAATACATCATGTCGCCGGACAGGAACAACTCGAACAGGTCGTTGCCCAGGTCGTAGTGCGCGGCGATGTTGCGACGGCTGCCGCTGCGGGTATTCGGCCGCATTTTTTCCCAGCCGCGCAACAGCCAGGCCGCGACGCGCGCCGGGCCGCTTTCCAGTGCGTCGAGGCGGTCACGGTTGCGGACCAGCAGCCGCACCAGTGCGACCAGGTCGTCGCAGTCCCAGTGGCCGTCGATGTACGCCTCGCCGGCACCGACGCTGCCATGCAGCGCGACCCGGCGATAGAAGGCCGCATCGTGCACCTCCAGCGTCACCGACAAGGCATCGCCGCCATCGGCGTGGCCCAGTACCGTGCGGCCGTGCGCGTCATGCACCGTGATGACGCCGCCATGGATCTGGTCCAGGGCATCCAGGATGCGGCGGCGCCAGAGGCCGCCAGCCCTGCGATCGGCGGCAATGTTTTTCCTGGCCGTGCTCCTGTCGATATCCATGCTTGTCGTATTCATGCGGATCCTTTGTGTTGCTGGTTCACCGAGTCGGGATGGGCCTGGAAGGGGACGCGCTTGAGCCAAAGCCGCAGCGCATGCCAATAGATCGCGGTGACGACCTGCGTGGTCATCGCCGGGTAGCGCAGTAGTGCCCGCGCCAGTTGTGGCCCTTCCAGTGGCTTGCGCTGCAACGCAAGCGTGGCGTCGAACTCGCGATTGCCTTGGTCAAGTACATCCATCTGTACGTGCAGCGCATCGCCAGGGATGCCGAAACGCCAGCGGTACTGCCGCTGCATCGGCATGAACGGCGACACATGGAAGTCTTTGTCGAAGTCCCAGCACAGGCCGCCGTGGCGCTGCTGCGCTTCGGCGACTGGCAGGACATAGGCATGCCGCTCGTGCCAGGGGGTGTTGGTGATCTCGGCCAGGATCCAGTCCAGGGTTTCGCCGTCGCTGCGAAAGCCGTAGTAGAACACCACTGGATTGAAGCTATGGCCAAAGTAGCGCAGGTGCGCGAGCATCCGGATCGGGCCATCGGGTCGGTAACCCAGTCGCGGGGTGACGGTGTCGCGGAGGGTCGTATCGAGCGGTCGTGCCGGGTCGCCGTGGAAATCCTTGCGCCGGAAAGTGGCCAGGTTGCCGCGCTCCAGCGACCACAGCCAGCGCCCGGCGAATGCCTCGTCGAGCTCCGACAGATCCAGGTAGGGCTGGAAGATGCGGTAGGCGAAGGCATGCTCTCGTGGCGCGTGCCGGCGGTGCCGGATCGTGCCTTCGTAGAGTGCGCTGGCGAGTGCCTGGTTCATTCTCAGTTCATGTGCTCAGGTTCATGTGCTCAGGCTCATGCCGCATGCCTGCGTTGGACGCTGTCCAGTAGCGCTTCGGCGGCAGCGTAGCCACTGCGCAAGCCGTCTTCATGGAACCCGAACCCACACCATGCGCCGGCAAACCACAGCCGGTCGCGTCCACTGATGCCGGGCACGCGCGCCTGCGCCTGGACACTGGCATGGCTGTACAAGGGATGGCGATATCGCATCCGGGCGAGCACTTTGCCGTCATCGATCTCATGGCTGCGATTGAGCGTGACGACCAGTGGGACGGGGGCATCCAGGGACTGCAGGATGTTCATGCAGTAGCTGACCGTACACGTCGCATCATCGTCGGCGGGCACGTAGGCATTCCACGCCGCCCAGGTCCTGCGTCGTTTCGGCAGCATGCGGGCATCGGTATGCAGGACGGTGTCGTTGTGCTGGTAACCGACTGCACCCAGGACCTGCGCTTCAGCCGCCGTGGGCTGCTCGATCAAGGCCAGCGCATCATCGGCATGGCAGGCCAGTACGACCTGGTCGAATCGTTCAGTGCCGCCGGGTGTCACCACGTCGACACCGCCATCGGCACGGCGCCGTACCTGTCGCACGGGCGACGCCAGCCGGACATCCGCCTGCCAACGTGCATGGAGGGCGTCGACGTAACGTCGCGACCCGCCACGCACCACCCGCCATTGCGGCCGTCCATCGATCTGCAGCATCTCGTGCTGCTGCATGAATCGCACCAGGTATTTCGCAGGGAAGTCCATGATCTGCCGGGCAGGCGATGACCAGAGTGCACAGGCCATCGGCACGATATGGTCGCGTACGAACAACCGTCCGTAACCGTCAAGGAAGTCGCCCAGTGTCGGACCGTCGCCGGGTTCGTCGAGCAGGGCGGGCGCCTGGCGATAGAATCGGCGCAGGTCGCCGAGCATGCCCCAGAAGCGCGGCGACGCGACGTTTCGGCGTTGTGCAAACAGGCCACCCAGGGAGCCGGCGTTGTATTCCAGGCCATTGCCCGCGTCCTGCACCGAGAAGCTCATGTGGGTGGCTTGCGAGGCGACGCCCAGCACGTCGAACAGCTTGGACAGCAGCGGGTAGTGTTTGTAGTTGAAGACGATGAATCCGCTGTCGACGCAATACACCTGTCCGTCGATCTCGACGTCGTGCGTATGCACGTGTCCACCCAGGCGTGCCTGCGACTCGAACACGACGACCTCGTGCCGTGGGGACAGGCGCCATGCCGCACCCAGCCCGGAGATCCCACTGCCGACGACGGCGATCTTCATGCGCGGCGCCCTCGGTCCACCGTGGCCGTGCTGGCCATCGTCGCGTCACGCATCCGCGCAGGCATCGTCTTCATGTCCCACACCAACCCCAATGCGGCGAGCATCCGCAAGCCATACCAGGACAGGTCGACTTCCCACCAGCGCACGCCCTGGCGCACTGAACCGGGGAAATGGTGGTGGTTGTTGTGCCAGCCTTCGCCGAAAGTCAACACCGCCAGCAACGGGTTGTTTCGGCTGTCGTCGCGGGTTGCGTAGCGGCGCGTGCCCCAGCGGTGGGCCAGCGAGTTGATCGTGACCGACACGTGGAACAACACGATGGTCGAGATGAAGAATCCCCACACCAGCAACTGTGGCCCGCTGGTACCCAGCTGCGGCCAGGCCTGTTGCAACCCCGCGCCCAGCGCAAACAGGCCGCCTGCATACAGCACCGGCACGGCGATGTCGTATCGGTCCAGCCAACGCAATTCCCGATAGCGGGCGAGGTCGGGCACGCGGGATGCGTCGGTACGAAACGCGCCATGCGTCATGAACCAGCCCATGTGGCTGCGCCAGAATCCCAGGTGGCGCGGCGAATGCACGTCGCGCTCGGTATCGGCATGGCGATGGTGGTGTCGATGGTGCGCCGCCCACCACAGGGGGCCGCGCTGCACGCTGCTTGCGCCAATGAGCGCGAATAGCAACTGCATCGGTCGCGAGGTGCGGAACGACCTGTGCGAGAAGTAGCGGTGGTAGAACGCGGTGATCGCGAACATCCGCACGGCATAGGATGCCAGCGCGACCCACAGTGCGGTCATCGAGAAGCCGACCCAGATCACGCCCAGGCAGGCCAGGTGCAGGGCGATGAAGGGCAGCACACGCAACCAGTCGATGCGGTCGTCGTCGGGCGCACTGGCAGCCTGGCTGGCATCGAACCAGCGTGCAATGGTCGCTGCGAACGAAGCGGCCGAGGCGGGCGTTGCGGGGCTGGATTGAAACGGGGCTTGGCGCATGGGCGTCAGGCTCGAAGTCGGGAGGGGACACGACGACGGATCGCTCCGACGCCGGTTCGGACAAGCTACGTGAATGCAGGGCGATAGGATGCAGGCCAGGCGCTGCTGGTTCGCGGGGCTGGAGCGGTGCAAGCTAAGCGCATGCGGACACGATCCGGCCATCGTACCCCTCGCCATGGGCTGGCACGGGCGCTCTCCAAGCGGGGAATCTGTTCGCGCACCCAAGCCGCGCGCTGGATCGCCGATGGCCGCGTCAGCGTGGCCGGCCGGGTCGTGCGTGATCCGGAGCACCCAGTGCGCCCGGACGAGGCGACCATCCGGGTCGACGGCCGTGTGCCGGAATTGCCGCAACGACGCTACCTGGCACTGAACAAGCCGCGGGGGCTGGTCACGACCGCAGCGGACGAGCAGGGTCGCGAAACCGTCTATCGCTGTTTTGAAGGCAGCCGGGAGCTGCTCGGAGCGGGCCTGCTCGTACCGGGCCTGCTCGTACCGGGTTGGATCGCCCCGGTCGGGCGACTGGACAAGGCCAGCGAGGGCCTGCTGCTTTTCAGCAACGATCCGGCCTGGGCGGCGCGCATCACCGATCCGGGGACCGGGCCGGACAAGACCTATCACGTGCAGGTGGACGCGGTGCCGTCCCCGGCGGTGCTGGCACGCCTGGTCGACGGCGTGGAGGTCGAAGGCGCGTGGCTGCGCGCCGTGTCGGCACGGCTGTTGCGGGCGGGGGACAAGCGCGCCTGGCTGGAGGTCGTGCTGGATGAAGGCAGGAACCGGCAGATCCGGCGCCTGCTGGCGGCGTGCGACCTCGAGGTCCTGCGCCTGGTGCGCACGGCGATCGGCCCCTTGCTGCTGGGCGACCTGGGCAAGGGCCAGTGGCGTGATTTGAGTGCGGCCGAGGTCGCGGCGCTGGGCGGCTGACGCCGGACCGGCGCCGACGGCGCGTTCAGCCGATGACGCCGAGCTCCTGGCCGATCCGCGTGAAGGCATCGATGCAGCGGTCCAGCTGCTCGCGGGTATGTGCAGCCGAGACCTGCGTGCGGATACGCGCTTGCCCCTTGGCCACGACCGGGAAAAAGAAACCGATGGCGTAAATGCCCTCCTCGAGCAGGCGCTGTGCAAACTTCTGCGCCAGTGGTGCGTCGTAAAGCATCACAGGGCAGATCGGATGCGTGCCGGGCTTGATGTCGAAGCCGGCGTCAGTCATTTGCTTGCGGAAATAAGCGGTGTTCTCCGCCAGCTGCCGGCGCAGGTCATCTGCTTCGGACAGCATTTCAAAAGCCTTCGTCCCGGCGGCGGCGACGTGCGGCGGTAGCGAGTTGGAGAACAAGTATGGACGCGAACGCTGGCGCAGCAGCTCGATCACCTCGCGCCTGGCGCTGGTGAACCCGCCCAGCGCACCGCCCATCGCCTTGCCCAGCGTACCGGTGATGATGTCGATCCTGTCCAGTACGCCCTTGACCTCCGCCGAGCCGCGGCCGGACGCGCCGATGAAGCCGGTGGCATGGCACTCATCGATATGCACCATCGCGCCGTACTTGGAAGCCAGTGCCGTGATCTCGTCCAGCGGTGCGATGAAGCCATCCATCGAGAACACGCCGTCGGTGGTGATCAGCTTGGTCCTGCAGCCTGCGGCATCGGCAGCCTGCAGCTGCTTTTCCAGGTCGGCCATGTCGCAGTTGGCGTATCGGAAACGCTTGGCCTTGCACAGGCGCACGCCGTCGATGATGGAGGCGTGGTTGAGGGCGTCTGAAATGATCGCGTCGTCTTCGCCCAGCAACGGCTCGAACAGGCCACCATTGGCATCGAAGCACGCGGCGTACAGGATGGTGTCCTGCTTGCCGAAGAAGTCCGAGATGGTCTTTTCAAGCTGCTTGTGCAGGTCCTGGGTGCCGCAGATGAAACGGACCGAAGCCATGCCGAAGCCGTGCGTGTCGAGTGCTTGCTTGGCTGCCGTGATCATCGCCGGGTGATCAGCCAGCCCCAGGTAGTTGTTGGCGCAGAAGTTGAGCACGGTGCTGCCGTCGGCCAGGGTGATTTCGGCCGACTGCGGCGAGGTGATGACGCGCTCGGACTTGAACAACCCCTGGTCGCGGATGCTGTCGAGTTCTTCTGCGTAGCGATGGGTCAAGGACATGACGACTCCACTGTTCGTGACGTTGGTGTTGGCATTGGCGTTGGCGTTGGCGTTGCTGTTGTAGGAGCGGCTTCAGCCGCGAGCGTTTGATCCAGTTCTGGCTGTTGTAGGAGCGACGCAAGTCGCGATCAGGTCTGGCGTAACAGCGATAGCGACTTACCGGTGACGGCATGCCGTCGCCACTCCTGCAAAAACCCACGGCAAGAGCTCGCGGCTGAAGCCGCTCCTACGAAAAGCGGCAGGACGTCATTGAAAAGCTCCAGGCCGCGCTCAATTCCAGCTCAGCACGATCTTGCCCGATTTGCCCGACTCCATCAGGTCAAAGCCCTCCTGGAAATCCTCGATCGGCAACTGGTGGGTCAACACCTTGCCCAGCGGAAACCCGCCGAGCACCAGTTGCGTCATCTTGTACCAGGTCTCGTACATGCGCCGGCCGTAGATGCCGTGCAGGGTCAGGCCCTTGAAGATGATCTTGTCCCAGTCCACGCCGGCGCCCTTGGGCATGATGCCGAGCATCGCGATCTTGCCGCCGTTGTACATGCCATCGAGCATGTCGTCGAAGGCGCGTGGATTGCCGCTCATCTCCAGGCCGACGTCGAAACCTTCCATGTGCAGGTCGGCCATGACGTCCTTGAGCGACTGGTTGGCGACGTTGACGACGCGCGTCGCGCCCATGTCCGCGGCCAGCTTGAGGCGATAGTCGTTGATGTCGGTGACCACGACGTTGCGTGCGCCGATCCATTTGCAGATGCCGGCGGCCAGGACGCCGATGGGTCCGGCGCCGGTGATCAGCACGTCCTCGCCGACGACGTCGAATTCCAGCGCGCAATGCGTGGCATTGCCGAACGGGTCGAAAAACGCGGCCAGCTCGCCCGGGATCTGGTCGGGGATCGGCCACAGGTTGGTCGCCGGCATCACGATGTATTCGGCAAACGCACCGTCGCGGTTGACGCCGATGCCGATGGTGTTGGGACACAGGTGCTGGCGGCCACCGCGGCAGTTGCGGCAATGGCCGCAGACGATATGGCCCTCGGCCGAGACACGCTGGCCGACCTTGTAGCCGGTCACGCCAGGGCCGATCTCGGTGATGCGGCCGACAAATTCATGGCCGATCACCAGGCCGGGTTTGATCGTGCGCTGGCTCCACTCGTCCCACAGGTAGATATGCAGGTCGGTACCGCAGATCGCGGTCTTTTCCAGTTTGATCAGGACTTCATTTGGGCCCGCTTCCGGGACCGGCACCTGTTCCATCCAGATGCCTTTGCCGGCTTCGCGCTTGACCAGCGCCTTCATGGTTTGCGACATGGTGCGAATTCCTTGGCTGGGCGGTGCACGAGGCGACCGCTTTCGTAGGAGCTGCTTCAGCGGCGAGCTTTCAACCGTGCCCGGCTGTCGCAGGAGCAGGAAGCCAGGACAGGAGCTTCAGCTCGCGGCTGGAGCCACCGCCAGATTGGGCTGCCATTGTAACGGGCGGGCGATGAAGGCCGGGCCATGACCTGCTGCATTTGCATGTCGCAGGAAGCTATGCCTATTGTCTTGGGTTCACGATCGATCATGGGGTTCATCATGCGTATCCGCTTACTGGCCGCAGCTGTCGCCGCCGTCACTGTCGCCTCCGCCGCCCACGCCGACGAAGGCATGTGGCGTCCCAGCCAGATGCCGCAACTGGCCGCCCAGCTCAAGGCCCGTGGCCTGCAGATGGATCCGGCGGACCTGTCCAACCTGGCTGGCAAGCCACTGGACGCGGTGATCAGCCTGGGCGGCTGCACCGCCAGCTTTGTCTCGCCCGATGGCCTGGTGGTCACCAACCACCACTGTGGTTACGGCGCGATCCAGTACAACTCCACCCCCGAGCGCGACCTGCTGACCGATGGTTTCGTCGCCAACAGCTTTGCCCAGGAGTTGCCGTCCACGCCCAACGCCCGCGTTTACGTCACCCAGGACATCAGCGATGTCACCGACAAGATCAATGCTGGCCTGACCGACGGCATGGACGGCAACGCCCGGTTCGACAAGATCGACGAGCGCAGCAAGGCACTGGTGGCCGAGTGCGAGAAGCCCGGCGGCTTGCGTTGCCAGGTCTACAACTTCAATGGCGGGCTGGAGTTCTCGCTGATCCGGCAGATGGAGATCCAGGACGTGCGCCTGGTCTATGCGCCGCCGGAAGCCATCGGCAAGTTCGGCGGCGACGTCGACAACTTCGAGTGGCCGCGCCACACCGGCGACTGGAGTTTCCTGCGCGCCTACGTCGGCAAGGATGGCAAGCCGGCCCCGTATGCCAAGGACAACGTGCCCTACCACCCCAAGAGCTGGCTGAAGGTCTCCGCCGACGGCGTGCATGCCGGCGACTACGTGATGGTGACCGGTTACCCGGGGTCGACCAACCGCTACCGCCTGGCCGATGAGGTCAAGGAAGCGATCGACTGGCGCTACCCGACGGTGGTGAAGTACTACACGGATTACCTGGGCATCATCGACAGCAAGACCAAGGGCGACAAGGCCGCGGCGCTGAAGTACGCGTCGACGATCGCCGGCCTCAACAACGCGTTGAAGCTGTACCAGGGCCAGCTCGACGGGTTCGCCAAGATGGACGACCCGGTTGCGATGAAGCGTGCGCAGGAAGATGCGCTGAAGCAGTGGCTGGCCAAGCGTGGTAACCAGGGCGCCAGCCAGACGCAGGCGATCGCCGCACTGGAGAAAGAGCTGGCTGCCAACAGCGCCACCCGCGAGCGCGATCAGTGGTTCAACAGTGCGGTCGGTGGTGGCTTGAGTGGAACGGCCGTGCGCCTGTACCGCAATGCCATCGAGCAGGCCAAGCCCGACGCCGACCGCGAGTCCGGATACCAGGATCGCGATGCCCCGCGCATCGAAGGTGGCCTCAAGGAGATGGACAAGCGCTACGACGCCAGGGTCGACAAGGCGCTGATGGCGCTGCGCCTGCAACGCTACGCCGCCAATGTACCGGCCGACCAGCGCGTGCCCGAACTGGATGCATGGCTGGGGATTTCCGCAACGGACAAGACCATCCCCGGGCTGGATGCGAAGCTCGATGCGCTGTATGCCGGATCGAAGCTGGGCGATGTCGAGACGCGCCTTGGCTGGTTGAAGGCCGACAAGGACAAGGTCGAGGCTTCGGACGATCCCGCATTGCAGTTCGCCGTGCAGGTCATGCCCGCGATCCTGCGGCTCGAACAGGACTACAAGGCCCGCAGCGGCCGCGTCTCCGCACTGCGGCCGCAGTACATGCAGGCGATGATCGATTTCAACCAGTCGCAGGGCAAGCCGGTGTATCCCGATGCCAACAGCTCATTGCGTATCACCTTCGGTACCGTGCGCGGTTATTCCCCGCGTGATGGCGTCAAGATGCTGCCGTTCACCACGCTTTCGGGCGTGGTCGCCAAGACCACGGGCAAGGAACCCTTCATCACGCCACAGGCGGAACTGGATGCGATCGCCGCAGGCAAGGGCAAGCAATACCGGATGCAGGAACTGGACGACGTCCCGGTCGACTTCCTCAGTGATGTCGATACCACCGGTGGTAATTCCGGTTCGCCGACACTCAACGCCAAGGGTGAGCTGGTTGGACTTCTGTTTGACGGCAATTACGAAAGCCTGAGCGCCGACTGGATCTTCAATCCTGCGTTGACCCGCTCCATCCACGTCGACACCCGATACATGCGCTGGGTGATGGACGAGGTCGACCATGCCGACCGTTTGCTCGAGGAAATGGGTTTGCCGCACGATTGATCGCGGCATGTTTGACGAAACGGGCCGGCGGGTAGCTGGCCCGTTTTCGTTGGGGTGGTGTTGTTTTGCATGGATGGGCAGATGGTGCCTGTGCGTCCTCCCTGTAATGACGGGACTTTCCGACCCCTCTGTCATCCTGAACGCAGCGGAGGACCTGCTGTCT
The DNA here is from genome assembly GCA_963710825.1 of uncultured Gammaproteobacteria bacterium. Lineage (GTDB taxonomy): Bacteria > Pseudomonadota > Gammaproteobacteria > Xanthomonadales > Xanthomonadaceae > Cognatiluteimonas. The sequence continues at coordinate 152,848 of CAVQBQ010000007.1, read as the reverse complement.
GCCAGGCCCGATAACGACAAAACAGATCCTCGCTGCGCTCAGGACGACGATTTCGTGCGAATCGAATCAAGCCTGGCGGCGGCTTTCCGGCGGTCCCTTGTCCTGCCGGCGCCTTGCATCGGAAAGCGCGTCTGCTAACCTCATCCTCATCGCGGATACCGCTACCGTCGGCACCGATTTCCGACTGCAGGTCAAGGCGCGTTCCCAAGCGAACTCCACCGCGCTGGCACAGTGGATATCCTGATGGCATGTGCGTCCCGTGGTCGTCCACAGCGCTGCATCCACAGATGAAAGGACCGTAATGCAAACGCATCCACGACAATGGCTAGGCAATGTCCCCCGGGATCAATCGGGGCGTCGATGTCTCTGCCTGGGCCAGGATCGGGCCGCGCTGTCGTTGGAGCCGTTGTAATGCGCATCCTGCTGGCCCGTCATGGCGAAACCCCCTGGAATGCAGAAGGGCGCTACCAGGGACAGGAAGACATCGACCTGTCCCCGGTCGGCGAGGCCCAGGCGCGCGCGCTGGGAGAGCGATTGCGCGAAGTGCGAATCGATCGCGCGGTCGCTTCGCCCCTGGCACGCGCGCGGCGGACGGCTGCCTTTGCCTTGGGCGAATCGCGTGTCGACCTGTTGGCAACGGACACCGGCCTGCAGGAAATCGCACATGGCACCTGGGAAGGGCTGTTGTCGGCCGAAATCCATGCGCGCGAGCCCGAGCGCCTGCGCGCCTGGCGCGAGGCACCGGATGAAGTACAGATGCCCGAAGGTGAATCGCTGCAGCAGGTACTGGACCGTGCGTGGCCGGCATTTGCGAATGCCTGCAAGGCGCTGGGACACGACGACACGCTGCTGGTCGTCGCCCACGATGCGGTCAACCGGGTGATCATCTGCCGGATTCTTGGCCTGCCATTGTCGCGGCTGTGGGCCTTCCGCCAAGCGCCGACCACGCTCAACCTGCTGGAAGGCTCCGACGTCGACCACCTGGATGTCGTCAGGCTCAACGATTGCAGCCATCACACGCCGTTGTTCGGCGAGGCGGTGCATCGCGCGCTTTGAATGCGCGACGCTGGCAGGCGCTACGGGATTTCGTGGGGACTATGCCTTCGGTCGCGGGGCCCACAGGACATTGACGATGACCCATCGATCGTTGAAGCGGGACAGTTGCAGGTAATCAACCCAATCGGTCGCATCCACGCGCACCGTGGCCATGTCGCCAAAGCGGTCCAGGATCCGGATATCCTCGCGGCGGTCTGCCAACGCTGTCTGCTTGCCCTCGCCGGTACGTGTTTCCTGCACCAGCTCCATCGCGCTGCCCTCGAGCAGGACGCTGCGGCCGTTACGTGGATTGGTGACAACCACGCGTTTGGCGAGCCGCGGATGCAGCGCGCGCTCCATCCGGGTGGCGTCGCCGGTGTACCAGCCATCGATATAGTCCAGCGCGGCCTGCGTGATCGCAGCGGCGTCGGCATCGGCCTTGCCCGGGGGCACCTGCGAGAGGGCGTCGAACGGCACGAGCAACGCCAAGGAGAGGACCAGTGTCAGGCAACAGTTCGCGGCGGTTCGCATTTGGCACCTCCCGGTGGACATGACCTGCGCGCAGTGCGCGCGGAGTTGATCCTGGGCGCACGCACGCCAACTGGTAAGTGACGAAAGGCACCGGGACGGATGGACGCCAACCAGTGGCCGGCGGGCGATCGAGGGAATCACGGTGCGTCTCGGCCATAATCGCGGCATGAGCAAGACCCTGCACGAATGGCTTGGTTACATCGAGCGGCAGCACCCCACGTCGATCGACATGGGGCTGGAGCGCGTGCGCGAAGTCGCCAAGCGCATGCGGCTGACCCTTCCGGCCAAGCATGTGATCACGGTCGGGGGCACCAACGGCAAAGGCTCGACGGTGGCGTTCATCGACGCCATCGCGCGCGAGGCGGGCTGGCAGGTCGGTGCCTACACCTCGCCGCACCTGCTGGTTTACAACGAGCGCGTGCGGATCGATGGCAACGAAGTGGATGACGCCGATCTGGTGGCCGGGTTTGAAGCCGTCGAGGCAGCGCGGGCCGGGGTTTCGCTGACCTATTTCGAATACGGGACGCTGTGTGCGCTATGGCTGTTCCAACGCGCCAGCCTTGATCTTGCCGTCCTGGAAGTGGGCCTGGGCGGCCGCCTGGATGCGACCAACCTGGTTGACGCCGATGTTGCGGTCGTCACCACGGTCGATCTCGACCACCAGGATTACCTTGGCGAAGATCGCGAGAAGATAGGTTTCGAGAAAGCCGGAATCGCGCGGCCATGGAAGCCGCTGGTACTGGGCGAGGACGACCCTCCGTCCAGCGTGCTGGGTCATGCCTACGCCATTGGCGCATCGGCGATCCGTGCCGGTTGCGACTTCTTCTTCGAACCGGCGGGTCGTGGCCAGGGCGGTGATGACACCTGGCAGTGGCGCGAAATCGGCAAGACCCTGCAACTGCCGCTGCCGCAGATGCCGGCTCCGGCGCAGCTACGCAATGCCGCCACGGCCATTGCCGCGCTGCGTGCATTGCCTGTTGCGCTACCCGACGAGGCAATCGCGCGTGGTGTTGCCGGTGCGCAGTTGCCAGGGCGTTTGCAGCGGTACCAGCGCGATGGCGTCGAAGTCGTCGTTGACGTGGGACATAACCCGCAGGCGGCGCGGGAGCTGGCTGCATGGCTGCAGCAGTCCGGCGTACCCGGGCACACCGCTGCAGTGTTCGCGGCCCTTGGAGACAAGGACATCGTCGGACTGGCCGAGGTCCTCGCACCGCAAGTGTCGCGTTGGTACCTGGCCGGGCTCAAGCAGGCGGGTTCGCGTGGCCTGGAGATCGAGGCCTTCGCGCAGCGGCTGTCGGCGACGGCCGCCGGTGCGGGTGAACAGTTTCCCGATGTCGCGCGAGCGCTGGAGGCCGCGCTGGCGCAGTCACGGGCCGGGGATCGCGTCCTGGTCTTTGGTTCATTCCACACCGTTGCCGCTGCGATGCTGTTCCTGGAGGTCCCGGCTCGGTCAGCAGACTCACACTGAGGTCCCAGCGGCCGGCCCAACGTCATTCCCGCGAAGGCGGGAATCCAGCGACTTTGGACTGAACGGCTGCAAGTTGGTTGATTCCCCCTTCGCGGGAATGACGGACGTGCAGGAGGCCGGGACTGTCTTTGCCAGCGTGATTTACCTGCATGCCGGCCTGTCACGCGGCAGCGACGCGTGCTGAACAGCAGTCCAAGCCAGGCAACGGTACTGCCCGGCGCACCGGTGGCGCGGTGCCGCCCCGCGTTATAATCCACGCGCCCTCTGCAGCCTGCCTGCGCCGATGGATTCCCCAATGGATTCGCCGATGAAACAGCGCCTGATCGGTGCGGCCGTGCTGGTCGCATTGGCAGTGATCTTCCTGCCGATGCTGGTCAAGGGGCCGGCCCCGGACAGCGGCGTCTCCGACGTGCCGCTGAAAGTACCCAATGCACCCGCCACCGATTACGAAGTCCGCGACCTGCCGCTGGTCATGCCCAGCGATGCGCCCAAGGGTGGCGCGGTAGGCATGGTGGGCCAGCCGCCAGCTGTGGACGACAACCAGGCAGCCTCGCCGCCACCTGTCGAACAACCCAGTCCATCGCAGGCCGCCGACGCAACGCCGGCGCAGGCTCCGGCGGCCGACAATCCCGATGCCGCCGAGTTGGCTGGTTCGCCCGCAGGACAAACCGCGCCTGCGCCCGCGCCCGAAAAGCCACAGCCTGCCCCTGGGCCACAGCTGCCCGCGGCCACTGCAGGTGGCGATTACGCCGTGAGCTTCGGTAGCTTCACGACAGCCGGCTCGGCCGACAAGGTCATCGCCTCGTTGCGCACAGCCGGCCTGCCCAGTTATCGCGAGTCCGCGACGGTCGACCGCAAAGCCGTGCAGCGGGTCCGCATCGGGCCGTATGCGACCCGTGCCGATGCCGAAGTCGCGCGCCAGCAGGCGTTGCGCGTCCGCGACGACGTCAATGCAAGGGTGGTGGTGCTTGATGCCGAAGTCACGGCTGCCAAGCCGGCCGCCAGCGTGGCAGCTGCGCCGACGCCCGCATCGCCTGCCAAGCCGCCTGCAACGCAGCCAGCATCGCCTGCCGCTGCCAGCACCGGTTTCGCGGTCCAGGTGGGTGCTTTCACCAAGCCGGCCGATGCAGCTGCGTTGCGCGACAAGCTGCGTGGCGCCGGTTTCAGCGCTTTCACCCAGGCCGTGGCCACGGCAACGGGTAGCCTGACCCGTGTTCGCGCAGGTCCGGTCGCCACGCATGCCCAGGCCGACCAGCTCAAGGCGCAGCTCAAGGCGAAAGTCGGCATCGATGGCATCGTGCGTCCACATCCGTGAGCCGTGGCGCGAGGCACGGTCGATGACCGACGTCGATCTGGTCCTGCTCGCGATCATCGCAATCTCGGCATTGCTGGGCTTGTGGCGTGGCTTGATCCGCGTGCTGGTGTCACTGGCGGCATGGTTGCTTGGCGGCATCGCGGCCTTCCTGTTTGGCTCGGTCGTGGCCCAGTTCCTTGCCGGCGCGGCCGACCCACGGCCTGTCCACCTGCTGGCGGGTTACGGCGCGGCGTTCATCGGCGCGTTCCTGGTCGTGGTTGCGATTGGTTGGGTGGTGCGCAGGCTGGTGCAGTCGATCGGGCTGTCGGGCGTGGATCGCGCCCTTGGGTTGGCGTTTGGCGTGGTGCGCGGCGCATTCATTGCCTGCCTGCTGGTGCTGGTGATGGGGTTCACCAGTTTCCCGCAGCGGCCGGGTTGGCGCGATTCGCAACTGTTGCCGCTGCTGCTGCCGGGCGCACAATGGGCGAGCACGCTGCTGCCGGACTGGTCGGCGCTGCCGATCACGCCGGCCGACGCAATCCGGGGCGTTGGCCAGGGCAACATCGATTTGAACGGCGCAGGTTTGAGTGGTGCCGACTTGAACAGCAATCGCCTGGAAGGCGTTGGTTTGAGCAGTGATGACCCTGCCGGCACCGATTCGACGGCGCGCGGTTCCAATGTCCGCGACTCCAACGGGCGCGACTCCGGCAAGCAGGATCCACGGGGGCATGCTTCAAGCAATCACGATTCAGGCATGCACGATTCAAACAGGCACGATTCAAATGGAAATGATTCGCGCAGCGACAAACCCAATTCCAGCAACAACGGTGATGCGTTCGCATTGCCACAACCGGGCGGCTGACGTCCTGGAGAGTCGAGATGTGCGGCATCGTGGGGATCGTGGCAAACAATGACGTGGCAGGCGCGCTGTACGACGGCCTGACCGTCCTGCAGCATCGCGGCCAGGACGCGGCGGGCATCGCCACGGCATTCGGCACGCACCTGCGCTACCACAAGGGCAATGGCCTGGTGCGTGATGTGTTCGACGCCAAGGCCATGCGCCCGCTGCAAGGCAAGGTCGGCATCGCGCATTGCCGCTACCCGACTGCGGGCAGCGAAGGCATGGACGAGGCGCAACCGTTCTACGTCAATTCGCCTTACGGCATCGCGCTGGCGCACAACGGCAACCTGATCAACACCGACGCACTGCGCCGCGAGATCTTCGAGCAGGACCGCCGCAACATCAACACCGAGTCCGATTCGGAAGTGCTGCTCAATGTCTTCGCGCACGAGCTCGATACACAGAAGGCGTTGAATCCCGATGCCGCGTTCCGCGCGGTCGAGGGCGTCATGCGCCGCTCGCGTGGCGGCTATGCGGCTGTCGCGGTGGTGCTTGGCCTTGGCCTGGTGGCGTTCCGTGATCCGCATGGCATCCGGCCGCTGGTGTTGGGCAAGAAGACAACGCCGGAAGGTGACGAATATGCCGTGGCCTCCGAGTCGGTTGCCTTCGACATCCTCGGTTTCAAGCGTATCCGCGACGTCGCGCCCGGCGAGGCCGTCGTGGTGACCGCGCGTGGCGAGCTGTTTACCCAGGTCTGTGCCGAGCCGGGCGTGCATACGCCATGCATCTTCGAATACGTCTACTTCGCGCGTCCCGATTCGATGATGGACGACGTCCAGGTGCACAAGGCGCGCATGCGCATGGGCGTCAAGCTGGGCGAGAAAATCCTGCGCCTGCGCCCGGACCACGATATCGACGTGGTGATGCCGATCCCCGACTCATCGCGTGACGCCGCCCTGGAAGTCGCCAGCATCCTGGACGTGAAATACCGCGAAGGCTTCATCAAGAACCGCTACGTCGGTCGCACCTTCATCATGCCGGGGCAGGGTGAGCGTGCCAAATCCGTGCGCCGCAAGCTCAACCCGATCCCGCTGGAGTTCAAGGATCGCGTCGTGCTGCTGGTCGACGACTCCATCGTGCGCGGCACCACCGCCAAGCAGATCGTGCAGATGGCGCGTGAGGCCGGCGCGCGCAAGGTCTACCTGGCCTCGGCGGCGCCGCCCGTGCGCCATCCCAACATCTATGGCATCGACATGCCGTCGGTCGACGAGCTGATCGCACATGATCGTACCGAGGAAGACGTGCAGCGCTTCCTTGGGTGCGACTGGTTGATCTACCAGGACCTGGCCGACCTCAAGCAGGCGGTGTCCGGCCCCAAGCAGCGTATCGCGCATTTCGATGCATCGTGTTTCGACGGCGAGTACGTGACCGGTATTGAAGACGAATATTTCGAGCGCATACGGCAACTGCGTTCAGACGACGCAAAGGCCACCCGGCGCGCGTCGTAGACCGGTGGAATCCCTGCATGAAGCCGCGCGTCGTTGCCTTGGGGCAGCGACGCCGGAAGCCAAGGTGGAGGCGACCTTTGCCGTCATGGCGGACTTTGCCGAGGGCAACCTGCGGTCGACGACGGATGACGCACCGCCGCTGCCGATCGGCATGCCTGGTCGCCCGCCACGGCCACGATTGGTGCCGTCGCGAGGACTGCCGCAACGCGGACTGGGCACGCCGCAAGGCCGTGCGGCATTCGTGCATGCGATCGCGCACATCGAGTTCAACGCCATCGACCTGGCCTGGGATGCCGTCTACCGGTTCCGCGGCCTGCCGGCCGGGTACTACGCCGACTGGGTGGGGGTAGCCAACGACGAGGCACGGCACTTCATGCTATTGCGTGATCGCCTGCGGGCGCTGGGCCATGATTACGGTGACTTCGACGCGCATAACGGACTGTGGGAGATGGCAGAGCAGACAGCGCACGACGGGTTGTCGCGCATGGCACTGGTGCCGCGCGTGCTCGAGGCACGTGGGCTGGATGTCACGCCAGCGATGATCATCAGGTTGCGCAAGCTCGGCGACGACGCAACCGCCGACATCCTGGCGCTGATCCTGCGCGAAGAAGTGGCCCATGTTGCCGTAGGCAGTCACTGGTTCCGCTGGTATTGCGCGCAACAAGGCGTCGACCCCAACAAGCGGTTCCGTGAACTGATCGACGAATATGCGCGCGGCAGCCTGCGTGGCCCCTTCAACCGCGAAGCCCGCACCGCCGCTGGCTTCAACGAAGAAGAGTTGGCGATGCTGGAGCAGCTGCAGCCCTGATCGTGCCTTTTTTTTGCATTGTGGTTGTAGGAGCGGCTTCAGCCGCGAGCAATTGATTTTTCTGTTGACCCAGGCTTTCAGTAGGAGCGACGTCAGTCGCGATGTTTGTCCCGGGACACCTGTCGCGACTGACCGGTGACGGCATGCCGCCACCACTGCTGCAAATGCACCAGGATCAAAAGCTCGCGGCTCAAGCCGCTCCTACAACGGCGACAACGCAGACAGCGCCATGCCGTCGCCATCCACCCGCAACACCGACCCCTGCTCATACCAGTCACCCAATACGATCCGCTGGCAGGCATCACCGTCGACCTTGAGCGCATGCGTTGCCGGACGATGGGTATGCCCATGGATCAGCGTGTCGATACCGTAGCGTCGCAACGTGGCTTCCACCGTGGCGGGGGCAACGTCGGTGATGGTTTCCAGCGTGCCGGTGTCCTTCAACCCGGATTGGTGCGTCTGGCTCGCTGCACGCGCTTGCCGTGCAAACGCCAATCGCGCGTCCAGTGGTTGCGCCAGGAACTGTCGCTGCCAGGCAGGATCGCGGGTTTGCGCACGGAACTGCTGGTAGGCGAGATCGTCCGTACACAGCAGGTCGCCATGCATCAGCAGGACGGGCTTGCCATTCAGCATCACCACGGCAGGGTCAGGCAGGATGGAGAATCCAGCCCGCCGCGCGTAGTCGTCACCAAGCAGGAAATCGCGATTGCCGCGGATGAAATGGATCGGTACGCCTGCGTCCTGCAGCGCGGAGAGTTTTCCCGAGACGAATGCGCCAACGTCGGAGGGATCATCATCGCCCACCCAGGCCTCGAACAGGTCACCCAGGATGTAGAGCGCCTCGGCGTCACGCGCCTGGCCATCGATGAACTCACCGAACAGTCGCGTGATTTCAGGACGCGCCGGATCCAGATGCAGGTCGGAGATGAATAGCGTGGTCATCCGGGTCATTGTAGGCGCTTGCAGACATCTGCTCACGCCATGCAAATCGCTTTGCCTTTCGTAGGAGCGGCTTCAGCCGCGAGCGCTTGCTCCCACGGGCGAGATACGGATCCTGGTAGCTACCGGCAAGAGCTCGCGGCTGAAGCCGCTCATTCAGGGAAACAGACCCCCTCGCGCTCCGGTAAAATCGTCCCACTGCAACCACCCAGGCCAACGCATGACCTGCCGCACCCGTTTTGCTCCCAGTCCCACCGGTTACCTGCACATCGGTGGCGCACGCACTGCGCTCTACTGCTGGTTGGAGACGCGTCGTCGTGGCGGCGAGTTCATCCTGCGTATCGAGGACACCGATCGCGAGCGCAGCACCCAGCCAGCGATCGACGCGATCCTGGATGCGATGGACTGGCTGGGACTGGACTACGACGAAGGCCCGTTCTACCAGACGCAGCGCACCGACCGCTATCGCGAAGTCGCCGAACAGATGGTCTCCGACGGCAAGGCGTATTACGCCTACGAAACCCGCGAGGAGCTGGACGCCATCCGTGAAGCCGCCATGGCCGCTGGCGAAAAGCCGCGCTACAACGGCGCCTATCGCGAAAAAGGCGAGCCCGCTCGCGATGATCCCAACCGCGTCATCCGCTTCAAGAACCCGCAATCGGGCACCGTCGCCTGGGAGGACAAGGTCAAGGGCCGCATCGAGATCGCCAACAGCGAGCTGGACGACCTGGTGATCTTCCGTCCGGATGGTTTTCCGACGTACAACTTCGCCGTGGTCGTCGACGACCTGGACATGGGCATCACCGATGTCGTGCGCGGCGATGACCACGTCAACAACACGCCGCGTCAGATCAATATCTACGAGGCCCTCGGGGCGCCGGTTCCGGCGTTCTCACACCTGCCGATGATCCTGGACGAGCACGGTGCCAAGCTGTCCAAGCGCACGGGCGCCGCCGACGTGATGCAGTACCGCGACATGGGCTACCTGCCGCACGCGCTGCTCAATTACCTGGTGCGGCTGGGCTGGTCGCATGGTGACCAGGAGATCTTCTCGATCGACGAGATGACCTCGCTGTTCGACCTCAAGGACGTCAACGCCAAGGCCGCGCGCATGGATCCAGCCAAGCTGGGCTGGCTCAACCAGCAGTACCTGAAGGGCGACGAGCCCTCTGCGGTGGCCAAGCACCTGGAGTGGCACCTGCGCAAAGCCGGATACGACCTGGGCAATGGTCCAGCCCCCGCCGACATCGTGCTTGCGTTGCGCGACCGTGTGCAGACATTGCACGAAATGGCCGAGCGCGCCGCAGTCTGGTTCCAGCCGCTGACGCAGTACGACGACAAGGCGGTCGGCAAGCATCTGTCGGCCAGCGCGCGTGCGCCACTTGAAGACGCCCGCAGCCGATTTGCCGCATTGATGGACTGGAACGTCGAAACCATCAGCGCCGCTTTGCACGCCACCGCTGAAGCCCTTGGCCTGGGCATGGGCAAGGTCGCACAACCGATGCGGGTGGCGATCACTGGCACCCAGGTCAGCCCGGATATCGCGCATACCGTGTACCTGGCGGGGCAGGGCGAGGCACTGACGCGCATCGATGCCGCACTGGCCAGGATCCCGACAGCCTGAACGGGGCACAGGCCGTTGTAGGAGCGGCTTCAGCCACGAGCTTTTGATCATGTTATGGCTTAACGCTGGTGCTGTTGTAGGAGCGACGTAAGTCGCGATTGCATTCCCGGGAGACCTGATCGCGACTTACGTCGCTCCTACAACAGCCACAACATGATCAAAAGCTCGCGGCTGAAGCCGCTCCTACAGGAGCATTTCGTCGCGCCTTGAGTCTCCGGGCATTCGCCACCATCATCTGTCCATGGCCAAGCACGCTTGCATTGACCCCAAGCACCACGTCCACGATGCCTCCGGCTTCGTCGATGCGGTCGAGCGTGCCTGCCGCGAGCGCGGCCTGCGGCTGACCCCAATCCGCGCGGGCGTCCTTGGGCTGATCGCCGACGCTGGCAAGCCGGTCAAGGCTTATGACCTGCTGGAGCAAATGCGTGAAGGCCAGGGCACCGGTGCTGCCGCGCCGCCCACCGTCTATCGCGCGCTGGATTTCCTGCTGGCCAACGGCTTCATCCACAAGCTCGAATCGGTCAATGCCTTTGTTGCCTGCCACCATCCCAATGCTGCCCAGCATTCGGTGCCATTCCTGATCTGCAGCCGCTGCCATGCGGCCGTGGAGCTGGAAGACAAGCAGGTGGTTGCCGCCTTGGACGAGCGTGCCCGCGCACTTGGGTTCGAGCCGCAGGCACAGACGCTGGAAGTCCACGGCCTCTGCGCGCGCTGCAGCAACTGACCGTGCCCTGTGCATGGCCCGGGCAAGCGAAGCGCGGCCGGGGATTGCGCAACAACTTCCCGGGTGCGCTTCGCTTGCCCGGGCGACGCAGTCTGACCTGGGCCAGGCAGTCGCTTGGTCCCACGACGCGACAGGCACGTTCCTTTCGATCGCTGATGGCTGGTTGGACCTGCCCTGGCTCCTGTTGACGGGTCACGGGGAATAAGTGTTATGTTATAACCTCATAAACACGTGCCCCGTCATCATGCGCAAAACCCTGCTTGCCCTGTCAGTTGCTTGTGTACTGGGTCTGGTACCTGCAGCCCACGCAACCGAAGTCACGCCGCAACAACTGCAGGCATTGGAAGCCCGCATCGCCAAGCTCGAATCGGATGATGCCGATTTGCGCCAGCAGGTCGTCGAAGCCAAGGCTGCAGCGCAGGCAGCACAGGCCGAGCTGGCGAGCCTGAAGTCCACGAAAACCCCCATCGTGGCCGACGATGTCGCACAAGCGCCTTCGCAGGAAGACCAGATCGACGCGCTGGCCGCGGCTCCAGACGCTACAGGCATGGCCGACATCGACGCGCTCGCCGCCAGCCCGGTTGCCGCGACCGATGCCAACGGCACCGCAGCGCTGGCCGCATCCCCCAGCAGTGGCGCCAGCGCCGGTGGCGGAGCCAATGCCTTCAATCCGGCACTGTCCGTGGTCCTCAACGGCAGCTACTCGCACCACTCACTGGATCCGGACGCCTACGTGCGTGGTGGATTCCCCACGGTCGGCGAGGGCGGCCCCAGCCCGAATGGGTTGTCGCTGGGCGAAAGCGAAGTGGCGTTGTCGGCCAGCATCGACGACAAGTTCCGTGGCCAGCTGACCCTCGCCGCGGCAAGCGACGACGGCCGGGACCATGTCGGCATCGAGGAAGCGTACATCGAAACCACGGCGCTGCCCGCCAGCTTCAGCGTGCGCATGGGCAGGTTCTACTCCAACATCGGCTATCTCAACAGCCACCACGCGCATACCGATAGCTTTTTCGACCGGCCACTGGCCTACCAGGCCTTGCTTGGCAACCAGTACGGTGACGACGGAGTGCAGGTGCGCTGGGTGGCACCGACGTCGATCTTCCTGGAGCTGGGCGGCGAAGTCTTCCGCGGCAACAGCTATCCCAGCGGCGGTGCCCAACACAACGGTGTGGGTGCACGCACGCTGTTCGCACACGTTGGTGGCGATGCCGGCATCGACAACGAATGGCTGGCCGGTGTATCGATGCTCCGGACCAAGGCCCGAAATGCCGAGGACGGTTTCAGCGGCAACAGCACGCTGTACATCGCCGACGGCACCTGGAAGTGGGCGCCACACGGCGCGTTCAAGGATGCCGGCATCACCCTGCGTGGCGAGTATTTCAACGACAGGCGCGATGGCACCTACACCGATCCGGCGACGCTGGATCCGGGCGGCCCGTTGCAGACGTCGCTCTGGAACGGGCAACGACGTGGCGCCTACCTGGAAGGCATCTACCGGTTCAACAGCACCTGGGACATCGGCTATCGCTACGACAAGCTGTGGGCGGACGGCGATGGACCGTTTGCTTCGGACTTCGATCCGTACCGTCACAGCGCCGAGCTGACCTGGCGCAACAGCGAGTTCTCGTTGGTACGGGTGCAGCTCAGCCACGACAAGCCCAACGCGGACGACAGCGACAACACCCTCACCGTGCAGTACCAGGCCGCGTTTGGTGCGCATGGGGCGCACAAGTTCTAGCAACGACATAACCCGCAGACCACCGCCACCCGGTCGTCATCCCGGCGAAAGCCGCAATCCATCTTGATCTACGCCGTTGACGATGACACCCGGAAAATGGATGCCGGCTTTCGCCGGAATGACGAAAAAACAAGACGCAAAGGATTTCCCGATGAAACCACTACTCGCATTGTCCGCCCTGCTAATCGGCGCGCTCGCATCACACCCCGCCCAGGCCAAGCTCAAAGTGTTCGCCTGCGAGCCCGAGTGGGGCTCGCTGGTGCATGAACTGGCGGGAGACAAGGTCGATGTCGATGTCGCTACTTCGCCCTTGCAGGACGTGCACCGGGTCGAGGCCAAGCCCAGCCTGATCGCCAGGATGCGCAGTGCCGACCTGCTGGTCTGCACCGGTGCAGGCCTGGAGATCGGTTGGCTGCCGCAACTGTTGCGGCAATCGGGCAATACCAAGGTCGCGTCGGGCCCGGGGCAGTTCATGGCTGCATCCCAGGTCAAGCTGCTGGGCAAGCCGGCATCGATCGACCGCGCCAATGGCGACGTGCATCCCGATGGCAACCCGCATGTCCAGATGGATCCGCGCCGCGTGTTGATCGTCGCGCGCCGGCTGGACGCACGCCTCGCAGAGCTCGACCCGGCCAATGCGGCTGAATACAAGCAGCGCGGGTCGGACTTCGAGACGCGCTGGCTGGCCGCGATGGCCCGCTGGAAAACCGAAGCCGCACCGCTGCGCGGCCGTAATGTCGTCGTGCACCACGTCAGCTGGGACTATCTGTGGGACTGGCTTGGCATCAACGAGATCGGCGCGCTCGAAGCCAAGCCCGCGGTGCCGCCCACCAGCGGTCACCTGGCCAGCCTGATCGGCATCACCAAGTCGAGCAACACGTTGGCGATCGTGCACGCCGCCTACCAGGATCCGAAACCGTCCGAGTGGCTGTCCGGGCGCACCGGCGTGCCAGCAGTGACCTTGCCGTTCACCGTGGGTGGTGATGCGCAATCCAAGGATCTGATCGGCTTGTTCGATTCCACCGTGTCCAAATTGGTAGCGGCTGCCAGGCAAGGGTCTGCAAAGTGACGCTCAACCTGGAAGGCCTCGATATCAGCATCCTAGGCCCGGCCTGCGTGGCCGGGATGGTGGTGCTGTCCACCCACGTGCCGCTGGGCAAGCAGGTGCTGTCGCGCGGCATCATCTTCATCGATCTTGCGATCGCGCAGATCGCCGGGCTGGGTGTGATCCTGGCCGGCGCGCTGGGGTTTGGCGAGCACGGCATGGCCGTCCAGCTGGCCGCCGCAGTGGCGGCACTGACCGGGGCAGGTCTGCTGTCCTGGACCGACCGGCGCTGGCCCGATGACCAGGAACCCTTGATTGGCACGCTGTTCGTGCTGGCCGCGACCGGCGGCCTGCTGTTGTTGGCCAACAACCCACAAGGGGGTGAACACCTCAAGGACCTGCTCGTCGGCCAGATCCTCTGGGTCAGCTATGCGCAGTTGATCCCGGCGGCGGTGCTGTCGGTATTGCTGTTGGGCTTGCTGTGGCTGCGCCGTGGGCAGCTTGTGGGGGCGCTGTTCTACGGCCTGTTTGCGTTGGCGATTACTGCTTCGGTGCAGCTGGTCGGCGTCTACCTGGTCTTCGCCAGCCTGATCGTGCCCGCACTTGCGACCGCGCGGATGCAGGGCCGCAAGCGATTGGTCGCAGCCTATGCCATCGGCGTGCTGGGGTACGTTGCCGGCCTGATGCTTTCGGCAGTGCTGGACCTGCCCAGCGGAGCGATGATCGTCTGGACGCTGGCTGGCGTGGCGCTGCTGGCCCAGGCCATTCCAGCCGTGCGGCGGCGTCCACAGGTGGCGCCTGACGCGCCACCGGCTGCGATGGATAGGGCCTTATGACCAGGGCATGTGCTGCGTTCACGTCCAGCCAGAAACCCAACGTTATAATGTAACTATATGAAAGAAGGTGTCCGTCCATTGCAGGCAGAGCGCGCGCGTCGAAGCCTCGCGCCCCATAGCCACGCGCCCGACCGCCATGCGCCCGGACGCAAGGCATCGACACCCCTGCTTGATCGCATCGGCGCCACCGGCTCGCTGGTTTGCGCCATCCATTGCGCGCTTCTGCCACTGCTGATCGCGCTGCTGCCCTCGCTGGGCATCGCGTCCTGGCTTGGAGAGGGTTTCGAGCGGGGTTTCGTGATCTTCGCCAGCCTGCTGGGCTTGTCGACGCTGGTCTGGAGCTATCGCCGTCATCGTGCCATCCGCGCCCTGGGGATCCTGGTCCCGGGGCTGTCGGCGCTCTGGGTCGGCGTGCTGTATGCGCCACTACACCATTCGGTGGTCCCGCATGCGGTGGTGATGACCTTCGGCGGTACCCTGGTCGGCCTGGCGCACGTGGCCAACCTGCGGCTCAACCATGGCCACGTCCACGACGCGACCTGCGTGCATTGATCGCCGAAGCGCCGAAATTGTCGTCCTGAGCGCCGTGAGGTATCTGCCGAACGTGCTTTTTGTAGGAGCGGCTTCAGCCGCGAGCTTTTGACCATCCCCGTGCAAGGCCAAACCGGGTCAAGAGCTTGCGGCTGAAGCCGCTACTACAGGTAAGCCCTCAAGTCCTTGGCCGCGGTCACATGCCAAATCCAGGATTCACGTCCCCAGACGCAAATCAATGGGCTGATTGCTGCCCTGCATGGCCGCAATCCTTTCCGAAACCCGGATGCCGCATGGTAGAATCCGTGCCCTCATGCGTGGTCGCCACGCTCAAATTCAAGCTGAAACCAAGCCAGCTCAAATCACACCCAGCTGTAATCGAACCCAGCTGTAACCAAACACCAGGAGCACGACATGGGTAAGGGCGACCGCAAGACCGCCAAGGGCAAGCGCAACATCTCCAGCTACGGCAATTCGCGTTCGCACGCCACGTCGACGTCGGCTGGTGCGACCAAGGGTCCCGTGGTGAAGAAGTCCACTGCCAAGACCGCGACCAAGACCGCAGCCAAGAAGGCCACCAAGAAAACGGTCGCCAAGAAGACTGTCGCCAAGAAGTCCGTGGCAAAGAAAGACGCGGCAACCGAGTAACACAGCAACAACACGCAGCGGTCCTTGCCGTTGCCGTTGGTCAAAGGCCCCGCATCGCGGGGCCTTTTTCGTCATGGCGTCCTGCGATGCGCCCATGTAGGAGCGGCTGCAGCCGCGCGCTGTTGATCCTGCCTTGGGCTGCTTTTGCTTTTGTAGGAGTGGTGGCGGCATGCCACCACCGGCAAGTCGGCGATAGGCAACCGGCAGCATCTTTCGCTACATACCCCGCACCTGCAACCGCAGCGACAAGATCAATAGCTCGCGGCTGCAGCCGCTCCTACGAAGTGCGCGGTGCGTTGTGCCTGCCTGCGACGTAGACGGCATTCGCAAGCGTTCCACCCAGCCAGTAGCACAACTCTGCTGGCTGCCCGACGTGCCAATGCACGAAGTCCGCACGCATCCCGACCCGCAACACCCCGCGATCCTCCAACCCCAATGCACGCGCCGCGTTGACGGTCGCGCCGCGCAGCGCCTGTCCAGGCGTCAGCTTGAAGTGGGTGCAAGCCAGCTGCATCGCCTGGCGTAGCGACAACAAGGGCGAGGTACCGGGATTGCAGTCCGTTGCCACCGCCATCGCGACGCCGTGCTCGCGCAACAGGTCCAGCGGCGGCAGCCTGGTTTCGCGCAACACATGGAAAGCGCCGGGCAGCAACACCGCGACCACACCGGCATTGGCCATGGCACGCACGCCATCGGCGCTGGTGTGTTCGATATGGTCGGCGGACAGGCCGCCAAATTCAGCCACCAGCGCGGCGCCACCCAGGTCGCTCAACTGGTCGGCATGCAACTTGACCGGCAATGCAAGCGCGCGCGCTGCCTCGAACACGCGACGCGTCTGTGCAGGACTGAACCCGATGCCCTCACAGAACGCATCGACCGCATCGACCAGGCCTTCGGCATGCAACCTGGGCAGCCATTCAACGACTGCATCGATGTAGGCATCGGGTCGACCTGCATACTCCGGCGGCAACGCATGCGCACCCAGGAACGTCGTCCGCACCGTGATGCCAAGTGATTCGCCGATCCGCCGCGCCACGCGCAGCATCTTGCGTTCGTTGTCGAAGTCCAGGCCGTAGCCGGATTTGATTTCCATGGTGGTGACGCCGTCGCGCAGCAGGGCCTGGGCACGCGGCAGCGACTGTTGCAACAGCGTGTCTTCGTCCGCGGCACGCGTGTCGCGGACGGTCGAAACGATCCCGCCGCCATCGCGGGCGATCTGCTCGTAGCTGGCACCCTGCAAGCGTTGCTCGAACTCGCCGGCGCGGTCGCCGCCAAACACGACATGGGTATGGCAATCCACCAGCCCGGGCGTGACCAGGCCGCCGTCGAACACGTGCACCGTCTTGGCCAGCACGTCCGCAGCGTCATCCAATCCGTCCCGCGGCCCGACGTAGGTGATGAGGCCGTCGCGCCACGCCATCGCGCCGTCCTGCACGACGCCGTACCCGGCGTCCGTATCCATCGTCGCCAGCGCTGCCCCGATGGCGATGCCGTCGTAGCACGGTGCACTCACCAGGTTTCGCCCGGACGGTTGTCATCTTGATTCCTGCTGGGATCGTCCGTGGTGCCATCTCCCGCGATGCCGTCGTGCGCCCCGTCATCATCGGCAAGTGATGTCTTCGCGTCAGCATCAGCATCGGCATCCGCGACCGGCACGGCCGCTGACGCCAGTGACTCTTCCGCTGGCGGCAACAACTTCAACGCAAGCGCCTTGTACACGGGCATGCTGCAGACCAGCGTCGACGCGCCGCGTGCAATCAGCACGGTGGCCAGGATCGGCAGCAACATGCCGTTGTTGTCGGTCATCTCCATCGAGATCACCGCAGATGTCAGCGGTGCCTGGGTGACGCCGGTCAGGTACGCGGACATCCCCAGCAGCACGATCGCCGAGGGATCCACGTTGGGTAGCAGCGCGGCGATGTTGTGACCAAGGCCGGCACCGACCGCAAGCGCAGGCGAGAACAGCCCGCCGGGGATCCCGGCCAGGTACGACACCAGGTTTGCCGCCAGTTTGACCAGTCCAAACTCATGGCCAACCGTCGGATGCCCCTGGATCAGTCCGCGCGCCTGCTCGTAACCCGTGCCAAACGCACCCGCGCCAAACACGATGCCCAGCAGTGCCAGGACCAGGCCAAACCCGGCTGCCATCGCCACCGGATGCTCCTTGCGCAGGCGCCCAAGCCAGCGGGGCCGTCCATCCATCACCACCAGGATGATCCGACTGAAACCGCCGCCCGCCAGCCCGCACACCACGCCGCACAACAACACGGCCAACCAGCCCTGTCCCAGCGGCAGTGCCGTATTCACCGTGCCGAAGTAGGTATAGCTGCCGACCAGGCCCAGCGACACAACGCCGCCGACGATCACCGCCGTCAGCAAGGTGCCCGAAAACCGATGCTCGTAAGCGCCACTGAGTTCTTCGATCGCAAACACCACGCCCGCCAGCGGCGTGTTGAACGCCGCCGCGATACCCGCCGCACCACCGGCAAGCAGGAAGCGCGACGTCTGGTGCGGATCATTGAAACCAAAGCGGCGACCGATCGCCTGCATGATGCCCGCACCCACGTGCACCGTTGGCCCTTCGCGACCGATCGAGGCACCGCCCAACAGGCCGAACACGGTCAGCGTCAGCTTGGCCATCGCAACCTTCATCGACAGGTGCTTGTCGCGCCAGGACTGGGGTGCCTGCAACGCCGTGATCACCTGCGGGATGCCACTGCCACGCGTGGCCTGCAGCCCGCGCGTGGTCGTCCAGGACAGGATGGCGAACACCGCAGGCGTCAGCAGCAACGACCAGTAGGTCGAACGGGCGATGACGCCCTGGAAGACCGAGAACGCTGCATCGCTGGCCTTGGTGAACACCAGCGCCGCCAGCGCAACCGCGATGGCGCCGCCCCACAGAGCCAGGCGTCGTCGCCAGCTTTCGCGCGAGAGCAGCAGCTCCAGCCCTCCTGCGGGCTCTGTTGGCGCAGGCTTGTTTTGGGGAGGTTGCTGATGCGCGGCCATCCACTATTGTCGCATGCGGCCGTCGCCGCGCTCGGGCAGAATGCAGCGATGACTACGCCAGACCAGACCGAAGACCAGATCGCTGCAGATGCCGTTACCGACGCCGCGATGTTGTGGACCCCTGCAGGCTGGCAAGCCGATGCCGGTTTCCAGGTCGGTGCCGCCGGCCGTGTCATCGAGCGCCAGGCAGCCGAGCCCACGGCAAGTGCCAGCTGGATCGTCCCTGGCATCCCCAACCTGCATTCGCATGCCTTCCAGCGCGCGATGGCCGGCATGGCAGAGCACCAGACCCACGCCAGGGACTCGTTCTGGACCTGGCGCGAAACCATGTATCGGATCGCCGCGCGCTTTACCCCGGAAACGCTGCATGCCGTCGCCGCCCAGCTTTACGTCGAAATGCTTGAAGCCGGCTACACGACCGTGTGCGAATTCCATTACCTGCACCATGCGCCCGATGGCACCGCGTACGACGACCCGGCGGTGATGTCGCATGCCCTGGTCGCCGCCGCCCGGGATGCCGGCATCCGGCTGACCCTGCTGCCGGTGCTGTACATGAGCGGCGGATTCGACGGCCGCGACCTGTCCGAACGCCAGCGCCGTTTTGGACATGGCGTCGACAGCTACCTCACATTGCTGGATACGCTGCGTGCCCAAGAGCGCGACATGTTGCGCATCGGCTGTGCCCTGCACAGCCTGCGCGCCGTACCGGCCGATGCCATGCGCGACGTGTTGTCGGCATTGCCTGCGGGTTCACCGCGCCACATCCACATTGCAGAACAGGTCGGCGAGGTACAGGACTGCCTTGCACTGCGCGATGCCCGCCCGGTCGAGTGGCTGCTGTCGCACGCCGACGTCGATGCACATTGGACGCTGGTGCACGCCACCCATCTGGACGACGCCGAAGTGCAGGGCATCGCCGACAGTGGCGCCACAGTGGCCATCTGCCCGACCACCGAAGCCAACCTGGGCGATGGGCTGTTCCCGCTCAAGGCGTACCTGGAGGCTGGTGGCGCCCTGGGCATTGGTTCGGACTCGCACAGTTCGGTGTCGCCCATCGAAGAACTGCGCTGGCTTGAATATGGCCAACGACTGGCTACCCACCATCGCAACATCGCCATACAGGCCGGCACGTCCAGCGTCGGTGGGACCTTGTTGCGTCGCACGCTGGCCAGCGGCAGCAACGCTACTGGCCAACCCGTCGGCAGGTTGTCGCCCGGCCACTGTGCAGACTGGCTGGTGCTCGATACCGATGCCGCGCAACTGGCAGGCATGACCCCGTCCGACGCAATCGACCGCTGGATCTTCAGCGGCAACCGCAACCTGGTGCGCGACGTGCATGTCGGTGGAAAGCAGGTCGTATCCGGAGGCCGTCACCGCGACCGCGATTCGATTGCCACGCAATACCGCAAAGCGATCCAGTGCCTGCTGACCGATTGAGCGCCCTCTGACCGACCGCTCTGCGTAGGAGCGGCTTCAGCCGCGAGCTCTTTTGGCTCTTGCTTTTGTAGGAGCGACGTAAGTCGCGATAGCTCTCACACGACAACTATCGCGACTTACGTCGCTACTACAACGGAAAAACATGGATCAAGAGCTCGCGGCTGAAGCCGCTCCTACAACGGCGCCGCAGACTTCAACACCGGCCGCCACGTCGCTGCATCCCCGTCATTGTTCTGCGGCACGACCCCCAACAACCGAGCCAGCAAGGGATACACATCGACATTGTCGAACGGCGCCATCACCGCGCCATCCACGAAATCCGGCCCATCGGCAATCAACACCGCATGCATGGCCACCGACTCGGGGGCATATCCATGCGCACCACGGGTCTTGTCCGGCCATTTGTCGTCGTGCCCTGTCTGCAGTACATAACCGACATCCGGTTGGCACACGATCGCCGGGATCCGCGGATTGCCGCCGTAATCCCACCGCGCGGGCATCCCGCCCTTGCGCCAGCATTCGTAATGAGGATGCCTGCCGATGAACGCATCTTCGACGGCGGCCGTCTGTCCAGCAGCCGGTGCAAATCCGACCACCTCGCCCTGGGTCACGACCTCGATCGCCGACATCGGCAGGTGCGCGGCATCCAGTACATCGCTCAGCAAGAGCCGATGCCCGGCAGCCACCTCGGCCATGCCGTGGTCGGAGACGACGATGATGTCGATGCGGTCACGCAGGCCACGCGTATCCAGCCCGGCCAGCAATCGCGCCAGCGCATCGTCGACCAGCCGTTGTGCCTTTGCATAGCCTGACGACCTTGGCCCATCCGCATGACCAGCCGTATCGACCCGGTTGAAGTACAACGTGATCAGATCCGGTCGCGTGGCCAATGGGCGATCCAGCCACGCCAGCACCTGGTCGACACGTTGCGCGGGTGTCACCGTGGCATCAAAACGTCGCCAGTCGTCGGGGTGTTGTCCGGCAATCGCCGCTTCCGACCCGGGCCAGAACATCGTCGCTGCGCGGCCGCCCTGTTTCTGCAGCGTCACCCAGATCGGCTCGCCACCCCACCAGCGCGGTTCCTCGACCGCAACGCGATTGTGCAGCGAAAACCGGCCCAGCACCGGGTCGCGCATCGTGTTGTGGACGATGCCGTGGTGGTCCGGCCGCAACCCCGTTACCAGCGTGTAATGGTTTGGAAAGGTCAGCGATGGATACGACGGATTCATCCACCGGGCGCGCACCCCATGGCGGGCGAGGGCGTCGAGGGTAGGCATGGTCTCGGCGGTGACCGCATCGGCTCGCAGGCCATCGATGGAGACCAGCAGCACCCTGTGGCGTGGCGCCGTTGCCGGCTGCGTCGCGCAAGCGGCGACAGCCAGGCACAACAGCAACGACAGGAGTCCGCGAAAGCGCATCGCTTGATGATAGTCCCGGAACATGACAAATACCCACAGCGCGCTGTTCGCAGGAGCGGCTTGAGCCGCGAGCTCTTGATTTTCCTCTAGCCGTGGCAATTGCTTCTGTAGGAGCGACGTAAGTCGCGATCGGATCTCAGCAAGCGCATCGCGACTTGCCGGCGGCGCCCTTCCGCCACCACTGCAACAGGCCCAAGCCCAAGCAAAAATCAAACGCTCGCGGCTGAAGCCGCTCCTACGAAGAGCGACATCCTGATTTCGGCCACACCAACCCCCGGTGCGATAATCCCCGCATCACGTGCAACAGGGTCCGACCGATGTCCAACCGAAATGACGCCAGCCGCAAGATCCGCGCCCCACGCGGCGCCGAGCTCACCTGCAAGTCCTGGCTCACCGAAGCCCCGTTCCGGATGATCCAGAACAACCTCGATGCCGAAGTCGCCGAAAACCCGGCCGCGCTGGTCGTCTACGGCGGCATCGGCCGCGCCGCGCGCGACTGGGACTGCTACGACGCCATCCTCGACTCGCTGAAAAACCTGGACGACGACGAAACCCTGCTGGTGCAGTCCGGTAAACCCGTCGGCATCTTCAAGACCCACGCCGACGCCCCGCGCGTGCTGATCGCCAACTCCAACCTGGTGCCGGCCTGGGCCAACTGGGAGCATTTCCACGAGCTCGATAGAAAGGGCCTGATGATGTACGGCCAGATGACCGCCGGCAGCTGGATCTACATCGGCAGCCAGGGCATCGTCCAGGGCACCTACGAGACCTTCGTCGAGATGGGTCGCCAGCATTACGACGGCAACCTCACCGGCAAATGGATCCTCACCGCCGGCCTGGGCGGCATGGGCGGCGCGCAGCCGCTGGCCGCCAGCCTGGCCGGCGCCTGCAGCCTCACCATCGAGTGCCAGCAGTCGCGCATCGACATGCGCCTGAAGACCCGGTACGTCGACGAGCAGGCCGACGACCTCGACGACGCGCTCGCCCGCATCAAGCAATACACAGAAGCCGGCGCTGCGAAGTCGATCGCCCTGCTGGGCAACGCCGCCGAAATCCTGCCCGAACTCGTCAAGCGCGGCGTCCGCCCCGACGCCGTCACCGACCAGACCAGCGCCCACGACCCCGTGCACGGCTACCTGCCGATCGGCTGGACGGTCGAGCAGTGGATCGCCGAGCAGCAGGCCAACCCCGACAAGGTCCGCGACGAAGCCAAGCAATCCATGCGCGTCCACGTCGAGGCCATGCTCGCGTTCGAGCAACACGGCATCCCCACCTTCGACTACGGCAACAACATCCGCCAGATGGCAGCCGACGTCGGCTGCAAGAATGCCTTCGACTTCCCCGGCTTCGTCCCCGCCTACGTGCGCCCGCTGTTCTGCAAGGGCATCGGCCCGTTCCGCTGGGTCGCGCTGTCCGGCGACCCCGAGGACATCTACAAGACCGACGCCAAGGTCAAGGAGCTGATCCCCGACGACAAACACTTGCACAACTGGCTGGACATGGCGCGCGAGCGCATCGACTTCCAGGGCCTGCCCGCGCGCATCTGCTGGGTCGGCCTGGGCCAGCGCGACAAGCTGGGGCTGGCCTTCAATGAGATGGTCCGCAATGGTGAGTTGAAAGCGCCCGTCGTCATCGGCCGCGACCACCTCGACAGCGGCTCCGTCGCCTCACCCAACCGCGAAACCGAAGCCATGATGGACGGCAGCGACGCCGTCAGCGACTGGCCGCTGCTCAACGCGATGTTGAACGTTGCTGGCGGTGCGACCTGGGTGTCGCTGCATCACGGCGGTGGGGTGGGGATGGGGTATTCGCAGCACAGCGGTTTGGTGATCGTTTGCGATGGCAGCGAGGCCGCTGATCGTCGGATCGCGCGTGTCCTCTGGAACGACCCGGGGACCGGGGTGATGCGGCATGCGGATGCGGGGTATGAGATCGCGAAGCAGTGTGCGCGGGAGCAGGGGTTGAAGTTGCCGATGGTGTAATGCGGACTGCCAATCCGCATATGTCCGCTCGATTCCGACCACGGTCTACAGCCCTAAGTTATTGCCTCACAAAGGTTTTTGCCTGGCCGTGGCATTTTTTCCTAAGGTGTCTCTGTTCATATCAGGCCTGTAGCCCACGTTGGAAATGAACGTTTCTCCTATGGACTTTAGTTGGCATTTATATATATATTGATATATCAATGAAGGACATCACCTTCCTCGGCAACACGCTGGATGCCATACGAGACCTCACTGTCGACGCCCGGAGGGATGTCGGGTATCAGCTTGATAAGGTGCAAAACGGTGAGCAACCGGATGACTTTAAGCCGATGCCAAACGTCGGCAAGGGCGTCAATGAAATACGAGTGTGGGAAGAAGACGGAACGTATCGCGTGATCTACACGGCACGCCTAAAAGAATCGGTCTACGTGCTCCACGTCTTCAAGAAAGACTCGCAAGAAGCACGACAGGCAGATATCGACTTGGTGAAGAAGAGATTGAAGTCAATTCCCAAGGAATAGTTATGAAAAACGAAAAAGCACAAACATTTCGGAGTGTCTGGGACGCCATCTCCGATACAAAAGAAGAGGCGGCAAATATGCGCGCACGCGCCGAGTTGATGCGCGCAATCTCTTTCGTCATCCAAAAGCGCGGCTGGACTCAGGAGGAGGCGGCTTCCCATTGTGGCGTTACACAGCCCAGGGTAAGCGATCTTGTGAGGGGTAAGGTGTCCAAATTCTCGCTCGATGCTCTAGTCACGATCGCTACATCACTCCACCAGCGGGTGACAATGGCAATCGAAGATTGCCCGGACGAAGACGAGGTCGTGGCAGCCTGAGTGGCAGCCGAAGAAGTTCTCGACACATTGGAGGTAGGGCTTCGGTAAAAGAAGACTTAATTACCTCCGTCCCCTTTTCTCCGCCGCGAACCCAGCGGTGCGGCCAAGGCACTGCTCAAGGTGGCGACACATGCGCCAAAAGCGGTGCGTGATGCCCTGCGTGCCGCCTAGCTGCATGACAGTGAGCGATGCCCGCGACACCTACAGGACGACGCACTACCCATGAACAAGACCTCGGCAACCCCCATGCGCATCGACTTCGTCTCCGACATCGCCTGCCCGTGGTGCGCCGTCGGCCTGATGGCGCTGGAGCAAGCGCTTGAACGCATCGGTGACGACATCCAGGCGCAGATCCACTTCCAACCCTTCGAGCTCAACCCCGACATGGGTCCGGAAGGCGAGGACGCCGGCGAGTACATGCGCAACAAGTACAACCTCACCGAAGCGCAGCGCGCCGACAACCTCGAGCGCATCCGCCAACGCGGCGCCGAGCTGGGTTTCACTTTCCACCCGGAAGGCCGCAGCCGCATCGTCAACACCTTCGACGCGCACCGGCTGTTGCATTGGGCTGGCATCGAGGACAAGCAGTCCGCGTTGAAGCACGCGCTGTTGCGCGCTTACTTCACCGATCGCCTGGATGTGTCGGACCACGACGTGCTGTCGAGCATCGCCAGCGACGCAGGTCTGCCAGAAGCGCAGGCGCGGGAGATCCTCGAGTCAGACCGATACGCCCAGGACGTGCGCGCAGCCGAGCAGATGTTCCAGCGCAGCGGCATCAACGCCGTACCGTCGATCATCCTCAACCAGAAGCATCTGATTTCGGGTGGGCAGCCGGTGGAGGTGTTTGAGCGGGCGTTGCGGGAAGTGGCGGCCAGGAAGGATTAAGTTGCTTTTCGCTGCGAATGGCTCGATAAGTGAACCTGACCCTGTTAGTGGGCAAAGGGGGCGGAGGCAATTAATGTGAGGGCAAAGACTGTCTTGATGGCACCATCCCCTTTGTGCTTACCGACGGCGACTAAACCAGCATGACTGCTGATCCAACGCCTATTTGGAGATACCTCGAGCAAAGATTCGTTTCCTTGGGTTGCCGCGCACTTTCGCGGAAGCGCATCTATTTGGATACCAATTTCTGGGTGATGCTGCGCGATCACAAATCGGGCCGCCAAGTTCGCATTGATGTCGAAGATTTGCTTTGTTCATTGCGAGAAGTGGTGCTAAGTGGTGCCGGATTTTGTACTTTTAGCGGACATACATTGTCCGAGTTGATGAAGCACAAAGATGCTTCGATTCGCCGCCTAACAGCCGGCCTCATGGATGAGCTTAGCTGTGGAATTTGTTTATCCAACCAAGATCGGCTTTTCAACAACGAGATCATCTCTTTTATCGGCTCCTTGTTAGCTCCTTCGATGAGCCGTTGGTCGCTGAGTCACTTGGCGTGGGCCAAGCCATTCTTCTTAATGACTGATTATCAGCCTCCAAGTTTTGGTCTATCAAGCGACGCAGATCTGGAGCTTCAGAAGGGGTTCGTAGAGCACGTATGGTCTATGTCGATGGCGCAGTTGCTTGAAAAGATCGACAGTTGTCGCGAAGCGTACCCCCAGCTTGATTGGCCAAAATCAGCTGCAGCATCGATCAATAGCGAAGTTCGCAAGTATGATCACGAAAATGAGACGCTGCATGAGTTCTACTTGAGCGAGCTCAATGGGTACTTGGAATGGGCTGAGCCTCGGTTCGTGGAAAGGTACTGCGAATTCGTAAGTCGCTACCAAGTGGGCGTGATGCCCGAAAGCCATGAGCAGCTGAATGTCTGTGGAAAGGTATTGCACTTGACCGCAATGGGGATCGCTAGAAACAAGCAGCTTTCAAACTTGATGCCGGGTACCCACGCGCGTTCGATGCTTCATGCCATGATTCGATTCGATAGAAGAAGGAAGTTCAAGGCAAATGACTTGATGGATATAGAGCATGCAGAGGTGGCCCTCCCTCACTGCGCCTTCTTTTTCACGGACAAACCGAATGCACATCTCATTCGTAGCGCAAAGCTGGATGTTGAACTTCGGTGCGTCGTTTGCAGTTCGCCTGAAGAGGCGAGCAAGTCTATAAAGAACTTGCTTACCTAAGGAGAGCGAAAAAGGGATCAGGTTAAATCAAAAATGGGACCCATAGGGGGGCGGAGGAAATTAAGCGGCAAATACCGACCCCCTTTCATGGACACTACCTACATTCTTACGTTGTGACAGACGGCAGGCTGGCAGCAGGCCATCAGCATCCCGTCATCCGCTATATCAAACTCAATCCCGTACGCGCCGCCATGACTACGTCCGCGCAAGACTGGCGCTGGTCCAGCGTGCACACTCACCTGGGTCTGGCATGCGATCCCCTGATCAGTCCGCACGCCCTGTACTTGGCGCTTGGTGCGGATATCCAACAGCGTGCAGCGGCATACCGGCAATGGCTCGAGGCAGGGATAGACAGCGACACCCTGTCTGTCATCAGACGACACCTGGCCCAGGAGCGTGCGCTCGGCGATGAGCGCTTTCAAATCATGGTCGAGAAGACCCTGAATCGACCAGTAGCTTGTAGATCGCGCGGCAGACCCAGAAAGCCGACGGATTAATTCCCTCCGTCCCCTTTAGTCTGACTCCGTAGTGGTAGTGGCGACCACCTCGACAGCGCCTCCGTCGCCTCACCCAACCGCGAAACCGAAGCCATGCAGGACGGCAGCGACGCCGTCAGCGACTGGGCGCTGCTCAATGCGGTGTTGAACGTCGCCGGCGGCGCCACCTGGGTGTCGCTGCACCACGGCGGCGGGGTGGGATGGGGTATTCGCAGCACAGTGGTCTGGTGATCGTGTGCGACGGCACCGGGGCACATGAACTAGCCCACGCATGTTTAGCAAAGTGGCATGCGTGGGCTAGCACTAGTCAAGGTTCAATCGTCGGCCACATGCTTTCGATCAAGCGCGCGTTTTCATTCAGCGTGCGGATAGTCTTCACCCGCGGCTTCCTACCCAAGTACAGAACCCCGGTAAACAGGTCGATAAATTCAACCTGCTGCGGCTTTACCTCGACGCCGTTTTCTTGCAACACCCAGTAAGCAATTTCGAGCGTCAAGCGAGCGGTCTCGGGATGATATTCCTCGGCCGTGGCATTGAAGTAGATGAAGCGTTCTTCGTCACCTTCGTATGCAATCAAGTCTGGCGAAAGACGCAACTCCAAGGTCCGAATCTGCGCGTAATAGCGCCGCATCGCAACCGGCTTCAACCCGCGCTTCGCATGATCTGACCTAATGAATGCTTCCAGCGCCCGGGTAACATGCATACGGCGAGAAGCAATGCTGATCCGTTGAATTTGAGCGCGGGCGTTGATCAAGCCTTGGGGGCCATGCTCCAGGAAACCGCGAATTCCGTTAGTCGCGGGGCGTAAAATGGCTGCTTGAAGATTTGGGGTTCTTGCCTTGGATACTTCTGATCGTGCAGCAACTTCATTTGTTCAACCGCAGGCAGCCGAACAAACTTGGCGGCGTTACGGGCGGAAAGACGCGGGCTAGTAATCACCTGCGTGGTCGGTTTTGGTAGGGCACTCATGTCGTGTGAAACTCCTCTATAGATCTAAGAATGAAAAAGGGACGGCAAGAATGCCGTCCCTTGATTGCTCATTTGCCGCGCGCTTCGACGGCTTACGAACGACAGTGCGTTCCGTAACCGTGGTCGACTTGTGCGTTTTTGCATATCCGGGCGTAACGTACTTGCCCGTGATGGCACTGCGGTTCTGAGTGGTCTTCTTTCCAGACATAGCTGCTTTACCTCTGTGGTTGTTGGATAGTCAAAAGACTGTCCAACAGCACACCGCCGTACCCGTAGAAGGGAACGTAGATGGCCGGATGGCCGGAGAGGTAGGAGGTTCACGTTGGTGTTGTTGAAAGGGTAGGTTTCAGCCTATACTTTCGTGTCTGCCAAGACTGACATCATCGCGAGTCCTACGTCCGCGCTGTTGGACATGTATTTCAGGTTCACTGGTTCGTAAGTAGTCCTCCCTATTGCTGTTAGTTGTTTAAAGAGCGCCCCGCCATGCGGGGCGTTTTCTTTTTTGTGAAGCTGGCCAATTAGTAATCTGACTCCTTCGTTCAGATTCTGCTCCCTTCTGGCGGACAGTGCAAGGCTTGACAGGGCCGTGCACCCCCAAGATGTAGTCTCACCAGTCGAGACTAACCCCTACCCACAGTATCTAAACAGGTTATCCACAGAAAAACTGAATGGGAGCTTTCTGCGTGCGCCCCTCCCCTTGGCCACGCGCCACTAGTGCAGCATTGCGACGTTCGTCACGTTTTTTAAGGCCAAGGGCAAAACAGGGCCGACACCTCGCATTGGATGCCGACCTTGCCGCCCCAAGGGGCTAGTGCCGCGCATGTCAGGAGGCGAGCCCGCGCGGCGACTTACCTAGGCCGGAACTAACGGGGTAACTAACGGGGTCAGGTTCACTTCCGGGAGGCGGGTAACTAACGGGGTCAGGTTCACTTCCGGTAGGCAAAAGGGGGGGGGAACTAACAGGGTCGGGGAACTAACGGGGTCAGGTTCACTTCCGGCAGGCAAAAGGGGTAGCCCGGAGGTGGTTAGGCCACGCTGGACCCAAGGTGACGAAGGAATTCAGGCGGGTCTAATTACCTCGCCCCTTCGTCGCCCGCCTACGCCCCTTGCACCCTTGCACTGCATACCCGTCCCCCCATATCGGTATCCAGCCCATCGGAAACCACAGCCATGCGCCGCAGCCTGTTGCTGTCCCTGTTGCTCCTCCTGGCGCTCGCGGGCTGGTCCGCCGGTGCCGCCACGCCGGTCGTGATCGGCCAGGCCCATGTCCTGCATTCCAGGGTGCTTGGCGAGGATCGCGGCTATTCCGTCGCGCTGCCGCCCGGCTATGCGTCCTCGCCCGATGCGCGCTACCCGGTGCTGTACGTGCTGGACGCGCAGGACCAGTTTGCGCACACGGCGACGACGGTCGAGTTCCTGGCCGCCAACGGCGAGATGCCGCCGACCATCGTGGTCGGCGTGGACGCGGGCAAGCGGGTGCGCGACTACACGCAGACGGACTGGCCCGAGGCGTGGGTCGGGGGTGGTGGGGCGGCGAATTTCCAGCGGTTCCTGCGCGACGAACTGATCCCTGTTGTCGACAGGCAATGGCGTACCGATGGCTTCCGCACGCTGGTGGGCCATTCGGCGTCGGCGCAGTTCGCGTTGCATGAGTTGGCTGTGGCGCCGGATGGCTTCCGCGCGTATTTCGCGTTCAGCCCAAGCCTGGACTGGGACCATGCCCTGCCGAACCGCGAGCTGCGCGAGGCCTTCGACAAGACTGCGTCGCTGCCGGCGTTCGCCTACTTTGCCTACTCGGACGACGGCGGCGACTGGCTGGCCATGGACAAGGCCCTGGCGGAGACGTTGCGGTCGCACGCACCGGAGGGACTGCGCACGCAGGTGCGCAGCTATCCGACCGAAAGCCACACGGGTGCGCCGCTGGTCGCGCTGATCGACGCGTTGCGCACGCTGTACCCGCACTACCGGTTCCACCCCGACGACTACGACAAGGGCTTGCCCGCCATCGAGGCGCATTACGCCGCGTTGTCGAGGACCGTCGGCTGGCCGTTGCCGGTGCCGGAAGCGACGCTCAACGATTACGGTTATTCGCTGATCGGTCGCCACGACGTGGACGCGGCGATCGCCGTGTTCCAACGGGTCGTGCACGAGCATCCGCGCTCGGCAAGCGCCTTACGACAGCCTTGCGGACGGTTACGCCGAGGCCAAGCGCTGGCGGGAAGCGGCCGGAGCCAGCGACCATGCTCTGGCGCTGGCGCGCGCGATCAACTCACCGGACCTGGACTACTTCGAGCACCAGGCCGCCAAGCACCATAAGGCGCTTGAAGCCGGGCACTAGCCGGCGTGAACTGACCGCTCTTCCCGGTCCCCTTTTCTGCGCTCGCGATGTTCGCTTCACCTCGCAGGGACGGATGAATGCGCACACTGGCATGTAACCAAAAAAGGAGACAGCCATGATCAAGTGGGCCATCATCTTTGCAATCGTCGGGCTTGTCGCAGGCGTCCTGGGCTTCACCGGCATCGCCGGCGCAGCCATCGGCATTGCCAAGTTCCTGTTCTGGGCCGCCATCGCGATCGCAGTGGTTCTGTTCATCCTGGGGTTGACCATCTTCAAGAAGGTCACCTAGCCGCGGCAGGCCCTCTGCCGTCTGGCGGCTCAGTTGCATTTTTCGCGGCCAAAATAGGGGTCAAAACAGGGGTCGGAGACGACTTCCAGCAGCGTGAGCAAAGGTGGCGATAATTCGGGCTCCCGGCGTCAAACGGGCGTTGTGCTTCTAATAAATTTACCCCCCTTTTTTTTGCCATACGTGAGCCTGACCCGGTGAGTTGGACCCCGTTGGTTGGGGCATGGCAGGCACTTGGTCCAGGGACATTGGCGTTGACGCAACGTGCAATGCGCGACCCCTGCCTGTTTTCCTGTCTTAGTTTCCTCGAGCCATCGTGTTGCCATGTATTGGCATGCGCTCAAGGGCAGGGGCGTGCATCCAACGCGCCTTTACAATCAGCGAATGCGTAATCGCTATGCTGGAGTGCCCTTACCGACGTTTTCGATGACGCGATTCAACTCGGACACCAATCGCCTGTTACGCCATGGCGCCCTGCTGGCGCTGCTGGTGCTGTTGCCGGTGGTCGCCACGGCCGCCGTCCCGATCGGCGGCCACGGGGACATCGCGCCCAACTACGACACCTCCGACGTGGTGATGCTGGTCGTCTACCTGGGGGGTGCGATCATGCTGTCGTTCCTGTGCTCGATCGCCGAGGCGGTGCTGCTGAGCATCAACCCGTCCTTCATCGCAGGCATGCGCGAGGCCAGGCCCAGGCTGGCGGCGACGCTGGCCAAGCTGCGCGTGGACAACGTGGACCAGTCGCTGGCAGCGATCCTGACCCTCAACACCATTGCCCACACCGCTGGAGCCATTGGCTCGGGTGCCAAGGCGACGCTGGTGTTCGGCAGCGCGTGGGTGGGTGCGTTCTCAGCGCTGGCCACGCTGCTGATCCTGTTCCTGTCAGAAATCGTGCCCAAGACCCTGGGCACGCTGCACTGGCGTTCGCTGGCCTCGCCCGTGGCGCTCTTCATACGCGTCCTGATCGTGATGTTGTATCCCCTGATCAAGGTCTCCGAACTGCTGACGCGGATGCTCTCCGGCGGCAAGCAGGCGCATGTGTTCAGTCGTGAGGAATTCATCGCCATGGCCGATGTCGGCGAGGCCTCCGGGCACATCGACGAGCGCGAGTCGCGGATCCTGCGCAACTTGTTTGGCATGTCGTCGCTGCGCGCACGCGACGTGATGACCCCGCGCGTGGTGATCCAGGCCTTGCCCGCGTCGCTGAGCGTGGCCGATGCGCTGGAGACCATCGCTCGTAGTCCGTTTTCGCGGTTGCCGCTCTACAAGGATACGGTCGACAACATCGTCGGGTTCGTGCTGAAAAGCGACCTGACCCTGGCCCAGGCGCGCGGCGAAGGCCGGCGCGCGGTAAGCGAGTTTCGCCGTGACCTGCTGTCGGTGCCGCCGACGGTGTCGTTGTCGCACCTGCTGGAAATGCTGTTGGACAAGCGCCAGCAGATTGCCCTGGTGAATGGCGAGTACGGCGAGACAGAAGGCCTGGTATCACTGGAAGATGTGGTGGAAACCCTGCTGGGCGACGAGATCGTAGACGAGTCCGACCACGTCGATGACATGCGCAAGCTGGCGCGCCAGCGATGGGAGCAGCGCTCTGCCGCCACGCGCGCGAAGCCGCCGGCGCGGAACTAGCAGTACGCACGACGAAAATGGAGTCAGGAGCCATGTCCCGTCTTGACGTGTGCGACCTGCGGATTTGAATTTCAGGAAGTGGCTGTCGGCGAACCGCGATTGCGCCGATGTCCACTTGATTCACGGACAATGGGGCAGGGAACCACTGCATTGGCAGCGCAATTGGTCTCCGACCTTTTTTCGAGGTACAAGTGATCAGGTGTCTTCCTTGTGCCGGGGAACATCCACCATGTACGAGCGCGTCGAGTTCCATTCAGAAGGCGCCACGTTGCGCGGGCATTTATACATGCCGCCAGGCACCTCGGCTCCCGTGCCGGTCGTCATCATGGCGCACGGCTTTTCCGCGACGATCAGCGGCATGGTCGCCGATCGCTATGCGGAGAAGCTGGTCGCGGCGGGCTTTGCCGTGCTGCTGTACGACCATCGCAATTTCGGGATCAGCGATGGCGAGCCGCGCCAGGAGATCAACCGGTGGATCCAGGCGCGCGGCTACCGGGATGCCATTGATTTTGTCGAGACGCTGCCGGACATCGATGGATCCAGGATCGCGCTCTGGGGCGACAGCCTGAGTGGCGCAGAGGTCGTAGCGGTTGGTGCGATCGACGGGCGGGTGGCCGCTGTCGTGGCCCAGGTGCCGGCTTTCGGCGATACGCCGCCGCCAGCGGATCCGGATGGGGAATTGTATGCATCGATTCGCGAGACGTTCCTGGCTGGCGATGTCGGCGGTTCACCCGAGACGACCACCGGTCCGATGGCAGTGGTGTCCGCCGATCAGCACGCGCACCCCTCCCTGCTCGCGCCCGTCACCGCCTTTCGCTGGTTCATCGAGTACGGCGGTCGCTTCGGCACCCGCTGGGAAAACCTCGCCAGCGTGGTCACGGCAGCGACGCCCGTTCCACTCAATCCGATCCTGTGCGCGCCGCACCTGCAGGCCGCTCTGCTGCTGGTGATCGCGGCAGAGGATGAGATGGAAGGGGCGAGTTCCGACATGGCCCGACTCGCCTGGGACCTTGCACCGCAACCCAAGCAACTGGTCGAGGTCGACGGTGGGCACTTCGGTCTGTTGCGGCATCCAAGTACAACCTTCGATCGGGCGGCTGCCATCCAGTGCGCTTTCCTCGAAGAGCACCTGGGCCACTGAAAAAGCCGCTAAAAGGCACGAAAAGGGGACGCAGGCAATCAAGCGGGACTAATTGCTTCCATCGCCTTGGTTGCGCATGGCTGTACGCGTCTCGTCCCCGACGATCTTTCCGTCCACCAACGAGATCGTCCGGTCGCAGGTATCCGACAAACGCGGATCGTGCGTCACCACCAGCACCGCGCAGCCGTGCTGCGCGTTGAAGCGACGCAGCAGCGCGAACACGTCCGCGGCCGTCCTGGTGTCCAGGTTGCCGGTGGGCTCGTCCGCCAGCAGCAGGGCGGGGCGGGTGACCAGCGCGCGCGCGATCGCCACGCGCTGCTGCTGGCCGCCGGAAAGCTGGTCCGGTGGCGTGTCGGCAAACTGCGCAAGGCCCACCTCTGCCAGCAGGCCGCGGGCAAAATCCAGCGTGTCGCGGTCGGGCCGGCCGTGCGCGACCATTGTCGGCATCAACACGTTTTCCAGCGCGGTGAACGCGGTGATCAAGTGGTGGAACTGGAACACGAACCCGATGCTGCGCCCGCGCAGCGCGGTGCGCGCCTCGTCGTCCATGTCGCGCGTGGGCTGGCCCAGCAGGTAGAGCTCGCCGCCGGTGGGCGAGTCGAGCAGGCCGACCAGGTTGAGCAGCGTGCTCTTGCCCGAGCCGGACGGGCCGACGAGCGCGGCGAAGTCGGCGGCGTCCAGGCGCAGGTCCAGGCCATGCAGCACCTCGGTCTGGTTGGGGCGGCCGACGTTGTAGGACTTGCGCAGTCCTTCCAGTCGCAGCACCTCGCGCGGGTCAGGCATGGCGGATGGCCTCCACCGGATCCAGTCGCGAGGCGCGCGAGGCCGGCACCGCCGCGGCGCCCACGCCGGCCACCGTCGCCAGCGCCATGGCCGCCGGGATCAGCGCCAGCGGCATGGGGATGTAGAAGAGTCTGGGCCCGAAGGTGTTGAAGGCCCCCACCAGTCCCCAGCCGGCGAGTGCGCCGATGGCCGAACCGGCCATGCCGAGCACCGCGCCCTGGACCAGGAACACCCGCAGCATCTGCCCGCGGCGCGTGCCCATGGCGCGCAGGATGCCGATCTCGCGCGTGCGCTGGGTGACGCTCACCGCAAGCACGCTGGCGATGCCCAGCGCCACCGACATCGCCACGAACAGGCTGATCATGCGCGTGGACAGGCTCTGCGAGCTCAGCGCGTTCATCAGCTGGGCGTTGGTTTCCATCCAGCTCTCGGCGCGCAACCCGGTGAGGCCGCGGATGCGCGCGGCGATGGCCTCGGCGCCAAACACGTCGTCCACGGTCACGTCGATCACGGTGACGCCGCCGGGCAGGGCCAGCAGCGATTGCGCCTGCTTGAGGTCCAGGTACACGTAGCGCTCGTCGAGCTCGCGCACGCCCAGCTGGAAGATACCGGACACGTTGACGATCGCCTCGCGGCCGCCGCCGGCATCGAGCCGCAGCTTGCCACCGGTGCGCAGGCCGAGGTCGTCGGCCAGTTCGCGTCCGACCACGGCGTTTCCAGAGCCCACGTCGAGGCGGCCTTCGACCATGCTGTCGCCGAGCGGGATGACGCGCACGTAGCGCGGCAGGTCCACGCCGACCAGCGCCACCGCCTGCACGGCTGCGCCGCGCCGCCCGAACGCGGGCCCCGACACCACCGGCGACACGGCGGCGACGCCGGGCAGGGTGTCGAGCACGTCGAGCACCCCGGGCCAGTTGTCGACCGGCCGCAGCACCTGCGCGCGCCTGTCCTCCAGCAGGAGGCGGCGCATTCCGGGCGGGGCGGGCGCGACGCGATTGGCCTCGCGCGGCGCCTGCACGCGGATGTGCGCCTGCGTGCCGAGCGTGCGCTCGATGATGTTTTCCTGCAGGCCCGAGATCAGCGCGGTCACGAACACGATCACCGCCACGCCCACCGCGATGCCGAACAGGATCAGCAGGCTCTGCCCGCGGCCCTGGCGCAGGAAGCGCATGGCGATGGTGGTCTCGATCCACATCGCCTAGTCGAACTTGACCGGCAGTTCGCGGCTGGTGTCGGCGGTCCCCGCCTCGGGCATCGGCTGGCCCTGGATGCGGACGCGCTGGCCGTCCCCGGGCAGGTCGGCGGGACCCAGCGCCCCGGCGGCGACGACCTGGTCGCCGGCCTGCAGACCGGCGAGCACTTCGCTGGCGGCCAGGCCGCGCAGGCCCAGGCGCACTGGCGTGCGTTGCACGCGGCCATCGCGCACGCGCAGCACGCTGGCGCGGTCGGAAGCCTCGCTGGCATCGATCAGGGCGTCGTTGGGGACCACCAACGCGTTGTCGCGGCGGCCGGTGTGGATGGTGGCCGTCGCGGTCATGTCCTGGCGCACGAAGGTGGCCTTGGGATCGATGCGCAGGCGCACGTCCACGGTGCCGCGCGCGGGGTCGACGCCCGGCGCGATGTGGAAGACGGTCGCGGCGAATGGCCGGTCGGGGAACGCGTCGGCGATGCAGGTGGCGGACTGGCCGACGCGGACGCGGGCAAGGTGCTTCTCGTCCATCGGCACCAGGACCTCGCCCGGTGCGTCGCGGGCGATCTCCAGCAGCAGGTCGCCGGCGCGGACGACGTCCCCGGGTTCGACGTGCCGCGCAAGCACGGTGCCGGCGACGGTGGCCCGTACCACCGCGCGTTCCAGCGCGGCATCGGCGGCTGCGAGCTGCTCGCGCAACTGTGCCTCGCGCGCGCCGCCGGTGAGCGCATCGGCCGCGACCTGCGCCTGCTCGGTCGCGGCGCGGGCAGCGACCACCGCCTGGGCGGCCTGCTCGACGCTATCGCGCGCAACCAGCTGTTGCGCGCCGAGCTCGCGCCGCCGCGTGTAGTCGCGCTCGGCCTGCGCCAATGCCGCGCGCGTCTCGCGCAGGCGCGCCTGCGCCTGGGGACGGTCGGCTTGTCGCAGCGCGGCGAGCGCTGCGCGCGCCTCGTCGCGCCTGGCCTCCAGGTCGCGGGCGCGCAGCACTACCAGCACGTCGCCAGGCGCCACGCGGTCGCCGTCGGTCACGCGGCGTTCGCGCACCAGGCCAGCGATCTCGGCGCCGACCGCAACGCGCGAAGGCGACGCCACGCGGCCGGTGGCGACTACGTCCTGGACCAGCGGGCCGGCGCTGACTTCGTATCCCGGCAGCGCCGGCCCGCGCAAGCGCCCGAGCGCCCAGGCAGCGAGCAGGGCCACGGCGACGGCGGCTGCAGCGAGCAGCCAGGTGCGGCGATTCGGACGAAAGGACATGGTTCACCCGGTGCATGGCAATTGTCCCCATCTTCCCCCAGAACCGGTGGGCGCGTGCGTCGGCGATAAAAGCGTACGGATACGCGTGCGATGGACAGGCGAGGAGGTACAAGCGAAAAGGGACCAGGAACATGTCCCTTGTTGCGGCAAAAAAAAGGCGTTGGAGCACATCAAGCATCCCTGGTTGCCTCCGGTCTCCTTGCGTCTGTCCTATTCGCTGCACCGTGCGGGCGATGCACCCAGGCGGGTAGGGATGACGCTTTGTTGCACTGACCCAGATCAATACCGCCAAGCCAGCCTGTGCGATGCTGCCCGTGCCGCGATTTGGGAGTTGGGCACTTGTCGGACGTACCGCGAAACCTCGGTGCACTGGCGGAATCCTCCACATGACGCCGTCCAGGGGCTTGGCTGCGCCGGATATGCGGGGCCTGGATCCGCTCGACGCAGCGCGCCGCCTGGCAGAGGACGGCCCCAACGTCCTGCCGGGGTCAGCGCCGAAATCGATCTGGACGATCGTTCGCGATGTCGTGCTCGAACCGATGTTCCTCATGCTGCTGGTCGCAGGCGGCCTGTACCTGGCACTGGGCGATCGCGCCGAAGCAGCCTTCCTGCTGTCGTTCGTGTTCGTCGTGATCGGCATCACCCTGGCCCAGCAGCGCAAGACACAGCGCGCCCTGGAATCGCTGCGCGACCTGTCGGCGCCGCGCGCGCTGGTCATTCGCGATGGCTCGGAGATACGCATCCCGGGCCGCGAGGTCGTGATCGGCGATCTGCTGGTCCTGCACGAGGGCGATCGCATCGCCGCGGACGCGACGCTGATCGATGGGCAGCTCGATGCCAACGAGTCGCTGCTCACCGGTGAAGCCGTGCCGGTGAGCAAGTTGCCCGGTGGCGACAGCGCCGCCTTGTTCGCAAGCACGGTGGTGACGCGCGGCGTTGGCCTGGCCCAGGTCGTTGCCACGGCCCGCAAGACCGCCGTTGGCCGGATCGGCGAGGCATTGGCAGCGACGGTCGAGCCGGACTCCGGGCTCCAGCAGGCTTCGCGCGTGCTGATCCGCAACCTGACCGTGGGTGGGCTGGTCGTGGCGACCGCCTACGTCCTGCTCAACTGGTTGTGGGATGGCCATGGCTTGATCGAAAGCATCCTGTCCGGCATCGCCCTGACCATGGCCATCCTGCCCGAAGAGATCCCGGT
This sequence comes from uncultured Gammaproteobacteria bacterium, assembly GCA_963710825.1. GTDB lineage: Bacteria > Pseudomonadota > Gammaproteobacteria > Xanthomonadales > Xanthomonadaceae > Cognatiluteimonas. Next base: position 115,196 of record CAVQBQ010000007.1, on the reverse strand, counting down.
CATCCTGACCGTGTTCCTGGCGCTGGGTGCATGGCGTATTTCGCAACGCAAGGTATTGACCCGGCGTGTGCCCGCGGTCGAAGCGCTGGGCGCGATTTCGGTGCTGGCGGTGGACAAGACCGGCACCCTCACCCAGAACCGCATGCAGGTCGCCGAACTCGATGTCGACGGTGCCGGTTTCCAGGACGTCGATGCGGTCGACTTGCCGGAGCGTTTCCACGAGACGGTCGAGTTCGCCATGCTGGCGACACCGGCCGATCCGTTCGACCCGATGGAGAAGGCGATCCAGGTATTCGGCCTGCGCTGGTTGCGCGATACCGAGCACATCCATGCCGAATGGTCGGCCGAGTTCGAATACGGTCTCTCGCCGGACATCCTCGCCATGACCCGCGTGTTCCGCGCCGATGCGCCGGACCGCCACCTGCTGGCGACCAAAGGCGCTCCCGAGGCGGTGATCGACCTGTGCCACCTCGATGCGGTCGCTGCGCAGGCCATCCTGGGACGGGTCGAGGCGATGGCCGCGCGCGGCTTGCGCGTGCTCGCGGTCGCCCGCGGCCACTGGAAAGGTGAGGCAGCGCCGCGCAGCCAGCATGATTTCAGCTTCCAGTTCCTGGGCCTGGTGGGTTTCGTCGATCCGCCCCGTCCCGATGTCGCCGCCGCCATCGCCGAATGCCGATCCGCCGGGATCCGCATCATCATGTTGACCGGCGATCATCCGGCGACGGCGCGCGCGATCGCGCTGGAGGTTGGCCTGAGCGAGCGTCCCGATGTCCTGACCGGCGCCGGGATCGATGCGCTCGATGACCAGGGCCTGCACGAACGGCTGCGCCATGCCGATGTCTGCGCGCGCATGCAGCCCGTGCAGAAGCTGCGCCTCGTGCAGGTCCTGCGCGCCAGCGGCGAAGTCGTGGCGATGACCGGCGATGGTGTCAACGATGCCCCTGCGCTCAAGGCCGCCGATGTCGGCATCGCCATGGGCGAACGTGGCACCGATGTCGCGCGCGAAGCCGCGGCGCTGGTCCTGCTCGACGACAGTTTCGCCAGCATCGTCGCGGCGATCCGGCAGGGGCGCCGCATCTACGACAACATCATCAAGGCGACCCGTTTTGTTTTCGCGGTGCACATGCCGATCATCGCCCTGGCGCTGGTGCCTTCGCTGTTGCACTGGCCCGTATTGCTGATGCCGGTGCACATCGTCCTGCTGGAGTTGTTGATCGATCCGGCCTGTTCGATCGTCTTCGAAGCCGAGCCCGAAGCCGCCGACACGATGTCGCGCCCGCCACGCCGGCAAGGCGAGTCTCCGTTTGCGCGCCATCATCTGGTCTACGCCGTGGTCGAGGGGCTTGGATTGGCCGGACTGCTCCTGGCCGGCTATGCGGGCATGCTGGGCCTGGGGTTGCCGGCCGCAGAGGCGCGTACAGCGGTATTCGGCGCGCTGGTGCTCGGGGTGTTCCTGCTGATCCTCGGCAACCGCCAACCCGGCGCCCCCCTGTTCGCCCGCCAGCACCCCGGCAATCGATGGTTGCCGCGCATGCTGCTGGGGATGCTGCTTTTGCTGGTCCTCGCCATTTGCGTTCCGTACCTTGCCGGCGTGATGCAACTGGTGCCGCCCGGTCTCCTGGCGATCGGGTTCCTGCTTGCCATGCTTTTGTTGGCGACGGCGTGGCTGGAAGGCTTGCGCAGGGTCGGGAACCAGTTCGACAGGCTGGCCGAGGACCGCTCCCCCGCAGCGTCCGCTTGACTCGTGCCACTGCGGGCTGTGCCCGGGTCACCGGCGGCAGCCATGCCAGTGATTCCGACGCGCCGATCACGCCGCCCGGGACGCCGGCACGTTTCGACGGCGTGTTGATGCCTGCCACGTGATCGATGGGCCCCTGTGCCGGCATCATCGACGCCTTTTCGAATGCCCATGTCCTGGGCGCGGGCAAGCCCCGGGGCGGATGCGCGTGCGAGCGGTCAGACGCCGAATGGGTAGGTGTCGGGCACGTCGCGGTCCCAGCCTTCGGCCTGCGTTGGCAGGGGCGTGATGGCATGGGTTTCATCGAACCATGCATAGGCGTCGAATTGCCGCGACGGTGACACCTCGGCGTAGTGGCTTTGCAATTCGGTATCGGGTCGGTAGATCACGCCGATGAAGCGCTCCAGGTGCGCGGCGCGCAAGGCGCGGTGCAGCGCGGGGTCGGTCGATTCGCGCAGGTCCAGCAGCGCCCGCGGCGGCAGGTGGTCATGGCAAAGCCGCTCCAGGCTGTTGCGGTGCGATGGGCGGACGCGCATGACTTCCATGGCGCCGTCCCAGTCGTGCGCGGCTGCGACGGTGCCGGCATGGGTGCCGAATCCCACCAGGCAGGCCTCGTCGCCGAAACGCTGGCGACACAACTGGCCGATGTTGAGCTCGCCGCGGGCAGCGCCCATGTCGGTATGGCGTGCGTCGCCGACATGCGAGTTGTGCGCCCACACGACGGCCTTCGACTGCGGGCCGTGCGCCTGCAGCAGGTTGCACAGCGTGTCGAACATGTGGGTGTCGCGCAGGTTCCAGCTATCGGCGCCGCCGTAGTACATGACCCGGTAATAGCGTTCGGCCGCGGCTACCAGTCGTGCGCTCTGCGCGGCGTCCAGGAACCGCTCCCCGTCGGCCCCGGCGCGGGCGTAATCGATCTGCCGCGCCAACAGGTCGCTGCATTGCCGCACGACCTCCTGCTCGCAGGTGCGGTAGCGGTCGTCCAGCACCGCGCGGCCGTAGGTCGCCGGGTCGGTCTGCCACGGGGTCAGGCAGCCGTAGCGGACGCGCGCGGTGGCGGCCGCGTCCGGGTCGACCTGGTCCAGGTAGGCCAGCACCGTCGCGATCGAGGCATGCATGTTGTAGAGGTCCAGTCCGTACACGCCGGCCTGGCTGCCCGCGTCGCGTCCCTGGTTGTGGTTGCGCAACCAGCCGACCAGCGCTGCGAACTCGGCGTTTTGCCACATCCAGCGGGGAAACCGCTGGAAGATCGGCTCGACTTCGCTGCGCGGCGGCTGGTGGCGGACGTGCCGGTTGATCACGGCCACGTCCGGCCAGTCCGCCTCGATGGCGAGCAGGTCGAAGCCGTGGTGCTCGACCAGGCGCCGGGTGATGGCGGCCCGCGCCCGATAGAACTGCGAGGTGCCGTGGCTGCATTCGCCCAGCAGCACGACGCGGGCGTGGGCGAAGCGGTCGAAGGCTTCGGCGAAACCGGGGGCGTCGATCTCCGGCAGGGGTTGGGCGGCGTCCGCGAGCAGCCGTCCCGGGTCGTGCCCACGCGCGCGTCCGGGAACATGGTTGCTGGCCGCGCGGCGTCCGTCCTCGGCCCAGCCCTGTTCGCCGATGAGCGGGACGAAGCTGACCCCACCGAGGTCGTCTTCCTGGAAACGGCTGTCGTCGATGCGCGTGATCCTGAGCAGCTGCTGGCCCAGGACGGTGTCGCCGACCGGCACCACGAGGGATCCGCCGACGGCGAGTTGCTCACGCAGCGCGCGCGGCGGGGCGGGTGCGCCGGCCGCGACCAGGATGGCGTCGAACGGCGCCACCTGCGGCCAGCCACTGCTGCCGTCGCCGACACGCAGGGTGATGTTGTCGTAACCCAGGGCATCGAAGCGCGCCTGCGCGGCGTCGACCAGCGAGGCGTGACGTTCGATGGCGTGGACGTGGCCCGCGATGCGGCTGATCACGGCGGCGGCATAGCCTGATCCGGCGCCGACTTCGAGCACATGGTCGCCGGCGCCGATGCCGGCGGCCTCGATCATCAGCGCCACGATGTAGGGCTGGGAGATCGTCTGCCCGGCACCGATGGGCAGCGGGCTGTCCTCGTAGGCGAACTCCTGCATGCCGGCATCGACGAAACGTTCGCGCGGCACCGTGCCCATGGCGTCGAGCACGGCACGGTCGCGGATGCCGCGACCGGCGATGTGCACGTCGACCATGCGCTTTCGTTCCGCGTCTGGAGCGGACATGCGCGTTTCCCTGGCTGCAGGACGGTGTTTTAGCACCCCGGTTGTAAAGCACGCGTCGCGACCGGCCAGTGGACGGCCGGGGCAGGGCCTGGAGCCGGGGCCCAGTTCACGATCCCGGGTGCGCTGCACTTAACGGGCTAAGCGAGGTTGCAAATTCGGGCTGTCGGCATGAACGGGGTTCGGGGAGGCTGCAGTCGCCTGGGTCGGGACTTTCAATCCCTGCCCAACACCCCTCAATGTGCAGTTGGGCTCACGGCGGGCGTGTACTGCGCCGATGCAAGCTTCCAGCCAGTGGGTGTGCGCGTAGCGGCCATGCCTACGGTCAGTGTCCTGGTCTGGCCATGCATCGTGAAGCTGACCGTCGTCGTGACGATGGCGGTGTCGTCATTCGTGCGGGTCTTGAAGGTGCCGACTTTGGTCGCAGGTGCCTCGGACTTCTTGTCAGGCGCATAGAACGACAGCACGCGGTCGTGTTCGTCGACCTCCCCGAGCGGGCTGATCTCCACGAATCCGGGCGTGATTGCGTCTTCAAGCGCAGCCACATCGAACGTCCTCTCGGCTTCCAGGTACTGCTGCGCAGCAGCTTGCGCCGTGTCAGCCGGCGTAGCGGCTACAGCGCCCGAAGCAAGCGCCAACGCCATTGTGATGGGCAGGGTCGAAAGAGGAAACAAGCCGATGGATCGCATGGGTGGCCTCACGAGGGGATGAGTCATGACGATGCGAGGATATTGGACGCCCGCCAAACGATCATGGGCCGGAAGTCCTGCTGGCTGAAGAGGGATGTCAGAAGTCATCCGGTCGCGATGGTGCGTGACCACGACAACGCGCGTCCCCGGGCTTCGTCGTCATGGATGCTCGACAGGATCAGGTTTGCGGTTCGCCGAGCCGCTGCCAGGCCAGGGGCGCTTGTTCGTCTCTGTCCGGGTCAGCGCGCTAGCCCCATCGCGTGCCACGTCCATGCGCAAGTGCGCCTGGTCTCCCAAGAAGACTGCGCCAGCGACGCTTTAGTGGCCCAACGCGGGGATCCGCCGCGCTGGCCAGGTTGGCGGCCGCATCCCGTGGCGTGGCGTCGGCCTGCGCATGGACTCCGTTGCCTAATGTTGTGCCGCTTGCTCGCGAGGCGGTGTCGGCAGGATCATGATTTCGTGTACATCGACAGAGCCCGGCTGCGCCAGGGCGTACAAAACCGATCTGGCAACATCGTCAGGCTGCAATGCATCAGGCTTGGGATCATCAAAAAAGGGTGTGTCGACCATGCCGGGTTCGATCAGCGTCACGCGCACGCCTGTCCCACGCAATTCCTCGCGAAGTCCATAACCGATGGCGGAGACCGCCCATTTGGTCGCCGAGTACATCGACCCGGCAAGGGTACGGCGGCCAGCGACGGAACCGGTCATTACCACGTGCCCGCGACTGGCCTTGAGTGCTTCCAGGCTGGCACGCAGCGTATAGGCGACGCCGAGGATATTGACCGAGACCATGGACTGCCACGATTCGACCGGAGCACCGGAGAACCCGCCCGGTTGCCCGCCGACGCCGGCATTGGCAAATATTGCGTCGATACGGCCGAAGTGTGAAAGCACGCGCTCCACCATGTCTTCCTGCGCCGCATGGTCCGTCACATCGACTTCAAACGCCGCAGCCTTGTCCGGACCTATCTCTGCCACGAGCTCTTCAAGCTTTTCCATGCTGCGTGCGGCAAGCGCCAGCCGCCAACCGGATTGAGCCGCATGACGCGCTGTCGCAGCGCCAATCCCACTGGATGCACCGGTGATCAATAGTACTTTTGGGTTGTCAGTCACGGTCTGGTTCTCCTGTCTCGCTTGGTGGGTGTGACACCAGCGGTCCGAAGCCTGGTCGTACCGGTGGCCAAAAGATGTACTGAAGTTTGCCAATGCGCGGTGCTGGGCCGAGCCAACTTTGTCTTCAAGGTAGAAAAATAGCCTTGGTATTGACGAATTCCTTCATGCCAAAACCACCGTGCTCGCGACCATAGCCGGAATCCTTGACGCCGCCGAAAGGCATGTTTGGATCAGCCGCACCAAAGGAATTGATGTGGACCATCCCGGTATCGAAATGGTCGCGTGCCAGGCGGATGGCATTGTCCTCGTCCCGCGAAAAGATACCTCCCCCAAGCCCATAGCGGCTGTCATTGGCAATGCGCATGGCATCGGCATCATCTTTGGCCTTGATGACGGAGGCGACCGGGCCGAACAATTCGTCATCGTATGCTGGCGTGCCTGGCTGGCAATTTACGAGCACGGTCGCCGGATAATATTGACCGACGCGGTCTGGCGGATTGCCACCGCACGCCACCTGCGCTCCGCCAGCGATACTTTTTTCGACTTGCTTGGAGAGTGTCTTGAATTGCTCTTTGCTGGCCATGGGGCCGAGTTGTGTGTCTTCAGCCGTCGGATCACCCATCTTGATGGCTGCCATCTGCTTGACAAAGGCGCTGACGAACGCGTCGTATACCGCCTCCGTCACCACGAAGCGCTTGGCAGACACACACGTTTCGCCATTGTTGTAGAGGCGTGCTTTCACGCAGGTCTTCACCGCCAGCTCGATATCCGCATCGTCCAGCACCAGGTAGGCGTCATTGGATCCAAGTTCGAGTACGGATTTCTTCAGGTTCCTGGCGGCTTTCTCGCCTATGTGCCTCCCGGCACCCTCGCTGCCGGTCATGGTCACGCCGCGCACCAGCTTGTGCGCGATGAGCTGGTCAGAGGTGTCATGGTCGATCACCACGACGTCGAACAAGCCTTCCGGCAATCCTGCCTCGATGCATGCATCGCGCAACATCAGTCCGCTGCCGGTGCAGATCGAAGCGTGCTTCAGGATAACGGCGTTTCCGACCATCAGGTTGGAGGCCAGGACACGAACGGGTTGGTAAAGAGGGAAATTCCAGGGCTGGATGCTGAAAACCACCCCGATCGGTGCATGGGTAACGATGCCCCGTTTCTGTCCATCGCCATGCTTGCGCTCCTCGTCGGCGAGCTCACCCGGGCCAAACTCGGCCGTGTACTCGAAGATGCGTGCGCAAATCTCAACTTCGGCTTTCCCGTCGCGAATGAGTTTGCCTGTTTCCTTGGTCATCAGCTCCGCGAAAGCGCCTGCTTTCTCACGCAAGGCCTTCGCGATGTCCCGTAGAAAAGGGGCGCGTTCTCCATGGGACTTTTTCTTCCACTCGTGAAACGCGGCATGGGATGCCCGCAGTTTTGCGATGGCCGCGTCCGTGCTCATCAAATCGTAGGTGGCGATCAGTTCATCAGTCGCAGGATTGAAGGTTTCAATTTGCTTCATGTTTTCCTTTTGGGAAGAGTGGGGGCCCGTGCTTGGCTGCAGGATTCAAAAGTGGCGTCGCCGCGACGCACGGATCAAGTCGCATGGCATCCCTGGTCTGCGCTGCCAGTTCGTGTTGATGGCTCAGGCGGACTGCATCAATGAAGTTTTGTTCACCCACCGCGAAGAGTCCACCGCGTCGGCCAGGACGGCGGCAACATCGCCTCGTGCGGCTTTGGCATGCACATCGACGTCATCGCCAAAGCGCATGTCGCGCGAACCATCGTCCTGGGTCAGGCTCACTGGACGGACGATGGCATAGGTCAGGCCACTCGCTTTGAGATGCTCGTCGGCATCGTGTTTTGCCTGGAGGTAGTGGGCGAGTTCGCTATCAGGGTCGGGGTTGCCTGCGCCGACGCTGCTCAACATGACAAAACGATCCACCTTGCTCTTTGCTGCCAGGTCGACAAGGCGCATCGCCCCGTCCCGATCTACTTTGTCGGTCATTCCCGGATCCGCGTCGCCGCCGGCGCCAGCAGCAAAGATCACGCCGTCACAGTCATCGCAAACGTTGTCTGGCAGGTCGGTCAAGTCGCCATGCCGTAATGTAACGTCGGCAGGAAGACCCTCGGTATCGGAAGTTTCCCGTACCAAGGCAACAGGCTGATGGCCACGTGCTTTAAGCGCATCAATCAGTCGACGACCAGTTTTGCCGGTAGCACCGGCGACAAGAACATGCATGGCTTTCTCCTCGATAAGGGTGTCCAGGACAGCGTCCGAGTGCAATTCCACGATCGCTTGCGTGAGCGTCCCACTCCGGTCCTGTCCTGCTGTTTTCCGGGCAGCGTTCCTAGCCTTGTGTTGCGGTCCTGCCCAGTTGATTGATTGCATCGTTTTCGACCACTGCCGGCGGATCGTGCTGGCGCAACAAGGCGAGCATGGCGCGCCCGACGCGTGCCGTGGTGGTCATCGACCCCGGCATGAGACGTACGCCGAGCCCCATCAGTGGCCCGGTAACGCGGTACATCGTGTCCATCATCCGATGCGGTGAGTGCACGCCGTCCACTGGCTGGATGCCACCCGGGCGCAGCATGATGGTGTTGATCGGAAGCGCTGCGAGCGACCGCTCGGTCTCGCCTTTCACACGCAGTGGCATGAAACGGCTTCCAGGGTCCGAGTGCGCGCCGGAGATGTAGATGAACACCAGCGCCGGGTTCAGGCGCGCCAAGGTCCTGGCGACGTTGACTGTCAGCGCGTGGGTCACGTGCCGGTACTGATCTTCGGGCGTACCGATCGGAGGCGCGCCAGCGCAATAGAGGCAGGCATCGAAAGGTTGGAGTTGGCCCTCCACCGCACTGAGATCGGAGAAATCCGTGCAGGTCAGTTCCCTGAGTTTGTCGTCCGACTGACCGCTGGGGTGGCGTCCGAGCGCGACAACCTGCGCGACATCGGCGGCATCAAGGCATTCGCGCAGGACGCCTTGCCCGACCAGGCCGTTGGCACCGGTAATGAGGATGCGCATGGCAGAATTTCTCGACATGATGGTCCTACCTTATCGCTGTCACCGTGAAGCCGGATTGCACACGCGGGACGGGCGGCGAGGAAATGGCACGATTGCTGCCTCGGAAATTCCCGCAGGGCGTGACTGCGCGAAGTAGGCCGCAGTTCAATCGCTCCGGCTATTTGTCGTCGTCTTGCTGGCCTCCCTTCATCCGCGTTTCGAACCCTGCTCGCAGGTGTTCTACGCGGCGGCGGTTGACACCCAGGTCGTAGAAACCCAGCCGAGAGCTTGATTTGACGTCGATGACATCGTTCCGTGGCTGGATCAGGAAGGTCACGTCGTCCACGAAGCCGAGGATCCTGCTGTGGAAGGTGGCATGGACGAGCGGTCCAGCTGCATCGTCAACCGTGGCGCTGCTGGCCGACCGCAGGGTCGCAAGCAGTGCAGCGCGTGCGAGATCCGCATCGCCGGCGTAGCGCAATGGTGCGATGTAGTGCGAGCTCGCGGCTGGGACTTGGGATGTGACGCAATGCGGGGCGGCAGGGCACGGCGTGAACCGATCGGTCGATCCCGCCTGGACAAACGACGCAGGCGACGTGGTGGTGCAGCTCGTGAGCAGCCACGCCAACATGACCGTGGATGGAATCAATCGAGGCCGCAGCGGTTGCATGAGGTGATCTCCTGTTGGGTGGGTCGGCAAACCCGCCACAAGGGATACGGTGAAAGGCGGGGTACGGATGCCTCGCTATCCGGGCAATGGTTTCAGGCAGGACTGGCCCGCGAATCCGGATCGAACCGGGTCCTGCACCGAGCGCAACGGAGGCCCCCTGGATATGCCCTTGCACTCCACATGGATCCGAACCATCACAAGGCTTGGATTTCCACTGCCCGATGCTTGTTTCATCGATTAAAGAACGCCCGGGATCAGCGCCTTTGAGTGCTTGCGGTAGTCGCGGTACGCATCGCCGAACGTTTCGATCATCCAGCGTTCCTCCAGGCGCAGTTTGTACCAGAAGCCCAGCAGTACGATCACGAACGCCAGCACGCCCCGCCACTGGTCCATCGCGAGCCCGCTGCCGAGGAAGGCTGCCAGCAGGCCGGTGTAGATGGGGTGTCTCACCCAGCGGTATGGCCCGGTGCGCACCAGCGCATGTTCGGCCTTGACCTGCACCGAGCCGCTCCAGTTGGTACCCAGGTAGAAACGCGCCCACACCGTGAACGCCAGGCCTGCAAAGGTCAGTGCCAGGCCGACCCAGTAGAAAGCCGGTTGATACGGAAGAACTTGCCATTGCAGGAGTGGCCATGTCTTCGACCCGTGCGTCAGCAATACTGCTGCAATCGCGAGCGGCAGCATATGCAGCATCCACGACGCGCCGTTTTCACGGCGGGCGGTACGTTTGTTGCTGAACGCTGCGGCCAGCCAGATGATCAGCCACGCCGTCCAGCACCATGTAAAAGGATTCATGCCACGACTCCCGTGCCAAGCGTGCAACGTAGCGCCAGGATGGCTGGCGGGCCAGTACCAGTCGTCATCCCTTGTTTCAAGGGCAACCAGGGGTAGGCATGCAACCAGCGTAGCGCGGGGAAGCGCAGCGCACCCGGGTTGCCATTGCCGCTGGGCAAGATGGAGGCAAGCCAGCGTCAGGGACTTTGCCTGGCGATATCCAGCCTCCTGGCCTGCATCTGGATACCACCGCGGTTCCTACGCACACGCTCCCGGCCAGGGCGCGGAAAGCCTGCCGAGGACATCGTATCCAATAGAATATCCACGCGAGTCGGTTGACTGCAGTGGTGAGGGTTCTGCGTGTCTTGCCGGCGTCGACAACCCGACACGCCGCCATGGCCATCTCGATGGCGTGATTCGGATCGCATAGGTAGCAGTACATCGAATGCGCCGATCAAGTGTCGATTAAACACCGGTGATGGAACTTGTCTACTCCACGGCGACGCCTTGGCTACGTCGGGACAGCAGTATGAAAAACCCTGCCAACCCGACACACAGCCAGCCCAGCAGGTTGCCGATGCGCGTATAGAGCGTTGGCACTGGCTCGCCGATATGCACCTGTGCAAGCAGCGTGGCCCCGGGCATCGGTGCGCTTGGTCGCTCTGCAATCACCCGTCCACGTGCGTCGCTGACGGTGAGCAATCCTTCGCGGGCCGCGCGGATGACCGCGTAGTCGCCCTCTACGCCACGTGTCACCGTGGTGCGCGCCTCCAGCCAACCATCCAGGTAGGCAAAGTCCCAGGCCGGGACGAGCATGGCCGCCGCACCGCGCTGGGCATAACCGCGTCCAAGCGACGCAAAGTGCATGTCCTTGCAGATCGCCAGGCCGACCTTGTGCTGGTCGATCACGTGCACGGCGAAATCCGCGCCATCGGCATAGTGATCCCGGCGTTCGGGTGGCGCGAGCTTCTGCTTCTGGTAGTTTTCGACCGCGACGCCGCGTGGGTCGAAGAGCCATGACAGGTTGCGCGTTGGCCCATCCCCGGCGATGGCTATGCCGACTTCAAGCCAGATGTCGTTTTGTCGTGCGATGGCGCTGAAATGGGACTTCCAGCGGGCAGCCGCGCCAGGAGAGAGGACGGCGATTTTTTCCGGCAGCACAACGATCGTCGCGCCTGCCTGGGAAAGTCGGCCGACGTGGATGTCGTATTGGGCAAGGATGGCTTGGGCATAGTGCGGTGTCGCCTCCAAGCCAATCGGGTCATCGATCGACGCCATGCCCACGCGTGTCGCCATACCCTTGCCGGGCACCCGCAACTGCCACCAGCCAAATCCCAGGCCTGCACACAACAGCCCTGCGGTGGCGGTTGCTGCCAACCAGCGGTACCGCAATTCGCCACCGCGCCACAAAAAGACCGCCGCGGTGGACGGCAGCAGGCACAGCAGGAACAGGATGCCGGATACGCCAAACAGCGATGCCACCTGCAGAAGCGCGAGTACTTCGCTCTGCGAATAGGCAAGGCTCCCCCAATTACCGTCCGGCAGCCACGACGCCATCAGCGTGTCGACCGCGACCCACAGTGCCGGATAGACCAGAACGACCCACGCGCCGTCGTATCTGCGCACGACGGCCCGGGTGGTCATTGCGATGGCCATCCAGATCAGGGCTTGCCCGAGGACCGCGCCGATCGCCGCCGGCAGTGGCATGACCAGGTGCAGGTACGCGAGGTTCACGCTGCTGCCGATCAACGCAGCAAGCAACACCAGTGCCCGCGCCGGCCACGGGCGGTATGAAAACGCAAGCAACAACAGCGGTATCGGCGCCAGCCAGGCGAGCCACCACGTCGGAGCCAGGCTGACCACGTGGCGCAGCAGCATGCCGGTGGCGACGGCAGCGACGATTGCAAGCGCCGTGCGCTGCCCTGTCTTGGGAATCATCTGGTCGCAACGTGGGAGGAAAGGATGGATCCAGTCTGCGTCGGCTTGGCCTGCATCGGGGTCGTGCGGTCGCGGGCGACTTGCAGACGCCGAATCGGCAATACAGGGATTAGAACAGACTGGAAGGCGACAGAGATAGTCAAGAGCGTCGCACCGTCCGATTCTTCATTGTCTAGCCGACGACGCAGAGTTGCGCATGCAACCTATGGGCAGCGCCAACGCCATTGGAAGTCCTTCGCACGGCTGATGCCAACCCGCGAGCCTACCCGTGGGTTGTTGGGTGGCGGTGTTGCGTCGTCCAGCACGCTGACTCCGCAATCGTCGAGGACCAGGTCGGCACCGTCGAACCCGCCGTCGATCCCCAGTGCCTGTGCCAGCTTTGCGGGACCATTGGTCAAGTTGCGATCGCTGCCCGCGCTGGGCCTGAGTTTGCGCATCCGTTCGATGCCCGCCAGGGGCGTCAGTGCGCGGATGAGCACGCCCCAGCCTTGGCCCTCCGACCCGCAGACGGTGTTGCAGCACCAGTGCATGCCGTAGGTGAAGTACACATAGAGATGGCCGGCTGGGCCGAACATCGTGCGGTTGCGCCGCGTCGGCCCGCGAAACGTGTGCGCAGCCGGATCCTGTTCGCCACAGTAGGCTTCGACCTCGATGATGCGTCCGGCGCGGCCGTCGTCGCGTGCCAGGATCTTGTTCAGCAGCTCGGGTGCGACGAGCCTGGGATCGCGCTCGAAGAAGGCGCGTTGCAGTCGCGGCAGGTCTGGCAGCAGGTCTGGCATCAAGTCTGGGATTCCAGTCTTCGCATCGGAGTGTTTGATGATCGCCTCCCGATCAGCGCGTCAGGTGGTGCAGCAGGACGAGCGCTGCAGGTTGCAGTCCTCGCCGGAAGGGTGGATGGCCCTGGGTTGCCACGCAGCAGTTGCTGGCCGGCACTTGATCTTCGGTGGTGAAACGGCCACTACAGGGGGGCATCGTAACTACTCCGGCTTGGCCGCAGGTTCATGCCACAGCGTCTTCCGTTGTCATTTTAAGTCGTGCCCGTGAATCGCAGGATCATGGCGATGGTGCGACGGGCGATTGGCTGGCATTAGCGGGCAAGGGGTCGTGGATACCACGCGCTGTTGCAGGGTCGACTCGGTTCAATGCTGCATGCAGCGCCGATAACGTGAATCCACCCGCGTGGCGAACCACGCAGTGGTCAGCTTGCGGGTGATCTTGGGGCTGTCCAGCTCGATGCCGGGCAGCATCGCTCTTGGCAAGCGCTTTCCGGCGCGCGCATCAGCCAGGTCGTAGATGCGCGCATGCAACGCGGTGCGGTCGAAGTCCAGGCCGTTGCTGCGTTGCAGTGCATCGCGGATGGCACGCGCATCCATGCCAAGCTGGTTTCCCAGCGTGCGCACTGCCCGTTCGGTTTCGCCAGGCCGATCCAATGGCGCGCCGGGGACGAGCAGGTCACCATCGCGTGCCAGCGAGATGCCGGTGGCGATGCTGACCGCGTTTTGAAACGCTGCATTGCGGCTTGCGTATTGCCCAGCGTTGTAGTCGGCGAAGCGGTGCACCTTGCGCGTGTAGGGGGTCTGGTAACCCAGCAGGTGCGCGATGCCGAAGTACAGTCCGCCACGGCGGGTAAACACTTCATTGCGGACGCTACCTGTCATTGGATACGGGTAGTCGCGGGCACGTGCTTCGGCAAACGCGATGTTGACCTGCATCGGCCCGCCGGTTTCGACTGGATTGAAATCAGAGAACAGGCGCTTGCCCAGGGGCACGCTGGCGATCAGGTCTTCATAGATGCTGCTGAGTTCGCGCTCGGTACGTGCCTGTTGCAAGCGGTCGCTGTAGGAGCGGCCGTCGGGTGAGTGGATCTTCAGTGCGGCATCGACCAGCAGCTACCGGTATGTGGTGCGCAGCGGCGCGACGGTTGATCTCCGTGCGTGCAATGCGCGGCAGGTTGGGCACGATCGGGTCAGCCTGGAAACCAGACTCTTGTGCGGTAACCGCCAGCACGGCACAGATGTTTTCTGGATTGGGATTGATCCGTTGCGCGCTGAATGCACCCTGGATGTCGGCCGCCCAGCCCTCGGGATCGGCTACATCGGCAGGCATGCGGCGCACGATTTCCGTGCGCACCTGCATCGGTGATGGCCAGGACGCCTGCGGGTTGGGGACCGTGGCGCATCCGACCAGCAGCAGTGGCAGGCACCACCTGGTTGCCTTGTGCAGGCGGGCACGCCATGTCGTTATCGGCTGTGTCATGTGCCCAGCATACTGAAACGCCGACGAAGACAACGACGGGCGGGCCGGGGCCGATCGTCATTGCGACTGCCGTCTGTCCTGCGCGGCGTCCGCATAGGCCTTGCAGTCATCGGCTTGGGATGTGGATTGTCGGCATTGGCATAGTCCCATCCACTGGCGTCGGCGTGCGGTGTCAGCAGCAGGTCGCAGGGCAGGGCGCGTACCGTGGCGAAGCTGTGCTGGAAATCCGCGAGGATCCGTGGGTAGCGCAGGTTGCCGGTCAGCTGGTAGCCCGGTGCAGTCAGGCTGTCGACGTAGGCAATATGCAATGGCTTGCCGTTGCTGGTGTCATCCCACGTCCACGCGAGGCTGCCGGGTGTATGGCCGGGAATGAAGTGCGCGGTCAGGCGGATGTCGCCCAATACGACGACTTCGCGGTCGTGCAGGATGCGGTCGGTCTGTACCGGTGGATAGAGGATGTCGTCGCCAAAGTGGATGTCGTCGCTACCGCCGTGTGCCATCAGCACCGCGGATTCAGCAGTGTTGAGCAGCCGTGCTCCGGTCGCGCGCTGGACTGCCCGGATCGCGCCCGCGTGGTCGGCGTGGGCGTGGCTGTTCAGGATGAGTTTGAGATCTCCCGGCGCAACACCCAGCGCCAGCATGTGCGCCAGCAGCATGTCGGCCGCCTGTGCCAAGCCACCGTCGATCAGGATCGCGTCGTCGTCGGTCTTGATGAGGATGGCGGTGATGCCTGCGGTGCCAATCTGCCAGGTGTGGTCGGCGATGCGTACCGGTGCGACCGGTTGCCGCCAGCTGTCCCGGGTTTCGTAGGCCTTGCCTTGTGGCAGCAGGGGTTCGGTCGCGTGGGCCATGTCGGCGAGCGTCATGCCGCAAAGGGCCAACAGGATGAGGTTGAGGGGGAGGAGGCGGTTCATGCGCTTGGATTCTTGTGGGCGGAGGGACGAACGAAATCAAGCAACAATGCGGTCGATGACTGAAAGAGCGCTGAAACAAAGCGGTGCAACCGGATGTCGAATCCGTCGCTCCCACCTTCGCGCTAACGCCGTGTCGGTGGATAGTGAAAACTGAGACGCCAGGCTCAAAAAGTCGCGGTGCCTGCGTTGCATGGCCACCGATTTGCCCGGTGCTGGTTCAGTCAACGGCTGCGGACGGTACGATGACACACTGGCAAGGCAGGGGGCAGCAAGTGTCGGACAGGGGGCGTGGACCAGGTAATCGCATGCGGCGATGGATCGCGGTGGCCTTGGCGTGCACGGTGTTTCTCCTGCTTGTCGACAACGCCTTTGCCCAGGCTCCCCGGCGGCGGTTCGAGAGCCTGGATACCGGCAGGATCGGTGGCGTGCATGCGCTGGTGGAAGATGCCGACGGCTTCATCTGGGTCGGTGGCGACGGCGGCCTTGCGCGGTTTGATGGACGTCAGTTGTTGCCGATCGCGCCTGATCGGATCGGCGGGGCAGTCAATGCACTGGCGTTGCAGGGCGATGCGCGTGTGTGGGTCGCCAGTGATCGTGGGGTGTTGCGTTGGGATCTCGCCGGACAGCGACTGGACGAGGTGCCGTGCGATGGCCTGGTCGATGGTGTCGGCCAGTTGCAGGTCACCGGCGAGGCCGTATTGGCACTGTCCCGGTCCGGGCTTTACCGGGTGGATGCCAATACCCTGGCGTGCGCGCCAGTGCACATCGCCGGGTTGCCGGAAGGCCAGCCTGTCGAGCGTTTCTGGCAGGACGGCCAGCAGTTGTGGCTTGCGGTGCGCGATCGTGGCCTTTGGCTTTGTCCGCACGCGTGTACCAGGCACGTCCGTGGCGCCGGCGCTTGCAGCCCTGCGGGTTCGCTGGATTTCAGCTGCCGCGGATCATGGCCTGTACGTCGGCACACATCGTCGCGGGTTGTTCCGGCTGGACAAGGCGGGTGCGGTTGTCGACCACTGGTGGCGTGGCGACGATGCGCCACCGGATCGCGCGTTCACCACCAATGGCGTGATGTCGGTGCAGCCCACGGCCGATGGGCGGCTGTATGCCGGGTTGTGGGCAGGCGGCTT
The DNA here is from genome assembly GCA_963710825.1 of uncultured Gammaproteobacteria bacterium. Taxonomy (GTDB): domain Bacteria; phylum Pseudomonadota; class Gammaproteobacteria; order Xanthomonadales; family Xanthomonadaceae; genus Cognatiluteimonas. The sequence goes on along the minus strand of CAVQBQ010000007.1, from coordinate 98,771 downwards.
GATGGAGGTGGCGGCGGATGGCGATGTCAGCGTGCGCTCCAAGCCACTGTTGCACGAATCAACCAGCCTTGGCGGGCTCAACCTGCGGGCGCTGATGCTGGCACGCAATGGCACGCTTTGGATCGGCCACGAAGATGGTTTGAGCATCCTTGACCCCGCTCGCAACCAGGTGTCGTGGATAGGCCTGCGGCCGAAGGCCAGCCCGGACTCGATGACAGCGTGGTGCGGGCACTTTGGAAACACGAGGGCAAGCTCTACGTGGGTACCGCCCATGGCGCATCAACCGGGTGGACCTGTCCAGCGGCTCGGTGGAGTTGGTCAAGCACGACCCGAAACGAGGTACCTCGCTGCCCGACAATGCGATCTGGGACATGCTCGGCACCGACGACGGCGGGTTGATGCTGGCGACATCGGGTGGTCTGGCACGACTGTCCACCAGCACGTTGGAAGTCGAATCGCTGGCCAGCTCGCCAGAGTTGCCCAGCGATGACGTAGTGTCCATTGCCAAGGCCAGTGGCGGCGGATACTGGCTCGCGGCATGGGCGGGTGGCGTGATCCGCGTCGACAAGGATGGGCGCGTGCTCCAGGTCTGGGGCGCCGACGATGGTCTCGGCACCGAAACGATGGTCGGTGTATTCGAGGATGCGCACGGACGCGTGCTCGAGCAATTCCGACGGCCTGTTCGTGCTGGGTGGGGACGGACGTTCAGCGCCGTGTCATGACAGGACGCATCGTCCGGCAGTCCGCGGACATGCTGGCGTTCCAACAGACGCCGACGGGACGCTGTGGATGGGGCGACTCCGTGGCCTATCCCGTTATCTGGGCGGCCGCCTGTCATATCCAACTTCGTGATCTCGGCCATGCCATCAAGTGCGCTTCAGCTTCCTCTGGCTGCACCGTGTCTCTTGTATGCGGTAGATAGCCAGAGCAGTCTTGCGCCTCTCGGGCAGGTGTCGTTGAATTCACTATGTATACCTTGTGCCAGCACGCGCCACCTCTGTGGAATCATCAATCTCATCGCATCGCTTCAACGCGGACACAACCCAGCGCCCAGCACCTCATCAGTTCTGCGCTGTTCATCTCCCATGCACCCATACCATTGCGCTACTGCTCACCCACTAGCGCGCTACTGCGCTACACCAAGCTACGCTATATCTCCTGCCCCACCCACACCCCCTGCTTTTCGCTATCTCAGATTCATCACACTGGTGAAGTGCCCCACGAGACGCGCTGTCTATACCCGCTGCCGCCAGCAGTATCGCTTCCAGTGCAAGCCGGACGCCGGGGGAGCCCTGTTGCCGATCTGCCGTCACGTCAGCCCACCGTGTGATGACCTGTGGCGAGACAGTTTCGCCTCGCGTGCTGCAGTGCTGGCATTGGCCATTGCTGCGTACCTGCGTGCGCGCCGCGCATCACCTGTAGCACGTGTACTCACGCACCAAGATTGCGTGAAGCCAACGTTGCGTTGCAGTTGCCGCCGCACATGCCTTGACCCACCTTCAATCGCCGTGTTTCCTATGCGATCGTCCGCGTACTCTGGCAGTGATGCTGCGTTGTTCCTGCCGACATCACCACTTCAAGAAATCAACGACAACTTCACACGACGTCGCGATGCCGTACTGTCGAAGTTGCAAACGCCTGTGTGCGATGACCAGGCTGTGACGTGTGCGCGCTGTGTGCGAGAGTTCCTGTGCCTGCTGTCGACGCGCGCGCACGCGCAGCGCCATGCTGCTTGCCGTTGCAGACGTCGCAGCAAGTGCCATCTGTCATCCAGTAGTATCACCGTGCTACGCCACCATCCGCAGCGTGAGTTTTTTCGAGAAACGTGCGTCGCGCTGATGCGCTGTTGTACGAGAGCAAGCGTGTGAGCGCAACCGCGTATCTACGTCGATGGTGCGACTAGAACCCACGCGTAGCCACACTGCGTGGACACTTCAGATGCCTTTATCTATTCCATCTACCAGTCTGAAAGCTATTACTCGCTGGCCAAGTTGTTCATGGTCCTGGAGGATTATCCGGCGGCACGCCATGGCGTGGATCGGGCGATCGAACTGATGGGCCCAACGCCGCCCGACTTTCCGCTGGGATTGAACCTGGCGCTGCGATCAGCGGTGCTGCGGCAGCTGGATGACAATAAAGGTGCGGTGGCGGATGGCGAAGCAGCGCTTGCAGCGTTTGCGCGTGAGAAAAGTCGTGTAGGTGAAGCCATCGGCCAACTGGCGCTGGGTAATGCACTCGCCGCCAGCGGCCAGCCCGAGCGTGGGCTGGAATTGCTTGGTGCCGGCGCGGCCACTGCGGGCGATCTCAATGAGACCGTCCTGCGTTCGGATTTGCTGGTGGCACAAGGCGCGGTGCTGGTCGGTGAGGCACGATTCAACGAAGCGCTGCTGCCACTGCAGGAGGCCGGACGGATTGCCGACGAACTGGCGTTGGACACGTTGCGTCGCGACGTCAGCGTCGAGCTGGAAAAAGCCTGGTCCGGGCTTGGCGACCCTGCAAAGGCACTGGTTGCAAGCAAGCAGGCTTTCGGCGCGCAACAACGTATTTCAGGGTTGTCCAAGGTTGGGCAGATGGCCGGACGCAGTGCCGAATCGCAGCTGGCTGCGCTCAACAGCAAGTTCCTGTCGCTGGATCCTGCCACGCGCGCCGGACACGCGGTATTGGCTGCGCCCGCACCGGCACGCAGCCTGTCGTGGCGTTGGTGGCTGCCGTTGCTGTTGGCGCTGGCTGCCAGCCTGGTGTTGGCGATGCGCCACGTGCGCCGGTTGCGCAGCAGTCATGGAGACCTGCAATCGGCACACGCACAACTGCGGGGACGTTCCGAGCAATTGCAGCAGCAGGTCAGCATTGATCCACTCACCGGCGTGTTGACGCGGCGCGCGTTCAACGAGGACCTGGCAACGCTGCTGCAGTCAGCGCAGGCCGATGGCGAACCGGTGACGCTGATGGTATTCGACCTGGACCACTTCAAGCAGATCAACGATCGCCATGGCCACACCACGGGAGATGCCGCGCTCAGGCTGTTGGCCGGACTGGTACGCGAGCAGTTGGACAGCGACGATCTGTTCGGGCGATTCGGCGGCGATGAATTCCTGATTGCCTGTCGACAGCCAGCACCTGTCGTGGAAGACCTGGCTGAGCGTATCCGTGCTGCGGTCGAGCAGCGCTCGAGTGGCGCGGATTCAGGCTGCCACCACTCAGCATCAGCCTGGGGCTTGCCGATGTCGGGGCGGATGCAGGCTATGACCCCGAGTCATTGTTCCAGCAAGCCGATGCGGCGTTGTATGCGGCCAAGGCGGGCGGCATGAATCGTGCCGTCGTATTGAAGCAGGAGCTGGCCTGGTCCGATCGCAACGCCTGAGCGCTGTCACCAGTCCGTCGGCGCGTAGTCCTTCAGGAACTGTCCCCAGACGTGCTCGCCGGTGTTGAATCCGTGGATGATCGGGTCGACGATCCGTGCGGCGCCGTCGACGATATCCAGCGGTGGATGGAAGCGCTCCTCGACGATCTTGCGCGCGGCGATCTCGGCAGGATCCTCATCGGTCACCCAGCCGGTGTCGACGGCATTCATGTGGATGCCGTCGCCGTGGTAATCAGCGGCCGAGGTGCGCGTCATCATGTTGAGCGCGGCCTTGGCCATGTTGGTATGCGGGTGCTTGGTGGTCTTGAAATTGCGGTAGAACTGGCCTTCGACTGCGGAGACGTTGACGATGTGCTTGTCGCGCGTGGGCTGTCCGCCCTCGGGCGTGCGCAGCATCAGCGGTTTCAGTCGAGCGTTGATGATGAAAGGCGCGACCGCGTTGACCAGTTGCGTTTCCAGAAGCTCCACCGACGGCACCTCGTCCATCTGCAGGCGCCAGGAGTTGCGTCCTCGCAAATCAACCTGCTGCAGGTCCTGGTCGAGCCGGCCTTCAGGGAACAGGTGGGTTTGGCCGAGCAGTTCGTCTGCGAGCAACGGAACCTGCGACAGCTCCGCGGCACGGGTCAGGCCGGCGGCACCGTCATGGATGCTGGCCTGCAGCGCGGTCGAGGCCGCATCGGGCAGCAGGTCGGGGCTGCGCAGGCCTTCGTACTTGCCGATCAGCTTGCGCACGTCTCCAGGCATGTCGTGCAGCGCGGCGGTCTCGCCGGCCATCATGTGTGCGTAGAACGCCGGTGGACGGCGCACGGTCTGGCAGGCGTTGTTGATGATGAAGTCCAGGCGTTCGCGGCTGTCCAATAATTGCGTGCAGAACGCTTCGACGCTGGGTGTGTGGCGCAGGTCCAGGCCGAAGATTTCCAGGCGGTCGCCCCAGTCGCCGAAATCGGGCTCGGCCGCATAACGCGCCGCCGAATCCCGTGGGAAGCGCGTGGTCACGATCAGCTCGGCGCCCGCGCGCAACAATTTCAGGCCCGCCTGGTAGCCGATCTTGACGCGGCCCCCGGTCAACAGTGCCACGCGGCCATGCAGGTCGGCCGTTTCGGTACGCTTGAAGAAGTTCAGGTCCGCGCAGGTGGGACACAGCTGGTCGTAGAAGTGGTGCACGCGGGTGTATTTCTGTTTGCAGACATAGCAATGCAGGCGCTCGGGGGACTCGTTGTGCGCGACCGGATCGGATGCGTTGTTGGCCGGGTCATGCTGCCCGGGCGCCTGTGGCGGAAAATAATTCGGCGTGGTGAAGACCGGTTTGCGCCGCAGCGTACGGATGCCGGTCTGGTCGAGCAGGGCTTCCGTCCGGCGCGCCTTTTCCCGCGCGCGTTCACGCAGTTCGTCGCGCTGTTTACGGCGGCGTGCACGCGGTTCGGGGTGATGGACCAGCGCGACTGCCTGCAACAGGCGCTCGCGGTCTTCGGTCGGGAGCGTTTGCAGCAGGCTGCGGTCGGCGACGATTGCTTCCAGCAACGTCAGTGTCTCGGACAGGCCCGACGGCGGCGTGGGCGGGGATTTCGGGGCGGGGTGGTTCAAAGGAGTATCCAGACAGCAGGTGGGGCAGGGATCGGCGTGGCGGGCTACAGGACGGATACGGTCTGCAGGGTGCACGGCCAGCACGATGGGGTCGCACATTATCCCCTGAGTGGATTTGCGCTGCCCGCAAGCTGAATCGGCCATGCCAGCAGGCAGCTGGTGGCGAGGCGTTGCGGGCGGGGCGGCGGCTGTGCCGGCCACGTAGGCCTGAGAAGGCCGGGAAGATCCGTCGTTCCTGCGACAGGCGACCCACTTTGATCTAAATGACTTCAATCCCCATGGATGGACAGACAGGCATCTCGCAAAAGACCAGGGTTTCGTCACGCCGACACTCAAGATTCGTCCAGGCGTCCTACAGTGGATTCACCCGGAACTTGCGTCCCTTGATCTTGCCGGCCCGCAGTCGCTCGAGTGCATTCCTGGCCTGGGCGCGCGCAATCGCCACGTAACTGCGCGTGGCAAAGACATCGATCTTGCCGATCGCGTCCTTGCGCAGGCCGGCATCGCCGGTCAGTGCGCCGACGATGTCGCCGGGGCGCAGTTTGTCGGTACGTCCCGCATCGATGCGCAGCGTGGCCATGGCTGCCTGTGGCACCGCACCGGGTTTGCCGCTCACCGGTGCCACGTGCTCCCAGCGCAGTGGCTTGTCGTGTCGTTGTTCGATCTGCGTCGCGCGCGACAGCTCGCGTGGCGTACACAGGCTGAGCGCCAGCCCGGCGCGACCTGCGCGGCCGGTGCGGCCAATGCGGTGCAGGTAGGTATCGACATCGGACGGCAGTTCGTAATTCACCACGGCACCAATGTCTTCGACGTCGAGACCGCGCGCGGCGACGTCGCTGGCGACCAGCACGCTGCAGCTGCGATTGGCAAACCGGACCAGGACTTCGTCGCGGTCGCGCTGCTGCATGTCGCCATGCAGCGCCAGCGCGGTGAATCCGTAGTGGGCGAGCGATCCAACGACCTCCTCGGTATCCCGGCGCATGTTGCAGAACACCACGCATGACGCCGGGTGGTAACGCAGCAACAGCGCAGCCAGGAGCGGCGCTTTGCGCGTGGGCTCGACCTCGAAGAACAGCTGTTCGATCGTCGCAGGCTCGTTGCCACCGTCGATGCCAACATGCATGGCATCGCGCGACATCGCAGCGCCCAATGCACGCATCTGATCCGGGAAAGTAGCGGAAAAAAGCAGGGTTTGCCGATCCTTTGGAATGCGCGCCACGATGTCGCGGATCTGTTCTTCAAACCCCATGTCCAGCATGCGGTCCGCCTCGTCCAGTACCAGTGTGCGGATGCCGGCTGCCTTCAATGCCTTCTTGCGGAACAGTTCCTGCACCCTGCCGGGCGTGCCGACGACCACGTGTGGCTCATGGGTCAGCGATGCCAGTTGCGGTCCCAGCGGGATGCCGCCGCACAGGACGGATACCTTGAGGTTGGGGATTCCCGTGGCAAGACGGCGTAGCTGCTTGCCTACCTGGTCGGCCAGTTCGCGGGTGGGGCACAGCACCAGGGCCTGGGTACGGATCGCCTCCGCGTCGACGGCCTGCAGCACGCCCAGACCAAACGCAGCGGTCTTGCCACTGCCGGTCGGTGCCTGCGCGATGACGTCACGACGGTCCAGGATCGCCGGCAGCGCCTGCGCCTGGATCGGGGTCATCGCGCAATAGCCCAGGGCATCCAGGCCGGGCAGCAGGGACGGGGACAACGGCAGTACGCAGAAGGGTTGGGGCTTGGTCATGCCGACATGATCGCAGTTTCCGGCCGTGCCCATGCTGCCTGGTCGGGATTCCCTTGCCGCGCTTCATGCTGTTGGAGCAGGCAAACCACTGATTCAATGCTTCATGCTTCACTGGCGCCGGCGCCGTGCATCCGGTGATTGGCTTTAGCGTCGACTCGTATAGACCAGGTTCACTGCAAGCCCGGCCGCGAGGATCAGGCAAAGCCATCCGAAGGCGTCCCCCAGTCGGGTGGCCAGGGTTTGCGTCCTGCGCAGCGGCCAGTCGCCGATGAGCGTCACGGCGGCATCGGCATTGGCGCTGGATGCCTGCGCGACGACACGGCCACGGTCGTCGCTGAGTGTCAGAAGGCCGTCACGTGCGCTGCGCGCGACCGCAAAACCACCTTCGACGCCCCGCGGGATTGCCATGCGTGCGTGCAGCCAGGCGTCGTCTCCGAAATCCCGGGCGGGTACCAGCAACAGCGGGGTGTCGCGCTCGGCATGGGTGCGGCCGGTCGAGGTGAAGTCCAAGTCCTTGCAGATCGCGACACCGGTGCGTGGTTTACCGATCGACATCGTGGGTGTATCGCCAGGCGTGTAGCGATCCTCGAATCCGGGGATCAGGTGTTGCTTGCAAGCGCTCCAAGTCTTGCCCAATCACATGCGATCAGCCGCGGCGGCCACGAAGCAGTGCGGGGACCAGGATGCCGGCCAACAGGCCAAGACTGCAGCCAAGACTGATGGCAGACGCCATCTGGCCGGTCATCGACCCAATGACCGAACCTGCGGTGACACCCACCAGCAAGCCGATGGCAATGTACTTTTCCGTGGTCCCACTTGTTTTCTTATCCATTGTTTTTCTCCGTTGAAATGTCGTTGGCGTAGACAGCGAAGTCGATGTCTTCGAATTTGAGGCTGCGCAAGGCGAAGCCGATGGATGCGGCCACGATCACCTGGAAATACAGGCTCATCAAAGGTGCATCCAGGTAATCCAGGCCGAAGGCGTCGTCGGCGGTCTGGGTGATGAAGTAAACGCTCATTGCGGTGCTGACCAGTAGCAATGAAGTCAGCTGGGTTTTCGTCTGCCGGGCGCGGTCATCGATTGCCTGGTAGGGGTCCAACTTGCGCCCAAGCAGGTACCACAGGCCCAGCGCAAGCAGGAACAGGTTGGTCCCGGCCAGCACCAGGTCGCGTTGCATCGCGTCGCTACCCCAGTCGACAACGAAATCCTTGACGTACAGGTCAAAGCCGATGACGGCGACAAACATCGTAGCGGCCAAAACCAGCAGGCCGGGTGACACGTAGTCGAACAATCGTCTTGGGCGCAGTTCGGCCTTGCGCTTGCCGCTGGTGTTGGCCGCACGCATCCAGTTGAGGTGGCGGAAGCCGAACAGTTCGAGCGCCATCAGCGGCAGGAACTGGATCACACCGTAGACCGCCGGCCAGGCTTCGGAAATATAGCCGTCATCGGCAAAGGTGCCGTGATCCAGCCTGTAGGCGCCGTAGAGCACCAGGAAGCCAAGCAGGAAGACCAGGCGATTGGCCCATTTGAAGACTGCGCTGCCCATGCGGTAGTGCGTCATGGGCTTGGGATACAGCTTTGCGTGCGTGGTGCGCGGGTAGGTTGCCAGCAGCCGCTCGATGCGACGCAGGATCAGTCTGGGAACAATGTACGAGGTCAGGAAGACCTGTCCAAGGAAAACGATGTAAAAAAGGTTGTTGGCCCAGGTGCTCATGCTTGCTTTGCTCCGTTGTTGCGTTCGTTCATCACGCTGGCGAACGCGATGCGGATTTCCGAATCGGTGACGCCAGACGCGCGGAACGCCTGGATGGTTTGTTCGAGGGTGTCGTTGACCCAAGCGCCCAGGTCGACCTTGCTGTTGGCCTTGGCGTCCGGATGCACGAAGGTGCCGCGATAGCCCCGGGTCTGGATGACGCTGTCGCGTTCGAGTAGGCGGTAGGCCTTGGCGACGGTCTTGTTGTTGAGCTCCAGGTCGCCGGCAAGCTGGCGAATCGAGGGCAGGGGGTCGCCCGGGCGTAGCTTGTCCCGCTCCACCGCCTGTTTGACCTGCGCGATCAATTGCGCGAACAGCGGCTCGGGGCTGTCGATGTCGATGGATATTTCCATGCGTTGAGGTGTTCCATATGTACCGTATGGGGTAATGGTACAACTAATACGCAAGAGGAGCAAGCACGGGAGGGTGGGGGAGCCCATCGACTGCGAGCACCTGTCGATGACACTGGCCAGCAGCCTGACTTTGGTGCTCGTCCACCGGGGCGCTGTCTTGTTCTTCCAGGCTTGTTTTTTTCAAGCCTGTTTTTTCAAGGCTGTTTTTCGATCATTTTTTTCGGGTCTGTTTGTCCAAGCATTCGCCGGTTGCCATCATGGTGATCGGCAAACGGGAGGACACGACATGAGGATCGCCATCAGTGGTGCCGGCGTGGCTGGCCCGACCTTGGCGCACTGGCTGCTGCGCATGGGACACGAGCCGACGCTGATCGAGTGCGCGCCGGAAATGCGCACCGGCGGTTACGTGATCGATTTCTGGGGCGTGGGGTACCGCGTCGCGCAGCGCATGGGCATCGAGCAGGCACTGCTGGATGCCGGCTACCAGGTGCAGGCGCTGCATTCGGTGGGCGATGATGGCGCGGTCCAGGCGCGCCTGGAGACGGACGTGTTCCAGCGACTCACCGATGGCCGGTTCACCAGCCTGCCGCGGGGTGACCTGGCCGCTGCGATCCATGCCACGATCGAAGGCCGCGCCGAGACGCTCTTCGGCGACAGCATCGCCGCGATCGAAGAACACGACGGTGGCGTGCGCGTCGCCCTGGAGCATGGTGGCGAACGTGATTTCGACCTGGTCGTCGGCGCCGATGGCTTGCATTCCAATGTGCGCAGGCTGGTGTTCGGGCCGGACGCCGATTACGAGCGATACCTGGGCTGCCGAGTGGCTGCCTGCGTGGTCGAAGGGTACAGGCCCCGCGACGAGCGGATCTACATGACCCACAACGTGCCCGGCAGGCAGTTGGCAAGGTTCACCCTGCGCGAAGATCGGACGCTGTTCCTGTTCGTGTTTCGGTCGCACGACGTTGCGATCCCGGACGACGTCGAAACGCACAAAGCAGTACTGCGACGCGAATTCGCAGACGCCGGCTGGGAGGCCCCGCAGATGCTCGCCGCGCTGGATCAGGTCGATGCGCTGTATTTCGACGTCGTCAGCCAGGTCCACATGCCCTGCTGGTCACGCGGACGGATATCCTTGATCGGCGACGCGGCCGCGTGTATTTCGCTGCTGGGCGGCGAGGGCACCGGACTGGCAATGACCGAAGCTTACGTGCTGGCGGGAGAACTGCTGCGCTCCGGCGGCGACCACCCTGTGGCCTTCGAAGCCTACGAAGCGCGGTTGCGCCCCTTGCTGGAAGGCAAGCAGGCCTCCGCGCGACGGTTCATCTCGTTCTTCGCCACCCGCACGCGCTGGGGCATCTGGATCCGCAACCAGGCGATGCGGGCGATGAACATCGGTCCCCTGGTGCAGGTGTTCGCGGGGCGAGGCCTGCGCGATGATTTCCAACTGCCGGACTATGGGCTTTGACGGTGGCGAAACCCCGGCATCGACGAATCCTCCCCACGTCCCGCCGGTGGCACCAGCCACGGCAGTCCTGCATCACTCACGCATGCGATAGAGTCCCCGGATCGTCGCCTGTGGCTGTTTGCATGATCCATCACGCCAGTATCGAACTTGCCACCGCCCCGGACATCCCCGATGCCGAACGCATCGCCAGGGCGACCGCCTTTGCCGATGAGCTGTCCCGCCGCCGCACGGTGCGCGACTACGCCCCGACACCGGTTGCACGCGGGGTGATCGAACAATGCCTGCGCGCTGCGGGCACGGCGCCCAGTGGCGCCAACCAGCAGCCGTGGCGATTCGTGGCGGTTTCCGACGCGGCCATCAAGCACCGTATCCGTGAGGCCGCGGAAGAAGAAGAACGTGCGTTCTATGCCCGTCGTGCACCGGAGGAATGGTTGCAGGCGCTCGCACCCTTGGGTACCGACGCAGACAAGCCTTTCCTGGAGGTGGCGCCATGGTTGATCGCGGTGTTCTACGAGCGCTTTGGCCTGGATGAGGCAGGCGACAAGCAGAAGCGCTACTACCCGCACGAGTCCGTCGGCATCGCCACCGGCATGCTGATCGCGGCCCTGCACCACGCCGGTCTGGCGACGCTGACGCATACGCCCAGCCCGATGCGGTTCCTCAATGACATCCTTGGTCGTCCGCGCAACGAGATGCCTTACCTGTTGCTGGTGGTGGGCCATCCCGTGCCCGGATGTCGCGTCCCCGATATCCAGCGGTTGCCTTTGGAAGGCATTTCAAGCTTTCTCTGAATGGCTTGCTTGTTGTTGGATTGGTGGGTTGACCATTGAGCCGTATGGGTGTAATTAATTAAGTAATTAGTTAACTACTTGGGCTGCCCATGGAACGTGTCTTCGAGGCACTGGCTTCGACACCCCGGCGCAAGATCCTTGCCTACCTCACCGATGGCGAGATGACTGCCGGCGAGATCGGTGAACGCTTTGATTTCAGCAAGCCGGCGCTCTCCGGGCACCTGCGCGTGCTGGAGGATGCGGGACTGATCGCCCGCGAGCGGCGCGGGCAGTTTGTCTATTTCAGGCAGGTCCCCGAGCGTCTGGCAAACACCCTGTTTGCATGGGCCGCCGAGGTGTGCCCGGTGGCTGGCCCGCTCAAACGTGAAAGCCGGCTGCGCGCGCGAACACGTCGAGGCGGAAAACCCAAACCAGACGCCTCCAAGGGCAAATGACTGCCAGGACCCGTGGCACGAGGGCCGACCCGATGCCGACCCTTACCCGGCAGATGAAGACCTTCCCCGCCGTCAGCCTGCCTTCCTACTGCGATGGCCTGCCAGTAGAGGTCACGCTGATCGCGCAGTTGGGACACGGCAGCGGCGACCAGTTGGCGGCGTCGGTGGGCGTGCGCCAGCAATCGCATCCCGGCTATGTCGATGCGCTCGATGAGCCTTCGACCCGACTGGGCAGCGTGGACCTGGCGCGGGGCGACGCCACTGCGTTGTATTCATTCGTGGTCGGCGACAGGGGACATCCGTTCCATCGTCACGCTGGCCATCGGATGTTTACCGCGGTCACGGGAAGTTCCGGGGCGCGGCTACGCTTTTCCACGGCATCGGATGCCCAGCTCGCAGAGGACCCGCGACACTTTGTCCGCGCGATGCATGTCGTCGATGTTCCCCCGGACTGCCTGTTGACTGCCCGCTTTGGCGGCGGCACATGGCACCAGTTCCTCCCGCTGGTGCCGGGCAACGGGCATCCGGCACTGTTTGCACTGTCGTGCCATACCGACGAACTGGGCGGTGGACTGACGCCAGTGGTTGAACAACTGGTGCGGGACGGTGAGGGCACTATTGCTTCGTTGACCGAACTGCTGCCGTCCCCTGTCCAGGCGGTCCTGGATGCCCCTGGCTGCGACCCGGGCGATGTCCCGGCCATTGCCCTGTCCCTGTCGGCTCCGTCACGCTCGCTTGCGTCGCGCATGTGTGCGGCGGTGCGCGCGATGTCCGGGACATTGCGGACAATGCTTGCAGGATCGTGGCCAACCAGCGGGTTTGTGTCGGACACCGGTGGTGGACGTCGGGTTATGGCGTTGGACGTCCCGCCCACAGGCTCGATGCTGCATCGCGTGCTGGGCGGGGATCATGATCATTTGGACTGCTTCGTCGTGCCGGTTGAACGTGGCGAGCTGCGTACCGGTTCGGCTAGGGTGGCGTTGGCCGCGCTCCTGGACGGGTTCCTGGACAATCCTCCCGTGGCGGTGTCGCGTTTGATGCGCCTGCGCAACGTGCTCGTCGCCCCGTTGGGATTGCGGACCTCGGCGCTGGGATGCCCCGTGTCATCGCTGCTGGCGCCGACGGCGACGCAGTTATTTTGCGATCGCTTCCCGGTACTGGACCAGTATGCGTCCGAGGATGGTTGCATCGCCGAGGTCATGCTGGGTGCGGATGACAAGCACCTGGTGTTCCGTTCCTGCGTCAGGGTGGAGATTGCCGATGACGGTGCGGCGCGTTGTTTCCTGGCGACACGTGTACGCACGCGCAATCTGTTTGGCAGGGTTTACATGGCGCTGATCGACCGGGTGCATCGCGGGTATATCGCGCCGACCATGCTGCGGCTGGCGACCGACCACGCGCTGAAGTCGTTGCGTGGAAACATTGGTGGCATTGCATCGGCCGTTGGACAATCCCCAGGTACCACACCACTGGCGCCAACGCCGCATTGACCCGTCGATGCATCGGCAAGCGCAAGGTGGCTGGCAACCCTTGCGCTTGCCTATCCGTGGCAAGCAGTACCCAGCGCCCTGGTCTAGTACCCCAACCCCTTGGTCCGGATGGCATGGTGCACGAACCGTAACTTCTCCAGCACCGGCTGGTTCAACGTGAACGGGTAACTGTCGCGCGTGCCCATGCTGCGGTTGAGACTGTTGAGTGCGTAGGTCAGCGGGAACCACCGTGCGATCATTTCGCGGAACGAACGCGTGTCCGGGTCCAGGGGTTCGGCAGGCATGGCCGGCTGGTCCGGATGGTCGGGCGTGAGCGCCATGCCGCAGGCGGCGGCGGTTTCCAGGGTATCCACCATGTGCATGTAGTGGGCCCAGGTTTCGGCCCAGTCCTCGTAGGGATGCATGGTGGCGTAGGAGCTGATGTACGACGCTTGCCAGTTGGCGGGCGGACCGTTGTCGTAGTGTCGTTGCAAGGCAGCGTCGTAGTCGGCGCGGTCGTCGCCGAACAAGGCGCGGCATTCGTCGATCATCGGGCCGTCCTCGATGATGCGCATGAAGTAATAGTGGCCGATCTCGTGGCGGAAGTGGCCGAGCAGCGTGCGGTAGCGCTCTTCCATCTGCACGCGCGTGCTGGCGCGCTGGGCATCGTCGGCTTCGGCGACGTTGATGGTGATCAGGCCGTCGGAATGGCCGGTATGGACCATGGGTCCGCCGCTGAAGTTTTCAAGGAACTCGAAGGCCAATCCGTTTTCTGGATCGTCGTGGCGGGACACGATGGGCAGGTCCAGCTGCGCCAGGGTGTAGAGCATGCGGCGCTTGGCACGTTCGAGCTTGTACCAGTATTCGCGGTTCTGTCCAGAGTTGAGCGCAGGAATGACTGTCGTCAGCCGGCAGGATCGGCATAGCGCCTGCGGGTCGTCCGCAGGAACCATGCGGTTGCAGACATGCTCGATCGAATAGTTCCGGCATTGCCTGTACCGACGATCGCCTGCCTTGGCCGGCAAGCGATGCCACAAGCCGTCGGAATCGGCCTGGAAGGCGCTGATGTCGCCCATGCCGGGACTTTCGACATCGCCATCCTGGGCATCAGTCCCGCCAACGCTTTCGCCAACGTGCTCGATGAATCCCAATGTCGAGTCGCAACGCTCACACAGCACGTTTTCGTAGAAGACTTGCTGGTTGCAGTGGGTGCAGTGGAACGTTCTCAATGTGGGGGTCCGTTGTCTTGCGCGCTCGGGCGTTTGGGGGCGGCAACGATAGCGCATCAGGCGCAAGTGCATCGTGAGTAGCGCCATCGCGGGTGGATTGCCGGCGCCAGGCGTGCAATGCCAGGTCCGGTTGCCCATTGCAGCCCTGCAATCCCCGGTACTGCGTCGTATGCTGGCAAGCCCACGTGATCCAGGCCCACAGCATGCCAACCCAAGCCCTGCAAGCCCGTTATACCCATCGCGGCCCAGTACCGCAGGATGTGATCGACGCAGTGCCATTCGAGCTGCCAGCGCTGCAATCAGGACAGGTACTGCTCGAAGTCCTGGCAGCACCGATCAATCCGTCCGATGTGCTGACACTCACGGGCGACTACGGACAGTTGCCGCCGCTGCCTGCCGTGGGCGGCAATGAAGGTGTCGGACGGGTGAAGGAGGTGGCAAGCGATGTGACCGGGTTGAAGCCCGGGCAGGTGGTTTTGCTGCCGGTGGGTTGCGGCACCTGGTGTACGCACCTGGCTGCAGACGCCAGGGCCCTGATGCCGTTGCCTGCAGGCGCCGACCCGCGACAACTCGCGATGCTGGCGGTCAACCCGCCGACGGCACGGTTGCTGTTATCGGAATTCGTGGATCTCGAGCAAGGCGACTGGGTGATCCAGAACGCCGCCAATTCGGCGGTAGGTGGTTACCTCGTGCAGTTGGCCAAGGCGCGCGGGCTGCACACCATCAATGTCGTTCGTCGCGATTCGGCGCGGGCTGCAGTGGAGGTATTGGGGGGCGACGTGGTGCTGGTGGATGGCGATGACCTGGACCAACGGGTCCGTGCCGCGGTTGGCGACGCGAAGATCACCTTGGCGATCGATGCGGTTGGAGGCGACGCGACGGAACACCTGGCACAGTCGCTCGCGCCGGGCGGCACCGTAGTCAACTACGGTGCGATGGGTGGCGAGCCGTGCGCCGTTTCGCCTGCGTCGTTGATCTTCCGTGGCATCACCTTGCGCGGCTTCTGGCTGGCGCGCTGGTTCAAGACCGTGGCTCCGCAGGTCCGCAACGAGGTCTTCGGTGAGCTGGTTGCATTGATCGCTGCCGGCAAGTTGCATGCCAAGGTGGAGGCCACGTATGGCATGGGCGCGATCAAGGATGCGGTTGCCGCGGCTGCAGCGGGAGGGCGTTCGGGGAAGATACTGCTGCTGCCGAATGGAGAATCGGCGCTGTAACCAAATCGTGGTGGCGATAAGACGCGGCCATCGATCTCGCTGGGTCCCAGTGCACGGCAAGTCCCGTGATCACGGTGAAAGCCGGGATCCAGTGAGGCGGGCAAGACGCCCCGGCTTTCGCCAGCGTGGCCTGTCGGCACGACCCCGCAAGGATCGGCCAGGATGTGCCCGTTGCCCTGGGCCTGCTGGAGAGCGCTACTCCCGATTGCCCAGTGGCGCCCCGTCGGTAAAGGATTCGAACGGTTTGATCAACAGTTCCGCACCGTCCGGCGTAGCCGACAGGCGCTTGCCGCGCGCGAGCGCGGGGTTGGATGGGTAGGTCGTGCCGTCGTACTGCAGCAGCACTGGCCGGGATCCACCGCCAGCGCCGCCGGTCGTCACCACCAGGTCGCGCCAGTGGTTCGAGCGCGTTGCAGCGACACTGATCGGTGGGCGGGTCGATGCAATGTCGGCAACGATGCGATAACCGTTGCCGTCCGGGGTCAGGACCACCGTGTCGCAGCCCTCACTCCCGCAGACATCGGGTCCGACGACATGCGCGATGATTTCATCGCGTCCATCGCCATCAAGATCGATGGCCTGGTGGAAATAATAGGCTTCGCCGGCGTCGCTGTTGAACACGATGCGCAGCGTAGCGGCCACGGCTTTGGACGGTGGCGGCGTGGAGGACGGTTGCTCGCCTGGCGGCGCTACTTCCAGCACCGCAGGGGGCGGGTTTTGGTGCGTGGATGTCGGTGCCGACGTGGCGGCAGCGGGTGCTGTATCCGGTGTGGTTTCGGATGTGGCGTCGGAGCTGTCCTGTGAGGGTGAGCAGCCGGCCAGGACGAGGATCATTGGGAGCAGCAGGCGTTTCATGCAGGATCTCCAGGGTGCGTCCCAGCCACACGACTTGCACGGCAGGACAGGTCGACCACGACGGCCATCGGTGGCCTCACTGGTCAGGGGCGTTCCGCAAATCCTAACAGCTGGCGCAGTGCCGGCCGTCGACAGGAGCGAGGCGGGCAGCATCCTGCCAGCCATGCCTGGTTTCCACCTGTGCCGGGGGCCGGGTGCCGGCATGCCGGGGCATGGCCTGTTGCCAGCGGATATCCTTGCGCGATGAAGACGTGGATCGTCCTGCTGCGCGCGGTCAATGTCGGTGGCACCGGAAAGCTGCCAATGGCCGAACTGCGGGCGATGTGCAAAGACGCTGGCTTCAGGGACGTACGCACGTACATCGCCAGCGGCAATGTCGTGCTCACGGGTATGTCTTCGGAAAGACAGGTGCAGTCCACGCTGGGGGCCATGCTGGAAAATTACGCCGGGAAACCGGTCGGCGTGCTGGTGCGGACCGGCGCTGAAATGGCGAAGGTCCTCGCTGCGAATCCCTACCCCGATGCCGCGCCCAACCGGACCGTGGCAATCTTCCTGGACACGCCGCCGCCAGACGACGCGATCGACGCGGCCAAGGGCAGGGGAAACGAGGACATCGCGCTGGGACAACGTGAGATCTACGTGCATTACGGCGACGGCATGGCTGGGTCCAGGTTGAGGATCCCTGCGGCACAATCCGGCACCGCGCGCAACATGAATACCGTTGCCAAACTGGTGGCGATGGCCGGGTGCTCCTAGACCCAGCCCTTGCGCCGGAACAGCAACAACAGTCCGATGACGATCGAGACCATCACGCCAAGCACGACGAAATAGCCCCACTGCGAACGCAACTCCGGCATGTTCTCGAAGTTCATCCCGTAAATGCCGGCGATGAAAGTCAGCGGGACGAACAGCACGGTGACCACGGTCAATACGCGCATGACCTTGTTGAGGCGATGGGAAGACACCGACAGGTAGCCGTCGATCAGGTCACTGGTGATTTCGTACAGTAGCGAGGACAGGCTGTGCAGGCGTTCGGCATGTTCGTGCAGGTCGGTCAGCTGGATGGAATTGATGCTGCGCTGTGCGCCATGGTGCGCGCGCAGCCTGTCGAAACACTTGTCGTGGTAGGCACCGATGCGGCGCAAGCGCTTGAGCTGGCTGCTGAACTCCATCAGCTCCGATAGCAGGCGGTCACTGGGACGACGCAGCAATTGTTCTTCGATCTCCTCCAGCCGCGCTTCGATCTTCAACAGGATCGGCAGGTAGCGATCCAGCAACCGGCGCAGGATCGCATACAGCAACATCCATGCGTCACCGGGCGCGGCTTGCTCACCATCGCCCAGTGCCTGCATGACTTCGGCGATGCTGGCCGAAGGTTTGGCGTGTCGGCTGACGACCACGTTGCCACGCCAGAACAATGGCAGCTGGATGGTGCCGAACTTGACGCTGGTACTGCCGGCGTCGAAACCGCGCATCAGCAGGAAATACCAGTCGTCGTCCAGCACTTCGAACTTGGGTGGGTGGCGGTCGCGCAGGGCATCGTCCACGGCAAGCTTGGGTAGACCAAGCCGATCCTGCATGAAGGCGCGGTGGGCATCGGGTTCGTCGCCGTCCAGGTCGATCCAGACCAGTTGCCAGTCCGCGATCGCATCGGGATCGAACTGCCCGGGATCCATCGCGTGTGCGGACAGGTCGCCATCCCTCCAGGCGCTGATCCTGATCATGCTGGCCTCCGTGAGCGTTGTGATGCTGCAGGCCGCCCGGCATTGCTTCGGCAACTCATGGCAGCCCGTGCACCGAGATCCTACCAAGCGCACCCAAGGATGGAGTGAGCAAGCGGGGACGGCGCCTGCCCGGGCGGGCGCCCGCTACAGCTCGACGATCGTCTTGAAGCCGCCGAAGATCATGCGCCTGCCATCGAATGGAAGCGATGTTGGATCCATCATGTCGGCCAGCCGTGGATCGCTCATCACAAGCTTGTTGATGCGATCACGATCGCGGCGCGACTTGTAGACGATCCACGAAAAGGCGACCAACTCGTCCTTCCTGAGCTTGACCGCCTGCGGGAATGACGTGGTCTTTCCGGTCGGCACGTCGTCGGCGATGCATTCGACGTATTCCAGCGCGCCGTGCTCGCGCCAGATCTTGCCGGCCCGGCGCGCCAGCTTGCGGTACGCCGCCACTTTGTCCTTGGGCACGGCGACCAGGAAACCATCGACATAGGCCATGTTGTTCTCCTCGCTGTATTGGATTGAATGCATGCGCATAGCCGACATGCATGACAGCGACGCATGGGGAGCGTCAGGATCGACGCCAAGAGTGCCCTATTCTCCGTGACCTGGTGGTCAGGGCATTGGACGGGTAACGAGGCAGTCGTTCACGGTGGCATGAGAATTCCGGCTTTGAGGAGCTAATATCAGCTGATGGAAGTTCGGCAAGCGCCCCCACGACCTGCGATCCCGCGCACGATCTGGGCGCTCGGGTTTGTCAGCCTGTTTACCGACATGGGTTCGGAAATGGTGCACAGCCTGTTGCCGGTCCTGCTGGCGACGACGCTGGGTGCCAGCGCGCTGACGATCGGGCTGATCGAAGGCGCGGCCGAGGCCATGGCGCTGGTCGTCAAGGTGTTTTCCGGGTATTTCAGCGACGCCTTGGGCAAGCGCAAGCCATTGGTATTGCTGGGCTACGGCTTGGCCACCGTGGTCAAGCCACTGTTTCCGCTGGCGCACTCGATTGGTGCGGTGACCACGGCTCGGTTGGTTGATCGCGTCGGCAAGGGCATTCGAGGTGCACCGCGCGATGCGTTGATGGGGGATGTCGCGCCGGCAGGCATCCGCGGCGCCTGCTTCGGCTTGCGGCAATCCATGGATACGGTGGGTGCGGTGATCGGGCCAGTACTGGCCGTGGGCTTGATGTGGTTGCTGGCCGACGATATCCGTGCGGTGTTGTGGGTTGCCGTGGTGCCTGGCGTGATCGCGGTGCTGTTGCTGGTGACCATGGTGCGTGAACCGGACGATGTCACGCAGCGCACGGCACGCCTGCCGATCACGCGCGAAGGCCTGTCGCGCCTGGGTGCGGGGTTCTGGCGTCTGGTGGCACTGGGTGCGGTCATCTCGCTGGCACGTTTCAGCGAGGCCTTCCTGGTGTTGCGGGCCACGGATCGCGGCCTGTCGCTGACGTTCGTACCGATGGTGCTGGTCGTGATGAGCGTGGTCTATGCGCTCAGCGCCTATCCGGCGGGCAAGCTGTCCGACCGGCTGCCACGACAGCACGTGCTGGCGGCAGGCATGGGCGTGCTGGTGCTGTCCGATGCGGTGTTGGCCATGGCCGGTGGCGAAGTCCTGTTGTTCGTGGGGATTGCGCTGTGGGGCCTGCACATGGGCCTGACCCAGGGCATCCTGGCCAGCCTGGTCGCGGATCGGGTGCCTGCGACGTATCGCGCGACGGCTTTTGGCATGTTCAACCTGGTCTCTGGCATTGCCTTGCTGCTGGCCAGCGGCATGGCCGGTGCGCTCTGGCAATACGTGGCGCCCGCCGCGACCTTCTGGGTCGGGGCATTGGTGGCGGCAGTATCGGCCGTGCTTTGCCTGCCAACGCGTGCGGTGTCCCGCGACGCTTCTTGAGTAGGCGGCAGGCATTGGCATGCACGCAGTTACGGTATGCGGACACCGGCATGCCATCGATCCGGCAGGGTATTCCCACCACGATATTCATCGCGGGTTGTGCCGCGCGTGCCCGTCACCGCCTAGACTGTGGAAGGCCGGCGGATTGCATTGCGCCGGTTTAGCTCCCTTGTCGGTTCCATCCCCCAAACACCCGTCCATCCCTCCCCCAGGATGCCAATGCGACGCATGTTGAAAACCTGGCCGCTGCTGCTTTGCCTGCTGTGCGTGGCTTGCAACAGGCCGCCGGACGCAGACGCGTTGTCCGCCAAACCGGTGGCTCCCGAGACCGGCACCATGCTGACCAGCGCCGACCGCAGCGGGGCGATCAGCACGCCGTCCAAGGGCAACAAGCCGATGACGCGCGATGTGCTGCAAGGCACCAGATGGCCCCCTGCGGAGGTGGCATCGGGCGTGGCCACCATCAGTTGCGATACCGACTACGCCGCCACGGGTGATGGCAAGCCGCTGCAGGACCTGGGCTACCTGAAGGTCGTCGAGAGCATGGGCGACTGTCGCGCCAGCGGGGTGGTCCGGCTGCATTACAAAGGCAAGATCTCCTCGGACTTCACCGCCCTGGTGCAGCGTATCTCGGCGATGGCCGACCGCATGGAGATCGACAAGCGCATCCTGGACATCGACTCGCCAGGTGGCCAGGTCGAGGACGGGATCCGGGCCGGCGATGCCATTGGTGTCAGCCACTGGACCATCTGGGTGCGCGAGGGCAGCGTCTGCCACAGCGCTTGCGTGTTCATCCTGGCGGCAGGGGACAACCGGGTGGTCTCCGGTCCGGTCGGCATCCATCGCATTATCCGCATGAGTTCGACAGCGACCACCCGTGCCGAACTCAACAGCGAGCTGAGCACGGTGCATGACGACATCAAGCAGTACTTCGCACGCAACGGTGTCGACGTGGCCGTGGCCGACATGATGATGACAGTCCCCAGCAGCGCGCTGCGCCTGCTGACGCCTGGTGAGCTGAAGCAATACGGCCTGTCCGGCACCAATCCGGCGCAGGACGACCTGGAGCGCATCCGCCTGCTACGCAAGTGCGGTGAGGATTTCGTGCGTCGCAGGGAGACGTTTGCTCGGGAGTACGCACGCAAGTGCAATGCACCGGGCGACGATGTGGAGACGATGAATGCCTGCGGGCTGGACCTGCGCAGGCGTTACGACTTCCCGGACAGAAAATGCCCCGGCGAGAGCCCGTTGGCGGAGTTGGATTGACGCGCCTGGTCAACGACCTGTCGAAGCGTCATCCCGCGCCGGCGCGAATCCATGGATGCCAAACGATTGAATGCAAAGTCCCGGGATATCCGCCGACGCGGGAGTGACGGTACCGCTGCCGCTTACTCCTGCTCGAAGCGCCCGATCTCGTCGATGATGCCCTGCATCTTGCGGATGCTGCCACCGGCGACGCTGTCATCCAGGCGCTTGCCCAGTTGCGCGCGGCGCGGGTCCCGGGACCAGTGGTGGAACCACCAGGTCGCGAGCAGGCCGGCAAGACCGATGCCCAGCCCGATCCACACCACCGACGGTGCCCGGGCGTAAAGATCCACGCCGCCGATCCCGGACAGCACCATCAGCAGCGGCACCCACATCAACCACCAGGGCAGTCCGACGATCATGCCGTTGATCACGTAGAGGCGGCGCAACTTGGCGAGCTGCTTCTGGATGGTGAGCACGGGTGCCGAGTAGTCGATGGTCTTGATCAGGCCCAGCGTGCAGCCGGCCAGGACGATCGCGGCGATGCCATAGGCGTGGACGAAGATGCCGGCGGCGAGCAGTGGGATGGACAAGGCCGTGGCGCCCGTCCGGGGCTGTATCCAAAGCGTGGCGGCCAGCAGGATGAAAGGCAGGCCGATCAGCAACATCTGTAGCAACTGCCCCCAGAACAATGGACGCAGGCTGTTGCGTGCCTTGTCCAGTTTCCGGTCGCGGAACAACTGCAGGTCAATTGCGTTGCGAAGTTCCAGTTGGCGGCCAAGTGCCTGCCAGGTGGTCTTGAGGTCGTCGGGTTCCATGAGCGGTTCCATGTGTGCTGGTTGGTGGTGCCGGAGGTGGCCTGCGCTGGTGGTGGCCTGCGCCGGTGGTGGGCCGGGCGCCTGCAAGTGTCAGATCTCGTCGCGGATGCGCTGCTTGAGGCGGCTGAGCTTGGTGGCGACGTTGGTTTCGGTGATGCCGAGGATCTCGCCAATCTCGCGGTAGCTGTGGTCTTCGAGGTACAAGAGCAGCAACGCACGGTTCAGGGAGTCGAGCTTGCGGATGAAGGCGTGTAGGGCGCGGACCTGTTGTGCCGTTTCCTGGTCCATGTCGTGATGGCCCATGCCATCGCGTGCCAAGCCCTCGGCGGGGTCGCAGTCGACGGCATCCTCGTCCAGCGGCGTGGTGAATTTGCGATGGCGCGCCGTCGTGCGGACGTGCGAGATCGCGACGTTGAGCGCGATCCGGTACATCCAGGTCGAAAACCTGCGTTGCGGGTCGAAGCCCGGATATGCGCGCCACAGTTGCGTGGCGATTTCCTGGCCCAGGTCATCGCGGTCGGCGGGATTGAAGGCGTATGCGTTGACGACCTTGAACACGATCGCGCGATGGCTTTCGAGCAGGTCGCCAAAAGCGCGTCGTTCGTCAAGATTCATGCTGCTGGTGGTTCCCATGGCATGCATGGTGGCGATATCCCCGATGTGCGTGTGCTGTCGAGGACATGATTCGCGGCAAGGGGCGAATCATCACAACAGGATTCACATCATCGCGGACTGCAACAGGTCATTCCGACCAGATGTCACGCTGGGCGCCAGCCTGGGCGGGCCCGCAAGTGACGGCACCCGGGGCCTGGCTGCGAACTAGCGGCCGCCGCCGCCGCCGCCGCCGCCACCGCCACCGGAGGAACCGCCTCCACCACCACCCGAAGAGCTGCCCGGCGGGCTGGAAGAGGACGCGATCTGCGAGCTCAGGCTGTTGCCGACTGCGCTGGTCAGGCTGCCCAGGTCGCCAACGTGACCGCCCTGGTACCAGGTAATTGCAGCCGTCGTGGCCGCCGCCGCCGCTGCGCCGACAGCCAGGGTGAATTTGCCAGTCCAGGCATCCTCGACTTCCAGTGCTACGGCATAGGGCAGCAGGCGCTGGTAGCGTTCGGCGTCAAGCACTGGAGGGGTTTCGCCGCCAGGCCCGGTCATGGTGGCCAATTCGTCGCGCTCGGCGACGCCCAGGTACAACTTGAGCCCCTCGATCTCGTCCAACAGCTTGCGGCCAGTCGCCGAGGGCGCCTTGATCAGGATGCCGAAGGTGATCACGATGCCCAGCATCACGGCGGAGATGGGGACGATGACCAGGAAACCGGCGCCGACGCCCACCATCAGCGCCAGGCCCGTGCTGGCCACCATGATCAGGATCGCGAGTGCCATGCTGCCGCCATTGCGCTTGAAATACTCGGGCTGGTAGCGATCCTTGAGCACACTGGTATGCGCGGCCTGTGCCGATTGCATGGTCGTGGCGTTTGTGTTCTTGAGTTCCAGGATGTCGGACGGGCCGGGGAACAATCGCTCCAGCAGCGCATTTTGCGCAGGGAATCCTGTCTTGTCGGCCATCCTGCCCGATGGCTTGCCATGCAGGCGTTCAAGCTTCCATGTGTCCTTGAGCAGGTGCTTGTCGCGCAGGATGCGCACGTCTCCGTCGACGGCCAGGTCGAGCAGGTCGGACGAGAAGCAGCGCGTGTCGTAACCCATGCGCTTGACGTAGCGCAGGCCAGCGGGGGAGTGTCCTTGTGGTGGCTCGTATCGGGTGATGATGATGCCCGGTCGCGGGTCGCGGCCGATCTTGCGCCAGCGTGTGATGCAATAGGCCAGCAGCCCGACCAGCCCGAGCAGTGCAATCAGTACGCCACGATTGTCCATGAGGAACCAGGCGACGTACTGGCTTCTTGTCGGCTCGGTGACCAGGCCCTTCGGAAACGACAGCACCGTGGTGAAGCCTTCATGCGGCGCCAGCGGGCGCGTCAGGCGCCAATGTGCGTGACCTGGTGCGGGCAGTGAAGCGATGAAAGCATCACCCTGCATACCCTGCGCACCGGTATACGCGTCGGCCTGCATGTCTGCGATAGGTACCGCCTGCGGGAGTGTGACGTCGACAGTGCCGCTGAGGATCGGAAACGCCCAGCCGGTGCCGATCGCATTCCAGTACAACTCGTCATGGTCGGAGAAAAAGCCCATTTGACGGGTGGTGCGGTAGTGGAGCGCGAACGTGTAGTCGGCCGGTACCGGCAGGAAATCGTCGTTGCCGGTGTTGATGCGTATGCCGTTGGGCTTTTTTTCGGTGAACCAGGGTTCGGAGACACCATTGCGGGTGACGTCGACCATCTCGAAATCGACGACGACGTTGTTGCCGTAGCGATCCTTGTATCGGGTCGGGAAGTCACGATAGATGCCGCGTCGGATGTTGTTGCCTTCGGCGTGCACGGTGATGCGCTCGGTGACATCCAGGCTGCCGTCTGGCTGGACGGCGATGTCGCTGTCGTAGGAGAGGATGCGCTCGGCCGCTGCCAGTGGCGCGCTGGAGAGCAGCATCAGTAGCACCAGTACTGCAGATCCGTGCAGGCTTGCATTCACAAATGGCAGGTAGACTCGTTTCATGATCATCCCGGTAACCCTATTGATCGCTAATTTTATTTGCTTGCCTGGTTTCCCAATTCCATCGTTCATCATCCGGGTGAAGGCAGGCTGCAGTGTCTTGGACACTCATCTGCTGGAGGTCACTGGATCCGCGCTTTACCGGGGATGACGACCTGGGCGGCTGGATGACACCCCGTGCAGTCATGGCGTCAAATCTACTTTGATTGCGGCGCGTTCATCCTCCTTGGCCTGGAAAAACCCGGCTTCATGGAAGTTGAAGCTGCGGGCCACGATGACGTCGGGCACGCGCTGTACGCCATTGTTCAAGTCGCGCACCGCGCCGTTGTAGAAGCGGCGTGCGTACTGCAGCTGCTCCTCGACATCGACCAGGTCACGTTGCAGCTGCAGGAAATTGCTGCTGGCCTTGAGGTCCGGATAGGCTTCCTTGAGCGCGATCAGACGGTCGACCGCACGTTGCAGCTCGCCTTCGGCGTCACCGATCCGGGCCGGTTCGCTTTGCGACAGCGCGCGTGCGCGCAGGCCCGTGACTGCTTCAAGCAGTGCATGCTCGTGGCCGGTATAGCCACGCACTGCAGCCACCAGTTGAGGCACAAGGTCGTGTCGACGCTGCAGTTGCACGTCGATGTCGGCCCAGGCGGTCCTGACCTGGTTGCGCAGGCGCACCAGGCGATTGAAGGCCAACAGGGCCCAGGCCGCCAACGCGAAGACCAGAAACAGGACGATGATGGGTATGGGTGTCACGTGTTCACCTGGCGTGGTCGTGGTGATGGGTGCCACAGCCTGACGCGCTCTCGCATCATGGGCTGGACACGGACTAGACATCTATCAACGTGGAAACAGCGGCCCAGCGGCCACGGATGGACGGTTATGTAGCGACGGTCACGCGGCGGCAATCGTGCAGCGCAAATCATGCAGCGCAAATCATGCAGCGGGCATCACATGGATCTCGTGGCCATCAAAGCTGACCACCTGCCCACTGCGGATCTTGCAGGTCTTGCGCAGCTCCACGTTGCCATCGACCAGCACCGCACCACTGGCCACCAGCGTCTTGCCGGCGCCACCACTGTCGCACAGGCCGACCAGCTTGAGCAGCTGGTTGAGCTCGACGAAGTCGTGTTCTAACTGGAAGTCGGTTCGTGTCATTTCATTGGTGCAGCGATAAGGGCGCGACGGAAAGTCATGTAGGCAGGAAAAGCCGCGACGGTTGGAGATTCAGTCCATGCGCGCCAACAGTGCCATGAAACGCGGATCCGCGCGGAGCGTCATCAAATCGGCATCGTTCTCGATCCAGGCGCGATCGCCCCAGCCCAACTCTACCGCGCGTTCAAGCAACTCGATGGCTCGATCACTGTTGCCCAGGGTCGCATAGACACATGCGGCGTTATAAAGGTAGTGGGGCTCGTTGTCCCGTGTTTGCAGCGCCAATTCCGCCCATTCGATGGCCTGCTTCGGCTTTCCGGCTTCGGCCAGCGAGTACGCACCAAAGGACAGGGCGCGCGCATCGTCCGGGTTCAACATGACGTGACGTTCTATGAGTTCCAGGCAGTGGCCATCAGCCTCGCGCGCCTGCTCGTCGCGCCCCAGGGAGCGGTAGGCCATCGACAGGAACCCCGGTGATTGGTAGTCGGCCGGGTTGACTTCGGATGCGCGGATGAACAGTCGCGCGGCCTTCTCGTAGTCGCCTTTTGCCAGGCATGCGCGTCCATAGAAAAGATAGGACTCAAACAGGTTGGGATTGATCAGCAGGGCTGTTTCGAACCGCTTTTCGGCTTCGGCGTATTCCCCGGCCGTGAACATGGCGATGCCCAATGATGCCTGCGTCTCGGCGGATTCCGGGTCGAGTTCGATCGCGCGCTTGCTCGCCTGCTCGGCCAGGATCGCATTCTTCTTCGAAGCGTCGGCATAGCGGTACAGCATTGAATACGTGTCGGCGAGTCCCGCGTGGGCAATCGCATACTTGGGGTCGAGTTCGATCGCGCGTTCGAACATGGCGATGGCGTGCAGGAAGTCGCGCCGACTCATTGCATAGAAATACTTGCGGCCCTTGAGGTAGAAATCGTAGGCGGTAGCGTTGTTGGTGGCGACGTTCTGCAGCGAGCGCCGCTCTTTCGGGCTCAGCGTGACCTTGAGCGCCTCGACGATACTGCGCGCGATGTCGTCCTGGATCGCGAATACGTCCTTCATCTCACGGTCGTAGGTTTCCGACCACAGGTGCGAGTCGGTATTGGTCTCGATCAGCTGGGCGGTGATCCGCACCTGGTCGCCGGCGCGGCGTACGCTGCCTTCCAGGACGTTGCTTACGCCCAGTTCGCGGGCCACGACCGGAATGCTGGCGTCCTTGCCCTTGAAGGCGAACGCGGATGTGCGTGAAGACACCTTGAGCTGCGGCAGTTTGGTCAGCAGGTTGAGGATCTCTTCGGAGATACCGTCGCTGAAGTATTCGTTTTCAACATCGCCGCTCATGTTGACGAAGGGCAATACGGCAATGGTATGGCGTGACTCGGCTTCACGGTGGTGCGTCGCGGTCGCGACGTCCGCAAGGATTTTGGTGGTTCCGGCTGCAACTGGCGGGGTGGCGGCGGGCGACAAGGCAGCAGGCACGGGGGCAGTTGCCGGCGCATCGGCAGGCAATGTCCGCTGCACGCCGCCGGGGCCGATATCCAGGGCCCAGGCCAGGATCAGTGCGATCGGCAGCCCCAGCCCGACCAGCACGATCACCAGGGTCACGGTCCACGTCGGCAGGTTGAGCGCGGGCAATACCGTGGAAGACACCTCGACTACGACCCAGCCGACGACGGCGTACAGCACCAGTACGCGGATCACGCGCCGGCGCTTGAGCTCGGCCAGGAACCCGTGTCCGGTGGTCGTTTCGGCCCCATCCGCCATCTGTGCTCCCCCAGTAAGACTCAGGTGTCCGGCGTCCGGTCCGGTGTGGCCAAGATACTCCTTCTACCTGCCGGGGTATCCGGCAGCCCGCATCGGCGCGGCGCGGCAAGTCATCGTCCACAACGCAGATCCGCACGAAAAACGGCCCCAGCTGACGGCGGCCGTTCGATTGATGCGTACGCCAAGGCAACGTCAGCGTGCCCGGTGACCCGGTAGGGCATCCCGTGTGTCAGCCTGCGTCGTACAGCTCCGGGAACAGCTCCTTGAGATGCACCAGCTTGGGCGCGTCGTTGTAGATGATGTACGGGCTGTCGGGATGATGCTGCAGGTAATCCTGGTGGTAGGCCTCGGCGGGATAGAACGCCTTCAGGGGCTCGACCCTGGTGGCGATGGGCTTGCCGAAGATGTTGGCCGCGCCCAATTGCGAGATATACGACTTGGCCAATGCCTGCTGCCTGGCGTCGGTGGCAAAGATCTCGGAGCGATATTGGGGTCCGACGTCGGGTGATTGGCGGTTGAGCTGGGTCGGGTCGTGCGCGACAGAGAAATACACCTTCAACAACTGTCCATAGCTGACCTGCGACGGGTCATAGGTGATCTTGACCGATTCGGCATGGCCGGTATTGCCGGTGCCGACCGTGCCGTAGCTTGCCGTCGCGGCGGTGCCGCCGGAATAGCCGGACACGACTTCCTTGACGCCCTTGACGTGTTCGAACACCGCCTCGACACCCCAGAAACAACCGCCTGCGAAGACCGCGACCTGGTCCTTGCCGGCGTGCAATGGCGTGTCGTTGATCGGGTCGGGCAGGGTGACCGGTTTACTGCGGGCGCCAGCGAAACTGCAGGCACCCAGCACGGCAACCACGCCCAGGGCAAGCAATGATTGGCGCTGGCTGGAACTCGTCATCGGCGCGTCCTCCAAACGGGTGTGTCAGGCTGCCGTGGCGGGCGTGAAGTGCAGTGCCGCCGAGTTCATGCAATACCGCAGGCCGGTCGGCTTGGGACCGTCGTTGAAGACGTGGCCCAGGTGCGCCTCGCAACGCTTGCAGCGGATTTCGGTGCGCAGCATGCCGAACGTGCGATCGGCATCTTCGATCACGTTTTCCCTTGCGATCGGTTGGTAGAAGCTGGGCCAGCCCGTACCGGAATGGAACTTGGTCGCAGAGTCATACAGTGCGGTGTCGCAGCACACGCAGCGATAGACGCCCTTGTCCTTGATTTCGAGCAATGGGCCGCTGAAGGCTCGCTCGGTGCCGCCGTGGCGGGTGACCTGATAGGACTGCGGCGACAATTGCCTGCGCCAGGCCGCATCGGATTTGACCACCTTGTCGACGATCACGGTTTTCAGGCGCCTGCCGTCATTGCTGAACTCGACGATCCTGACGCTGGTTGCTGCCGGGGCATCCGTGGCTGCCGGGGCCGCAGCGGCCTCGCTGCGGCGGTTGCAGCCCAAGGCCAGGCCAGCCAGCGCGACGGAAGAGGCCAGGACGAATCCACGTCGTGACATGCCCGGGGGCTTGTGCGGAACGTGCTCGTATGGAGCAGGCACGTATGGAGCAGGCTCGTAGGAAGCAAGAGGAGTTTTCGTATCCATGACCAGGGTTACGTTGGCAAGTGTAGGAAAGTTACGTCACAGGCGAGGTGCCGGATGCGTTGTGTTGCGCCAGGAAAAGGTCTTGGGCCTGCTTTCGATAGGCCTGGTTCAGCCTGGGCCAGCGGTGCGTTGGCCCCCATGGAGTGATGCAGGGCGATAGCCCCGGTAAGCGCAGCGCACGCGGGGCAGTCTCCTCCAGGGTGCGCTGCGCTGACCCGGGCCACGTGCTGGATATGTGACAGCGAGGATCTGCGGAATGTCCTGGATGGTCGCGGCGGCGTTGCTTGGCCAACCCGTTGCTCAGCGGATCGGCAATTTGATCCGCTGTCCGTGCCAGTCGATCACGACACCATCGGTGGTGATGTCCTTGACCACGGCATCACCGACGCGGTCGCCTTCAACGACCCGGTTGCCGTCCAGGATCACGAAACGTCGTGCGGGATCGGCATTCCACAGGTGCATGCTGATCTTCAGCGGGGGTAGCGACTCGCGTTGGTTGGTGGTGAGGTCGGAGAGCGATGCGACGCGGGGGGTGTTCGTGTCGGCGGGCGGCGCGGTAGCCGGTTGCCTGGTCGCAAGAGGCTCAAGTGGTCGTGCCTGGGCATCTTGGGGGATGGCGGGCTGCGGTATCGCGCCCGGCGGCATGGCGGTTGTTGGTGTGGTGTGCCGTACAGCGTGTTTGCCGGGTGCGGTTGGTGGCGCATCTGCAACGGGTGGGGGCGATGGTGCCTCGGCGATGGGGCGTGCTGCTCGTGCCTGTGCAGCCTGGGGTTGCGGGACGAGGCGTTGCACCGCAGGCAATGCCGGTTCGGCTGGTTGCTCGCGCCCGGGCTGTTGGGTCGGCACTGGGAGGGTGGTTCCGGGCAGTGTTTTTTCGCGGTTTCGCACGAACCACAGCGCGGCCACCAGCACGAGGAGCAATGGCAGCAACCAGAGCCAGGCAGGCGCAGTGCGTCGCGCGGCCGGTTGCACCACCGGCATCTCCGCCAGCACGTCGGGTGCCTGTCCCCGGCGGCGTTCGGCTTCGGACTTGCGCAGGGCTTCAAGGATCAGGGACATGTCAGTGCAAGTCCTGCAGCAGGTGCGGACCCGGGTCGTTCGCGGAGAGTGCGAACACGGTGCCGGGCCCGATGATGCCGTCGGGGACCAATCCGTGTGCCAACTGGAAGCGACGTACATCGGCGATGGTCGCGGCATCGATCGTGCGTGCGCTCGACGTCGTTGCAGCATCCGTGGCTGCAGCAGGCGCATCACGATCGGCTTGGAGGTGTCGTTGCAGCCATTGCGCGGCCGGACCGCCACTGCCCGGGGCGAGTGGGGCAACGACGGCCTCCGGTGCGCGCCACAGCACGGCATATTCACCCTGCCAGGCCTGCTGCAGGACAACGCGTGGGACGTCGTAGACATAGTTGCCCAACCGCAGGCGTGCATGCTTGGCATCGATGCCCAGTAGCACCACCCAGCCGTCGTGCTGGTCGCTGTACAGGCGAAGCAATGCGGGCCGCCCGATGGCAGCCAGCATGTCGAGATCGCCATGTGCGCGCAGGCAATAGACACCTGGCGCCAGCACCGCTGCGCACTGTGCGGCGATGGCAACGTCATTGGTGGCGGTCGGTAGATTCCACTGGGACAGCAGTGCCTGCCAGGCGGGCAAGGCAGCGGCATCCCCACCCGCAATGAACAGGTCCAGGGTGGTGGCATCCAGGCTTGGCGTGTCTGGCTTGACGGTGACGGTGCTGGCGGCTGGAAGGGCTTGCGGATGCGGTGGCGACGTTGGATTTCCGGTACCAGCCAAAGCGGCTGTGTTGGCAGGTGTCCAGGCCGGGCGCATGGCGTAGGCAACCACGCAGGCGATTGCGACGATGCCGAGCAGGATCATTGCGGCACGGGACTGCAGTCGCGCAGTGGCGATACCTCGCGGCGCGGGCAGCGATTCCCTTGCTGCTGCATCCACGAGCGCGGCATCGATGCTGGTGCGGTCGCGTGCGTAGCCGGCCAGCAGGCTGCGTTCGGCGATGACGTTGATCAGGCGCGGCACGCCACCGGAGCGTTGGTGGAGGCGGCGGATCGCGGTGTTGTCGAAAGGCAGGTGCCTGCCACCAGCGATGGCGTAACGGTGGCGCAGGTAGCGCTCGGTCTCGCCGGCATCCAGCGGCGTCAGGTGGAAGCGCGCGGTGATCCGCTGCGCGAGCTGGCGCAGGTCGTCGCGGTCCAGCATGTCGCGCAGTTCCGGTTGCCCGAGCAGGAGCACCTGTAGCAATTTCTGGGTGTCGGTTTCCAGGTTGGTCAGCAGGCGTACCTGCTCCAGCGCCTCGATCGACAGGTCCTGGGCCTCGTCGATGATCAGCACGACGCGAAGGCCCTGGGAGTAGGCCTCCAGCAGGTAGGTATTGAGGGCGTCGACCAGGGACTTGGTGCTGCCACGCTTTGCTTCGATGTCGATGTGCAGTTCTTCGCAGGTCGTTTCCAGCAGTTCGACCGGGGATTGCCGCGGGTTCAGGACCAGGGCGGCGCGGGCGTTTTCCGGCAATTGCTCGAGCAGTAGCCTGCACAACGTGGTCTTGCCGGTGCCGACCTCCCCGGTGAGCTGTACGAAGCCGCCGCCGCCGCCCTTGTCGATCCCAAACAGCAGGTGCGCGAGCGCCTCCCGGTGGCGCTCGCTGAGAAACACGAAGCGCGGATCCGGGGTGATCGAGAACGGCGGTTCAGTCAGGCCGTAGTGCTCCAGGTACATGCGCAGGTCCGTTGGCGAAGGCGTAAGCGTGCCATGAAAGGCGGGTTGCGATGCAACGGGGGGCCTGCGGTGATGCGGGGAGTCACTGGAAGAGCGTGCCCAGGGCAGCCAGGTGATTGGATGGGAGGATCGCCTGGGTGGCCCCCGGCCCATGCGCGCGGCGCTTCGCGTCCGGTCTTCACCCCACGGCACCCGGGCGTTCGTCATCGCGCGAGCCAGTGGCCCGCGAGCACTCCTCTTGATCCCCGCAACGGCTTGGGCAGACAGGGAAGCGCTACTCGGCGATACCCTTGGCTTCAGACGTCCCCAACACTTCCGGATGCCGTAGCTTGCGCGGACGCTGCATCAACGGGTACGCCAGCACCGCACCCAGGATGATGGCCACGCCGGCATAGAAGCGCAGGGTCAGCTCGTGCTGCTCGCCCAGCAACAGGATCGCCAGCACGATGGCGTAGACCGGCTCCAGGTTGACTGCAAGTTGCGCGGCGAATGCCGTCATGTGCCGTAGCGCCACCAGCGACAACGCAAACGGGAACAGGGTGCAGACCAGCGACAACAGCAACAGGTACAGGCTGTCGTGCAGGCTTGGCAACACCAACAGCTTGCCGGCGAATGCGGGGAACAGCATCGGCATCACCGGCGCGAGCACGGTCAGTGCCAGCGTGCCGGCGCCCAGTTCCAGCGCAGTCACGGTCAGCGGGTCGCCACGCTCGACCATGCGCTTGTTGAGTGAGCCGAACAGCGCCACGAAGACTGCCGAGAGGATGCCGACTGCAATCCCGATCCGCATGCCTGACGGTACACCGCCAACCACCAGTGCGACGCCTGGCAGCGTCGCCATGCCCAGCAGTAGTTCGCGTCCGGAAAACCTGCGTCGTGCGAGCTTGGGTTCGATCAATGCCGTGAATACCGACGCCATCGCAACGCTGGTCGCGCCGACCGAGGCGTTGGCCAGCTTGATGGCGCCGTAGAAGGTCAACCAGTGCAATGCCACCAGCACGCCGATCCCGGCATACGCCAGGATGACCTTGGTCGACATCGCGCGTACGCCGCGCCAGACCCGGGGCACGCAGGCCAGTGCAGCGACCACGACCAGCATCCGCCACCACACCAGCGGCAACGCAGGCAGTGTGATCAGCTTGCCAATGATGGCGGTGAAACCCCACAGCAGGACGCAGAAGTGGATCTGCAGGAAAGCCTTGCGGCTGTCGGACATCGGGGCGGGCGGGGGCGACATGCGCACATTATCCGCAAGTTGCAGGCGGCGGTGTGGCTTGACATCTTCTTTTGCGATGACGTGCCTGGCATCACGCCGTGCATCAGTGCTGGACGCGGTCACCAGGCGCAGCGCGGGCGGCGGCGAGCAGGAAGAAATGGTTGTTGGCTGCCCATCGGCTGCCGGTCGTGCTGTCCGTGCCGCGCACCGCGCACCGCGCACCGCGCACCGCGACGCGATGGCTGATGGCTGATGGCTCAGGCGTTGCGCTGCAGCCAGTGTGTCGCGGGTTGCGGCCGACCGAAAAGATACCCCTGTCCGTAGACGCAACCCATCCGGTACACGGCTTCATGCTGGGCGGTCGTCTCGATCCCCTCGGCGACGACGTCCAGTCCCAGCGATTTGCCCAGCGCCAGGATCGCGCCGACCACGGCCGTGCTGCGCGGGGCGGAATCGTCGCCCAGGGGCTCCACGAAGGAGCGGTCGATCTTGAGCATCTGCAATGGAAAGCGATGGAGGTATCCGAGCGAGGAGTACCCGGTGCCAAAATCGTCCAGCGCCGCCACGATGCCCGCGTCGCGCAGGCGTTGCAGGACCATAGTCGCTGCTTCCGGGTCATCAAGCAGCGTGCCTTCGGTTACCTCGACCCGCAGTCGCTCCGGGTCAAAGCCGGTCTCGGCGGTCAGGGCCAGCAACCGTGTATCGAGATCGTCACCCTGGAAGTGGCGGGGCGAGACGTTGATGGTGATGTACGCGCCCTGCTGCGCCAA
Source organism: uncultured Gammaproteobacteria bacterium (assembly GCA_963710825.1). Classification (GTDB taxonomy): domain Bacteria; phylum Pseudomonadota; class Gammaproteobacteria; order Xanthomonadales; family Xanthomonadaceae; genus Cognatiluteimonas. The sequence goes on along the minus strand of CAVQBQ010000007.1, from coordinate 65,037 downwards.
GGGACGCCCGGCGATGCAGGTCAGCCGGTACATCTGCCAGTCGATCGCCTCGACCAGGCCGCATTCCTCGGCGATGGGCAGGAACTCACCCGGTGCCAGCACGCCGCGGTGGGGATGGTTCCAGCGTACCAGCGCTTCATAACCGACCAATGCGCCGTCGGACAGCCGCACCAGGGGCTGGAAGTATGGTTCGAATTGCTCCTGCGCGAGCGCGACGCGCAATTCCTGCTCCATGCCCAGCACATCCAGTGCGGCACGTTGCAGCGATTCGTCGAACAGGACGTAACGGCGGCGACCGGCACTCTTGGCCCGGTACAGCGCGGTATCGGCATCCTGCAGCAGGGCATCCGTGGTGTCATGGCGCGGCTCGCCGATCGCGATGCCGATACTGGCTGAGCTCTGCAGCTCCCGGCCACCGATCGACATCGGCTGCTGCAGCGAATTGAGGATGCGTTGTGCGACCATTCGCGCCGTCTTGGGCTGGACGCCGTCCAGCAGCAGCACGGCGAATTCGTCACCGGACAAGCGTGCCACGACATCCGGCTCCCGGATGCAATGCTGCAATCGCCGCGAGACCTCCTGCAACACCTCGTCGCCGGCAAGGTGGCCGAGACTGTCATTGATCACCTTGAAGCGGTCGACATCCAGGTACAGCAGCGCGAAGGTCTTGTCGGGGCGTCGCTTGAGTCCGGCGATCGCGCGCTGGAGCCGGTCGCGCAGGTAGACGCGGTTGGGCAGCCCGGTTAGCGCATCGTGCATGACCTGGTGCTTGAGCTGGGCCTGGATCTGCTCGCGTACGGTGATTTCCTGGACCAGTTCGCGGGTCCGGTCCTGCACCCGTTCCTCGAGCTGCAGGTTGGCCTGCCGCAACGCTTCGGCGTGGCGTCGCCGCTGCAGGCTGTTGGCAAGCTGGGATGCCACGAAATTCAACAATTCGGCATCACCGGCATCGTACGCATCCGGGTCGTAACTCTGGACGGCGACCAGGCCGATGGTCACGTTGCCACTGACCAGTGGCGAACCCAGCCACGATTGGGCGTTTGAACTGGAACTCATCGCCTGATCGATCTCGCCTTGAGCGGCAAGTTGTTCGATGCGTTTTACATCAATCAATTCGGTTTGGCCGCGGCGCAGTACGTATTCGGACAGGCCATGGCCCAGCGGCCGTGGCATTGGCTTGGTTTCCTGCTCGTCGACGTAATAATTGAATTCGAGCATGGACCCGTCCCCGGAGAGCAGCGCCAGGTAGAAGTTCCTGGCCTCGAGCAACTCCGAGATGATGGCGTGCACATGGCTGTAAAAGGCCTCGGAGCTCTCGTCCGAAGCTGCCAGCGCGGCGATCTGGTACAGGGCCGATTGCAGGTGCTCGCGTCGCTCGCGTTCGCTTACTTCGCGCCTGCGCTGGAGGCTGCTGGCCAGTTGGTTTCCGACGAATGCAAGCAGTCCGGCATCGTTTTCGTCGTAGCTGATGCCGCTGGTATAGCTCTGCACAGCAATCGCGCCGATGGTGTGCTCGCCAACGGTCAGTGGTACGCCAAGCCACCACGATGCGATCTCGCCGACATCGACCGGGTCGATCCTGCCAGCTTCGGCGAGCTCCTCGATCCCGGCGCGATCGACGATCACGGGCTCCCTGCAGGACATGACGTACTCGGTCAGCCCGCGGCTGAGTGGCCGCGAGTCCCAGTTGGTCTCGCGCTCATCAACGACATAAGGGTAGTCGATCCGGTTGCCGTCCTGCCCCAGCATGGCGACGAAGAAGTTCTCGGCGTTGAGCAGCTGCTTGATGATGGCGTGGATCCGTGCCAGGAACGCGTGTTCGGTCTGGTCGGTGCCCGCCACCATGGCGATCTGGTACAGCGCCACCTGCAACTTCTCGCTGCGCTCGCGTTCGGCGACTTCGCGCAGCAGGTTGCGGTTGGCCTCCTCGAGCTGCCGGGTACGTTCCTCGACTCCCTGCTCGAGCTCGCCTCGGCCGTACTTGCGCTCCAGTGCCGTCAGGATGTGCTCGGCGACGAATGCGAGCAGTGCCTGGTCGTCGGCCGTGTAGCTCACGCCCTTGACGTAGCTCTGGACCACCAGCACGCCCTCGGGCTTGCCATCGCGCAGCATCGGGACGCCAAGGAAATCGACGCTGTCGGCACCGTGTGACGACAACACCCCGGGCACCTGTGTCTTGAGCTCGGCTTCGCTGCCACGCAGGGGTTGGCCTTGGCGGATCAGCCACCAGGTCGGCCCCTGCGTGATCTGGTCCAGCGGCACCTGCTCATCGGGCCCGGGAGCCATGGTTTCCTCGGTATCCGCGAAATAAATGAAGCGGATGCTGTCCGTGGCCGCGTCGTATTGCGCGATGTACAGGTTTTCGGCATACATCAGGTCCGCAACGATGCGGTGCAGTCCCTGCAACATGGTCGGCATGTCGAGGCTGGATCCGGCAATGTCTGCGATCGCGAACAAGGCCCTCTGCAGTTTTTCCGTTTTTTCCAGTCGGGCGATCGTGGCGTTGAGGCCTTCGATTGTCAGCAGCGAAGACAGGCAGCACCGGACCAGGTCCAGGCAAGGCGTTGGTCTGGCTGTTTCACCGGCCCGCAGGCTTTCGCGCAACAGGACCGCGACGGCGCCCTTGTCGTTATCACACAGCACCACGTCCTGGTTGCCATTGCCATTGCTGTCCGTGGCCGCTGCGTTTGCACGAACTCGCGCGAGTGCGGCGCGTGCCCGATCAAGGTGCTCCGGGCTGTCGGCCGATGCAGGCGAAAACGTGATATCGCGTGGCCATTCCGACGACCAGGCCAGGGCGACGGGTCGCCCAGGGCCCTCCTGCAAGCGCGCCAGCAGCAGGTCGGCCAGCGCAGGGACGCTACCCGCGTCCATCAGGTCGAGCTCGAACTCTCCCGACCCGGTCCCGGACGCGGTTGCCGGAGGTGTAGGCTTGGAGGGTTTTCCGGTTCTTGCTTGCGGGCTCAAGAAACGACCCCGCATGTCCTGGCGTCGACAGGCAGCACTTGATCTCTCCGTTGATGAGCATCCTTGAGTGGCATGCAGGGGAACCGCCTCCTCGCCAATCGAGGGTCGATTCAGCTGGCGACGTCGATGTTCGCGCCTCGCGTGGAAACTAGCGTACCGCGCGTGTAGGAGGGGTTAAACCAGTGGGCCCGTGTCAGAGGATCGGCTTTTCCAGCATCAACTCCCGCACGTAGCGCGTCGCTGGCGCGCCATGGGACAGTACCTGGTCGTGATAGGCCTTCGCGTCGAACTTGTCGCCCAGCTTGCTTTGCATGGCATCACGCAGGTCCAACTGCTCCTGCACACCAACAAAGTAGGTCGGCAACTGCGCGCTGGTCAGCTGCGCGCGTACCCATTTGCCGGACGCCTCGCGCTCCTGCTGGAATGTGTCGTGGACCATCAGGTGCATGGCCCGTTCGCGGCTCCAGCCATCGACGTGGACACCCTGGTCGAGTATCGCGTTGGCGACGGTGCGCAGGTAGAACTTGAGTTGCACCAGCCGGAACAGCGGATCGCCGTCCATGTAACCGGCATCGGCCATCATGTGTTCGGTGTAGACCGCCCAGCCTTCGGCAAACAGGCCCGAGCGCAACACGGCGCGCAAGGTTGAAGGGAATCGTGCCGAATGGACGCCCTCCAGGTAATGTCCCGGCATCGCTTCATGGATGGCCAGCAGGTGGATCATCCGCGTGTTGTATTCGCGCAGGAACGAGCCGCTCTGCGCGTCGGTCCACTCGTCGGGGATCGGCGAGATCGCAAAATAGGTGTCCAGTCCCTTGTCCAGTGGCCCGGGAGAGTCGCAATAGGCAACCGCGACGCCGCGCTGGAATTCCGGCATCAGGATGACCTTGACCGGATCGTCGGGCACCGTGACCAGGTCCTTGGCACGGACAAAGGCGGTGGCTTCGGCAAGCGCGCTTTTTGCAGAATCCACGACCTTGTCGCGGGCAGGCCGCTCGGCGTAGGCGAGTTCAAGCGCTGCCTCTATCGCTTTTTGTTGCTGCGCATCGCTGGGTGCATCAGGCATGTCGGTGGCTGCGGGTGAGCCGGGCTTGCCAGCCAGCACCTTGCGGGCGATGCCGTACATGCGGCTGCGCACGCGCTCGATCTCGGCTTCGGCGCGCTGCTTGATCTCGGTGCGCGACAACGATGAATCCAGCGATAGCTGCAGCTTGCGGTCGTAGAGCTTTTCACCGATGCGGAAGTCACCCTGCGCATTGGGCACCAGCGTCTTGTCCAGCCATGCCTGCTGGTCGTCGACCGCCTTGCGCAGGTTGGCGACCGCGGCATCGAGGCGGTCACGTTCAGCACCCTGCAGCTGGTCGGCATTGGGGGTGATGAAAGTATCGATCAGGCTCAAGATGCCGACGTTTTGTCTGGACACGGTCTGGGCGTGCACCCTGGGCACCCGGGCCGGATCGAGGTTGGCGCGCATCTGCGCGTACAGCGTCGGGATCTGCTCCATGCGGGCAGTGGCGCTCTTGAGCCGCTGTGGCATGGGTGCAAAGTCGCGCGCCATCAGGCCGTAGATCGCGCTACCTGCCAAGCCGCTGTAGACCTGTGGATCCCAGGCCCAGCTTTGCAGAGTGTCGTTGCTCCAGATGTCGGATTGCAGGTGGTTGCGCAGGGTCGCGGCATCGACCTGGTTTTCGCGCGAGAGCTTGCTGGTGTCCAGCGCATCGAGGTCGGACAGGATCGATTGGTCGAAATCAACCAGTGCCCTGCGACCTTTTGCGCTGAGGTCATCCAGGGCGCTGTCGTAACGATGTGCACCGATCTGTGTCGCCCAGACCGGCTGCAACCGCAGCCAACCATCCAGTGCGCGCCGGGACAGGGCGGCGAAAGCAGCATCGTCCCGGTTGTCGGCTGGGGATTGCGTGCCTGCGATCGTTGGCGATGTATCAGCGGCCTGCGCCGTACCTGGCGAGGATGCATCGCACGCCGCCAGCACGACGGACAGTGCGCTGGCGGCGAGGAGCAATGCCGTGGTGTGGCGGGGGCGCTTGATCGGCATCGTCAATTCCCGGGAAGCAACCCCCGTCCGGATGGAACATGGCTTTGCTCTCATGCCATGTTCGCCGTCCGTGCGGTCAGGTCGTGGCCGCCGCCGGTTCGACGGGGGCGGCAACAGGCTGGGTACGTGCGACGGGTTGGCGTACAACCTGGCGTGCAAGGGCATTGCCAGCCAGGTCGGACAGACCATGCAGGCGGACGATCTTGCCCCAGGCCAACGCGGCCACCATCGCCTGGGTCACCAGGAACGAAAGCACCAGCGCAGTCATGCCGACGCCGTCCACGTTCAAGCGCAGCCATGACAGCAGCAGCGCCAGGCCAAAGCCGACGATGATGCTGCCAAGGTAAACGCCCAGGGTTGCAATCGGACGGCGCAGCAACAGCTTCAGGCCGCGCCACCATGCACGGATCACCGAACGCAGGCTGCTATCGGCGCCAAGCCAGCCACGGCCGGCTTCGACACTGGCATGGGCGATCATGAAGACGATGACGGCGAGCCATAGCGCGATGCGCGTGGTGGCCTGGACATCGGAAGACAGGATCGCGTCCTCGGTGGCCTTGTCGGCCGCGCCCATCGCGGCGGCGCCGATGCCAATTGCAATGCCCAGCGGGATCAGCGACCAGACCAGCATCCGAAGCATGCGCCAATATTCGCCCAGGCCGCCATGGATCAGTTCACCAAAGCCGAGCCGGCGCCTGGCGCGCAGTGACGCCACGATCATGCCGGTCAGCCAGGGCGACAGCAGCAGCATCACGATGCTGGCGGTGACCGTGGCGGCCATGATCGGCGAGGCCTGCTCGCCGACTTTCATCATCCCCTGGATCAGCAGGGGCAGGTCGCGGCCGGCGGCGATGTCACCGGCATGGATCGAGTTGCCGAACTGCGCCTGCAGTGCACTGCCCAGGGGCGCTGTCGCCAGCCAGGTCGGAAGCAACGTCGCCAGGATCCAGAGCAGCAGCAGGCGCCACTGCATTGCCGACACCAGGGCGGTCATCAAGGCGGCAAAGCCACTGCGGCGTGCGACGCCGTGCGTGGGTTGGGCGTGCTTCTCATGTGCGTTCATAGGGTCACCAGGATCGAATAGATGGTCTGGAGCAGCGTGGAGATCTGCCCGCCGATGCGGCGCGCCACCGATTTGTCGGGCTTGAGCGTGCGGGTGTTGTCCAGGATGCTCTTGTCCAGGTTTGATTTCTTCTCGGGATCCAGTTGCACCGAGACCGCCTTGCTGTCGGTCGTCCAGACGAATCGCTGCCAGGGTTTGCCGCCGCTGAAATGCGCGGTCTTGCTGCTGCCATCGGCAAACTTGACCAGCACGGTCTGCGGTATGTCGGCGCCGGCTCGGCGCACCAGCACGTTGGTGCGGTACTGGAACGGCCCTTGGCCTGGCTTCGCCTTGGGATGCGCTTTTTCCCACGCCTTGCGCTTGTCGCTGATGGCTTTGTCGATATCGTCGCTGGTCAGCTCGACGCGCTTGCCTTTTTGCTGCACGTAACCGGGCTGCGGCAGCACTTCGTTGCTGCTGAACGCGGAAATGCTGTCATCGACCTTGCCGACGCCATACACCTGCTGGGCGAAGATCTGCTCGACCGCCTCGCGTTGGCCGGTGCCTTCGATCAGTGCCTGCTCCAGGTCTGCCACGCTCGGGTGGCGGAACTTCCAGCGCGCGTAATACAGTTTGAAGGCGCGCTCGAGTGCCGGGGTGCCGACGCGTGCTTCCAGGTCATGCATCATGGTCGCGGTGCGGGAGTACACCGTGCCGTAGCTGCCGCCGGACATGCGATCCCATGAGTTGGCGCCCAATGGGTCGGCGGGGGTGGCGTTCATCGCGCCCAGGCGCTCGTAGTCGAACACGGGCATCTTGAGGTCGATGCCGAGCTTCTTGAGCCACGGCATGGTCAGGTGGATATCGCGCTTTTCCGAGCGCAGCATGCGCTGGTCCCAGTACTCGTTGAGGCCTTCGTCGAGCATGGGCTCCTCGAACTCGTTGGAGCCCAGCAGGCCGTAGAAGTAGCCATGTCCGAATTCATGGATGGTGACGAAGTCGAGCAGGTCGCCCGTCAAGGTTCCCGGCTCGGCGCTGTCGTAGCTGGACGCGGTGAAAAACGTCGGGTATTCCATGCCACCCGCCTCGCCGGCACGGTAAGGCGGGATCACCGCGGTCACGGTCTTGTATGGGTAGGGGCCCAGGGTCTGCGAGAAGAAGCGCAGCGAATCGATCGTCGCCTTGAGCACTGGCTCGGCGTTGTTTTCGTACTCGGGCGTATACAGCACGCGTACGGTCACCTTGGGGCTGCCGGCACCTTCGTAATAGCCGACCAGAGGCTTGGCATAGCGCTTGTCCGCCGTCCATGCGAAGTCATGCACGTCACCCTGGACGAAGCGGTGCGTGACCTTGCCGTTGTTCTCGACCGGTGCGCCGGTCTCTTCACCGGTGGCGCCAACGGTGTAGCCCTTGGGCACCGTGATGCGGACGTCGTACAGACCGTAGTCGGCGTAGAACTCACTGTGGGCGTGGAACTCGTGGGTGTTCCAGCGCGGCGCGGTGGCACCACGCTCACCCGGCAGCTCGAGCACGCCGATCTTGGGGAACCATTGCCCGACCAGGTGGAAGCTGCCGTAATAGCCGGTCCGTGCCACCACGCGCGGCAGCTGGTCGAAGAAGCCGATGTCCAACGTGGTGCTGGCGCCGGGTGCGACGGGTTGCGGCAGGTCGAAACGGACCACGCTGCGGTCGGTCCTGGGGCCGTTGTCGGGCTGGACGAACGTCCACTTCACCGGCGCGCCGCCCTGGGCGACCTTGTTGAGCTTGATGTAGCCCCACTGCCCATCCTTGGTATCGACGCCGCTGCGGAACTTGTCGTTGCCGTCGCGCAGTTCGGTCATGAAGGTGCTGCCGGGCCCCTCGAATCCATTGAGGTACATGTGCAGGTAGATCGTGCAGACCGGCTGCGCGCTGCGGTTGCGCCAGGTCAGTTTCTGATGGCCGGTGATGGTGTGCTTGACCGGGTCCAGGGTCGCGTCGATGTCGTATTTGACGACGCGGTTGGACAGCGTGGCCTCATTGCCAGTGCGTGGCCCGCCCCAGGCATCGGGCGCACTGGGCGTGCGGACGCCGGCGGCATCGGGCGCTGCCAGCGGAATCGCGGCACAGCTGCCGGCTTGCAATGGCCCGGCCTGCGATGGCCCGGCCTGGCGCGGCTGGGCTTGTGCCGATTGGGATTGGGCTGGCGCGGTGGCAGGCGTCGTAGCAGCCATCGCGGACAAGGGCAGTCCGGCCGCCAGGGCCGTTAGCAGGAGCATGCGCAACATCGGGTTTTCCCCAGGAGACACGAAACCCCAAGCATGCGCGATGCCGGGCGGCATCACAATCAGGACTAAAGGGGGGTGCGGGGCAGGGATCGACGCGCTATGGTCCGGGGTCGACCCACTTGTCGTTGTCCGGCCGCATTGTTACTGGGAGATCGGCATGACCCACTCGGGAAGCTGCCACTGTGGTCGCATCGCCTTCACGCTGGACGGCGACGTGACCGAAGCGATGGATTGCAACTGCTCGATGTGTCGCCGCCGTGGGGGGCTGCTGGCGTTCTTCCCGCGCGATGCGTTGACGCTGACCCGCGGCGAAGGCGAATACGGCACCTACCGGTTCGACAAGCAGCGCATTGCGCACCACTTTTGTCCGACCTGCGGCATCGCCCCGTTCAGTGAAGGCGCGCATCCCAAGACGGGCGCCATGATGGCGGCCGTCAATGTGCGCTGCTTGCCGGACCTGGACTTGTCTACGTTGGCGATCAGGCAGGTGGACGGCGCGAGCTTGTAAGGCGTTGCGTGGCCGTCATGCAGGCGTCTTGACGATTTTGTAGGAGCGCCTTCAGGCGCGAGCTGTTGATGCTGCTCGACGTGATGTTGCTGCGCGTCATGTAGACCCGTGCGTAAATCATCTGGCGACCCAGCAGGAATCACGGCCAGTGATTTTTTTCGACGTGCGAGCAAAGAGCTCGCGGCTGAAGCCGCTCCTACAAAGGCACGGATCCGCGCTCAGAGCGTGTTTTTATTGTTCGCGTTGTTCGAACTCCACCATCGCATCCAGGTCGAACGCCAGCGCCTCGATGGCTTCGCGCACTTTGCGCTCGGTGGAGGCGTTGCCGGCTTCGATCTCGATCTTGTGCGTGCCCGGCCCCTGGTCGTCAGGCAGTCCGGCCGAGCTGGAGTCCGGATCGTCCATGTGGGTCATCAGGTCGGCGACTTCCTCGACGTGCTCGATCCCATCCAGGCTCTGCAGCAGGTTGATCACGGCACGGGCGTCGTTGTCACTTCCGGTCAGGCGGATACGTAGGATCGACATCGCAGGATTCTCGTCATGGGGGTACCGCAAGCCTAGGCAGCCGACGGCCAAGCCAGCGTGACGATCGTGTCCCTCAAGTCCGTCTGTGCGCGAGACGATGTCGGTCCGCGCGTCGACACTATTCCGCGGCGGCTTGCGATGGTGGCGCGCGTACCGGCAGTGGCACGTTGCACAGGTCGATATGGCCAGCGGGCACCTTGTACCAGCTGTCGCGGCGATTGCGACGCGATTCGACGACCTGCGCAAACAACGGCGTGTCGGTGCGCAGCAGCTGCAGTGGCGTACGCTGCGCTTCAGGGACATCACTGGCCAGGGCGATCGACTCGATCGTGGTGCGTTGCGTGTCATCGGCATAGAACCCCATGGGCTCCGGACCGCGTGGCAGCACGCTCAGCAGTTCCATGCCCTGGACCACGCGTCCGACCACGGTGATGTTGCGATCCAGCTGGCGCGGCGACTGGCCGTCGACGACATACAGCTCGCTGCCGTTGCTCGAATCCGCGGCGACATCGCGCCCGGCGCCCAACGTGCCGTAGCAGTGCGCGAGCCACGTCTGGCCGGATTGGCTGTCGCGACCCACCGGGAACCCATCGACAAAGCCGACCTGCGATGCCCAGCCATCGCTGTCGGGCAGCTGCGTGAAGTCCAGGCCGGCCGACTCGCGGGTGAACTCGGCTGGCAGGTGCGCTCTTGCGCTACCCAGCGACTTGCGCTTTGCCTCGTCCTCGGTCGGGTCGCCAAACTGGACCACGAAGTTGTCCTGTGAGCGGTAGATGCTCAAGCCATCCCAGTAATGCTCGTGCGCAAGCGTCTTGATATTGGCGACATGTGCCGGTGCGAAGTCGGGCGCGAGTTCGATCACCACGCGGCCACCCGGGACCTGCATGTACAACGTGTCGGCAGGGTCCAGCATGCGCCAGTCCGATGGCTTGGAGGCATCAAGCAGGTCCTGCATCGACTTGGGTTTGCCGGCACCGGATTGGGCATCCGCTGCGCAGGCCAGCATGGGAGTCCAAGCAGCGAGCAGGCAGGCGGTGAGCAGGGCGGTACGCATCGGCGGCTTCCTGGTGGGAGAAGCTGGAGTGTAAACGTCGGCAGATGGCGTTGCCGTGCGTGGGGACGGGCCCGGGGGCCAGGCGGTTCGCATTCGACACGTCATCCCTGCGCAGGCACGGATTGATAGGCATTGCGCCGCCGGTTGGCAACATTACCGGCCAGCCTCCTTGGCTTTCCGACTACGCGGGAACGACGGTCTGGCGCGATGCGACGCAGCATGGGGAGCGTTGAGGCAGGAGCCGTGACCGCGTCCTGCATGACTACTGGCATATTCACTATACGCAAGGTGATAGTAGTATCTGGTTCAACCTAGTGGAGGTCGCCATGGCCACATCCCCATCCCTGCCAGCGCACGGTACCGACGACACGGCCCTGCTCGAGCAGCAGCTGCGCAAGTTCCAGAAAGAGCTCAGCGCCGGCACCGTGTCGCTGGCCCTGCTGGCGGTGCTCGCGGCCGCGCCCGAGCCGATGTACGGCTACCAGATCGCCAAGCGGCTGGAGCAGGTGGGCAAAGGGGTGCTGGCCGGCAAGCAGAGCGCGCTGTACCCGGTGCTGCGCAGCTTGCAGGCCGCCGGCGTGCTGGACAGCTTCGTCGAGCCCTCGATGTCAGGGCCGCCACGCCGCTATTACCGCATCACAGCCGCCGGGGAGGCGGTGCTGCACGAGTGGATCGCCGCCTGGAGAGCCACCCGCGATTCCGTTGATTCCGTCCTGAAGGGGCTTACCGCATGAACGCCGCGCACTCGAAAACGCCACTGCCGACCACCATTCCCGCATACCTGGCACAGCTGCGCATGGCCCTGGCCGGCGCCGATCCGGCGCTGGTGCAGGATGCGCTCTACGACGCCGAGGAATACCTGCGTTCGGAGCTGGCCGCAAACCCCGGCAAGGACGAAGGCCAAGTGATCGCCTCGGTCGCCTCCAGCTACGGCGCACCGGAAGAAGTCGCCGACATCTATCGCGACACCGAGACCCGTGTGCAGACGGCGTTGCGCGCACCACCACCGCCGTCGCGCACTTCGGCCGTGGGCCGGTTCTTCGGCGTCATCGCCGATGCGCGTACCTACGCTTCGCTGTTCTACATGTTGCTGGCGATGGCGACGGGCATCTTCTACTTCACCTGGGTCGTGACCGGACTGTCGATGTCGCTGGGCCTGGCCGTGCTGATCATCGGCATCCCTTTCGTGATCCTGTATTTCGGCTCGGTGCGGGTGCTGTCGCTGGTCGAGGGGCGGATCGTGGAGGTCATGTTGGGCGAACGCATGCCCAGGCGCCCGTTGTATGGCGCGCGAGACAAGCCTTGGCTGCAGCGGATTGCGGACATGTTCACCGATCCGCGCACGTGGTCGACACAGTTGTACTTCGTGCTGATGCTGCCCTTGGGGATCGTGTACTTCACCGTGGTGACGACACTGTTGAGCGTGTCGTTGTCATTCATCGCCTCGCCACTGCTGGTATTGATCGGATACGTCGACAACAACTGGTTTGTCGGCAACTGGTGGTTCGACAACGCAGTCAACCTGTGGTGGCAGCTACCGTTGCTGTTTGCCTCGGGCGTTGTGCTGCTGTTTGCGACGCTGCACCTGGCACGCGGCGTGGGCAGGGTGCATGGGCAGTTTGCCAAGCACATGCTGGTCAAATCGGCTGCTTGATCGCGTCCAGCAGCCGGAGTTGCAAGCTTTTGCAGGAGTGGTGGCGGCATGCCGCCACCGGTAAGTCGCGACCAGGGAACCCGGATATCTGATCGCGACTTGCGTCGCTCCTACAAAGGGCAAGACCAAGAAAGTTCACGATCAAGAAAGCAGGAAGCATCAAGATCAAGATCTCGCGCCTGAAGGCGCTCCTACATTTTGGGACGCGCCTTTGCCTTGGACTTGCTCGCCTTGGACTTTGCGGCATGGCTGGCGATGAAGTCGCGTACCTGCGGGTAGACCTGCGTGCGCCAGCGGCGGCCACTGAAGATGCCGTAGTGGCCGGCGCCTTCGACGATGTAGTGCAGCCGGTCCGACTCGGCGACGTTGCTGCATAGCGCATGCGCAGCGCGGGTCTGGCCTTCGCCGGAGATGTCGTCCAGCTCGCCTTCCACTGTCATGATCGCGGTGTCGCGGATGGCGGACGGATCCACGCGCTCACCGGCAACGTCCCACAGGCCGCGCGGCAGCAGGTGCTCCTGGAACACGACGCGGATGGTGTCCAGGTAGTAGCGCGCGGGCATGTCCAGCACGGCGTTGTATTCGTCGTAGAACCGGCGATGCGAGGCGGCGTCGTCCAGGTCGCCCTTGACCAGGTCCTGGTAGAAATCCCAGTGCGACATCATGTGCCTTTCCGGGTTCATCGATACAAAGCCGGCGTGCTGCAGGAAGCCCGGATACACGCGTCGTCCGCTGCCAGGGTAATTGCTCGGGACTGTGTGGATGACCGTGTTCTCGAACCACCACAGCGGTTTCTGCGTGGCGAGGGTGTTGACGGCCGTCGGTGATTCGCGGGTGTCGGTCGGGCCGCCCATCATCAACAGCGATCGTGGAGTGGCTTCACCGCGCGCCGCCATCAGCGAGACCGCACCCAGCACCGGTACCGTCGGCTGGCAGACGCTGATCACGTGCAGGTTGTCGGCACCGATGTGTCGTATGAAGTCCTCGATGTACGCGACGTAGTCGTCCAGCGAAAACGTGCCCATGTCGGCCGGCACCATGCGCGCATCGACCCAGTCGGTGACGTAGACCTTGTGGTCGGCGAGCAACGTGCGCACGGTGTCGCGCAGCAGCGTGGCGTGGTGGCCGGACAACGGGGCGACCACCAGCACCGTCGGGTCGTCCTTGAGCCCGTCCACCGTGGTCGAATCGTCGCTGTAGCGCTTGAAGCGCAGCAGTCGGCAGAAGGGCTTGAGCAGCGACTCCTGTTCGATGACCGGACAGGTGTGCCCGTCGATCTCTACCTGGTGGATGTCGAACTCGGGTTTCTCGTAATCCTTGCCAGCCCGGAACAGCAACTCGCAGCCAGCTGCGGCGCGGGAGGCGCCGGGCAGGGAGGAAAACACGCTGTCGGGCGCCGACAGCATGCGCGCGCTGGCATCGGCCCAATACGTCATTGGCGTCATTCCCGCACGCCAGAATTCATGCATCTGGTAAAGCAATCTCAATCCCCTGGCCCGGACGGGCGGTTTGGTGCTGCGCTGCAGCATACCTGATGCGGCGTGGGAGGATACGTGGACAAGCTGCCTGCTGGATTTACGTGTCCTGCGAGGCTCTCCGGGCTTGCTGGCCCACTGCTTACGTCATATCGACCAGAGCCGGTATCGCTCGAGCATGGCGACAGGGCGGACGGATCAGCATGGGCACGGCGATCGCGGGCGCGGGCAAGTGCGCATATGGGTTGCCGTGAACGGCCGCCGTGAAACGCCGGCATGATCGCGCCAAGGCGTTGGCCGGGACTCAGCCAGGCAATTCCAATGCCGAGGTCGTTCCCGCCAGGGCGGGCGCCAGCCAGCAGTGCGAGCCCAGCATGCCAAATCCGTTTGCCTCGAACCGCTGCCGATAAAACCGCGCCGGACGCGTCCTGAACTCGTGCTCGTCGCCCTCGGCGCCGTCCCCGCGTGCAAAGGTCTCCAAAAAGGCAACCCCGCCACATAATTCGGCCAGGCCAGGCAGGCCTCGATCAAGTTCGCGCGCGGACAGGTAATGCAGCACGTCGCTGCAGACGAGCAGGTCGACGGGTGGGCAGGGGCGCAGCTGGCCGAAGTCGCCAAAGCGCGCGAAATGCAGGTTGCGGGTACGGCCATAACGGCTGACGGCGTAGTCGCTGGCATCGAACCCCAGGTAGCGCAAGCTGGGCCTGAGCTTGAGCAGGGGCGCACGCCATGCACCTTCGCCGCAGCCGATGTCGAGGACGCTGCGGATCGGGCGTTCCAGGTGGTACTCGGCCACGGCCACGGCCAGCGCGACCTTGCGCATCAAGCGCTGTGGGCCGCCGATGTCCTGTCGACGGTACCAGTGGTCGAAGTAATCACGATCGTAGGTCTTGCCTGTGGCGGTCTTGCGCATGCGTTCCGGGGCGATGTCAGCGGGCGGTCGTTGGACGCGTATCATCGCATCCACATTCGCACCGAGCTGGCAGATGGCCTATTTCTGGACCAAGACCGCCCATGTTGTTTTCGTGATCGCATGGATGGCGTGCGTGTTCTACCTGCCACGCATCCTGGTGAACCTGGCCGAGGCCGGCGACGGGCAGGCAGCCGGGGAGCGTGCAGTGCGGGCACGGCTGGTACTGATGGGGCGCAGGCTGTATCGCTTCGGGCACATGATGTTCGGGTTTGCGTTGTTGGCGGGCCTGGCGTTGTGGATGCATTTCCACATCAGTGGTGGCTGGCTGCACGTCAAGTTGCTGCTGGTGGCATTGTTGCTGGCGTACTACATCATTGCCGGTCGCTGGCTCAAGGGCGTGGATCGCGGACGTGCGCTGCCATCTTCGACCACCTTGCGCTGGTTCAACGAGGTCCCGGTGGCGTTGCTGGTGGCGATTGTCTACCTGGTGGTCGCAAAACCATTCTGACCTTGATGCATGCTGTCGTAGGAGCGGCTTCAGCCGCGAGCTCTTGATCCGGGTTTGGCCCCTGTAGGAGCGACGCAAGTCGCGATCAGGTGCCCGGGTCGCCATCGCGACTTGCGTCGCTCCTACAAAACCCAAGGCAAAAGGCAAAAGCTCGCGGCTGGAGCCGCTCCTACATCCGCTGTGCAGGCGTTCGGTGCGCAGGCTGCACATAATCACTACATTCCCACTGGAGCGTCGGCATGAGCGGACAACAACGCGACCTCACCTTCCGGTTCCTGGCCGAGCCGACCGACGTCAACTACGGCGGCAAGGTCCATGGCGGGATCGTGATGAAATGGATCGACCAGGCCGGCTATGCCGCCGCGGTCGGCTGGAGCGGTAAATACTGCGTCACGGTCGCGGTGGGCGGGATCCGCTTTGTCGCTCCGGTGCGCATCAGCGATCTCATCACGGTGTCGGCACAGCTGGTCTATACCGGCACGACCAGCATGCATTTTGCCGTCGATGTCAGTGCGCGCGATCCGATGGGCGGGGACGAGCGCCTGTGCACGCATTGCGTGATGGTGTTCGTGGCGCTGGACGATGTAGAGGGTTCGCCGACGCCAGTGCCGGCGTGGGAGCCGCAGACCGACGAGGACCGACGCCTGTCCGAGTACGCGACCCAGGTGATGGCACTGAGCAAGGGGATCGAGCAGACGATCGCGCGCTATCGGGAGGCATGAGCGCGGTGCGGGGCCCGGCTGCGCACTGCCCTGCGACGAACCGCTCCACGACGATGCGGCTCCATGAAGACCAGCTGCATGACGACGAAAGCCGCCCAAGGGCGGCCTTCAGTCTTCAGCGAATCGTCGTTTCGCAGGTGCTGTCTTAAATCCCTGCGACGCGCCGACCCTCAAGGTACTTGTTGCTCCAGTAGCCACTGTCCAGCCGCGACACCATGACGTCCTTGCCGGTCCGCGGGGCATGGACGAACTGGCCTTCACCGACATAGATGCCGACATGGCTGACCCGGCCCTTGCGACCAAAGAACACCAGGTCGCCCGGGGTCAGCTTGCTGCGTTCGGACACCAGCTCGCCACTCTTGGCCATGTCGCGCGAAACGCGGGGCAACTCGATGCCCAGGGTGTTCTGGAACACATAGCCCACCAGGCCGCTGCAATCGAAGCCCTTGGTGCTGGTGCCACCCCAGCGGTACGGCGTGCCCAGCAGCGCCAGCGCATGCTTGAGCATGATCTGCATGCGATTGCCGGACGGCGGCTCGGCGGTTGCGGTGGCGACCGGTCGGGCGCCGATCATGCGGTTGACGTCGCCGGCAAAGATCAGGGCCCGCTCGGGCATCGGCATCGCGTCGCTGATGATGGGTGCGGCGGCAGCTGCAGCTGCAGCTGCCGGCACGGCGCCTGCGGCGTCCTGCGCCACGGCGGGCAGGGTGGCTGCGCACAGTGCGGCGCAGCAGGAAATCTTTAGAAGCAGCTTGCCCGCAAACTTGCGGGTGGCGGCAGGGCGGCGTGTCAGGTCGTTTGTCGTCACTTGGCTTTCACATCCGTGAGCAGGATGTGATGGTGCAGGAGGCAGCAGGACGAGGCGTTAAAATTTTGTTAATACGCTTGGAATGCACTGTGACTGCGTGCACGGATTCAGCCAAGGGTCGATGTTTGTTCAGCCAGGTGATGCCCGGCCAGCCTCGGTGCCATCAATGTAAAACGCGCTTGGCACCCGAGTAATGGTCCCGCCAATAGGCGCCGTCGAGATGATCCAGGCGCACGGTGCCCCCGGTGCTGGGGGCATGCACGAAGCGGCCTTCACCCACGTAGATGCCGACATGGCTGACCTGGCCGCCACTACCGAAAAAGACCAGGTCGGCGGCCGTGAGTTGCCGCGGCGCGATCCGTGGGCCCTGGTAGGCGGCCAGTTGGCGCGAGGTGCGAGGCAGCTTGAGGTCGAGCATGTCGCTATAGACGTAATTGACCAGTCCGCTGCAATCAAACCCGCCTTGCGGGGTGTTGCCGCCATAGCGATACGGGGTGCCCACCAGGCTGATCGCACGGATCAGTACGGCGTTGGCAGCAGCGGGATCGGCCGGGGCGACCGTACCCCAACGCCCGGCATCGTGCCCGGCACCGGCGGGCGCGGAGACGCGCACGTTGTCGCCACCGCCGCAGGCGGCCAGCAAGGCGCATGCACAGAGGCCCGCTGTGACCCAGCGGGCTGTGTTCGAGCATGATCCGAACAAGCGAGATCCGGGCAAGCGTGAGTTGATCAAGGGATGGCGCGCTGGTGCCGCGCTTGAGTTGCCCGGATAATGCGTGGACTGGTTCATGGCGTCAGTGTTCACGTCGTGAGTATTCACGTTTCCAGCTTGGCTGCAATCGGCTGGGACGACAAGCCTCCACCGCGACCGCTGCGGCATCGATCGATGTGCGTGTGGCCGTGTACCGCCCACCAGCCGCGATGCGGCCACCAATGAGTCCCGTCATGAAGATCGAGAAAGACCGCGTCGTGCGTTTCCACTACAGCGTCGCCGAGCAGGGCCAGGAGCCGCTGGAGAATTCCCACGACGGCGAGCCGGTGGCGATCCTGGTGGGCCACGGCAATATCATTCCTGGGCTGGAAACGGCCATGGAGGGGCACGAGGCCGGCGACAAGTTCCAAGCCGATATCGCGGCCACCGACGCCTACGGTGAGCGACGCGACAACCTCACCCAGCGCGTGCCCAAGAAGCATTTCAAGGAAAAGCGCCTGCAGCCCGGCATGCAGGTCCTGCTGCAGACCAACCACGGCGCGCGTGCCGTCACCATCCAGAAAGTCGGCATGAGCGTGGTCGACGTCGACCTCAACCATCCCATGGCCGGCAAGGACCTGCGTTTCCAGATCGAGATCGTCGAAGTGCGTGACGCCACGGCCGAGGAGCTCGAACACAAGCATGTCCATGGCGAAGGCGGCCACCAGCACTGAATCGCGTCCGTGGCGGATTGCAAGATGCTGTGCGCCATTGCGCTGCAATTGTGATGCGGATGGCCAGTGTGAGTGGGCAAGCTTTGGGCAGGGATAACGGTCAATGAGCAGCGACAGCAAAGACGTCCTGATCATTGGGGGTGGCGTCATCGGCTTGGCCTGCGGCATTGCGCTGCTGGAAGCCGGCCGCAGCGTGTGCGTGCTCGAGGCCGACACCGTCGGCTGCGGCAGCTCGCACGGCAATTGCGGAACGATCACGCCGAGCCACGCGCTTCCATTGGCGGCCCCGGGCACGGTCGGGCGCGCACTGTCATGGATGCTGACACCGGACGCGCCGCTCTACCTGAGGCCGCGTTTCGATCCGGGATTGTGGGCCTGGCTGGCGCGTTTTGCCGGGCATTGCAATCGTCGCGAGTGGATCCGCGGCGGCAAGGCCAAGGCGGCCTTGCTCAATGTCTCGCGCACGATGTTGCCCGACTGGCTTCAGCGCCATGGCATCGCGTGCCAGTTCGAGGCATCCGGCGGCGACCATGTGTTCCGCGATCCGGCGAAACTCGACGCCTTCGAGCACGAGCGCCAGGTGCTGCTGGGACTGGGCGTCGCCAGCGAGCGTATCGACGGCGCGGACTACCTGCGCCAGGAGCCGGCGTTGCGCGAGGGCATCGCCGGCGTGGTGCGTTTCCCGGGCGATGCCGTGTTGCGACCGGATCGTTACGTCGCCGGCCTGGCGAACGCCTTCCGGGCGGCCGGCGGCGAGATCGTCGAGCACTGCGGTGTGCAGGACGTCCTGCCCGATGGCGATCGCGTCCGCGTCATGACCTCGCAAGGGGAGCAGCGTGCCGATGACGTGCTGGTGGCCGCGGGTGCATGGTCGCCGCGGATGGCGGGGTCATTGGCTGGCGCGGCGCCGCTGTTGCGCCGGGCGATGCAGCCGGGCAAGGGCTACTCGATCACCTATGACCGCCCGTTGCTGCCGCCCCGGCAGCCGCTGGTCCTGCATGAGCGTGCGGTCTGCGTCACCACCTGGGGCGACGGCTTCCGCCTGGGCAGCACCATGGAATTCTCCGGATATGACGACAGCCTCAACCGCTGTCGCCTTGACGCCCTGGAGCGTGGCGCGCGCGAATACCTGCACGAGGCCACAGGCCCGGTGAAACGCGAGGAATGGTTCGGTTGGCGACCGATGACCCACGACGACCTGCCCATCCTCGGTCGTGTCCCCGGCCAGCCGCACCTGTGGCTGGCGACCGGGCATGGCATGCTGGGGATCAGCATGAGCACTGGAAGCGCACAATTGATGGCCGCACTGATGTGCGGGCACGCACCGGCGATCGATCCCGCGCCGTATTCCCCGGAGCGGTTTGCGTGAGCGGGGCGGATGGCAACGATACCCACCCCAATTACGACCTGGTCGTGTTGGGCGGGGGTTCCGGTGGCCTGGCCGGCGCCTTCCGCGCCGCACAGCATGGTGCGCGCGTCGCACTGCTCGAGCCCGATGCACTGGGTGGCACCTGCGTCAATGTTGGCTGCGTGCCGAAAAAGGCAATGTGGTTGGCCGCGGACCTGGCGGACAAGATCGCGATGGCGCAGCGACTGGGCTTTGCCGTACCCGAAGCCATGCCCGAGCTGGATTGGCCCGTTTTGGTGGCCCATCGCCAGCGGTACATCGAAAACATCCATGGCAGTTACCGCAAACGCATCGCGGACGCCGGGATCGTCCTGCTGCCACGACGAGGACGCTTGGTCGCACGCGACACGGTCGAATGCGATGACGGCGTCCGTTTGCAAACAAGGCACGTCCTGGTCGCTACCGGTGGGCATCCATGGCGGCCGGACATCCCCGGTGCGGAGCTGGGCATCGATTCGGACGGTTTCTTCAACCTGTGTGCGGCACCTGCGCGCGTGGCGATCGTCGGCGGTGGTTACATCGCGGTCGAACTGGCCGGCGTGCTGCAGGCGCTGGGCAGCCGTGTCGACATGTTCGTGCGCGGCCGACGCCTGCTTGACGGGTTTGACGACGACCTGACCCTGCAGCTGGCCGAGGACTACCGTCAACACGGCACGCGCCTGCATCTTGGTCATGGCCTGGCATCGATCCACCAAGGCGACGGGATCGTGTTGCGCGATAGCGACCAGTGCGACAGCGATCCGTTCGACACGCTGATCTTCGCCACCGGGCGCCGCCCCAATACGGCTGGTTTGGGGCTCGAAGCGCTGGGCATGGAGCTGGGGCCGCGTGGGCATGTCGACGTCGACGCGCGCCAGGACACCAGTATCGAAGGCGTCCACGCCGTCGGCGACGTCACCACGAAAGTGGAGTTGACACCCGTTGCCATCGCCGCGGCACGGCGCCTGATGGATCGCCTGTTTGGCGGCAAGCCCGATGCCAAGCTGGATTACAACGATATCGCCACGGTGGTGTTTGCACATCCGCCGCTGGGAAAGGTCGGGCTGACCGAGGCGCAGGCACGGCAGGTGCACGACGGTGGGGCCCAGGGCGAAAGCGTGCATGTGTACCGCGCCGGTTTCCGCCCGATGCTGCATGCATTGGCCGACTCGCCACAACGATCAATGTTCAAACTGGTATGCGTGGGCAAGGGCGACGCGCCTGGAGACCAGCGCGTCGTCGGCATCCACCTGCTGGGCGAGGCCGCGGACGAAATCCTGCAGGGCTTTGCCGTGGCCCTCAAGCGTGGCATCACATTGGCCGACCTGCATGACACCGTCGCGATCCATCCAACGTCCGCGGAAGAACTGGTCTTGATGTAACAAGGTCTGTTGCCCGGGTAGGCGCAGCACGCCCGCGCCGCGACAAGCCCCGCATGCAACAGTATTCCGCCGCGGCGCCGCGCGCCAGGCAACACGCTTGTGGACCGGTTCATGTGAGCATGACCCCGGGCTACGCACTCACGGAGTCGCCATGAACGACATCTTCCAGCTCCACCGTGGCACCGCCCCTTTGCTGGTCAGCCTCCCGCACGACGGCACCGCGTTGCCAGAGGCCATCGCCACGCACATGCAGGCAAGCGCCAAGCGTGTCCCCGATACCGATTGGCACGTCGCACGCCTGTACGCGTTTGCACGTGAGCTGGGCGCATCGATGATCGTGCCAAGCCACTCGCGCTATGTCGTCGACCTCAATCGGTCCTGCGATGATCTGTCGCTGTATCCGGGCCAGAACACAACCGGCCTGTGTCCCGTCGTGCAGTTTTCCGGTGAGCCGGTGTACCTGGACGGCCAGGCACCCACGTCCGAGGAGATCGGCGTGCGCGTAGAAACCTACTGGCGCCCGTACCACGACGCGCTGCGCGAGGAGCTCGATCGTATCCGGGACCAACACGGCAGGGTCGTGCTCTGGGAGGGGCACTCGATCCGTGGCGAGGTGCCGTACCTGTTTGACGGCCGCCTGCCCGATCTCAACCTGGGCACGGCATCCGGCCAGAGCTGCACGCCAGCGTTGCAGGCGCGGTTGGAGGCGGTTCTGGGTGCGCAGTCGCGATACGACTGGGTCTGCAATGCGCGCTTCAAGGGCGGCTACATCACCCGCCACTACGGCGATCCCGGGGCGGGGATCGAGGCGGTGCAGCTGGAGATCAGCCAAAGGACCTACATGGACGAAGCATCCTTCGAGTGGGACGAGGCGAAAGCGCTCGTTGTACAGGCCATGCTCCGCCGACTATTGGAAGCGTTGTAGACGTCGTAGTCGCATGCTGGGAGAGGTGCCCGGTAGGATGAACACGGAAGGCATGCGGTGTGCAAGGGTGTTTGGGCGTCGCTGGAGGACGGCTGCGAGCATGGGCTGCGTGAATCATTATCTGCGCAAGGCCCTGCTGCCTTCCTGCAGCGCCTGCCTTGGAGTCCGGCGCAGACGGCGTATGGGCTGCCTGCGCCGGTAACCGGATCTGCTTATTTTTTATTTGAGCGTGGGCCGATGTACTTGTCCAGGAACGACGCAAGCATTTTGTACAGCCTGACCTTGTGCTCGGTCTTGTAGAACCCATGGCCTTCGCCATCGATGACAAGGGTTTCGACCGGTGTGCCAGCCGCGTCGAACGCATTGGTCAACGCGTTGAACTGGGCCATTGGCACGCGACGATCATCCTTGCCAGCCACCAGCATCACGGGCAGCTTGATCTTGTCGACCTGGCGTGCCGGCGAATTGGCGATCAGCACCGACTCGTCGTCACCCAGCACGCGTGAAATATAGCGGCGGCCGGATTTTCTCTCCTGGATGTCGCCCGCCGTCTGCATCACGGTCAGGTCATAGACACCTACGTAGCCCACCGCGCACTTGTACAAGCCGGGGTTGCGGATGGGGTTCATCAACGCCGAGTAGCCACCGAAGCTGGCACCGTAGGTACAGATCCGGTCCGGATCGGCAAGTTTCTGGTCGATCGCCCATTTGACGCCATCGGCGATGTCGTCCTGGATCTTGCCGCCCCATTCACGGTAACCGTCGGTCTCGAACTTGAAACCGCGCCCACCAGAGCCACGAAAGTTGACCTGCAGTACACCGTAACCGCGGTTGGCGAGGAACTGCACCTCCGGGTCGTACCCCCAGGAATCGTAGGGGCCGTAGGGGCCGCCGTGCGGCATTACAACCATGGGGTGTAGCCCGTCGCCCTTGGCCGTGTAGAAACCAAAGAGCTGCTTGCCGTCACGGGAAGTGAAGGCGACTGGGCGCGTGGACGCCATCTGGGAGGGTTTGATCCAGGGTTCGGATTCGGCGATCAGCTGGACTTGCTTGGCTTGGCGGTCAAACACGTACCAGGCGGCTGGATGACGATCGGACCAGACCGAGAACAGCACCTTCTGGCCGTCCCGACTGGCATTCAGGATGGTCGCCATCTGACCCGGAAATTGCTTCAGGATCGCCAAGTGAAGTTGCGCCCACTCGGATTTCTGGTCCAGGTACTGGATCGATGGCTTGTCGGCATCGTAGATCACGGCGAACGGAGCGCCACCGTAGCCTTCATACATGAATCCACTGATCTCGACATCGTCTCGTCCAAGCAGTTTCTGGCGCGTGCCGGCGGCCAGGTCAAGCTTGTATAGCTGCCCCGGTTCGCCATGGTCGGACACCACCGCATAGACGGTGTTGTTATCCGGTGCAAACCAGGTCCGGCCCACGGTGCGGCCAGCCAGCGATTTGGGCATCGGTTTCCATTCCGAGTCCGCCGTGGGGCGGTACTGCAATACCGGTTGGTCGTCGGCGCTGTTCGTGGTCATGATCCGGGCGCGACCGTTCTTATCGAAATCAAAGCCGGCTGGCTCATCTACGTGTTCGACTTGCTCGCGATGTCCGGTGAGCGTGTCCACCTTGTAGATCGTAGTGGGTGGCTCTTCCCCGCAAACCGACTCCCAGCAAGTAAAGCCCACGATGATCTTGCCCGGCTCCTGCCTCAGCACCTTGGCGACATAGGCAAATCCCTGGTCCTTGCGTCGTCCACGTTTGCTGACCGAGTCGTCATTCCACGCAAACAGGGTGTCCTGGTTATGGCCCTTGACGTTGGTGGTCATCAGCTCGCCGTAGCTCTCCGGCAAGGCCTTGAGCGGCTTGAGCTTGGCGCGAGAGACGACGAGTTGTTCGTCGTCGCTCCACATGACGTCCGAAACGTGTTGCTGCTTTCCGAAACGCAGGATCTGCGTATCGCCGGTGCCATCAAGCTTGATGACATGCAGCGTGGTCTCGGTATTGTCTTCATTGGGAGTCGACACGGCGACGAAATTGCCGGCGGGCGAGAGTGAAACGGAGTAGGTCCCGGCATGGCGGGCGAAGTCCCTGGCGGGCAAGGTCTGTGCGGCGGCCTGGGTGATTGGCGCAATCAAAATTGCAGCGGCCAGCATGGCCGCGCTCGAACGATTCATGTATTCCCCTGATTAAAAAGTCCCGCTCCCCGGGACTGCGTTAGGTTAGCGGCCCAAGTGCCGATTGCCAATGACAGGTATCTGTCAGACCGACACCTGAGTGCGCGCAGATCCACGGGGATCCACGCATTTGCGTATTCAGGCTTGCAATGTGGCCAGATCACCCTTGGTTTCAAGCCAGGATTTGCGATCGGCCGCACGTTTCTTGGCCAGCAGCATGTCCATCAACGCGCGGGTCTGCTCGCCATCGTCGACGGTCAGCTGCACAAGGCGCCGGGTATCGGGATGGATCGTGGATTCGCGCAATTGCGGCGGGTTCATCTCGCCCAGTCCCTTGAAGCGGGTGGTATGCACGGCGCCCTTTATTTTTTCGCGTTCTATGCGCTCCAGCAGCAGGCGCTTCTCCTCCTCGTCCAGTGCGTAGAACACCTGCTTGCCGACATCGACGCGGAACAGGGGCGGCATCGCCACGAAGACATGGCCAGCCACGACCAGCGCCGGGAAGTGCTTCAGGAACAGCGCGCTCAACAAGGTCGCGATGTGCAGGCCGTCGGAGTCGGCGTCGGCCAGGATGATGATCTTGCCGTAGCGCAGGCCGGTGATGTCGTCCTTGCCCGGATCGCAGCCGATCGCCACGGCCAGGTCGTGCACTTCGTTGGAAGCCAGCACGCTGCCTGAAGCGACTTCCCATGTGTTCAGGATCTTGCCGCGCAAGGGCAGGATCGCCTGGAAGTCCTTGTCGCGTGCCTGTCGGGCACTACCGCCGGCCGAGTCGCCTTCGACCAGGAACAGTTCCGTGCGCGACAGGTCCTGGCTGATGCAATCGGCCAGCTTGCCGGGCAGGGCGGGGCCCTGGGTCACCTTCTTGCGGGTGATCTGTTTTTCTTTCTTCAGGCGTGCCGAAGCGCGGTCGATGGCCAGCTGTGCGATGTGCTCGCCCAGTTCGACATGCTGGTTGAGCCATAGCGAAAACGCGTCGTGCGCCGCGCTTTCGACAAACCCCGCCGCCTGTCGTGACGACAAGCGCTCCTTGGTCTGCCCGCTGAACTGCGGATCGGTCATTTTTATCGACAGCACGTACGCAACGCGGTCCCAGACATCCTCGGGCGCCAGCTTGATGCCGCGCGGCAGCAGGTTGCGGAAGTCGCAGAACTCGCGCAATGCATCGGTAAACCCGGTGCGCAGTCCGTTGACGTGGGTGCCGTGCTGCGCGGTCGGGATCAGGTTGACGTAGCTTTCCTGCACGAGTTCCCCGTCGGGGATCCAGGCCACGGCCCAGTCGACGGTTTCGGTGTGCTTGGCCAGGCTGCCGACGAACAAGTCCCGGGGCAACCGTTCGGTGCCTTCCAGTGCGCCGGACAGGTAGTCGCGCAGGCCGTCCTCGTAATGCCATTCGACCTGCTCGCCACTGGCCATGTCGTGCAGCTTCACCGTCAAGCCCGGGCACAGCACCGCCTTGGCTCGCAACAAATGCTTGAGTGCGCGCAGGTTGAACTTGGCGGTATCGAAATATTTCGGGTCCGGCCAGAAGTGCAGCCGGGTGCCGGTGTTGCGCTTGCCGACCGTGCCGATGGTTTCCAGCGGCGTTTTCGGGTCGCCATTGGCGAAGGTCATGCGGTATTCGTTGCCGTCGCGCTTGACCCAGACCTCCAGCTGCGTGGACAACGCATTGACCACGCTGACACCGACGCCGTGCAAGCCGCCGCTGAACGTGTAATTGCGGTCGTTGAACTTGCCGCCGGCATGCAGCCTGGTGAGGATCAGCTCGACGCCCGACAGTTGTTCTTCCGGATGGATGTCCACCGGCATGCCGCGCCCGTCATCGGACACCTCGCAACTGCCGTCGGGGTGCAGGGTCACCGCGATCTCGCGCGCATGGCCAGCCAGGGCTTCGTCGACCGCGTTGTCGATGACCTCCTGCGCCAGATGGTTGGGGCGGGTGGTGTCGGTGTACATGCCGGGCCGGCGTTTGACCGGGTCCAGCCCGGACAGGACTTCGATGTCGGCGGCGTTGTAGCGTGCGTTCATTCAGCGGGCGTCGATGGGCAGGTCATCGCCATAGCTTACCGGGGCGGCCACGTGAAGGGTTCGTTATTCAGCCGGCAGCAGGCAGGCGGGTATTAGCGTGCCCTCTGCCGCCAGGGGTGGGCGGTGTCCGAGAACGACCATGGCGGGCCGTCCGCGACCCGCTGAAGAAGAGACATCGAAGACAGTCATCGACAAGCGTTTCAACGACAACATTCCCAACCGAAATCCCCAAGGATCTGGAGACACCATGAAGAACAACACACTTTTGCTCGCAGCCTTCGTCGCCACTGCCATCGCCGCACCCGTGTCCTTTGCCCAGTCGCAGGACGATGCGCAGGCCATGGAACAGTCCGCACAGAGCGCCGAGCAGTCGGCGCAGACGGCTGAGGCCAAGGCCAAGCTCGCCAAGGACAAGGCCGAAGCCGCCCAGGAAAAGGCCGAAATGGCCAGCGACGAAGCCGACGAGGCTGTCGACGATGCGGACCAGGCGGCCGATGACGCCGATGACGCAGACGATGCCACTGACGATTCCGGCATGTCCTCGCAGCCGGAAGAGGAAGAAGAGGAAGACGACGGCCAGTAACCGGACTGTCAGTCGCCTGCCGACGCCCCGGCTTGCCGGGGCGTTTTTTTGTCCAGACCGCGCGCTTGGGCCGGGGCACCGTTCGCCATGCATGTACGGCACCCTGAAACGCGCCTGTAAACAAGGGCTTGTGTGCAAGACCCCCGTCCCGGGGCAGGCAAACTGTCGCCGGTTGCCTGTAGAATGGGGGTTTCCAGCGACCCTTTCCGCCATGACCGCTTCCAACCCCGTCACCCCGATCGTTTTCGTCACCGGTGGTGTCGTGTCGTCGCTTGGCAAAGGCATCGCCGCGGCCTCGTTGGCCGCCATCCTGGAAGCGCGCGGCCTGCGCGTGACGATGATGAAGCTGGACCCCTATATCAACGTCGATCCGGGCACCATGAGCCCGTTCCAGCACGGCGAGGTCTATGTCACCGACGACGGTGCCGAGACCGATCTTGACCTGGGCCACTACGAGCGTTTCGTCAACACCCGGCTGTCGGGCAAGAACTCGATCAGCACCGGCAAGATCTACGAAGCCGTGATACGCAACGAGCGCCGCGGCGATTACCTCGGCGGCACCGTGCAGGTGATCCCGCACGTCACCGACGAGATCAAGCGTTGCATCGATGCCGCGACCGAAGGCTTCGACGTGGCCCTGGTCGAGATCGGTGGCACCGTCGGCGACATCGAGTCGCTGCCGTTCCTGGAGGCGATCCGCCAGATACGCACCGAGCGCGGACCTGAAAAGGCCATGTTCATGCACCTGACCCTGATCCCGTACATCGCCGCCGCCGGCGAGATCAAGACCAAGCCGACCCAGCATTCGGTCAAGGAGCTGCGCTCGATCGGCATCCAGCCCGACGTGCTGGTCTGTCGCAGCGAACAACCGCTGCCCGACAGCGAGCGCCGCAAGATCGCACTGTTCACCAATGTCCCGGAGAAGGCGGTCATCTCGGCCGTGGACATGGACAGCATCCACAAGATCCCGATGTGGCTGCACGACCAGCACCTGGACCAGCTGGTCGTCGACCGCCTGCACCTGGACGCCGCCACGCCGGCCGACCTGTCCGAGTGGGAGGACGTGGTCGACGCCACCATGAATCCGCTGGATGAAGTCACGATCGCTGTCGTGGGCAAGTACGTCGACCACAAGGACGCGTACAAATCGGTGGGCGAGGCGCTCAAGCACGGTGGCATCCGCCAGCGCACGCGGGTCGACCTCAAGTGGATCGAGTCGCAGGACATCGAGCGCCAGGGCGCTGATGCAGTGTTGGCTGGCGTCGACGGCATCCTCGTCCCCGGTGGTTTTGGCGATCGCGGTTTCGAAGGCAAGGTGCTGGCCTCGCAGTACGCACGCGAGCACGGCATCCCGTATTTCGGCATCTGCTACGGCATGCAGGCCGCGGTGGTCGACGTGGCCCGCCACCTGGCGGGCCTGGAAGGTGCCAACAGCACCGAGAACGACAAGGCCACGCCATACCCCGTGATCGGCCTGATCACCGAATGGCGCACGCAGTCCGGCGAGATCGAGCGCCGCAACGAGGACAGCGACCTGGGCGGCACCATGCGCCTGGGCCTGCAGGAGCAGCGGGTCAAGTCCGGCACCCTGGCGCACGCCATGTACGGCAAGGACATCGTCGGTGAACGCCATCGCCACCGCTACGAGTTCAACAACCGCTACCGTCCACAGCTCGAAGAAGCAGGGCTCGTGATCAGCGCAAAGTCGATGGATGACCTGCTGGTGGAGATGGTGGAGCTGCCGCGGGACAGGCATCCGTGGTTCCTGGCGTGCCAGGCGCATCCGGA
Source organism: uncultured Gammaproteobacteria bacterium (assembly GCA_963710825.1). Classification (GTDB taxonomy): domain Bacteria; phylum Pseudomonadota; class Gammaproteobacteria; order Xanthomonadales; family Xanthomonadaceae; genus Cognatiluteimonas. The sequence goes on along the minus strand of CAVQBQ010000007.1, from coordinate 36,849 downwards.
GTTCCTGTCCACGCCGCGCGGCGGGCATCCCCTGTTCATCGGCTTCATCCGCGCCGCGCGCGAGTGCAAGGCCAATGAAGGCGAAGCCGGTGGGCGATTGCTCAAGGAGGCCAGCGCGTGATCGCTTCCGCTTTTGCTTTTCGTAGGAGCGGCTTCAGCCGCGAGCTTTTCCAACAGGATGCCCAGGAGCAAGAGCTCGCGGCTGAAGCCGCTCCTGCAAATGCCATCCCTACCGGACTTGCGTCATGAAACTCTGCGGCTTCGACATCGGCCTGGACAAGCCTTTCTTCCTGATCGCCGGCCCCTGCGTGATCGAGTCGATGCAGTTGCAACTCGACACCGCCGGCACGCTCAAGGAAATCACCGACGCGCTTGGCATCCCCTTCATCTTCAAGTCCAGTTTCGACAAGGCCAACCGCACCTCGGGCAACAGCTTCCGTGGGCCGGGCCTGGAGGAAGGCCTGAAGGTGCTGGCGGAGGTCAAGAAGCAACTTGGCGTGCCGGTGCTCACCGACGTGCACGAGTACACGCCGATGGACGAAGTGGCCTCTGTCGTCGACGTGTTGCAGACCCCGGCCTTCCTGTGCCGCCAGACCGACTTCATCCAGAAGGTCGCCAGCGCCGGCAAGCCGGTCAACATCAAGAAGGGCCAGTTCCTCTCGCCCTGGGAGATGAAGCACGTCACCGACAAGGCGCGTGCCACCGGCAATGACCAGGTCATGGCCTGCGAGCGCGGTACCAGTTTCGGCTACAACAACCTGGTGTCCGACATGCGCTCGCTCAGCGTGATGCGTGATACCGGTTGCCCGGTGGTGTTCGACGCCACGCACTCGGTGCAGCTGCCCGGCGGGGCCGATGGCAAGTCCGGTGGCCAGCGTGAGTTCGTGCCGGTGCTGTCGCGCGCGGCGATGGCGGTGGGCATCAGCGGCATCTTCATGGAAACGCACCCGGACCCGGACAAGGCGCTGAGCGACGGACCCAATGCGTGGCCGCTGCAGAAGATGAAGGCGTTGCTGGAAACGCTGATGGCGATCGACCAGGTCACCAAGCGCAATGGGTTCCTTGAGGATGCAGCGCAGTAAGCGGAGTCCGCGCGCACACTTCAAGTTGGCATCCTGGGCGCAGTGAAGGATCTGTTGATGTGAGCGACAAAAGAAAGAGCAGAGGCAGATCCTTCGCTGCGCCCAGGATGACAGTGATGAGCTGTCAGTGAATACATTTGAACCGATGATAGAAACGACAACCCAATGACCAAGATCGCCACACTCCACGCCCGCGAAATCCTCGACAGTCGCGGCAATCCCACGCTCGAAGCCGAAGTCACGCTGGCTGACGGCAGCTTTGGCCGCGCGCTGGTGCCTTCGGGCGCCTCCACCGGCAGCCGCGAGGCGGTCGAGCTGCGCGACGGCGACAAGACCCGTTATGGCGGCAAGGGCGTGCGCAACGCGGTCGCCAACGTCAACGACACGATCGCCAGCGCGCTGCACGGTTTCGATGGCGACCAGGAGGCACTGGATCGCCGCCTGGTCGATCTGGACGGCACCGAGAACAAGGGCCGGCTCGGCGCCAACGCGCTGTTGGGCGTGTCGATGGCCAATGCGCACGCGGTGGCGGCCTCCAGGAAGCTGCCGCTGTGGCGCCACCTGATCGAGATCTGCGGTCATCCGGCCGGCTGGCAGCCGAGCCTGCCGGTGCCGATGATGAACATCATCAATGGCGGCGCGCACGCCGACAACAACGTCGACCTGCAGGAGTTCATGATCCTGCCCGTGGGCTTCGATTCGTTTTCGGAGGCGCTGCGCTCCGGCGTCGAAATCTTCCATGCGCTCAAGTCGGTGCTCAAGGGCCACGGCCTGAGTACTGCAGTGGGTGACGAAGGCGGTTTCGCACCGGACCTGCGCAGCAATGGCGAGGCGCTGGACACCATCATGGAAGCCATCGGCAAGGCGGGTTACAAGGCCGGCGAAGACGTGTTGCTTGGCCTTGATGTCGCTTCCAGCGAGTTCCATGAAAACGGCAAATACAACCTGACCGGCGAGGGCAAGCGCCTGACGTCGGAGCAGTTCGTGGACTTCCTCGCCGGCTGGGCGACCCAATACCCGATCATCAGCATCGAGGATGGCATGGACGAAGGTGATGGAGACGGCTGGAAGCTGCTGACCGACCGGCTCGGCAGCAAGGTCCAGCTGGTCGGCGACGACAACTTCGTGACCAACCCCAGGATCTTCAAGCAGGGTATCGAACGCGGCATCGCCAACGCGATCCTGGTCAAGGTCAACCAGATCGGCACCCTGACCGAAACGCTGGAGACGATCGCGATGGCCGATGCGGCCAACTACGCCGCCGTGGTATCGCACCGCTCGGGTGAAACCGAAGACACGACCATCGCCGACATTGCGGTGGCCACCACCGCAACCCAGATCAAGACCGGTTCGCTGTGCCGCAGCGACCGCGTTGCCAAGTACAACCAACTGCTGCGGATCGAGGAGCAGCTCGGTGCCGATGCGCAATACGCCGGCCGCAACGCGTTCGTGTCACTGGGTCGCTAGGCCTCGACGCCTGCCATGCGCGGCCTGCGGATCCTGCTGCTGCTGTTGCTGGTCCTGCTGGGCTGGCTGCAGTACCGCATGTGGTTTGGCAACGGCGGTGAGCGCGAGGTCGAGTCGTTGCAACAGCAGGTGAAGCAGCAGGAGCGGGACAACACGGGCCTGCAACAGCGCAATGATGCGCTGGCCGCGGAGGTCGAGGACCTCAAATCCGGCGAGGCCGCGATCGAAGAGCGTGCACGCAACGAGCTGGGCATGATCAAGCCGGGCGAAACGTTCTACCGCGTGGTCGAGCCGAAGGCGACATCGCCGGATGACGGCTCGCGGATGGATGACGACGCAGCGCCAACGGAGTCGTCGCAATGACCTGGGTCGTGGTGCCGGCGGCAGGGCAGGGCGCGCGCTTCGGGGGCGGCGTGCCGAAGCAATACGTGCAGGTCGCCGGCCAGCCACTGATCGCATACACCTTGCGCGCACTGCTCGCGCATCCCGGTGTGGAAGGTGCAGTCGTGGTCCTGGCCGAAGGCGACACGCACTGGCCCGGGTGGGCCGACATCGACGGCAAGCCGGTCAGGACCTGCACAGGCGGTGACGCGCGTGCCGACTCCGTGCTGGCAGGCCTGGCTGCGTTGCCCGAGAGCGTGCGTGCCGACGACTTCGTCCTGGTGCACGACGCCGCACGTCCCAACCTTGGTTTGTCCGATCTCGACCAGCTACTGGAGCGGGGCCGCAACGACCTGGTCGGCGCCATCCTTGCCGCACCAGTCCATGACACCCTCAAGCTTGCCGGCGACGATGGCGGCATCGAGCGCACGCAACCACGCGAGCGCCTGTGGCGTGCGTTGACGCCGCAGCTGTTCCGCCGCCTGCTTCTGGCACGCGCACTGGAAAGTGCCCGCGACGCCGGAGTCAGCGTCACCGACGAGTCGATGGCAATGGAGCGCGGCGGTGCACGGCCGCTGCTGGTCGAAGGCCGCGATGACAACTTCAAGGTCACCACGCCGGCGGACCTGGCGCGTTTCGCCTTCGTCCTTTCGCAACGATGCGTGCCGTAAGCCGCCGATCAATGCAGCAGGCGCTGGCTTGTGGTCGCGCCGACGCGAATACGAAGGCAAACGCATGCCGTTGCTTGCCCACAGGGAGTGCAAATCCGTGACGACACATACTACGCGTGGCCTGGGACATGCCCAGGCACGCGCGCTGAAGCCCGGCGACGACCATTACATGGCCTATGTCGGACCGCCCGCCCAATACGATTTCATGGGCGCGACCCAGTTCAGGCTGCTGACGACGCTCGGGCTGCGGGACACGCACAAGGTGCTGGATCTTGGCTGCGGATCGCTGCGCGCAGGACGACTGCTGATTCCATATCTGCTGCCCGACGGTTACTGCGGGATCGACCCAAACAGATGGTTGATCGACGATGCGATCGCCAATGAGCTGGGAGAGGACCTGCTCCGGATCAAGCGACCGCGCTTCGATGACAATGCCGAGTTCATGGTGGATGTGTTCGCGACCGATTTCGACTTCATGGTGGCGCAGTCCGTCTTCTCGCACGCGACGCCCGGGTTGGTGGTCCATGCATTGGCCAACATGCGGCGCTCGCTCGCGGCCGACGGGTTGATCGCGTGCACGTTCGTCGAGTCCGCGACCGGGGATTCGGACACGTTCGACGAAGGCTGGATCTACCCAGGTTGCGTGACATATACCGAGCGTGAAATCGAATCGATGTTCGAGCGGGCCGGGCTGGCTGCCGTCAGGATCCCCTGGTTCCATCCCAGGCAACGCTGGTACCTGGGTGCACTGGATGCCGCGCAGCTGCCCGCTCGCGACGACCTGGTGCACCTGCGTGGCGCGGTCCTGCGCGACCCCGGATTCACCGCCAGCAGGCAGCGCTGACATGCAGGATGTCCGCATCGGCCATGGCTTCGATGTCCATGCCTTCGGTAAAGGAGACCACGTCATGCTCGCCGGGGTGCGCGTGCCGCACGGGCAGGGCATCCAGGCGCATTCGGACGGTGACGTGGTGCTGCATGCCCTGTGCGACGCCATCCTGGGCGCATTGGCCCTGGGCGACATCGGCCTGCATTTCCCGCCATCGGACGTGCGCTGGAAGGATGCCGACAGCCGCATGTTCCTGCGCCACTGCAACAGCCTGGCGGCTGATCATGGGTGGCGCCTGGGCAATGCGGATATCACAGTCGTTTGCGAGCGGCCGAAGGTCGGCCCGCACGCCGATGCCATGCGCGGCAACATCGCGCAGGACCTGGGCGTGGATATCGACGCGATCAGCGTCAAGGCAACCACGACCGAGACACTGGGCTTCACTGGCCGCGGCGAAGGCATCGCAGCACAGGCGGTCTGCCTGCTCGTGCGCGGATGAGTACGGGGACAGCGGGTGCGATGCCGCGCGCGCATGGCGACCCCGTGCTGGTGGCGGACATGCGCACCTCTCCTGAAGACTTCCTGGTCGAGGAGCTCGACGCCTTCGAGGCCAGTGGCAGTGGCGAGCACCTGTTGCTGACGATCGAGAAGCGCGGCATGAACACCGCCTTTGCAGCCCGGCGCATCGCCGAGTGGGCGGGTATCCGCGAACTGGGTATCGGCCATGCCGGTCTAAAGGATCGCCACGCCGTCACCCGGCAGCGCATCAGCGTCCACCTGCCTGGAAAGATCGCACCGGACCTGGCGGCGTTGCAGTCCGATGACCTGCGCGTACTGGCCCATGCCTGGCATGCAAAAAAGCTCCCGCGTGGCGCACTGGCGGGTAATCGCTTCGGACTGACGTTGCGCGAAGTGCGTGGCGGCAAGGAAGCCATCGAAAAACGGTTGCAGGCCATCGCCACGGACGGTGTCCCCAACTATTTCGGCGAGCAGCGCTTCGGCCGGGGCGGCGGCAACGTCGACGCCGCGCTGGCGATGTTCGCAGGCAAGCGCATGCGTCGCGACCAGCGTACGTACCTGCTCTCGGCCGCGCGTTCGCAGCTGTTCAACCAGGTGCTGGCCGCACGCGTCGAGGCCAGCAACTGGAACCGTGCGCTCGATGGTGAAGTCTGGATCCTGGACGGCAGCCGCAGCGTCTTCGGGCCGGAACCACTCAACGCTGACCTGGCGCGACGGTTGGCGGAATTCGACATCCATCCCAGTGGCCCGTTGTGGGGGCGTGGTGCGAGTCGCACGACGCAAGCTGCCGCCGACCTGGAAGCAATTGCGTTGGCCGATGCGCAATCGCTGGCGTTGCGCGAGGGACTGGAAGCTGCCGGGTTGAAGCAGGAGCGTCGCGCGACCCGCTTGCGGCCAGTCGACATGACGTGGGAGTGGCTCGATCCGTCCACGTTGCAGTTGGGCTTTTCTTTGCCGCCGGGGACGTACGCGACCACGGTGTTGGCAGAGCTGGGCGACATGGCAGGCAGGCAACCCATCTAAAGCGAGCCGCGAAATGCAGGAGCGGCTTCAGCCGCGAGCTCCTGCTTCGGATCTTTATTTTTTTTGCAGGAGCGACGTCAGTCGCGATTTGGTCTTCGCGACAAGGCAATCGCGCCTGACGCCGCTCCTACAAGAGCTCGAAGCAGGGGCAAGAGCTCGCGGCTGAAGCCGCTCCTACAAAAGCCGAAAAATCACAATCAGTGCTTCAGCAGCACCAGCACCGCCCCATTGCCACCCTGCGCCACCGGCGCCGAATGAAACGCCAGTACATCCGCCCGCTGCCGCAATACCCGGTCGACCAGGTTCTTGAGCACCGGCACGCCACTGTCGGAGTGCAGCCCCTTGCCATGCACGATCCGCACGCAGCCGTGGCCCTCACGCCCGGCGTCGCTGAGGAAGCGACGCAACAGCGCCTCGGCACCTGCGGCATCGTGGTGGTGCAGGTCGATTTCATCCTGCGCCGCGTACTGGCCGCGACGCAGGCGTTGCAGCACGCGGGGTGACACGGTCGCGACGGAATAGCGCAGCGCATCGCCCGCTTCCAGTACGTCGGCCTGCATGGCCTGGCGGAATTCGCTCAACGCCTCGGCTTCATCGCGCGCCGCCATGCGCGGGATCGCGCGTGGCCGTGGCCTGGATGGAGGGGTGGGGCGGTCGGGCAGCTCCCGCACCGGACCGATGGCAGCGCGGAACAATGCTGCATCATCGTCTTGCGGCGGTTCCGGGTCTTGCGGTGTCGGTGGCGTGTGGCGCTTGCCCATGGCGCAAGCCTAGCGTGCCGCGATGTCTCCTGCACCACGCCACCTGCGCAAGGCGTGGGCGGTGGTGCATCCGTTATCATGGACGCTCCTTGCCACGTAATCCGGGGAACAGCAGAAGCTCAATGCGCGTTTTGGTCAGCAACGACGATGGCGTCGACGCCCCCGGCATCCAGATCCTGGCCCAGGGCCTGCGCGAGGCAGGGCATGACGTCCTGGTCGTCGCCCCGGATCGCGATCGCTCCGGTGCCAGCAATTCACTCACCCTGGACAGCCCGGTACGGGTGGTGCAGGTGGACGACCGGACCTGGCGCGTGCACGGCACCCCGACCGACTGCGTGCACGTCGCGATCACCGGGATGCTGGAGCAGGAGCCCGACATCGTCGTGTCGGGCATCAACAACACTGCCAACCTCGGTGACGATGTCATCTATTCAGGGACTGTCGCCGCCGCGATGGAAGGGCGATTCCTGGGACTGCCCGCCATCGCGATGTCCCTGGCCACGACCGACCACCGCGGCGAGCATTACCAGACCGCTGCGCGCGCCGCGGTCGAGATCATCGCCCGGCTGAAGACCGATCCACTGCCGGCCGATACCATCCTCAACGTCAACGTGCCCGACATCGCCTGGGAAGATGTCTCCGGTTTCCAGGTCGCACGACTGGGCAATCGCCATCGCGCCGAGCCGTGTACCTCGCAGGAAGATCCACGTGGCCGCACCTGGTGGTGGATTGGTGCCGCCGGCGCCGCCCAGGACGCCGGTCCCGGCACGGATTTCCACGCCGTGCGCACAGGTAACATCTCGATCACCCCGATCAACGTCGACCTGACCCGTTACCAGGCACTGGAGCAGGTCGCAGGTTGGGTCGATGGGCTGGCCGGGGCGCTGCAAGCGGCCAAGCCAGTGCAGGGCCAACCACGACAAGCCGCGACCGGGGGCAAGGCATGACGGCCCGCCTGCGCCTGCAACCCGAAGCCGTCGGCATGGGGATGACCTCACAGCGCGTGCGCGACCGGCTGATCGACCGTTTGCGTGCCGGCACCCATCCCGGTGGCGGCATCCAGGACGAGCGTGTGCTCAATGCCATCCGCACCGTGCCGCGCCATCTGTTTGTCGACGAGGCCTTCGCCACCCGTGCCTACGAGGACACCGCGCTGCCGATCGGCCATGGCCAGACGATCTCGCAACCCTGGGTCGTCGCCAAGATGACCGAAGCGTTGTTCGCCAACGGCGCGCAACCCAAGCGTGTGCTGGAGGTCGGCACCGGCTCGGGTTACCAGGGCGCGATCCTCGCCGCGATGGGGCTGGAGGTGCACACCGTCGAGCGCATCGGCGACCTGCTGCGCCAGGCGCGCAAACGCTTCCGCAAGTTGGGCCTGCACATCCGCAGCAAGCATGACGACGGTCGCATCGGTTGGCCGGAGGAAGGTCCGTACGACGGCATCGTCGTGACTGCCGCCGCAGCGGAAATGGTCGACGCACTCACCGAGCAACTCGCGCCCGGCGGCACCCTGGTCGCGCCGGTGGGCGCGAGTAATGGCCAGTCGCTGTTGTGCCTGCGCAAGGACGGGCAGGGCAACATCGAGCAGAGCAACCTGGGCGCGGTCGTGTTCGTACCGCTGCTATCGGGCATGACCGACCGATGACCGTGCACACGGCGGGACCGCGATGAAGCTGTTCGGGCCCCTGTACGCACGCGCGATCAAATGGTCGGCGCACCCGCGTGCGGAAGCGCTGCTGACCGGCTTGAGCTTCATCGAAGCCTTCATCTTTCCGATCGCGCCCGAGGTGATGCTGGCACCGATGTGCCTGTCGCAACCGCGTCGCGGGCTGCGCTTCGCCACGCTGAGCCTGGCCGGCTCGCTGGCCGGCTCGCTGGTTGGCTACGCGCTGGGGCATTACGCCTACGACCTGCTGCAGCCAATGCTCAGCGTGCACATGCAGGACACGATCGGCACCTGGGTCGAGACCCTGCGCACGGACATGCAGCAACATTGGTTGCTGATGCTCGGGACGCTGTTGATCGCAGCGTTGCAACCGGTGATCCCGATGAAGCTGGTAACGTGGGCCGCAGGCATCGTCGGTGTGCCGATATTGCCATTCATGGCCTGCATGGCGGTGGGTCGCGGCAAGCGCGTGTACCTGATTGCGCTGGCCATCCGGCTGGGTGGCGCCCGCGCCGAAGCGGCGTTGCGACGTTACATCGAGCCGATCGGCTGGGCGGCGATGGTATTGCTGGTAGCGGTCATCGCTTACCTGGTATGGAGGGCGCAGACGGGATGAAGTCGGGAAGCAATGAGATTGCGTGCCAGGGGCCGAAATTTCCGGACCCGGCGGGGCTGATGCAGGCACGCATGCACCAGGCAGGCATGCATTCGATCTGGCGCCCGGTCCTGCTGGCGATCGTCGTGGCGATCCTTGCCGCCTGTGGCAACAGCCACGTGGTGCGCTCGGGCAATGGGCCAGTCCATACCTCCCGGGCCAAGCCTGGCGTCACGGCGACGGTACGCCGTGGCCAGACGCTCTACCGCATCGCCACCGAAAACGGCATATCGGCACGCGACCTGGCTGCATGGAACGGTATCCGGCCGCCCTATACGATTTACCCCGGGCAGCGATTGCGGCTGTATCCGGGTGGCAGCAGGCGCGGCGGCAGCAGCCGCAATGACGCGCGCCGCAGTTCTGGTGCGACGCGCGCGACGACCAGCGCCCCAGCACCACGTCCAGCGCCTGCCAGCAGTCCCTTCACCTGGCGCTGGCCGGCCGACGGCGCACTGCTGTCGCGCTATGTTGCTGGCGAAACCACCCGGCAGGGTATCGACATCGGCGGAAACGCCGGCCAGCCCGTGCGGGCCGCGGCCGATGGCGTGGTGGTCTATTCCGGCTCCGGGCTGGTGGGCTACGGCGAGCTGGTGATCATCAAGCACAACGATCAATGGCTCTCTGCCTACGGACACAACCGCTCGCGGATGGTCAACGAAGGCCAGGTGATCAAGGCCGGCCAGCAGATCGCCGAGATGGGCCACACCGGCGCAGCACGCGACATGCTGCACTTCGAGATACGCTTCAATGGCAAGCCAGTGGATCCGCTTGCGTACCTGCCCAGTCGCTGACAAGCCACGAGTCTTTTGTAGGAGCGGCTTCAGCCGCGAGCTCTTGCTCTGCTTCGGCTTTTGCAGGAGCGACGTGGGTCGCGATCAGGATCCCGGATGGCAATCGCGACTGACGTCGCTCCTACAAAAGCAGAAGCTGGATCAAGAGCTCGCGGCTGAAGCCGCTCCTACAAAAGCAGAAGCTGGATCAAGAGCTCGCGGCTGAAGCCGCTCCTACGAAAAGCAACGGCGTTTGCAGGGTGTCACCCGGGTATGCCGCAGGCCGGAGCCTCTACGACGACCAGTCGATCGATACGTTACAGTGCCTGCTTGACCCATCACCGGAGTTGCCCATGAACCGGATCCGCGCATGCCTCGTGCCGCAAGCCCTGCTTGCTTGCTGTCTTGCCGGTACCGCCTGGGCTGGAGAGGCGGTTGCTCCGGCTTCCTACGTGGACGAGGGCGCTTGCCCGTTTGAATGCTGCACGTATGGCGAGTGGGGCGTGGAGCAGGATGTCGCGTTGCGCGCTTCGCCCGACACCGAAGCGGCCGTGGTTGGTTCCGCTGCAAAAGGGACAAAAGTGCAGGCGTTGACTGGACAGGTGGTGACGTCGCGTCCCGGCATGCTGCAGGTCTTGAAAGACTTCGACAGCATCGATTCAAACGAGCATTACAGCGCGGGTGAAATCGTCCCCGTCTACACCCAACTGGGCGAGGGTTATTTCCGGCTATGGCATCACGGGGCAATGCGTGACGAGCAGGCAGCGTTCCTGCTGCACGGCAAGGGCGGCTTCATCGGTTGCGTCGATGACGGCACTTGCTGGGGTCAACGCATCGTGCTGCCTGAATCCACCTGGTGGATCCAGATCCGTACGCCGGGCGGGCTGACGGGCTGGACCCGGCAGGGCGAGGACTTCAGCGGACAGGACGCCTGCGGATGATTCCTGCCACGTGCTGCCAATGCGGTCACCGCGGTCAAGCAGGCGTCGGTAACAATGCCCCGGAAAGTCGCGTGCCGACTGTTCATGACGGCGTGCAGCCGACGCTCGCAGTTACGGATATCAGGACCCGGCTGGGGTCAACACAAACCCTGCCACTACGCGCCTGCCTTCGCTGGCCAGCACGCTGAAGGTACGCGCGGCAGCGCCATTGGTCATTGTTTCCAGCCCGACACCACGTGACAGGCAGGCGGCCAGGGTTTGCGGCGGTGGGAAGGCTTGCACCGTGCCGCACCCCAGCACGATCACTTCGGGCTTCAGGGCCAGCAGGGGCTCCAGGTCGGCGGCTGCCAGCGCGGTGAGGTCGGTGACAGGCCAGTCCTCGACCAACGCATCGGGCGCGATGATGAAACTGCTGCGCAGGGTGCGCTCGTTGACCAGCGCCGAGTTGTCGTCGGCAGCGCGCAGGAAGTAATCGTAGTCGGGGCGTTCGAGGGTCAGTTGCATAAGCGGTGTCTTGAGTCGTCTGGGTCCATCCTTCGGCCCGCGTGCGGGGGGCGAGGCGGCGAGGGACGGCGTCACGCAGCGAAGCAGGGTGCGGGGCGGCTGTTGCGATGCGTCGCAGGAGTGCCGCTGGCCAGCCTTCGGGCACGTCCTCCCCGCGATCGGGGAGCGGAAAACCGCGCCCTACGACCGCGGCAGCACGATCCGGCGCTTGTCCTTGCTCGGCCGGTACAGCACCGCGACATGGCCAATGCGTTGCACCAGTGCCGCATCGCTGAGCTTGGCCAGCTCGGCGATCATGGCATCGCGCGCCTGGCGATCCTCGGCGGCGACCTTGATCTTGACCAGCTCGTGGTGCTCCAGCAGGCCATCGAGCTCGGTGACCAGGGACTTGCCGATGCCTTTGCCGCCCACCTGCAGCAACGCTTTGAGATCATGGGCCTGGCCGCGCAAAAAACGGGCCTGGGAGGCGGTCAGGACGGTCGACATGCGGGGCACGCGGCAGGAAAATTCGGGTGTTCAGGGTATCATGGCGACCCGCAGCACCGGTCTATTCGACAGCCGCATGGCGACCCGCAGCAAGTCCAGCCAGCGCTGGCTCAAGGAGCACTTTTCCGACCCCTACGTCAAAAAGGCGCAGGCGGACGGGATGCGCTCGCGCGCGGTCTACAAGCTCGAGGAGCTGGTCGAGCGTGACCGCCTGCTCAAGCCCGGCATGGTGGTCGTGGACCTGGGCGCGGCACCCGGCAGCTGGTCGCAATGGGTGCGGCAGGCGCTGGATGCAGGATCCAAGGCCGAGCCGGGGCGCATCATCGCCCTGGACATCCTCGACATGCCGCCGATCGCCGGGGTCGACTTCCTTCATGGGGATTTCAGGGAGGATGCGGTCTTATCGGCACTGGAGGGCATGCTCGATGGCGCCCCCGTGGACCTTGTTCTCTCCGACATGGCCCCCAATAAGAGTGGTATGGATGCGGTCGACCAGCCGCGGATCATGCACCTGGCTGAATTGGCGATGGATTTCGCCGACCAGCACCTCAAGCCCGGTGGCGCGTTCCTGATCAAGTTGTTCCAGGGCGTGGGGTTCGACGAGTACGTGCGCGAGCTGCGACGGCGGTATGCCAAAGTGGCGATACGCAAACCAGCGGCCTCGCGCAAGCGATCGCCGGAAGTCTATGCCCTGGCGCAGGGCAAGCTCACACAGATGAAAGGATAAGCAGAACAAATCATGAACGATCTGGCCAAGAACCTGCTGTTGTGGGTCGTCGTCGCGGTGGTGCTGTTGCTCGTGTTCCAGAGCTTCAGCCCCAAGAGCGCCGAGACCCAGCCGCTGACCTACGACCAGTTCGTGCAGGAGGTGCAGGGCAGTCGCGTTTCCGAGGTCAAGATCAGCGAGGACCGCACCACCATCCACGGCAAGCGCAAGGATGGCACCGAGTTCACCACCTATGCGCCCAGCGACCGTGACCTGGTCAATGACCTGCTCAACCACAAGGTCACCACCGTGCAGACACCGCCGTCCAGCGGCCTGTCGCTGGGGGTGATCCTGCTCAACATCGCGCCGTGGCTGCTGTTCATCGGCATCTGGATCTACTTCATGCGCCAGATGCAGCAGGGCGGCGGCAAGGGCGCGATGAGCTTCGGCCGCTCGCGGGCGAAACTGCTCAACGAGGACTCGACCAAGATCACCTTCGCCGACGTCGCCGGCTGCGACGAGGCCAAGGAAGAAGTGTCCGAGCTGGTCGAGTTCCTGCGCGATCCGGGCCGCTTCCAGAAGCTCGGTGGCAAGATCCCGCGCGGCGTGCTGATGGTCGGCCCGCCGGGCACCGGCAAGACCTTGCTGGCCAAGGCCGTGGCGGGCGAGGCCAAGGTGCCGTTCTTCAGCATTTCCGGTTCCGACTTCGTCGAGATGTTCGTCGGCGTCGGTGCCTCGCGCGTGCGCGACATGTTCGAGCAGGCCAAGAAGCACGCACCGTGCATCATCTTCATCGACGAGATCGACGCCGTCGGCCGCCATCGCGGTGCCGGACTGGGTGGCGGCCATGACGAGCGCGAGCAGACCCTCAACCAGTTGCTGGTCGAGATGGACGGATTCGAAGGCGGCGAAGGCGTGATCGTGGTCGCCGCGACCAACCGTCCCGACGTGCTCGACCCCGCGTTGCTGCGCCCGGGCCGTTTTGATCGCCAAGTGGTCGTTGGCCTGCCCGATGTCCGCGGTCGCGACCAGATCCTGCGCGTGCACATGCGCAAGGTGCCGCTGGCCGACGACGTCGAGCCGATGGTGATCGCTCGCGGCACGCCCGGCTTCAGCGGTGCGGACCTGGCCAACCTGGTCAATGAGGCCGCCTTGTTCGCGGCGCGCGCCAACGCCAAGGAAGTGCGCATGGAGCACTTCGACAACGCCCGCGACAAGATCATGATGGGCACCGAGAACCGCTCCATGGCGATGAGCGAAGAAGAAAAGACGCTCACCGCCTACCACGAAGCCGGCCACGCCATCGTCGGCCGCCTGGTGCCCGAGCACGACCCCGTGTACAAGGTCACGATCATCCCGCGCGGCCGTGCGTTGGGCGTGACCATGTACCTGCCCGAAGGCGACAAGTACAGCTACAACAAGACCGCGATCGAGTCGCAGCTGGCATCGCTGTACGGCGGCCGTGTCGCCGAGGAACTGATCTTCGGCGAGGACAAGGTCACCACCGGTGCCTCCAACGACATCGAGCGCGCCACCAAGATGGCCCGCAACATGGTCACCAAGTGGGGTTTGTCCGAACTCGGGCCGATCACGTTTGGCGAGGAAGACGACGAAGTGTTCCTGGGCCGCTCGGTCACCCAGCATAAAAGCGTCTCCGACGACACCGCGCGCAGGATCGACGACGTCGTGCGCAGCATCCTGGACAAGGCCTACAGCCGCACCCACAAGCTGTTGACCGAAAACCTCGACAAGCTGCATACGATGGCCAAGCTGCTGCTGGAGTACGAGACCATCGACGCCCCGCAGGTGGACGCGATCATGGATGACCGCGACCCGCCGCCACCGGCTGGCTGGACCAAGGGAGGCCCGGCACGCGAGGAGCCCAAACCGATCACCATCGGCGGACCTGCCGAACAGACCTGACCGATGGCGTGATCCGCATGTCACAAAGGACGGCTTCGGCCGTCCTTTGTCATATGGGCGGCATGTTGCTGCCCTGGTGGCGACCGGTCTTGGTGCCGGCACCCCCCCCAACCTGTCATCCTGAGCGCAGCGAAGGAGCTGCTGCACATGCTTTTGCGTAGGAGCGGCTTCAGCCGCGAGCTCTTGATCCGGCGTCTGCCTTTTGTAGGAGCGACGTCAGTCGCGATTAGGGTCCCGGCGAGTCCAATCGCGACTGACGTCGCTCCTACAAAGACAGCCGTTAAAGCCAGCGCAACAAGCAGATCCTTCGCTACGCCCAGGATGACACCCGCAGGCAGGTACGATTGCCCGAGCCACGCCTCCATCCAACACAGGTATCCCATCGGGAGTCTTTCCATGAAATTCTGCAGATCACGAACTTCCCCATCCTGGCTGGCGATCGGCGTCGCCATTGGCGCCGGGTTTGGCGCAGCGACGCATGACATGGCCATGTGGGTTGGCATCGGCGCCGGCATGGGTTCCCTGCTGATGGCCCTCTCCAATGGCCGTGAACCGCCGCAAGACAACACACGTTGATGTTTGACACCGTCCCCCAATTGGATTGCGCCGGCCGCCCCCTCAGGCTGGACCGCCCGCGCGTGATTGGCATCGTCAACACCACGCCCGATTCGTTTTCCGATGGTGGCCTGCATGCAGATGTCGAAGCCGCAGTCGCGCACGGATTGCAGCTGGCCGGGGAGGGCGCCGATGCGCTGGATATCGGCGGCGAGAGCACGCGTCCGGGCGCCGACGATGTTTCGCTGGACGAGGAGTTGCGCCGCATCCTTCCCGTTGTCCAGCGGCTGTCGAAAGAAACCAGCCTGCCGATCAGCATCGACACCTCCAAGCCGGAAGTCATGCGCGCCGCGGTCGCCGCAGGCGCAGGCATGGTCAATGACGTCTATGCCTTGCGCCGCGACGGCGCGCTGGATGCCGTTGCAGAACTCGGCGTGCCAGTGGTGCTGATGCACATGTTGGGTGAACCACGCTCGATGCAGGACGCCCCGCGATACGACGATGTCGTCGCCGACATCCACAGGTTCCTGGCCGAACGCATCTTTGCCGCCGAGATGGCCGGCATCGACAAGAAGCGCATCGTGGTCGACCCCGGGTTTGGATTCGGCAAGACGCGTGAGCACAACCTCATCGTGCTGGCACAGTTGCAGCGCATCGCCGACCTGGGCGTCCCGGTGATGGCCGGCATCTCGCGCAAGAAGACCATCGGCGAGCTGACCGGTCGCGACGCCCCGAAAGACCGCATCCATGGCTCCGTAGCGGCGGCATTGATTGCCGCGCAACGCGGCGCCATGCTGCTGCGCGTCCACGACGTCGCCGCCACCGTCGATGCGCTCAAGGTCTGGAATGCAGTTGCCGCGCAACCCGTGCCAAAGCCGCAGGACACTGGTGCCCAAACCATCCGCTGGCCCGACGACGACTGACCCCAAGCACCTCGTGCCGTTGTAGGAGCGGCTTCAGCCGCGAGCTCTTGACCTTGCTTCGGCTTTTTGTAGGAGCGACGTAAGTCGCGATCAGTGCTTCGGAATGCGATCGCGACTTACATCGCTCCTACAAAAAGCCGAAGCAAAGGCTCGCGGCTGAAGCCATTTCTAATGGGTCGTAATTCGACTCCGGAAATTTTCAACCCGCGGGTCAACAAACCGGAACCACAACGGCGGACACAGCGCCAGCACGAACATCGCCGCATAGCCCCCGGGCAATTGCGGGCTGTCGGCATGATGCAGCAACGACTGGTAGCGTCGGCGCGGGGTTTCGTGGTGGTCCGAGTGCCGCTGCAGGTGGAACAGGAAAAGATTGCTGAGCAGGTAGTCCGAATTCCACGAATGCAAATGGGTCGTGCGTTCGTAACGACCATTCGCCAGCTGCCGTCGCTCCAGCCCGTAGTGCTCGATGTAGTTGATGATCTCCAGCGCGCAGGCCGCGAAGAATCCCTGCCCGACGAAGAATGCCGCGCCGACCCATCCCAGCCACGTCCAGGCGCCAACCAGCAGCGCCAGCCACAGCAGGCTCCAGCCGATCATCTCGTTGCGGCGATGCCACCAGGGCAGCCCCGATCCCCGCAGCCGCCGTGCCTCCAACCGCCATGCATTGATCGTGTTGCGCACCAGCGCACGCGGCAGGAAGTGCCACAGTGATTGCCGATAGCGCGCGCTGGATGCATCCATCGGAGTCGACACATGCACGTGATGCCCGCGCACGTGCTCGATCTTGAAACCGTGGTAGCCCACGCTCGCCAACAGCAGGCCGCCGGCCGTGCGCTCCAACCGGGTGTCCTTGTGGATCAGTTCGTGGGCGACGTTGATCGCCAGCACGCCACCGACGATCCCCTGCGACAACAGCCAGCCGATCACGCCGCCCAGGCCGAAACCGGCAGTCGAGAAGTGCGCCATCGACCACGCCAGCACCACGAACTGCACTGGAAGCGCCGACAGCGTCATCACCCGGAACCACGGCTGTTGCTCCAGCGACAGCGCCTGCGCGGGATCGGGATTGCGTGGGTCGTGCCCCAGTGCGTAGTCGGCCAGCGGCAGCAACACGAACAGGAAGAACAAAGGAAACCACGCCATGACGTCTGCGTGGTCCCAGGCAGCGCCAAGCCACGCCGCGGCCGGCATCAGCGCCGGCACCACGAACACGACCAGGAATCCAAGGCGTTTCCACAAGGGCATCGCGCAAGGCTACTGTGCGATGTCCTCCAACGCGAGGGTCGCAGTGCCAGTGGCCGGCGCGTGGGGCGTGTTGCGTTGAAGCGGCATGGTCCGTGCAACTCCATCGCTCCTGGCCGGCTGCCTGTTGGCCTGCGTCGTGGCAGCCTGCAACCGCAGTCCCCAGGCGCAGTCGGCCACTGCGTCCATCACCGCCCCTGCACCCTGGGTGGTGGAGGCGGGCGACCCGATCGAGGGCCTGCGCGTGGCCACCCGGGTGGGCTGCAACGGCTGCCATGGCCGGGATGCCGGTGGCAGGGTGTTCCACGAGGACAGGGAGCAGGGCCGGATCGTTGCCCCCAACCTGACCCAGCGTCGCCAGCTGTATGACGATGCCGGCCTTGCCGCCCTGCTGCGCCAGGGCCGGACCCACGACGGGCACGTGCCCTGGAGCATGCCGATCAAGATGTTCCAGCACCTGAGCGACCGCGAGATCCGCGACATCACCGCGTGGCTGCGCGCACTGCCCGCGGTGGAACACGCCGACCTGCCGCCCGGTCAATGGTCGCCCTCCCTGGCCAAGGCGATCGCGGACGGTACCCATCCCTGGCTGGACGACATGCGCCCGGATCCGGGCAACCGGCCACCGGCCGCGCCGCCGGTCGAGCCGCTCGCACTGGGCCAGCACCTGGCCATGACCACTTGCGGCGAGTGCCACGGTTGGGACTTGAATGGCTTCGGCGGTGATGACGCGCCACCCCTGGTGGTCGCCAAGGCGTACACACCCGAATCATTCACCCGGTTGATGCGGACTGGCATCACCGCGACCGGCAAGGAATCGAAAAGCGGGCTGATGACCATGGTCGCGCGCGACCGCTTCAAGGTCATGACCGACGAGGAAGTGCGGGCTTTGAAGATGTACCTCGATTCGCGTTGAGGCATGCGCCCTGTTGTCTGGCAACAGCCCAGGCAGCCGACAAGCGCTTGCGGCTGGAGCCGCTCCTGCGAAGGGCGGGGTGCCGCGAATCCGGGGGCAACGGATATGCTGCTCGCATGCCTGCCGATCAACGCCCCCCCGCCATTGCCCTGATGGGTCCGACTGCGTCGGGCAAGACCGCGTTGGCGTTGGACTGGGCACGACGCTTCAACGGCGAGATCGTCAGCGTCGACTCCGCGCTCGTGTATCGCGGCCTGGACATCGGAGCCGCCAAGCCCACCGCCGACGAGCGCGCAAGCGTGCCGCACCACGTGCTGGACCTGCGCGATCCCTGGCAGCCGTACTCGGCGGCCGAGTTTGCGGTCGACGCGCGTGCAGCCATCACCGACATCCTTGCGCGTGGCAAGTTGCCGATCCTCGCCGGGGGCACCGGTCTGTATTTCCGTGCCCTGCTTGAAGGCCTGGCACCCATGCCCGAGGCGGATGCCCCGACGCGCGCGCAACTGATGGCTGAAGCCGGGCAACAAGGATGGGGCGCGTTGCACGCACGACTCGCAATCATCGACCCACCCGCAGCAGCCCGCATCCACGCCACCGATGCGCAACGCATCCAGCGCGCCCTGGAGGTCCATCGCCTGTCGGGCCGTACGATCAGCGATTGGCAACGCGAGTCGCCACGCGACCGGTTGCCCGTGCGCACCCTCAAGCTGGTCCTGGCCCCACCGGATCGCGCCGTGCTGCACCAACGCATCGAGCGACGTTTCGACAGCATGCTTGCCGAAGGCTTCCTCGACGAAGTCCGCGCTCTGCGCGCGCTGCCTCGATTGCAGGCACATCCATCGCCGGCGGACCTGCCCGCGATCCGTGCTGTCGGCTATCGCCAGGCGTGGGAACACCTGCAAGGCGACTACGACAGGGTCGAGTTCCGCGACCGTGCCATCGCCGCCACCCGACAGCTGGCCAAACGGCAGTACACCTGGTTGCGTGGGGAGCTGGACGCGCAGTGGTTTGATCCGGCAACAGGGCAGGCGGGCCTGCAAGACGCACTGGCGTTGTTCATGGGTTCGCAAAGCCAATGACGACGGTTGGGCTGTCCCTTCACCCGGCAAGCCGAGCGAGCAGCCCCAAGCCGTGCATGTGCTGTCCCTTCTCCGCCGGGAGAAGGTGCCCGAAGGGCGGATGAGGGAAGCCACTGTCAGTTAGCCTCGCACCAGCAGCACCAACACAGCACTTCGCAGCACGAAGCGCCCCCGCGCTTCACCCCAGCCCCCACGCAGCACCAAAAAAAGCCCTCCAGACGCCTGCAGGCCAACAACCCGCAAGCGCCACGCCCGCACCCCCGCGACAAGGGCCAGGCAAGCCAGTCACGGAGATATAAGGAGACCCACGCCGCAGTCCCGCTCCTGGCCTTGCGGTAGTATCGGCCCATCGCCGCCGTGGGGAGCGGGTCGGGCGATGGGGGCGTAAGCCAAAACAACAATAACCAAGCAGCAACAACCAAGTTGGGGAAACAACATGTCCAAGGGGCAGTCTTTGCAGGATCCTTTCCTGAACGCATTGCGGCGCGAGCGTGTGCCGGTGTCGATCTACCTGGTCAACGGCATCAAGCTGCAGGGCACGGTGGAATCCTTCGATCAGTTCGTCGTGCTGCTGCGCAATACCGTCAGCCAGATGGTGTACAAGCATGCGATCTCGACCGTCGTGCCGGCGCGCAACGTGCGCGTCAACGCCAGCGACAACGGTCATGACGACAACGACGCCGTCGCGCCCGCCCCGCGGGAAGAGTCCGCCGACGCGGGCTGACCAGGCAGGGGCCAGGGAGACGCCCACGGACGTCACGCCTTGATTTTCGCGATCCGGGCCGCATTTCTGTGGCAGGCGCAGATCCTGCCCCTCAAGGACGTCCTTCCCGCGAAAGCGGGAATCCAGCGACTTTGACCCCGCAATTACGAAAGTCACTGGCTTCCCGCCTTCGCGGGAAGGACGGTTGGACTGCAGACCCACTTCTGCCCGCCACTCCCTGACACTCTGACCAGAGGCCCACGCCCTTGTTTGAACGCTCCCGCAAGGGCGAAAACGCGCTCTTGATCCATCCCCATGGCAGGGGCCCCATCGACGACGGTGCGCTGGAAGAGTTTGCCGACCTGGCCCGCTCCGCCGGTGCCGCCATCGCCGCTGAAATCGACGCGCGCATCGACCGCCCCAACCCGGCGACGCTGATCGGCAGCGGCAAGCTCGACGAGGTCAAGGCCGCCTGCGAGGCCACCGGCGCCGACCTGGTGCTGGTCAACCACCCGTTGAGTCCGGTCCAGGAGCGCAACCTGGAGAAAGCCCTGGAGCGTCGCGTCGTCGACCGCACCGGGTTGATCCTGGATATCTTCTCGCAGCGTGCGCGCAGCGCCGAGGGCAAGCTGCAGGTCGAGTTGGCCCAGCTCAAGCACATGTCCACGCGACTGGTCCGTGGCTGGACCCACCTTGAGCGCCAGCGCGGCGGCTCGATCGGCCTGCGCGGGCCAGGTGAAACCCAGCTCGAGACCGATCGCCGGCTGCTGCAGACGCGGGTCACCGTGCTGCAAAAGCGCCTTGAAAAAGTCGAGGTCCAACACACCCAGATGCGCCGCGCCCGCGTCCGCAGCGAAATGCCGCGCATCGCCCTGGTTGGCTATACCAACG
The DNA here is from genome assembly GCA_963710825.1 of uncultured Gammaproteobacteria bacterium. GTDB lineage: Bacteria > Pseudomonadota > Gammaproteobacteria > Xanthomonadales > Xanthomonadaceae > Cognatiluteimonas. The sequence continues at coordinate 16,153 of CAVQBQ010000007.1, read as the reverse complement.
CCGGCAAATCGACGTTGTTCAACATGCTGACCGGCGCCGAAGCCTATGCCGCCGATAAATTGTTCGCCACGCTCGACCCCACCGTGCGCCGCATCGAGCTGGACAGCGGCAAGGCCATGCTGGCCGACACCGTCGGCTTTGTCCGCGACCTGCCGCATGAGCTGGTCGCCGCCTTCCGCTCGACCCTGAGCGAAGCGCGCGAAGCCGACCTGCTGCTGCATGTGATCGACGCCGCCGACCCGTTGCGCGACGAGCGCCGCCGACAGGTCGACGAGGTGCTCGAGGAAGTCGGCGCGGGCGATATCCCGCAGCTGCTGGTCTACAACAAGATCGACAAGGTCGGGATCGACACAACCGGGCCCGTGGCAAGCGGTGACGATGCGACCGCCGATGCGCCCGCCGAGCCCATCCCCGCCATGCAACCCCGGCATGACAAACCCGACCACGACTTTGACGGCAGCCACGACAGCGCCGCCCGCGAGCGCGTCTGGCTGTCCGCCCGCGACGGCACCGGCATGGAGCTGCTGCGCGACGCCCTGGCTGCCCGCCTGGCCCAGCACCGCATCCAGGGCGAACTGCGCCTGCCGCCCGAAGCCGGCCGCCTGCGCGCGCAGCTGCACCAGTTGGGCGCCGTCCGCGACGAGCGCCAGGACGAAGATGGCTGGTGGCTGCGCCTGGACCTGGCCCAAGCCGACGCCGCCCGCCTGGCCGTGGACGAAGCCAGCATCCGCGAGCTCCTCCCCGCCCCGTCCGAGCATATGTAGGAGCGGCTTCAGCCGCGAGCTCCTGATCCCGGCTTTGCCCGGTGCAGCAGCGACGCAAGTCACGATCAGGTGCTCCAGATTGCAATCGCGACTCACGTCGCTCCTACACCAGCCAAAACCCCTGTAGGAGCGGCTTCAGCCGCGAGCTCTTGATCCTGCCGTTGCCGTTGTAGGAGCGACGTAAGTCGCGATCAGGTGCTCCAGATTGCAATCGCGACTCACGTCGCTCCTACACCAGCCAAAACCCTCTGTAGGAGCGGCTTCAGCCGCGAGCTCTTGATCTTGCCGTTGCCGTTGCTCTTTGTAGGAGTGGTCACGGCATGCCGTCACCGGTAAGTCGCGATCAGGTGCTCCAGGACTGCAATCGCGACTCACGTCGCTCCTACACCGGCCAAAGCCAGGATCAGGAGCTCGCGGCTGAAGCCGCTCCTACAACGGCAATGGCGGGAAAAGCCTCGCCACTGGCTTCCATCCGCCCAAACCGCAGTCAAAAACGCGCTACCCCCCGCATTTCCACGCTGACCCCTTGCCCCAAGGCCTCCCCGGCCACACCTAGTAGACTGTGCCTCCGCCGTGGCCCACCTGCGTGGCCGCGGCGATTTAATGATTTGGAGCAAGCATGGCCTGGAACACTCCCGGTAGCAGCGGGTCCGACAACAATCGCCGCAACCCACGGCGCGGCAACGGCGGCAATCCATTCGACCGTGTCACCGACCAGTTCCGAGGCCTGTTTGGCGAGGGCGGCGGTGGCGGCATTGGCCGCTGGGTCGCGATCATCCTGGTGCTGTGGCTGGCCTTCAACTGCTTCGTGCTGATCGCCGAGCAGCAGCGCGGCGTGGTGCTGCGCTTTGGCAATTACGCCCGCACCATGCAGCCAGGCCCGCACTTCAAATGGCCGTGGCCGGTGGAGCGCGTGTTCAAGGTCAACGCGACCACCATCAAGAACTTCAGCGTCACCGTGCCGGTGCTGACCAGCGACGAGAACATCGTCACCGTCGAGGTCAACGTGCAATACCGGATCGATGACCCCCAGCGGTACCTGTTTGGCACCCGCGACGCCGACCAGGTGCTGCAGCAGGCCACGCTCAGCGCCGTGCGCGAGCAGATCGGCCGCTCCGACCTGGATACCGTGCTCAGTGCGCGCGCCGCGCTGTCGGTGTCGGCCAAGGTGCGCCTGGATGCGGCGCTCAAGGCCTACAACACCGGCCTGGCCGTGACCGAGCTCAACCTGCCCAACGCGCGCCCGCCCGAAGAGGTCAAACCGGCCTTCGACGACGTCAACAGCGCCCAGCAGGACCAGCAGCGCCTGCGCAGCGAGGCCGAGGCCTATGCCGCCAAGGTCGTGCCCGAAGCGCGCGGCCAGGCCGCCCGTGTACGCAACACCGCCGAAGGCTACAAGGCGGTCAGCATCGCCCGCGCCACCGGTGACGCCGAGCGCTTCACCCTGTTGCAGCAACAGTACGAGACGGCCCCCGAGGTCACCCGCAAGCGCCTGTGGCTGGAAACCCTGCAGGACGTGCTGTCCCACAACCGCAAGGTCGTCGGCAGCGACGGCAAGCAGCTGATCTACGTGCCCATGACCAATACCGGCCGCGACAACGCCGGCAGCAATACGCCCGCCATCCTGCCGCCAGAGCTGGCATCGCCCACCGTGACCAGCAGTGACGACGGTTCCGGCTCGATGCGCAGCGTGCGACCGGCCCGTGGCGCAGGAGACGACCAATGAGACCTTCCATCTGGATGCCCATCCTCGCAGCCGTGCTGCTTGCACTGCTCGGCTCCGTGTTCATCGTCGCCGAAGGGCACAGCGCCATCGTGCTCAAGCTTGGCCGCATCGTCCGCACCGACATCGGCCCGGGCCTGCACTTCAAACTGCCGCTGGTTGAAAACGCCCAGGTCTACGACACCCGCCTGCAAGTCCTGGATGCACCGCCCGAGCGCTACCTGACGTCCGAAAAGAAGGACGTCAGCGTCGACTTCTTCGCCATCGGCAGGATCGCCAACGTCAACGCGTTCTACCGCGCCACCGGCGGTGACGAGAGCATCGCCGTGCAGCGCCTGACGCCGATCATCAAGGATGCGCTGCGCAACGAGATCAACTCGCGCACGCTGCAGCAGGCCGTGTCCGGCGACCGCGCCAAGATCGTCGGCGACCAGCTGGCGCAGATCAACAAGGGCGCCGCCAACCTGGGCATCGACATCGCCGACCTGCGCATCAAGCGCATCGACCTGCCCGAAGGCGGCAAGGTCATCGCCGACGTCTACCGCCGCATGAGCGCCCAGCGCCAGCAGGTCGCCAGCAAGCTGCGCGCCGAAGGCGAGGAGACCGCCCAGACCATCCGCTCCAATGCCGACAAGGAGCAGGCCGTCATCGCCGCAAACGCCGAGCGCGACGCGCAGAAGCTGCGCGGCGAAGGCGACGCCAAGGCCGCCGACCTGTACGCCCAGGCCGCCCAGCGCGACCCCGGCTTCTACGCCTTCCACCGCAGCCTGGAGGCGTACCGCAAATCATTCGCCAATGGCGACGCCGTGATCGTCCTGGACCGCAACGACCCGTTCCTGCAATACCTGCGCAACGACCGTTGATGCCAGTCTGCAATACGCCGTCATTCCCGCGCAGGCGGGAATCCAGTGACGTTGCGTGGTCAGGGTTTACGATTCCCCCGTCATTCCCGCGCAGGCGGGAATCCATGGACGTTGCTTTGCCGGGCTTGCCACAGCCCCCGTCATTCCCGCGCAGGCGGGAATCCATGGATGTTGCTTTGCCGGGCTTGCCACAGCCTCCGTCATTCCCGCGCAGGCGGGAATCCATGGACGTTGCTTTGCCGGGCTTGCCACAGCCCCCGTCATTCCCGCGCAGGCGGGAATCCGGTGACGTTGCACTATTCCATGCGCCTGCAGAGACTCTGACGTCCATGGATTCCCACCTGCGTGGGAATGACGCTTTGGATAGTCATAGGGCAGCCGTCGCATGAACGACCTCTGGTCCGCCCTGAGCCTGGTCGCCATCATCGAAGGCCTGTTCCTGTTCATCGCCCCCGGCGGCTGGAAACGCGCCGCCGAGCAGCTCCACGCCATGACCGACACCAACCTGCGCACCGTAGGCGGCGTGATCCTGATGATCGGCATCATCGCCCTGTACCTGGCCCGTCACTGACCGCGACCCGCCACTGACCGCGACCCGCCACTGACCGCGACCCGCCGCCCTTCGTAGGAGCGGCTTCAGCCGCGAGCCCTTGACCCTGCTCCTGCCCTTGTTTTGCCCTTGTTTTGCCCTTGTAGGAGCGACGCAAGTCGCGATCAGGTGCTCCAAAAGTGCAATCGCGACTCACATCGCTCCTGCAACAGCCAAAGCCACAACCCCCAAAGCTCGCGGCTGAAGCCGCTCCTACAACGGCACCGCAACCGCATCGTCGCCCCACTGGCCGCCACCCCCCAAAACCCGGATAATGCGCAAAAGCCGGGGCACGCCCTCCGGCTTTTTCCATGTCTGCGCCCCGGACGCATGGCCTACGGCTCTTCGTAGGAGCGGCTTCAGCCGCGAGCTCTTCGCTCCCTGCCTCCAGTACGCACGACAACAAAAAAGCTCGCGGCTGAAGCCGCTCCTACAAACGCGCCATCAAAGACACAGCGGAGAAACACCATGGGCCAGTCAGTCGTCGTCCTCGGGGCCCAATGGGGCGATGAAGGCAAGGGCAAGATCGTCGACCTGCTCACCCAGGACATCGGCGCCGTCGTCCGCTTCCAGGGCGGCCACAACGCCGGCCACACCCTGGTCATCAACGGCAAGAAGACCGTCCTGCACCTGATCCCCTCCGGCATCCTGCGCCCCGACGCGCTGTGCCTGATCGGCAACGGCGTGGTGCTGCACCCCGGCGCGCTGCAAAAAGAGATCGGCGAGCTAGAGGACAGCGGCGTCGAAGTCCGCAGCCGCCTCAAGATCAGCCCGGCCGCGCCCATCATCATGCCGTACCACATCGCCCTGGATCAGGCCCGCGAAAAGGCCGCCGGCGGCAAGGCCATCGGCACCACCGGCCGCGGCATCGGCCCCGCGTACGAAGACAAGGCCGCCCGCCGCGGCGTCCGCGTCGCCGACCTGGCCTACCCCAGGGAGCTGGCCGAAAAACTGCGCGAAGTGATGGATTACCACAACTTCGTCCTTACCAAATACTTCAACGTCGACGCCGTCGACTACCAGCAGACCCTCGACGACGCACTGGCCTTTGGCGAATACATCGACCCGATGAAGTCCGACGTCGCCGGCATCCTCCACGAGCTGCGCAAGCAGGGCAAACGCGTCCTGTTTGAAGGCGCGCAAGGTTCATTGCTGGACATCGACCACGGCACCTATCCCTACGTCACGTCCAGCAACACCACCATCGGCGGCGCCCTGGCCGGTGCCGGCGTGGGCGCCGACGCCATCGACTACGTCCTGGGCATCGCCAAGGCCTACGCCACCCGCGTCGGCGGCGGCCCGTTCCCCACCGAACTCGACGACGACATCGGCCAGGCCCTGCGCGACAAGGGCCAGGAATACGGCGCCACCACCGGCCGCCCGCGCCGCTGCGGCTGGATGGACATCGTCGCGCTCAAGCGCGCCGTCGCCATCAACGGCATCTCCGGCCTGTGCATCACCAAGCTCGACGTGCTCGACGGCATCGAAAAGCTCAAGATCTGCATCGCCTACGAATACCGCGGCAAGCGCACCGAGTACGCCCCGCTGGACGCCGGCGGCTGGGACGAGTGCACCCCCGTGTACCTGGAGTTTCCCGGCTGGGACGAAAACACCCATGGCATCACCGAATGGGACCAGCTGCCGCCGGCTGCGCGCGCGTATTTGCGTGCGTTGGAAGAGTTGGCTGGGTGTCCGATTGCCATTGTCAGCACCGGCCCGGATCGGGATGCCAACATCGTCCTGCGCGATCCCTGGGCCTGAGTCGCATTATTCGCCGGTCATCAGTGCCCCGTCATTCCCGCGAAAGCGGGAATCCAGTGACTTTAGACAAGCTTATTAATACGGCACTTGTTGCATTTCAAGGTTCAAGCAATTCCGGCTTGTTCTGCTTCAGCCACGCCACCACATGCGCAAGCAACCCCGTCGCCTGCGCAATGCATTCACGCATTGATCCTTCCTCGATCAGATCGCCCGAATAATCATTCACATTGCGCTTCTTGCGCAGTGCATCCATCACCAGCCAAGTCTCACGCGCGACCCCTAGCGTCAGCGGTAACGCCTGGATCATCGTCTGGTGATGCCCAGGTGTGCTTGTCGAAGGGCGATAGCCATTGGCCAGCAACCCGATCAAAGCACACTGCATGATTGCCTTGTAAGCCGCGTCGAAACGCGTCTCGACGCTGATGCTGCTTGCATTGGCATCCGCTAGATTGCGTGTGGCAGCGGCCAGCAAACGTTGCACTTCCGCAACGCGCGCAACATGCGCCGTGAGTTGGTTAGTCCTGACCAAATTATCCAAGCTCATCGGCATTCCCTGATAGCCATAATTTTGGTTCCTTCCAGATAGTTGCGATGAAACTGTCCTTCTGATGCCTTCGCTCGTCAAATTCCACGAGGTTAAGGACGGTTGGATTGACTTCCCGCCTGATCGCAGCCTGCGCCGGCTCAAGTGCCAGCACAACATCGGCAAACCCCACACTGCCAACGATCATTAGATCGACATCGCTGTTGGCGTGGATGTCACCCGTGGCCATCGAACCATAGACGAAGGCCGCGATGATCTTGTTTGCCAGCGGCGCCAATCCATCGCGCAGCACATCGACAACACCCGCAGTCTTGCGTAGCAGCCCGGTCAGTTCGGGCAACGCAGGACACGCCGGATCCACCCGGTAAAACACCTGTCGCCCGACCTGCTCGCGCTGCAGCACGCCAAACCCCACCAGTGCAGTCAGCTCCCGATGCAGGCTGCCGGGGGACAATCCCGTAGTGCGCTCCAGGTCGCGCACATGACGCGATTCCTCCGGACGCAGCAACAGCGCGGCCAGGATCGCCGTCCGCGTTTCGCCCAGCAGATGGTGGATGAGTGTTTTCATGTTCTCAATTCGAGAACACTTGTACTCAAAATGAGAACAACTTGCAAATGTAGCCTCGCCTCGCGGGGTTGTCTCAAGGCATCATGAGCCCTGACGGAAATCGACAGGGGAATGCAATGACCGTCTTGACCGACCGCTTCACCCGGGCCGTGGACTACGCCCGCGTCGCCCATGCCGCCCAGGTGCGCAAGGGCACCACCATCGCGTACATCACCCACTTGCTGGGCGTGGCCGCCCTGGTGATCGAGTTTGGCGGCAACGAGGACCAGGCCATCGCCGGCCTGCTGCACGACACCATCGAGGACTGTGGCGCCGCGCATGAGGCCATGATCCGTGCGCAGTTTGGTGACGCCGTCGCCGACATCGTGGTCGCCTGCACCGATGGCACCGCCGAGGGCAAGGGCGCGCTGGTGGATGCGCAAGCCAAGCGTCGCGACTGGGCCGTCCGCAAGCACGCCTACCTCGCGCACCTCGCCGACGCCCCGGACGCCACCCTGCTGGTCTCTGCCTGCGACAAGCTGCACAACGCGCGTGCGATCGTGCAGGACCTGGAGAATCCGCGCGTAGGGCAGGCGGTGTTTGAGCGGTTCAAGGCGGGCAGGGATGGGACGCTGGGGTATTACGAATCGCTGGCTCGCACCTTCACAGCGCGCGAGGTGGCGGTGGCGCCGGTGCTGGATGCGGTGGTTGGGCGGATGCATGAATTTGGCGGGGCCATGCAACGTGTGCCGCTATCGCGCATATGACGTGGCTAAAGTGAACCTGACCCCATTTCGTCTCCCGTTTCGTCTCCGACCTGCGCATCACCAAGCTGGACGTGCTCGACGGCATCGACAAGCTCACGATATGCAACGCCTACGAGTGCCGCCGCAAGCGCACCGAGTACGCCCCGCTGGACGCCGGCGGCTGGGACGAGTGCACACCCGTGTACTTGGAGTTTCCCGGCTGGGACGAAAACACCCATGGCATCACCGAGTGGGACCAGCCCCCGCCTGCCGCGCGTGCGTAATTGCGTACGCTGGAAGAGCTGGCCGGGTGTCCGATTGCGATCGTCAGCACTGGGCCGGATCGGGATGCCAATATCGTCCTGCGGGATCCTTGGGGCTAGTCGTTGCATCCCTCTCAGCGTATGAGATAGGAGTTCCATACAGTAATCGAGGATAATCGCGAAGCAGGCTAGCCGAGTAGGGGAGGGCGCTTGAAACTTGAGGAGCTACAGACTGGTGCCACGATCGTTGGCATCAGTCCAGAAGGACCTGTAACCGTCGTTGCCATTAATCCGATGGGTGATGACGCCATTACTGTCGTCTACAAGGGGCAGGCGGGCACCTTGGCCGAGCGCATGCTGTTTCGCGCCAATGAGGCCGAGCTTTCGCCAGCATCAATCGGCCGCCCATGGGCTTTCGATGCTAGCGGCGCAGACTTCAAGCTCGCAGCCGAAGCCTATCGCATCCGATTGGCTCATCTGTTCGACCCAATGATGGCTGTCCACACCTCGGACGTTGAACCGCTGCCTCATCAGATCTCCGCCGTTTACGAGTCGATGCTGCCACGTCAGCCGCTTCGATACGTACTGGCTGACGATCCGGGTGCCGGCAAGACCATCATGGCCGGCCTGCTGATTCGTGAACTGATGATGCGCTCGGATGCGCGTCGGATCCTGATCGTCGCGCCGGGGTCACTGGTGGAACAGTGGCAGGACGAATTGGCCGAAAAATTCGGGCTCACGTTCGACACGCTGACCCGTGACAAAGTCGAATCCAGCCCCATTGGCAATTACTTCGACCAGCAGGATCAGCTGATCGCGCGGCTGGACCAGCTATCGCGTAACGAAGAATGGCAAGCCAAGCTCGCGGCCACGCACTGGGACCTTGTCATCGTTGACGAGGCCCACAAGCTATCGGCTAATTATTTCGGCAACAAGGTCAACGAAACCCAGCGATTCAAGCTGGGCAAGCTGCTCAGCGGTTTGACCCGCCACTTCCTGCTGATGACGGCCACGCCGCACAATGGCAAGGAGGCCGACTTCCAGCTGTTCCTTTCGCTGCTTGATGGTGATCGCTTTTACGGCAAGTTTCGCGAAGACAGGCATGCCAAGCCGGATGTAAGCGATCTCATGCGACGGATGGTCAAAGAGGAGTTGCTTCGCTTCGATGGGACGCCGCTATTCCCCGAGCGGCGTGCCTACACCGTCAGCTACGAACTTTCGCCTCGCGAATCAGCGCTCTACGAGCACGTCACGAGCTACGTCCGAGAAGAGATGAATCGGGCCGACCGTCTTGGCGACAAGCGCAAGGGCACGGTCGGATTTGCACTGACACAGCTTCAGCGACGTCTGGCGTCCAGCCCGGAAGCAATTTTCCAGTCGCTGCGCCGCCGTCGCGTCAAGCTGGAGGATCGTCTCGAAGAGACCAAAGCCTTGGCGCGTGGTAGCCATGTGCGACAACAAGTGGGTACCTACAAGCCTTACGCATCGACATTCCAGATAATCTCGACGAAGCCGAAGATGCGCTCAGTGCAGAAGACTACGAGCTCTACTCGGAAACGGTTGTCGACCAGGCCACTGCTGCGGAAACCGTCCCTGAACTCGAGGCCGAAATTTACAGTCTGCGCGGGTTAGAGCAAGAAGCGCAGGAGCTCGTCCAGTCAGGCGGCGACCGTAAGTGGGAACAGCTCTCTCGCATGCTGCAGGATGAGCCAGAGATGCGCGACGTCAATGGCGATCGCCGCAAGATGATCATCTTCACCGAGCACAAGGACACGCTCTATTATTTACGCGAGCGGATAGGCGACGTGCTTGGCCGCCGCGATGCGGTCATTGCGATTCATGGTGGTGTCGATCGCGACGAGCGGCGCCGGCTGCAGGAGGAGTTTCGCCAGAACAAACAGGTGCTCGTCCTGGTTGCGACCGATGCTGCAGGCGAAGGCGTCAATCTGCAGAACGCCAATCTGATGATCAACTATGACCTGCCGTGGAACCCAAACCGCATCGAGCAGCGTTTTGGCCGCATCCACCGCATTGGCCAGCGTGAGGTCTGCCACCTTTGGAATCTGCTTGCCAGCGGCACACGCGAAGGCGATGTTTTCCAGAAATTATTCGAAAAGATCGAGATCGCTAAACTGGCCTTGGGCGGGCGGGTGTTCGATGTCCTTGGCGAAGCCTTCGACGAGCAGTCGCTGAAGGACTTGCTGATCGAGGCGATTCGCTATGGTGAGCGTCCAGACATACGGGCAAAACTCAACCAGGCCATCGACAACAGCTTGGATCGTGCCCACCTCACTGCCATCCTTGAGCGCAACGCGTTGGTCGACAACACGCTGACGCTGGATTCGCTGTACGCGCTCAAGGAGGAGATGGACAAGGCCGAGGCACGCAAGCTGCAGCCGCATTTCATCCGCAGCTTCTTTGCCGAGGCCTTCGGCAGGCTGGGGGGTGAGTTGCGGGCGCGTGAGTCGGGGCGTTTCGAGGTGCCGCACGTGCCTGCCGCCTGCGCGAACGTGACCGTGTCATCACCCAATCGCGTACGCCGGTGCTGCGGACGTACCATCGTATCTGTTTCGAAAAGCGCGACATCCATATTCCGGACAAACCCGATGCCGACCTGGTGCACCCGGCCCACCCCCTGATGGCCGCCGTGTTGGACATGACCTTGGAAGTCCAACAGCCCAAGTTACGGCAGGGCGCAGTCCTGTTGGATCCCAGCGACAGCGGAACCCGACCGCGACTCTTGTTGTTGCTCGACCACGCTGTGCGTGAAGGCGAGGGCGAAACCAAGCGCATCGTTTCACGTCGCCTGCAGTTCATCAACGCAACGCCCGACGGCGAGATGGGGTTTGCCGGCTGGGCGCCGCATCTGGATTGCCAACCGCTTGGCGCCGAAGACCTGGCCAGGATCGAACCCCTGTTTGATCAGGATTGGTTGAGCGAAGGCATCGAAGTCCGTGCTTTGGCGCACGCCTCATCCACCCTGGTGCCCGAGCACTACGACGAAGTCCGAACCCAGCGCGTGCGTCGCGCCGACAAGATCGGCAATGCCGTCCGCCAGCGGTTGGTGCATGAGATCAACCAGCTCACCCAGCGTGCGCTGGTGCTAGAAGAAGGCGTCAAGGCTGGCAAGCAGCCAAAAGTCCAGCCGGAAAACCTCAAGCGCCGCGCCGAAGAGCTGACAGCCCGCCTCCATGCACGCGAGCGCGAGCTGGCGGCCATGCGCCACGTCGTCTCCGAAGCGCCACGCGTGATCGGCGGCGCGCTGGTGATACCTGCCGGACTGCTGGCACAACTGAAGCAAGGCGGCATGCCGGCGACATTCGCTGCCAATGCTGCGGCCCGTGCCCGCATCGAGGCATTGGCCATGCAAGCCGTGGCCGCTTGCGAAGAAGGCCTTGGCCACGCCGTCAAGGATGTCTCGGCGGATAAGTGCGGGTGGGATATCACTGCCCGTCCGCCGCGCAGTGATCAGCGCATCCCCGACGACCGCCTGATCGAGGTCAAGGGCCGCGCCAAGGGCGCCGATGTCATCACTGTCACCCGCAACGAGATCATGACCGCGCTCAACAAGCCCGAACAGTTCGTCCTGGCGATCGTGCTGGTCGGCGAGGACGACAGCATTGATGGGCCGTATTACCTGAACCGACCATTCGACACAGAGCCCGGATGGGCCGTCACCAGCGTCAACCTGGATCTTGACGCCCTGCTGTCGCGCGCCACGCACATGGCGCAGGGCGAATGATCGTGCCTGCCCCACAAAAAGAGACGCCCGCGCGAGGCGGGCGTCGGGCCGGGGATGCTATCCCCGGCGGGGTTAGGCCCCCTATGATCCGGGTGTACCGGGGAATGTCAAGTAGTCGTGACATGGAGGTTGATCGTGGGTTCGGATAAGCAAGCCTCGCCAAGAGAGCGGGTCGCCGTCTATGTCGATGGCTTCAACCTCTATTTCGGGCTCAGGCAAAGCAACTGGCAACGCTATTACTGGTTGGACCTGGTAGCCCTGGGCGAGCACCTGCTCAAGCCGGGGCAAGAGCTTGTGGCCACGCATTACTTCACAGCCCGTATCCGCAGCAATGGCCGCAATGCGGCTGACATGGCAAGGCAAAACAACTACATCGAGGCCCTGGGTGTACGTGGCGTGCACATCCAGGAGGGGCATTACCTGCCCAAGATCCGCGAGTGTCGTAAATGCGGTGCCAGCTGGACCGATTATGAAGAGAAGGAAACCGACGTGAATATCGCCATCCAGCTGTTCAGCGATGCGGTCGACGACGTCTTTGATACGGCCTTGATCATTTCGGGCGATAGCGATCTTTCCACGCCGATCCGTCGTGTTCGTCGCCGTTTTCCCCGGAAACGCATGATCGTCGTCTTCCCACCTGCACGGCACTCCAGTGAACTGAAACGCCACGCGCACGGCTACCTCACCATTGGTGAAGACAAGCTGCGCAACAGCCTCCTGCCGGAGAGGATTGCCAAGCCGGATGGGTTCGTCCTCGCCCGCCCTGATAGTTGGGCCTGATGACGACATGACAACCACTACAGCGACAACACCCGTCAAGCCTGCTTCCAAAATCGCCCTCCAAGCCGAGCAACACCTGCACAGGGCGCTGGTACGCATCGGTAGCGACGATGCACATTACCTGCGCTGTTTCCGCACCGGCCACGGCCGCCAGCTGGCGCTCAACCGGGTCAACGCCGGCATCGACGTCTGGAGCGAGCCAGTCTGGGACAATGCGCCGACGCGCTTCCAGTCCATGCGCAAACGACGCTATCCGGCCGGCAAGCCACGCATCTCCACGCTCGGCGGCAATGCGCCCCGGCTGGAGACCGGCAACGTGGCCGACTACTAGCGTTTCCCCACCCTTGGCGACCTGGACGCCTTCGTAGACTGGTACAAGACCCTGTGACCACAGCCATCAAATCCCCCAAGAAACTCATCGAAGTCGCGCTGCCGCTGGACGACATCAATGTCGCCGCGCGCGCGAGAAGTCGATCCGCCATGGCCATCCCAGCACCTTGCATCTGTGGTGGGCGCGGCGGCCGCTGGCGGCGGCGCGGGCGGTGCTGTTCGCGCAGTTGGTCAATGATCCGGGCTACGAGACCGGGCAGGGCTTTACCCGCGGCGTCAACAAGAAGGAGGCAGCCATGGAGCGCGAACGCCTGTTCGACATCATCCGCGAGCTGGTGAAGTGGGAGAACACCAACAACGAGGCGGTGCTGGAGCGGCGCGCGACGGAGATCCGTAAGAGTTGGCGCGAGACCTGCGAGCTCAACGCGAAACACCCGCAGGCGGCCGAACTGTTCGATCCGGACAAACTGCCGGCCTTTCATGATCCCTTCGCCGGCGGCGGTGCCATTCCGCTGGAAGCGCAGCGCCTGGGTCTGGAAAGCCATGCCTCGGACCTCAATCCGGTGGCGGTGCTGATCAACAAGGCGATGATCGAGATCCCGCCCAAGTTCGCCGGCCGGACGCCGGTGGGTCCGGAGCCGCAGGCAGGACGAAGCACGCAAGACACGGAGATGCACGAGGACTGGTCCGGCGCGCGCGGACTGGCCGAGGACGTGCGCCGCTACGGCCACTGGATGCGCGAGCAGGCGCAGCAAGCGCATCGGCCATCTGTATCCCGAAGGTCGAGATCACGGCCGAGATGGCCGAGAGCGCGCCCGACCTGAAGCCTTAGTGGGCCAGCAGCTCACCGTGATCGCCTGGTTGTGGGCGCGTACCGTGCGCAGCCCCAATCCCGGCTTATTCGGACGTCGAAGTGCCCGCTGGCCTCGACTTTCATGCTGTCCACCAAGAAGGGCAAGGAAGCCTGGGTCGAGCCCGTGGTGACGAGGGGCAGATGGCGCTATCGGTTCGAGGTGCGACACGAAGTCGCGGCGGCGATGGCAAGCCAAGCCGCCAGCAGGCGCAAAGGATGGCACGAAGCTGTCGCGCGGCGCCAACTTTCCGCTGCGTGATGTCGGATACGCCGATCAGCCCGACCACATCAAGCACGAAGGCAAGGCGGGTCGCATGGGACAACGCTTGATGGCCAGTCGTCGCCGAAGGCACGCGCGGCCGTGTCTATCTCGTCCCGACCGAAGCGATGGAGGCAATCGCAGAATCCGCACAGCCTACATGGAAACCAGATGAACCGCTGCCGGATGATCCGCGCAACTTCTGGACGCTCAGCTATGGCTTGACGACCTTCGGCGACCTGTTCACCCCACGCCAACTCGTCGCCCTGACCACCTTCTCCGATCTGGTCGGCCGAAGCCCGCGAACGCATCCGCGCCGACGCCCTGAAAGCCGGCATGGCCGACGACGCCACGGCCTCGACGCCGGCGGCACAGGCGCGACGGCTTATGCGGAGGCAGTGGCTTATCTGGCCTTCGCAGTGATAAGACTGCGGACTACTGGTCCAGCATTTGCGCTTGGGACTCAAGCAAGGAGCGCATGCGCAATACGTTTGGTCGCCAGGCGATTCCGATGGTTTGGGACTATGCGGAAACCAATGCTTTCGCGGAATCGGCGGGAATGTTTCCAGTGCTTCGATTGGGCGAAGAAGGCGTTGCGAACTTTTCCGGAGCGCCGGATCAGCTTGGCACGTCAGCTCGACGCTCAGAATCAAGAAATCTACGAGTGGAAAGTGTTTCGACCGATCCACCTTATTACGACAATATCGGCTATGCGGATCTTTCAGATTTTTTCTACGTCTGGTTGCGCCGCATCTCGTTCGGTATATCCCGACCCTTTTTGCGACAGTCGCAGTGCCGAAAGCCGAGGAGCTTGTGGCCACGCCGTATCGGCATGGAGGGAAAGAAGGTGCGGAGAAGTTCTTTCTTGGACGGCATGACGGCGGCCATGCACAACATCGCAGAACTGGCGCATGCTGCGTTTCCCGTCACGATCTACTACGCCTTCAAGCAATCCGATACCAAGGATGCGGCACCTCTTCCACTGGCTGGGAGACCTTCATTGCCGCCGTGATTCGCGCAGGCTTCGCCATCTGACGGCACCTGGCCGATGCGCACCGAACTCGGCAACCGCATGATCGGCAGCGGCACCAACGCGCTTGCCTCCAGCATCATCCTGGTCTGCCGCCGTCGCCCCGATGACGCACCGCCGATCTCGCGCAAGGAGTTTCTGCGCGAGTTGAAGGAAGAGTTGACCGAGGCGCTGGAAGCCATGCTCGGCGGCGAAGGGCGCATCTCGCCGATTGCGCCGGTGGACCTGGCCCAGGCCGCCATCGGCCCGGGCATGGCGGTGTTTTCCAGTATTCCGCCGTGCTGGAATCCAACGGCGAGCCGATGAGCGTGCACGACCGCGCTGACGCTGATCAACAAGCAGGTGGATGAGGTGCTGGGCGGCGAAGCACTTCGACGCCGACACCAACTTCTGCTTGGGCTGGTTCGAGGAGATGGGCTGGTCCGCCGGTGCCTTCGGCAATGCCGATGTGCTGGCCCGCGCCAAGGGCACCAGCGTGGATGGCGGTGAAGCCGCGGGCGTGGTCGCGTCCGATGGCGGCAAGGTGCGGCTGTTCAAGCCGGACGAGTATCCCGCCGACTGGGACCCGAGAGAGGACAACCGCACCCCGGTATGGGAAGCACTGCACCAGCTGATTCGCGCCTTAACCAGGGCGGCGAGTCCGCAGCCGGCGCATTGCTGGCGCGCATGCCCGAACGCAGCGCCGACATCCGCCGCCTGCCTTCTGGCTCTACACCCTGTGCGAGCGCAAGAAGCTGGCCGAAGACGCCCGCAACTACAACGAGCTGGTTACCGCCTGGCACGCCATCGAAGCCGCGTCGCGCGACTCGGGCGAACTGGGCGCGCAGGGCGCATTGGACGTTTGACGGAGAGCACCATGGCAGCCAGGAAGAAAACCACGCGACGCAAGCACGAGGTCTTTGCCGAGCTGACCAACGTGGAGCTGGTAAGGCCAAGTCCGCCTTGCGGCTGGAAGTCTTCGCCGACAAGGAAAAGCTGGGCGAGCTGGAAGTCGGGCGTGGCTCGATCTACTGGCGCGGCGCAAACCGACAATCCAGCAAGCGCATCGACTGGTCCCGCTTCGCCGAAATGATGGATGAGCTGGCCTACGGCAAACCAAGGTCATAGCACAAGACTCGCAGGGGGACTGCAGTGCGTAACGAACGTAATTCAATCTGGAAGATCTCCGCTCGCTCAATGATGCGGAAAGCAATGGTGGGCTCTGGCTGCCCAATATCCAGCGACCTTTCGTCTGGAGCGAAGAGCAGATCGAGAAGCTGTTCGACTCGATCATGCGCGAGTATCCGATCAGCACCTTGCTGGTCTGGCGGACCAAGGCCGAGGTCAAGCATCGCAAGTTCATCCAGGACTGGAAGGACT
>CAVQBQ010000006.1:0-26835 GCA_963710825.1 uncultured Gammaproteobacteria bacterium | reverse complement strand
GTCTGCTACCGGCAGCGGTCAGTCACTGCCTCGATTGATCACCCGCAGAGCTGCCCTGCGCCCCACGAACGACAGCACTACCTGCTACACATAGGCTGTGCGCGCACGGCGCGGCGAGCGATCCGTCGACCACGATCGACGCAAGCACCTGGTCGGTAGTGTTGGACTTCGCTTTTACCCCGCCCTTCCGGCGCGGGACGGACTGCGCCGCTCCGGCGTTGCCAACGCTATTTCATCGCTTTGGCTGTGGCGTGGGTCGGCAGGCCGACCTTCTGGCAGAAGGCAGCACGGCGCGGGTCATTTTCGTAGCGCACGATCAACGGGGCGTAAAGCATGTGTTGCAGCGCGATATCGCGATTGGCCCAGGCCCGATCCAGCGACACGTCGGTCTAGTCCGGCTGCCTGCGAAACCCATGGAGTCTCGCAACGCAAACGACCCGGTTTCCCGGGCCGTTCCGCACGCGTTCGATCGATACCGCAACTCAGGCGGCAAACAGCCCTTTCATCTTCTTAAGGGCATTGGCCTCGACCTGGCGGATGCGCTCGGCGCTGACGCCGTACTCGTCAGCCAGCTCCTGCAGCGTCACCTTGCTGTCGTCGTCCAGCCAGCGGCGCTTGATGATGTCGCGTGAGCGGGCGTCGAGTTGCAACAGGCCCGCGCGCAGCAGCTCGAGCTGGTTGTCCTCGGTGTCGTTGCGCTCGTAGGCCTGCGACGGGTCCTCGTCCTGGGTCACCAGGTAAGCCGCAGGGGCCGGCGGTGCGCGGTCGTTGTCGTCGTCGGCGGTGAGGTCGAAACCGATGTCGCGACCGGACAGGCGTGACTCCATCTCGAGCACTTCGCGCTCGGGAACGTTGAGGTCGGCGGCGACGGCCCGCACTTCCTCCGCATTCAACCAGCCAAGGCGCTTCTTGGACTTGCGCAGGTTGAAGAACAACTTGCGCTGCGCCTTGGTGGTGGCGACCTTGACGATGCGCCAGTTCTTGAGGATGAACTCATGCATCTCGGCACGGATCCAGTGCACGGCAAACGACACCAGGCGCACGCCGACATCGGGATCGAAGCGCTTGACCGCCTTCATCAGGCCGATGTTGCCTTCCTGGATCAGGTCGCCCAGCGGCAGGCCGTAGCCGTTGTAACCGCGCGCGACGTGCACCACGAAACGCAGGTGCGACATGACCAGCTCCTGGGCGGCGCCCAGGTCATCCTCGTCACGGAATGCCCGCGCGAGCGCCTGCTCATCCTCGACCGGAAGCACGGGAATCCCGTGCACGGCGCCGATGTAGGCATCCAGTGAGCCGATTGCGCTGGGGATCGGCAGGTTGTTGGCGACTAAAGCTTGCGACATGGTGGTCTCTCTCATGGGCTCATTTTAGCAGTGACCATGTTGGACTGCTAATGGCCGGGATGGTTCCCCAGCGTTCTGTTCATGGAACGCCAACTGGTTTGGCCCCGGATTTCCAACCCCCCAGAGGCCATCCCAACTGATATGGGGCCGGCTGCAGGACCGGACAAGGCCGGCACATCCCGCTTGAAAGCCCTGTCCTGCACACTCGCGATGCAGCGGCGCCCGGGAGTGGGCTGCGCACCCATAGGCGCGGCCAGGCTTGTAGAGCCTGGCCGGGGCAAGCAAGGCGCAGCCGGCGGCGGCGATCGCCAATCGGCAAAGCCACTTGTAAGCGAGCACCTTGGCGCGCGGCGCCGCGACTACTTTGGCAGGCGAGTCCAGTTGCGGCGCGGGTGCGCTTCGCCCACACGGGCTACATGTCAAACCCGTCCGGGCAGGCCAGTCCGGCCTCAAGCCCGGTCCAGTGCGATATCTTCCAGTGCGACCCTGGGTGGCAGGCGCCAATCGATCGGCGACTGCCCCTTCCGCAGCAGGTAGTCATTGGTCGAGGAGAAGTGCTTGCAGCCCATGAATCCCCGGTGCGCCGACAGCGGCGACGGATGCGGGGCCTTGAGCACCTTGTGCCGCTGGCGGTCGATGACGGCGCCCTTCTTCTGCGCGTAGCTGCCCCAGAGCAGGAACACCAGTCCTTCGCGCTCGCGGTTGAGTGTCTCCACGATGTGGTCGGTGAAACCTTCCCATCCTTTCCCGGCATGGGCACCGGCATGGCCGTCCTCGACGGTCAGCACCGAATTGAGCAGCAACACGCCCTGTTGCGCCCAAGGCATCAGGTAGCCGTGGTCGGCGCGGGCAACGCCCAGGTCGTTGTGCAACTCCTTGTAGATGTTGACCAGCGACGGCGGCACTGGCACGCCCGGCTGCACCGAGAAGCACAAGCCGTGCGCCTGGCCGGGGCCGTGATAGGGATCCTGGCCGAGGATCACGACTTTCACGTCGTCGAACGGCGTGGCGTCGAGCGCGGCGAAGATATCCCTGGCAGGCGGGTAGATGCGCGCGCCAGCGGCTTTTCGCTTGCGCAGGAACGCGGCAAGTTGTTGCATGTCCTCACGCAACAGGTAGTCGCCAACGCGGGCCTTCCAGGAGGGATCGAGCTGGATGCGGTCGACGGCCATCCGGGCATTCTAGGCGTGATTGGCCAATACAGCCGCAGGCGGACGCTTTTCGCAGGAGCGGCTTCAGCCGCGAGCTCTTGATATGTCGTTGGCTGTTGTAGGAGCGACGTGAGTCGCGATGCTTTACGCGACACCTGATCACGACTTACGTCGCTCCTACAACGGCGACAAAGCAACAGCAACAGCTCGCGGCTGAAGCCGCTCCTACACGGGCTGCGTCGTCTCCAGCGAGGCTTGCTCGGGCAAGCGTGCGGCACGCAGCTGGAACAGGACCTTGGTGACCAGCAGGCGCTCTTCGATCGGTTTGAGCACCAGGTCGTTGGCGCCTTCACGCAGCAGCTGGCCCTGGTTGTCCTGGTTGGCGTCGCCGGTCATCACCAGCACCGGAAGCGTGCGCTTGTTGTATCCAAACGCGCCACGGATCTGCGACAACAGGTCGCGACCACTGAGTTCGCCCTTCAGGTACACGTCGGTCAGCACCAGGTCGGCACCGATGTCGCCGTCCTCACGCCCGATATATTCATGCAGGTGCTCCAGGGCACCCTCGACCTCGGCAAAATGCATGACTTCCATGCCCTGGTGCTCGAGCATGCGCTTGGTCGCGACCGCGACCGTGCGGCTGTCCTCGACATACAACACGCGTGCACCGGGTACCGGTTCTGGGTGCACGTAGCCGCGGATGAACGCCGCCAGTGCGGTATGGCCCAGCGACTTGTCGAAGTAATCAGTGACGTCCTCGCCCAGTGCGCGTGACTCCAGCCGTGACTGCACGTCGCCGGAAACCACGATTACCGGCACGTAACTCTGCCCCGCTGTCTCGCGCACGCTGCGTGCCAGCGCCAGGCCTTCGCCATCGGGCAGCATCAATGCCGTGGTCACCAGGTCGACGGGCGCGGCCTCCAGGGCAGCGCGTGCACTGGCCAAGCCGTCACAGGTGATGATTTCGGCGTCGGGAAGTTCGCGCTTGAGGACATCGCCGATCAACTTGCGCACCAGCTTGGAGCCATCGACCACCATCAAACGTGGCGAGTCCGTGACCACATGGCGCAAGTCGTGTTTAGGGCTCATATCTCGAGGTTCGATTTCTGGGGTTCGATTCTGGGGTGCAAGATGGCGTTGAAACCGTGGTGTCCCGGGCCTGGAGCTCAGGTTTCGGTGGGTCGGGTTTGGCGCAGGTAGTGTCCGGTCACGACGCCAGCACCCAGCCAGCCTAGCAGGATGGCACCAGCCAGCACGCCGGCTGCAGTGTGCAGGTCGAAACCGGCCAGGGCAAAACTGCTGCCGTAGCTCCCGGCCAGCTCGGCCAGGGGCGCGCGCAAGGCCATGGCGGCGGCTGTCAGCAGGGCCAGCGCCAGCATCCCGGCCGCCAGCCCGTACCACGCGCCCAGATACAGGAACGGACGCCGGATGAAGCCATCGCTGGCGCCCAGGTGCTGCAGCACGCCAATCTCCTCGCGCCGCGACTGGATATCCAGGCGCACGGTGTTGCCGACCACCAGCAATGCGCCCAGGCCCAACAGCAAGGCCAGTACCAGTGCCACGCGACCACCAAAACGCAGCCAACCGTCGAGCCGCTGCCGCCACAGGGCATCGTGCTGGACCAGGTCGGCCTCGGGCAGTTGTTGCAGGGACGACGCCAGCAGCGCTTCGTCTCCCTTGGGGACCACGATCAGCAGGCTGGGCAGCGGGTTGTCGCTGCCTTCGTCGATGGCCAGCGCGTCGATTGCGTCGCCCAGGCCGCTTTCGCGCAACTGTTCGAGGCCTTCTTCGGGCGTGCGCAGCTCAATGCTGGCGATGTCGTTGCGGCTGCGCAGTGTGTCCGCCAGCTTTCTTGCCGCGGCACCATCGATCGCTGGCTTCAGGAACACGCTGATCTCGCGTGAGGCCTGCACATCGCCAGCGAAACGCGAGACGTTGCCCAATACCAGCCACAGGCCCAGCGGCAATGCCAGCGCGACAGCCATCACGCCAACCGTCAGCACGGTGGCCCAAGGCCTGCGTAGCACCCGGCCAAGGCTGGCGACGAAGCTGTAAAGGTGGTGGTCGAACCACGTGCCCAGGCGTGAAGGCGGCCGCGCGGTCACGCGTGAAGACGTCCGCGCGCCAGGTCGGTTGCCGGCAGCCTCACTCATCGGCCAGGTCCTCCGGCGAGATGTCGTCGACCAGCTGGCCATGGTCAAGGACCAGCACCCGCTGCCTCATGCGCTTGACCAGGCCCAGGTCGTGGCTGGCGATCATCACGCTGGTACCGCGTTCGGGCAACGAGGAGAACAGCGCCATGATCTCGGCCGACAGCGCCGGATCCAGGTTGCCGGTGGGCTCGTCGGCCACCAGCAACCGTGGCTCGGCGACGATGGCGCGGGCAATGCCGATGCGTTGCTGCTCGCCGGCCGACAGTTGCGTCGGCAGCGCGCGTTCGCGGGGACCCAGCCCCACCTGGTCCAGGATGCTGCGCACGCGTTTGGCGATCTCGCCCCGCCGCATGCCACGCAGGATCAGTGGCAGGGCGATGTTTTCGAAGACGGTGCGGTCGGTCAGCAGGCGATGGTCCTGGAACACCACGCCGACCTCGCGCCGATGCAATGGCACGCGGCCACGGCGCACGCGGGCCAGGTTTTTCTCGGCAAACAGCACCACGCCACGGCTGGGCCGCTCGGCCAGGTGGATCAGCTTGAGCAGCGTGCTCTTGCCCGCGCCCGAGTGCCCCGTCACGAACAGCATCTCACCCGGCTGCACCTCGAAACTGACGTCACTCAGCGCGACGTGGCCGCCGGTGTATTGCTTGCTGACATTGTCGAAACGCAGGACCGACATGGGCGGGCAAGATGGCCTGGGGGAAGTCCGCAGTATCGCGCGAGCGGGCGGCGACGGCCAGCCGGATGGAGGGATTGGGTCGGCAACCAGGTTGGGGGCCACGGATCGGGAATCGGTCCCGGTCATCCGAGCCGCAGGCGAAGGATCTGCTGTTGACAGGGCTCCACGCATGCGTCGTCCCGGCCAATGCCGGGACCCATTGAGGAGCCAAGGCAGGATCACAGTGGATCCCGGCGTTCGCCGGCATAAAGGAAATGGCTTTCCGGGAGGGGAATCACGCCTTCTGGCCGCCACTCCTACACAGGTGAAGTCTTTTGGAGGACGCATTCCTGTCCATCCAGTGACTTGCATGGCTCTTTTTTTTGAAAAATTTTCGGTCGCTGGATTCCCGCCTGCGCGGGAATGACGGGCTTCAAAATTTCAGGCAACTGACAGCACTCAATGCTGCGAGCTTGGCCCTCGCTTGACCAACTTGCGCAGGCCCCGGCCCAGCCGCGTCAGCAGCGAGGAATCCTGGCTGCCGCCGACGTCCGTCTTGTCGGCGCCTGCGTGGCCGGCACCTGTCTTGCGAGCGTGGGCCCCGGGAGGCTTTGCCTTGCGATTTTGTGCGTGCGCGGTTTTTGGCTTGGCTTCCTTTGATGTGGATGCCGCAGACGCGGAGCCTGAAGCCTGCGATGCGCCAGGTGCACCCTCGACCCGCTTGCCGCCGCGACGACGCCGGCGCTTGCGCGGCTTGCGCTCGCCATCGACGGACGCTGTGTCGGCCTTGGCCTGGGCAGGCGCCGCATCCGGCTTCTGGCCATCTGCTGCGGCCACCCCCGGCTTGGCATCCGGATTGCGTGGCTTGCGCGGGCCGCGCGCAGGGCGACTCTCGCCCGTGCCGCTGCCACTGCGCGGGCCGCCACGACCACCGCCGCCTGGCCCACGGCCACCGCCACGGCGCTGCTCCTCGGCCGCACGCTGCTCGCGTGCGTCCTTGAAGATCTCGCCAATGCTCTCGCCCTCCTGCGCGGTAGCCTCGACGCCTTCGCGCGGCTTGCGCGGCAAGGCGGTCATCAACTCCTCGGTGACCTGCTCGACAGGGATCTTCTGCTCGATGTAGGCCTCGATCTCGGGCAGGCTTTGCGCATAACGCTCACAGGCAAAGCTGATCGCGTCGCCCTCGGCACCCAGGCGCGCGGTGCGACCGATCCGGTGCACGTAGTCCTCGGCATCAAATGGCAGGTCGTAATTGAACACGTGCGAGACGCCATCGATATGCAGGCCGCGGGCGGCGACATCGGTGGCGACCAGCAGTTCCAGCTGGCCTGCCTGGAATTTCTTCAGCAGCGTCTCGCGCTTCTTCTGCGGCACGTCGCCGCTCAACACACCGACGCGGTAACCAGCGCGCTCCAACGTCCGCGCGACGCGCTCGACGAACGCCTTGGTGTTGACGAACACCATCGTGCGCGCACCCTCGCGCCGCGACAGCAGGCCAAGCAGCAGCTTGATCTTTTCGTCGTCGGCCGGGAAATACATCACCTGCCGCACGGTCGAATTGGTGATGAACTCGGACTCGACGACGACCTTCTCGGGCTCGTTCATGTGCTCGTAGGCGAGCTCGAGCACGCGGTGCGACAGCGTCGCGGAAAACAGCAGCGTCTGGCGCTCGGTGCGGATCGGCATGCGCCGCAGCAGGAACCGGATGTCCTTGATGAACCCCAGGTCGAACATGCGGTCGGCCTCGTCCAGCACGCAGACCTCGCAGGCGTGCATCGAGACGACCTTGTGCTGCTTGACGTAATCGATCAGGCGCCCCGGAGTGGCGATGATCACGTCGACGCCCTGCTGCAGCAGCTCGCGCTGCTTGTCGTAGTCGACACCGCCGTACACCAGCGCAAAGCGCAGGCCCAGGTCGCTGCCGAACTTGACCGCATCCTTGTGGATCTGGATCGCCAGCTCGCGGGTCGGCGCCAGGATCAGCGCGCGCGGGTCTTCCGGGTTGCGTTCGGCCAACGCCGGTTTGGTCAACAATCGGTTGATGACCGCGATCAGGAACGCCAACGTCTTGCCGGTGCCGGTCTGCGCCTGGCCGGCGACATCGCCACCGGGCAGCGCGATCGGCAGGGTCAACGCCTGGATCGGGGTGCAACGCGAGAAACCTGCAGCCTCCAACCCGGACAACAGGGTCGGGTGCAGATCGAAGGAGGAGAAGGGGATATCGGTAAGGGGTTTGTCGCTCATGCGTCTGGAAGGATTCCGTGGGAGGCGCGGCCGTGGCATCTGCCTGGAACTGGCGTTTGCGTGGGCCGGCGCTTGCGTGAAAGGCGTCGGCAAAGCAGACTGCCCTCTAGAGATCTGGATCGCGCGACGGCTGGTGCCGGGCCCTGGAATGGCCACCTGGCTGACTTGAAGCCGTCCGCTTGAAACCACCGCGTAACGCCCCAGTTTAACAGCATCGCCAGCGGCTATCGTCGGCATCCGCCCGCTGGCCGCCCCAAAGCCCCGAAGCGTGCGCACGCAAGGCATCCCAGCCCGGCCAGCGTCCGACCGGCGGCCCAACCAGGAGTTTTCCATGAGCGACAACGTCATCCACGCCACCGACGCCGACTTCGAGCAGCACGTACTGCAGTCCGAAGAGCCGGTGCTGGTCGATTTCTGGGCGCAGTGGTGCGGCCCCTGCAAGATGATCGCCCCGGCCCTGGACGAGCTGGCACAGACCTATGCCGGTCGCGCCAAGGTGGTCAAGGTCGACATCGACCAGAACCGCGCGGTGGCGATGAAGTACCACGTGCGCTCGATCCCGATGCTGCTGTTGTTCAAGAACGGCCAGGTCGAAGCCACCCAGATCGGCGCCGTGGGCAAGGCGCAGCTGGGACAGATGATCGACAAGGCGCTTTAGAGCTACCCCGCAAGCGCGCTGCCGGCTCCTGGGCGCCATCCTTTTGCCAGGCTGCGTCTCCCACGCCTTGGTTGCGCCCGGGGCCCGATCACCGGCCCGGGCCCATGGCCCTGCTGCAGGTGGTGCTTGCCGTCACCGCGCGACAATGCTAGTTTCATCGCTGTCCGACGTGTTGTTTGCCTGTTGTTCAAGTGATCAGGCCCGTCGCACCTTCCGCAAGACCCGGAACAAGACCCCTCTTTCCCCATCCCGCCCGCGCTCCGCGGGCGCTCGCAGCTAGCGAGGAACCCCACTTGTCAGACCAGACTTCCGACTCCGGCGACACCGCCGAGAAGCGCGTGCGCAAGCCACGTGCCACCAAAAGCGCCTCCAAGAAGGACACTGCTGCCGCGCCCGCCGCTGCCGCAGGTTCCAGTCCTGAAGCGCCAGCAAAAGCGGCGCCACCACCTGCATCCAAGCCAGCGGACAAGCCTGCCGCCGACACGCCAAAAGCGGCGTCCAACGACGGCGGCAAGGACAGCAGCAATAGCAATAGCAATAGCAATCAAGGCAACAACAACGAACAACGCGAATCGCGCGACCAGCAGCGTGACAACAACCGCAACCAGAAGCGCCACCGCAATCGCCGCGACCGCAGCAACAACCGCGACCGGCCCCGCGACGACGGCTTGCCGCGCGACGACAACAACAGCAACGACCAGAACCGCGCGCCGCCAGCCAATATCCCAGAGGGCTTCCCGCAATACTCGCTGGGCGACCTCAAGCGGATGCCGGCGCAGAAGCTGCTGGACATCGCCGACCAACTCGGCATTTCCGACACCGTCGCACGCGCCCGCAAGCAGGACATCATCTTCCACCTGCTCAAGGTCCTGACCCGTCACGGCGAAGGCGTCGCCGCCGACGGCGTGCTGGAAATCCTGCCCGACGGCTTTGGCTTCCTGCGTGCGGCCGAGGCCAGCTACCTGGCCGGCCCCGACGACACCTACATCTCGCCCAGCCAGATCCGCCGCTTCAACCTGCGTACCGGCGACCATCTGTCCGGCCGCATCCGCTGGCCCAAGGATGGCGAGCGTTACTTCGCGCTGTCGGTGGTCGACACCATCAACGGCGAACCGCCGGAAGCGTCCAAGAACAAGGCCTTGTTCGAAAACCTCACCCCGCTGTTCCCGCGTCGCCGCTTCAGGCTCGAGCGCGGCGACGGCAGCACCGAGGACATCACCGGCCGCATCCTGGACCTGATGGCGCCGCAAGGCATGGGCCAACGCGCCCTGATCGTGTCGCCGCCCAAGGCCGGCAAGACGATGATGATGCAGCAGATCGCCACCGCGATCTCGACCAACCATCCCGACGCGCACCTGATCGTGTTGCTGATCGACGAGCGCCCGGAAGAAGTCACCGACATGCAGCGCACCGTGCGTGGCGAGGTGATCAGCTCCACCTTCGACGAGCCAGCCGGCCGCCACGTGCAGGTCGCCGAGATGGTGATCGAGCGCGCCAAGCGCCTGGTCGAGCACAAGAAGGACGTCGTCATCCTGCTCGACTCCATCACCCGCCTGGCGCGCGCCTACAACATGGTCGTGCCGTCGTCGGGCAAGGTGTTGTCCGGTGGTGTCGACGCCAACGCGTTGCACCGCCCCAAGCGTTTCTTCGGTGCCGCACGCAACGTCGAGGAAGGCGGCAGCCTGACCATCATCGCCACCGCGCTGGTCGATACCGGCAGCAAGATGGACGAGGTGATCTATGAGGAGTTCAAGGGCACCGGCAACTCCGAAGTCCTGCTCAGCCGCCGCATCACCGAGAAGCGCGTCTACCCGGCCATCGACATCAACCGCTCCGGCACCCGCCGCGAGGACCTGCTGATCGAGCCCGAGCTGCTGCAGAAGATCTGGATCCTGCGCAAGCTGCTGCACCCGATGGATGAGATCTCGGCCATGGAGTTCATGCTCGACAAGATGAAGTCGACCAAGTCGAACGATGAGTTCTTTGCTTCGATGAAGCGATGAAGTCCTGCCATCGCCTGTGTGCTCAGCAACAAAAACGCCCCGCATCGCGGGGCGTTTTCAATTGCAGGCAGTTAACTCAACCCGCCGGCTTTACCTTGATCGGCGAATCCAAAACGGCTTGGTCGAGTACGCCTGGATCGGAGGAGGCCAGTCGGCACTCGCGTGAGTCCGTAACCTGCTTGTCCACCCGTGAACTCACGCTCAAGCTGCCTGTACTACTGAAAATGACCGTGATCTGCACGCGCGTAGACACGTCTCTACCGCCGAGTTGTGCCGGCTCGAAGTGCAGGGTGCGCACCCATTCCCGCATCGAAACATCGAAACTCTTGGGTCCATGGTTACCCCCTTCCACGTACCGGAGGCCTTCCAGTTTGGCGCGACCATCGCTCTTCACGAGGATCTTTGCCAACAGTTTCGCTTCGCGCCTCAAGCGCATGTCTGCTGCCGGATAACCCGGCCCCGTCCTGAACTGTATTCCTGGGTTCGGTCCGTTGTGCTTAAAGTCGACCGCCAGCCGATAGCCATCCCCATTCTTGGGCAGTGCGCACGCACCCAACGACAGGTAGGTCACCCCAGAGCCTGTTACATCACCTCGCTACGGTGGACTGAGTGTCCACGAGGCGATTCGCTTTTTGATGAATGCTCCCACTGGCGGCGGCAGGTCCGTCCGCACCTAAACTCCGACCAGCTTGCCGTTGGCGTCGACACTGCCCTTGGCTTTGGCAGGAAACGCTACAGGCTCCACCGCGACCGTATTGAAGCTGGCAAGCATGGCGACTGCGACTAATACTGTTTTCATGTTCGCTTCCTTGACGCTGTGGAATATTCCAGTGGACAGCGGGACAGCGGGATTGCGGGATTGCGGGACAGCGGGATTGCGGGATTGCGGGATTGCGGGATTGCGGGATTGCGGGATTGCGGGATTGCGGGATTGCGACGAAATCATATCGCCACTGCGTCCTTGGTTTACAACGCCTTGCCGATCACACCCTCCGGAGGCTGGAACGCACTGGCGACCTGCATCGTTTCGCCCGGATCCAGGTCAGAAACCTTGATCTTTTGCGCAGCAGGTTGATCGACCAGCCATGGTACCTGTCTCCATGCGCTGCGTGATTCCACTCGCCACTGTCCAGGTGCGCCCTCAGCGGTGAGGCCCGCAGAAAGATAGTCCACCCGCATGGTGCGGGTCAGACTGGTGGAAGTCGGCTCCTCACCATTCAACCTGACATCGAAATGCCAATGCTTCACGGCGGCCACGGCATTGTTCTCAAATGATTTTCTTAGCTCATGCATCACACCGGCACTTGCACGGACGTTGTAAAGCGTCGACTGCATCGCGAACACCTGGGCGGCACTACCGTCCCTGCCGACACGGAAGGAGAGCAGGACGGATCCACTGATACCGGCACGTTCCGCGGCGCGGGGATACTTCACTGGTTGTCTGGATTTCGCGAAAATTCGCACGCCAAGCGGTGCAGGCGCATCCACGTTCGCCCGTACTTCACCAGCCTTGAGTGGCTCGTCTTCAGGGACACCACGGAAGGTCACATTGTCCACGGAAATGGCATAACCACTACTCGCCTGCCGTGCCGCCAGGGTGACACGCATGATGCTCCTGGCGTTGGCCGGCTGCCCGTCGACCTCGACTGTATGGAATTTCCATCCACGAACTGCCGCATCCAACGCGTTCCTGATCGTTGGCGTCACCGGCGTGGTGACGTTGTATTGCGTGACCTGCCCCTGCGGATCAATCGTGATGTCACCATCCACGCGCATGGTCATCACACTGTCCGCCGCCGGTCCTGTCTCACCTGCCAGGGCAGGGAGTGACGGGGCAATCAACAGTGCCAGCAGCCCCAATGCAATCGCGATCCGTGGCTTCATTCCAGCGTCTCCGGCTTGGACGATCATCGATCTTAATCGACAGGGTGCATTGCTGCATGTTTTCGAAGCAGGCTTCGGGCTCGCCACGATGCAGACTCGTTCCGGTCAGTAGCGCCTCGCGCCATAAAAAAAGCGCCCCTTCCGGGGCGCTTTGCATCCTGCATGTAAAACGCTGGATCGGATCAGCGGCGGCGCAGTGTCGACACCGCCGGTACAGCAACAGGAACACTGACGGCATCCCACGCGGCATTGACCGCATCGACCTCGGCCCCGGCACCGTACAGGCTGTTCGCAGCACTGACCGTTGCTGCGCGTGCACCGGAATAGTCGGTGTCGCTGGTCATGTATTGCGTCAACGCGGTGTACCAGATCTGCTCGGCCTTGGCACGGCCGATGCCGGCCAATGTGCTGTTGCCATTGCAGACCAGGTCGCTCGGGGCGAGATCGGCAGGGGTACCGGCGCCAAAGTTGCCCGGAACAACCGCGCCTTCGGCCAACAGATAGAAGAAGTGGTTGGCCACGCCTGAACTGTAATGCACATCGAGGTTACCCAAGCCAGGGTAATAGCAGTCAGGCGATTGGTTATCCAGGTTCGGCTTGAACATCCAGCGCAGCCCGTAGGTCCCGTCGGCATTGTTGGGATAGAGCTTCTCGCCGATAACGTAGTCGCCCGGGTCGTTGGGGTTGTTGGCATAGAACTCGACCATCGTACCCATGATGTCGGACGTGGCTTCGTTCAAGCCGCCGGACTCGCCTGAATACACCA
Organism: uncultured Gammaproteobacteria bacterium; assembly: GCA_963710825.1. Classification (GTDB taxonomy): domain Bacteria; phylum Pseudomonadota; class Gammaproteobacteria; order Xanthomonadales; family Xanthomonadaceae; genus Cognatiluteimonas. The sequence goes on along the minus strand of CAVQBQ010000006.1, from coordinate 13,969 downwards.
GCTGTGCGGTTTTACTGGTAACGCCGTGCGACATCTCGTGGCCCGCGACATCCAGCGCAACCAGCGGCAGGATGCTGACGCCGTTGTCGCCATCACCAAAGGTCATGCAGTAGCAACCATCGCTCCAGAAGGCATTGGCGTAGTTGCGGCCGTAATGCACGCGGCTCAGTGCACCGGTGCCAACGCCGTCGATCCCTTCGCGACCATGGATGTTCAGGTAGTAGTCCCATGTCTCGGAGATGCCGTAATGGGCGTCCGCAGCAACCGTCGCCGAATCATTGAGGGCACCGTTGCCCCAGCTGTTGTCGGCGTCGACGAAGACCGAGCCATTACCAACCTTGCGGCTACCCATGTTGTGGGTGCTTCCGCCGCCGCGCGTGGTGTCCGTCATCTGGTAAAAGCTGCCGCACAGGACGGTATCGAGCGCGACGCTGCCTTCGGTCAGGCTCTGGCCGGTGCCAACGGCCGGGGTGCAATCACCACCTTCATTACCGCCACCGCCCCCCGGACGACCCGGACCACGGCGCCTGCCGCTGGTCTGGATCGCGTCCCACTGGCCCAGGACCTTGCCGGTAAGCGCATCGACGAAGTAATGCATCTCGGTCGGGGTCTGGTCGGCGCGGACGCCAGACAGGATGACCTCGTGTGCCAGCACCGGGGTGATACCGCCGCGTGCGTAAACCACCAGGCGCGAGGTCGGCGTGCCCTTGAAGCCAACGCCAAAGCGCGAACCTGCCTCGACGATCGCCTGCTGGCTGCTGACCCGGGCGTTCATGCCCGGACGAGCGGCAGTGTTGAGGGTCTGGCTGACCCCGGTGACCTTGCCATTGCGCATATGCAGCACGAAGTCGCCACCGATGACCGGCAGGCCACGGTAGGTGCGGTCAAAGCGGGCGTGCTCGGTACCCTTGGCGTCAACGTTGAGGCCCTTGGCCACGAAAGCGTCGGCAGAGGCACGGTGCACCATGCGCGCGGCTGGGCCGTCGAGCAGGCCTTGGGCGCGGATGATGCCGGACGAGCGGTCAAGCCTGGAGTCGCCAGGCCTTGGCGCAACGATCGGCAGGCGGGTGGCGGCCGTACCCGCAGCACGGACGCGATTGTGATTGACCGCATCAGCTGGTGCGGCGGAAAGGGCAAGCGCGGACATGATGGCGGCGCTCAACAGGCAGGACTGGATTTTCATGCGGTGATCCCCGTGGTGGATTTGGTGTTCAACCCCGGAACTGCCGGAGCGATGACTGGTGTAAGTGGATGGTGGCGATTGCGTTGTTTGGTGTGTATGCCGGGATAGCCCGGCGACATGTCTTTATCGGGACGATATGGAGGGTCGGCTGCCGGCCATGTTGCGCCTTGTGGCAGCACAAGCCCCGGGGGTGCTCCCGACCTGGGTAGAGGCAATGTTGCGCAGATGGTGGCAGTCATTCCAGGCCTCTGTCCCGATCAGTGGTTCGTGGCGCCCGCGTGGGCGCGGCGGCGCAATGGTACCGGCGGTAGCAGCACGGCATCCTTGAAATACGAAACCCGCAGCTGGAACCCACGGGGCGAATACCCGATGAAGGTGAAGTCCGCCTTCGGTTCAACGCATTTGGTGTAGTTGTCGGCAAGCAGCTTGCTTTCCAGTTCGATCAGTACGCCCAGCGCCTCGGGCTTGTCCAGCGACGCGTTGTACTTTTCCAGGATCTTCTTGGCGGCGATGACGAACGGTTGCGTCGCCTGTTGTCCACGCATCGACTCGGCAAAGAAGTGGCGGTAGTAGTACATCGGCTGCCGCAGCCGCGGCAGCACGCGGACCACGGCCGTCGCGACGCCGTTGATGGCGCCGTCCTTGTCGCGACTGATGCATACCGCCTGGTCGGCACGCCGTGCCGCCTGCTCTTCGTCACTGAAGGCCTTGTTGCTTTTCCAGAACCCGAGCAGCTCTTCCTTGACCTCAGGCGTGAGCTCTTTCCATACGGGGATGGTTTTCAGTGTCAAGTTGCTAGCCTCTTTCATTGTGCAGGTGCGGGTGCCGTTGTCTTGCCGGGCCGCGCGGGTGATGTCGTGCGCTGCTCCGACATCCGCCGGACCAGGTCCACGTACTCGGTAAATTCCAGGCGCTGGTTCTTGTTGGCGTCATACGCAGATAGCGGCGGAGCGGACTTGCCGGCTTTCTGGATCAGCACCAGACGACCATATTCGTCGGCATCGATCGCCTTGTTGTTGTTGGTGTCGACGCTGTTGAACTGCTTTTGCAGGCTGTCGCGCACCTGGACCGCCCTGCGCATGCCGCGCCAGCCGTCGCGGAACTCCTGCTGCGACAGCGAACCATTGTGGTCGGCATCCCAGAGTTTGAAGGTTGCATCAACCTGCGGTGGCAGTGGCTCGGCCCGGAGGCGCGCTGGGCGCGCAGCCGTGGAGCGTGCCGTCGCGGGGCGTGCCCCTTCTTGGGCGGCCTTCGAAGCCGGCTGCACCGTCGGCGAACTGGCCGCCTGTGCAAACGCGGGCTGGGCCAACGCCAGCATCAACATTGCAGTGGATGCCGCAAAGAGCTTGTTGGACATCATTGGGGCACGGCCTCCGGTGCCGGGGTCAACGTGGATTCGAAGGTGATCAGATCGCGTATCTCCGGCGTGCGCAACCCGATCATCATCGGGTTTTTCACGTTGGGCAGGAAACTGATGTCGAAGATCTCGCTGATGTCACCTTCAAAGCGGATCCAGTGCATCACGTCGCCATTGACCAGCGAGATGATCTGTACACCACACCATGGCTCGGCGTCATGCTTGGCCAGCTCATCATCCAGTTGCAGGCCTTCAAAACGCTTGTTGCGGGGCTTGGAAAGGCCAACGGCAGCGACATTGCCGACAATCGACAACCCGCGCCCGAAGCCGGGCAAGAAGGCCAACGGGACGAACTTCTTCTTCTCGAAATCGACCCAACCCAGGTGGCCACTGCCGGCATTGAGCACCCACAGCTTGCCGTTGGCCCAGCGCGGCGAATGTGGCATCGACAAGCCTTCGCAGACGACCTCGTCGGTCTCGATGTCGATGATCACGCCGCCGTCGTGGCGCCGATCGCGCCAGCCATCCACCGAGTCGCTCTTGCAGACTGCGCTCACGTACTTGGGCCGGCCATCGACCATCGCCAACCCGTTGAGGTGGCAGCGGTCTTCGGGGGCCAGCTTGCTGATGAACGACGGCTTCCAGATGGCCTTGAAACTGTGCGTCTGGCTCAACTCGGCCAGGCAGGAATATTTGGTGTTGATGAACACCACGCGGCCGTTCTTGCAGATACCGAGCTCATGGATGTCCAGGTCACCAATGGTCTGGGCGTTGCGCGGGACGTAACATTTGTCGAACTGGCCGTGGATGATCTCATTGGGCCGCAGCACGTTTTCAAAACGCCACAGCTGGTACAACCCACCCAGGTAGATGCGCTGTGCGTTGCCCACAATGCCCATGGCGCGCTCGAAGATCCGCTCGAAGAAGGACACGCGTCCCTGCTTGTCGCTGCCAACCAGGTACACCCGACCGGTCTGGTAGGACGAGATGGCCAGTGAAATCCGGTTGCTGCCCAGCCAGCCCGCCAAACTGCGCGAGCAGCTCTTCTCGACCCGCATCTTGGTGATGTCGATCGGCGCGTTGGCGGGCTTTGCGGCTGGCTGCCCGGCTTGCGTTGCCGGCGCTTGTGCCGGCGCTGCATCCTGGGCTTGCGCCACGGGACCGGGTTCACCGGCAGACACCGTGTCGAGACCGGACTCCATTTGCGCCTTGTCGCTGACCTCCTGGATTTGTGCCTCAACAGCCTGCGCCTTGGAAGCCTTCTCCTCCGAAGCCTGCGCGTCGGTGGTTTCTTTGTCTTTTGCCACTTACTACTCCACTACCTATTGCACCCGTCCAGATGAATTGCGGGCGGGGATGAGTCCCGGGCGTAAAAGCCCACCGTGCTGCCGTGGCCTTGCGCCCTAACGATCCCTCACCCTAGCAAATGGATGCAGGGAGCGGGGACTCGAGCCCGGCAAGCCTGTGCTTGCCGGGTTGCGTGCGTTTCCATGCGCTGGTTGCCTACAGCCTTACCAGCTGTACCGCAGCACCACCTGCCCGCCGACGAAGCTGCTCAGTGCGCCGCCGTCGGTCCAGTTGAGGCCACCGGTGGCCGAGAAGCCCCCGGTCTGCAGGCCCACGCCCAGCTCGACCATCGCACTGGTGCCCTCGATGCTGGTCTGGCCCGAGTAGATGTCGGCCACGTTATAGCTGGTTTTACCCTTGAACTCGCGGATTGCATTCACCGAACCATACGGGGTCCAGATCAGGTTGCCGCTGGTGATCGTCTTGCTCAGCCCCAGACCCACGCGACCGCGCTCGGAAACGCTGCCGCCGGCCTGGAAGTCGGTCAGCGAGCCATGCACCGCATCGACATTGTCCAGTGTGGTCCGGGTGTACTGGACCTGCGGGATCAGGTCGAAGCCGCCAACGTTCCAGCTGTAGCCAGCCTCGATATTGGTTGCGGTGGCATTGCCGCTGGTGCGCTGCTCGCCGGCCGCGGACACCAACTTGGCGTCGAAGTCCATCCAACGATGTGACAAGTCGACATAGAAGCCATTGGAGACCCAGGTGGCGTACAGGCCAGCGGTGTTCAACTTGATCCGGTCCGTCCCGGTGCCGTTGTTGAGCTGCTGCTTGCCATCGGCCTTGCCCAGCAGCACGCCGTAGTTGAATTCGCCATTGATGTTGAAGTTCATGCCCAGCTCCCGACCCCAGTTATCCTGGTCGAAGCTGAAGTTGCTGGCGCTTCCAAAACCGCTTTGACTGGTCGGATCCACGGTGCCCTTGTCGCTGAACAAGCGCACCCACGGGCTCAACCCACCTTCGGGTTGTTCGGGCAGGATGCCCACGCGCTGGCGCCAGGTTCCGATCTGGCTGTTGATCAGGCTGTGGGCGCCCGAGGACACCGAGGCGGCCAACACGCCGGTATCATTCAGGCCATTGGCGGTGACGCCGATGTAGAACACATCCGGGGTCACGTTGCTGGCATCCAGCGAACTGGTGACCGTGGTCTTGGTGGTGATGAAGTTGCTCGGATCCAGGTTGAGCACCTGTCCGCCCACGAAGGAATCGGCGGTGGAATCACCGGTCACGTAGGCAAACGCAATGTCCGGGTCGGCCGGCATCGGAATGCCCTTGTAGGCGACGTTGACCGTCTGCGTGCTGCCATCGACGATGCTGCCATCGATGTACAGGATGTCGCTGCTGGCGGTCAGGACGCTGATGTCGATGTTGAGGTCGCCACTACCGGCAAAATCGCCCACCACGGTCAGCATGTCGTCCGGCATGCCGTCGACAAAGTCGATCAGGCCGGTGTTGGTGAACGCGATCGCGTTAAGCGACGGCACGGCAGACTGCGCCGGCAGCGACAGGGCGGTCATCCCACCGGGGACCGGCTGCGACGGCGACGGCGGCACCGGCGGCGGCGGCACCGCACCCGAACCCATATCGATCAGGTTGCTGGTGCCCGAGACGAAGATCGTGCCGTCGTTGTTGAAGGCATTGCCCGCGGCAGTGCTGCTGCCCAGGTAGATCGCGCCTTCATCCATGTGGATGGCACCACCGGCCATGATGGTCAGGTCGTCGTCGCCGCTACCAAAATCGGTGCTGCGGTTGTTGACGATCCAGTCGCCACCGTTGCCGCTGATGAACTGATCGTCGCCACCATGCGTGATCAGCGCACCCTGCAGGGTGCCGGTGTTGACGACCTTGTCATCGATATCGCCACCCAGCACCGCGACCTGGCCGTCAAGCGTGCCCGCGTTTGTGTTGATCGTGCCGCTGTTGTACAGCGTGGTGCCGGTCGCCGAGTACATCGCAACGCCCACGGCGTAATCGTCGTCGTTGGCGGTGATCGTGCCCGAGTTGTCGACCAGCACGGTCCCGTAAGCCGAGGCATAGATGCCGAAGGCATCGCCACCGGTGGCCGACTGCACGGTGATGTCGCCGCTGTTGCCAACCATCGCGGTGCCGGCGTACAGGGCGTTGGTCATGATGCCGATGGCGTTGTAGCCGTCGGCGCTAATGCTGCCGGCGCTGTCGATGGCGACGTTACCCAAGATGGAGATCCCGAAGATACCGGTGGCATCGGCGCTGGCGGCAGTGGCGTTGATCGCGCTATCGCCACCGGTCGTGATCGTCACGTTGCCGTACAGGTCATTACCCAGCATGCCAATCGCGTTGGTATCGCGCGAATCAACGTTGACGGTGCCTGCATTGCCGAGCGCGACATTGCCGTAGTAAGACGCCCCGGCCACGCCAACCGCGAGGCTGTAGGGCGAGTAGGCGTTGACTGATCCGCTGTTGGTGATGGACACATCGCCGTACAGCGAACCGCCGTAGACGCCGGTTGCGTACATGTAGCCAGCGGCCGCATCGATACTGCCGCTATTGCTGATGGAGATGTCGCCGCTGCTCTTGGCGTAGACGCCGAAGGCATAGCCGTAACCGGCCGCTGCGTAGGCGTTGGCCGTGATCGTGCCGCTGTTGTTGACGGTCGCTGAATCAACGCCGTAGGCATTGACGCCATAGGCATTGCCGTACAGGCCACCGGTTGCGGTGATATCACCGGCGTTGGTGATGCCGACCGTCAACCCGGACGCCCGGATGCCCTGGGCCACTGAGTTAAAGGCGGATGCGTCGATCGTGCCGCTGTTGCTGACCGCGGCATTGCCATTGGCTGCACTGGCAAACAGGCCGACGGCAGCGCCACCGTAGCTGTAGGCGTCGACGCTGCCGCTGCTGTGGATCGACACATCGCCATCACTGGCGCGGGCAAACACGCCGACCGCCTGCGAATAGCCGTAGACGTCGATTCCGCCAGCGTTGTCGACCGCGACATCGCCCAGCGTGGACTGCGCGAAGATGCCGGTGCCGTAGCTGGCGTAGGAGTAGCTGTCGATGAAGCCACTGGCGCTGTTGCTGACCGTCACGTCGCCCTGGCCCGAGGTCGCGAACACACCATAGGCATATTTGCCATCCGCATGGATCGAGCCGCTATTGGTGACCGTGGTGCCGTTCAGGCTGCTCGCCTGGATGCCCATGGCGTACTTGCCCGATGTCGCATCGATCATGCCGCTGTTGTCGACGAAGGATTCGCCATTCTGTGCGGCCGACACGATGCCGTAGGCACCGGAGTAGATGAACCCAGCCGAATACGCCGTGATGTCACCCGAGTTGGTCACGGTGGCATCGCCGGCAAAGGCCAGGGCCAGCACGCCATAGGCGTTGGCGTACTTGGAGCCCATCGATACGGCGCTGATCGAGCCGCTGCTGTCGACGTCGACGTTGTTGTCCGCCGAGACCACGATGCCGACGCCGCCATACGTGGCGCTATAGCCCTCGTAAGCGGAGATCGTGCCCGAGTTGGTCACGTAGCCACTGCTGCCAGCGCCCAGCGCCAGCACTTCGATGCCAGTGCCGCCGTAATAGCTGCCCGCATAGATCGAGCCGCTGTTGTCGATGGTGATATCGCTACCCGGGTAATTGTTGGCAGCGTGGATACCGATGGAGGTGTAACCCGCCGACCCGGTGCCAGCGACGATGTCGCCGGCGTTGGACACGTTGACCGCACCGCCGGACTGTATGTAGATGCCGAACGAATACGGGCCCTGGGCCTCGATGCTGCTGCTGGTGCCCGTGGTGACCTGCACGCCGCCCGCGCCACCGGTGGCGTAGATGCCGAAGGATTCGGCGCCGGCATAGCCCGGGGCACCGATGTTGCTGGTGTAGGCGTAGATGCTGCCATCGTTGCTGACCGTGGTCAGGTCGTCGCCCTGGGCCTCGATGCCGGCGGCAAAGTAGCCGTCCTGGCTGATGGCGGTAATGTCGCCGGTGTTGGTGACATCGGCATTGACGCCGGAGGCAAAGATGCCGTCGGCCAGCTCCGCATAGGAGTAGGCGTAGATCGTGCCGCTGTTGTTGGCACTGACATTGCCGTAGTACGAATAACCATACAGGCCAAAAGCGGGCGCATAGCCGGTGCTTGCGGTGATGTTGCCGCTGTTGGCCAGGTCGACGTCGCCGTAATACGAGATGCCCCCGACACCAATAGCCGCACTGTAGACCGTCGATGCGGTGATATCGCCGCCGTTGGCGGCTGTGACGTTGCCGTAGACGCTTTGCCCGACGAAGCCGATTGCGGGGCCGACGTAGCTGTCGGCATTGATCATGCCGCTGCTGTTGATGTCGACATTGCCGTACACGGACTGGGCCTGGATGCCGGTCGCGCCCCAATACCCGATGGCCTCGATGTTGCCGCTGCTGGTGATGCCAATATCGCCGGAATAGCCCTGGGCAGTCACACCCGTCGCAAACCCATCGTAGGCAAGGGCCTGGACATCGCCGCTGTTGTCGATACCGATGGTGCCCGTGGATGCACGCGCCTTGATGCCGATGGCGTCGTATTTGGTGCCCGTACTTTCGACAGTGGTGTAACCGCTGTTGTCGACACTGACGTTGCCGGCATTGACTGTGCCGGCGGTGATGCCGGTCGCGTCGTAATAGCCTTGGGCCTGGATGCCGCCGGCGTTGTCGACGCTACTGTTGCCGTAGACCGAATAGGCAAACACGCCTTGTGCGCTGTCGTCCTGGGTATAGGCGCCCACCATGCCATATGCACCATTGGTGACCGCGACATCACCATTGATGGCCACGGCATAGATGCCTTCCGCCTGGCCGGCGTTTGCATACTTGCCCACAGCGGCAATCAGGCCTTCGTTGTCGATCGTGACCGAGTCGCTGCCAAACGCGTACAGGCCGGTCGAAGCACCGTACCCCGCCGTGACCCCGTAGATGGCGCCGGAGTTGACCACGTCCACGGTATTGCCCAGCAGCCGCGCACCGATGGCATCGCCTTGCGGGGAGGCACCGGCGATCAAGCCGCTGTTGTCGACGGACACCGCGCCGCTGGTACCGCTGGCGAACAGGCCAACCGCCGGGCCGTAGACACTGAAGGCCTCCAGATCGCCGCTGTTGCCAACCGTGACGTCGCCGTTGGTGCTGCGGGCAAAGACGCCCACTGACTGGCCATAGGCATAGGCATAGATGCTTCCGGCATTGTCCACCGAGACATCGCCGTTGGTCGACAGGCCCAGTACGCCGAACGCGTTGGGGACGCCGTAGGCGTTGATCGTGCCAGAAGCCGTATTGCTGACCACAGTGTCGCCATTGCCAGTACGCGCAAGCACGCCGTAGGCATACCAGCCTTCGACGTCGACCGAACCGCTGTTGGTCACAGTGGTGCCGGCGAGGCTGCTCGCATCAATACCCCTGGCGATGTAGCCGCCGTAGTAGGTGGACTGCACCGTCACGCCGCCACTGTTATCGACCGAGGCGGAGCCGTTCTGGGCGCCTGCGACGATGCCGTAGGCACCGTAGTTATAGGCGGATGCCGTGGAATAAGCGTACACATCGCCGGCATTGGTGACGTTGGCATCACCGGCAAACGACAGTGCCAGCGCGCCATAGGCGGCACCGCCGGAATCGGCAGTGATCACGCCGCCAGCCAGGTTGTCGATGGTGGCGTCACCGTCAGACGAGACGACGATGCCGACCGCGCCATTGCCGTACTTGCCGGATTGGCCGCTGTAAATGGTCCCGGAGTTGGTCACGCTGCCGCTGCTACCCGTGCCCAGTGCAAGCACCTCGATGCCGGTACTGCCGATCATGCTTGCCGCGCCAACAAAGCCGCTGTTGTCGACGTTGATGTCGCCGCCGGGATAGTTGCTGCCGGCATGGATGCCGGTCGCGTAGTAGGTGAACGGTGCGCCGCCCACGAGGATATCGCCGGCATTGCTCACCGTGGACGGGCCGCCGGCCTCCACGTAGATGCCGGTCGCGTACGGACCGATTGCCCGGATATAGCTCGTGGCGCCGGTCGTGACCTGCACGCCACCCGCGCCGCCGGTGGCATAGATGCCGAAGGTCTCGGCGGCGGGCATGCCGGGCGCCCCGATGTTGCTGGTGTAGGCAACGACCGTGCCGTCGTTGACGACCGTGGTCAGGTCGTCGCCCTGCGCCTCGATGCCTGCGGCAAAATAGCCGTTAGCGCTGATGGCGACGGCGTAACCCGTGTTGGTGACATCGACATTGACGCCAGAGGCAAAGATGCCGTCGGCAAGACCATCGGCGGAGTACGCGTAAGCCGTCCCGGCATTGTCGATACTGACATCACCATTGTACGAATAACCGTACAAACCAATGGCGCTGCCGGTGCCTGCGGAATACGCGCCGGCATAGCCGCTTGCGGCATTGCCCACCGACACGTCGCCGTTGTAGGAGTAACCACCGACGGCGATCGCGCCATAGGGGGCGCTGGCAAAGACGTAATTGCTGTTGTCTACCGTGACATCGCCGGCATAGGAATAGCCGAACACACCCGTCGCATAACCCGAGGGCGCCAACGCCGAAATCGCGCCGGTGTTGGTGAGGGTGACATCGCCGGTATAGCTGTTGCCAACAACGCCCGTGGCCCGGGAGCCCGTGTTGCCCGCGTAGGCGTTGATCGTGCCCGTGTTGTAGGCAGAGGCCGCACCACTGTAGGACGTCACCGAAATACCGGTGGCCTGGTTGTTGCCATTGAAGCTACCACTGCCACCGCTGGCGGAGGCAGAAATGTAACCGCCGTTATAGACGTAGGCCGTTCCTGCGTAGGAGGCTACGGAAATGCCGGTGGCCTGGTTGTTGCCATCAAAGATAGTGCCACCAGTGGCCGTCGCGTAGATGTCGCCATAGTTGAAGGCGCTCGCCGCACCGTTATAGGAAGTCACCGAAATACCAGTGGCCTGGTTGTTGCCATCAAAGCCGCCGCCGCTGGCGGATGCAGAGATGTAACCGCCGTTGTAGGCGTAGGCCGTTCCTGCGTAGGAGGCCACGGAAATGCCGGTGGCCTGGTTGTTGCCATCAAAGGTAGTGCCACCAGTGGCCGTCGCGTAGATATCGCCGTAGTTGAAGGCGCTCGCCGCACCGCCATAGGAAGCCACCGAAATACCAGTGGCCTGGTTGTTGCCATCAAAGCCGCCGCCGGAAGCCGTCGCATGAACGTCGCCGCCGTTGTAGGCGGAGGCCATCCCCACGGAGGAATAGACCGAGATACCGGTGGCCTGGTTTCCACCATCGAAGACAGCGCCATTGGAAGCCGTCGCATAAATGCTGCCGGTATTGCTGGCGCTGGTGTCGCTGTAGCCGTTGGCATAGATACCCCACGCCTGGCCGTAATAGCCACTGGTGGTGGCATTGATCGTGCCGGCATTGTCGGCGCTGACGGTTCCGTCGGAGGCGTAGGCGAACAGGCCGGTGGCGGTGCCGTTGTTGCCGGTGGCTGTGACGTTGATGGTGCCGTCGTTGTATTCCTGCACGTCGTCCGCGGCGACGGCGTAAATGCCCCAGGCATATCCGTCGTCGCCGCTGGCGACGGCGGTGATGGTGCTGGTGGCATCGTTGCCTACGTTGTGCGCGAACGTGGTGGCCTCGACTTCAATGCCCGCTGCCCATGTGTAGCCATACACGTTCGCATTTATGCCGTTTGTGTTTCGCGCGTAATCAAAATGATCAGAAGCTGCGAACAAGCCTACGGCGATGCCTGAAGTGGAATTGGCGCCGACTACGCCAGGACCGATGCCAGTGATGCTGGTCATGCCCGAGCCATCGAAGTAAACATCGTCATCCGCGCCACTCACGCCACCCGGACCAGGCATCCCGCCACCGATATCGGTCAGGCTCTGCACCGGGCCAAAGCCTTGGGCACCCGATGCGGCAAAGCTCGCGTCGCCCTGGTTGGCGTCGCCCAGCGAGGAAATGCCGAGGTTGTTGGCCACGCCGAACTGGTCTGACCAACCGGCACTGCCGTCATGCCCGGCCAAGGGAGCGTCAAGATGCGAGCCCAGGGCCACGGTGGTCAAGTCGACGACCGGCTGGAAGGTCGCGTCGTGGACCTGGCTGTTGCAGAAGATGGGGTTGGCGCTGGGGGCCAGGCAATCGGCGGCAAGCGCGCTGCCGGTACCGCCAAGGGCCAGTGCGGCGGCGGAAATCGCCAGCACGGAGCGGATGGCGCGGGTGACCGGTGCGACCTTGATCTTGCGTGCGCGACGGGCACGCGTTCCATGGGTGCTGGCCGAGGTGGTGCGATTGCTGGTTCCGCTCATTGGATCCCCCAAATGTCTAGCATTGAAGGCCGGATTGCTCCGACCACATATGTCGAGGACGTCCCGGGCCCGGGACGCCATTGGTCACTGGTGCAACGTGAACCCCTGTGGGAAACGATTGCCGCGTGTTTCCGGTTTGGTGTCACTCGTCACAACTTGAATCACCGTTCAGTTATGCGTCAGCTGGCGGGTCGATGTCAACGATTGCGATGTTGTCGGCATCGAAATTGTCGTGAAGATGCATTGGTGTAGATGGTTTTGATCAAGGCTGTTTTTGGCGGCCCGTATTTATGTTGCGGCGCAACAAACTTTTGGCCTGATCCCTGCCCTTGTTGAACCATACGGAAGAGCGTCCGCGGCCCGGCCAGCCGTGGGAACGGATCGTAGTGGAGTGCTTTCGGTTCTTGGGCGGCGCGGTTGTCATGGAAGATGGCGAGCCCCGTGGAAAGGCGCTAGTGCAGGAAGACGCGTGGCCTGGCCAGTTGGTGCCGCTGGCTGCTGGCTTTCGCGCATGCCAAGAGTGCGCCCTATCGCTTCATTGTCATCCTGAGCGTAGCGAAGGATCTGCTTCGGCCTTTTCCCCAGCCATGACTAGCCCAGAAGCAACAAACAGTTCCTTCGCTGCGCGCAGGATGACAATCATGGCGGGGACCACCCCCGTGCCGTTGTGCCGTGGTGCCAGTCGATGCTGGGTGGACACTTGCCGGGTTGTCCAGGGTCGGACATTGATCAATCAGGTCAACGTCCATGGATCCCCGCCTTCGCGGGGATGACGGCTGGGCGGGGATGACGGCTGGGCGGGGATGGGGTGGTGGGGTCTGCGGCAGGTCTGCCTGTCGAATGGCCAAGCGCTGGGCTCTTGGCTCTTGCGCTTTGCGGATCAAATCAACCACGTACGGTATCCGGTAACCCGCAGGGCGGCGGACAGGGAGGTCCACCGTTTTCGGACCGGGCCAGGGTGAGCCGGGGCGGGTTGCGAGCCATCGGCTCGCGCACCGGTGAACGTCCGCGCCGCTCGCGCGGGCCGGACCTTGACGGCGCAGCCGACAAAGGCGAGTCCGAAAATGGCTATGAGACTGCGCACCGCGAGTGTGCTGTGTCGGGGAAAGGCGTTTTCTTTGGTTGGTTTCTTTTGAACCTTTCCAAAAGAAATGAGCTCGCGCGAAAGCGTGTAAGCGTTTGATCTTTGCGTGCGAAGAACACAGTCCATGGATTCCCGCCTGCGCGGGAAAGACCGCTCATGGAGAACTCGCACTACGGCGTGCAAACATTTTTTCTTTGCGTGTGGAATAGCAAAGTCGCTGGATGGACAGACATGCGTCCGCCGAAAAGATCCCGCCTGCGCGGGATTGACGTGCCCAAATGCCCCCTGAACCCATCGGCGGTCCCGGCCAGGGGCAGGATGCACCGCAATCCCGGAGCAATAAGCCTTTCCCCACAGCGTAGGCGGGAGGAACCACCGGGCCTTGCGCACCAAAGCCAAAAACAGATCCTTCGCTGCGCTCAGGATGGCAATTGGGGGGGCCGGATGAAGCGCGGTGGGGAGCGGGCTGTCCATGCCGATGCCACATCAACAAGTGCAGTGCCCAGGCTGAAAACCGCTGCACCACGGTCGACAAGGCGATATGGTCGCCGGATGGACACATGGCCTGAAGCAGGAAAACGGAATGCCGCTGGCAGGCAACGACGGCAGCGCGCCGCAAGCATGACCTGCCCTGCCTCGGGCGGCAGACCCGATGCCGTGGCAGACCAACGCCATTTGCAACGGCTCCCCCGGCAGGCATGCCATCACGTCAGGACAAG
>CAVQBQ010000005.1:0-1309586 GCA_963710825.1 uncultured Gammaproteobacteria bacterium | reverse complement strand
CCGGCTTGGCCTTGATCAGGTCCATCAGCAAGGCTTCAAGGTTGCCCTTGAGCTTGTCGGCGTCGAAGTCGGCCTTGCCGATCGTGCAATGGATGATGCCGGCCTTGTCGGTGCGGTAACGCACTTGGCCGCCCTTGGCGTTGTTGACCGCCTCGGCCGGGTTGGCCGACACGGTGCCGACCTTGGGGTTGGGCATCAGGCCACGCGGACCGAGCAGTTGGCCGAGTTTACCGACCACGCGCATCGCGTCGGGCGTGGCGATGACCACGTCGTAGTTCATGTCGCCGGCCTGCATCTTCTCGGCCAGGTCTTCCATGCCGACGGCTTCGGCGCCAGCGGCCAAGGCCTCGTCGGCCTTGGCGCCAGCCGGGGCAAACACCGCCACTCGCACGGTCTTGCCGGTGCCGCCGGGCAGCACGGTCGAGCCACGGACCTGCTGGTCGGACTTCTTGGCATCCACGCCAAGGCGCACGGCCACGTCGACGGCCTCGGTGAACTTGGCCTTGCTGTTGTCCTTGACGATCTTCAGCGCTTCATCGATGGCATAGGCCTTGCCCGCCTCGACGGCACCCTGGATCGCTTTCTGTCGTTTGGTCATAGCCATGGTCTCAACCCTCCACCGTCAGGCCCATCGACCGGGCAGAGCCGGCGATGGTGCGTACTGCTGCATCCAGGTCGGCCGCGGTCAGGTCGGGCTCCTTCGCCTTGGCGATGTCCTCGAGCTGCTTGCGGGTGACCTTGCCCACCTTTTCGGTGTTCGGTCGCGCGGATCCGGACTTCACGCCCACGGCCTTCATCAGCAGCACCGCAGCCGGCGGCGTCTTGGTGATGAAGGTGAACGTGCGGTCCGAGTAGGCGGTGATCACGGTCGGAATCGGCAGGCCCGGCTCCATCTTCTGCGTGGCGGCATTGAATGCCTTGCAGAATTCCATGATGTTGAGGCCACGCTGGCCCAGCGCAGGGCCGACGGGCGGGGCCGGATTGGCCTGGCCTGCCTTGACCTGCAGTTTGATGTAACCAACGACTTTCTTTGCCATTTCACTACTCCTGCGAGTCCGAACGCCTGCACGCCGGTGGCTGCGGGGCTCCTCGCTTCATTGCCTGGGCGAACCAATCGCCCTGGCGTGTTTGTCTGCTTTTGCAGGAGCGGCTTTATAGCCGCGAGCTCCAACCTCATTACGAGCCCTTGTTGCCAAGAGCTCGCGGCTAAAGCCGCTCCTACAAAAAGCGGTCAGGCTTTTTCGACCTGACCGAATTCCAGTTCCACGGGCGTCGAGCGCCCGAAGATCAGCACCGCCACGCGCAGGCGGCTCTTCTCGTAATTGACTTCCTCGACCACGCCATTGAAGTCATTGAACGGGCCATCGATGACACGCACCATTTGCCCCGCCTCGAACAACACCTTGGGCCTGGGCTTCTCGACGCCTTCCTGCACGCGATCCAGGATCTGAGCCGCCTCGGCATCGGTGATCGGCAGCGGCTTGTCGGCGGTACCGCCGATGAAGCCCATGACCTTGGGCGTTTCCTTGATCAGGTGCCAGCATTCGCTGTCGATGCGCGGGATGCCGTTATCGTCCTGGATGGCGATCTGCACCAGCACGTAACCGGGGAAGAACTTGCGCTCGGAACGGCGCTTTTGGCCGGCGCGCATTTCCACCACTTCTTCGGTCGGCACCAGTACGTCGCCAAAACGCTCTTCCATGCCGGTGCGCACGATGCGGTCGCGCAAGGCCTGTGCCACCGATTTTTCGAAACCCGAATAGGCGTGCACGACGAACCAGCGCTTAAGGACAGCCTCTTTGCCGGCATCCACTAGCGGGGTCGTTTCCTGGTTGTTGTCTTGCGTTTGCATCAAGCTACAACTCCAACTTTCAGTGCTTTCAACGGCGTGGCTTTCGACGACGTGGCATCGGTCAACGTGCCAACAGCCATTTCACGCCTGTCTGCACGACAACGTCGTAGAACGCCAGTAACAGGCTGAGCGCGATCACCACGGCGACCACCACCCAGGTCATGCGCAAGGACTCCTGGCGCGTAGGCCAGACCACCTTGCGCAGCTCGAAACGTGCCTCGGACAGGAACTCGCGCGTCTGCGCGCCCTTGACGGTGGTCATGAACACCAGCGTACCCGCGACCAGTCCACCGGCCACCGACAGCACGCGGAAGACATTCGGCCACTGCCCGTCGAACCAATAGAAGGCGAAGACGCCCGCGGCGACCAGCACCAGCGCCAGCGCGTACTTGGCGATGTCGAGTGCGGAACCGGAGCTCTTGGGTTGACCAGAGCTCCTGGGTTGTACGACCTTGCTATTCATCCGGCCTGGGCTGTCCTGTTTTTGCGACTGGTTGGCGCTTGTCTGTTTGAGGCTTGCGAGGTTGCATCCGTGGCCGCAATGCGATCTGACAATGCGGTTGAACCGATGCAGTCATGTGGCACGCCAGGAGGGACTCGAACCCCCAACCTGCGGTTTTGGAGACCGCTGCTCTGCCAATTGAGCTACTGGCGTATTCGTGGGCTGTTGTCCACCCCCGAGGGGGTCGCTGTTTTCGACCTGTTCTGTAAATGGCAATGGCGGCTTGCGCCGCCGTGCCGTGTCTCTTAGTCATCCTGAGCGTAGCGAAGAATCTGTTGCTGCTGTTGCCAGGGGCAAAGCCCAAGCAGATCCCTCGCCTTGCCCAGGATGGCGCTTTGACAAAGCCGCGCTGAAGCGCGGGTCAAAGCGTCACTTGTCGGCCTTTACTTGTTGATCTTGGTCACCACGCCGGCGCCGACGGTACGGCCACCTTCGCGGATCGCAAAACGCAGGCCGTCGTCCATCGCCACCGGGTTGATCAGCTCAACGTCCATCTTCACGTTGTCGCCCGGCATCACCATCTCGACACCCTCGGGCAGCGTCACCGCGCCGGTGATGTCGGTCGTGCGGAAATAGAACTGCGGACGGTAGCCCTTGAAGAACGGGGTATGGCGACCACCCTCGTCCTTGCTCAACACATAGACTTCGGCCTCGAAGTTGGTGTGCGGCGTGATGCTGCCCGGCTTGGCCAGCACCTGGCCACGCTCGACGTCGTCACGCTTGGTGCCGCGCAGCAGCAGGCCGGCGTTGTCGCCCGCCTGGCCCTGGTCCAGCAGCTTGCGGAACATCTCCACGCCCGTCACGGTCGTCTTCTGGGTGTCGCGGATGCCCACGATCTCGATCTCGTCGCCCACCTTGACGATGCCGCGCTCGATGCGACCGGTCACCACCGTGCCGCGACCGGAAATCGAGAATACGTCCTCGACCGGCATCAGGAACGGCTTGTCGATGTCACGCTCGGGCTCCGGGATCCAGGTGTCCAGCGCCTCGACCAGCTTGATGATCGACGGCACGCCAATGTCCGACTCGTCGCCTTCCAGCGCCTTGAGCGCCGAACCCGACACGATCGGGGTATCGTCGCCCGGGAAGTCGTACTTGCTCAGCAGCTCGCGCACTTCCATCTCCACCAGCTCCAGCAGCTCGGCGTCGTCCACCATGTCCGCCTTGTTCAGGTAGACCACGATGTACGGCACGCCCACCTGGCGGGCCAGCAGGATGTGCTCGCGGGTCTGCGGCATCGGGCCGTCGGCAGCCGAACACACCAGGATCGCGCCGTCCATCTGCGCCGCACCGGTGATCATGTTCTTGACGTAATCGGCATGGCCCGGGCAATCCACGTGCGCATAGTGGCGGTTCGGGGATTCGTACTCGACGTGCGCGGTCGAGATCGTGATGCCGCGCGCCTTCTCTTCGGGCGCCGCGTCGATCGACGAATAATCCTTGAACTCGCCGCCAAACTTCTCGGCACCGATCTTCGTCAGCGCCGCCGTCAGCGTCGTCTTGCCGTGATCCACGTGACCAATCGTTCCCACGTTCACGTGGGGCTTGGTGCGCTCGAATTTACCCTTTGCCATGGCTGCGTCTCGCTAACGGTATGTGTGTTGACGGGATGTGTATGTTGGTGCGGTGATGTTGCTTTGCTGCTGAAGCCCGCAATTGGAAACAAGCGGTTTGAAGCATGGTGCTCACGAATGGAATCGAACCATCGACCTCCTCCTTACCAAGGAGGTGCTCTACCGACTGAGCTACGTGAGCATTGAATCTGGGGCGGGTGACGTCTGTTGCAAGCGTGCTGCTTAAAAGTGCATATCCAATGGAGCGGGAGAAGGGAATCGAACCCTCGTAATCAGTTTGGAAAACTGAGGTTCTACCATTGAACTACTCCCGCTTTTTTGAACGGGATTTGAAATTGGAGATTAGGGATTCGTAAACGCTGAAACTGTTGCTTTGACGAATCCCGAATCCCGAATCTCCAATCCCGGGTTTGGTGGAGGGAGGTGGATTCGAACCACCGAAGGCGTAAGCCAGCAGATTTACAGTCTGCCCCCGTTGGCCGCTTGGGTATCCCTCCCGATTTCTCGAGGACCTGCATCCAAAACACTGAATCAAGCCCGCGATTTTGACGTGATGCGGCATGGGTGTCAACGCCGGATCTGCCGTGAAGGTCAACGGCAGTCAGTTTTCCTGCCCCCGCGCCCATGTCCCGGCGCATGGCTGGCTTGCCTGGACGGGCCAGTCTTTCCGGGCTTGCGCCCGCCTTACACGTTGAAGCGGAAATGCAGGACGTCGCCCTCCTGGACGCGGTACTCCTTGCCCTCCAGCCGCAGGCGTCCGGCGTCGCGGGCACCGGATTCACCCTTGTAGCGGATGAAATCGTCATAACCGATGGTTTCAGCCCGGATGAAGCCCTTTTCGAAGTCGGTATGGATCACCGCTGCGGCCTGCGGGGCGGTCGAGCCACCTTTTACGGTCCAGGCACGGACTTCCTTGACCCCGGCGGTGAAATAGGTCTGAAGGCCCAGGAGTGTGTAAGCGGCGCGGATGACCCTGTTCAGGCCTGGCTCGTCCAGCCCCAGCGAGCCCAGGAACTCATCGCGGTCGGCGTCATCGAGCTGTGACAGCTCTTCCTCGATGGCGGCCGAGACCGGCACCACTTCGGCGCCTTCGGTTTGCGCACGGACGCGCACGGCGTCCAGGTGCGGATTGCCCTCGAAACCATCCTCGAGCACGTTGGCTACATACAGCACCGGCTTGAGGGTCAGCAGGAACAGGTCACGCAGCTCCACGCGGTCCTCGTCCGACAACTCCAGCGCGCGGGCCGGCTTGCCGCCATCGAGCCCTTCGCGAACCCGCGCCAGCACTTCTGCCCGCGCCTTGGCGTCCTTGTCGCCGGTCTTGGCGGATCGGTTCGCCCGGTCCAGGGCACGCTCGACCGAGTCCAGGTCGGCCAGCGCCAGCTCGGTATCGATGGTCTCGATATCGGCAATCGGGTCGACCTTGTTATTGACGTGGATGACGTCGGGGTCCTCGAAGCAACGCACCACATGGGCGATCGCATCGACCTCGCGGATATGGGCCAGGAACTTGTTGCCCAGGCCCTCGCCGCTGGCCGCACCAGCCACCAGCCCAGCGATGTCGACGAACTCGACCGCGGTGGGGATCACCTTCTGCGGCTTGACGATCCCGGCCAGCGCGTTGAGCCGCAGGTCCGGCACCGGAACCACGCCGACATTGGGCTCGATCGTGCAGAACGGAAAGTTGGCCGCGGCGATGCCTGCCTTGGTCAGCGCGTTGAACAGGGTCGATTTGCCGACGTTGGGCAGGCCGACGATGCCGCATTTGATGCCCATCTGAACTCCGGGATTCGAGATTGGGGATTCGGGATTCGAGGAAACGCGATCCGCTTGTAGCGAATCTCCAATCCCTAATCCCCAATCCCGGTCGTTGTATGCAGCCGTTTCATGGCTTCATTCATGTCGCCAGCCACCGCCAGCGGTAGTACGTCGATGGCGTCGCCAATGGCGCGCAGGATCGCGGCCTCGTCGCCACTATCGGGCTTGCCCAGCACCCACGACGTCACCCGGTCCTTGTGGCCGGGATGGCCGATGCCGATACGCAGGCGATTGAATTTCCCATGCCCAAGCAGGCGCATGGTGTCACGCAGTCCGTTCTGGCCGCCGTGGCCACCATCGAACTTGAGGCGGGCAGTCCCCGCCGGCAGGTCGAGCTCATCGTGGGCCAGCAGTGCTTGTTCGGGCTCGATTTTCCAGAAACGCAACGCGGCGGTCACCGACTTGCCCGAGAGGTTCATGTAGGTCGCCGGCTTGAGCAGCCACACCGGGTGACCGGCGATGTCGACCTTGCAGGCCTCGCCAAACAGTTTGGACTCCAGCTTGAAGCGCGACCCGCACTGCAATGCCAGCGCGTCCACAAACCAGAACCCGGCATTGTGCCGGGTCCTGAGATGCTCGGGGCCGGGATTGCCCAGCCCGACGATCAGTCGCAAACCGCTCATGCGCAAAGCAGGCATGCGCAGGCGCCACCATGGCGCCCGCGCAAGCGGTGCTTATTCGCCGTCTGCCTTCGCAGCGTCGCCTTCGCCTTCATCTTCGCCTGCATCAGCGTCGGCAGGCACTGCACCTGCGTCGACCTCGGTGCCGGTCTCGGTCGGCTCGACTTCAACACGGGCGAAGCGGGCCACGACCACGGCAACGTCATGGTCGTCGCCAAACCGCAACTCGGGCACTTCCACGCCCTGGGGCAGCTTGATCTGCGACAGGTGGATGGTGTCGCCGGCTTCCATGTTGGCCAGGTCGACCTCGAGATACTCGGGCAGGTCCTTGGGCAGGCAGCTGATTTCGACTTCGTTCATCTCGTGGGTGACGACCACACCGGCGGACTTGCCGGCCGGGGACTTCTCCACGTTGAGGAAGTGCAGCGGCACCGAGACGTGGATCTGCTCGCCGGCGCGAACACGCTGGAAATCCAGATGCATGATCTGCTGCTTGTACGGGTGGCGCTGCATGTCACGCAGCAGGACCAGCTCCGGGGTGCCGTCCACTTCCAGGGTCAGGATCGAGGAGTAGAACCACTCGTTCTTGCTGGCCAGGTAGGTTTTTTCGTGCTCGAGCTGGATGCTGACGGGATCGGCATTGCCACCATAGACGATGGCCGGCACCATGCCGCTGAGACGTAGGCGGCGGCTCGCACCCTTCCCCTCGTCTTTGCGGTTGGTCGCCGAAATCTTGCGTTTTGTAGCCATTTCGCTGTACTCACTTTGCTTGCAATGGGCCGCCTCGCGGCGGCAAAAGCACTCACCCGCGACCAGGTGAGTGGGCTGGACCCCTTCGCAGGGATCCGGAAACTGTTGTTGTCAGTCGACGTAGAGCGAGCTGACCGACTCGCCGAAGGCAATCCGGCGGATCGTCTCGGCCAGCAACTCGGCGACACTGAGCTGGCGGATGCGATCGCAATCCAGTCCCGCTTGCGACAGCGGGATGGTGTCGGTCACCACCAGCTCGTCGAGTTGCGAACCATTGATGTTGTCGATCGCCGCACCCGACAGCACGGGATGGGTGCAGTACGCGACCACCTTGGTGGCGCCCTGCTGTTTCAGGGCGGCCGCCGCGGCGCACAAGGTGCCGGCGGTATCGACGATGTCGTCGACCAGCACGCAGATCTTGCCGGACACGTCACCGATGATGTTCATCACGGTGGCGACGTTGGCCTTGGGGCGCCGTTTGTCGATGATGGCCAGGTCGGCATCGTCCAGTCGCTTGGCGATTGCGCGCGCCCTGACCACGCCGCCCACGTCGGGCGAGACCACGATCAGGTTGTCGGTGCCATAGCTGCGCCAGATGTCGGCCAGCAGCAACGGCGAGGCGTAGACGTTGTCGACCGCCATGTCGAAGAAGCCCTGGATCTGGTCGGCGTGCAGGTCGACCGTCAACACGCGATCGGTATGCACGGTGGAAAACATCTGCGCGGCAACCTTGGCCGTGATCGGCACGCGCGCCGAGCGCGGGCGACGATCCTGCCGGGCGTAACCGAAATACGGCACCACCGCCGTCACGCTGGATACCGATGCGCGCTTGAGCGCATCGATCAGCACCAGCAGCTCGACCAGGTTCTCCGCGCTGGGCGCGCAGGTGGACTGGATCACGAACACTTCCTGGCGGCGGACGTTTTCCTCGATCTCGACCTGCACCTCGCCGTCGGAAAAGCGGCCGACCTGCGCCTTGCCCAGGCGCACGCCCAACTCCTTGCAGACCGCCAGTGCAAGCGGGCGATTGGCGTTGCCGGTGAACACCAGCAAGTTGCTATCGTTTTGCACTGTCATAGTGGGGCCGGATTTCGGGATTCGGGATTCGGGATTGGCTGGACCGGACAGTCGTTTGTGCACACCAGGCCTCCAAACCGACTTCCCGAACTGCATCGCATGAATTGGCAGGGGTGGCAGGATTCGAACCTGCGAATGCCAGGATCAAAACCTGGTGCCTTGGGCCTCTTGGCGACACCCCTGTGTCTTGTTTGGAGCTGGGATCGAGGGCCGAAGGATCAAGGCGGTGGTGTCCTGCCTTGCCTCAGCTCCCCGTCCTCACCCCTTGGCGCTACGTTCAAGTACCTCCAGCAATGGCGAGCGCGTCGCACCTTGCGCAACCCAGGCCTTGAGCCCCGGTGGCAGGCGCGCCAGCGCGGCATCTGCGGACTCGCGATCAGCGAATTCGACGAAGCAGCCGCAACCCGACCCGGTCAAGCGCGGCGTGCCGACCTGCGCCAACCCACCGAAGACGGCCTCTACGGCCGTTTCGCGAGCGCGCAACACCGGCTCGAACGCGTTATCGAGCAAGGCACCTGAAACGAAGTCCGATATTGTCGCGGGCGACGCATCCCGCGTCAATTCAGGTGCCTGGAACAAATGGCCCGTGGCGACGTGGATGCCGGGATCAGCCAGCAGGTACCAGGCCGGCGACAAGTCCAATGGCGTCAACAATTCGCCGACGCCCTCGGCCCAGGCATTCTCGCCACGGACAAACACCGGCACGTCGGCGCCCAGCTCCAGGCCCAGCCCGGCAAGGCGATCGGTGGGTAAATCCACCTGCCAGAGCCTGTTCAGCACTTGCAGCACCGTCGCCGCATCGGAGGACCCCCCACCAAACCCGGCACCTGTTGGAATGCGCTTTTCAACGATGATGTCCGCACCTTTACGGATTTTGGAAGCATTTGACAGCAATCTTGCAGCCTTCACGGCCAGATCGTCGCCCTCGGCCACATCCGCATGGCTCGTGCCGTGGCGCACGATCCGGTCGTCGTCGCGCACCCGTAGATGGATCGTGTCGCCCCAGTCCAGCAGCCGGAACACCGTTTGCAGCGCGTGGTAACCGTCCGGGCGACGGCCAGTGATCCGCAGGAACAGGTTGAGCTTGGCCGGCGCTGGCCACTGCGACCAACCGGCCGGTTCCGTGCCAGACGCATCCAGGCCGCTGGATGAATCCGCGGCACCCGCCACCCCACTGCCCGCCACGCCACTGCCCATCATGGCGCCGCCGGGCCCAGTCCCCAGG
Source organism: uncultured Gammaproteobacteria bacterium (assembly GCA_963710825.1). GTDB lineage: Bacteria > Pseudomonadota > Gammaproteobacteria > Xanthomonadales > Xanthomonadaceae > Cognatiluteimonas. The sequence continues at coordinate 1,300,168 of CAVQBQ010000005.1, read as the reverse complement.
TATCGATCACCAGTCGCACCTTGGCCTGGTCGCGCGTGGCATTGATCCGGCACGGCAGTTCGATGCCCAGGCTGGCGTCCTGCTGCCAATCGTCGTAATCCAAGGTCCAGCCACCCTGCTGCATCCGCACCAGGCGGCCGTTGATATTGAATTGCAATCGTGCCGGTCCCGATTGCGGCGCGCGGGCACCGCGCACCCAAGACGACAATGCCGTGACCGGGATGTCCCAGCCGGTCGTTTCGCGCAGCAACACACCCGCATCGTGACCCGTCACCGGGCCACCCTTCAAACCTTCAAGCCGCGCGGACGCGGCGTTTCCGATGATGCGCCAGCTTTGCCGCGTGATGGGTGCGCTCAGTGCAACGACATAGGCGGCGTGGTCCTGCTGCCATTCGATCCTGCCGCTGCCGCCGCGCTGACCATTGGACAAACCCACCCTGCCTTCAAGATTCCATTGCGGATGCGCGGTCAAGACGGTTTCGCGTGCGACCTGGCTGGCCAAGGCGGCATCGCGCTCGCCTGGCGGCAGCGGCGCACGTGGCGCCTGCGTGACGCAGGCCGATAGCAGGCCGATGCCGACCAGCAGCAGCAACGACCGCGCCAGCTTGCTGCGTGGTCCTGTCATGGTCGTGCAATCCGTGGTCGGATCATGCGCCGGTCTTCATCAAGGCGCGTTTAAGGGCGCGATTTCCAGGGTCCAGTTTTTCACTTTCTGCGAAGTATTTCCGCGCCTCGTCCTTGTGCCCGAGCACCCACAGCACTTCCCCCAGGTGTGCAGCGATCTCCGGATCCTTCTGCAGGGACAATGCCCGACGCAGCTGCGCCAGCGCCTCGTCCATGCGCCCAAGGCGGTAGAGCACCCAGCCGTAACTGTCGATGATCGCAGCTTCGCCGGGCTCGGCAACCCGGGCGCGATCGATCAATTGCAGCGCCTCGGTAAAGCGCGTCGTGCGGTCGGCCAGCGTGTACCCCAATGCATTGAGCGCTGCGACATTGTCGGGATCGGCAACCAGCACCCGGCGCAGGTCGGCCTCGGCGCGCGCGATGTCATCGCGCCGCTCCCAGCCCAGGCCGCGGGCGTACAAAAGCGCCGGTTCGTCGGGAAAAGCGGCCAGGCCACGGGCGTAGGTATCGAATTCGCCCTGGATATCGTCATCCTGCTGTCGCATCTGTGCCTCGACCAGGTAGGCATCGCGACGTGCATCCTCGTCGATGGATGCATCGGCCTGCATCTTGCGCAGATCGGCAAACGCTTCCGGCGTACGCTTGAGTTCGTGCAGCACGCTGGCGGCGCGCAACCGGGCCTGCCAACGCGCTTCGCCGCTGGGTACGCTGCGATACCACTGCAAGGCGTCTTCGTAATGCTGCAGGAATTCCGCGGCCTGCCCAAGCAACAGGCGTCGCTCCGGATCAGGCTGGCTGGAGCCGGCCTGCATCTGGACGTATAAGGCTTCCAGGGCCGTCTTGTCCGCCATCCCGGCCAGCAACGCGGCTCGGACGCGATAGCTGCGATCATCCTGCGGACCGCGGGCCATGGTGTCAGCGGCTGCCCGCATGTCGCCCAGGTCACTGTATTGGGAGGCGACCGACGCGCGCACGTCGTCGTCCTTTGCAGCAGCCGATGCCAGACCGGCCAGCACGGCCTTGGCCTGCTCCGGCCTGCCGGCCGCGCCCAACTGCCTGGCATGCAGCAACGCGACCCTTGGCTCATCCGGGAACCGCACGATCACTGCGTCGACGATACGTTTTGTCAGGGCGTTCTGCTCCAGTCGCTGCGCGAGGCCGCCGAAGGCCAGCCAGGCCTGCAACTGGTTCGGGATCGCATCGTCGTCAATCAACTCGCCGAGCAGCTTGGCGCTGAGTCGGGGGTCTTCGCCACCGCTACCCAGCGCCGCCAGCGCATAGCGCCAACCGCCATTGTCCGGTTCTTCCGGCCCGCCCCCCTGTCGACGCAGCAATCCGGCCAGGCCCTTGCGTGCCGCACGCGCATCGCCATGGCGCAAGGCCAATGTCACCTCGGCTGCGTGCAGTGGCAGCGACTCCGGATCACGCAGCTTCCACAAGGCGACTGCGGCGCGGGCAGCGGCATCATCATTGGACAGAAGCGCGATCCGGGTCGCGCGCTCGGCCAGCCCAGCATCGCCCTGCGAGGCACGTGCGGCGGCCAGGTACCACTGCGCGGCCTGCTCCAGCTTGCCGGCCTGCAGGGCAAATTCGCCGGCCATCGTCGCCGCTACCGCGTCCTTGTCCACTGGATCGCCACCATGGGCGCCATCGCGCGCCATCGCCGACAGCGGCATCGCCAGGGTGAAGCCCAGCGCGGCGACGCAAAGCCACCGGGGCCTGGGACGGGCATGGAAACGGGACGACATGTTGGAAAAACGTGACTGCACGGGCATCAGATGCGGCCGGGCCGTAAAATGGCGGCCCATTGCCTCGAAAGCTTAGCGCACGCGACTGAATGCCACGCACCTGGAGGCATGGCCGGGACGCGAGAGTTCGAGGCATCGGACAAGAACCTGCCGGACATGAATCCGCCGAACACCCCCTAACGGACCAGCCTGCGTCAAATGACACTGCTCGCCATCGGCATCAACCACCAGACCGCGCCGCTCAAGCTGCGCGAACGGGTGGCGTTTGCCGATGACAACCTGCCCGAGGTGCTGGCGGCGGTGCGCGCGCTACCCTCGGTCAGCGAGGTCGCGGTGCTCTCCACCTGCAATCGCACCGAACTGTATGCCGTGGCCGAGGATGCGGATGTCCTCAGTGGCTGGCTGGCCAACCATCCGGACGATGGCAGCGACTTGAGCAGCTACCTCTACCGCCATCGCGATGCCGAGGCGGTACGCCATCTGTTCCGTGTCGCCACCGGGCTGGACTCGCTGGTGCTGGGCGAGCCGCAGATCCTGGGTCAGGTCAAGCAGGCCTGGGCCGTGGCACGGTCTGCGGGCACGCTTGGCGGGCAACTTGACCGGATGTTCCAGCAAGCCTTCGTCGCCGCCAAGCGCGCACGTACCGACACCCGCATCGGTGCCAATCCGGTCTCGGTCGCCTCGGCGGCGGTACGGCTGGCACAAACGACTTTCTCGCGGCCCTCGGACGCATCGGTACTGGTGATCGGGGCCGGCGAGACCATCGAACTGGTCGCGCGCCATCTGGCGCAGGCCAAGGTCAAGCACCTGTTGGTCGCCAACCGCACGCTCGCCCACGCGCAGGAGCTTGCCACTCGCCACGGTGGCGTTGCCCTGCCGCTGGACACGATCGACAGCCACCTGGAGCAGGTCGACATGGTGTTTTCTGCCACTGCCAGCCGCCTGCCCGTACTGACACGGGCGCAGGTTGCCGCGGCGCTGGCGCGACGCCGGCATCGGCCGATGTTGCTGATGGACCTGGCGGTGCCGCGCGATATCGAGCCTGACGTCGCCAGCTTGCCTGACGTGTTTGTCTACACCATCGACGATCTCGAGCGCACGATCCAGGGCAACCGCGAAAGCCGTCGCCAGGCCGCCGATGACGCCGAGGCGATCGTGCAGCTTCACGTTTCGCGCTTCATCGAGTCGCAAGCCGCCAGCGGGCGCAGCGCGCCACTCAAACGCCTGCGCGCACATGGCGAGTTGGCGCGCGCCAGCGTGTTGGCCAAGGCCCGTCAGCAACTGGCCAGCGGCGGTGACCCGCATGCCGTGCTCGATTACCTCGCGCACACGCTGACCAACCGCCTGCTGCATGCGCCGACGATCGCCTTGCGGCAGGCAGCCATCGAGGGCGATGCCGAGTTGGCCCGCGCCAGCGAGAAGTTGTTCCCCGGCAGGGGCAGCGAAGGAAGCGACAGTGAGCAAGGCAGCAACGATGATTGCGACCGCGGCAGCCACGACGACGGTTAGCGTCTTTCCCCACCCGCCATCCACGCGTACGGCGGGATCCAACTTGATGTTGACGCGGTCGCCCATCGGCCCAGGAGCGGATGGAGCGAGCAGGGTCAAGCAGGAGCGACATTGATCATGACGTCCCCGGCTTTCGCCGGGATGAGTGAACCAAGCGACATTGCAGTTGCATCGATTCATTCGCGTGCCTCACCACAATACGAAAGTCATCAGTACCCCATGATCCCAAGCCTCCAACGCAAGCTCGAAGCCCTGTCCGAACGCCGCGATGAGCTCGAACGGCTACTCGCCGACCCGGACGTGGCGTCCGACAACGACCGTTTCCGCTTGTTGTCGCGGGAGTTCGCCCAACTGGAGCCCGTGGCGGTCTCGCTGGCTGCACAAGCACAGGCGCGCGACGACCTGGCCGGGGCCGAAGCCATGCGCAACGACCCCGAGCTGCGCGAGCTGGCAGAAGAGGAAATCACGAACGCCACGCAACGCCTCGAACAACTCGAACGCGAGCTGATGGCGCAACTCGTCCCGCGCGATCCACGCGACGAGGGCAACCTGTATCTCGAGGTCCGTGCAGGCACCGGCGGCGACGAAGCCGCGATCTTCGCCGGCGACCTGTTCCGGATGTATTCGCGCTTTGCCGAACGCCAGGGTTGGAAGGTCGAAGCCGAGTCCGCCAGCCCCGGCGAGCATGGCGGCTACAAGGAGATCGTTGCCCGTGTCGAGGGCCGCGGCGCGTACTCCCGGCTCAAATACGAATCCGGGACCCATCGCGTGCAGCGCGTCCCGCAAACCGAATCGCAGGGACGTATCCATACCTCTGCCGCGACGGTGGCGATCATCGCCGAGGATGCCAGCGAAGTCGCGATCGAGATCAACCCGGCCGACCTGCGCGTGGACACCTTCCGCTCCTCCGGTGCAGGCGGCCAGCACGTCAACAAGACCGACTCGGCGATCCGTATCACCCACCAGCCCAGCGGCATGGTGGTCGAATCGCAGACCGAACGCTCCCAGCACGCCAACCGGGACAAGGCAATGAAGCGCCTGCGCGCGATGCTGGTCGAGGCCGAGATCGAGAAGCGCCACGCGGCACAGGCGATGGACCGCAAACTGCAGGTCGGCAGCGGCGACCGCAGTCAGCGCATCCGCACCTACAATTTCCCACAAGGCCGGATCACCGACCATCGCGTCGACGGGCTGACGTTGTACGACCTGCCCAACGTGCTCGAAGGCGACCTGGATGCATTGATCGAGCGCCTGGCCACCGAGGACCAGGCCGATGCGCTGGCACGATTGGCTGAAGGTAGCTGACGACAACGGATCGATTTACAAGCCGCCATCCTGGGCGCAGCGAAGGAACTGCTGTCTTTTTGCTGTATGTAGGAGCGGCTTCAGCCGCGAGCTCTTGATCTTGATCTTGATCTTGATCCTTGATCCTGATCCTGATCCTGATCCTGATCCTGATCTTGATCCTGTTGCTGTAGGAGCGACGTAAGTCGCGATGCTTTTCCCGGAATCTGATCGCGACTTACGTCGCTCCTGAAAAACCCAAGGCCACATCAAGGGCTCGCGGCTGAAGCCGCTCCTACATGCACAGACAAGACACGGCCACGGCGCGACAGTTCCTGCGCCGTGCCCAGGATGGCAGCCAGTCGATCCAGCACGCGTTCCAGGAAACCAGGTAGGCCCGCATGACCACTGAAATCCACCGTGCCACCCTTGCCGATCTCGATGCATTGGTTCCACTCTTCGACGGCTACCGGGTGTTCTACCAGCAACCCGGCGACCCCGAGCGTGCACGCAGTTTCCTTCGCGAACGCCTGCAGCGCGACGACTCGGTAATCCTGATTGCCATGCATGCTGGCGCTGCCATTGGCTTCAGCCAGCTCTACCCGCTGTTCTCCTCCGTGCGCACCGGCCGATTGTGGCTGCTCAACGACCTGTACGTCGCCCACGACAGTCGACGCAAGGGCGGCGCACGCGCCCTGCTTGCAGCAGCCAGGGATTTCGCCCGCGATGATGGCGCGCTCGGGCTGATGCTCGAAACGGGCACTGACAATGCACCTGCGCGCGCCCTCTACCGCGCCACCGGTTGGCAGGAACAAAGCAACCAGTGGTATTCGCTGGCCGTGTAAACGCCTGGTCGGCGCCGGGCGTGGCCACGGACGTGCGACAGGGGCCCAGCCGTCCTACACTGCCATCATGCATCCCGACCGAGATTTCCTCCCGCTGCGCCTGTGCGTCCTGACCGTCTCGGACTCGCGCACCCCTGCCAACGACACCTCCGGCGATTACCTGGCCAAGAGCCTGTCCGAAGCGGGCCACCACCTGCACGCGCGCGCCCTGCTCCCGGACGACCGCTACCAGATGCGTGCCCGCGTCTCGCTGTGGATCGCGGACGACGCGGTCGACGGCATCCTGGTCACCGGGGGCACCGGCTTTACCGGGCGCGACTCCACGCCCGAAGCGCTGCTGCCGTTGCTGGACAAGCAGATGCCCGGATTTGGTGAACTGTTCCGCGCCATCAGCGTCGAGGAGATCGGGACTGCGTCGCTGCAGTCACGCGCCTTCGCCGGGTTGGCCAATGGCACGTTTGTCTTCGCCCTGCCCGGTTCGACATCGGCATGCCGCACGGCTTGGGAGAGGATCATCCAACCGCAGTTGGACGCGCGCACCAAACCGTGCAATCTCGCCACCCTTCGCCCCCGGCTTTGAATCGATCCTGATCCATTGCCGGTGATCCGTTACCAGTGATCCACTGCCAAGCGATGCACGCAAGTACGGCTCCTGGTCGAAACGACCACGCACTTCAGGAGGCACCATGGCCATCGACACCACGTTGCGCCTGCTCGCCAAGACCCGCGGCCTGACCACGGCCGACATCGCCAGCGCCATCCCGCGTGCCGGCGCGGCCACCGTGGCGGCTTGGTTGCGCGGCGACAAGATACCCGGCAAGGACCAGCTCGACGCACTCGCACGCACGTTTGGTGTCCCGGCGGGTGCATTGCTGTCGGAACTGGCCAGCACACTCGACCCGGCGCGCACCAAAGGCGAACACGACCTGATGGCTGCCTATCGGGACCTCAATACCAGGCAACAGGGCGCGCTGCTGGAAGTCGCGCGGAGCATGGCCGGCGACAGGCGTGGCAAGAAGTGACAGTTCACGGGGATTTTCCGTTGTAGGAGCGGCTTCAGCCGCGAGCGCTTGATCCGGTTTTTCTTTTGTTGGAGCGACGCAAGTCGCGATCAGGATATCCGACCAGGCATCGCGACTTGCGTCGCTGCTACAAGGGCAAGTGCCAAGGCAGGGTCAAGAGCTCGCGGCTGAAGCCGCTCCTACAGTCATCGACACACCGCATCCACGAAACCTCGCACGGGATCCCCGATGGGCAAACTCAAACGCAAGGCCTACGAAAAAGCGCTCGAACCGATGCAGGAAGAGCTGGTCGCGATGACTCGATGGCTGGCGCATACCGGCAAGCGGGTCGTGGTGTTGTTCGAGGGCCGTGACACCGCCGGCAAGGGCGGCGCCATCGGGGCGATCCGTGACCACGTCAATCCACGGCAATGTCGTGTCGTCGCGCTGCCCAGACCGACCGAGCGCGAAGCGGGCCAGTGGTATTTCCAGCGCTACGTCCCGCACTTGCCCGGTTCGGGCGAGATCGTCCTGTTCGACCGCAGCTGGTACAACCGCGCCGGTGTCGAAAACGTCATGGGCTTCGCCAGCCAGGCACAGGTCGAGGCATTCCTGCAGCAGGTGCCTGCGTTTGAACGGCTGTTGGTCGACGATGGCATCCACCTGTTCAAGTACTGGCTGTGCTGCGACCAGGACAAGCAGGAAGAGCGCTTCGCCGAACGCCTGGAGGACCCACTCAAACGCTGGAAGCTCTCTCCCATCGACCTGGAGGCGCGCAAGCAATACGAGGCGTACACACGGGCACGCGAAGCAATGCTCAAGGCGACGCATACCGATCATGCTCCATGGACGCTGGTCGATTTCAATGACCAGAAGCTTGGCCGGCTGACCTTGATCCGCGACCTGCTTGATCGATTGCCAGATACCCGCGTGCCGGCGGCCAGGATCGAGTTCCCGCCGTTGTCCGGAAAACCGGCCAATGAGCGTTACGGTGTACTCAAGCCGATCCCATCCTTCAACAGCGCGACTTGACGGCACGGCTAGGATGCATGGACGGAAAAACCAAGCACGTCACGTCATGCAACATCCCGCCAGTGGCGTGACGTCATCTCAAGCCTGACACGTAACCACCGGGACACCTGATGTTCGAGATCACAGCCGCCTGCCTGGTCATCACCGCCTTGCTGGCCTACGTCAACCACCGGTTCTTCGGCTTGCCCACGACAATCGGTGTCATGGCCGGTGCGCTGGTGCTTTCCCTCGGGTTGATCGCGCTGGATGCGATGGGCCTGGGCACGTTGCACAACTACGAAACCGCCTTCCTGCAGTCGATCAACTTCTCGGACGTGCTGATGCAGGGCATGTTGTCGGTGCTGTTGTTTGCTGGCGCACTGCATGTCGACCTCAGCCGCCTGCGCGCATACCGCTGGCAGATCGGCCTGCTGGCTGTCGTCGGCACCGCCTTGTCGACGGCGATCATCGGGGTGTCGGTGTGGTGGCTGTTGCCGTTGTTCGGGCTCGGGCTGCCACTGACGTATTGCCTGGTGTTCGGGGCGCTGATCTCGCCGACCGATCCGATCGCGGTGATCGGCATCCTCAAGTCCGCCGGCGCGCCCGACAATGTCGGCATGGTGGTGTCCGGCGAATCGTTGTTCAACGATGGTGTCGGCATCGTCCTGTTCTCGCTGTTGCTGGGCGTGGCCACGCAGGGCGTGGTGCCGTCGTTCGGCGAGGGTGCGATGCTGCTCGCGCACGAGGCGGGCGGCGGGCTGCTGCTCGGTGCGGCGCTTGGCCTGGTGCTGTTCGCGCTGTTGCGCAGCATCAACGCCTACAAGGTCGAAGTCCTGCTGACCCTGGCCGCAGTGCTTGGCGGATACGAGCTCGCCCACAGCCTGCACGTGTCCGGGCCGCTGGCAATGGTCGTGGCCGGCGTGATCATCGGCAACCATGGCCGCGAAATGGCTATGTCGGACACCACCCGACACAACGTCGACCTGTTCTGGGAACTCCTCGACGAGATCCTCAATGCGGTGCTGTTCGTGCTGTTGGGGCTGGAGATCGTGGTGATCGCATTCACCGGCAAGATCTTCCTGGCCGCGCTGGGCGTGATCGTGATCACCCTGCTGGCACGCCTGCTGACGGTCGGCCTGCCTGTCGGCGCCTTGAAGCGTCAGTTCCGGCTGCCCAAAGGCTCCTGGAAGGTGCTGACCTGGGGCGGCCTGCGTGGCGGCATTTCGGTGGCGTTGGCGTTGTCGTTACCTGTCGGTGGGCCACGCGACCTGATCCTGTCGTTGACCTACATGGTGGTGGTGTTCTCGATCCTGGGCCAGGGCCTGACGATCCGGAACATGGTCCGACGCACGTACGCAGGTGACGACAACAACCGGAAGGTCAGCGCCGCAAGCGACAAGAGTGGCTGAAGCCGGCATGTCGCAATCGGTTGGCGCCCAAGCGGGCCTTGCGATCACGACGCCAGCCCCAGGACAGCGCGTTCAACCAACCAAAAAACCGTGGCCCGCTTCAGCAGCGGCGGCTGGCTCGCGTTGCACGTTGTCCACGCGCGCCATTGGCGGGCCCTGGCGCAACCATCGCACCAGCGCATCAATGGCAGCCGGATCGCCTGCCGCCAGCACCTCGACACGGCCATCGGACAGGTTGCGCGCATAACCACGCAGCCCAAGGCCAAGTGCCTGCTCGCGCGTACTGGCGCGATAAAACACACCTTGCACCTTGCCGCTGACAAACAAGCGGGCCGCGTCCATGTGGCCGGCAGAGACGTTCATGCCGCGCTGTGTACCGATCGTGGCGTGCCGCAGGCGGCGGGCACGCGGCAACCATGCACGAAGCAATACATCACGGCTTGGCAGCGGCCGTCATGTCGATCTTGCGCGGCACATGGCTACCACTACGCTGGACCATGAGCACGAGGTGGTCGCCAGGTTGCAGTCCACCCATGACCTGCATGAAGTCGGCCGCGGTTGCGCCAGGCACCGTGGTGCCATTGGCCGAAAGCAACGTATCGCCAACCTTCAATCCTGCCGCCTGGGCCGGCGATGCAGCGCCAACCTTGCTGACCACGACCGAGGTCAACGTCGGGTTGTCGGCCGAGCCACTGGTCTGGACATCCGTGCTGAAACCAAAGCTGACGCCACCACCAGCCATTGCCACCAGTGGGAGCAGCAAACCCAGCAATAGCGGGGCCAGGAAAACATGCTTGAAACGAGTCATGGCAAAAGCCCGAGTGGGAAGCGAGGCGCCCGTTGGATACGGACGCGGGATTGGACTACTGCAGCAGCACGATGAAAGCGGCACGCCCAACGTGGAATGATCGGCGCTATGCACTTAACCTCGTCTGTCTCAGCCTTGGGCAGGCGTGGTTGCATCCGGGCCACCTGCCGCGGCAATGGCCGCGTCGATGTCCTTGGCGGTCACCGGCCCCAAAAAGTGCTTGGCGATCCTGCCGTCCGGCGCGATCAGGTACGTGGTGGGCAGGCCGCGCGGCGTGGCGAAGTCCTTGGGCGGCTCGTAGGTGTCGATGATCGCGACCGGGTAGACGACGGGATGCTTTTCCAGGAAGGCCCGCATCTCGGCCGGCGTGATGTCTTCGTAGGCCAGGCCGACGACCTCGATATGGCCACGCATGGCATCGAGTGCCGACAAGTCCGGCATTTCCTTCAGGCACGGCCCACACCAGGTCGCCCAGAAATTGACCACCACCCAGTTGCCACGATGCGCAGCCAGGTCGTAGGCCTTTCCGTCGATGCTGGTGACCTGCAGCGTGGGTTGCGCCGGTTTGGCTGCTGCTTCTGCAGCCCCTCCAGCAGGCGGCTTGCCAGCGGGATCGGTCGGGGTCGACTCGGTACCGGACTGGGCAGCAGAGGGACCGCCGGATGTCGCCGCTGGTGCCGGTGCGTTGGGCGGACGCTCGCAACCGGCCAGCGACAATATCGCCAGGAACACTGCAATGCCACAGCTGGCAGGCAATACGGCTTTCATCATGGCGTTCACCAATGGTCCTTGGTCAGGCTTTCATAGACGCTGGAAACGCGGCGCTTGAGCAGTTCACGCAGGGGGCCACGCAGTTGGTCGAGTTCGTCCACCGCAGCGACACCCAGCGGATCGTCAGCGCACGGCAGGTGCACCTCCGCGATCGGGATGCGCAGGCCACACGCTTCGTACAGTTCGGCCATGGTGATGTCTTCCAGGTCACGCGACAACAGCCACTCGCCGGACTCGGCACGGCTGAGCAGGCCGATCTGCTCCAGTTCGGCCAGCATCTGTTGCACCAGGTCGTCGGTCAGCATCGGCTCGAGCTTCTGGATCTGGTCACTATGCAGCCCGTGCCCAAGCTTGCGGTGTTTTCCAAAGCGTCCCAGCATGCGCAGCAAACCGTACAGCTCGTAACCCTCGGGCAGGCGCATTGAAGCTGGCTGGTAACGAAACGCGGAGATCGATGATGCAAACGATGCGCCCAGCAGAACCGACACCCAACTCAGGTAGATCCACAACAGGAAGACCGGTGCAGCCGTGAAAATCGCCGGGGCCTTCAGCTCGCTCACACCAACCAGTTTCGGGTCGTTGATCGCGTAGAGTTTTTCGTAGGTATTGAAGCTGCCGATGTACAGGCCGACCCCCCACTTCACCATCTCGAACATCACCACCGCCAACACGGCACCCGCCAGCGCATGCCGCCAATGGATCGAGCGGTGCGGCACCACGCGGAATATGGTCGCGAAGGCAGCCAGTTCGATCACCATCGGAGCCAACCGCAGTGCGAAGCCTTCTACCATCCGGCCAAATGCTGTTTCGAAAAGTGCCAGTGAAAAGAATTGCGTGACCAGCGCCAGGCTTGCCACCGACACCAGTGCACCAAGGGTCAACACGGTCCAGTAGACAAGCAGCCTGCGGAACTTCGGCCGCGAGGTCTTGACCCGCCATATCCGGTTGAAACTCGATTCGATGCCGCCAATCGTGACCAACAACGAAAACACCAGGCCGATGACACCGACAATGGTCAGTTTTCCTATGTTTCCGGATGTCGAGACCAGAAAGGCTTCCACGGCGCGTGCCGAACTGGGCACGAAATTGGAAAAGATGTAGTCGCTGAGCTTGGCACTCCATTCGCTGTAGATCGGGAATGCCGAAAGTACCCCGAATACCACGATCGACAACGGCACCAGCGCGAAGACCGTGGTGTAGGACAGCGCGCCCGCCGCCTCGAATAGGCGGTCGTCGAGGAACCGCCGCCACAGGAAGCGCAGGAACGAGTGCCTGCGCGCCCTGTCGCGCAGGCGATCACCCCAGTCGTTGAGCATGTCCAGCGGCTGCATCGTTCGCAGGTTAGCCCAAAAGGCAGCTTCGCGAACGCAGGGGGGCCCTGCGACCCGTCATCCGTGCCGGTGCGCGGCCACATGAACCGCCACCCTTCGCACCCCATCGCCTATGCTTGTCGTCAACGCAAGATCGTCAACGGAAGGCATGATGAGCGACATCCTGGTGTTGTACTACAGCCGCGGTGGTTCAGTGGCCAAGCTCGCGCGACAGATCGCCCGCGGCGTCGGCGAAGTCGACGGCATGGCCGCACGGCTGCGTACGGTGCCACCTGTCGCCGCGATCACCGCTACGGCGGCGGCTCCGGTGCCGGAGGATGGCGCGCCGTACGTGGAGCGCCAGGACGTGTCCGAATGCAGCGGCTTGCTGCTTGGCAGTCCAACGCGTTTCGGCAACATGGCCGCACCGCTGAAGCATTTCATCGACGGCCTTGGCGCCGAATGGGCCAGCGGCACGCTGGTCGGCAAACCAGCTGGCGTGTTCACCTCGACCGCGACCCTGCACGGCGGCCAGGAGTCGACATTGTTGTCGATGATGGTGCCGCTGCTGCACCATGGCTGCGTGATCGCAGGCATCCCGTTTACCGAAGCCGCGTTGAATACCACCCGCAGCGGCGGCACGCCGTACGGCGCCAGCCACGTCGCGGGCCTCAAGGACGACCCGCAACCCAGCGACGAAGAGTCCCAACTGGCGCGCGCGCTCGGACGCAGGATCGCGCAACTTGCCGCGAGGCTGGCATGAATAAACCATTGACCGGCATGGCAGCCATGAGCAATGCACGGCGCACCCTGTGCGTTGTGCTGCTTGCACTGACCGTGCTGTATGCGGGCTGGTTTGGCTACGACCGCAAATGGGTGGCGCTTGCGGTTTTCGCGCTGCCACCACTCTGGTTGCTGCGCAGTACCCTGCATGGCAACGCGCGTAGCGGTTTCTGGGCCGGCGTGCTGGCACTGCTGTGGTTCTCGCACGGCGTCATGGTGGCCTGGACCCGCCCACCAGAACGTGTTTTCGCGCTGGGCGAAGCCGGGCTGGCGGTCGTGATCGTCCTGGCAGCCAGCATCCCCGGACTACGAGCGCGCTTCAGCGGGCGTCGCAAACAGGCATGAGCTGTACTGTCCAACAGCATGTCTGGGTTTGCCCAGGGAGCTGCCACGGGATTGACGTCGCCATCGTTTCCGTCATCCGCCACCTGTTACTGGCCTGCCTACGATGACTCAAGCCCATCCTGCTGACGACAATGCGCGCATGACTGGCCTGTCCAGTGAAGCCATCGCGCGCATGCACGCCGCAGCACGCGCGATCCGCGACGGTGCCGTAGGCAATGCGCAGGGCCTGTTGCACCTGGTCCTGGCCAGCGCCCCCGGCCACCCGGAGGCACTGCGCCTGCTGGGCATCCTGCATACCCGCAACCGGCGTCCCGACCTGGCCCTGTCCACCTTCCAGCAGGCGCTCGTAAAGTCGCCGGATGACGCGGTCCTGCTCAATGACCTGGGCAGCGCCCAGGCCGCCTGCGGCGAACACGAAGCCGCGCTGGCCACATGGCGTCGGGCCTGCACGCTGGCACCGGAAGCACCGACACCCTGGTTCAACCTGGGCCGCAACCTGCAGCTGCAAGGCGCGAGCCAGGCTGCCGCAGAGGCGCTGCAACGTGCTTGCGCGCTGGCGTCCGACTTGTTGCCGGCCAGCATCCTGCTTGGCGATGTACTGGTGCATCTGGGCCGTCTTGATGATGCCGCGGCCCGCTATCGCGCAGCGCTCGCGCTCGACCCCGCCTGCGGGGACGCCTGGCGCGGCCTGTCCAACATCAAGACCATGCCATTGTCCGACGCCGACGGCACCGCATTGACAACGCAATTGCGGCGCACTGACCTGCGCTTCGAGGACCGGCTGGCGATGGGCTATGCGCTGGGAAAGCTGGAAGAGGATCGTGGTCGATATCCACAGGCGTTCCGGGCATTATCCGAGGCCAACGCTACGCTGCGGCAGCGTGCGCCATGGAGTGCCGCGGCCTTCAACGGCTATGTCGAAGCTGCGTTGGCCGCGACCACACGTTTGCCAGCACCGTTGGACCCGACACTCGGTCACGAGGTGATTTTCATCGTCGGCCTGCCGCGCTCGGGCTCGACCCTGTTCGAACAGATCCTGGCCGCGCACCCGCAAGTCGAAGGTGCCAGCGAGCTACCTGAGCTGGCCCAACTGATCCAGCACGAATCGATGCGCCGCCGCCAGCCCTACCCGGCGTGGATCGCCAACGCCACGGCCGCGGATTGGCAGCGCTTGGGCCGCGACTACCTGCAGCGCACTGCGCGCTGGCGCCAACACCACCCACGCTTCACCGACAAGATGCCGGAAAACTGGAAGCACGCTGGCATCCTGCGCGCGATGCTGCCGGGTGCGACCGTGATCGAGGTCCGTCGCGACCCGCTGGAAACCGGCTGGTCGTGTTTCCGCCAGCAGTTCTATCAATTGCCGCACTTCGCCTGCGACCTCGAAGACATCGCGACCTACCTGAAGGGCTGCGAACATGCGATGGACACCTGGCGCAAACGGGATCCGCAACGGATCCACTTGCATCGATACGAAGATCTCATCGCCGATCCCGATTCCCGGATCCGTGCGTTGCTCGATGACTGCGCGCTTGCGTTCGCCCCGGCGTGCCTTGAACCCCATCTGGCCAAGCGCAGTGTGCGCACGGCAAGTGCAGCCCAGGTCCGGCAGCCCTT
This sequence comes from uncultured Gammaproteobacteria bacterium, assembly GCA_963710825.1. GTDB lineage: Bacteria > Pseudomonadota > Gammaproteobacteria > Xanthomonadales > Xanthomonadaceae > Cognatiluteimonas. The sequence goes on along the minus strand of CAVQBQ010000005.1, from coordinate 1,285,103 downwards.
GCGCAGCGATACCGCGCGTGCCGGCCACTATGGCGAGCTGCTGGAACCATTGCGACGCGGGCTGGCTCGGTAAGCGAAAGCTGCTCCGCTTGGTTTCGGGTCTACTGCGGCCGTGTATCGAAACGAGTGAGCGCCCCGGCGCGACGCAGGGCCTTCTCCCTGCGCTGATGGCAGCGAGAGGCGATCCTCACAGGGCGGACGAGGCGCTCGACGCAACTGCATCGCAACCCTCGGAGCCCACTGGCTGCTTCATCGCATACCACGACCACCCGTGAACGCATACCATAGGCACATGGAGCATTTACTGATCGTCACCACGGGCGGCACCATCGACAAGGTGTATTTCGATGACAAGTCGGACTACCAGGTCGGGGCGCCACAGATCGGCCGCATCCTCGAGCAGCTCGGGGTCGCTTTCGCGTTCCACGTGATCCCGATCCTGCGCAAGGATTCGCTGCATATCGATGCCTCGGATCGTGAACTGCTGCGCGCCACCATTGCTGCACAGGACACGCGCCACGTGCTGGTCACCCATGGCACCGACAGCATGGTCGAGACCGCCAAGGTGCTGGCCGCCGTGGACGGCAAGACCATCGTGCTGACCGGCGCGTTGAACCCGGCCGGATTCCGCGGGTCGGATGCAGAATTCAACATCGGCACCGCCGTTGGCGCCGTACAGTCCCTGCCCGCAGGCGTCTACATCGCAATGAATGGCCGCATCTGGGATCCGGTGAAGGTCCGCAAGAACGTGGCGGCCAATCGATTTGAAGCCGTCGACTAGGGCGGGAGCCATCAAACCGGCATCGAGTTGAAGGCCATTGCCCAGTGACTGCGCGGGCTCCGCCCAGGCGCAGGACCACAAGCCACGCTCTCCGGCTCAAGTTGCCCTCACCAACCATAAAAAAACCCCGGCGCATGGCCGGGGTTCATAGCTCCCCTGCGACAGGTCAGGGGGACACGGTGCCCGTGAGGCTGACCCCGGAGAATGCCCGATAGGCCCGGGCGCTGATGTAATACGTGCCCGCCGTTGCAACACTGCAGCTCTCAGTGTTGCCGCTCTTGTAGGGACGGCAGTCGTAGCTGGACGTCGTTGGAGCGCTGCCCCGCTTCACGTACAGGTCTGCATCGCCACTCCCACCGGAGATGCCGATCACCGCGGTCGAGCCCGATGGCACCACCAGGGTGTAGGTGAGCGACGTCGTGTTACGGGGCACCGGCGGCAGCATCACCGCGATACCGCTGCACAGCACGGTGCCACCGCAACCTCCACCACCACCGCCAATCGAATAATCCCCGACCAGGCTCAAGCCCGAGAACGACCGGTACGCCTTGACACGTACGTAGTACGTCCCTGCCGATGGACTGGCATAACTGCAGCTCTCGGAGCTGCCGTTCCTGTAGGGCCGGCAATCATAGGTACTATCGGTTGGCGCACTTCCAAACCTGACATAGAGGTCGCCGTCGCCACTGCCGCCCGATGTCGTGAATGTCAGGTCCGAGGCACCGCTGGGAACAGTCATCGTATACATGACATCACTGCCCGCAGCCGCGGACAAACCGGTCGCGGGCACTGCCTTGATCAGCTCGTTGGTCCCGCCGCCCCCGCCAGTGACCGCCACCGAAGCAGACTTGCTGTCGCTCGCCCCACCGTCGTCCGTCACCGTCTCTGTCACGGTATAGCTGCCGGCTGTCGCGTAAACATGGCTGGGATTGGCGGAAGTCGCGCTGCCACCATCACCAAAGTCCCAAACGCGCGAAACGATGGATCCGTCACTGTCGGTGGACGTATCGGTAAACGATGCTTCCAGGCCATTGGTGGTGAAGGTAAAGTCGGCGACCGGATCCACGTTGCTGACGGCCGGCGTGTAGTCACCGACCAGGCTCACGCCCGAGAACGCCTGGTATGCCTTCAGTCGCACGTAGTAGGTACCGGCGGAGGGTGTCGGGAAGCTGCATGTCTCGACGTTGCCCACCTTGTATGGTCGGCATTCGTAGACGGTGTCGGTCGGCGTACTGCCGAACTTCACGTACATGTCGGCATCACCGGTGCCACCGGACATGGTGAAGTCCAGGTTGGTTGCACCAGCCGGGACATCCAGCGTGTAAACCACGTCGTTGTCGACACTGACCTGGATTCCGGTCACCGCCACGCCTTTGGTCAACGGCCCCCCGGTGCTGTCGTCTCCGCCGCCAGCCGCTGCGCAGCTCACGCCAACCGCCGTGAATGCGGCCGTGACATCGGCGACCGTGTAGCCCAGGTCCTGCGCTGCGGTTTCGACACCGCAGGCGCCGGCGTCATAGCTCGAGCTGGAGGTCCAGTACTCGGCGTTGGCGCGGGCCATCACCTTGAATGCCTTGGGCGTATCCCAACCCGACGTGGTCGCGAGCAGGTAGAACGCCTTGTTGTAGACACCCGAGGAGTAATGCGGATTCATGCTGCTGTTGTAGTCGGCGGCATTGTCGATCGACGCCCCGTCCAGCGGCGGGTCGGCCATGTAGCGCAGCGCCTGGCCCGACGCGCCCTTGAAGATCTCCTCGCCGACCAGGAAATCGTTGCTGCCCTTCCAGTAGTACTCGGTCGCCTCGCCGCCCATGTCCGAAAAGGCCTCGTTCATGCCTCCCGACTGGTATTGGTAGACCAGGTTGGAATGCTGCTCGGTGAAGCCGTGCGAGACCTCGTGGCCGGCCACGTCGGCGCTGACAAGCGGGTAGAAGGTGCTGGCACCGTCTCCAAAGGTCATGTTCGAGCCGTTCCAGAATGCGTTCTCGTAGTTGCTGCTGTAGTGCACGCGCATGATCAGCTGGAACGACAATGCGTTGTAGTCGGTATAGGCCGGATACATGTTGGTAATCACGCCACCGAAATAGAACGCGTCGTTGATCGGCGAATAGCCACCATTGATCGTCTGGTAGGTGTTGCGTGGGCAGGTGTACGAGAACGCCGTGGTGCTGCCGCCGGTCGAACCATTGAGGTTCACGCCGCGCACGTTGGTGTTGTTCATCGTGCAGGTGCTGCCGCTCTGGCTCACGTCGAGGTAGCCATAGATGCCGCCGGAACCCCACTCGTACTGCCCGGTCTTGACGTTACCGCCCGGGCCGGTCCCGTTGGCCGTGGTCAGGCCTTCCCATTGCTTGAGCACCTTGCCGTTACGGGCATCGATGATCAGCTGCGGGCGCGTGGGCTTGCCGCCGCCTTCTGCGTACATGTCGACCACCCACGCCAGGTGGGCATGGCCGTTGTCGTCGACGAAGATCATCTTGGTTGCTTTCTGGCGCTCCACCCTGGTGGCTGCAAGCTTGGCGCCAAAGGCCGCCTGCTTGGCCAGGTCCAGTGCCTTGCCCTGGATGATCGCCCGCCCCATCCGGGTTGGAATGTCGCTTGCAAGCCCTTCGATCTTGCGCCCGAACAACGTGCGCACATTGCCACGATCGTCTTCGCTGACGATGACCTGCTCACCCCATACAGGGATGCCGCGGAAGGTCTGCTGGTAACGCGTGTTGCGCACGCCATGGCTGTCATGGCGGTCGAGCAGTACCAGGCGGGATAGCGGGTCCAGGTGCAGGAGCCGTTCATGGCGCGTATGCGCCATTGCCGGAATGCCATTGGCGGCAATGCCCTGTGAATATTGCTGCTTGAGTTGCGCGAGATTTGCCTGGTGCAGGTCAACGCGCGTGGCCGCTTGTGCGGAGGCAACAGCCAGGGCGAACGCCAGGGGCGTCAGCACGGCGACTCGACGAATATAATTGCTGGAGTGCATTTACGAAGTCCTCGATCGAAATTGATATGTGGCTGCTGGACGCGCCGGTAGACGATTCCGATCGTCAATCCCATGGCTGACCATTCCCGTAGGACGGACACCGCAGGCAGGGTGGCCCGGCAAGGCGCCGATTTGCGCCCGTACGCATGTCCATCCAGAAAATCGGTTTACCCTGCGTTCCCCCAGAGTATACGAATGACGTGCGAGCGCGGCAGGGTCCAGTGGAACAAGGGTCTGCCACAACCGCAAAGCCACGCCGGGGCCGCATACGGTGTGGATTTCAGAGCAATGCGAGCATGCGGCTTGCTCCAACCCTAAGCGAGGTTCGTTACAGACTCAAGCTGCAGCTGCGGCCATCCCGGACGTGGAAACGGTTTCATCCTGTTCAATCCGCGCAGCCGGGTGATAACCGTACACCGTTCCTGCACGGTCCTGATCCAATGACGCCAGGGCTGTGCCAAAGCCCTGGCGATCCACTCCGTGGCGAAATTGCGATCCGGCTCGACTGGCGCACGATGACCACCCCCCGCGCGCGGCCGGGGTTCGAGGTTGCATTGCTTCCGGACAACAGCTCACGGCGAGACAGTGCCCTTGAGGCTGACACCTGAGAATGCCCGGTAGGCGCGGACTTTGATGTAGTACGTTCCCGTGGTCGAAACGCTGCAACTCTCGCTATTGCCCGCCTTGTACGGGCGGCAGTCGTAGCTGGAGGTGGTCGGCGCGCTGCCCTGCTTCACGTACAGGTCCGCATCGCCACTGCCACCGGAAATGCTGATCACCGCGGATGTACCAGGCGGCACGAACAATCTGTAGGTGAGCGACGTCGAGTTCCTGGCGACGGACGGCAGCGACAACGCGGCACCGCTGCACAACACGGCGCCACCACATCCCCCACCGCCACTGCCAGTCGAGTAATCACCCAGCAGGCTCAGGCCCGAAAAAGCCGCATACGCCTTCACCCGTACGTAGTAGGTACCAGCGAACGGGCTGGCAAACGAGCAGCTCTCGGAGCTGCCATTCTGGTATGGACGGCAGTCGTACGAGCTGTCGGTCGGCGCACTGCCAAACTTGACGTAAAGATCGCCATCGCCACTTCCGCCGGACATGCTGAACGTCAAGTCTGATGCCCCACTGGGGACGGTCATCGTGTAGAGGACGTCACTGCCCCGAGCCGCGGATAAACCGGTCTCGGGAACACCCCTCCCGAGCACATTGCCGCCGGGGGGTGGCGGTTCCGCTGCGGTCTTGCCCAGCTCACCCAGGAACGCCAGGCCAAGCTTGGCGAATCCGGTCGAGTTGGCCGCCGAGTCTCCCATGGTGGCCAGTGTGTCGTTAGCCGAGTGGATGTACGGGTTGTAGCCACCACTGCCGTCGCCAGCCTCGAACATCATCGCCGAAGGGTAGCCGGCACTGGTCCATGACGCATGGTCGGAGCAACCGTAACCGCAGGTATAGCTGCCGCGTGTCAATCCCAGCGGCGCCAGGTAGGCATCGAACAGGTCGAGCAGGTACTGCTTCATCGCACTGTTGGAATAGTCGGTGATCAGCTGCATGTCCACGCCGGTGCCGGTCTTGTAATTGGTCATGTCCAGCTGCAACACGCCGACCACGTCCTTGCCGCTGCTCTTGAACGACTGCGCGATGGCGTTCGAGCCACGCAGACCCACTTCTTCGGCCGCGTAGCCCATGAACTTGATCGTGCGTTTGGGTTTCCAGCCATCGGCCAGGGCGATGCGCAGCACTTCGGTCAGCGTGGCGATACCCGAGCCGTCATCGTCCGCACCCGGGGCGTTCTGCGAACTGCTGCCACCGGCACTGCCGTTGATGGAGTCCAGGTGCGCACCCAACACCACGATTTCGTTGGGCAACTCGGCGCCCTGGATGGTCAGGATCACCGACGGTTGGGTCGAACAATTACTGCAACCGGTAAATAGTTCGGCGCTGACATCGCTACGGCCATTGCCGAGCGCCTGCCAGCTGTCGCGGATCGATTCGGCCGCGCTCTTGCCATAGCTGCTGGAGTAATAGCGATTCCGGAAACTGGACAGGTCGGCGATGGTGTCGTGGATGTTGCTGGCACTCACCTGGGGCAACCACGGATCAACCGTGTCGTGGTTGTCGATCGTGTACGCGGCCAAGGGCTGCGACACCAGTGCCTGCGCAGCCCGGTCGGAGCGGATGAAGTGGTCGGCCCGTGCGCGGCTTTCAAATGCAAAGAAACCGCCGCAGCGATTTTCGTTTTCGTGGATGCGCCGCGCCAGGTCCGGCAGCTGGTGCGCGGCGATACGCGAAACGACCAGCATGTTGCCGATGCTGTCGGTACGCGACACCGCATCGGTCGCCATGGCCTGGAGTTGACTGCGGTACGTGTCGCGCGAGGTGACGATATAGACCGGCTCGAACGGATCCTGGGTCGTTGTCGAATGCAGGGCGCGGCCGGCAAGGCCCGATTGCTGGATGGGTGGCTGTACCGCGCCGGGTGCCGGATGCAACCCCCGGGCATGCAATTGGCCACTGGCCAGGCATGCGCACACAAGCAGGGTCAATACTGTTTTCCCACGAACACTGCATTGAAGATTCATTTGGATTCCTTATCCGGTTCAATCGAGCGATTCCAGAATTTAGCAGGCGCGGCACGGACGTTGGTAAATTCCGGCCTCGCAAAAGCGAGCACACGCATACGGGTCTTGTGACGGACACCTGCCCCTATGTGGTATCGCGGCTCACGGCCAAGTCTTCGGACCGCGCATTGTTTCGATTCGTGCCTTGGGAGCCTGTGCCTGGCGGCCTGGTACTTGCATTGCACTAGTGTTTGCAAACGATGGCCGTGACGCAAAAAGAACCCCGGCACGAGGCCGGGGTCCTGTGTTGCATTTACCTTGCAGCGTCAGGTCACGGTGACGTGGTACCCGTGAGGGTGACCCCGGAGAACGACCTGTATGCACGCACGTTCATGTAGTAAGTACCCGCACTCGTCACGGTGCAGCTCTCGCTGTTGCCGTTCTTGTACGGACGGCAGTCATAGCTGGACGTGGTTGGGGCGCTGCCCTTCTTCACGTACAGGTCCGCATCACCGGTACCGCCGGAGATGCTGATGACGCCGGTCTGGCCTGAAGCCACGACCATGGTGTACGTGGTGCTTGTCTGGCCCGTGGAAATCGACGGCAGCAAGACGCTGCTGCTACCACCGCCACCACCGCCGCCACCGCCACCGCCACCGGCCGTGTAATCGCCGACCAGGCTCACGCCTGAGAATGACGAGTACGCCTTGATGCGGACATAGTAGGTCGTGGCCGACGGGCTGGAGAACGAGCAGGTCTCAGAGTTGCCGTTCTTGTAGGGGCGGCAATCATAGGAGCTGTCGGTCGGCGTGCTTCCGGCCTTGACATACATGTCGGCATCACCGGTGCCACCGGACATGTTGAAGCTCAGGTTGGTCGCACCGGCCGGAACCGACAGCGTATAGACCACGTCGTTACCGGTGCTGGCCGACAGACCGGTGACCGGGGTGCCCTTGGTCAGGCTGCCACCGCCACCGCCACCGCCGCCACCACCGCCACCGGTACCGCCGCAGCTGGTTGGCACGGTGCCGGCATTGACGCCAACCGTAGTGAAGGCATCCTTGACTTCCTGACCGTTGTAACCCAGGTCGCAAGCGGCCTGTACCGCGCCAACCGCACCCGAGTTATAGGTGGAGTTGGACGTCCAGTACTCGGCGTTGGCACGGGCCATCACCTTGAACGCCTTGGGCGTGCTCCAGCCACTGGTCGTGGCCAGCTTGTAGAACGCCTTGTTGTAGACACCCGAGGAGTAATGCGGGTCCATGCCACTGGTGTAGTTGGCCGCATTATCGATCGAGCCGCCGTCCTGGGTCGGGTTGGCCATGTATCGCAATGCGCCATTGCCCTTGAAGATTTCGTTGCCCACCTGGAAGTCGTTGCTGCCCTTCCAGTAATACTCGGTCGCCTCGCCACCCATGTCCGAGAACGCCTCGTTCATGCCGCCAGACTGGCCGGAGTAGGTCAGGTTGGAGTGCTGCTCGGTGAAGCCGTGCGAGACCTCGTGGCCGGCCACGTCCGCGCTGACCAACGGGTAGAACGTGTTCTTGCCGTCACCGAAGCTCATGTTGGAGCCGTTCCAGAATGCATTCTCGTACTGGCTGCTGTAATGCACGCGCATGATCAGCTGGAACGACAACGCGTTGTAACCGGTATAGGCCGGATACATGTTGGTAATCACGCCACCAAAATAGAATGCGTCGTTGATCGGCGAATAACCGCCGTTGACGGTCTTGTAGGTGTTGCGCGGGCAGGTATAAGAGAACGCCGTGGTGCTGCTGCCGGTGGAACCATTGAGGTTGACGCCACGCACGTTGGTGTTGTTCATCGTGCAGGTGCTGCCGCTCTGGCTCACGTTGAGGTAACCGTAGATGCCGCCGGAACCCCACTCGTACTGCCCGGTCTTCTGGTTGCCGCCCGGGCCGGTGCCGTTGGCCGTGGTCAGGCCTTCCCATTGCTTGAGCACCTTGCCGTTACGGGCATCGATGATCAGTTGCGGGCGCGTGGGCTTGCCGCCGCCTTCTGCGTACATATCGACCACCCACGCCAGGTGGGCATGGCCGTTGTCGTCGACGAAGATCATCTTGGTTGCTTTCTGGCGCTCCACCCTGGTGGCTGCAAGCTTGGCGCCAAAGGCCGCCTGCTTGGCCAGGCCCAGTGCCTTGCCCTGGGTGACGGCACGACTGGCGAATGTGCGTGTCGGCAGGTCACCGGCCAGGCCAGTGATCTTGCTGCCAAACAAGGTGCGCACGTTGCCGCTGTCGTCCTCGCTGACGATCACCTGCTCACCCCAGACCGGGATGCCACGGAAGGTCTGCTGGTAGCGCGTGTTGCGCACGCCATGGCTGTCGTGGCGTGACATCAGCACCAGGCGGGATTGGGAGTCCAGGCGCAGGAGCTGCTCGTGGCGCGTATGCGCCATCGCAGGGGCGCCATTGGCGGCAATGCCCTGGGAATACTGCTGTTTGAGTTGCGCGAGGTCTGCCCCGTGCAAATCAACGCGGGTGGCCGCTTGCGCGGAGACAACGGCCATGGCGAATGCCAGGGGCGTCAGGACGGCGATACGGCGAACGCGACTGCTGGAGTGCATTTACGGTGTCCTTATCGAAAGTAGTGCGTGAATGACGAGTCCGTCGACGGACGAACCCGGCCGATACTCTTGATTGCCATTACCGCGAGAGGCCCAACGGTGAAAATCGCGAGTCATGCCCTTTCCGAGCACGCCGTTCCGATGCATGCCAGTGCACATGGACTTGGTCCGTGAATGGCAGGTATCCGGTTTTCCATACTTCCCCGATGCGTCGGAATGGATCGCAATAGCGACAACCGTCTGGAATGCGGTTTTGCCCGGCAAACAACCGGGAGAGACTGGATCCAGACCTGGAGGCGACGCAGTGAAAATTTGCGCCACAAACTGACGCTAAATGACAATGCCCTGAAAACTCAAGCTGCACCTGCAGCAAAAAATAGCCAATAAATGCGATTACAGTCACACTTTCGCAATGTAAGCGCTTGCAACTTTTCTGTAACCGTTTCCAGCGTGACCGCTATCGCGTGGTCGTGGCGTTCATCGGACGGGTCCCAGGAATGCCTCGGCGATATTGCAGCCACCAATGCACGTGGGCCTGGTGGCGGTACCGGCCGCTGGCCGGCTGGCGAAGCGCCCTCGCGGGGTCGGTTTCGGATCGTGCTGGCTGGGAGCAAACCACCGACCCAGCCAACCCTTGCGCACTACCTGGTCGAGGCTCGCAGGCGTGAACCGCCCAGCCGTGGGCTGCCAGTGACACCGCACCGGCACGGCAATTGCAATGGGCAGGAAGTGACGCGTTGCCGCAGGGCGGCTTTGCCGGCACTGGGGGCTAAAGCATCCCTGTTTCCAGGCGCGCAGCCTCGGACATCATGTTGCGGTTCCAGGGCGGGTCGAAGACCAGCTCGACGTCGGCCTCGCTGACCGTCGGGATCAGTTCCAGCTTGCTGCGGACGTCGTCGACCAGGATGTCGCCCATGCCACAGCCCGGCGCGGTCAGCGTCATCTTGACTTCGACCTGGCGTTGGCCATCGTCGCCATGGGTGACTTCGGCCTCGTACACCAGGCCCAGATCGACCACGTTGATCGGGATCTCGGGGTCAAAGCAGGTCCGCAGCTGCTTCCAGACCAATTGCTCGACTGCCTCGTCGCTGGCGCCGGGTGCCAGTTGCAGCGGTTCGGCTGGCTCCTTGCCAATGGCGTCGGCATCAGGACCAGCGATGCGGAACAGGTTGCCCTCGATGAAGACCGTATAGCTGCCACCCAATGCCTGGGTGATATAGCCGATGCTGCCCGCGGGCAGGGTCACCCGATCACCCTGGGGTACCAGAACGGCTTGGCAATCGCGCTCAAGGCGGACGGGTTCGCTGCTACGGGAATACATGGGCACGCACTGATGTGTGGAGAGGAGGTGGGCGGCCATCCCGCAAAAAAGAGGAGGTGCGCCACCGCGTCATTCTAATCGTTGCGGGGACGCTATGCTGTGCGGCTCCCGCCATCAACCCCATCCGCTCCCACCCCATGCCTCCCACTGTCACGCAAACTTCGCCCTGGTTCCCGCTCCTGCTTGTGGCACTGGGCAGCTTGGGTTTTGCCGCGGCGTGGGTGCTGCTGGTCTACGCCTGCAACCAGCAAAGTAGCTGGATGGCGGTCCTGGCTGCACTCGACGCGGTGCTGCTGCTCCGGTTTGCAAGGATGCCGCCGGGCTGGCCAAGGGCGGCATTGGCGGTGGCGGCCACCGCAGCCAGCATCGCGCTGGCCAACTGGGGCATCGCCGCGGCGCAGATCGGCAAGATGATGGGGCTGCTGCCGTGGCAGGCACTGTCCAAGCAGGGCCTGGGCTACAGCTGGACACTGACGGCGCTGGCCAATGGGCCGACGGACGTTGCATGGCTTGCAGGGGCGCTGCTGCTGGCGTTGCTGGCGGGGCGCTAGGTTGGCCGCGTGGAGCCGGTGCCCTCGCGGCCACGAGCGCGGTTGGCAGACCAATACAACGGCTCCCCTCCAGCCTCGCCCTGCGGTTCAGTGTCCGCCGTCCAGCGCCTTCAGCTCGCTGACCAGTGCCGCCCCCATCTCCGCGCCATCGCCGTACAGCATTCTCGTGTTGTCGGCGTAGAACAGCGCGTTTTCGATCCCGGCAAACCCCGTGCCCTTGCCGCGCTTGATGACAACGGTGTTCTTCGACCTGGACACATCCAGGATCGGCATGCCGTAGATCGGGCTGGCCGGATCGGTCCTGGCCACCGGATTGACCACGTCGTTGGCGCCGATCACCAGCGATACATCCGTGTTGGGGAATTCGGGGTTGATGTCGTCCATGTCGGCGATCAGGTCGTAGGGGACGCCGGCCTCGGCCAGCAGGACGTTCATGTGGCCAGGCATGCGTCCGGCGACCGGATGGATGGCGAACTTCACCTTGACCCCGCGCTCCATCAGCTTCTGCGCCAGCTCCCAGATCTTGTGCTGTGCCTGTGCAACGGCCATGCCATAGCCCGGGACGATCACGACGCGCTCGGCGTAGGCCATCATCGCGGCAACGTCGCCGGCCTCGATGGGTTTCTGGCTGCCGGCAATGTCCTGCGCCTGGCCGCCGCTGGCGCCAAAGTTGGAGAACAGCACGTTGCTGATCGACCGGTTCATGGCCTTGGCCATCAACCGCGTCAACAGGATGCCGGCGGCACCGACCATCATGCCGGCGATGATCAGCGCCTCGTTGTCCAGCACATAGCCCTCAAAGGCGACCGCCAACCCGGTGAACGCGTTGTACAGCGAGATCACCACCGGCATGTCGGCGCCACCGATCGGCAGCGTCATCAGCACGCCATAGGCCAGGGCGAACGCGAAGAACGCGATGATGACCCAAGGCGCCACGGCGCCGGTCGCCAACAGGTATAGACATGCCAGCGCCAGTACCAGGATCAACGCGTTGAATGCCCGCTGCCCGGGAAACACGAATTGCTTGTCCATCCAGCCCTGCAGCTTGGCAAAGGCGACCAGCGAGCCGGAAAACGATATCGAGCCGATCAGCGCCCCACCCGCCGCCAACAGCACCGGCAGCGTCGGCGGCAATGACTGGTAGGTCTGCGTCGAGACCAGGCCAAACCCGGAGCCGGGTGCCATGGAAATCGAGAACTGCGCCTGTGTCGCCAGTGCAACGCCAAACAGCTCAACGGCACCGATCGCCGCCGCAGACCCACCACCCATGCCGTTGTATAGCGCGACCATCTGCGGCATGTCGGTGATCGCAACCTTCTTGCCCGAGACCCAGGCCAGCACCGTGCCGATCACCAGCGCAGTGATGATCAGGCCCATGTTGCCCAGGCCGGGCAGTGCGAACGTCGCCGCGGTCGCGATCAACATGCCTGCACCGGCCCACTGGATCCCGCTGCGCGCGGTCCTGGGCGACGCCATGCGCTGCAAACCGAGCAGGAAGAGTGTTGCGGCGATGAAGTAGCTCACCTTGACGATCACGGGGAGCAGTTGAATGAAGTTCATGACAGCAAGCCAGGGAAAAGGAACCCGCAACCCGGAACCCGGGCCCGGTGGCACGCCGGGGACTGCCCGGTCGGTCCGGCAATGCAATTGCCAGTCAACTCATGATCGCGGAAGCAGGCCTTCCCGGTCCCGGGTCCCGTGTCGCCGGCCCTACCGACCGCCGAATGGTTCATGCCTTCTGCTCCGGCTTCTTCGACGACTTGAACATCTCCAGCATCCGCTCGGTCACCACGTAGCCGCCGGCCGCATTGCCTGCACCCAGCAGCACGGCGACAAAGCCAATGGCTTTTTCCAGCGTCGTGTCAGCGTGCCCCAGCACCACCATGGCACCGATGAGCACGATGCCATGGATGAAGTTGCTGCCCGACATCAGCGGCGTGTGCAGGATCACCGGCACCCGCGAGATGATCACGTGCCCGGCGATCGCCGCCAGCATGAAGATGTACAACGCTACGAATCCGTCTGCCATCCGTCCTCTCCCGAGTCGCTTTCCGCATCATAACCGCACATGAACACCGGCTACCGCTGTCAACCATGCCGTGGCACGGGCGTTTGCTGTCCTACAGGGACTTGTTGCACGACAACGACGAGGAGACAGGCATGAGGAACATCCTGGGCGCGAGCGTTGCCCTGCTGCTGTTGGCCAGCACCAGCGCATTGGCGGGAGATCCTGGCGATCGGGTCGAGCATCGCCTGGACCGCCGCGGTGAACGTATCGATCGCCACCTCGACCTTCGCGGCGACCGGATCGAGACCCGCAGCGACCGGATCGCAACTCGATTGGCTGCCAGCGGACAGTTCCGGGCCGCCCATGCCGTGGACAGGCGTGGCGATCGACGGGGCGCCCGGCTGGACAGGCGGGGCGACCGTGCCGAGCGGCGATGGGATCGGCGCGGTGATCGCTTCGACCAACGCTGGGACCGGCGCCATTAAGCCGGTGGCCTTATGCTCGAATACGTGAATGCCGACACACAAGGACTCGCCCTGGCCACGACCGACCCGGTCAAGGCCACGGACGTGTCGCCCTCGACGCTGGACGGTTTCCTGGCCGATATCGATCGCCGGGCGTTCCGCTTCGCCGAGGCCGGCCTGCGCCAGCGTGACGACGCACTGGATGCAGTGCAGGACGCGATGATCAAGATGCTCGCCTACCGCGACCGCCCTGCCCAGGAGTGGACGCCGTTGTTCTGGCGCATCCTGCGCAGCCGGATCGTCGACATCCAGCGACGCCGCGGGTTTCGCCTGCGCTGGCTACTGCCGCAACGCGAGGATGGAACCACGCCCGACTGGACCGACTCCCGACCCGGCCCGGCCAGCACCCACGACCAGCGCGAAGGGTATGCGCGGATGCTTGATGCGCTTTCTGCGCTTCCCAGGCGACAACGCGAGGCGTTTACGCTGCGCATCCTGGAGGAGCTGGACGTTGCCGGCACCGCACAGGCGATGGGCTGTAGCGAAGGTTCGGTCAAGACTCATCTTTCCCGCGCACGCAGCGCCATGCAAACAAGTTTGGAGGATTGGCGATGAATGCCAAGCGTCACCAGGACCATAAGGGCGGCTTCAATGACGACACTGTCGATGACGGCGTCATCGATGACAGCCTATCCCGGGCAGCACGCCGACTGCACCTCGCAGCCGTGGCGAATGTCTCTGCGTCAACGCAGGCGCAGCTGCACCAGCGACGTCGACGCACACTGTCCGGCAAGGCTGTCCTCGCGCACCAAGGCAGAGTGCGACCACTGGCTTGGGCTGGCGCAATCGCGGTGCTGGCACTTGTGATCGCATTGCCGATGGCGATGCGGCCGCCACAAGCACCCGTGGCGTCACGGATTTCCGACAGGATCGCCACGACCAGCACCACGACCCATGGCAGCGGCAGTAGCAATAGCGACACCACCATCGCGACACTCGAGGAAGACCCTGAAATGTACGTCTGGCTGGCATCAAGCGATGCCATCGCCCTGGCTTCGGAGTAGCCCCATGGAACACCGCATGCATCCCCGCCCCAAGCGACACGCCGCAACCATCGTGCTGGTTGCATCACTGCTGCTCGTCGCGCCCTGTGCGGTGCTGGCGCAGTCTGCTCCGCCATCCCACGCCACGGCGCCGGACACCCCCACGACGTTGCCAGCCTGGGACGACCTGACCCCGGCCCAGCGTGAGCTGCTGATTGCACCGATCCGCGAACGCTGGAATACCAATCCCGACTCGCGCGCACGCATCTATGGACACGCGCAGGATTGGCGGCGGATGCCGCCTGGTGAGCGCAAACGTGCACGCCATGGCATGCGTCGCTGGGAACACATGCCCCCTGGAAAACGCGACGAGATGCGCGCCCTGTTCCACAAGATGCGCGGCATGACGCCCGAGCAACGCAGCGCGCTGCAAAAGCAATGGCACGAGATGAGCGACGCGCAGCGGCAGGCGTGGGTGAAGGCCAACCCACCCGCCAGGGACTGAGCCTTGGGCAGCTTGTGGGATGACACCGATGCGCGAAACACCTGCAGCCACGATGGTCGCCTTGCGGGGACTCAACGCCAACCAGCCTTGGGACGGCATCGCTATTGGTGCCTGCCAGGGCAAATCGCCTTCTGCCCGGCTTCGCCAGCTCCGCGCGCGTCCTTTACATTGAGCTCACGCTTCGACTAATTACCTGTGCGGCGCTGATCATCCATGCACCCCGCATCATCGCTACAGGTGCATTGAGCCTCCTTGGTTGGACGCTTCTCGTCGCCACGGCTGGCCTGGTTCTACTTGCGTGGCGGTAGCATCTTTGATTCGCCCAGCAGACTGTCCCAGGGGCATTACCCTTCATCACGGTGATCGGGATCATTTCTCTGGCAATGGGTGGACCCACCCTGGCAACGGTCCGTGCCGGCGACGCCGGCTGGGGATGCGAGCAGACCGACCCTTCAAGGACAGAGCCTTCAAGCCCAGCATCCGGATCGCGCCTGGTTGATTCAGTCGATGGTCGAAGCCCTCGGCCTGCTGCCAGCAGGCGTGGAGTCAGTCGAGCTGCGCAGCGGTCGCTTGCCGCTCAGGCCAGACCGTCCTGGCCAGCAGTTCGTCATCCCAGTCGAACATCAACGCACCGTCATTGATCAGCAATTCGACGAAATTGCGCACGTTGCGCGCGTACATTTCACTGGCGTGCAGTGCACCGCTGCTGGCCAGGTCCAACGGCCCGGCGATGACGACGCCATCGCGGCTGATCGTTTCCCCGGGCACCGTGAGCTCGCAATTGCCACCGGTCTCGGCGGCCAGGTCGACGATCACGCTGCCCGGTTTCATTCCCGCCAACCATCGCCGCGCTGACGATCTTCGGTGCAGGACGACCGGGCACCGCTGCCGTGCAGACCAGCACGTCGATGCCCGTGAGGTGTTCTCCTAGCCGGCGCTGCTGCTCGGCGCGCTCCTCATCGGTGAGCTGGCGCGCATAGCCGCCCTCACCCGCTGCGCTGACGCCCAGGTCCAGGAACTTGCCGCCCAGTGATTCGATCTGCTCGCGTGTTTCCGGACGCACGTCGAAACCTTCGACCTGCGCACCCAGCCGTTTTGCGGTTGCGATCGCCTGCAGGCCAGCAACGCCTGCGCCAACAACCAGCACTTTTGAAGGCCGTATCGTGCCGGCTGCCGTTGTCAGCATCGGGAAGAATCGCGGCGCCAGTTGCGCGCCGATCAGCATCGCCTTGTAGCCGGCCATCCCGGCCTGCGAACTGAGCACATCCATTGCCTGCGCGCGGGTGGTGCGCGGCAGCCGTTCCAAAGGAAAGGCGACGATCCCCCGTGTGCGGATGGCATCGCCGCGCTCGGCATCGGCCTCGGGTTGCAGGATGCCGACCAGGACGGTATCGGGTTTCATCGCGGCGATCGAAGATGCCGGAGGCGGCTGTACGCACAACACCATGTCGGCATTCGCCCAGGCCGCGGTTGCGTCGTCCACCAGTTGCGCACCGGCATCGGCGTAAGCCGGGTCGGGAAAGTGGGCGCCAGCCCCCAGGCCGCGCTGGACCTGCACGGTTGCACCGATGGCCACGAGCTTCTTGCAGGTCTCGGGGGTCAACGCAACGCGACGTTCACCGTCCGCGGTTTCGCACGCCACACCTATGATCACCGCCATGCCTGACTCCATCGACTCGATGGATGCATCCTAGCGGCTAGTCCGGTGGCATTGCACGCCGGATCCCTGGTCTCGCCGCTGGCAACGCGCGTCGGCATTGCCAGCAAGGTGCCGCCTCAGCCCGCGAGCGCGACCTCGCTGGACAGTCGCTCCCGGACCTGGCGCATGGCCTGGTCGAAGGGCATCTCGTCGGCATCCACCACCAGGCGCTTGAGCTTGGCCAGCGCGGCCAACTGCTCGGGGGAGGCCACCAGCTTGCGGATGCCACGACGGTTGACCAGCAGCATGCGCGAGGTCAGCGGGCTGATCCATGCAACCTTGACCGAGCCTTCCACGCCACTTTCGTCTATGAGGCGCAGCCAATCCCCGACCTGCAGCTTGCGCATGCGCTCTGCCACCTGGGGATCGAACTCAAGGGTTGCATGGCCGCCAACCACACGCAGCAGGCGGGTGTCGTCACTGTCGTCATTGAGCTGGGGGGTGGGCGGCGTCGGTCGTGTCTGGCGCGCGGCATCGGGGAAGGCAACCGCACGAGCGATGCCCGCGATCAGCTCGTTGGCGGCTGTTTCGTCCAGGCCGGAGCTGCCCAGGCACTTGGCCAGGCCCGGCTGCAGCGCGGTCAGGCGATCGGCGACTTCGCCTCCCAGCGCCTGGCTCGCCGCCACGTCCAGTGCAAGCAAGCCATCGGCGATGGCACACGCGCGGATCGCCTGGCCGGAACCGTGGCCGGCACGCAGCAACGACTGCACGTAGTGGTGTTGCCAGTACCGCTCCAGGAAGCGGGCGATGGTCGGGGTCAACGTGCGGTCGGAGATCCGTTGCGACAGCGCCGAGGCCGCCTGCAGGCGGGCCTGCAACAGGCGCTCGCGCCCGTGCACTGTTTCCGCCGAACGCCGCTCCACCACTTCGGCTCGACGACGCTGCTGTTGCAGCATGTTCTGCAATTCGGTCGCGGCCAGCTCGATGATCGCCAGGTCTTCGTTGTACTCGGTGACCACGCGCTCGACCATCGCCTCTGCGCGCTCCATCAATTCGCGATCCTGCGGCGATGCCCCGTCGTTGCTTTCGCAACTCAGCGCGATCGCGTCAAGCAGGCGCTTGGCGGGATGGCCTGGGCGGACGAAAAGGTTTTCGTCGGTCAATGCAATCCGCACATAGGTCATGACCAGCCGCGCAAACAGGCGTCGCGCATCGCCGACCAGGGCGTGCGTGCCCAGCAAGGCGTCGAACAGCAATCCGACCAGGTCGATCGCGTCGGCATCGTGTTGCGCCACGCTGGTCTGCCCCGGATCCAGCCCGAGGCGGCGAGCGCCATCCTGCAGGTGCTCACGGATCGCTTCGTGAAGCGGGCGTTTGCTGGCGAATGCCTGCTCGAAAGGCTCGTAGACATCGCTTTGCAGCAACGAAACCACGCTGACCAGCTCGTCGACGCGCAGCTCGCGACGCCTGGCACCGGAGGGTGTGGCTGAAGTGGCATGGCCTGCCCAGTCGGACGACATCGCGCCGGGGTCCTGGGAGGGGCCGGCCTGCTGCACGCCGGCCTGCTGCATGCCGGCCTGCCTCATCCCGGCTTGCCCCATATCGGCCTGTGCCGCACCAGCCCATTGCCCGCCCTGCATGGGCCCGTGGTTGCCGCCGTTGCCCGTGAACCCATTGCCGCCGTCCGAGTGCGGCGAGGCCATGCCGCCACCCACGGAACCGGGCTGGCGGGCGGAACCATCACGCCATGCATGCAGCAGGTCGCGCAGGTGCTGGTGGTTCACGCGCGCCTGGGGGGAGACGCGGAACAGGTCGACGCCCTTGGACATGTGCGCGTCCTGCGCACGTGCATCCTGCGCGCGGGACCCGGCGGAGTGCTCGGGAACCGGCGCAGCGCGCGACGATGTTGGCTGCGCCTGCGCGTCATCCGCGCGCGGCTTGTCGACCTTGGCTTGGGTGGCTGCTTCCGGCTTGGGCACGGGCTGGGGTTGGACCGCCTCCTGCCTGGCGCCTTCGTAGCCAGCTGCGTTCAATTCAGCATTGACACGCTCGTAGAGGTCACCCAGCACCTTGGCCAGCTGCCGCTCGTATTGCTGCATCAGCAGCAGCTGCAGTGTGTTGGACAGATCCGCGTCGCGGAACGCCATGACGAATGCTTCGCCCAGGCGGCTGGGCCCGATCGGGTTGTCCGAAGGTGGTGTGCCCAGTGCGCCGGCCAGCACTTCCAGCCGCTTGCCCAGGATATGCAGGGGCATCTCGAACAACCGCGAGATATTGTCGGCCATCCGCTCGCCGGCAATGCTGAACTGGAGTTCGTCGTCGCTGACCAGGTCCAGCGGGGACGCCACGTCGGTCGCGATGGTCACGCCGGCAAACTCGTCGAACATGCGGCCGACCTGCTCGCGATAGCGCATGACGTGGATCGCCGAGCGCTGGCGCAGCAACAGCAGCAGCATCAAGTCCTCGCGCTGGACACCACCGATGCCATCACCATTCTCGGTCGCAGCGCGCAGCGCATCCTGCAGTTGGGTCTCGACGGCGGCGAGCAGCCCGCCGGGAACCGCGCCCAGTTGTTCGACTGAAATCCGCTTGAGTTCACCAAACAAGCGGGTTGCGTCATGGTCGGCGGCACGATTGCCGTATGAGTGGTTGGACATATGCTTGCGCCCTCGCGATCCCTCTGGGCGGCCAATCCCGGTGGAACAGTCCAGCAGGAGGAGTCTTTCAGCGGCCAACCCTGACCCATAGTGGCACTATGTGTGAAAAATTCCATGTGAATCGATCCAATCTGTGACCCTGCTCCCAACAATCCGGAGTCCCTGGTGAGTGAACCCGCCACGCCGACGCTTGCGCAGCTGTCCATGCGCCGATCAACCCCCGCAAAACAGCTGCAGGCACCCGGTCCCGACGAGGCCACCGTGCTTGGGATGCTGCGCGCGTCGGTGCGCGTGCCCGATCACGGCAAGCGCACGCCATGGCGATTCCTGCGCATCGCCGGCGACGCGCGCCAGGTGCTGGGCGATGCCCTGGCCGCGCGCACGTTGCAGCGCGATCCTGATGCCAGCGACAGCGCCGTCGACAAGGACCGCCAGCGCTTTTCGCATGCCCCTTTGGTCATTGCAGTGATCGCGCGTTTGGGCGATGACAGGAAAATCCCGGAAACCGAGCGCATGGCCAGTGCCTCGTGTGTATGTTTCGCGCTGCTGCAGGCTGCACAAGCCACCGGTTTTGGCGCGCAATGGCTCACCGGCTGGCCTGCCTACGACGACGTCATCCTCAAACTGCTCGGCCTCTCGCAAGAAGAACGCATTGCCGGCTTCATCCATATCGGCACGCCGAAGCTGGAAGTCCCCGAACGCGACCGCCCCGATCCTGCGCAGTTGCTCAGCGACTGGATCCCCAGCTAGCGCAGCCGCGCAGGCACGCGCAACAACACCGTGATCCTGCAACGACACTGTCATGGCGATCGCAACGCAGGATCTGCTCCCATTTTTCCCCCGTCACGCATCCCACCAGGCCGGCCCCACTCGCAACCGCGGCAACCAGAAGCCCAAAATGCCCAACACCCGCCCCACCCTCTACCTGATCGACGCCAGCCTCTACGTCTTCCGCGCATGGCATTCCATGCCCGACGAATTCCAGGACGCCGAAGGCTGGCCAACCAATGCCGTGCATGGCTTTGCCCGGTTCCTGCTGGAACTGCTCGACCGCGAGCGCCCGCAACATATCGCCATTGCCTTCGACGAAGCGCTGGACTCGTGCTTCCGCAACACGCTCTATCCCGCCTACAAAGCCAACCGTGACCCGGCACCCGAAGCGCTCAAGCGCCAGTTCGCGCACTGCAAGGCGTTATGTACTGCCTTGGGCCTGGTGACCCTGGCGCATCGCGAATACGAAGCCGACGACCTGATCGGCAGTGCCGTGCACCAGGCGCGCGGGCGCGGGTATCGCAGCGTGATCGTCTCGGCCGACAAGGACCTGTCGCAACTGCTCCAGGACGGCGACGAGCAGTGGGACTTCGCCCGCGGCCAGCGCTGGGGGGCCGATGGCGTCAAGGCCCGCCAGGGCGTCCATGCCAACCAGGTGGCCGACTACCTTGCACTGAGCGGTGACACGGTCGACAACATACCCGGCGTCCCCGGCATCGGTGCCAAGACCGCTGCCGTGCTGCTGGCGCATTTCGGTACGCTTGATGCCCTGCTCGCGCGCATCGACGAGGTGCCCTTCCTGCGCATGCGCGGCGCCGCCTCGGTTGCCGTCAAACTGCGCACGCATCGCGAGCAGGCACTGCTTTGCAGGCAACTGACCACCATCCCGCTGGACGCCCCGCTCGCCCACGACGGCGACTTCGCACGTGACAAGCCCGATGCCGAGGCCCTGCCCGCACTTTGCGATGCGCTGCGCTTGGGCCCATTGACCCGCCGCCGCCTCCACGAAGCGGCCGGGATCGACTACGCCCCAACCGCTTGACGACCGTCCTGCGCAGGAGCGGCCTTGGCTTCGCGCACCAGCCTTTGCCTTGCTACCGCAGGCGCGAGCCAACCCGCAATCCAGCACCTCCATCGCCGCGCCACGCCTGCACCCATGCCCAAGCCCGGGTAGCATCCACCCATGCCCGAAAACATCGCCTCCGGAACCAATCCCGAAATCCTTTACGAAGGCGACTGGCTACGCCTGGTCAAACGTGGCCACTGGGAGTCCTGCGAACGCACCCACGGCAAGGGCATGGCCGTCATCATCATCGCCGTCACGCCGGATGACGCTGTCCTGTTCGTGGAGCAATATCGCATTCCCCTGGGCGCCCGCACCATTGAAATGCCGGCTGGACTGGTCGGCGACGACCATGCCCACGACACACTGGAGGCTGCTGCCGTGCGCGAACTGGTCGAGGAAACCGGTTGGCATCCCGGCAGCGTCGAGGTCCTGCTTGTTGGCCCGACCTCATCGGGCATGAGCAACGAGCGCATCGCCTTCGTCCGCGCGCGCGACCTCACCAAGGTGGGCGAAGGCGGCGGCGTGGACAACGAGGACATCACGGTGCACACGATCGCGCGCAAGGACGTGCCGGCGTGGTTGATGCAGAAGCAGGCCGAAGGCTTCGAGCTGGATCTCAAGCTTTGGGCCGGCCTGTGGATGATCGAACGCAACCCCGATGGGACGCCCGCGAACTGACGACGACAGGTTGAAGCAACATGCCGAAGACACGCATATCGAGCGTGGACGAGATCCCGGCCGCAAGGCCAAGACAAAGGCGTCCAAATCCATGACAGGCCCCGTGCGTGGTCATACCAAAGCCATGACGGCACCGTGGCGCCTGCTCGCATCGGCCGCTGCCGGTGTCGCGCACTACGTGTTCACGCTGGCCCTGGGCCCGAACATCCACTGCGAGCAAACCAGGGGCTGTCCCGCCACGGAATGGATCCAGGCACCATCGATGGATGCCTTCGCGCTGCCCTTGTCGCTGGCACGGGACTGGCTGGCCTCGACGTTCGAGGGCTGGACGTTTGCAACCTACTCGGCGGTCAACTCGCTGGCTTTTGCGATGCTTGCCTGGGTTGGGTTATGGCTTTGCGGTTGGTTGCAGGCGAAGGCCCTGGGGGGCCGCCCACGCCATGCACGATGATGACGTCACGCGGTTGCACCGGTATCGCGCCCCCCGGATGGTCCCGCATCGAACTTGGCGCATGACTTGAATGACGATGACCCACCGGGCAGCGGTGGCGTCATGCCAGCACTTGCATGGCGTGGCCATGACTGCATGGGTTCACCGTGCATGCAAACGGCAGGTACGCTTGCCTTACGACCCGGAACAGGTGACGACACCCGATGAAGCAAGCGATCAACCTGCAGCAGAAGTTTTCACTCTTTTCCGACCACTGGTCACCGCGCGTCGTCGCGGAGATGAACGCCATCCAGTTCAAGCTGGCGAAGATCTCGGGGGAGTTTGCCTGGCATCGGCATGAGCACACCGACGAGGTTTTCATCGTGGTCGAAGGCGCGATGACGATCGAGTTCCGGGATGGGCGCGTGGAGCTTGCTGCCGGGGAAATGTATGTCGTGCCCAAAGGCGTCGAACACAAACCAGTCGCGCAAGCCGAATGCCGGATCATGCTGGTGGAGCCGCGCGGGACGGTGAATACCGGGGATGCGGGTGGCGGGCTGACGGCGCCGATGGACGTCTGGATCTGACGCCGGGATGGATGCTGGCCCAAGGCATCCAATCGACCTCTTGCGACATGGCAGAACGCAGGAGCGGCTTTAGCCGCGAGCTCCTGGTTACCGAACAAAAGAAAAGGGCTCGCGGCTGAAGCCGCTCCTACCAAGGGCAAGTGCGGCTTGGCCGCACGCCCGGCGAGCCCGGCAGGATCAGGCGAACTTGTCGGTCGCCTGGATCAAAGCGTCGACGTTTTCCGCCTCGAACGCGGAATGTCCCGATGCCGGCGAAATCATCAACTCCGCTTTTGGCCACGCCTTGTGCAGGTCCCATGCGTTCTGCATCGGGCAGACCACGTCATAACGGCCATGGACGATCACGCCGGGGATGTCGGCGATCCTGTCGGCGTCGCGCAGCAGCTGGTCCTCGACCTCGAAGAAGCCGCCATTGACGAAGTAGTGGTTCTCGATCCGCGCGAACGCCAGTGCGAAGGCGGCGTCTTCATGGCCGCCGACGAAGTCGTCGTCGACATGCAGGAAACTGGTCGCGCCCTCCCACACGCTCCATGCGCGCGCGGCGGACAGGCGCACCGCCTCGTCGTCGGACGTCAGGCGGCGATGGAAGGCGCTGATCATGTCGTGGCGCTCGACTTCCGGGATCGCCTTGATGTAGTGCTCCCACGCATCTGGGAACAGACGGTTGGCGCCCTGCTGGTAAAACCATTCAAGCTCGAAACGACGCAACATGAAGATGCCGCGCAACACCAGCTCGGTGACGGCATTGGGATGGGTCTCGGCGTAGGCCAGCGCAAGGGTCGAGCCCCAGCTGCCGCCGAACACCTGCCACGCTTCGATGTCCAGCTTCTTTCGCAGGCGCTCGATATCGGCAACCAGGTCCCAGGTGGTGTTGTCGACGAGGTCCGCGTGTGGGGTCGAACGACCGCTGCCGCGCTGGTCGAACAGGACGATGCGGTATTTCTCCGGATCGTGGAAGCGCCGCATCTTGGCGCTGCAACCGCCGCCCGGGCCGCCGTGCAACAGCACCACCGGCTTGCCATCGGGGTTGCCGCACTGCTCGTAGTAAAGCGTGTGGCGCGCGTCGACTTCCAGGGTGCCGGTGTCGTAGGGCTCGATCTCGGGATACAGCGTGCGCATGGCAGGCTCCATGTGGCGTTGGAGACAGTGTAACGGGCCTGCGGATGAAGGTTTGTTCAGGACTATCTTCGTGCCTGCGCAGGAGCGGCTTCCGCCGCGAGCCCTTGATATCGGCTTGTTGCCCTTGCAGGAGCGACGTGGGTCGCGATCAGAGTCGTCGGGACACCTGATCGCGACCCGCGTCGCTCCTACAAAGACAAAGACAAAGACAAAGACAAAGGCAAAGGCGACTGCAACGGCAAGAACAAAGAGCTCGCGGCTGAAGCCGCACCTACAAAGGCTGCTGCTACAAGGCGTTTCTTGCGAGGGTGACGCGGTCGCGGCCTTCCAGGTCCTGATGGGTGGCGATATCGACAAAGCCGACTTCGGCCAGCAGCCTTCGAACCGATGCACCCTGCTCCCAGCCATGCTCAAGCAACAGCCACCCACCGGGGACCAGGTGCGCGGGCGCATCGCGGACGATGGTACGGATCGCATCCAGCCCGTCTTTGCCCGAAGCCAACGCGGTGGCCGGCTCATGGCGCAAGTCGCCCAGCGCCAGGTGCGGATCGTCGGCGGCGATGTAGGGCGGATTGCTGGCGATCAGGTCAAAGCGTTCACCCGCCAGCGGCGACAGCCAGTCGCCCCGGCGGAAATCAATGGCGTGCAGCCCCAGGGCGACTGCATTGCCGCGCGCGACACCCAACGCGGCATCGCTGGCATCGGTTGCAATCACCTGCGCATCGGGGCGCTCGTGCGCGAGCGCCAGGGCAATCGCACCGCTCCCCGTGCCCAGGTCGGCGATGCGCGGGACGGCTTCTGCCCCTGTTTGCGTTCCCGTCGACATGCGGGCCAATGCCAGCTCTACCAGCAGCTCGGTTTCCGGACGCGGGATCAGCGTATCGGGCGTGACCTGCAGGGCGAAATTCCAGAAACCACGCAACCCGGTCAGGTAAGCCACGGGCTCGCCACCCAATCGACGCGTAACAAGGGTATCGAAACGCGCTGCACGCGTCGCATCGACGTCAACGTCGGCATGTGCGTACAACCAGGCACGCGACTGGCCCAACGCATGCGCGAGCAGCCATTCGGCCTCCGCGGCATCACCGCCGCCAACCTGCAGTCGCGTGCGTGCATCGCGCAGTATTGCATCTATCCGCGACATTGGCTCGTATCCATCATAAGTCCACGCAATCGCTGCACCGCGCACCTTTGCATGCGTCAAAAACACGCACGCCGTCGTTGCATCCGCAAAAATTCATGCCCGGATTTCTGTATCCGGATGTCCGCATCAAGATTAACCCACCTGATCAACCACCCGTCTCCACACACGACCCAGGCCCCTTGTCCGAATGACCAGACTGCAAAAAATACTGCTCGCCCCCTTGCTGGCCACCACCACCTTGTTGGCCAGCGGCTGCGAGAGCGCACTGTTCGCCTTCGTCAACCGCAACGTGCCGCCACCCGATGCCAGCGTGGTCTATGCGCCCGAGCGCGGCTTGTCGCTGGACGTGTACCGCCCACGTGGAGCTGCGGCCGGCTCCGCACCGACCGTCGTGTTTTTCTACGGCGGCGCCTGGAAACGCGGTGAGCGTGATCAATACGCCTTCGTCGGCCATCGCCTGGCGGACAACGGCATCCTGGCCATCGTCGCGGATTACCGCACCTATCCGGCTGCGGGGTTTCCCGCTTTCATGGACGATGCTGGCGATGCGGTGGCCTGGGCACGCAAGCACGCGGCCGAATATGGTGGCGACCCCAAGGACCTGTTCCTGATGGGACATTCGGCCGGCGGCCAGATCGTCGGCTTGCTGGGCACGGACAAGTCTTACTTGTCATCACGTGGTTTCGCGCCCAGCGAGCTGGCTGGCGTGATCGGATTGTCCGGCCCTTATGATTTCACTGTCGGCAACGCATATGCGCCGATATTCGGGCCGCCTTCGCAATGGCCCAAGGCGCAGACGGTGAATTACGTCGATGGCGACGAGCCTGCGTTCCTGCTGATCCATGGCAAGGACGACCAGACGGTCGAAACCAGGGACAGCATCGAACTGGCCGGCAAGCTGCATGCAGCCGGCGAGTCGGCGACGCTGGTCCTGCTGCCCGATGCCGGCCACATGGCCACCGTGGGCGGGCTTTACGATCCCAAGCGTGCGCCGATGGTGTTGCCGGCGATCCTGGAGTTCATCCATACGCACCGTGGCGCTGGTAGCGCACGGCACATCTCCACCCCGTAAGTCCCGGGCACCACGAAATCCTCCCCCACTCCGGCGAATGCCGGGGTCCGTGTCGGTCCTGGCGACTGGCTGCTTCCCGCGATTGACAGCGGACAGCCAATTGGATTCTGGCGTCCGCCGCGATGACGGTATCGATCTGCACCGACACCACCCCGGATCGGCGGCAATCCAGAAACCAGATCGGCCCACGGGACATCCCGTGGGCCGATCGTTTTGGACCTGCATTCCCTGCAGGCGCTGGCGGCAAGCGTTACATGCGCGCCTTACTTGCCTGGAAACCGCAACGGATCATCCTTGCGTGCCTCGACCTGCGCTGCGCACATGCGGATGCCTTCGATGGTCTGCTTGAGCGCGCGTGGGCCACCTTCGATCTCTTCCATGCGCTTGCTGAACTTGCCCTGCAGGTTGTCGGCATCGGCGTTGCTGCACATGCCCGCCGAATAAACCCGGACCAGCGCGGCACCGGCTGGTGCCAGCTTGGCGTCCAGCTCCTTGAAGTGGGAATCGACCCACTGTCGAAGGGCCGGGCGCGTCTGCTCCTGTCCGAGCTGTCCACCGATGGCCGGGAACAGTTCGTTGCGCCGCAACAGGCCTTCCTCGAACACCAGGGCGCGCGACCGCTTTGCCAACGCCGGATCGGTGGCGCTGGACATCGCACCGAGCAGCTGGCTGCGCAGCACGGCGTCCTCGCTGGCGCGGAACTGCTTTTCGGCGGCGTCGTAGGCGGCCTTTCCGCCATCGGCCACGGCCACCGACAACGCGGTGCCGCGCAGGTCCTGCGACACGGCATCCGGATGCAGCTTGCCATCGCCGGGGTTGCCGTCGACGTCCAGGCCGAGCACGGCGCGACCGGAGGCTTCCAGCTGTCCGCGCACGGCGGGATCCTTGAGCGTTTCGGCAAAGAACCCGATCAGTTCGCTGCGCAGCAGGCGGTCATCGTCGGATTCGCCATCCTTCTGCACCATGCCCAACTGCTGCAGGCGCGGTCGATAGATACCAGCCACCTGCCCATGGAACTTCGTGCGTGCCGCATCGTTGTCCAGCAGGCGCTCGGACATCCATTCGGTGGCGCCCATGCCGGCGGTGACGGTCTGGCGCACCTTGGCCGAAGCAAACTTCGGCAATGCGGCGAGCAGTTGCGATGGCGTCAGGTTGCCGGCGCCGTAGGCGGCGGTCACTGAATCGGCAAACACACGCTGCTCGCGCTCGTCGAGCCCGGCAAAGCCAGCCGACAATGCATCCTGCCACTTGGGCGTCAATGCAAAGCGGTAGTAACCGTTGCCGTGTGCGTTGGGCATGACCCAGGTCGGGCAGGCCGTCGCCTGCGTGAGCTCCATCCGCGCCTGCCTGTCGGTGACCAGCATCTTCTGCATGCGCACGGTGCCGTCGTCGTCGTAACGCACGGTCATCGGGATGCCCCAGGTCTGGTCGGCGCTGGCGGTGGAACCGATCGGCAGGTAACGCTGCTGTTGCAACGCCAGCGCCGGGGTCTTGCCGCTGCAATCGACGTCGACCTTGACGAAGGGCACGCCGGGCTGGTCGATGAAACTGAAGAACGCCTTGCTGATGGCGTCGGGATTGTCGCTTTCGGCGGCGACGGCCTTGATCAGGTCTGCACTGGTCGCATTGCCGCGCGCGTGCGCCGTGAGGTACTTGCGGATGCCGGTCTGGAACTGCTTGGGACCGATGAACTGTTCGAACATGTTCAGCGTCGCACCACCCTTCTGGTAGGTGATGCCGTCGAACGCGGACTGGATGTCGGTGAAGTCCTTGATCGGCTCATGCACGCGCCGGGTGCTGGCAAGGCTGTCGGCGTTCATCGCGCCCAGCGCGCCTTCCAGCAAACCCCGGTCGGTATGGGCTTGCGGCTGCAACTGGCCGTGGATCTTGTTGCCCATCCAGGTGGCAAAGCCTTCATTGAGCCAGATGTCGTCCCACCAGCGGGTGGTGACCAGGTCGCCGAACCACTGGTGCGCGAGTTCGTGCGCGCTGACGCCCCAGAACGCCTGGCGGCGACTGACCGCGGAATCTTCATCCGGGAACATCAGGCTGTCGCGATAGACGATCAGGCCGGCGTTCTCCATCGCACCGGCCCAGAAATCCGGGGTGGCGAGGTTGTCGAGTTTGCCGAACGGATACGGGATCCCGAAGTAATCCTCCAGCGCGGTCACGATCTGCGGGGTGTGCTTGAGCGAATAATCCATGCGCCCGCCCAGGCCCTTGGCGGCGAGGCCACGCAGCTTGATCGGGGCAGTGCGACTGCCGTTGGCCGGGATGTCGGGGCCATCGACCACGTCCCAGGGTCCGACCGCGAATGCGATCAGGTAACTGGGCAATGCCTCGGTGCGCTTGAAGGTGACCTTCTTCCAGCCGTCACCGAGGTCTTGGGTCTTGGCCGCCGCGGTATTGGCCACTGCAACATCGTCCTTGGGTACGATCAGGGTGATGTCCCAGGGCTGCTTGAAGCTGGGCTCGTCGAAACCCGGGAAGGTATAGCGCGCGCCCAGCGGCTCCATCTGGGTGACGACGTAGTCGTTGCCGTCGGGCTTGACCCGATAGGCGCCCTGCAACTCGCCGAACGGCGCGTCGTAATCGATCGCGATCACCCCCTTGCCGGCGGCGATGGTCTCCGGGGCGGTCAGCTTGAGCACGCCGGAGACGTCGGCTTCGACGGCGGTGAGGTCCTGGTTGTTGCCGTTGGCCGGCATGTACACGGCCTTCTTGATGTCCAGCTTGCGCCCGTGCATCCAGATGACCCTGGTCGGCGATGCGACATCCACGCTGATGCTGACGTGACCGCTGAAACGCGGCTGCGCAGGATCCAGCTTGAGCTCCAGCGCGACCTCGCTGGGTACGACGGTCCGTGGCAACTGACCGGTAGGGACAGCGGCCTGGGACTGGGTGCTGTCTGCTTGGGTGCTGTCTGCTTGGGTGCTGTCTGCTTGGGTGCTGTCGGCTTGCGTGGTGACGGGGCCGGCATGGGCCAGGCCAATCACCGCCACGATGGCAGTGGCTAGCAGGGTTTTGCGCATCAACATGGGTACAGCCTCCTGGAGGGTCCTGTGAGGCTAGCGGACGCGCGGCGCCAGCGAGCCTGACGAAAGTACTGGTAGGGACGATCCGTCCGTGACCGGGAGCACGCACTGCATAGCCAGGGCGACCCGCTGCCGGCTGCCGGCCAGCAGAAGCGTAGCGAAAGCCCTGCTCCAGCCACCCTGTGTCCCGCGACACTTTCACACCCGTCGTTCGCGCGATGCGGGAATCCACTGACTTGGCCCTTGCGACCGCGAAAGTCGCTGGATTCCCGCTTCGCGCGAATGACGGGAAGGAAACTGAGCGGGTGTCACAGGTTGATTGCAAACTGCGGGGCGTTGCCTACTCGCCGCGCAAACGCGCCAAGCGCGCCAGCGCGAATCACCGCACCCCTAGAAGCCGCTTGGCGTCACCCCTGGCTGGCCCGGTGCCGCATCCGCGCCAAGCAGATCACGCCAGGACTTCTCGATCCCATTGCGCCGTCCCTTTTCCACCAGCTTCAACCCAGTGGGGTCGATGGTCAGCGTGTAGGCACGCTCGTTGATCGTGATCTCGCGGCGCAACGCCTTGTCCAGTGCCGTGGTCATGTCCACTCCTCGATTGGGGTTGCGCCACAGCATGCCCCCCGGGCGTAAGGATCAAGTGAACGCGTCATCGAAGACCGGCAACAACGCAATATCGTGATCTCACCCGGTGCGACCCGGGCGCGGCAGGCTGCATGGATGTCGGGACAGATCGGACTGGACTTCAAACCCCATGCTGCAATGCAGCACCCTGCTGGCGGGCAGGTGGGTATTCATGCTGGCTGCGGCGAACGCCGGGATAATGATGCGATGACATCAGCGTCGCCAGAGCCAGCCCCGGACACCGTGCTGTCCGACTTCCACCCGGCCGTTGCTGCCTGGTTTGGGCGGACCTTTCCAGCCCCGACACCCGCCCAGGCCCAGGCCTGGCCGGCGATCCGCGCCGGGCGCAACACGCTCGTCGCCGCGCCCACCGGCTCGGGCAAGACACTGACTGCCTTCCTGTCGGCGATCGATGGCCTGGTGCGCACGGGGCTGGCTGGCGATCTTGCTGATGCCACCACGGTGGTCTACGTCTCCCCGCTCAAGGCGCTTTCCAACGACATCCATCTCAACCTCGAAGCGCCCCTGGCTGGCATCCGCGAGGAACTCACGCACCAGGGCCTGCCCGACGTCGCCATCCGCACCGCGGTGCGCACTGGCGATACCCCGCAGTCCGAGCGCGCAGCGCTGCGCAGGCAGCCGCCGCACATCCTGGTCACCACGCCTGAATCGCTGTACGTGTTGTTGGGGTCGGACTCCGGGCGCGCAATGCTTGCGAGTACGCGCACGGTGATCATCGATGAAATCCATGCCGTTGCCGCGAGCAAGCGCGGCAGTCACCTGGCCCTGTCGCTGGAACGCCTCGAAGCGCTTTGCGGGACGCGACTGAATCGCATCGGCTTGTCGGCGACGCAGAAGCCCATCGATGGGGTGGCGCGTTTCCTGGTGGGCGCCCCTGCGGTCGCTGCCGACGGAACACCCGACTGCGCCATCGTCGACATCGGTTACGACCGGCAGCGCGACCTGGCACTGGAGTTGCCACCGACGCCGCTGCAGGCAGTGATGTCCAACGAGCAATGGGACACGGCGTATGCGCGGCTTGCCGAACTGGTCAAGGCGCACCGCACGACGCTGGTCTTCGTCAACACGCGCCGCATGGCCGAGCGCGCGTCGCGGCACCTGGGCGAAATCCTGGGCAAGGAGCACGTCGCCGCACACCACGGCAGTCTGGCCAAGGAGCTTCGGCTGGAGGCAGAGCTGCGCCTGAAGGCTGGACAGCTGAAGGTGCTGGTCGCGACCGCATCGCTGGAGCTGGGCATCGACATCGGTGACGTCGACCTGGTCTGCCAGCTGGGTTCGCCGCGTTCGATCGCTGCCTTCCTGCAGCGCGTCGGGCGCTCAGGCCACCATGTCGGCGGCGTGCCCAAGGGCCGGTTGTTCCCGGCATCGCGCGATGACCTGGCCGAGTGCGCCGCGTTGCTGGATTGCGTGCGCCGTGGCGAACTGGATGCACTGATCATCCCGCCTGCGCCGCTGGACGTGCTGGCGCAACAGATCGTCGCCGAAGTCGCTTCGGTCGAGTGGCAGGAGGATGCACTGTACGACTGGATGCGCCGGGCCTGGCCTTACCGCGACCTGGCGCGCAAGGATTTCGACGCCGTGGTGCGGATGCTGTCCGAAGGTTTCAGTACCCGCCATGGCCAGCGCGGCACTTACTTGCATCGCGACGCGGTGCACGGACGCCTGCGCGGTCGCAAGGGCGGAAAGATGACCGCGGTGATGTCCGGCGGGACCATTCCCGACACCGGCGACTACGCGGTGATCCTCGAGCCGGAAGCGTTGATGATCGGGACGGTCAACGAAGACTTCGCGATCGAGAGCCTGGCCGGTGACATCTTCCAGTTGGGCAATGCGAGTTACCGCATCCGGCGGGTCGAGGCCGGGCGTGTGCGTGTGGAGGATGCACGGGGATTGCCACCCAGTATTCCGTTCTGGCTGGGGGAAGCGCCGGGGCGGACCGATGAACTGTCTGCCGGTGTTTCACGATTGCGTACCGAAATCGCGTCACGACTGACGCCCGTTGCCCCGGGGGCAGGGGGGAGCAACGGTACCGCAATCGCCTGGCTCACCACTGAAGTCGGCCTCACCGCCGAAGCCGCCATCCAGCTCACCGATTACATCGCCCGCCAACAAGCCGAACTCGGCACCATGCCGACGCAGCAAAGCATGGCCATGGAGCGTTTCTTCGACGAGTCCGGCGGCACCCAGCTCGTCATCCATTCCCCTTACGGCAGCCGCATCAATCGCGCCTGGGGCTTGGCGTTGCGCAAGCGCTTCTGCCGCAAGTTCAACTTCGAACTGCAGGCCGCAGCGACCGAGGACGCGATCGTGCTGTCACTCTCGACCAGCCATAGTTTTCCGCTGATCGAAGTCGCCGGTTACCTGCACTCCAACTCCGCCGAGCATGTCCTCGTGCAGGCGCTGCTCGACGCCCCGCTGTTCGGTGCGCGCTGGCGCTGGAACGCAACCACGGCGCTGGCACTGCCGCGCTTCGTCGGCGGCAAGAAAGTCCCGCCGCAACTGCAACGCATGAAGTCCGAAGACCTGCTGGCATCGGTCTTCCCCGACCAGGTCGCGTGCCTTGAAAACATCGTTGGCGAGCGCGAGGTCCCAGACCATCCGCTGGTGGCGCAGACCATGGACGACTGCCTGCACGAGGCCATGGATACGGAAGGCTGGCTCGCGCTGCTGCGCAAGCTGGAATCGGGTGAGGTCCAGATCGCCGCCCGAGACCTCACCGCGCCCTCGCCGTTTGCCGCCGAAGCGCTCAATGCGCGTCCCTACGCCTTCCTCGATGATGCCCCACTGGAGGAGCGCCGCACCCGGGCAGTGATGAGCCGGCGTCCGGGACAAGCCGACAAAGCGGACGACCTGGGCAAGCTCGACCCGGCCGCCATCGACTCCGTGCGCGAGCAGGCATGGCCGCAGCCGCGCAATGCCGACGAGATGCATGAAGCATTGATGGGCTTGGGCTGCATCACCGCGGTCGAGGCCCTGGCCAACCCGGCTTGGCCGGCGCTGCTTGCTGCACTGGCACGGGATCAGCGCGCGGCGCGCATCAGTACAGGCGCCGGCCTTTGGTTCGCCGCCGAGCGGTTGCCACAGGCACAGCTGCTCTATCCGGGGATCGCACATCAACCGGCGATCGAGGCACCCATTGAATTCACCGAGCGCGCCGGGACGCGCGACCAGGCATTGATCGAACTGTTGCGAGGACGACTTTCCGGACTTGGCCCGGTCCCCGCCATGGCATTGGCCGAAACGTTGGCGCTATCGCAACTGGATGTCGATGGCGCACTGGTCGCGCTGGAGCAGGAGGGCCATGTCATGCGTGGCCGGTTCAGCAGCGATGCGCAAGTCGACGAATGGTGCGAGCGCCACCTGCTTGCCCGTATCCATCGCTATACCATTGGTCGTCTGCGGCGCGAAATCGAACCGGTCGAAGCATGCGACTTCATGCGATTCCTGTTCGACTGGCAGCGCGTATCGACCAACACGCGTGCCAGCGGCCCGGATGCACTCAACGCCGTCCTGTCGCAGCTGGAAGGCTACGAGGCACCCGCAGGCGCGTGGGAAAACGAGCTGTTGCCTGCACGCATCGCCGACTATTCGATGTCGTGGCTGGACGACCTGTGCACCGCCGGCCGCATCGCCTGGGCGCGCCTGCGCGGGGCGGTGCCGGGTGCCGAGCCGACGGCCAGCACCGCGCCTGTACGCAGCACACCGATCGTACTGCTGCCACGCAAGCAGCTGCGAGCCTGGACGCAGCTTTCCGACAGGCAACATGACAGCGAGCAGGGACTGACCTCGCGGGCGCAGAAGGTCGTCGACTACCTCATCGACCATGGCGCGTCCTTCTTCGACGAACTGGTGTCCGGCGCGCACCTGCTGCGGACCGAACTGGAAGACGCGCTGGCCGAAGCCGTCGCGCGCGGCCGGGTGCACTGCGACAGCTTTGCAGGACTGCGTGCACTGCTGGTGCCACAGTCCAAGCGGCGTTCCGCGCATTCCCGACGGAGCCGTCGCAGTGCGATGCTGGGGATCGAGGATGCTGGACGCTGGACATTGACCCGTCGCGAAGCGGGTCGCGATGCGGATTGTCATCGCATCCCGGATCGTCATTCCCGCGAAGGTGGAAATGACAGCCTCATGGATTCGAACGATGGCCTGAAGTTAAAGGGAAGAGACGACGCCATCGAACACGCCGCACGTACCCTGCTCCGCCGCTATGGCGTCGTCTGCTGGCGACTGCTCGACCGCGAAGCGGCGTGGCTGCCGTCCTGGCGGGAGCTGCTGCGCGTCTACCACCGCTTGGAGGCACGCGGCGAAATCCGTGGCGGGCGCTTCATCGCCGGACTCAGCGGCGAGCAGTTCGCCTTGCCGGAGGCCATTTCCGCCCTGCGACAAGTGCGCAAGCGCACACCCGATGGCCAGGTCCTGGTCGTCTGCGCGAGCGACCCGCTGAACCTGGCCGGTGTGATCCCGGCCGGGGACAAGGTGCCGCGCCTGCCTGGTGCCCGTATTGCCTGGCGCGACGGTATCGCCCTGGCAGCACTGGTCGGTGGCCAGTACACGCCATTGCACCCGGTGCCACCGCTGGACCGTGATCGACTCCAGGCCCTGCTTGTGCGGTCGCCGGTCCGCACGGGTGCCGTGCCGCGCGCTTTGGCGTAACGACGCTGGCATCCCTTGGGCTTGCCGCCCAGGCAACAATCAACATCGAAGCTGCGATAGGCCTGGGCTATCAAATAGATAACATCAATCAATTTGATAAAACCGATCAGGTTTCCTAGCATGGCTTCTCGATTCCAACCCTTCTCCCCTGCAGCAAGGAGCTAGCGATGTCCCTGATCAATACCAAAATCAAGCCTTTCAAGGCACAGGCCCTCAAGGACGACAAGTTCATCGAGGTCAGCGAGTCCGACCTCCATGGCAAGTGGTCCGTCGTGTTTTTCTACCCGGCCGACTTCACCTTCGTCTGCCCGACCGAGCTTGAAGACCTGGCCGAGCATTACGACGCGTTCCAGAAGCTCGGCGTCGAAATCTACAGCGTGTCCACCGACACCCATTTCTCGCACAAGGCGTGGCACGACACGTCCGAAGCGATCAAGAAGATCCGCTACACGATGGTCGGCGACCCGTCCGGCACGATCACCAATAATTTCGAGAACATGCGCGAAGGCCAGGGTATCGCCGACCGTGCGACGTTCGTGATCGATCCCGACGGCATCATCCAGGCAATGGAAGTCACCGCCGAAGGCATCGGTCGCGAAGCCGACGCGCTGCTGCGCAAGGTCAAGGCCGCCCAGTACGTCGCCAGCCATCCGGGCGAAGTCTGCCCCGCCAAGTGGAAGGAAGGCGAGAAGACCCTGAAGCCGTCGCTCGACCTGGTCGGCAAGATCTGATCAGCCTGCATTGATCGGACGCTTCATCTGATCCAGCCCATCGGATCACAGCAACTCCCCACGCGGCGCGGGGCCAGCCAGGCCCCGCGCCCGCAATTGGCACCTCATCCGAGGTCGCCTGCAACAGCAGTCCGGATCGAATCGGATGCCATTGTCCGATCCCCTCCCCTGCGATCCGGACTGTTGTTGCAGCCGGCTTTCATGCGCTGGCCATTACCACCGGTGCACATCGACTTTCCTCACCCAAGGGCTCCCCATGTCTGCCACCAACATGCTCGACGCCGATCTCAAGGCCCAGCTGCAGGCCTATCTTGAAAAAGTCGTGCAGCCGATCACGCTCGTCGCCACCCTCGACGACGGCGACAAGTCGCGCGAACTGGAAGCCTTGCTGCAGGACATCGCCACGATGTCCGACAAGATCACCTACCGCCGCGACGACGATGCCGACGCGCGCAAGCCGTCCTTCGCGATCGTGCGCGACGGCACCGACATCCAACTGCGCTTCGCCGGTATCCCGCTGGGCCACGAGTTCACCTCGCTGGTGCTCGCGCTGCTGTGGGTGGGCGGTCATCCCCCGAAGGTCGATGACGCCGTTGTCGACCAGATCCGTGGCCTGGAGGGCGAATACCACTTCGAAACCTTCATGTCGTTGTCGTGCCAGAGCTGTCCGGACACGGTGCAGGCACTCAACCTGCTGAGCGTGGTCAACCCCAACATCCAGCATGTCGCCATCGATGGTGCGCTGTACCAGTCCGAAGTCGAGGCGCGCGAAATCATGTCCGTGCCCACGGTATTCCTCGACGACAAGCCCTTCGACCAGGGACGCATGACGGTCGAGCAGATCCTGTCCAGGATCGATACCGGCATGGCCGCACGCCAGGCCGAGCAGCTCAAGGCCAAGCAGCCGTTCGACATGCTGGTCATCGGTGGCGGTCCTGCGGGTGCGGCGGCCGCGATCTATTCTGCACGCAAGGGCATCCGTACCGGCGTCGTGGCCGAGCGCTTCGGGGGCCAGGTGCTCGACACCATGGGCATCGAGAACTTCGTCTCCGTCGAGTACACCGAAGGCCCCAAGCTGGCCGCCGAGCTCGAGCGCCACGTGCGCAACTACGACGTCGACATCATGCAGCTGCAAAAGGCAACGCAACTTTTCGAAGCCGATCGCGATGGCCTGCTGGAAGTGGCGCTGGAAAGCGGTGCCCGCCTCAAGGCACGTTCGATCGTGCTGGCCCCCGGCGCACGCTGGCGGCAAATGGATGTCCCTGGCGAAGCCGAATACCGTAACCGCGGCGTCGCCTACTGCCCGCATTGCGACGGCCCCTTGTACAAGGGCAAGCGCGTGGCCGTGATCGGTGGCGGCAACTCCGGCGTTGAGGCGGCCATCGATCTGGCTGGCATCGTCGAGCACGTCACGTTGATCGAATTCGACGACAAGCTGCGCGCCGACGAAGTGCTGCAGCGCAAATTGCGCAGCCTGCCCAATGCACGCGTCATCGTCGGTGCGCAAACCACCGAAGTGCTTGGCGACGGGCAACGGGTCACCGGCCTTGTCTACAAGGATCGCAGCACCGGCGATGCCCATACGGTGGAGTTGGCTGGCGTCTTCGTGCAGATCGGGCTGTTGCCCAATACCGAATGGCTCAAGGGTGCGATCGCATTGTCGTCGCGTGGCGAGATCGAAATCGACGTGCGCGGTGCGACCTCGTTGCCTGGCGTATTTGCCGCTGGTGATGCGACGACGACACCATACAAGCAGATCGTGGTCGCGATGGGTGGTGGATCCACGGCTGCATTGAGTGCGTTCGACCACCTGATCCGCAGCTCGTCGCCTGCGGAACAACCTGCAGTCGCGGCTTGAGCACCTCGACGCCATGACATGGACACTGGCATGACCGGGAGGCTGACTTGAACCTGCGCGACCTCCAGTACCTGGTGGCGCTGGCCGACCTCAAGCACTTTGGCAAGGCCGCCGAGGCCTGCTTCGTCAGCCAGCCGACCTTGTCGACGCAGATCCGCAAGCTCGAGGACGAGCTCGGCGTCACCTTGTTCGAACGCGCCCCACGCAAGGTGATGCTGACATCGGCAGGACATGCGATGACCGAGCGGGCACGCCGCATCGTCGGCGAAGTCGAACAGATGAAGGAAGCCGCACGCCGTACCCGCGACCCGGAAGCCGGCAGCGTGCGGCTGGGGATGTTCCCGACGCTCGGGCCGTACCTGCTGCCGCATGTCGTGCCGCAACTGCGCAGGCGCTTCCCGCGATTGGAACTGTTGCTGGTCGAAGAGAAAAGCCCGGTGCTGCTGGAGCGCCTGCACGCCGGCAAGCTGGATGCCATCCTGCTGGCGCTCCCGGTCGACGACGACCAGCTGCACATCGAGTTCCTGTTCGAGGAGCCGTTCGTGCTGGCCGTGCCCGGGCACCATCCGCTGGCCGGACGGGCGTCGCTGTCGATGGCAGACCTCGCGCACGAGCGCCTGCTGCTGCTCGAAGACGGCCACTGCCTGCGCGACCAGGCCCTGGATATCTGCCAGCTGGCGGGCACCGGGGAGAAGTCCGAGTTCCAGGCCACCAGCCTGGAAACGCTGCGACAGATGGTCGCCGCCGATGTCGGCCTGACCCTGCTGCCGACGCTGGCTGTCAAGCCACCGGTCGCGCCCTCCAGCGACATACGCTTGCTTGGCTTCAGCGACTCCAACCCGAGCCGAAAGATCGCAATGGTGTGGCGCAAGAGCTCTGCGATGGAAGGTTTCCTGATGCAGATGGTCGAGGTATTCCGCGCATTGCCAGCGGACCTGCTTTCGCCGCCACTTGCCGCAGGCTAGACGTACATCACGTCCATGCACTCATGGCATGGCGTGCTGCGGGCATACTAAAGGTGGGTTCCATCCGGGTTTGGCAATGTCCGTGCGCGCTTGGTTGATCATTGTCGTCATCCTGTCAGCCATCGGCTGGTGGTATTCACCGGTATCGCCGCGCGTGCCACCTGTTGCTGCGCTTGCGCAAGGCGCCACCCTGGCCTGTCCGCCACCGCCGCAGGTCACTCCTGGGGACGCGCCCCTGCAGAGTCGCGTCCCCGATTCCATGCCACCCTTCGCATTGGCGGTTGCGCGCCTGCAACCCCTGGCAGGCTTCAGCGTGGATGCTCGCGTGCTGTCGCGCCACGACTACAGTTTTGGCCCCGAATCAACGCTGTCGCCAACCGACCTGGCCCTGGGCTGGGGCCCCATGTCGGCACCGGGCATGGGCAAGCGCCTGTCGGTCAGCCAGTCCTCGCGCTGGTATCGGTACCGCTGGAAGGGGCATCCACCGTTGCCACCGGGTGAGATCGCGCGCAGCAGTGCCAACATGCACATGATTCCCTCGGACAAGGCAACTGCCACCGCCCTGCATCGGGTGCGCGCGGGCGAGCGGGTGCGCATTGATGGGTGGTTGGTCGAGGCGGACGGCAACAACGGCTGGACGTGGCGCAGTTCGCTGAGCCGCACGGATACCGGCGATGGTGCCTGCGAGCTGGTCTATGTCTGCAGCATCGTCGCGCTGGACGACGGCGACACGCCCTTGTAGGTGCGGCTTCGACCGCGAGCTTTTGATCTTGCTGTTGTGTAGGAGCGACGCAAGTCGCGACCTGATGTCCCGGAAAGCAATCGCGACTTACGTCGCTCCCACACAAAAGGCAAACGTCAGGGCCAAGAGCTCACGGCTGAACCCGCTCCTACGAAAGCCCGCAACACCAGGGTTGCGGGCGAGGCCTGCGGCGACGGCTCAACTGAACGTCGCCGGTGCGACATGCACGCAGTTGCGCCCGCCACGCTTGGCTGAGAACAGCGCCTTGTCCGCACGCTTGATCGTCGCCTCCGGCGTGCTTTCTCCATCCAACCGCGTCGCCACGCCGATACTCACCGTGATGTGTACCTTTTGACCTTCGTACTCAAGCTCGGCCCGCTCCACGGCGGCGCGCAGGCGCTCGGCCATGGCCCGTGCTTCAGCGCCTCCACGTCCGGGCAACAACACGACGAACTCCTCGCCGCCGTAACGTCCCAGGAAATCCCCCTCTTCAATCGTGCTGCGCAACGTCATCGCGACTTTGCGCAGGCAGGCGTCGCCACCGGCATGCCCCAGCTTGTCGTTGACCAGCTTGAAGTGGTCGATGTCGATGAACAGCATGGACTGCAGCGTCTGGTTCCCATGCGCGTCGGCGAACGCACGCGCCAGCCACTGATCGATGCTGCGACGATTGAAGGTCCCGGTGAGGGCATCGAGCTCCGCCGAGCGCCGCAGCTTCCATGTCCCCACCGTCTCGTCGGCATGCAGGATGACCAGGCGCGCGAATTCCTCGGCGAGCGCCAGCTCCTCGGTACTGAACCCATCGCTGCCATCTCGACGCAGCAGCAGCATCCCCCAGCCAGGCGCACGTATCTTCAGGGGCACCAATGCTTCCGTGGAAGGCTCCGGATTGCCCGGCAACGGCTGCTGCAGGACCAGGCCTTCCATCGCATGACGCTTCAACTGCAAGTTGGAGGCCGCGATGTCGGCTTCAATACGAGAGTCCTTGCCTTCTGGTTCGACCAGCATCAGGTCACGGCCATGGTATCCACGGGCTACCACCGCGCAGGCGCGCACCGGCACCTGTGCACGGACATGCTCCAGCAACAGTCGCATCGCGGCCCGCTCGATATCCCCGGCATCCAGCCCACGCAGCTTTTCCTTCAGCGCCAGCGGCAATGCCGCCCGCGCCGCCTCCCGCTGCAGTCGCCGTTCCGAATCGATCCGCGCCAACTGGTCGCGATCACGCTCCAGGCGATATTCACCGATGCGGCTGAGCAAGCTCAACGACAGCAGTGACAGCAACAGGACCATCGCGAACTGATAGCCGTACCAGATCCAGAATATCTCCGGGAGCACCCCGCGCTGCGTCGCTTCACTGGCAAGGGCAAGGCAGAGCGTCACCACCACGATGCCCAGTAGCCAGCCTGCCAAAGGCAATCGCCGCCGCTTTGCACCGACCAGCAGCACCAGCGCGCCAATCCCGGTACCGATCCAGGCCAGCATTGCAAACCACTGCATCAACGGGCGCAGCAGGATCAGGTCCAGCAGGCACAGTGCCACCAGCGCAAGCAGCGCGAAACTGTATATCTCGAACCAGCGCGCTATCCGCGCGGTCCCTTCGCGCAGGTGCGCGTAGCGCAAAAACAACTGCAGCAAGCTGGCACAGAACAGCAGAATCAATGCCCTGAGGCCCTGGTCGCGCCATCCCGACAACAGCGAAAACCCCGGTAACTGGTACAAGTGGCCATTGGCCGACGACAGGAAGAGCAATCCCAGCGAGACGCAGGCAAACGCGGAAATGAAGGCACGCTCTCCGGTCACCGCGTACAGCACCAGGACAATCAGCGCAAGCATGAACAGACCGGCATACGCACCTGCACTGAAGGCGATGTCCAAGTGCGTGATCGCTTCGAGATGGTGTGCAGACAAGAGCATCGGACGCAGCGCGATGCGCATCCCGCCAAGCACATGCAACTGCAGGCTGACCGGACCCTGCCAGTGCGCGGGCAAACGGAACGCATACCCCGTCGGCAATGCGGATTCATCGTCCGCAGGATGATAGAAATCGTAGTGCGGGCCCTGCCAGGGCTGACCATCCGGGCCCTTGCCTTCCAACCAGAGTGCGTCGACCGGATCGCGCTGCAGCCAGATCACCCATTGCATGCCTTCGGCATCCACTGCCGGCAGCACGAAACGCAAGGTGGCGACGACCTCGTGCTCGGCGGCACCCGGCAGCATGATCACGCCGTGGCGTTGTGTCGTCGCCGCATCACCCATTGCGTCCGTTACCTGGACCTGGAGCGCCTTGTCTTCAAGTTCGACACTGGAAATCCCAAAGGCACTGGCAGCGACCAACGCCAGCAACAGGGCCAGTCCGGCAAGCAGGGTCAGTTCGCCGGTTTGGATGCGCTGCACGTTCAAGCCCCCTGGGCGCTGCCGGCTTGCGGGCAACCGGGCCCGGCAACATCGACGGATGTCTCCTCGGCAGCGGCGCTGCGCGTGTCCCCGGCGAGCAGTGGCAACGCCGCGATCAAATCACGCGCTTGGGTCAATGCGCTTGGCGGAACGCAAACCGCGACCAGACCATAAGCTGGAAGCTCCCCGACCCCACCGACCAGCGCCTCGCCACGGATATAGACAGGAATGCCCGCCGCCTCCAGTGCATGGCGCACCAGGTAAGCGTCTATCAGGTTCTCCGCGTCGTAGACAGCCTGCATCTGCCCCCCTTTGGTATTAACAAAGCAAGAGTTATGCCAGAGCCGGGCATTCGTCATCCCCAGCCTCGGCAAGTGGCTTGGTACAGGGCCTCGGCTACACTGGTCGAACCTCCCATCGCGACATGCCGCCGTGCCTGCAGACGACAACCCTACCGCCCCTCCTGCTTCGGTCGATAACGACAACATCACACCGGCACGGCAGGACTTCATTCGCCAGATCGTGCGCGATGACCTGGCCAGCGGACGCCAAACGGCAATCCGGACCCGGTTCCCGCCCGAGCCCAACGGCTACCTGCATATCGGCCATGCCAAGGCGATCTGCCTGGACTTCGGCATCGCCTCCGAGTTTGGCGGGGTCTGCAACCTGCGCCTGGATGACACCAATCCGGCCAGGGAAGACCCGGAATACGCTGCCGCGATCCAGGAAGACGTGCGCTGGCTGGGTTTCGAATGGGCCACGCTGCGCCATGCGTCCGATTACTTCGAGGTTTTCTATCGCGCCGCCGAGAAGCTTGTCGAGCAGGGTGATGCCTTTGTCTGCGACCTCAGCGCGGACGAGGTACGGGCCTTCCGCGGCACATTGACCGAACCGGGCCGCAATTCGCCCCATCGCGACCGTCCCACCGATGAAAACATGGACCTGCTGCGACGCATGCGCGCCGGCGAGTTTGCCGACGGCAGCCGTACCCTGCGCGCCAAGATCGACATGGCCAGCGGCAACATGAACCTGCGCGACCCGGCGCTGTACCGGATCAAGCACGTCGAACACCAGAACACCGGCAACGACTGGCCGATCTACCCGATGTACGACTATGCGCACGCGCTGAGCGATGCCATCGAAGGCATCACCCACTCGCTATGCACGCTGGAGTTCGAGGACCACCGCCCGCTCTACGACTGGTGCGTGGACAAGGTCGACCTGGCCAGCCACCCCGAACTGCTCAAGCCACTGCTCGACAAGGGCCTGCCCAACGAGGCCGGCAAACCACGGCAGATCGAGTTCTCGCGCGCCAACCTCAATTACACGGTCATGAGCAAGCGCAAGCTGATGACGCTGGTACAGGACGGACTGGTCGACGGCTGGGACGATCCGCGCATGCCGACCCTGCAGGGGATTCGCCGTCGAGGTTACACACCGGCCTCGCTGCGCCTGTTTGCCGAGCGCCTGGGCGTGAGCAAGCAGAACTCGCTGATCGACTTCTCGGTGCTTGAGGGCTGCCTGCGCGAGACCCTGGACGTGACCGCGTTGCGACGGATGGCCGTGCTGGACCCCTTGAAACTGGTCATTACCAACCTCGATGCCAATCATGAAGAATCCCTGACGTTTCCCAACCACCCCAAGGACGAGTCGCAGGGTACCCGCGAGATGCCGTTCTCCAATGAGCTGTGGATCGAACGCGAAGATTTCGCCGAGGTGCCCCCGAAGGGCT
This sequence comes from uncultured Gammaproteobacteria bacterium, assembly GCA_963710825.1. GTDB lineage: Bacteria > Pseudomonadota > Gammaproteobacteria > Xanthomonadales > Xanthomonadaceae > Cognatiluteimonas. The sequence goes on along the minus strand of CAVQBQ010000005.1, from coordinate 1,242,384 downwards.
TCAAGCGCCTGCTTCCCGATGGCGAAGTGCGGCTTCGTGGCGCGGGGATCTTCCGGTGCGACGCCGTCGTCAAGGACGATGCTGGCAATGTCACCGAAGTGCGCGGCACGCTCGATCCGGAATCGCGACCCGGGATGGAAGGTGCCAATCGCAAGATCAAGGGCACCATCCACTGGGTCAGCGCCAAGCATGCGGTAGCTGCGGAAATCCGGTTGTACGACCGCTTGTTCCTGGTACCTGATCCGGACAGCGGCAACGATGGCACGACCTATCGCGACCATCTCAATCCCGACGCCTCGCGGACGGTCACCGGGTACGTCGAACCCGCCGCTGCACTGGCGGTACCCGAACAATCCTGGCAGTTCGAGCGGACCGGTTACTTTGTCGCCGATCGTCGCGACCACACCAGTGCTGCACCCGTCTTCAACCGCAGCGTCACCTTGCGCGACACGTGGGCCAGCAAAGCGTGAGTGCGGGCCGGCTCGCGTGCTGGCTTGGGATCGCGTTGCTCCTGGGACTCGCGCTGGCAGCCTGTCCACGCGGCACACCGGCACGGGACGCATCACCTGTGCCTGCGCCACCAGCAGCATCCTCGACTGGCCTGGACAACCCACGAAACACGACCGCCGCACAAGACGGACAGGAGGCGGCGCAACCTCGCCGCAGGATGCGCACCGGCGGACCGCTACCACCGCGGCGCATGCCTGCACCGGTCAAGCTGGACCGCAGCTGCAGCACCACCGCCGACTGCACCGTCAAGGATGTGGGCAGCTGCTGTGGCACCGAGCCGGCCTGCGTGAATGTCGACAGCCCGGTCGATCCGGACGGCGTGCGCGCCGAATGCGCGCGACGCGGGGAGTCCGCGGCTTGCGACGTACGCGACGTTTCGGCCTGCCAGTGCATCCAGGGCCTGTGCAAGGCACGGGGCCAGGCAACCGACCCCTCCGGATCCAATTGAGGCAAGTGCATCGATGTTGTACGCACAGATCCACCTGACGCTACCTGCATGGGTCCACGAACTGGAACTGGCCACCGCCTACGCCAGCGACGACGAGAAAATCGGGCTGGCCATCGCACTGTCGCGCCGCAACATCGACCAGCGCAGCGGCGGGCCGTTTGGTGCAGTGGTGTTCAATACCAACGACCGCGTGGTTGCTGTCGGCGTCAATCGCGTATTGCCGCAAAACTGCTCGCTTGCGCATGCCGAAACCATGGCCTACATGCTGGCGCAGCAACGCCTGCAGCGTTCCCGCCTCAACGAGGATGGCGGCGCGTACACCCTGGCCACGTCGGCACAACCCTGTTGCCAGTGTTACGGCGCCACCTTCTGGGCCGGCATCGACCGCCTGCTGGTGGGGGCGCGTAGCGAGGATGTCATGGCGTTGACCGAATTCGACGAAGGTCCATTGCCGACAGACTGGGTCGGCGAGCTGGAGCGACGCGACATCGCCGTCGTTCGCGACGTGCAGCGAGAGGCCGCCTGTGCCGTGCTCCGTGATTACGGTACGCAGGGCGGGCCACGCTATTGATACCGTGCGACCTGATGGCGTGCAAACTGGCGACAGGCGGCGCAGCGGCCTGCTGTGCTACTGCCGCGCCGGGTTCGAGCCCGAGCTTGCCGCCGAACTGACCGAACGCGCCGCACTGGCCGGCTGCCACGGGCACGCCCGTGCAGTACGGCACGATGGTTACGTGGTCTTTGAAACCCACATGCCCGGTGCTCGTGACCGGGCGCCCGCGACAACCGACGCATCGCCACCGACGCCACCTTTCACGGAACTGATCTTCGCCCGGCAGAAACTGCAGTTGCTTGCCGAGCTGCGCGCGCTGGATCCGAAGGACCGCATCACTCCGATCCTTTCCGCGTTGCGCGAGATCCCGTCGACTCCGGCGTTGGGGCAGCTGCTCGTCGAGCATCCCGACTCGGACACCGGCAAGCCACTGGCCGGCCTGGCTCGCAGTTTTGGCAACGCATTGCGGCCCGCGTTGCGCAGGGCCGGATTGCTTGCACAGCGCGATGACTCCTCCGCTGCGCGATTGCATGTATTTTTCACGGCAGGCGACCACGTCCTGCTGGCAACCAGCGACCCAGGCGACAGCGCGCCGTGGCCCTTGGGCATCCCGCGCCTGAAACCGCACCCGCAAGCCCCATCGCGCTCGGCACTGAAGCTTGAAGAAGCCCTGATGACCCTGCTCGACGCCGACCAGCGCGACCGACTCCTGCAACCGGGGATGCGCGCTGCCGATCTTGGCGCGGCACCCGGAGGCTGGTCCTGGGTCCTCGCACGACACGGCCTGCATGTCACTGCAATCGACAATGGCCCGTTGCGCCAAGACCTGCTCGACAGTGGGCAGGTCGAGCACCTGCGCGCCGATGGCTTTGCCTGGCAACCACCAACACCCCTGGACTGGCTGGTCTGCGACATGGTCGAGCAGCCCCGCCGCGTCGCCACGCGCATGGCGCAGTGGATGCGCGAAGGCTGGTGCCAGCACGCGATCTTCAATCTCAAGCTGCCGATGAAGAAGCGCTGGCTGGAGACACGCCTGTGCCTGGATCTGTTCCGCGAACACAGCGCGCGACCGCTGATGCTGCACGCGCGCCAGCTCTACCATGACCGCGAAGAAATCACGGTGTTCGCCTCCGTGTCGGGACGCCGCTGAGTCGATGCGCCTGGCCGACCGGCCCCCCCAGGCTGGATTCCTGAACGGCGCCCTCCCGTTCAGCATCCGTTGTCCGCAATCGCCTCGGCATTGACACCAGGTAGACCCCACCTTGCTAACTTGGGCCGGTGGCATCCCTATTTCGCGAGGCACTCACATGAATCATCAGACCGCTCCATTGCAGACAGCTTCATTGCGGACAGCGTCAATAAGCCGCACCAGCCTGTTGCCAGGGTGCCTTCTCGGCCTCGCACTGCTGGCAGCGCTTGGGCTGGACGCGCCGGCGTCGGCGCAGACGGCGGAGCAACAAAAAGCCCAGTTAAGAGCCAAGGCCGCAGCCGATGCCGCCGCCGCTGCAGATGCCAATGCGCAGGTCGCCATCGATGCCGCAGCAGACGCGCAGGCCGCCAGCGATACGGCACCTGCCGACGACACCGCCGCGATGGCCTCGGACATAGCCAGCCAAAGCGCCGCTGATGCCAGCAATGCCGCCGGGACCGCCAAGAGTGCCGCTGCCACCGCCCACGCGGCCAGCAATGAAGCCGCGATTGGCCAAGCCCAAACCAAGGCATCAGCGCGCACCGCCCAACGGGCCGCGGCCACCGCCGCGATTGCCAGCGAGGCAGCCAGCGTTTCCGCCGCGGATGCGATGGCGACGGCCGGCGTCGCACGATCGGCGGCCACGCGTGCGCAGACCATGGAGGCGATGCAACCAGCAGAGGTTTCTTCGCCGAGGACGCCTGCACCCACCCCCGCGCACGTCACCATCCACACGGTCACGCGTGACCCGATCCAGGACCACTTCGTTGCCGCCGACACCAATGCCGACGGTGCCATCGACAAGACCGAAGCAGGAGTCGATGCCGGCCTGGTCGCGCACTTCGACCAGGTCGACACCGATGGCGACGGGCAATTGTCGAAAGCCGAATACAAACAGTGGCGTGACTGGAAATAAGCGCAGGCCTGGAAAAACCACCCAACACCTACCAACCCAGCGTTTCTCTCGACACCCGCATGACCTGCGGGTGTTTTTTCATGCTCGGGGTTTCCTGCAGCTGCCTTCAGACACCTGCCCTCACATCCCTGCCGCTCGCCTCCAAAGCGCCGCGGCCAATGGCTGCAGGCGACCCGCCGCACCCAGTAAGGGACCACGCAACAACGTCGTAGCCAAGCCATTGCTGGTAAACAGGCGATGGATGCTTTCGAACGCATGCGCGGCGACTGCATTCTCGCTTTTGCGGGTTCGTGCCCACCGCGCCAGGCGCGGTGCGGAGCTCCAGTCCTTGCCACTCGCGCGTGCACCGCGGACGCCTTCGGCCAATGCAGCCACGTCGCGCAGCCCCAGGTTGACGCCCTGGCCGGCCAAGGGATGCACCACGTGCGCGGCATCGCCAAGCACCAGGATCCGGCCGGCGACATAGTCGTTGGCAAGCAACCGCCGCAACGGGAAAGACGCACGCGCGGACACCGTCCGCATCCGACCCAGGCGGGCATCGAAGGCATTCGTGAGCGCCTGGCCAAAGGCCTTGTCGTCCATTGCAAGCAGGTCGGTGGCAGCCGCTCCAGGCAGCGACCAGACAATCGAACTGGAGTCGACGCCAGCAGGCAACACCGCTAGAGGGCCGCCCGGCAGGAATCGTTGCCAGGCCGTGTCCTGGTGCGGCTGCTCCGTGGCGACATAGGCGACGACACCGCGCTGCCCGTAATCGTGTCCATCGACCTTGATTCCAGCCAGCGTGCGCAGGGTCGAGCCGGCGCCATCGGCAGCGATCGCCACGTGCGCATTCAATTGCAGGCCATCGTCGAGATGCAGGCGCACGCCGGTCTCGTCCTGCGTCATCGTCTCGACGCGCGCCGGACAATGGATCTGCACACCGGCGCCCGGCAAGGCCGCCCACAGGCGGTAGACCAGCAACCCATGCTCGACGATCCAGCCCAGTTCGCGCCGGCCAAACCGGTCCGCATCGAACTCGAGTTCGCCGCCACCGGCCGCGTCCCAGACGCGCATCCGTCGATACGGTTGCACGCGCGCGGCGAGGATGGTGTTCCAGACACCCAGTCCGTCCAGTAACGCGGCATTGTCTGGCGCGAACGCATACACGCGCAGGTCCGGCTGGTCGGCTTGCCATGGTGCTGGCTGCACGCCTTCGACCAGCGCCACGTCCAGGCCCGTGCGTGCCAATGCCAATGCGCAGGCAGCGCCGACAACGCCGCCGCCGACCACGACGACGTCCCGCATGCCACGCCGGCTCATGTCCGCGCCTCGTGTCCCGCGCGGCACAGTCGTGGCACGTCGCCGCGATAGCCCATCGCCCCGCCGACCAACCAGGCCTGCGCCGACGGCAGGCGATCCATCGCCAACAATCCAGCACTGCGCAACGGCCGCAACAGCGGCGTGGTGTCGGCAGTCAGCCGCGCCAGCGTGTCGGAAAACGACAGCGTCCTGTCGCGGTCCGGCTGTCGACGTTGCACGTAGTCCGCCAGCAGCATGTCGGCGCCCGGGTCACAGGTCTGCGATGTGGGTGTCTGCGTTGAACCAGCATCCTCAATCAGCTCCGCCAGCGTCAACGCATCGCGCAAGCCCAGGTTGAAGCCTTGCGCACCGACCGGATGCAGGCTTTGCGCGGCGTTGCCGACCAGCACGGCGCGCGGCGCAACCAATCGCGCAGCACGTACGCCCATCGCCGGATAGACGCTGCGTGCGCCCGCGCAAAGCAACCGGCCCACACGCCAGCCGAAGGCCAGCTGCAGGCGCGACAGGTAGGCAGCGTCGTCCATCGCCGCGACCGCCTCCGCATCTGCACGCGCGACCCCATGGATGACGCCATAGTGCCTGTCATTGCGCGGCAGGAAAGCGGTCGGACCGGCATCGCCAAAACGTTCATAAGCAGTGCCCTCCGGGGCATGCTGTGCAGCGACCCGGGCGACGAACAGGGCCTGCCCGTAGTCGTGGTGCGTGGCGTCGATGCCCAGCGCCTCGCGTATGCCACTGCGGGCACCGTCTGCCGCGACCAGCAGCCGTCCAGACAGCACGTGTTCGCCTGCGTCGTCAGCGACCTTGATCGACCGGCTCGTGGCATCCACGCCAGCGTCTCCAACGACACCTGCGTCAGCAGCCGCCAACCCGATGAAACGGGCCGGGCGATACCGCGTGAGATGCACCAGCTCGTCCAGCCGCGCCTCCAATGCCTGCCCAAAGTCACGCGCGACCACGACCTGCCCGAATGCTTCGCGGCCATAATCGGCCGCCTCCAGCAGCACGCGGCCAAAGTCGCCCTTGCGGCTGACATGGATGCGTCGGATCGGCGCACCGGGCACCTGCAACTTCTGCAGCACCCCCAGCGCGGTCAGTGCATTGACCGTGGCTTCGGCGAAACTCAGGTTGCGTTCGTCGAACACCGCTGGCAGCGTGCCGGCCGGCGTCGCCTCGACCAGGCCGACATCGACGCCGATCCGATCCAGCGCGATCGCCAGGCTGGCACCGACCAGGCCGCCGCCGACGATCAGCACGTCGTGCTGGACACGATCGCGCACGCCAGCGCCATGTGGTGCAGCGCCGGACCGGGCAGGAGCGGTTCCGGATTGATCGCTGCGTTGCGCGCTGGGTTGCATGCTCGTCGATGTGCTCGCTGGAGGCATTGCTCGTGAAAGGCCACGGGTGGGTTGCGCTATGCTAACGGCTCCTGCCCCACCCCCCGTCACTACCCAAAGATTGCTGATGAATCGTCCCGCTTCCGCCCCATCACTCGCCCCGGGCCCCCTGGTCCTGGCTGGCCTGATCGCCATCGCCGCGCTGACCCGGCTGCTGCCGCATCCGCCCAATTTCTCGCCGGTCGAGGCAATGGCGCTGTTTGGCGGTGCGTACTTCGCCTCCAAGCGCTGGGCAGTGATCGTGCCGTTGCTGGCGATGTTCGTCGCCGACCTTGCATTGGGACTGCTGCGCGGTGGCATTTATCTCGACTATTTCGTGAGTGCCGGCTTCCTGCTGGTCTATGCATGCGTCGCGGTATTGGCCGTCATTGGCTTTGGCCTGCGTGGCAAGGTGTCCGGCGGCCGCGTACTGGGCTACTCATTGGCCGGATCAGTGCTGTTTTTCCTGGTCACCAACTTCGGCGCATGGCTGGGATCACCGATGTACCCGCAAACCGCCGCCGGACTGGCCGCGGCCTACACCGCCGGCATCCCGTTCTTCCAGTGGACGGTGCTGGGCACGCTGTCCTACGCGGCCGTGTTGTTCGGTGGCTTCGCATTGCTGCGCCACCGCATCCCGGCGCTGCAGGCCCAGACGGCCTGATCGCACGGGATGGGTTGGCCCCACGCGACCCGTCCTGCGCATGATTCGCGACGCTGCTGACTTTACGACTCCCGAAACACCAACCCCCAATCCCAATCCCGGCCCATGGGCAACCGTCTTTCCAGGATCTACACACGCACCGGCGACGACGGCACCACCGGCCTGGGCGACGGCAGCCGCGTGGCCAAGGACTCGGCCCGCGTCAACGCCTACGGCACGGTCGACGAAGCCAACTCGACCATCGGCCTGTTGCTGGCCGCGCAGGTCCCCGAGGACGTCCGCGAGCTGCTGACCACGATCCAGCACCAGCTGTTCGACCTGGGCGGCGAACTGTGCATCCCCGGCCACGCCGCGATCTCCACGGCCGATATCGACCGCCTGGAACAGGCGGTCGACCACTACAACGCGGCGCTGCCGGCCCTCAAGGAATTCATCCTGCCCGGTGGCGGCGACGCGGCAGCGCGATGCCACCTGGCACGTACGGTGACCCGTCGGGCAGAACGCGAAACCGTCACGCTGGCCCGCCACGACAACGTCCGCCCGGAAGCAATCCGTTACCTCAATCGACTGTCCGACCTGCTGTTCGTACTGGCACGCGTACTGGCACGCGACAGTGGCCATGGTGAAGTCTTGTGGAAACACGAAAGGCGCAAGTCAAGGACGGCGGACTGACGCGTCCTGGCAGTTGAAGCGTTGGCTCGAAGCGCCGTTTTGAAGCGTTGCAAGCGAGCCGCACGCTGTAAAAACCATGCTGTCAGTGGCGATGCTAAGGTTTTATCCACACCCGCAGCCCTTGATACCCGAACCGTGCTCCTCTACACGCACCCAGCCTGCATGGCACATGACACCGGCCCGACGCATGCCGAGTCTCCAGCACGCCTGAGCGCCGTCACCCAAGCGTTACATGCAGCTTTCGGTGATGCACTGCATTGGCATGAATCGCCGCGCGCCAAACGCGGCGACCTGTTGCGCGTGCATACGCCGGGGTTGTTGCAAACCATCCTCGACACGCATCCCACCCAAACCATCGCGCTGGATGCAGACACGATGTTGTCGCCAGGCTCGGCCGAGGCCGCGCTGCGCGTTGCCGGTGCTGCCGTGGCCGCAGTCGACGCGGTCATGGCGGGCGCTGATCGGCACGCCTTCTGTGCCGTGCGCCCACCCGGGCACCACGCCACTGACGACACGGCCATGGGGTTCTGCCTGTTCAACGGGGTCGCCGTGGCTGCCGCACATGCACTGGCCCATCATGGCTTGGCGCGGGTGGCGATTGCCGATTTCGACGTCCACCACGGCAACGGCACCCAGGCGATCTTCGAGCATGAACCACGCGTGCAATACCTGAGTTCGCACCAGCTACCGCTCTACCCCGGCAGCGGTCATGCCAACGAGCGTGGCGTCGGCAACATCGTCAACGTACCCCTGCCAGCCGATGCCGGCAGCGAGGCCTTTCGCGCTGCATGGCGCACGCAATTGCTGCCTGCGCTGGATGTTTTCCAGCCGCAGCTCCTGCTGGTATCCGCCGGCTTCGACGCACACCTGGCCGATCCGCTGGCACAGCTGCGCCTGCAAGCCGATGACTACGCCTGGCTCACCCATGAACTGGTCGCGATGGCAGATCGCCATGCCGGTGGCCGCCTGGTGTCGACCCTGGAAGGCGGATACGACCTGCAGGCATTGCGCGAGTGCGCCGTCGCGCACGTGGGGGCCTTGTCGGGGGCGGCTACCTGAACGGCCAGCGCTTGGCGAGCCATCCTTGGCTGGATCTGCTCCAAAGACGCCCAGTGTCGCGGCAACAGGCATCGAATCGGTGCGTTCATCCAGCGCATGTTGCTTCTCGTCCACGATCCATCGTGACAACTGTCGGCAACCACGCTGCTGCGCTTCCGGCGCATTGCCGCAACCCATGGGATGCGGCAAGCTAACGGCCACTTCGCCCGCCGGACGCACCGTGCGCACAGCCTTCCGCCTGCTGCCCCTCCCTTTCTGCATCGCCGTCTCGCTGGCTGCGCAGGCCGCTGACGACCGTCCACAAGATTGGCGGCTGTGCCCGATCCAGGACGCAGTCCCGGCATTTGAAGACGCCCAGGCGCCCGCCAGCACCCCTCGGGACAGGGCCAACCAGCCCACGGAGATTGGTGGCGATCATCTCGGCGGCACCGCCGACAACCCGGAGTTCGAAGGCAACGTCGCCCTGCGACGTGGCGACCAGTTCCTGGGTGCGCGCAAGCTCACTTACGACAAGCAGGACGACACCTACCTGGCCGAAGGCGATGTGCGTTACCAGGACTCCGGGATGCGCATGGTCGCCGACAGCGCCCAGGGAAACCAGGACACCGACACCCACGACATCAAGCACGTCAAATACCAGCTGATGTCGCGGCGCGGCAACGGCGGCGCGGACCGGATCGAAATGCATGGTGCGCAGGGTGCCTTGTTCGGCGCGACGTATTCCACCTGCCCCCCCGACCAACGCAGCTGGGAGCTGCGTGCCAAGCGCATCGACGTCGACACCGACAAAGGCACGGGCGTGGCCCACAACGCCGTGCTGCATGTCGGCAAGTTACCGGTGCTGTACGTACCGTGGTTTCCGTTTCCGATCGACAACCGCCGCCGCAGTGGCCTGCTGTACCCGAGCATCGGGGTCTCCGGACGCAATGGTTTCGATTATCGCCAACCCTATTACTTCAACCTGGCACCCAACTACGACCTGACCCTGGTCCCGCGCCTGATGACCCAGCGCGGATTCCAGCTGGGCGGTGAATTCCGCTACCTGACCGATACCGGGCGGGGAGCTTTCAATTTCGAGTACCTGCCCTCGGACAAGCTGACCGACCGGGAGCGCGACGATGAGACCGCTGAGTTCCTTGCACGCGGCTACTCTCTCGACAATCGCCGAGGCCAGGACCGCAGCCGGTTCAGTTTCAGCGGACAGCAGAACCTCTTCCCCGGCTGGCAGGCTCGCGCCAACCTCAACTGGATCAGCGACCCGCGCTACCTGGAGGACTTCAGTAACAACCTTTATGGCCAAACACCATATTCGCTCAACAGTGCCATCGGGATCTATGGCCACGGCAGCTCCTGGGACGCCGGGGTCTCAGCCGATCACCACGAGCTGGCCGACTACACGCTCACCGACGCAATCCTGCCGCACGACTACCTGCCGCGCGCCTGGGTCAACTGGCAACAACCCGTCGGCCGCTGGCTGACCGCTGGCGTGGATGCCGAAGCGGTCCGGTTCCACCACCCCACCAAGGCTGGTGGCAGCCGCGTTGACCTCAAGCCGTTTGTCAGCATGCCGCTGACCGGTGCCAGTTGGTTCGTCACCCCGACCGTGGCTTGGCGCTATACCGGCTACAAGCTCGACGACGCACTGGCGACGGCAGGCAACGATACCCCCAGCCGCAGCCTGCCGATCGCATCTCTCGATGCCGGGCTGTTCTTCGACCGTGAAACGAGCGTCCGCGGGCAGAGCTACCTGCAGACGCTGGAGCCGCGATTGTTCTACCTGCGCGTCCCGTACCGCGACCAGGGCGCGCTGCCACTGTTCGATACCCGCCCACTGACCTTCAGCTGGGGCCAGTTGTTCCGAGACAACCGCTATACCGGTGCCGACCGGCAGACCGATGCCAACCAGCTGACCCTTGCCGTCTCCACGCGCCTGCTACGGCAGTCCGATGGCCGCGAGAAGCTCTCGGCCAGCATCGGCCAGATCCGCTACTTCGACGACTCGCGCGTCACCGTCCCCGGCGAGTCCCCGGTCGAGCGTGGCAAGTCGGCCTGGATCGCGGATTCGACCTACGCCGTCAACGACCGCTGGAGCATCGGTGCGTCCTACCAGTGGGATCCAAAGTTCAGGCGCAAGGACCTGGCCAGCTTCCGCACCCGCTACCTGATTGGCGATACCGGCATCATCAACCTGAGCTACCGCTATCGCCGCGACCTGCTGGAGCAGGTCGACCTGTCGTTCCTGTATCCCTTGAGCGACTCCTGGAGCATGGTCGGGCGGTATTACTACTCGCTGCAGGACCATCAGTTGCTCGAGGGTATCGCCGGATTGCAATGGGACAGCTGCTGCATGGCAGTGCGCCTTGTAGGCCGCCGCTACCTGCGCAACCGGCAAGGTGAACTGAACAACGGCATCAAGCTGGAGATCGAACTCAAGGGTCTGGGCTCGGCCGGCCCGGACACGGAGAGCCGGCTGCGCCGTGCTATCCTCGGCTACTACCGCGAGGATCTCTACCTCGTACCTCCGTCGGATGTCAGCGGCAACGACAGCGGCGACGACAACCCCCTCGAATCGATGCCATGACCAAACTGACTGCCTGCCTGCTGTTGGCCAGCCTGACGGCTGTGTTTGCCGTTCTCCCCGTTGCTCCGGCCGCTGCCCAGCAAGCGCCTGCCGCGCAAGTCCAATCACTGGACAAGATCGTCGCCGTCGTCGACGAGGACGTGATCCTGCAAAGCGAGCTGGATCGCGCCGTATCCAACGTGCTATCCCAATACGCAAACCGCGCCGACCAGTTGCCGCCACGCCCGGTCCTGGAACGACAGGTGCTGGATCGCCTGGTGCTGTCCAGGTTGCAGGTGAGCCGCGCCGAAAGTAGCGGCATCCGTGTCAGCGACGAGCAGGTCGACGACGCGGTGGCTGGCATCGCCAAGCAGAACAACGTCAGCCTTGACCAGATGGGTGCAAAGTTGGCAGCGGACGGGCTGACACTCCCGGACCTGCGCAACTCGATCCATGACGAGCTTGCAATGCAGCAGCTCAAGCAGAGCTTCGCGCGCAGCCGGATCAGCGTCAGCGAAGGTGAGATCGATGCGGCTCTGGCCTCCCAGGCCGGCACCTCCCAATACCATTTGGCCCACATCCTGGTGGGCCTGCCCGAAGGCGCGACCCCGCAACAGATCGCGGTCGGGCAGCAAAAAATCGAGAGCATCAAGGCGCAGCTCGACCAGGGCACCATCGATTTCTCGGCGGCTGCCGTGCGATATTCGGACAGCCCCAACGCGCTGGAAGGCGGCGATCTGGGATGGCGCGACCTCAGCCAGGTCCCGCCGTCGTTTGCCCAGACCATCCAGACCCTGCAGCCGGGCCAGTACTTCGGCCCGATCCGCGGGCCCAGCGGTTTCCAGTTGATCCAGATGATCGAGTCCCGTGATGCCAGCACTGCTGGCAGCGGCACCATCACCCAATTCAAGGCACGGCATATCCTCATCGCCGCGCCTGACGGGCAGGACGACGCAGCCGCCAAGGCCAAGATCACCACCCTGCGTGCACGGCTTGCAGGCGGCGCCGACTTTGCCACGCTTGCCGAGCAAAACTCCGACGACGACAACACCGCCAAGGCCGGCGGCGAACTGGGCTGGTTTGCACAGGACGCCTATGGCGTCGATTTCGGTGCCCAGGTGGCGGCATTGCAGGACGGCCAGGTGTCCGAGCCTTTCCACACCCAGGCCGGCTGGCACATCGTCGAGCGCGAAGGCAGCCGCCAGGCCAGCGCCGCCGACGAGAACCGTCGCCAGCAGGTGCGTGAAAGCATCGGCCAACGCAAGCTCGAGGAGCAGTGGGAGCGTTTCCTGCGCGAAATGCGCGGCGAAGCCTATGTCGATATCCGCCTGCCGCCATTGCAGGTTGGACAGACCGCCCCCGCCACGCAGCCGACGGCACCCGCAGACGGCAACTGAGATGCGTCGCCCCCGGCTGGCGCTGGTCCCGGGTGAGCCGGCCGGCGTGGGGCCGGAATTATGCGTCCGTGCCGCGCAGCAAGCCTGGCCATCGGACCTGGTCGCATACGCCGATCCGGACTGCCTGCGGCGCGCCGCGGCGGCCTTGTCACTGCCCATCGAATTCACCTCTGCCGATGCACCCGCCACCCCTGGTGTGCTGCCGTTGGTCGAGATCCACCATCCCGCCACTGCCGCCTTCGGCATGCCCGAAGCGGCCAATGCCGCCAGCGTGATCGATAGCCTGGAGCGTGCCGCCGCCGCCTGCCTGCGCGGTGAGCTCGACGGCCTGGTCACCGGCCCGGTGCACAAGGCAGCCATCAATGCCGGGGGCATCGCCTACACCGGTACCACCGGGCTGCTGGCACGGCAGGCCGGGTGCGAGGTAGTGATGATGCTGGCCAACGACCGCATGCGGGTGGCATTGGCCACGATCCACCTGCCCTTGCGCGCCGTCCCCGATGCCATCGATATCGAAAGCCTGCAACGCACGCTGCGCATCGTCGAGAGCGCCTTGCGCAACGATTTTGGAATCGACGCCCCACGCATCGCCGTGCTCGGACTCAACCCGCACGCGGGCGAAGACGGCCACCTGGGGCGCGAGGAGATCGACATCATCCGCCCTGCGATGGATCCATTGCGCGACGCCGGCATGGCGCTGATTGGCCCATTGCCGGCCGATACCGCCTTCCTGCCTGCCAAGCTGGCCGGTTTCGACACCATCCTGGCGATGTACCACGACCAGGGCCTGCCGGTGCTCAAGTACAGCGGGTTCGAGCGCGCGGTCAACCTTACCCTGGGACTGCCGTACCCGCGGGTCGCGGTCGACCATGGCACCGCGCTCGACCTGGCCGGCTGTGGCCGTGCGGATCCGTCGAGCCTGTACGCCGCCATCGAAACCTGCACGCGGTTGGCAACGACACGGCTGGCAGCAGCGTTGGCGACAGCAGGATCACAACGGCCGTCACGGGCATGACGCGGCGAACCCTTTCCGGACCGCGCAGGCCCACGCACGACGCTGCCGGCTTCCGCACCGATGCCAAGAAACGCCTGGGCCAGAACTTCCTGCACGATCGCGGCGTCATCGACGCGATCGTGCTCGCGATAGACCCCAAGCCGGGCGACCACCTGGTCGAGATCGGCCCGGGCCAGGGTGCATTGACCCTGCCGTTGCTCGACCGACATGGCGCACTGACCGCCATCGAGTTCGACCGCGACCTGCTGCAACCCCTGGCGGCTGCAGCGCAGGGCCATGGCGACCTGTCCCTGGTCAATGCCGATGTCCTGAAAGTCGATTTCACCGCGCTTGCCGACGGCAGGCCGTTGCGCCTGGTCGGCAACCTGCCCTACAACCTGTCCTCGCCCATCCTGTTCCACGCGCTCGAACATGCAGGTGCGGTCATCGACATGCACTTCATGTTGCAGAAGGAGGTCGTCGAGCGCATGGCCGCCGCACCCGGCAGCAAGGTCTATGGCCGCCTGAGCGTGATGTTGCAGGCGTCCTGCAGCGTGACGCCGTTGTTGCAGGTGCCGCCCGGCGCCTTCCAGCCCGCACCCAAGGTCGATTCGGCCGTGGTCAGGCTGGTCCCGCATGCCCCCGGAAATATCGGTGTCGACGACCCCAGGCGTTTCGCGCAGGTCGTGCGGGCCGCGTTCGGCCAACGCCGCAAGACCCTGCGCAACGCGCTGTCCGGCGTCGCCGACACCAGCGACATCCAATCCGCCGGCCTGCGCCCGGACATGCGTGCCGAACAAGTCACTGTCGACGAGTTCATCAAGCTGGCCAACGGGTTGCCTCCCGCCTGACCCGTGTCGCGACAGAGGCTGCGCATGCTGCCATCACGCTCCTGCTCTATCGCGACATTCACGCGCCACGCTTACACTGTCCCCATGAAAGATCGCCCAAAGCAAGTCGACAACGACGAGCATGCATCCACTGACTACGCGCTCGAGATCGAAGTCGCGACCTGCTACCTCGACGACCAGTCCGAGCCGGAGCAGGATCGCTACGTTTTTGCCTATACCATCCACATGCGCAACAAGGGCAAGGTCCCGGCGCAACTGCTCGAACGCAGGTGGACCATCACCGATGCCAACGGCAAGGTCCGCAAAGTCAGCGGCGAGGGCGTGATCGGCGAACAACCCTGGCTGCGTCCCGGCGACGATTTCACCTATACCTCCGGTGCCGTGCTCGAAACCCACCTGGGTACGATGCAGGGCAGCTACGCCATGCTCGCGGACGACGGCACCCGTTTCGAGGCCGAAATCCCGGCGTTCACGCTCGCCGTGCCACGTACCCTGCATTGACCATGGCCCACCGCCTTGCACGTCGTCCTGCACGCCTGGCAATGAGCACCGGGACATGAGTGTCTGGGCCATTGGCGACCTGCAAGGCTGCCACGACGTGCTGCAGCGGCTGCTCGAACGCATCCGCTTCGACCCCGCCGCCGACACACTGTGGTTCTGCGGCGACCTGGTCAACCGTGGCGGTGAATCGCTGGAAACCCTGCGCCTGGTGTACTCGCTGCGTGCCCGCAGCGTGACGGTGCTGGGCAACCACGACCTGTCGCTGCTGGCGATCGGCGAGCGCCATGTCGACGATCAACGCAGGGTCAATCCGGACCTGCAGCGCATCCTGTTTGCCGACGACGCCCCGATCCTGCTGGCCTGGCTGCGCAAGCAGCCCCTGCTGCACGTCGACCGCACACTGGGCTGGATGATGCTGCATGCCGGCCTTGCGCCCCACTGGACCACGACGCTTGCCGAGAAGTACGCCAGCGAAATCCAGCAGAAACTCTGCGGCGATGGCTATCGCAAACTGCTCAAGAACATGTACGGCGACAAGCCAGCCTGGTCGCCACGGCTGACCGGCAGCGAGCGCGACCGGGCGATCATCAACACGTTCACGCGCATGCGCTACTGCTCGCCACGCGGCCGCATCGCCTTCGAGGAAAAAGGCGTTCCCGGCACGCAGCAGCCCGGCCTCTATCCCTGGTTCGCCGCCCCAGGACGGGCCGAGCGCGACCTCAAGATCGTCTGTGGCCACTGGTCGGCACTGGGCCTGTTCATCGGCTATGGCGTGCATGCGATCGATACCGGCGCGGTCTGGGGCGGCAAGCTCACCGCCCTGCAGCTGGATACCGATGAACTACGTGTCGTGCAGGTCCCGGGCCGCGACGTACCGCCCAGCCCACCTGCAACCCGCCCGCGTCCACGTAATCGCCGTGGACGGCGGTCGCGTGGAAACCCGCCACGCACCGGCGACGCTGGACCACGGCAGCAATAAGCTCCGGACAAGAAACCGCACAGGTCAGCGCAGTTGGAATGCACACGGAATCACGGCCGTGGCCGCATGGCGCAACGTCATGCAGTGTCGCGGCCCGCCTGATCGGCATCTCCCGTGCGGCGCGCATAGTCCACGAACTCGAATCCGCAAGCGTGGCTTGCGTCCGCAGGGTGGACATCGCGCTGGAGCACCTGCCACCGATCGGCATCAAAGCGCGGGAAAAATGCATCCGCACCATCGACGCGGGCATCCACCCACGTCAGGCACATGCGCGCGGCCAACGGCAGGCAGGACGCATAGACCTGTGCACCCCCGATGATGCACAACTCCGGCGCCGCGTCCGCTTCGGCGACCGCGCGGGCTTCTTCGAGCGATGCCACCGGCTGCATGCCGTCGTAGGGGGCATGGCCGCTACGCGTAAGCACCAGGTTGCGTCGTCCAGGCAGCGCACGCCCCAGTGACTCCGCGGTCTTGCGGCCCATCAACAACGGCTTGCCCAGGGTCAGCGATTTGAAGCGCTTCAAGTCATCGGGAAGCCGCCAAGGCAAGGCGTTGGCCTTGCCTATGGCGTAGTTGCGATCGAGCGCGGCGATCAAGACGAGTTGCGTCATCGTCCATTACCCTCTTCGCCACCTTGAGAATCACCCAAAACTTTCCTTCCTGCTTCAGCGGAAATCCATGATCGTTGCTGTTGCCTGGCGCGATCAACCTCTACCTCCCAGCCTTGCATCAGGATCGTCATTCCTGCGAACCCAGCACTCCAGTGAGTTTGACCTTCATGGCAAATCAACCGGCCGTACTCAACGGACTCGGCTTGAAAACATGATTGGATCACAGCTCACTGTCCAGCAGGGGGCTCCCAGAGCTCGACTTTGTTGCCTTCCGGATCAATGACCCAGCCAAACTTGCCGTATTCTGACTCTTCAGTGCGGTCCTCTACATTGCAACCCTCCGTCCTGAGCACTTCGAGAAGCCCGTGCAGATCCGCGACCCGGAAGTTGACCATGAAGCTGGCTGTTCCAGGGTCCAGATAGGTCGTGTCGCTTTTGAACGCGCTCCAGATGGTCGTGCCTTTGTCGCTTCCTGGACCGCCCCAATTGAATACGGCACCACCCCAGTCGGTCACATCCAGGCCGAGGTGATCCCTGTACCACGCACCAAGCGCTTGTGGATCTCTTGACTTGAAAAAAATCCCACCGATCCCTGTCACACGCTTCATGGCGCTCTCCGATTGGGGTGATGCCTTTATCGTGGTCAATAACGCCTGCGTTGAGCCGACCTGCGCAGTTGGGCCAGCAACCTGGAAAGCTTGACCTGTCGTATGGGTGATGGAGCAAAGCCGGCCCGGCTTGAGCGCGTTGTCAGGGGGCGCCAAGTTGAATGGTTCATGCCGAACCACCGCGACCGCGAGCCTGATTCAATGCAACCAACACGCCAACGAGAATAAAGATACAGCCAGCCAATTGAAATCCGCCGTTATCGGTATATGTGCCAACACCAAGCACAAGGCATCCGACTACAACAATTGCGATGCCACCAGATTGAATTTTTTTCAAATCCATAGCGACACTCCGGAAAAAATGGGCTTATGGAATGACATTGATTTCGCACGCCTCACACCTGACTCAAGGCGAACTATGCTGCGAAACCAGCTGCAGGCAAGATATACCTAATTGCAATTACTGGAACGAATCGGCTTCTGCCTGGACGAATTATTGGCTGCCAACGATGAGGCATCCTGCGCTACGCTTTTAACTGCGAACGCGCCGGATGAAAAACCAACGCGGAATTGATCTACAGTAAACGGAATGTCACGAACGTCCAGAGTGTTCCCATTTGCGCTTGCAGTGACTTGGCTGCCACAAATCTCAAGCTCAAGCAGAATTGAAGTCAGTGGCGACATGGATACGTTGGGCTCACTACTGAATCGATCTCTTTGATCGGCGACATCGAGGAAACGAATTTCCGGCCGTATCAGGCCATCATTATCCTGATAAAGCATAAATTGATAAGCAGCATCCGCTTTCTTGTGATCAAGGACGATCCACATAGCCGGCGACCACTCAGATGTAGCATCCGGCGCAGTGAACTTGACGGAGTATGCGATTCTCTTCGTGCTTTGCAATGGGTAGGTGAAAACAACTTTTTTTCCACCTGCTGCATGAACTAAATCGGGGATATCGGGCAGCTCCTGCACTGGTTGTTGGCTCGCACAGGCTCCTATCGCAACAGTCGCCACGATCATCAAGTAGTCCCTGAATCGCCGCACGCTGCCCCCTTGTCGTCTAACGCCCGAGTCAAGCCGACCAGCTGCCGGTCGGCTTCGAACGTCGATGATGCCAGATCCGACCCGGAGCAAAACATCTGCGAAGCGGGCTAGGCTTGAACGAGCTGTCAAGCCTCTCACGCCATCCATCAAAGTGCCTTCGCCATTTCTGCATTCGTGAGAGGGCGACTGATTGTGGACATGAAGTTGCACGTGATGCCGGCCATCTCCGACGCTTCTTTGAAAGCCCGCATCTCCACATCCGTATATCCACCCTCGCAGGGCGGCAGTAGGTGAATCAGAGCACGCGGCTTGAGGATGCTCACGAAAGGGCCTAATTCCTTGTAGGCAGTTGAAAGTGCACCCTGGATCTGTTGGAAATCGCCCATCAACGTGCGTGGGTGGTCCAGGCCAGCACAATCCTTGCGCACGACACGATCTGTACCTAAACGCTTGGCGATCAGGTGCCCACGATGAACTTGTATGTAAATCAAATGCCGCTTGAACATATCCATGGGGGCATGACACTCATTTCATGTAATTGACGGCACAACGTTGGACATCAGCGACACTGCCCACTCAAACCGCCACCGGCGCCTTGATCGCGGGCAACGGGTCATAGCCCTCGATCGCGATGTCTTCGTAACTAAACGCAAAGATGTCCTGGACCTCTGGGTTCAATACCAACCGTGGCAAGGCACGTGGCGTGCGGGACAACTGCTCTCGCGCCTGCTCGACATGGTTGGAATACAGGTGCGCGTCGCCCAATGTGTGCACGAATTCGCCGACCCCCAACCCGCAGGCCTGCGCGACCATGTGGGTGAGCAACGCATAGCTGGCAATGTTGAACGGGACGCCCAGGAAGATGTCGCCGCTGCGCTGGTACAGCTGGCAGCTGAGCTTGCCGTCGGCGACGTAGAACTGGAACAGCGTGTGGCAGGGCATCAGCGCCATCGCCGGCAGTTCGGCGACGTTCCAGGCCGAGACGATCAGGCGGCGCGAGTCGGGGTTGCGCTTGATCTCGTCGACGACCCACTGGATCTGGTCGATCTGGCCGCCATCGGCAGTCGGCCAGTGGCGCCATTGCTTGCCGTACACCGGGCCGAGCTCGCCCTTGTCATCGGCCCACTCGTCCCAGATCGATACCTTGTTGTCCTTGAGGTAGGCGATGTTGGTATCGCCTCTCAGGATCCACAGCAGCTCGTGCACGATCGAGCGCAGGTGCAGCTTCTTGCTGGTGACCAGCGGGAAACCTGCGTTGAGGTCGAAACGCATCTGCCAACCGAACACGCTGCGGGTGCCGGTGCCGGTGCGGTCGGATTTCTCGGTGCCGTGCTCCAGCACGTGACGTAGCAGGTCGAGGTATTGCTTCATGAGTGCGTACGATTATTGGTCATGATCAATGCGGCTCCCGTCATCCTCGAATCGCAATATTTGTTCTCCTGAGCGCAGTGAAGGATCTGCCGTGCTTTTTGACTTTTTTTTGTAGCAGCGGCTTCAGCCGCGAGCTCCTGATTGGATGAAGAGCTCGCGGCTGAAGCCGCTGCTACAGGTAAAACAGATCCTTCACTGCGCTCAGGATGACATGGTGGAGAGGCATGTCCTTTGCTGGTCACTTTGTTACTTTTTGACTTTGGCCGTAATCGGCACTTCAACACGCGGCTGCAACGTCGGCGCACTACGCGACAACCACAACCACCACAGCCCCGCCGCGATCAGCGGCAGGCTCAGCACCTGCCCCATCGTCAACCAACCAAAGGCCAGGTAACCCAGCTGGGCATCAGGCACGCGTACGAATTCCACGATGAAACGGAAGATGCCATACAGCAGCGCAAACAACCCGGCCACGGCATACCGTGGTCGTGGCTTGCTCGAGAACCACCATACCGCCAGGAACAGCACCAGCCCTTCAAGCAGCGCCTGGTACAAAGGCGACGGATGGCGGGCATAGCGATCGAGCGCGCCGCTGGTCAACTCGGCCTGCAGCTGCGATTGGCTCAACCGTGCCAGCGCAGGCTCTGCATGTGGGAAGACGACACCCCAGGCCGCATCGGTGTACTTGCCCCACAACTCGCCGTTGATGAAGTTACCAAGGCGCCCGAAGCCCAGGCCCGGTGCCACCACCGGCGCGATGAAATCGATCGTGTCCATCAGGTGCAGGCCGCGCCGCCGCGACCAAAGCCAGGTGGCCACGACCACTCCCAGCAATCCACCATGGAAGCTCATGCCTCCTTGCCAGATCTTGAAGACCTGCAGGGGGTGCGCAAGATACGTGCTGAAGTCGTAGAACAGGATGTAGCCCAGCCGGCCGCCCAGGATCACGCCCAGCATGCCGTAGAACATCAGGTCACCAAAGCCGGCTTCGTCGACGCCAGGCAGGCGCCCGGCGCGTATCCGGCGACTCCCAAGCCACCAGGCGATG
Organism: uncultured Gammaproteobacteria bacterium; assembly: GCA_963710825.1. Lineage (GTDB taxonomy): Bacteria > Pseudomonadota > Gammaproteobacteria > Xanthomonadales > Xanthomonadaceae > Cognatiluteimonas. The sequence goes on along the minus strand of CAVQBQ010000005.1, from coordinate 1,221,728 downwards.
CCAAAGCCAAGCAGGTACATGATCCCGTACCAGTGCACTGCAGGATGGAAACTCATCCCGAAGAGGCTGAATCCGGGAAAGGCAAAAGCGATCGGGTCGATCTGGTGCAGGTAGGGCGTCACGACGTCATCCACATCAAGTTGGGCCTATTGTGCCGTGCCACGACGGCACGTGCTTGCCGGTAGCGCCTGCTTGGCAGTAGCGTCTGTTTGGCATGGGTGCCTGCTGCCAATGGCCCATGGGCGATGGCCACCTCAATATCGATTGGACCGCGACCTGGCGCGCCGCTTGGCCCACAGGTTGAGGATCTCGACTGCAGCAGAGAATCCCATCGAGGTGTAGATGAAGGCGCGCGGCACGTGGAATCCCAGGCCTTCGAGCACCAGGTACACGCCGATCAGCACGATAAACGCCAACGCCAGCATCTTGACCGTCGGGTTGGCATCGATGAACCGGCCCAGGGGCTTCGCCGCCAACAGCATCACCGCGACCGCCAGCAGGATCGCGGCGACCATCACCGGCACGTATTGCTCGGCCATGCCGACGGCGGCAATCACCGAGTCCAGCGAAAACACGATATCGATGACCGCGATCTGCGCGATGACCGCAGCAAAGGAATTGGCTGGGCGTGCATGGATATCCTCGGACTCGTCTTCGCCGGCGACCAGGTCACGGATTTCCATGATCCCCTTGAACACCAGGAAGATGCCACCCAGCAGCAGCACAAGGTCGCGGATCGAGAACCCGTACCCGAACACGCTGAACAGCTCGTCCTTCATGTGCGCCAGGTAAGCCAGCGTCAGCAGCAGCGCGATGCGCGTGACGCAGGCCGCGGCGATGCCGAACTTGCGCGCGCGCTCGCGGCGCTCGGGCGGCAACCGGCTGACCGCGATCGAGATGAAGACCAGGTTGTCGATGCCCAGCACGATCTCGATCGTGCTCAGCGTGGCCAGCAGGATCCAGGTCTGCGGGTCGGAAAGCATGGCAAGGGTCATTTGGTGGGACTCATCAGGCAACACTCATCAAGTTGCGCGTGTTGGTCATCGCGCCGGGAAACGCATGGGTGGTTGCGTAGGCAACCAGGATGCAAAGCAGCTCGGCAAGCTTGGAAAACCAGGCATCAGGCCGACGGATGCAGCAATTGCGGGACCAGGATCAGCCCCCAGGTCAGCAGCACGTTCATCATCACCACGAACACCGCCGCCGAACCCATGTCCTTGGCCCGCCCGGCCAGCTCGTGGTGTTCGTCGCCATAGCGCGCGATCACCGCCTCGATCGCAGAATTGAGCAGCTCCGTGGCCAGCACCAGCAGGCAGCAGCCCACCAGCAGCACCTGCTCTACCGGCGTCCGCCCCAGCCACAACCCCAGCGGAACCACGACCACTGACAGGTAAACCTCCAGCCTGAACGACGACTCGTGCAGCCAGGCTGCGCGCAAACCCTGCAGCGACCACCTGGTGGCCAGCAGGATGCGTCCCGGGCGCCGCGGCAGATGGCCGAACTCGTCGGCCACGTCAGGCTACCCGCTTGGCTGCGATGGCCTGGGTGGGGATGGTCTGGGTGCCGATGATCCGGACGTGGATGATCCCGGCGCCAGCCTGCAGGTCACCAGGCAGGCAGGTCTTCAGGGAATGTGTTGGGGAAGTCGACATGAAAATAACGGCATCCGCTGGAAGCGGCCATCGGAGCCGCGCAATAGCATCGATTTTGCCACATGCCCTCGACCGGTGGGGTCCAGCTGGTGGACAGGCGATCTTGCCAGGCCATGACTTCTGGCAGGGGGGTGGCTGCCGGCGGCATGGTATCGATAAAGGTTGCCGCCTATCCGGGCCCTCCAGGAAACCCAATGAATACCACCGCGACAGCCACCCGCCAACGCAAGTCGTTCTACACCGTGTTCCTGATCGAGATGTGGGAGCGCTTTGGCTATTACGGCATGCAGGCGCTGATCGTCTACTACATGGTCCAGAAACTGGGCTTCGCGGATGAGCGCGCCACCCTTGTGTGGGGTGCCGCGGCGGCACTGATCTACGTGGCCCCGGCGATCGGCGGCTGGATCGGCGATCGCATCCTGGGCACCCGACGCACGATGCTGCTGGGTGCGGTGATCCTGGCGGCCGGCTACGCGCTGATGGTGGTGCCCGGGCAAAGCACGTGGTTCCTGTTCTGTGCGCTGGGCGTGATCGTGGTCGGCAACGGCCTGTTCAAGGCCAACGCCGGCAACCTGGTGCGCAAGATCTACGAGGGTGACGACTCCCGGATCGATAGCGCGTTCACCATCTACTACATGGCGGTCAACCTGGGCGCGATGATTTCGCAGCTGTTGACGCCGGTGCTCAAGGATTACTTCAACGCGCATTACGGCAATGGCCTGGGATGGCATATCGCATTCGGCGTCTGCGCGATCGGCCTGGTCTTTGGCTTGATCAACTATGCAGTCATGCGGCAGTCGATGGCGCATATCGGTTCCGAGCCCGACGAGCGCCCAATGGACGTGGGCAAGCTGCTGATGGTGCTGGTTGGCGGTGTCGCGGCGGTGTTCGCTTCGGCTTACATCCTCAATAATGAAGGCGTGGCGCGCGCTTTCGTCTATATCGCGGGCGTGGTCGTACTGGGCATCTTTGCGTACCTGATCTCCATCGGTAAGCCCAGCGAGCGCGCCGGACTGATCGCGGCCCTGGTGCTCGTGGTGCAGACGATGTTCTATTTCATCTTCTACCAGCAGATGTCGACCTCGCTGAACCTGTTTGCGCTCCGCAATGTCGACCCCTCCTTCAACGTGTTTGGCACGCATTTGTGGAATTGGTCGCCAGCCCAGTTCCAGGCCTTCAACCCGATCTGGATCTTCATCCTCAGCCCGGTACTGGCCTGGTGGTACACCTCGGCGGGCAAGCGCGGCAAGGACATCTCGATCGCCGCGAAGTTCGCCGTGGGCTTTGCGATCGTCGCGCTGGGCTTCTTCATCTATGGCGCTTCGGGCTACTTTGCAGGGCCCGACGGCAAGGTGTCATCGTGGCTGATGGTCTGGGGCTACGGCGCGATCTCGCTGGGCGAGCTGCTGGTCAGCGGGCTGGGCCTGGCGATGATCGCGCGCTACGTGCCGGCCAGCATGGGCGGCTTCATGATGGGCGCGTACTTCGTCGCCTCGGGCGTGTCGCAGTACCTGGGTGGCGTGGTGGCGTCCTATGCCAGCGTCTCCAGCGAACTGACCACCAATCCAGTGGCCAGCCTGCCTATCTACACCGCCCTGTTCAACAAGCTCGGTATCGCGGCGCTGGTGTGCACCGTGATCGCATTCGCGGTGCTGCCGCTGATGAAGCGCTTGTCCGACACCCACAACAGCGGCAACGTCGCACCCGACTCAGTACCTGAAGCCGGCGCAGGCATGCCGACGGTCGCATCGGAAGAGTAGCGCGCAGGCACGGATTGGAAACGGGGCCTTCGGGCCCCGTTTTCGTTTGCGCCCCGCGGTACGTCTTTGCAATGCGCTCTTCGTAGGAGCGGCTTCAGCCGCGAGCTCTTGATCCTGCTTGGGCTTTTTGCAGGAGTGGTGGCGGCATGCCGCCACCACTCCTGCAAAGGCCAATACGAAATCAAAAGCTCGCGGCTGAAGCCGCTCCTACGAAGAGCAGATCGTCGCAGACGTGACGTCAATCTTCGCCCTTGAACACCGCCGTCCCACGCGAACCATCCGGGTTGATCCAGCCCCGATACATGCCCGATGTATTGAATGGCATCGCGATGTTGCCGTCGGCATCCAGCGCGATTGCACCACCATCGCCACCGGCATCAGGCACCACGTGGTTGACCACGTCGTCCGCTGCCACCGCAAGAGAGTCGCCGCGATAGGCGACCCGCGCACAGATGTCATGCGCGACCGCATTTCGGATATAGAACTCGCCCCAGCCGGTCCCGGATACGCCACACCGTGAGTCGGCCCAGGTCCCGGCACCAATGATCGGTGAGTCGCCCACCCGGCCCCAGCGCTTGTTGGTCATGCCACCGGTCGACGTCGCTGCGGCGATATGGCCATGCACATCCAGTGCGACGGCGCCGACGGTGCCAAAGTAGCCACCAGGCATCGGCGGTATGCCCAAGGTCGCTTGAGCTTTTTCTGCAGCCTGGGCCTTGTCCAGCTGCTGGCGACGCGTGTCGGTATCAAACCAGTCATTGGCGACGCGTGCAATTTCAGGACGCGTGTCGGCGAAAGCTTCCGCACCCTCGCCCGCGAGCATCACATGCTTGCTGTGTTCCATCACCGCACGCGCCAACTGGATCGGATGACGTACTGTAGTGACGCCAGCCACTGCGCCGGCACGGCGGGTGTGGCCTTCCATCATCGAGGCGTCCAACTCATGCCCACCGGCCGCATTGAACACAGCGCCCTTGCCGGCATTGAAACGTGGCGACTCCTCCAGGATTTCGATGGCGGCCTGGACCGCATCCAGCGCTGCGCCGCCTCCGGACAACACCGCATTGCCGGCATCCAGCGCGCGGTTGAGTTCTGCGCGGATCAATTGTTCGTCTTCGGCGGAAAGCGCGTAGCGTTGGATCTCGCCTGCGCCACCGTGGATGACCAATGCAGTGCGTGGTCTGCCCATGCTGCTTGCGTCCTCGTTGTTTGCATCCATGGCGTGTACGTTGGCGACCGGCAACGCCAGCAGTAGTAGCAACAGGTAGTGGTACATGGGGGGTCTCCGGCGGTCGTGGCTGCAGGATAGCCCGCTGGCTTGGCCGCTGTTGCACCGGCCGCAGGTGCCCTAGCCGTCGTAGCCCTACTGTTGCCGCAACGCTTCGATCGGGTCCAGTTGCGATGCCTTGCTCGCCGGGTAATAGCCAAAAAACAGGCCCGTGGCGATCGAGAAGCCAGCCGCCAGTCCAATCACCTGCCCATTGAGCGCCACCGGCAACGATCCAGCCTTGCCAACCAGCAATGCGCCGATGATGCCAACCGCGATCCCGATCGCGCCGCCGATCAACGAGATCAGCATCGCTTCGGCCAGGAACTGCAAGCGGATATCGCGCGGTCCCGCACCCACGGCCATGCGCAAGCCGATCTCGCGGATGCGCTCGGTCACCGAGACCAGCATGATGTTCATGATGCCTATGCCGCCGACGATCAACGAGATCGTCGCTACCGCCCCAAGCAGCAGCGACATCAACCGCGTGGTCTGGGTACGCGTCGCGACGATTTCAGCGATGTTGCGCACGCGGAAATCATCCTCTTCTCCGGCACGGACCTTGTGGCGCTGGCGCAACAGCGTCTCGACTTCACTTTGCACGTATCCCAGGTCGTCAGCGCGGGCCACGCCCAGGGTGACCTGCTGCACTGCACCGGCAGGCAACGCGGTGGAGCCGGACAGCCTGCGACGTGCCGTTTCCAGCGGCACCACGACCAGGTCGTCCTGGTCCTGGCCAAAACCACCTTGCCCCTTGGATACCAGGGTACCCGCGACCTTGAACGGCACCCGCCCGATGCGGATGGTCTGGCCGACGGCCTGTTGGTCGCCAAACAGCTCGCGGCGCACCGTCTCTCCCAGTACCACCGACTTGGCGGCACTGGTGTAATCGCGGGGCTCGGGAAACCGGCCAGCCGCGATGGTCCAGTCGTTGATGTCAAACCAGTCCGGCTGCACGCCCTGCCATTGCGTGGACCAGTTGTTTTCGGCAAACACCACCTGGCTGCCGCCGCGCAATGACGCCGAGATGTACTGCACTTCGGGGATCTCCCTTCGGATCGCAGCGGCATCGTCGTCGGTCAACGTGTAACGGCTGCCGGCCGCGCCCCGCGCACCACCGCCAAAGCCACTGCCGCCGCTGATATCCAACCGGTTTGAACCCAGCCCGGAAACAAGCTTGTCGATTTCATCCTGGGTGCCCTGCCCCACGGACACCATCACGATCACCGCGGCTATGCCGATGATAACCCCCAGCGACGTCAGTGCGCTGCGCACCCAATTGCCACGCAAGGCGAAAATCGCGGTACGCAATACCTCAAGAAAATTCATGCCGCCGCTGCCTGCGCATGCAGCACGCCATCGTGCATTTCGAAGATGCGATCGCAGTTGCGGGCGACTTCAGGGTCATGGGTGATCAGCACCACGGTATGGTTTTCGGCTTGCAATCGCTTGAACAAATCCAGGATCTCCGCGCCGGTTTTCGAATCCAGCGCGCCGGTGGGTTCGTCGGCAAGCAGGATCGCAGGTTGGTTGATCAGGGCGCGCGCGATCGCGACGCGCTGCTGCTGGCCACCAGACATCTCACTGGGCTTGTGGCGTGCGCGCTCCTGCAAACCAACTGCAGCCAATGCAGCCTGGGCGCGTTCCTGGCGCTCACCGCTTTCGATGTTGGCGTACGCCATTGGCATCGCAACGTTTTCCAGCGCGCTCATCCGTGGCAGCAGGTGGAAACCCTGGAACACGAAACCGATCTTCTGCAACCGCAGTTGCGCACGCCCCCCAGCATCCAGCGTGGCGATATCGACGCCGTCGCAGTGGTAACTGCCCGATGTTGGCGTATCCAGGCACCCGATCAGGTTCATCAATGTCGACTTGCCCGAACCCGACGGCCCCATGATCGCCACAAACTCCCCACGCGCGATCTGCAGGTTGACGTCCTTGAGCGCGACTACCTCGGCCTGCGTTCCCGGTGAATACACCTTGCCCAGGTCATGCGTTGCGATGACATCGATGCGGCCGTCGTTGGGCATCAGGCCACTCATTGCGAGGCCGTGCGCACGGCACCGACGACGACCTGGTCGCCTTCATCGATGTTGCCCGACACCTCGGTGTTGCTGCCGTCGGACGCTCCCAGTGCCACCATCACCTGCGTGGGTTTGCCGTCCACCAGCTTGTACAGCGGCGCACGTCGTGCATTGGCAAGCGCCGCCAAGGCCGCATCCCAACGTTGCTGCTGCGACGCATCCAGGCTTGCGCGGAAAGCCGTGAACTGCTGTTGGAAACGCTGCAGCATGCGTTGTCGCATCGCGCCCTGGTCGGCGCCACCGCTGCCGGCGCCACGCGACTGGTCACGACGGCCTCCTGCGAACAGCGAACTGCCCCCGGTTGGCTGCGCCTGCGGTGCCTGCCGGGCAGCGCTGCGCTGGCGCATCTTCTGCACGACGTCATCGAAAGCTGCCCGCTGGTTGGCGTCGAGCTGCAGCGACCCAGCCGCCTGCACCAGCGAGTCCACCATGGCGCCAGCACGCTCCCCACCCGCAGGCGCGCCCTGGCTGGGCCCGTTGTCGTCGTCAGGCTTGTAGCGCAAGGCTGCGTTGGGCACGCGCAACACATCATCGCGACGACTGACCTCGATATCGGCATTGGCGGTCATCCCCGGCAACAAGCTCTGGTCGCCGTTGTCGAGCGACACCACCACCGGGTAGGTGATCACATTGTTGGTGTTGGTTGCCGCGATCCGCACCTGCTGCACCTTGCCTCGGTACTGGCGGTCGGGATACGCATCGACATTGAATGACACGCCCTGCCCGGCCTTGACCTGGCCAATGTCCGCTTCGTCGATCGCCAGCAGGATCTCCATCTGCGACAGGTTCTCCGCGATCTGGAACAACACTGGCGCCTGCAGGCTGGCCGCGACCGTCTGCCCGGGTTCAATGGTGCGGGTCAGCACCACGCCGTCCACCGGCGAACGGATGACGGTGCGCTCCAGGTTGAGGCGCGTGGTCTGGGTGGATGCTGTCTGCTGGTTGATCTGCGCTTGCGCCGCATTGACCTGGGCGCGGGCCTGGTCAAGCGCGGCACGCGCCAGGTCGGCGTCGCTGCGTGCAACCAGCTGCTGCTGTGCAAGCGAGGTCTTGCGGTCGTAATCGGCCTGCGCATTGCGCAAGGTCGCCTGGGCGCTGGCCAGGTTGGCGCGTGCGCTGGCGATCGCCGCCGAACCCTGCGTGATCTGCGCCTGGTAGGTCGACGGGTCGATCCTGGCGAGCACCTGCCCTTTTTCGACATGGTCGTTGAAGTCGGCCAGGACGTCGGTCACCTGCCCGGAAATCTGGCTGCCCACGTCGACCGTGGAAATCGCATTGAGCGTGCCGGTAGCCGATATGGCGACGCGGATGTTGCCGCGGTCCACGGTTTCGGTGCGAAATCCGCTGTCCTGGGCAGGTGCGCGGTGCTGCCACCACCACAGTGCGGCAATGGCGGTAGCCAGCAGGACGAGGATGACGACGATGCGGCGTCGATGGGTCGCGGGACGGGAGGTCGTAGGCATGTGGGTCGCAGCGCTGGGGTCGATGGGAGTCAACGCCCCAACGGGCACATGGTTGACCGGTCTCCAACCCATCGTCCACGACACCCCAGGGCATGGACCCACGGTGTGGGCTACCACTGGCGAACACCGTCCCGCATTCCTTCAACCGGCACGCCTGCCGGAGCCGATCATCCCTGCAGATGCAAGCCGCTCAGGCGCGAAGCGCAGTGGGCGGCCAAGTGCTTGAGGCCCATCGTCCCCACCTTGGCGCGGATTACGATCAGACAGGATGACCTCACGAGGAAAACCGGATCACCGCGGTGGTGCCCTGGCCCTGGACGCTGCTCAGCTGCATCGGCCAGCCGAAACGCTCGCCCAGCCGTCGCACGATCGACAGTCCCATGCCTTTGCCGGACGGGTTCTCGATGTCAGCGCGGAAAAACGGGTCGAATGCACGCTTCAGCACCTCAGGTGACATGCCAATGCCGCTGTCGGTCACGACCAGGCAGTCTTCCTGGATCCTGACCTCGATCCTGCCCTCCTCGGTAAAGGCGCAGGCATTGGCCAAGAGATTGCCCAGCATCACCGACAGGACCCGGGGCGAGGCATGCAACCTGGGGTTGGCTTCCTCGATCACCTCGAGCTCAACTGGCTTGCCGGCCAGCAACGGCTGGAACTTGCCGACCTCTTCGTCGACGACATCGCGGACATGGAAGTCCTCGCGCTGCGGTTCGACGCCTCCTTCGCGGGCCAGGATCAGGAACGCCTCGATCACTGCCTCCATGTCACGTCCGGCACGCTGGATCCGTGCCAGAGAGCGTTGCGCACGCACCGGCAGGTCCGGATCGGCCGTCATCAGGTCGCTGGCGACACGGATGACGGTCAATGGCGTACGCAATTCATGGCTGGCATCGCGGGTGAAATCACGTTCGCGGCGCACGAACGATCGCATCCGCTCGCCCATGCGCTGCAACGCACCCGCCAGCTGGTGCGTCTCGATCCCGGCACCGGGGGGAAGCCTGTCCGGGGCCAGTGCCTGCGTCGACGGCTCCATGGGGTCCCAGCGGCGCACTACATGCGCAAGCCACGACAACGGCACCACCATCGCCTTGGCGTTGCGGTAGGTAAACCATGCGCTGGCGGCCAGTGCCAGCAGTGCCAACAAGACCGGCAACGACACGACACGAAGTACCGCCCAGTCGATCCTGTCCTGCGGGTAGCTCAAGTACAGGCGCAATCCGTCCCGCTCATCCACCAGCACGACCTGGTCAGGCAGGGCATGCAGCCCCGGCGCAAGGGGGCGCAGCGGTAGGGGCAGGCTGTCTGTCGAACCGCCGACCGGCAACAACCGGCCATGCAGCAGGAAGCCGTCAGGCGGCGCCTTGATCGGGTCGCTGGCCCGCTGCTTCCAGAAGAACGCCGCTTCGTTGTGCAATGCCTGGCTGGCCATGTCGCGTTTGAACACCGTCACCGATGCATAGGTGCCGGCAAGGATGACCACGCTGGCCATCACCACCTGCAACAGAAAGGCGTAGCGCAGCTGGCGCGGCAGACCCTGGGACATGTCGACGCCTCCCGGCCTCAGGCCGGTTGCTGCTCGATATCGGCGATCCGGTAGCCAGCGCTCTGCACGGTGTGCAGCAGCGGCCGGTCGAAGGGCTTGTCGATGGTCTTGCGCAGGTTGTACAGGTGGCTGCGCAGGGTGTCCGAGTCGGGCAGCCCATTGCCCCATATCTCGCGTTCGATCTCTTGTCGACTGACCACGCGTGGCGATTCGCGCATCAGGATGGTCAGCAGCTTCAGCCCGATCGGCGACAGCTGCAGTTCGGTGCCACTGCGCGTGGCGCGCAACGAGGCCGGGTCGAGGACCAGATCGGAAACCTTGAGCACTTCCGAGCCGACCTGGCGACGTTCGCGCCGGATCAGGGCGCGAAGGCGTGCCTCGAGCTCCTGGATCGCGAACGGCTTGGTCAGGTAATCGTCGGCGCCCGCGGACAGTCCGGTGAGCTTTTCGTCGAGCGTGTCGCGCGCGGTGAGCATGAGTACCGGTGTCGATTTGCGGGCTTCCTCGCGCAGGCGCTTGCAGACCTCGATGCCGTCCAGCCGGGGCAGCATCAGGTCCAGCACGACCACGTCGTAGTTGTTTTCCGCGGCCAGCCGGTAACCATCCAGACCATCGGCGGCGTAATCGACCTCAAATCCGCGGCCTTCCAGGTATTCGCCGACCATTTCTGAAATATTCCGGTTGTCCTCGACGATGAGGACCAGCCCTGCCGGGTCCTGGGGTGTGCGCATGGTGTTTCCCTTTGGCTTCAGCTTTGTGAAGGGTGCCGGGGAACGGGTGCAAACCGCGTGAAGACGACCATGGAACCTGCCGGTCGATCCCTCCTGCATTGGGCCTCCCATGCGCTGGATGGACGGCTTGCTGCAACCCTGCTGCAGCTTGGCTCCAATATCTTGATGGCGTGCACATGGCAGGGCCACCCCTCGTACAACTCCTCGACGGCATGCGCCCTGAGCCGGGGCGTCGCCTTTTTCGAATACGCCTTGCGGGTGCACGCCAACCGGACCGGCAGCGCCGTCTACACCGCGCCGCAGCTCAGGGGCATGCAGGAAGTGAACACACGGGTGGTATCTACGGGCTTTTCGGCCGGGAATTTGGGCCAGCCGCTGGAATAGAGCCACTGAGCCGGATTCGGATTGATCGTGGAGGTGGCGTCGCTGACTCTAGCTGGAGTGGCACCGCTGTCGTAGGAGCGGCTTCATCTTGATTGTCTTGCTGCTCCGGCGTTTTTAGCCACTGTGGCGGCATGCCGTCACCGGTGAGTCGTGACCAGGTGTCCCGGAAAACCCATCGCGACTTACGTCGCTCCTACACAAGCCAGAAGCAGGGGCACGAAATCAAGGGCTCGCGGCTCAAGCCGCTCCTACAAAGGCAGCTTGCCGGTGAGGATGTCCTTGAACATCACCCAGTCGCCAGCGAAGGAATACAACGGATGCTGGAAGGTCGCCGGCCGGTTCTTCTCGAAAAAAAAGTGTCCGACCCAGGCGAATCCGTAACCAACCACCAGTGCACCGAGCAGCCAACTGGCATTGCCCGTGGCGATGGTGACAGCGACCAGCACCAGCACACCCCAGCTACCAAGAAAATGCAGTCGCCGCGATGTGCGGTTGGCATGCTCGCTCAGGTAGAACGGATAAAACTCGCGGAAATTTGCGAATCGGCGCATGGCGCACCTCTTATGTTTGATCAATCCGGCCACTGTGGGAGCGGCTTGGGCCGCGGGTTTTTCATCTGGATGAAGCTTCTTCTCCGGCTTTTGTAGGAGCGACGTAAGTCGCGATCAAGGACCCCGGGGTTCTTGATCGCGACTTACGTCGCTCCTACAAATGCTGAAGCCGAGAGCGAGACTCAAGAAAGCCAAGATGAAAGCTCGCCGCTCAAGCCACTCCTTCACAAAAGCGGGTCAATCGCGCTCGGCGGCCTTGGCGCGATTCCAATAACCATCCTGCGCCTCCAGCGACAGTGACTGCAACTCGGTGCCATCACCGGCTGCCAAGGTCTCCATCATCCGGAAACGGCGCTCGAACTTGGCATTGGCACGTCGCAGCGCATTACCCGGATCGACCTTGGCATGTCGCGCGATATTGGCGCAGACAAACAGCAGGTCGCCGACCTCGTCCTCCAGCCGAGCCTGCGCATCGGCATCACCCGGGGACGCTTGGACCGCAGCAAACTCGACCCGGACTTCATCGATTTCCTCATGCAACTTGGCAATGACCGGATCCGGCCCCGGCCAGTCAAAGCCAACCCGCGCCGCCCGCTTCTGCAACTTGGTCGCACGCTGCCATTCGGGCATGCCACGGCCGATTCCCGCCAATGCCGACGTGTCATCGTCACCACTGGCTAGTCGCTCGGCGCGCTTGTGTTCTTCCCAGGCCTGCGTCTGTGCCTGGGTCGTTCCTACCTGGGCATTGCCGAACACGTGTGGATGCCGTCGCACCATCTTGTCGCAGATCGCATCGACGACATCGGCAAAGGCAAACGCCCCCTGCTCTTGCGCCATGCGGGCATGGAATACCACCTGCAGCAGCAGGTCGCCCAGCTCGTCGCGCAGGTCGTCCATGGCGTTGCGGTCGATGGCGTCGACGACTTCATAGGCTTCTTCGATGGTGTAGGGCGCGACGGTGGCGAAGGTCTGCTGCCTATCCCAGGGGCAGCCGCCATCGGGATCGCGCAGCTTGGCCATGATGGCGATGAGTCGCTGGATACCGGTGTCCATCGTGCCTTTCCCATTCAAATACCAATGAAGCTCCACTGTAGGAGCAGCTATAGCCGCGAGCTCTTGACCCTGCTTTGGCACTTAGCTGTAGTACGAGTGGTGACGGCATGCCCTCACCAGCACGTTGCGATCAGGCGTCCCGGAAAACCATCGCGACTTACCGGTGACGGCATGCCGCCACCACTCCTACAAGAATCCGAACCAAGACCAAGAGCTCGCGGCTGAAGCCGCTCCTACAAAAAAGCCGCTCCTACAGCCATTCGCGCCACGGCAGGCCGGGATCACCCAGCGCGAAGAAATCGCCGTTGAGGATCGTGTCGCGTTGGTTGTAGCGTAGCGGCCTGCCACGTGGATCGATCACGACGCCACCCGCGGCTTCCAGTACGCACTGTCCGGCACCGGTATCCCATTCGCTGGTCGGTCCGAATCGCGGATACACATCCATGCCGCCCTCGGCCAAGCGGCAGAACTTCAGCGACGAGCCCAACGCCATCGACTCTGTCTGCCCCATGCGCTCCATCAGTGCCTGCGTGCGTGGATTGCGGTGCGAGCGACTGGCAGCCACACGCAGCGGCGATGTCGCTGGCTTGCGCGTATGCAATGCGACGTCGACATCGCCCTCGCGCCGGTATGCACCGCGTCCCAGCTGCCCATGCCACACGACGCCCGTCACCGGTGCCTGGACCACGCCCAGCACCGGCGCGCCATCGTCGATCAGCACGATATTGACGGTGAACTCGCCATTGCGCTTGACGAACTCACGGGTGCCGTCGAGCGGATCGACCAGCCACATCCGCGACCAACTGCGTCGCGTTGCCGTGGGCAGCTCGGCCGATTCTTCCGACAGCACCGGGATGTCCGGCGTCAATACCTGCAAACCGGCGACGATGCAACGATGGGCGGCCAGGTCTGCAGCGGTGAGCGGCGACTTGTCGTCCTTGTGTTGGACCGCGAAGTCGCTGTCGTAGATCTTCAGGATTTCGACCGCGGCATCGCGCGCGATCGCAATGATGCCCTCTCGCAGTGCATGCATGCCGTTGCTGCCGATGTCATCCAATGCCATGCCGCAACCACTCCCGGGTAATGAACAAGGCCGCGATACAGCGGCCATCAGAAAAATCCTCGCGCAGGATCAACTCGTGCAGCGCATCCAACTTCCACGGAACCACGTCCAGTTGTTCAGGCTCGTCGCCCGGCAAGCGGCTGGGATACAGGTCGCGCGCCACGACGACATCGGCCTGGTGGCTCATGTAGTACGGCGACAACGTCAGTGCCCGCAGTGGGTGCAGCGCGCGCGCAGCGTAACCTGCCTCCTCCTGCAGCTCGCGGTTGGCGGCCTGCAGCGCGCTCTCACCGGTATCGATACGTCCCTGGACCAGGCCCAGCTCGTAACGGTGCACGCCCGCTGCATACTCACGCACCAACAGGACCGTATCGTCATCGAGCAGTGGCACCACGATCACCGCACCATGGCCGCGACTGTGCAGGCGCTGGTACTGGCGACGCTCGCCGTTGCTGAACTCCAGGTCCATCCGCTCCATGCGGTATGGCCCATCCTCGTACTCGGTCAGGCCATGGATGGTCGGCAGCTGCAGCGGCGTATCCGCACTCACGGCTGCCCCCAGGCGTGCCACATGCAGGCGCGCCGCATGCAAGCCAGCCCCATGCACGCTTGCCACGGACCAGCGTGGCGGCGCGAAGTTTCCAGGCGAGCGATAATAGGGCAATGGCAAATGACAATCATGCACCAACGATGATACCGGACGCGGAAGAAAACATTGCCGATGACTGGCGCAGGCGTGATTTGGAGGTAGTCTGGCACCCGTGCACGCAGATGCGCGAACACACCACCGGCAGCCGTCGCGATAGCCTGCCATTGATACCGATAGCACGCGGCGAAGGCGCCTGGCTGGTCGGTCATGACGGAAAACGCTACCTGGATGCGGTTTCGAGCTGGTGGACCAATCTATTTGGCCATGCCGAGCCGCGCATCGGTGCGGCCATCGCCCGCCAGGCCCAGTCGCTGGAGCAGGTGATCCTGGCCGGCTTCTCCCACGAGCCCGCGGTCGAGCTTGCCGAAAAACTGTTGGCGCTGGCACCACGCGAGGAGGGGCGTGAACCGCTGGCCAAGGTGTTTTATGCCGACAATGGTTCGGCCGGCGTTGAAGTCGCGCTCAAGATGGCCTTCCACTGGTTCCGGAACCGGGGCGAGACGGGACGCACCAAGTTCGTGGCGCTTGAAAACGGCTACCACGGAGAGACCCTGGGCGCATTGGCGGTCGGCGACGTGCCGTTGTATCGCCGGGTCTATGCGCCACTGCTTACGGAGGCCTTGTTCGCGCCGTCACCGGACGCCTACCAGGCCGAAGACGGCGAAACCCCGGAGCAATGCGCAGAACGCGCCGCCGATGGATTGCGCAGGTTGTTCGAAGCGCATCCGGGCGAGATCTGCGCATTGATCCTCGAACCGCGCGTGCAGTGTGCCGGTGGCATGCGCATGCATGATCCCCTCTACCTGCGCCTGGCACGCGAACTGTGCGATGCACATGGCGTGTTCATGATCGCCGACGAGATCGCGGTCGGGTTTGGCCGCACCGGGACACTATTCGTGTGCGAACAGGCAGGCATCCAGCCGGACCTGCTGTGCCTGTCCAAGGGGCTGACCGGCGGCTTCCTGCCGCTGGCGACAGTGTTGGCAACGCAGTCGATCTACGATGGGTTCCTTGACGACTCACGCGAGCGTGCCTTCCTGCATTCCCACAGCTACACCGGCAACCCATTGGCGTGTGCCGCGGCGCTGGCAACGCTGGACATCTTCGACAAGGACGACGTGATCGTGCGCAACCGCGGCACCGCCGCGCGCATGGCTGCGTTGGCAGCACCGTTGGCCACCCATGCCCACGTCGCCGACCAGCGCCAGGCCGGCATGATCGTCGCCTTCGAACTGGCTCGCAACGGCGACAAGCGCACCCCCT
Source organism: uncultured Gammaproteobacteria bacterium (assembly GCA_963710825.1). Taxonomy (GTDB): domain Bacteria; phylum Pseudomonadota; class Gammaproteobacteria; order Xanthomonadales; family Xanthomonadaceae; genus Cognatiluteimonas. The sequence continues at coordinate 1,206,265 of CAVQBQ010000005.1, read as the reverse complement.
TCGACCCGGCGCTGCGGCTCGGCCTGCATATCTATCGCGCTGCATTGCAACGTGGCGTGGTCCTGCGGCCCTTGGGCGACATCGTCTACTGGATGCCGCCCTACTGCATCAACGATGCGGAGCTGGACCTGCTGGCCGAGACCACCGGCGCCGTGATCGACGAGGCCATCAACGCGTGCGTGTAACCCGCGTGTACGTCGAGGCACCCCTGGCCAGTGGGCAACGCATGACCTTGTCCGAACAAGCGTCCGGACACCTGCTGCGCGTGCTACGGGCCAGCGCCGGCGATGCGTGCGTGTTGTTCAATGGCGATGGTTACGACTACGACGCGCGGATCGTCGCCACCGGCAAGCGCAGCGCTGAAGTCGATATCCTAGATCGCCGCATGCTGAACAACGAATCGCGGTTGCGTATCACGCTGCTGCAATCACTGGCACGCGGCGAGAAGATGGACTGGATCCTGCAGAAAGCCACCGAGTTGGGCGTCGTCGCCTTCGTGCCAGTGACCTCCGAGCGCAGCGAAATCAAGCTATCCGGTGATCGCATCGACAAACGCCTTGCCCATTGGCAGGGCGTCGTCGTTTCGGCCTGCGGCCAATCGGGACGTGCCATCGTGCCCACTATATCTGCACCCGCGATGTTGGACCACGCACTGCGATCGTTGTCCGCCGGGACAAAGCGCTTGATGCTGGATCCACTTGCCGGGTCCGGACTCCAGCCACATGGCGACGCGCTCCATGCGGAACAGCCGGATGACGGGCCCGGGGAGATCATCCTGGCGATCGGCCCGGAGGGTGGCTGGTCCACGAAGGACATCCAAGCGCTGCATGCGGCCAGCTTCCAGGCAGTGCGGCTGGGGCCGCGCGTGTTGCGTACCGAAACCGCAGGTATCGCCGCGATCGCGGCGTTGCAGGCCATCTACGGCGACATGTCGTAATACTCGAACCCCGAGCGACCAGGCCCGCATCGTGACAAGCTTGGCGCTTCACGCGCCATCTTTACCGTGGCGCGGGTAAGGCGGAAGGCCGCACCGTGGGGCATTGCCTTGCTGAAACCCGGGTACGCTGCGCTTGCCCGGCCGACGCCGGCTGTAAACAACAACACCTGCGAGCACAGGCGCCGTGCGTCATGGACATGATCTGGAACGAAGGTCGACTCTGACCCGGTTTTTGGCAGTCCACCAACGGGGACTTGTCCTCGGGCCGCACACGAGTCGGAATCGCTACGCTTGCTCGCAGACGCGAAATCCGGGATCAGATCGCAGCTGGCTACGCCGCCTCGGCCAGCGCCTCGCCGATCTTGAACTCGATCCCTTCCAGGTCAGGCACCAACGCCTCGTCCTGGTTGAGGGTGACGCGGGCAAGCACGCCTTCGGGCAAGGTCTCGTTGTCGCCTTCGACCAGGGCGGTCTGCGAGACAGTGACCAGGCGGGGAAAGCCTTGGGTCAGCACCGCGAAATAAGGTGCCTTTGGGTCGCCACCCAATGCCTTGAACACGGCAACCTTGTTGGACAGGGCACCTTTCTCGTGCTCGATGCCGGCCAGCAGCGAAAACGCGATCAGTGGCAACTGCCAACCTCGCCAGCGGATGCGGCCCAGCAGCCATTCAGGAGCGTTCTCGACCGGAGCAGGATCGGCGAACGAAAGCACTTCGGCGATCACGGCGTTGGGCAGCAGCAGGCGTGCGCCGGAAACCTGGATCAGCACGCCTCGGATGTCATTGCCAGCAGATACGTTCATTAATGTTCTTCCTTCATGCCGGCCAACGTGACACCAGCAACTTGGCCAGGTTGGTCGGACTGCCGGTCTCGGCGCCGCGTGCGACCAGTGCTTGTGCGGCCGCAGCGTCGTAGCAGCCCTCAGGGGACTGCCCGGCGACCAGCGCACCATGGGCCGCATGCGCCATCGCGGCATCGACTGCCTCGGCATCGCTGCCGCTGAGCAGGATGATCGCGGTGTCGCCCGCAGGCAGGCCGGCAAATGCAGCCGCGCCCTGGTCCGGGGAGAATGCGGGGCCTTCGTCTCCCGCGACAATGCTGATCTCGGAAGGCAGGATGTAGACGTGGCCCGGTTCGATGTCCTTGCCGATTTCTGCCAAGACTACCGGCATCTCGGTGGCGCGCTGCATTTGTCGCACGAGCTTGTCGTGGCGTGCGCCATCAAGGCGTTGCTGGATCACGACAGCCCGCGGAAACCGCGTCGGCAAGCCGCCCAGCAACTGACGCACCGCATCTGGCCCGCCGATGCCGGCCAGGATCACCACGGCTCCCTGGCTCTGCGCGGTATCACGTGACGCATCCATCAGTGTCAGCTTGGAGGTGCGCTGCTCCAGGTCACTCATGTCCTTGTGGAAGCGTTCACTCGAAGCTGCATCGTCTTCCGGGGGCGTCACGAAGGCCTCGTCCAGGTCAACCAGCATCGGCTCCGATTCCGCGGCAACCGGGTCGAAATTGACCGGGGCCGTCACGTCCAGCGCGTCGCGCGGGACACCGACTGCCATGCCCTCGGCTTCGTCGGCGACTCCGGTCAGGTCGCCATCGCCTTCCGGTCGCTGATACAGGTCAAGCCGGCCGGCCTCGATATCCAGGTCGAGTCCCGATTCGGATTCGCGGCCGGGCGGCAAGACATCGTTATGGCGATGCAGCTTGGCAGCGAGATGTCGGGCCCAGCGTGCCGCGTCCCAGCCTTCGCGGGTCGCGGCCAGCTCGGACTCATCAAAAATGACCGTCGTTGCGGGATCGGCAAGTACGGCTTCAAAATTCTCCAATGCCGATTCCACGCTGGGCTCCAGTGCCACCAGCACTGCCTGGGCTTGCGCCGCGAGCAGCTCCTCGGGCGTGGACTCAAGCGGATCGGCGACCAGCACCACGTCGGCGCCGGCCTCCTGGAGTGCCGCCTGCAAGCGTTCGCATGCGACCCCCGGGCGAGCCAGCAATGCAGCCCTCGGGCGCGAATCAGCCATCGTTGCCCTGCTCCATGCCGCCACTGGGCAGGTCTGCCTGCTCCATCGCCAGCAGCTCGAAGACATTGCGCAACAGTTCATGCTCCTGGTATGGCTTGCCCAGGTAACGCTGTACGCCGATCTCCAGCGCGCGCTGGCGATGTTTCTCTCCGGTACGCGAGGTGATCATGATGATGGGTACATCACGCATGCGCGGATCAGCGCGCATGGTCGTGGCCAATTCGTAGCCATCCATGCGTGGCATTTCCACATCCAGCAGCATCAGGTCGGGCACGCGCTCGGCCATGCGCTCGAGTGCATCGATGCCGTCCCTCGCGGTGCCGACTTCGAAATTGTGGCGCTCCAGGATGCGTCCTGTGACCTTGCGCATCGTGATCGAGTCGTCGACCACCATCACCAGGGGCACCCTGCGCGCCTCGACCGCCGGTGCCGGTGCGATGTCCGCGGGCAGCGCGGCACGGCGGCGCACCAGCGGGGCTACGTCGAGGATGACGACGACGCTGCCGTCGCCCATCACGGTGGCACCAAAGATGCCCGGGATCGAGGCGACCTGCGGGCCGACCGGCTTGACCACGATTTCGCGGTTGCCGACGACCTGGTCGACCGCGACCGCGATGCGCATCTCGCCGGACCGGATCAGCAGCAGCGGCATCTGCAGCTGGCCTTCGGCCTTCGCCGCACCGTGGCCCAGCAGTAGGCCCAGGTCGTGGAGTGTGTATTCGTCGCCACCGTAGGCATAGGTGGCGTCGGCGTTTTCGAGCTCCTCGCGGGTAATCCGGCCAACGCCGCTGACCGATGCGATCGGTACAGCGAAGTTGGTCTCGCCGATGCGTACGAACACGGCCTGGGTAACGGCCAAGGTCTGCGGCAAGCGCAGTACGAAAGTCGTGCCCTTGCCGGCGGTGGTATGGATATCCAGGGTGCCGCCGAGCTGGCGGACCTCGCTGGCGACCACGTCCATGCCGACGCCGCGGCCTGCCAGGCGGCTGACTTCTTCGACGGTCGAGAATCCGGGCTCGAAGATCAGCGCATCCAGCGCGCTATCGGCCAGGTCGGCATCTTCGCGGATCAGGCCGCGCTCGGTCGCGCGCTTGCGGATCGCATCGCGATTGAGGCCGCCACCGTCGTCACCGACTTCCAGCACCACTTCCGAGCCTTCACGGCGGACTGCGACGCGGACCTCGCCTTCTTCGGACTTGTTTGCCTTATTGCGTGCGGCCGGTGTTTCCAGGCCATGCGCGACGGCATTGCGCAGCATGTGCTCCAGCGGCGCGGTCATGCGCTCCAGGACGTTGCGATCAAGTTCGCCCTGCGCACCTTCCAGTTTCAGCTGCACCGACTTGCCAGTGTCGGTCGAAGCCTGGCGGATGACGCGGCGCAAACGTGGTACCAGTGCCTCGAACGGCACCATGCGCGTGCGCATGAGGCCTTCCTGCAGTTCGGAACTGACGCGCGATTGTTGCAGCAACAGGGTTTCGTACTGTCGCGTGAAGTCTTCCATCGAACTCTGGAGGCTGACCAGATCGTTGGCCGACTCGGCCAAGCCACGCGAAAGCTGCTGCAGGGTCGAGAAGCGATCGAGCTCGAGCGGATCGAAGGTCTCGTTGTCGTTCTCGTTCTCGCGCTGGTAGCGAGCGATGATCTGCGCCTCGGTCTCGGCGTCGAGACGGCGTAGCTGGTCGCGTAGACGGAAGTTGGTCTGCTCCATTTCGCCCATGGCGCCACGGAACGCACCCAACTGCTGCTCCAGTCGCGAACGATAGATCGCCACCTCGCCTGCGTAGTTGACCAGGCGGTCGAGCAGGTCGGCGCGGATGCGCACCTGCTCCTGCGGCGCACGCACGCTGATGTCGTCGTCATCGGCGAGCGGGGCTTCACCGATCGGTGCCGACAGCGGCTTGAGGTCACCACGGGTGCCCGAGGCTCCTGGCACACCGGCCCCGCTGCCAGTCGTCTCGACAGGACGTGCCTTGGAAGCCGCCTCGGCACCACCTGCCTCGACATCCCCCGTCCCAATGGCACTTGCAGCAAGCGCATCATCAGCGTCGGCTTTCAGTCGCTGGCGCCCACCCACGCGTGTTTCGTATTCGGCGATCAGTCCTGCGGGCATGCCGATGGCGTGGCGCGCGCCGACGCGCGTGACCATCGCGTGCAGTCGGTCGATACCCCGCTCGAGCAGCGGGACGCCGTCCTGGCCGAGTTCGGCGCGTTGCTCGACAACCGCTTCGAGCAGCGACTCCATGACGTGGCCCAACTCGCCCACGGCCATGATGCCGGCCATGCGGGCGCCGCCCTTGAGCGTGTGCAGGTCGCGCTGGAGGCCGACGAGGAGTTCGCGATCGTCCGGGGCATCGCGCAATTGCGCCAGCAGACCGTCGGAGTGGTCGAGCAGGTCCACGCACTCCTCGACGAAGATGTCGACAAGCTCCGGATCCAGGTCGGTGAGATCGAGCGGCGCATCGGGGTCTTCGCTCGAGGCCGTCGTTTGCTTGAGCAGCTCGGCCGCGGCGCGTTCGACTTCGAGACGTTCGGCTTCCAAGCGCTCGGCTTCGACACGTTCGGCTTCGGCGCGCTCGGCTTCCGCACGCTCGGCTTCAGCGCGCTCGGCGGCAAGGCGTTCAACTGTGACGCGCTCGGCTTCGGCACGTTCGGCTTCGGCACGTTCGGCTTCGGCACGTTCGGCTTCGACACGTTCGGCTTCGACACGTTCGGCTTCGACACGTTCGGCTTCGGCACGCTCGGCTTCGGCACGCTCGGCTTCGGTGCGCTCGGCTTCGGCACGCTCGGCTTCGACACGCTCGGCTTCGACACGCTCGGCTTCGGCACGCTCGGCTTCGGCACGCTCGGCTTCGGTGCGCTCGGCTTCGGCGCGCTCGGCTTCAGCACGTTCGGCTTCGGCACGCTCGGCTTCGGCACGCTCGGCTTCGACACGTTCGGCTTCAGCACGTTCGGCTTCGGTGCGCTCGGCTTCGGCACGTTCGGCTTCGGTGCGCTCGGCTTCGGCACGCTCGGCTTCGGCACGCTCGGCTTCGGCACGTTCGGCTTCGGCACGTTCGGCTTCGGCGCGTTCGGCTTCGGCACGCTCGGCTTCGACACGCTCGGCTTCGACACGTTCGGCTTCGGCACGCTCGGCTTCGGCACGCTCGGCTTCGGCACGTTCGGCTTCGGCACGTTCGGCTTCGGCACGTTCGGCTTCGGCACGTTCGGCTTGGGCACGTTCGGCTTCGGTGCGCTCGGCTTCGGCGCGTTCGGCTTCGGCGCGTTCGGCTTCGGCGCGTTCGGCTTCCAGACGTTCGGCTTCGATGCGCTCTGCTTGTTCAAGCGCGGAAGCCCGCGTGGCAGCTTCTTCCTGCGCTGCACCCTCGTCCAGCCCGGCATACGCCGTCATGTCGACCGCGCCAAGCTCCGCTTCGGTGATGTGGCCTTCCTGCGATGGATCGACCGGTGTGGTTGCAATGACTTCGTCCAGGCGCAACGCGGCTTCCGGCAGGCTGTCGCGCAATGCTGCCAGACGCTGGCCCAGCGCGTCGCAACGTGAGACTCGCGGCGACGGGCCATTGAGTGCCGTGATCGTGGCATGCACCTTTTCGGCCAGCTCAGCGAGTGCATCGACACCTTCTGGCGTCGCATCCAGGCGCGCGGCCAGTAAACGCTTGACGTAGGCCTCGGCAGGGGTCAGCGCGTCGGTGATCGACGGCACCTCGGTCATTGCAAACGCGCCATTCATGGTGTGGATCGCGCGCAACAGGCCATCATTGGCCGCAGCCGGCGCGGCACGCGCCGATGCAATCCATTGTTCGATCGTATCCAGATGGCCGCCGACCTCGGCGCCCAGGATTTCCAGCAGCACCGGATCGACCGAGGTCGGTACGGTGCCGTCGTCGAGCGTGCCATCGTCGAGCGTGGCGTCACCGCTGATGGTGTCGTCCGTGCCCGCTGGCTTGGCTTCCACCTCAGCGGGCTCGCCATCCGCGACGGGGGCGGTATAAAACACTTCCTCACCAGCGGCGATGCGGTCGGCGATGGCCTCCAGGCCTGGCAGGTCGGCCGAGATGCCGCCTTCGCCGCGCAATGCGGCATGCAATTGTGGCAACGTATAGAACGCCTGGTCGACCATCGCTACCACAGCCGCCGTGGCGGGGCGCGAATTGTCGAGCACGCGATTGAGCATGTTCTCGGTTTTCCAGGCGAACTCGCCCAGGGTCTTGGCACCGACCAGCCGGCCGCTGCCCTTGAGGGTGTGGAAGACCCGACGGATCGGCCGCAGGTTTTCCAGATTCTCGAAATTCGCGCGCCATGGAGGCAGCATCGTGCCGAGGTTGTCGATTTCCTCTTCGAACTCCTCGAGGAAGACCTCCCGGATCTCGTCGTCGATTTCGTCGCCGGTGACCTCAAAGCCACCGGGGCCGTCCGTACCGACCGGTGCCGGGGCATGCGCTGCAGGTGCTGGCGACTCAACAGGCGTTGCAGGTTCCGAGGACTGCATGGACGTATCCACGCCCATCGCGACCGCTTCGACTTCGGTCCCGCTCATGGCGTCCGTGTCGTGGTCGCCAAATTCGAGCGCTTCGTCTTCCAGCGCTGGCGTGGCCACGGCGTGGGATGCTGATGCTGCCGGCTCGACGTCCGGCAACGGCCAGTAACCCAGCGATTCCAGTCCATTGCGGGTGATGTCGAGGATCTCGTCGCGGTTGGGGCGGTGCTCGCTCAACGCCTCCAGGTAGTACTCCATGCTGGCCAGTGCATCGGCCAGTGTGTCGAGCTGGCGGCCATTGGGCACGCGTCGACGCGCAATCAACTCACGCTCGGCGAACATCCGTACGCCAGCCAGGTAATCGGCCGGCAACGGCAGCTCCAGTATCTTCAGTGCGCCGGACACTTCATCCAGCAATCGCGGGACTTCGACCAGTTCATCATGGTCCCAGCTGGTCTCGACGAAGGCGACGAATGCCTGGCGCGCATCAGCGAAATTGGCGATCGCTTCGCGCACCAGCACTTCCAACACCTTGCGCGACTCGCTCGCCAGCAGGTCTTCCCCATCCCCGGAGTCTGCGCCGCCCAGGCGGGCAACCTGCTCGTCCAGCGAGGCGTCGACGTAAAGCAGCGCACCGGCGACATCCAGCAACGCGCCTTCATCGGCACTGCTGTCGCCATGGACCATGGCGGCCATCGTGTCGCGCTGTTGCTGCACGACATTGCGGGCCACGCCCAGGCCAAGCATGCCCAGGGTGTCGGCGACACGCGCCAAGGCCTCGACTTGTGGTTTGAGTCCGCTGATATCGGTAACGCCACTGCGCAGATGCAGGTCGAGCGCATCCTTGATGCGCAGCAGGTCTTCCTTGAGCGCGGCCGAAACCGTGTCCAGCAGCGCGCGGTTGCGGCCACTGATGCTGCCCTTGGCGTGTTCGAGTTCGGATTCGCTGGGCGCTTGCGTGCTCAGGTCGAAGGTGTCGCGCAGTTCCTGCAGCGCGGGATGCGCGCCGTTGGCATGGGCGACGTGGTAGAGCAGTTGGCGGGTCGGTTCCTGCGCGGCGGCCTCGGTCGGCATGCCGAAACCGTCGTCCTCGAACAGGCGCTTGGTCTCGCGCTCGACACTGATGAATGCCTGGCGCAGGCCTGGGCTTGGCGACAAGGCGTCGTCGCGCAAAGCCGCAGCCACGCAGCCGGCAACCCACAACATGCGGCGGCCGGCTTCTTCGCCAGCCTGTGCAACCAAGCCGTCGATGGCGCTGGCCAGGTCTGATGCGGACTGCGGCGCGCCCTGCTCCGGCCAGTCGTCCAGTGCTTCGTGCAACTGGGACAGCAACGGCGCGGCCTTGGCGTCACGCTCCTTTCGTGGCGGCGCGGCATCGGTGTTGACCGCGTCAGGCAATGGCTTTTGCAGGTCGGGGGCGAACAGGACACTTTCGTTGAGGCCCTGTTCGCCGCGCGCCGCGCGCAACTCATTGAGCAGAGGCAGCAACACGATCGGGATGTCCTTGTGCCCGCCCTGCAAACGCTCCAGGTAATCAGGCAGCAGCACCACGCCCCGCATCAGCGTGCTGCAGCTCTCGTCACGCATGTCGCTGTCGCCATCGATCAACGACAGGGCGAGCAACTCCATCTCCTCTGCCACCATCGCCGGGGCGTACAACTCGACCATGCGCAGCGTGCCCTGCACTTGGTGCAGGTAACTGGCGCAGAAGCGCATCCGGCTGGCGTCGGTGGGGTCTTCGGCAAACGCCTCGATCTCGACCCGCGCCTGGCGCAAGGTCTCGTCCAGTTCCGGCTTGACCCAGCCCAGTGCGGTGTAGTCGATTGCGTCACGCAGCGCCGTGGTCATCGTGCATCACCGCGCGATCGGAGTGAACGTGCCCGCGGTCCGCTTGACGGCGGCAGTCGCCGCGAACGGCAAGCAGGCAAGCGTGCTGGCAGGCGTGCGGGTATGGACATGCGCATCGACTTCATCGCGTCTACGATCCCTGCGCTCAGGCCGGCAGCTTGAAGTCGGCGACCGAGCGTCGTAGATCGGCAGCCAATTGCGCCAGGTTGCCAATCGACTCGGCGGTCTGGTTGGCACCCTGCGAGGTCTGCTTGGTGATCGACTGGATCGTGTTCATGGTCTCGGTGATGGTGGAGGCCGCGCTGGTCTGCTCCTGCGCCGCGACCGAAATGCCCTGAATCAAACCGGACAAATCCGACGACACCTTTTCGATCTCGCCCAGTGCGGTACCTGCGTCCTCGGCCAGTCGTGCACCGGCGACCACTTCGGACGTCGTCTGTTCCATCGAGCTGACCGCCTCGTTGGTATCGGCCTGAATGGTCTGCACCAGCGATTCGATACGCTTGGTCGCATTGGAAGAACGCTCGGCGAGTCGCTGCACTTCATCGGCCACGACCGCGAACCCTCGGCCCGCCTCACCGGCCGATGCCGCCTGGATGGCCGCGTTGAGCGCCAGGATGTTGGTCTGCTCGGAAATGTCGTTGATCAGCTCAACGATGGAGCCGATTTCCTGCGAGCTTTCGCCCAGTCGCTTGATGCGCTTGGAGGTTTCCTGGATCTGCCCGCGGATCGAGTCCATGCCGGCGATCGTCTGGCGCACGATGCCGGCGCCGTTGGTCGCGATCTGCACCGAGCGTTGCGCCACCTCGGCCGACTCGGCGGAGTTCTTGGACACCTGGTTGATGCTGGTCGCGATTTCGGTGATGCGGCTGGAAGCCGAGTTGATTTCCTGTTCCTGATGCTCGGCGGCCTCTGCCAGGTGCATCGCGGTGGACTGCGTTTCCTGTGCACTGGACGCCACCTGCACTGACGTATCGGTAATCGTCTGCACCAGGCTGCGCAGCTGCTCGACCGCGAAATTGATCGAGTCCGCGATCGCGCCGGTCATGTCCTCGGTGACGGTCGCCTTGACCGTCAGGTCGCCTTCAGCCAGCGAGCCCATTTCGTCCAGCAGGCGCATGATCGCCTCCTGGTTCCGGTCGTTGAGTTCCTTGGTGGTCTGGTACCGCACGCGGTTGGCGCGACCCAGGCTGAACAACAGGCCGACGATCGACAGCAGCGCCATGACGCCGGAAATGATGCTGACCCAGACGCCACCGATGATGCTGGTGTCCTTGATCGAGCCGAAAGACGTCAGGGCACTGAACAGGCCTTCGCTCTGGGCCAGCAGCTTGTCCGAGCCGTTGGCGATGGCACCGGCGGCCGCTTGTGCCTTGAACAGGGTCTGTGAAGTGCCAAGGATCGCGTCGAGATCCTTCTTCATCTCGACCCACAGGGCATTGGCCTGGTTCAACGAGGCCTGGGCCGAGGTCGACGTCACGCGCTGGGCTTCACCGGCCCCGCCTTCACGAAAACCCTGGAGCACCTGGCCGAACACGCCGGCATCTCGTCCCAGCGCATCGCCCGCCATCGACGCACCTGCGCCACCGGCCTGGATCTCGGCGACACGACGCGCCATGGTCGCGGCCAGGATGCCTTCGCGCACTGCCAGGTAGACCTGCGATGACGGCGATCCGTTGGCCAGCATCGCACGCACCACTTCGTCCATCTGCGCCTGCAGCTGCGGCACCTGCTGGACGAAACGCTCGGCGTTGCCGGCCAGGCCGAGCACCGCTTTCTGCGAAGCGATCACCTGGTCGGCGTTCTGTGCCAGCGGCGCCCAGGTGTCGGTGACACTCTTGATCGGGCCGGCCACTGCGGGGTTGTCGCCGAAGTTGTCGTTGAGCGACTTGATATCGCCTTCGATCTGCTGCTTGGTCGTCTTGAACGCGGCGAACGAATCGGCATTGCCTCCGACCGCCTCGCGGCCCTGGTTGGCCAGTCGCTGCGAGTTCACCTGCAAGTTGGAAGCCGATGTACTGGCACCACCGAACAAGGAAGCCTTGCGGATCGAGTAGTAGGTGTTGGCGCCGAAGACGATCAACGACACGACCAGCAAGGCGATCCAGATGTTGGAGCCGATATTGCGGCCCTTGCCAGCTACGTTGTCCATTACAGTGCTCATGGTTCGACCTCGACCTTAGTTTGCGATGCGCCGCTTCAGGCGGCGGCTTGTCTGAATTCAGGAGTGCGTGCCAGCCGTTCCAGACTGAAAACGCCCCAGGAGTCGTCGGCCAGGCGATAGACCCGGTCGATGAAGTGTGAGTAGCGCCCTTCGAACTGCGGGCTGTCGTCCTTGGGTTGCTGCTGCCCGTCCTGGAAACTGCGTTGGCCATACAACTCGTCGATCGTCACCGCGACGTCGCCGCCGGGTTGATGCACGATCAACACGCGCTGGCTCTCGGTCAGCACGGTGCGTTCGCCTTCCAGGAACTGCTTGAGATCGACGATCGGCAGCAGGTTGCCACGGATATTGGCCACACCCAGCATCCAGGGCTGCGCGCCGGGCACGGGCGTCACTGGCGGCATCGGCAGGATCTCGCCGACTTCGTCGAAACCAGATGCCAACCGTTTATGGCCGACCCGGTAACCGACGCCACGCCAGAGACCCGGCGCGTCCAGCTGCTCGGGCAAACCGGCGACGTGGGCCAGGCTGCTGGCTTCGTATTCGGTGAGGATGTCAAACGCATTGCGTGCGCCCTTGGGCGCGGGGCGCGGCTTTCTTGCAGGTGCCACGGGTGGTGGATCGACCTTCCCGGCCTCCCCCGCCTCGGCAGGTGCGGCAGCGTCTTCCACTGCATCGCCCTTGGACGCATCGTCTCTAGCGACGTCGTCTTGAGCGGCGCTGCTGCTGACGGCTTCGCGCTTTGCGGAGTCGCTCTTGGCGACATCCGGCTTGGCATTCTTTGAATGGCGGCGACGGCGGGCCATCGGTTAACCCAGCAATTCGCTGATGCGGGCCACGAGTGCATCCTCATCAGGCGGCTTGACGATGTAGTCCTTCGCGCCCTGGCGCATGCCCCAGCTGCGATCGGTGTCCATGCCCTTGGTGCTGACGATCAGCACGGGGATCGACTTGGTCGTCTCGCCGCGGGTCAACGCACGCGTGGCCTGGAAGCCGTTCATGCCGGGCAACACCACATCCATCAACACCAGGTCAGGCAGCTCGCGCTTGCAGACTTCGATGCCATCCTCGGCGCTGCCGGATGTGATGACCTGGTGGCCATTGCGCTCCAGCAGCTGGGTCAGCACCGCGGTGTCGGTGGGTGAATCTTCAATCAGGAGAATGCGTGCCATGGAATGCCTGCCCCCCCGGTCAGACGTTGACGTGCTTGCGGATCGCGTCGAGGAGCTCCTCGCGCGTGAATGGTTTGGTGACGTATTGCTGCGAGCCGACGATGCGGCCGCGCGCCTTGTCGAACAGACCATCCTTTGAAGACAGCATGATCACGGGCGTCGACTTGAACACCTGGTTGTTCTTGATCAGCGCACAGGTCTGGTAGCCGTCCAGGCGCGGCATCATGATGTCGACGAAGATGATCTGGGGCTTGTGGTCGGCGATCTTGGAGAGCGCTTCAAAGCCGTCAGTCGCGGTCACCACGTCGGCACCCTCACGCTTGAGCAGCGTCTCGGCGGTCCGACGGATCGTCTTTGAGTCGTCGATGACCATCACGCGGAGGCCATCCAGGCTGCCGGTGCGGCTGTCGTCTTGCGTCATGCAATTCCCCTATGCGCGGTGCTTCATGAGTGCCGGCGCCGCTGCGTACCTCTTTATATCCCAGCCTGCGGCAACACTGTCAAGTTTTGATCTGGCGTTACAGGGCGCTGAACGAGGTCGAAGACCCCGGATCGATCGCGACCCCCTGCTACCATGCGTCGCATTGTGCCGCGAACAGGTCATATTGTGCTTGATATCGTCGTCGTCATGGATCCGATCGGCAGCATCCGCATCGCCAAGGATTCGACTTTCGCCTTGCTGCTGGAAGCCCAGAACCGAGGCCACAGGCTGCATTACGTGCTTCCGGGTGGTTTATCGCTGGCCCAGGGCCAGGCCCGGGCCCTGGTTTCACCTTTGGAAGTCATGGACGATCCGGGGCAATGGCACGATCTGGGACAGCCGTCACAGCGGGCATTTTGCTCCGGAGACGTGGTCCTGATGCGCAGCGACCCACCCGTCGACGCCGATTATGTCCATGACACCCAGATCCTGGGCATCGCCCAGCAGGCTGGCGCCCTGGTCGTCAACGACCCGCAGGGCTTGCGTGATTTCAACGAGAAACTGGCGGCGCTCCTGTTCCCGGAGTGCTGCCCACCGACGTTGGTCAGTCGTGACAATGCCGCGCTCAAGGCCTTCGTCACCGAACATGGCGAGGCGGTGCTCAAGCCGCTGGATGGCATGGGCGGGCGCTCGATCTTCCGCGCCAGCAAGGGCGAGTCCAACCTGAACGTGATCCTGGAAACACTGACGCAAGGTGGCCAGCACCTGGCCATGGCGCAGCGCTACCTGCCGGAAATCGCCGCAGGCGACAAGCGCATCCTGCTGGTCGACGGCACCCCGGTCGACTACTGCCTGGCGCGGATCCCGCAGGGTGACGAGTTTCGCGGCAACCTGGCTACCGGCGGTCGCGGCGAAGGCCGGCCTTTGAGCGATCGCGACCGTTGGATCGCGGCCCAGGTCGGCCCGGAAATGAAGCGCCGGGGCATGCTGTTTGTCGGCCTGGACGTGATCGGTGACTACCTGACCGAAGTCAACGTCACCAGTCCGACCTGCATCCGTGAGCTGGATGCGCAGTTCGGGCTCAATATCGCGGGACAATTGTTTGATGCGATCGAGGGGAAGGCGGGACCCGGGACCCGGGTCCCGGGAACGGGGGAGTTGCGAAATAATCCGTTCGCCGGACCAGACGGCACCGCGACAGCCGGTATTGAGCGAAAGGAATCTACCGTTTCGGGTCCCGGGTCCCGGGTCCCGGGTCCCGAAACCAACAAGTGAGCGCCACCGCCGCCCCCCCCACCATCGGCCCTGGCCAACGCCTCAGCGCGACCGTGGTGCTGTCGCTGCTGCTACACGGGATGCTGATCCTGGGTGTGGGCTTCGTGCTGAGTGATGCCGCGCCGGTCGTGCCAACGCTGGACGTGATCCTGACGCGGACCCAGACCGCGCTGAGCCCGGAACAAGCCGACTTTCTAGCCCAGGCCAACAACCAGGGTGGCGGCGAAAGCGAAAAAAGCACGCGTCCACGCGACTCGCAGACCGGCCTGGTGGCCAAGCCCGACGACGGCCTCGCCGCACGAGAGCTGCGAGCGCAATCGCCGTCCCCGCAACCGCCACCACGGGCGCGCATCGTCAGCAGCACCACGGGACGTACGTCGGTGCCCTCGCCGGAGGCCACCACGGTGCCCGCACCGGTCTCGCTGCCGCCGGGCCAACAGCGCATCGACCGCGACATCGCGATGGCGCGGCTGGCCGCCGAGATCCACCTGCAGTCCGAGCGCTATGCCAAGCGTCCCAAGCGCAAGTTCGTTTCCGCCAGCACCAAGGAATACGCTTGGGCGGGCTACCTGCGCGCCTGGGTCGATCGGGTGGAACGCATCGGCAACCTCAACTATCCCGACGAGGCACGGCAGCGCGGCCTGGCCGGCGAGCTGGTGATCAGCGTGGCGATCCGCCGGGACGGCTCGGTCGAGCGCGCCGACATCGTCCAGTCCAGCGGCAGCCAGCTGCTGGATTCGGCGGCATTGCGGATCGCCAGACTGGCAGAGCCGTATCCACCGCTTCCTCGCACATCGGAAAACATCGACGTCCTGCATGTCACTCGCACATGGTTGTTCCTGCCCAGTGGCTCCTTGCACGACGATCGTTGATGGGCCCACCCAGGGATACCAACCGGCCGCATGGGGCGCACAACGTTCAACTCACGCCGGTTCAAGGCGTACGGGCTGCACGCAACTGCCTTTGCTGCTTCAACGTCATCGCGACGTCGTTGCGCAGGTAGGCCGGTTCGGCCCGCTCCGGCGCCACGGCCTCGCCACGGCCGAAGGCCCGTACCGCCAGGCGCGCAAGATCGGCCGCGTGCGGCAATGCCGCTGCATCGATGTTTGATGCGTGCGTACCCAGTCGCGCAACCAATGCAGCTTCAACCGCGGCGAAGCCGGTGCCGACACCATGCCAGGACGGGTCAACTCCGTCGGCCGACGGTGTCACTGCCGGGAGGACCGCGTGATGCGGATCGACGACCACTTCGTCCATGCAAGCGACCAGCACATCACCATCACGGGCGAATGCGCCCATGTAAACCTCGCCCATGCGCGCGTCGATCGCGGCGATCACGTGCGCTGCGCTGGCGCGGCTGGCCAGGATGGCCAGTGTCGACACCGGCACCACGGGCTTGTCCAGCGCCAACGCGATCCCCTGTGCGATCGCGATGGCCAGGCGGACGCCGGTGAATGCCCCGGGACCCCGGCCGACCGCGATCGCGTCGAGTTGCGACTTGGCGATGCCGGCATCGGCCAGCAACTCCTGCGCCCATGGCAATGCCAGTTCGGCATGGCGGCGTGGGGCGACCTCGAAGCGTTCGCGTACCTCGCCGTCGATCCAGAGGGCGACGGAGCAGGCTTCAGTGGCGGTTTCGAAGGCGAGGAGTTTCATCTAACCCAGTTTACGGCAGTCCAGATCGCAGACTGTAGGAGCGGCTTCAGCCGCGAGCTCTTGATCTTGCTTTTAGCTTTTTGTAGGAGCGACGTAAGTCGCGATTGAATGTTTCGACGAAACCCAATCGCGACTTACGTCGCTCCTACAATAAAAGCAACAGCCAAAGCAGGATCAAGAGCTCGCGGCTGAAGCCGCTCCTACGTTGACTCATCGGTAAAGAACGCCTGTACATCTTCGATCTCCCGCGTCCTGGGCAAGGGCGGCAACGAGTCCATGAATACGCGGCCATAGCTCTTGCCGAGCAACCTTGGATCGCACAACACCAACACGCCACGGTCGCGCTCGCTGCGGATCAAACGGCCGGCACCCTGCTTGAGCGCGATCACCGCTTGCGGCAGTTGTTCGTCACGGAACGGGTTGCCGCCGGCGCGGCGCACGGCTTGCAGGCGGGCTTCGAAGACCGGGTCATCCGGTGCGGCGAATGGGAGCTTGTCGATCACCACGACGCTCAACGCTGCGCCGACCACGTCCACGCCTTCTCGGAAACTGGCCGCGCCCAGCAGCACGCCATTGCCGGATTCGCGGAATCGCTCCAGCAATGCGTTGCGTGGTGCCTCGCCCTGCACGAACAGCGGCCACGGACCATCGCGCAACAGATCGGCGGCCAGCCGCAACGCGCGATGCGATGCGAACAGCAGGAACGCACGCCCTGCCGAGGCTTGCAGTACCGGCAACAACGCCTCGACCAATGCGTTGGTGTAGTCGCGCGACATCGGTTCGGGCAGGCCTTTGGGCAGGTAGCACAACGCCTGCGCATTCCAGTCGAAGGGACTGGGCTCCAACAAGGTTTCCGGCGCATCCAGCCCCAGGCGCGTGGCGATGTGGTCGAAACGACCCGATACGGCCAGCGTCGCCGAGGTGAAGATCCACGCCGCGCGTGATTGCTCGCGGTGGGCACGCAATGGCCCGGAGACATCCAGTGGCGTGCGTTGCAGGCGGAAACCGCGCGGGGTCAGCTCGTACCAGCGGACGTCGTCGTCGATGGGTGCAGCAAGCGAGTCAAAGTCACCTTCAGGAAAGGAGTCTTCGCCATCAAGACCAGAGGGACGGGAAAGTGACCCTGACCCCTTTTCCTCATCCCTTCCCTCACCCTTTTCCTTGCCGAGCCAGCGCGACAATCGCGTCGCGAAATCCCGTGCGCGCGCATGGCATCCATCGAATCCCGGGGAGGCTTCACGCAACGGCTCCAGCGTCGCCGTCAGTGTTGCCAGCGCATTGCCCAGTGCGTCGAAAGCGTCATGCACCGCATCGATCTGCAATGCCCGTGGCCGCGTTCCGCGCACCGGCAAGGATTCCATGGCAGCACGCAATGCGCGGGTGGCGGTTTCCAGTTCCTGTGCCGGCGCCTGCACGTTTGCCAGCGACGCAGGCACGTCCTTGCACTCGCGAAGACTGTCGCGCGCAAGCTCCACCAACGGTCGCGCACCCAATCCTTCGCCGAAAAACTGCGCGGCCAGTTCAGGCAACTGGTGCGCCTCATCGACCACGAACGCCTGCGCACCGGGCAGGATCTCACCAAAACCTTCCTGCTTGAGGGCCAGGTCTGCCAGCAGCAGGTGGTGGTTGACCACCACCAGGTCGGCCGACTGTGCACGTTGCCGCGCCTTGACGACAAAGCACTCGTCCCAGAACGGGCACTCGTTGCCCAGGCAATTCTCGGCGGTGCTGGTCACCATCGGCAGGAGCGGCGAGTCCTCGGGTAGCGCCTCGACCTCCGACATGTCGCCCATGCGCGTGCGACCGCCCCAGGTGACGATGCGCTGGAACAACGCAGCCTGCGCACGCGAGGCGAACATCCCCTTGGCAAGTTGCGGGTCGCCCTTGGCCTGCTCCATCCGATACAGGCACAGGTAATTGGCGCGGCCTTTCAACAAGGCCGACTTGATGCCGATACCCAGCGCATCGCGCACGCGCGGCAAATCGCGGTGGTACAGCTGGTCCTGCAGCGCACGGGTACCGGTCGAGATGATGGTCTTGCGCCCGGACAGCAACACCGGCACCAGGTACGCAAAGGTCTTGCCGGTGCCGGTGCCGGCTTCGGCCAGCAGTTCGGCGCGTTGCTCGAAGGCATCGGCAATGGCGACAGCCAGCCGTTGCTGCGAGGGGCGCGGCACGAAGGCTGGCGTGGCTTCGGCCAATGCGCCGCCTTCGGCCAGGGCTACGCGGCTGCGCTCGGTCAGGTCCGACATGTCAGTAGCACGGCCTCAAAACCGATTGGGGCCATCGACCTTGCAGGCCGCCAGCTTGGTCTGCGCGTCCTGCGCGCCGGTGGCATCGGTCGCCATCAATCGCGCAAACCGGACCGTGGCCCAGTGGCGGCGACACAACGGACCGACCTGGGCACCCAGCCCGAATGCGCGTCGTGCCAGGCTCTCGGCCTGGTCGAACTGGTGTTGCAGGATCGCTGCCTCGGCGCGCTCCTGCAGCAGCGCCGGGTCGTCCGGGGTGATGCCCAGTGCCTGGTCCAGAGCAGCTGCGGCCTGGGCATACTCCTGGCGACTTTCCAGCTGCAGGGCATCCTCGCGCAGGTCTTCGACCATCGGGTCGCGCAACGGCCGCACGGTCAGCTCGCTGTCGCTGTCGCCTGCGGCGCTGGCGCGGATCGCAGCGACCATCGCCTCCGGGGTTGCCTGGGTCAGCGGTGTGGGTGGAGCGGGTACCGGCTGGCTTGCACAGGCGGACAACATGGCCACGGCCAGGATCGACACGAGCCCGCGTCCGCGTACTCCCGTGCGCGATGCGATCGAGCGCGGGCCCGACCGGGTAATCCCTGCGCTCATCGCTGGTTGTCCTGCGTGGGTTGCTCTTGCGATTGCGGTTGCGGTTGCTCCTGCTCGTCACGCCGACCCCAGCCAAACCAGTCACGCCAGCTGCGACGCTCTTGCTCTTGCGGCTGGCCCTGCTGGCCGTAGGCATCCGGATCGGAATACACGCAAGGCTGGTACGCCGGCGCGAATCCCGCCACGAAGGCAAAACGTTGCGCCCCCGGGCAACCGGCGTCGGTGCTGTTGGATTGCACCACCCATTGCCAGTCCAGCCCCTTGTCCGACACCTGCAAAGGCGCCGTGGGCAACTTGCTGAAGATGCCCGACCACACCCGCATCGCGCCGGTGGCGCCATACAGGCCCGTCGGCTTGTTCTGGTCGTTGCCGACCCAGATCACCGCCAGGTGATCGCCCGTCCAGCCGGCAAACCAGCTGTCGCGGCTGTCGTTGCTGGTACCGGTCTTGCCGGCGGCATGCAGGCGGCCCAGGCCATCGGCGACGAGTTGGCGCGCGGTGCCGCTGGTGACCGTGTGCTGCGCGGCCAGCGTGACCAGCCGCGCGGCGATGGCGTCGCCTTCCTGTGCCGGCGCCGGGGCCTTGTCGTAACGGTTGACGACCTTGCCGTCGTGGTCGATCACGCCACGCACCGCGTGCAACGGTTGGATCTCGCCATCGGAGGCCAGGAACTGGAACAGCTGCGCCATTGCATACGGGCTCTGGTCCAGCGAACCCAGGATCAACGACGGATTGGGGTCGGCTTCGATGCCGGCCAATGTATGGATGAGGTTGGCGATGCGCTCGGGCTTGACCTCCATGCCGACACGCACCGTGGCCTGGTTCCATGAATGCGCCAACGCATCGATCAGACGCACCGTGCCGTGGCTGCGGTTGTCCGAGTTGCCCGGACTCCAGCGCTTGCCGTTGTCCAACGTGACAGTGACGGGGCCGTCGCTGACATAACTGGCCAGCGACCAGCGTCCGGGCTGGGCCAGCGCCAGCAGGTACACGAAGGGCTTGATCAACGAGCCGACCGGACGCTGCGCCTCGATCGCGCGGTTGAAACCGGGCTCGGCAAAGTTGCGGCTGCCGACCACGGCGCGGACCTCGCCGGTATGGACGTCGGTCAGGACCAGGCCCGCGTTCAGGGCCGGGCGCTTGCTGGTGTCCAGCGCCTTGAGTGTCTTGGCCACCGCGCCTTCAGCGTAACCCTGGGCCGACGGCGACATGGCGCTCATGACCGACAGGCCGGCACCCTGGAGCGCATCGGCCGGGTAATCGCGCTCCAGCTGGCGGCGGACCAGGTCGACATAGGCCGGGAACCGGTTGGCCGACAAGCTGCCGGGTGCGGTCGTGATGCCCAACGGTGCCTTTTTCGCGCGGGCGAATTCAGCGTCGTTGATCAGCTGGGTCTGATGGAACTTGGACAGTGCGAAATCACGCCGGGCCTTGGCATGCCCGGGATGCCGGCGTGGGTCGTAATACGACGGGCCGCGGATCATGCCGACCAGCAAGGCGACCTGTTCGGTCGTCAGGTCGCGCAGGTCGCGCCCAAACCAGAACTCCGCGCCGGCGGCGACACCGCGGATCGCCTGGTTGCCGCGCTGGCCCAGGTAGACCTGGTTGAGATAGGTCTCCAGGATCGTTTGCTTGTCGTAGCGCGCTTCCAGCAGCAATGCGTACAGGATCTCGTTGAACTTGCGGGTCACGGTCTGCTCGCGGCCCAGGCCCAGCAAGCCGGAGCGGGCCAGCTGCTGGGTCAGGGTGCTGGCACCCTGTTTGTTCCTGCCGCCGGAACTGATCGTCACCCAGGCCGCACGCGCCATGCCGGGCAGGTCGATGCCGTGGTGGTGGTTGAAGTCCTGGTCCTCGACCGCCTGCAGGCCGGTGACCAGCAGCTCGGGCACCTCTTCGATCCGCACCAGCCGCCGTTCTTCCTGTTTCTGGCCGTAAAGGGTGGCGATCCGGGCCGGATCCAGTCGCAGGGACTTGATTGATGTCTTGCGATCCGGGTCGCGCAGGCTGGACACACGGCCGCCGGAGACCGTGACCTCGACCCGGCTGGGGCCGACCACGCCTTCGACATCATCGAAACCACGGCTGGCGATGTGCCAGCGGTTACCGTCCTGGTCGTAGGTGCCTGGCAGCACACCCGCGCCATCGTCTCGGTAGGAGGCGGCCGCCAGCTCGGTCTTGAGCGTGGCTGCATCCATGGCCAGGCCAGGCTTGAGTTGCAACGGACGCGCATAGACCCGGGTCGGCAACTGCCAGCGCAGTTCGCTGAAGTGCTTGGTGACCTGGTGGTTGAGGTACAGCGTGTAGGGGATCAGGAACCCGAGCCCCAGGCCGACCGCAGCCAGCCCCCAGGTCAGCAGCCTGCGACGCCAGTCAGTGGTGGAGCGGGCGTCATCGTTGCCGTCTTCGTCTTGGTCTGGTTTGATGCGGGGCATGGGGTCTGGGCAGGGTGGGCTTGGCTGGCGGCTTGAAGGGACAGCCCTGACAGGGTGGCAGGACTGCTCCGATGGACGCGCTGGTGCGACAATGGCGCGGCGTGCCACCGGTCTTGGAAAAAAATCAGCGTCGAGTCTAGCGCAACGATTCCCGCAATCCGGTCCACGCCCTTCCCCCAGTCAGCCGGAGTTACAGGGTTTGTCGGCATCGCCTTGCACCCAATTGTCCACGCACCCATCCGTATCCGGGCCCACCATGCAATCCGACTGGCTACGCACGGCCCGATTCGCCCATGCCTGTAGTACCTAGGATGTCGTGGTCGCTGGCCGACGCGCGATTCTTGTTTGATCGTGCGTTGGGACTGGTGCGACGGGGCACTGCCAGCCTCAGGACGCGTGGCTGGCGGGCCAGCCTGGAGCGCGCGCGCGTGCATGTCCAGCCGCGTCCGAAGCGCGATGGGCAGGGACTGCATGTCCCCGAGGCGACGCCGTTCGCGCCCTTCGCCGTGCCGCGGGCCGAGCGCCCCGATGCCAGCATCATCATCCCGGTCTACGACCAGTTTGCGCATACGCTGGCTTGCCTGCGCGCACTGGTGGCGCATCCGTCCCTCGCGTCGGTGGAAATCATCGTCGTCGATGACGGTTCCAGCGACGACACCGCCACCGCCCTGGCGCAAATCGACGGCCTGCGTTACCACCGACGTACCAGCAACGGCGGCTTCATCGCTGCCTGCAACGATGGCGCGGCAATGGCCACCGGCGCTGTCCTGGTCTTCCTCAACAACGATACCCTGCCGCAACCAGGCTGGCTGGACGCAATGCTGCAGGTGTTCACGGACGATGCCAGTGTCGGGCTGGTCGGCGCACAGCTGCTCTACCCGGACGGGCGATTGCAGGAAGCCGGCGGCGTCGTGTTCAGCGACGGCAGCGGATGGAACTACGGCCGTTTTGGATCGCCCTGCGACCCACGCCATGCCTACCTGCGCGATGCCGATTACGTCAGCGCGGCGGCAGCGGCCATCCCGCGAGACCTGTTCGAGCATATCGGTGGTTTCGACCCGCGCTATGCACCGGCCTATTACGAGGATACGGACCTCGCCTTCGCGGTCCGCGCCGCGGGCAAGCGCGTGGTCTACCAGCCTGCCGCCCGCGTGGTCCACGACGAAGGTGCAACCTCCGGCACCGATACCGGCAGCGGTATCAAGGCCTACCAGGTGCGCAACCGCGAGCGGTTTGCCGCGCATCGTCGTGATGCGCTTGCTGCGCATCCCGCGCCCGGGACGGTGCCCTCGCCGGCCGTACTGCATCGCAAGCAGAAGCAGGTCCTGATCATCGATGCGCTGACGCCGCAGCCCGACCACGACTCCGGCTCGCTGAGACTGGTCAACCTGATCCGGGTGCTGCGAGAGGAAGGCGCGCACGTGGTGTTCCTGCCATCCAACCGGGAGCACGGCGGTCGTTACACCGAGGCCCTGCAGCAATTGGGCGTGGAAGCCTGGTATGCACCGTTTGCCAAGCGCGCACCGGCCTGGCTGCGCGAGCACGGCCCGCGCTTCGACAGCGTGCTGGTGTGCCGACACTACGTCGCCCGCGAATTCCTGCCCCTGCTGCGCCGGCATGCGCCGCAAGCGCGGATCGTGTTCGACAGCATCGACCTGCACTACCTGCGCGAACAGCGCGCTGCGGACCTGGCGGGCGATGATGCCCTGCGGCGCAACGCTGCACGCACGCGCAGGCTGGAACTGGACATCATCGCGCGTAGCGACGTCACCGCCGTGGTCAGCGGCGTCGAGCGCGAGGTGTTGGCAACAGACGCACCGGATGCACACGTCGAAGTGCTGTCCAACGTGCACCAGCTGGCCGGTGCCGGACAGCCGTATGCACAGCGTCGCGACCTGGTCTTCGTTGGCGGATTCCAGCATCCACCCAACATCGATGCGGTGCAGTGGTTCGTCAGCGAGGTCTTCCCGCGCATCCATTCTGCATTACCGGATGTGCGCTTCCACTGCATCGGCAGCCACGTGACGCCGGCGATCGAAGCGCTGTCATCGCAACAGGGCGTCGTCGTGCATGGCCATGTCCCCGACATCACCCCCTACATGGACGGCTGCCGGATCGCGCTGGCGCCGCTGCGCTACGGCGCCGGCGTCAAGGGCAAGGTCAACCTGAGCATGGCGCACGGCCAGCCGGTGGTGGCGACCGCCTGTGCAGGCGAAGGCATGCACCTGGTCGACGGCCATGACGTGCTGCTGGCCGACGACGCGCAGGCCTTTGCCGATGCGGTCGTCCGGCTGTACCAGGATGCGGAGTTGTGGCAGCGGATCAGTGCTGCGGGACTGGCCAATGTTGCGCGGCATTTTTCGCTGGATGCGGCGCGCGAAAGCGTGCGCAAGCTGTTGTTGGCCACGGACAAGCCCCTGTAGGAGCGGCTTCGGCCGCGAGCGTTTGATCTTGTAGTCGGCCCTGGCTTTCTGTAGGAGCGACGTGAGTCGCGATCGATGTCCCGCGCCATCCATCGCGACTCACGTCGCTCCTACAGATGCACAAAGCAAGATCAAACGCTCGCGGCTGAAGCCGCTCCTACAAAAGCCACGCTTCTACGAGAACCGCGCGGGTTGCGAGGTCAACCGGCATGCGCGGCGACCAATTCCTGCATGCCCTTACCTGCCACTGGCACCCGCCGCCTGCACGCGTGCAGCAAACGCTGCCAGACCTGGCACCGCCGGGTCACGCTCGCGTGCTGCCTGGAGTGCACCTTGTGCGCGTTGCAGTTCGCCCGCACCCAGGCGCTCATCGCCATAGGCCAGCCAGCGTTCGGCCAGGCGACGTCGCGCCTTGGCGACATCGCCCCCGGCATCACCCAGTACCTCGCGCGCATCCAGGCACGCGCCGGCGCGACGCAGGTCGTTGCCGCGCAGCGCATCCTCGAAACAGCTGCGTGCGGCAGGCAACAGACGATCGCTGGCGCGACGCACGTCGGGATCGTCCGGGGCAATCGCGCGGGCAGCGCGCAACTTGTCGAAGGCGCTGTCGCCCGGAGGCGTCAGCAATGCACCGCGTGCCTGCGCGGCGGCTGCGGCGGCCAGCAGCCTGGCGACCTGTTGCTGGCGCTCGGCAGCCGGCAGTGTCGAGCCCATCCGTGCCTGCAGCTGGCGTGCGCGCTCGACATGGCGGGTTGCAGTTGCCGCGGCCTGGGGCGCGAGCGCGCGGGCCTGTTCCAAGGCGGCATCGGCATCGGCGAAACGGAAGTCCGAAGCCAGCCGTTCAGCACGATGCGCCCAGTCGGCGCCGACCTGTTCCATCCCGCTGCTGGCTTCGGCATCGTTGCGGTTGATCGCCAACAGTGCCCGGTATTGGGCGGCCGCCTGTCGCAGGCGGCCCAATCGACGCGCGTTGTCGGCATCAAACCGCGCTTGTTCCAGCGCGTGCGTCAACGCCGCTTCGGTATCAGGCAAATCGCCGTGACCAGGGTCGTAGCTGCGTGCCGTCGCGATCTTTTTCGCCGCCTGCGCCAGGTCACCGGCATCGAGTGCCTGGGTGGCTTGCTGCAACAGGTCGGCCAGTGCGTCCTCGCGTCCCTCCAGCGCTTCGATGCGTTGGGGCTGCAGCGACAGCACGCGCTGATATAGCGGCAAGGCCGCGTCATCGCTGCCGTCGAGACGACCCTGCCTGCGCGCAGCACTGGCCTTGGCAAGCAGTTGCGCGATCCCCGCCTTGGCCACCTCGTACTTGCGCAATTGCAGGGCGACGGCATTGGCCTGCGCCCGCGGGACCGACAAGGCACGTGCCAGCTCCAAGGCCTTGTGGGCCTGCTCGAATTTCCCCGCGGCCATGGCCGTACGTGCCTGTCCCAGCGCTGCTTGAGCCACCTGCATCAGCCCTTCGCGAGCCTCGGTGCGATCCGGATCCATGGCCAGGGCAGCCTCGTACAGTTCACGTGCGCCGCTGCCGTCGTCTGCGGTCAAGCGTCCCTGGGCCAGCGCCTGCGCAGCTTCGGCACGCAAGGCCTGTGCGCGGGTCTGCGGCCACAGGCGGTCGGCCAGCGGTTGCCGGAACACTGCAACCACCACCAGCAGCACCACCACGACGGCCAGCAATGGCCAAAGCCACGCGCGAATGGATCGTGCGTGGATGGAGTGTCGATGGGCTGGTCGTCGTGGGCGTTTGAAGCGCAGGCCATCGACTTCCCCGAGATGAGGCTCCGCCCGCCTGATCGCTGGATCGGGACCGGGTTCGGTGGGGTTTTGGTCACGGGGCATGGGTGGAGCATAAGAGATGCAGGGATCAGTGCCGCGTGTTGGTGCGAATGCGTTGCGGACGTCGTGTCGTTGAAGGTAGTCCGGGCATCAACTCCATGATTCCATTGCATTGCCGTCATTCCCGCGAAGGCGCGAATCCATGGACTTCGCATCTTCCTGCGTCACGTCCATGGAATCGCGCCTTCGCGGGGATGACGATCGGGAATAATCTCCTTTTCCAGGCCTACGCACGAATCCGTCGGGGGCGACTCCCCTGCCAGGCTCAGGAGCGACGCACGCGCTCGATGCCGGCCAACGAATCGATTTTGCCCATCAGCCGCGAAAGCTGCCCGAAATCCTGCACGCGCACGCTCAGACGCAATCGCACGCGCCCGCCGCTGGTGCCGGCGTCGGTGCCGATATCCAGGATATGGACTTCCTCCTGCGCCACCAGGTTGGTCAACTCCTTGAGCAGCCACTTGCGATCAACCGCGTCGATCGACAGGTCGACCTCATGGCCTGCCTTGTGTTGGCCCCACTCGACCGGCAACACCCGTTGCGGCTGGGTCGTCGACAGGCGCAGGAACGTCGCACAGTCGGCACGATGCACGCTGACGCCACGACTGCGTGTCAGGTAGCCCGATACCGGTTCGCCCGGCAACGGCTGGCAGCAGCGCGCCACCTGCACCACCAGGTTGTCGACGCCGACCACGGTGAAGGCCGAAGCCCTGGTATCGCGCTTGCGCGGCGGCGGGCGTTTTGCAGGAGCCGCCTTGGTGGGCGCAGCCGAGGTTGCAGGCAAGTCACGCGCACGCTCGTGCTCGAGCAGGATCCGCGTGACCTGGTGCGGACCGACATCGCCCAGGGCAACCATGACTTGCAGGTCCTCCAGCGTGGCGGCATGGAATTTTTCCAGGGCGGGCGCAGGGTCGACGTTGTGCACGCCGGCACGCTTGAGTTCGCGGTCGAGCAGGTCGCGACCGTCCTGCACGTTGCGACCGCGATCGAGCTGGTGGAACCAGTGCCGCACCTTGTCGCGCGATCGCGCGCTGGCCAGGAACCCGTTGGCCGCAACCAGCCAGTCACGCCGGGGCTCACCCGTCCTGGCGGTCATTATCTCGACCCGGTTTCCACTCTGCAGCTTGTGGTCCAGGGTCACGATGCGGCCATCGACCTTGGCCCCACGGCAACGATGGCCGACCTCGGTATGCACCCGGTAGGCGAAATCCAGCGGTGTCGCGCCGACCGGCAGGTCGATGACCTCGCCGCGCGGGGTCAGGGTATAGATGCGGTCCTCGACCAGCTCGCTGTCGAGCTCCCCGAACAAACGACGGCGCTCTTCCGCGCCCCCCTCACCGCCATCCTTCGCATTGCCATGCCTGCGGCCGCCATCGGCCTGCCCATCGTCAGCATGCCCACCTTCGGCCTGGGCATCCAGCAGGCGCCGCATCCACTCGATCTTGCGATCCAGCGCCGCATCGCCGGCCGCCGAGCGCCCGGCACCTCCCTCCTTGTAACGCCAATGCGCAGCGACGCCCAGCTCGGCCTGCGCGTGCATGTCGAAAGTGCGGATCTGCACTTCCAGGGTTTGCCCCCCGGGGCCAACCACCGCGGTGTGCAGCGACCGGTAGTCGTTGTGTTTTGGTCGTGCGATGTAGTCGTCGAACTCACTGGCGATCGGCACCCACAATGCATGCACCACGCCAAGCGCCGCATAGCACGCGGGCACGTCGTCGACCAGCACGCGCACCGCGCGCAGGTCGTAGAGTTCTCCAAAGGGCACGTCCTTGCGCTGCATCTTCTTGAAGATGCTGTAGATGTGCTTGGGGCGACCGGCGATGTCGAAACGCAGCCCCTGCCCGGCCAGCGCCTCGCCCATCGTGGTCTTGACCTGTTCGATGTAGCGCTCGCGGTCCACGCGCTTGTCGTCGAGCAGGCGCGCGATGCGTTTGTAGGTATCAGGGTCAAGGTATCGGAAGGCCAGGTCCTCCAGCTCCCACTTCAACTGCCAGATGCCCAGGCGGTTGGCCAGCGGCGCATGGATGTCGCGGGTCAGCTGCGCCAGCGCGCGGCGCTTTTCCGCCGGCAGCCCACCAGCGTGGCGCAGGCGGGCGAGTTGTCGCGCCAGCAGGATGGGAACCGCGCGCAGGTCGCGGACGATCGCCAGCAGCAGCCTGCGCAGGCCTTCACTGTTGCCGCTTGGCTGGCCCGGCTCGCTGCCGTGCTCGGCATGCAGGGCCCAGACCTGCCCGGCGGCCCGCTGTCCCTCAAGCAGGTTGGCTACCGCCGGGAACGTCTTGGTGAGCGTTGCCTGCACCGCGGCATGCAGGTCGGGGGCGGCGTGCAGGATGGCCGCGGCGAGCACATCGCCGTCGGCGTCGAGCAGGGCCAGCGACGCCAGCGTGTCCTCAAGGACCGGCACCGGGTCGCGCAACGCGTCGCACTGGCCCGTTTCGAGCGCCTCTACCATCGCCTTGCGCAACGGCATCGGGATTGCAGTGCAGGCAGGCGCCGACAGCACCGCGGGTGTGAGCACACCAGCAGGTTGCGGCTTGGGGTGGAGGGACGCGCGTGGGGGCACGTAGTGCTCGCGTTGGTGGGGGATTCCTACACTAGCGTGCAGTGGGAAAACAGCAAGGTGTCCCTTGCCTCATGCTGTTGTAGGAGCGAGGTGAGTCACGATCAGGCATCCGGGGGCGACTGATCGCGACTCACGTCGCTCCTACAACGGCTTGCATCAAGCAGTGGATGACAATCGCGCCAACCGCGTCGCGAACTTCTTCGGCGATACACCGCCGCGCGCGAGCTCCTGCGCAAACAGCGACACGCGCAATTCTTCCAGCTCCCAGCGCAGGTCCTGCCAGTCCGCCTCGTCGATGCCGCCGCGCGCGTCGTCCAGTGTGTCGGCCAGCGACTTGATCTCCAGCATCCGTGCCTGGTCCCGCGCAGGGTCGCGCAAGGCACGTTCTGCGCGCAACGACAATGCTTTCAGGTAACGCGGATACTCCGCCAGCACCTGGGCGGGAACATCGCGCAGGAAGCCCGGCGGCACCAGCGCCGCCAGCTGCGCATGCATGTCGTCCAGGTTGCCACTGGCCCAGCCAACCAGCTCGGAGTCCAGCGCGTCACGGACTTCAGCCACCAGTGTGAGGATGGTTTCGGCTTGTCCCAGGCGCGCAACGGCTTCCGGGAACAGCGCCTGGGCGATGGCATCACGCCTGCGCCCAAAAGCGCCTGCATCGCGGATCGTCCCCAGCCCCTCGACAGCAAGCGCCGCGAAGGCGCCTTCCACCAGGTCTTCGCGCAGGCGGTCGCCCGGCTTGTCTCCGGCACGCGGTGCGGCCGACTCGATGGCGGCGTAAAGCAGCGCGGTCCTGGGCTGCGCGGGCAGCTGCTTGCGCGCCTGCTTCAGGCGGTCGCCCATCGCGATCAGCAACAGGCGGCGCACGCCCGCCGGATGCGCACGGGCTGCCGCAGTGCGCTCGGCGTGCACCTGCAATGACACCCCGTCGCCGTCGTCGTGCAACGCCGGCCAGGCGGGCACGCCACCGGCGCCCGGCACGGATTCGGGGATGGGTTGCGAAGGGAATTCGCGCAGGCCGGACTCGGCCAGGCCCTGCGCCGCACGCGTCGTGAATGCATCGGCGGCGCGTTTGCCAAAGCGCAGGCGCAGGTCGTCGAGATCGCGCGACTCAGCCAGGACCGTCCTGCCGTCGCTGTCCAGCAGGCGCAGGTTGATATGCAGGTGCGCATCGAGCGCGTCGGCGTCGAACCCGGTCGCGGACAGCGCGGCACCGGTGGTTTTGTGCAGGAAGCGTGCAAGCGTGCCTTCCAGCGTATCGGCTGTCGGTAATGGGTAGGCCTCGGAAAATGCGCGGGCAAAATCCGGCGCCGGCACGAAATTACGCCGCTGTGCCTTGGGCAACGACTTGATCAGTGCCGTCGCCTTGTCGGCAACAAACCCCGGCGCCAACCAGCCCAGCCGCACCGGGTCCAGCGCATTGAGCAGGTACAACGGCACCACCACCGTCATGCCATCGTCGATTGCGCCGGGCTCGAAGCGATACCTGACCTGCAACCGCGCATCGCCCAGCGCCAGGACCTTCGGAAACCGCGCCGCCTCGCTTTCATCACCGACAAGCAGGTCGTCGCGCGACCATTCCAATGCATGCTTCTTTTCTGCAGGCAATTTGCCGAACCATGCATCCAGCGCCTGCGCGTCGTGCATGTCCGAAGGCAGCCGGTCCAGGTACCACTGCGCCATCCAGTCCTCGTCGACCACCAGGCCGCTGCGACGTTGCTTGGCTTCCTCATCCAGCGCAGCCGCCAAGGTGGCGAGGTTGCGCTTGAGAAACACGCTGCGTGTGTTGACCTGCCCGGTGACCAACCCATCGCGCACGAAGATCTGACGACTCTCCTCGGGGAACAGCCCGCCGTAATGGATCGGTTTCTTCGGTGCCAGCACCAGGCCGAACAGGCTGATCTGCTCGCTGGCGACCACCCTGCCCTGCGACCGCGACCAGTGCGGATCGTATTGACGTCGCGCCAGCAGGTGCGGCAGTTCGGCAATCGCCCATTCCGGCTCGATCGCGGCGTTGGTCAGCGACCAGACTTTCTCGGTGTCCAGCAGCAGTGCCGACAGCACCCAGGGTGGCGGTTTCCTGGCCAGGACCGAACCCGGGAACAACTGGGACCTGCGACCGCGTGGACCTTCGTATTGCACACCGGTTTTCTTGTCCTTGCCCGGCTGCATGCGATGGCCGATCTGGGTTGGCAGGCCGGCAATCAGGGCACGGTGCAGCAACATCCATTCGTCCCTACCTTTGGCTGAGTGATCTGCCGCTTGCCTTGGCGTCCCGGACTGCGCCATCCCCCCGGAGGCGGGGATCCTGTGACGTTGCCCCTGATGGTCACTGCCTGCCGTGCCAGGACGAACGTCACTGGATCCCCGCGTTCGCGGGGATGACGACTTTGAAGCCCGGGATTCGGCGACAACTCCACTTTTCTCCCAGCCCAGGTCTTCGCATTGCAACTTCAACTGCCGATGCAGTTCCCGCCATTCGCGCAACCGCAGGAAGCCCAGGAAATGCTTCGCCGCCCATTTGCGCAACTGCGACTGCGTCAGCTCCTCGTGCGCGGCGCGATACGCGTCCCACAATTTCAGGATCCCGACAAACTCGGACCTGGGATCGGCGAACTGCGCGTGTGCGTTGTCGGCCGCTGCACGCTGGTCCGATGGCCGTTCACGCGGATCCTGGATGCCCAGGAAACTGGCAATCGCCAGCATTTCGCGCAGGCATCCATGGGTGTTGGCCGCGACCAGCATGCGCGCCAGCTTCACGTCGATCGGCAGCCTGGCCATCGTGCGGCCGATCGTGGTCAATCGCCGCTTGTCGTCGACCGCCCCCAGCTCGGCCAGCTGCTGCCAGCCGTCGGCGATCGCACGCGGTTCCGGGGGCTCCAGGAACGGGAAACTCTCGATGTCGCCCAACCCCAGCGACAACATGCGCAGGATCACGCCGGCCAGTGCGGCGCGTCGAATTTCCGGATCCGTATATTCCGGTCTGGACTCGAAATCCGCTTCGGAATACAACCGGTAACACGTGCCGGGTGCGATCCGTCCACAACGTCCCTTGCGCTGGTTGGCGCTGGCCTGGCTGACCGGCTCGACGTGCAGGCGATCGAGCTTCAGCCGCGGGCTGTAACGCTTGATCCGCGCGGATCCGGGATCGACGACGTAATGGATCCTGGGCACCGTCAGCGAGGTCTCCGCGACGTTGGTCGCCAGCACGATGCGGCGCTGGCTGCCGGGGTGGAAGACGCGGTCCTGGTCACGCACGGACAGCCGTGCGTAGAGCGGTAGTACTTCGGTGTTGCGGTATTTGCGATCCTCCAGCGCGCGGTGCGCATCACGGATCTCGCGCTCGCCAGGCAGGAAGACCAGGGTGTCGCCGGTGGGCCGGCCTTTGGCGATTTCATCGCAGGCGCGGACGATGCCAGCGAGGGAAGAAAGGGGGTCGGCGTCACTTTTCCCGCGTACCGCTTCGCGACGTGAAGGTGTCGTCGGGGGAAGTGGCTCCGACCCGATTTCTTCCCCCAATGGCCGGTACACCACCTCGACCGGATACCCGCGCCCTTCCACGTCGACCACCGGGGCATCGCCGAAATGCCCGGCAAAACGCGCGGTATCGATCGTCGCCGAGGTCACGATGACTTTCAGGTCGCGGCGTTTCACCAACAACTGCTTGAGATAACCCAGCAGGAAATCGATGTTGAGGCTGCGCTCATGCGCTTCGTCGACGATGATCGTGTCGTACCTGGACAGCCAGCGATCGGACTGGATCTCGGCCAGCAGGATGCCGTCGGTCATGAACTTGATCGCGGTGTCCTCGCTGATGTTGTCGTTGAAGCGCACCTGGAACCCGACCGCCCCACCCAATGGCACCTGCAGCTCCTCGGCCACCCGCCGGGCCACCGCGCGCGCCGCGATACGGCGCGGCTGGGTGCAGCCGATCATGCCAGCCGCGCCACGACCGGCAGCCAGGCACAACTTGGGCAGCTGCGTGGTCTTGCCTGACCCGGTTTCGCCCGCGACCACCACGACCTGGTGCTTGCGGATCAGCGCGACGATCTCCTCCGCGGCCCCGGCAATCGGCAGGTCCGTATCGACCGGCGCTTGTGGCAAGCGTGCCGCCCGCGCTTCACGGTTCGCGATGGATGCCTGCAATGCCTGCTCGAAGCGATCACGCGCCGCGGCGTCCTGCGGCGCTGCCTTCCAGCGGGACCACAACCCGTGCAGTCGCCCTCGGTCACGCGTCGCAGCGGCATCGATGCCGGCACGGGCGTGGCTCAGGGCGGGATCGCGGGATTTCTTGATAGGTTTCATCTATTGCCGGGACAGGAACAATTCATTTCAATTGCAGGGGCTGACAGCCTATCGTGGGTGGCAAGTTCAGGATCACTGCCAAGCCCCTTTGCGGCCGTCATCCCGACCCACGCGGGCAGCCAGCGACGTTGATCCAGCAGGTTTCAAACCATGGATGGACAGACATACGTTTGCCAACAGGCCCCTGCACGGGACGACCAGCCCAGGGATTTGCGTTGCACGGGCATGACGGACAAGACCGGTATTCACCCACATCAAGGAGACGCCGCATGGCCAGTCCAGCAAAGAAATCAAAGAAAACCCAATCCGCCACCAGCGCACCAGCCATCGATATCGGGATCGCCACGGGCGAACGCAAGAAGATCGCCGATGGCCTCTCGCACTTCCTGGCCGACAGCTACACGTTGTACCTGAAGACCCACAACTTCCACTGGAACGTTACCGGGGCGATGTTCAACAGCCTGCACGTGATGTTTGAAGGCCAGTACACCGAGCAGTGGACCGCCCTGGACGACATCGCCGAGCGCATCCGCGCGTTGGGTTTCAATGCCCCCGGCTCGTATGCCGAGTTCACCAAGCTGTCCTCGATCAAGGAAGAGCCCGGCCGCGCCGACGGCGCCGATTGGCGCGAGATGGTCCGCCAGCTCACCGTCGGCAACGAAGCCGTCTGCCGCACCGCGCGCAAGGTACTGCAAGGCGCCGACAAGGCCGGCGACGACTCCTCCGTCGACCTGCTGACCCAGCGGTTGCAGGTGCATGAAAAGAACGCCTGGATGTTGCGCTCGCTGCTGCAATAGCAAAAAGCCCCCTGCTTTTGTAGGAGCGGCTTCAGCCGCGAGCTCTTGATCCAGCCTTGGGTTTTGCCTTTGCAGGAGCGACGCAAGTCGCGATCAGGGCCTCCCGAAACATTTATCGCGACTTACGTCGCTCCTACAAAAGGCGGAGCAAGGTCAAGAGCTCGCGGCTGAAGCCGCTCCTACGTTTGCCGCCCCATGGGTTTCGCGGGCTTTGGTGGCATTCAGGGGAAATTCCTACCGCGCGATGCGGCTTTTGCCAACGGCAGCACGCGTCGCACTTGCTACCCTGTCCCGATGTCCGACGCCGCCCTGACCCAGCTCCGCCATGTCTTTGGTTTCGACAGTTTCCGTGGCGAGCAGGCCCAGGTGGTCGACCACGTCACCGGCGGCGGCGATGCGCTGGTGCTGATGCCCACCGGTGGCGGCAAGTCGCTGTGCTATCAACTCCCGGCACTGCTGCGCGAAGGCACGGCCATCGTGGTGTCTCCGCTGATCGCACTGATGCAGGACCAGGTCGAGGCGCTGCGCCAGCTGGGCGTGCGTGCGGCGTACCTCAACTCGACATTGTCGGCCAGCGAGTCCAGCACGATCGAGCAACAATTGCGCGACGGCGACCTGGACCTCGTGTACGTCGCCCCCGAGCGCC
This sequence comes from uncultured Gammaproteobacteria bacterium, assembly GCA_963710825.1. Classification (GTDB taxonomy): domain Bacteria; phylum Pseudomonadota; class Gammaproteobacteria; order Xanthomonadales; family Xanthomonadaceae; genus Cognatiluteimonas. Next base: position 1,172,452 of record CAVQBQ010000005.1, on the reverse strand, counting down.
TGCTCACGCCGCGTTTCCTGTCGCTGCTCGAACGCACCGCCATCGCCCTGTTCGCCATCGACGAGGCCCACTGCGTGTCGCAGTGGGGCCATGACTTCCGCCCCGAATACCGCAAGCTCACGCTGCTGCACGAGCGCTGGCCCGATATCCCGCGCATCGCCTTGACTGCGACCGCCGACGCGCCAACCCGGCACGAGATCGTCGAGCGCCTGAAGCTGGAAGACGCACGCCAGTTTGTCAGTTCCTTCGACCGCGCCAACATCCGCTACCGCGTGGAACACAAGCACGACGCGCGGCGCCAACTGGCCAGCTTCCTCGAAGCGCATGCGGGGGACGCCGGCATCGTCTACTGCCTGTCGCGCCGCAAGGTCGACACCATGGCCGAGTACCTGGCTGGCCGCGGCATCACCGCGCTGCCTTACCACGCCGGCCTGGACGCCGACACGCGGGCCACGCACCAACGGCGTTTCCTGCACGAAGAAGGCGTGGTGATCGTCGCGACCATCGCCTTTGGCATGGGCATCGACAAGCCCGACGTGCGTTTTGTCGCGCACCTGGACCTGCCCAAGTCGATGGAAGGCTATTACCAGGAGACCGGTCGTGCCGGTCGCGACGGCGAGCCGGCCGAAGCCTGGCTGGCCTACGGCCTGGGTGACGCGGTACTGCTGCAAAAGATGATCGCCGACGGCGACTCAAGCGACGAGCGCAAGCAGCTCGAGCGTCGCAAGCTGGACGCCCTGATCGGCTATTGCGAATCCACCGGCTGCCGGCGCCAGACGCTGCTTGCCTACTTTGGCGAGCCGCATCCCGGCGGCTGCGGCAACTGCGACAACTGCCTGGACCCGCCCAAGAGCTGGGATGGCACCGTCGCCGCGCAAAAAGCCATGTCATGCGCCTACCGCACAGGCCAGATGTTTGGTGCTGCGCACCTGGTTGACGTACTGCGCGGCGGTGACACCGCCAAGGTCCGGCAGTTTGGCCACGACACACTCAGCACCTACGGCATCGGCAGCGACATGGACGCGATGCAATGGCGCAGCGTCTACCGGCAGCTGGTTGCTGCCGGCCTGCTTGAAGTCGACATCGAAGGCCACGGTGCGCTACGCCTGACCGCCGACAGCGGCCCCGTCCTCAAAGGCCATCGCACGGTGACATTGCGCAAGGACCCTCCCGCCAGGTCGCGCAAACGCGAACGCACCGCGCGCACCACGTCGGGCACTGCCGCGCCCCTGGCCGACCTGCCGCCTGAAGCCGTCGCAAGCTTTGAATCCCTGCGCAGCTGGCGCGCCGAGGCCGCCCGCGAGCAGGGCGTGCCTGCCTACGTCATCTTCCACGACCGCACCCTGCGCGAGATCGCCACCGTGCAACCAGCCGACCTGGACGCATTGGCGACCATCACCGGCGTGGGTGCGGGCAAGCTGGAGCGCTATGGGGAGGCGGTGCTGCAGCTGTTGTCCGCGCCGTCCCAAGCGGCCTGATCCCTGCCTTCCGGCAGGTGCTCCTCGCCTTGCGTTCGGTGCCTTTCCCGGCGGGCGCCCGCCGCCTTCCCGGCCGACGCCCGGTGCCTTTTCCGGCTGGCGCCCTTCGTAGGAGCGGCTTCAGCCGCGAGCTCTTGATCTTGCTTTGGCTTTGGCTTTGGCTTTGGCTTTGCTTTTCGTAGGAGCGACGCAAGTCACGATCAGCAATTCCGGGGGTCAGGATCGCGACTTACGTCGCTCCTACAAAAGACCAAAGCCCGAAAGCCCAAAGCCACGATCAAGAGCTCGCGGCTGAAGCCGCTCCTACGAAAAGCGCGAACCCGTGAAGGCCGACTCGCGGGCGATGCCGCGATTGCCACCCCAACCAGCGCCCACACCCCAGCCTATACTCGCCCAGACCCCGCCACGGACGCCCGCTTGCCCACCAGCCCCGCCAATCGCCGCAACCGGGTCATCCCCAGCAGCTCGACCCAGCGCCGCGACCTGTATTTCTTTGGCCTGTATCGCGCCTTCGAGGCCGCGCTGCTGGCACTGCTGTTGTTTACCCCGGCCAGCGTCATGTTGGGCGAGCCGCGTCATCCGCTCATGGTCAAGGCTGTGGTGGTCTGCTACCTGGCCGCCGCGGTCGGCCTGATCCTGTGGCAGCGGTCCGTGGATCCGCGCAACCTGCAGGCGCAGGTGATCGTGGGCACGACAATCGATATTGCCGTTGCCACCCTGGCCGCGCATGCGCTGCCGCTGGCCGCGCCCGGGATCGTGCTGATGCTGCTGTTCAACATCGGCTCGGCATCGCTGCTGCTGCCGTTGCGCTATGGCCTGGGCGCAGCAGCGCTGGCCGCAGCGGCGGTAGTCGCCGAATACATCTGGACCGTGCTTGTCGACGTGGCCGTCGGCCGCCCTTTTGCCGAGCGGCTGATGTTTGCGGTCAGCTTCATGGCCATCGCCATCCTCACGTACCTGCTTGGCCGACAATTGCGCGACAGCGAGGCGCTTGCCGAAAAACGCGGCGGCGAGATCGCCGACCTGGCCGACCTCAACGAGCTGATCATCCGCCGCATGCGCACCGGCGTACTGCTGGTTGATGACGGCAACCAGATCCGGCTGTCCAACGAAGCCGCGCTGTCGCTGCTGGGCAGCGACGAGGGCGAGCGCCAGCTGGACAGGATCTCGCCCGCGCTGGCCCGCCGCTTGCAGCAATGGCGGCAGGACAGTCGCGACGACGAGTCCCCGCTGCCCCTGGGGGCCGACCAGACCGACAGCCTGCCGCGCTTCGTGCGCCTGCATTCGGACGGCGGCAACACGCTGGTCTTCCTTGACGACACCTCGATGGTGTCCCGGCGCGCGGAGTCCATGACCCTGGCCACGCTGGGCCGTTTTTCGGCCAGCCTCGCCCACGAGATCCGCAACCCGCTGGCCGCGATCAGCTACGCCACCCAGCTGCTGGAGGAATCCAATGAAATCTCGGCCGGCGACCGCCGCCTGCTGGAGATCATCCACGACCAGTGCCTGCGCACCAATGGCATCGTCGAAAGCGTCATGAGCCTGGCCCGGCGTGAACGCGCCACGCCCGAACGCATCGACCTGGGCAGCTTCCTGCGTCGCACCGTCAGCGAGTTCAAGCAGGTCGTGGCCGAGGAGGCGGGCACCATCCAGATCACCAATCAAGCCATACCCGTCGTCGCCATGGCCGACCCGCGCCACATGCAGCAAGTGCTGACCGTACTCCTGCAAAACGCGATGAACTACGGCCACCTGGCCAGCGACCCGGCACGGATCACCGTGGTCGCGCACACCATCGACGGGCATCCCGTGATCGACGTGATGGATCGTGGCCCCGGCGTTGCAGAAGGCAACCGGGCGCAACTGTTCCGCCCCTTCTTCACCACCTCCGAGCATGGCACGGGCCTGGGCCTGTACATCGCCGGTGAGCTGTGCCGCGCCAACGACGCCAGCCTGGATTACGTCCCGGTGCCAGGAGGCGGCAGCTGCTTCCGCATCGCAATGCCCGCCCCGCATGCCCTGATGCCCACCGACAAGCCCCGCAAGTAGCAACGGTTGCAACCAATGCTTTCGGATGCTTGCGGATGCCGTTGTAGGAGCGGCTTCAGCCGCGAGCGCTTGATCCTGCCTTGGCGTCGGCCTGAGCTTCAGCTTTTTGTAGGAGCGACGTAAGTCGCGATCAGGGCCTCTCGAAACAATTATCGCGACTTGCGTCGCTCCTACAAAAAGCCGAAGCCGAAGCCAACGCAAACGCCAAAGCCAGAGCCAGAGCCAGAGCCAGAGCCAAAACAAGATCAAGAGCTCGCGGCTGAAGCCGCTCCTACATGGCTTTGGCCGGCCTTGCGGGCGCCGCCCAAACGTCCTGGACCAGAAATCGCTTGGCCGATATGCCACGCATCCGCTAAGGTGCAGCCATGGCCGAACCGCGTAGCGCCCCCCCCAGCGCACTGATCGTCGACGACGAGCGCGATATCCGTGAATTGTTGGTGCTCACCCTGGGCCGGATGGGTCTGCGCACCGATACCGCCGCCAACCTCGCCGACGCCCGCCAGCAGTTGGCGCAAGGCCACTACGACCTGTGCCTGACCGACATGCGGCTGCCTGACGGTTCCGGACTGGACCTGGTCGCCGAGATCACCGACCAGTACCCCGATACCCCGGTCGCGATGATCACGGCATTCGGCAAGATGGACACCGCCGTCGAAGCCCTCAAGGCCGGCGCGTTCGACTTCGTCAGCAAACCGGTGGACATCAATGTATTGCGTGGGCTGGTCAAGCACGCCCTGGACGTCAACCAGCCGCGCGGTCCATCCAGCGACACATCCGGCGCAGCCACTGGCCTCACCCGCCTGCGCGGCGACTCCGAGGCCATGCATACCCTACGCGCCACCGTGGCCAAGGTCGCCCGCAGCCAGGCCCCGATTGCCATCACCGGCGAGTCGGGCGTCGGCAAGGAGCTCGTCGCCCGCACCATCCATGCCGAAGGCGGCCGCGCCGAGGGCCCGTTTGTCCCCGTCAACTGCGGCGCGATCCCGACCGAGCTGATGGAGAGCGAGTTCTTCGGCCACAAGAAGGGCAGCTTCACCGGTGCGCATGCCGATAAAGCGGGGCTGTTCCAGGCCGCCAATGGCGGCACGCTGTTCCTGGACGAGATCGCCGAGCTGCCCTTGCCCATGCAGGTCAAGCTATTGCGCGCCATCCAGGAAAAATCCGTGCGCCCGGTGGGCGCACCGGCCGAGATCGCCGTCGACGTGCGCTTGCTCAGCGCCACCCACAAGGACCTGGCCGCCCTGGTCAACGATGGCAGCTTCCGCCACGACCTGTATTACCGCATCAACGTCATCGAGTTGCGCGTGCCGCCCCTGCGCGAACGCCGCGAAGACCTGCCGCAACTGGCCGCCCTGATCCTCAACCGACTGGGCCGCGAGCAAGCCCGCACCGCACCCGCCCTGGGCAGCGATGCCCTGGCTGCACTGCAGGCCTACCCCTTCCCGGGCAACGTGCGCGAGCTGGAAAACATCCTGGAGCGTGCCCTGGCCCTGGCCGAAGGCGACACCATCACCGCCGGCGACCTGCGCCTTCCCGTCGCCGCCCAGGCACCAACCATCCCTGCCCAGCCCGCCGCCCCGGCAGACGACCCGCAGGACACACTGGACCCGCGCACCCGGAGCCCCTTCGAAACCGGCACCAGCGCCCTGCCCTCGTACATCGAGGAGATCGAGCGCAACGCCATCCAGCAAGCCCTGGTGGACAACAAGTACAACAAGACCAAGGCCGCCGCGTCCCTGGGCATTACCTTCCGGGCACTGCGCTACAAGCTCAAGAAGCTGGGCATCGACTGACGCCACCCAGCACACCCGGCCGCGCCATACCCGTTTCCGGACGTCAGCATCCCATTCCCCTTTGCCCGCGCTAGCCCGCCTTTGTAGGAGCGGCTTCAGCCGCGAGCTCTTGATCTTGATCTTGCCCTGGCCCTACCTTTTTGTAGGAGCGACGTAAGTCGCGATATCGATTTCGTGATGGCGCTATCGCGACTTACGTCGCTCCTACAGACAAAAGCACAAAAAGCAAGATCAAGAGCTCGCGGCTGAAGCCGCTCCTACATGAGTAGCACCGCAATCAGTACGAAATATGCTGCTTTCGCAGCCCGATACACCGATATCAACCAACAATATGACCCAACGCGTCACATATAGGCCACATTCTGCCCATTTACGTCACACCAGTCTCCCGGACGCCGTGCCAATCCGTGACACCCCCCACAAATCGGACGCTGGACCCACGCCATGGCCCCTTTGGCACGCGATCTGCGTAGACTTACCCTGCACGTGTCCCTCGCGACACGGCAAACCACGGACCGGAATGCCGGCCACGGGTTACACGTGAAGTATCAAACAACCTCCTAGGGGATACACCATGAAGAAGATGCAAGGTTTTACACTCATCGAGCTGATGATCGTGGTCGCCATCATCGCGATCCTGGCCGCCATCGCCATCAGCCAGTACCAGGACTACGTCATCCGCTCGCAGGTCTCGGAAGGTTCGTCGCTGGCCGACGGCACCAAGACGGCGATTGCCGAGTACTACAACAACTACGGCGCTTTTGCCGGCACCCAAGCCTCTTACGGTCTGGCCAAGAACACGTCGATCAAGGGCAAGTACGTGAGCCAGGTTGACGTAACCGATGGCGCCAATGGCCGGATCACTGCGACCTTTGGTGGCGCCTCCAACAGCAAGATCACGGGCAAGAAACTCGTGTTCTCGCCGATCGCGAATGCTGGTTCGCTCGAGTGGGAGTGCAAGAATCACTCTACCGTTGATTCCAAGTACCTCCCAACGGTTTGCCGTAACTGATCATATAAGTGCTGTTACATCGAAGGGCCGCCATTGGCGGCCCTTTTTTTTGGCACGCAACATGTGAACCACGACACAGAACAAATCCATTGGCACGCCAATTGCTTGGATGGTGACAGGCGAGCACCAATCGAGGCCTTGCCAGAAAGAGGGGGAATACCATGGACAAGCAGCGCGGCTTCACACTGATCGAATTGATGATCGTTGTGGCAATCATCGCCATTCTCGCCGCGATTGCCATCAGCCAGTACAGTGACTACCTGATCCGCACACAGGTGGCCGAAGGTTCTTCACTGGCAGATGGCACCAAGACCGCAGTCGCGGAGCATTACGACAATTTCGGCAGCTTTGCCGGTACCAACAAGTCCTATGGGTTGGCGAGTGCCACGTCCATTGTCGGCAAGTTTGTAGCGTCGGTGGATGCCGGTGGAGACGTGAATAGTGGGAACCCAGGCCAGATTGTCGTCAAATTCAAAAGTGCGGCTCCCGTAAACAGCGCGATTTTCGGGCAAACATTGACTTTTTCTCCCATCTCCCATGCAGGAAGCATGGAGTGGGTCTGCAACCCATCGTCCGGCTTGAACATCAAATATGTACCTTCAGCATGCCGAGATAATTAGTCGAATCCCAGCCACCTAAGGCGACGGGACAGTTACGATGACAGGCCACTTATGTGGCCTTTTTTCATTCCACCATGCCCAACCGCCTTACATCCAAGCAACACCTGATCTTGCCTTGGCTGGCTCTTGCCATCCTGCTTGCGTTGACTTGGGCGGCCTACCTCCCTGGCTTGAACGGGGGCTATCTTTTTGATGACTATGTCAACCTCCCCGCGCTCGGCGCCACTGGCCCCGTCGACACCATGGCCGCGTTCTGGCGCTACGTTACTTCCGGGATAGCCGACCCGACCGGACGCCCATTGGCACTGATGAGCTTCCTACTCGATGCACGCGACTGGCCCACGGACCCGGCGCCTTTCCTGCGCACGAATCTCCTGCTGCACCTGCTCAATACAACACTGCTGTTCTCGCTGCTGAGGTCGCTGGGCAATCGACTCGATGGCACCCCTCCAAATGTCGTCCTGGGTGAAGCGAAGGACTTGCCAACCAACGGCAGGAGCGAGCAAGCAGGAATCAAACCCTTCATTGCGCTCAGGACGACAGTGTCTCGAACCGACGCAGCCGCACTGCTGGGCGCCGGCCTGTGGGCCCTGCACCCGTTGTTCGTCTCGACCACTTTGTACATCGTGCAGCGCGAGGCGATGCTGCCAGCGACCTTCGTCCTGCTGGGTCTGTTGGCGTGGCTGCACGGGCGTACGCTCCTACCCACTGCGCCACGTGCAGGCATGGCCTGGATGTTCCTCGGCATCGGACTGGGTACGTTGCTCGCGATGCTCAGTAAAGCCAATGGCGTGTTGCTGCCGGTGCTGGCTTGGGTGCTGGATGCCACCGTCCTGCGACAACCTGCACAAGACCTCGCGACGGCACGCAGCATGCGTTGGCTGCGCATCCTGCTATTGGTCCTGCCAAGCCTGTGTCTATTGGCCTACATGCTGGGTCAGCTGCCGCATCTCGATGACATGCCCGACGCACGCCCCTGGACAATCGGCCAGCGACTGCTCACCGAGCCCCGAGTGCTGGTGGACTACCTACACCTGCTAGTCGTCCCGCGGGTACTTTCCACCGGGCTGTACAACGATGCGTACACTTACTCCACCGGGTTGATGCAGCCAGCTACCACCTTCCCGGCAATAGTGGTCGTTCTGGGCTTGGTCGTCGTTGCATTCGTACTGCGCAAGCGCATGCCTGCCCTGTCGGCTGCACTGCTTTTCTACTTCGTCGGGCATCTACTCGAATCCAGTGTAATTCCACTGGAGTTGTATTTCGAACACCGCAACTACCTACCTGCAATGTTGCTTGGCTGGCCGCTGGCGCGTGCAGTGTCCAGATGGAAAGTACCTGTTTGGACACGGTTGGCGATCGCAGCCAGCCTGTTATCAATCCTGGCTGCAATTACCTGGCAGCGCGCATCCCTATGGGCTAGTCAGGGCGACATGGCCCGACTGTGGGCAGTTCAAAGCCCTGCATCCTCCCGTGCCCAGGCAACCGCAGCCAGTTTCGAGCTGCAGGCACATCGCCCGGATCGTGCGGTGGGTCGGCTCGCCGCTCCCTGGAAGAAGAACCCGCAGGACCTGCAGCTCGCACTTAATTACGTTGATGCAGCGTGCGACATGCACGGACTGCGCCCGGAGGAGGTCGACGCTGTCGCGAACACGATTCGCACAGCGACGACAGGAGGCCAGTTGCTGTATCAGTGGTTGGGCAGCGCACTCCAAACAGCTAAAGCTGGTAGCTGTACAGGCATGGACCTCGCGACAATCTCCTACTGGATCAGCGCCGCACGCGCCAACCGGCATATGTCCGGCGTGCCTGGCCGCCAACAGGATGTGCATTCATTGGCCGGACGGCTGGCCTTGGTCAAAGGCGACGCCCACGCAGCGTTGCTGGAGTTCAACCTGGGCCTTGATGCATCGCCAACACCACAAGCAGCTGCCGCCCAGGCTGCCTTTCTGGCATCCAATGGTTCATACGTCGAAGGCCTCGCGCACCTCGACCATTACGCCGCGATCCATTCCCGGCGCGAGCCTGTGACGGGATGGAGCATGCCACGAATCCATGCATGGATACTGGACAGCCAAGGCTTCTGGCAACACGAGTTATCGACGCTGCGCCGCAAAATTCGTGCGGACATTGCAGCTAAAAACCATGGCGAAAGCCAAGAGCCCACACCCGATTTACAGTCATCCCCGCGATTGCAGGGATCCAGCGACCCTGCCTCTTTCTAACGATGGGAGCATCACTGCCGTGGTGAATACCAACAGGTGGACGCAATGCGGTGGCACGAATGACGGTAGATACATGTGCAGGATTCCTGCTTTCGCAGGAATGACGGTGCAGGCTTCGTGCAAACTGGCGTTTTTCCCGAACCGGGTCGAGTCAAGCGCATGAGCTTCCAGACACACATTACCCAGAGTGGAGTCCTAGTTCTTCGCCAAGCTTGGCCAGCACTGATGCTGGCGTTGCTGGTCGTCCTGGTGTACTGGCCCGGAAGCACCGGCGGTTACGTTTTCGATGACTTTCCCAACATCGTTGACAACACGCCATTACACGTTACCTCACTCGACTGGCACGTCTGGGTCGCTGCCGTGTTCTCGTCCGATGCAGGCGCGCTGCACCGGCCGCTGGCAATGCTCACGTTCGCCATCAACCACTATTTCACCGGACTGGATCCGGTGCCGATGAAACTGACCGGTATCGCCATCCACGGGCTCAATGCCTGCTTGGTCCTCATCCTGCTACGCACCCTGCTTGCCGTCGCCCTGCCCGATTTCGGTTCACGTAGGCGCGAGTGGACAGCGCGCTTCGCCGCCGCGCTTTGGGCGCTGCATCCGATTAACCTGATTGCCGTGCTGTTCGTTGTGCAACGCATGGAAGTGCTGAGCCACACGTTCGTATTTGCAGGACTGTGGCTGTACCTGCTTGGACGGCAACGCCAACTAGATGGAAAGGCAGGCTGGACACTGATCCTGGCAGGCATCGGCGCCGGCACGGTGCTCGGCCTGCTGAGCAAGGAGTCGGCCGTCCTTCTGCCGCTCTATGCTGCCCTGCTTGAATGGTGCCTACCGCGGCTGCGTGGCAAGGGGGCGCCGCGGGCGCTACCTGCCTTGTTTGCCGTGATACTGGCCCTGCCCGCCTGCCTCGGCATTGCCTGGCTACTGCCACGGGTCACGACCGCGCAGGCCTATGCCAACCGCGCCTTCAGCCTGGGCGAGCGACTGCTCACTGAAGGCCGCGTAGTAGTGGACTACATGCGCTGGACGTTGTTTCCTTCGCTGCGCGACCTCAGCCTGTACCACGACGATTTCCGCATCTCCCATGGACTGCTGGACCCACCCACGACGATATGGGCACTTGCCGCGCTGCTGCTGGCCATCGTCACGGCAATTCTTCTTCGCAACCGTCGTCCGCTGGTCGCGCTCGGGATCCTCTGGTTCATGGCCGCCCAGTTGCTGACAGCGACCTTCATTCCGCTTGAACTGGTCTTCGAGCACCGCAACTACTTCGCCTCGCTTGGCATTTGCCTGGCCTTGGCTGACTTGCTCCTGCTTGCTCCAGATCGCGGATCACCGCGACGTATAGGCATGCTACTGGCCGTGCTGTGGCTGCTGGTACTAGGTGCGACCACCACTTTGCGTGCGCACGAGTGGAGCAATCCCTACCGCTTCGCCGCGAGCGAAGCCGCCAAGCACCCGCATTCACCGCGCGCTATGTACGCATACGCACGCGTGCTGGTCATGGCGACCAATTACAAGCCCGACTCACCTATGCTTGGGCCCGCGATCCAGGCCTTGGAGCAGGCACGCGCCAACCCGCGAAGCGGTGTCCTCCCGCACAGCACCATGCTGTTGCTGGCAGCCAGAACCGGTATGCCCACGCCCGAAGGATGGTGGGAAGACATGCTGGAACGACTGCGTCGCGACCCCATCGGACCGCAGGAGACCAATGCCCTGTCTTCATTGGAGCGCTGCGTCCATGAAGACCTGTGCCAATTTGCACCGGACCGCATGCTTGCCGCTTACATAGCTGCGCTCAGCCATGGGCCGGACGCGGAAGTCATGAATTTGTATGCCGACTACCTGTTCAATGAAGTGGGACAGCCAGAAGCCGCGCTCGATCTCTGGCGGCACGCCATCGCAGTTGCGCCGGATGAGGTGCAATACCGGATCAACCTGATCAAGGTCCTGATCGCATTGGGCCGAAAGCAAGAAGCGCGCGCGCAGATCGCCCTGCTTCGGCAACGTGGACGAATGGGTCAGAACGAAACGGCAGCCACAGCAATGGAGCAACGGCTATCCCGGTCGCATCTCACGGAAACCAAGCCGTGACGCCGGAAATCAACGACGCAAAAAATCGGAAAACCGAAGTCCTGATGATCAGCACCTCGTTTCCATTGGACATGCAGGATTGGCGCGGGGTATTTATCCGACATCTGACCGATGCCTTGGCCCGGCGCCCGGACCTGCAACTGCAACTATGGATGCCTCCAGGCGAACACCATCCCGACGCACGGCCTTCATTGCATGGCAACGACCAAGCCTGGCTGCGACAACTGATGGATGATGGCGGCATCGCCCACCTGCTGCGCAGCAGAACAGCACTTGGATTGACCAAGGCGGCATCGCTGCTGCGACGCCTGCGTCGCGCGTACCGCCGCAGCAATGCCGATCTTTATCACATAAATTGGCTGCAGAGTGCACTACCTTTGCCTAACGACAAGCGTCCCGCATTGATCACGGTGCTGGGCAGCGACATGACTTTGCTTCGCATCCCGGGCATGCGCCACATGATTCGGGGGGTGTTGCGCCAACGTAACGCTGCGCTGTGCCCGAATGCTGGATGGATGGTCGATCCGCTGACACGCGATTTCGGCGACGTCGCGAGAATCGCGCCCGTGCCCTTCGGTATTGATGCCGGCTGGTACGCGATGGAACGCATTCCGTTCACTGACCGACCGCCGGCCTGGCTCGTTGTCAGCCGGCTGACAAGAAACAAGCTCGGCACGCTGTTCGATTGGTGCGAACCACATTTTCGCGATGGCAAACGCGAGCTGCACCTGCTCGGCCCGATGCAGGAACATGTGACCCTGCCCGACTGGGCGCGCCACCATGGCCCGGTATCCGCGGAAGACCTGCGCCAGGACTGGTTTCCACGCGCACACGGCTTGGTCACGCTCAGCCAACATGCCGAAGGGCGCCCCCAGGTCATGCTCGAGGCCATGGCCGCCGGCTTGCCTATCATCGCCTCACGCTTGCCCGCGCACGAAGACCTCCTGCGGCATCGCGAAACCGGCTGGCTCTGTGGGCAGGCTACGGATATCGGCACTGCGCTGGAAGCGCTCGAGGATCCTGACACCAACACATCGACGGGGCTGCGCGCACGCCAATGGGTGGACCGAGAAGTAGGCACCTGGGACGATTGCGCGGCGCGGTATGTCAAGCTGTACGAAGACCTCACCGGCGGACACACGGGATGACCGAAGCGGTACTGATCCTTGGGGCAGCGGGTTTCATTGGCCGCCATCTTGCGGAGGCCATCGCCAGCTCCGGGCGAACCGTGATCGCAGCAACGCGGCAAGCGGCTACCTTCAAGCACCCATTGATCCGCAACGTGGCGGCAAGCTTCGATTCTGCGGACGGTTTCAAATCCCTGCTCGCGGACAGCTGCGCCATCGTGCATGCCGCCTCCGTCAGTACGCCCTCCAGCAGCGCGGCGCAGCCGCAGCTGGACGGCAACCTGCGTACCACGCTGGCATTGATCGAAGCGCTACAGGCCTGTCCCGACCGGCGCCTGCTCTACCTGTCATCGGGCGGCACGCTGTACGGGGACCGCGATCGCTCCGCGCGCGAGGACGACCCCCTGCGGCCGCGCTCCTACCACGGCGCCGGCAAGGCCGCAGCGGAACATTTCGTACACGCGTGGAGCATGCAGTACGGCGGCACTGCCATCGTTTTGCGCCCCTCCAACGTGTACGGACCCGGGCAATTCCCACGACACGGATTCGGCATCATCCCGACCGCCTTCCAGTGCGCACGCGATGGCAAACCACTGACGATCTGGGGCGACGGCAGCACGTTGCGCGATTACTTGTACGTGGACGACCTGGTATCGCTGTGCCATGCGTCCCTTAGCCATGACCTCCCAACCGGCACACATGTCTTCAATGCAGCCCATGGCGAAGGCGTGTCCCTGAACGCACTGCTCGACGCCATCGACGCAACCACCTCGCTTCCGTTGCAACGTGAATACCAGGAGACACGTCGCGTCGACGTTGGTCGGATCGTGCCCGACAATACCTTGGCCCGTGCGACATTCGACTGGCAACCCAGCACATCGCGTCAGCAAGGCTTGCATCTGACATGGCAGTGGTTCAACACCCTGTGATAGGCGGGCCCGAGCAGCCCGTCGTCAGTATCTGCATCGCCAATTACAACGGCGAGCGGCTGCTTGCCGACTGCATCGAATCGGTGCTGGCACAGGACACCGATGCCACCATCGAAATCATTGTCCATGACGATGCTTCCACTGATGGCTCACTCGGTTTGCTGCGTGAGCGCTACCCACGGCTGCAGGTATTGTCCAGCGACAGGAATGTAGGTTTCTGCCTTGCCAACAACCGCATGGCGAACGTCGCCAGCGGCAAGTTCGTGCTATTGCTCAACAACGATGCCGCATTGTGGCCCGACGCGATCGCAACGCTGCTGTCGGAGGCCTCCACGCAAGGCAGGGGCATCCTGACACTGCCCCAGTACGACTGGGCGCATGGCTCGCTTGTGGATCGTGGCTGCCTCCTGGATCCGTTCTACAACCCCATACCCAACCTCGATCCGGCCCGCCATGACGTTGCCTACGTGATCGGTGCATGCCTGTGGATTCCGCGCACATCATGGCAGGCGCTCGGCGGCTTCCCAGAATGGATGGAATCACTCGCCGAAGATATGTACCTCTGCTGTCGGGCACGGCTTCGCGGGTTGCCAGTGCGGGTGACCGGTGCCAGTGGCTATCGCCACCTACAAGGCGCCAGTTTCGGCGGTAACCGTGCCGGCAACCAGGGACTTCGACCTACCCGTCGACGGCGGAAACTCAGCGAGCGCAACAAGACCATGGTACTGGCCGCATGCACACCCGCACCCATCGTCTATGTGCTGTTGCCCATGCATTGCATTTTGCTGGCGGTTGAGGGCGCCCTGTTGTCCTTGTTGCGTGCCGGACCCGAAGTCCTCCGCGAAATCTATCTACCTGCCCTGCTGGCGCCGGTACGACATTGCAAGCGGTTATCGGGGCTGCGACGTGAGATACAGGGATCCCGGAAGATCAGTCGAATGGATTACTGCCGCGGGTTCCGCTTGTTGCCGCGCAAACTCCAGCTACTGGTACGACATGGCCTGCCAAGGTTCTCTGGCTAGATGTCGTGTCACCGGCCCACTCTCGGCAAATACGCGCAAAACTTGCAACTCCAGGGAATCCAGATGCTTGCCGATCCAATGGAAGTACGACTATCCACTTTCCGGGAAATCGTGCCGCCCCATCCGTCCGCGCAAGCCATGCCAGATTCCCGTGGCGATTGCGCGGGCATTGGCCCATTTATTTGGCGAAAAAACTATGAACGCATATGCATTACCAAGCCAATACCAGCCTGCTCGTATCTTCCAGCTGATCGGCACATGGCGCATCTTGCATAGCGCAATGAAATTGCGAAACCTGTAATAGAGTCGAAGCGGCGAATAACCACCGAAGCTTCTCCATCGCAGGTACCATACTTTAAAAGCACCTTCGCCAAGACGGTGGTGTAAAACGGCATGCGATGTACCAAAAAGATGCAGCCCTTGGTACCGGGCGCGATGCCCCCATTCCGCATCAACATCATCAATGAACAACTCTTCCAGCATCAGGCCAGCCTTACGGAAGGCAGTCGCTGGAACTAGCGTTCCGGAAGTGATGGAAGTTAGCACTTCGACCCACGGATAAGCCTTGTTTCCTGGGAAGCTACGGTAAAAAACATTTCCGTTTTCATGCACTTGGAAAGGCATGCTTTGGTCGGTGACTTCATCGTAATACGCTGGACTAACACCTCCCAACTCCACGCCATCGTGTTGCAGGTCAATTGCTATACGCAATAGATTTGAAACCATGTCTTCTGCTGGCACGCTATCCTGATCACTCAGCAAAATGTAATCGTATCCACTCTGCAAACCAGAGCTGATGCCGATGTTCAAAGCTGCGGCAATACCCATGTTTTCGCCACAACGCGTTATCCGCAAGCTATTTCCATGTTGTGGGAACGCCTGCACTACTTGCTCTGCATCTTGGTAGCTTGCTGGTGTGTTGTCCACGACAAGTACTAATTCAACTTGCTTCAGCAATCGACACAGCAGCGCTGAAAATCTTTCCGGCTCTGGCAGATAAGACACTACAACGGCCATCGTACGGCTTGAAACCGGCATGGCACTCATGGTGCTGGGGGCTTCTGCGCGACAAAGGTAAGAAACTCGCGATATCTGGGCATCGCTGCCTCGATTGCCTCCACTATGATTTCCGGTGCGATAAAGCGCTTATCACCACCGGCAGAAGCCGGTGAGCGACCATGGCGAAGTGCACGACTTATCCGTAGGATTTCGAAAGACACCATGGCATTCCACTGCTGTCTTACATCTTTGTATCCAGCACGCTTCAACGCCGACTTCATAGATGTGGTGTTGAACATTACTAAGTGACGGGGCGGGTCAAGGTCACGCCAGTTCCGGCCGTAAAGCCGGTGTCCAAGGCTCATAAGATTCGGCGCTTCTAGCCAAAGCATCCCACCGGGCTTCAGTAATCGGTACAACCGGACAAGCGTATCGTTGGGATCGGGCACATGTTCGATGACATGGCTCATCGTGATCACGTCGTAACGCTTTTCTTCGGCGTTAAGCCCTTCCACACCGCCGGTCGTAGCGCAGAACCCTGCATTCCTTGCCTGTTGAACGGCCTCCGGATCAAAGTCGACACCCTCGACTTGCCAACCCATTTCCTGCGCAAGCCTCAGAAACGCACCATTGCCGCAGCCCACGTCCAGGAGCAAACCGCCACCATCCGGCACGCGGGGAAGGTTTCGGCAAGTTGCATCCACTGCCGCTCGCAGTGGGGGCACCAGCCGCGCGAGCCATCGCCCGCCCGCCGCGGCGGGTTGCCTTGATGTCCCGTAGCGATGGTTCATGTAATCGTTCAGAAGGTCATGCAACCATCGCCTCACCATTCCGCGCCTGCGGACAATTACCCGCTCACGAATTTCATCATGCGTGAAATAGCCAGCGTAGGCGCGCGGCAACGAAGCCGCATCCGGTCTCGGGTCCAGCCAACCGGACCCGCAATCCCGACAGCGATACATCGACCATGCCCCCGGGGCAATGCCGAATACACGATCGCGCATGCCTGCATACCACAGGTCCCTCCCGGAGCCTCCCTCGCATACCGGGCACCCAGGGATCGATTCCAGGTCCGTCGCGGGCCATGCCCCCAATTCCACCGTGTCATCGCTGATCATGCTTATCGGTACGCCTGGATGGTTGTCAACAACCACGAGACCCCTCCGCGCCGGTACAGTTCGACCGCAGTGGCAAACAGCACCAAGAAAGCCACTCCTACCCGTGCCATGGTTGACTCCAACTGGCCTGCGGCAACTACGCCAGTGGCACCGATCCCCGCAGACAGTGCGAGCCATGCGAATTGACGCGACAACTCGGGAAACATCCTGCGCGCAATGATCATCAGGCAGGCACCATCGAACAAGACGCGCAAACTCCACGCAACGCTTGCGCCAACGACACCGTAGGCACCCACCAGTGTTGTCAGGGCCACGACAAACAACGGCAATTCAACAATATGAAGCTTGGCCGTAATGTCGGTACGTCCGATCGCTTGCAGCAGCGTGAAGGGCACCAGCGCAAACCCATTGACAAGCACCCCGGAAAGTATGAAGCGCGAAGTATCAACCATCTGGCTGGCATGCACCGGGCCCAGCCACAAGCGCAGGCAATCCGGCAAGAGCACGCCGAACATCACGATGGGAGCGAGCCATGCGAAGAACAGGAGCAGATTGGCGTCGCCCAGTAAATGCTTTGCATTTGCTGGATTCGTCTTGGCATCAGTCAATGCTGGGAACGCCGCACCCAAAGCCGCGCCCGGGATGGATGTGGCACGGAACAAGGTGTCCAATGGCACCGTGTAGGTCGTCACTGCCGCCGGTGCCAGGAGGCTTGCCAGATAGTAGCGATCCCCATAGACCATCAGCGGTCCAACGATGTTGGACACCGATAGCCATCCTGTATACCTCCACATGGGTGCCGTCGGCAAAGGATCCATGCCCCGGGCTGCCAGTAACGGAATTTTCGTTGCAACCCCGGCCAATAGCGCCAGCATGCCTGCAACTCGCACGAGTGCAAGCGCACTGATCACTGCAACGAGCGTGGGGATGGCCTGGGCGATCAGTGCCGGCACAAGAAATGTAGCCACGCCAATCGGAATGCGGATGGCATTGGAGCGCGAAAAAAGCTGCAGCCCCTCCAGCGCTCCCAGCAAACTGGTCGATACGAGGGCCACTGGAATCAAGGCAGCCAAGATCAACAGGCCGATATCGCTTTCCGCCCGCAGATCGGGAGCGAGTCCCGGAACATGGCTCAACAACCACCCCGAGGCGGCCCACAACAATACGGCCCAGACCGACCCCATCAAGATCACTGCAACAAGCCCTGTCCTCAACAGAGGCGCAATGCGGTCCGGAGCCGTGCCCAGATTGGAGTAATGGGCAACCGAACGCGTCAGTGCACGCCCAAGACCCAGATCGAAGATCCCGGCAAATCCGAAAAGTCCCAATGCCAACGTAAATATGCCCATCCGAGCGGCACCAAGGCCATTGAGCAACAATGGCATTGCCACTACTGCTGCCAGCATCGGGACGACATTGCCTGCGACATTGATCGCTGCGTTGCGACGTACACCCTTCATGGATTACCCAGCCTTTCTGCGCGCGTCATCACTTGGCGGGGTTGTATCGGGTCATGTCGCAATCGGTCCGGAAGCAGGATCACGGCCCTGCTAATCCATACGGCGATACGTCAGCGCAGTAATCTGCTCGGATACCAAACCGATCAGGAACACGATCACAGAGGCGCTCAGCAACAACGCGCTCATATTGCTGAAACGTCCTTGCGTCGCGATAGGTCCACGCGTAGTAGCCGGCACCCATAGCGAAAAAACCCAACGCCGTGGGCGCAAACAGCTTGACCGGTGAATACAACGTCGCGATCCGGAAGATGATCAAAAGAAAACGCACCCCGTCACGGAACGGCTTGATATGACTCTTGCCAATCCGCGCCGCCACCGGTATCGGCACGTAAGCCACCGCGTAGGCGCTCCGGAAAAAAGCCATGGTGCTGGTGGTGGGGTAACTGAAGCCGTTGGGCAGCAGGTGCATGAATTCGCTGAACTTGTCGGCTCGCACGGCCCGGAATCCCGAGGTGAGGTCCTCGACCTTGTGCCCAGTCATCCAGCTAGCAAGCTCGTTGTAGAAGGCGTTTGCAAGACTGCGCCCTGCACTGGCTTGTCCGGAGGCATCGCGGGCGCCGACGACCATGTCATAACCCTCGTCGAGCTTGGCCAGCAGTTGCGGGATCAAATAGGGGTCGTGCTGGCCGTCGGCATCCATGAAGACGATGACGTCGCCGCTGGCGGCGCGGGCGCCGCGCTTGATGGCTGCGCCGTTGCCCATGGCGTAGGGGGACGACAGGACGGTGGCACCATGGGCGGCGGCGATGGCGGCGGTGTCGTCGGTGGAACCGTCGTTGACGACGATGACCTCGGCGTCGGGCAGGCAGGCGCGCAAGGCCGGGAGTGTCCGCTCCAGGCCCTGTGCTTCGTTTTTAGCCGGTAGGACGACCGAGATCCGCATGCGTGGCTCCCCTTTGGGCCAAGGGTAGCGTGAAAGGGGCGGCGCGCGAAGTTCTGGCCGTTGTAGGAGCGGCTTCAGCCGCGAGCCCTGGGTTTGAATCCGCCAACCAACCAGGCGCTCGCGGCTGAAGCCGCTCGTGAAAAAGCGGGAACCGGGCTCTCTAAAGGGTGACAGCGGTCACGTTGCCCCCGATTGAGTCGGAACGTACGCGCGAGCGCGGGTTTGCGGTAAAGTCGGGGTGGGGAAATAGGGAGGCCAGCAATGGCTAGTGTTGCGACTGCCAATCTGGTGGGAATTACCGGTATCGCCCGGCGCCTGGTCATGGACGGCGCATTGGACGAGGCCGACGCACGCGCCGCGCTTGAAGCGGCCAACGAGGCGAAGCGCCCGATCGCCACGTACCTGCTTGAAAACAAGCTGGTCGGGCCAGCGCAGATGGCAGCGGCCAACTCGATCGAATTCGGCATGCCGATCTTCGATGTCACCTCGCTCGACCCCAACCAGTCCGCCATCAAGATGGTCAGCGAAGAGCTGGTGCGCAAGCATTCCGCGTTGCCCCTGTTCCGGCGTGGCGGGCGGTTGTTCGTGGGTATTTCCGACCCGACCAACACCCGGGCCCTGGACGAGATCAAGTTCCATACCAACCTGGCGGTGGAGGCCATCCTGGTCGACCAGGAGCGGATCCAGCGCAGCATCGACTCCTGGCTGGAATCGGCCGATGCATTGGCCGATGCCGTAGCCGACAGCGAGGGCCTCGAAGACCTCGAGGTTGCCAGTGGCGATGACGATCTTGGCAGCAACGACACCGGCGTCGATGCCAAGGGCGACGACACGCCGGTGGTCAAGTTCATCAACAAGGTGCTGGTGGATGCAATCCGTCGCGGCGCATCGGATATCCACTTCGAGCCCTACGAAACCGAATACCGCGTGCGCCTGCGCATCGACGGCATGCTCAAGCAG
This sequence comes from uncultured Gammaproteobacteria bacterium, assembly GCA_963710825.1. GTDB lineage: Bacteria > Pseudomonadota > Gammaproteobacteria > Xanthomonadales > Xanthomonadaceae > Cognatiluteimonas. The sequence goes on along the minus strand of CAVQBQ010000005.1, from coordinate 1,152,617 downwards.
GTGGCCAAGGTCCCGGTCAAGCTGCAGCCGCGTATCTCCGCGCGCCTGAAGGTCATGGCGCAGCTGGACATCGCCGAGAAGCGCATCCCGCAGGACGGCCGCATCAAGCTCAACCTGTCCAAGTCCAAGCAGATCGATTTCCGTGTCAGTACGCTGCCGACGCTGTTCGGCGAGAAGATCGTGCTGCGCATCCTGGACGCAAGCGCGGCCAAGCTGGGCATCGAGAAGCTGGGCTACGAGGACGACCAGAAGGAGCTGTTCCTCAAGGCCATCGCCAGGCCCTACGGCATGGTGCTGGCGACCGGCCCCACCGGCTCGGGCAAGACGGTGTCGCTGTATACCGCGTTGGGCATCCTCAACAACGAAAGCCGCAACATCTCCACGGTCGAGGACCCGGTTGAAATCCGCGTCGCCGGCATCAACCAGGTGCAGATGAACGTCAAACGCGGCATGACGTTTGCCGCGGCGCTGCGCAGCTTCCTGCGACAGGATCCCGACGTCATCATGGTCGGCGAAATCCGCGACCTGGAGACCGCCGAGATCGCGGTCAAGGCCGCGCAGACCGGCCACATGGTGCTGTCCACGCTGCATACCAACGACGCGCCCCAGACCATCGCGCGCATGATGAACATGGGCGTGGCGCCCTTCAACATCACCTCGTCGGTCACACTGGTCATCGCACAACGCCTCGCCCGCCGCTTGCACGACTGCAAGCGCGTGCAGGAGCTGCCGGAAAACGCGTTGCTGGCCGAGGGCTTCACCGCCGACGAGATCCACGCCGGCATGACGATCTACGAGGCCGTGGGCTGCAGTGATTGCACCGAAGGCTACAAGGGCCGCACCGGCATCTACCAGGTGATGCCGATGAGCGACGAGATCCAGACCATCGTGCTTGAAGGCGGCAACGTGCAGCAGATCACGGCGGCCGCGCAGAAGGCCGGCATCCGTGATTTGCGCCAGTCCGCGCTGCTCAAGGTCAAGAATGGCATCACCGACCTGGCCGAAATCAACCGCGTGACCAAGGATTGATGGTCATGCGTGCGAATACCGGCCAACACGACCGTGATCGCGGTATTCGATGTCGTCCCCGGGTTTACTGTCATCCTGAGCAGAGCGAAGGATCTGCTGTATAAGGCAGTTGGAGCATAAACAGATCCTTGGCTGCGCTCAGGATGACAAGCCAAGCCAGGATGACCAGTTAAATGGCGTGACGCTGCCAATTGCAGCACACGCGAAGTGCCAATAAGCAGAACACGACAAGTTTGGTCAACGACAAGTTAAGTCGACAAATTAAAGTGGCATGACAATTGAAGTGACAAGACCAGCACCATATCCGCTACAGGAAACCTGATCATGGCCGTGACCCGCTCAGCCGCCAAGAAAGCCATCCGCCGCCCAGATGCCATGGAAATCTTCGTCTGGGAGGGCAACGACAAGCGCAAGATCAAGATCAAGGGCGAGATGCCCGCCAAGAACGCCAACCTCGTGCGCGCGGAGCTGCGCAAGCAGGGCATCACGCCGACGGTGGTCAAGGCCAAGCGCAAGCCCCTGTTCAGTGCTGCGGGCAGCAAGCGCATCACGCCCAGGGACGTGGCGATGTTCAGCCGCCAGATCGCCACGATGATGAAGGCCGGCGTGCCCATCGTGACGTCGCTGGAGATCATTTCCGGCGGCCAGAAAAACCCGAAGATGGGCAAGATGGTCAACGCCATCCGCGCCGACATCGAAAGCGGTTCCTCGCTGTCCGAGGCACTGGGCAAGTTTCCGGTGCAGTTCGACGAGCTGTTCCGCAACCTGGTCAAGGCCGGTGAATCAGCGGGCGTCCTGGATACGGTCCTGGACACGGTGGCCACGTACAAGGAAAACATCGAGACCCTGAAGGGCAAGATCAAGAAGGCGCTGTTCTATCCGGCGACCGTGGTCGCGGTGGCATTGATCGTCAGCGCCATCCTGCTGGTGTTCGTGGTGCCGCAGTTCGAAGAAGTGTTTGCCAACTTTGGCGCGGACCTGCCTGCGTTTACCCAGCTGGTCGTGGGGCTGAGTAAATTCATGGTCAGCTGGTGGTGGCTGATCGCACTGGTCATTGCGGGCGCCATCGTCGCCTTCATCATGTTGAAGAACCGCTCGCCGGCATTCGCGCACTTCCTGGACCGGATGGTGCTGAAGCTCCCGGTGGTTGGCAAGATCATGCATGAGTCGGCGTTGGCACGTTTCGGGCGGACCCTGGCCGTGACCTTCGCGGCCGGCGTGCCGCTGGTGGAAGCACTGGATTCGGTGGCCGGCGCGACGGGCAACACCGTGTACGAGAAAGCGGTGCTGCGCATCCGTGATGACGTGTCGGTGGGTTACCAGGTCAACATGGCGATGAAGCAGACCGGCCTGTTCCCCAACATGGTGGTGCAGATGACCGCCATCGGCGAAGAAGCCGGCGCGCTGGACACCATGTTGTACAAGGTGGCCGAGTTCTACGAGCAGGAAGTCGACAATGCGGTCGATGCGCTGGCCAGCCTGATCGAGCCGCTGATCGTGGTGATGCTGGGCGTGATCGTCGGCTCCATGGTGGTCGCGATGTACCTGCCGATCTTCAAGCTGGCGGCCGTGGTGTGATGTGCAGGCGTGGTGCGCAGTGGTCCCGGCATGGTCCGGCCACGGCGCGACACGCCATTTGCCAACAGGCAAGGACTGTACGAATCCGCCCTCCACTCCCCGTGTCCGAATCCGTCATCCCGGCGAACGCCGGGATCCAGTTTGCTTTCGGGATGCAGTGGCTCAAGGCGGCGTGACTCGGGACACTGGAAGCCAAGCCACAGGCCTACCGGTGACTACTGCACAATGGATTCCGGCGTCCGCCGGAATGACGATCAGGATGTGGGGGATGTATTCTGGAGGTGATGCCCCCGCGTCCATCGCCGGGCGTCTGCATGTGCAGGAACCGCCAACCGCCCTGGATTTTCTGCCATCGTTTGTCGTTACATCGCGTTTACAGCGCAGAAGCCCGACGTCCATGGATCCCCGCCTGCGCGGGAATGACGACGGTAGGCAAACCCAACAGATGCATCCCGGTCAATAACTCCCACAGGGGGATCGAATGTCATTCCTGGATCAAAACCCCGGCCTGGGATACCCCGTAGCGGCAGGGTTGGGGCTGCTGTTTGGCAGCTTTTTGAATGTCGTCATCCTGCGCCTGCCCAAGCGCATGGAGTGGCAGTGGACACGCGACAGCCGCGAGATGCTGGGTGAGCCGGAGATCTACGACCCGCCGCCGCCGGGGATCGTGGTCGAGCGCTCGCACTGCCCGCACTGCAAGCACCAGTTATCGTGGTGGGAAAACATCCCGGTGTTCAGCTGGCTGGCGTTGCGTGGCAAATGCCGCAGCTGCAAGGCACCGATCTCGGCGCAGTATCCATTGGTCGAGCTGCTGACCATGGTGCTGATGACGGCATGTGTGTGGCGGTTCGGGTTTGGCTGGCAGGGCTTTGGCGCGATCGTGCTGACCTGCTTCCTGATCACGCTGTCGGGGATCGACCTGCGCACCCAGCTGCTGCCGGACCAATTGACCCTGCCGCTGCTTTGGCTGGGACTGATCGCCAGTGTGGATCACCTCTACATCCCCAGTAAACCGGCCGTGGTCGGTGCGGTGATCGGCTACTTGAGCCTGTGGTCGGTGTGGTGGCTGTTCAAACAGCTCACCGGCAAGGAAGGCATGGGCCACGGCGACTTCAAGCTGCTGGCCGCGTTGGGCGCCTGGGTGGGGCTCAAGGGCATCCTGCCCGTGGTGCTGCTGTCGTCGGTGGTCGGTGCCATCGTCGGCTCGATCTGGCTGGTGGCCAAGGGCCGGGATCGTGCCACGCCGATCCCGTTTGGCCCCTACCTGGCGATCGCCGGATGGATCGTGTTCTTCTGGCGGGACACGCTGATCGACACCTACCTGCATCTGTCCGGGCTGAGCTGATCCTGGGAACCTTGGGGCAATCGCCCGGGCTTTTTTGTAGGAGCGGCTTCAGCCGCGAGCTCTTGATCCAGGTTTTGGCTCTGGCCTTTGTAGGAGCGACGTAAGTCGCGATCAGGAGTCCCGGCTGTCTTGATCGCGACTTACGTCGCTCCTACAAACGCCGGAGCCGAGGGCCGGGAGCAGAACCAACAGCTCGCGGCTGAAGCCGCTCCTACAACAGCCAGGGTTGGCGGCGTCGGCGGAATCGCCATAATCGGGGCATGAGCGACTACATCATCGGACTGACTGGGGGCGTGGCTTCCGGCAAGAGCGAGGTCGCGCGGCGATTCGCGGCGCTTGGCGTGGCCGTGGCCGACGCTGATGTCGCGGCACGCATGGCGGTGGCCAGCGGCTCGGAGGGCCTGGCCGAAGTCGTCGCGGCATTCGGTCGCGATGTGCTGGATGCCAAGGGAATGCTGGATCGTGCCGCGATGCGCCGGCTGGTCTTTGCCAATGACCATGCACGCCAGCAACTGGAGGCCATCGTCCACCCGCGCGTGCGGGCGGTGTTGCAGGCCCAGTGCACGGCTGCACACAGCGTTTACGCCATCGCAGCGATCCCTTTGCTGGCCGAGGGCGGCGGTCGTGGTGCCTATCCCTGGCTGGATCGGATCGTGGTGGTCGATGTGCCCACGCGGATGCAGGTCGAGCGGTTGCTGGCGCGCGATGGCATCGACCTTGCGTTGGCCGAGCGCATGTTGCAGGCGCAGGCCAGCCGGGAGCAGAGGCTGGCCATCGCCGACGATGTGATCGTCAATGACGGGGCGCTGGATGGGCTGGATGCGCAGGTGGCGGTGTTGGATGAGCGCTATCGCGAGCTGGCGCACACAGCCCGCTCTTCGTAGGAGCGGCTCTTCGTAGGAGCGGCTTTTTGTAAGCGGAGCGGCTTCAGCCGCGAGCGTTTGATCTTGCAACTTTGCTTCGGCTTTCTGTAGGAGCGACGTACGTCGCGATCAGGTATCCGGAAAGCAATCGCGACTTACGTCGCTCCTACAAAAAGCCGGAGCGAAAATCCGGAGCAGAAACAAGATCAAGAGCTCGCGGCTGAAGCCGCTCCTACACTGATGCCGCCGAGGACCACAGACTGCGGATGGCGGCGATGCCCTGGGCGCCGTGGGCTCGGGCCTGGTCGAGGTCATCGGGTGTCATGCCACCAATGGCGTAGATGGGTAGGGGGCTGTGCTCGCGTAGCGCCGCGAAGCCCTGCCAGCCCAGGCCGGCTGCGCCGGGATGCGTGGGCGTGGGTTTGAGCGGACCCAGGACCACAAAGTCGCAGCCCAGGCGCTGGGCGTGGTGCAGGTCTTCGACGTCGTGGCAGGAGGCAGCCACGGGTTGGTCACCAGGCAGAGGTCGCGCATCCAACACGGGCAGTTGCGCGGCGCGCAGGTGCACCCCGGCAGACAGCGACCGCGCCAGCGCGATATCGCCGTTGATCAGGACTTCCACGCCGGCGCTTCGACACGCTTCGACGGCCTGCCCGACCAATGACCGCCAACGTGCAGGGTCGCAACCGCTGCCATCGCGCAGTTGCACCCGGGTGGCACGTTTATCGACGGCGCGCGTCAGTGCCTCCAACCAGGCAGCGTCATCGTCAGGCGGGGGTGTCACCAGATAGTGCCGGGGGTGTTGCAAGGCCGCCACGACCGGACGATCAGCCGGCGGCATGTCGTAGCGGGCAAGTTTGGACAGCGGAACCCAAGCCAGCGCCTGGCCCTCCTGCCCACGCGGAATGCCGATCCAGGCGGTGACCCTGCGCACATCCAGGCACAGGCGCTTGTGCGGGTAGCGTTGCGGCACTTTGATGAGCGCGGGCCCGACCTGGACCTGGATGCCGAGTTCTTCTTGCAACTCGCGCACGAGGGCGGCTTCGGGGGATTCGCCGGGCTCGCGTTTGCCGCCGGGGAATTCCCAGAGGCCGGCCAGGTCACGACCTTCGGTGCGGCGGGTGAGCAGGACTCGTCCACGCGGGTCGGTGATGACACCGGCGACGACTTCGACGGGTTGGGAAGGTTGGTGCGGTGCGGTCATTGCTCAGGGACAAGGCAATTTGCCTCGCCCCGCTTGCGGGGAGGGGACAGCTTCGCATAGCAAGGCAGAGGGGTGTGGGTTTTGGGTTGTGGTGCTGCTGCAAGCGCGCCCTCATCCGCCCTGCGGGCACCTTCTCCGGAGGGCGGAGGGAAAACGCACGCGCTTGGCGTCCTTGTGCGCTATGAACCGACGTCGTGCTGTGCACCCTCATCCGCCCCTGCGGGCACCTTCTCCCGGAGGGAGAAGGGAAGACGCATGCGCTTGGTGTACTTATGCGCCATGAGCTGACGTCGTGCTGTGCGCCCTCATCCGCCCTGCGGGCACCTTCTCCCGGAGGAAGAAGGAAAGGCCAAGGCCGTGGGCGTGCGAAGTTTGAATCGATCGTCAGTCAATCTGTCCGTGGCAATGCTTGTATTTCTTGCCACTGCCGCAGGGACAGGTTTCGTTGCGACCGATCTTGGGCATGGCGCGCGCGGACTGGCGGAAGTCCTGGCCTTCGGGGGAAGCCACATCGGCGGCTTCCTCGTCGGCACCCAGGCCACCGGCATCGGCATGCTGGAACTGCATCTGCCGTGCGACGGCCTGGGCCTGCGCACGCTCGGCGGCTTCCAGCTGCGCGACTTCGTCTTCGCTGCGGATGCGGACACGCGCCAACAGGGTGATGACTTCGTGCTTGACCTTTTCGAGCATCTCGCTGAACAACAGGAAGGCTTCGGACTTGTACTCCTGCTTGGGCTGCTTCTGCGCGTAACCGCGCAGGTGGATGCCCTGGCGCAGGTAGTCCATGCGGGCCAGGTGCTGCTTCCAGTTTTCGTCCAGCACGTTGAGCATGATGTGCTTCTCGATCATGCGCATGGTGTCGGGACCGACCTGCTCTTCCTTGTCGACAAACAACTTGGCGACCTGCTCATGGACGGCGTCGGCGACCTGCTCGGCATCGATCTCCGTGCGCCCGCTGACGATCGAGGCCAGCTGCGGTTCGACACCAAACTCCTTGGCCAATTCCGCGTCCAGCGCCGCCACGTCCCACTGCTCGTCGATCGAGTTGGGTGGCACGAAGCGCGCGACGATGGCATCGATCACGTCCTGGCGGATGCCGACGATGTTGTCGTTGACGCTGTCGGCCTCGAGCAGCTCGTTTCGCTGCTCGTAGATGACCTTGCGTTGGTCGTTGTTGACGTCATCGAAGTCGAGCAGGTTCTTGCGGATGTCGAAGTTGTGGGCCTCGACCTTGCGCTGCGCGTTGGCGATCTGCTTGGTCACCAGCGGGCTTTCGATGATGTCGTCTTCCTTCAGGCCCATCTTGGCCATCACCTTCTGCACCCAGTCGCTGGCGAAGATGCGCATCAGGTTGTCTTCAAGCGACAGGTAGAAGCGGCTGGAACCCGGATCGCCCTGGCGGCCGGAGCGGCCACGCAGCTGGTTGTCGATGCGACGGCTTTCGTGGCGCTCGGTGCCGACGATGTGCAGGCCGCCGGCTGCCTTGACCGCGTCATGGCGCTTCTGCCATTCGGCCTTGAGCTTGGCCTTGGTGGCCGCGTCGAGCGGTTCACCTGACTGCGCCTCAAGATCGGCGATCTCGGCTTCCAGCGCACCGCCCAACACGATGTCGGTACCGCGACCGGCCATGTTGGTGGCGATGGTCACTGCACCGGGACGACCGGCCTGGGCGACGATGGTGGCTTCGCGCTCGTGCTGCTTGGCGTTGAGGACTTCGTGCGCGACGCCGGCGGCCTTGAGCTGCTCGGCCAGCAGTTCGGAGACTTCGATCGAGGTGGTGCCGACCAGCACCGGCTGGCCCTTGGCATGCGCTTGCTGGATTTCGGCGGCGACCGCACGGTACTTGCCGGCGCGGTTGAGGAACACCAGGTCCGGATTGTCCTTGCGCACCATCGGCTTGTTGGTCGGGATGACGACCACTTCCAGGCCGTAGATCGACTCGAACTCGTAGGCCTCGGTATCGGCGGTGCCGGTCATGCCCGACAGCTTGTCGTACATGCGGAACAGGTTCTGGAAGGTGATGCTGGCCAGGGTCTGGTTTTCACGCTGGACGTTGACGCCTTCCTTGGCCTCGACCGCCTGGTGCAGGCCGTCGGACCAGCGACGCCCGGCCAGCGTGCGGCCGGTGAACTCATCGACGATGATGACCTCGCCGTCGCGCACGATGTAGTCGACGTCGCGCTGGTAGATGCCATGCGCGCGCAGGCCGGCATTGAGGTGGTGGACGACATGGATGTTGTGCGGGTCGTAGAGGCCATCATCGCCCTCCAGGATGCCGGCTTCGCGCAGCAGGCGCTCGGCATGCTCCTGGCCTTCTTCGGACAGGTGGACCTGTTTCTGCTTCTCGTCCACCCAGAAGTCGCCCTCACCCTCCTCCTCCTTCTGGCGGATGAGCTTGGGCACGATCTGGTTGACCTTGATGTACAACTCCGGGGAGTCGTCGGCCGGGCCGGAGATGATCAGCGGCGTGCGGGCCTCGTCGATCAGGATCGAGTCGACCTCGTCGATGATCGCGTAATGCAGCCCACGCTGGAAACGGTCTTCCTTGGCCAGCGCCATGTTGTCGCGCAGGTAGTCGAAGCCGATCTCGTTGTTGGTGGCATAGGTGATGTCGCTGCCGTAGGCGGCGTGCTTGTCGCCGTGCGGCATGCCCGGGTAGACCACGCCCACGCTCAGCCCCAGCCAGGTGTAGACCTGGCCCATCCAGGCCGAGTCACGGCGCGCCAGGTAATCGTTGACGGTGATCAGGTGCACGCCCTTGCCAGCGAGCGCATTGAGGTAGACCGCCAGGGTCGCGACCAGGGTCTTGCCCTCGCCGGTGCGCATCTCGGCGATCTTGCCCATGTGCAGGATCATGCCGCCGACCAGCTGCACGTCGTAATGGCGCATGCCCAGCACCCGGCGCGATGCTTCGCGGCAGACCGCGAACGCCTCGGGCAGGATCTTGTCGAGCGACTCGCCGTCCTGGATGCGTTTCTGGAACTCCGGGGTCTTCGCCTTCAGGTCGTCGTCGGAGAGCGCCTCCATCGTCGGTTCCAGCGCGTTGATCTTCTTGACGACGCTGGAAAGTTGTTTGAGCAGGCGTTCGTTGCGGCTGCCAAAGACACTGGTGAGCAGGCGATTGAGCATGGAAGGACCGGGTTGGCAATCGGAAAGGGGTCACGGGGATGCCGCATGGGGTGGCCCCAGGGCATCGCGAGCCGATCCGCGCCAAGGCTGCGCACCGGGATCCCGCAAATGGAAAAGGGCGCAAGGCGCCCTTTTGGCAACGCACCATTGTACGTGGTGGCGCCCCGGTGGGCTATCAAGGCCACCGTGACAGGCACTTGCAGGAGCACCCCATGGGCCCGACCAGGAAAACCGGGGAATGAACCGGGCAACGCGCAGACGCGAGTCACGGCATGAGAGCCGCCGTGTCCGCGCCCTTGGGGCGCTCATGCACGACCCCAGGGTTAGCCGTGGTGGGTGGTGGTGCCATCGGCGCGGCCCAGGAACTTGCGCGGGTTGACCACGCGGCCGTTGTCCCAGACCTCGAAATGCACGTGCGCACCGGTAGAACGGCCGGTAGAGCCGGCCTTGGCGACTTGCTGGCCGCTACGGACCAGGTCGCCGACATGCACGATCAGCCGTGAGTTGTGCGCATAGCGGGTGACGTAACCATTGCCATGGTCGATCTCGATCACGTTGCCGTAACCCGAACGCCGTCCGGCAAAGCTGACCACGCCGTCGGCCACGGCCAGTACCGGATCGCCGGTGCGGGCATGGAAGTCGATGCCCTTGTGGGTCTCGCCACCCCGGCCAAACGGATCGGCCCGGCGGCCGAAGCCCGAAGTGATGTAGCTGTGCGCGATGGGTGTGCGCGACGGGGTGGCATCGGCGTCCAGCTTGCGGTTGAACAGTAGCGACTCAAGCACCGACAACTGTTCTCCGGAAGCCTTGAATTGGGAATTGACCAGGTCCATCCCCGTACGCAATTCGCCCGCAGGCATGTCGCTGGTCGCGCCAGCGCCGCCGACGCCGACGGGGGCATCGAAATCAAATTCGCCATCGGCCAGCTGGCCAACGCGGGTCAGGCGCTCGCCCAGCGCGTTGAGGCGGTTGGCCTCGGCCTGCAGCTCGCCCAGGCGTGCGGCCAAGGCATTGACCTCGCGCTGCGCCTGGTCGCGGGTCGCCACCAGCTCGGACCGCTGCCTGGCAGCGTCGCTTTGCAACGTGCCCAGCTCGGCACGGACAAAGCCAACACTGGCGACGGCGCCCAGGGTGGTACCGGCAACCAGCACGATGGCGGCTGCCCGCGCCGGGCGATGGACCGAATAGGCGCAGGCATTGATCTCAAGCCGTTGCAGTCGGCCGCGCAGGTGGCTGGCCAGCCGTGCGAGCCGGTCGTGCAGACCGACGGACAGGCTGTGCGGGATGGCATGTAGCCCGGAAAGCAGGCGACGGCTGAATGATTGGTTGTCTACGGTCATGGCTGTAAGGTCTGGTTCCAGCTTAAAAAAGCAGTCGAAAGCAATGGTCTCGAAACCATCGTCCGCAGGCCGTCCGGGCCCCACGGCCCCGCAAACCGCGCTACAGGCGCTATTTGCAGGCAAGGGCGCCGATCCTCTGCGCCGCGCACTCTGGCTCGATGCCCTGGAGCAACGATTACGTCCCCACTTGCCGCCTGCGCTCGCCGCGCATGCGCGGTTTGCCAATCTTGATGGCGCCAAGTTGGTGTACCTGGTCGATGCCCCCGTCTGGCGCGCCCGATTGCGGCTCGCCTCCCCCGGGTTGCTCGACATCGCCCGTTCCCTCGGGCTGGAGTGCGACCAGGTCGTGATCAAATCCACGACGCAGCCGCTTTGGCCGGATCCCTCGGCAACACGCACTTCCAATCCACCGATGCAGATGCCGGCCGCGGCGCGCGAAGCACTGCAGGCCGCCTTGGCATCTTTGGACCTTCCCGTACAAACCACTGGCGAAAAGACACCTGCGGGAAGAAAAAAAGACGGACTCTGATGGCCGCTGGCGGTCCGGTTTTGCGTTGGAGAACGCCCGCGAATGGGGCATGCTAACGGCGCCTTCACGCCAAAACGTTAATTTCAAAGAAGATTTTCGTTAAGCCAGGGTGAATTCGTCACATTTCCTTCACCGGGCCGGGTGCCGTTCAGTTTGGCGCGCTGGTCTCATGGGCTTTTGGCTTTTGCCCCAGGACCGAACGAATCCCCCATTTCCCGGATAGGCACGGCGTGTGGCCGACGCATGTCCGTCCAGCCATGCAAGTTGCGCTTTATTGGGGGCAGGAGCCGGATTCGTGGATCCATGCGAGGCATCTGGACGCAGGTCGACCCTTGCTTATGGGCTTTTGACGTCCTGTACCTGGCGTTTGCAGGGGCGCTGACGGTATGCCGTCACTGGCAAGTTGTAATGCGACCGCGTGCGCAAAGCATCGTGATGGACGCCTGCCCTGCACAGGTCCCAGGCGACGAGCGAGGAGCTCGCGGCTGAAGCCGTTCCTGCGAAAAGCATGACGCGGCAGTACCGGGGACCAGGAAATTGCGCTGCGGCAAGGTTACGCAGCGAGTCGAGGGGCGCTGTCGTAGTCCGTGTCGAAGGCCAGCACCCGGTCCGGGCAGGCTGCGACTGCCCAGGTGTCAGGCCAGGACAGGCATCCCATAAGCCGCCGGTGCGGCTTGTGCTTCGGGAAAGCTGACTTCTTCCCAGACGGCCTGCTCGGCCATCAAGGCACGGACCAGCTTGTTGTTGAGGGCATGGCCGGATTTGAAACCCTCGAACGCACCGATGATCGCGTGTCCGGCCAGGTACAGATCGCCAATCGCATCGAGGATCTTGTGGCGGACGAATTCGTCGGCATAGCGCAGGCCGTCGTCGTTGAGCACCTTGAACTCGTCCAGCACGATGGCATTGTCCATCGACCCGCCCAAACCCAGGTTGCGCTCGCGCATGAACTCCAGGTCATGCATGAACCCAAAGGTGCGGGCGCGGCTGACCTGCTGGATGTATGCCTGGCTGGAAAAATCGACGACGACGCGTGACTTGTTGCGCGGGATCGCCGGATGGTCGAACTCGACGGTAAAGTCCAGGCGAAAGCCATCATGCGGGGTGAATCGCGCCAGCTTGTCGCCGTCGCGCACCTCGATGGGCCGGGTGATGCGGATGAAACGTTTGGGCACGGCCTGCTCGACGATGCCTGCCGATTGCAGCAGGAACACGAAAGGACCCGCCGAGCCATCCATGATCGGCACTTCGGCCGCGGACAGGTCGACATAGGCGTTGTCGATACCCAGTCCCGCGAACGCCGACATCAGGTGCTCGATGGTCATCACCTTGCCGGCGTCCTTGGACAAGCCGGTGCACAACATGGTCTCGGTGACCAACGTGGCGTCCGCAGGGATCTCGACCACCGGGTCCAGGTCGACGCGCCGGAACACGATGCCGCGGTCGGCCGGGGCCGGGCGCAGGGTGAGATAGACCTTTTCGCCACTGTGCAGGCCGACGCCGGTGGCTCGGATCACGTTCTTGAGGGTACGTTGCTGGAGCATTCGGGCTCGTTGGCTGGACTTGCTGGTCGTAGCGTCTGTCATCTCGTTGGCGGGGTCCGCCGAAGTGCCGACAGTGACGTCATTACCACCACAATGGCGTGAAGATTAACACGCAGGTGGCTGAACCTGAACGTAAGTAACACTGCGTTCCATGCCTGTCGATGGGCCTTTCCGGCGGGGAAACGGGCCGGTCGACGAGGTCGACCGGCCAAATGTCTCCTGCGGGTTGGCGCACCCGGTGTCGCTTTTTGCTCCTGTAGGAGCGGCTGAAGCCGCGAGCTGTGGATCTTGGCTCTTTCAGGAGCGGCGGCGTCATGCCGTCGCCGGCAAGTCGCGATCCATGCCTGCCTGAAGCCTTGATCGCGACTTGCGTCGCTCCTACACAGGCCAAGGCAAAGCAGGAGCTCGCGGCTGAAGCCGCTCCTACAGTGAAGCGTTGAAGGCTTTGCTACAGGTCTGGTCAGTCAGCCTGCCTCCTCAGGAATGCCGGGATGTCCAGGTAGCTGTTGTCCGTGCCAAAGTCGGCCGCTTCCTTGGCGGGTGCTGCGGCGATGCCCTCGCTGCTACCGCTGTCCACGCGTCCGCGCAGGTTGGCGGCGATGCCCTGGCCCGGGTTGAACGGGTCTGCAACGTCGTCGATCAACATGCCGGTGGTGCCATCGCGCTTGCCCTGCGAACGGACCAGCTCGACCTGCGGCTTGCGTGCCGGCTGGCCGAAATCGTTGTTGCCGCGCGGCAGTGCCTGGCGTGCAGCCGCACGATTGAGGCCGGTGGCGACCACGGTGACGCGGACTTCGTCCTGCATGTCCGGGTCGAGCACGGTACCGATGACGACGGTCGCGTCCTCGCTGGCGAAGTTCTCCACGGTGCGACCGACCTCGTCGAACTCGGCCATGGTGAAGTCCGGACCGGCGGTGATGTTGACCAGGATGCCGTTGGCACCGGACAGGTTGACGTCGTCCAGCAGCGGGTTCTGGATCGCCGCCTCGGCGGCGGCCGATGCACGATCGTCGCCCTTGGCATGGCCGGTACCCATCATCGCCAGGCCCATCTCGCTCATCACGGTGCGCACGTCGGCAAAGTCGACGTTGATCAGGCCCGGGCGCACGATCAGGTCGGCGATGCCCTGCACGGCGCCGAGCAGCACGTCGTTGGCGGCACGGAACGCCTGGATCATGGTCGCGTTGCGGCCCAGCACGGTGATCAGCTTTTCATTGGGGATGGTGATCAGCGAATCGCAATGCTGGCTCAACTCCTCGATGCCCTTGAGTGCGACCTGCATGCGCCGGCGACCCTCGAACGGGAAGGGCTTGGTGACCACGGCCACCGTCAGCACGCCCATTTCCTTGGCGATCTGCGCGACCACCGGTGCCGCGCCCGTACCGGTGCCACCACCCATGCCAGCGGTGATGAACACCATGTCGGCGCCTTCCAGCGCTTCCATGATCAGCTCGCGGTCCTCGAGCGCGGCCTGGCGGCCAACCTCGGGGTTCGCGCCTGCACCCAGGCCCTTGGTGACGTTGGTGCCCAGCTGCAGCTGCAACTTGGAGCCGCTGTTCTTGATGGCCTGCGAGTCGGTGTTGGCGGTGATGAACTCCACCCCGTCGACGCTGCTGCTGACCATGTGCGCGACCGCGTTGCCACCGCCGCCGCCCACGCCTACTACCTTGATGACCGCATTGGGGGCCATCTTTTCCACGAGTTCGAAATGCGCCATGACCATGTCCTCTCTAGTTATGTATTGCTGATGTTGTTCTGGATCAATCGGGTCGTTCGTTTACTGCGCCAGCATTGCCATCGACATCGCCGTCGTCGCCTGCCGCCGTTGCGCCTTCGCAACGGCCTGTTCATTCCCATGTCCGGGCGGGATCTAGAATTCACCGCGATACCACTCCTTCAATTTGTTGAAGAAGCTGCCTGCGCGGCCGCTGGAAATCACCGGCCGACGCGGATGTTCGATCTGGCTGCCCATCAACAGCAGCCCGACGCCGGTGGCGTGCACCGGGTTGTTGACCACTTCGCCCAGGCCCGTCACGTGCTGGGGCACGCCGACGCGGACCGGCATCTGCAGCATCTCCTCGGCCAGTTCGACCACGCCTTCCATCTTCGAAGCGCCACCGGTGAGCACCATGCCGGCGCGGACCAGCTCCTCGAATCCGGATCGGCGCAGTTCGGCCTGCACCATCTCGAAGATTTCCTCGTAGCGGCCCTGCACCGCCTGCGCCAGTGAATGACGCGGCAACCGGCGCGGTGGACGGTCGCCGACGCTGGGGACCTGGATCGATTCTTCCGCCGTCGCAAGCTGCGCCAGGGCACAGGCATACCGGACCTTGATCTGTTCGGCTTCCGGCGTTGGCGTGCGCAGCATGTGCGCGATGTCGTTGGTGACGTGGTCGCCGGCGATCGGCAACGATGCGGTGTGGCTGATCGCGCCCTGCACGAAGACCGCCAGGTCGGTGGTGCCGGCACCGATGTCGACCAGCACCACGCCCAGCTCGCGCTCGTCGCTGGTCAACACGGCCGTCGCCGAGGCCAGCGACGACAGGATCAGGTCGTCGACCTGCAACCCGCAACGCTGCACGCATTTGCTGATGTTGGCGGCGGCCGACTGCGCGCAGACGACCAGGTGCGCATGCACTTCCAGCCGCACGCCTGTCATGCCGACGGGGTTGCGGATGCCTTCCTGCGAGTCGTCCAGCACGTACTCGCGCGGGATGGCGTGCAGGATCTTCTGGTCGGCAGGGATCGCCACGGCCTTGGCCGCCTCCAGTACGCGGTCCAGGTCACCCCAGGTGACTTCTCCATCACGGATCGGGACGATGCCCGGCGAGTTGCGGCATTGCACGTGGTTGCCCGAGATGGAGGCATACACCGAGCGGATCTCGCATCCAGCCATCAACTCGGCCTCCTCGACCGCACGCTGGATCGATTGCACGGTTGATTCGATGTCCACGACCACGCCGCGCTTGAGTCCACGCGACTCGTGCGAGCCGATGCCGATCACCTCGATCGGATTGCCCGGCGAGAATTCGCCGACCAGCGCGATGACCTTGGAGGTGCCGATGTCCAGGCCGACGATGAGTGCCTTGTCGCCTTTTCGGTTCATGTGGTTGGAGCCTGTGCGTAAGAGGTCGGGACCCGGGACCCGGGACCCGGGACCGGCGAACTGCAGGTGCCTTGGCACACCGCAGGAATTGATGAGGGCCGTGAAAACAGGGTTGGCATTTGCCTTGCAGGATCCGGACGCAGCAATGCACTGGCTCCCGGTCCCGGGTCCCGGGTCCCGGCTTCTGTCTCTTCTGCCCAGCGCAGTGCAAAGCCATTGGTGTAGCGCAGGTCCGCGCGCGCGAGCGGCATGCGCTGTTGCGACAGCAGTTGCGGCAACAGTCGCGCGAACCGCGCCAGGCGCAACCGTGCTTCGCTGCTACCGATCACCACGTGCGTCCCCGTGGACAGGTCCAGCGACCAACTGCCGCGGCGATCCAGTGCAACGCCCGTGACGACATTGCCATCGGGCGCGAACATGGCCCTGGACTTGTTGTACAAGGCCACGACATCGGCCACGCGACCATCGGGGCCGTTGAGCCTTGGCAGCCCCTTGGGCACGGCGATGCCAGCGGCTGGAAACAACTTGCCCTGCTCGGACAACAGTTGCTGCCCGCCCCATCGTGCAAAGGGCTTGTGTTCGATGACCCGGACTTCAAGCACGTCCGGCCACTGCTTGCGGACCTGGGCCTGCTCGACCCAGGGCAGCCTTGCCACCGCCGCCTGCGCATCGGCCAGGCGCACGGCGAAGAAGCCACGCTGGGCATAGGGCAACAACGTCTTCTGCAGTTGCGCGCCATCGACGCGCTCGAGCGCGCCCTGCACCCGCAAGGTGCGCAGGGGCCAGCGCTCGGCGCCGACCCAGCCGTTGACCACGGCCACGACCGGCAGCGCCACCAGCAACAGGGCCAGCGTCCAGGCGAGCAATCGCAGCATGGTGTTCATGCGTGGGCTCCTGCGGAGCCGGGATGGGGGATTGGGGATTGGGGATTGAAAATGGCAAGCACAGGCACGCCAGCTGCAGTGGGCATGTCACGCTCTGCGAATCCCGAATCCCGAATCCCGAATCCACGCTTCATACCGACATCTCCAGGATCCGCCAGCACAATTCCTCGAACGACACGCCCAGCGCAGCCGCCGACTTGGGCATCAACGAATGGCTGGTCATGCCCGGCGCGGTGTTCGCTTCCAGCAACCAGTTGCGGCCTGCGGCGTCGCGCATGAAATCCACGCGCGCCCAGCCGCGCAGGTCCAACGCAGCGAATGCACGCTCGGCCTGGTCGCGCGCTTCGGCCTCGCCGTCGGCATCCAGCCCCGGACAGATGTACTGCGTATCTTCGGCAATGTATTTGGCGTTGTAGTCGTACCACTCGCCCTTGGGCACGATCCGGATGCTGGCCAATGCCTGTCCGCCGAGCACGCCGATGGTGTATTCGCCGCCCTGGCCATTGCCGGACTCGATCAATTGCTCGACCAGCAGCTCGCCGGGGTAACGTGCTGCCAGCTCGACGGCCGCATCAAGCCCGTCGGCGTCGTGCACGCGGCTGACGCCGACGCTGGAGCCCTCGCAAGCCGGCTTGACGATCACGGGGAAGCCGAGCTCGAGCGCCGCGGCGTGCACATCGCCTCCACGCGGCAGGCGCACATAACGCGGCGTCGGCAAACCCAGCGCCAACCAGACCTGCTTGCTGCGGATCTTGTCCATCGACAATGCACTGCCAAGGACACCCGATCCGGTGTAGGGGATGTCGAGCGCTTCGAGCAGCCCTTGCAGCACGCCGTCTTCACCGCCGCCGACATTGCCGTGCAGGATGTTGAAGACGCGATCAAAGCGCTTGTCCACCAACGCGCCTGTCAGTGCCGGGATGCCGTCGACTGCAATGGCATCAACGCCACGCGACTGCAGCGCCGCCAACACGTTGCGACCCGAATCCAGCGACACATCACGCTCACTGGAGGTACCGCCCATCAATACGGCTACGCGGCCAAACGCTGCGGGGTCGGTGATCCGCAGTGGCGGCAGCACGCTGGCGGAGGGCACGCTGGCGGACGGCACGCTGGCGGACGGCACGTTGACGGAAGGCACGGTCATGCGCCCGCTCCTTCGCCATCGTCCAGCGTGAATCCGGTGGCCGCCAACTGTTGCGCGGCGTGACCAATATCACCGGCACCCATCATCAACAGCAAGTCGCCATTCTGGAGCACGTCGGGCAACATCGCGGACAAGTCAGCCGCGCCACCCACGACTACCGGGTCGATGCGTCCCCGCGCACGGATGCCGCGCGCCAGCGACTTGGCATCCGCGCCGATGATCGGCTCTTCACCTGCCGGGTAGACCTCAGTCAGCACCAGCGCGTCGACACTGGACAAAACCTCCACGAAATCATCGAACAGGTCGCGCGTACGGCTGTAGCGGTGTGGCTGGAACGCCAGCACCAGGCGCCGGCCCGGCCAGCCGCCGCGCGCAGCGGCAAATACCGCGGCAAGTTCCTTGGGATGGTGGCCGTAATCGTCCACCAGCTGCACGCGTGCGCCGTTTGCGGTCGACAGTTCGGCAAGCAGGTTGAAACGCCGGCCTATGCCCGCGAATTTCTGCAGTGCGCGGGCAATCGTTGGGCCGTCGATGCCCAGCTGCCAGGCGACAGCGGCGGCGGCCAGCGCATTGAGGACGTTGTGGTGCCCGGGTAGCGCCAGCTCGACCTGGGTCCGCGACCCATCCGGCAGGCACAGGGTGAAGCGCATGCAGCCGCCCGCCTGCGATACCGCTTCGGCGCGCACGTCGGCGGACTCGCCCATGCCGTAGCTCATCACGTGCCGTGGGGTGTTTTCGGCAAGCGTGGCAACTTCTGCATCATCGGTGCACAACACCGCCAAGCCGTAGAACGGCAAGCGGTGCAGGAACTCGGAAAACGCCGCCTGTACGCGTGCGAAGTCGCCGCCGTAGTTCTCGAGATGGTCGGCATCGATGTTGGTGACGATCGCGACCAACGGGCTCAGGCGCAGGAAGCTGCCGTCGCTTTCGTCGGCTTCGGCCACCAGCCACTCGCTGTCGCCCAGGCGTGCGTTGGCACCGGCTGCCAGCAGCTGCCCGCCGATGACGAAGGTCGGATCCAGGCCGCCTTCGGCCAGCACGCTGGCCAGCAACGAGGTCGTCGTGGTCTTGCCGTGGGTACCGGCGACGGCGATACCGCGACGGAACCGCATCAATTCAGCCAGCATCTCCGCGCGTGGCACCACCGGGATGCGACTCGCCCTGGCTTCGACCACCTCGGGGTTGTCCGGATTGATCGCACTGGACACCACCACGCAATCGACACCGCGGACGTTGCCTGCGGCATGGCCGTGGCGCACGTCGATGCCCAGCGACGCCAGGCGCCGCGTCACGGCATTGTCGGCACGATCCGAGCCGGACACCTGGTAACCCAGCGTGCACAGCACCTCGGCGATGCCGCTCATGCCAACACCGCCGATACCGACGAAGTGCACGCGTGCAGGTGCGCCATCGACGCCGGAACGCGCGAGGTCGGCATGCGGCAGGTCGCGGATGGCGTGCAGGCGACGACTGTTCATGCCGCCCCCTTCACGTCGCTGGACGGATTGCATTGCTGCAACACGATGTCGGCCACCCGGGCTGCTGCATCGGGCCTGGCCAACCCGCGTGCGGCTTTGGCCATCACCAGGCGCCGCGCCGGATCGGCAACCAGGGCAGCCAGGGCGACACGCAACTCGTCGGCAAGCGTTTCACTCTGCGGCAGCAACAAGGCCGCACCGCGTTCGACCAGGTATTCGGCATTGCGGGTCTGGTGATCATCCACCGCCTGCGGGAACGGCACCAGCAGACCACCCACTCCACTCGCGCACAGCTCGGCCAAGGTCAACGCACCGGCGCGGCACACCACCAGGTCCGCCCAGGCATAGGCCTGTGCCATGTCGGCAATGAAGGGTTCGACGCTGGCGCGGACATTGGCCGCGGCGTAGGACTGCTCGGCCTGTGTGCGTAGCTTCTCGCCGCATTGATGCCGCACCTCGACGCTGCCAGCCAGTGTCGCCAACGCAGCGGGGACTGCTTCGTTGAGCGCGCGCGCGCCCTGGCTTCCGCCAAGCACGAGCAACCGCATCGCACCGGCTCGGGTGGCGAAACGTTCTGCGGGCGGCGGCAATGCGGAAATCTCCGCGCGCACCGGGTTGCCGACGTGTTCTTCGACAACGCCTTTGAATGTCTGTGGAAATCCGGTCAATACGCGGCGTGCGAAACGCGCCAGTACGCGGTTGGTCATCCCGGGCGCGCGATTCTGCTCGTGCACCAGCAGTGGCGTGCCGCGCAACCGCGCGGCGATGCCACCGGGCCCGGCTGCATAGCCTCCAAAACTGATCACCGCGCAGGGGGTTTCCCGCCTGAAGATCGCCGTGGCGGCGTTGACCGCACGCAGCACGCGCAACGGCGCGCCCAGCAGCGCGGCAATCCCTTTCCCGCGCAATCCCTTCACGGCAATGGTGTCGATGGCGATGCCGTGCTGGGGCACCAGCCGCGTTTCCATGCCGCCGTCGGCACCGAGCCAGCGCACGGGTACGCCGCGTGCGCGCAGGGCGTCGGCCACGGCCAGGCCGGGGAAGATATGGCCGCCGGTGCCGCCGGCGAGGATCATCACCGGCGCGCTGCCATGGCCTGCGCGATTGTCGGTGCGTGCGCTCATTTGCGCTTCCTCAAACCCAGCGACCGCGACCTCGACTGACGCTGCGTGCCGATCGCCTCGGTACCGATCACCGGGTCGATGCGCGGACGCAGGCGCCCGGTACCGCGCACGCCCTTGGCAGTCGCGGCCGGTGCCGGTTGCGTCGTCGGTGGTGCCGGGTCGCCCGGCGACTGGTCCGGCGCGCCGGAGCCGGGCATCGCCTCGCCACGCAGGCGCGCAACCTGGCGTTGGGCGCGGTCGAGTTCGTAGGACACGCGCAACAGCAGACCCAGGGCCGCGCAAGTCATCAACACGCTCGACCCACCCGACGACACCAATGGCAGCGTGAGCCCCTTGGTTGGCAACAATCCCAGATTGACGCCAATCGAGACAAAGCTCTGCAAGCTCATCCACAACGCGATGCCAAACGCGCAGTACCCGGCAAAATGCCTGCGCATCTCCACGCACTTGTACCCGATCCAGAAGGCGCGTCCAGCCAGCAACGCGTAGGCCGCGATCACCGCGCAGACGCCGACGAAGCCCAGTTCCTCGGCGATCACCGCAAGGATGAAATCGGTATGCGCCTCGGGCAGGTAGGACAGCTTCTGCACCGATGCGCCCAGGCCAACACCAAACCATTCGCCGCGACCGACCGCCATCAGCGCGTTGGTCAGCTGGTAGCCACTGTTGAACGGGTCCGCCCACGGATCCAGGAACGAGGTGAAGCGGCGCATGCGGTAGGGTTCGGCGATCGCGATCAGTGCCAGCACCGGCAAGCCGATGATCACCGGCGCCGCCATCTTGGGCAGGTGCACGCCACCCAGCACGAGCATGCCGGCGGTGATCGCCAGGATCAGTGACAGCGAGCCGAAGTCCGGCTGCAGGATCAACAGCCCCACCAGCGCCGCCGCCACGCCCAATGGCTTGAGCATCGCTTTCCAGGTCGCGTTGACTTCATCGCGGAAGCGCACCAGGTAGCTGGCGAGCCAGACGATGTACATGAGCTTGACTGCCTCGACCACCTGGAAATTGGAGACACCCATGTTGATCCAGCGTCGTGCGCCATTGACGCTTCGTCCGATGCCGGGGATGAACACCGCCAGCAGCAGCACGAAGCACCCCAGCAGCAGCAGCCGGTCGAAACGCTCCACCGTCTTGAGTTCGGTACGCATCAGCCAGACGGCAAGCACGCAACCAAGCAGCACGAACAGGACATGGCGGACCAGGAAGTGGAATGGACCCACGCCCAAGCCCTCGCCGATGGCAATCGAGCTGGACGCCACCATGACGATGCCAAAGCACGCCAGCACCACCGAGATGCCCAGCAGCCACGGGTCGTAGCGACCAACGATGTCATCCAGGCGCGTGGCCTGGCGGGCGCCGGTGTTGTAGGTGCTTGCGCTGTAGGAAGTCGTGCCCATCAGCGCACCTTCAACGTGGCAAGGCCGACCAGCACCAGGATCACCGAGATGATCCAGAAGCGCACGATCACGCGCGGCTCGGGCCAGCCCTTGAGCTCGAAGTGGTGGTGGATCGGCGCCATCCGGAATACGCGCTTGCCGGTGAGCTTGAACGACGCCACCTGGATCATCACCGACAGCGTCTCGATCACGAATACGCCACCCATCACCACCAGGATCAGTTCCTGGCGCACGATCACCGCGACGGTGCCCAACACCGCGCCCAGCGCCAACGCACCGATGTCACCCATGAACACCATCGCCGGATACGTGTTGAACCACAGGAATCCGAGTCCCGCGCCGGCAATGGCCGCGCAGATGATCACCAGCTCGCCCGCACCCGGGATCCTCGGGATCTGCAGGTACTTGGAAAATTCGGCATGGCCCGATGCGTAGGCAAACACGCCCAGTGCGCAGGCCACCAGCACCGTCGGCATGATCGCCAGTCCATCCAGGCCGTCGGTCAGGTTGACTGCATTGGAGAACCCGACGATCCAGAAGTACGCGATGGCCACAAAGCTCACCGATACCAGTGGCAACGCAATCGACTTGAACAGCGGGATGTAGAAAGTGGTTGCGGCCGGCACGTCCGCGGTCATGTACAGGAACACGCCAGCGGCAAGCCCGACCAGCGACTGCAGCAGGTATTTCCAGCGCGACTTCATGCCGTTGGGATCGCGCTTGACGATCTTCATCCAGTCGTCGTACCAGCCGATCGCGCCAAACGCGGCCATCACTGCCAGTACCAGCCACACATAGCGATTGCGCAGGTCGCCCCACAGCAGCACCGACGCCAGCACGGTCAACAGGATCAGCCCACCGCCCATGGTCGGTGTACCGGCCTTGGAGAAGTGGCTTTCCGGGCCATCGGTGCGGATCGGCTGGCCGCCCTTGAACAGGGCCAGGCGCCGGATCATCGCCGGCCCCCACCACAGCGACAGGCCCAACGCGGTCAACGCGCTGAGGATGCCGCGGAAGGTCAGGTAGCCAAACAGGCCGAACAGGCTCTGCAATTGTTCCAGCCAACGGGTGAGTTCAAGCAGCATGGGCAGCGCCCTCCCCGCCATCAGGCAGCAAAGCAGTCACGATCTTGTCCATCGCGCTGCCGCGTGAACCCTTGACCAGGATGGTGGGGGTGGCATCGACCGCGGCACTGGCCAACAGCTCGCGCTTGAGGGCATCGACCAGTGCGGCATGTGTATCGAAGTGCCGGCCACCTGCACCAAACGCTTGGGTGGACGCTTTGCTCAGCGGGCCCAGCGCGAACAACTTCGCGACGCCGGCCGCCTGTGCGCGACGACCCGCTTCGGCATGCAATGACTGCGCATCGTCGCCAAGCTCGCGCATGTCCCCCAGCACCAGCCATGCGCCGCCCCTGGCGGCGGAAGCCACCAGCAGTTCGATGGCGGCATTGAGTGAACCGGGGTTTGCGTTGTAGCTGTCGTCGATCAACTGCGCCCCATCGGCCAGCGGATACCGCACCAGGCGACCGGAGACCGGACGCGCGGCCATCAGACCGTCGCTGATCTGCTCCAGCGTCGCGCCCAACGCCAACGCCATTGCGGCCGCGGCAAGCGCATTGCTGACGTTGTGCCGACCAGGCATCGCCAGTACGACATCGACGGTGCCATCGGGAGTGAGCAGGACGAAACGCGACCCGGCAGCGTCTGATTCGATCTGCGTTGCACTGATGTCAGCGCTGGCATCCAGCCCGAATCGGATCAGGTGACGGCCATGCGCGCGCTCGGCGAAATACGGAGCGAAGGCATCGTCGGCATTGATTACCGCGACACCGTCGGCTGGCAACGCATCGTAGATCGCGGCCTTGGTGTCGGCCACGCCCAGCAGGCTACCCATGCGTTCCAGGTGCGCAGGGGCGATGTTGTTGACCAGGGCGACATGTGGGCGCACGACCGCGGTCAGGTAACCGATGTCACCAGGCTTGCCCGCACCCATTTCGTAGACCGCGAACTGCGCGTGCTCGGGCGCATCCAGTACCGCCAGCGGCAGGCCGATCTCGTTGTTGCGGTTGCCGGGGTTGGCGTAGGCTCCCTGCTCGCCCAGGATCGAGGCCCGCTGCAGGATCGCCAGCAACAATGTCTTGACGCTGGTCTTGCCGTTGCTGCCGGTGATCGCAGCCACGCGGGTATCGCGGGTGCGCTGCACCGCAGCAGCCAAGGCAGCCAACGCACGCTCGGTGTCCGCCACGACGACCTGCGGCAACGGCAAGTCGATTTCGCGCGAGACCAGCGCCGCGCGTGCACCGGCTGCTGCAGCATCGGCGACGTGGTCATGGCCATCGAAATTGTCGCCCTTGAGGGCAACGAACAACGCCGCGCGTCCATCACTGGCATCCAGCGTGCGGGTGTCGGTCTCGACCGCATCGATCAGCACGTCCTGTCCATGCAGGCGTCCGCCGGCCCACTGCGCGACACGGCTGAGTGGTATCGGGTTCATCGTGCGCCCCCGCTGGATGCAGGCAGTGCATCGAGTGCGCAACGGGCAACGACGGTATCGTCGAAAGGCTGCCGCATGCCGTTGATTTCCTGGTACGGCTCGTGGCCCTTGCCAGCGATCAGGATGATGTCGCCGGGCCCGGCCTCGCCCACGGCGCGCGCAATGGCGGCCTTGCGATCACGCTGCACGATGACCGCGCCTGGATGCGTGAACCCGGCGACGATACCGGCCACGATCGCATCGCCATCTTCGCCGCGAGGATTGTCATCCGTGACGATCACCAGATCAGCCCCGGCTTCGGCGATCGCTGCCATCTGGGGACGCTTCCCGGTGTCTCGTTCGCCACCGCAACCAAAGACGCAGACCAATCGCGACGCTGCGTGCGCACGCAGAGATGACAACGCCTGCTCCAGCGCATCGGGAGTGTGCGAGAAATCGACCACGACCAACGGCTTGCCGCCGCCACCGAGCCGGTTCATCCTGCCTGCCACCGGTTGCAGTTGCGCCAGCGTGCCGGCAATCCGTCCGGCATCGTCGCCAAGCACATGCAGGACACCGGCCACCGCCAACAGGTTGTCGACATTGAACCGACCCAACAACGGTGAGCGCACCGCGTGTCGCGCATCACCAACCAGCAGGTCAAAGCCGATGCCATCGGCGTCCAGCACGACGTCGGTCGCCCGGATCTCCGTTTGCGCGCCACGCGAGCTGATACCAACGCCGCGCACTCCCCGTGGCAACCGTTCCAGCAACTGCTGGCCATGGCTGTCATCGGCATTCAATACGGCCGCGCGCAGCCCGGGCCACGCAAACAACTTGTCCTTGGCCGCGGCGTAGGCGGTCATGTCACCGTGGTAATCGAGGTGATCCCGGGTGAGGTTGGTGAACACCGCGACATCAAAGTGCACGCCATCGACGCGACCTTGGTCAAGCGCGTGCGAACTGACTTCCATTGCCACGGCCTGGGCACCGTCATCGTGCAACTGCGCCAGCAAGGCATGCGTGCGCAGCACGAGCGGGGTGGTGAATCCGGTGGGCTCGGGCTTGCCGTACAAACCCGCGCCCAGGGTGCCGATGGTGGCTGCGCGTATGTCCATCAAGCTCCAGGCCTGCGCCAGCAACTGCACGATCGACGTCTTGCCGTTGGTGCCGGTGACGCCAGCCATCGTCATTGCCTTGGACGGTGCGCCATGGAAATGATCAGCCATCGCGCCAAGACGCGCCTGCAGTCCGGCCACGACGATCGCCTCCGATGGCGCCTGGATGCCGGCGGGCAGTGGCGGCTCGAACAAAATCGCACTCGCACCCGATGCCAGCGCCTGGTTGGCGAAGTTCATGCCATGCAGGCTGGGTGACTCCTGGCGCGCGGGCAGCATGGCGACGAAGACATCGCCCGGCTGCAGGTCACGACTGTCCTGCGCAAGCCCGGTCACGGCCAGTTCCGGCGGCACGCCGGGCACGTCGGGCAGCAGCTCGGACAGCAGCATCGCGCGGATCATTGCGCAGCCTCCTGTGTTGCGGCAGGTGCGCTCGAGGCAATGGTTGGGGCCGGCTGGCGCTGGGCTTCGGCCTTGGCCTGCGCAGCGAGCCATGTCTCGATGTCGTCGGGCGGCACGTCCATCAACCGCAACGCGCCCTGCATGACGTTGTGGAACACCGGACCGGCGACCGAACCACCGTAATAGCCACGTCGCGACGGGTCGGGCGCGTTGACCACGACCACCATCGAAAACCGCGGATTGTCCACCGGCACCACGCCGGCAAACACCGACACGTACTTGCGCGAATACCCACCGCCGCTGGCCATGCGCGCGGTACCGGTCTTGCCGGCGACGTGGTAACCCAGGATCGCAGCCGTCGTGGCCGTGCCACCAGGCTCGGTCACGGTCTGCATCATCTTCATCATCTCGTGCGCGAGCGCCGGTTGGATCACCTGGTCCTGCTCGTTGCGCTGGCCCTTGACGAAGGTCGGCGCAACCCGCTTGCCGTCGTTGGCAAACGTGGCGTAAGCCTCGGCGATCTGCAGTGGCGTCACCGACAGCGCGTAGCCGTAGGCCATGGTCTGTTTATGCGTGCCGTCCCAGGTGTCCGGGGGCGACAACACGCCTGCGGACTCACCGGGGAAGCCGCTGTGGGGCGCCTGGCCGTAGCCGAAGCGTCGGATGAAGTCGTAGAACGTCTTGTCCGGCAACATGTTGGCGAGCTTGGCGGCGCCGACGTTGGAGCTCTTGGTGATCACGCCGGTCACGGTCAGCACGCCATGGTTGTGCGTGTCAGTGGTGCGATAGCGACCGTTGGGCATCCAGCCCGGGTTGGTGTTGACCAGTGTGTCCTTGGTCACGACGCCGGCATCGAGCGCAGCGGCGATCGTGATCGGCTTCATCGTCGACCCCGGCTCGACGACGTCGGTGACCGCGCGGTTGCGATGCGCGTCGCGATGGCTGCCATCCACCGCGTTGGGGTTGTAGGACGGCAGGTTGGCCATCGCCAGCACCTCGCCGTTGCTGATGTCCAGCACGACGGCCGATGCGCTGCTGGCACCGGTTTCGAGCAGCGCGCGCTTGAGCTCGCGATAGGTCAAGTACTGGATGCGGCGATCGATCGACAGGGTCAGGTCGCGGCCGGGTTCGGCGGCGCGCACCAGGTCGACGTTCTCGACGATGCGACCACGGCGGTCACGGATCACTTTCTTGGCACCTGGCTTGCCACGCAACCAGTCGTCGAACGCCAGCTCGACGCCTTCCTGGCCACGGTCGTCGATGTTGGTGAACCCGAGCACGTGCGCCAGCGCCTCACCCTGCGGATAGAAGCGACGGAACTCGCGTTGCGAAAACACGCCCGGGATGTCGCGGGCAAGGATCGCGTCGGCATCATCGGGATTCATCCGCCGGCGCAGGTACATGAACTCCTTGTCGCTGCGCTGACCCAGCTTGCGGGTGAGCTGATCGGTCGGCACGCCCAGCGCCGTGGCCAGCTCCGGCAGGCGATCCGGGTTTTTCAGCAACTCCTGCGGATTGCCCCAGATCGACTCCACCGGCGAGGACACCGCCAGCGGCTCGCCGTTGCGATCGGTGATCATGCCGCGCGACGTCGGGATCGGGATCTCGCGCAGGAAGCGCGCGTCGGCCTGCTGGCGATAGAAATCGTTGTCGATCAATTGCAGGTCGACCGCGCGCCCAACCAATGCCAGCGAACACACACCCAGCGCGATCGTGACCAGGACCAGGCGTCCACGCAGGTTGAACTGCGCGCGGCCACGTGGCTTGCGCGACTTGGCGGCCTTGCCCGACTTGCTGGTGGCGCGACCGATCATGGGCGGACCACTCCCATCACGTACAGCGCATCGATGCACTGTCGTGGTTCGCAAACCCAACCCAGATGCTCTGCGTGGGTCATGGGCGGACCACCTGCTCCACGTGCAGTGCATCGATGCGCTGTCGTGGTCCGCAATCCCGAATCTCCTGCTCCAAGTGGGCTCATGGGCGAACCACCACGATGTCGTCGGCCTGCGGGAACTTCATGCCCAGCCGGTTACGCGCAACCTGGTCGACGCGGTTGCTCTCGGCCCAGGTTGCCTGCTCCAACTGCAGGCGGCCAAATTCGATGTTGAGCGCATCACGCGACCTCTGCAGCGTATCGAGCGTGACGAACAGCTGCCGGTGTTCATGGCGCGCAAACACCACGCCGAGTGCCGACAGCACGTTGGCCAGCACCAGCACGCCCAGCAGCAAGCGCGCGATCATGCCGCCACCTGCAGTTTTTCAGCCACGCGCAGGACCGCGCTGCGCGCGCGCGGGTTGTCGTCGGTCTCGGCAGGATCCGCCTTCTGCGCGCCACCAAGCGCCCGCAACGTCGGCGTAAAGGGGGCCACCACCGGCATGCGCCGGTTGGCCGGCGGCGCTTTGGCGTGACGGGCGATGAAACGTTTGACGATGCGGTCTTCGAGCGAATGGAAACTGATCGCTGCCAGTCGCCCGCCCGGCTTGAGTCGTGCAAGCGCCGCGTCCAGCCCTGTTTCCAGGTCGCCGAGCTCGTTGTTGATGAAGATGCGGATCGCCTGGAAGCTGCGGGTGGCCGGGTGCACGGGCTTCTTGCCGGCTTTGAATTTTCCGCGCGGCACGACAGCGGCGATCAGTTCGGCCAACTGCGTGGTACGGGTGATCGGCTCCTGCGCGCGTGCCGCGACCAGCGCACGAGCGATCCGGCGCGACAGGCGCTCCTCACCGTAGGTCCATAGCACGTCGGCGATGTCGGTATCGGACGCCGTGGCCAACCACTCGGCTGCGCTTTGGCCACTATCGGGATCCATGCGCATGTCCAGCGGGCCGTCCTTGCCGAAGCTGAAACCGCGCCCGGCGACATCCAGCTGCGGCGAGGACACGCCCAGGTCCAGCAGCACGCCATCCAGGCCGGCGGCGGTGGCGTCCCATTGGGCCAGTGCGGCAAAGCTACCGCGCAGGATTTCAACGCGAGCATCGGCCCCGAACGCTTGTTCGGCTGCGACGATCGCATCGGGGTCCTTGTCCATCAGCAGCAGTCGCCCTCCGGGGCCAAGCCGTTCGAGTACGCCGCGGGCATGCCCGCCACGTCCGAACGTGCCATCCAGGTACGTCCCATCCTTGATTACGTGCAGTCCTTCCATGACCTGCGAGAACATCACCGGCAGATGCAGCACTGGAAGGTGGGCGGAGCGCTCCTCCGCGCCACCGTCCGTCACAACTGCAGGTCGAGCAGTTCGTCGCCCAGGTCGGCGTCGGACAACGTCTGCCGGATCTGCGCGTGGTGGGCCTGCTCGCTCCACAGTTCGAATTTGTCGCCCATGCCCAGCAAGACCGCGCGCTTTTCGATGGCGACCGCATTGCGATGGCTGGCCGGGATGCTGATGCGCGCGCTGCCGTCGAGTTCGACGAAGGCGGCCGCAGCGCCAACCAGCTTGAGCTGGAACAGGCGGCTGTTCCTGCGCGTACGCGGCAGCGCGTTGACCTGGTCGCGGACCTGCTCCCAGACCGCAGGCGGATACAGGTACAGGCAACCCCCCTCGAACGGGTTGTAGGTGATCACCAGGCGGTTGCCACACTCGCCCGCGACCTGGTCCCGGTAACTGGTGGGGATCGCCAGCCGGCCCTTGTCGTCGATGGTGATGGCGGTCTCGCCCTGGAACATTCCGACCTACTCCCCTCTTTTCGAGGACCCCGTCTCAGCGGGGTTTGCGACCCAATGTGTCATCCGGAAAAACCACGATATTCCCGGTCTTCCCACTAGTCGCCACCTTAGGAGGGCCCAGAGAGGTTGTCAACAAGTTCGATGGGCAATTTTCACTAGGCAGGTCAAGGACTTGCGTGAAACTTCAGAGACTTGTTCAAGGTTTATCCACAAGCTGCTGTTTAGTCTCAAATTTTGAGATTGAGCCGGGTGGCAAAGCCCGGTGCGGCAGGCCTGAACGGGAGCAAATCATTGCGTGCTGCATCGCAGCAGCGGCTCTTCATTTATGATTTCGATTAATTGACGCATTTCAATCTTCAGCGCCAATTGGCGAGGTTGCCTTGCTACGCGACCACAGCCCGCGCCTCAACCCGCCATGTGTATTTCCACGAGCGGCTTCAAACGCGAAATCTTGATTTTGCCGTGACCGTGACCGTGACCGTGACCGTGACCGTGGCTGGCTTTGGCTTTGGCTTTGGCTTTTGGCTTTGGCTTTGGCTTTGGCTTTGGCTTTGGCTTTGGCTTTGGCTTTGGCTTTGGCTTTGGCTTTGGCTTTGGCTTTGGCTTTTGAAGTTGTGCGACTTAGAGCTTGCCGAGCATCGCTGCCAAGAAGGGGGAAAAGGCACCCCTGTCTGAGCGTAGCGAGTTTGGGTGCCGTACCCTTCTTGGCGACAGATCGTCCGGAACGATCTGGGCCGCCGAATGGCGCCCGCGTAGCGGGTGGGGCACAGGGATGTGCCCCAGTCCGAAGCGCAGGGCACCAATGCGGCTCTATCGCATGGGCCAGCGTCAGGAGGAATGGTTTTGGTTACTTTTGCCATGACAAAAGTGACACGCGCGACAGCGCGGAAGCGTTTGATCTTGATCTGGCTTTAGTTTTCTGTAGGAGCGACGTAAGTCGCGATAGCGCACCCGTAGCACCTATCGCGGCTTACGCCGCTCCTACAAAAAGCCAGAGCCAGAGCCAAAGCCAAAGCCAAAGCCAAAGCAAAAGCTCGCGGCTGAAGCCGCTCCTACAACAGCAGGGCGGTGGACCGGCGGGCATGACCAAAGACTCCAGGAAAAGTGGCGGAGCCGGCCGATAAGCCGGGTCCTGTCGTGGACAGTCATTCCTCTAGGCGCATCGTCACCGATACGCTCAAGCAACCTACCCGGACCCGACGCGGGCCGCGCCATGAGGTCCCTATTTGGTCTTGCTCCCGGTGGGGTTTGCCGTGCCGGTCTGTTGCCAGACTCGCGGTGCGCTCTTACCGCACCGTTTCACCCTTGCCACGCACTCCCGAAGGAGCCGTTCGGCGGTCTGCTCTCTGTTGCACTTTCCGTCGGCTCGCGCCGCCCAGGCGTTACCTGGCACCGTGCCCTGTGGAGCCCGGACTTTCCTCGGCATCCACCGCCACCGAAATGGCTGCGAATGACGCGACTGCCTGGCCGACTCCGCCGCGGCTATTGTCGCACGCGTCCCGCAGCAGCGACGCAAGTCGGATCAATGTAGCCCCGGCAACCACAGCTACATACCCTGGAGCCGGTCAGCTGCCGTAGAGGGCCTTGCGTGGCGCGCCGCTGATTTCGGCCGCCAGCTTGGCAGCCGTCGAAGGCGGCAGGTGTTCGACAAGCGTGGTGTACAGGCGACGCCCCTCGACGATCCGCGCCTGGGCATCGTCTGCGACGCCCTGCACCAGCAACACGAACTCGCCCTTGCGCTGGTTCGCATCTGCGGCCACGCGCGCTTGCAGCTCGGACAGGGTGCCGTCGAGCACGGTCTCGAACAGCTTGGTCAGCTCCCGCGCCAGTACCGCAGGACGTTGCGCACCAAAGGCAGCCACCGCATCGGCCAGGCTGTCGGCGATCCGGTGGGAGGACTCGTAGAACACCAGGGTGCGCGGTTCCGATGCCAACCGCGCCAGTCGCTCGCGTCGCGCGGACGCCTTTGCAGGCAGGAAGCCCTCGAACGTAAAACGGTCGCTGGGCAAGCCGGCCACGCTCAACGCGGCAACAAAAGCGCAGGCGCCCGGGACGGGACTCACGCGGACACCGGCAGCCCGTGCGGCGCGTACCAGCCGGAACCCGGGGTCGCTGACCAGTGGCGTGCCGGCATCGCTGACCAGTGCCAGCGAATCACCGGCCAGCAAACGGGCGACCAGTTTGTCGGCAATGGCATCCTCATTGTGCTCGTGGAGCGCGAGTAGCGGTTGGTCGATCCCGAAATGGGACAGCAATTGGCGGGTGTGTCGGGTGTCTTCGGCACAGATCGCGGTGACCCCGGCCAGCACGTCACGTGCGCGCGATGACAAGTCATCGCGATTGCCGATGGGGGTGGCCACCACGTGCAGCGTGCCGACGAACCGGGTGCCCTCGGACGAGCGGGCAGCCTGCTCGGCAGAGCCTGCCACCCTTGCCGGGTCGGCTTTCCCCGCGCCCGTCCTGCTGGTGCCTGATTGCATTGATATTCCCTGCTCCGCGCGGGGTTCCTCGCGCAGGTAGAATCGTAACCGGTTGGCCATGAAGCGCTGCGCGCAACGGATCCTGAATGAATTGCACACCGACGAACAAGACCCTGCTGAATCAATGCCTCCCCCGTCCGGCGCGATCGCTTCGAGCTGGCGTGGCGCTGCTTGCCATCGTGCTGGCGCTGCTGGCCGTGGGTTGCAGCACTACCGAGGTCATCCGCCACCCGGTCGCGCCGACCTACCAGCCCAGCCCCGTGGTGGCCGAAGCCTCGGCGCTGGCCGCCAACGATGCCACCCTGTCCGGCCAGGCACGCCAGGACAATGCCAACCGCATTGCGCGCTTGCTCGCACAGCTGGACGACACCGCCCTCAGCCGCGAAGCCGCCGCATTGCCGGCAGGCGATCCGCTGTACCGCTTTGCCGGCCGTGCGCTACTCAATCGTGGCCTGCCGCTACCGCATTCGTTCGACCGTGGCGGCAACTGGGATTTCAATGCCGGCAACCGCCCGCCCGCCGATCCCGACGGTTACCGGCCGCCAGTCAGGATGGCGGTGCTGCTGCCGTTGTCCGGCAGCCTCAGTCGCGCGGCGGCACCGGTGCGCGATGGCCTGCTCAGCGGCTACTACGGCGAGCAGCGCCGGCGCCCGCAGATCAAGTTCTACGACACCACCGGGACCGCCAGTGGGGCGATTTCGGCCTACGGTCGCGCGGTCGCCGAGGGCTCGGATTTCGTGGTCGGCCCACTGAGCCAGGATGCGGTGAGCGCGCTGTTCCGTGATCGTCTCAGCGTGCCGGTACTCGCCCTCAACCGCGGCAATATCCCACCGCCCGCGGGCAATGCCAGCTTCTCGCTTGCACCCGAGGACGACGGCATCGCAGCGGCCGAATTCCTGCTCGCCCGCGACGCACGCCGCGTGCTGGTGATCAACGGCGGCGGCGACAGCATGCGTCGCGCCATCGCCGCATTCACCGAACAGCTGCAGGGCCGCGGTGGCAGCATCGCCGTGACACTGCCGGTAGGTGCTGCACCTGGTGACATTTCCGGCGCATTGACGGCTGCCGCGCAATCGCCCGGCGGAATCGATGCGATCTTCCTGGCGGTGGCCCCCGAGCAGGCACAAGCGGTGGCACCACAACTGTCAGCGACCGGGTTGGCCGGCAAGCCACGCGTGGCGACATCGCAGTTGGCCGACGCCGGTGATGCCGCCAAGGACCACGCCCTGGACGGGATCGCCTTCCCGAGCCAGGCATGGGACGTGCGCAGTGTCGCCGGGCTGCCTTCTTCCACCAGCGCTGCTGGAATGCTCACCACCGCACGCGGCCCCGCGGCACGCCTGTTTGCCTTCGGCCACGATGCCTGGTTGCTGACCGCCTACCTGGAGCACCTGGCCACCGGCTCCGGCGCCAAGGTCCAGGGCGCGACCGGCGACCTGCGCATCGACGGTTTTGGCAATGTCCTGCGCACGCCAGCATGGTCGACCTACAGCGGTGCGGCGGTATTGCCGCTGGGCCTGGACGGCGGCGGCTGAGCACCGCCGGCTGCGCGTGCCGAGCTTGCTGGTCGATTCACAGTGCCTGGGACGACGCCCTCGCCGCGGATTGATCGCCGTGCCCGCGGCGCGCTGGTCGAGGATGCGGCGCGTCGCCACCTGCGCGATGCCGGGTTGCGGGAAGTCGCTGCCAATGCCAATTACAGGGGTGGCGAACTGGACCTGGTGATGCTGGACGCCAATGGCGCCAGCAGTCCTGCCGGAAGCTGCTTAGTCTTTGTCGAAGTCCGCTATCGCAGCCATGCCGGTTTTGGCGGTGGCGCAGCGTCGATCAATGCCAGCAAGCGGCGCAAGCTGGTGCATGCCGCGCAACTGTTCCTCGCCTCGCATCGCGACCTGGCAAGGTTGCCGTGCCGGTTTGACGTCGTGGAAGCCGACGGTGATCCGGCAGCGCCACGGCTGAGGTGGTTGCGCGATGCGTTTCGTGCCGATGACGTGTAGCTGCGGCAAGGCTGCTCCCTGGTAGGAGCGGCTTCAGCCGCGAGCGTTTGATCATGCTTTGGCTTCTGCTCTTGCAGGAGCGACGCAAGTCGCGATCAGGATGCCCGTGCAGCTATCGCGACTTGCGTCGCCCCTACAACAAGCAACAACGCGATCAAACGCTCGCGGCTGAAGCCGCTCCTACAACAGCCATGTGGCGCAAGTCACGATCAGGATTCCCCGGGCAGCTATCGCGACTTGCGTCGCTCCTGCACGAAGCAAGAACCAGATCAAACGCTCGCGGCTGGAGCCGCTCCTACGTAAGCCATGGACGCACGACACTGGGGTGCGGCGGTCCTACAATGCGGCATGGCCGTCGATCTCCCGCCCCAGCTGGTCCGTGACCTTTGTGCTGCACTCGGCGATGCCTGGTCGACCGACCCTGCCGAATGCCTGGCCTACGCCTACGACAATTCACGCCAGTTGCGCGTGCCCGATGCAGTGGCATGGCCCACTACGCGCGAGCAGGTCGTCACGCTGGTCCGCGCCTGCGGCACGCACCGCGTGCCGTTGGTTGCACGCGGACGCGGGACCAACACCACGGGCGCGTCGGTGCCCGTCGCCGGCGGCGTGGTGGTGTCGTTCGAGCGCATGGACCGCATCATCGACATCCGTCCTGGCGATCGCTGCGCGGTGGTCGAGCCGGGCGTGCTCAATGGTGACCTGCAACGCGCCCTGCAACCGCATGCGCTGTTCTGGCCACCGGACCCGACCAGCGCGGATTACTCAACCATCGGCGGCAACATCGCCTGCAACGCCGGCGGCCCGCGCGCGGTCAAGTACGGCGCCACGCGCGACAATATCCTGGCGCTGACCGCCGTCACCGGTGCCGGCGAGGTGATCACGTGCGGCAGCGCAACCACGAAGGGATCGACCGGCTATGACCTGCAACGGCTGCTGGTAGGCAGCGAAGGCACGTTGGCGCTGGTCATCGAGGCAACACTCAAACTGACACCGTTGCCCCCGGGACGCCGCACCCTGCGCGCGTTGTACAGGGACGTTGGCAGCGCTGCCGCTGCCGTCGCCAGGCTCATGGCGCAACCGGTGGCGCCATCGATGCTGGAGTTCATGGATGGCGACTGCGTGCGGCTGGCCCGCGACGTGGGGGGTGCCGACCTGCCAGGCGATGCCGGCGCATTGTTGCTGATCGAAGCCGATGGCGACGACACCACGTTGCCGCATGACATCGCAGCGTTGTCGCGGGCCGCCAGCACAGACGGCCTGGTGTCGATGGAGCAAGCCCCCGACGAGGCCACGCGCACCCGGCTGTGGGCGGCGCGCAAGGCCCTGTCGCCCGCGCTGCGCACACTGGCTGCCGGAAAGATCAACGAGGACGTGGTGGTGCCGGTTTCGCGCATCCCGCAACTGGTCGCCGGCGTGCAATCACTGGCGCGCGAATCAGGCCTGACCATCGTCAGCTTTGGCCATGCCGGCAACGGCAACCTGCATGTCAACATCCTTTACGACCCCGCAGACGCGGGACAGTCGCAACGCGCGCGCGATGCACTGCCGCGTGTGTTCGCGCTGGCGTTGTCGCTGGACGGGACGCTGTCGGGCGAACATGGCATCGGCCTGGCCAAACGCGATTACATGTCCAGCGCGATCACGCCTGCAACCCTGGACCTGATGCGCCGCACCAAGGACCTGTTCGACCCGTATGGCATCCTGAATCCCGGTAAATTGTTGCCCTGACCAACACGAGGTGCGTGATGCCAAGATTCGTCGGCTTGATGCTTCTCCTACTAATCTGGCTGCCCCCCGCGACTACATCCGCGGCGGGGCCATGGCAGGACGGTTCGTCGCGGTCGCAGGCCGGCACCGATCAGGCCACTCCCGCGCCGGCCACCCCTTCAAAAGGCAGCCCCCCACGGGCACATCCACGACCCACCCTGCGCGTCTTGTTCGTCGGCAACAGCCTGACATACGTCAATAACCTGCCACGCATGGTGCAGGCAATCGCGGAGTCGCAGCCCAATGGTCCACGCATCGAGACCACCACCTTCACCGCGCCGGGAGGCAGGCTCGACGAGCGCTGGGAGGATGGCGCCGCGCCCGGGGCGCTGCGCAACGGTCACTGGGATGTGCTGGTGCTGCAGGAAGCCAGTGGCTTGCTCGTCTGCATGGGGCGGCCGGAACAGCGAAGGGATCGTGAGTGCCGCGATAGCGAACGGACACACAAACGCTTTGCGGCCTTGGCCACCGCAAGTGGCACCCGCGTGCTCGTCTACGCAACATGGGGGCCCGACGAGAGTTGGGACTTGGCATTGGAGCGCGGACACGACCTGCTCGTGCGCGTCCTGCGTGGCACGCAGGCGGATGTGGAGCTCGTGCCGACCAACCGCGCACTGAGAAGGTACGAAAAACGCTATTCCCGCGAACAGACTCGTCCCGATGGCCTGCACCCCAGTGTGTCGGCCTCCCTGGTCATCGCCGCACTGATGTATCGCGGCATCACCGGGCAGGCGGCGGTTGCGCACGATGTGGCGATCGATTTCCCCTTGCTGCCGGTCAATGCCGCGATGGATCCAAGCCTGCCCCTGGAGTCGCAGGCAGGCCTGCAGGGCGACGGAAAAACGACGCTGCTCAAGGCCGCGGCATTGGCGCCGCTGTTCAAGTTGGCAAATGCCAGGCAATGATGCGCCAGCCCATGCATTCCATGCCCATGCCCATGCGAAGCACGCAAAGCAAGCAAGGCATGCACTTGCAGGGCATGCTCAGGAAAAGTGCACGTGCCCCTTGTGCGCAGCCGACCAATCGCTGCCGTCGGTACAGCGTGCATGCACCCCGTCGCCAGCCTGGATGGTGCCGATCCGCGTGATCGTCGCGCCAAGCTCGACTGCAACCGTTTCGACCTGTGACCTTGCCGCCCGGCTTGCGGTGAAACACAACTCGTAATCATCGCCGCCAGTTGCCTGCAAGGCGCGCCGCGTGGCCTGGTCGAAGGTCGCCAACAATGCCGGCGATGCGGGCAGCGCGTCGATCTCGACGTCAGCACCCACGCCGCTAGCCGTGCAGACATGGCCCAGGTCGGCAAGCAGTCCATCGGACACGTCGATCGCGGCATGCGCAATCGCGACCAGCGCCTGCCCCACCGCGATGCGTGGCAATGGCCGGTCCAGCCGCGCCCGCAAGGATGGATCCATCGGTACGCCCGACTCCCACTGCGACAATGCGCCGGCCGCGTCACCCAGCGTCCCGGTCACCCAGATATCGTCACCGACCTGGGCGCAGTCGCGTCGCAACACGTGGGCCGGATCGATGAAGCCATGCACGGTGACGCAGATCGACAGTGGCCCGCGCGTGGTGTCGCCACCGACCAGCGCGACATCGTGCTCTGTCGCCAGCGCAAGGAAACCATCCATGAAAGCGTCCAACCACGGCGCATCCGCAGTGGGCAGCGACAAGGAAAGACTGCACCAGGCCGGCTCGGCACCCATCGCGGCAAGGTCCGACAGGTTGACGGCAAGCACCTTCCAGCCGATGTCCGCAGGTGCCGTTTCCGCGGGAAAATGCACGCCACCGTTGAGCGTGTCCGTCGCCACGACCAGGGCCTGTCCCGTGGGCACCTGCAGGATGGCGGCGTCATCGCCGATGCCGAGCAGTACGTCGTCGCGCATCCTGCTACGCGAAGCGATTTGCGACGCGATGCGGGCGATGAGATCGAATTCCTGCACTGCGGTCACCCCCGCGACTGTGGGCCGATGCCGGTTTGGCCGCGACTATTTGCCGCGGGCCGCCTGCACTTCCGGCGCGCGCCACGCGGCCGCCGCCTGGTCGAGCACGCCATTGACGTAGGTATGTCCGTGCTCGGAGCCGAAACGCCGTGTGCTGTCGATGGCCTCGTTGAGGACCACGCGATACGGCACGTCGGGACGCTGGCGCAGTTCGTAGGCAGCGATGCGCAACGCGGCACGCTCGATCTGGTCGACCTGGCTGACCTGGCGATCGACAAACTCGGCGAGCGCGGCATCCAGGTCCATGTGGTGGCCCAGCACGCCGCGGACGAGGTCTTCGAAATAGTCCAGGTCAGCAACCTCGTGCGCCTGTTCATGCGCGAATTGCGCGATCACCTGCTGCGCATTGCCACCGGACAGTTGCCAGGCATAGACCGCCTGCAGGGCACGGCGACGTGCCCGGGAGCGTGCCACGGGATCAATGCCGCCGTTGCGCGGATGTCGTTTCATGGTGTGTGCAAAGCCGAAAGGTTCAGGTGGTAACAGGGCGACAGCGGAGCAGATCTGTTCATTGTCATCCCGGGCGTTGCGAAGGATCTGCTTTTTATTTCGCTCGAGTCGGCAAGCAAGGCGGATCCCCCGCTACGCGTGGGATGGCAGTGTTGCAGGGAACGCAGGTCACACGCCCTCACGGCAACTGCCCCAACAGGTGCGCCATCTCGATTGCCACCAGGGCGGCTTCCTCGCCCTTGTTGCCATGGCTGCCACCGGCACGTTTCTCGGCGTCGGCGAGGTCTTCGACGGCCAGCACGCCATTGCACACCGGCAATCCATGGTCCAGCGACACCCGCATCAGCGCTTGGGCGCAGCCGTCTGCGACCTGCTCGTAGTGCCGCGTGTCGCCACGCACCACGCAGCCCAGCGCGACGACCGCGACATGCCTGCCTGCAGCCGCGATGCGCGCCGCTGCGACGGGCAGTTCCCACGCACCGGGCACGCGCACGACATCGATGGCTGCCTCGGCGACGCCATGGTCGGCAAACGCCTTGCGTGCGCCGGCGACCAGCGCATCGGTGATGCGCGGGTTCCAGCGACTGGCCAGGATGGCGAAGCGGGCGGTGGTGGTGGCGCGCAGATCGCCTTCGTAATGCGGCATGGGCGGGCGTGACGGGAAAGGTGTGCCAGTTTAGCGCGGCTGTGCATCAACGCAGCGGCATGGGAGCGGCGGGCAGTTCGACGTAATCCACGACTTCCAGCCCGAATCCGCCCAATCCGACCTGCCGCCGTGGCGTGCCCAGTACCCGCAGCTTGCCCAGCCCCAGGTCGGCCAGGATCTGGCTGCCGGCACCATTGCGTCGCCACTCGGCCAAGGCACCACTGCGCGATTGCGTTGCTTCTGGCTGCTCGCGGATGCGCGCCAGCAACGTCTCGCTGTCGGACTGGTCACCCAGCAGGACCAGGGCGCCCTGTCCTGCCTGGGCAATCATCGCCAGCACGTCTCCCACGGCCGGCCCGAAATCGGGACGACGCCAGTGCAGCGCATCCGCAAGCGGGTTCTGCATGTGGACACGCACCAGCGTCGGCGTGACTGCATCGGGCGCACCACGCACCAGCGCATGGTGCAGGACATGGTTGAGGCGGTCGCGATAGGTGTGCAGGTGGAAGCGCCCGTGCTCGGTGTCGATCTGGCGACTGTCGACGCGCTCCACCGTGTGCTCGGTGTCCAGCCGGTAGCGGATGAGGTCCTCGATCGAACCCACCTTGAGGCCATGCTCGCCCGCGAACACTTCCAGCTCCGGACGCCGGGCCATGGTGCCGTCGGGGTTGAGGATCTCCACCAGGACGCC
The DNA here is from genome assembly GCA_963710825.1 of uncultured Gammaproteobacteria bacterium. GTDB lineage: Bacteria > Pseudomonadota > Gammaproteobacteria > Xanthomonadales > Xanthomonadaceae > Cognatiluteimonas. The sequence continues at coordinate 1,113,221 of CAVQBQ010000005.1, read as the reverse complement.
TGCCGGCTCCAATCCCGCCAGCAACGCCAGGTCGCCAGCCGCCTCGGTATGTCCGGCACGATTGAGCACGCCACCGGGCTGCGCCTGCAAGGGGAAGATGTGGCCCGGCTGCGACAGGTCGGCGCCGCATGCGTCGGGCCGTACCGCCGTGCGCACGGTGTGTGCGCGGTCGTAGGCGGAAATGCCGGTTGTCACGCCTTCGGCGGCTTCGATCGACACGGTGAAATTGGTGCCGTGCGAGGAGGTGTTGTCGCGCACCATCGGTGGCAGGCCGAGTTGGCGGCAGCGCTCGCGGGTCAGCGAAAGGCACACCAATCCACGTGCATGGGTGACCATGAAGTTGATGTCGGAGGGCTTGACCAGCTCGGCGGCCATGATCAGGTCGCCTTCGTTCTCGCGATCCTCGTCATCGACGATGACGACCATGCGGCCAGCGCGGATTTCTTCGAGGAGTTCGGGGATGGGGGAGAAAGGCATGGGATTCCGGGGTCGCTGGCTAGCGTTGAATGGGTAGGAAACCGAAGTTGTCATCCTGGGTGCAGCGAATGACCTGCTGCTGATTCTCAATGGAAGGCAGGAACAGATCCTTCGCTGCGCTCAGGATGGCAATGTGGAGGGTGGCGACACACCGCCTGGACGCAGCAACCGCTCGACGTAACGCGCGATGAGATCCACTTCCAGATTGACGGCTTCACCAACGGCCGTCGTGGCAAACGCCGTATGCGCGACGGTATGCGGGACCAGCGCCACCTCGAAACCGGTGTCGTCAACGGCATTGACGGTGAGGCTGACACCATCGACGCAGATCGAGCCTTTCTGGGCGATGTAACGCAGCAACGGCGCGGGCGCGGAAAATTTCCAGCGCTGCGCGCGTCCGTCCGCCACGATCTCCAGCACCTTGCCGACGCCATCGACATGGCCACTGACCAGGTGTCCACCCAGGCGCTCGTCGGCACGCAATGCACGCTCCAGGTTGACGGCAGCGCCCTGCGACAGGCCGCCCAGCGTCGTCAGTCCAAGCGTTTCCGGCGACGCATCGGCCTGGAAGCCCTGCTCGTCGGATGCGACCACGGTCAGGCACACGCCATTGACCGCGATGCTCTCGCCCAATGATGGATCAGCGAAGGGCAGCGAGCCGCTGGCGATGCGCAGCCGTGCATCGCCGCCGCGCACTTCACGGGCCGCCAGCGTGCCGACTCCCTGGATCAATCCTGTGAACATCAGCCCTTCCCGTGCACGACATCGACGCGGACAACCAACCGCAAAGGACAACGTCCCCGGGACGAGGGGTCGGACGCACGCCATCGGCGCGCGTCGCGGTCTTCTTTCATCCGGACTATGACCGTCGGCTCCGGCATCGGACCGGATCTGCTGACCCTGCGACACAGGTCGCAGGCGCTCGCGGGCTCATGCTGGCACCAACTCCAAGTGCTGCACCTACCGCCGGTGGGGAATTGCCTGATTGAAGCTTGCGCACCCCGCCCTGAAGACGTTTACCTGGTTTGACAGCCGGCGAACCGGCACGCGCAGTTTATCACCGTGCCAAGCCCCCTTGAGAAAGCCGGCTTGCCGCACCTTGCGACACGCGTGGACAAACAGTGGCCAACGCCCGGTTCGGACCAGGACCTGATCGCGCCAGGCTGCGGTCGACGCCGGTGCCTGCAAGGCGACCGGATCCCGCCCGGTGGCTTCCCGGCAGCGTTTGCTGGCCGCGTGCTGGAAAGGTAGCCCAGCAGGCGCTCCAGCGGCCAATCCGCGCGCAATTGGACACGCGGCGTGGAGATTGCCTCGAAATGCGGATACCCGGGGCGCGCACGGGTGGATGAGGCAGCGACTGCAGAGAAGTGGTCGTGCAAAGCCGCGTGCTCATGCCTCTCCAGCTGGCGCCGCACCGTCGCTGTCTTCGTCCTTTTCGGCATCGTGGGAACCAGCCCCGGCGGTCCTTGCCTGCCAGTCCGCATCAGGCTGCAACAGCACCCGCACATCCTCGCCAATGCGCCGCGTCTCGACGATGCGCAGATGCAGGCGCTCGGTCATGGTGTCGATATGCAGGCCGTCAAACAACGGGCGTGCATCCGCGCCGAGCATCACTGGCGCGACATACAGCAGAAGCTCGTCGACCAGGCCTGCCGACAGCAGCGCACCGGCAAGGGTGGCCCCGGCTTCGACCTGGACTTCGCTGATGCCGCGGCCGGCCAGCAATTGCAGCACCGCTTGGAGATCGAACCGTCCATCGCGCACCGGCACATGCACGTACTGTGCCTGCACTAGCTGCATTGCCAGGCCGCGCGGCAAGCGGGCGTCGGGGGCATGGATGTACAGCGTTGGCGCATCACCCTGGCGTACGCGGCCGCGGGCGACCGTGGCCAGCCCCGGATCCAGGACCACGCGTAACGGCGGCACGAAATCGGCGTCGTCGTCCAGGCGTACGGTCAGTCGGGGATCGTCGGCCAGGACGGTGCCGGCACCGGTCATGATCGCCCCCGAGCGCGCGCGCCAGCGTTGCACGTCGGCGCGCGCAGGCTCGCCACTGATCCATTTCGACTCGCCCGAGGCCAAGGCACTGCGTCCGTCCAGGCTGGATGCCAATTTGACCCGCAACCACGGCCGACCACGCTGGATCCGTGACAGGAAGCCACGATTCAACGCGCGTGCCTGCGCCTGCATCAAGCCCGTCTGCACCTGGATCCCGGCATCCCGCAGGCGCTGGAAACCACCGCCGGCGACTTGCGGATTGGGGTCCTGCAGCGCGCCGACCACGCGGGCCACGCCAGCCTTGATCAGCGCATCCGCGCATGGTCCGGTGTTGCCGGTATGCGAGCACGGCTCCAGGGTGACGTAGGCGGTGGCGCCACGGGCGGCCTTGCCGGCGGCTTCGATCGCAAACACTTCGGCATGCGGGCCACCGGCACGTTGGTGCCACCCTTCGCCGACGATGGCATCGTCCTTGACCAGCACGCAGCCGACCATCGGGTTGGGCTTGGTGGTGTAGGCACCACGCTCGGCCAGGCGCAATGCGCGGGCCATCATGGCGTGGTCGGTCGCGGAGAACGAAAAGGGGGTCAGGGCCACGTTTGCGCAGATCCTTTCGCATGCGACGGAAATTGGTGGGGAAGTGACTCCGCCCCCCTTTTTTTACCTCCCGCAGCCATCAGCGCTTTTTCTTCGCGGCATCGCGCTTGTCCGCATGCCGATCGATCGGCACGACATCCCCGCCCAGCAGCGGCAGCTGCCCCTCGCCGGGCAGGTCACGCTCAAGCCGGTCGAGCTCGTCACGGAAGTCGGTGATGTCCTCGAACGAACGGTATACCGACGCAAAACGCACGTAAGCCACGTGGTCCAGCTTGCGCAGCTCGGCCATGACGAACTCACCCAGGCGGCGCGAACCGATCTCGCGCTCGGTGGTCATGCGCAACTGGTGCACGACCGCGCGCATGGAGGTTTCGATCTGCTCCTCGGCGACGGGTCGTTTCTGCAGGGCGCGGTCGAAGCCCTGGCGCAGCTTGCGGGCATCGAACTGCTCGCGGCGGCCGTCGGACTTGATGATCACCGGCAGCTTGAGCTCGATGGTCTCAAGCGTGCTGAAGCGCTCACCGCAGGCCTCGCACTCGCGACGACGCCGGATGGTGGCACCGTCGTCGGAGACGCGCGAGTCGATCACGCGGGTGCCATCGTGCTGGCAGAACAGGCAGTGCATCAGGGGGCCGGGATTGGGGGTTGGGAATTGGGGATCGGGGAGGACGACGGCAGACCGTCATTCCTGCGCAGGCAGGAATCCAGCGACTTTCGCTTTTGCCCCCCACGACAACTGGCCAACGTCCATGGATTCCCGCCTACGCGGGAATGACGGGCAAGAGACGCTTGCGCGCTTTGACTAGCCATACACCGGAAACTGCCTGCATTGCTTGGTCACGTTGTCACGCACTCCGGCAATCACGCTTTCGTCTTCGGGCGCATCCAACACGTCACAGATCCAGTTGGCCAGCGCCACGCAGTCGGGTTCCCTGTAGCCACGCGTGGTGACGGCAGGCGTGCCCAGGCGCAGGCCGGACGTCACGAAGGGTGTCTGCGGGTCGTTGGGCACCGCGTTCTTGTTGACGGTGATGTGGGCCTTGCCCAGCGCGGCCTCGGCAGCCTTGCCGGTGAGGCTCTTGCCTGAAGCCCCCTTGCCGATCAAGTCGACCAGCATCAAATGGTTTTCGGTGCCGCCGGAAACAATCTTGTAGCCACGCTTGATGATGACATCGGCCATCGCCTGCGCATTCTTCACCACTTGCTGCTGGTAGGCCTTGAACTCCGGCTCCAGCGCTTCCTTGAAAGACACGGCCTTGGCCGCGATCACGTGCATCAGCGGGCCGCCCTGGATGCCCGGGAAAACGATCGACTGCAACTTCTTCTCGATCTGCTCACCGGCATCGCCACTGCCTTCACGGCTGGACAGGATGATGCCGCCGCGCGGACCGCGCAACGTCTTGTGGGTGGTCGAAGTCACCACGTGCGCATGCGGCAGCGGGTTGGGATACACACCGGCCGCGACCAACCCGGCGACATGCGCCATGTCCACGAACAGGTACGCACCGACCTTGTCGGCGATGGCGCGGAAGCGTGCCCAGTCGACCACCTGCGAGTAGGCGCTGAACCCGGCCACGACCATCTTCGGCTGGTGCTCGACGGCCAGTCGCTCGACCTCGTCGTAATCGATCAGGCCCTGGTCGTCCACGCCGTACTGCACGGCATCGAAGATCTTGCCGCTGATGTTGGGTTTGGCGCCATGGGTCAGGTGGCCACCATGGGCCAGTGACATGCCCAGGATCCTGTCGCCTGGCTGCAGCAACGCCAGGTAGACGGCCTGGTTGGCCTGCGAACCCGAGTGTGGCTGGACATTGGCGTAGTCCGCCCCGAACAATTCCTTGACCCGGTCGATCGCCAGCTGCTCGGCGACGTCGACATATTCGCAGCCCCCGTAATAGCGCTTGCCCGGATAGCCCTCGGCGTACTTGTTGGTCAACACGCTGCCCTGCGCTTCCATCACCCGCGGGCTGGCGTAGTTCTCGCTGGCGATCAGCTCGACGTGGTCTTCCTGGCGCTGGCGCTCATCGCTGATGGCCTGGGCCAGCTCGGGGTCGTAGCCTTCGATACGTGCATCGCGCGGGAACATCGGCGCTCCGGGTAGGGGTGTGGGCCCCTGATTGTAGCGGCTTGGGACGAGCACCGAGGGCTGCTGCAAAAGCGCAATCCCAGCGGTTTCCTGCCAGCCCGCAATGCCTCCGGCTTCCGCGCTCGCGCCTCGATGACCTCAAGCCGCAAACAAAAAGAGCGCGCCAAGGCGCGCCCTGTTGCCATGGGCCTGCCGGATCAACGTCCGCCGTGCAGGACCAGGTCGGTGATGATGCCCGTGGCGATGGCGACCAGCAGGAACTCACCGCGGTTGTCGCGGCGCCAGTAATGGCCGCGAGGTGGCTGACGCAACCCGTAATCGCGGTAATTGTTCACGACGTAGGTCGTTTCGTAGCCGCGATCGTAGTAGCGCGCACCCCGGTGCCATCGTGGCGCAGGGGCACGGTAGTAAGTGCGCGGCTGGACATAACGGTGCCGGTAGGCCGGGGGTGGCACGCGATAGGCAGGACGACGCCAGCCGGGGACGACCACGTACCGGTCGTGGCCACGGTAATGATGCTTGCCATGGCGGTTGTCGTGGCCTCGCCGGTCATGACGAGACCTGTCGTGGCCTCGGTCATGGCTGCGGTTATCGCGGTCATGGCCGTTGCCATGGCGGCCGTTGTCCGCCCAGGCCGGCGCGGTCATGGCCACCAGCACGAGCAGGGCAGCCACGAGCTTGAGCGGGGAAGCCTTGCGGCGCGGGGTCGTTGGGATCGAAGGCATGGTGCACTCCATGGTTGGGAGACAACCCGACTATGGCGCCCCGCAACTGAATCCAAGCCGGCTCCAGCCCGGCCGCGCAAAGCGCGTTCAGCCAACAGCCGGTGGCCACGGCCCGGTATAATTCGCTGCATTCCCGCAATGTCATGCCCTTTGCCAGCCGGCCCTGCGCCAGTCGGCGCAGGCACGGGCAGCCTCGCACCCCGGAGCCTCCATGTCGCAATACATCTACACCATGAACGGCGTCAGCAAGACCGTGCCGCCCAAGCGCCAGATCATCAAGGACATCTCGCTGTCGTTCTTCCCCGGCGCCAAGATCGGCCTGCTGGGCCTCAATGGCGCTGGCAAGTCGACGGTGCTGCGGATCATGGCCGGCGTGGATACCGACTTCAACGGCGAGGCGCGGCCGCAGGCCGGGATCAAGGTCGGTTACCTGGCCCAGGAGCCGGAGATCGATCCGGAGATGACCGTGCGCGAAGCGGTCGAGGAAGGCGTGGGCGAAGTCCTGCAGGCGCAGGCCGCCCTGGACAAGGTGTACGAAGCCTATGCCGAGGAAGGTGCCGACTTCGACAAGCTCGCCGCCGAGCAGCAACGGCTCGAAGCGATCCTCGCCAGCGGCGACGCCCATACGCTGGAGCAGCAGCTGGAAGTCGCCGCCGACGCGTTGCGCATCCCGCCGTGGGACGCCATCGTCGGCAAGCTGTCGGGTGGCGAGAAGCGCCGCGTCGCGTTGTGCCGGTTGCTGCTGCAGAAGCCGGACATGCTGCTGCTGGACGAACCGACCAACCACCTGGATGCCGAATCGGTCGAATGGCTGGAGGAGTTCCTGGCCCGCTACACCGGCACCGTGGTCGCCGTCACCCATGATCGCTACTTCCTGGACAACGCCGCCGAGTGGATCCTCGAACTCGACCGTGGTCGCGGCATTCCGTGGAAGGGCAACTACACCGACTGGCTGACCCAGAAGGAAGAGCGCCTCAAGCGCGAGGAGTCGACGGAAAAGGCACGGCAGAAGGCGATCACGCGCGAGCTGGAATGGGCGCGCAGCAACGCCAAGGGCGGCCGCAGCAAGGGCAAGGCGCGACTGGCGCGGATCGAGGAGCTGCAGGCCGTCGATTACCAGAAGCGCAACGAGACCAACGAGATCTTCATCCCGCCGGGCGAGCGCCTGGGCAGTTCGGTGATCGAGTTCAAGGGCGTGGGCAAGTCGTTTGGCGACCGCATGCTGATCGACGACCTCAACTTCATCATGCCGCCCGGTGCGATCGTCGGCATCATCGGCCCCAACGGCGCCGGCAAGTCGACGCTGTTCAAGATGCTGATCGGGCAGGAGAAGCCGGACAAGGGCGAGATCAACATCGGCCCGACGGTGAAACTGGCGTACGTCGACCAGAGCCGCGAGAAGCTCGAAGGCGACCACAACGTGTTCCAGGAAGTCTCCGGCGGCGCCGACATCCTCAACATCAACGGCATCGAGATCCAGTCGCGCGCCTACATCGGCCGCTTCAACTTCAAGGGCCAGGACCAGCAGAAGCTGGTGGGCACGCTGTCGGGCGGCGAACGCGGGCGCCTGCACATGGCCAAGACGTTGCTGCAGGGCGGCAACGTGCTGCTGCTCGACGAACCGTCCAACGACCTGGACATCGAGACGTTGCGCGCGCTGGAAGACGCGCTGCTGGAGTTCCCTGGCAATGCGTTCGTGATCTCGCATGACCGCTGGTTCCTGGACCGGATCGCCACGCACATCCTGGCGTTCGAGGGCGACAGCCACGTCGAGTTCTTCCAGGGTAACTACCGCGAGTACGAGGAAGACAAGAAGCGCCGCCTGGGCGAGGAAGGCGCCAAGCCGCACCGGCTGCGGTTCAAGGCATTGAAATAAAGCATCGCGCCCGAACCCTGGGCGCGACGCTGTTGTAGGAACGGCTTCAGCCGCGAGGTTTCGGCTTGGGTTCTTCGTAGGAGCGACGTGAGTCGCGATATGGAATCCCGGGTGTCCTGATCGCGACTCACCGGTAGCGGCATGCCGCCACCACTCCTACAAAAGGCAAGAACAAGATCCAGTGCTCGCGGCTGAAGCCGCTCCTACGAAGGGCAACATCGGGAGGTGGTGATGGGTTTCATGCAGGCGTTACGCACGCGCTGGCAAAGCGCGGACTCCCTGGTGTGCATCGGCCTGGATCCGGAGCCTTCGAAGTTTCCGGCACGCTTCGCCGACGACCCGGACGCGACGTTCGCCTTCTGCCGCGACATCGTCGATGCCACCGCTGAATTCGCGGCGTGCTTCAAGCCGCAGATCGCACACTTCGCCGCGCTCGGTGCAGAAGACGCCCTGCAACGCCTGGTCGCGCATATCCACGACACGCATCCCGGCATCCCGGTGATCCTGGACGCCAAGCGTGGCGACATCGGCAGCACGGCGCAGCACTACGCGACCGAGGCCTTTGACCGTTACGGCGCCGACGCGGTCACCGCCAATCCGTACCTGGGGCGCGATTCGGTGCAGCCGTTCCTGGATCGCGCCGAGCGCGGTGTCGTGATCCTGTGCCGCACATCCAATCCCGGCGCGGGCGACCTGCAGGACCTGGATGTCGGCGGGCGACCGCTCTACCAGCATGTGGCGGAAAAAGTCGCGGGCGAATGGAACGGCAACGGCAACTGCGCCCTGGTCGTCGGCGCCACCTGGCCGGAGCAATTGCGCGAAGTGCGCGCCATCGTCGGCGACATGCCTTTGCTGATTCCGGGCATCGGCGCGCAAGGTGGTGATGTCGCGGCGGTGATGCAGCACGGACGCACGGCTGACGGTAGCGGGCTGCTGGTCAGTTCGTCGCGGGCGATCCTCTATGCCGGGAATGACGATGGCTTTGCCGAGGCAGCGGCGGGTGCCGCACGCATGCTGCGCGACGAGATCAACCGGCACAGGTGATCCTGCACGCGGGCACTGAGCCGATCGACCTGCCGTCCCCATGCCATCATTCCCGCGAAGGCGGGAATGACGAGCCAGGGGCGCCGCCACCAGGCCCCATCACTTGCCGCCCGCACGCCGGGTTACGCTTGCAATAGGCCAAACACAGCGAGCCAGGCATGACCGACCGCATCGACCGGCAACGTCGCGACGTCCTGGCCGGCGGCATGGCACTTGCCCTGTCCTCGTTGCTTCCATCCGTTGCGCAAGCTGCGGCGGCAACCACAGCCAAGCGCTCGCGCCTGATCCTGCTCGGCACCGCCGGCGGCCCCACGCCCAAGGCACTGCGCGCGGCACCCGCGAACGCCATCGTGGTCGACGGCGCCACCTACGTCATCGACTGCGGCAACGGCGTCGCGCGGCAGATGGCACTGGCAGGGCTGGACCCGGGCACGATCCGCGATGTCTTCCTGACCCACCAGCATTCCGACCACAACGCGGACATCGGCAACCTGTTGTTGCTGGCCTGGGCCGCCGACCTGCGCACGCCGGTCGACCTGTGGGGACCGCCGCCCCTGCGGCGGATGATGCAATCGTTCCTGGACATGAACGAGTACGACATCCGGACCCGCATCAAGGATGAAGGACGTCCTGCATTGGCGCCGTTGCTGCGCCCGCACGAGCTGACCGGTGCCGGCGTCGTCATGCGCGACGACCGGGTCAAGGTGACGGCCGCGCTGGTCCAGCATCCACCGGTGACACCTGCCTTCGCCTACCGCTTCGACTGCCCGGACCGCTCCATCGTGTTTTCCGGCGATACGCGTCCCTCGAAACACCTGGTGTCACTGGCCAGGGGCGCCGATGTGCTGGTGCACGAGGTGATGTACCTGCCCGCGCTGGAGAAACTCATCGCGGGCGAAGCGCACGCCACGCGCCTGCGCCAACACCTGCTTGCCAGCCACACCACGGCGGCACAGGTGGGTCGCCTTGCCACGGAAGCCGGGGTCAAGACACTTGTCCTGACGCATTTCGTACCCGGTGGCGATCCGCTGCTGACCGATGCGGTCTGGCACGATGCGGTCGCGCCGCATTTCAGTGGCCGGCTGGTGGTAGGTCACGACCTGCTGGAACTCTGATCCGGCTCCAGTTACCCATGATCGCGACTGGCCGCAACCGGATTGGCCACGGCAACGGTTGCCGGCGCAACGGCCGTCGCCCGCGGCAACCGTGCGCGCAACCAACGTTCGCAGGGAACCGAGACGAAACGCGCCACCAGCGCGCCCAGCAACCAGCACGCCGGCAGCGCCAGCACATACCACCATGCGCCCCACGCGATATCGCCGCCGCTCCAGCGGTACAACCGAACCACGGCATACACCACGAACATGTGGCTGAGATAGATCTCATAGCTCAGCCGCCCCCACGAGCATAGCCAGGCCAGCCCGGGAATCGCTCGACCGGCATCTCCAGGCGGGTGGCGATCCAACGCCAGCAGCAGGCACGAGGTCGACAGCGTGAGGAGCAACAGATAGCCGTCGCCAAGCAGGTGCCAGACCATGGACCCGGCAAACAACACCGCCAGCAGGCCAAGCGTCCCCACCGCGCCCAGCGATCGTCCGGCCCACGCCGGTGCCTTGCGCCAGCGCGCCGCCAGCAACGCGCACAGCACGCCGATCGCGATCGCGGCCATGCCCGGCAGGTAGGCTTTTTCCTGCCAGATTTCGTTGCCCGCCAGGGCGGCATGCGTCCATGGCATCGACACCGCCAGTCCCAGCAGCAACGGCACCAGCACCCACGGGCGCCGGGCCAGCAGGCACAGCAGCGGAAACCCGAGGTAGAAGACTTCCTCGATCGACAGCGACCAGAGCACGTCCCAGTTGCCAGGCAGGTAACCGGTCCGACCTTCGTACCAGTTCAGGTGCAGGGCCAGGGCCGCGAAGGTCGCGCCGGCCAGCGACTGCCCCTCATGCTTGATCCGGTAGTCATCGAATCCCAGTCCGTGCAGCACGCCCAGCACGACGACGAGCAGCAGCAGGCAAGGCACGATGCGCGAGAAGCGCAGGCCGTAGAAGCTGCGCACGTCGATGCGCGACAGCGCGCCCCAACGCCGCAATGCATTACCCGTGATCAGGAATCCGGAGATCACGAAGAACACGAGTACCGCTTCGTAACCGTTGTAATTCAGCGCCACCAGGACATGTCGCGGCAGGAACGCCTCCAGCCACGTGTCCTTGAGCGGAATGCGCAGTCCGATATGGTTCAACACCACCAGCATGATGGCCAGCCCGCGCAACAGGTCGATGCCACTGTTGCGCCGCGCCGGGTGCGGCAGGACCGCCTCGTCACGGAAGACGGCCGGGCGCCAGCTCACTCGACGTCGGCCCCGGCAAGGCTCCCGCCGGGCCCGTCGGGAAACAGCACGTCGACGAAACCGAACTTGCCGAAATCCTCGATCCGCGACGGATACAACCGCCCGATCAAGTGGTCGCACTCGTGTTGCACGACGCGTGCGTGGAAGCCTTCGGCCTCGCGCTCGATGATGGTGCCCGACGGATCCACACCGCGATAGCGGATCTGCCGGTAACGCGGGACCAGCCCGCGTAATCCGGGGACGGACAGGCAGCCTTCCCAGCCGTCTTCGATGTCCTGCGACAGCGGCGTGATACGCGGGTTGAGCAGGATCGTGCGTGGCACCGGTGGCGCGTCCGGGTAGCGCGCGTTGTGGTCGAAGCCGAAGATCACCAGCTGCAGGCCGACGCCGACCTGCGGCGCGGCCAGGCCGACGCCACCGGCGGCACGCATGGTGTCGAACATGTCCTCGATGAGCGTCGCCAGTTCCGGTGTGTCGAAAGACGCTATCGGTGCCGCCACTTCAAGCAGGCGCGGGTCGCCCATTTTCAGGATGTCGCGGATCATGGCCTTGGCCCCTGCGCCCTACGTGCCACGGCACGGAGCACGGCAATCGGAAAACGTGCCCAGATGGCGGCGAACACGGCCGCCCGGGTGAAGGCATGCCTGCGCCCGGCTTCGAACTTGTTGAAGTACAGCCATAGGCCACGATGCTTGTGCCACTCGACGAAGACAGGCCTGGAACGCGACGATACGCCACGCACATGCACGACCCGCACATCGTTGGCGACCGCCACCCGGCCACCGGCTTCACGCACGCGATGGCACAGGTCCAGGTCCTCGGCGTGCAGGCGGTAGGCGGCATCGAAACCGCCAACACGCTCGAACAACGCACGCGGCAACAGCATCAACGCACCGGAAACCGCATCGACTGCTTGCACGATCCGGGTGTCGTCCACCGGCACGTCCAGTCGTGCGCGCGAGCGGTCATGCAGCATCGCGGCGAAATCCGGGTCGCGTCGCCGGGCGGCGACGTCACGGATGCCAGCTTCATCCACCAGGTCGGCGCCAAGCAGGAGTCCATGCTTGCCAGTCGCTGTAGCCGCCGCGTGGGTACGCAATCGCGACAGGGTGTCGGGTTCGACCAGGCAATCGGGGTTGACGAAAGCCAGCCAGCGCGACGCATCGCCATCGTCGAATCGCGCTGCCGCACCCTGGTTGCAGGCGACGGCGAACCCCGGGTTGTCCGGGTTGGCGATAAACCGCAATCGTGGATCGGCGGTGGCATGGCGCTGCACCACGCCCAATGTGTCGTCGCCCGAGGCGTTGTCGACGACACGGATGGCGACCACGCCGTTGGCGGCGCGCAATCGCGACAGGCAGTCGTCGATGGTACTCGCGCTGTCGTAGGTGACCACGACGGCGGTGATGCCGCTGGCCGGATCCATGGTCACTGGCCTACTCCGTCGTCCGGCCTATCCGCACCCACTGCAGTCGCATCACATGCTGGCGTAGCCGACGGTGCGTCAACGGTCGCGAACAACTCCCGCTGCGGACGATCATCGATCGCGTCGTATCGTTGCGACAACGCGTCACGTACTGCACGCAGCGGATCTTCCATCAGGAAGTTGGCCAGGCGTGCGTGCCAGCCCGGCCAGCGTGCAGTCAGCACATCCATGTCTCCCTCGCTGGCCTGGCCTTCGCCACCACGCGCGACGAACGCGGTCTCGCACAACACGTTTCGCCAGCCCTGCCCCGACAGGCGCAGCGACACATCCACCAATGCTGCATACCAGGAACCGTAACTGGCGGCATCCAGGCCGCCGGCGCGCTGGCGTGCATGTCCGCGCAACGCAACCGCATGACCAATGGCGGCAGGCAGCTCAGGATGCCGCGGTGGCATCGCCGCACAGGCCTGTGCCAGCCGTGCGATATCGCCGGGCACGCCTGCGACTTCGCCAATGCGTGGCCAGGAAGCGGCTTCGCCGGCATTGCACCAGGGCGTGGCGGTACCGATGGCCGGATCACGCGCCAGGCAGGCTGAAAGTTGCACCAGCCAGCCCGGCAACACGATGGCATCGGCGGCCAGCACCACGACATCGGCATCACCGCAGGCCGCCAATGCTTCGTCCAGGTGCGCGACCTCGCCGATGCGACGTTGGCGGCGGCTGTAGTCGGCCTTCAGTCGGGTGTTCTGCACCCAGTGCTCGATGATCGCCAGCCCGCGCGGGCCGGCCTGTGCATCGTCGGCCAGCCAGACGCGGGTGCCGACGGGCGTGCCGGCATCCAGCGCGGCCAGGCACGCGTCGAGCGCATCGTCGTCGGCGCCCACCGGCACCAGCACGATCGGCAGGGCCGCGCCGCGCACGCTGGCGCTCGCCGCGGCCGGGCTCACCGCTTGCGGGGTGACGGTGGCAGCGGTTCCATCGCGCGGAACCGGCGGCTGTACTCGTCGGTCAGGTCGCGCGCGTCTTCCGGGTTGCGGATGATGGTCGGGGTCAGCAGCACGATGACCTCGCTGCGGCCCTTGCTGGTGGTCTGGTGCCCGAACAGTCCACCGATGACCGGGATCCGGCTCAGCCCGGGAAAGCCACTGGAGCCGTGCCCGGTTTCGTCCCGGATCAGTCCAGCCAGCATCACCGTCTGCCCGCTCTGGATTGCCGCCTGCGTCTTGAGCTTGCGGGTATCGATGCGGACATTGCCATTGCTGTCTGCGGTCGCCTGCGAACCCGGCGTACTGATCTCCTGCACCAGGTCCAGGAAAACGGTGCCGTCCCTGGTGATGCGCGGACGGACCTTCAGGATCGTGCCCGTTTCCAGGTATTGCACCTGGCTGTAGCTGGTCCCGGTATCGCCGCCGTTGGGATTGACCGTGACCGACGAAATCGGAATGCGACTGCCAACATTGAACTGGGCTTCGGCGTTGTTGCGCACCATCAGCGATGGCGACTGCAGCACGCGCATGTCGGTCACCTGGTCCAGCGCGCTGAGGATGCCGGTGGCATTGCCGGTCAGGAACGAATAGGTCAGCCCACCGGCTCCGGTCAAGCTGCGCACGCCCGCGTTGTCGGGCAGCGGGGTCTGCCCCAGGACGTTCTCGAAGTACCAGCTGACGCCATAGGACAGGTCGCCGGTCAGCGTGACTTCTGCCACCTGTGCCTCGATGTGTACCTGCAGCGGCATCACGTCGAGGCGCTGGATCACGTCCTTGATCGAACGCCACGCCTGCCCGGTCGAGCGCACCAGCAGGGTATTGGTTTCATCGACTGCCGACACGCCGACCTTGCTGCCATCGACCTGCAGGGTGACCGATCCGTTGCCGCCCTGGCGCGGGCTCAAGGAGAGCGAGCCGTCGCCCAGGCCGCCACTGCCGCCACTGTCACCACCGCCCATATCTCCATCGCGCCCGATGCTGGCACTGCTGGTGTCACCGCCGTCGATGCCGCCGCCCCGGATCTCGGTCGACTGCAGGCCGGGCATCAGGCTGGCTGACCCACCACGCTCACTCGACTGCCCGCCACCACTACTGCCAAATACCTCGGCCAGGCGATCGGCGAGGTCCTTGGCCTTGATGTATTTGAGCTCGTACGAGAACAACTGCACGCCGCCACCGGCGGTATCGATCCGCTCCAGCCATTGCTGGATGTCGTCCAGGTAATCGGCTTGCGGGGTGATCACCATCACCGCGTTGGCTTCATCCAGCGGCAGGAACCGGAACATCCCGGCCACCGGCGACTTGCTCGACTCGCCAAAGACCTTCTCCAGGTCCGACACCACACTCGATGCCTTGCCCGACTGCAGCGGGAACACGCCCACCGACATCGACGACATCCAGTCGACGTCGAAGACCTGGATGGTGCGCAGGTAGTTCTCGAGTTCGGCGCGGGTACCCGCAACCGTGATCACGTTGCGTCCGGAATCGACGTTGACGATCGCGTTCGGGCGCGCATAGGGCTTCAGGATCTTTTCCATCTCCGCGGCCGAGACGTAACGCAACGGCACCACCCGCGACTCGAAGCCCCGTGCGGTCGCCGGCGAGCCGGTGCGCGGCGCCACCGTGCCGGCCAGCGCCTGGTCGGCGGCAACGATGTTGTAGCGGCCGCCACTGTAGGTCATGCGGGCGTTGTTCCAACCCAGCACCATTTCCAGCAGGTTGAGTGCCTCGGCCGGGCTGACCGGGTGTGGCGTGGCCAGCGTCACCGTCCCCTGCACGCCCGGGGCGATCACGTAGTTCTGGCCCAGCATGTCGCCCAGGATCGCCTTGGCCACGGCCTGCAGCGATTCGCCTTCGAAATTGAACGTTGCCGCGCCCGTGGTGCCACCAAAACTGGGCGGCGGCGCGCTCGCGGCCTGCTGGTTGATGACCTTGCCGGTACCGCGACGGATGATTGGCTTGGGATCGGCGGCATCCTGCGCATCCGCCAGCGGTTGCTGGCTTACGGCTTCGGCCGGGGTGGTGCCTGCCGCGCCATTGCCGGTGCCGCCCTGGACGATTGGCATGCCGGCATTGCCCCGGTGCACCACCGGTGCCGGGGTGCTTGCGCAGGCGGCCAGCATCGCGGCCAGCATCGCGGCCACGAAGGTTCTGGAAAAAACAAGGGAGCTGGCGGGGAGCATGGGACGAAGATTCATGGGGGCACTCTACGGTTTCTTGGCTGGCGCCGTGTTTTTCTCGGCGTTCTGGCGTAACTGCACGCGCCGGGCCTCGATGCGTTTACGGATCGCATCCATCTGCGATTGCGACCCCTGCGATGCGTCTTCAGAGGCGTCGGTAGCGTCCGTTGCCTCGGCGTCGGCGTCGGAGGGATCTTCGGAGATCGGCGCCGCTTGCGACATTGGCCGGGCCGCCGGCTTGGCGGGCTTCACCGGCTGGATTCCCGCTGGCTTGACGCCGGAATCGGCATCGCGCAACGGCGTGGCCTCCGCTGTCGCGCTGTTGGATGCGCTGTCGTGCAGCTGCGTTGGCGCGCGACCGCCATGACCGTCGTAGACCCGCAGCTCGAGGGTCTTCTGGCCGTCAGGACCGGCAAAGACAGCGCTGCGTGCGTCGAGCTGGACCAGGCGCCAGGCCGGGATCTCGTCGGCCGCGGTATCCAGTTTGACGCGTACCGAATCGCCGCCCTGGGTCGGCTGCACGATGGCCATACGCAACTGCGGGGTGATCAGTACGCCGGTCAGCACGTAGTCAAAGCCGTTGTCCTGGCCCTCTTCCTCGTCCGCCTGCAACGAGAACGGATGCGGGCGGCGGTCGTCGGCAAACAACGGCCGCGTGGCGATCTCGCCGTACTGGTCCAGCGGGCCGAGCCGGTCCGCTGGTGACGGCCGCGGTTGCGGCAATGGCTGCAGCAGGCTGGCGTCGTCATCCAGCAGCGCGGCACGCCCGCCCATCCCGGCCAGCGCCAGGACCCAGGCCAGTAGCGCCCAGCCGGCGACCGTTGCCAGCAACCATGTGCGCGGAGCGACATCATCAGCGCGCATCCGGGGCTCCCCGCATCTGTTGTCCCGGCGTGCCTTGCCCTGGCTGGCCCTGGACCGTTTGCCCGGGCGCCGGGCGCAGGTAGCCGTAAAGGTTGAAGCTCACGTCAAGCCCGCCATTGCCGTCGCTGCGCCCCTTGCCCGGCAGGAAGAAAAAGCGCTGTGCAAGGATGTTGAGATTGTCGACAAACAAGCGTGGGCTGCCGCTTTCCAGTGCATGCAGCACCGTGGCCAGCTCGGTGTTGCCGCAACGCAGCCGCACAAGCACCGTGACCCGGGTGTAAGGCTCTTGCCCAGGGGCAGTGACCGGCGAACGGTTGGTGATCGCGCAAGCGCGGTTACCCGGGCTGGCCTGTGCAACGACGGTTTCCAGGCGCTGGGTGAGGCCGGCGGTCGCCAGTTCCGTGGTCGGTTCGGCCAGGAAGGCCGGCGCGCGCGCTTCGAGTTGTTGCGCGGTCGCCAGCCGTTTGGCGACTTCGGGCGCCTGCTGCAGCTGCATGCGGGCACGCAGTTCGCGCTGTTGCAGCGCCTCGATGCGGGTCCCGGCATCGCGCATCGGCACCGTCCACCAGGGATGGACCAGCAGCAAATAGACCAGGCCCAGCGCGGCCAGCAACAGGCCCAGCGCCAGCCAGCGGTCGCGGTTAGTTGGCGTCGGCGTTGGCATTGCCCGCCTCCCCTCGCGCGCGTGGCCGGTGACCACCCGAAGCAGTGTTGGCAGGTTGGATTGCAATGTCCGCGATCATGGTGAACCGGTCGCGGCCAGTCCGTGGATCGGGTTGCAGCGCACCTGTCAGTGCGGGCGAGCGCCAGGCCTTGGCACCTTCGAGCTTGCCAACCAGGGCCGACGCCTCGCTGCTCAGGCCAATCAACAGCATGCGATCGTCTTCGAGCGCCAGTTTTTCGAGATAGGTGTTGTCGGGCAGCCGCCGGGCCAATGCATCGAGCACTTCGATCGACGTTGGCCGGTTGTTGCGCCGTTGGTCAAGGAATGCACGCCCCTGGACCAGGTTGACCAGCTGCTGGCGTTGCAGCGACACCTTGCGTGCCTGCAACGCTTCACGATTGGCCTGGACCTGCAGGATTTGTTCGGCGCGGTCGCGGTTGTCGAGCACCTGCCACAGCATCGCCACGACGGCGACCAGCGCCACCAGGCCAAGGACCCAGTTCCACAGTCGCCAGGGATCACCTTGTTGCCGGCGCTGGTCGGGCGGCAACAGGTTGACGTCAAGCGGAGGGCCGTCGTTCGTGGCGACATCGATGCCGGCCAGGTTGGCGGCCAATGGTCCAAGTGCACGCTGCTGCGTGGCCAGCAGCTCGCTGGGCACCACCACCAGCTCGACGACGATCTGGCCGTCGCTGTCGCGACGCTCGAGCACCCGCGCGTCGAAGGCGACTGCGTCCGCTGTGAACGGTGTCTGCCGGTCGATCTCGAAAGCGACCACGTCACGCAATCGATCACTGGCAGCCGCCGGCAGCACCAAGCGCCGGCGCAATCCAGAGGCGGCGGGCAACACCAACCAGCGTGGCAAGTCGGCCAGGTTGGGCGGCAGCAGGGCGCCAAGGGCATCGATGTCTTCGCCGGCGCCGTGCCTGCGATCGTCCTGCATGGCGTCGTCATGCATGGATGCATCGCCCAATGCGGCATCGAGCCCTTGCGCGGTGCTGGCTTGCGGGATGCTGGCGATATCGCGCACGCCTTCGCCGTCCTGCAGGCGCAATTGCACCTCGGCGTGCGCGCCAGTGCCATGCGGTTGCAGCAACAGGCGGCCGCGATCCAACCCCAGTGCCAGGCGCAAGCGCCGTGGCAACCAGGACAGCAACGACCGGCCCCACCATGCGAAAAAGCCGTCCGCCCCAGACCAGCGGGCCAGGTACCGGCTCAATCGGTCCTTCGATGGCATCAGCGTGACAATGCTCCCTCCTCCCAACGCAACGGGGTCCAGGCCGATCCCGGCAAACCGTTTCCGCCCGTGCGCACGACAACGCGCAACTCGGCATCCCGGCCATCGAGCCGGGCGCGGCAGCGCACACTATACGTGCCACTGTTGCCGCCCACGAGCGGCCCGCCCCCGGGCAGGACCGGCGGCGGTTGGCCCGAGGCCGGATCCCAGCGATGTCGCTGCGCCACGACCTGCCCACCGTCCATCCCCATCGCCGTCAGGACCTGCGCGGAAGCAAAGGTGGGGTCGGGCACGGCCTGGCCACTGAATACGGTGACATGCGGTGCCAGTAGTGCGTACATCGCCGGGGTCATGCCCAGCACCTGTTCGACTTCGGCCACGCTGCCCAATGGCGCATCGGCAGCACCATAACTGCGTCCGGCAGCAGCGTAGTCGTCGTCTTCGGCGCCACCGGCGGGCTGGGTCAACGAATCGGGATCACGCCAGTCCAGGATCGCCGCGGCCAGCTGGTCGGCCTGGCCCGGGTCGCTGCCCAGCACCTTGAACAACGACGCCAGCAAGGTGGCATCCGCCATGTTGAGGTCGACCTTGCCCTGCTCGTCGACGATCTCGACCTCGACCTGGGCACCCCCGAACTGCCAGTGGTAGGCACGTCCATCAGCCAACCAGCGCAGCCTGGGATCCGGGTTGGTGACCCGGGTGATTGCATATTCCACGCCCGCGCGGGCGGCCTGGCCGGCGGCAAGCCCACGACTGGCAACCAGGCCCTGCAGGTGCTCTGTCTGCGCGGTCAGGGCGAAAGCACCCACCAACGCGGTCAGCAACGCAAGCAGCCATACCACCAGCAACAGGGCCACGCCGCGCATCGCGCGTGGTGCCGGCGAAGTGGTCATGGTGTGCGTGCGCACCGCGCGCACGACGGGAACCCGCAAGCTGGACGACGGCAGGCTTTCGGGTTGCACGCTTGGCGACGACATCCTGATCGACGGCTGAGAGACGGTGATCGACAGCTGCCTCATTGCCCGCGCCCGCTGCCGTATCCGGCGGCCAAGGGCAGCGCGACAATGACGGGCGGCCAGACCCGGCCCCGGGCGTCCTGCAGGTCGACCTCGATCTGCATCGGCAGGACCTCGGGCGTTTCCCATTGCTCCTGCCACTGTCCAAGCTGGCCGTCAGCGTCCAGCGTGCGGTAGCGGAATCGTGCCGCGCGCAGGCCGTCTACCAGCAATTCCGGTGGGCGCGGTTGGACTGCAGGAACCGCTTCGCCACCCTGGACCAGGGTCAGGTCCACGGTCATCCGCAGTTGATCGCCATCGCGCTCGATTGCCAGGGTGTGCAAGTACGGGCCGCCCCGGCCCAGGTAGTCAGGCAAGTCGGAGACAAAGCGCATGGTCTCGCCGTCACCGGTGAAGCGCAGCGCCAACCCGCTTTCCTCGTCCATGCCGAAGGCCACCGGGCGTGCACCCGTCAACCGCGAGCGCAGGAAGCCTTCGACCGCACGCATGCGTTCGCTGCGTTGCGCGATGGCATCACCGCGGCCAACGGTCACGGTCGCGGCCCGCAGCGTGGCAAACGCCAATGCCAGCCCGGCAGCCAGAAGGCTGGTCGCCAGCAGCACTTCGATCAGGGTGAAACCGGTGGCCCGCCGTTTCATGGTGCGTTGCCTGTCGCAAGCGCGCCCGTCGCAAGCGGGTTGGGCGTGACCAGCCGCAACGACTGCACCTGCAGTCGCCTGCGACGGTTGTCACCAGTCCCGCTGTCTTCGCCCCACTGCACCGTCAACGAAAGTCGCAGCAGGCGGGGTGCGCCCAGGTCCAGCGACTGCATCGGTGGCAGCAGCGGATCGCGATACGGCGAGACCACCATCGACCAGTGGTAGTGGCCATCCTCGAACGTCCCGGAAGTCTGTCCCGGCTGTAGCGCGACACCCACACCGGTGTCGTCGAGCAGCGACTGCGCGTGCAATGCCGCGCGCCCCGCTTCGTCGGCCCAGTGCACCTGCCGGGTGGCACCGGTCAGCGTGCCCAGCAACAGCGTCAGTCCCAATGCCAGGATCGCGAAGGCGACGATGACCTCGATCAGGGTGTAGCCGTGCTGGTGTGCGTGGGATTCGGGATTCGGGATTCGGGATTCGGGAAAACCAGCGCATCGATAGGCTGGATGCCCTGGTCGCCCGGGAAGTCTCCCAGCCAAGCGGTTGGCGGCCGAGGTCAACTTGCCGTGCCGCGCGTCCACCCCGGGGCCAGCCGTTGCAATGGACGCTGTCATGGCATCGCTTCCGCACGCCGCAAACGCACCTGCCCGGTCAGCCAGGTGACGTCGATGTTCCAGGCCGCGTCCTTGACCTTGAGCTGCACGCGGCCGCCGGTCGACGCGCCATCGGCAAAGAACATGATCGCGCCCTCGCCCCGCGTGGGCTGCACTTCACGAGCGCCGATGAAGACGATGCCGAGTTGACTTGGGACCGTGCCATGGCGTCCCTTGGGCGCCGTCCAGGTATGCCCCTGGGGGTCGATGGTGAAGCGCTGCGATTGGCCCGTCGCCAGCGCCTGCGCGCGCGTGAACCGGATCTGAGCGGCCACTTCGCGCGCGCTGGAGCGCAGCTTGATGCCATCGATGCCGCCACCCAGCGCGGCGGCGGCGATAAGGGTGGCGATGGCGATGATCGCCATGACCAGGATGATCTCCAGCAGGGAGAAGCCGTTGGAAGCGCGGGTCCCGGGACCCGGGACCCGGGACCGAAAGGCCACGGCGGTGCTGCGTTGCCAGTGATCCGGAAGAGTTGGTGACAGACTCAGGTCCGCGGGCAAAGGCGCTGGCCGCGTTCCCACGGTCCCGGGTGCCGGGTCCCGGGTCCCGATCGGCAGCAACAGGCCCACGCGCGCCCTACTGGTACTTCACGTCGCCGTCGACGCTCTCGCCACCGACCTTGCCATCCTTGCCCAGGCTCATCAGGTCGAACGGCTGGCCGTCACCGGGCGTGGTGTAGACGTAAGGATGGTTCCAGGGATCCTTGAGTGCGCCTTCCTTGGCATACGGCCCGAGCCACCCCGGCGTCGAGCTGGAGACGAGGTCTTCGAGCGAGCCGGGCAAGGTCCCGGTATCCATTTCGTACTGCTGCACTTTCTCGGCCATGGTCTGGACCTGCGCCTTGGCCAGGTTGGCCTTGGCGCGATCGCCACCACCGAGGATGCGGCTGGCGGCAAACGCGACGATACCGCCGATCAATACCACCACCAGGATGATCTCGATGAGGCTGAATCCGGATTGCGCAGATCCGCCAGCAGCGAATCCAATCGTGCCGTGGCCACGGCCGACGCCATCGCGCCGAGCGTGGAAACCCGCGGTCGTTTCTGCGTTGCGGGCAGCGCGTCGTGTTTGGAAACGTTGATTGCACATCAGTCAATCCTCCTCTTCTTGCAAGTTATCCAGTGTCCAACAAATGATCGCTGGTCGCGCCAGTCAACCGATCACATTGGTCAGGTCATAAATCGGGGTCAGCACCGCCATGATCACGATGCCGACGATGCTGGCCATCAGCAAGGTCACCACCGGAACCAGCGCGGCCAGCAAACGATCCAGCGCCAGCGAGGTTTCCTGCTCGAACGTATCGGCAGTCTTGAGCAGCATCGTGTCCATCTCGCCGGACTCCTCACCGACCTGGATCATCTGCAGGGCCAGCCGCGGAAAGCGCTTGCCGCGCGCCAGCGCCGTGGACAGGCCGATGCCGTTCTTGACTTCGTCCGCGGCAGCTTCGACATCGTCGGCAAGCGCACGGTTCCCCAACACGTTCTTGCCGATGCCCAGGGCCATGAGCAGCGGCACGCCGTTCTTGAGCAAGGTCCCCAGCGTGCGGGCAAGCCGTGCCGTTTCCATCTTGGCGACCAGGGTGCCGGCGAACTTCTGTTTGAGGATCCATTCATCGAAGCGCGCACGGAACACGGGATCGCGGCGCTTGCGGTCAAACCACCACACCAGCAATGCAGGCACCACCAGCAGCAGGATCCACCAGTCACGCACGAACATGCCCACGCCCAGCACGATCTTGGAGAACCACGGCAAGGGCGCGTCCAGGCTGTCGTACATCGACGCGAACTGCGGCACCACGAAGCCCAACAGGAACAGCAGGCTCAGCGACACCATCACCATCAGGATGGCCGGGTAGATCATCGCGTTGACCACACGGCCCTGCATCGCCCGGCTGCGTTCCAGGTAGTCCGCCAGCCGCGCCAGCGTCTCGTCCAGGCTGCCGCCCGCCTCGCCGGCACGCACCATGTTGATGTAGAGCTTGCCGAAGGTGCCGTGCTGCCGCTCCAGCGCCGTGGACAACGCGGTGCCGCCGCGCACCGCATCGCGGATGTCGCCGATGGTGCGCTTGGCGGCATCGTCCTCGGGCAGTTCCAGGAGGATGGTCAGCGCGCGATCCAGCGGCTGGCCGGCGCCGAGCAGCGTGGCGAGCTGTTGCGTGAACTGCACCAGCCGTTGCCCCGCGAACGGCTTGGGCTTGAACAACGCGCGCCACGCGGATTCACCACTGCTTTCGCTGGCGAGTTTCGCCTCGACCGGCAGATGGCCCTGCTCCTGCAACCGCAACGCCACCTCGCCATCGCTGGCAGCTTCCATCTGCCCGTCCAGCATCTCGCCGCGGCTGTTGAGGGCTTTGTAATGGTAGAGGGGCATGGGATTCGGGATTCGGGATTCGGGATTCGGGATTCGGGGTTCGGGGTTCGGGGTTCGGGGTTCGGGGTTCGGGGTTCGGGGTTCGGGGTTCGGGAAAGGCTATCGCTCTTGCCCGTCATTCCCGCGCAGGCGGGAATCCATGGACGTTGGCCGTTAGCTTTTGATCTGTAATGTCAGGCCAAAGATCGCGCCACGACGGATTCATTTCATCAACCAGTCTCACTTTCCATTCACGATTCCACTTCTTGATGCGTTTCTCCCGCTGTATCGCCGAGTCCATCGTGTCATGCAGCTCATACCACACCAGTCTCGTCACGCCATAGCGGCTGGTGAAACCTTCAACGACATGTTCCCGGTGCTGCCAGTTCCGTGCCACGAGGTTGCTGGTGACGCCGATATAAAGGGTTCCATTGCGGTCACTGGCCAGAAGGTAGACACAGGGTTGCTTGTTCATCGTTTCATCCTTGAAACGTCCATGGATTCCCGCCTGCGCGGGAATGACGGGTGGAAATCTACGGGAAGTCCGGAAGAAATGCCGGAAACCCAGCGTTCGGAAAGCCTGGAAAAGCCTGCAGGAGATACGCGAGTTCAAACGCCACAGACGCCGACCTACGCGTCCTCGGTCACCCGCAACACCTCCCCGATCGTGGTCACCCCAGCCAGCGCCTTCATGATCCCGTCCTCGTACATCGTGCGCATCCCCGCCTCCCGCGCGAGCTGCTCCAGCTCGCCCATGCCGGCGTGGCGCATCACCGCGCGGCGCAGGGCGTCGTCCATGACCAGGAATTCCATGATCGTGGTGCGTCCCAGGTAACCGGTTGGCGACAACTCCGAGGAACGCGGCCGGTACAGGTGTATCTCGCCCTCGGGCTGGTACTTGCGCAGGCCGAACTTCTCGATCTCCTCGGGCGAAGCCGGATAGGCCTGCGCATGTTCGGGCTCCAGCCGGCGCACCAGGCGCTGGGCGAGGATGCCGTTGATGGTCGAGGTCAGCAGGTAATCCTCGACGCCCATGTCGAGCATGCGGGTGATGCCACCGGCGGCGTTGTTGGTGTGCAGCGTAGACAACACCAGGTGGCCGGTCAGCGCGGACTGGATCGCGATGCGCGCGGTTTCCAGGTCGCGCATTTCGCCGATCATGATGATGTCCGGATCCTGTCGCACGATACTGCGCAGCGCATGCGTGAAGTCCAGGCCGATCTGCGGCTTGGCCTGGATCTGGTTGATGCCTTCGATCTGGTACTCGACCGGATCCTCGACGGTGATGATCTTGACGCCAGGCGTGTTGAGTTTCGACAACGCGGTATACAGGGTCGTGGTCTTGCCCGACCCGGTCGGGCCGGTGACCAGCAGGATGCCGTGCGGCTGCTGCAGCACCTGCTGGAACTGCGGCAGGAAGTTGTCGGTGAAACCGAGCTTGTGGAAGTCGAACACCACCGTCTCGCGGTCCAGCAAGCGCATCACCACCGATTCGCCATGCGCCGTGGGCATGGTCGATACGCGCAGGTCCAGCTCCTTGCCCTGCACGCGCAGCATGATGCGGCCGTCCTGCGGCAGGCGGCGCTCGGCGATGTTGAGCTTGGCCATGATCTTGACGCGACTGATCACCGCGGCGGTGAGGTTTTGCGGCGGGCTTTCGCCCTCCTCCAGTACGCCGTCGATGCGGTAGCGCACTTTCAGGCGATTCTCGAACGGCTCGATGTGGATGTCCGACGCGCGCATCTCGACCGCACGCTGGATGATCAGGTTGACCAGCCGGATGACCGGCGCTTCGGAGGCCAGGTCGCGCAGGTGCTCGACGTCGTCCATGTCGCCGGACTCACCCTCGGCGGTCTCCACGATCGCGCCCATCGCGCTGCGGCCCTGGCCGTGCCAGCGCTCGATCAGGTCATCGATCTCCGAGCGCAGGGCAATGCTGGCATGCACGTCACGCCCGGTCGCCAGACGCACGGCGTCCAGCGTGTATGCGTCCTGCGGATCGGCCAGCAGGACCTCGACGCGGTCTTCGGATTCGGAGACCGGCACGACATGGAACTGCTTCATGAACTTGGGCGTCAGCACCACGCCTTCGGGTGGCAGTTCGGGGGCGTCGCGTGCGGACACCAGGGGCAGGTCCAGGACCTCGGCGCAGGCTTCGGCATGGTCGCGCTCGGAGACCAGTCCCAGTCGAGCGAGCAAGGTCAGCAGGCTGCCCCCGGTTTCGGCCTGCAAGCGGCGCGCACGGACCACGTCCGCATCCTTGAGGCGCTCCTTGTCCAGCAGCAGCGCGACGACGCGCTCGTCGGTGCTGGCTTCCAATCCACCCTCCCAGGCAGTCGCATCGTTGGCCACCACCTTGGAGGCAGCCGTCTGGGCGGCAACCGTGTCGCCGGGAATCGTTTCGCTGGCAGTAGAGCTCACGCCTGTCCTCGAGCCCACGAGGGCCACTGGCACGTCGGACTACGGACTTTAGCAGCTTGCCAGCGGCGGCCACCCATGCATCACATGGCAGGCCGCCGACTCCCGCTGGCGTGCCCGGTCAACCCAGGTGCTTGCGTGCATTCCTGAACATGCGCATCCACGGCGAATCGACCGACGATCCGGCCGGATGCCAGCTGTGGTTGGCGCTACGCAGGGTGCGCTCGGGGTGTGGCATGGCGATGGTGACGCGGCCGTCGTCGCTGGCCAGGCCAGCGATGGCGTCCGTGGATCCATTGGGGTTGGCCGGATATACCGTGGCCGCGGTGCCGGCGCCATCGACATAGCGCAGGGATACCCGCGCCTGCGTGGCATCGGAGGGACTGGTGAAACTGGCACGCCCTTCGCCATGCGCGATCGCGACCGGGATGCGCGAGCCGGCCATGCCCTGGAAGAACAGCGATGGCGACTCGACGACCTCCAGCATGCCGAAGCGCGCTTCGAACTGCTCCGAACGATTGCGCAGGAATCGCGGCCAATGGGTTGCCCCGGGGATGATGTCGCGCAGCTGGCTCATCATCTGGCAGCCGTTGCACACACCAAGCGCAAAGCTGTCGCCGCGCGCGAAGAACGTCGCGAACATGTCGCGCAGTTCCTGCCGCTCCAGGATGCTCGTGGCCCAGCCACGGCCCGCACCCAATACGTCGCCATAACTGAATCCGCCACAAGCCACCAGTCCGGCGAATCCACCCAAGGCTTCGCGTCCGGCGACCAGGTCGCTCATGTGGACGTCGACAGCCGTAAAACCGGCACGGTCGAATGCCGCCGCCATTTCGACCTGTCCGTTGACGCCTTGCTCGCGCAGGATGGCGATCTTCGGGCGCGCACCCGTCGCGATGAACGGCGCGGCGATGTCCTGGGCCGGGTCGAACGTCAACACGGGAGCCATCGCAGGTGCGTCGAACCGGCGGCTCGCGACGCGCTCCTCGTCGGCACACTCGGGGTTGTCACGCAGGCGTTGCATCGCATGCGTGACCGACCACCAGGCGTCGAACAACTCGTCCCACCGCCACTCGGCCAGCGTGCTGCCGTCATCGACGACACGTACGCTGGGTGCCGTGGTTGGCTTGGCGATGCGTTGTGCGCAATCGATCAGGCCGTGATGCGCGACCAGGTCGGCAAACGCAGCACGATCCTCGCTGTCGATCTGCACGACGGCGCCAAGCTCCTCGTTGAACAGGGTGCGGAAGATGTCCTCGATCCGGTCATCGCCCCACCCGTCCAGGATGATGTCCAACCCCACGTGCGAGCAGAACGCCATCTCGCACAGGGCGGCGAAAGCGCCGCCATCGGAACGGTCGTGGTAGGCCAGCAACAGGCCCGCTGCGCGCGCATCGCGAATCAGCTCGAAGAAGGCGCGCAGGCGCTGCGGGTCGTCCAGGTCAGGCACGCCCAAGCCATCGCCGTCACCTGCAAAGGCAGGCAGCTCGCTGTTACGCACGCCACCCACCTGCGCTGCATTGGGGTGGCACTGCGCCAATATCGAACCACCCAAACGCTGGCGGCCAGCACCCAGGCCGATCAGCCATAGTTCGGTCTCGCCTTCGCGCGCCAGCAATGGCGTCAGTTGCGAACGCACGTCGGCAACCGGGGCGAATGCGGTGACGATCAGCGAGACCGGTGACACGGTGTGCTGCGAGCCGTCGTCGGTATGCCACTGCGCCTGCATCGACAATGAGTCCTTGCCGACGGGGATCGCCAGGTCCAGCTCCGGGCACAACTCCATGCCGATCGCCTTGACCGCATCGAACAGCAGCGCGTCCTCGCCTGGGTGGCCGGCTGCCGCCATCCAGTTGGCCGAAAGCTTGATGCGATCCAGCGACTCGACCGGCGCCGCGCACAGGTTGGTGATCGCCTCGCCGACGGCCATGCGTGCAGCAGCGGCAGTATCGAGCAGTGCCAGCGGGGTGCGCTCTCCAATCGCCATCGCCTCACCGCCAGTACCGTCGAAGCCCGACAGCGTGATCGCGCAATCGGCGACTGGCAGCTGCCACGGTCCGACCATCTGGTCGCGGGCGGTCAGGCCGCCAACGCTGCGGTCGCCAATGGTGACCAGGAAGGATTTGCTGGCGACCGTGGGATGGGCAAGTACGCGCAGGCCCGCTTCGTGCAGGTCGAGCACCGCGGTCGAGAGTTGTGGCCAGCGCGGCATCGGCGGATGCGCGGTGTCGCGATGCATTTTGGGGGCTTTGCCGAAGAGGACGTCCATCGGCAGGTCGATGGCGTAGGAGCGGGCCACGGATCCCGGGTCCTGATCCTCCAGCGCACCGTAACCAACAACCAGCTGCTCCTTGGCAGTCGCATGGCCAACGATCGCAAACGGACAACGCTCCCGCTCGCACAGCGCGACGAACTCCTGCACCCTTTCTGGCGGCAACCCGATCACGTACCGCTCCTGCGACTCGTTGCACCACAACTGCAGTGGGGACAACGAAGGATCGTCGCTGGGCACCTTGTCCAGGTCGATCACACCGCCTACGCCCGAGTCGTGCAGCAGTTCCGGGATGGCGTTGGACAGCCCGCCCGCACCCACGTCATGGATCGAACGGATTGGATTGCGCTCGCCCAGGCCGACGCAACGGTCGATGACTTCCTGGCAGCGGCGCTCCATTTCCGGGTTGTCACGCTGCACCGACGCGAAATCCAGGTCTTCATGGCTCTCGCCGGAGGCGACCGAACTCGCCGCGCCGCCGCCCAGCCCGATCAGCATCGCAGGCCCGCCGAGCACGACCACTGCATCACCAGGGCGCAACGTGCCCTTCTCGACCTGGCTGCGATCCATCGCGCCCAGCCCGCCTGCGAGCATGATCGGCTTGTCGTAGGCGCGGGTCAGCCGGCCGCCATCGGACAAGCTGCCTTCGTCCAGTTCGAAGCTGCGGAAATATCCCGTGAGGTTGGGACGCCCGAACTCGTTGTTGAACGCAGCCGCGCCGATGGGACCGTCGAGCATGATTTCAAGCGCCGACGCCATGCGCGGATTCAGCGTGCGCTCGCCTTCCCACGGTTGACCCAGCCCGGGGATACGCAGGTGCGAGACCGAAAACCCGGTCAGGCCCGCCTTGGGCTTGCCGCCGCGGCCGGTGGCGCCTTCGTCGCGGATCTCGCCGCCCGCACCCGTCGACGCACCGGGGAATGGCGCGATCGCAGTGGGGTGGTTGTGGGTTTCGACCTTGATGCAAAACGCACCGGGCATGGCTTGCTCGGCGCGGTATTGGTGGCTGTCCGGATCGGGCCGGAAGCGTCGGCTTTCGTAACCAGCCACCACGGCCGCGTTGTCGCTGTAGGCGGACAACGTGTGCGCCGGCGTGGTCGCGTGGGTGTGCTTGATCATCTTGAACAGCGTCACCGGCTGTCCGTTGGCTTGGGCATCGCGGCCGTCGATGGCCCAGCTGGCGTTGAATATCTTGTGCCGGCAATGCTCGGAATTGGCCTGCGCGAACATCATCAGCTCGACATCGGCAGGATCGCGACCCAACTCGCCATAACGCTCACGCAGGTAATCGATCTCATCGTCGGCCAGTGCAAGGCCCAGGCGCTTGTTGGCGGACGGCAAGTCGGCCAACGTGATGCGCTCCAGCGTGCCGCGCGCCGGGGCCGTGAACAGGGCGTCGACGGCATCACGGTCGTCCAGCAGCGACTGCGTCATCGGGTCGTGCAGCAGCGACGCGAGCGCCGGGTGCTGGGGGCCGGCGGTCGACCAACCCAACAGGTCGATGCGGGTGCCGCGTTCGACGCGCTGCACGGACAGGCCCGCGCCCTGCAACAGTTCGGTGGCCTTGCTGGCCCAAGGGGAGATGGTGCCCAGCCGCGGCACCACGAATCGCGAGACGGCACCGTCGGCAAGCGACTGCGCCTGGCTACCTGCCTGCAGGATGCGTTGCAGGGTGGCCCTATCGGGCGTCCCTGCATCGCCTGCAGCTGTATCGAGTGTGCCGCCCTGCGTGGGCTGGACCCAATAGGTGAACCATGCCCCGGCAATGCGCAGCTCGGGAGCGAGGCGCTGCAGGCGCGCTTGCAGCCGCTCAAGGCGGAACGGCGACAAGGCCGACTGGCCTTCGAGCACGATCATGTCCGACGCAACCCGGGGTGATGGCCGGCTATTGTAGCGAAGCCGGCCCATGGCCGGCTTCGTCGACAGGACTGTCTACCGGGGTCGTTTCAACCCGCTCGACGACGGCCTGCTCCAGACAAAGCCTGCTTTACACAGGCCTGATCCAACATCGGCAAGACGGGGGACTCCCGGCTCAACCGCTCTTGGTGGCCCTGCTCACCGGCGGCTGCCTGCCCTCGGCGGCCATTGCGTCCAGTTCGGCACGCAGCTTGGCCGGCGGCACGTAGCCACCCAGCTCGGTACCGTCGCTGGCAATGATCATCGGCGTGCCACTCAAACCCATGCGTTTGCCCAGGCTGTATTGCTGGGTGACCGGGTTGTGGCAGTTCCTGTACGACACGGATCGGTCTTGCTTGGCGTCAGTCAGTGCCTTCTTTCGATCAGGGGCACACCACACCGCGACCATCTTCTTGAAGTCCTCGCTACCCAGGCCCATGCGCGGGAAGGCGACGTACTGCACCGCGATACCCAACTTGTTGTACTCGGCCATCTGGCTGTGCAGCTTGCGGCAGTAGCCGCACTCGACGTCGGTAAAGACCGTCAACGTGTATTTGGGGTCAGGTGGTGAAAACACGATGCGGTCGCTGACCGGCATCTTCTTGAGCAGGTCCCTGCGCAACCCGGCCATCGCCAGGTCGCCGAGGTTCTGCTTGGCCTGCATGTTGTACGCCTGGCCCTGCATCAGGTACTTGCCGTCGTTGCTGACATAGATGACCTGCCCGCCGGCGATGGCCTGCTGGAAGCCCGGAAACGGCGCATCACCGATGCTTTCGATGCGGATATCGTCGTTGATCATGCGCAAGGCATCACGTGCATGTGCGACCGCAGAGCCGGGTGCGGCGGCCTGGATATCGGCCTGGCCGGATCCGGCAGCATCGCTCGCGGTTGCCGTCGATGCAGCTGTGGTCGAGGCTGCCGTCGTCGAGGCACTCACCTGGGATGTGTCGCCCTGGGCGCAGGCGGCCAGGCTGACGGTGCCCAGCAGGAGGAACAGGAAGGATTTCATGGGGGCTCGCGTTGGTTTCAGCATGGGATCGACAGCATGGAGGTCTGCGGCGGGGGATCAAGATGGTTTCGACCCGGAACAGGGCACCTGGTTCAACGGCAGGGCGCTTGGGTCAACGGATTGTCGCATGCGCGTTGTCGGATACCGCATTCAGGTGCAACGCGCAAAGGGGCTTTTTACAGCCGCTCCAGGGTTGCATGCAGCGTGCCTTCTCTTTGGACGCGGTAGTGCCGCGCTAGTTTGATACCGCTTCAAGCCCCCTTCTCGATGCCATCCATGGCGCGACAGTTAGACCTGCCGTCAGCCCTGCCGGGCCATCCTTGCCTGGCCATCCTTGCCTGGCCATCCTTGCCCGGGCGTGCGCCGATGCGCGCGGCAGTACCGCGCAAGCGCATCGCCTCACCCCCTTGGGTGATGCTTCTGATGCAATTGCTTCAACTGCTCTCGCGCAACCAGCGTGTAGATCTGGGTCGTGGACAGCGAACTGTGGCCCAGCAGCATCTGCAGCGCGCGCAGGTCGGCACCATGGTTGAGCAGGTGGGTGGCGAAGCTGTGGCGCAGGCCGTGCGGACTGACCTTGTCCGGATCAATGCCGGCAACGGCCGCATACCGCTTCACCATGCGCCAGAACTGTTGCCGCGTGGGCGCGCTGCCGGCCGCGTCCAGGAACAACGCCGCCAACGCCCGCTTGCCAGCCAATGCCGGGCGCGATTCGGCGAGATAGCGTTGCAGCCAGTGCTGCGCTTCCTCGCCCAGTGGCACCAGTCGCTCCTTGCCACCCTTGCCAGTGACGCGCAGAACGCCTTGACGCAGGTTGAGTGCAGTCGCCGGCAGGTTGACCAGCTCGCTGACGCGCAGGCCGGCGGCGTACATCAACTCCAGCATGGCGCGGTCGCGCAGGCCGGTCGCACTGTCCAGGTCGGGGGCTGTCAGCAACGCCTCGACCTGGCTTTCGGCCAGCGCCTTTGGCAGCGAGCGCGGCAGTCTTGGAGGATCCAGCAACGCAGTCGGATCGTCTTCGCGCACGCCGTTGCGCAGTGCGAGCGCGAAGAAAGACCGCAGCGCCGTCAACAACCGGGCATTGCTGCGTGCGGCATAACCCAGGCCACTACGCCAGGCCAGGTAATCGAACAGTGCGCCACGATCGGCGGCTCGCAAACCACCACCGTTACCGTCACGCCAACGGGCAAAGCCCTCCAGGTCGCGGCGATAACTGGCCAGCGTCTGCCTTGACAGGCCGGCCTCGGCCCAGGTGGCATCAAGGAAGGCTTCGATCACGGCTGCGTCGGCATCGCGCAAGGGGGGCAGCGCAGCGACGTGCTGACGACGTTCCGAGGGCGTGGACGCTGGCATGTCGACAGCTTAGCGCCAAGGTGGCGGCTGGCGGCATAGCGGTGTACGACTGGCTATCCTTGTCGGATGAACCACGCCAACACCCACGCCTGTCCCGGCCATGAATCCGCTGCATTGATCGTCTGGCGCCTGCTGGCATTGGTGTACGACTTCTTCCCGGCACTGGCGCTGTGGATGCTGGCGTCGGCAGCCTTCACCCTTGGCTTCTCACTGTCCGGACATCCCGCGCACCAGAACATCGCCCCTTTCAGCGGCCTGCAGTGGCTGCTGTGGTTGGTGTGCTGGTTGTTGACCGCGCTGTATGGCGTGCTGAGCTGGTGGCGCGGCGGGCAGACGCTGGGCATGCGCCCGTGGCGCTTGCGGGTGGTCGCGGCCGATGGTGGGCAGCCGGAATTGCCGGCGCTCGTGCTGCGCTATGTCGTTGGCAGCGCTTCGTTGTTGCTTGCCGGCGCCGGGTTCTGGTGGGCATGGATGGATCGGGATCGGTTGACGTGGCATGACCGCGCGAGCAAGACGCGGATCATGCGCATATCGAAGGATGAATCCAGCAAATCGTAGCCATGCAACGTGCGGCGCCGCGTAGGGATGTGTCGCCAAGCGGATCAATTCGCAGCGCGACCTGGCACGGCGAGCAAGACCCGGGTGTTGCGCATGTCGAAAAGCGAGCCCGGGCAAGCGCAATTGCGCAGCGCGCGGCGGCGCGTCGGGCCAGGATTGGCAAGCCAGTCACGCCGCGGCGCACTCAACCACTGCGCCGTCGGAACAACACGGCGGAAATCCCCAGCATCAACGCCGGCGGAATCAGGTATGCCAACCGGTAATCAAACCTGTAGACGCCGGCCAGCTTGACGAACTGCGTTTGCAGCAGCCAGAACCCGAGCGCAAAGACGATGCCGATGAACAGCCGCTTGCCAAGGCTGCCGCTGCGCAGCGTGCCGAAGGCAAACGGGATGGCGGCCAGGCACAGTGCCAGCACGCTGATCGGGTAAAACCAGCGTCCCCAGTACTGCTCTTCGTATTCACTGGCGTCCAGGCCGTTGCGCTGCTGGTACTGGATGCTGCTGCGCAGTGCCGTCGCAGGCAGGTAGTAGGGCCGTGACACGCTGGCCGCCAGGGCAGTGTCATCCAGCTTGGACTCCCAGTGTTCTTCCATCGCCTCGGTCTGGGTCACCGAACGCGCCTCGAACCAGGTCCGCCTGACGTTGCGCAGCTGCCAGCCGCCGGGGCGATGCTCGGCGATGGCGGCGTGTGCGATCGATTCCAGCCGGCCGTCCTCGGCAAATTCGTACAGGTGTACGTCGTGCAATTCCAGCCACTGCTGCTTGCCGTCGGTGCGCTCCTGGCCACTGCCCGCGTTGAGGAAAGTGTCGCCCTCGCGCGCCCACAAGCCGGAATATTGCGACACGATCATGTTGGGTGACTTGGCCGATGCCTTGATGGCGTCGGCGCTGCGTTCGCCCCAGGGTGCCAGGGTCTCGCCGTTGACCACCATCAGGCCGGTCAGCAAGGCCAGGCTGGCCGCCACGGCCAGGCCCAGCCGCCGCCGCGACAGGCCCAGAGCGCGCAGCGCGGTCAGCTCCGAACTGGCAGCCAGTTGCCCCAAACCCATCAACGAGCCGATCACCGCGGCGGTCGGGAACAGGTTGTACGCGCGCCAAGGCACTGTGTAGATGACATTGGTCAGGGCCACCACGAAGGTGTAGTTACCCTTTCCGATGTCGCCGATCTCGCCCATCAGGCCGCCGACGATGAAATCCAGGCCCAGCAGGACCGCCCACGTCAGCAGCACGCTGCCGAACAGGGTCTTGGCGATATAGATGTCGTGGATCCGCGGGAAACTTTTCATTGAGTGGTCGTCATGCGCCTTCCATCACGAGGCTGTGCTTCTGCGCGCAGCGCCTACCCGTCGCAACCGTGATCGTCGCATCCGGCCATCGCTGAAATACATCCAGGCCGAGACCGCCAATAACGGCAACACCAGCCACCACAAGCCCGCTGCCATCGGCAACTTGCCACTGCCCAGCCAATCCGCCCCCAGCAGGGTCAGGTCCATGCCGATCAGATACACCAGGAAACCGATCAGGATGCTGCCAAACCGCGCCTGTCTCGGCGAACTGCGTGCCAGCGGCACCGCCAGCAGCGCAAACGCCAGCGCCAGCAAGGGCGGCGCCAGCCGGTAATGCAGCTGCGCACCGGCCTGCGGGCGCGGGTCGGCCAGCAGTTCCGGCGTTGACATCGCCGGCGGATCCGTGTCGACGTCGCTGGTTTCGCTATTGGGCATGCGCAGGTCATTGCTTGCATAGCGCATCAGCCGGAAATCACGCCCCTTGTCGCGCGGGCCCTCCACCCGGAATCCATCCTTGAGCTGGAGGAAACGCGCATCGGGCCCGTCAAACCGCAGCGCGCCCTGTTGGGCCGTGGTCACGTCCAGGCGGTCGCCCTGCTGCTTGTAGACAAACACCCGGCTCAGTTGGCTGCCATCGCTGGACATCGAGCCGACATAGACCACTCCACCGCCGGGCAGCTCGGTAAACCGGCCCGGCTTCAGCCCGGCCACCAGCAGGTTGCGGTTGCCCTCGGCGATCAGTTCCACGGAGGTGCGCTTGGCCAGCGGGCCCAGCCACAACGAGCACAGCGCGATCACCGCCACCACCGGTAAAACCAGCATCAAGAACGGCTTGAGCAGCCGCCGCGGACCCACACCGATCGAGGCCAGGACCGGCATCTCGGCATCCCGGTACAACCGTCCCACCGCCAAAAGCAGGCCCAACATCAGCCCCAGCGGCAGGATCAGCGGCAGGTAGCGGATGGTCTGCAGGCCCAATTGGGACAGCATCATGCCCGCCGGGACCCGCCCGCTGGCGATCTGGCTGAGCACGTTGGTGAAGATGCCCCCCAGGCTCACCATCATCAGCACCACCAGCGTGGCGAAGAAGGATTGGGCGAATTCACGCAACAGGTAGCGGTCTAGCTGGGGCATCTGGCTCCGGCCGCGGCTGCGGCGTCGGGTGGGCTTGCTTTAGACTTGTTGGTTCATTCGTCGGCTTCTGCTTGCCGCGGAGCGCCACGGCCGGTTGGCCGGCGGGGCCTCCGGCCGCCTGCCTGAGGTCAGCATGCATCGGTCAGCATG
The DNA here is from genome assembly GCA_963710825.1 of uncultured Gammaproteobacteria bacterium. GTDB lineage: Bacteria > Pseudomonadota > Gammaproteobacteria > Xanthomonadales > Xanthomonadaceae > Cognatiluteimonas. Next base: position 1,077,974 of record CAVQBQ010000005.1, on the reverse strand, counting down.
CATCGGCCAGCATGGGCACGACGACGGATCATTACCGACGTGGCGCAGCCACGAGGTGAACCCGTGCAACGATTGTACGGAATCACCTCTCGCTGCGACCGCATCCATTCGCACCAACCACGGGAATCTGTTGCATGGCCCTCGAATTCAGCCTGAACCAAGACAACGCCGCCACCGTCCAGACCGACTGCGTCGTGGTAGGCGTATTTGCCGACGCCTCCCTGACGCCCGCCGCGCAGACCATCGACAGCGCCAGCAGCGGCAAGCTTGGCGCATTGGTCGCCGCCGGGGACGTCAGCGGCAAGACCGGCAAGACGACCATGCTGCATGCCCTGCCAGGCGTCGCCGCCACGCGCGTGCTTGTGGTCGGACTGGGCGAGCCGGCCAAGTTTGCCGTGCCGCAATACCTCAAGGCCGTGGCCGATGCCGCGCGTGCGCTGAAGACTGGTCCGGTGTCTTCGGCCGTGTTCACCCTGTCCGAAGTCCCGGTCAAGGATCGCGACAACGGCTGGAACATCCGCCAGGCCGCGATCGCCGCCGACCACACCTGCTATCGCTACACGGCGACCCTGGGCGCCAAGAACAAGAAGCGCGAGGAAACCGGCCTCAAGTCGCTGGCCATCAGCGGCCAGGATGCCGGTGCCCTCGCCCGCGGCCAGGCGATCGCCGGCGGCGTCGCGTTCTCGCGTGAGCTGGGCAACCTGCCACCCAACGTATGCAACCCGGCCTATGTCGCGCAACAAGCCCAGGAATTCGCCAGCCGCTTCGACAATACCGAGTGCGAAGTGCTTGAGCGCGACGAAATGGAAAAGCTCGGCATGGGATCACTGCTCGCCGTGTCGCAGGGCTCGTCCAACCCGCCCAAGCTGGTCGTGCTCAAGTACAGCAACGGTGGCGACGCCAAGCCCTACGTGCTGGTCGGCAAGGGCATCACCTTCGACTCGGGCGGCATCAACCTCAAGGTCCAGGGCGGCATCGAGGAGATGAAGTTCGACATGTGCGGCGCGGCCACCGTGATGGGCACCTTCGTGTCCGCGGTCGGCATGCAGCTGCCGATCAACCTGGTGGTGATTGCCGCGGCGGTGGAAAACATGGCCGACGGCAATGCCTACCGGCCCAGCGACGTGCTCACCAGCATGTCGGGCAAGACCATTGAAGTTGGCAACACCGACGCCGAGGGCCGGTTGATCCTGTGTGATGCGCTGACGTATGCCCAGAAGTTCGAGCCGGCGGCACTGATCGACGTCGCCACCCTGACCGGTGCCTGCATGGTCGCGCTGGGCAACCATGCCAGCGCCCTGATGAGCAAGGACGACGGGTTGTCCTGCGAGCTGCTGGCCGCCGGCGAAGACTGCTTCGACCGTGCCTGGCGCCTGCCGCTATGGGACGAATACCAGCCGATGCTCGACTCGACCTATGCCGACGTCTACAACATCGGTGGCCGCTGGGGTGGTGCGATCACGGCGGGCTGCTTCCTGTCGCGCTTCACCGAAGGCCAGCGCTGGGCGCACCTGGATGTCGCCGGCAGCGCCAGCACCAGCGGAAAGACCGGGATGGCTACGGGTCGCCCAGTCGGCATGTTGTCGCAATGGCTGATGGATCGCTGTCACTGATGCATCGGGCGGCTGCTGAAAGGCGGCAACGCAGCCTGCCCCTCAGTCATGACGGTCGACCCACCATCCTGTCATCCTTGGCGCAGTGAAGGATCTGTTGTTGCTCTTGAGTGCGCGAAAACAAGCAGGTCCTTCGCTACGCCCAGGATGACGATGCTCAATGACGCTGTTCCCAGCCCAAACCCGATGACCACGCCCCCCGGACCATGCCTCGCGCCGACTTCTACCTGATCGCAAAGCCGCGCTTCCGCACCGAACCCTTGCAGCTGGTGTGCGAACTGGCACGCAAGGCGCATGACGCCGGGCTGTGGACGCTGGTGCTTGCGCGTGACACCGCACAGGCCGAAGCGCTGGACGAACTGCTGTGGGCCTTCGACGACGATGCCTACATCCCGCACCAGATCGCCGGCACCGACGACGAGGACGAGTTGACCCCCGTCCTGATCGCCGCACCCGACACCGACACGCCGTTGCGACCGCTGCTGATCAACCTGCGCGACGGAGCGGTGGAGGGCGAGTTCGAGCGTGTGCTGGAAGTCGTCCCTGCCGACGATGCCGCGCGTGGACCGCTGCGCGAGCGCTGGAAACAATACAAGGCGCGTGGTCTTGAATTGAAAAAGCACGATATGTGACGCGAACACGCCAATGACGCGCATGGCAATGGGAAGCCACCACCGTCATTCCGGCGAACGCCGGAATCCATTTTGACTTTCCGCCAAATCCGCCATCTCCGCTCCGCCTAACGTCGCGCAAGTGCAAGATCACAATGGATCCCGGCGTTCGCCGGGATGACGAACCAACAAAGCAACTCAATCGATGACCAACACACTCGCACCCAGCTACGACCCCTCCCAATTCGAATCCCGTCTCTACGCCGAGTGGGAATCAAGCGGCGCCTTCGCGCCCAGCGGCAAGGGCAAGCCCTACGTCATCCTGCTGCCGCCGCCCAACGTGACCGGTACGTTGCACATGGGCCATGCGTTCCAGCACACGCTGCAGGACGCGCTGGTGCGCTACCACCGCATGCGCGGCTACGACACCTTGTGGCAGATGGGCAGCGACCATGCCGGCATTGCTACCGAGATGGTGGTGTCGCGCAACCTGGCCCTGGAAGGCAACGGTGAAACCCGCGACGGCCTGGGCCGCGACGGCTTCATCGAAAAGGTCTGGGAGTGGAAGCAGCAATCCGGCGATACCATCGAGCGCCAGATGCGCCGCATGGGGACGTCGGGCGACTGGTCGCGCACGGTGTTCACGATGGATCCGATGGCTGCCGATGCAGTGCGCGAGGCGTTCGTGCGACTGCATGCCGATGGCCTGATCTATCGCGGGCAACGTCTTGTCAACTGGGATCCGGTGCTGCAAACCGCGATCTCCGACCTGGAAGTCGTCAACGAAGAGGAAGTCGGTTTTTTGTGGTCGATCGCCTATCCGCTGAGCGACGGCAGCGGCCAGTTGGTCGTCGCCACCACGCGCCCGGAAACCATGCTCGGCGACACCGCGGTCATGGTGCATCCGCAGGACGAGCGCTACGCGCACCTGATCGGCAAGACCGTCACGCTGCCACTGACCGGGCGCGAGATTCCAATCATCGCCGACGCCTATGTCGACCGCGAGTTCGGCACCGGCATCGTCAAGGTCACCCCGGCGCACGACTTCAATGACCATGCAGTCGGCCAGCGCCACGAGCTGCCGTTGATCAACATCTTCACCCCCGATGCGAAGGTCAATGACAATGCTCCGGAAAAATACCGCGGCCTGGATCGTTACGATGCACGCAAGGTCGTGCTTGCCGATCTCGATGCGTTGGGGCTGTTGGTCGAAACCATCCAACACAAGTTGCAAGTCCCGCGTGGCGACCGCAGTGGCCAGGCGATCGAGCCTTACCTGACCGACCAGTGGTTCGTGAAGATGGACGGCCTGGCCGAACGCGGCATGGCGCTGGTCAAGGGCGGCGACGTGCAGTTCGTGCCGCCCAACTGGATCAACACCTATCGCCACTGGATGGAAAACATCCAGGACTGGTGCATCAGCCGCCAGCTGTGGTGGGGTCATCGGATACCGGCCTGGTATGGCAGCAACGGCAAGGCCTATGTCGGTCGCACGCTGGACGAGGCCCGGACCAAGGCGCGTGCAGACGGCTATATCGGCGAACTCACCGACGCCGACCAGGACAACGACGTGCTCGAGACCTGGTTCTCCTCGGCGCTGTGGCCGCTCAGCACCATGGGCTGGCCCAACAAAGACTTGATGCAGGAACGCGGTTTCGACAGGTACGTACCGTCCTCGGTGCTGGTCACCGGGTTCGACATCATCTTCTTCTGGGTCGCGAGGATGATCTTCATGACCGACCACCTGGTCGGACAGGATCAGCCCGACGCGACCGACGTCCAGCGCGTGCCGTTCCGCGACGTCTACATCACCGGCCTGGTGCGCGACAAGGACGGGCAGAAGATGTCCAAGTCCAAGGGCAACGTGCTCGACCCGCTGGACATCATCGACGGCATCGGCATCGACGCCCTCGTCGCCAAGCGGACCACTGGATTGATGCAGCCCAAGATGGCGGCGCGCATCGAGAAGGCCACGCGCAAGGAATTCCCCGACGGCATCCCCGCACATGGCGCCGACCCGCTGCGCTTCACCATGGCCGCGCTGGCCGGGCCGGGGCGCGACATCAAGTTCGACCTCGGCCGGGCCGACGGCTACCGCAACTTCTGCAACAAGCTGTGGAACGCAACGCGGTTCGTGCTGATGAACACCGAGGGCGCGAGATTCCAAGGCGCACCGACACCACGCACGCCGGCCGAGCACTGGATCCTGCGGGCGCTCGAAGACCTTTGCGCGCAGATGCCCAATTATTTCGAACCCGAAGCCCGACGCACCGAGGATGCCTACCGCTTCGACCTGGCCACCCATGACCTGTACGAGTTTGCATGGAATCGTTATTGCGACTGGTTCGTCGAAATGGCCAAACCGGCGCTCAACGGAGACGACGCCGCGGCCGCCGACAGCACCCGGCATACGTTGCTGTACGTGCTCGAAGCACTGCTGCGCCTGTTGCACCCGCTGGTGCCGTTCGTCACCGAAGAGTTGTGGCGCCACGTCGCACCGCGCCTGCACATCGACGGCGAGTCGATTTCACTGCAGCCCTACCCGCAGGTCTCGGGACTGGCCGACCATGCACAGGCGTCCGACTTCGCGTGGGTGCAGGCCGCGGTGTCGCAGCTGCGTGCCTTGCGCAGCCAAATGAACATCGCCCCGGGCAAGCGCGTGCCGTTGATCGTCGAAGGTGAGCTCGACGACCCCGCGCAACTGCAACGCCATGCCGAAGCGCTGAAATCCATGGCCAGGCTCGAGACCGTCCGCCAACTGGAGGCCGGCGAGGCCGTCCCGCCCTCGATGGCCTTGCCGCTGGGCAAGCTCAAGCTGCATGTCCCGCTGGAAGGCCTGGTCGACCTCGATGCCGAGCGCGCCCGCCTGGACAAGGAGCTCAAGCGCGTCGAAGGCGAACTGGCCAAGTCGCAGGGCAAGCTGGGCAACAAGACCTTCGTCGACAACGCCCCGGCCGCGGTCGTCGACCAGGAACGCCAGCGCCTGGCCGACTGGACCACGCAACGCGACGCACTGGCCGCGCAACGCGCCAAGCTGTAATACCGGCAGCACGTTGCTTTTTGCAGGAGCGGCTTCAGCCGCGAGCTCTTAGTTGGCTTTTGCAGTTGTAGGAGCGACGTAAGTCGCGATAAGGGCTTCGGGAATCAAGATCGCGACTTACGTCGCTCCTACAAAAGCAAAAAGCAACATCAAACGCTCGCGGCTGAAGCCGCTCCTACCAAAGCCGCGCGACGTTCAGCCCACCCCCAAATCCAACACCATCACGACGGCATCCTCGCGCCCCGCGTGCGCGGGGTAATACCGCGGGCGACGGCCAATTTCGCAAAAGCCCTCGTCCTTGTACAACGCAATCGCAGCGGTATTGGACGGCCGCACCTCCAGGAATACCCGCTGCACGCCACTGCCGCGTGCGATCTTCAGCAAGGCCAACAACATCCGTCGACCATGGCCGCGTCCCTGCACGTGCGATGCGGCGCAGAGATTGAGCACATGTGCCTCGTCTGCGGCGATGCTGAGCACGCCGTAACCGATCAGTTCGCCGTCCTCGCGCTGCAATACCCACGCGGGGTAACCGGCGCGCAAACAGTCGCGGAAGATGCCCCGCGACCAGGGAAAAGGATAGGCGCGCAACTCGATCGCCATCACCGCGTCGAGATCGTCCTCGCACATCGGTCGCAACGCGGCGGGCGCCGTGGCGACATCCGCGGCGCGTGCGCTCATTGCCGGCGCAGACCGCGCAACCGGGGCCACAAGCGGCGCTTGGCCGCGGCATCACCACGCAACGCGGACAACGGCGGCCAGGATTTCACCAGTTGCGCTGCATCGCGCGCGCCGGCATCCCGGCCTGCAGCCCGCAGCAGTGCGTGCAGCAAGGGATCATCGGGCAGCGACGGGTTGATCGCGACATGCGGCGCATGTCCCAGCGCTTCCAGCACTTCGCGCTGCAAGGGATCCCACATCACCCTAGACTGCCGCCGCGCCGCGCCGACGACGCCACAGCCACGTCCCCGGTCCGGACAACGCATACAGCACCGCCGCCGCCAGCAGCACGCGTGGCGGGTCGATCACCAGTGCAATCAACACGATCACCGCAATGATGATCGTGACGAACGGCACCCGTTCAGCATTCGGGCCGCGGCCACTGCCCTTGAAACTGCTGTAGCGGATCCGGCTGACCATCAGCAGCCCGGCAACCACGGTCATGGCAAGCGCGACATAGCGCAGTTGCCCGCCGTTGAGTCCAAAATCGTTGCAGCTCCACACGAAGCTTGCCAACAACCCCGCCGCCGCCGGACTGGCCAGGCCGATGAACCAGCGCTTGTCGACGCTGGCCACCTGGCTGTTGAAGCGCGCCAGCCGCAACGCCGCGCAGGCGGCATACAGGAAGGCCGCCAACCAGCCGATCTTGCCAGCGGTGGCGCCATCGACCTTCAGCGCTGACAGCGCCCAGTGGTACATCACCATCGCCGGGGCCAGGCCAAAGCTGATCAGGTCGGCCAGCGAGTCGTACTGCACCCCGAACTCGCTCTGGGTGTTGGTCATGCGTGCGACCCTGCCATCGATGCCGTCGAGGATCCCAGCCACGAAAATTGCCACGCAGGCCGCCGTGAACCGCCCTTGCGAGGCAGCGATGATCGCGAAAAAGCCTGCAAACAAGCCGCCCGTCGTGAACAGGTTGGGCAGCAGGTAGATGCCACGCGGGCGGGGTCGTGGCGGGATTCCGCTTTCGTTCGGGTCTTCCATTGTGTGAGTTTAGCGCTTGCAGTGCCGGGCCGAGGGTGATGCAATCGGACGCACCCCTGTCCGTGGAAGCACGACATGCCTCGTCCTTACCTGTTCGCGACCGCCTTGCTGGTCGTTGTTTGCACCGCCCTGGTCGCCACCCCCGTGGCCGCCCAGTCCGTCTACCAGTGGAAAGACGCCAAGGGCGTGACCCACTATTCCGACTCGCCCCCCGCCGGTAACGCTTATACCAACCGTCAGATCCGCCAGAACGGTGACGCATCGGCCCCCGAGGCCGAAGACAAGCCCGCCGTCAGCTCGAATTGTGAAATCGCACGGAGCAACCTTGAGCGCCTCAAGAGCGGTGTCGCGGTCGGTATCGATCGCGATGGCGACGGCAAGCCCGACACCAACCTGACCCAGGAAGAGCGCGACACACAAAGCAGGCTTGCCCAAGCCACGATCGACGTGGCCTGCGCCAAGAGCGCAACCGCAGCCAAGTAGCCCCGCCGGCCATGCGGCTGTCCTGGGCGATCATTGGTGGACTCCTGCTGGGCAGCGCGGCAGCCTGGTGGTTCTCCCGGGACACCCCCGGGCAGGCGCGCGCCAAACGCGAGCGCGCCGAACAGGCCGCGGCCGCCGAAGCCAGGGACGCCCGTCCGGTGCTGTACCGGTGGCGTGATGCCAGTGGTGTCCTGCAGGTCACCACGCAACCGCCGCAGGGCAAGGATGCCGGTCGCAGGTACGAGCGCGTCGACGTGCAGCCGCAGGCAGGTATCGAAGTCCACGGTGATCGGCACTGAGCTGGTCGCACTGACCAGCCCCCACGCCGGGCCCGCACGCCGGGCCCGCACGTCCCGGATCCGCTTTCCCGCACCCCCCTGCCCGGTACGGACCGTGGCCCGTGGCAGAATGGCGGCCCCTTGCCAGAAGCCCTGCCGATGCGCCTGTCGCAGTTCCACCTGAAGACCAGCAAGCAAACCCCCGCCGACGCCGAAATCGCCAGCCACCAGCTGATGCTGCGGGCGGGCATGGTGCGCAGGCTTGCCGCCGGCATCTACACCTGGTCGCCACTGGGCCTGCGCGTGCTGCGCAAGGTCGAGGCCATCGTGCGCGAGGAGATGGATCGCGCCGGTGCCATCGAGCTGTTGATGCCTTGCATCCAGCCACGCGAGCTGTGGGATGAGTCCGGCCGCTGGGGCAAATACGGCCCGATGCTGCTGAAGATGCAGGACCGCAAGGACCAGGACTTCTGCTACGCGCCGACCGCCGAGGAAGTCATCACCGACTTCGCCCGCAACGAGCTGGCCAGCTACAAGCAACTGCCGATCAACCTGTACCAGATCCAGACCAAGTTCCGCGACGAGATCCGGCCGCGCTTCGGCGTCATGCGGGCGCGCGAGTTCCTGATGAAGGATGCGTACTCGTTCGACCTTGATGCAGCCGGCATGGACGCGTCGTATCGCAACATGCAGGCCGCCTACCACCGCATCTTCGAGCGCCTGGGCCTGCGTTTCCGCGCGGTGCTGGCCGACTCGGGCGAGATCGGCGGCGACACCAGCCAGGAGTTCCATGTCCTGGCCGACTCGGGCGAGGACGCGATCGCCTGGTCGACCGGTGAGGGCTCGGAGTACGCCGCCAACGTCGAAACCGCCGAGGCGCTGTCGCCAGGCGAACGCCCCGCTGCCACGGAGGCGATGGCCAAGGTCGGAACGCCGACCCAGAAGACCTGCGAAGCGGTGGCGGAGCTGCTGGATGTCCCCCTGTCGCGCACGGTCAAGTCGATCGCGATCATTGGTCGCGACGAGAGTGGAGAGAACGAACAGTTCGTCCTGGCCCTCGTCCGCGGCGACCATGTCGTCAATGAGATCAAGCTGGGCAAGCAGCCCGGGCTCGACGGTTACCGCTTGGCGAACGAAGCGGAAATCACCCGATACCTGGGCAGCGAACCCGGATTCCTCGGCCCCGTCGCACCCAGACAGCCGATCCGGATCGTCGCCGACCGCAGCGTCGCGGCGATGGCCGATTTCGTGGTCGGTGCCAATGCCCCCGGTTTCCACCTCTCCGGCGTCAACTGGTCCCGCGACCTGCCCGAACCCGACCTCGTCGCCGACATCCGCAACGTGGTCGCCGGCGACCCTTCGCCCGATGGCAACGGTACGCTGGACATCGCGCGCGGCATCGAAGTCGGGCATGTCTTCCAGCTGGGCGACAAGTACGCACGCGCGATGGACTGCACCGTGCTCGACGCCAACGGCAAGGCAGCAACGCCTCTGATGGGCTGCTATGGCATCGGTATCTCGCGCATCGTCGCCGCGGCGATCGAACAGAACTTCGACGACAACGGCATCCTGTGGCCCGAGGCCATTGCACCGTGGCAGGTTGCCGTGTGCATGATCAATCCGAAGGCTGACGCGTCCGTCACTGAAGCGGCCGAAGCGCTGTACCGGGAGTTGAATGCCGCCGGCATCGACACCGCGCTCGACGACCGCGGGCTGCGCCCGGGTTCGATGTTCGCGGATATCGAGTTGATCGGCATCCCCCACCGCGTGGTGGTTTCCGCACGCGGGCTGGAAGCGGGGACGTTTGAGTATCGTGCGCGCGCCGACAGTGAGTCTGAAAACCTCGACCGCGCTGCACTGCTGGCCCGGTTGGGCGTGGACCGGGCAACTCCGAAGTAAATGCACCCTCAAGCTGCCATTGCCGCGAAAGCGGGAATCCAGTGACCTTCGAACGCTTGAATTCAAAGACAATCTGTTCCTGCTTTCGCAGGAAAGATACTTGCATCGATGGCCACCGGGGCTGTCATTATCTGCGTGCAACCCGGTGCCGAAGGGATTCAAGTACTGAATCTGGCTTCGCAAGCCAATTGCACCGGTTTTGAATCCGTGCATTCAGCCATTATGCTGGCCGCATCGGCTTGGCAGGGATGGAATCTCGCCGCCGACAAACCGCTTGATTGCGATCCCACTACAAGATAATTGCGCGATCCTTCCGCGCGATGGAGAAACCATGACCATCGATCTAAAAGCGCTTTCGACCAAACAGCTCGATACCCTGATCAGCAAGGCCAAGAAGCGAAAGACCAGCCTGGCCAAGCGCAAGCCTGTCGCCTCGGTGCGCCGCAAGGTCACCGCGCTGGCAAAATCAGAGGGCTATACCATCGAAGAGCTGTTCGACACAGGCAACGGCACCGGCAAGGCGACCAAGGCAGCCAGCCCACGCAAGGGCAGGAAGCTGGGCAAGGTGGCCCCGAAATACCGCAACCCCGCCAACAAGACCGAGACCTGGACCGGGCGCGGCAAACAACCGCGCTGGCTGGCGGCCGAGATCGCCAACGGCAAGCAACTGGAATCGTTCCTGATCAACAAGGCGCCGGCATCAAATTCCGCCGCCAGGAAGACCAAGGCACGCAAGGGCGCGCCGAAAAAAGCCACGGCACGCAAGGCCACGAAGCGGAAAGTCGCAAAACGAAAGACTGCGACACGAAAAGCGAAGTAATCAAAACGCCGGCGAAAGCCGGCGTTTTTTTAGGGCTGAGGGCTGAAATACTCTCCGCACCACCAGCTGTTCGAACTTATCGTCATTCGGCTTTTGCCTGAATGACGGCTGCCAAATACCATCTCGGCCCTTGCCGGTCCAACTCCAAGAATTGCCATGCTGAGCGTAGCGGAGGATCTGTTGTTGCTTTAGCTGGACAGCCACGAAAAAAGCAGATCCTTCGCTACGCTCAGGATGACAGGTTGGTTTTGCCTGAAACCCCTAAAGATTCCGCCGCGCCGGCAACAACAGATTGCCAAACAACAACCCGCCGATCAGTGCCAACAGGATATTAAGCACCGTCATCACGGCAACCTGGCCTGCACCGACATCCTGCTGCTGCATGAGATCGATCAATCCGCGCAGGCTGGCACTGCCTGGCACCAGCATCACGATACCGGGCAGGCGGATGATCGCGCCGGGCCGATGCGCCCATCGCGCATAGGCATTGCCAAGCGCCGTCATCACCAGCGCCGACACGAAGATCCCGGCAGGCAAGCCCCATGCCAGGCCGATGTAGCGCGAGATCACATAACCGGTCACCGCTGCCGCCATCACCAGCGGATAGTCGCGACGATGGGCGCGGAACAGCACCGCAAAGGCATACGCGGCCAGCAGCAACGACACCCATTCCACCCAATCGGGCTGCGCCCGCAGTGCGCGCACGCCCGGCTCCAGGCCCAGCAGGCCAGCCACGTACACGGCAATCATCGTGCCGATCGTCAACTTGAGCACGGTGGTGACCGCGCCGGCAAAGCGCGCGGTCCCCGACACCAGTTGCTGGCTGGTCAGCTCGCCCATCGCGTTGGTCAGCGCCAGGCCCGGCAACAACACGATCAGCGAAGCGATGATCACCGTGTTGAAGTTCAAGGGCGCGATGAAGCTGGCCACGAGGATCGTCACAGCGCCCGCCAGCATCCCGGCAATGGCATCGGAGGCCTCGCGCAGGCGCGGGCGCTGCATCGACAGCTGGTCCAGCATGCCGAGCAACAGCCCGGTGGTCCCGGCGGTGGCGATGTCCAGCCAGGGCAGTCGCAACAATCCCGCCACGGCGGCCGCGACCAGGCCAAAGACGAGGACCTGCATGACCCGCCAGCGACCGCTGCGGGGTTGGTCCAGCGCCCGCAGCGCGGTACGACCGTCGGCTGTATTCATTTCGCCAGCCGTCACGGCTTCAGCGATCCGGTCGGCCTCGCATAAGCGGTCCAGTTCGGAATCACCCGGCGCAAGCCGGATCACGCGGGTGGTGTCGCTTTCCCCGGGTGGCCGGCTCGGATCACTGAAGGTCAGGATCAGTGCCGTCGGGCTGGCCCAGGGCTCGCACTCGATCCGAAGTTTTTCGGCCACGCCGATCACCGCGGCCTCCAGCCGCTGTGCGGTGGTGCCATAGCTGTGCAGGCGCTCGGCCAGGTCGACGACGAATTCGATGCGGGCGGCATAGGTGGCCGCGGCCAGCACGGTTCCGACCGGCGTTGCATTGCCGGAAGCACCTGCAGGGATTCCTGCGGAAACTCCTGTTGGACCAGGAGCTCGGGAAACTGGTGGGGTCACGGACATCCGTAAAGGATCGCATGCGACCGACACAAAAGGCAGGGCCCGGTTGGCGCCGAATCTGCGCCTTCACGCTTGCAGCCGGTATCCTCTATGCCCATGCAGCCCGTCGACGCCACGGCCTCCGAGGCCGCCGCACCCAGGATCGACCTCGACGAAGGGCGGGCGCGCCTGTCCGGGCGCTGGACGCTGCGCAATGCAGGCGCCGTTGGCGACGCCTTGCGCGAGCTCCCCGACGGCTTGCAGCAAGTCGATGCCAGTGGCGTCGATCGGCTGGACTCGACCGGCGTGTTGCAGCTGCTGCGTTTCGCGACCCGGCGCTCGTTGGATTTCAATACGTTCGTGTTCCGCGACGATCACCGCGCGCTGGTGTCGGCGATCGAAGATGTCGCCGACGAGCGCCCACCGCGCAAGCGCGAGTTCGGCATTGCCGCGGCGCTGGGTCGGTTGGGTCACGCCGTGGTCGACAATGGCAAGGAGGTCGTCGCGCTCATCAGCTTCCTGGGTGAGAACCTGGCCAAGCTGGCGCGCACGGTGCGGCAACCGCGTCGCTTCCGGCTTACCGCGACCGTCTACCACATGGAGCAGGTCGGCCTGGATGCCGTGCCGTTGGTGGCGCTGCTTTCGTACCTGGTCGGTGCCGTGGTGGCCTTCCTGGGTGCCAATATCCTGGCCGACTTCGGCGCCACCATCTATGTGGTCGAACTGGTCGATGTGGCCTTCCTGCGTGAATTCGGCGTGCTGCTGACCGCGATCGTGCTGGCCGGGCGGACTGCCAGCGCTTTTACCGCGCAGATCGGCGCGATGGTCAGCCGCGAGGAGGTCGATGCCATCCGTACCCTGGGCCTGGACCCGATCGACCTGCTGGTGATCCCGCGCGTGCTGGCGTTGCTGGTGATGCTGCCTTTATTGGCATTCGTGGCCGATATCTCCGGCCTGTTGGGCGGCATGTCCGTCGCCGCATCCAGCCTTGACATCCCCCCGCAGGCCTACCTGGCGCGGATGCAGGAAACCATGAAGTTGCGGCATTTCCTGGTCGGCATGTCCAAGGCACCGATCTTTGCCGTCGTGATCGCGCTGATCGGCTGCCTGGAAGGCCTGCAGGTCCAGGGCACCGCGCAGTCGGTCGGCGAACGCACCACCTCGGCGGTGGTGCAGACGATCTCGCTGGTGATCATCCTGGACGCGATCGCCGCGATCTGGTTCATGCAGATGGGATGGTGAGCGGGCCGGCATGAAAAAGATCAAGCTCAAGTCGTTGAGGATGAACCCGGGCAAGCTCATGCCGATCAGCCTCATGCCGATCAGGCAGCCGCCGCCGCGCCCCACCCTGGCCCCGGTACACGACGCCGGCGAACCGATCATCCGGATCCGCGGGCTGCGCAACGCATTCGGCGACCAGGTCGTGCACGAGGACCTGGACCTGGACGTGCGCGCGGGCGAGATCCTGGGCGTGGTCGGCGGCTCGGGTAGCGGCAAGTCGGTGCTGATGCGTTCGATCATCGGGTTGCGCGCGCCGCAGGCGGGCGAAATCGAGGTGCTGGGCATCGATGCGCTGTCCGGCGAGCCCGAGGATCGCCTCGGCATCGAACGACGCACCGGCGTGCTGTTCCAGGACGGCGCGTTGTTCTCGTCGTTGACCGTGGGCGAGAACGTGCAGGTACCGCTCAAGGAGCACCATCGCGACCTGCCCGATTCGCTGCGCTATGAACTGGCGCTGCTCAAGGTGAAGCTGTCCGGCCTGCCCGCCAATGCGATCGACAAGCTCCCATCGCAATTGTCCGGCGGCATGCGCAAGCGCGCCGGGCTGGCACGCGCGCTGGCGCTGGACCCACCGCTGTTGTTCCTGGACGAGCCGACCGCCGGACTGGATCCGATTGGCGCGGCCGCCTTCGACCGCTTGATCCGTACCTTGCAGCAAGCGCTGGGGCTCACCGTGTTCCTGATCACCCACGACCTGGACACCCTGTACGCTATCTGTGATCGGGTCGCCGTGCTGGCGGACAAGAAGATCATCGCCGTCGCACCCGTGGCCGAGCTTGAAACACTGGACCATCCGTGGGTGCAGGAATATTTCAACGGCCCGCGTGGGCGTGCTGCACGGCATTCGAAGGATGGCGGCACGCCCCAAGGCAATACGCCGGACAACCACACGCAGTCTCCACAGCTGGACGCTGTCCACGGCAAGGAAACCTGACATGGAAACCAAGGCCCACTACGTCCTCATCGGCGCCTTCACCCTGCTCACTGCGATCCTGCTGTTGGGCTTCGGGCTGTGGGCAGCCAAGTACTCCTCGGATCGCAGGTTCCAGAACTACGAAGTGGTCTTCAGCGAGCCGGTCACCGGCCTGACCGAAGGCAGCACCGTGCAGTACAACGGCATCGCCGTGGGCACGGTCGAAACGCTGGACCTTGCGCCCAGGGATCCACGCAAGGTGGTCGCGCTGCTCAAGCTCAAGGCCGACATCCCGGTCAAGGTCGATACCCGCGCCAAGTTGTCGATCACCGGCCTGACCGGCAGCCCGTTCATCCAGCTCACTGGCGGCAGCCCCAACGCGCGGTCGCTGGTCAGCGCCAGCGATCGCGAGGTCCCGATCATCCTGGCCGAGCCCTCGGCGTTGCAGAACATCGCCGACACCGCCAACCGCCTGGTCGCGCGCATGGACAAGGTGCTCAGCGAGGACAACGTCAAGCACATCGCCAACACGCTGCAGAACCTTGAGTCGTTGACTGGCTCGATCTCCGACCAGCGCGAGGACCTGCGCGCCCTGATCGTCAATGCACGCGAGTCCAGCGAGCAGCTCAACGCCACGCTGAAAACCACCAACCGCGCCGTCAACGACATCGACCGCGAACTGGTCTCCAAGCTACCCGGCCTGACCGCCAAGCTCGACAGCACCCTGACCCAACTCGACTCGGCCGCCGGGAGCGCCAATGCGATCCTCGGCGAAAACCGCACCGCGATCCACAGCTTCGCCAACGATGGTCTGGCACAACTGGGGCCGACGCTGTCCGAGCTGCGCTCCCTGGTCCGTGACCTGCGACGCATCACCGATCGCCTTAACAACAGCAGCCCCTCGCGCTACCTCCTGGGTCGCGACGCTCCCAAGGAGTTCGAACCAAAATGAGCCTGCCTCAATTGCGCCTGCCCACGCCCGACCAATCCATCACTGATGACCCGACGACCGCAAACCACCCCGGCAAGCGGTGGATGCAGGCCGTTGCTCTGGCGCTCGCCGTGCTGGCGACCGTGAGCTGCTCGATCCTGGGCGGCGAACGCGAGTCCGTGACGATCTATGCACCGGATCCCCAGGTTGCCGCCGACCCCTCGTGGCCGCACGCCACCTGGCAGCTGGCCGTCGCACCCACGACCGCGGCCCGTTTCGTCGACAGTTATCGCATCGCAGTGCGCCCTACCCCGGGCGAAGTGCAGGTCTACAAGGGCGCGCGCTGGTTCAAGGCCCCCAGCGAACAGGTCGAGGACACCGTCCTGCATGCCCTCGAGGACTCCGGCAAGATCGACGCTGGCCGACAGGAAAGCGGCATTGCCGCGGATTACAAGCTGCTGATGGACCTGCGCCGGTTCGAGGCCGACTACGCCGGCCAAGCCACGCCGATGGCGACCATCGAGGTCAGCGCCAAGGTCTTGCACAGCATCGACCAGGAAGTGGTCCAGGCCCGCACCTTCCGCCAGTCAGTCCCGGTTGGCGGCACCGACACCGAGCAGGTCGCCCAAGCGTTCGGAAAGGCATTGGGCGCGATCAGCCACGATATCGCTGGCTGGGTGCTGGTGACCGGCAATGCGCACGAAAACAAGACAACGCATCCCGAAAACCGCTGAGCACCCTGTAGGAGCGGCTTCAGCCGCGAGCTCTTGATCTTGCCTTGGCTGTTGTCAGGAGTGGTGGCGACATGCCGACACCAGTAAGTCGCGATCCACGTTCCGTCGAAACCCTGATCGCGACTTGCGTCGCTCCTGCAAAAAGCAGGAAATACCAAGACCAGGATCAACAGCTCGCGGCTGAAGCCGCTCCTGCAAAGGCAAGTGATCGCAGCATCAGGTCACCAGGATCCTGCGAAACGTCAAATTGATCCGCGGCCCGACCAGCTTGGCAGTGCGCGGCAACGCATGCCGGTAGTGCCGCTGCGTATCGCCACCCATCACCAACAGGCTGCCCGCATCCAATGACACGTCCAATGGCCGGGGACGCTCGCCCTGTTTGGCCGGTGTAGCCGCGGCATCCCTGCGCTTCAGCACGAACCTGCGCGCAGCCCCAAGGCTGAGTGAAGCGATCGTCGGACGCGGCCCCAGCGCGGCTTCGTTGTCGCTGTGCCAGCCCATGTAATCGCGACCATCGCGATACAGGTTGGCCAGCACGCTGTTGAAGTCGATCCCCAGCGCATCACGCAACCGGGACCGCACCGGCAAGAGTGCCGACGGCCACGGCCGCGGCTCGAATCGCGTCCCGGAATACACATAGGACGCCCCCGGATCACCGATCCAACAGCTCAACCGTGGTGAATCGACCTCGCGCCCGAACAGCCGGATACGGTGCACTTCCCACGCAATCGCAGCCTGCATTTGCGTGAACAACGCCCGCGCCTCATCCGTCGGCAACCAGCCCGGATCCAAGGCAAGATCCGCGTCCTGCAAGGGCAATCGCTGCAACATGGCTGTCGTCCGTCTCCACCCCGATCCATGCAGATCCTAGCGCGCGCCATGGAAAGTCGAAACGTCGCTGCAGGCAACCATGACCATTAGGGATTTGCTGCCCCGCGCGCAAACCCCGAGAATCAACCCCTCAAGACCAGCGATGCGGAGAGCCTGATGACCGAGACCGAACGCGACGTGATGGAATACGACGTCGTCACCGTGGGTGCCGGCCCGGCGGGGCTGTCGTTTGCCATCCGGCTCAAGCAGCTCAACCCGGAGCTGTCGGTCTGCGTGATCGAAAAAGGCGCCACGGTTGGTGCCCATATCCTTTCCGGCGCGGTCATCGAGCCCGAGCCACTGGACGCCCTGCTTCCCGGCTGGCGCGACAATCCGCCGCCGATCTGCGTGCCTGCTGGCGAAGACGAGTTCTGGCTGCTCGACAAGACCAGCAACCGCAAGCTCCCCGTGCCGCCCGGCATGCATAACAAGGGCAACTTCATCGTCAGCCTGGGCGCGCTGTGCGCATGGCTGGCACCGCAGGCCGAAGCGCTGGGCGTCGAGATCTACCCCGGCTTTGCCGCTGCCGCGACCCTGCACGCCGATGACGGCGCCGTCATCGGCGTGCGCATTGGCGACATGGGCGTGGCCAAGGACGGCTCGCACAAGCCCGGCTATACCCAGGGCATCGATATCAAGGCCAAGGTCACCGTGCTGGCAGAAGGCGCGCGCGGCAGCCTGACCAAGCAGCTGGTGAAGCAGTTCAAGCTCGATGCCGACAGCGACCCGCAGGCCTACTCGATCGGCATCAAGGAGCTGTGGCAACTGCCCGAAGGCCGCGCCGTGCCGGGCAGGATCACGCACACGCTGGGTTGGCCTGCCGACAACCATACCTATGGCGGTGCCTTCATCTACCACCTGGACAAGGACCGCATCGCGCTGGGCTATGTCAGCGGGCTGGACTACAGCGACCCCAACTACAAGCCGTGGGAGGCCTTCCAGCAATGGAAGAACCACCCCAGCGTCGCGCCGCTGCTGGAAGGCGGCAACATCCTGTCGGCAGGTGCGCGCGCCATCGTCACCGGCGGCTGGCAATCGCTGCCCAAGGTGGAAATGCCCGGCGCATTGCTGATCGGCGATGGTGCCGGCCTGCTCAACGTGCCCAAGATCAAGGGCACGCACCAGGCCATCCGCAGCGGCATGCTGGCTGCCGAGCACCTCGTGCAATCGTCACTGGCACCACAAGGCTTCGATGCCGCATTACGCGCTTCCGAGGCGATGGACGAGCTCAAACAGGTCCGAAACATCAAGCCAGGATTCAAGCGTGGGCTCTGGTTCGGGATGCTCAATGCCGCGTGGGAAACCGTCACACGCGGCCTGTCGCCGTGGACCCTGCGCAACAAGTCCGACTGGTCGTCGCTGGACAAAGTCGGCGACCGCGCCCAACCCGACCGCGACTATGTCAAACGCGAGCTGCCTCCGCGCGACCGCCTGGCCGGCGTCTACTTTGCAGCCACCGAGCATGACGAAGACCAGCCCGTGCACCTGGTCGTACACGACACCGATATCTGCGCCACCCGCTGCGTCGAGGAGTACGACAACCCCTGCACGCGTTTCTGCCCGGCCAGCGTCTACGAGATGGTCGAAGACCTCCAGGCCAAACATGGCAAGCGCCTGCAGATCAACGCCGCCAACTGCGTGCACTGCAAGACCTGCGACATCAAGGATCCGTACGAGATCATCACCTGGGTGACGCCGGAGGGGGGTGCTGGGCCCAATTACCAGAACCTGTAGCGTTTACGCGCAACGTTTGCGGTAACAGGCGTGTGCTGGCCGCCAGATAGAAGCACTAGGATTCAGCACGATGTTTGAGGGGTGGCCGGTGTTCGGCAAGCAAGGCGTTCTCTTGGATACGCAGGCCCACTATAGCCTGTGAGTACCGGCTAGGGATGAGGCTTACCCCCATTCATATCCGCAGCAGTACCAGCCTCCAAGTGATCCACAGCGCCAACTGACTACCGGAGATCAAAATGAACAAATGCCTTCTCACGACCTTGGCTGCCATTACCGCGAGCGGCGTGGCGGCGCTCGCCCTGCCAGCCCAGGCCGCGAACATTTCAAAGACTTTCTATATGGATCCGGCGATTTCGTGCCAACTGTCCATTCCCACGATCGACACCTCCATGCGCCCACGCGCAACGGGATTCAGAAACGAAGGCGGGACGGGCACCTTCGTCATCTGTGGCATGCCTTACCATTACAGTGTCGGAGCCACGTCCACCGCATACAAGATAGGCCTGGCATCGTTCGATGGTGTGGCCCATACCTTCAATTGCACCGCGGTTTCACGCTCCTACACCGGCGGCAGCGCCCTGTACAGCACGCAGTCGGTGACGACATCCTCCGGTGGAGGCATAACAGTGAAGACGTGGACTGATCCTGACGTTCAGACCGGCAATTTCGATGCTTCGATCACGTGCGTGCTCCCGGACGGCGCGGCCATCGTCAGTGTGCAGATGCAGTTCGACGACGACATCGGCTCGTAGTTGTTCAAGCGGTGGCCCCCCGGCCCCGTGCCGGGGTTCCATCTATCGCCGAACGTACTCAATGATTCCTTGCGGCGCTTAGCGGCATGTTTCTGGTAGGTGCACGGCGCGAGGATGCCGCAATGAGCCCTCATGATGTACATGCAGTCTGATCCAATTCCAGAAAATTACAGGGGATCGCCCCACCCATGCATACGACAACGCAAGGCACCTCTTTTTGGAAAATCTGCGCAGTCACACTCGCATTCATGGTTTTGGCCTTGGCCATACTGCTTTACCGTAGTGGTGCGCAGACCAATCGACACGAAGTTGATTTGAACAAGCTCGCAGAGCGCGTGCAGTCACTTGAAAACCATCCGGTTGAGGTTGAAGGTGCTCGCAAGTTTCCTTCGACGCCGCGTGTACAACCCAATTACCTACCCGCCTCATCACCTCTGAGCGGGGACGCGGCTGGAACGACGCCCGAAGAAGCCGAGGCCCAGAACACGCAGTTGCTGAAAACCCTGGAATCGCGATTTTCCCGGCAACCGGTCGACGGCAACGCCCCACGGGTCGAGATCGACATGCTCCAGGCCATGAACGACAAGCAGTTGGTCGGTGCCGGCATTGCGCCCAAGGACCCGGACGTGTCTTGCAGGCGGGATGTCTGCAGGATTTCAGGCGTGTTCCGCAGCAATGCCGACGCCATCGACTGGGCGGTACTCTATTTGACCACCGTGGGCGCCAAATATGCCGGCAACGCGCAATCGGCATATACGCGCAATCCGGACGGCAGCGTACGCGTCATGTTGTACGCAAACCGGCCAGCAGCGACTCCTTGAGCTGCCGTGGCAACGCCACGCCGCAGCAGGCAGTCGACATGTTGGTTGTGATGGGGGCATGGAAACCCATCAGATACTGGATCCACTGACCCCTTTGCCAATGGTTCCATCAGCAGCTGCGGATCACCAGAACATCCACTTGGTGGCCAGCCGTTGACTGGTGCCCTGCAGTGCGCGATTCTAGGATTCTGGTAGGTCCATCCAGACCGAGCGTTTGCCGGATGAACCACCCTGCCTGAAGCAGGCACTAGTCGCTGCCACCCCTCCAGATGAACCCCTTGGGAGTTACAAATGAATAATCCGTTGAAGTTCGGCCTGTTGACACTGGCCATTTGTGCCGCAGTAGCCACGACAAGCGCCCGCGCAGACGTCGTTACCATGGGCACGATGTCCAATGCACCGGCGATCTGCCAAGCATTTACGCCGGGTATCAGCAACACCATCCGCAACCGGGTGATTGGATCGGAGAACGTCGGCTCGCCGATCGCTGTCGCGTGCGATTTCCTGAAGCCGTTTTCGGAGAGCGACTCCAACGTGATCGCAGTCCAGTTGTATTTCAGCAATAACAATGCAACGGGCGATCCGGTTGATGTCAACTGCACCATGCTTACCGGTTTCCAAGGCGCCGCCGGCGCCATTGCAATCAACAAGACCGTCACGCTGGCAGCGCAAGAGAAAGGCGGGACGATTCTGTTCAATTCGGATGACACCCCAAACCCGTCGGACAGGGACTTGGGTGACACCTTGGTGGGTGTGAACTGCACCCTGCCCACGAAAGTCATCATCAACGACACCTATCTGCTCTATGAAGATGAAAACGGTGTTGGCGTCTGATGCCAGGGCTTATACATAGGGGGCGCCGTCAGGCGCCCCCGCTCTTTGCTGCGAGGCGAGTTTGATGGGCCTGCATACCCGCAGCTCATCCTTCATGCGATACCGCCTGCCGTGGATCGTGGCAGCTTTGCTGTTGACCGGCATCGTCCTGACTACGTTCGCGCTATGGAGATCGACCGCTCCGGCACCCCAATCCATCGGAGAGGACGGCCAGATCCCGCGATATCCCGCTGAGACGGGCAGGCTCGCGCAGCCGCGCGCTCCCCAAAACGACGGGGCAGCCGATTCCCGTGGCGACCCGACGGCATTGGCGATGAGGAAACTTGCGCAGCACGACGTGGCGCGGAATGCGCGACGCAAGCGTGTGCAGTCCAGTGTCGACGCCACCAACGCCGCGTTGGCCGCGCGATTCATGGAGGAAAAGACCGATCCTGCCTGGTCCACCAGCAAGGAACACCGTTTGGCCGAACTCAGCACTTCCAGCCAGATCAATGACATCAACGCCACGATCAAGAATCTGTCCATCAACTGCAAATCCACGGTCTGCATGCTCAATGGCGACTTCGCCGACACGAGCGCTGGCGACGACTGGTTCACGCTGTACATGAACAATGTCGGCGCTGAAGTCCCCTACGCCACCTATAAATATGTTCCAGGCAAGGATGGCCGCGTCACGATCCAGGTGTATGCGATCGCCCGCAAGCGATAATCGTCAAATCCCATGTCTGGCGCGCGCGGACGGGACACAACGCCCTTCGACCGTACTCATTGGTTTACTGGCTCGTTGGGTTGCGGGACGCTGCCACGATGCAACTCGAGCCGCCGCTTGCCGAGTACACAAGCAAAGGCCGCCTATCCGGCGTTGATCCTGCATGCGGTCTCGTCACGCAGCTCCGCAAGCGGGATGCCGCACCGGCTGCACGCAACCGTTCGGCCTGCGTGCATTGCGGGTTGAACCCGAGGTCCAGTTCGTCAGCGAGGAGCTGCCGCTCGAACTCGTTGTGCTCGCCGACACCAGACGAGATCATCTTTTTGATCTGGCGCGTTTCCAGCAGCAAGCCCAGGCCCAATCCATCGACGCCAGCGTTGTTGGCACCCACCGTTGGTCGTTGCACTCCGGAATCGCGCAGCGCCCCCATCAGCGCTGCGAGAAAGCCGCACAAGCCAACCCCGCCTGACCATCAGCGCCTACGCCATTCAGCGCCGAAGCGGCGTCAGCGCACTCCTCAACGGTTGCAGGTGAGTTCCTGGAAAAAGGCTGGAATCTCTCGATGATCGTGCAGTCCACCGGAGTTCTGGCGTGATTCCACCCGGCATTCCCCACGGGCCCAGCTGCCTTTTCGGACAGTTCACGGATGGTGCAAATTCACGCACCCGGCCGGAGACATGACCTCAGGATTGGGCTGATCCGAGTGCGTACACGATGCCTTTTGACCTGGTTCAAGGGTCCAGCACACCCATGCGAGCAAGCACCTGTTCAGCCAGCTCCTCCGGCGAGCTGGTCGCCTGCAGCCGTAACTCCGGTGCCTGCGGCGCCTGGTACGGGGAATCGACACCTGTGAAATTCTGGAGTTTGCCCGCACGCGCCTTGGCGTAGAGTCCCTTGGTGTCACGTTGCTCCGCGACTTCCAGCGGCGTGTCGACGAAGATTTCCATGAACTCACCGTCGTCGAACATCTCGCGTGCCATCCGGCGCTCTGCCCGGAACGGGGAGATGAAGCTGACCAGCACGATCAGGCCCGCGTCGACCATCAATTTGGCGACCTCGGCGACGCGTCGGATATTCTCGACGCGATCCTCGTCCGTGAACCCCAAGTCCCTGTTGAGGCCGTGGCGGATGTTGTCACCGTCAAGGATGTAGGTGTGACGGCCCATCGCCAACAGCCGTTTCTCGACGAGGTTGGCAATCGTGGACTTGCCCGAGCCCGACAGCCCGGTAAACCACAGGCAATGCGGAGACTGGTACTTGAGGCGCGCGCGGGCAGCCTTGTCGACGTCGACATGCTGCCAGTGGATATTGCCGGCGCGACGCAGGGCGAAGTCCAGCGTGCCCGCAGCCACGGTGGCGTTGGTCTGGCGGTCGATCAGGATGAAGGCGCCCAGCGCGTGGTTGTCCGCGTACGCCTCGAACGGGATCGGCTGGTCCAGGTAGAGGTTGCAGTACGCGACCTCGTTCAATTCCAGATGCTTGGCGGCCAGCTCTTCCTGGGTGTTGACGTCGATCTTGTGCTTGATCTCGGTGACGGTCGCTCCGACGGTCCGGGTGCCGATCTTGAGCCAGTACGGGCGGCCGGGCAGCAGCCGGTGCTCGCCAAGCCATAGCAGGTGCGAGGCGAACTGGTCGGAGATCTCGGCCGGATCGTTGGCAGCCGCGATGACGTCACCACGGCTGGCATCGATCTCGTCGGCCAGGGTCAGTGTCACGGCCTGCCCCTTGCCGGCAACGGGCAGGTCACCGTCCGCAGTGACGATGCGCGCGATCCTGGAACGTCGGCCGGATGGCAGCACCGCGATCTCGGTGTCGACCGCGATGTCGCCTGCCGCGATCGTGCCGGCAAAACCACGGAAGGTGTGGTCCGGACGACAGACCCATTGCACCGGCATCCGGAACCCGGTATCCCCGGCCCTCTCATCGACTTGCACGTCTTCCAGGTGCGCAAGCAGGGTCGGCCCCGTGTACCAGGGCATCGACGGTGAGGGCGCCAGGATGTTGTCGCCCTGGAGCGCGGACAAGGGGATGCAGGTGACGTTGGGGATGCCCAGCGTGGCGGCAAGCGCGCGGTAACCTTCCACGATCACGTCGAAGGTCTCCTGGTCGTAGTCGACCAGGTCCATCTTGTTCACCGCCAGCAGCACATCCTTGATGCCCAGCAGCGAGACGATGTAGCTGTGGCGCCGGGTCTGCGTGAGCAGCCCCTTGCGCGCATCAACCAACACCACGGCAAGGTCCGCAGTGGATGCGCCGGTCGCCATGTTGCGGGTGTACTGCTCGTGTCCCGGACAGTCGGCGACGATGAACTTGCGCTTGTCGGTGCCGAAGTAACGGTAGGCGACGTCGATGGTGATGCCCTGCTCGCGCTCGGCGGCGAGGCCGTCGACCAGCAATGCGAAGTCGATCTGTTCGCCCTGGGTGCCATGCTTGCGGCTGTCGGCCTCCAGCGCGGCAACCTGGTCGTCGAGCAACAACTTGGTGTCGTGCAGCAGGCGCCCGATCAGGGTGCTCTTGCCATCGTCGACGCTGCCGCAGGTGATGAAGCGCAGCTGGCTCTTGGTTTCGTGTTGTTGCAAATAGGCCGCTACGTCGGCCCTGGGATCGGTGATTGGGGATTGGGGATTGGTAGAAGCCATGTCAACGTCCCTCCATCACGAATCGCGCACCGGTTGTCCTTGCCATTGGGGTGTCCAATCCCCAACCCCCAATCTCGAATCCTGGTTCCATCAGAAATAGCCTTCCTGCTTTTTCTTTTCCATGGACGCGGAGGGATCGTGGTCGATCACGCGACCCTGGCGCTCGGAGGTAGTTGAGACCAGCATCTCGGCGATGATCTTTTCCAGGGTGTCGGCGTCGGATTCGATGGCACCGGTCAGCGGATAGCAGCCCAACGTGCGGAAGCGCACCTTCTTCGTCATGGGCGTTTCGCCGTCGCGCATCGGCAGGCGCTCGTCGTCGACCATGATCAGCCCACCGTCGCGCTCGACCACCGGACGCTCGGCCGCCAGGTACAGCGACGGCACCGGGATGTCCTCGCGGAAGATGTACAGCCAGACGTCGAGTTCAGTCCAGTTGGAGATCGGGAACACGCGCACTGACTCGCCCTTGTGGATGCGGGTGTTGTACAGGTCCCACAGCTCCGGACGCTGGTTCTTGGGGTCCCAGCGGTGCTGCGCGCTGCGGAAAGAAAAAATGCGCTCCTTGGCGCGCGACTTTTCCTCGTCACGACGGGCACCACCGATGGCGGCGTCGAAGCCCCACTTGTCCAGCGCCTGCTTGAGGCCCTGGGTCTTCATTACGTCCGTGTGCACGGTAGCGCCGTGGGTGATCGGGCCCATCCCCTGGGCGACGCCATCCGGGTTTCTGTGAGTACGTAGCTCGACGCCGGTCTCTGCGGCGCGCTGGTCGCGGAAGGCAATCATCTCGCGGAACTTCCAGCCGGTATCCACGTGCAGCATCGGGATCGGAGGACGCGCCGGGTAAAAGGCCTTGATCAACAGGTGCAGCAACACCGAACTGTCCTTGCCTACCGAGTACAGCATCACCGGGTTGCGGAATTCCGATGCCACCTCGCGCAGGATATGGATGCTTTCGGCTTCCAGTCGGTCGAGATGTGACAGCGATTGCGGTTCAGGCATTGTCTGGGCAGGGCGCGGATGAGACGCGATTTTAGCGCGGAGCGGGCTGTCGATGCTGGCGACGACCCGACAGATCCTCCCATGGCGACGCAAACCGCCATGGGCGCACGGACCTTGGCGGCCATCGCCTTTATTTTCGTGGCTTGCCCTGCGCACGTAGCCGGGCTCCGCGTCCATCGCGGAAGACTCACGCTGAAACGGTAGAATGTACGGTTGGAGGGTGGCAGCCTTCCGCGGTGCCGGACCATCCGGACCCGGGATCCGGTTTCCGCACGATTTCGATGCGCGGGC
Organism: uncultured Gammaproteobacteria bacterium; assembly: GCA_963710825.1. Lineage (GTDB taxonomy): Bacteria > Pseudomonadota > Gammaproteobacteria > Xanthomonadales > Xanthomonadaceae > Cognatiluteimonas. The sequence continues at coordinate 1,052,443 of CAVQBQ010000005.1, read as the reverse complement.
CGGTTCCAAGGCGATATTCCGATTTCAAATCTACGTTCCAAGGAGTTTTCCGATGAAGATCCTCGTCGGCTACAAGCGCGTGGTGGACTACAACGTCCGTGTCCAGGTCAAGCCAGACGGCTCCGGCGTGGTCACCGATGGCGTCAAATTGTCACCCAACCCTTTCGATGAGATCGCACTTGAAGAAGCCCTGCGGCTGCGCGACAAGGGCATCGCCGAGGAAGTCATCATTGCCACCATCGCCCCGGCCGACGCCCAGGCGCACCTGCGCAACGGCCTGGCGATGGGGGCCAATCGCGCCATCCATGTCGTGAGCGACAAGGCCATCCAGCCGCTGACCGCCGCTCGAGCGTTCCTCAAGCTGATCGAGAAGGAGCAGCCGGACCTGGTGATCCTGGGCAAGCAGGCGATCGACGATGATGCCAACCAGACCGGGCAGATGCTGGCCACGCTCTGGGGCCGCCCGCAGGCGACCTTCGCAAGCCAGCTCGAGGTCGCCGACGGCAAGGCCGTCGTGACGCGCGAAGTCGATGCCGGGCTGGAGACGCTTGAGGTCGACCTGCCAGCCGTGGTCACCACCGACCTGCGCCTGAACGAGCCACGCTTCATCAAGCTGCCCGACATCATGAAAGCCAAGAGCAAGCCGCTGGACACCATCGCCTTCGACGAACTCGGCGTGGATACCGGCGACACCCTCGAAACCACCGGCTACGCGCCGCCAGCCAAGCGCAGCAAGGGTGTCATGGTCAAGGATGCGTCCGAGCTGGTCGCCGCACTGAAGCAGAAAGGCTTGCTGTAGAACCCTTAGGAGCGCCCCAAAGGTTTGATCGGGGCTGCCGGAAAGCCTGGTCGCGCCCATGGGGCGCTCCTGCAAAGGCGAAGCCCATTGCGCTCCGGCCAAAGCTATAACAACGCAACAAAGGAAATATCCCAATGTCCAAAGTCCTGATCATCGCCGAACACCTCAACGGCAAACTCAACAGCGCCACCGCCAAGTGCGTCTCCGCCGCCATGGCGCTCAATCCCGACAGCATCGATGTCGCCGTGCTCGCTGCCGACCCCGACGGGGTGGCCACCGAAGCCGCCAGGATCGAAGGCGTCACCAGGGTGCTCACGGTCGCCAATGCCGCCAATGGCGATGCCATCGCGCAGGTGCTGGCACCGCAGGTGGCGAAACTTGCCGATGGCTACAGCCATGTCTTTGGCCCCAGTACGACTTTCGGCAAGGACCTGATGCCCTGTGTCGCCGCCCTGCTGGGCGTGGCGCAGGTCTCGGACGTGATGGCGGTCGATGGCAGTCATACCTTCAAGCGCCCGATCTATGCCGGCAACGCCATCATTACGGTCGAAGCCCCGAAGGATCACACCGTCGTCGCCACTGTGCGCACCGCGTCATGGCCGGAAGCCGGCAGCGGTGGGGACGCCAAGGTGGAGGCCACCGAGATCGACGCCGAGCTGCCGACGCACACGCGATACAAGGGCCTGGCCAAGGGAGATTCCGACCGTCCCGACCTGCAAAGCGCCAAACGCGTGGTCTCTGGCGGGCGCGGCGTCGGCTCGGAGGAAAACTTCAAGATCATCTACGACTTCGCCGACAAGCTGGGCGCCGCCGTCGGCGCGTCGCGCGCCGCAGTCGACGCGGGCTACGTGCCCAACGAGCTGCAGGTCGGGCAAACCGGCAAGATCATCGCGCCGGAACTGTACGTCGCCATCGGCATCAGCGGCGCGATCCAGCACCTCACCGGCATCAAGGATGCCGGCACCATCGTGGCGATCAACAAGGACGCCGAGGCTCCGATCTTCGAGGTGGCGGACATCGGCCTGGTGGGGGATCTGTTCAAATTGCTGCCGGAGCTGGAACAGGTCCTTTAGCGCGCTTGAACGAAGCTCACCGGGCTGGACGGCGTCCGCCGCAGACCGGTCAAGGCAGGATCGTCCAATCCTGGTTGCTGATGGGCGTGAGCGCTTGCTGGCTATGTGGGCTGGCCGACTTCCACAGCAACTCCGCCCCGGTTGTGAAGTTGCGCCACATGAGATCCGACGCGCCATCGCCGTCATAGTCGCCCACGGCAACGATCTTCCAGTCCAGGTTGGTCACGCCTGTTGTGAATTGCTTTGTCGCAGGGTTTGCGGATTTCCAGATGATATTGGCTCCAGTGGCAAAGTTGCGCCATACCACATCGGACTTTCCATCCTTGTCGAAGTCACCGGCGCCCACGACGTGCCACGACATGTCGCCGACCTGCGTCAATCCCTGCGCGGTCGCCCCGTTGCCGGAGTACCAGATGGTGTTTGCTCCATTAATCGCATGGCGCCAGAAAATGTCGTCCTTGCCGTCGCCATTGAAGTCTGCCACCGCGACTACTTTCCAGTTGGTATCGGCCACTGCTGCGACCGCCATCGGCGTCGAGGAATTCGCGGAGCGCCAGATGGCGTTGGCACCGCTGCTTCCATTGCGCCAAAGGATGTCGGCGAAACCGTCTCCGTCGAAATCGCCCACGCCTGCAACCTTCGCGACCGTCCCCGCGGACGTCAATGCAACGAACGTCGCTGAATTGCCCGCATTCCAGTAGACGTTCGAGCCAGTGGATTCATGGCGCCAAAGGATGTCTGATTTGCCGTCGCCATTAAAATCGGCTACCCCGGCGATCTTCCAACCAAGATCGCTCACCGTCGCCACAGCTTGCTGGGAGGCGGAGAGCGCTGAACGCCATATCAAATTCATGCCGCTTCGCATGTTTCGCCACAGCAGGTCGGACTTGCCATCGCCGTTGAAATCATTTTTCAAGCTGCTCGACTGGCCCATCACGGCGGCACGGAACGCAGCCACGGTGGGGATTGTCTGGCGCAGCGTCCGTGCATTGTCCTGGCCGGAGGTGCCACACGCGTAACCTCCGCAGAATGTGGTACCGGGATTGGAGAAAGTACCCCAGATCTTCTGGCCGCTATCGCCATAAGCCATGATGGTGTAGAAATTGCCGGCAGAGGCAGCGGTCTTGTAACCGAATGAGTAGGTGAAGGCGCCATAGTCATCCGGGTTGTCCAAGGTGCCGTCGCTCCCCTTGGCGGTCTCGGTGTCATGGGCAGCGCCCATGTTGTGGCCAATTTCGTGCGCAAGTGTGTCGTCCAGGCAGAGATATGCATGGCCGTCGCCTTCGTCGATGTCGTCGCCATCGCTGACCACGGAATAGGCGAAACCCTCGGAATCGGCGATGTCGGTGATGCCCCCAAGCGCGCCTCCGAGCAGCCACGCGATGCCGCAACCACCATTTTGCGGCGTCGTGAAATCGCGGACCAGGGAAACTACATCCGCGCCATATTGATCGCGCGCAGCGCGTAGTGCGTTGAACGCGGGGTTGGTTGGGATCGTCGAGTTCGTATCCGCGTCGTACCCGGTCAACTCGCCCAAGGCGACATCATTGCCATTTGCGTCGGTGTAATCCACCGGCATGGCCTTCACCAACCGCAACTGGGCGTTGATCTCGCTCTGCTGGTACGCCGTGTTGGTGTAGTCGACCAAGTAGTTGAGCCGGGTCTGCACGGCAGAGGCACCGCCCATGGCCGTGGAAAAGCCATTGGTGTAGCCGATCAGAACATCGACTGTGGAAACGGTGGCAGTGGTCGCCGCAGCGCTCCGCATACGCCTGGCCAATGCCATGTGCGGATTGGAAGTCGACAGATCATGCTTTCGCAGCATCGCCTTTGGAACAATGTGGAAATCGGGCCCTTGCGGGCTGGTGCCGGCGCCATCGATGGCGGCCAGCTTGGCGGCATCGGTCTGCACCAGCCAATTGGCACCATCGCGCACGGTCAGCTGCAATGCACGCCTGCCCGGCTGGGCAATCGAGCCAAACATGGCCCGCTGCCCGAAGGTCAGGATTGCCTGCTCACCCGCCTGGCCCGGGAGATGGCCGATCCAGGTCCAGTCGCCTGAGGCATGTTCGATATGCCGGTCGTATTTGAAATCCAGGATTTCTCCGGCAGGCGTGGTCACACGCAGGTGTCCCGCGGCGATCGCATGCAGCGCATGGGCTTCGCTGACAGCGGTCCGATACCAGGTGTAGGCGCCCTGGTGGCGCACGACGCTTCCGGGATATGCCACCAGGTCGCCGTGATCAGGGAGGCTTGCAAAACCCTGGGACACGCCCAGTCGGCCCAACCCTGCCTGGCCAGGACCGGCAGCTTCCTGACCGGGCGCGGTGCGCTGGTAGCTGGAAGTCGCGTTTGCCCCCTCGGCAGCTTGCGCGTCCCTGGCTGCCGTATCGGCCATGTTGCTGCACCCGGCAGCGGCCAACACCAGCATGGCGAGCATTGTGCATTTCAACATGGCAGTAAGCCCGGTGTGTTCATGTCATTGGATGGTTCTGTAGGAATGAATCGTCAGCGCAGCCGTAGACCCGGGGCCGGCACGATCTGGAGGCCTGCCGTGGTCCCACGCACTGCCGGATAGGCAGACACCGGATACCCACGGACAGCATGCGGATTGGTGCGCCGCCCAGCCCCACTGATTATACAGGCCACCGCGCTCATTCAGCTTGCAAGCCAGGACCCGCTTTCAATCTGAATGCAGCTCGCAGCCGGTCTTGTCCATTGCTTCGCCAAGATCCACCCCGGGAGCCAGCTCTACCAGGCGCAAGCCATCGACACCGACATCGAACACCCCCAAGTCGGAGATGATGCGGTCGACGACCCCGACGCCGGTCAGCGGCAGCGTACATTCGGGGATGATCTTGTGGCCACCCTGCTTGGTCACGTGCTCCATGAGCACCACTACGCGCTTGACGCCCGCGACCAGATCCATCGCTCCGCCCATGCCCTTGACCATCTTGCCCGGCACCATCCAGTTGGCAAGGTCGCCCCGATTGGTGACCTGCATTGCACCCAGGATCGCCAGGTCGATGTGTCCGCCACGGATCATTGCAAAACTGTCGTCACTGCCGAAATAGCTGGCGCCGGCGCGGGCGGTGACGGTCTGCTTTCCGGCATTGATCAGGTCCGCATCGACCTCGTCCTCGGCAGGAAACGGCCCGATGCCAAGCAGGCCGTTCTCGGACTGCAGCCAAACGTCGACGCCCTCCGGGATGTGGTTGGCCACAAGGGTGGGCAAGCCGATGCCCAGGTTCACGTAGGCACCATCGGTGAGTTCCTGCGCTGCACGCTGCGCCATCTCGTCGCGGGACCAGGCCATTATTTGCCTCCTGCTGTCTGGGGCTCGCGCACGGTGCGCTGCTCAATGCGTTTTTCCGGTGTGGGGTTGTGCACGATCCGATCCACGTAGATGCCGGGCAGGTGCACCTGGTCGGGGTCGATGGCGCCGATCTCGACCACCTCCTCGACCTCGGCGATGCAGACCTTGCCCGCCATGGCACAGACCGGGTTGAAATTGCGCGCAGTCTTGCGGAACACCAGGTTTCCAGCGGTATCCGCCTTCCAGGCCTTGACCAGAGAGACGTCGGCAACGAGCGCGGCCTCCAGGACGTAGTGGCGGCCGTTGAACTCGCGTGTCTCCTTGCCCTCGGCGACCACGGTCCCATACCCGGTGGCGGTAAAGAAGGCCGGGATACCCGCACCGCCCGCGCGCAAGCGCTCGGCCAGCGTGCCCTGCGGGTTGAATTCGAGTTCCAGCTCGCCAGCCAGGAACTGGCGCTCGAACTCCTTGTTTTCGCCAACGTAGGAAGAAATCATCTTGCGGATCTGACGGCTACCCAGGAGCTGGCCCAGGCCGAAGCCGTCGACGCCCGCGTTGTTGGAGATCACCGTCAGGTCCGTGACCCCGGAATCCCGCAAAGCAGCGATCAATGCCTCGGGGATGCCGCACAAGCCAAACCCACCGACGGCGAGCGTCTGGTGATCGGCGACGACATTGTGTAACGCGGCTTTTGCATCCGTGAAGAGCTTCTCGGCGACGCGTTCTGCTTGCACTGTGCCCATTGTCGAGTTCCCGATAACGAATACCGCCAGTTTAACGCGGCGGCGGAGTCAGGTAGCACGTACCTTCGGGCAAGGCCGGAACAGCGCAACGTATCATTGGCCAGCCAATCCGGCCGCGCAGACCGCCCGGCCTGGATGGGGTCCAGCCGGTTTTCCAGCCGTCCGCGCGCCCGGCAATGCGAATCCACCTCGATCCATTTGGCTTCCTGCCGGGAAACCGCTTTGCACTGCGCGCCTTGGCCCCGCCCCACGGCGACCGCGGATACGCCAAGCGCAGCCTCGCATCGCAAGGCCATCAAACCCATGCCTGACCGGACTCCACGATCTCGATCCTCGACCTGCAGGTTTTCCGGACTGGCATCCAGATTCCGCAGCCGCGACGGGGTTGCCCCGCGGGCTTGTCTCATTCCCTTGGATGGTGCCTGGAGGCAGGCTGATAGCGGCCAAATGCCCATTCCAGATGGGTTATCCTTCCCGCTCACTCGAGGGTGCCGTATGACTCGCGTGCATACCCCTTCCGAATAAACCGACTTTTCCATGCTTGGTTACTATTTCATCGCGATGACGGTGTTGTTGACCGTCTTCGGCCAATTGGTCCTCAAGTGGCAAGTGTCCACCGCGGGCCCATTGCCCGAAACGTTTTCCGGCAAGGTCTGGTTCCTGGTCCATGCAATGTGCAATCCATGGATCCTGCTGGGATTGGGCTCGGCGTTTGCAGCATCGCTCTTCTGGATGCTGGCGTTGAAGAAGCTGCCCCTCAGCACGGCATACCCCTTCACGGCTTCCAGCTTCGTGTTGATCCTGCTGTTCACTGCGTTGTTCCTGGGCGAGCCCATTACCATGCCGAAACTGCTGGGAACGATCCTGATCGTCACTGGGATCGCCGTCATGGCCTTCCACGCATAACGCCAAGGAGCTTATGGCAGAGATCACCCGAGGCATCCGATCCATTCTTTCCAGGCCAGATGCCTACAGCATCCTGCAGAACCTGCTTGGCGCCCGCCGGGTACGCAAGATCCTGTGCCAGCAATACATCCGGGCGCAGCCGGGTGATGTCCTGGTGGACGTCGGCTGCGGGCCATCAGAAATCCTCGAACATCTCGATCCCGACATCCAGTACATCGGCTTCGATCTCTCCCAGCCCTACATCGATGCCGCAAAAGCGACCTATGGCGGTCGAGGTGCCTTCCATTGCGCAGATATCACCAAGGTCGGGGCTGGCGTCATTCCGCCTTGCCAGGTAGCGATTGCAATCGGCCTCCTGCACCATCTCGACGATGCCGGCGCCAGGCACCTGATTTCGAATCTCCACCAACGACTGGCGCCCGGTGGTCGGCTCATCACTTTTGATCCAGCCTACTGGGCAGGACAGGCGCGGGCGGCGCGCTTCATGATCAGCAAGGATCGCGGCCAGAACGTCCGCGATGGGGATGCCTACGGCGAGCTGGCCACGCCATTTTTCGACAAGGTCGAGCTGCACCGCCGCGACGACCTGCTCAACATCCCCTATACCCACGCCATCATGGAATGCACCAAGTGATTCCCTTCAATCGCCCCTACATGACCGGGCGCGAGTTATGGCTCATCGCGCAAGCACATGCCAACGGTCACCTATCGGGCGACGGCCCTTTCACCAAGCGCTGCCATGCCTGGCTGGAAGCCAATACCGGCGCAGCCCGGGCCCTGCTCACCCATAGCTGCACCGCAGCGCTGGAAATGAGCGCGCTGCTGCTCGACCTGGGACCAGGCGACGAAGTGATCATGCCGTCGTATACCTTTGTTTCCACCGCCAATGCATTCGTGCTTCGCGGCGCGGTACCTGTGTTCGTCGATGTGCGCGAAGACACCCTCAATATCGACGAGCGGCTGATCGAAGCTGCCATCACTCCGCGGACCAAGGCCATCTGCGTCGTGCATTACGCCGGCGTTGGCTGCGAAATGGACCAGGTCATGGACATTGCCGAGCGCCACGGCTTGAAGGTAGTCGAAGATGCCGCCCAAGCGATCATGTCGCGCTATCGTGGCCGCCCCCTTGGCACGATCGGCGACCTCGGTGCGCTGAGTTTCCATGAGACCAAGAACATCATCTCGGGCGAAGGCGGCGCCCTGTTGTGCCGCGACGATGAAATGGGTGAACGCGCGGAAGTCGTGCGCGAGAAGGGAACCAATCGAAGCCGTTTCTTCCGCGGCCAGGTCGACAAATACACCTGGGTCGACGTCGGTTCCTCGTTCCTCCCCGGCGAAGTGACCGCTGCCTTCCTGGCAGCCCAGATCGACGCCGCGCAGGACATCACCACGCAACGCATCGCGCTTTGGCGTCGATATGACGCATGGGCCACGCCATACGAGGCACGTGGCATGCTGCGTCGTCCCATCGTGCCAGCCCACTGCGAACACAACGCACACATGTATTACCTCCTGCTGCCGACGCTGCAGCAACGCACTGCGTTCATAGCTGGCATGAAAGAGCGCGGCGTCGGTACCGTCTTCCACTACATCCCGCTGCATTCCTCGCCCGCCGGCTTGCGCTATGCGCGCGCCCACGGCGAACTGGCAATCACCGACGACATCAGCGACCGTCTCGTGCGCATGCCACTCTGGGTCGGTTTGGAAGAGCACATGGACACCGTGCTCCGGGCCGCCGACGACGTATTGGCGACACTGGGTTGATGTGCCGCGAACTTTTCAACTGCAGATCCAGCATGCCTTGGCTGCAATCAATGGGTGTCCGGGACGAGACCCGCATACACGCCGCCCCGTGAAACAAGGTGTTGCCTACGTCTCCGCCGCCAGGAGCCGGTGATCCGATGCCGACCAACATCCTGATCACCGGGGCCAACGGCTTCCTCGCCCGCACCGTTGCCAGGCAAGCGCCCGCGCACTGGCGCCTGGTTGGCCTCGTCCGTCCTGCCAGCGTTACGAAGGCCGACGATACAAACCTGCAGCGCAGGTACGACAGCATGGACGCGCTGGAGTCCGGCGAGAAACAGATCGATGGCGTGATCCACCTGGCCGCGCACATCCCCCGCGACATGCAACAGTTTGAACCGCAGCTGCTCAGGGCCAACGTCGAGCTGCCCGCGCAGCTGATCCTCCGCTTCCCAGCAGCACGCCACGTGCTGGCGTCAAGCGTATCCGTTTACGGCCACGCCGATTCGCTGCCACTGTCGATAGCTTCATCTACGGATCCGGTCACGCCGTACGGCAGGTCCAAGCTGGATGCCGAGGAGCGGATACGCATGGCTGCGAGCCACGCAGTCCTCCGTCTGTCCTCGATCATCGGCCGCGGGATGCGCAGCGGCAGTTTCGTCGACTCTGCGGTGCTGGCGGCCCGCACTGGAAGCATCCGGGTTTTCGGCGATGGCTCGCGCCTGCAGGACTATATCGACGTGCGCGACGCCGCGAGCATGTGCATCTCGGCCATGCAGCGCAGCGACAATTTCGTCACCTTGGCCGTGTCGGGTCTCGCGCACTCCAACACTGACGTCGCGCGCGAGCTGGCTGGACTCACTGGCGCATCGATCCAGTACATCGGCGACGACGCCAGTGCGTCGTTTTCATATACGTTGGCAGGCGCAATCGACCTGGGCCCATGCCGGCATTCACTGCGCGCGACCCTGGCAGACATGGTGATGGAATGAAGAAGGTCCTGGTAACCGGAATTGGTGGCGTCGTCGGCCAAGGCATCCTGCGCAACCTGCGCAAGGAGTCTTTCGACATCGCCCTGATCGGTACAAACGTCACGGCCGTGAGCGCCGGCAACCACCTGTGCGATGCGGTGCACGTGGTCCCGTATGCCTATGATCCGACCTACGTGGAGACGATGCGCGGGATCATCGAACGCGAAGGCATCGACCTGGTCATTCCCAGCACGGATTATGAAGTCCACTACCTGATGTTGGCGCAGTCGCGATTACCGGCGGTCGTCGCGGCATCGCCCGCCGAAGTGAGTCGCATCTGCCTGGACAAGTACCACACATGGCAGGCACTGAGCGCGCATGGCTTGCCATTCGCGGCATCATGCCTGCCATCGGAATATTCCGGGCAATTCGCACGCACCGTGGTCAAGCCGCGCGAAGGTCGTGGATCCCGCAACATCCATGTGGACCCCCCTTCCCCGCGCGACTTTCGCGACGACTACCTGGTTCAGGAGTACCTCGACGGCGAGGAACTCACCACGTCGTTCTACGTGCGTATCGACGGCACGCTACATGGCATGATCACGTTCGTGCGTGAACTCGAGCAGGGCAACACCGCCAAGGCCGAAGTCGTGGACCGCCACGATGCGCAGCTGCGTCCAATGATCGAGGCGCTCGTCGCCCGGTTTCCCTTTCGCGGCTCCTGCAACCTGCAGACGCGTGCCACCCTGGATGGCATCATTCCATTCGAGATCAATTGCCGCATCTCCGGCACGAACTCCGTCCGATCACAATTCGGGTTCCGCGATGTGGCCTATACGGTTCAGGAATACCTCCTGCAACAGGTGCCCGACGCGCCGCAGATCACACACGGCAGCGCTATTCGAGTGATCATGGACGTCATCTATCCCGGCATCAGCCTGGATGCCGTTTGCAATCGATTCGACGATTACAGGATTTCCTGATGCGTCAGATCCGCGCGATCTTCTTCGACGTCGCCCACACGCTGCTCGAAAAACCGACAGTGATGCCCGCACTACATGCTGCCTTGGCACGCCACGGCGTCGATGTACCGATGCCGGACCTGTTGGCGCGCCACCGCTTGCTGATGGAGGCGATCGTCTTCCCCGATCGGACATCGCGCGAATTCTATGCCGACTTCAATGCGGCGCTTGTACGTGCGGTCGGCGCGCTGCCCACGGATGCACTGCTCGAGGAGATGTTCAGTTCCTGCAGCTACCAGGCCTGGACAGCCTATCCGGACGCAGCGGCCATCGGGAGACTCGGGGTCGCGCGTGGCATATTATCCAATTGGGATTCCACGCTCGGGGAAAAGCTGCAAGCACTCCTGGACGTGGAATTTGATTGGATACTGGGCTCGGAGGAACAACAGGTGCGAAAGCCTGATCCACTGTTCTTCCAACTCATGTTGGAACGCACCGGATTGGAATCGTCCCGGATCGCCTATGTCGGCGATTCGATGCGACTGGATATCGAGCCGGCGCTGCGCATGGGCTTCCACGCGATCCTGCTGGACCGCGACAATTTGTTCCCCCATTCGCCGCTTGCCCGCATTACCTCGCTAGACCAGCTGGAGCACTTGCCATGACGCGCCTGGCGATCATCGGCGCCGGCGACCTTGGCGTGCAGCTGGCGCACCTGGCCCATGTGACGGGCAGGTTCACTGTTGCCGGGTTCTTCGACGATTCGCGCACAGCCGGCGATGTTCTCGCCGACACGACGGTACTCGGGTCGGTCGATGACGTCGACGTGCTGTACCAGCAACACCGCTTCGACTGCATGGTCATCGCGGTCGGCTACAAGCACCTGAAGGTACGTCAAGCGCTCCACCAGCGCTTCGCGGGCCGGATTCCATTTGCCACGCTGGTACACCCATCGGCCATCATCGATCCCAGCTGCACGCTGGGTGAAGGTGCCGTCATCTACACCGGATGCGTGCTCGACATGGGCGCCCGCATCGGTGCCAACACCTTGCTCAATGCCGGCTGCGTCGTCGCCCACCACAGCGAAGTGGCCGATGGGTGTTTCCTATCTCCGGCCGTCAGCATCGCCGGGTTCGTTAAGGTAGGCCCCGCGTGCGTGCTGGGAATCGGGACGATCGTCATCGATAACATCACCATCTCTGGTGGCACACGCACCGGGGCAGGCGCGGTCGTCGTGCAAAGTATCGAAAAGCCAGGCCTGTACGTCGGCGTTCCCGCACGATTTGCAAAGGAAACCAACGCGCCATGAGCAAGCTTCTCTCCCTGGTCGTACCGGTTTACTTCGAGGAGGAATGCATCGATCAGTTCATCGTCGAAACCCGCGCGGTGCTTGCGTGCATGCCTGTCGAGCACGAATACATCTTTGTCGACGATGGCAGCACCGATACCACCGTGGAAAAGCTGCGTGCCCACGCCATCGCGGACCCCCGCATCAAACTGGTCGAGTTGTCGTACAACCACGGCAAGCAGGCGGCGGTTTCGGCTGGCATCCAATATGCGTCCGGAGACTACCTGCTGTACATGGATCCGGACCTGCAGGATCCGCCGGAGGAAATTCCGCGTTTCCTCGCCGAGATCGAGAAGGGTTATGACCTGGTCTTCGGCATCCGCAAGCAGAAACAGGACGGCCTGCTGAACACACTGTTCTCGAGGATTTTCTGGGCGACGCTCAACAAGTTCACCGGCTTGAACGTGCCGACGGGACTGGCGGTGATGCGCATCTTCAATCGGGCATTTGCAAACCGGTTCCTGGAGTACCGCGAACAAAACCGTTTCATCGAAGGCATTTTCGTCCATATCGGCATGAGGCGTTCCACCTTGCTTGTCGAGCAGCGTGAACGTTTTGCCGGCACCTCGAAGTTCAACTTCGGTCGGAAGATGGCACTGGCCTTCGATGCAATCCTGGATTTTTCCGAATTGCCGCTACGTATGGCAATGCGCGTCGGATTAAGCCTGTCGTTGCTCAGCTTGACCTGCATGGTAGCCATCATCCTCCTGAAGTTGACCCTGCACGACTTTCAGGCTGGCTGGCCATCCGTGATCAGCACGTTGATGCTTGGATTCGGGCTGCAGTTGTTCTTTCTTGGAATCGCAGCGTTGTACATCGGTCGTATTTATCGCGAAACGAAAGGCAGGCCATTGTTTTCCGTACGCCAGGTGACCAATCTGCCCGAGCCTGGCGAGGCAGGTGGCCCCAGCGCCGCACCGGTTCGGATGCGATCACGCATCGATGTTGATTGACCATGGCACCGGGGACAGCTGGGCGCAGTGTTCAAGGCTGGTCTCGTGGCATTGGCCGGACCTGCGGGCTTGCAAGCCGTCAACGTCCAGCGCTCTGCTCGACATCCACCTTGAACCCACCAATCCTGCCTCCATCGCAGACCAGGTCGAACTCCAATGGCTTGCCTGCAGCTACGGTTGAAGCCATCCGCCCTGATTCCAGGAAGGTGGTGACCTGCCCGTTGCGTCGGTGATGAATCGGACTGCCTGCAAACACGATCACGAAGTCCGAGGAACCCGGCGCTACCTGGAGCCAAAACGCAGACCGGCCATCCGGCTGCGTGTTGAACCGCCTGCTGGAAGGTATCACCTTGGGGCTCCAGTTCTCCACGCGCACATTGCACGCAGGACGGAACATCCCTCTCGCCGCGGCAACCGTCGCTGGTTCTCGGCCGCTTGCCTTGACATACCCGTTTGCTTCCAGAAATCGGGAAGAGTAGATACTCAGGCGATGTTTCTTCAGTAATTCGATGGTTGCCTCGCGGTCTTCCGATGGGGCCTTGCAGATCGTCAGTATTGCCGGACAACCAGCAATGGGTACCCGGCTGGGGTCGGCGGCCAGCTCGACCAGGGTTTGCTCGGCCTTGTTCGAGAAATTGTGCAAATACTTCGCGTTTGCCCACGCTTCCATCGACAAAGGGATTTGCAGCAACAACGCGGCCAGTGCCGTGGTCACGGCGATCCGGGTGCCCTGGACATGCACTGGTGCAGAACCGTGCGATGACTGCAGCGGGGAAAAGAACATCATGGCCAGCGCAATGATGTTGACCTGGAAAATAACGACGTATCGCATCTGGTGGATGTAGCCCACACCGAATTCGGGAATCCTCCCCAAGACGATGCCGGCAACCGCCGCATAGAAAAACAGCATCGCAGCCACTGCCATTACAAGCACTTCCGGCTGGGGACGGTAGCGGGAAAACACCGCGCGCCACCAGAAATATCCGTGGCCAACCAGTAACAGCACGCCAATGCCAACCTGGATGGCAATGGCCTGCTGCGGGGGAAGACCAACCATGTGCACGGCATGAACCAGTGAGTCCGACAAAGGCCCGACCACGAGCTTCCATGCATCTGGTTGCTGCACCAACCCCAACAGCGCACCCATGGACCCGTGGGTCACGGAAGCCGTGTCGGCCATTGGAGTCATCGCCTGGAGCGTCCAGCGCGCGATGGCGAGGCCTGCAGTGCCGCCGATCAGTGCCGCCAGGAGGAGCCGTGGGCGCCGAAAGCCGTCCCTGGCAGCGATGGCCAGCAGTAGTGCCGCAAATGCCGGGAAAGCCAGCTCATCGATGACCATTCCGAGTGCCAGGGTTGCCAGCGACGCGCTGACAAAGATCCGCAAAGGGGTCGAGGCCACCCCAAGGGCAAACCAATAGAGGAAGACCAGCCCCAGCGAAATCCAGGTCAAACTGACAAGGAACCATGAAAAAATAATCGTGGCATTGAGAGAGAGGCCGACCGCAAACACCACGCATCCACCCAGGATCGCCAGGTTCCGTTCGCGCACCGTCTTGACGCCCTTCGACATACGCCAATACAGCGCGGAGCACGTCGACACGCCAATCGCGATACCAATCATCGCCTCCACCCGAAAATCGAGATCCGTCCAGTGCAAGTCGGCCAGCATCACCAGCTTTTGGAGGGGCTGCGCATGGTCATCCGGGCTGCGCTTGACGAAGAAGTCCGCAATGGTGAGGTGATTTTCCAGGGCCGGGCGCACAAATGACTCGATGAAATGCCAGGCATCCGCCGAAGGCAGAGGGATCGCAACGGCGGCACTGAACGCAAGTGCATTGAACGATATGACGGCGCACACAATCACGCCCAGGATGTTCGCCAGCGTTGGCGAAGGCAGGAAGTCCGGTTTGAGCATCGTTATTTGCGCTTCTTTCTGGCCACTGCAATCAATTATCGCCTTGATACGGTCCGTGGGCTGTATCGGCTGGGCAACCCAGCCGGGCTACCGGGGATTGCGAACTGACCCAAGCCTCCGGGGACGATCTTCATCTCCTGCTCGCGATCCCGCGTCCGGCGCGTTGGCACGAGCGATTCTGGATCAATCGCAATCCATTTCAATACCCGTGGCGTATTGGCAGATCGCAGCCACGCTTTCACCAATTTCGGAGACCTGCTGGCTGCTGGAGGGCCCGAAGGGGTGGATCGATCCTCTTGGCAGACGTGGGCGCGTGCAAGCCGCACCCTTGGAGGGTGCGCCTTGCGTCGAGCCTGGACCTCAGCTGAAAGTGCCCGCCCTTCAAGGTGGGTGCCGGCCCGTGCGATCGTACACCGCACACTCGCCCCATCCAATGTTGCCTGGAGCCCTGTGCACTCGAGAAGTACCACCCACCCGGAAAGCCCGTCGGCGAAAGCTGTCCTGAACCGGCGATTCCCATGGTCCACGATACAAATAGTGTCCGGACATGCCTTGGATACCCATGCCGGATGCTACTATCGCCCCGCCCCACGCCCCCACCCAAGACAAAGAAACGACCATGAGAAACCGCCTATTCCTGCTCATCCTGGCTGCGATCGCGCTGAGCGCCTGTTCAAAGCAGGAAGCCGCCTCCGCGCCAGCGCAGGCACCAGTTGCAGAGACAGCCGCAGCACCTGCCAAGGCCTCGCAGGCGCAATCCACGCCGACTTCGCCCGAACGCATCAAGCAGATCGAAGCCAGCGGCCAGACCGGGCTCTGGTCCGATGTCACCGATGTGTGCCCTGGCGACGTCAAGAATGGCCTGCGCACGACGTTGAGCTGGAACGTGCTCGCCAGTGGTGCCACCCGCGTCACCGTCTACGTCGTCGGCAACAACGGGCGTGAGCAGCATTTCGGGCAAGGCGGCCCGATCGGAGAGAAAGAGACGGGACCGTGGCTCAAGCCCGGTATCTCTTTCAAGATCAAGGATTACAACACCGGGCAGGACCTGGGCAGCATCGTGATCGGTGAAAAATCCTGCTGAAGATCTTTTCTTGGCGCACGGGGGTACGACGCATAGCAGGGCCCCGATGATTCGCCATCAGCAACACCATCCACTTGGATGGGCTTGCCTTGACGATGGGACTGAGCAATTGGCATCGATATCGAGCGATAGCTTGGCAGCACATGGTGCGGCAAGTGCGACGACGTACTTTATCACCAAGGCCCTAGCGCACTCGTGACCAGCGACCAGAAAAAACCGGCCCACACCGAGTCTTTCCCCCACGGATCGCGATCGGGCGCCGCGGCCCTTGATTGGGTGGTTTCGCTGAAGCGAGCGCCCCTGTGGAGCAACCTGGCGCTGGAAGACCTGCGCGACCGCTATCGGCGCACGGTGTTCGGCCTGCTCTGGGTCGTGTTGTCGTTCGTGTTGTTCGTGATCGTCAAGATCACGATCTTCGGCCAGATGACGGCTGTATCGGCAACCGAGTTCGGCCTGTTCGTGACGTTTGGATTCGGCCTCTGGACGTATATCAGTTCCGTGGTCATGGATGCATGCACGGCGCTGATCCACGCCCGCCCCTGGATCCTGGGGACTTCGACACCCTATCCGGTCTATCTCCTGCAGGCAGTCTTTCGCAACTGGCTGACCTTCATGATGATCCTGGTCGTCATGTTGCTGGCGCTTTACTGGAAGCCCACGCCCTGGAACCTGGGCATGCTGTCGGCCGTGCCAGCACTTGCCGCGTACCTCGTCGCGTCTCTTTGGGTGGCCGCGATCCTGGCCCCACTTTGCGTCCGCTTCCGGGATCTCCACCACGCCGTGCAGACGGCGATGCGACTGATATTTTTCGCTACCCCCATCCTCTGGATGCCATCGACCAGCGGCCGCCTGGCCATGATCGCCAATTTCAACCCGATCTCCCATTTCATCGCGATCGTGCGCGAGCCGTTGATCTACGGCACGATTCCCTGGGAAAGCTGGCGCATCGTCCTGCTCATCAACCTCATCGGTCTTCCGCTGGGCTTCTTCACCTACGCGCGCACACGCCTCAATGTCGTGTACTGGATCTGAAATGTATCTGCGGGCCAACGGCGTCAGTCTCTACTTCCCAGCAGATCCTGCGACGGTCGCCAACGTCGGACTGCGTCGTGGAGATCATCTTGGCGGCACACCCGTCATGTTTCGCGGTAAACCTTCCATTCGCGCACTCGATGACGTATCCGTCGACCTGGAGGCAGGCGCGCGGCTTGGCATCGTGGGACATAACGGGTCCGGAAAGTCGACGTTGCTGCGCGTCCTGGCCGGACTCTATCCGCCGCAACAGGGGACGGTGCAAGCCAGCGGGCAGATTTCCGGCATCTTCAACATGTCTGTCGGTTTTCGACAGGAAGCGACCGGCTACAGGAACATCTTCCTCAAGGGGCTGATGGCGGGCAGGAGCCGGAGCCAGATTGCCGCTGCAATCCCTGAGATAGCAGATTTCACCGGGCTTGGCTCCTACTTGGCGATGCCATTGCACGCGTACTCCCAGGGGATGGCCCTGCGATTGGCGTTTGCTATCACGACGACCTTCAGCCATGACATCCTGGTCATGGACGAATGGATCGGCGCGGGAGATGCTTCGTTCCAGGAAAAAGTCATTGCCCGCATGAACAGCGTGATCGAGTCATCGAGCATCAGCGTGATCGCATCGCACAACAACCAGCTGCTGCGCCGCATCACCAACCAGTGTGTCTGGCTGGAAGACGGGGCGATCCGCCAGGTGGGCGCGACTGGCGAAGTGCTCGATGCCTACGACGCGCAAGTGCGGGCTGACCAGAATGCGGCCATCAGGCAGCAACAAAACGCCAGTCCACGTGCACGACTTCCGATCCCTGCCGGCCATTGCGTGCTTTGGCAGGTGCCTGATGACCACAACGCGGCCGCGGGAACGCCCCCCGTGCTGGCGTGGGATGTCGCAGACTTCAACATTGGCCACACCTCGCTGACCGTCGCCAAATCACAGGACGCCGAGGAGCAAGTCATGTGCACTGGTGGGAGCAAGGGCAGCAGGAAGGCGGGGCAATGGGTGAGGCCTGGGATGATCTTCAGGTTAAGGGACCAGGCCGACCGCACTCTCCTGGCCGAAATCGTGGCGCAATAACACCATCCGCCCAGCAGCGCGCACCTAGCGCATCCGCCGCGACACCTCGTCGTACAGGGCGAGATCCTGCTGGTTGGCAGCGGTGAGGGCCTGGTGCGTGGAATCAGACAGCAGTTCGGCGAGTTGCTCCAGGCGTTGTGTCACGGTCTGCTCGAAGTCGCTGGCCGTCACGTTTTTCGGCGTGGTGTCCTGTACGCAGAATTCAATGCCATAGGTGGCGAGCACGTCGTGGAACCTGGCGACGTCCTGTGCGAAATATTCGGTCCGGGCCACCAACTCGACGCTGGCGAGATTGCGCCGCGCCTGGTGCACGTCATAAGTCATACCTGTGGCGGTGCGCTTGGACAACGCAGGCTGGCCGTACGTCCCTCCTAGCATGCGTGTCTGCGCGTTCGATATATGCGGGCTTTCCTGATGGCTTTTCAAGGTGTGCATGCACCAGGCATCGAACTCCATCGCTTGGGCGTTGACGCTGGTCCGCGTGCCATCGCGCTCTTCGCGCTTGAACTTGTATATCGACAAGGCGCGCAGGAGTGGATGCCGGATGAAGACCACCGGCAGGACGTTGAAATCGATCGAGGCGGGAACAGGCAGCGAAATCTGGTGCGAAGAGAACGCCACGACCGATGGATGCCTCTGGATGATCTTGCCGAGTTCGCGTTGCGGGATGGCGAAAAACGGGAATGGCCCGTCAAAACAGATATGCCGCTCATTGAAGTTCGCCGACAGCATGCCGTCGAACGTCGTGCCGCTGTTCTTGTAGATGTGGTAATGGCAGATGACATGTCTCATCGACGATCAATTCCTGGAAAACCGTGGTGGTTGGCGTGGCGCGCGCAGAACCCGCTACTGTGGTTCACGCAGTGACGGGCGGTAGGCATGCGGCTCCCATTCACCCCACTTGGCCTCGTACAGCGCCTTGTTGCGAAGGAAGAGTTGCTGGCGGGTTTCGGCCTTGACCTTGTCGAAGCTTGCGGAAAGATGGTGGTGGACGAAGACGTCCTCGGCGCAGGCCACTTCCAGCCCGGCTTGTGCGACCCGCCTGCAATAGTCGTCGTCCTCGAAGAAACCGACGCCGAAGTCCTCGTCCAGGGGTCCGACCTTTTCGTAGGTTGACCGGGGCATGGCCACGCAGAAGAACGCGACCGTCCGGATGGGCCTGAGCTCACCGATGTGGCGCCGGGTGTATGCCGCGGCGACCGCCCGCATCTGCTCCATGCCATCGTACTGGACCTCGATGCGCGCCTCGTTGCCGATGTTGTTGGTCACCGGCCCGAGGATCCCGATGTCCGGATTCCGCTTGAGATGGTTGACCAGGGTGCGAATCCAGTTGGGCGTGACACAGGTGTCGTTGTTGAGCAGGATGAGGTAGTCGCCCGAAGCAGCTGCGAGCCCGACGTTGTTGCCTGCGGAAAACCCCAGGTTGCTGTCGTTGAGGATCGCCCTGCGATGACCGTCGCCTGCCGCCCAGTCCAGCAGGTACTCCCGGGTTCCATCGCTGGATGCATTGTCCACGACAATGATCTCCAACTGCGGCCAATTGCTCTGCTCTTCCAGGCTGCGCAGGCATGCCTTGGTGAACTCAAGGTTGTTGTAGGTCAGGACGATGACGCTGACCATGGGCGCGGGCAGCCCGGCGATCGCCTGGTCCAGCTGCAGGGCGCGGTGGTCCCAGGTTTGCTCGGAAGCGAAGTCCTTGCGCGCCTGTATCACGTCATCGGCGGCCGGCTCCGTGATCGCCACCCGTACGGCGTCCAGGAAGGCCTCCTGGCTGTCTGCCCGGTAGACCAGTGGGCCAAACTGCGCGATCTCGGGAAGGTTGACGGACACAACCGGCTTGCCGGCACTCAGGTACTCATAGACCTTGACCGGATTGGTCGCCAGCGTCAGCTCGATGACACGGAATGGAAGCAGCGCGACATCGAACGCATGTAAATAGTAGGGAAGTTCGGCGTAGGGCACTTCTCCGATGAAGACGACATTGTCCAGGCCGTCCAGTGTTTCAGCCGCACCGGCCGTATCGTTGCCCACCAGCAACACCAGGCAATCGGGGAAGCGCACAGCGACAGCCCTGACGAGCTCGACGTCGAACCACTCGGCGATGGCACCGTAGTAGCCAATGATCTTCCTGCCGGCCCGGTCCTTGAACACACGGTCGGGACGCTGGTCGAAGTGGGCGAATTCCGTGCCGTTGCGGATCAGCGCGCGGTGTCCGTTGACAGGTGCCAATGCCTCGTCGAGCCATGTCGAGGTCACGATCAGCAGGTCGGCGTCGGAAATCAGCTTCTGCTCCGCTGCAAGCACATCGGGGGCGTTGTTCTCGAATCCGGCGTGGTGGTCCATGCAATCGTAAAGCAGCGCGGATCCCGGCATCGCCGTAGCGGTACAGGACCAGAAGGGATGCTGGACGATGCAATAGCCGCCATCACTGTCGGCCCATTGCATCAGCTCTCCGACACTGGCCCGCAGCTGGGCAATCGTCGATGCCCCGGGCACGTCGTGGTAGATCGTGGGCGCACCCTCGACATTCAGGTTGACCTGGAACAGGCGGCCTTGCTCGTCGAGCGACTCGATGCGGAACCCCTTGCGCCTCGCATCGGCAAGGTTGTTGGAGATGTAGAACACGCGGTGGCCCGCAGCCGCCAATGACCTTGCAAGGTGTTGCGGCCGCTGCATGCGGAAATGCCAATCGATGACCGCCCACACGAACACATCGGGGCGATCGACGCGTGCTGGCGCGGGCTTGACCTGGATCTCCGGTTCGATCCGCCACCGGCCCTGCCCCGACAAGCTGTTCGCTGGATCTTCCGAGTCCAGGCCAGTCATGTCGACAGGCGCCGACACCGATCCCCGCATGCGCTTGCGCAGCCCTGGTGGCAAGAAGCGCATGTTTGCCATTTTCAACGCGCACCATGCACGCAGCTTTTCGCGCTCTCCTGGATTGGACAGCAGGCGCCTGAAGACCCGCATCGGCCTGGTAATCCGCCAGGAGAGGCTGTTGCGAACGTCCTGCAGCAAATCGGAATCGTGCTGCAGGGCTTGCAGCCTGGCATTCAGGCGCAACGCGTCGCCGACGAGCGATCGACGCTCGACTTCCAGCTGCGAGAGCTCGCCTTCCAGCATTGCCACCTGCGCACGCGACTGCGAGAGCTCGCCATGCAGCCTTGGAATATCCTCCTGGGATCGCATGAAAGCCCGGGAGAGGTCGGTCAGCGCAGCCGTGTTGCTGTCGCGAAACGCCATGAACGCCGTGCACAAATCGGTCAATGCAGTGGTCTTGTCCTCCTGGCGCTCACGATGCGCGGTATCGGCGACGAGCGCTTCGGCGCGCGCAGTGCGTTCCCATAGCAGGGTTTGATCGCGGGAGAGCTCCCGCACCACGGGCGTGAACAACGCGTCCGCCTGCTGCAGTGCCGAATTCGCGCGATCGAACTGCAGCTCCGCGGGTCCGGATACCGCGGCCTGCTGCGCCTGCCACGCAAGTGCAACCGGACCGGGCAAGGCGGAATCCAGGTGTTCGTGATGGCGCTTTTCCGGACGCACGATGCCATCGGCAGCCCGTGCCGAGTGCAGGCGGCTGCCCCCGGGAAGCTGCCGGATCCGATGGATCGCGCCGTCTGTGTCGGACAGCAACTGGTCGTAGGTCAGGAAGATCCGGGGCGAATCCCGGGTCGCCTGCTCAGCGGCCAGGACATGACGCAGCCACGACAGCATGGCTTTGCCCGTGGCCATGCCGTCGCGAACCGCCAGCGACCGGGCCACTTCCAGGGGATGACGTCCAAGCAGCACCACCGAATGGCCTACACCCTCGTCGGCCAGCGCGCCCAGCCAGACGTCGGCGACCAGGCACATGCGGGGGTCCTTGATCAGCCAGACACGATGCCTCGCCAGGCAGGAACGGATGTAATCCCTTATTTCCAGTCGTGCGGTAGCCGCGGCATCCGACTGCATCCAGTCGCCGGGTAGCGGACGCACGTCATCCCAACGATATCCCAGGGCAGACAGCAAGCGCTCGTTGGTCTCGACGGCGAATGCATCCTCGAAATGGCCGTCCTCGTTGCCCTGGCTACCCGGGACCAGTCGATCACCCGGACTCGCCCCGGAAGCTTGCAGCAAGCGGGCCAGCACCGACGTGCCGCTTCGGTGCATGCCAAGCACGATGAAGCCGGCGCTGACTTGCTCGCTTGCATCGCTGGCTGAGGGTGCTCTATGCGCCATGGCCTTCCTGCGTGGATGACTTTGCAACGTCGGCATGCGTCGCAGGCAAGCCGTACAGGTCCTGCCTCAGGATATCGGCAATGCGCCGCGCGGCATGGCCGTCGCCATAGGGTGAGATGCCCTTGGCCATGCTTGCATAGGCCTGGGCGTCATCGAGCAGGCGTGATGCCTCCGCGACGATCGACGCCCGCCGTGGACCCACCAGTTTCACGACGCCGGCCCAGATCGCCTCGGGCCGTTCGGTCTCGCTGCGCATGACCAGGACGGGTTTGCCCAGGGCCGGGGCTTCTTCCTGGACACCACCGGAATCGGTCAGGATCAGATGCGCGCGGCTCATCGCACTGACGAACGGCAGGTAATCCATCGGCGCGCATAACGTGATCCGCTCGTGCCCGGACAGGACCTCGTAGGCCGGGCCTGCGACATTGGGGTTGGGGTGCACGGGATAAAGGACATGGATATCGTCGTGGAGATCGGCCAGGTCGCGGATGCCCTGGCATATCTCGCGAAATGGCGCACCAAAGTTTTCTCGACGATGGGCCGTGACCAGGATCATCCGCTTGTCGGCCGGGATGCCGACCGGCAGCGGATGATCATGCTTGGCGACCTGCAGGAGCGCATCGATCACCGTATTGCCGGTGACGTGGATCGAAGACGCACCGAACCCTTCCCCGATGAGGTTGTCCCGCGCCCCTGAAGTCGGCGCGAAGTGCCAGCGTGACAGCCTCCCGGCAACGATGCGGTTCATTTCCTCCGGGAAGGGATTGTAGATATCCCCGGTGCGCAGGCCTGCTTCGACGTGACCTACGCTTATCTGGCGGTAGAACGCCGCCATGGCCGTCGCCATCACCGTCGTGGTATCGCCCTGGACGAGGACGACATCCGGCCGCTCGTCGTCAAGCACGGCGTCCATGCGCGCAAGCAGCCGTGCTGTCAGCTCCGGCAGGGACTGCCCGGGCGACATGATGTCCAGGTCCACGTCGGGAACGATGCTGAACGCTTCGAGCACCTGGTCGAGTATCTGCCGATGCTGCGCGGTCGCCAGCACCCGCACGTCCGCCCATTGGGTTGCTTTCAGCGCACTGATCACCGGGGCCATCTTGATGGCCTCCGGACGCGTACCTACCACCGCCAGGATGCGTTTGCGGTCGGCGCATCCAGTCGCCGCTGGTGGCGGGGTCATCGCCCTGCTCAATCCGGGATGGCCCTGCTGGCATCGGCAAGCAGGTCATCGATGGATTCGATACCCACCGATAGTCGCACGAGGTTGTCGTCGATACCCAGTGCGGCGCGGCGCTCGACCGGCACCGACGCATGCGTCATCAAGGCAGGATGGTTGACCAGGCTTTCCACGCCACCCAATGACTCGGCCAGGGTGAACAGTTCCGTGCGCTCGCAGAAGCGTTTCGCGGCATCGAGACCACCCTTCAGGCAGATCGACAGCATGCCGCCGAAGCCATCCATCTGCCGTCCCGCCAGCGCGTGGTGTGGGTGCGATTTCAGGCCCGGATAGATGACCTTCTCGATCCCCGCATGCGTCTGCAGGAACTCGGCCAGCGCCTGCGCGTTTTCGCAATGCGCCCGCATCCGCAGCGGCAAGGTCTTCAGGCCGCGCAGTGCAAGGAAGCTGTCGAACGGGCCCTGCACCGCGCCGATGGAATTCTGAAGGAACGCCATCTGCTCGGCCAGCTCGGTGTTGTCGCCAACCACGGCGATGCCGCCGACCATGTCGGAGTGGCCATTGAGGTACTTGGTGGCCGAATGCATCACGATGTCGGCGCCATGTTCCAGCGGGCGCTGCAGGATCGGCGAGGCGAAGGTGTTGTCGACCACCATGACCAGCCCATGCTTCTTGGCGATGGCCGAAATCGCGGCCAGGTCCACGACCTTGAGCATCGGGTTGGTCGGGGTCTCGACCCAGACGAGCCTGGTCTTGGACGTGATCGCCGCTTCGAACGCTGCCGGGTCAGTCAGGTCGACGTAGCTGAAGTCCAGCGCGGCAGTGCGCTTGCGCACGCGCTCGAACAGCCGGTAGCTGCCACCGTACAGGTCATCCATCGCGACGACATGGTCACCGCTGTCCAGCAACTCCAGGATCGTCGAAATCGCCGCCATCCCGGAGGCGAAAGCGAAGCCGCGGGTGCCGCCTTCCAGCGCCGCCACGCAGCGCTCGTAGGCATAGCGCGTCGGGTTGTGGCTGCGCGAGTATTCGAAGCCCTGGTGTACGCCCGGACTGGACTGGGCGTAGGTGCTGGTCGCGTAGATCGGTGGCATCACCGCGCCCGTGCTCGGATCGACGTGCTGGCCACCATGGATCGCCAGGGTGGCCAAGCCCTGTCGCGGCGCACTGGAGGCGGCTTTACCGTTGTTTTTGTTCATGTTTTGGACCTGCTGAACCTGCGGATCAAGCCGGCGATTCTAACATCGCGGCTGTGCCTGCCCCGGCTTTATTACTGCACGCGACGCCGCAAATAGTTCAGCAAGTCGATGCGGGTGATCAGACCAAGGAATTTCTCCTGGTCGGTCACGATCGCCACCTGCCCCCGGTCGAACACCGGCAGCAGCGCCTCGACCGGTGATTTGACGTCCAGCCGCTCCAGCTTGCTGACCATGGCCGTGGACACCGGGTCGCGGAAGCGGTCCTCGTCGCCGTACACGTGCAGCAGCACGTCTGACTCGTCGACGATGCCGACGAGTTTGTCGCCTTCCATCACCGGCAATTGCGACACGTCGTACAGCTTCATGCGCTGGTAGGCCGTCACCAACAGGTCGTTGGGACCGGCAACAACGGTGTCGCGCAGCTCGAACGGGCGCAGGATGAGGTCGCGCAGGTCGCCGGTCGGCGCGCGCTCCAGGAAGCCGTTGTCCAGCATCCAGTAATCGTTGTACATCTTGGACAGGTACTTGTTGCCGGTATCGCAGACGAACACCAGCACGCGCTTGGGTTCGGTCTGCTCCTGGCAATATTTCAGCGCCGCCGCCAGCAGCGTGCCGGTCGAGGAGCCACCCAGGATGCCTTCCTTTTCCAGCAGCATGCGCGCGGTCAGGAAGCTTTCCTTGTCACTGACCGCATAGGCTTTCTTGACCCGGCTGAAGTCGGAAATCGTCGGCAGGAAATCCTCGCCGATGCCTTCGACCATCCAGCTGGCCGACTTGTCGCTGAGCGTGCCCTCGTTGATGTACTCGCTCAGGATCGAGCCGACGGGGTCAGCCAGGATTAGTTCGGTTTTAGGCGATTTTTCAGCAAAACAGCGCGACAAGCCGGTCATGGTGCCGGAGCTGCCGCAACCGAACACCACGGCATCGACGTCGCCACCCATCTGCCGCAGGATTTCAGGTCCGGTGCCGAACTCATGCGCAGCCGGGTTGTCGGGATTACCGAACTGGTTGATGAAATATGCGCCCGAGGTGTCCTGCGCAATCTTCGCAGCCAGGTCCTGGTAGTAGTCAGGGTGGCCCTTGGCCACGTCCGAGCGGGTCAGGATCACCTGCGCGCCCATCGCCTTGAGGTTGAAGATCTTTTCCCGGCTCATCTTGTCCGGGACCACCAGGATCAGTTTGTAGCCCTTCTGCTGCGCGACCAGCGCCAAACCAATCCCGGTGTTGCCGGCGGTGCCTTCGACCAGGGTGTCGCCTGGCTTGATGTCACCACGCTTCTCCGCCGCTTCGATCATCGACAGACCAATGCGATCCTTGATCGAACCGCCGGGGTTCTGGCTTTCCAGCTTGAGGTAAAGGGTGCAGGGACCCGTTTCCAGGTGCTGGGCCTGGATGATGGGTGTGTCACCGACCAGGTCGAGCACGGACTGGTGGATGGAGGAAGACTGGGGCGGGGAAGGCGGGGAAGGCTGGGACGTCATGCACGGCTCACGGGCCGTGAGTTGGACGGCCTCACCCCATTATCGGTCGCCTACGGCGGAATGTCAGGCCGGCGCCCGGTCGGCCACCCGGGTTGGACTGTCCATGCGACATGCCCATGAACGTGGGAACGACAGTCCCACCAACCCGGACATACGCTTGCAAGGCCATTGACAGCGCATTTGGGCCGGTTCATTCCTGCCCGGATCGCTGCTCGATGGGCAGCCAGGAAACCGCGGACGGCGGCGACCGACGAGGGAAACGCCGCCGCCCGCGTATGGGCCTGGTGGAGCAATCCGGGTTGAAGCAGGCTCGTGTCGTTACCTCAGTGGTGGAGCTTCTCGTACATGCGGGTCAATCGGTCCTTGGCGGCGAGTTTCTCGCGCTTCATCTCCGCCAAGGTGGTGTTGTTGACTGCCATCACGCCCAGCTCGGCGTCCAGCACCTGCCGATTGAGCTTCTTGTGGCGGTGATACAGGGTCTTGAACTCACTGTTGTCCTGGATCAACGCTTCGACTTCCGCCTGGGGTTGCCCTTCAAACATGGAAATCCTCCTGGTTGCGTGACGCGCGCATGCATGGCGCGTGGGGTAAATCCCGATCAATAGCCCGGCCGGTACCGTCAGATCATTGCCACCGCCGGGTCGGTTGGGGGTCGGGGTCGGGTTGGGATTGGAATTCGGGTTGGGCCGGAAACGACAACGCCCCGGGCCGGGAGGCACGAGGCGTTGGGTTGGAACGGTTGAGCTTGCACACGATCCGGAGTCCTGGGCCAGAGTCCTTCAAATCGCCAAGTCCCACATCGGCAGACCTTGCGGGCCGGACTGCTGAAAGTCCCTGGCTCGCGGCGACTGGCTCCCGATCATCAAACACTTGGGTCATGGCAGGCCTCGATCACCGGACGAAAGCGATGATCCGCACCGTCCATGCTTCGACCCTACTCCTGTGTCCTGATGTCGGCAAGGGTGTTTTGTCAGCCGCTTGCCTTGCCGGTTCACACCGCTTCAGCTGGATGCAGGAAATGCCAGCCTTCCCGTCCAACCTGTTGATTAACAACAAATTAACCTAATTCTGCGATCAACCCGGCTCACCTTGACAATGCAGTTTCAAAGCCAACTCCCAAGCGATTTCACTCCGCCCCGCCACCGTCGTCAGCCCCTGCTTCTGCGGCCTTTTGGGCAGCGCGAAGTTCGGCCTCCTGGCGGGCCAACTCGGCCTCGCGCTTGCGTGCCGCCTTGAGCTTGGCGGCCTGCTTGCCTCCGACATCGATGATCACGTCCTCGGCCTGCTGGCGGGCGACGGCATCGGCATCGGCTTGTTCGCGCAGGCGTTGTGTCTCCTCGGCCTGGATCTGTGCCTGCACGCGCAGGCGCTCGGCCTCCTGGCGGGCGCGCTCGGCGTCGCGGCGGCTGGCTTCGACCAGCAAGTCGCTGCGCTCGCGGTCCAGTCGGACGGTGGCACGCTCGATGTAGGCGCTGCGGGCGGCCAGTTCCGCAATCGAGACCCTGCGCTCGGCGACGACCAGCGCATTGGCGCGCTGGCTGCTGCGCGCCGTTGCCTGCGCATCCAGTGCCTGGCGCGCCTGCAGGCGCTCATAGGATGCCAGTCCCGCCAGCTGCGGGTCGGCCTCCAATGCCTGCAGTCGCATGGCCGGGGTCGTCAGGCCGTCCGTGCCGGAACCTGCCGGCGCGGGCAACGCGCCTACCGTATCGTCGGCGCCCATCTGCAATGTGCTGCGCAGGTCCGCAATCTGCTGCTGGCGCTGCTGGTAGGCCTGGCGCAGCGTGCTGGCGTGGCTTTGCGCATACGCAAGCTCGCCAGCCGCAGCAGCCCGCACTGCCAGGCTCCGGGCATCGGCTTGGCGACCCTTGGCCATCGCCGCCTGCGCCTGCGCAAGTTCCGCGCGTGCGCTGGTGATGTCCTGCGGCGCGTACTGGTCGGCGTCGGCATCCGTGGCGCGGCTGACGGCCTGCTGGGCGGCGGCAAGCTCGCCGGTAGGGGGCGGCAGGGTCGCGCACGCTGCCAGCAGCAGGCAGGCCAGGAGCAGTCCGCCTGCCGGGAACACCGCGCATGCACGGGTGACGTAAGATCGGGCCTTGGCAAGCTGTGCAAGGCGATAGTGTGCGAAGCTTGTATTCATATGGGGGTTGCCGGGACGAAGGGGCGTCACGCGGCCATTTTTCACCAGCGACGTGTTGCACGCAACGATGGCGCAACCATAGCGCGCTGATCAACGAGGGTCCGTGAATGGATATCGGCTATTTCCTGAAGCTGATGACGGAGAAAAACGCCTCCGACATGTTCTTGACGACCGGTGCGCCGGTCTACATCAAGGTCGAGGGCAAGCTTTATCCGCTTGGCAATACCGGCCTGCCCCCGGGCATGGTCAAGAAAATCGCCTACTCGCTGATGGACGAGGGCCAGGTGCCGCAGTTCGAGCGCGACCTGGAGATGAACATGGCCATCGCCCTGCAGGACTCGGGACGCTTCCGCGTCAACGTGTTCAAGCAGCGCGGCGAGGTCGGCATGGTGATCCGCGCGATCCGTAGCGTGATCCCTTCGATCGAGGAGCTGCAGCTGCCGCAGGTGCTCAAGGAAATCATCATGGCCCCGCGCGGGCTGGTGCTGCTGGTGGGTTCGACCGGATCGGGCAAGTCCACGACGCTGGCCTCCATGATCGACCACCGCAACAGCACCACCTCGGGCCACATCCTCACCATCGAGGACCCGATCGAATACCTGCACAAGCACAAGAAGTCGATCGTCAACCAGCGCGAAGTCGGGCTGGACACGCACGCCTTCCACAACGCGCTCAAGAACGCGATGCGCGAGGCGCCGGACGTGATCCTGATCGGCGAGATCCTGGACGCCACGACCATGGAAGCGGCGATCGCGTTTGCCGAAACCGGTCACATCTGCCTGGCGACGCTGCATTCCAACAACGCCGACCAGACCATCGAGCGCATCCTCAACTTCTTCCCCGAGGGCGCGCACAAGAACGTGCTGATGAACGTCGCGCTCAACCTGCGCGCGATCGTCTCGCAGCGCCTCGTGGTGGGTAAGGATGGGCGCCGGATGCCGGCCGCCGAGGTGCTGATCAACACGCCGATGATCCGCGACCTGCTGCGCCGCGGGCAGGTCCACGAGATCAAGCAGGCGATGGAGGAGTCGCTTCAGGAAGGCATGGAGAGCTTCGACCAGTGCCTGTTCCGCCTGTACAAGGACGGCAAGATCGAGAAGGAGGAGGCGCTGAAGGCGGCCGACTCACGCGATGGGCTTGCCCTCAAGTTCCGGCTGTCCGAGGGCGGATCCGGTGCGCACGATCCTTATGCGGACGTGTTCAATGATGCGTCGAGTGAAACCTGACCTCTGAGCGCGATCATTTTGACCGCCGCATTCCCGTGGCGGCGCTGCCACGGGACTTGTCCAGGTCAGGGCTGCCCTTGATCAGGGCGACTCTTGATCGCGCACGCTATGGATCAGGCACGGTCGTGATCAGGCGCGCTCTCCATCAAGATTTAGGCGCGTCAGGCTGCATTTCCGGACGCGCCGCGTCGAAGGCTGGATGCGCCAGGCAGGCGGCTTCGACCCGGGTGATGTTGGGGTATTGCTCCAGCGTCATGCCAAAACGGCGCGCATTGTAGATCTGCGGCACCAGGCAGCAGTCGGCCAGCGTCGGGGTATCACCGTCGCAGAAATCGCCGGTGGACGGATGGTCCAGCAGCAAGGCCTCGAATGCGCCAAAGCCTTCGTCGATCCAGTGCCGCACCCAGACCTCGCGTTCGCCTTGCGGCACGTTCCAGTCACGCTCGAAATATTGCAGCACGCGCAGGTTGTTGAGCGGGTGCACGTCGCTGGCGATCAGGTGCGCCAGGGCACGGACACGCTCACGCTCGCGTGCGGTCGCCGGCAGCAGCGGCGGCGAGGGCCACACCTCATCCAGGTACTCCAGGATCGCCACCGACTGCCGCATCATCCGATGCCCATGCTCAAGCACCGGCACCAGCCGTTGCGGATTGGTTTCGCGGAAGGCATCGGAGTGCTGCTCGCCGCCGTCGCGCACCAGGTGCACGGGGACGGTCTCGTATGCCAACCCTTTGAGGTTCAGACCAATACGCACGCGATACGCAGCGCTTGATCGCCAATACGAGTACAGACGCAATCGATCCATAGTTGGCTCCATCAAGGTTCGAGCTCGATCTGGAAACCGCCGCCACAGGCCCTTTGAGCAGATGGGGTGGATGCCGGGCAGCACGTAATCCAGACGGCATGCACCCGGGCGGCCTGGCTACCGGATGCGGCACCTGGTTGCTGGCAATCCACCATAGCCTGCATGGCGCTATCGTGAACGACCGCTGGTCGCACCATGGCCTACGCCGACGCGATCAGGGCGCGGCCTGGCGCTCGATGCGCTGTTCGATGGCACCGAAGATGCTGACGCCCTTTTTGTCCAACATCTCGATCCGCACCTGGTCGCCAAAGGCCATGAACGGCGTCCTGGGCTTTCCCTCGGCCAAAGCCTCGACCGTACGCCGCTCGGCGAAGCACGATGCGCCCAAGGTGGTGTCCTCGTTGGCGATGGTGCCCGAACCAATGATGGTGCCGGCCGACAGCGGCCGCGTCTTGGCTGCATGCGCGACCAGTTGCGCGAAATTGAATTGCATGTCGACACCGGCTTCGGGCGCACCAAACCACTCGCCGTTGACGTGGGTGAGCATCGGCAGGTGCAGCTTGCTGTCCTTCCAGGCGTCCCCCAGCTCGTCGGGCGTCACGAACACCGGTGACAGCGCCGAGCGCGGCTTGGACTGCAGGAAACCAAAACTCTTGGCCAGCTCGCCCGGGATCAGGTTGCGCAGCGAGACGTCGTTGACCAGCCCGACCAGCTGGATGTGTCCGGCGGCCTGCTCCGGCGTGACCGCCATCGGCAGGTCGTCGGTGACCACCACGATCTCGGCTTCCAGGTCGATGCCGTAGTCTTCGCTGGACACCTTGACCGGGTCGCGCGGGCCAAGGAAGCCGGCACTGGTGCCCTGGTACATCAACGGATCGGTGTAAAAACTCTCGGGGACTTCCGCACCACGCGCACGACGCACGCGCGCGACATGCGGTAGGTAGGCACTGCCGTCCAGGAATTCATAGGCTCGGGGCAACGGCGCGGCCAGCTGCGCCATGTCGATATCGAAGGCACCATCGGCGCTGCCGTCGTTGAGCGCGTCTGACAATGCGTTGAGCCGGGGAGCGCTGTTGGACCAGTCCTCGAGCGCACGCTGCAGCGTCGGCGCGATACCAGTGGCGCGCACGCCCAGCGACAGGTCGCGGGAGACGACGATCAGGGTGCCGTCGCGGCCGCCTTCTTTCAGGGATCCAAGTTTCATGTGGTGACCTCGTATGTTGTGCGGCGAACGAATGCCCCATTGTAGGCGGTTGCAGGAGCGGCTTGGTCGCGGGCCTTTGCTACACCTGCCTGTACGGCAGCGAGACGTCAGAGGTGATTTCTCCGAGGCATCGGATCGCGACTGACGTCGCTCCTACAACGGCAGCAGCCAAGGCAAGCGCTCGCGGCTGAAACCGTTCCTGCCCAAAGCCCAATCCGTGGCGACAAAAAACCCGCCGGTGGGCGGGTTTTTCGTGACCGGATCGCAGGCGACGCCGGATCGTGTATGGCAGCCCCGGAAGGATTCGAACCTCCGAATGCCTGAGTCAGAGTCAGGTGCCTTACCGCTTGGCGACGGGGCTATGTTGTCGTCAGGGATCAACCCGTCCCGGGTTGATCCTGACGTCGCGTGCCAGGCCAAGCCTGACCCGCTCCCACCATCAAGCATACGCTTGTTGGCGGGCGGCACATCCATGCGCCGCGGTGTACTTCCAAACTTCCACGTGGCGCACTTCGGCGCCCAGCGCGATCAACGCCAGCGGGATTAACGCTTGGAGAACTGGGTAGCGCGACGCGCCTTGTGCAGGCCGACCTTCTTGCGCTCGACCTCGCGTGCGTCGCGGGTCATCAGGCCCGCCTTGCGCAACTCGGACTTGAGCGACTCGTCGTAGTCAACCAGCGCGCGGGCGATGCCCAGGCGGATCGCACCGGCCTGGCCGGTGGTCCCGCCGCCAAGCACGGTGGCCTTGACGTCGAACTTGTCGGTCGACTGGGTCAGTTCCAGCGGCTGGCGCACGATCATGCGCGCGGTCTCGCGGCCGAAGAATTCCTCGATCGGACGGTCGTTGATGGTGATCTTGCCGTCACCCTTGCGCAGGAACACGCGGGCAGTGGAAGACTTGCGACGGCCGGTGCCGTAATTGTGCTGAAGGGCCATGATCTAGAGTTCCAGGACTTGAGGCTGCTGGGCGGCATGCGGGTGGTCCGCGCCCTTGTAGACCTTGAGCTTGCGGTACATCGCGCGACCCAGCGGATTCTTGGGCAGCATGCCCTTGACCGCGGTCTCGATGACGCGCTCGGGGTGGCGCTCCAGCGCCTGCCCCAGGGTTTCGGACTTGAGGTTTCCGACGTAACCGGTAAACCGGTAATACATCTTGTCCTGCAGCTTCTTGCCGGTGACGGCGATCTTCTCGGCATTGATCACGATCAGATAGTCACCGGTGTCCACGTGCGGGGTATAGACCGGCTTGTGCTTGCCGCGCAGGCGACGTGCCAGCTCTACGCAAAGGCGACCCAAGGTCTTGTCGGTAGCATCGACGATGTACCAGTCGCGCTCGACGGTTTCGGGCTTTGCTACATATGTTCTGGCGCTGAAAGTCTTCATGGCGGCTTCTGTGTGGGTCCCTTGTCGGGCGGATTCCGGATCGGCCATGGCCGTCGGAACTTTGCCTCGCGCTGTGCGTGCGGAGTGTTTGCGGAACTTAAGAGGCGGAATGATACCGGCCCCTGCCGTCCCCCGCAAGTCACCCCGGCATCCGCGCCGGACTGCGTGCTAGCATCGCCAGCGATGCCCGTGGCCGCGCCAAACCTTGCCCCAATGGCGTCCAGCCCCACCGCGCCTGCGCCCTCGGGCAAGGATCCGCTGGTGGCGCTGGCCGATCAATGCGTCCAGTGCGGCCTGTGCCTGCCAGCGTGCCCCACCTATCGATTTGCACGCACCGAAGCCGAGTCCCCGCGCGGGCGGATTGCCCTGTCCAGGGCCTGGGCGCTGGAAACAGTCCCGCCCACCGCCGCCGGCGACCGTCATCTCGACCAGTGCCTGGGGTGCCGCAACTGCGAGGCAGTCTGTCCGGCCAATGTCCAGTATGGCGCCCTGCTGGTACAGGCGCGCAGCCGCCAGCGCACCCGGCGAGACGCTGGCTGGCGCCAACGCGGGCTGGAGTGGCTTGCGGCCCGGCCGGCATCGATGGAACGGTTGTTGGGCCTGTACCGGAATCTGTTCCCCGCGCTCCCGGCCAGCTTGCGCCCCCTGCCCAGGCCGCCCTCGCCCGTCGCGCAGGCCGCGCCCGCTGCCGGATCCGCCGCCCAAACCGTTGCCCTGTTCCGTGGCTGCGTCGCTCGCAGCTACGAAGGCGGGCTGCTGGCCGCCGTCAGCCAACTGCTGGCCGCACTCGATATCGCCGCCGTCATCCCCGACGGACAAACCTGTTGCGGCACCTTGCACGCCCATGCCGGCAACACCGCCAGCGCGGCGAGCCTTTCGGCGCGCAACCAGGAGGTCTTTGCCACCAACAGCACGGTGCTCACCCTGGCCAGCGGCTGTCACGAAGCGGTGGCAGCGGCAATGCCGGAAGCCACCAGGGCCGTGGACGCAATTGATTTCATCGCCGCCCGGGCCGACCGCCTGCAATTTGGCCACACTACGCTGCGCGTGGCCCTGCACCTGCCCTGCACCCAGCGCAACGTCGTCCACAGCGACGCAGCCACCAGGACACTGCTGGCCCGGGTGCCGGGGCTGGACATCGTGGTCGTTGATGCCGGTTTTGGCTGCTGCGGGGCGGCAGGCAGCACCATGCTGGAGGATCCGCGCCGTGCGGCGGCATACCGCCAGCCGCTACTGGACCAGCTTGCCGCCAGCGGTGCCACGCGCCTGCTCAGCGCCAATATCGGCTGCCGGCTGCACCTGGCCAACGGTGGGACGACACTCCCAGTGCAGCACCCGCTGGAATTTCTAGCACAATGCCTGCAGCCATGAACCGTGAACTCACGCCCCTCGACCGTCTGCTGATCGACGCCCAGAACGCCTTGGGCACCGTGTTTGGCAACGTCCGCGCAGAACGCGCCAATCCCGGCCTTCGCGAAGCCGAGATCGTGCTCGACGACGACGAGCGCCGGCATGCTGCCGGCCTGATGCGCGTCAACCATGTCGGGGAGGTCTGCGCGCAGGCCCTGTACATCGGCCAGGCCGCGGTCGCCCGCGATGCCAGCACCCGCAAACACCTGCTCGAAGCCGCGCAGGAAGAAACCGACCACCTGGCCTGGTGCGGCGACCGCCTGCGCGAACTCGACAGCCGTCCCAGCCTGCTCAACCCGGTCTGGTACGCAAGCAGTTATGCGATCGGTGCATTGGCCGGCATGCGTGGTGATGGCTGGAACCTGGGATTCGTGGTCGAAACCGAGCGCCAGGTGGAGGCGCACCTGGACCAGCACCTGCAACAATTGCCGCAAGCCGACAACCGCAGCCGCGCGATCCTTGAAACCATGAAAGCCGACGAAGCCCGCCACGCCGACAATGCACAGGCGCAGGGCGCACGACTGTTGCCGCCGCCGATACCGACGCTGATGGCGGCTGCGTCGAAATTGATGAAGACAATTGCGTATCGGATCTAGGGCAGCGTTGCCCCGCTCTTCGCAGGAGCGGCTTCAGCCGCGAGCTTTTGATCTGGACCTGCTTTTGCTTCTAATGCCCTTTGCAGGAGCGACGCAAGTCGCGATTGCGTCCTGGAGAGCAATCGCGACTTGCGTCGCTCCTGCAAAGGGCATATCCACATCAAGAGCTCGCGGCTGAAGCCGCTCCTACAAAAATGCGGAAAAGGCCGGCATTTCCGGCCTTTCAGGCACATCCATACCCCACTCAATCGATCAAATTGCGCCCGTGGTAAAGCTCCACGATCTCGCGCTTGAGCCGCGCTTCGATCTTGGTGCGCTCCTTGAACGACAGGTTGCGCGCCTTCTCTTCGAACAGGTAACGGTCCAGGTCGAAGTCCATCAGGTGCATCTTGGTGTGGTAGATGTTCTCGTGGTAGACGTTGACGTCCATCATCTCGTAGCGCGACTTCACGTTGCGCGCCAGGTAGTCCTGGATCGAGTTGATCTTGTGGTCGATGTAGTGCTTCTTTCCCTTGATGTCGCGGGTGAATCCACGCACGCGGTAGTCCATCACCACGATGTCGGACTCAAAGCTCTCGATCAGGTAGTTCAGGGCCTTCAATGGTGAGATCACGCCGCAGGTCGCGACATCGATGTCTGCGCGGAAGGTCGCGATGCCGTTGTCCGGATGGGTCTCGGGGTAGGTGTGCACGGTGATGTGCGACTTGTCCATGTGCGCGACCACCGCGTCGGAGATCACGCCCTTGGCCTGCGAACGTTCAACCACCGGCTCCTCGGAGATCAGGATCGTCACCGACGCGCCCTGCGGATCATAGTCCTGGCGGGCGATGTTGAGGATGTTGGCGCCGATGATCTCGGCCACGTCGGTCAGGATCTGGGTGAGGCGATCGGCGTTGTAGGCTTCGTCGATATACTCGATGTAGCGCTGGCGCTGCTCCTCGGATACGGCGTAGCAGACGTCGTAGATATTGAACGACAGCGCCTTGGTCAGGTTGTTGAACCCTTGCAATTTCAGGCGCGGCAGCGGCTTGAGCGGCTTGACCAAGGCAGTAATCCCGGCGGCAGGTAAGAGCGGAATTATGAGGCAAAGCGCCACCGAACAGAAATCCGGCTTCCCGGATGGCCGCCCTGGTTTGCCGAGAACGTTACAACCGCATACTCTCCATGGATGCCCCCAGAGCGCCGCCTCCTCCCCATGTCCTATGCCGTCCCACAACCGGCCATGAACCCGCTTGCGCCCGACGCGGCTGCGATCGATCGCTTCCTGGCGCATTGCCATCGCCGTCGCTACCCCTCGCGCACCGACGTATTCCGCCCTGGTGACCCGGCCGGGACGCTTTATTACATGGTGTCGGGCTCGACCAGCATCATCACCGAGGAAAGCGACGGCCGGGAGCTGGTGCTCGGATATTTCGGCGTCGGCGAGTTTGTTGGCGAAATGGGCTTGTTCATCGAGTCAGATCGTCGCGAAGTGATCCTGCGTACGCGCTCGCCCTGCGAGCTGGCCGAAATCAGCTATGAACGCATGTACGAGTTGTTTGAAGGCTCACTGGCCGCCGATGCACACCGGCTGCTCTGGGCGATCGGCGCGCAACTGTCGCGGCGCCTGCTGGATACCAGCCGCAAGGCCGGACGCCTGGCCTTCCTGGACGTCACCGACCGCATCATCCGCACATTGCACGACCTGTCCCGCGAGCCGGAGGCGATGACCCACCCGGAAGGCACGCAGCTGCGCATCTCGCGCCAGGAAATTTCGCGTCTGGTCGGCTGCTCGCGGGAGATGGCCGGCCGCGTGCTCAAGAAACTGCAGGAAGAAGGCAAGCTTCACGCACGCGGCAAGACCATCGTGCTGTACGGCACGCGCTGAGGCGATGGGCTCGGCCGCGCCCCTGGCAGCAGCCGACGACACCCGCATCCGCGCGGCTGAAACGGGTGACGCCTGCGATGTAGCCCGACTGCTCGACCTGCTGGGATACCCATGCAGCCAGGACGAAGCGGTCGAGCGCATTTCGGTCGCCGTCCACGACCCCCGCCAACACCTGTTGCTGGCCGAGATCGATGGCCGCGCCTGCGCACTGATCTCCCTGTACTGTCTGTATTCGATCGCGCATGGCGCCGAACTGGCGCGGATCACCGCGCTGGTCGTTGCCCCCGACAAAGCCCGCCGCGGTATCGGCCGCCGATTGTTGCGTGAGGTCGAGTTGCTGTCGCGCCGCCACGGCATCCACCGGATCGAGGTCACCAGCAATGCACGCCGCGAAGCTGCGCATGCGTTTTATCGCGAGTGCGGCTACAGCGACGGGTCACAGCGCTTCATCAAGATGCTGGGCGATTGAGGCAAGCATGAATCCATCTTGCGTGGACGCGGGCGCTTGACGTTACCTGTGGGGGGGCTTGGCGCGATCGAGACGCCTGGTTAGATTGCCCGGTTGCGTGTTTGCGTCCGTCACCACCGCTTAGGCGGGGGAAGCACTGACTTTGCTTTTTCCTGTAAAGGTCAAACGCTTCCGCGCTTCGCGCGGGTCACTTTTGACAAGGCAAAAGTAACCAAAACCATCCGCGACGGGCGCTACGCCGGTGACGATGAAGCTGTCACCGGTTCCCTGCGCGCCGGAGCCCAAAGTGGCACGGCACCCAAACTCGCTGCGCTCAGACATGGGTGCCTCTTCGGCCACTCTGGGCTCCGGTGCTCGGCTTGCTTAACCCCGCACAGGGTCAAGAGCCGAGGCGAAAGCAAGAGCAAGAGCAAGAGCCAACGCCAAAACCAAAACAAAACCAAAGCCAAAGCCAAAGCCAAAGCCAAAGCCAAAGCCAAAGCCAACAACGATGGCGACAAGTCCACCGTCATTCCTGCGAAAGCAGGAATCCAGTGACTTTGGCGCAATCAACAACAACGTCCCTGGATGGACATACATGCGTCTGCCAAAAGACCCCGCCTTCGCGGGAATGACGGTCAGGCGTGGGCAGTGTCAGTCAGGTGCGGAAAGCATTGATCGCGATTCTTGCTCTTGCTCTTGCTCTTGCTCTGTGTGACTTAAAGCTTGCCGAGCATCGCAGTCAAGAAGGGGGAAAAGGTGCCCATGTCTGAGTGCGCGCAGCTTGCGAGTTTGGGCACCGTACCCTTCTTGGCGAGAAGCGCAGGGCACCGATGCGGCTGTATCGCATCGGCAAGCGTCAGGAGCCATGGTTTTGGTTACCTTTTGCCGTAACAAAAGTAACCCGCGCGACAGCGCGGAAGCGTTTGATCTTGATGTTGTTGTTGATGTTGATCTGGCTTGTGTAGCAGTGGTGGCGGCATGCCGCCACCGGTAAGTCGCGAAAGCTGACCCGTAGCACCTATCGCGACTTACGTCGCTCCTACTGAAAGCAACAGCAACAGCAAGAGCTCGCGGCTGAAGCCGCTCCTACACAAAAACAGCAACGTCCGGCGTATGCCTGGCAAGAGACACCGCCTCGCGAGAGACGAGCACACAGGGCCACCCCCAACGCTATGCCACCGGATCACCCGCCCGCCCCGGGCACCCCCAGTTGAGGATCGGTGTCCCGGGCGGAAGCAACCGACGGAACAGCTCCACCCGCGACGCCTTGGGATTGACCACGACCGGCTTGCGGGCTGCCTTGAGCAGCGGGAGGTCCGCGCTACTGTCGCTGTAGGCGACCTCGATCCGGTCATAGCCGTGATCCCAGATCATGCGCATCTTGTTATGCGAATGACAGTGTTGCTCGGTGATGAATCCACCCAGGAAGGGTGCGCCCAAGCTGCCGATCACCGGCAAATCTTCGTGGGCAACGAAATCCAGGATGGCCCGCGCAAGCTCCGGGGGGGCGCCGGTCGCGATCAATACGCGATCACCATCCACACGGTGCTTGTGCAGCACCTTGAGCGCCTCGGGCAGCAAACGCGCACGGATCTCGCCGGCATTGGCCGCCACGTATCGATCGATCAAGTCTTCCATCTGGTCAGGCGCATGGGTCCCGAACGTGCCGATCCACAGGAACCCCGACACCCCTCGCCGGCGCGTCGGCAACCATGCCACCATCGGCAGCAGCACCGGCGCTGCCAAGACCGCGGCCAGCTTGCGCCACAGGCTGCGCCGGATCAGCCAGCCCACCAGGTGCGCGCCGGAATCGCCGTTGTACAGCGTATGGTCGAAGTCGAATACGACCAAGCGCTGGTACGGCGCCGGGGCTTCGGAAAACCGGCTCACGGCGCGTAAAACAGCTGTTGGAGTGCCGTGCCCGGGTCCGATGCACGCATGAACGCCTCGCCTACCAGGAACGCATCGATGCCGGCCGCACGCATGCGCGCGACGTCGGCAGGCGTGAGGATGCCGCTCTCGGTCACCAGCCGTCGTCCAGCCGGCACCTGATCGCGCAACATCAAGGTCGTGTCCAGCGATACGTCGAACGTGCGCAGGTCACGATTGTTGATGCCCAACAGCGGCTGGCGGCCAGCATGCGGCGCAAGGCGCAGCGCTCGCTCAAGTTCCGCCGCGTCATGCACCTCGACCAGCACGTCCATGCCCAGCGCCAGCGACTGGGCGGAGAGTGCGGCCAATGGACCGTCGTCCAGTGCTGCGACGATGAGCAGGATGCAATCGGCACCAAGCATCCGAGATTCCGCGATCTGGTACGGATCGATCATGAAATCCTTGCGCAACACCGGCAGCGTGCACGCCGCACGCGCCTGTTGCAGGTAGGTGTCAGCCCCCTGGAAGAAGTCGATGTCGGTCAGCACAGACAGGCAGGCCGCACCACCGGCCTGGTAGCTGCGCGCGATGGCGATGGGGTCGAAGTCGGGGCGGATCACGCCCTTGGACGGACTCGCCTTCTTGACCTCGGCGATGACTGCCGGCTGCCCGGCGGTGATTTTCGCCTCGATCGCAGCGGCAAAGCCACGTGATGGCGGGACGCCAGCCAAGCGCGCCTGCAGCTCGCGCAGCGGCATGCGCGCAGAACGCAAGGCGATTTCCTCGGTCTTGCGCTGCAAGATCCGGTGCAGCACATCGGGGGGCGAAGCCACGGTCATGTCCTCAGTGCGGTTACGGTTGCAGCGGCAACGGCATGCCCGGTCGCCAGCCAAGTTCGCGCATTGTATCGAGCAATGCCACCACGCTGGTGCGGGCAGCGGCTCCATGCACGGGCAACACCACCAGGTCACCGTCCCTTGCCCAGGCCAACGGTTGTCGGGCCGCTTCGGTTTCGTCACCGCAATCGCGAATGCAGGCGTCGTCGATACCGGCCCCGAGCAAGGTCGCGCGCATGATCGCTGCGATCTCGCCGGGCGCACGGCCGCGCTCGAAGTCCGCGATGTCCTTGAGCACCACCAGTTCCGGACGCGATGCGGCAGCCGTTGCCGCGACCGCGCGAAGGTCGGCGTCCTCACGGTTGCCGGCATGGCCGAGCAGGATCGCCAGGCGGCCACTACGCTGGTCCGCACCCACCGCCTGCACCAGGCCACGCAGGCCGTCCGGGTTGTGCGCGTAATCCAGGTAGACGTCCATCGCGCCAAAACGCCAATGCTGCAGGCGACCGGGGTTGTCACCCTGGTCGCTGCCGAAACGCGCCAGCACGGTTGCGATGACCTGTGACGGCACACCCAGCGACTTGGCCGCGAGTGCCGCGGCGGCGATGTTGGCGACGTTGTAGGTCGCACGTCCGCGCAGGGAAAGCGGCATGGCGTCGACCGCGCCAAGATCGTGTTCGACTTCGCCCTCCGACAGCAGCAAGCGGCCATCGCGCACGCCGCAGCTGGCGCCACCGCCAGCACGATGGCCGACGAGCCGTTGCTTGTCGAAATCCAGCGAGAACCAGCCCAGCGGGCAGGCCAGCGACTGCGCTTGCCGTACCAGCACCGGATCATCGGCATTGAGCACCAGCAGCCCGTCGCGATGGATGGCCCGCGCGACGGTGAGCTTGGCCTCGGCGAGGTCGTCGAGGTCGTGCACGCCGTATTCGCCAAAGTGGTCCGCGCTGATGTTGGTGACCACGGCGGCGTCGGCATGGCACAACGCCAGCCCGCGCCGCAGCATGCCACCGCGCGCCGTCTCCAGCACGGCAGCCTGTGCCCGTGGATGCCGCATTGCAGTGCGCCCGCCGACCGGACCGGAAAAGTCGCCGGCCTCCAGCGCAGCGCCGTTGAAAAACACGCCATCGGTACAACTGTGCGCGGTGCGCCAGCCGTGCGCGCGGGTGATCGCCGCAAGCAGGCGCACGGTCGTGGTCTTGCCGTTGGAGCCGGTCACCAGCACCGTGGGAATGGCGTGCAGCGATGGCCACTCGACATCAGCCGGCGTTGGAAGTGCCTGCGTCGGCCAGGTGCGGCCACCCTCGCCCGTACCAATGGAGACTGCGTCCTCATCGGGCAGGAATGGCAAGCCGTGCTCGACGGCCGCGTCGTGCAAGGCGACCAATGCAGGTCTGGCTTCGGCAGCCGCCATCGCCTGCAATGTGCGCAAAGCCAGATCGGCATCCCACACCGCGGCATGCCCAGGCGCATGGAGAAACGCCTGCTTTTCCCTTCTCCCCCCGGGGTGAAGGGCTGCGTTTGCGAGCCACTGGCTCGCGCAGTCCTGAACGCCTTCGCGTTCTCGCGAAGGCCGGGGGGAGAAGGGAAGCAACGCAGACCAGCACGCCCACTCGTTGACTTCGGTGGCGGTGTAGAGCTGGTCCAGCGGCGCTGCGAATGCCAGCGATGCACCGCTGCGGTGCTTGCGCACGACCAGCTCGCCCAGCGCCCAGCTGAGCGCCGCGCATGCAACGGCTATGTTGTCGCGCCAGCGTGCCAGGGCCGCGTCGTCGAACTGCACGCCGGGCGCGATTTCCAGCACCGCCCCGGCACCAGCGAAATACAGGTTGCACCCGGTCAGTCGACGCGAATCCTCGTAGGGCTCGGACACGGCGATTCAGTCGCTTTGTTCGCGCTCGAACACCAGTCCGCGCTCGTCGCGGACCACGCCATCCATGGACGCGACGGCTTGCTCGTCCATCGTCGACTGCAACGGCGGCAACTCCGCTTCCCTGGCGACCCTGGGCAGTTCGCCATCGGGCTGGAAGTGGATGATCTGCTTCCACGACCGCACCAGCGCGTCAGCAAACACCAGGATCAGGTCGCCTGCCTGGCCCATGCGCAGCGCGGCGTCGATTGCCTGCTGCTCGTCGGGAATGATGGAAATCTGTCCTTCTGCAACGCCATTCTCACGCAGCGCCGAGGCGATGATGCGCGGCACTTCGTCATCGTCGCGGCCGCGACGCGCATCGTCGCGGCGTGCGATGTAGTGGTCGAACTTGCCGGCCACGGCCGCAGCGATCGCATGCAGGTCCTCGTCGCGACGATCACCGGGACCGGTCAGCACCACGATCCGCCGTCCACCCACATCCAGCCGCCGTGCGAGATCGGCCATCATGCCGACGGCGTGCGCATTGTGGCCGTAGTCCATCAGCACCTTGAATGGATGCTCGGAGAACACGTTCATGCGGCCCGGGGCCTGGAAGAACGTGGTGTCGAAGGTGCGCAGGCCCTGGCGTATCGCATCGAGCTTGATCCCCAGCGAAAACGCCATCGCCGCGGCGAACATCGCGTTCTGCACGTTGTGCAAAGCGCGGCCTTCCAGCGTCGCCGGGACCAGGTGCGTCCACATCAACGGGATGTGGCTGCCCTTGTCGTACAGCGTGATCATGTGGCCGTTGATGCCGGCCTCCAGGGCGCAGGCGCGTCCGCCCGCACGGATATGCTCGCGCACCAGC
The DNA here is from genome assembly GCA_963710825.1 of uncultured Gammaproteobacteria bacterium. Lineage (GTDB taxonomy): Bacteria > Pseudomonadota > Gammaproteobacteria > Xanthomonadales > Xanthomonadaceae > Cognatiluteimonas. The sequence continues at coordinate 1,009,941 of CAVQBQ010000005.1, read as the reverse complement.
GCATGCGAGGGGTTCATGGTGACGTAGCAGATGGTCTTGGCGTCGGTGTAGGCGGACATCTTGAGCACGTTGGGGTCGTCGGCATTGAGTACCGCGCACTCGCGTGCGACCTCGACCACGACGCGCTTGATCTCGGCCAGCTGTTCGAGCGTGTCGATCCCCTTGAGACCGAGATGGTCCGAGGCGACATTGAGCACCGCGCCGACGTCGACATGGCGCACGCCCATGCCGGCGCGCAACAGGCCACCACGCGCGGTTTCCAGCACTGCCAGGTCGATCTGCGGATCCGATAGCACCATGCGCGCCGACACCGGTCCCGTCATGTCGCCTTCCACGGTGCGCTGGCCGTCGATGTAGACGCCGTCGGTGGTGGTCATGCCGGGCGTGTAACCGGCCATCTTGGCGATGTGCGACAACATGCGCGCGGTCGTGGTCTTGCCATTGGTGCCGGTGACCGCGGCGATGGGGACGCTGGCCGGTGAACCCGGCGGGAACAACATGTCGATCACCGGCCCTGCGGCGTCGCGCGGCGTGCCTTCGCTGGGCGCGACGTGCATGCGGAAGCCGGGTGCGGCGTTGACCTCGCAGATCGCGCCGCCGATGGATTTGTAACTCTCGGCGATGTTGGGGGTGATGAAATCGACGCCGCCCACGTCCAGGCCGATCGCACGCACCGCGCGCACCGCCATGTCGCGATTGTCCGGGTGGATGATGTCGGTGACGTCGGTGGCGACACCGCCTGTGGAGAGGTTGGCGGTCGATCGCAGGTAGACGACTTCGCCCTGCTTGGGCACCGACTCGGCACTGTAGCCGACGCGTTGCATCATCAATCCGGCCTGCGCGTCCAGCTCGATCCGCGTGAGCACTTTTTCGTGGCCGACGCCCCGACGCGGATCCTGGTTCACCACGTCGACCAGCTGCGTGATGTTGCTGCTGCCATCGCCGACCACGTGCCCTGGCGTGCGTTTGGTCGCTGCAACCAGTTCGCCATTGATCACCAGCAGGCGATGGTCATGTCCGTCCTGGAAGGTCTCGACGATCACCGCGCGCGAGTGCTCGCGCGCGGCGTTGAACGCCTCGCGGATCTCGTCGTCACCGCTGATGTCGATGGTGATGCCACGGCCATGGTTGCCGTTGTACGGCTTGAGCACCACGGTTCCACCCAATTTATGCGCGGCCCTGAGCGCATCGGTCTGGCTGCGCACCAGGTGTTGGCGCGGCACCGGCAAACCGAGCGAGGCGAGGATCTTGTTGGTTTCCTCCTTGTCGCCGGCCAGCTCAACGGCAATGTGTGGCGTCTTGCCGGTCACCGTGGCCTGGATGCGCTGCTGGTACTTGCCATGGCCAAACTGCACCAGCGACTGCTGGTTGAGCCGCAACCACGGGATGTCGCGCTCCTCGGCCGCGCGCACCAGCGAGGCGGTCGACGGACCCAGTGCCCCGCGTTGCGCGTAACGGATGAAGTCGTCGCGCGCAGTGTCCCAGTCCCAGTCGTCGGGCAGGGTGCCGGGCGTGCGCAACTCTTCCGGCAGCAGCGAGTCCAGCAGCTGCAAGGCAAGCTCTCCGGCGGCGATGCCCTCCTCTTTCTGCACGTACTCGTAGACCACCGAATACACGCCGGGGCGATCCTCGGAAATACTGCGGGTCTTGCCAAAGGTGACGTCCTCGCCAGCGACGTTCTGCAGCTCGATCGCGACGTGCTCAAGCACGTGCCCAAGCCATGTGCCTTCGCCCTCGCGCATGCGGCGGATGAAGCCGCCGGGTTCGCGATAGGAACAACCGTGTTCGGCCAGGCCGGGCAAGACCGCGACCAGTGCATCGATGAAGCCCGGACCGAGCTTCGCGGTCGGCCAGGCTTCCAGCGCACCCAGGTCGAGCTCGAGCCGGATGACCGGGAAGTGTGCATACAGCGACGGGCCGACGTAGACAGAACGTTTCAGGACGCGCATCGGCATTTCCCCAGGGGTTTCAGCTGTCGCCAGCGAGCAGCGTGCCCGGCGAGGCACGGCGCGTATGCAGGTTGTAGGTGGCACCAGCGGTCAGGATGTGGACCGTCAGTCCGAGCAGGCACGCAGCCTGGGTCTGGTTGACCTCGGCCATCGAAGAGAACGTCAGGCCACCGGCATCGACCACGGTCACCCCGCCGCTGCCTTCGACCTCGACCACGTCGTCCGGCCCGATGAAGGCAGCCGTGTCCTCGTCCAGACCGATGCCCAGGGCAAACGGGTTGTAGGCAAGCGCGGCGACGAGGCGGCCCAGGCGGTCACGCTGGCGGAAGTGCTGGTCGATGATGAAACGATTGGTCAGCCCCAGGCCTGGCGCCAGGCGCACGCTGTTGCCGCGCGGCGAGGCACCTTCGCGGCCAAAGGCGATCATGTGTTCGCTGAGCACGCCCGCGCCGGCACTGGTCCCGGCCACGTGCACGCCTTTCGCGTTCTGGGTGCGGATCAGTTTCGCCGCGGACGTGCCGCCGATGATGGTGGAGATGCGCAGCTGGTTGCCGCCGGTGAGGAACACGCCATTGGCGGTTTCCAGCCGACGCAGGATTGCGTCCTTCTCGCCATCGGCGCGCTCGCGGATGTCAAGCGACGTGGCCCGGCCAGCCTCGAGCCGGTCGAACAAATCCACGTAACGCGCGCCGGTATCGGCCAGCTTGCTGGCCGTGGGGATGACGGCGATGTCCGCGTCGCGACCACCACACAACTCCACGAACCGCTTGAGGATGCGCCGCCCCGATTCCTTGTCCTCGGCCCCGCCGATGGGAATGATCCAACCACGCTCCTGCCCTTCGGCAACCCTGCTTGGCATGCAGCCCAGACTCCTTCATGAATAGCGCCGACCACCGCCCTACAGAGGCGATATCGACCAGTTAATCGATTTCAAAAGTACCACGGCGCTCGCGCACGCCGGCGCGCACGTGCGCCACGCCGCCGAGGAAGACGTCGGCGATCGTGTCATCGGTGTCCAGCGCGACAAGGTCGGCATCCGCACCCGTTGCGATCCGTCCCTTGCCGGCCAGCCGCAACAGTCGCGCCGGGTTGCTGGTGAAGGCGGGCAGCGCCTGCGCCAACGGCAAGCCACGGGCCAAGAGTGCTTGCAGCGTGGCCAGCAAGGCGCCGGACTCGCCGACCTCCATGCCGCAGACACGGCCCTGGTCGTCGAAACACGGCAGGCAGCCACCCGCGTCGGAACTGATGGTGACGTGCCCGGCGGGCGCGTCGCTGTCGAGATAGCGCAGCAGCGCATCCTCGGCAGACCAGGCGTCCTCGTCCTCGTCCACGGGGAACGCGGTGATGTCGATCGTGCAGCCGCGCCGCGCCAGTACCAGCGCCTCCTCGAACAAGTCCTTGCGCCGGTTGACATGGGTCGGGTTGAAGACCCGCGGTGGCAACTCGCTGCCGTCCAGCGCTTGGCGCACCAGGTCCAGCCCACGGGGACCGTCGCCCAGGTGCAGGTGGACGATGCCAGCCTTGCCGGTCATCAAGCCGGCGACGTGGACCTCGGACGCCAGCCGCAACAACTCATCCAGGGTGGGCTGGCTGGAGCGGTGGTCACTGATCGCCAACTCGCCGACGCCGATCAACGGGTCGGCGAAGACGATGTCGCCACGCACGCTGCCGGTCAGCGTGGTCGGCGGCAGGTGGTAGCCACCGCTATAGCCCCACGCGCCCAGGCCCTGCTCACGCAAGGCATTCAAGGTAGCGACCAGTTCACGCGTGCCACGCGCGATGTCGTCGGTGCCCAGCAGGCCGATCACCGTGGTCACCCCGGCGCGGGTGTATCGCGACAGCGAAGGCGCCGGTACGCGCGAGCTGAAGCCCGCCTCGCCGCCACCGCCAGTGACGTGGACATGGCCATCGACCAGGCCCGGGATCAGGCGCTTGCCCTGCAGATCGATGGTGTCCACCGCCAGCGCGGAGGGCAGCTCGGGCAAGCCGGTCCCCATCCAGAGCACCTTGCCGCCACCGATGAGCAGCTGCTGCAGCCCCAGCGGCTCGGGTGCATGGACGTCCGCATTGCGGACCAGCAGCATGGGCGCGATCGGGTCGTGGTCGTCATTGATCATGACCAGCCTCCCGTCGCCACCCATGGCGGCGCGTGCGCTTTGCAACACGCCCTTTGCAACCAGTGGTTTCAAAATCGTTTGCCATCAGCCAATTATCCGCGCATTCCGGTGCTGGCGCCGGAGCGGGCCGCGCACGCAGGGTCCAGCCGCGCTCAGCCGTGCGCCAGCTGCCCGGTCAGGGCGACGAAAGCCTCCAGCTTGTCCCGGGCCGCACCGCTGGTGACCGCCTCGCGCGCGCGGACGATGCCGTCGGCGATCGAGTCGGCCACGCCGGCCACGTACAGCGCAGCGCCGGCATTCAAGGCGACGATCTCCAACGGCAGGCCCGGCGTGTTGTCGAGCGCGGACAGCAGCATCGCCCTGGACTGCGTCGCATCATCCACGCGCAGGTTGCGGCTGGCGGCCATGGCGATGCCGAAGTCTTCTGGATGCACCTCGTACTCGCGCACCTTTCCATCGCGCAACTCACCCACGCGCGTCGCCGCGCCCAGCGACAGTTCGTCCATGCCGTCGCGCCCCCAGACCACCAGTGCGCGCTTCGCGCCCAGCTGCTGCAGCACCCGGACCTGGATGCCGACCAGGTCCGGGTGGAAAACGCCCATCAGGATGTTGTCGGCACCGGCGGGATTGGTCAGGGGGCCGAGGATGTTGAACAGCGTGCGCACGCCCATTTCCTTGCGGACGGGTGCGACGGCCTTCATCGCAGGATGGTGCACGGGGGCAAACATGAAACCGATGCCGCACTGCGCGATGCACTGCGAGACCTGTTCTGGCTGCAGGTCGATGGTGGCGCCCAGCGCTTCGAGCACATCGGCGCTACCGGACTTGGACGACACGCTGCGGTTGCCGTGCTTTGCGACGCAGGCACCGGCGGCCGCGACAACGAACATCGACGCGGTGGAAATATTGAATGTATGCGCGCCATCCCCGCCAGTACCGACGATGTCGACCAGATGGCTGCGATCGGCCACGTCCACCGGGCGGGCGAACTCGCGCATCACCATGGCCGCCGCCGCGATTTCGTCGACGGTCTCCTTCTTGACCCGCAACCCGGTGAGGATTGCAGCAGTCATCGCCGGCGACATCTCGCCGCGCATGATCATGCGCATCAGGTCGACCATCTCGTCATGGAAGATCTCCCGATGCTCGATGGTGCGTTGCAGTGCTTCTTGGGGGGTGATCGGCATGTTTTTTTCCGTATGAATCGCTTTGTCGTGCTCTTCGTGTGCTCTTCGTAGGAGCGGCTTCAGCCGCGAGCGCTTGATCTTGCGTTCGCTTGGCCTTCTGCAGGAGCGACGTAAGTCGCGATCAGGCTTCTCCCGAAGCCCTTTTCGCGACTTACGTCGCTCCTACACAAAACCAGGCCGAAGCAAGATCAAGCGCTCGCGGCTGAAGCCGCTCCTACAACGGCCTCGCCAGGCTACCTGGCAAGGAAATTCTTCAACAATGCATGCCCATGCTCGGTCAGGATCGACTCGGGATGGAACTGCACGCCCTCGACCGGATGCTCCCGGTGGCGCAGACCCATGATCTCCTCGACTGAACCATCCTCGTTCTCGGTCCAGGCGGTGACTTCCAGGCACTCCGGCAGCGTCTCGCGCGAGACCACCAGCGAGTGGTAGCGCGTCGCCTCGTACAGATCAGGCAAACCGGCAAACACGCCCTTGCCCTCATGGCGGATGCGCGATGTCTTGCCGTGCATGATCCGGCCGGCCCGGATGACGTCACCGCCATACGCCTGCCCCAGTGCCTGGTGACCAAGGCACACACCCAGGATCGGGATGCGCATCCCCAGCTGCTTGATCAGCTCCACCGAAACACCCGCCTCGTTGGGCGTGCACGGGCCCGGTGAAATCACGATGCGTTGCGGCGCGAGCTCGTCGATCTCATCGACCGTCAATGCATCGTTGCGCTCCACCCTGACCTCTTCGCCCAATGTCTGCAGGTACTGCACGAGGTTCCAGGTGAAGCTGTCGTAGTTGTCGATCATCAGTAGCATGTCATGACCTTTCGTTCCGTTCCCCGATGGTGCAGGAGGTCGCCATTGGTGCTCCCCCTCCCGCAAGCGGGAGAGGGAACTTTTACAAGCCCCGTGCCGCTTCCGCCACCGCGCGAAACAACGCCCTGCCCTTGCTCATCGTCTCTTCCCATTCCTTCTCGGGATCAGAGTCGTACACGATGCCGGCACCAGCCTGCACATGCAGTCGCCCGTCCTGGATGACGGCGGTACGGATGGCGATGGCGGTGTCAGCGTCGCCGTGCCAGCCGATGTACCCGACGGCACCGGAATAGACGTTGCGCTTGATCGGCTCCAGTGCGCGAATGATCTCCAGTGCGCGGATCTTGGGTGCGCCGCTGAGGGTGCCGGCGGGGAATGTCGCGCGCAGCACGTCGGTGTAAGCAAGCCCTTCGCGCAGCCGGCCGGTGACTTCGCTGACGATATGCATGACGTGGCTGTAGCGCTCGATCTGGAACTGTGCGCCGACCTTGACCGTGCCCGGCTCGGACACGCGGCCCACGTCGTTGCGGCCCAGGTCGATCAGCATCAGGTGTTCGGCGCGCTCCTTGGGATCGGCCAGAAGTTCGGCTTCCAGCGCGTCGTCCTCTTCCGGCGTCCGGCCGCGCGGACGGGTCCCGGCCAAGGGACGCACGGTAATCGTGCTGTGTCCGTCCGCACCGCGCTGCTGCCGCACCAGGATTTCCGGCGAGGCACCGACCACCTGCGTGCCGCCGACGTCCAGGAAAAACATGTACGGCGATGGGTTGAGCGCACGCAACGCACGGTAGACGTCCACCGGTCGCGCCTTGAACGGCACGCTCAACCGCTGGCTCAGCACGACCTGGAAGATGTCTCCGGCCCGGATCAGTTCCTTGGACTGCTCCACTGCCTCGATGAAACCCTCGCGGGTGAATCCGGACACGAAATCACTTTCGTCCAGCCCACTGGGATCCAGCGTTTCCGGATACCCGGCGCCTGCCTGGCGCAAGCGATGGGTCAATGCATCCAGGCGACGGTTGGCGCGCGCCCAGGCTTGCGGCTGGCGCGGGTCGGCGTGGACGACCAGGTACAGGCGACCTTTGAGGTTGTCGAACACTGCGACTTCCTCGCTGAGCATCAGCAGGATGTCGGGCGTGCCAAGCTCATCGCGCAGTCCAACTGGCGTGCCGTCGGCACCGACGGCTTTCAACCGTGGCTCGATGTACTCCACGCACTCGAAACCGAACCATCCGACCAGCCCGCCCGTGAAGCCGGGCAAGCCGTCGAGAACAGGCACGGATTGCGCGGTGCGCAGGCGCTCGACTTCGGCCAACGGGTCTTCGACATCACGCGTTTCGACGGTTTCGCCATGCTCGCTGACGGTCAGCGTGTGCCCATGGAAGGCGTACACGCGGCGCGCGGGCAACCCGATGATCGAGTAGCGGCCAAAACGCTCGCCACCCTCGACCGATTCAAACAGGTAGCTGTACGGCCCGTCAGCCAGTTTGAGGTAGACGGACAGCGGTGTGTCGAGGTCGGACAGGACCTCGCGCACCACGGGGATCAGGGTATGGCCGTCAGCGGCCAGGCTCTGGAACTGGTCAGCAGTCAGGCTGGGATGGGTCGCGCTGGATTGGGTCAGGCTGGACTGTGTCACGCAGGAATTCCTTCAGGTGCGGGCAGGCGGGGACGACGGCGGCGCGATGCCACCATCGCCAACCGGTGTCGGCGCGGAAGGAGTGCGGGTGTGCCCCCGCCGTGATCGGCGTGAAGTTCATGTCGCTACTGTAGCGGCATCGGCCAGCAACGGACAATCCCGCGGCAGGTGCATGCGCAGGCGGCCAGGGACGCATTCGACCAGGAAACGGGATGATTCGAGCGGCTCCCCGTCCAGGTTGAGGACGATCGCTTGCGGCGATTCGACCTCGACCCAGGGCAGCTGCACCTTCACCGCGACTGCGTCCAGCGCCGCCTGCTTGCCCTGTGTGGCCACGCGCGCAAGGGTTTCCGCCAGCTCGCCGGACAACTCGGGCACCACGGTGACATCGATCAGCCCATCGTTGATCAAGGCCTGGGCGCACAGCCGCTGGCCACCGCCCGCCTGCCGTGCGTTGCCCAAACCCAGCGCGATGAAGTCGCCCTTCCAATCAAGACCCGGCCCATGCAAACGCAACGGTTCGGGATCGCTCCGGGTCATCTCGGCGATCCCGGTGGTCAGGTACGCCAAGCCACCAAGAGTGCGCTTGAGTGCGTCGCTGGCTTCGGCCGTCGCAGTGGCGCCAAAGCCGCCGGTAGCCATGTTCGCGCACCACTGCTCCTGGCCGTTGGCCTTGATGCGCAACAGGTCGACAGGATGGGGCGATTGCCTGTACAGCAGGTCGAGAGCCATATCAAACTGATCGGGAATGCCCGCTGCATCGGCAAAATCATTGGCGGTTCCCAGTGGAACCAGCCCGAGTGCGGGCAAGGCGTCCGCGACCAGGTGGCTCGAGGCCAACGCCGAGGCCACTGCGCCCAGCGTACCGTCGCCACCACCGGCGATCACGCAATCCACTTGATCTGCAACCGCCTGGTCGACGTAGCGACGCGCATCACCAGGTTTACCCGTGACGTGCAACTCCAGGCGTACACCACGTTGGCCCAACCTGGCGATGGCATCGTCGACCAGGTCCTGGCCCAACTTTTCAATGGCCTCGCCGTTGAGGATCAGGGACCAGCGGGCGGATTCGTGCGCGGACATGGCCCGACGGTATCAGCGGTGCACCCGGTTGCCGCGTGAAAACGAGCCGCCAGCGCAGGAACCCGAACCACTTTCGTACGCGTCACGCAACCGTAACCTGGGGTATGCAGAATAAAGTCCACGACAGGGACGAAACCCGGAGACAGGAAGCCTCCAACCTTGATCAAGGCCGGCGCATGGCGAGTGCGCCGGCCTTATTTTTTTGGGCGATCCATTGTTTGGCGGCCAAGCAGGTGGGGGAAAGGTCTGCTGCCCTGCTTTTTGTAGGAGCGGCTTCAGCCGCGAGCTCTTTTGCCCTTGCTTGGGCTGTTGCAGGAGCCACGCAAGTCGCGATCAGATCCACGGATATTCTGATCGCGACTTGCGTCGCTCCTACAACAGCAGATCAGGTTCAAGAACTCACGGCTGAAGCCGCTCCTACAAGGGCCCTACAGCAGATCCCCGCCTCCCCCTCTCAGGGTTGAAGGCCCGTTGCGCTCGGCGTGACAACGACACGACGCGGTGGAATGCAGGGTGCCCGCCGTCTCAACGTCGCACCGCCGCCACGGCAGCCTTCATCTCCGCGATGATCGTCGCGTAATCCTTGTGGCCGAAGATCGCCGACCCGGCGACGAAGGTGTCCGCCCCCGCTGCGGCGATGCCACCGATATTGTCCGGCTTGACGCCGCCATCCACCTCAAGCCGGATCGGCTTGCCACTGCGATCGATCATCGCGCGTACGGCCCGCAGCTTGTCCAGGGTCGAGGGGATGAAGCTTTGCCCGCCAAACCCGGGGTTGACCGACATCAGCAGCACGTGGTCCAGGTCTTCCAGCACCCAGTCCAGCACATCCACCGGCGTGGCCGGGTTGAGCACCAGCCCGGCACGGCAGCCGTGCGACTTGATCAGCTGGATGGTTCGGTGCACGTGGCGCGTGGCTTCGGGGTGGAAGCTGATCTCGGTCGCACCCGCGTTGGCGAAGTCGGGGATGATGCGATCGACCGGTTCGACCATCAGGTGCACGTCGATCGGCGCGGTGACACCGTGCTTGCGCAGCGCCTGGCACACCATCGGCCCGATGGTGAGGTTGGGCACGTAGTGGTTGTCCATCACATCGAAATGCACCCAATCGGCACCGGCCGCCAACACGTTGTCGACTTCGTCGCCAAGACGGGCAAAGTCGGCGGACAGGATCGAGGGGGCAATGATGGTGGGTTGCATCGGGAGTCCTTTTGGCGTGTCGTCTTGAGGTGTGTCGCAATACGGTTCATGCCTGGTGCGCCATCGACCTGGGCATTGCCCCCGCTTCATTCTTCAAGGCTGCCCCGCTTGCGCAACACCTGGATGCGGTCATACGCACCATTGATCTCGCGCGCCCGGCGCTCGGCCTGCTTGCGCAGCTCCGGGGCGGCGCCTTCCAGGCGGTCGGGGTGGTACTGCGCGATCAGGCGGCGCCAGGCCTGCTCGACCTCGGCATCGGTGGCGTCCTCGGTCAGGCCGAGCACGCGATAGGGCGTATCGCGCGGCTGGCGGAACCAGTCGGCATCAAAGGCGTGGCCGATCAACAGGCCAACCAACCCGCCCGCCGGGTGCCGCAACAGCAGCCAGCCCGCGATGAAGCCCAGCAATTTGCCATACCAACGTTTCATGGCACCAGTTTACAGGCCCCGGCCGCACCTTCGGTGCGCCAACGCCTTACACTAACCGGCCCGCTACACAGGACGCATGCTTGGTGGCAACCCCAATCCAACCCGCCCTGCTCGAGTCCGATCTTCCGGGCCTGGCCCTGCGCCACCGCGGCAAGGTGCGCGACGTGTTCGACCTGCCACCGGCAGCCGACGGCAATCCATTGATGCTGATGGTGGCCACCGACCGCCTGAGTGCCTTCGACGTGATCCTGCCCGACCCGATCCCGGGCAAGGGCGAGCTGCTGTGCCAGATCAGTAACTTCTGGTTCGACAAGACCGCGCACATCGTGCCCAACCACCTGACCGGGATCGATGTCGCCAGCGTGCTGCCGGCCGGTATCGACCCTGCTCCGTATGCAAGGCGTGCCGTAGTAACCCGAAGGCTCAAGCCGGTCCCCGTGGAAGCGATTGCCCGTGGCTACCTGATCGGCAGTGGTTGGAAAGACTACCAGCGCACCGGCCGCGTCAGTGGCATCGCCCTGCCCGACGGCATGCGCCAGGCCGAGCAGATCGCACAACCGATCTTCACCCCGTCGACCAAGGCCGCGGTCGGCGACCACGACGAAAACATCGACTTCGACACCATGGTGCGCATCATCGGTGCGGACCTGGCCGAGCAGGTGCGGGACGCGACCCTGCGGCTGTACGCGTTTGCGCGCGATTACGCGGCGCAGCGCGGGATCATCCTGGCCGACACCAAGTTCGAGTTCGGCACCGATGCCGATGGCCGCCTGTATGTCATGGACGAGATGCTGACCCCGGATTCCTCGCGTTACTGGCCGGCCGACGCCTACGAGGTCGGCACCAGTCCACCAAGTTACGACAAGCAGATCGTGCGCGACTACCTGGAAACGCTGGACTGGGACAAGACCGCCCCCGGGCCGAAGTTGCCCGGAGAAGTGATCCAACGTACGCGTGCGCGGTATGCCGAGGCGCTGGAAAAGCTGGCGGGCATCCGCCTCGACTGAAACCTGTCGGATCCGGCTTGTTTTCCGACTTTTGTAGGAGCGGCTTCAGCCGCGAGCTCTTGATCCTGCTTTGCCCTGGCTCTTTGTAGGAGCGACGTAAGTCGCGATCAGGTGCTCCGGAAAAGCGATCGCGACTTACGTCGCTCCTACACCAACCAGAACGAAAGCCAAAGCCAGAAACAAGATCAAGAGCTCGCGGCTGGAGCCGCTCCTACAGGTCGCCGCCGCGCAGGCGGTATGCTGCTTGCAACCCATCGCGGAGTCCCGCCGTGAACACACATGCCGATCCCCGGAAGACCGCGCCCGAGCGCCCAATCGACCGTTGGTTTGCCAACTATTCCGGCGACCATCGCAACGACACCAACCAGTGGATCCACGTCTTCGCCGTGCCTGCGATTTTGTGGAGCGCCATCGCGATGCTGTGGTGCATCCCCGTGTTCGGCTCGACGTTCCGGCCGGGCCTGTGGGCCGCGCTGGCGATGTTCGCGGCATGGATGTTCTATTACCGCGCCTCGCGCAAGCTGGGGTTCGGGATGCTCGCCGTGTTCATGGCACTGTCCGTGCCCACCTGGTGGTTGCACCAGGCATTGGGCGCTCGCAGTTTGTTGTACCTGGCCGTCGCGGTGTTCGTCGTGGCCTGGATCGCGCAATTCATCGGTCACAAGATCGAAGGCAAGAAGCCCAGTTTCTTCACCGACCTGACGTACCTGCTGATCGGTCCGGCCTGGGTGCTGTCCAAGCTGTATCGCAAGCTGGGCTGGTCGTACTGATGCACTTGCACACCGGACACGCATTGGCATGACTGCATCGCAAGGGCCGCGCGGACGCGACCTGCTGCTGGTGCTTGTGATCTGCCTGGTCTGGGGCGGCAACTTCCTGACATCGGCTTACGCTTTACGGGAAATCCCGCCGTTCCTGTTCACTGCACTGCGACTGGGCATCCTGGCGCTGGTGTTGGGCGCCTTCGTCAAGCCGCCACCACGTGGACAATGGCTGCTGCTGGTCGCAATGGCGCTGTGCAATGGCGTGCTGCACTTCGGGATCAACTTCTGGGCACTACACATGGCCGGCAACCTGTCCTCGCCTGCGATCGTGATGCAGAGCTACGTGCCGATGACGGCGTTGCTGGCGTGGTGGTGGTTGGGCGAACGCTTCGGCTGGCGCACCGGTGCCGCGATCGCACTGAGTTTTTCCGGGATCCTGGTCCTGGGTTTCGACCCGCTGGTGCTGCAGCAGCCCATGGCGTTGCTGATGATGCTGGTGTCGTCGTTCTTCCTGGCGACGGGCACCGTGCTGATGCGACAACTGCGCGGTCTGGACATGGTCAGCCAGCAGGGCTGGACGGCGATCATCGGCCTGTTGCCATTGCTGGCGTTGAGCTGGGCACTGGAACCGGGCAGCTTCGCAGCGCTGCGCACGGCAAGCTGGATAGGCTGGGGCGGCGCCATCTACTCGGCACTGCTGGCCTCGCTGCTGGGACATGGTTTGTATTACGTCCTGGTGCAGCGCCATCGGGTCGCGACGGTCACGCCATGGCTGCTGATCGCCCCCGTGATCGCGATCGTGCTGGGCGTGCTGTTTTACGGCGACCACCCCGGACCGAAACTATGGCTGGGTGGCGCGATGGTGCTGGGCGGCGTGCTGGTGATTGCGATCCGGGCGCGCGTGCGTGCAGTGCCCGTCCCCGAACCGGCGTCACCTTGAGGCCGCTGCCGCTAACGTCACTGCACTGACGCAGGGGCCATGTCCGCCGCGTGATGCACACGCAACTGGCGCAGCAACGCATACAACCACGTCGCACTATCGAGTTCGACGACCGTCGGGCAGGCGGACATGGTATTTGCGCCCACTGAACGACGATCGGGTGCCGAGGTGGTCGATGAACTGCTCGGCGGTATGCACGCGCCCGTGTGCGGCGCGCAACTTGCGGCGCAGGTGCCGCCGTCAGCTGCAGATCGGAGGACCTCTATCCGGTGCAGTTGAAACCCGAACACCGGCATATTCACGCGTGAACACGCGCGGCTGAATCATATCATCTCCAACCGTTACAGCTTCGCGGTTATACACGCTCCCTGGTGCATCAAAGCCTCTGCGCGCAGTGCAGTTGCGGCAGCCTCGGGTGCCGAATGTTCGCTGCCGTTGCGGATGAAGACCACGCCGTCGGCCTGTTCGACGCGCGCAATCAGCGCGGCGATCTCACGGCCGCTCTCATCCGGAGCTGGCTGATTGGAGGACGGCTGGCCAGCGGCAGCCGTAGCCCCGGCCGCCTGCATGGCAGGCAGAACACGCCCGCCACAAGCAGGACCAGCGCCAGCACCGCTGCAGTGCGAGGTTGTACGACGGTACCAGGTGCTTCCATGCCACCAGCATGCACCACGGCCTTCAATCCGCGCTGAACACGTCGAGACCGAACATTGCCGCCGCGGGCTTGAAAGCACGCGGTGCAAAACCAAATTCGGTTTGTGCCGCTGTCACGTCAAACACAAGGTCCTCATGCAGCCGCAGCATTGCTCGCGTGAACCCCCTTGCACCACCGAGCATGCGCAGGCCCGATGCTGCGAGCGCAAACAGCGGTGGTGGCAGCTCCACCAACCTCGGCGATGGCGACAACGCCGCCAGCACGCGCGCGACCATTTCGCGATACGGCACCGCTTCAGCGCCGGGCAGCGCGTAGGCGCGACCCGCCGTGGCAGCGACATCGAGACACGCCATGGCCGCGTTTGCCAGGTCATCCACATGCACCGGCTGGCGCAGCCCAATCGCGCCGCGCGGCAACACGAACCATCCTGCACGTCGGGCCAACCGTGCGATCCGGGTCAGGCTTTGGTCACGCCCGGCGCCATAGACCAGTGTCGGGCGCAGCAGCGTGGCACCGGCGCCACGTGCTTGCGCCGTATCGAACACCGCCTGCTCACCTGCAGCAAGCCGGTTTGCCAGTTCGCGTTCCGCCGCATCGGCCGATGTCGACTTGACGTCGATACTGGTCGATCCGAATGCGACCACGCGCGGCGACCGCACCGCACTGGCCGCATACCAGCGCCCGAAGTGGTCCAGCGGCCCGCAGCTGAAGATTGCATCGACAGCCACAGGCAGGCCCTCGACATGCGACAGGTCACCGCGAAGCCAGCGCACGCCCGGACGCGCCGCGGGCGCTCCACGCGATACCGCATCGACGGTCCAGCCTGCCGCCTGCAGGCGATCCAGCAACGGCGAGCCGATCTGCCCGCTGCCACCGAACACCAACGCATGGCGCATGTCAGCCGCTTGCCTTGGGCTTGGCGGTACCAGGCTGTCCAGGAGCACCAGCAACGGGCAGCACCATCCGCAGCCAGGCATAACCCGACACTGCCGCCAGTACCGAAGCGCACAACACACCGAGCACGCTGGTGTCGGCCAGGTCACCGGCCTTGGAAAACGCCAGCGAACCGATGAACAGGCTCATGGTGAAACCAATCCCGCACAGCAGCCCAAGCCCGATCATGACTTTGTCGTCCATGCCGTCGGGATAGCGGACCAGTCCGGACATCCGCCCCACCCAGGCTGCACCGACCACGCCGATCGGCTTGCCCAGCAGCAGCCCCAACGCAACGCCCAGCGGCACTGGATCCAGCACGTCGCGTGGCAGGAAATCCCCCAGCGCCAGTCCGGCATTGGCAAACGCAAACACGGGCAGGATGGCGTAGGCGATCCAGGGGTGCAGCGCGTGTTCCAGCGTCTCCAGCGGCGAGCGTGCGGGTGACGCGCTTGCTGCAGGCTTGTCCGTCGCCACTTTGCCAATTTCAGGCTCTGAGCGATGCGGGATCATCAACCCCGTCACCACCCCGGCCAACGTGGCATGCACGCCGGACTTGAGCATGCACACCCAGACCACCACGCCCAGCAGCAGGTACGGCGTCAGCGCAGTCACGCCGCGATGGTTGAGCAACGCCATCATCGCCACCGCCGCGCCGCCCCAGGCCAGCATCGTCAACGACAGGTCGGCACTGAAGAACACCGCGATGATCAGCACCGCGATCAGGTCGTCGACGACTGCAATCGTCGACAGCAGCAATTTCATCGAGGTGGGCACGCGTTTGCCCAGCAGCGACAGGATGCCCAGTGCGAACGCGATATCGGTCGCCGCGGGCACCGCCCAGCCCTGCATCGCGACGGCATCGCCCCGGTTGATGAACCAGTAGATCGACGCAGGCACCACGACCCCGGCCAGTGCACACAGCATCGGCAACAACACCTGGTCGAAGCTGGACAGCTGCCCACTGAGCATCTCGCGCTTGATCTCCAGCGCAACCAGCAGGAAGAACACCGCCATCAGGCCGTCGTTGATCCAGTGCAACAGCGAGTGCGCGATCTGCAGGTCGCCAAACACCACGGCCACCGGCATCGTGCGGAAACCGTCGTAGAACTCTTCCAGCGGCGAATTGGCACAGACCAGCGCCAATGCCGCGGCAGCGATCAGCAGGATGCCACCGGCCGCCTCCAGCCGGAAGAACTCGGCCAGCGCTTGGACCGTGCGCTCGGGTATGTCACGGACTGCGCGCTGGATCGCAGTGTCATCACTCATCGGCGGGTCCCCGCGATTGCCACCATGAAACACGACAGGCGCAAGGCACGACTCACAGCGCGCCCGGATGCACGGTGAAGTAATACGCATTGAGCCACAGGTGCAACGCGATGCTGGCAGCATAGCCCAGCAGGATCGCCCAGCTCCACTTGAGGTGGCTGAAGAAGGTGTACTTGCCGCGCGCCTGCCCCATCAGCGCCACGCCCGCGGCCGAACCGATCGACAACAGGCTGCCTCCGACCCCGGCGGTCATGGTCACCAGCAGCCATTGCCCGGCATTCATGTCCGGATGCATCTGCAGCACCGCGACCATCATCGGGATGTTGTCCAGGATCGCCGACATCAGGCCAACCAGGATGTTGGCGTGGGTTGGCCCAAGCCCGCCGTAAAAATGCTCCGACGCCATGGCCAGGTAACCGCAGAACCCGAGCGCGCCCACGCACATGATCACGCCGAAGAAGAACAGCAGCGTGTCCCACTCCGCCCGCGCGACCTGCTCGTAGCTGTCGAAGGCGTCGATCTGGCCCGGGATGCCTTCACGCGCAAATTCATCCAGTTCCAGCAGCACTGCCGTGCGATGCAGGCGCCAGCCGTACAACTTGAGCAGCGCCAGTCCGAACATCATCCCCAGGAAAGGCGGCAGGTCCAGGAACGTGTGGAAGCAGACCGCACACGCGATGGTCACCGCGAACAGGCCCATGATCATCGCCGCGCCGCGCTTCATCCGCACCTGCTCGTCGCTTTTCTCCGGCATCCCCTTGGGCACGGCGAAGTGCATCAGGATCGCCGGTACCAGCCAGTTGACCAGCGCCGGCAGGAACAGCGCGAAGAAGATATGGAAATCCAGGATCCCGCGCTGCCAAACCATCAGCGTGGTGATGTCGCCGAAGGGGCTGAACGCACCACCGGCATTGGCCGCGACCACGATGTTGATGCAACCCAGGCTGACAAAGCGCGCGTTGCCGACACCGACCGCCAGCAGCACCGCCGCCATCACCAGTGCCGTGGTCAGGTTGTCCAGCATCGGCGACAGGCAGAACGCCAGCCCGCCGGTGATCCAGAACAGCGCGCGATACCCCAACCCGCGCCGGACCAGCCACGCCCGCAGCGCATCGAATACGTTGCGCTCGCTCAACGCATTGACATAGGTCATCGCCGCCAGCAGGAACAACAGCAACTCGGCATATTCGAGCAGGTAGTGCCCAACCGCCTCGTGCGCTGCGCCACCATCGCCCTGCATGGAGGTAACCGCAGCCAGCAAAGCCCAGATCGCGCCCGCGGCCAGCATCACCGGCTGCGACTTGCGCAAGTGGGTGAACTCCTCCATGACCACGAAGGCATAGGCCAGCACGAACAGTACGATGGCTGTGTAGCCAGCCCAGTGCCTGGTCAGGTCGACGTGTGCATCGGCGGCGAATGCCGGCACCGACAACGCGAGCAGTGGCAGCAACAGCATCCAGGCCAGGCGGGGCCAGCGCGACCGGTGACGTGGACCATGACTCATCGGCAGGTGATTCCGTGGGAAACGACCCACAGTTTACCGTCCCGTGTCCGCGGCGGCCTGGATGGCAGCTTGCCAGATGCGTTACATGTCGCCGGCGCGGCGGGTTGCCGACTCAGGCATGCAGGATCAGCAGCTCGAACAGCAGCCAGGCCACGAATGCCAACAACAGCACCGCGCCCTCACGACGCCGCAACTCCATGTCGCCCTTCAGCATCGGGTACAGCGCCACTGCCAGGGCCAATGCCGCCGGCACGTCGAACAGCGCGAACGATGCAGGCACTGGTATCCCGGGGCTTCCGGCCGGGGCGATCACCGCCATCCCACCGATGATCACCAGCAGGTTGAAGACGCTGGATCCAATCACATGGCCCAGCACCAGGTCGCCGTTGCCGCGTCGGGCAGCAGCGACCGCAGCGGCGACTTCAGGCAATGCAGTACCAATGCCAACCACCAGCATGCCGGTCACCAGTGGCGCCATACCCAGCGCCACTCCCAGCACCGGTGCATTGGCAACGACGAACCGCGCCCCGAAATACAGCAGCACCACGGCGATCACCATCCGCGACACATTGAGCCAGGTCTCGCCGCGAACGGTCGCAAACGCGGTGATTGCCTGGTGCACTTCCGCTTTTTCGCCCTTGCTACGGGCCAGCGCCCAAGCCACGACCGCGACGAAGATCGCCAGCAACACCAGGCCCTCGACGCGGCCCAAGGTGCCATCCAGCGCAAACAACACCAGCAGGACGCTACCGGCAATGAAACACAGCAGCAGCGGCAGCAGCGCGCGCCAACGCACCAGCAGGGGGGCGGCCAGCGCCGCGGCTCCGAGGGTCAAACCGAAATTGACGACGTTGCTGCCGACTGCGTTGCCCAGTGCCAGTGACTGCTCACCGAGCCAGACCGCACGTGCGTTGACTGCAAGTTCTGGTAGCGAGGTCGCGAAAGCCACAAGCACCACGCCGGTAGCAAACGGCGACAACCCCAACCGCTTCGCAAGCCCGGAAGCTCCCTTGACGACGGAGTCGCCGCCCAACGCCAGCAGCAACAACCCGAGGATGAAGAAACCAGTGGCAGTTAGCATGGAGCGTCTCCTCCCCGTGGACGTGCGCTGATTCTAGCCGGGATTCGGGATTCGGGATTCGGGATTCGGGATTCGGGATTCGGGATTCGGGATTCGGGATTCGGGATTCGGGATTCGGGATTCGGAAAGCGGGAAAGCGGGAAAGCCACGAGGCCTGACCTGCGCGTCTTCCCGAATCTACTCGTCACCCGAACGTTGTCCGTCACTCCGGCGAAAGCCGGGATGACGATTACTCTTTCTTTCGCGCGATCGGGATCGAGACGGGGATCGGGATACTTTTACGGGTTGGCGCTGCCATCTGGCGACGTTACTTCCGTCGCTCAAGCTCCAGCCCTACGAACACCCCTCGACGTAATCCACGGCGGGTGGCTGGCCGACGCGCCATCGGGTCACCTTGCCATTGTTGTCCGTCTCCAATACCAGCACCCCGCTGCTGCCATCGTCCGCCTTGATCCGCAGGACCTTTGCGCCGTCGACGTACTTGTGCGGGCTCGACGTGACCCGTTCGGGATACAGCTTGTCGATGTCAGCCACGGACATCCCGACCTTGCCGCCACCCGGCGCCACGTCCTTGTCATTGGAGATGTCGTAGCGCACGAACTTGTCGTGCTCCATCATCAGCGCGAAATAGGCGGGCGACGGATCGCCGAGGGGATTGAGGTAGTAGCAGCCAGCCTGATCGGATGCGCCCGGGTCCGGCATGCCGTCGAGTGTTCCTTCCCACGCCTGTGCAACTTCTGCAGCCGTCATGCCGAAGCGCAGCCTGGCGTAGCCGTCGTAACGGGCATCCCCTGTCGCTGGCATCGGTGCGGTGGCCGGCGGCACGTCGACGCGTGGCTGGTCCAGCGGCGCTGGCGCAGCCGGCGCCTGCACTGCGGGAGCGGCTGCCTGCGATGACCCGCGATCGCAGGCTGCCGTTGCAAGCGAAAGGACAAGGACAAGGGCCAGGACAAGCGGGCTTGCCAACAATGGCGTCAACGGCAGGGTGCGCGACATGGTTCGACTCCGGCTGGGGGCAGGCACCGAGCCTAGCGCGGGATCGTGAAAGCACCGCGAAGCCGCGCTAGCGCCCGCCGTCGAAGTGCTTGCGCAGTCCGGTCCAGCAGGCCTGGTAGTCACGCTGCCGGTGATCGGCGGCGATGGCCTGTGCGGTTGGCCGGATCACCCCCCGGGTCTCGAACATGAAAGCCATGGTGTCGCTGATCACGTCGGGCTTGGACAGGTCGGCGTTGCTGGCCTTCTCGAAGGTCGCCGCGTCCGGCCCATGCCCGGTCATGCAGTTGTGCAGCGACGCACCGCCAGGTGCGAAGCCGTCGGCCTTGGCATCGTAGGCACCATGCACCAGGCCCATGAACTCGCTGGCGACATTGCGGTGGAACCACGGCGGCCGGAACGTATCCTGCGCCACCAGCCAGCGCGGCGGGAAGATCGCCAGGTCCATGTTGCCCACGCCGGGCGTATCGCTGGGCGAGGTCAGCACCAGGAAGATCGATGGATCGGGATGGTCGTAGCTGATCGAACCGATGGTATTGAAGCGACGCAGGTCGTATTTGTACGGCGCGTAGTTGCCGTGCCAGCCGACCACGTCCAGCGGCGAGTGGCCGATCTCGGCACGCCACAGGTGGCCCTGGAACTTGGCGACGAGCTCGAAGCCTGCTTCGCTGTCCTCGTAGGCCGCGCACGGCGTGAGGAAGTCACGGGGGTTGGCCAACCCGTTGCTGCCGATAGGCCCGAGATCAGGCAAGCGCAGCATCGCGCCGAAGTTTTCGCACACGTAGCCACGTGCCTGGCCATCGGGCAACGAGACGCGGAAACGCACGCCGCGCGGGATCACCGCGATTTCCTGCGGCTCGACTTCCAATACACCCAGTTCGGTGTCGATATGCAATCGCCCCTGCTGGGGCACGATCAACAATTCGCCGTCGGCGTCGTAGAAGAAGCGGCCAACCATGTCGCAATTGGCTGCATAGACGTGGATGCCGATGCCGGTCATCGCGGCCGGAGAACCGTTGCCCGCCATCGTGTAGAGGCCATCGACGAAGTCGACACCGGCATTGGCTCCAGGCAGCGGCATCGGATCCCAACGCAACTGGTCCGGCGTCACCGGGCCGTCGCCGAAATCATTGTGCAGGCGCGGTTGCGCGGCAGCGCTGGCCGAATACGGCTCGAAGGTCCCGTGCATCGCCGCCGGGCGGATGCGGTACAGCCAGCTGCGGCGATTCTCGCTGCGCGGAGCGGTGAATGCGGTGCCGCTCAGCTGTTCCGCATACAGCCCGTGCGCGACCTTCTGCGGGGAATTACGCCCGACAGGCAACGTGCCGGCCACCGCCTCGGTGGCGAAGCTGTTGCCGAAACCGGATTGGTAGCCGTTGCTGGTGATGCTCATTGGGGCTCGCTCCTAAAGCCCCTCTCCCTCAGGGAGAGGGGTTGCGGTGAGGGTGCGGTTGGCGGCGTGGCTGGAGATTGCCTCGACCACCGCTTCGATTTGCATCAATACGTCGTTGTCCCGGAAGCGCAGAACAGTCAAGCCTTGAGCCTCAACAAAACGAGTGCGTGCAGCATCAATACCCGGATTGTGTTGCGAGCCGTCCAGCGCAATGACCAGCTTCAAGGCTTGGCAATAGAAGTCGACAACATAAGGCGGAACCGGATGTCGACGACGGAATTTCAGGCCATCGAGTTGTCCAGCGCGCAAACAACGCCAGAGTTTTCGCTCGGCATCGGTTTGTCACCATCGCAAAACTCGAGCAGAACCAGGGGACCGGGTCGGTAGCGGCGGTTTTTGCATCGTCGTTCTGAGAACCCTCACCCCAACCCCTCTCCCAGTGGGAGAGGGGCTTGAAAAGCCTCGCCTTACAACACCCCGCGCTTCATCTGGTCGCGTTCGATGCTCTCGAACAGCGCCTGGAAATTGCCTTCGCCAAAGCCTTCATTGCCCTTGCGCTGGATGATCTCGAAGAAGATCGGCCCGATGCAGTTCTGGGTGAAGATCTGCAGCAGCAAACGCTTCTTGGTCTCTGCGTCGGCGTCCATCAGGATCTTGTTCCGGGCCAGGCGCGGCACGTCCTCGCCATGGTTGGGGACGCGCTGGTCGATGACTTCGAAATAGGTGTCCGGCGTGTCGAGGAACTCCACGCCCGCATCGCGCATCTTCTCGACCGTGGTGTAGATGTCGTCGGTGAAGCAGGCGATGTGCTGGATGCCCTCGCCCTTGTAGGCGTCCAGGTATTCGTTGATCTGGCTCTTGGGGTCGTTGGACTCGTTGAGCGGGATGCGCACGATGCCGTCGGGTGCGGTCATCGCCTTGGACACCAGGCCGGTCTTGGCGCCCTTGATGTCGAAGTAGCGGATCTCGCGGAAGTTGAACAGCTTTTCGTAGTAGTCCGACCACTTGGCCATGTTGCCGAAGTACAGGTTGTGCGTGAGGTGGTCGATGAAGGTCAGTCCAAAGCCGGCCGGGTCCTGGTCGGCGCCCTCGATCGCCACGTAATCCTCGTACATGTGGCCCTTGTCGCCATATTTGTCGACCAGGTACAGCATGCAATCGCCGATGCCCTTGACTACCGGCGCATCGACCGCCTTGGTCTCGGGCTTGTGGTCGATCGCTTCACCGCCATTGCCCAGGACGACCTGGCAGACCTCATCGGACGGCTTGCTGAAGCGGATGGCGAAACCGCAGGCGCAAGGACCATGCTTGTCGGCGAAGTCAGCGGCAAACGAATCCGGATCCTCGTTGACCAGGAAGTTGACGCCGCCCTGCCGGTACACCGTGATCGGACGGGACTTGTGCCGCAGCACCGCGGTGAAGCCCATCTTGCGGAAATACTCGTGCAGCAGCTCGTGCTTGCCCTCGGGCGCGGCGAACTCGACAAACTCGAAACCGTCGATCCCCATCGGGTTCTCGAAGGTCGTGACCTCCATGCCGAGGTTCGGACCGGTGGACTGGGGCTGTGCGCTCATGGATCGCTCCTGCAGTTGGATACGCCGATGCACAGGGTGCATCGGCGGCGGTTAGGGGATTGCGAATGTGCGTCGATCCGAGCCGGTCAGCATCGGCTGCGTGATGGCTTGCACAGGCTATGATTACGTTATAGTTTCAATTGTAACCATTTGCAAGGCGCACTGCCGCAATGTCCCGTGACCAGCCCCGCCGCAAGTCCCCGATCGCCGAGCTGGCGCCAACGAGGACCGCGTCTACCCATGTCGAGCCCTGGCAGGGGGACGACGGCGCGGAGCATGCCGTGCTCGACCTGGAACATTTCCTGCCCTATCGCCTGAGTGTGCTGTCCAACCGGATCAGCCAGACCATCGCCGACCTCTACGCCGAGCGGTTCGACATCGGCGTCACCCAATGGCGGGTGATCGCAGTCCTGGGCCGGTTCCCGGGGCTGTCCGCCAATGGCGTCGCAGAGCGCACCGCGATGGACAAGGTGGCGGTGAGCCGGGCGGTTGCCAGTCTCTTGCAGCGCGGCCTGCTGGTGCGCAGGATCCATGACGAGGATCGTCGACGCTCGGTGCTCGCACTCAGCGAGGACGGATACGCTGTCTACGATGAGGTGGCGCCACTGGCGCTGGAGTACGAGCACGACCTGCTGGCACCGCTGGATGCCCGCGAACGTAGCGAGCTTGACCGGTTGCTGCACAAGCTCGGGGATGTCGGTTGAACGCCATGCGGCGCGCCGGATTGCGTGCCTGTGTAGGAGCGGCTTCAGCCGCGAGCTGTTGATCTGGCTTTGGCTGTTGTAGGAGCAACGTAAGTCGCGATTGCCATCCAGGACTCTGATCGCGACTTACGTCGCTCCTACAACAGCCGCAGCAAAAAGCCAGATCAAACGCTCGCGGCTGAAGCCGCTCCTACACTCCACCACCAATTGCCGTGGGCTCCTCGCCATAACAAACAACGGCGGCCGAAGCCGCCGTTGTTTGTTAACACGCACGGCTGAAGCCTACTTCAGCTCACCGTCCGTGCGGGTCCCGGCAGCAGCCGGCTCGCCGATCTCGTTCTGCCCGGCCAGCACGGGCTCGTCCTTCAACGAATCCAGGTGCATCAGCTTCTTGACCAGCGGAGCGATGACGATCATGGCGACGCCCACGCCGACGGCGATCCAGCCGACCCGTGAATACACGTCGATCACCTGGTCCGGGCCGGCATTTTCCGCGCCGGCCACCGATGCGATCAGGCCAGCGGCAAAATTGCCCGCGGCCGTGGCAAAGAACCAAGTCCCCATGATCAGTCCCGCAAGGTGCCCGGGGGCGAGCCGGTTCATCGCCGACAACCCGACCGGCGACAGGCAGAGCTCGCCGGTCGTGTGCAGCAGGTAGATCAGGAAGATGAAGATCACCGGGGTCAGGTTGCCGGTGCCCGCCGCGGAGGCGCCAGCGACCAACACCAGGAAACCCGCACCGAGCTGGATCACACCCAATCCGAACTTGGCCGGCGTCGATGGCTCAAGGCCACGTCGCGCCAGCCACGTCCACAGGATCGCGAACACCGGCGCCAGCAGGATGATGTAGATCGAGTTGATCGACTGGAACATCGATGCCGGCACGTCGAAGCCCAGCAGGTGGCGATCCACCGAGCGGTCGGTGAACAGGTTGAGTGATGACCCGGCCTGCTCGAACAGTGCCCAGAACAGGATCGAGCCGAAGATCAGGTAGAGCGCCGCGAAGATGCGGTCGCGGTCCTGCCTGGGCAGCTTGAACACCGAGGTGTACAGGATGTAGCCGACCAGGACCGCGCCGGCGAGCGCCAGCAGCCCCCCGACCAGCGACTGGTACTGGATCAGGACCCAGACCAACCCCACGGTGGCGAAGCTCAGGGCGTACAGCAGCCACTCGAACGGGATGCCGGCGACCTTGTTCTTCAGTCGCGCTGGATCGCGGGACTCCCCACGCCCCAGCAATGCCGGCTTGCCGAGCACAAAAACGATCAGGCCCAGCAGCATGCCCACGCCCGCCGCGCCAAAACCGTACTTCCAGCCGTAGGTCTGGCCCAGGTAGCCGGCGATGATCGAGCCCAGCGCCGCACCGACATTGATGCCCATGTAGAAGATCGTGTACGCCGGATCGCGACGGATGTCCGTGCGTGGGTACAACTGGCCGACGATCACCGAGATGTTGGCCTTGAGGAAACCCGAACCAACGATGATGAACGACAGCGCCAGCCAGAAGATGTTGATGGCTGGACTGTCCTGGCCGCCGCCGGTGCCTTCAAACGCCATCAGGAAGTGGCCGAAGGTCAGCAACACCGCGCCAAACAGCACGGCCTTGCGTTGCCCCAGGTAACGATCGGCCAGGTAACCGCCGATCACCGGCGTGATGTAGACCAGCGCGGTGTAGGCGCCATAGATGACCGACGCCTCGCTGTCGGAGTAAAGCCAGTGCTGGACGAGGTAGAAGATCAGCAGGGCACGCATGCCGTAGTAGGAGAAGCGCTCCCACATCTCGGCAAAGAACAGCACGAACAAGCCGCGCGGATGGCCCAGGAAGGTCTTGCCTTCGTCTAGTGGTGCTGGATTGGTGGCCAAGCTCGCTACTCCCCAATAGTGATCGACCGCCCGGTGGGGCGGCCTGCAAGGCAGTTACCCTAACCCGGTCGGCGCTCGTGTGGAACATCTGCACGATGAATGCGGGCCGCGCCGATACGATCGGCGCGCTTGCTGCAGCGCAACATCACTTCCCGATGCCCTCACTCCAACATTGGCATCAATCACCGGCACCGTCGCTGCCTTTGCCCATCCCGATCGACGTCCGCACCTCGAACAGCTCGGGGAAAAACGTCAGGTCCAGCGCCTGCTTCAGGAAGCCCACGCCGGACGACCCGCCGGTACCGCGCTTGAACCCGATGATCCGCATCACGGTGCGCATGTGGCGGAAACGCCACAGCTGGAACTGTGTTTCAAGGTCGACCATGTCCTCGCACAGGGCATATTCGCGCCAGTAGCGATCGGTGTCCTCGTAGATGCGTTCGAGTACCGGCAACACGGCACTGTCGGACGCGCGTGCCTGGCTCCAGTCGCGCTCGACATGCACCTTCGGTACCGCATGCCCCCAGCGCGCGAGGTACCGCAGGAACTCGTCGTAGAGGCTGGGTGCTTCCAGCACCCCGCGCAGCATCGATTGGCCTTCGGGGTCATGCGCAAACACCTTCAGCATCGCCGCGTTCTTGTTGCCCATCAGGAACTCGACCATGCGGTACTGCAACGACTGGAAGCCCGACGACGGGCCCAGGATGTCGCGGAACTCCATGTATTCCGAAGGCGTCAGCGTTTCCAGCACCGACCACTGCGCGGTCAACTGGTCCAGCACGCGCTTGCACCGGGCGGCCGCCTTGCCGAACCGCCAGACTTCGTCGTTGCGCAGGTGGACCGTCGCCGCGGTCAGCTCATGGATCAGCAGTTTGAGCCACAGTTCGCTGGTCTGGTGCTGGATGATGAACAGCATCTCGTCGTGGTGCGGCGGGCTGGACAGCGGCTCCTGCGCCGAAAGCAGTCGGTCCAGGTGCAGGTAGCCTGCATAGGTCACGCGCCCGGACAGGTCGGTGTGGATGCCTTCTTCAAGCTGACGTTCATTGCGGTCGATGGTCATGGCGGGCAGTTTACCCGCGCATGGCATGCCGGCGTTTGACGCGGCGCGCCTTGCCCCCTGCTCCCGGCCGTTGGCCCGCAGACTGCACGGTCGCGCCGTCTGCTTGCCATGCAAGACCTCCTGCACGCTCGTGGATCGGTGCGATTCGCTATCATCATGGGTTCCTGCCGCCCAGGGTCGACACCCAAGGTCTGATCGGATGACAGTCGCCGCCAAGTTCGAAATCGAATACCTGCAATGCCTCAACCCCGACGGCAAGCCCGTCGGCAAGCTGCCCGAGGCGTTCAGCGATCCCAAGAAGCTCGTCCCGCTGTTCAAGCAGATGCTGTACGTGCGCACGTTCGACGACAAGTCGATCCGGCTGCAGCGCACCGGCAAGCTGGGCACGTACGCCGCCAGCCTGGGCCACGAGGCCACCCATGTCGGCATCGGCGCGTCGATGAAGAAGGACGACGTATTTGCGCCCAGCTACCGCGAGTACGGCGCGCAGTTCATGCGCGGGGTCAAGCCGCGCGAGGTGCTGATGTACTGGGGTGGCGACGAGCGCGGCAACGATTTCGAAGGCCCGAAGAAAGACTATCCCTGGTGCGTGCCGATCTCGACCCAGTGCCTGATGGCAGCCGGCGCGGCGCTGTCGTTCAAGCTGCGCAAGCAGAAGAACCTGGCGGTTGCCTGCTGCGGCGACGGCGGCTCGTCCAAGGCCGACTTCTATGCCGCGGTCAACTCCGGCGGCGCATACAAGCTGCCGCTGGTGCTGTGCGTGATCAACAACGGCTGGGCGATCTCGGTGCCCAGGTCCTCGCAGACCGGCGCGCAGACGCTGGCACAGAAGGGCATCGCCGGCGGCCTGCACTGCCTGCAGGTGGACGGCAACGACCTGATCGCCGTGCTGGAGGCCATGCGTCGCGCCACCGAGCGCGCGCGCAAGGGCGAGGGCGCCAGCGTGATCGAGTTCATGACCTACCGCCTGCACGACCACACCACCGCCGATGACGCCCGCCGCTACCGCGGCGAGGACGAGGTCAAGGCCGCGTGGAAGGTCGAGCCGATGATCCGCCTGCGCAAATACCTCACCAACGCCAAGGTCTGGGACGAGAAGAAAGAAAAGGCCTGGCTTGAGGAGTGCGGCAAGCAGGTCGACGTCGAGATCAACGCCTACCTGGACACGCCCGTCCAACCGATCGAGGCGATGTTCGATTACCTCTACGCGGACATGCCTGCCGATCTGCTGGCACAGCGTGAAGCCGCCATTGCGTGGGAGAAGCGCTGATGCCCGCCAGCAAGCAGAGCAGCAACAAGAAATCCGCCGGTGGCAAGCCGACGGAGCCGACGCCGATCACCCTGATCGAAGGCATCACCCAGGCGCTGGCGTACGAGATGCGCAACGACGATGCCGTCGTCGTGCTGGGCGAGGACGTCGGCGTCAACGGCGGCGTGTTCCGCGCCACCGCGGGTTTGTCGGCGACGTTCGGTACCGAGCGCGTGCTCGACACGCCGCTGGACGAAACCACGATCGCCGGTTTGACGGTCGGCATGGCCTCGCAAGGCATGAAGCCCGTTGCCGAGGCGCAGTTCGACGGCTTCATGTATCCGATGGTCGACTTCATCGTCTGCCATGCGGCGCGCATGCGCTATCGCACCCGCGGCCGCCTGCACTGCCCGATGGTGCTGCGCGTGCCCTGGGGCGGCGGCATCCGCGCACCCGAGCACCACAGCGAGGCCAACGAATCGATCTTCACCAACGTGCCGGGCCTGCGCGTGGTCATGCCGTCGTCGCCCGCACGCGCCTACGGCCTGCTGCTGGCGGCGATCCGGGACCCGGATCCGGTGATCTTCATGGAGCCCAAGCGCATCTACCGGCAGTACAAGGAGCTGGTGCCCGACGACGGCGAAGCGCTGCCGCTGGACGTGTGTTACGTCCTGCGCGATGGCAGCGACGTCACGCTGGTCACCTGGGGCGCGCAGGTCAAGGAAACACTGGAAGCCGCCGACGAGCTGGCCGAAAACGGCATCAGCGCGGAAGTCATCGACGTCGCCACGTTGACGCCACTGGACTTCGAGACCATCGCCGAATCGGTTGCCAAGACCGGGCGTTGCGTGATCGTGCACGAGGCCTGCAAGACCGCCGGCTTCGGCGCCGAGATCGCCGCGCGCCTTGCCGAGGAGTCCATGTACGACCTGTTGGCCCCGGTCGAACGCGTCACCGGCTACGACACCCACATCCCGCTGTTCCGGCTGGAGATGAAATTCCTGCCCAGCGTCGAGAAGATCGTCGCGGCGGTACAGCGCACGCTGGACGCCTCGTAAGGCAGGCTTTACAAGGCGGGCTCTTCTGGCTCGCTGTTTCGCACACATCGACTTTGATGGCGGGCCAGGGCCCGCCCTACGCACCAGGAACCGTCCCCATGGCTGACAACAAAACCTTCAAGCTTCCCGACCTTGGCGAGGGCCTGCCCGATGCGACCATCGTCGAGTGGTTCGTCAAGGTTGGCGACACCATCAAGCTCGACGAGTACCTGGTGTCGATGGAAACCGCCAAGGCGGTGGTCGAAGTGCCTTCGCCGGTGTCGGGCAAGGTGCTCAAGCTGGCCGGCGCCGAAGGCGACGTGATCGAAACCGGCGCGATGCTGGCGGAATTCGAGATCGACCCGGACCTGCCGCAGCGCTCCGAAGGCCAGGACACCGGCCACCACCACGGCCCGCCAGCGAAGAAGGGCCAGCCTTCCAAGGGTGTAGGCAGCGAAGACCCGGCCCCGGACGACCGCGTGGTCGCCTCGCAGGAAGGCGGCGCGATCAGCGACGACGAAGACCTCGTCACCGAAGACGGCGTCGAGGCCGGACGCGACGACGCCGGCACCGTGGTCGGCGCGATGCAGTCCTCCGATGCCGTGCGCAGCGAGCAGGCGTCATCGGCTGGCGGCGTCAAGGCCATGCCCGCCGTGCGTGCGATGGCCCGCAAGCACAAGGTCGACCTCAGCCGCGTCCAGGCGACTGGCGCCGATGGCGCGGTCACCATGGCCGACGTCAAGAAGGCCGCCGCGGATGGTTCCGCGACAGCAGGCTCGGCCCCCGCCCGGAGCGCAGCGCAGCCCCGCCCCGCCGAGCGCGCCCCTGCCGGCACCCCCGCGCCCTCGGCCAGCAGCGGCGCGCGCAGCACCTTGTCGCAGTCAGGCAAGCCCATGCGCACGCAACCGCCCAGCGTCAAGGCGACCGGCCAACCCGAACAACTCAAGGGCGTGCGCCGCAACATGGCCCGCGTCATGTCCGATGCGCACGCCAAGGTCGTCCCGACCACGCTGTGCGACGACGCCGACCTGCATGCCTGGATCGGCAAGCAGGACATCACCGCGCGCCTGATCCGCTCGATCGTCGCCGCCTGCCAGGCGGTGCCGGCGCTCAACGCCTGGTTCGACGGCGACAAGCTCTCGCGCACGCAGCATCCGCACGTGGATATCGGCATCGCGGTGGATACCGACGACGGCCTGTTCGTACCCGCCCTGCGCAACGCCGACATGCTCGATGCCGGCGGCGTGCGCGAGGCGATCAAGCGCCTGCGCGCGCAAGTCGAGGATCGCAGCATCCCGTCCTCGGAGCTCAGTGGCTACACGATCTCGCTGTCCAACTTCGGCATGTTCGCCGGCCGCTACGCGACGCCCGTGGTGGTGCCGCCAACGGTGGCGATCATCGGTGCCGGCAAGCTGTCGCACGACGTGGTCGCCGTGATGGGCGGTGTCGAAGTCCACCGTCGCATGCCGATCTCGCTGACCTTCGACCACCGCGCCGCGACCGGTGGCGAGGCTGCGCGATTCCTGAAGGCGTTGCTCGACGACCTGGGCGCCCCCAACTAAGCGCACCAAGCTGCGCGCGCGACTGCGCGCGCGCAGCCCAGGGTTGGAGTGGAGCGGGCCCAGGTTCGCGACGACCCGCATCGCGTTTGACAGCAGTCGGATTTGGCGCGGACGGGTTTAACGCAGGCAGGCGGGCCAAGGTCCCGCCACATCGCTCATGCAGTCGCCCGGACCTGGCCGTCCACCACCAGGCGTTCGTCGCCGCTGTGCGCCCGCGCCGTCCTGAGCGCCTCTTCCGCACGCTCGAACACCAACTCCATGGCCTCGTCAGCCCCCTGCGCGATCGCTGCACCAATGGTCAGCGACAGCCCATGCAGCGAGGCAATACTGTCGCGCAGTGATGCCAGTTGCTCGAAGGCCTCGCTACCCTGCGACAGGATCAGCAGGAATTCGGTCCCCCCATGCGGGCACACCAGTTCGGCCGGCAGGCATTGCTGCAGCAGCTCCTGCACCTGCACCACGGCCGCATCGCCCTGCGCGGCCAACAATTTTGCAAATCCTTCGACCTCGACGACGGCCACCGCATACCTGCTTGCAGGCGTGCTGGCCGTGCCCGGCGCGGCCAGGCCGGGCGTGGCACGCGTGCCGAAGTCCTGCTCTGCCTTGCGGCGCTCCAGCCGCAATGCAGTGCGTCGCGCCTCGAGCAGATGTGTCGTCAGTCGGGACAGCAAATGCAATGACTCGCGTTGCGGGCCGGACAATGCGTGCGGCCGACTGTCGATGACGCAGACCGTCCCCAGCGCATGCCCATCACCGGACAGGATGGGCATGCCGGCGTAGAAGCGGATGCCCGGATCGTCGATCACGAAGGGATTTTCGGCAAAACGTGGATCCAGCCGCGCGTCCTGGACTTCGAGCAGGTCTCCGGGCGCACGGATTGCATGGTCGCAAAATGCAATGTCGCGTGGCGTCTCGTTTGCACCAACGCCGGCTACGGCCTTGAACCACTGCCGCTCGCGGTCGATCAGCGACACCATGGCCATTGGTGCCTCGCAGATCAGGCTGGCCAGTCGCACGATGTCGTCGTAGGCCGCCTCGGGCAAGGTGTCGAGGATGCGGTAGGACTCCAGTGCGCGTTGTCTCCGGTCTTCTGCGGACAAGGTCGCGATGGCAGCTGCCTTGCCCGCCATGCCGTGTGCTGTCAGATGGCGTGAATCCGCCGCCCCGCTGATCGTGTCCATACCTGGTCAACCCCGAAGCCGGCGGACAGTGTTCCACGCGTCCGCTGGACACGCAATATGGAAATATGAATGGGTCAGGTAGCCGTCGATATGCCACCAATCCGTCACTTTCGCGAGGCCGGCCATCCAGCCAATCCACCATTCAGCGAAGGCGGGTCTTTTGGCAGACACATGCCTGCCCACCCATGCGCGTTGGCCGTTTGTAGGAGCGGCTTCAGCCGCGAGCTCTTGCTTTTTGCTTTTTGCTTTTTGCTTTTTGCTTTTTGCTTTTTGCTTTTTGGCTTTTTGCTTTTTGCTTTTTGCTTTTTGTAGGAGTGACGCAAGTCGCGATAGGTGCTGCGGGTTCGCGATCCCGACTTGCGTCGCTCCTACAGAAAGCTAAAGCAACATCAAGATCAAACCCTTCCGGCAGGGAGAACCAAACCAACCCGACCCGCACGCAACCATCGCGACGCCTGCTGCATCCAAGCCTTGATGCGCACCCTGCCCGCCCGTCGCCAACGACCCGCCACTACGCTGATCGCTATCGCCCTGTGCCTGGCTGGATTGGCCACTTGCGCCATGCCACGCCAGCACCCACATCCCGGCACGGACAGGTTGCCCTACCTGGAAGCGTCTGGCTCGATCATCCGCACCACGCACGCCCTGGGTTACAGGATCGAGCTCCCGGGGAAATTCAAAGCCACCCCAGTCGATAGCCGGCGGGACACCTTCAACGGACATCCCTTCGACATCTCGTTGGCAGCGCTCCTCGACACCGATGCCGCAGTCATGGTGCACGCCGAAACCGTGGCCGATGGCAGCGGGGCGTCCAACTATGACGACCTGCCCCCCGCCACGCTGGCCGGAGTCCCGTTCCGCAAGCGCCCGGCCAGCTGCCAGGACCTGCTGCCGGGAGACATCGTCGGCGAGCACGACCTGGAATGGCTGTCCGCGCGAGGGTTCTCGCCCACCGGGCCCCTGCAGGTGGCGCAGTACCTGGCAAGCAGTGCCGATCACAATGCCGAGGTGGTGATCACCCTGCTCGCGCGGGTTCCCGGCTGTAGCGCCCCGGGCAACCGGCAACGCATGGACGCACTGGCATCGGCGCTGTCGATCACGCGCGCACGAGCAACGCCTGTCGGCCAACACGATTGAACCTTGGCAAGGACATGTTGCTGTCGGATCAACAGCCGTGGTCAGCCCGCCCGACGCCTCGCAGCCAGCGCCAGCGCACGACGGCCGCTGCCGTCAGCGCCGCAAGGAACACGCCGTAGCCCAGCGCGGTCGCCAGGATCTGCGGCCACATCGCGCCGTACTGGCGATCGGCATGCCCGTGCGCCCAGTGCACGCTGGCGATGAAGGCAGACAAAGCGACCAACAACGCAACGACATCAAACCAGCGCCGTGGCGCATGCCGCGGCTGGCGTGGGTACCACCAGTACAGCCAACACAGGATCGCAGCCCATGGCGCGAACAGGATCAACGTCAGGTCCGGCATGCCGGCCAGGTTCATGCCACGTCCTCGCCGAAGCTTGCCAGCGCAGCGACGACCTCTTCTGCCGCCACGTCCTGGCATAGTTGGCCGACGAGCTCATCGCCCAGGTGGATGGCCTTGCCATGGGCCTTTCGCACCGCGGCACCGGCGTCGGCTTTAAGGCGTGCGATCAACTGTCCAGCGTCGCGTGGCGAGTCGTGGCCAGTGCCTTGCAGCAACTCGCGGTCGCCATCGACCAGCTTGAAGTAGAACCTGCCGTCCGCGTCGCGGTACTGCTTGAACGTGGGGCGCGACGAGGCGACTTTCGACTGGGGCGACTGTCCTTCGACGTGCATCCGCCTGGCCTGCGCGCCCAGGTCGCGCAGGCCGACCGCCTCGCGGAGCAACTGCATGAACGGCGTCGCATACTTCGCCCGCAATCGCACGGCACCATCGCGCAACTGCTGCTCGATCCG
Organism: uncultured Gammaproteobacteria bacterium; assembly: GCA_963710825.1. Taxonomy (GTDB): domain Bacteria; phylum Pseudomonadota; class Gammaproteobacteria; order Xanthomonadales; family Xanthomonadaceae; genus Cognatiluteimonas. Next base: position 976,828 of record CAVQBQ010000005.1, on the reverse strand, counting down.
GTCCGGGTGCGCGATCAACGCGTCGTATTTTTCGCGCAGGGGGGCGACCTCGACATCGATGCGCTCGAACAGCTGTTCCTTTGCCTCGCCCCAGGCGATGCCGTCGGCGAACGCCTGGCGGAACGCCGTGGTCTCCGCATCGCTGGCGAAGGCCTGGTAGAGCTGGAACACATTCGAGTCGTCGGCATCCTTGGGCTGCCCCGGCGACTTTGAATCGGTGACGATGCCATAGACCAGTTTCTTCAATTGCGCGCGCGGCGCGAACAGCGGGATCACGTTGTCGTAGCTCTTGGACATCTTGCGGCCATCCAGACCCGGCAACGTCGCGACGTGTTCTTCGATCGCGGCCTCGGGCAACGTGAACAATTGCCTGCCATCGGACCCGCCATAGAGATGGTTGAATCGCTGCGCGAAATCGCGCGCCATCTCGATGTGCTGCACCTGGTCGCGCCCGACCGGCACCTTGTTGGCGTTGAACAACAAGATGTCAGCGGCCATCAGCACCGGATACATGAACAACCCGGCATTGATGCCGGCATCATCGTCCTCGCCTGACTCGCGGTTCCTGTCCACGGCCGCCTTGTAGGCGTGGGCACGGTTGAGCAGGCCCTTGCCGGCGACGCAGGTCAACAACCAGGTCAGCTCGGGGATCTCGGGGATGTCGGACTGGCGATAAAACCAGGCGGTGTCCGGATCCAGTCCGCAAGCAAGCCACGAGGCAGCGATCTCCAGCGTCGAACGTTGGATCCGTGCCGGCTCGGCGACCTTGATCAGGCTGTGGTAGTCGGCCAGGAAGTAAAAGCTCTCGGTGCCCGGCGCACGGCTGGCCGCCAGCGCCGGACGGATCGCGCCGACGTAGTTGCCCAGGTGCGGGGTGCCGGAGGTGGTGATGCCGGTCAGGACACGGTTGGTGGTCATTGCAGCCAATCAAAGCGCGGAAGCCGGCAGTTTACCGGACACGCCAACCCCATCTGCGCCAGTGCTGCGTTCATAGAGGCGTCCTGTCCCTGGACTTCTCCTTGAGAGGCATGCCCATGAACACCGCTTCGATTGAAAGCCCGTCCACCCAAAGCCCTCCCCTCAAACGCCAACTCCTGCTGCTTTCCGCTGCCTTGCTCGCGGTGATCCTGCTGGCCATATGGCTACCCGCCACTGCCGCACCGGTGGTTGAACTGGCCGTCGTCGACCGCGACAACGGACAGCTGCTGCAGCAATACCCCAGCCGCGGCCACGCCTGGATCGCCGGGATTCCCGGCCACCGGTATGCAGTGCGCATGACCAACACCAGCAACCAGCGCGTCCTGGTCGTGCTGTCGGTGGATGGCGTCAACGCGGTCAGCGGCGAGGACGCCGACCCGTCGCAAGCTGGTTACGTCCTGGCACCGTGGCAAAGCACCGAGATCACCGGCTGGCGCAAATCGATGCAGGACGTCGCGCAGTTCGTGTTCACCGACCTGCCCGACAGTTACGCCGCCCGTACCGGCCGTCCGGACAATGTCGGCGTGATCGGCATCGCCGTGTTCGGCGAGCGACAGGTGGCGCCGCCGCACTACCCGGCCTACGCGCCCCCATACAACGCAGCGCGCCGATCCGCCGACAAAGCCGGCGCACCGGCGATGGAGTCGCGAGCCGGGGGCATGCGTGCCGAGGGCATGGAGGAGGGCGTCGCGCGCCAGCGCATCGGCACCGGTCACGGCGGCCGCGAATGGTCGCCCGTCAACCGCACCGAGTTCGTGCGGGCCAGCCGGTCACCGGCACAGGTCACGCAACTGCGTTATGACGATGTCGGTGCGCTGGTTGCGCTGGGCATCATCCCGCAGCCCTACCTGCATCGCTGGCCAGACGGACCCGATGCGTTTCCGGGGGGATTCGTTGCCGATCCGCCGCGCTGAATGCGTCCCGCTGGAAGCCTCCCGCTGAACCACGGAGCCAGGTGGCGGGGCGCTGCGTAGCGACGTGTCCAATTGGCAACTGCGCCCTGGAGCCGGGGTAACAACGACAACAGGCCGGCATGTGCCGGCCCGTTGATGACATGGACGGGGTGAAACCGGATCCGTGAGTGCCGGATCATGGATTTGCCCATCCAGGAACTGTCAGGTCAGGAGTTAATTATAGGTACGCTCGAAATCGCGCACTTCGTTCTCGGCGCGATCGCGCTCCCAACCGTACCGCTCCTGCAACTTGCCCGTCAGGTAAGTGCGGTTGCCATCGGCAACGTCGAAGTCGTCATCGGTCAGCTTGCCCCATTTGGCCTGGGCCTTGCCCTTGAGCTGCTTCCAGTTGCCTTCAATGGTGTCGTCGTTCATGGCTTGTCTCCTTGGTAATGCATGGGGGCCCGATCTGCGCTACAGCGCGGCCGTGCGCTACTGCACTGAAAGCCATGCGTGCTGTGCGTCGATCGGATGTCCACTATTGCATTGGGCATGTATTCCCCGGATCAAGGAAACGTTGCGTGGGTCTTCATCTCGCTGACGCGTTCAGTTTTCATGCGCGGTGCACGCAAGGCGCGGGGGGTGGCGACCTATGTGCGTTGCAAGAATTCCATGCAAAAAGAAAGCCGGCAATGCCGGCTTTCCTTGGCGCAATCCACGACGCGCGTGGAAGGGCAGTCGGTTACCGCGGATCGGTACCGCCTGTGTCATCGGCCGCTTCCTGGACCTTGTCACCGACTTTCTCGACGTCCTTGCCGGCACCCTTCATGGTGTTGCAGGCGGTCAGTGTACTCATCGAAAACAGGGCCAGCATCATCAATACGATCAAACGCTTCATCGCAATCTCCTTAGGTGCGGAACAAGGGTTGGGGCAGAGCCGCCCGCAGTGCCATGAAAGCGATCCGGGCGTGAAGTCCGTGTGCATGCCGGACGGCGCGAATCGGATCCGTTCAGCCCCCTGCCTGAGGCAGTCCGCGCCCGGTGGTTCCCCGCGGGGCCAAGCACCCACGGGATCAACCCAGGCCGGCGTCCCGGCCCGGGCAGGCATCCATTGGAATCCGATGTGGTCCGGCGCTCGCCGAACCGAGGGCCCGTGCAGCGCGCCCCCGGTACGTCAGTCGCGCATCAGCGTTGATTTGCCAAACAGGCTCTCGACCAGATCGACCGAGACTTCGCCGGTGGCGTTGTTGGTGTCGATGATCGGATTGAGCTCCATGATGTCCAGCGAGCCCATGCGGCCACTGTCGGCGATCATCTCCATCACCAGCTGCGCCTCACGGTAATTCGGACCGCCGGGCACGGTGGTGCCGACGCCGGGCGCGATGCTCGGATCGAGGAAGTCGACGTCGAAACTCACGTGCAGGTGGGTATCGTCATCCATGCCTTCGAGCGCCTCTTCCATCACCCGCTTCATCCCGACTTCATCGATGTAGCGCATGTCGTAGATATCGAGGTTGTGCTCCTTGACCAGTTGCTTTTCACCCTGGTCGACCGAACGGATGCCGATCTGGCGGACTACGTCGGGCGTGATCGCGGGCTTGCTGCCACCCAGGGTGACCAGCGCCTCGGGCCCGATGCCGCACAGGCAGGCCACCGGCATGCCATGGATGTTGCCCGAGGGCGTCAGCTCGTGGGTATTGAAATCAGAGTGCGCATCCAGCCACAGCAGGCGTAATTTCTTGCCGGTGTCACGGCAATGCCGGGCCACCGCCGTCACCGAGCCCAGGCCCAGGCAGTGGTCGCCGCCCATCAGGATTGGCAGCCGTTGCTGTCGCAGTTCGGCCAGCATCGCGTCCATCACGGCGCGATTCCAGGCCACGACCTCGTCCAGATGGCGGAATCCGTTGACCGGCCCCTGCCATGGGTTGCGCGGCCCGGCAAGGTTGCCGCGGTCGACCACGTCGATGCCACGCGCTGTCAGTGCCTCGGCCAGCCCGGCGATGCGCAGTGCATCGGGGCCCATCAGCGCGCCGCGATGGCCAGCGCCGATATCGGTGGGTGCGCCGATCAATGACACAGGCGGGAAAGTACGACTCATAGGACACCTCTTTGTTGCAGAAGCCCACATGGTGCCGGCACCCGGATTCGAACTGGGGACCTACCGCTTACAAGGCGGTTGCTCTACCAACTGAGCTATGCCGGCATGGGCTGGTCGGCCATTGTAACGTGGGCCAACGCTGCAGTTGACCTGACCGGTTGGGCCGAAGGCGAACGCGGCGCACTGATGGGATCGCGAAGCATCCGCAGACCCCGTGTATCACTCAAGGCGCGCGCAATCCAACGGTTCCCGGCCAGGCGCCTTGGTGATCGACTGGGCGTGGGCGGCATCGAATCCGGGCGCGGCAACGATATCCAGCCAGATGGTCGCGGGTCCGCCGCCCAGCGGCTCGGCACGCGTCGCGAACCCGGCCGTGGCCAGTGCCTGGACCCTGCGACGCGCGGTCACCTCGCTGCTGTAACGACCCAATGCGATGCCGTTGGCGTCGGCACCGTCATGCATCACCAGGTAATCACTGAAGCCGGCGTCGGCGATGCGCTTGGCGGCTGCCTTGGCGGCCTCCTGCGTCGACAAGGGCGGCATCACCACCCGCCAGCCGCGCACCGGACTGGCAGTGCGGGTGCGGACGACGGCACGCCGTACCAGGGGCAGCAGCTGCGCATTGGCCGCTTGCGCCGCATCGGTATTGGTGAAGGGCCCCAAGCTGAAGCAGAGGGATTTATCCACGACGGCAGCCGGCGCAGCGGCAGATGGGGCGACAGCACCGACGTCGGGAGCCGATGCCTTTGCGATGTCCGTGTCCTGGGTGGCCGTTGCTGTTTGCGCGGTTGGGTCTGCGGCGTGATCCGCGGAGGCGGCGGCGGTTCCCTGGCCATTGGGCGCGCCAGGCGAAGCCGCCAGTGCGGGCGGGGTCTGGCCTGCCTGCAGTGCCGCCTCGGACAGCAACTGCAATCGCGCCACGCCGTCGGGTTGGATGATCGCTGCGGGTTGCGACGCAGGCCGCATGGCCCACCACGCCGCGACCCCGACGTTGAGCACCAGCAACAGGACGATCAGCGCGCGCGCAAACATGGTTGCGATTCTAACGGGCATCGCTGCAATGGACAGCGCCGTGGACTACCCGGTCGTGCCGGGGCACGACGCATCCGTACCCAAGCATGACGGTTCAATCGCGCGCCCTCGCCCATTGCACCAGGCCTTCCAGGACCAGCGCCGGCACCACGATTGCCTCGGGCAACCACCGCTGCAATGCCGTCGCGCCGCCACCGTGGAGCAACAACGATGGCGTGGCACCCAGTAGCGCGCTGGCGGCGTTTCGACTGCGCTCGACCAAGCCCAACGCGGCGCCCTCGCAACCCGATGCCAGCGCATCGACAGTGTCGTCCGCGAACTCGGTGTAATCGCCGCCGGTGGCCGGCAGCTGTGGCGCACGCGCCTGCAGCATCTCGCGCATGAGAGTCGGCGATGGCGCAATGCGACCGCCGCGATGCAACCCGTCCGCATCCAGCAGGTCGACCGTCAGGCCGGTGCCCACGCCGACCACCAGGGCCGGCTGCCCACGGGCCTGCCGCACGCAAAGCGCATATGCACCGAGCAGGGCCAGGAACCGGTCGACACCCAACCGCTCCGGGTGCGCATACGCGATCCGCACACCCGCACAGGACGGCAAGGTGTGCGCGATATCAACACGATCGCTACGCCGTGACAGGATGTCCACCAGTACTGAAGTCAGCGCTGGCGGGGCGACGCTCGCGACGCATGCCGCGTCGATCCGGACCGGCAGCGCCTGTTCCCAGTCGCTGGCCAGCGCATGGCCATCGTGGTCGACATACGCAATGGGGCCAAGCGTGCCCGCACGCCAAGGCGCGTACTTCAAGCGACTGTTGCCCAGGTCGAACAACCACCTGTCCCCGGCATGCATGTTCATGGCGTCCGCACGCTGACTTCGCCGGCAACCACGCGTTGCTCCCGGCCATCGACAACGACCTGCAATGCACCATCCTGCGCCAACCCCAGGACCCTGGCGTAGCGACTGCCAGCGTCATCACGCAGGACGACCTCCCGCCCACGCAATGCATCCAGCTGCCGATAGCGCGGCAGGAAAGGCGCCAGCCCCTGCGCGTCGAACTGCGCCAACGCCGGCAGCCAATGCGCCAGCAAGGTGGCGGCCAGGCGATTGCGGGAGGGGACCGTCGAGCCCAGCGTCGACAGGTCCACCCAAGGTTGCTCGATCGCGGTGGCGAAGGCCGCGGGCATCGCGACGTTGAGACCAAGCCCGATCACTGCACGCGCCGGGCCGGCAACCTCGCCGCCGCCCTCGACCAGCAATCCGCCGAGTTTAAGCAGCGTCGATGCGGCGCTTGCATCGGCGCCGGCCTCCAACGCGCCGGCATCCACCAGGTTGCAATCCACCAGGCTGCCCTGGACGAGGATGACCAGGTCGTTGGGCCATTTCAGTCGCACGCCGGTATAACCCAGCGCGTGCAGTGCCTCGGCAGTGGCGACACCGGCAACCAGGCTCAACCCTGGCAGCCGCGCCAAACCGCCGCTGAACACCCGAGCCAGCGACAGGTACACGTTGGCCGCCAGCGGTGATGCCCAAGCGCGGCCGCGACGTCCACGGCCCCCTTCCTGGCGCTCCGCCAGCAGGATGACAGCGCCGGTTGCTGGCGTTGATCGCCGCAACAACTCCGAATTGGTCGAATCCAGAGACCAGGCGACCTCCAGTGCAGCCACCTGTCCGCGACACTCGTCCGGCAGCCGCGCAAGGATGGCGTCCGCATCCAGCAGTTCCAGCGGATGCGCAAGCGCATAGCCGCGCCCCGGATGCACGTCGATGCCCACGCCAGCGGAGCGCAGGGCCTCGACCTGCTTCCAGATGGCGGCGCGGGTCTGGCCAGCCGCACGCGCCATCGCCGCACCGCTGGCCGGGCCCTGGATCAGGCGTGCCAGCAATTCGCGTTCGGTCATGGCTGCCGGGGACTCCCTGGTTTCATCCGATTTGTTCCATCAAACCTGGTTGCATTGAGCCTGGCTGCTGCGCGCATGCAGTCATGCAGCGATCAGAGACACTCAGGCTGGGGGCCAGGGGGATTGGCGTAGTCATCCGGCCATCCTAGCGTCCCACCCCATGCCGCGCGGCATGAGGGTTGTCGAAGGCATGATGAAAGGCAGCAGTGTGAAAGCAGCTGGTCGTGCGATGGCAACGCAGGCAGTGAGTGGATCGAAGCCACCCGCCCTTGCTGCATCGCAACATGCAGCCTTCAAGGGCTGTGCCGCATCGGTTGTATAGTGTGCTGTCGCCATCCCGGCCGGCCAAGCCCCAGGAGTTCGACTCCATGCCTGTTTTGCGCAACGCCAAGGTCATCCGCCTCCTGCTGGCAGGGCTGATGCTGGGTGCCATCGGCACCACGGCGGCGGTCACTCGCGACGTACGCATGCACGGTCCCAACGGCGAAGGTGGCGGCAGCTGCCCGGATACCACGACCCCGGCGCCAGCCACCACCGCACCCAGCAAGACCGCACCCGAGACGGCCAGCCATGGTGGCAAGACCAAGCCAGTGATCAGCGTCCGCGGCAGTACCGGTGGCGACGATGGCAGCAGCCACTCCCCGCGCTGGCATAGTTTCCTGCCGGGGATGTTCCGCTGACGCCAGTCGGCCGGACGCCCGTCCCGCTGCCTTGATGCCCGGCCTGCTGCGTCGCCTTCGCGACCTGCTTCCCCCCACCCTGCGCCGCCTGGCGGGCAGCCCCGACCCGATCGATCCCGACACCTGGCGCACCACCTGCGCCACACTGCCGTGGGTGCATGCACTTGATGGCGAGCGCACCGCGTTGCTCGCTACCCTGGCTGCACGCTTCCTTGCCCGCAAGACCATCACCCCGCTGCAGGGGCTCGAGCTGGACACCCTGCAACGCACGCAACTGGCGGCCCTGTGCTGCCTGCCGTTGCTGCGTTACGGCATCCACGGCATGGAAGGCTGGTCGCAGTTACTGGTGTATCCCGCTGCGTTCCGGGTCAAGCGCCACCAGGCCGACGCAGCCGGTGTCGTGCACGAAACCAACCATGCACTGTCCGGGGAGTCCTGGGGCGCTGGCCCCCTGGTACTGTCCTGGGGCGACGTGCTGGACGATATCGCCAATCCGCACGCCGGCTCGTGTGTCGCCGTGCACGAGATGGTGCACAAGCTGGACGCCATGGATGACGCCTTCGATGGCACACCGTTGTTGCCGCGCGGGTGGCAGCGAGAGTGGGCCCGTGATTTCCAGCAGGCCTACGATGCCTTCGCCAGCGACATCGCCCAGGGTCGGCGTGTTGCCATCGACAGCTATGGCGCCGAGAGCCCAGTCGAGTTTTTCGCGGTGTGCAGCGAATACCACTTCAGCAATCCGCAGCAGCTGCAGCACGCGATGCCGGAAGTGGCGGCGCACCTGGTGCGTTTCTATGGCGCATCACCCTTCGCAGAGGTGTCGTAGTAGCAGCGGCGCTGTTGTACGAGCGGCTTCAGCCGCGAGCTCTTGCGCCAGCTCCTGTCGTTGTGGGTGCGACGTAAGTCGCGATAGCGGTTTCGGGGAAGGCCTTATCGCGACTTACGTCGCTCCTACGAAAAGCCAAGGCAAGAAAGCGCGCGGGGTTGAAGCCGCTCCTGCAGGCCAGGGCAACCTACAAACCCGCCGGCAACCGCACCTCGAAACGCGCGCCGCCCAGCTCTTGCGAGGTACCCACCACCAGCTCGCCGCGATAGCTGCGGACCATGTCCTGGACGATGGCCAGGCCGATGCCGTGGCCTTGCACGCGTTCGTCGCCGCGGACGCCGCGCTGCAGCACCGCCGCGATCCGGTCCGCCGGGATGCCTGGGCCGTCGTCGTCCACGGCCAGCACCAGTCCCGGGCGGCGGTTCGGCGCGTCGGCACCGGTCTTGACCGTCAGCAGCACGCGTGAACGCGCCCACTTGAAGCCGTTTTCCAGCAAGTTGCCAAGCAACTCCTGCAGGTCGCCGAGTTCGCCGTGGAAGCGGGCCTCATCGTCGATGTCGAACTCGCAGATCGTGCCCTTGGCTGCATAGATCTTTTCCAGCCCGCGCACGATCTCCTCGGCGTTCGGCTCGATCGCGACCGGCGGGGCAAACAGCGCATGGCCACCCGTCGAGGCACGGGACAGTTGGTATGACACCAGGTCGTTCATCCGTCGCAGCTGCGTTGCCACATCCTCGCGCAACTCGTTTTCGTCGGCATCACTGTCCAGGCGCGTGCGCAGCACCGCCAGCGGCGTCTTCAGGCTGTGCGCCAGGTCGGACATGGTGTTGCGCTGGCGGTCGAGGTTTTCGCGCTCGCTCTCGATGAAGGCGTTGATGCTTTCGGTCAGTGGCTCGAGCTCGCGCGGGTGGTGCCCGCTCATCCGGGACAACGCGCCGCGCTGCACGCGCTTGACTTCATTGATGACGCGTCGCAGTGGCCACAGGCTCCAACGCAACACCAACACCTGCAGCAACAACAGCACCAGTCCGGCACCACCCAGGTATCCCCACAGCGCGCGCCGGAAGACCTGGATCTGCGCATCCAGCGCGGTGGTGTCCTGGACCACGTAGATCGTGTACGGGAATTCCGCATCAGGCCCGTTGGTGGCATTCACGTAGCCGGTCCCGAACAGGTAGAAATTGACCGGCCTGCCGTCGCTGTCCGCGACTTGCAGCGGGCCACGGAAGACTTCCTGGCTAGCACCCAGCATCGGCATATCGGGCAGTTGCGCGCCATAGGTCGAAATCGAGCGCCAACGCCCGTTGGGTAGCACGACCTCGGCATACAGGCCGCTGCCCGGTCGGGTGAAGCGTGCGTCAGGCGCGGTGTCCGGGACATAGATATCGCCGTTGCGCAGGAACTCGATACCGGCGGCATAGGCCAGCACGAAGCCCTGCAACCGCTGCCGGGCGCCACGCTCTGCGGTATCGACAAACGCACGGTCAAGCGCGTAGCCGGCCAGTGCCAGGAACGCCAGCAGGCCCAGGCTTGCCGCCCACAACTGCCGCGACTGCAGCGACCGTGGGCGCCATTGCAGGAAAGGTTTGCGTTCAGCCACCGGCATGTTCCAGGTCATGACACGACATCAGCTCGTCGCCCGCCACAAACGACGATGCCGGCCGCATCAGCTGCGCCGGCATCCTCCACCGCTGCCTCAGCGGCCGTGGATCAGACATCGCATGACCGGGACACGACGGTCCACAGCGATGCCCGCCGGCTGCGATGCATGGGCGTTTACTCTTCGTTCTCGCCGCTGCGCGGAATCGCGAAGCGGTAGCCGCGACCGCGCACGGTCTCGATCGGCTTGAGGGTGCCTTCCGGGTCCAGCTTCTTGCGCAGGCGCCCGATGAATACCTCCAGCACGTTGGAATCACGATCGAAGTCCTGCTGGTAGATGTGCTCGGTCAGGTCGGCTTTCGACACCAGCTCGCCAGCATGCATCATCAGGTATTCCAGCACTTTGTACTCGTAGCTGGTCAGGTCGACGTTCTGGCCCTGGACACTGACCGTCTGCGCGGCCAGGTCCAGGGTCACCGGGCCGCATTCGAGCGCCGGCTTGCTCCAACCCGACGCACGGCGCACCAGCGCATTGATCCGCGCCAGCAATTCCTCGACATGGAAGGGTTTGACCAGGTAATCGTCGGCACCGTGCTTGAGGCCTTCGACCTTGTCCTGCCAGCTCGAACGCGCGGTCAGGATCAGCACCGGGAATTGCTTGCCTTCGTCACGCAACGCCTTGACCAGCTCCATGCCCGACATCTTGGGCAGGCCCAGGTCGATGATGCCCAGGTCGAAGGGCACCTCGCGGCCCATGTACAGGCCTTCTTCGCCGTCCTGTGCGGCGTCTACCGCGAACCCTTCGCGCTTCAAGCGCGCAGCGAGGGTTTCGCGCAATGGGGCTTCGTCTTCGACGAGGAGGATACGCATGAGGGTCTCCCGGGATGGGTGGCCGTTGCCGGCCTGAATGGGGCTAGATTGGCTATTCAGTCGTCGTCGTCGCGTGTAGGGCGCTTGCCCTGCCTGCTTTTGGAACGACTGCCATTGGACTGACTGGCTCTGGGTGGCCTGGCATCGGACTGCGTACCCGTGGACTGCGTGGGATCGTCCGTGTACACCCTGACGCGGCCGCGACCATCCACCACCTTGATCCGGTTCACGCTGCGGCCTTCATAGGGCACCCGCTCGGCGCTGAGCACCTGGCCGCCCGTTGCCCGCTCGACCCGGCGGATGCTGTCCGACATGGCATCGTCGTTGCGGCCATGGTCCTTTTTCGTGTCTGGCTGGTGCTGTGCCTGCTGCTGATCGCCTCGGCCATGCTTGCGCTCGCCTTGCTGCGGGGAGGCCATGACAGCCACGCTGAGACTGGCCAGCAAGGCGAGCAACAGCAGCGATGGTAGCGGGCGACGCAACAACGGCATGACAGGATCCTTTGGGAAGTTCTTTGGAAGACTTTCTGGAAAACTCTCTGGAAACCAACGATTCCCGGGCTCGCACCCCCGCACGTTGGTGGCAACTGGCACCGGGACTCGAGCTCCGGCCGGAGCCCATGCATCAATGACTGGGTCGAGCAACCAGCCAGGCACCAGATGAATAGGCGAACTGCATTGTTGGAATCCAGCGGTGAATCCGTCCTTAACCCTACCCGGATCGATACCTGCGGTTCATCCCCGGCCCCTTCTCGATGCTTTCATGCCACGATCAATAGATTTCACCCACGCAACAACGCAACGAGCCGCCACCGGCCTCGATCGCATCGAGTTCCACCCCGCGGATCCCGAATCCCGCGGCCGCCAGCGCCTCCCGGCTACCCGACGACAACGCTGCTGCAGCCCCCGCGCTCATCCAGACCACCTCGTTGGACAACGCAATCGCGTTGCCCGCGAAGGCGGCATGCTCGGCCGCTGACAACCGCAACACGTGCGGTGCGTACAACTCGGCGATTGCCTCGATCACCGCTGGATCGGCAAACCCGTCCGGGCACACCAGTGCCGCACGGCCGGCAAGCACTGCCAGCACCACATTGGTGTGGTACTCGCCGGGGGCCAGGTCAAACAGCAATGTCGCGCGCAAGCCCAGTGCCTCGTGCATCAGGCGCGCCCCGGCCTCGTCGCAGCGTTCGGACAAGCCGCAGAAGCCGATCCCGCGTGCGCGGTCGATCACCAGTGCGCCAGTCAGTTCGCAGGGGTGCTTTTGTGTCGACAGGTCAATCGCGCTGTAGCCAAGCACATCGCCAAAGAAGCCCCGGATGTCGGTACGGCCTGCCTCGCGCCGGCGCACTGGATGGCGCATGCGTCCGATCACGTACCGGCCCGGGACCGTGGCAAACACGTTGTTTGGAAACAATGCATCGGGCGTATCCGGATCGCCGGCAAAACAGATCGTCGGCAACACCCGTGACAACGCACGCTGCAGCGCGCGGTGCTCGTCGCTGGCACGCTCGGCGTCGAAACCAGCCGCATCGGCCATGTAGCGATTGTCGGCTGCCGACTCCCCGGCCAGGCTGAAGCCATCGGGTGCGACAAGGAATGCCGCACGCGCGGTCGGCATACCGAAATCCGGTGCCAGTGCGCGGGCAGACTCGACGAAAGCCCCCGTGTCGCGGGTGATGATCCCGCTGGTGGGCACCTGCCCGGGCATCACCTCGCCGCGCATCATGCGGCGGACCTGCGATGCGGCTGGGTGGCGGCCAGCGCGGCCTCGACCAGCGACCAGTCCGCGCCCGGCTTGTGTGCGCCTTCGCTCAACACCTGGCGGAACAGACGACCCCCGGGCTGGTGCGAGAACAAGCCGAGAAGATGCCGGGTCACGTGCTTGAGCGCAATGCCCTGCGCCAACCAGTCCTCGACGTGCGGACGCATCGCATGCAACAGCTCGACGCGGCTGCGCGGCACGCCATCGACAGACGTCGCGTTGAACCAGGCGACATCCAGCAGGTGCAGCAAATAGGGATCGTGGTAGGCGGCGCGTCCCAGCATCGCACCATCGACATGGTCCAGGTGCGCAGTTGCCTCGACCTGGGTCGCGATCCCACCGTTGACCACGACCCGCAGCTCCGGCCGCTCGCGCTTGAGCCGGTAGGCCCAGTCGTAGCGCAACGGCGGCACCGTCCTGTTTTCCTTGGGCGACAGGCCCTTGAGCCAGGCGTTGCGCGCATGCACGAAAAACGTCCGGCAACCGGCTTGTGCGACCTGGTCGACGAAGCCGGCAAAGCGATCGTAATCATGGTCGTCGTCGACCCCGAGCCGGCACTTGACCGTGACCGGCACGTTGCAGGCATCGATCATCGCCGCGACCGACTCGGCCACCAGCTCCGGTTCGCGCATCAGGCACGCGCCAAACCGACCCGCCTGCACGCGGTCGGACGGGCAACCGCAATTGAGGTTGATCTCGTCGAAGCCGCGTTCGGCACCGATCCGTGCTGCTTGCGCGAGCAGTTCCGGTTCGCTGCCCCCCAGCTGCAGCGCCACGGGATGTTCAATCGGATCCATGGCCAGCAATTTGTCGCGGTCGCCATGGATCACCGCATTGGCCGTCACCATCTCGGTATACAGCCGCGCGTGCGGCGCGAGCACGCGATGGAAGACCCGGCAGTGGGTATCCGTCCAGTCCATCATAGGCGCGACTGAAAGTTTATAATCGTTGTAATTCAATGCTTTAGTCACTAGAATCAATCTCATGAAAGGCGTCGTGTGCACGCTCGTGTGCACTGGAAAACGCCCAAATACGCTGGTCTACGACCTACCTGTGCACACGGAGCGCACACGAAATGCCCACATTCACGCAGCTTCCCTCCGGTAACTGGCGCGCGCAGGTCAGGCGCAAGCAATCGTACGTGAGTGAGACGTTCCGTCGCCACGAGGACGCGAAGCGCTGGGCGTTGGCGGCGGAGCGAGCCATCGACCTCGGCGAACTGCCCCGGATGCGCGCCAAGGTCGACCCGACCACGTTCGAGCACCTGATCGACCTTCATATCGACGACATGCGCGAAGTCGGCAAAGCACCGCGCCGGTCGAAGCACGCCACGCTCGAATCGCTGCGCTCGAAACTCGGCAAGGTTCGGATCAACGACCTGACGCGTGAGCGCATCATCCAGTTCGGCAAGGACCGCGCAAAGGAAGGCGCCGGCCCGGTGACCATCAGCATGGACATTGGCTACCTCAAGCTCCTCGTTTCGCATGCCGCAGCCGTTCACGGTTTACCCATCAAGGTCGAGCCCGTCGATCTTGCCCGCATTGCCCTCAAGCGTCTCGGCCTTGTTGGCAAGTCGCGGGAGCGCGATCGGCGCCCGACGCCAAACGAGATCGAGCGCATCGTCAATCATTTCGACGCCAACTGGCGTCAGCTCATTCCCGTCGGCCGAATCGTCCGATTCGCGGTCGCCACTGCGATGCGGCAACAAGAGATCACGCGCATCCAGTGGAGCGACGTTGATGAGGTCAACCGCACCGTGATGGTCCGCGATCGAAAGGATCCACGCCATAAGGCCGGCAACGATCAACGCATCCCATTGCTTGACGCGACAGGGTTCGATGCTTGGGAGATCCTTCAAGAGCAACGACGCTACTCGTCGCACTGCGCCCTGATATTTCCCTACAATTGCCGTTCGGTGGGGACGGCATTTCGCCGCGCGTGCCGCGAACTGAAGATTCCGGATCTGCGATTCCATGACCTGCGTCATGAGGCTGCGAGCCGGTTGTTCGAAGCGGGCTTCACCATCGAACAGGTTGCGCTGGTGACCGGTCACAAGGATTGGAAGATGCTCAAGCGCTATACCAACCTTCGACCCGAAGATCTTCACCACAAGGGACGTTCGCATACCTCGCCGGCTCAAGAGGTCGCGGCTTGAACGCGTGGCGAAGTGATTGAAGGCGCGCCCCACGCCTTGGGCTCGGACACGACCTGGAAGCGCCAACATTCAGGTGAGTGGCGCTTTTTCAGGTTTCCGAGACGTCTCGCCTGACGACCTTGCCCGCCGAAATCCCCGGTCCCCGGCCATGAACGCCTCCAACATGTGCGGGATCAGCGTCGAGGCATCGACCGCCTCGCCGTAGGTTTGCGCGTGCAAGGCGGCATAACGATCGAGAGCGGTCTTGAGGCTGGCGGGACAGGCAAAGGTTAGCTTGACGCTTTCGGTCTTGGGCAACGGCCCGAGCCGCAGCTTGCGGGATGCGCTCATCGTGAATTCCCTCGATTGAAGAACAGGGGCTGATAAGGTCGTAGCACCAGATCCCGGTTGACGATGATCCGTACCGGCAATCCCGGCCGCTCGGTCAGCGTCGGTTGGATGTTGAGGTTGCGCCGCGTCATCTCCTGGCCAACCTGATTCACGCTGTCCTGCAAGCCGTCGCGCCCGGCGACGATGACGCGATCGCCGTTCTGGCGATTCTCCGGTGCGGCCAGTTCGGCCCCAACGCCCAGCAACGTGGTGAGCGCCGCTCCGGCGAAGATGCGGTTCCAATGCCAATCAACACCATCCTCCAAGCCAGAGTAGCCGGCCGGGTCGGTGCCGGTAAGATTGTCGAGCGTCAGCGACGAGGTGTCTGGCAGGATCACCCGGTTCCATACCACCTGTACGCGGCTCTGCCCGTAGCTCACTTGGCTGTTGTACTTGCCCAGGACGCGCGAGCCCTGCGGAATCAGCAGGTAACGTCCGGAAGCCGAGTCATAAACCGGTTCCGTCACCGTGGCGATCACGTCGCCTGGCAAATCGGACTTGATACCGGTGACGAGGGCGCCCGCGATCACCGTGCCGGCCATCATCTGGTACGGCGAGGTCGGCAGTTGAAGGTTTCCGGAATTGCGGGTTTCCGTGAAACCGGCTTTCTGGAAAGCCTCCTTTTGATCCTGTCGGTTCTGCACGGCAGCCGGATCGATCGACTGTGCCGCCGTCGAGGCGGGACCTGCGCCTTGCGGGTCGAAGGCGGCATTCGCCGAGGAAAGACCGCTGGCGTTGGTCGGCGTTGACGCGGCGGCGGGCGCGCCCTGATTGCTGGAGCGGAAGAACACGGACGATCCGGCCGCATCCTCGGCTTCCTTCTGCCTCGTCTGCCACTCGGCATCGATCGCATCGCGACCGACGGGTGGAACGCTGGATGCCTGTCCCGCTTTGAGGATCGGCGGCCCCAGGTCACCCGGCAACGGGGGGCCGAGCTGCGGCACTTCGGCCGGTAGCTTGGCCGGCAACTTGGAGTAATCCGCGGGCAGCTGGTCGAGTCCTTCCGAACGTGACACGCGGTCAACGTTGTAGAGTTCCGTTTGCTCTTCCGCGCTCCGGCGCTTGGGTGTCTGCAGCGACCAAATGGTTGCGCCAAGGACGGCTGCGGCCAAGCCGCCGACCAGAATCGCCAGCGTGCGCCGGTTCAATCGCGTCACCGGGCGCGGCCGCGCCCGCAATGCGACGTTCTCCGGGGCAATCTTGGGGGGCATATCGGGAATCGACACCTCCGGGGTCGTGTCCGGATTCATGGTCAGTTCCTCGTCGCCGCCGTGCCATCCGTGCGTTCGATGCGCACCACGTCGCCCTTGTCACCACCCAGGCGCAACTCGGCCGCGCCGAACAGCCGGTCCACGATGTAGTACGGCGCACGGAAGCGGTAGTTCACCAATTGCCCATCACCGCGCGTCCCGATCACGAACAGCGGCGGCAGTTCGCCTTGCTCAATGGCGCCAGGAAACTGGATATAGACCTTCTCGCCGTCATCAAAAACCCGCAGCGGTTTCCACGGCGGATGGCTGCCGCTGATCGCATAGCGGAAGCGGATCCTTTCCAACGACAGGCCGGTATCGACCGGCGCCGCCGTCTGCGCGGCCTGCGCCTGACGCTGCAGCGCCAACAGACGGTCCTTCGGGTACTCCCAGGACACCGACGCCATCCAGGTCTTCTCGGTCGAGGTCAGTTCCAGCAGGTAGGTGCGTCGGCTCGTGGTGATGACGAGATTGGTTTTGAGACCCGAGCGGATCGGCTTGACCAGCACATTGACACGCAACTCGTTGCCCGCACCGCTAGAGGTGTCACCCACGATCCAGCGCACGGTGTCGCCGGCGGCGACCGTCACTAATTCTTCGCCAGCCTGTAAGGAAATTACCGTCACCCGACCCGGCGCTGCATACACTTGATACAGCGCGCCGTCGGTGAAGGGCCAGACCTGGATGGCGTTGATGTAGCCCTCGCGGGTTGGCGCGACCCGCGCCTCCTGGTTTGCGCGCGATACACGTACTTTTTCATCGGTCGGCTCCAAGGCCGATTTGGCACCCTCCGATTCCGGCAGCTCCTTCATCTGCGCGGGCATCGGCAACACCTTGGGCACCTCCACCACTTCGACCGGTTTCGGCGGCTCGGGCAATGGCTGCGCTTGCACCGGTTCATCGAGCGTGATGGACGGCGGCGACTTTCCATGTGAGGCACAACCCGAAATGATCGCGATCATCAGCACGGAAGCGTAAAAGCGCAAAGAGAGTTTCATGGTTTCGCTCCTTCGGTAGAATCCAGCTCGCGACTCCACGACAACCCGTTGACATAAATCCCCAGCGGGTTCTTCCGCAGCCGCTGCTCGGTACGTGGGGTCTGGAAGACGATGGACACCACGGCCGTCCACCGCTCGGTACCAGCGGAAGCCCCGTTGATGTAGCGCTGCTCGGTCCAGCGGACGTTGAATGATGAGTCGCTGGCGCGCACTACGCTGGTGATCTGTACTGTCACCGACTCCTTGCCGACGCGGGCGAACGGGTCGTTGGTGCGTGCGTATTCGTTAAGCACGGCCGCACCGCGGTCGGTGGTGTAGTCGTAGGCATCGAGCCAGTTACGCCGCACGACGATGGGATCGATGGACAGCGAGCGCACCATGTCGATGAAACGTCCCAGGTGATACGCGATTTGCGCGTCGCTGGGCTTGTACGGCGTGGCCGCTTCCCCGATGGCTCGCACCTGGCCAGCTTTGTCGACTTCGACCACGTAGGGCGTAACGATGGACTGCGCCGAGCGCCAAACCAAGCCGCCTGCCATCGACAGTGCGAGCAGCAGGCAGCCAAAGGCTATCAGCCGCCAGTTCCTGGCCTGCACGCGGGCAGAACCGATGCGCTCGTCCCAGGCCTGCGCAGCGGATTGGTATGGGGTCGCCGGTTGGGGTGTGCGGGCATAGTGCACTTGGGGTCGCTTGAATCGCATGCTTGGTTCTCCCTATGAATCGGAATCGCGCAGGCTCGGCCCGGTACCGGAGCCTCCACCGTCGCCGCCGCGCAGCGTGTGGGCGACGGTCGTGGCGGCATGGGTAAGCTGCTGGCGGCGGTGCAGGCGCTTGGCCCAGTCCGGTTGTTCCGGTTGAGCGGCAGAAGATGGATCGCCAGTCGTCGCGCCCTGTTGAGGGGATGTGTTGGCCGCGACGCTCGACGATGCCGGACCGGATCCAGCCGTACGAAATGCTGTGGCCGTGCGATCCTTCATCGAACGTGCACCGGCGGCGACCTTCTGCCCGGCTGACTGTGCGCCGCTCTTGGCAACATTGCCCAAACCGGCGGCCGTACCTCTGAGGCCACCACCGGCGCCGGCGGATCCGGCCTGAAAAGCGGACTTGGCTCCACGGGCGCTAGACGCGGCAACCCGCGCCCCACCGGTGGCCATCTTCGCGGCGGTGGGCGCCATACGTGCCCCAGCCGCAACCGCGCCACCCACACCCGTGGCCGCAGCGCCGACCACAACAGCTGTTCCGGCCGCGCCGAGTGCCGCGCCACCCATGGCTCCGGCCCCTAACTGCGGCGCACCAGACACCAGGCCTGTGGCAATGCCCGGCCCGAAGATCCCCAGCGCGAGCAGGGCGAGCGAGGCCAGCATCACCACCAGTGCGTGGTCGATGGAGGGCTCGTTCGGCGTGACTTGGAACTCGGCGAATAACCCGGTGCCGATGCCGACAATCACCGCCAGCACCAAAACCTTGATGCCCGACGACACCACGTTTCCCAGCACCTTTTCGGCGAGGAAAGCGGTTTTGTTCCAGAGTGCGAACGGCACGAGTACGAAGCCGGCGAGCGTGGTCAGTTTGAACTCGATCAACGTGACGAAAAGCTGCACTGCCAGTACAAAAAAACTCACGATGACGGTGAACCACGCTAGGAACATCACGACGATCGGCGTGAGGTTGATGAAGACTTCCGGGAAGCCGGCCATTTCGTTGATCTGCATCAGAATCGGCGCGCCCGCATCGATTCCGGTCTTGGCCAAGTGTCCCGGCTGCAGAAAGTCCGCCAAGCTCAGCGTCGAACCACTCGCTTGCAGCCCTAGGCCCGCGAACGAGCGGAACAGGATGCCAGCCAACCAGTTGAAGTTGCCGATGATGTAGGCGAAGGCGCCGACATAGAGCACCTTGCGAATCAGCTTGGCCATCACGTCTTCGCCCTGGCCAGTCGCATGACCCAGCGCCCAGTAAAGGCCAGCCAAGGTCATATCGATCGCGACTAGCGTCGCGGTCAGAAACGCGACCTCGCCATGCAGAAGACCGAACCCCGAATCGATGTACGCGGAGAAGACGATTAGGAAGCGGTCGATGATGGACACGTCGTTCATCGTGCATCCCCCACCGCTGTGGCGGGCACGCCGCTTTCGTTCGCCTCAGGCGCCGGCGCATCGAACGTTGCCGGGATCGGCGGAAGGTCAGCAAGCGTGGAATACTCATCCGGTCCAGTCCGGCCGGAGAAGAAGCGTTGTCGAGAGGCCTCGGCCACGCGTTGACATGCGGATTCACCGACCGTCGCGCGATCCTCAACGCATTGCGAGCGTAGTAGCTTGAGGCGAACCGGATCGGCGGCGAGCGCCTCCACCGAGGACGCCTGCGGCCGACCGCAGGCGTCCAGCACTGACACAAGAGCGAGCGTCACCAAAGCGCGCTTCATGGCCGTATCCATCAATTGCCGTAGAAGTCCACGGTCTGCGGCGTGTACGGGGTGCCGTCGCCAAGGAAACGTCGCGACACCTCACGGCCACGCTCGATCGCGGCCGCTTGCCTCGCCAGTTCCAGTGCCGTCGCACGGCCCTGCGTCAGCTGTAGCTGCTGTGCCTGAATCGACTGCTTGGCCTGCAAGGCAAGCAACTGATTGGTCGCCTGCATTGCTTGCAGGGCGCCGGTGGCGGACTGGCTCTGACCAACCAGATCAGACAGCACGCCTTCGTCATCGGCCAGGTTCTGCGACACCTGTGCCTGCATCCGCATCGCGGTATGCAGGCCGTCGAGCGTGTTCTTCCAACGCTGGCGAGCATCCTGATACATCTGATCGCCACTCACGCTGGCGGCGTACTGTTCCGGGTACAGCCGCGCGAACTCCTGATCCATGCTTTGAAGGTCGTAGGCCAAGCCTTGCGCCTCTGCGATCAACCGCTCGGTGGTAGTGAGCGTCGAGCGTAAACGGCTGACCACATTGAATGGCAGGCTCGTCAGATTGCGGCCCTGATTGATGAGCATCTGGGCCTCGTTCTGGAGCTGCTGGATCTGGTTGTTTACCTGTTCCAGCGTGCGCACGGCAGTCAATGTGTTCTGCACCAGGTTCGTTGGATCGACGACGACCCACTGTGCTTGCACGGTAGGCATGACAAGGAGCATGGCGGTAGCAATAGCGACGGAAAGAAAGTTCTTCCTCATGGCAAAGTCTCCTTCGATTGGCGAGCGGAAAGGGAAGCGGCCGATGGCGCAGACGGCAGAAGGTCGGCTGCCCAATCCAGGCCGCGGTGTCGCAGCCAGGCGCCGGCGAATCCCGGTTCACCGGCCTCCTGCAGCAAACGGTCGATGTCGCGCTGCTCCGGCGGGGAGGACGCACTTGCGAAAGCCAGCGCAACCGATCCCAAGTCGAGATCGAAAAGACGATTGCCCAAGCGCGATTGGTAGTAGTAGTCGCGCTTGGGTTCGGCGGTCGCCACGATCTCGATCTGGCGGCTGTTCAAACCGAAGCCTTCATAAATCACCCGGATCTGCGGCTCGGTCGCTTGTGGATTCGGCAGGAAGATGCGGCTGGCGCAGCTCTCTATGATCGCCGGTGCGATGGCCGAATCCTTGACGTCAGCCAGCGACTGGGTGGCGAAAATGACGCTGACGTTCTTCTTCCGCAGAGTCTTGAGCCATTGGCGGATGCGCGCGGCAAACATCGGATCATCGAGGAACAGCCACGACTCATCCAGAATCAAGAGTGTCGGCATACCATCGAAGCGATCATCGAAGCGCGCGAACAGGCAACCCAGTACGGCCAGCACCGCAGCCTTGCTGTGCATCAGTTCCTCCATCTCGAAGCACTGCACATCGGCGGCACCCAACCGGTCGTGGTCGGCGTCCAGCAACTTGCCATGCGCACCGCCCAGCACGTAGGGCGCGAGCGCCTGGCGCAATGCGTTGGATTGCAAGAGCACCGAAAGGCCGGTGAGCGTTCGCTGTTCGATCGGAGCGCCGGCGAGGCTGTCCAGAGCCGACCAGATAACCGCCTTCTCGTCGGGTCCGACGGCAACACCTTCGTGCAAGAGGCGACCTTCGATCCATTCGCTCGCCCAGGCACGATAGCCTTCCTGGTCGACACGGGCCAAGGGCTGGAAGGCGATTTCACCGTCGGTGCCCAGATCATAGTGCTCGCCGCCCAAGCCAAGAATGGTGGCGCGCATCGAGCGCCCCATGTCGAACGCGAAGATTCGCGTGCCGGGATAGCGGCGGAATTGCATCGCCAGCATGGCAAGCAACACTGATTTGCCCATGCCGGTGGGACCGACCACCAGCGTGTGGCCCACATCGCCAATGTGCGTCACCAGCCGGAACGGCGTGGCACCATCGGTACGGGTCACGATCAAGGGCGGGCCATCGAGGTGTTCGTTCTTCTCCGGCCCGGCCCACACTGCCGATACGGGCATCAAATGCGCGAGGTTCAGCGTCGAGATGATCGGTTGACGCACGTTGGCATAGGCGTTTCCCGGAATCGAGGACAACCACGCCTCGACCGCGTTCAGCGTCTCCGGAATCGTGACGAAGCCGCGACCCTGGATGACGCGCTCCACCATCCGTAGTTTCTCGTCAGCCGCGCCGGGATCGGCATCGATCACCGTGACAGTGGCCGTAACATAGCCGAAGGCCACCTGATCGCTACCGAGTTCCTGCATGGCGGCGTCGGCGTCAGCCGCCTTGTTGCTGGCGTCGGTATCGAGCAGGGGCGATTCCTGCTGGAAAATGGTCTCGCGCAACAGAGCGATGACGTTCTTGCGCTTGGCGAACCACTGGCGGCGCAGCCGGCCAAGTTCCTTTTCCGCTTCGGCCTTGTCCATGCATAGGAAACGCGTGGACCAGCGGTAGGCGAACCCCAGACGATTGAGGTCATCGAGCACGCCTGGCCACGTCGAGGTCGGAAAGCCACGCACCGTCGCTACGCGCAAGTGCTGATCGCCAAGCATTGGGGTCAAGCCGCCGATCAATGGAGAATCGGCCAGCAGCGCATCCACGTGGAATGCCACGGCCGGTACGCCGATTTCGTATCGTCGTGTGGAAATGCAGCCATGCAGGTAGGTCAACGTCTGGCTGTCGTCCAGCCACGCGATCTCCGGCATCACGCCATCAAGCAGGTCGAACACGCGGTCGGTCTCGGCGACGAACGCCGTCAACCGCTCGCGCCAGTCCACACCGTTGACGGGGGTGTTCTCGTACAAGATTTTCGCGGCACGTGCGCGCGTTTCCTCGGGTGGCAAGTAAGCCAGCGTCAGGTAATAGCTGCTCTCGAAATGGCTGCCCGACTCCTCAAAGGTCGCGCGCCGTTCCTCGTCCACCAACCAGGACAGCGGCTCGGGAAACTGCGATTGGGGATAGTCCGCGGCTGGCCGGCGCTCGGCCTCGACGAACAACGCCCAGCCCGATCCGAGTCGGCGCAGCGCATTGTTCAAGCGCGCCGATGTGGCGATAAGTTCGCCCTGCGTCGCACTGTCAAGGTCCGGCCCGCGAAAGCGCGCCGTGCGCTGGAACGCACCGTCTTTGTTGAGCATAACGCCTCGCGCGACCAATCCGGCCCAAGGGAGCCAGTCGGCTAGCAACGCGGGGCGCTGACGATATTCGGCAAGATTCAACATTGCATTGTCCTCACACGTCCAGCAATGACTTGTGCTTGAGGTGTTTTGCAAACACGCGCATGAACTGCGGATCGACACGCGCGCCCCAGACCGCCAGCGCATGGCCAAAGATCCATAACGCCAAGCCTGGAACCCACAGTTGCAGACCCAGCCCCACCGCGGCCGCAAGCGTGCCGTTAGCGATCGCCACGGTGCGGGGCGCACCACCCAGCAGGATGGGTTCGGTCAGCGAGCGGTGCAGCGGTACCTCGAAGCCGGCCGCGTACGTGGCGGACCCGTTCATGCAACCACCGCGCCGCCGGAGAACGAGAAGAACGACAGAAAGAAGCTCGATGCGGCGAACGCAATCGACAAGCCAAACACGATCTGGATGAGCTTGCGAAAACCACCCGAGGTGTCGCCGAAGGCCAGCGCGAGACCGGTCGCGATGATGATGATGACTGCGACGATGCGCGCCACTGGCCCTTGTATGGACTCTAGGATGGATTCCAGCGGCGACTCCCACGGCATGCTTGATCCGCTGGCATGGGCCGTCACCGTCCACAGCAGCAAGAAAGCGAGGAGCAAGACAGCATGCGGACCCAGCCGCAGTGCCGGGTTTGCAGAGAAACGGAAATTGACGGCATGGGTCACGGCAGGTCTCCAAGCGAGGTCGAAAGCAGCAATGGAAGCGATGACGGACGTGGCGCGACCACATCGCTGAACTGGTAGCCAGCGCCGTCGAAGCCGATCACGCGAGCGACGTTTTCGATGTGGCGTGCGCGGCCACGGCCGGCGATGAACACGACGACGTTGACGGCCTCGGCGATCAAGGCCCGCGGCGGATTCACCGCCACCTCGAGAATCAGTTGCTCCAGGCGCAGCAACGCGCCGAGCGCGGAGCCGGCGTGGATGGTGGCGATACCGCCCGGATGGCCCGTGCCCCAGACCTTGATGAGGTCGAGCGCCTCGCCGCCACGTACTTCGCCAACGATCACGCGGTCGGGCCGCAACCGCATCGTAGTGCGCACCAGCTCGGTCATGCTCACGACGCCGGTGCGGGTGCGCAACGGCACGTGGTCGCGTGCCGCGCATTGCAGTTCCACCGTGTCTTCGAGCACCAGTACACGGTCTCCAGTGGCTGCGATCTCGGCGAGCAAGGCATTGGCCAGCGTGGTCTTGCCGGTGCTGGTGCCACCGGCGATCAAGATGTTCTGGCGCTCGCGCACCGAACGCAGAAGGAAACTCGCATGCTCGGCACTCATCATCCCGTCGGTGACATAGCGCTCCAGCGGAATCACGCCAATGGCACGCTTGCGCAGTGCGAACGCCGGTCCCGGCGCGGCCGGCGGCAGGATGCCCTCGAAGCGTTCACCGGTTTCGGGCAGTTCCGCGGTCAACAGCGGCTGCCCGCGATGGACCTCGGCCCCGACGTGCGCGGCAACCAGCCGGATGATCCGCTCGCCGTCGGCCTCCGACAGCTCCGCGCCCATCGGCGTACGCCCCGTGGAGAGACGATCGATCCATAGCGTCCGGTCGGGGTTGAGCATGATCTCTACCACGTCGGGGTCTTCCAGCGCGGTGGCAATCAGCGGTCCCATCGCCGTACGCAACATGCGGATGCGCCGATCCAGCGAGGTAAGAGCGGACGATCGCGGCACGGCGCTCATGACGCCCGCTCCCGGGCCTGGGCCATCGCCGCCATTTCGTCAAGATTCTTCCCCACCGCATGATCCGATGGCTGCATCTCCTCGATCACGTCTTTCACCAGGCTGCGCCCTCGCAGCAGGTGACGACTTAGCTGTTCGATGAACTGCTCGAAGCGCGCCTTTCCCAGTGCCTTGGCCGCGTCCTGATGCGCCTCCGGCACCGGCGTGCTGACGGTCAAAAAGTAGCGGACAAAAAGCGCCAGCGTTTCGATCTGGATGGATTGATCGCGCTCCAGTCGCTCAAACTGCCGCGCCAGCCGATCAAGTCGCTTGGCCAAGGCGGCCTCGCGCTGATCACCCGCGTCCGGTGACAGCCATGATGCCAGCGCCGCGGCGACGATCGAGGACTTCGAGAGTCCCTTCATGGCAGCCAGCTCATGCAAGCGCCGGGCATGCTCGGGCTGGATAAACAGGTTCAGACGATGCCGGCTCATAGCTGGATCCCGTCGCCCGGGTCGAGGGCGGCCAGCCGCGCGGTGCGCTGCAATCGTGGGTCGAGCCGGGACGGGAGCGGCGGGGGCAGATCGTCGTCGTCCAGCAAGGCCAGATCGCTGGTTGCCAACGGTTCGGTCTCTGCAGGATAAGCCGCAACCTCGGACAACTCAGGCTGCTGGCGCGGACCACCTTCATCGACGGCCTCACTGGCGCGACAGAGGCCCGAAGGCGCAAGATGGGGAATAACCAGTCCGCTCCAATCGTTCGGACGTGGCGGCGGCACGTCAGCGTAGTGCTCAGCCGTCAACGTGGGGGGTGGCAGCACCCGCTGACGGAAGTTCACGTCGGCGTAATAGCGTAGTTTGTTCGCCTTGATCGGTGCGAGGCTGGACACCATCACGACCGCCTCATTCGGCGGAAGTTGCATTACCTCGCCAGGCGTCAGCAGCGGCCGAGCGGTTTCCTGACGTGACACCATCAAGTGCCCAAGCCAGGGCGCCAGTCGATGTCCGGCGTAGTTGCGCTGCGCCCGCAGCTCGGTGGCCGTGCCAAGCGTCTCGGAAATTCGCTTTGCAGTGCGTTCATCGTTGGTGGCGAATGTCACGCGCACATGGCAATTGTCGAGTATCGAATGGTTCTGGCCATAGGCCTTGTCGATCTGGTTGAGAGACTGTGAAATCAGGAAAGCGCGCAACCCGTAGCCGGCCATGAACGCCAGGGCAGACTCGAAAAAATCCAGTCGCCCGAGCGCCGGAAACTCGTCGAGCATCAGCAGCAACTTGTGGCGACGCGCCACGCCCTCAGCGCCGTCCAGAGATTCGGTCAGGCGCCGTCCGATCTGATTGAGAATCAGGCGAATCAGCGGCTTCGTGCGACTGATGTCTGATGGCGGGACCACCAGATACAGCGACACTGGGTGCTTGGCCGAAATGAGGTCGATGATTCGCCAGTCACAGCGCGAGGTGACTTCGGCCACGGTGGGATCGCGGTACAGGCCGAGGAAGCTCATCGCAGTGGAAAGCACGCCCGAGCGCTCGTTGTCGCTCTTGTTCAAGACTTCACGCGCGGCGGAAGCGACAACAGGATGCGGCGCATCACCGAGATGCTTCGTCGCCATCATCCGATGCAGCGTCACCTCGAACGTGCATGCCGGATCGGACAGGAAGTTGGCCACGCCTCGAAGGGTCTTGTCCTCGCCGGCGTAAAGCACGTGCAGGATCGCCCCCACAAGCAACGCATGCGAAGTTTTTTCCCAGTGGTTGCGACGCTCCAGCGCGCCCTCGGGATCGACCAGAATGTCCGCAATGTTCTGCACGTCGCGCACTTCGTGCCTGCCGCGCCGCACTTCGAGTAAAGGGTTGTATGCGGCCGATGCCGCATCAGTCGGATTGAACAGCAGGCAATGCGAGAAGCGCGCCCGCCAGCCGGCCGTGATCTGCCAGTTCTCTCCCTTGATATCGTGGATAACTGCGGACGCCGGCCAACTCAACAACGTCGGAACCACCAAGCCCACACCCTTGCCCGAGCGAGTAGGCGCGAAAGCCAGGACGTGTTCCGGGCCTTCGTGTCGCAGGTACTGCCCGTCGAACATGCCGAGAAAGACTCCAGCGCTTCGGGTGAGTCCGGCCCTATGAATGTCCACACTTTCCGCCCACCGCGCCGAGCCGTAGGTCGTAACCAGCTTGGACTGCCGCGAACGCCACACCGACATCGCGACGGCAACCACCACGGCCACAAGACCGCCACCGCCGGCGATTGCGCCACCGATGTCGAAGATCCGCGGCGCATAGGCACCAAAGAGGAACCACCATTCGAACAGCCGCCAAGGGTGATAGACCGGTGTGTCCAACATGTCGAACCAGGGCGAGCCCAGCCGTAGCTGATAGCCCAGAGCGGCGGCAGTCCATTGCGTGGCACTCCACATGCTGGCAATCACGATGCCGAATACCGCACCGATCTGCCCGAACAACACGCCTTGACCCCGCATCGTGGCCTCCCAGCCTTGCTGTGCGGCGCGCCACATGAGCGTGCCGCTATCGCGAGGTTCGGTGCCGATACAGTGCCGGTCAAAGGCCGTTGTGGCGAGGTTTAAGGCTGAAAACGCAAGCCATCTTGTTGCGGCGGACTCTACGGAAACGCAGCACGCCATGGCGTGCTGTGGCGTGCCCAACAATCGATTGAAGAATCTGACGCTCTGTCAACGATCAGATCTTCGGCGACTCCTTTGGCGGCGTGTAGGGCGTCTTCTTGCCATCGCCGAAGAATTTTCGATTTGCAGCCTCTGCCGCCTGGCTACATAACTCGGATCCCACTTTGTCACGGTCCAGGCGACACTGTTGGCGCAGGTCCTTCAACCTTTCGGGATTGGCCATCAACGATTCGACAGAATCGGTCGGTGTCGCAGGATTGCAACCGACCAGCAAGGTCACTCCAACCAGCGCCAGCATTCTTTTCATGCTTCGACCTCCTGGATGATACTGGTATCTGGTGTCGGCCCCCGCGATCGTTCCGTCGTAGCATCAAGTGTATAAACTCGATTAACGAAGCGGGTCACAGGATCTGACGTGTCCGCGTCTCGCCGCAGCATCCAGGTGGTCAGCATCGGCGTTCGGCCGGCGAGCGGTCGCGCGACAACGCTCGGTTCGCGGGTGGTTGCGATTTGCGAAACGCCGGCAAGTGCCAGCGCGAAGCCCGCAGCAACGAGTGTCATCATCAGGTCGAAGGAGATGACCTTCTCGGCGACCAAAGGCTCCTGGCCCGTTGCGAGCAAGATCCGTTCAATCTGACGGCAGTATCCTTCGCAGTACTTGGGATCAGCCATCACCAATGGATAGCGCAGCACTTCGTCGAGCGGGATGCGCTTGTGTGCCAGTAGCGGGTGCCGGTTGGGCACGGCGACGTAAAGTGGCTCGCTCCAAGCGGGCTCGGCCAGAATGCCATCGCCCACGTCGTCTGACTGTGCAAAGCCCACGTCATACAGGTCGTCTTGCAGGCCTCTGATCTGTCGGGACAACGGCATTTCGAACAGGCGAATAGCTGTGTCAGGTTCTTCTTGTCTAGATTTGGCCATCAAAGTGGATAGGCGTGTCGGGCTCAAGCCATCGGACAACGCGATCCGCAGTTGTCCCTGGTAGCCTGCTGCCGACGCCTGGACGCTGGAGCGTGCCTGGTCCAATGCGGCGAACACGCGAGGCACTTCTTCAAGAAACAGATTTC
Source organism: uncultured Gammaproteobacteria bacterium (assembly GCA_963710825.1). GTDB lineage: Bacteria > Pseudomonadota > Gammaproteobacteria > Xanthomonadales > Xanthomonadaceae > Cognatiluteimonas. The sequence continues at coordinate 948,469 of CAVQBQ010000005.1, read as the reverse complement.
CGGCGCGAGTCAGCCGGGTGCTGCGTGTAGTGCGCGCGAATAGTTGCGCACCCAAGTCTTCTTCCAGTTCTTTGATCGTCCGTGACAGCGGCGACTGGTCGATATGGAGTCGTTCGGCTGCCCGGCCGAAGTGCAATTCCTCTGCAACGGCAATGAAGCAACGAAGGTGGCGAAGTTCCATTTCGACCTCTCATGCGTTCGTGACTTGGCAGTACTTGAGCCCGCCGCGACTGCAGACAGACTCTTGGCTATCACCGCTATTTGCGTAACGGCTTCTATCAAGGGCGTGACCCAGATTTACGGGGCGCTCCACGGTTTAGAAGCCTCTAAAATTAACCCTTGGCGTGACGGGCTGGTTACCTCGAGACTCCCGCGGAAGGAAACCAGCGGCTGCAACACTCGAAACTCCAGCGGACCGGGAGATTTTTGCGTCGGATGCTCGCCTCCGCAATAGGATTTGCTTCGGCTTCGCAGTAATCGCATAGTATTCGCGCTTGATGTCTATGCAAAGCGAGCCCGTCTCATCGTCATTGACTGTTCATGTAGAGGATCCCTGACGGCAGGATCGTCCCAACCAGTATCCACGCGATCCACAGCGTATTGCCGGCGTATTCCATGCTACCGACAGCGATCAGATGACAACCAGGGTTAATGCGGGCGCATTTCTCTGTTCACGTACCACGAGTACTACACTTCCAAGGGCCACGGGCAAGGCCACGTTGTCGCAGCAGCCGGAACGCTGCCGGAACAACGAGCATCGACAGAAGCGGTACAGTGATCATTCCGCCTACCATAGGCGCGGCAATGCGCTGCATGACCTCCGAGCCTGCACCGGTCCCAACCATGATCGGCAGCAACCCAGCCAGGATCACCACGACGGTCATCGCGATTGGCCTAGCCCGCAAATGGCGAACCTTCGCGGAAGCGTAAGCTGCCTGCCCTTGTCGGCAACGTTCGGCATCCCGCGCAGCTCTTGGACCTAGGGGTTAAGCGAGAATCATTGTCCCCTCGATTGGCGCACCTGACGTCTTACACGACATAACGATCCCAACCTCCATAGTGCTCCTCGCTACGTTTCCCACGCGGCAGACTCAACCCAATAACGCCCAGCCCGACGATGACGCCAGCCCAGGCGGCGGCAGTTCCGGCGCCCGGCAAGATCCAAGGGGCTGCAATCAACCAAAGGCCCAGCACGACATTAATGAATCGAAGTGCCCGGCCCACCTCCGCCATGGCCATGACGGCAAAGGTGACGATCAGCGCGCCGATCAGGTGATCGCTGTCGGCCATCGGCGGCAGCGTCCCGAAACTCAATCGCGTGAACATCAGCCATAGCCCTAGGACAGTGCTGGCAACTAGCGTCCAAGGCAGGTTGACGCCACGCATGGCCGAGGCCGTAGCCACCGCAAGTGGCGCGTCGAAACCTGCGCTGTCGTCGCGGCCGCCATCGGGCTGCGCCCCACCGCGGAAGAATGTGCGCCAGAAAGGCTCGCCCCGACGGCGGCTCTGGATCAGGAACTGCCCCATCGCCACCAGTTCGTCCAGACTCAGCGGGATCATGACCAGCATCGCCAGCGCCGTGAGCAGGCACAAGCTGCACCACGTCCCGATCACGATCGGCTGGATGATGATGAAATAGATGCTGACCACGCCCAGCGGCACCACCACCACGCCGAACAGCGCGACCATCCATGGCATCGTGCGCCAGCGCCTGCGATCGCCCATCACGCCCATCAACACCTCGAAGACATATGCAACCGCGCCCAGTCCTGCATCGGGCACCGGCCAGGCCTTGGAAACGTCGGACGTAATGATGGTTTCGGTCCCGTTCAAGGCGGCCTTACCGGCAAAGAACGGTTCCCATATGCCGTCGATATGGCCGAGCTGGTAGGCCGTCAGTACGCGTGCGATCAGGAAACCGAACAGGCCCAGCGCGATGATCGGCAGTCGCTGCAGATAGGTCGAAGGCGAATAACTCCAGCCCGGCGGCAGGTCCGAACGGTCCATCATCCCGGCCATGCTCATGCCCGGCATCATCGGTACCAGAATGGCAAAGGCGATCACCAGCGCGCCGACGAAAGTGTCGTTGTTGTAGACCGCCGCGCTGGGCGCCCAGAACAGCAGCGGTGCGAACAGCAGCCAAATGCCCACTGCCGTATTGGCCCACTGCGCCCACGAGAATCGCGGGGACAGCGACAGCGTCCCGAACAGCATGATGAGCAGCCCGCTGATCATGTCGCTGCGTGCCAGCAGCAGGCTGCGCATGGCCGGATCGGCCAACCCCCGGTCGGCGGTGACGCGCATGACGGCATCGCTGAAATCGTGGGCGCCGAAGCTGCCGAACACGAAGGGGCTGGTCAACAGCCAGGCACCAAGTAGGATATTGAGATAGTGCACCCACAAGAGCTTGAAATTCCCTTTTCGCATCCCTTGCATCATGTCGTCATGGGATTGCTTTTCATCAGCAGCGACCCCGTTTTCCTTGTGACCTTCGGTAGCGTCTGATTTCTCACTCGCTTCGCCGGCAACGCGGGCCGAATCGAGTTTGTTGGCCTTGTACCAGGCGACCGGATCGGCTTTGAGCGCGTCTATGATCGTCGGTAATGATTCGCGCAAGGACGTTTCCGGTTGCCAGTCGAGCAATTTCTCCGCTCGCGCTGTATCGATCTCATAGTGGTCGCTGGAAATGTCCACCATCCAGGGCCGGACGAATGGATCCTCGTCGAACACCTTGTCCTGCATCCAGGCCCCGGTGCTGGCGATCGCCTTGGGCATCTGCCTGGTCTCCCACTCCTCGTCGTGGATGAGTCGTGCAAGCGTTCGCTGGATTTCGTCGAAGCCCATGACGTCGGACTCGCCGAGCAGCAGCGGCAATTCCGGCGGGAGGTCGTTACGACGTTCGACCAGGCGCAGCAATGCGTCGGTCAGGTCGTCGAGATGCAGGAATGGCTGGCCCGCCGTGAGGTCCCCGGGATACACGTGGGCAATAAGCTGGCGTTCGTAGATGCGCGCGATTTGGTGGCTCAGGAACGTCGCGTGCCCCAGGTCGTCGTAGACGCCCGCCGGGCGCAGCAACACGACGGGAATGTCGCCGTGCCGCTCGAGGATCATCTGCTCGGTGCGAAGCTTGGACGCCCGGTAGGGAAACCGGTCGTCCCGTGGCGACGTCTCGTCGATGCGTTTGCCGTGACCGGAAGGCGCATGCGTCAGCAACGTGCTCATGAAGACGAACTGTTCGACCTCGAACTCCTGCAGGGCTTGGAGCAAGCGCTTTGTGCCCTGAACCGTGACCGTTTCATAGAGGTCGTTTGGTTCGCCCGAGAGATCGAAATAGGCCGCCAGATGGATCACGGATGCGATTTTCGAGCCGTGCGCCAACCGCAGGCGTTTGAATCCGGCGGCCACGCTGTCTTCCGACGTCAGGTCGACGCAGATGCACTCTGCCGCCGCCGGCGGATGTGGCGAACCCTCCTTGTCGAAGCCGACCAGGTCGTAATGCCCGGCGAGCTTGTCGATCACGGCGGAACCGATGAATCCGCTACTGCCGGTGACGATCACGGTCTGCTTTCGAGCGGCCATGCCTGCCTCCTCAGGGCTTGCTGCGCAGGTACTTGATCAAGGCGAAGATTGCCAGTACCAGCGCGGTCAGCAACAGCGCACCGAACACCAGGCAAGCGATCATCATGCCGCCACCCATCATCATGCCATCGCCCATCATGCGTGAGGCGTGCATGGGATCTGCACCAGACTGCGGGGCCGCTTGGGCGATGCCGGCGAACAGGGCCAGCAGCAGACCTGTTGCCACGTTGGTAATGGATTTCATGTCATTTCTCCGTTGTTCATTGAGGGAATCCTGCAAGCAACCATTCACGCGCTCGAACGAGCTCTTGCCGATTTCAGCAGGATGGAGTCAAGCGGTTGTGCTACTTGTGAGCGATCGCGGTAATCGTTCCGTCCATGCCGGTGGACGTGAATTCGAAGCGCACCTCATCGCCTGGCTTGATCGCGACCAGGTCGGAGTTCGGCGCCGTGAACGTCATCGTCATCGCGGGCCACTGCAATGCGGCGACCGGTCCATGGGCAATCGTCACGGTTTTGGCGGCGAAGTCCACCGACTTGACCGTACCGGTGGCCGAGGCACGCGTGGCGGGCGCCATTGCGGAGTCGCCAGCCGGCATGGTCGAGGCCGGTGTGGTTGAAGCTGGCGTGGCCGGGGCTGCGTTCGACTCGGCTGCACCAGTGTTACCGGAAGGCGCCGAACAACCGGCCAGCAAGGCGAGCAATACGGGAGAGATCACGTCTGATGGTTTCATATCGGACTCCTGGAATGTTCACGGCTGCGGACAAGATCACGACGGCGCAGCAACCGGAACGCCGCCGGGATGACAAGCATGGAAAGCAAGGGTGCGGTCAACATGCCACCGACCATGGGCGCGGCAATGCGCTGCATGACTTCCGACCCGGCGCCGGTCCCGATCATGATCGGCAGCAGGCCGGCCAGGATCACCGCGACCGTCATCGCAATCGGTCGTACACGCAGCAATGATCCTTCGCGGATCGCCACGTCCAGCGCGGCCTCGTCGGCATCGGGGTTGAGGTTGAGCTGGCGCTCCCAGGCCTGGCGCAGGTACAGCATCATGATCACGCCGAATTCCGACGTCACGCCGGCCAAGGCGATGAAGCCGATCATCGTAGCCACCGAGATCGAATGCCCCAGCAACCAGATCAGCCATAGCCCACCCACCAGGGCCAGCGGCAGGCTGAGCATGATGATCGCGGCATCGCCGACGCGTCGGAACACCAGGTAGATCAGCAGGAACACGATGCCGAGCGTGGCCGGCACCACCAGCCGCAAGCGCTCGACCGCATGCTGGAGGTATTCGAACTGCCCCGACCAGTTGAGCGTGTAGCCTGTAGGCAACTGCACTTTCTCGGCGACGGCCTGCTGGATGGCGGCGACCTGCGCGACGAGGTCCGAGCTGGAGGTGTCGACATACACGTACGTGGCCAGTTGCCCGTTCTCGCTCTTGAGCATCGGCGGGCCGCCGCTCATGCCGAGTTCGGCGACCTGCCCCAGCGTCAACTGGCTGCCGTTGTCGGCGACGATCGGCATCGCGCGCAGCACTGCCAGGGAATCGCGCTGGGCGCGCGGATAGCGCAGCACGATCGGGTAGCGCTCCAGTCCTTCCACCGTTTGACCGATCGGTGCGCCGCCAACCGTCATCGCGATCATCGATTGCAGCTTCGCCTGGCTCAGTCCGTAGCGTGCGGCAGCCTGGCGGTCGATACGGATGTCGACATAGCGGCCGCCGGCAGCGCGGTCGGAGATCACCGAGGTGACGCCTGGGACGTTCTTCGCCACCGCCTCGATTTTCGAGGCCAACCGCTCCAGCTGGTTGGTATCCGGCCCCAGCACCTTGATCCCGATCGGGCTCTTGATGCCGGTGGCCAGCATGTCGATGCGGTTGCGGATGGGATACACGAACAGGTTCGTGAGCCCGGGCACCTTGACCGCGGCATCGAGCTCGGCCTTGAGCTTGTCGATAGTCATGCCCGCGCGCCACTGGTCCCTGGGCTTGAAGGTGATGGTGGTCTCGAACATCGTCAGCGGCGCCGGATCGGTCGCCGAATCCGCACGCCCTGCCTTGCCGAAGACATGGTCGACCTCGGGCACGGTCTTGAGCATGCGGTCGGTGAGCTGCAACAGCTGCGAAGCCTTGCCTGCCGAAAGTCCAGGCAAGGCGGTCGGCATGTACAGCAACGTGCCTTCGTTGAGCGGCGGCATGAACTCGCTGCCCAGGCGGCTCCAGGGCAGGATGGCTGAAACCAGCACCAACCCAGCTACCAGCAGGACCATTTTCGGCGCGCGCAGCACCCAGGCCAACAATGGACGATACGCAGCAGTCAGCGCACGATTCACCGGATTGGAATGCTCGGGACGGATGCGACCACGCACGAGATAACCCATCAGCACGGGAATCAGGGTGATCGACAGTCCCGCGGCCGCCGCCATGGCATAGGTCTTGGTGTAGGCCAGCGGTTTGAACAACCTGCCCTCCTGTGCGCCCAGCGCGAACACAGGCAGGAACGACAGCGTGATCACCAGCAGGCTGATGAATAGCGCAGGACCCACCTCGGCCACGGCGGTGCCGACCAGCCCCCAGCGTTCGGCGGTACTGGGTTCGTCGCGATCCTCGTGCGCGAGGTTCCAGGCTTCGATGTGCTTGTGCGTGTTCTCGATCATCACCACGGCCGCATCGACCATTGCACCGATTGCGATCGCGATGCCGCCCAGCGACATCAGGTTGGCGCTCACGCCCTGCCAGCGCATCACGATGAAGGCGGTCAGCACGCCCAGCGGCAGCGTGATCACTGCCACCAGCGACGAGCGCAGGTGCCACAGGAACAGCGCACACACCAGCGCGACGACGAGGAATTCCTCCAGCAGCTTGTGCGACAGGTTCTTCACCGCGGCCTTGATCAGCTGCGAGCGGTCATAGGTGGTGACGATCTGCACGCCTGTTGGCAAGCTTTTCTGCAACTCCTGCAGCCGTGCCTTGACCGCGTCGATGGCGGTCAGCGCATTCTTGCCCGAGCGCAGGATGATCACGCCACCGGCGACCTCCCCTTCCCCGTCGAGCTCGGAAATGCCGCGGCGCAGGGTCGGTCCGCGGCGGACCTGGGCGACATCGCGCAGCAGCACCGGCACGCCGTCGGTGCCGGTCTTAACCGGGACCGATTCGAAATCCTTCAGCGACCCGAGATAGCCGACGCTGCGCACCATCAACTCCGCCTCACCCTGCTCGATCACCGAGCCGCCACTGGCGCCATTGGCATCGCGGATGGCGCTTTCGACCTGCTGCACCGTAATGCCGCGCGCGGCCAGCGCCTGCGGATCGACCACCACCTGCCAGGCGCGCACCATGCCGCCGATGCTGGCGACCTCGGCGACATCGGGCACCGTCTTGAGCCGGTAGCGCAGGAACCAGTCCTGCAATGCGCGCAGCTCGCCCAGGTCGTGCTTGCCGGTCCGGTCGACCAGCGCGTACTCGTAGATCCAGCCGACGCCGGTCGCGTCCGGCCCGAGCGCTGGACTGACACCGTCGGGCAATTTGTCGCGGACCTGGCTCAGGTACTCGAGCACCCGCGAGCGCGCCCAGTACGGGTCGGTGCCGTCCTCGAACAGCACATAGACGTAGGAGTCGCCGAAGAACGAAAACGCCCGCACCGTGGTCGCACCCGGTACCGACATCATCGTCGTCGCCAGTGGGTAGGTGACCTGGTCCTCGACGATCTGCGGCGCCTGGCCAGGCCAATTGGTGCGCAGGATCACCTGGGTATCGGACAGGTCGGGCAGCGCGTCCAGCGGCGTGCGAGCCAGCGAGATGACGCCAGCGACTGCAAGTGCTGTTGCAGCCAGCAACACAAGGAAACGATTGCCGATCGACCAGTGGATGATGCGCGCGATCATGGTTGCCGCTCCTGCGGGGATGACTGCATCGCCTTGTCGTTATCCATGCCGGACGTGGTGTCCATGTCAGGCTTGCTATCTGCGGCATCGCCTCCAGGCGTTTGCGTGGCAGGTTTCGATGCCGGCATGCTCATCCCGGCCATGCCGCTGTCCGGCGCTGTCTCTCCGCCGTCGGTGTCCGTAGCGGACAGGCGTTCAAGCGCACCCGACAGGCTGGCTTCCGAATCGATCAGGAACTGCCCCGACACCACGACCCGTTCGCCGCCCTGCAGGCCACGCAAGATTTGCGTCTTGCCACCGGCAGAGCTGCCCACGCTGACCCGAACGGGCCGGAACTTGCCATCGCCTAGCGCGACGATCACGCGGGCATCGCTGCCGGTCGCGATCAGGGCTTCGTCGGGCACCAGCGGGTGGGGTTGTCCGGCCGCGCCGGCAAATTGCAGGTCGGCGAACATGCCTGGTGCGAGACGATGGCCGGGATTATCCAGCACGATCCGCGCCATCTGCGTGCGGGTGCCGGCTGCAATATTGGGCAGCAGCGATTCGACTTCGCCAGCGAAGGTTTCTCCCGGGAACGCGCTGACGCTGGCCTGCACCTTGGTGCCGGGCACGATGCCGGCCGCCTGCGCCTGCGGGATGGCCGCCTCGACCCAGACCGTGTCCAGCCCGTTGACCGTCATCAGCGGCATCCCCGCCTGCACCCGCTGGCCCTGGCGTACTTGCAGCATGCTCACTACACCGTCGGCCGGCGCGCGCAGCACTACACGCGGATTGCCGCCGCGCAGGCTGCGGATCTGACTGTCTTCCATGCCCAGCACGCGCAGGCGATTGCGCGCGGCGCCTTGCAGGGCGCGGGCATCGGCCGAGTCGGCGCGGCCCAGGGCCAGGTATTCCTGCGCCGCGGCACTCCACTCGGGTGCGACCAGTTCAGCCAAAGCCTGTCCCGCACGAACGGATTCGTAGGGTGCACGCACGAAAAGCTTTTCGATCACACCATCGGCGCGGGCATTGATCTCGTAAGCCGCGCGCAGATCCCAGGCGATGCTGCCGGGCACTCTGGCCCCGGCCGATAGCGTGCCGACCTCCACTTTCTCGGTGCGCATGCCAAGGTTTTGCATGGTGCTGGCGGCCACTCGAACAGTACCGTCAACGTCACTGCCCCCCTCGGGATATTTTGGCACCAGTTGCATGTCCATGAAGGGCGACTTGCCCGGTTTGTCGAAATGCTTGTCGGGTACCATCGGGTCATACCAATAGAGCGGTTCGCGCTTGGCAGGTGCATCGGCCTGGGCATACTTGGGCACCAGCTGCATGTCCATGAACGGCGATTTGCCCGGTTTGTCGAAGTGCTTGTCCGGCACCATCGGGTCGTACCAGTACAGCACCGGCTTGTCACCGGCTGGAGCGGCGGCAGAGTTGCCGTCATGGCGCGTGCCGAGCCAGTATCCGCTGCCGCCGACCAGCGCCAATCCGGCGATGACCGCAGCTGCCAGGAGGGCGGGTTGCTTGAAGGAACGGTTCATCGTGCGATCTCCGGAAGGCGTGCGGCAGTGCGGTTGGATGTCGGATCGGCCTCGGGCAACAGGTAGGCGAGCTCCGCCCAGGCCTGCCCCCACGCGGCCAGCAGGTCGGCGTAATCCAGGCGCGCATCGATCTCGTCGCGGCGTGCCTCCAGCCAGTCCTGCAGCGAGGCGCCGCCGGAATATGCGGCCAGCGCGGTGCGGCTGCGATCGCTTGCCAGCGGCAGCAGCATGTCGCGCGAGCGGGCGACCTGGGCGCCGATGCCTTCCCATCGCGCGAAGGTCTTGCGCACGGTTTCGGCCTGTTTCCGGCGCGCATCCTCGCGGGTGGCGCGGATCGATTCCAGGTCCGCGGTCCGGGCGCTGATGCCGCGATCCTGGCGATTGCGCGGGAACAGCGGCAATCCGACACCGACTTCCAGCCAGACCACGTTCGACGCCCCTGCCCCGCGCTTGGCGAAGCCGGCACCCACGCTCCAGTCCGGGCGCTTTTCGGCGCGCGCCTGGGCCAGCGCTGCATCGGCCGAGGCTTCGCGTGCATCCCAGGCCAGCAACGGGCCCTGGCGATCCAGGTTGGCGAGCAATTGCGCTTCCCGGAGCGGGGCCTGGCCGAAGTCGGGTGGTGCGCCGGCGGGCATGGGCGGCAGCTCGCCGAGCCAACGTGCCAGTCCGGCACGAGCTTGGTCGATGCGAGCATCGGCATCATCGATCCGGTTCTGCAGTTCCAGGTCAGTGCTGCGCGCGGCCAGCGCATCGCTGGCCGAGCCGGTACCACCGGCCAGTCGCGCCCGCGTGGCGCGCACGGCGAGGCCGGACTGCTGATGAAGCTCCTGGAGCAGATCACGCTCTTTTTGCGCCGCCCATAGCGCGACCCAGGCCTTGGCCGCGGCCCGTTTGACATCAAGCTCGGTGGCAACGGTTTCGGCTTGCGCGAGTTCAAGTTGGGCTTCGGCGGCTTCACGGCGCGCGGTGCGCTTGGCACGCGATGGCAATGCCTGGGTGATGCCGATACGCCGCATCGTCATCCGGTCGTCGGTCAGCGAGAAACCGTCCGGGCCGCCGATCGGGAAGTTCTGCACGCCGACGCTAAGCGTCGGATCGGGAAAGGCATCGGCACGAGCGAGGTCTTCGGATGCCGCCGTGCGCGAGGCATCACGGGCCAGCAACAAAGGTGCGCGCTCGACTGCAAGCGACACGGCCTCATCGAGGGCAAGCGTCTTGTCGGCTGCCAGCGCAGGATGCACCAACGCAAGCACGAACATCGCCAACATGGCCAGACGCGCAATAAGGAATGTCGGCCGCATGCGCGACTTCTCGCGCGCAGCGGCCATCAACAATGAGGCATCCATGGGAACTCCGAACACACAAACACGAAGGCGCCGACTCTGCATGGCAGGACGACGGACAGTGGTGTGGTCGAAGTTCTAGATCAGCATGCGGCAGTAGCGCACACGCGGCGGCGGATCCGAGCGCGTGAACGAGGCATCGGGCGCGAACGCCGCACGGCTGACGCCTTGGGTATGCGTCAGGCCATAGGCGAGTGGCGGCAACGCCAGGGCCGGCACCGTCAGCACATTTTGACTGCTCGCCGACGTGGGGTCAGGGGTGCAATGCTTTTGACACAACGCAGTAGATTGATCGACCTGTTCGGCCGCCATCATTTCGCAATCCTGCGCCATGGCGACTGGATCGGACGGCATCTGCGTCATCGTGCACGCATAGGCCGCCATCGCCAGTTGCTGGAACAGCAGGCAGGCAATCAGCACAAGGGCAGTGATCCAGCGCTGGCGTTTGGTGCGACCCATGGCAAAAATCATACCCCGATCCCTTGTATTAGCAAATGGACCTGGTTGATCACACTAATGGTCTTAGGCAAGCAAGTCTGATCAAGCTCCAGGGTTGGAACCCTGGTGCCTGCGCCACACCAGTTCAGAACAGATGGAGATTATGGCAAGGCTTCCTCAAGCAGGAGCAAGAGCATGAAGCCCACGAAGAACATGGCGGAGATCAGCGGAGTATCGGTTTGCTCGTGTGCTTCGACGAGCAGTTCCTCCGTCACCAGGTAAAGCAGAGCGATCAGTCCAAACGCATAGAAGCCAGTGAGCAATGGCGCGGAGAGAGAGCCTACTGGCCCACCGGCTGCGGCTCCTAGCGGCAAGCAAACCCTATTAGGACGGTCAGGCTGGCCGCTTTCCATCGTGACGCAATTTTTTCGATGAACTGCCCAGTCAAGGTCAGACCCAGGAACAGCACCTCGATGGTGAGTGCAACGGTCAGCAAAAGCCCCTGACGCGCGCCCGCTGCAAAACCAATTCCCAGGACAAGGCCATCGATGAGGATATCGATCCCCGTAACAGCAGCCATGCCCAATGGGCCTTTCGCCCAACGTCCGATCTGCTTGATTACAAGCATGACGACGATACCCAGCCCCGCCCCGATGGCGACGGCTACCACCGAACCGCCGTGCTTGACGTCGGGAAGAATTTCACTGGCTGCGGCAGCAAACACCACTCCAGCGGCAAAATGCTGGATCGCACTCCTGACTTTTGGACCCGGTGGTCGAATCACGGTCGCTATCGCGCCCACCACCAGGGCCACCCACGGAATCAATGTATAGACCATCGCTCGCATAGGGTTTTGTGCTCAATGCCAGTTGCTACAGACGACCTGTCTGATAAGCACCACCGCCTTGCGGACAGGGGTGCTCTTATCCCAAACAGCCCAGGACGCTTGGCAAGTCAGGCGGAATACACTACTAGTCGCCACTTTCGACCGCTTGCTTGATATATTCAAGTTCACGCCGGGCATGTTCGCGATCTTTCTTGACGACAGTGAGCACAAGCCGCGCATACAACTCCAGGAGTCGTCCGAATATCCCTGGGGGAAAGCGAGCCCAGACCTTGGCTGACAGCTTTGAGTACGTGCCAGCGGCAGCAAGCCGCCAGGAAACACCCTCATGAATCTTGAACCGGAAGATCCAGTAACGATAAACGGCAAGCCCTTCCCATGTTGCTTCTGCTTCGGGTATCAAACGCGTGATGGCACCCTCTGCCCGAGCGCTTACCCCAGCAACACGCTCTTCAAACATGACCTGCGTCCCGACACTGATTGATTTGTCGGAAGACCGCACTTCGATCCGTATGTGATCGGGGTTGGATGGCGGCCACCATCTCTCTACGTCTGACAACAATTGCCAGACTTGTCCGGGCTGCGCGTCGATACTGATTGTTTCAGTGAACTCAAACATGATCAGAATTCCATAGTGCAGCGATGGCTGACGCATGAGTTGATCCAACCCTCACGGGCTGGATCCAGAATGCAGAATTCGTGGCGGTTTCCAAAGCGCCATGCTTCTACCGCGCCAATGTGCGGCAGAACGATCCACCTGATCCCAATCTATCGATGCACATGTGCTTCTTTGCAGGGTGAATCCTCCATCTGCAAAGTGGCGTGGCCGATGGAAAAACGTTCATCAAGCGCGACAACAAGCACTCGACGCACTTCATCAGCAGACGGGCTATCCTGGGCGAGCACTACGTGCGCAGTCATTACCGGCTGGCGCGAACCCAGTGCCCAGACATGAAGATCGTGTATCGCGGCCACGCCGCTCGTGGATTCCAACAAGCTGCGAACTTCATCGAGAGCCACACCCTCGGGAACGCCCTGCATTAGCACTTGGCCTGCTTCTCGCAGCAGCTTCCATGTCCGCGGCAGCACCCATAAACCGATGAGGACGGCAATGATCGGATCGACGATCGTCCAGCCGCTCAGCTTGATGATGATCGCGCCGATAATGACGCCAACGGAGCCGAGCATGTCGGCCCAGACTTCAAGATAGGCCCCCTTGACGTTCAGGCTGGTCCCGCTGCCGGCCCTCAACAACCGCATTGAAATCAGATTGACGACCAAGCCCAATATGGCGATCACCAGCATTCCAGTAGACGCCACCTCGGGGGGCTGCCGGAAGCGTCCTGCCGCCTCCCACAAGATATAACCTGCAACCAGAAACAACATCCCGCCATTGGCCATGGCACCCAATGCCTCCATTCTGGCGTAGCCATAAGTCCGTTTCGCATCGGGAGGACGGCGACTCAGTCGAACTGCGGTAAGCGCAATGCCCAGCGCGATGACATCGGTTCCCATGTGCGCCGCATCTGAAAGCAAGGCCAGGCTGTTGGTGAGCAGCCCACCCACCACTTCCGCAATCAAAAAGACAAGCGTGAGGCAGAACGCCCACCATAGGGGCCGTTCGTGTTTGATCTGGCTGATGCCGTGGTCGTGTCCCTCGCTCATTAAGGTGCCCTTGTCGTTTGAAGTTCTGACCGTGCTGATCGGAACACGCGCCATGCCGAACGCAGAAACATCAGCAGCAGGCCGACTGCAACCACCAGGTCAGGCCATCCGGCACCGAACGCCCAGACACCGGCTGCGGCGACCAACACTGCGATGCCTTCGAAGGCATCGTTGCGGGAGCATTCCCAGACAGACGCCATGTTCACATCTCCATGTCGCAAGGGGGTGAGCAGCCAGAGGCAATAGAGGTTCGCAGCGAGGTTGGCCGCAGCGGCCAGCCCCATGCCCTCAAATAGCGGCACTGACGGATTGACTAGTCTCCACGCGATCTGTGCAGCCACCACCAGCGCCGCCCCTAGAATCAGCATGCCCTTGACCAAGGCGACTCGCGCTTTCGCCAGCACACTCGCGCCGATGACCGCCAGACTCAAGCCATAGGTGAGCGCGTCGCCGAGGTTATCGAGCGCCCCGGACAGCAGCGATGACGACCCGCTGTAGATCGATGCCGCAACCATCATGGCGAACGTCGCCACGTTAATCACCAACACGATGTTCAGAACTCTACGCTGGCGCGCCTCCAATGCGCGCACGTCTAGCGTTCCCTGGCAGCAGCTGTCAGCCATTGGTCGCTCCTGGATCCGGCCCACCGATCTGGAAGGCCTCGTGGACCTGGGCAACATAGACCCAACCCGCATCGGCTTGCCCGGTGCGTCCGACCCGCAGGAAGATGTCGACCGCTCGTTGGACATCCTCGTCGGGGCAGAATAATTCCATCTGCATCTCGCTGATCACCCGGTCGCCAAACTCGACGGAATACTCCTGCTCGCGTGCGCTGAGCGCACGCAGCAGGCCCTTGACGTCGAACAGACTGAGTTGCCGGAACCCGGCGTCCTCCAAGGCGTAAACGAGGTCTGAAACACGGTTGCGGTGCACGAAGGCCTTGACCTGTTTCATTGCGTTGTCTCCTCTGAATCGATGTTGCGGACTCTTCGCTGTTCCGATCGGTTCTCCATCCACTCATACACCACCGGCAACAGGATCAGCGTCAGCAGGGTCGAACTGATCAGCCCCCCCACGACCACCGTCGCCAATGGGCGCTGGGTTTCGGCACCGACACCGCTGGATAGCAACATCGGGACCAGACCCAGCACCGCGACGCTTGCAGTCATCAACACAGGTCGCAATCGCATTGCAGTGCCTTGCACAACGGCCTCGCGCACGGACAGCCCCTTGTAACGCAACTCATTGAGGAAGGTCACCAGCACGATGCCATTGAGCATGGCGACACCGAACACGGCGATGAACCCGATGGCAGACGGCACCGACAAGTATTGTCCGGTGACAAACAGCCCGAGCAATCCGCCGATGGTGGCAAACGGCACATTGGCCAGGATCAAGGCCGCATACTTGATCGAGTTGAACGCGGTATAGAGCAGCACGAAGATGAAGAAGATCGTGATGGGCACGATCACCGCGAGCTTCGCCAGCGCCCGCTGCTGGTTCTCGAACGCCCCGCCCCACTCGATCCAGTAGCCAGGCGGGAGGTCGATTTTCCCTTCGATGGCGCCATTGGCATCCTTGACGAAACCGTCGACATCGCGTCCGCGCACATCCATCTGGATGACAGCGTAGCGCTGCAACTGTTCTCGGCGAATGAACGAGTAACCCTCGGCCACACTCACTTCGGCCACCTCCGACAGCGGCACCAAGGCGCCGGTCGCTGTTCGTAGCGGGATACGCCGCAGATCTTCGACTGAGTTGCGGGTCGCCTGGTCCAGTCGAACTGCGATATCGAAGCGCTTCACGCCGTCCAGCAGCACACTGACCGGCTCGCCGCCCAGGCCATTACGAACGATCGTCAAGACCTCCTCGGCATTCATGCCGTGCCGCGCAAGCTCCTCGCGCTGAACAGCGATACGGATCTGTGGTTTGCCGACATTGGCCTCCAGCGACAGGTCCGCAACGCCGGGCACTTGGCCCAGCACCGACTTGAGCTGTGCGCTGAGCCGATCCAGCTCACCCAGATCCTCACCATAGAGTTTAAGTGCCAGCGTCGCGCGCACACCGGAGATCAGCTCCTCCACCCGCATCTGGATCGGCTGGGTATAGCCGGGGACCACGTTGGGCACGACCTCTTCCAGCGTTTCCTGCATCGCCTCTTCTAATTGCTTGATGTCGCGACCGGACGTCCACTCGTCCTCGGGCTTGAGCGCCGTATAGATCTCCATGTAGTTCACATCGGCCGTCTCGCCCTTTTCTGCGCGCCCGATCATGGCCAGCGTCGTCTCGACCTCCGGGAACTTCTTGAAGGCCTCGGAGATGACATTGCTGGTCCTGATCGATTCATCCAGCGAGGTCGAAGGAATGCCGGTCACACGCCACATGATCGAACCTTCCTGCAACTGCGGCATGAATTCCTTGCCCAGGAACGGGAACAGGGCCAGGCTGCCCAGCAACGCCACCAGCGCGCTTACAACGACGACGCGCTTACGCGCCAGCGCCTTGTCCAACAGCGGCCGGTAAACGCGTTTGATCCTGGCCACCAGCCACGTATCGCGCTCTGGCTTGGGCTTGAGGATCATCGAGGCCAGCACCGGGATCAGGGTCAAGCTCAGGATCAGAGAGCCGGCCATCGCGAAAGCGATGTTGAACGCCATGGGCTTGAACATCTTGCCTTCGAGCCCTTCCAGCGCGAACAGCGGCAAGAACACCACGATGATGATCAGGATCGCGAAGGCGATCGGGTTGGCGACCTCCTTGGCCGCTGCCAGCACCGCCGAGGTGCGATTGACCTTCTCTCCGTGCTCCAGGCGCTCGGCCATGATCCTGAACGCGTTCTCGACCATCACCACCGCACCGTCGACCATCATGCCGATGCCGATGGCCAACCCGGCAAGTGACATCAGATTCGCCGAAAGGCCAGCCTGCCCCATTCCGATGAAGGCAATCAGCATCGCCAATGGAAGGGTCACGATGACCACCAGCGCCGAACGCAACTCCCCGAGGAACAGGAACAGGACGATCGCCACTAGAAGAGAACCTTCCACCAGTGCTCGCACTGCGGTTTCCACCGCCTTGTTGACCAGGTCGGTGCGCTCGTAGATCGGTCTGAGCACGATGCCCTTCGGCAATGCCGCACGCACGACATCAAGCTTGCCCTTGACCGCTTCGACCACGTCCTTGGCGTTCTCGCCGATACGCGCTAGCGCCATCCCGAGCACGACCTCGTCGCCATCACGCGTGACGGCGCCGAAGCGAGGCGCCGGCGCCTCGACCACAGTGGCCACATCGCGCAGGTAGACCGGCACGCCGTCCTCGGCCTTGAGCACGATTTCGCCAATATCCTGGGTCGACTTGAGCAACCCGAGCCCACGCACCAGGAACTGTTCGCGCCCGACATCCATGACGTTGCCACCAACTTGGCCGTTGTTGGCGGGTAGCGCCTGGATGACATCACTGAACCCAAGGCCCCTCGCATAGAGCCGCTGGGGATCGATCTGGACCTGGAACTGACGCTCGCCGCCGCCCCAGGAACTGACGTCGTCCACGCCTGGAGCGGTGCGCAAGATCAGGCGCACCGTCCACTCCTGCCAAGTGCGCAGGTCCATGTCGGTGACCTGCTTTTCAGAAACGCCCGGTGCCCGCTCGACGGTATACCAGTAAACCTGCCCCAAGCCCGAGGTATTCGGACCCATGCTCGGTTTGCCATAGCCTTCGGGCAGCCGGTCGCCGATTTCCTGCAAGCGCTCATTAACCAGTTGCCGGGCGAAGTAGATGTCCATGTCGTCTTCGAAGTAGACGGAGACATAGGACAAGCCGAACAAGCTCACCGAGCGGATCTCCTGCACCTTCGGAAGGCCCGCCAGTGCAGATTCCACGGGTGTCGTCAGCAGTTGCTCGACATCTTCGGCGGCCAACCCGGGCGACTCGGTGTAGACATTGACCTGTGCAGGCGTGACATCGGGAAAGGCATCGATGGGAACATTGCGGATGGCCTGGAAACCCAGGAACGCCACCACGGCAAACACGATGATCACCAGGAATTTGTAGCGCAGCGAAAGTTCGACCAGGCGATTCAGCATGGCGCACCTCCACGGCGGCGCATCATCGGATCAATGCCCATGCCCTTCTCCCAGCTGCGCCTTGAGCATTTGCGATTTCACGGCGAATGCGCCATCAATCACAATCGTGTCACCGGCTTTCAGGCCCTCCTCGATCAAAGTCGTATCGCCAATACTCTCGCCAGTTCGCACCGGCGCCGGGAGCAGTGCACCGTCAGCATTACGACGGAAGACCACGGTCTGGCCATCGAGCTGCGTCAGCGCGGCCGTGGGCACCGCCAGGTGCTGTGTCGATCCCGATCCCGCATCGGCATCAAGATAGACATCGACGTAATCGCCGCTGTGCAGTCGATCGTCTTCATTTGGCACTTCGATGCGGACAACGGCATTGCGCGTAGATTCCGATGTGCGGTGGGCGACGCGTAGCACTTTGCCCGGCATGCGCTTGCTTCCTGATACAAGCGTCGCCTCGCTACCGGCAGCCACGCGCTGCACCATCGCTGATGGCAATTTGGCATCGACCCAAACCACGGATTCGTCGACCAGCCTGAACAACGTGCGGCCAGGCTCGATGCGTTCGCCCACCACGAAATCGTCCTCGGTGATGCGGCCGGCCTGGGGCGCGGTCAAGGTGAATTCACCGTTGGCGCTACCCGTGGCAGTGCCAGGCAAGCCATAGGCACGCGCCTTGGCGCGAGCCCGGTCCACGGCTACCTTGGCTTCGGTAATGCGCCGTCCAGCCACTGCCTCACGGCCCAGCGCCGAGACACGGCGCCACTCCTGCTCGGCGATGCGCAGGTCGGCCTGTGCGTCGGAGACGTCGACACTGGCCAGCGTGACCAGTGGTGCGCCGGCCGGCACCTCGTCACCGAGCTTCGCGTGCCGCCGCACGACCAACGCTTCCACCCGCGGGGTGATCAACGTGGTGCCGTAGGCATTGTCGATGACTTCGCCAGGCGCACGCAGTTGCTCGCCAGGGGAAGCCGGCTTCAGGCGCTGCAAACGGATGCCGGCAGCCTTGAGTGCAGCCGCATCCATCTTCACGGGCGCAGTGGTCTCTTCTCCAGCGTGTCCCTCTTCCTCGCCCGCATGACCGGCGTCGCCGGATGCCGCACCAGTTGGTCTCGGCGGCAGGCGGTTCAGTGGATGGGGCATTGGGCGATTTCGAGCAGGCAGCAAGCGCCAGCAGTAGCGCCGCGGCAAGCGGCAACAGCGTCAGTCGGAACGGGATCATCGGATTCTCACTCATGGTGTGCCCTCCAGTCCGGCCCAGCGTTCAAGCTGGCCGCTGGCGGCGAGATAGTCGAAGTAATTGCGCCAGATCCGCGCTTCGAGCGCGGCGCCGGCAAGCGCGGTATTCAGGGTTTGGTTGAGCTGGAGCAGGTAGTCGGAGGTCGACAACTCACCCTCGCGCCACAACCGCTCCAGCAGCTCGGCACGGCGTTCGACATCGGTGCCCCGGCTGGCCTTCCAGCGGGTCCATGCCTCGCGGCTCGCTGCAAAGCTCTCGACCACGCGACGTGCTTCAGCCGCCAGTTCTGCCCGCACCTGGTCGGTCTGTGCATCGGCTGCATCGGCCTCTGCACGGGCTACGACGACTTCGGCCCGGTAACTGTTGCGCACCGGAAGAGGGACGCTGAGGGTCACGCCGAATACGTCATCCTGGAGGCCGCCATACTGGATGCGCCCACCGCGCACACCCACCGTCGGGTCCGGGATGCGATTACGCTGTGCGACCAACACCTCGCGCTCTGCGGCCAACGCCGTGGCTTCGGCGATGCGCCACTCCGGCAGTTGCTGCAGATCCCGCTCATTCAGAGCTACTGGCGCTGGCGGCGTGGCATCGGGAAGCTGCAAGCGCTCGGCTTGTTCGATGCTTCCACCCAGCGCTCGGAAGCTTGCGTTGGCCTGGGCACGTTCGGCGACAAGCCCCGCTTGCTCGGCCTCGGCCTCATCGCGCGCCAAGAGCGCGACATCGCGATCCAGGCCCGAAATGTCATCCGCTGCGAACTGGCGCCTCGCTAGGTCGGCGAAACGCTCCACCAAGGTCAGACGACGCTCCCCTACCGCCACGCGCTTGGTCGCGGCACGTAGTTCCACCCAGGCATCTACCCACTGGCGCAAGTAGTCGCGACGCTGCAGGACCGCTTCGGCCTCGGCACGAGTCAATCGAGCCGACTCCGCCGCGCGCCGCGTGCGTCGCTTTCCACTCAGGTCCAAGGTCAGCGCAAGCCCCGCCGTGGCAGTGCGATCAGGCCCTTCGTCGTCCGCGGAGATCTCCAATTGTGGGTTGTAGAGCGGCTGGCCGGCTGCATCGAGTCGCGCCCGCGCAGCGGCAAGCTGCGCCTGGGTAGCACGATAGTCGGGGTGCTGCTGCCAAGCGGCCTGCAGCGCTTGTCGCACTGGCTCCGGAGCGGATGGTCCAGGCGGCGTTTGGGCCAGAACGGAGTTGGAAAACAACAGGCATGCCGCAAGGCTTGCCACGAATGCGCGCACGACATCAAGTCGCGCCCGGGAAAATGAGGGCATTACATGATCCTCTGAATCGACGTGATCCTTCGATGGCAGGCATCAAAGGTGCTCAGCACGCGACTCAGGCGATCGGTGGCCTCAACTGCGAACCCGGCAATGCGCTCGGGGGAAGCCCGGAGACAGACGCTGGCAGGCGAGAGGCGAACCTGAAAATCAGCTGGTGGGCCACAGACACGATGGCCGAAGCATGGTGATTGGAGTGATCGCAATCTCCAGCGACTTCAACAGGGGCTTCCCCGGGTAGATCGTCTACTGCTCCATCTCCATTCATCATCACGGAGTGCTCCGAACCCGAACCCAAGCCCATATCCATGAAGTCATGATCGACACAAGCTGCTGCCACACCAATCTTCAGTGCAAACACCAGCAGCACAAACGCCGACAACCTTACGGAAGACCGCACGCGGGTCAACAAGGATGTGGAGGGCGCAGGAGACATTCGGCGAAGTCTACTCAAAGTTCAGAGTGTTATGAAATCTCAGTCGCGACCTCGATCGGTCGCGACTGAGGTCAGGCAACGGACAACGCCCACATCGCGAAAAGACTCTTTTCAACTTCCCCACGGCGCGCATCTCCCGGGGCAAAGACAATCTTCGTGGTCCAAGACTCTGCCGGACTCGAAAAATCAAACGCGCATGGGAGCCAAACGCTCCAGCCCTGCTTTGAAGACCATTCTTGTTGACCCGCTGATCAATGTCACTGAAGAATCCTCTGACGCCATTGCGTTTGGACCAGCGCATCGGATAGCTATGTAGATAGCTTCACGGGCCACGTCCTGACTGCCATATCTGAGCTTGTTGACGCCTTATGAGAATGGCCGATGGCACTACTTGCCAACGCAAATGATAGCTATTATCATTCGCGTCCAATAGGAGGTCCTGATGGCACATCTGATTGCTATTTTGCTTGCGATCACTTCGTTCGGCGCGTCTGCAGCCGACGTCCATGAAGCCACGCTCGTGATCGAGGGGCACCGGTTCGCACCGGCAGAAATGAAAGTTCCGGCCGGCCGCAAGATCAAATTGACTGTGGTGAACAAGGATCCCTCGCCCGAGGAGTTTGAGAGCTACGAACTCAATCGCGAAAAGATCGTGGCCGGCAACAGCCGCATCGTCGTGTTCGTGGGCCCACTGCGCCCCGGTCGCTATCCATATTTTGGCGAGTTCCATATGGATACCGCCAAAGGCACGTTGATCGCTGAATAGGGCCGCCACCGCCATGCTCGCCACCGCCATCCTGGTCTTCCGCGAAGTGCTGGAAGCCGCCCTGATCATCAGCATCGTCTGCGCCGCCACCCGGGGTTTGCCGGGGCGAGGCCGATGGGTCACTTCGGGCGTCGCGCTGGGCGTGGCCGGAGCCATCCTGGTGGCGCTGGGCGCGGACCAGATCGCCAGTGCGGCCGCAGGTGTCGGCCAGGAACTGCTGAATGCAGGCGTGCTGCTGGCAGCAGTGCTGATGCTGGCTTGGCATGCGATCTGGATGGCACGCCACGGACGGGCCTTGGCGCAGCAGATGAAATCGGTGGGCGCAGCGGTCGTGGACGGTGCGCAGCCGATGCGCGCCCTGATGTTCGTGGTTGCGCTGGCTGTGCTGCGCGAAGGCTCGGAAGTTGTGCTCTTTCTGTTCGGGATAGGCGCCACTGGTTCGACAGGGACAGCCATGGTCGTGGGTAGTGCCATCGGCCTGGCTGCCGGGAGCGCAGTCGGTATCGCCTTGTATTTCGGACTCCTGGGCATCCCCATTCGGCACTTCTTCACGGCCACCAACTGGATGGTGCTCCTGCTGGCCGCGGGACTGGCATCGCAAGCAGCGCACTACCTGATCCAGGCCAACTGGCTGCCCGCCCTGGGTGAGCGCATCTGGGACAGTTCCTGGTTGCTCTCTGATCAATCGCTGCTGGGCCAGACCTTGCGCACCCTGGTTGGTTACGACGCCCGACCCGCCGGACTCCAGCTTTTGGCCTATGCCACGACTGCCATCTTGATCCTGATAGGAATGAAAACATGGGGACGCACTCCCGCTTCACCTTCGCCCGCCACGGGCTGATCGCTTTGGGCCTGCTGGGCGCTACTGTCGGGACAGCACTGCCGGCACATGCAGGCTCTGCTGACAAGATCTACCTCCCTCAGGTCGAATACCGCGAGCTCGAATTCGAGCTTCGTGGCGGCTGGGAGAACTTCGATGGCAAAAGTGCCGGGGATGGTCATCAGTTCGTCTTCGATATCGGCTACGGAGTCACACCCCGCTGGTTTACCGAGCTAGCTGTGTTCTACAGCAAATCGCCCGATGCCGGTGGGCAAATCGAAGAGTTCAAATCCGAGAACATCTTCCTGCTGACCGAACCGGGCGAGCATTGGCTGGATGTGGGTTTGCTGGCCGAACTGGTGCGAAACCGTGCCGAAGGGCTCAATGAAATCGAGCTCGGGCCGTTGCTGCAAAAACAGGTTGGACGCGAACAGTTCAATCTCAACTTTGAATTCGCGCGCGAGTTGGTTGACGGCGCCAAGACAGAACTCGGGTACGGCTGGCAATGGAAGCATCGCGGCAATCCGAAATTCGAATACGGCCTACAAGGCTTTGGCAAACTTGGTGCCATCGACGAGCTTGGCAAAGAACACAATTTCAAGGTGGGGCCGGCCGTATTCGGCACTGCACGGATGGCCTCCGGGCACAAGCTCAAATATGACGGCGCAGTGCTGTTTGGTGCGACCCACGACACTGCGGACACGACCCTGCGCTTTCAATTGGAATACGAGGTGGCCCTGTAATCCTTTCTGGACATCGTGTTACAGCCAAGTCTATCCGAGGTCCAGAGTTGAAGGCGGGCCTATACGTTGCGCTCATGGTGCTTTGGCGTAAGCTTTTATCCCTATGCGACTGCCCCAAGCCCTACTACGACTGGCGCTGTGTGCGAGCTTGATCCTTAACGGATTAAGCCCTGCCGTGGCCGCCGTTCGCATGCAAGTGGCCCCATCTTTACCTGGGGTGGCCGCGACAAGTGAGATTTCAGATTCCTCCGTTCGCCCGACAGATCCGCCTTGCCATTCGCAAAAAATGGCCATGGCGTCCCACACAACGATGGGCGAGGCGCCAATCGCGACGCATCAAGGTGCCGAACAACAATCGAAACTCCCCGCTCCTGACTGCTGCAAATCGGGGCAGTGCCAATGTGCTTGCCTTCAGCATTGTCCCGCGGTCGTAGCAATGGTTCTGTGGAATTTCGCACCCTCAGGTAATGTCGCAACCTGGTCGCCGACCACCTCGCACAGTCCTCCGACGCTTCCGAGATTAATCCGACCTCCGATCGGCTGAATGTTTCGGCGCCTGCGGGCGCCGCGTCATCGCGTGCCTGCGCCAGTGTGGTGACTGGCATGCGCGATCGCCTTCACGCTTTCGAAGGCTTTACGGACATTCCTCGGAGTTCTCCATGTCATCTCATTCATTGCCCGCGCGCCATGGTGGCATGCTCATGCCATCGCGCCGCACGTTCGTGCAAGGGCTTGCGCTCGGCGGCGCCCTGGGTGCGCTCGGGCTGCACTCCCGGCACGCCTGGGCGGGGTCGGCATCCGATCTTTCGGCGCAGGCGCTTCCCACCCTCACCGGAACGCAGTTCGATCTTGCCATTGGCCAAGGTTCCGTCAATTTCACCGGTCGCACGCGTCCGGCGATCATGGTCAACGGCAGCCTGCCCGCGCCCGTGCTGCGCTTTCGCGAGGGCGACAGCGTCGTCCTTCGCGTGCGCAATACCCTGCCGACCAGCACTTCGATCCACTGGCACGGCATCCTGTTGCCGACCGGTATGGATGGCGTGCCGGGTTTGAGCTATGACGGCATCCAGCCCGGCGAAACTTTTACCTACCGGTTCGACGTCAAGCAGAGCGGCACCTACTGGTATCACAGCCATACCCGATTCCAGGAGCAATCCGGCCTGTATGGCCCGATCGTGGTTGAGCCGCGTGGCGGCGAGCGTTTCCCGGCGCAGCGCGACTACGTGGTGATGCTGTCGGACTGGTCGGACCAGGATCCCGAGACTATCTTCGCCAACCTCAAGAAGATGGGCGACTTCTACAATTTCAATGAGCCGACGACGGTGGACTTTGCCCGCGATGTGTCGCGGATGGGCCTGCAGAAAGCCCTGGCCAAGCGCCGCATGTGGAACCAGATGCGCATGAGCCCGACCGATCTGTCGGACGTCACCGGACACGCTTACACCTACCTGATCAACGGCACGTCGCCTGCTGGCAATTGGACCGGACTGTTCTCGTCCGGCGAGAAGGTGAGGCTGCGTTTCATCAACGGATCGGCAATGAGTATCTTCGATGTGCGCATCCCGGGGCTGAAGATGACCGTGATTGCCGCCGATGGCCAGGATGTCGAGCCGATCAGCGTCGACGAGTTCCGCATCGCGGTGGCCGAGGTCTACGACGTGATCGTCGAGCCCGAGGGGGATCGTCCCTACACGCTGTTCGCCCAGTCCATCGACCGCATGGGCTTCGCCCGCGGCACGCTGTCGCCGCGCCCGGGCCTGCAGGCCGATGTTCCCGCCATCGACGAGCCGAAGTGGCTGACGATGACCGACATGATGGGCGCGATGACCATGACCATGGCCGGGATGGACATGGGGGCCATGGATAAGGGCTCGATGGAGATGTCCGGATCCTCGGGGCATGACATGCACGGCATGAAAATGGACGAGGATCGTGCCCTGCCCGGCTCGCAGCCCGGCGTGCCTGGCGGGGCCAACGCACGCCATGCCCGCACCGAATACGGACCCGGTGTCGACATGCGCGTCGATATGCCGCGCACCAATCTGGATGATCCGGGCATCGGCCTGCGCGACAACGGCCGCCGGGTGCTCACCTATGCCGACTTGCACACGATCGGTGGGCCGCTGGACCCGCGCGGCCCTGGTCGCGAAATCGAGCTGCATATGACCGGCAACATGGAACGCTACATGTGGTCATTCGACGGGCAGAAATTCTCGGATGCAAGACCCATCCACTTCCGCCATGGAGAGCGCGTGCGTGTCATCCTCTCAAACGACACGATGATGCCCCACCCCATCCATCTGCACGGCATGTGGAGCGAGATGGAAAGCCCGTCGGGCGAATTTCAAGTGCGCAAGCACACCATCATGGTGCAGCCTGCGCAGCGCATCAGTTATCTGGTCAATGCCGACGCACTGGGCCGATGGGCCTACCACTGCCACCTGCTCTACCACATGGAAGCGGGCATGTTCCGCGAAGTGGTGGTGTCATGAGGATCTCATCAAGCAGTCAGCCGGAAGGACGGCGTGCCGTAGGGTTCTTTGCCTCGCTGTTGCTGTGTGTGCCCTTGTTGGCCGGCGCACAGTCAACCGGGCACGAGATGCACATACAATCGATGCCCGGCATGCAGATGCCCGCGAAACCTGCGGCCAAGAAGGCACCAGCGCAGAAGAAGGCAACGGCAAAGCCAGTCGCACGAAAACCCGTTTGTCAAGAACCGTCACGCAAGGATGCCAAGGGGAGTTTGGCAAGCGCATCGAAGTGCGCTTCGCAGCGCGAGGATGCAGCAAAACCAAAGCGCGCTATCCCAAGCAATCAGATCGACCACTCCAAGATGGAGGGCATGGATCACTCGAAGGCGGAAGGAGCGGACCCTTCCAATATCGAAGCAATGGACCACTCCGGCATGGAAGGCATGGATCACTCGGCCATGGAGGGCATGAATCATTCGAAGATGGAAGGAATGGATCAGCCCCAGATGGACATGGGATCGATGAACATGCAGGGCGGCGACCCACCGCCTGACGCTCGCGATCCCGACTACTCCGATGGCCTGGACTACGGGTCGATGCGAGGCATGGACATGGCCGATGATGCCAAACGGCTGTATGTGCTGTTCGACAACCTGGAACAGCGCCATGGCGATGATGGAAACGCCCAGGCCGTGGATGCGCAAGCCTGGTATGGCGGCGACCGCGACAAGCTCTGGCTCAAGCTCGACGGCGAGCACAGCGGTGGCCGTTTGGGCGCCACCCGCACCGAAGCGTTGTGGAACCGCGCCATCGCCACCTATTGGGGCGCCCAGGTCGGTCTGCGTCACGACTTGGGGGAAGGCTCCACGCGCGACTGGCTGGCCGTCGGCGTCCAAGGGCTTGCGCCCTACTGGTTCGATCTGGAAGCCACGGCGTATCTCGGGCAATCGGGCCGCACTGCGCTACGGCTTGAGGCCGAATACGAACTCCTGTTCACGCAGCGCTTGGTCCTGCAGCCCGACGTCGAGGTCAATCTCTACGGTAAGAACGATCCAGCCCGTGGCATCGGTTCAGGCCTGTCCGACCTGGATGTCGGGCTGCGCCTGCGCTACGAGATCACGCGCAAGTTCGCCCCTTATGGCGGTGTGGTCTGGTCGCGCAAATTCGGCAAAACTGCCGACTACGCCCGAACGGCAGGCGAAGACATCCAAGACACCCAGCTCGTTGCTGGCATCCGCATCTGGTTCTGAGGGAGACCACCATGAAGTCGCATACCCGACATATCGTAACCACCGTCGTCGTTCTCGGCGTCCTCGCCGTTGGGGCCTCCATCTTCATATGGTCCGGCGTTTACAACATCGGTGCCGACAACCCGCACTGGAGCGTCACGCACGCGACGATCGATACCCTGCGCGAGCGTTCCATCGAAACCCGGCTCGACGGCATCCAGGCGCCTGATCTCGATGATCCCAAACGTATCGAGCTTGGCGCCGTGAACTACAGCGCGATGTGCACCGGCTGCCATCTGGCGCCGGGCGTGGACGACACCGAGATAAGGCCCGGCCTGTATCCGATGCCGCCGAACCTGAGCAAGGAACAAGTGCACGATCCCCGCCGCACCTTCTGGATCATCAAGCACGGCATCAAGCTGACCGCCATGCCGGCATGGGGCAAGACCCACACTGACGAGCAGATATGGAACATGGTGGCCTTCCTGCAGAAGCTGCCCGGTATGACCCAGGCGAAATATGCGCAGCTGGGCGGAAAGCCGCCGGCCGAGGACGAGGATCACATGCACGCGGGCATGGATGCGTATGGAGACGGGCATGAAGACCATTCGGCAGAGGCATCGCACGAGGAAGCCGGTGGCGAACAAGGTCAGATGCACACGCATGCCGATGGGACGCAGGAGCGCCATCCAGCCCCAGCGGACGCGCACAAGGAACCTGAAGCGCAATCCAGTGCGAACCAACCCTTCTGATCAATCAAGGAAACGACAATGTCCAAATATATGAAATTCGGCGCGATGATCGCCACCTCCACCGTGGTGATGTTCGGCCTGATGTATCTCAATACCTACGCCAGCGATCACATTTTCTTCAGCGAAACACGGTTGTATATGGCGTTCATCATGGGCGCCTCGATGGCGATCGTGATGCTGCTGTTCATGCTCAAGATGTATGAGAGCAAATCGACGAACCTGGCGATCTTGCTGGGCAGTGCGGCCATCTTTGCCGTCTCTCTGTGGTTAGTGCGAAGCCAGGAGACGGTGGAAGACGTCTCCTACATGCGGGCGATGATCCCCCACCACTCGATCGCCATCCTGACAAGCCGTCGCGCCCACATCCGCGATCCACGGGTGCGCAAGCTGGCCGATGGGATCATCGAGGCGCAGGTGCGCGAGATTGGCGAAATGAAGCAGCTGATTACGGATCTTGAAGCCCATCCAGTTGCGAAGAACGCGCCTGACCTGGCACCGGTGCCGGCCAAGTAAGCCGGTCCAGCCAACCAAAAGGATTTAACTCATGCATCACGCACAGCTTTCATCCCATCGGCACCCCCATATCTATTTGGGCGAGCAGCACGGCGAGCATGAGCGGCGGACGTGGATGGTGGTCGCGCTGACGGCCACGATGATGGTCGTGGAAATCGTGGTCGGGTATCTGACCGGATCACTGGCCCTGCTCGCCGATGGTTGGCACATGGCCACGCACGCTGGTGCGCTTGGTCTTTCGGCGTTTGCCTACTGGTTCGCACGTCGTCACGCACACGATGAGCGCTACGCCTTTGGGACCGGCAAGGTTGGCGACCTTGCCGGATTCAGCAGTGCCTTGCTGCTGGGGGCGGTATCGATCGGCATTGCCTGGGATGCCATCGGCCGTCTGCTTGCGCCCGAAGCCATTGCTTACGCCCAAGCCCTTCCCGTGGCCGTGCTCGGATTGGTGGTCAACCTCGTGAGTCTGCGATTGCTGCATCATGACCACGATCACCATTCGCACGGGCAACACGCGGATCACGATCACCCTTCCCACACCCACACTGATCACAACCTGCGCTCGGCCTATATCCATGTCCTGGCCGATGCGGTGACCTCCGTGGGTGCGATCGTTGCACTGGCGCTGGGATGGCGGTTCGGTTGGGTCCGGCCCGACGCCCTGGTCGGTATGGCGGGAGCCGTGCTCATCGCCCACTGGGCTTGGAAATTGATGCGCGATGCCGCGGCGGTACTGCTGGATCGCAGTGGCGATCCGCGGATGGCTCAGCGCATTCGAGAGGCCATCGAGCAGGAAGATGATCGCGTCTACGACCTGCACCTTTGGCGTCTGGGTCCGGGGCATCACGGTGTGATCCTTGGGGTCGTCTCAGACCATCCAGGCTCGGCGCAGGCCTATCGCGACAGGCTGGGACACATTCACGGGCTATCGCACATCACGGTCGAAACCCGATTGTGCGAGCACTCGCGGCCGTAGGCAGCCCATGCTTGACTCTGGACCATAGTCAAGGGTCCAGAATGGCCGCACTCCATGAAATGACTGATTCCGGCATGAAAATCGGCGAACTTGCCAAGCGTTGCGGCGTCAACATCGACACCATTCGCTATTACGAGCGGCAGGGCCTGTTGCCGGAACCCGATCGCCTGGCGTCGGGCTACCGACGCTATCAGGTCACTGATGTCGAGCGCCTGCGCTTCGTCCGACGGGCCAAGGCCCTGGGTTTCTCACTCGACGAGATCAAGGAGCTGCTGGCGATTTCCGATCATCGAGACGAGGACATGGCCGAGTTGAAAGCTACGGCGACAGCGAAGCTTGCCGATGTCGAGGGTCGCTTGGCCGAGCTCACGCGCATTCGTGATGGTCTGCACACCCTCGTTGAGGCCTGTCCGGGCCAGGGTGCGCTTGCGCAGTGCCCCATCCTCAATGCCCTTGCGAGCGATAAGCCATGACCGATGATCAGAAGCCCTGCTGTTCGACCCAAGACCAGGGACAGGCTGCGGTGCAGACCGTGGTTGACCCGGTCTGCGGCATGGACGTGGATCCCGAAAAAACGACCCGCCACGCCCAGCACGGCGGCCAGGCATTCCACTTCTGCTCGGCCCGCTGCCGCGAACGCTTCGAGGCGGATCCCGACAAGTATTTGGTGCCCGAAGAAAACACCGACGAACCCGTCCCTAAGGGCACGATCTATACCTGTCCGATGCACCCGCAAATCCGCCAGGAGGGTCCTGGCGCTTGCCCGATCTGCGGCATGGCCCTGGAGCCGGAACTGCCCAGCGAAGACGACAGTGCGGCCAAGGATGAGATCGCTTCGGTGCGACGGAAATTCTGGATCTCCTCATTGCTCGCCCTGCCCGTGGTAATGCTGGCCATGGCCCCGCATCTGGGCCTTTGGCAGGCACCGGCGTGGAGCCCGTGGGTCGAATTCGTGCTGGCCTCGATCGTGGTGCTGTGGGGTGGCGCTACATTCTTCCAGCGGTTCTGGCACTCACTGCGCAACCGCTCGCCGAACATGTACACGCTGATCGGCCTGGGCGTGGGCGTGGCCTACAGCTACAGCGTCGTGGCGCTGCTCGCGCCTGGCATTTTCCCTCCCGCCTTCCGCGGCATGGATGGGCGCATCGGCCTGTATTTCGAGCCGGCCGCGGTGATCGTTGCGCTCGTACTGCTGGGCGAATGGTTGGAACTGCGCGCACGCCACCGCACCAGTGATGCGGTGCGTGCCCTGCTGGGGCTTGCACCCAAGACCGCGCGCCGGATCGATGACAACGGCGACGAACAAGACGTGCCGCTGGACAGCGTTCAAAAAGGCGATCGGCTGCGCGTGCGTCCGGGTGAGAAGATCCCCGTGGACGGGATCGTCATCGAAGGTCGCAGCAGTGTCGACGAGTCGATGCTGACTGGCGAGCCGATCCCGGTTGAAAAGACAGGCGACGATCCCCTCACCGGCGGCACCCTCAACCAGACCGGTTCGCTGGTGATGCGCGCGGACAAGGTGGGCGCCGAGACCTTGCTTTCCCAGATCGTGCAGCTGGTCGCCAATGCGCAGCGCACTCGTGCTCCCTTGCAGCGATTGGCCGATCGCGTTGCCAACTGGTTCGTGCCGGCGGTGGTCCTGTCCGCCGTGCTCACCTTTATCCTCTGGGCTTGGCTGGGTCCTGACCCCAGACTCGCCTTTGCCCTGATCAATGCGGTGGCGGTGCTGATCATTGCCTGCCCGTGCGCGTTGGGGCTGGCGACGCCAATCTCGGTCATGGTGGCCACCGGACGAGGCGCACAGATGGGCGTGCTGTTTCGCGATGCCGAGGCGGTCGAGACGCTTCAGAAGATCGACGTGCTGGTGGTCGACAAGACCGGCACGCTGACCGTCGGCAAGCCCGCTCTGACTGATGTCGTCACCCTGGCAGCGCATTCCGAGGCCGAAGTGCTGACGATAGCCGCGGCGCTGGAGCGCGGCAGCGAGCACCCATTGGCCGCCGCGATCCTGGGCGGCGCCAAGCAACGCAGCCTGTCGCTACCGGACACCGCCGACTTCCAGTCGCACACCGGGCAAGGGGTCAGCGCAAGCATCGACGGCACGATGGTGGCCCTGGGCAACGCTGCGCTAATGGAAGCGCGCAAGATTGCCGTCGACCAAACCGCGGCAGATCAGGCCGACGACCTGCGGCGCGATGGCAAGACTGTCATGTTCCTGGCAATGGACAATATGCTGGTGGGCCTGATTGCCGTGGCCGATCCGATCAAGGACACCACGGCAGAAGCGCTCAAGGCGCTACGGGCCGAAAACATCGAAGTCATCATGCTGACCGGCGACAACGCCGTCACGGCCAAGGCCGTGGCAAAGCACTTGGACATCGAGCAGGTGGAGGCCGGTGTGCAGCCGGCCGACAAGGCTCGGATCGTGGAAGAGCTCAAGGCCGCGGGTCGGCGCGTAGCCATGGCCGGCGATGGCGTCAACGATGCCCCGGCGCTGGCAGCAGCAGACGTCGGCATCGCCATGGGTCAAGGCACCGATATCGCCATGGAGAGCGCCAAGCTGACCCTGGTCAAGGGCGACCTGATGAAGATCGTCCAGGCGCGCGCGCTGTCGCGCGCCACAGTGGGAAATATCCGCCAGAACCTGTTCTTCGCCTTCGTCTACAACACCCTCGGCATTCCGCTGGCCGCCGGCGTGCTGTATCCATGGACCGGATGGTTATTGAGCCCAGCGTTCGCGGCGTTGGCCATGAGTCTGAGCTCGGTGTCGGTGATTACCAATGCTTTGCGGCTCAGAATGGTCCACTTGCCGAGTTTGCAGCGTCATGCCGATGCGAGTTGATCGGATTGTCTCAAGGGGTATGCCCTCGTCCCAAATCCCATGACACGGCGCCGCCGCGCATCACGGCGCTCATTGTCTTTCCAAGTCGATTGTCGATGACGGGTTTCCACGGCACGAGACTGAATCCCATGCCATCGTCAAGCATGGCAAACCGTCCGCTGGCAAGCTGTATGCTGCGGCGGTAGGTGCCGCTAATACGCTCCCCTTCCACCACAGGCCTGTACACGAGACCTGTCGCGGCTTCGAGCGCTCTCGCGGTGCCATCGATGTCTCGACGACGAAGGGTTGACAGCAGATTGCGGGCGAAAATGACGCGCCGCCCACGCTGCTCGGCCAAATCCTGTTCAAGCAGAAAGTCTGTGCGTTGTTGAAGCGCTTCTCGCACCTCGCCCCCGAAACCTCGGTCGCCGATATCCAACGCGCCGCCGAGCAATTGCTGATCCAGCCAAGTTGCACCCATCGCGCGCGCCTGCTGTTCGATAGTCAGGTGCGAACGTAGCCCGATCGTCACGCCGCCGACTCTCTGGGCATCGTACTTTCGGCCTTGTTCAGGCAGGTCGCCCGGCACTTTCCAAAGCCCTTCCGTTAAACGTTCCACGATGCCGGCGCGACGCAGCGCCTCCAGGCGACGGACGTGGGCGGCGACCACCTCGCACGGTTCGCGGTTGGGCTTGGCCTGGCCGCGCGCAATCGCCAAATGGTGGTCTGCACGGTACAGGCCATCGACCGTCAGCGCCGCGATCGTCCGGTCCGCCGCTCGCAACCCGGTGGAACCGCGTACCTCGACAACCGCGCCCAGGGGATATTGTCGCAATTCTTCGCGTGCGTTCAGCGCGACGTAGTGCGCCCTTCCGTCGATGGCATCGACTACCAGGTAGCCTCGATCCTGCAGCTCGTCCGCCAACCCCTTGGCGGCGATCCGACCGACGATCGGATTGCCGTGTTCCCCCGGCTCGAACACCATTAGGTCGCGCGACTGACCGCTCATCGCCTGCTGCATCGTGCGGATGATATCGCCGCGCTCGCCCATCGCCCGCAAGGTCCGCTCGGCGTCGGCGTGGATGGTCCAGATACCGGGCCGTTGCTCGTCCGCCAGCCCTAGGCGCTGCAAGTGTTGCAGGCGACCGATCAACGGCTCCCGCTGATGTCGTGACCGCGCTTCGGTCAGGCGCTCGATCCGCAGCAGACCTTCAACAGTTTCCTGCTGCAGAGCGCGGTCCAAGCTCGTCCAGCGCTCCTGATCCACTTCGCGGCGCAAGGTTTGCTGGATCTCAAGCTCGGTGCGCGGACCCAGCCATTCGGTGGCGAGTTCAGCGGCGCGCTCGCGCAAGCCGTGAGCGATGTAGTCGCCGGCAATGATGAGGTCGTTGCCGGTGTCATCCTTGCCGCGTAGGGCGACATGCGTGTGCGGGTTGTCGGTGTTCCAGTGGTTCACTGCCACCCAGTCCAACTGCGTGCCAAGATCGGCTTCCATCCGGCTCATCAGGTGGCGGGTGTAGGTACGCAGATCTTCCAGCTCGGCTCCGTCCTCGGGCGACACGATGAAGCGAAACTGATGCCGATCCCCCTGGCTGCGTTCCTTGAATGCTTCGAGATCGGCTTCGCTGGTTAGAGAGCCATATGCCCTGCCCGGCTCGCCATCGCGCCCCACTCCGTCACGCTCGATGTAGCGCAAGTGCTTGGCGAGTGATTGCGGGCTGGCGCGACGCAGATTGACCAGCAAGGTCTTGATGGCGACCCGGCGCGAGCTCGGGGTGAGCGCACGGCCAGTGAAGCGCGCGGCGGTATGGCCGCGACCCAGGCGCGGGCCGGGTCGTTGGCCCTTTCGCTGGCCCTTGCCAGCGACCGGGCCGGGCCGTCGCAACGCCGGCTTTCCACCTGCCCTGCCGACCTGCCAAAGCACCTTGGAGATAAAACTCCGGCCGCGGGTTTTCGGGGGGGCCGGTCTCGCCCGAAAACTGTCGTCGTCGCGCCCGCTCATGGTTGACGATCTGGTAAGCAACAGCGCGCCCCAGCGCGCGAAGCACGCTGCAAGCGTCGCATCGACGCGCATGACAGGCGTCTGGCGGCACCACGCCATCCTCGGTGCGTGCCGCGCCAACCCCACGTGCAGACAGGCCTTGTGGGTGCCAAAGTGCCGCCCCCTTTTGTCTTGCCTTCCGCCTTTGCCCTCCGCTGTGGCTTCGGGCAGAGGCGGCCCGGCGGTGCTGCGCCGCGCGCAGCCACCTCGCCGGCGAACGCAGCAGCGGCCATCGGTCGCGCGCGGTCGAGGCAAGACACCTGCACGTGAGGACGCCGCGAGGTACGCGGCCCAGAAGCGCCAGTGGCGCACGCCTGACGACGACGCGACAGCATCGGACTCACCATCTTCCGAAACGGCATCACGGCCGCCGCTCCAGCCATACCGGTCGCGCCACACCAAGCACGGCGGAGGCGTGGATCGGCCCGAAGTAGCGGCTGTCGAACGACGCCGGATTGGTTGCGCTGAGCAAGAACAGTTCGCCCGGTCGAAGACGCCGACATGACGGCCACGCCTGCAGCGGCCGGCCCATCCGGTCGACACGCAGCACTGTGGCCACCGCCACGCCGTCAATGCGCACGACGCCATCGATGATGCACACCCGTTGCGGCGCGACCGCGCCCACGTGCTTGAGCAGCGGAACGCGCGATGGCAGATAGCCGCGTTGCGCCGCTAGTGCGGCGGTGGCAGCCGGCAGGCGGGCCAGCACGATGCTGCCCACGGGCAACGAGTCGATGCGGCGCGGGATCGCATCAACGCGATACCAGCCCACGGCCACGCTGTCTGACGGGTTGTAGATCAGCCTCGGCAGTGGCGACACGAAGGACGCCCAGGCCAGAGCGGCGAGACCAAACAACGCCAGCACCGTCACGATGAGACGGGCGCGGCGGCGCGAACGAGGACACGGTGCGTCGCGCAGGGCGAAAACTGGCAAACGGTCGGTCATCGCGACGTCATCCCCGCCAGCCACGCAGCGTGCCGTTCGGCGGAGTAAAGCGGCAGTGGCTGTCGCGCGGCAAGCCGATTGCCCAGCGTACGCCAGTACGCGGGCGAGGCGGCCGCTGGTTCTATACCCAATGCCTCGATGGCGTCGACCAATGGCAGCACTGTGCGCACGGCCTGCTCACTTTCGGCACGCAGCAGAATGCGCGCGCCCGGCAGCACGCCAGGAACGCGCTGTGCCACGTCCAATGGCGTGCAGGACTGCATCACCATGAGCTGCCAGCGCACCGTACCGTAATCATTGGCCTGCCAGCGAACGCGGCAAAAGACCGCACCCGGCAGGAACATCGCCACCCGCCGCCAACGATCGAGGCGGAGGGTACGCGATGGCTCGCCAAAGCGCAGGTAGACCTTGACGCGATGCTCCACGTAGGCGAGCGAGACGAGGGTCAGCGACGCGCCGTCGGCCTGACTAGGTGGTGCCTGCGACAGGGGCGGCGGCACGGACCCGGCTGCCAGAGCATGAGCATTCATGGCGTGTCCTCCGGGAATTCGCGTTCCAGCAAGGCGCGCAGCAACTCCGCCACCGTCACGCCTTGGGTGAAGGCAGAGACCTTGATGCGCGCGCGCAGCGCGGGGGTGATATCGAGTGTCAGGCGGGCGGTGTAGAGGTCGCCCTTCTGGAGGCCGTTGGCGTCGCCCTGGCGAATCCATGCCTCGGCATGCGGGTTCGCCGGTGGGCGCGCGCCGATGTCAATGCGTTTGCCACGCGGGTCGTTCATGGCGGGCACCGCAACAACTCGTCGACCAAAGCGGCGATCTCGCGCGCCGCGGCGCTGTCCGGCGCCGTTTCGCTGGCAAGCCGGCCTGCGGCGACGCTGTCGGCGAAGACGATGCGCTGCCGGATTTCCGATTGCAGCGCCGGTAACGGCTGCTCGGCTAGCGCATTGCGTGCCTCGCGACCGATGACCGTGGTGCTGATGCGCCGGTTGATGACGAAGGCCGCGCGCAGCGCTGGCCGGAACACCATCGCCTCGCGGATTAATACCACCATCTCGGCGCTGGCCCACAAGTCATACGGACTTGGCTGCACCGGGATCAGCACGCGATCGGCCGCCAGCAGCGCCGAGCGCGCCAGCGCGGCGATGCGTGGCGGCCCATCGATGACGACGTGGTCGGTACGCCGGGCCAGCTCGGGTGCTTCCTGGTGCAGCGTCTCTCGCGCCAGACCGACGGTACCGAACAATCGTGGCAGCCCGTGCTGGCTGCGGCGTTGGGTCCAGTCCAGCGCGGAGCCCTGCGGATCGGCATCGAGCAGGACGACCTGTTGCCCGCGCGTCGCCAACTCACCGGCGATGTGCGTGGCAAGCGTGGTTTTGCCGACGCCGCCTTTCTGATTGAGCAGAGCCACGATCATGCTCTTGCTCCGCCTCGCTTTGTCGCGTGTCGTTTTGTGGTTGTCCACCGCGGCGGCGCGGCTCCACCAAAAGTTAGCGCCTTGAAGTTAGGTAAGTTAGGAGTCGCAGAAACCCGCGTCGTGCCTGGATTTTTCTTGATTTCGTGCGCCTGATGGCACGACGGGCCTGCGCCCGATGGCACGATACCGCGTACGCCAGATGGCACGACGCTGTTCACAGGTTGTCCCTGGGTTATCCACGTGCCGCATACGACACGGGCCGAAAGGTCAACAATTCCGTTCCGTCGTCCGGCATGCGCTCGAGACCAAGCGCATAACCCGGCAGCGACTGTCGCGCCACGAGCGCGCGCAGATCGCAGGCGAAATCTGAAAACCGGGCCACGCTGCCCGACTTGCGATGCAGGTATCGGAAATCGAATTGCCAGCCGTTCGCCTGCTTGCCACCATGCTTGCGCACAAGGCGATACAGCCAGCGCTCGATGCCGCCGGTCAGTCGAAAATAGGCCGCATCGATGGTCAGCACCAGCGCGGCGTCCAGCACACCGGCATAGAACCAGTCCGGCAGGATCAGCTCGATGCCCAGCGGCGCGCCGCGAGCGTCGGCTCGTTCTTTCCATTCGTTGATCCACGAAAAGCGATGCAGGCGGCGCCCCGTCGACTCTCGGATCGAGGTGGCTACCGTGGTCGATTGCAGTCGATCCAGCGCGGCCTTGAGACGCTGGTAGTCGCGCAGCGACCTGCCGCGCCCGATGAAGCGCAGGATCTCGTAGGGCGTGGCGTGCATCAGGCGTGAAGTCGGGATGCCCGCATCGCGCGCCTCCACGATCTGGCTGGCCGCCCAGATCAGAATGTCGGCATCCCAGATCGTGGCGATGCCATGTTCCAGCGTGCCTTCCACGCGGATTGTCACGCCGCCGGCGCGGAAGTCGATCGGCACGGTTCGCCGGGACTTCGACAGCGAGAAAAAGGGATAGGCCATGAGTTCCTGGGCATCGCGCGGAGCCATGTCGCCTGGTAATGCGCGGAACGGGTCGAGCTGCTCGCGCGCCAACAGTGACACGTCGATGGCCACGCGCGCGACGCGGGTCAGCGCGCACGGCTGTCGGCCGAGTGGTACTCGGCGTAGTCGGGGTCGGACGTGGCCTCGAAGCTGCGCGAGTCCGCCCAGGTATCGAGGTCGGCGACTGCATACATGACGCGTCGACCGAACTTGCGGAAGCGCGGACCACCGCCGATCACGCGCTGCTTCTCCAACGTGCGCGGCGATAGCCGCAGGTAGGCGGCGGCTTCGTCATTGGTCAGGTAGCGCGGCGGCTGCGCTATAGCGGCTGGTTGCAGCGGCGTGGCGTGGGCGGTGTGGGGCCGCGCGGTAGCGGGTCGCATCGGATGTACCTCCATCGGTTGATAGCGTCGACCGCGATGGCGCGGCCGGATGGAGGCAGTCTCGGGAAGTCTCGGCGCCCTGCTCAGGGACGTTTTGCAGGAGGGGCCGAACGTCCCTGTTCAGCCGGCGGAAGTTGTGCAAGTCGGCGGTAGCCGCCACGCATCAGCGCCTGCCCGCGCCGCACGAGGCGCCGAACACGGGCGCGTAGCGCGCCATCGGCATGCCAGTCCGCGGCCACCGCATCCGGCCCGAACAACACGTCGGCCGTATCGCGCAAGGATGCTCCCGCCAGAATCGCGTCGAGCGCCTGCAGGGTGTGCAATTCCAGCAGCATGGCTGCCGACGGTCGCGACCGAACTGCCGCCGCGGGCATGGCATCGGACGCCTCGGCCACCTTGGCCAGCGATTCCCCGATCGCGCGATAGCGTGCGTCCGGCGTCGCGCACGCGCGCATTGCAAAGGCGTAGGCCATGCCATCAGCCAGCTCCGGAGCGAGCGCCAGGCGCACGCATCCGTCCGGCCTGCGCACCAGCAGCATCAGACGGCGGCCATCATGGATCAGGTGCTTGCGGCCAGCGATTCGCCAAAGCTCGAATGTCTCTGCATCGGGTGGTGGATCGGTATCGGAATAGAGCTGCACCACGCAGCCGTGGTCGGGGAACCACGCTGGATGCGCGTCCCGCGCGTCCAGTTCGGGATTTTCCAGCAGTCGCAAGCCCCAGCGTTGCGCCGCGCTGGGGCGACGCTGGCGGCGCAGCCAATCGCGCCGGTAATCGGGATGGCGGCGCAGGTACTCCCAAGCCAACCCGGGTCCGTCGAGATGCAGCGTGTAGAGATACGCAGCGGTCGGATACCAAGGGGCGGGTCTTCGATCGTCTATGAGGCGGCCTCCTGCCGGACAGGAATCGTCGCCACGGTGATCACTACGGGGACTGCAGCGTCATTGCCGGAACGTCATGGCAAAGGGAACCGGCCGGGCAGCATCAAGGCCGATTGGTTGCGAAACGTTGCTGGAGGCGTCCGAATGCGACTGCCGCGACGCCCATCGCGGCGCGGTATCAATCAACGTGCCACGGCTCACAACGAACATCCCGGCTGATTGGGCCTTAATTGCGCCCCTCAGTGCATGAGTTGTAATTCCGAGGATGATCGTCTGAAATCAGGCCGG
This sequence comes from uncultured Gammaproteobacteria bacterium, assembly GCA_963710825.1. Taxonomy (GTDB): domain Bacteria; phylum Pseudomonadota; class Gammaproteobacteria; order Xanthomonadales; family Xanthomonadaceae; genus Cognatiluteimonas. The sequence goes on along the minus strand of CAVQBQ010000005.1, from coordinate 910,110 downwards.
GATAGCCATAATCCTTGCGTCTTGCGGGCCGCGCAGCCATTCATGAGCGCGTTCCTTTGCGGACGATCCGATCAGGCTAATCGATGATCGAACCATTGAGCCGGGCCAGCCGAGCATACTCGGACAGGGTGCGCGTGGCCCTGAAATGCAGATCACGCAGGAGCGGCCGCTTAAGCGGCCCGACGATGGTGGCCAGATCCGAAAGCTTCACGGTACCTTTCTCCGGCATGCCGATACCGAGGTCGCACAAGCCATATGCCGTATCGGCATCCGCTGGATCAAGTTCGGTCAGCAGCCACGTCGCGTGCGCGTCGGGGGTGAACAACTTGACGACCGGAGGTGGATCGATGTCCCGACCTTCGGCACGGGCCTGTCCGTTGGCGAGCAACTGCGCCCGCTGCTCAGCGGTAATGAGGGTCATGGTCGCAACCTTCCGAAAGCGTCGCTTGGCCACGGGGCGAACCTGTCCAATGGTGATGTCGAACGGAATGACCGTGGAGCCGACGATGCCAGAAGGCGTTCGCACGCGAATCCGCAAATCCGTGTCCGCGCAAGTACGGAAACCCCAGAAAACGCACTGGCTGATTGATGGAAGCTCACGAAGGCGTATCCACGGAAGCACTCAAACCTACGAGGGCACAAAGGCGGATATCCGCTTCGACACATCGGCGTAACGCCATCGCATGGTAGATCAAAAATCGCCCAAGAGTTATATTTAACGTGGTTTTAATCGCGCCACGAATCGACGCTTCTGCGCATGCAGAAGCGTCCGATCCAGCGCGGCCGCCCGACCGGCGCCACCACCTTCGAGGCCGAACCGGCAAAAGCCTTCGGGGCGGTGGTCCGTGCGTTGCGAACGGAGCGTGGCGTCGCCCAAGAGGCCTTGGCCCATCTGGCCGGCATCGAGCGCTCGCACATGGGCAAGATCGAACGCGGCGAGCACATGCCGACGCTGATCCTCATCATCAAGATCGCGCGGGCGCTCGGATGCAGCTCGGCCGACCTGATGGCCGGAACGGAAAGCCGTCTGGCGGCGTCCGAGCCGTAGCGTGAAAGGCGCCCCGCCGCCTTGGGCGGGGCGCCTGGGGCGGCGTCAGTCGCCCTTGCTGCGCGACCAGATCAGGCTATGCGCGCCATCCTCGCCTTCGATCAGGCGGGCGTAGATCGTGGCCGGGAACGAGGGATCGTCCAGGGTCACCGACAGGTAGGGCCGCTCGGCCTGGCTGACTTTCTTCCAAGCCGCGCCGATGTCGTAGCCGCCCGCCGCCTGGATGCGGTAGTCGGGGGCATTCTCGCTGCCCTTGTCGTTGGGGACGAACTTGACCTTGACGTTGAGCGTCAGGGTGCGGACCGTGCCGGTGAAGCCGTCGTTCTGTGCGTTGAAGTTGCCGATGTTGGCCATGATGTTTTCTCCTTTCTGGTTAACAAGGTCGCGCCCATCGCGTCCTTGTTGTGATCCGACCGGCGGGGGACGGGCTGGCCGCACCGCGCAGCGGCCGCAACGCACGTGAAGGACCGGGAGGCGCAAAGAATTTGCCTCGCGAGGAAGGCGCATAGCGCCGGGGAAATTGTTTGCGCCGGACGGTTGCGACCATGAAGCTCGAGGCGCAGCCGCGCCCCCGCCAGGATTCACGACAAACCAAGGACGCACGGGTCGAACTTTCCCGAATGGAGAGAGGGCCGACTCGGATTTTTCGCAGGACGGCTTTACTGGCTCGTCCCCTGACGCGGCCAAGGCCAGCCCCGCAACGACATGCGGGAACACCCCTTTTGCAACTTATGGTGGCGGCTTGACCACGGCGCGGAGTGGAACTCCTTGGCAACGCTGTCGGCGCATCGGGGGGTTCAGCCGAGATACGTGTAAAAACGCCCCATAGAATCTGATTTATTCTGTGAAATCATTTTGTTTCCAGATTTTTTGGCACTCGAACTATCGGCGTGATCGGGCCGCAGTTGCACCAGCAACTGCTCCAACGTGGTCGAACGCACATCGGCCCGCAGCGTCGGCCTCCGCCTGTTCGCGACGCTCCCGCTCCTTCGTTAGATCGACGCGAGCGCAGACCAGCTCCGCCCGTACACCTTCCAGCGTCTGGGTATCATGCACCCACCGCGTTTTCAGGGCCTGGTGCTCGGCAGCCGTGAGCCGCAGCGCGTCCAGTTCCTTCCGTTGGTCGTCCGCGGCCTGCCGCACCTGTGCCAACTCCCACTCCAGACGGCTGTGGCGCTCCAGCCATTGCCCGTTGTCACGGTTGAGCTGGACCAACTCGTGGTTCTTGACCGTCAGCGCCTCGTTAGCCTGGCGCAGCGCGACCTGTATCATCAAGACGCTTATGCGAGCAGGATGGAAAATATCCCAAGAGGACGTGGCTGCACTCAGTCCCTACGTGACCAGCCACGTGAAGCGCTTCGGCGATTATCTGCTCGACGTGGACGCTCTTCCGGAATCGTACGAAATCGACTTGGCCTTGGCGGCGCAACGGGGGGTCAATCAGCACTGCCGCAGCAGTTGCTGTGTTGCTGGATGGGCGGGCACGGCACCGTGCCGTAGGAACAGAACACGCAGCAATCGCCCGGTTTCGGGCACAAAAGGGTATGGCAGGCGGAGCACTCATAGAAGAACTGGCACGCCGTGGTGGGCATGGTTTCGGTCACCTGATGCCCGCATGCCGGGCATGTGAGCATGCTTTGCAACTGCACCTTAGCCACCGTTCGCGCTCTCCTTGGCGGTGGCAGGGAAGCCGGCGTCGGTGATGGCCTTGGCGATGGCGGCCACGTTGGTGCGCTCGGCATCGAATGCCACCGTCACGGTGGCGGCTTGGGTATCAATATGCTTCGCCGTCACGCCCGATACTGTGTCCAACGCCGTTCCGATGGTGATGCTGCACGCCGGGCAGGTCATGTTCTCTACCTGCAGGACAACCTGCTTTGGCGTAACCGCCCAAGCCAGGCCCATCCAGGCCGTGAATAGCAAACTGAGAAGCATCTCGCGCATGTGGGACTCCTACAGAAACCAGCCGATGTAGTAGGGAAAGAGCAGCAGTAGCGCGATCAGGCCGGTGACGAACCACAGCCAGCGCCGCCGGCGTCGCAGTCGCGCGGGATCGACGCAGATGCCGTCGATGCGGCAGCGTGAGGCTGGGCCATAGAGCATCCAGAACGCCCAGCCCAGGCACAACAATGTTGCCGCGCTAAACCACGGACGCCATGCATCCAGAGCAGTGAGATTGGCGATCCAGGCGCCGCTGATGCCCATCAGGAGCAGCACCAGAGGCGCAATGCAGCACACGGACGCGCCAATGGCCGCGACGGCGGCGCCCAAAAGGGCAGGCAAGGAGGACTGTGCGGGACGATGCGCCATATCTGCATGGTAATCTCCGTACCTGAGTACGGAGTCAAGCCGATGGCCACCAACCCAATGACCATCAGCCGGCTGGCCGCAGCTGCCGGCGTGCACGTCGAAACGGTCCGTTACTACCAGCGGCGAGGCCTGCTGCCGGAGCCTGAGCGCCCGATAGGAAGCGTGCGGCGTTACGGCCCCGACGATGTCGGGCGACTTCAGTTCGTCCGTCGAGCACAGGCGATGGGATTCAGTCTCGACGAGATAGCGGGGCTGCTGGAGGTCAAGGGCCAGCGCGCCTGCGAGCAGACGCGGCAGCTGACCGAACAGAAATTGGCCGAGGTGCGCCGACATCTAGACGAGCTACGACAATTGGAAGTTGACCTTAAGCATTTGGTGGAGGCGTGCCGCCACGTGGCGACTGGCGCGCCGTGCCCGACGCTGGATCTGTTGGCACAATCGACCGAGAAGAAAAATATCGGCTAAGTCATTAGCCCAAAAGAGTTATTTGAATCTTGCGGGCATTTTTTACACGTATCTCGGCTGAATCCCCATCGGTGACTCCTGCCTCATGTGGTCACAGGCTGCGAAGCGACAGCGCCGAGGACGGTGCGCTCTCGTACGACCCAGCGCGGCGAGGTGCAACGCACTTATGCGCCTCGCCCAAGGCGGCAAGGCGTGCGTGAAGCCCTTGAGGTTGCCGTCTGGCTGTCAAATCGGACGCGGCAGAATTGCCGCGTCCGATTTTTGAAGGGAGGCCCCGGCGCATTGCGGCGCCGGAACCTTCAACCGCAACGTTGGGTCATGCGGCCAGCGCCTGGGCTTCTTCGGGGCGTTCACTGACGAGCTCGGCCGACTCGTTCGGTTCCGTGCCGTCAGGGGTTTCAGCCTTGAAGAACGCGGGCATCCAGCCAGTTCCCTTGACCAGCCGCTCGGCCTCGTTCGCAATCTCGGCTTTCTTGAGCTTGGACAGCCGCGCGACGTGCGACGGGGCGAACTGCCGGACCGCGTCCAGAATCACCGCCTTGGACACGTGCCGGAAATAACTCTCGGCCATCGGCTTCCACCACACGGCCATGTCCAGGCGCACGGCCTGCGCCAGTCCCACGCCGGGAGTGGTCTGTGAGGCACGAGGCGTCACCACGTCCACCGCGCTCGCTACACAAACGGCCAGCAGCTCCACCAGTTCGTCCTGCGGCAATGCCAGCAGCACGGCGAACAGGTCGGCGTCATCCTCCGGCAGCCGCCCGGCAGACGCCTGTTGAAGTTCGCGCAGGGCAATAGCAGCGGGCGATTCCGGCCAGTCAGGGGCCAAGGTCTCCAAGCGCGTTCGCACGGTCAGGCGCACGCCGATGGGGAAATTGCCGCCATAGCCGTCACGCAGAATGGCTTGCACCATATCGCGCACCAGTGCCGCCAGCGCTACCTGCGGGTGGCGGGCGAACTCGATTCGCAGCGCCGCCGTACGATGCGCGCTGAGCCGCTGCGCCAACCGATTGGACACACTCGCTACCTTGGGCTGTCCTGCGTCTTCGTCTTCGCGCTGGTCGTCTTCCGTGCCTTGCTTGCCATTGCGCAGCCGTTCCAGCGTGCGCAATGCCTTGGCCTCCGCCTCGCGCAGCAGTCCGCGATGCATGAGGACGTCCCCGCCGCAATCAAGAGTAACGATCACACCGGCCACCGCGCGTACGTCCGGAGCATAACCCTGCAAGGCGCCCTCCGCAGCTTGTAGATTCTTCGTCAGCCGCTCACGCTGCTCGTGCAGGGCTTCGGCCTTATCCTCGTCCTCCGCATCGTAGGCAGTTTCCAGCGCAGCATCGGTCTTGCCGATGCGGGTCTGCAGGGAAACGATGCGACGCGCCTCGCGTGCGGTCGGTTCGCGTCGCTGCTTCGGCGCATTCTGGAATACCTGCCTGTCGGCATGGCTCAAGTGCGGCACGGCCTCCACCCATGCCCAACCTTCGGCACGTACGTCCTCGGCCAGCGCCGCCAGCTTCTCGCGCACCAGCCGTTCCAGCAATGCTGCGTCTGCAAAGTAGACGCCACCTCCGTCGTCGGCGAACAGATCGCGACGCGTGCCACCGCCTGCTGTTGTGTAGGCGTCCAACCCCACGAAACGGGCCAGCGGATGGCCGGCGTCGACTTCCCGCACAGTCACGCGCTCGCGCAACGCGGACGGGCTACGCTGCCATTCCGGCGCGTCGTAGAAGGCGGATTCCTGGGCGGCGTGGTCGTCGGTGATGGCAAGGGCCATCATCTGGTCGAGCGTCACGGCGTCGATCCGGTAGTCCGCCATCAAACGCGGCGAAACGTTGGCGAGTTTCAGACGGCGCTGCACCACCAGCGGCGTCACGCCGAAGTCGGCGGCAATGTCCTCGACGGGGCGGCCCTCGGCCACCAGCGCGGCGAAGGCCTCGAACTGGTCGGCGGGATGCATGGCCTCGCGCTGCACGTTCTCGGTCAGGCTCACGGTGCGGGCGGACGCATCGGTCACCAGCAGGCACGGCACTTCGTATTCGATGGCGATGCGCTTCTTCCTCGCCAGTAGTTTCAAGGCCGCAAGACGACGACCACCGGCCACGACTTCGTAGCGCTCGCCATCAGCGGCGAGGATGACGATGAGGTTTTGCAGCAGGCCGACGCGCAGGATGCTCGCGGCCAGTTCCGGAATGGACAGACGGCGCATCTTGCGCACATTGCGTCTGGACTGGCGCGACAGCAGCTGCGAGAGCGGAACCAGAATCAGGCTTTGGGTCGGGTCGGCCACTTCCAACGAGGGCGGGGTGTGGACTTCGATTTGGGTAACGGCATTCATGATGTTGACTCCAATTGAAAGCGAAACGGGATGGTTTGGAGGGGCGGAATGCCCCTCCGGGCGGGGGTTCATTCAGGCTTTGAGGCGGCGCATGCCGTCCGCGAGAAGCCACAGGGCACGATTCAGTCGCAGGTTCTGGTCGATGCCGTGCACGGCGCGGGTACGTTGGCGACGGCCGTTGGCCGAACGACCGGGCAAGCCGCCCTGCACGAGATTCTCCTGCGTGCGGTTGAACACGCTCCAGAGATCCGGGCGGTTATCGTCGAAGCGGCGCGGGGCCAGCAGCTGCCTTTCGGTAATCGGCGCGGGCTTGTCGGTGTAGTCGTACTTGAGCGCCAGCGCCGCGCGGGCGAATGTGTCGGCTTCGCCCGCATCCAGTGTGATCGCCTGCATGGCGTCGCGAGAGGCCCGCGCCCGGTCGAAGCCGTGCAGCACTTCGTAGGCGCCCTCGATGACCTGGCCGGCCACGTCGCCCTTGTGCGGTACGCGTACGTCCGCCACGGTATCGCCGCATACAAGACCGTTCTTGCAGACGAATCGGAACATGCCGGCGAGCATCTGGTAGCTGCTGGTGCCGTCGTGCGAGTTCAGAAGGACGATTTCGTTGGCTTCGGCGCCATCGATCTGGCTGGCATGGCGCAGACGCAGCAGGTGCTTGGTGTGCTCGCGACGGTCGTCCCGCCGCACGCGGGTTTGGGTCACCATGAAAGGCTGAAACCCCTCCTTGCGCAGTTCGGTCAGCACGGCGGCGGTCGGGATGTAGCTGTACCGTTCCGAGCGGCTGCCGTGCGGGGTGTCCGCAAAGATGGACGGGGCCACTACACGGATTTGGTCATCCGAGAGTGGAAGTTCCGAGCGCAGCGCCGGGGAACGGGATGCGAAACGGGATGCGAGTTGCATGATGTTTTCTCCAAAAGGATTGCTGTCGAAAGCCCCACCGGATTCCTAGATTCGGAGCCCGCTTTGGACTTCCGGTGGGGTCGGCGCAGAGACCTGGGCCGGCCTCGTTGCCACCGTCTTTCCTGAGTTCATCGCCCGCGACGGCAGAAGCGCGCAGCCGGGGGCGGTCAAGGAGAAAAGCGCCAGGTTGGTGCGGCCCGCAGCGCAGCGAGGACACGGCCTGGCGCGCCTTGACGGCCCCCGGCTGCGGGCTACAGTCGCGGGCAAGGTGATGAGCGAGGGAAGACGGCTGACAGGTAACGGCCGCATTCGGCGCCAACCCCGCGCAAGTGAAGCGCGCAGACCCGCAGGGGCAACGCGATCGACAGAAGGCGCAGCAAAAAGGGGCCGAAGCCCCTTTTGTCACAACCAGCCGCGTTCGGCAAACGCCGTGGTCGTTTCTCCGGCGACGATGACGTGATCGAGTACGCGCACATCCACCAGCGCCAGCGCTTCCTTGAGCTGGCGGGTCAGTGCCCTGTCGGCCTGACTTGGCTCGGGATTCCCGCTGGGATGGTTGTGCGAAAAGATCACCGCCGCCGCGTTGAGCCGCAAAGCTTCCTTGACCACTTCGCGCGGGTGAACCGATGCACCGTCGATGGTGCCGCGAAACATCTCGACGTAGTCGATCAGCCGATGCCGGGTATCGAGAAACAGGACCGCGAAAATCTCGTGCTCAAAGCCGGCGAGCTTGACGCGCAGATACGCTTTCACATCGACCGGTGATGCGAACGACGCACCGCGCTGCATCTTCTGGTCGATGACCCGACGCGCCGCCTCGATGATCTGGTCGGCCGTCGCTGGCAGATAACAGCCCTGGTCGTCACGCACCAGCAGCGAGGCATCGAGGGAGAGGGAAAGTTGCGACATATCGTGCTCCGGTTGCTCGGGCGGAATTGCCCGGAACCGGCGCCAGCACGGCGCAGCGCAAGCCGTCACAGGGTCGCAGACGGCCACGGCCGCAAGCGTGCCAGGCACGCGTAGCCCTTGACGGCGAGCACGCCGTGATACGGTGAAGGGAAACAGCAAGACCGCCTACCTACTTGCATAACGACAGGCAAGCGGAGCGCGCAGGCCCATGGGGCCGGAGGCGTCAGGGATCAAAGCCGTATGGCCGCGACTCGGTAGAGGCGCGGGGCGCAGCCCGCGAGCCTGGCGGCGGAACGCCGGGACGCACAATGCATCCACTTGGGGTAAAACCTGGACCAGGGACAGGAGGGGCCATGTCGATATTGCAAGAAGTACTGGCTTGGACTCAGGGATTGCCTGCATGGCAAAGCGATGCAGTCGCGCGTCTATTGGCCAAACAGACATTGACAACGGATGATCTGGACGATCTATTCGCTTTGCTCAAGTTGGCACATGGCATCCCAGATCCCAAAGGTCGCTCACCCAAACCGCTCACGGCCGACCAGATTCCGGCACCAGTAGAGGTGACGACGCACATTGAGCTGCTCGCGATGAAGAACATGCGCCACGTTAACGCGATTGCAGAGAAACAACATCTGGCATTCGGTGCAACCGGTTTGACAGTCATCTACGGCGACAACGGTTCGGGTAAATCGGGATACTCGCGGGTACTCAAGCGCGCTTGTCGTGCTCGCGATCAGACCGAAGTGATTCATCCGAACGCCTATCTCCCCGCTGGCGAAGCGGGTGCCGCTGAAACGGCTTTTGAAATTATCGTGGACGGTATTGCAAAAGACGTGCAATGGACGCAGGGTAAAGAAGCGCCGCCCGAGTTGTCATCGTTCGCGATCTTCGATTCACGATGTGCACGGGCGTACCTGGACAGCGAGGACGATTTCTCCTACGTGCCTTATGGGCTCGATGTCTTCGAAGCATTGGCGAAAGTTTGCAAACAGTTGAAGACCGCGGTTGACACGGAGCACGCGCAGTCTGCTGCCGACCTCTCCGCGTTTGCGCCGCTACAGGGCAACACACCGGTCGGAAACCTGATTGCGTCACTAACCGCTATAACGACCGTAGCTCAGATCGACGCGCTGGCCATCCTGACGCCAGAAGAAGTAGCTGAGCATTTGGCACTGGACACCAGCCTGAAGGAGAACAACCCGAAGGAGAAGGCAGCGCAACTACGCTTGCGAGCCCGCCGCGTTGCAGCCATCGCTACGAACGCAAAAAGTAAAGGTGCTTTTGTGGATCAATCCGTAGTCGCCAAGTTCCGCAGCCTGGCGGATAGCTATCGCGCCGCGCAGGCAGCAGCCGCACTTGCCGCCAAGGAGTTCAAGGAAAGCGAGAACCTGCTGCCGGGCACCGGCGGCGAAGCCTGGCGCGAGTTGTTCGACGCCGCCCGCAAATTCGCCGTCGAATCGCACCCGGATGAGGCGTTCCCCAACCTGGGTTCGGACACGCCTTGCCCGCTATGCCAGCAACCTCTAGCCGAAGGCGCCGCTCGCTTGACGCGTTTCGAGGCGTTCATCCAGCAAGAGGCCGAGAAGGCTTCCCAAGCATGTCGCACGGCACTATACGCAGAATATAAGCCGTTCATCGCGCAGAGCCTGACGTTGAATCTCGACGATGTGACCCACGGCGAGATTGAAGCCCTAGATCCACAAGTGGCGGCAGACACCAAGGCGTTCGAGTCCTTGCTGACGGCTCGTCAGGAAGCGATCAAGGCGGCGGTGCTATCCCACCAATGGGACAGTCTTACTCAATCCCTCGTGGACCCGGCAGCGCGGCTCCAAACCTTGGTCGACAAATTAAATGCCGAGGCCGAGACCTTGGAGAAGGCATCGGACGAGAAGGCCCGCGCCGCACTTCAGAAGCAGTTTACAGAACTCGATGCGCGGGTCAGGCTGAGCCAAGTCAGGGATGCCGTGGTCACGGCTGTTGGCAAGCTCAGTCATCAGGCGAAACTCGCGCAGTGCCTTTCCGCCGTCAAGACCAATGCCATCTCGCTGAAAGCCTCGGATATGGCCGAGAAGGTTGTGTCCAAGGAACTGGCCGAAGCACTGAATCGCGAATTTAAGGCGTTGGGTGTCGGCACCCTGAGCGTTTCGCTCCAGAGTCGCGCCGACAAGGGCAAGGCTTTGCACAAACTGAAATTGGAGTTGCCGCAATGCCGCAGTCCCGGCGATATCCTGAGTGAAGGCGAGCAACGCGCTGTGGCAATCGGTTCCTTTTTGGCCGAAGCCGGATTGAGCGGTGGTAAGGGAGGGATTGTGTTCGATGATCCAGTATCTTCGCTCGACCATCGTAGGCGGGAACGTGTGGCGAAGCGCTTGGCCACCGAAGCTGCGCACCGCCAAGTCATTGTGTTCACGCATGACATCTACTTTCTTTGCATCTTGGCGGAAGAAGCCAAACTCGCCAGCGTGACAATTTTCACCCAAAGCCTAGTTCGCCGCGCAGAGGGATTTGGAGTTGCCGATCCAGAGCTGCCGTTTGAAGGAAAAAATGCAGGCAAGCGGATCGGTGCGCTAAAGGCGCAACAGCAATCCATCGCCAAGTTGCACAGCGATGGAGAGGAGCAGGAGCATCGTAAGCAAACCGTCGATGCTTATTTTCGATTACGCATGGCATGGGAGCGCGCTGTTGAAGAAGTCCTGCTGCGCGAGGTCATCCTTCGTTTCCGCAAGGGCGTGGAAACGCAGCGACTCGCCGGGGTCGTGGTCGATGACGAGGACTATGCCCAAGTCAATGCCGGCATGAAAAAGTGCTCAAATTACGCACATGATAAAGCGCTTTTGGGTGGTGTTGCAGTCCCCGATCCCGATGAGCTGCTCGCCGACATTGCAGCATTGGAGACATGGCGCGCACAGATTGAGAAGCGTAGTGTGGAGACGGCTAAGAAGCGCAAGGCTGGCCTTGGTGCTACTGCCGCGCCTGCAGCGGTCGCAACATCTGGATAACAGAAGCATCACGAAACTCGCACATGTGCGAGTCGTCATGGACAAAGATCGTGTCGAAAACCGAAAAGGCGCCTATTTCCGTCAGAAGCGGCGCCAGATAGTTTGCCGCCTTGGCGTAGTCGATGGCCGGCAGTGGCCAATTGTCATAGACGATCGGCCAGTTGGCGAGGTATCGAACAAAGCCTTCGGCCGTCGTCTTGGGAATCTTCTCTTTGACGTAGTGAGCCATTGCTTCAGCCCGTTCACGCTCCGGCGAATCGCCGTACCAGCCATGATTAGGTTCATCGGCCTCTATTTCACGGCGGAGTTCATCGGCTGTTTTCCGCGGCTCCCCAGGCTTGGCAGGAGTAGTGAAATAGACGTCCGGCCCCAAGCCTTTTTCACGAAGAAAACTAGCCCGTGCGACATTCTCAGGTACGGCTTCGGTGTGCTCGATACCTACTTCTGAGCCTGACATCTCCAAAAGGAAATCCGGCTTGTCGTAATGGGAAAGGGTCAGCGGGAAAGAGAGCCGCTCAATCGGCAGCGTCGCAAGCAACTGCACGATGCAATAGCGCTCCGCGTGATGATTTCGGCGTCCCTCTGAGCGCGCAGGTACGTCAATGTCAAGCCCGGCAAGCCTGACCGTCAGTTCCGCTGGAGTATCTGCCTGCAGGACGATTTCCGGCATCGAACGACTACGGTCCGTGAGAGATTGTCCCGTGATTGCGATGCAAGTCCGAGACAACCGCGATCAACCTGTTGATCGGCTCGGCCAACCGCTTCGGCAATACGCGGTGCTGAGTATGGGCATTCAGTTCAGCGATCCAGCGATGCGCAACCCAAACATCTTCTTCGGCGTGGTTGTTGTCCACGCCGTTGCAATACTTGTATCCAACAAGCGCATCAGTGTGCGAAAGCAGCACGCGCGCCAGCGTCATATGAAAGCGATGGGCCTGAAGATCCGCGGGGCCTTTGGGGCGTGGGAGAGTCAGGCGCAAGCATCGTTCGCCATTAAATTCCTTCCAGTCAGGCCCAACGACCTGTCCCGCACGCTCAAGCATCTTGCGCGACTGCTCGCTTTTCCCATTGACCAAGGCAACGGCGACCGTACCCTTCGTGTACTCCAGCTTCTCCGCCAGCAGATTCATCCAGCGCACTAGCTTGTGCAAGGTGCCATCGTCCGCAAACACAAGGAACTGATGGCGCTGTTGGTCATCTAGAAATGTCGGTAGTTCGGCGTAGAGGGGATACAGCAGGTCGTGGAGATAGATGTACGTCTGCCGGCGCTTCTGCTCATGGCTCCGCGTGGTCGCGGTCAACACCTGCTGCGCCCACTCCGGCGTGAGTTCGGCCAGCGTCATCTCGGTGATGTCGATGGAGATGAGCGGGAATCCGAGCGACTTTCCGATCAGCGCCTTGCGCCCATCGAAGGCGTGCCCGAGTTCGATTTCAACGCCACCCAGCACCATCGGCTCCGTCTGGACAGGGGGCCCAAGCACGGCAACGTCGAGTCGGAATTGGCTCCCGAAAGGCGTCTCCAACGGGTGCTCGGTGACCACACGATCGGCGCCGAGCAGCAAGTTGCCTCCCAACGGATAGTCAGACGCATCTGCATCCTTGAACGACCACGGCATCGCAAGCCCAGCAGTCAGGCGCCGTGAAAGCTCCGCTGCGACAAGCTCTTTTGCGCACCGGTGTTCTGGACTTTCGCGTACGGCACGCTGCCGGCCAGTTTCCTCTTCGTCGAAGTGCACTTTGGCGTTATAGGTGTGCTCGGCAGGAAGCAGCCTAAAATGGGAGCGGCGACGCAACTTTCCATTTTCAAAGGATGGGCTGACCCACGTCACCATCTGCCGTGATGCACTTGGAGAGACCAGGGGCCACAGCTTGCGCGCGTGTTCGCGGCTGCGGACATTGCGTGCAGCAATCCGGGTCTGAAACAGACCTTTGCGCGTAAAGACGACCACAGCTTCATCCATGCTCGACTCTCACGGACTTTGGATCAGAGTGCAGCGTCCTAGCGGAGCTCTGCGATAGCACTCCGCGATAGTCACAGGGGTAAAACCCGCATAGTCAGGCCGCAACGGTAATGCTGGCCACTTGCGCTCGGCGCGCGGGCTGAACCACGATCTCGACATTCTGATCCAATGACACTAGAGCCTGCATCAGCCGTTCCAGCGAGATGTTCTGCAGCTTGTAGCGGCGCACTTGGGACACCTTGGGCTGGGTCATTCTAGTGATGGTTGCTACTTCCGTCTGACTGATCCGACGCTTGTCGATCAGCTCGTTGAGCTTGAGTGCAAGCGCAGCCTTGGCCGACAGCTCCTCCGCGTCATCGAAACCGAGGTCGAGCAGCACGTTATCGGTGCCTGTGAGATTTTTGCGACTCATTTCGTTCTCCCGCTCGCCCCATAACGGGCGAGGACTGCCTTCAACCGCTTCTCGATCAGTTCCACGTCCGTCTGCGGTGTGGCGATGCCGGACTTGGACTTTTTCTGGAACGCATGCAGGACATGCACCGCGCTGCCTATTCGTACGGAGTAGACGGCGCGGAAGGTATCGCCCCGGTGGTCCTCCACCAACTCGTACACTCCGGGACCGAGCCCCTTCCAGGGTTTCGCCGAATCAGGCGTGCCGCCCAACTGGACGACGAACAGCGCGACGCCCATGTCCTTCTGCGCCGGGATCGGGAACTCCTTGAAGTCCTTCTTGGAGGAGCCTTCCCAGTACAGGAGCTTACGCTTTCCAGACATGAATTATACCTGTTCGGATATAGAAAGCAACCGTCACCCTACGCGACCTCGCCGAGCGGCTGCGCAGCGATTGCGGCAGTGCGCTCATCGCTCGCCGCGACACGGTATCGGCATATGTCGACCGTCACACGGGCCCGACGGCAGCCAAGGGGATCAATGGCCAACGCATCGTAGCAACCAGCGACCTGGCGCCAATACCGGTCCAAGGTACCGGCTCGCGAGATCAACATGACGAGAGTTTTCTTGAGCAGGTTCCTTGAGGAAACGTGCGGCGGTCGCATCTCGTCTTGCCTGAGGCAAATCGGTCGAACTCACGCGTATCGAACAAACTCTTGTGCACACGACCTGCACACGACAAATCGCAAGTCATTGGCTTGAAAGGTCTTTCCGTACCATCCATCATCGGGGCGACGGACAACCGCCAGCGCCCGGCATCGGGCAGGCCCGCCCCTGGCGGACGTGCTCCTGGCGGATGTGTTCCCGGCATCGTCGTGGCAGCTGTCGACATCATCTGGAGGAAATCACCTGGCTGGAATCGTTGGGCCAGCCCCAAGGGCGGGCCGGCTTGCATGGCCTTCATCCCGAGGGCCGGGAGAAGGTACCTGGTGGGCGGATGAGGGCTGCCTCAGCGGAACTGTCGCAAATCCGTCGCCACGGCACGACCCACCCCAGGGCGGGGTGCGAAGTCTAGCAACCCACCCTGCCCTGACCGGTCACAGCAGCGAAAGCCCGGATCCCTGTTGCCGTCCTCCAATGGATTCAGGCTTTCGCCAGATTGACGGGGTCGTTTGATCCAGCGGCACTGCAGCCAGCAGTCCCTTGCGAAGTTTCCTACCGTGGCCGCAACAGCGATCCAAACGTCAGGTAAAAACTGTAATGCCCGCCCTCGCTATAGCCGTAGGCGAGGAACAAAGGACCCAGCGGCGTATCCATGCCGGTAAACAGGCTGCCGGCAAGCTTGACCGTGTCCAGTCTGACGTCACTGCGCGTGGACCATGCGTTCCCCGCTTCCAGGCTGCCACCGAAGTACAACGGCAGGGAAAACAGTTTGCTGGTATCTCCCGTGCGCCGGTACACGATCGCCCGCGCCAATGCCGATTGGCTACCAAGCAGCGAGCGCTCCTCGTATCCGGACAGATTGAGGAAACCACCGAGGAAATCCTGGGCGTGGTAGAAGTCCCCGTCACCGAGCACGCTGCTCATGTGCAGGCCAAGCAGCAAGTGGTAACGGCCCCAGGCATGGGCCGAGTTCACGGTGAGGCGGGCAACGTCACCCTTGACCCTACCCCCCAACAAGGCGTGGTAAGTCTCGTAACCAAACCGCGCCCGTGTCCCGGTGGCCGGGAAGTTGGCGTCATCCAGGGTATCCCAGGTCGTGTTGGCCACCACTGCGGCGTAGGACTCGGCGCCTTCGTCGAAGACATCCGGCAAACCCACCAGCAGGTCACCCTTGTCGCGCCCCCGCAGCAAAGCCAGTGCAAGCCGCCATTGTGGTGCCGGCGACCAGCCGCCTTCGATCCCGACTTCACGTTGCTGGATCCGGTACTCGGCGACCTGCTGGCCGTCCAGCCATAACGGCAGGGACTCGTTGTGTATGTCCAGCGCAGGCTGCAGGTAGAAGTCGCCCAGTGCGCCGAACGGCTGGTAGAACTCCGATCGCCACCCCTGCACGCGCCCGAGCTGGACCGTGTTGCGCCATTCCGCACCCAGGCTGTTGAGATCGGTCGCAGTCACCTGTGCGGACAACTGGTAGTTGTTGCTCCCGGCAAAATTATTGTCCAGCTGGAAGCCCAGCTTGCCGAAGGTCGGCCCCCACGGCTTGTCGCGCGGGATCAGCTCGATTCCCTGCTCGCCATCGTGCTGGACTGGCTTGTAGTCGATTTCCTGGAAGGAACCACGTCCATAGATCTCATCGACGGTCTTCTCGATCTCGTCCACGTCGAACGCCTTTCCCGTCAGGCTGGCAGCCTTGCGCGCGACATAGCGTCCGGATCCGGTATCGGCACCCATGACATCAAGGAACGCGATCAGACCGGGATCAAAATCACGCTTGTGCTGTTGCTGGCGATAGGCCGCGTATTCCGGCGCGCCCAGTGCGTACCTGCGCAGCTGTGGCACCACGGCCTCGGCGGCACGCTCGCCCAGCGCAATCGCCTCGGCGCCACGATTGAACTGGGTACTGGTGATGTCGCCCAGGTCAGGAGTGATCAGGACATCGCCAGGCCCCAGCGTCTCCAGTGCGCGGCTGGTCTTGTCCTGCATCATTGCGGTGATCATCTGGTTGAGCACCGCCGCGGGATTGCTCAGCTTGTCAGGCCCGACCAGCGGTGAACCCACGTCGACGGCGACCAGCACGTCAGCACCCATGTCCCGGGCGACATCGATCGGCACGTTGTCGACGATGCCGCCGTCCACCAGCAACTGGCCATCCCTCTGCACCGGGGCAAACGCACCGGGCACCGACATGCTCGACCGCATCGCGGTGGCCAGGTCCCCACTTGAAAACACCACGGGACGACCGCTGACGATATCGGTCGACACGGCCCGGAACGGAATCGGCAACGCATCGAATCCGTCCACGCCGCTGGTGGACAGCGTCAGCCGCCGCAGCAGGAGCTGCAGCTTCTGGCCCTGCACCAGCCCGCCCGGCAACACGATGCGACCGTGCTTGTAGCCAATCTCCAGGTCGAGCAGATCCTTGAAGTCGTTGTCCTTGCGACGCATCGGCATGGACTTGCGCGGCGGGTCGTCATCCAGCACCCCGCCCCAGTCGATGTCGTCCACCAGCGTGGCCAGCTCGCTGGCGTCGTATCCAGTGGCATACAAGCCTCCGACGATCGCACCCATGCTGGTCCCCGCGATCCGGCACACAGGGATGCGCTCGCGCTCGAGCACCTTGAGCACACCGACATGGGCTGCACCGCGGGCGCCGCCGCCGCCCAGGACCAGCCCGATGCAGGGCCGCTTGGCCGCAGCGCCATCCGTGTCCGTGGCAGCCTGTCCAGCAGCAGGCAGTGCCAGCGATCCAACCAGCATGATCAATGCCAGTACCCGGCGGTTTTGATTGCGATTCATCATGTCAGCCAAGGACTTGGATCGGAGCCCGGCATCGTCTCACAGCCGCAGAAACCACAACCATCCAGGGGTGTGGCATGCATCAACCGTGCGTCAACCCATGCAGTTCGGCCGTCCGCGCCTGGCGATCGCCATCATCGAAGGCAACGACGTGCATCGACGCCAGCGTGCCTGCATCCAGGCAACGCGCATTGACCGATATCCCGTCGGGATGGCTGCGTGGCACGTAGAACGCCTTGATCCCGCAATGGCGACAGAAACGATGTCTGGCGATGCCGGTATTGAAGGTGTATTGACTCAATTCCTGCGCACCCGACAGCAGGCGGAAGCGCGATGCGGGCACGATCAGGTGCAGGTAACCCGTCATCCGGCAGATGGAACAGTTGCAGTCGAGCACCTCGATCGCTGCCGGTGCTTCGACTTCGAAGCGGACGCGCCCGCAGTGGCACCCACCATGGTGGGTGATGCATGCAGATGCAGGCCCTTGCGGTGTCGACGTCTCCATGCAGCCAGTGTATCGGGCCATGGGCACGCGCCGCATGCCCGTCATACCCTCGGTACCCAAGTTGCTTTCCCCGCTTCGCAATGCGAGCGGATCCTCGCAGCACGGTTGGTCGTTCACCCGCACTGGCAAGGGTGGGCAGGGGCGTGCGCAAGCGAACAGCTCGGACGATGATCGGCGCATAGGCGTTGCACGCACAGGCCGATAGCCTGGCGAGGGCCAAAGGACGGATGCAGGGCGCGCTTGCAACGGCATCACGACAGCCACGGCACCCATCCCGCTAGCGCATTGCCGCATCCACGATCGGCAGCAGGAAGTCATCATCGCGCGTCGACAACATGCGGCCATGGCGATCCAGTGGCTGCAGGCGACCATCTGGCAGCAACGCATACCAACGTTGCGCGCCGTCCTGGGCAATCAAGTGCAAGGACTGGTCGTTCTGTTGCCACTGGCCTTGCTCGTCAAAGCGCGCATCCCCCTGCGCGGAGACATACACCTCGGTCAGCAGGTAACCACGGGCATCACCGTCGCGCCGCAGCTGCAACCGGACCTGGATGGCATCGCAATCCGAACACGGCAACCGTGCCTGCCACTGAAAGCTGTCGCCATCGCCAGGCATCACGCCTGCAGCTGTTGGCGCCGCATGGCGCGAAGGCGACGGCGTCGGTGCATTGCACGCGGCAAGCAGCAGGCACAGCGGCAACCAGGACGCCCGCAGGCGTTTGGTCATGCCACGTGCAGCGCGATCGCGCATGCCAGGACGCACCTGCATCAACCCGGCCTGCCTGCGCGCCTTGGGCCCATCAACGCGGCTCAATTACAAACTTGCCAAACGCGACCCCCACGTCCCAGCCCGAACCGGTACCCGCCAGTGCAAGCGAGACGTCGCCCTTGGTCATCACCTGCGCCTTGCTGGACTTGGCCGCGCCTGCATGTGCCTCGGCCGTCGCGTAGGTCCCCAGCACGTCACGGATTGCGTGGACCCCGGAAAATTCGCCAGTGCCGTTGTCGATGCGCGATTTACCGAAGGTCAGTCCACCGCCCTTGGTGCTGATGTGCACGGGCAGGCTCTGCCCGTTGTCGCAGGTGACCATGCCGTCGCCCGATGCCGTCTTGTAGAACACCGACCAGCCCGCCAGGTCGAAGCTGAGCTGGCAATCGATGTTGCCCGCCGCACTGGCCGGCAGGGCGACGGCAGCCAGGGCCAAGGCCAGGGCGCCGGAAAGGATGTGGACTGTCGAGCGGATCATCGCGATGCCTGTCTGGATGCGGGTAGGCAACAGCCTAACGCCGAAAGCCTGTCGGCGAGCGTGATGTTGCCGTCGCTCGTGCTCGCAACGTTGCGGGAGCAGGGTTGACCGGGCGCTTGACGGCGCGCTTGCAACGCCATCATGGGCGGCACGCTGCCCCGCCAACGGGCAAAGGGAGCCAGCAGGTCATCCAGCGTCAATCGATGCCAGGCTTGCCCAGCACCGCTGCCCGCCCGGCGAGCTCCCGTACGGCACCGGGCAACCCTGCGGGCATGTCCGCATGACACATGCGCGCGGCATGCCCCGGATCGATCCCGACATCAAGCTCGTGCGTCCAGGTCACGTGGTACGGCATGTGCACGGCCCAGCCGCCCAGCGCCAACACCGGTGCGATGTCCGAACGCAGGGAGTTGCCAATCATCATGAACCCGCCCGCATCGACACCAAACTCCTCCAGCACCCGCGCATAGGTGGCGACATCCTTCTCGCTGACGATCTCGATCCTTGGAAACAGGTCCGATAGCCCGGATTGGCGCACCTTGGCTTCCTGGTGGAACAAGTCGCCCTTGGTGATCAGCACGACCGGATAGGTTTGCGCGATCCGTGCGACCGCATCACGGATACCAGGCATCAGTTCCACCGGATGTTGCAGCAGGGATTTGCCCAGTTGCACGATGCCTTGCAGGTCATTGGCGGTGATGCGCCCATCGGTGATCTGGATCGCAGCCTCGAGCATCGACAACGTCATGCCCTTGGCACCATAACCAAACAACGCAATGTTGCGCCGCTCAACCGCATACAAGCGGTCGTGGACGTCATCCAGATCGACGTAACCGGCGACGATCCGTTCAAAACTGGCCTGCGTGGCGCGGTAGTAATCCTCGCTGCGCCACAAGGTGTCGTCGCCGTCGAAACCGACCAGCCGGATATCGTTGCCTGCCATTGCACGATTCTAGACGGAATGCAGACTGCCGGCCCGGGATGGAAAGCGACCCGCGGCCCATGCCTGCGCTGCGCGAACCAGGCTGGATTAAACCACCAAGCAAACCTGCAGGCCGAGCCCAAGGAACGCGTCATCTCGGCGTAGCGAGCGGTACGGACTCAGGCGTCGTCTTCCGCGGCGACCAACACGCGCACGCCACCTTCGTCGCCATCTTCGACACCGCCCTCGACAGTCACGGTCACCACGATTGGCCGGCAGCAGACCTGGCAGTCCTCGATGTATTGCTGGTCACCGGCGGAATCATCGACCAGCAGGTCGATCGACTCGCCGCAATACGGGCAATCGATTTGGGTACTCGGCAGCATCAAGGCATCCTCCGTTTCAGGCGGCCATCGCACCGGCAAAGGTGCCGATCAGGCACCGATGAAGTCGCGCTTGCCCAGCGCGACACCCGCGTGGCGCAGGATGGCGTAGCTGGTGGTGACGTGGAAATACAGGTTGGGCTGGGTGAAATACAACAGGTAATCGACGCCGCTGAATTCGAGATCCCCCGCCAACCGGGTCTTGATCGTCACCTTGCGCTCCTCGCTGCCATCGATCTGTTCGGGCTTGAAGTCCGAGATGTATTCAATGGCACGGTCGATGCGCGCATACAGCTGCGAAAACCCGGTCTCGTCGTCATCAAACGTCAATGGTTCCACCCCCGCCAACCGTGCGCAACCGTTCTTTGCCAGGTCGGTCGCGATCTGCACCTGTTTGAGCAGCGGCAGCATGTCCGGTATCAACCGGGTCTGCAGCAACACTTCGGGCAAGATCTCCTTCTCGACCGCGTGTGCCTGGCCAAGTTGCAGCACGTGCCGCAGGTTGGACAAAGCGCGCACGAACACGGGCACAGAAGCCTGGTACATCGATATGGTCATTGCATGACTCCATGGTTGGAACGCAGGGGCGGGGTGACGACAACAGCACCATCAAGGTTATCGTGCCCACGCATCGGGGGCGCTGCACGATGGCTCGTAGCCGCTCGAGCCTTGCTATTCCGCTCCTGCAAGCAGCTGGAATGCAAGGGCCTCGTTGTACGGCAAAGCTTGGAAGCGCCTCCACATCCGACTCCAATCACGCTGGCTCTTGGTTCTTGGCTCTTGGTTCTTGGCTCTTGGCTCTTGGCTCTTGGCTCTTGGCTCTTGGCTCTTGGCTTCGCGTATCGAATCAACCACGCACAGCATCCGGAAACCCGTAGGGCGGCGGGCATGGATGCCCGCCGTTTTCGGACCGAGCCATGGGTGAGCCGGGGCGGCCCGCGAGCCATCGGCTCGCGCACCGGTGAACGCCCGCGCGGCTGGCGCGGGCCGTCTTTGACGGCGTAGCCGGCAAAGGCGAGTCCGAAAATTGCGATGAACCCGCCGATCGCGAATGCGCTGTGTCGGGGAAGGCGTTTTCTTTGGTTCGTTTCTTTCGAGCCTTTCCAAAAGAAATGAACTCGCGCGACAGCGTGAAAGCGTTTGATCTTTGCGTGGGAAGAGCAAAGTCACTGGATTCCTGCCTTCGCAGGAATGACGGTTCTCAAGTAAACCGCGCGACAGGGTGAATGCTGTTGCGCTTGGGGGAGCAAGAGCACTGTCCATGGATGGACAGACACGCGTCTGCCAAAAGCCCCCACCTTCGCTTAGGCCACACCTCAACGACACGCCCTGTCTT
The DNA here is from genome assembly GCA_963710825.1 of uncultured Gammaproteobacteria bacterium. Lineage (GTDB taxonomy): Bacteria > Pseudomonadota > Gammaproteobacteria > Xanthomonadales > Xanthomonadaceae > Cognatiluteimonas. The sequence continues at coordinate 888,944 of CAVQBQ010000005.1, read as the reverse complement.
AGTGGAAACAAAGGGCATGGCAGACTCCATCCACAACATGAGTGCCGCTTCAATGGAGCGCAGGGTCTCCCCGGAACCCGCGCCCCAGGGCAGTCCCACCGTGTCTGTGTGCAACCCCCATCGGCTCACCCACCGGGATTTCGGATACCTTCAACCCTCACCAGCCTTGCTGATCCCTTGAACAAAGCACAGACCCAGGGAACACCCATGCCCGATTGGCGCGAGTTTATCCGTGACATCCCCGACTTCCCCCAGCCCGGGATCATGTTCAAGGACATCACCCCACTGCTGGCCGATGCCGACGGTTTCTCCGACGCCATCGATGCCCTGGTCTCCCCGTGGCGCGGAGTGGCCCTGGATGCGGTGTTTGGTATCGAAGCGCGTGGATTCATCGTCGGTGCCGCCGCGGCGCGGGCCCTTGGGACCGGGTTCGTCCCGGTACGCAAGCCGGGCAAACTGCCCGCACCGACACATGCCCAGGACTATGCACTGGAATACGGCAGCGACCGGCTGGAAGTCCACGTCGATGCCGTCGCACCAGGCGCACGCGTGTTGATCATCGACGACGTGCTCGCCACCGGTGGCACGCTGTCGGCTGCATTGGCACTGGCACGCCGGCAAGGCGCGTCGGTAGTCGGCGCGGCGGTGCTGCTGGAAATCCAGTCGCTGCAGGGCCGGTCGCGATGGGATGCAGATGTCACGCTGGTGGCAACACTGGTGTGCTGACGACCAGGAGTATTGGCGACCCAACCTGGCGTCACACATCCAACGCCCTCATCACGCATGCAGGCCGACATGGATGTGCAGGACTTGGCGTTGTTACACAGGCGCGCAGGCCAGAGATGATGCCTCGGCATCTCCCCGCATCGATTACCTCAGGAATGCAGCACGATCACCGAAGCACGCAGGCGCGATTCCTCCAGCAGCATGCGCAGGCGGCTTTCGACCAGGGGCAGGTTTTCGATTCGCGGCGACGCGTAGAGTGAATACGTCGGGTTGTCGTCACCCCCCATGCGCGGCGGGTCGCGGCCAACGCTGACATCCGAGGACTGGCATGCACGCGACCACAATGCCTGCAGCTGGGCCGGTCCAATGCTCTGGTGCTGGCTCAGGCTGAACTTGAACATCGGGATCTGGCTTTTCATGCGCGCACTTCGAGGTCGGGGGCTTGAGTATGCGCCTTTTCGAAATTCCCGCGTTATTACAAACGTGAATGCATGTAGCCAACCTGCAGATGCGTGCATCGTTGCACATGCGGCCAAGCCGTCTTTCGTTCGTCCTGTGCATACGTCCCATGGATGCCGCAGGCCAAAACGCTGCTGCCAGCCTGGGCGCGCACTAACCTGGACGGGCGTGCGCCAAGCCATGTACACGCCACAACAATCCACCGTAAAAAGCCAGGTAGTAGCCCACCAGCAATCCGGCGATGGCCAACGTCAATGCGCTGCGATGCATTGCGAGTATCGTGGCAGGACCCTGCGGAGCCAGCGAAGCGCCGCCAAGCGTCGGCATCATGATGAAGAACCGATAGACAAGGCGTCCAACGAGCAACGCGGTCAAAGCCACGCCAATATAACGATTGGGCATGTAGAACCGCCCTTCCGGCGTATCCTGGATCGTGGTCAGGTGCAGGCCGTACAAGCCCAGCAGGACACCACCCAGCAATCCGGCAACCGAACCCAACCCCAGGTGTAGCCCCATCACTCCGGGGAGGAGCAGCAGCACGGCAATCACCGCAAAGATCGCCACGCGCACCACCAGGCGAGCGCTGCGCACGGGCTGGCGGCCAAAATTGCGGCGTACGCGCCGATAGATGGCAAATACCACCACCGGGGCAAACAGCGCATAGGTCATCGCAGGTGCAGCCATGGCATGGGTCCGACTCGTCCAGGCCGCAGCCTGCCACGCCCGCACGATGGTTTGGATGTGCAGGTCGTCACCCACGGCTGTGTCACCACAGCACGAGTAAACACTCCTCCCGCGCTCAAACGCGACGATAAAAAAGCCGGAGTGGCCAAGGCCACTCCGGCTCGGATCCGTTCGCGCGGACTGTTCGCGCGGACTGATGGCGCGCTGGCATATGATCAGTTCTTCGGCATCCCCTCCATGTCGGCAAGATGCTTGGTCACCTCGGCCTCCGAAAGCTTGCCATTGCCGTCGGTATCGGCAACCGAAAAGTGGTCATACAACATGTCACCAGCGACAAGCTCATCCTTGCTGATGCCTCCATCGCCGTTCTTGTCCATGCTGGCGAATGACATGTCACCATCCGCATCCGACATGCTGTCGGCAGTCATGCCCTCCGGCGCCATGCTGTCCGCAGGCATGTCGTCAGTTGCCATGCTGTCTTCCGGCATCGTATCTGCCGGAGCCGTCGCGGCGGGAGGCACCATGTCGTCGGCGTTGGTCATGTCGTCCGTGTCCTTGTTGCAGGCAGCCAACATCGCCAGGCCCGGGATCAGCGCGATACAAAGTGCAGTGGTCTTGAGTTTCATGGGTTGTCTCCGTGGTCGGCGGACGCGATGTCCGCGTGCAGGATGCGTGCCCGCAGGCACTGGCCACATCCCGATCTCGATTGCATCCATAAAGGTTTCAGCCAGCGCGTAAACAATGAGTGATGCCTCGCCATGATGCTTCGGGATGGCGGGTCACTGTGCCGTCCAGGCAAGCTCCGGACCCAAGCCCGGTGGCGTTGCGCAGTTCATCCACCGTCAACCCAAGCCGCCCGATGCATTGCCAAGGCACGTCGCCAAGGCACGTGCATGTGCATGTGCACTCAACCGACCCACATCCAGCGCTGTCGAGGCGCCAGACCCCTGCGCTGCAGGTGGATGGATTTACTGACGACCATCCGCTGGTGCAGCGCACCTCAGGACAAGGCGCGCTCGACATCTTCCAACGGGGCGTTGGTCAATGTCTTGGCCAATTCACCATGCAGGCGCTGCAGGACCTCCTTGTGCAGCTGCGGCCGGATCTGCCCCAGTGTCTGCGGATCCGCCACCAACACCAGGTGTGCATACTGGTTGGTGAGCGCACCGTGGTTGAGCTGCTGCGCCAGTTGCTTGGCAAACGTCGCCTCATCGATCTGTTGTCCGGTCTGCTCGGGCGGTGCGACGCCCGATGGGCCCTCGTCATTGACGTTCTGCACCTCCAGCAACTCTTCCTGCTTCAGTTTAGGTGCGGGGCCCTTGCCGACATTGCGGAAGACACGCGCGCCTTCGCCATCGGCGACAACCACCAGTGTTCCCTCGGGAATCCTCTCCAAGACTTATCTCCTCGACATTCGATCAAGGCAACCATTCTAGGTACTGGCATGTGATGCCGATGGACACATCGCCTGCCTGCCGGCAGGACGCGCTTTCTGGTCACCGCAGCCATCACTGGCCAGCGGCCACGCGGCGGCGGTGCAAACCCCACGCACACGCCGTGGACCCCGGCGCCTACGTGAATCGTTCATCCCTGATGGCTCACAATATCTGTTCGGGGCATGCCTATTGCGTGCCTCATCTGAGCCCGGGCGAGGCACCGAGGATGTCGAAAAAAAAACCCAAACCGGGCCCAGCTGCTGACGCCATCGATGCGTTGTCGATGATGGCCGCAGAGGAGGTTGACGCGGCGATCCTGGCGCTGGAGCAGTCCATGCCCGACCTGCAGCATCGCTGCCGGGACCTGTTCTCGTATGCCAGTGCTTGGGCCGAGGCCCACGACGGCATCATCTCGCGCACGCCACCGCACTTACGCGCGGGCGTCGAGCGACGCCTGCATCGCATCGGCGTGCGCTGGGGCGTAGCCAAAGGCGTGCGCCTGACCGGGCAGTTTCCTGCAGTCAAGCCAGCCTGAATCGGCACCGGAAGACTTCCCCGCATCTTTCGATTTTTCCACGCTCAGAAAACATGCGCTGACGGCGCGTGTCCTGGAGGCGCGTTGTCCGGTTTGCTGATGGCTATTGTCGCCAGGTCCAACATCATGCGGCCAGCATTGGTCATCTCAGACCACCAAGCGACAAAGCAAGGCGGCCCAAGGAAAAATCGATGCATTGCATTTCCGCTGAACGCGTGTGCATGGGCGGCTGCCCAAACAGATACGGCAGGGCAACGGCAGGGCCCATGCTCGCATGGACCAGCAAGATCGCCCCCATGCGTCCCCCGGGACAGGGCTGTGAAACGTCGTGAAAGCCGTCGTGAAAGCCCCTGATCCCTGGTTTTGAGTGCCCCGGAACCCTCCTTTCACGTCTCTAATTCACAATTACCCTCGAAAGTGAGGTAGTGTGCGTGCACTGTTCAAAGCGGGATCACGGTACATCGTGGCTCCGATGCGGTAGATCAACAGGTTCCAGGGCCGGAAACGGCCTCTCCAGACGATCCGCTCCATCGCTTCGTGTTACCCCTTGCTCGATACAGTCTCGGCACCGCATAAGGCGGGCCGTGTTTTCCTCAACTGTTCCAAGGAGTAGCAACATGGCAGATCGTCAGACTGGTACCGTCAAGTGGTTCAACGACGCAAAGGGCTTCGGCTTCATCACCCCGGAAAGCGGCGACGACCTCTTCGTCCATTTCCGTTCGATCCAGGGCGACGGCTTCAAGTCGTTGCAGGAAGGCCAGAAGGTTTCCTTCACCGTCGTGCAGGGCCAGAAGGGCCTGCAGGCTGAAGAAGTCCAAGCCGAGTAAGTTCTACTCGACGCTTGCAGCGCGTCAGCGCTAACAGGACCCCGGGCGGTGACGCCCGGGGTCCTTTTTTTGCGGCCGGTACGGGCGTCGCAACGCAGCCCAGGCACGCAGGGCATCCATTCCATGGACTTCCCTGCCCCCTCGACTCCACGGCCTGGGGTGCACAGCGCTTGCCACCCTGAGCCTGATGGGCCTTTGGCCCCCGCGGAGGCAGGTGAAGGATCTGCTTTGATTTTTTCTATCACTCCTGGAAGCAGGTCCTTCACTTCACAGCGATGACACCGTCGACTGCCCCTTGTGACATGCCCCTGGGGCTTTCTTGCTGTTACTCCAGCGATGCAGACACCACCAACGCATCCAGGTCATAGCCACGCGAAATCGCGCGCGCCTTGATCTGGTCGAACAGCGCCGTCGGCATCGTCGGGGTCCGCGACAGGACCCACATGTATTTGCGGCTCGGCCCACCGACCACGGCCCATTGGTAGTCCGGATCCAGGTCGACCACCCAGTAGTCGGCCCACACCATGGGCAACCACGACAACCAGTCGGGAGCAAACCTCACTTCCAGCGCCCCGGCCTGGCCCTCGACGGGACGGGCGACGCCTTCGGACACGTCCATGTCGCCCGCCTTGGTCCGGCAAGCGTTGCGCACGGTCAGGTTACCGTCGCCGCGCGGCGTGTAGGTTGCCGTGGTATCGCTGGCGCACTTGCGCTGGAAGTACATCGGCAAGCGCGCGATCTCGTGCCATTGCCCCGCGTAACGCTGCAGGTCGAGCGATGCCACCGGCTTGTTGACGACTTTGCTGTCCGCCGAAGCCGGAAGCGCCATCGCAAGCAGCAGGACCGAACTACAGGACAGCATGTGGTACGGGGTCATCACGGGCCTGGTCCTGATGGAAAACAGGATGACAGCTTGCGCAACAGCGGGTCGAGGCAGGGTGATCGCCACTGAAACCTTCCATGCATCGTTGCCCGGACTTCACCCGGCGATGGTTACAACGAATGCCCCCACCAGGCGCGCCGCCATGGCCACACCCGCCGAGCTTGAAAAGAAATTCTGGGACGCATTGAAGTCCGACCGCACCCTCATGCTGGGCCTGGACGGTGTCGAGGATGGCCACTCAAGGCCAATGACGGCCTGCGTCGAAGAAGCGTCCGCGCCGATCTGGTTCTTCACCGGCAAGCCCAACGCCGTGCTGGAGCACCTCTCGCAGTCGCGCCGCGCCATTGCTGCATTCGCCTCCAGGGACCACGAGGTCTTCGCAAGCATCCAGGGCAACCTGGTGATCGACAATGACCGGATTGTGATCGATCGCCTGTGGAATCCGTTCATCGCCGCTTGGTTTGAAGGCAGGGACGACCCCAAGCTGGTACTGCTGCGTTTCGACGCCGAGCATGCACAAGTCTGGCTCAACGAGAACAGCATGCTTGCGGGCGTCAAGATGCTGTTGGGGCGCGATCCAAAAAAGGATTACGCCGACAAGGTCGCCGACGTCGACTTGGAGTAGCGCGCGAAACGACGGGGCCAGGCAATCAATCCGGTGACTTCGGGGCACTACGTGGATTTGTTGCGACCCCTACCGGCCGGCTCCCAACCTGGCCGAAGATGCGTCCGTCTTTATTGACAGCCCCACGAACCTGCAACCAAAAATCAATGCACCGGAAAAGGGGGCCATGAACAGCATTCGTTTGGATACGAAAATGTTCGCTGCCGCCGTTTACCGCTTCACCGAACGCGCTGCACCGCCACCTCGTGTCACCAGGCGCGCTTCGTCATCTGGCCGATGCTGGAAACTCCGGCAGCTTGTCGATGTCGTCCGGCTCGTGCTGGATGATCACGGTGGCCTGCAACGACGCCGCCAACTTGCCAAAGCGATCCATCGATGCCAGCGAGTCGGCGCGATTGGTGTTGAAGGTCGGCACGCCCGCCGTCGCCAGGTTCCGGGTGAAGTGCGCGACGTCGCCCGACAGCAGCACCGGGCCGGTCCTGGCCAGGCGCACCAGTAGCCCATGGTGTCCCGGCGTGTGGCCGGGCAGCGCAATCATGGTGACACTGCCATCGCCAAACACGTCCTGGTCGCCGCTGATCGCTTCGACCTTGCCCTTGCCTCCGATCCAATGGGCGAGTGGCCTGGGGTCGATACCCGGCTCGCCCGACTTGAGGGCCGCCAGGTCGGCAGCGCCGACCAGCAGCGTCGCATCCGGCAACGCGCCCGCCTGCCCGATGTGATCGAAATGGTAGTGGCTGATGCCGATGCGCCCGATCTGCGATGGCTTGACCTTGATCGCCTGCAGCTGTGACAGCAACGTGGCCGTCAGCGTGGGCGACATCGCGTCGGTCCGGTTCTGCTTGGCACCCAACAGTGCCTCTGGCAGGCCCGTGTCCCACAACAGGTACTCCTTGCCGTGACGGATCAGGTAACAGCTGTCGGTCAGCGTGTGGGATTGCCCCGTGTAGGACTGCGTGTCGGAAAACTGGTTCAGGTCGTTGACCTGGATCGACCCACAGTCCAGTCGCCACATCTCGAGGTCGGCAGACGCGGCAGTGGCCGGTCGGCCAGGCTGCACCAGCAATCCCATGGCGATGACACCCAACACGATCCGATTGTTCACTGAAGTCTCCCGGGACGTAACATGCGCGGACACCGTGACTGCCAGGGTTGGCCAGCGTCGGCGTAGGCCAGGCCAGGCAAGGCAAGGCCAGGCGAAACGAGGCAAGGGTAGCACCGCGAAGTTGCCCCACTGATGTAACGGTCAAAGCGAACGCATGACAGCCATTCCGTCCAATGGCCTGCGTCCCTCTTCAACCTGGCGATCGGTTTACTTCGGCTGGCGCGCCGCCCACATGTTGTCCACCAGGTTGGGGTAGCGACGACCCGCCTGGTCAGCACGCTGGCGCGCGGCGTCCTTCTGGTTCTGCGTCAGTGGCACTGTCGGGGACGCCGCATTTGGATTCGGGCGCTTCCAGGGTGGCTTGCGATGCGTGGCCACGGAGGTACTCCTTGGAAAACAACAAAGGTGGAAGGCTTTCCGCCGCCAGCTTCGACCTCTTCCATATTAACGCCGGCTTGAGTGCCTTGTGGCACGCTTGGCACAACGCCCTGCCCATCCCAATCAACAAAGGAAGCGAAGCGACATGCCTGCAGCCCTTCAATCGATGGTCCGTTATTCGCGCCAGGCACGCTGGCTGCACTGGACGATATTCGCCCTGGTCGCGCTGGCGTACGTCCTGATCAACCTGCGCGGCGCGTTTCCCCGGGGCAGCGACGCGTTGCGCACGTCGATGGCCGCGCACTACATGGCCGGCCTGGCCGTGCTGGTACTGGTGTTGCCGCGACTGCTGCACCGCATGCGCAACACGCCGCCGCCCATCGCACCGCCACTGGCCCCGTGGGAAACCTGGCTGTCACGCCTGACCCATGCCGCCCTGTATGCGTTCCTGCTGGTGCAACCGCTGCTGGGACTGATCGCAGTGCTGGCCAATGGCGCGTTGCCAATCCCCTTCACGTCGCTGCAGATTCCCTCGCCACTCACGCGCAACCATGACCTGCACGAACAAATCGGCCACCTGCATGGCACCATCGGCACGATTTTCTACTGGGTGATCGGCCTGCATATCGCGGCCGCGCTATGGCATCACTTCCTGCGGCGCGACAACACGCTGCGACGCATGGTTTGAGGCGATGGCCAAGGGCCTGCAGCAGCGCGGGGGAAGACGGCAGCCAAGGGTGGAGAGGATCCATTCAATCAGATCAACCCCACCCGTCCAATCAAGTGATGCCGCCAGGCTGATGACGCACATGCCCTGTGTGGTGCCCGCCCGTCGCTACCAAAAGGTCACGGCTGGGGTGCCAAACCCAGGTAGGCGCCGGCGGCAGCCACGGTGGCCCACACCTCGTCCTTGCGTAGGGAGCGATCGAACAGCGCTTCGGCTCCGTCGCGGTCGTCATTGAGCAGGTAATAGGCGCCGACCTCGGCCTTCCAGGTCTGCTCCTCGGGTTCCATGGCCAACGCCTTGTCGAACAGCACCTTCGCCCGGGGCCACTCGCCGGCTTCGCAATAGACACGCGCCACGCGCATCAGGTCGCTGCCGTCAGCACGCCCCGACAGCACCTGGTCAAAGATCGCCTGGCCCTGCGCCTTGCTTCCGGCCAGGTAATACACCCGGCCCACCGCGATGCGCTCCCAGGTGCCATCCCCGGCCTGGGCCAGCGCACCCTGCAGCAAGGCCTCGGCCGCTTGTTGCTTGTCCTTTCCGTGGTACGCCGCCGGTGCCACGCCCTTTCCGGCGTGGGCGACGCCTGCGATCAACAACATGCCCAATGCAATGCCTGCAATACGACGCATCATGTGTGTTCCTCCCTGTGTGTGGGTAGAGCATAGCGGCTGCACGCGCAGACTGCGCACGCACCTGCGCGCCCCTGCCTGACGCCTCGACCACCGCAGCCCGGGCAAGCGCAGCACACCCGGGACGCCTCCAACTTCGACGCCCCCATCCACCTTCGCCACACCTCGATGTCGCGACAAATACCGCTGTCGCACATACCGCCTGAAGCCCCGGGTGCACCGCGCTTACCCGGGCGACGTTGGCTACGCGTTCCCCGGGCGACGGGCGGGTAGCAACGCCTACCGCAAGACGGCCTGGGAGCTGCATTTCAATCACGTGCGTAGCCCACGGATTCACCCAATCTTGTCATTCGTCTGGCCATGCTGATGCGGATGACCGACGCCCTGACCTCCCCATCCCACCCATTGCCAGCAACCGGTGCCGGCGACGCGCAGGAACTCGCGCGCACGAAGGCCGAGCTTGCCCGCGTGCAGGACGCGCTCAAGAGCTGCAAGGAGTCCCACGAGCGCAATCTCAGTGCCTTGTGCGCCATCGCCGACGGCATCGCCATCGTCGACACCCATGGACGCTTGACCTGCCTCAATCCAGTCGCTTCCCACCTGACCGGGTGGTCGGAAGACGCCGGCCTTGGGCGCGAGCTCGCGCACGTCGCAAAGTTTGCCGATCACCAGGGACGCCCGATCGACGTGTTGGCCGACGGGTTTTCCAGTGACCTGGATTCCATCGTGTCGCTGGTGCGACGCGATGGACACACGATCCTGGTCGACGGTGCGGTATCGCCCGTGCACGGACGCGACAAGGCCTGGCTGGGTGCGGTGGTGACCTTCCGCAACGTGACCGCCTCGACCCGGTTGGCCCGCGAGCTCGCCTTCCATGCCAACCACGATGCCCTGACCGGGCTGCACAACCGCCGCGCATTCCATGCGCAGCTTCAACGCACCGTCGGCCACGCCGCCGAGTTCGGCGTGGGCAACGCGTTGTTGTACCTGGACCTTGACCGGTTCAAGGCCGTCAACGACTCCGGCGGACACCAGGCGGGCGACGAACTGCTGCGGCAACTGGCGGTGCTCCTGCGCAGGCAGCTGCGCGAGCACGACATCGTGGCCCGCCTGGGCGGCGACGAGTTCGGGGTGTTGCTGAACAACTGCACGCCTGCCCACGCGATCAGCGTGGCCGAGAAAATCCGCAACGCGGTGGTCGACTTCACCTTTACCTGGGACGGTGACGAGCAGCGCGTGGGCACCAGCATCGGCCTGGTCGAATTCAGCGACGGCCGACGAACCGCCGAGCAACTCGTCGCCATCGCCGACAGCATGTGCTACGCGGCCAAGGCCGGGGGCCGCAACCGCGTCGCCATTTTCGGCACCAACGGCCATCGCACGGTTCCGGCCGGCCAGGATGTCTCGCATCGCCCCGGCGCACGACGACTCGACGACGACGAGAACCTCCCAGCTCCTGGCGGGCTTCCAGCCAGCGGACTCGAGCAAACGCCTCCTGCTTGAGTCGCCTTCGCCTGCTGTCCTGCAGGCGTTGAGAACAGTCGCGGTCCAAACCGGGCTATTCACTGACCCCTGGCGGTGTGTGGCGCAAGACTGGGAGTCAAACAGAATCCCCTCCGACCGCTCGTCGGCAGACTCCTTTCTGGCAGGGTATTGGTTGCAAGGCATACTCGCGTTCACGCACTGGGTATCCTTGTCGCCAAGCAATCCCCGGCCACGACGGCCCGCAAGTTTCGCCCTGGTGCGATGGAGTGACGATGGACGTAGTCGACCTGCGCAGCGATACAGTCACGCAACCCACCGCTGCGATGCGTGCGGCGATGCTGGATGCGGCGGTCGGGGACGATGTCTATGGCGAAGACCCGACCGTCAATGCGCTGCAACAGCGTTTGGCCCGCGACCTGGGGTTCGACGCCGCCCTGTTCGTTCCCACCGGCACCCAGTCCAACCTGCTGGCATTGCTGGCGCACTGCGAGCGTGGTGATGAATACCTGGTCGGCATGGACGCGCACACCTACAAGTTCGAAGGTGGCGGTGCGGCCGTGCTCGGGTCGATCCAGCCGCAGCCGATCGTGCAGGCCGACGATGGTTCGCTGCCGCTGGAAAGCATCGCGTCGGCGATCAAACCCGTGGATCCGCATTTCGCCCGCACCCGGTTGCTGGCGCTGGAAAACACCTGGCACGGACGCACGCTGCCGCTCGACTACCTGCGCGACGCATACGATCTTGCGCGCGCACGCGGCCTGGCAATGCATCTGGATGGGGCACGGCTGTTCAATGCCGTGGTGGCCTGCAAGGTGCCAGCGACCAGGATCACCCGCTACTTCGATACCGTATCGATCTGCCTGTCAAAGGGTTTGGGCGCGCCGGTTGGTTCGGTGCTGGTTGGTTCGCATGCACTGATCGACAAGGCGCGCCGCTGGCGCAAGGTCTGCGGTGGTGGTTGGCGCCAGGCCGGCATCCTTGCCGCTGCGGGCCTGCATGCGCTGGACCACCATGTGGAGCGACTGTCCCAGGACCACGAGCGCGCAGCCCACCTTGCCAGCCGCCTGCGCGGCATTGCCGGCATCGACCTGCTGGGCCAACACACCAACATGGTGTTCATCAACGTGCCGGCAGACCGCCTGCAAGCACTGGACACGCACCTGCGCGAGGCCGGCATCCGCATCAGCATCGGCTATTTGCCGACGTTGCGACTGGTGACCCATCTCGACGTCGACGATGACGGAATCGAGCGCACCGTAGCGGCGTTCACGAAGTTCTTCTGACCGGTATCCCCGCACTGTAGCCCGGGTCAGCGCAGCGCACCCGGGATGGCGCTACATTTCGCCCCCCCCGGGGCGCGCTGCGCTGACCCGGACTACGTTTGCCTTCCTCAGATCTCCTTCTTCGCGATCCGCCCGTGCAGCTCCCTGATCGTCATCAACGCTGCTGACCCGTAGTAAGCGTGGAACACGGGCACCATTTCACCCTGGATGACGACCGGGTCGGTCGCAACCGCCGCCTTCGCGGCATCGATGTCATCGACCGCGAGCACGAACAGGCCACGCCAGCCATCGACACCGTCCAGCGGCCCCGCCAGTACCAGTGCCCCCTCTTCCGCCAGTCGCTTCATGTTGGCAAAGTGGCCCCGGAACATCGCGTCGCGCGCCTCGCCCTTGGGCATGGGATCGGGTCCGGTCTGCAGGATGACCAGCACGTAGGAGCGCATGCCGTAGTCGTCCGCGCCAAGCTTGTGCGCAAGCGCCTCATCGTAGGTGGCCGTTGGTGCTCCGGCCGTTGCTGCTTCGCCCGTTGGCGAATCAGCCGCTCGCTCCGGCCGTGCCTGCGCATGCCCCGCACCGACGACCAACATCGCCAGCAGCAGGAGATAGAAAGTCCTGACCATGTCTTCCACCCTCGTCTGATTCAATCTCAGCATACGCCCCGATAAAAGCGGGCGACGCGTTCAAGATGTCGGTTTCCCTTGAACTGGCGACAAGCGCAGTGTAACGACGAGAAAGCAGTGGTGACGCACCGGAAGTCCACGGGTGCGCTGCGGCCATGTGGTCTACGCTGGAGGCAAGTGCGCTCTGACCCCTGTTTTCTCTTTGACTCGTCAGAAAAGCCTTAGCCCGGGTAAGGCCGCAGGCCGCACCGGGATGGCGCAAGACTTCGTATAGCCCCCGGATGCGCTGCGCTTGCCCGGGATACGCTCGCTACGAGGTGGACAGGACCAGGGCCGACAGATACGCGATCAGGTTCGCGGTGCCGTGCGCGGCCCAACCGGGCAGGATCGATCCCTTGCCGGATCGCTCATTCAACCAACCACTCAGCCAGCCCAGCACACTGGTGGCCACGACCATCAGCAGGACCAGCTTCTTGTCGACGCCGGGTACCGTCAACAAGGCCAGATGCACCAGGCCGAACAGCAGTGCCTGTACGGTATTGCCGACCGCGAACCCTGTCCACGCGATCATCCGCTTGCCAATCAGGCCGCGGAACAGGATCTCCTCGGCCAGTGCGGTCTTGACCACCGCGGCGAGGATCAGTGCGGCAACTATCCAGCCCGTCGATGCATCCGAGGCCACCAACCCGCCAGCGACCGAACCGGGCGAGGACGACAAACCCCGCAATCCCGGTATCGAGAGCAGCAAGGCGGTGAAGCCAATCCCAACCCCGGCACCGGAGAGGATGGCGCGCCAAGAGCACGCAACCAGCCCGATGAATTTCATGAACCCTGTCCGCTTGCGCGCCACGATCCAGTAGACGACGTAAGCGATCAGCAACACGACCCCGAGCTGGATGAGGGTGGATATCATCGTCTGCACGAACATGTCCTGCTCCTTCCGCCTGCCGCCTTGATCCGCCTACATTGCTAGCCAAAAGCGCCTGGAGACGAGGACGCTCCCTGGCAGGACCAGCATACGGTGGCGACGGGGTCGCGCACGTGCCGAAGGTCCCGGCGAGAACAACGGCATTCCATGCAAAGACGAATAGGCGCCAGAGAACAAATGCGTTTCAACCGCAAACGTTCTCTGAGCCCTTTGCCCCGGAATCAAGGTTCATGGCTGCACCTGGGCCTGTTGCTGCACAAGCGTCCGATGCTGCTGTCCTTCGTTGCCCTGCTGGCGGCCGCGATCGCCCGCATCCCGCTGGATGCCAGGCGCCAGGCCGGCATCGTGGCCTACTTCAGCACGACGCTCCTGCGGGTGCTCGTGTGCGTCGCCCATGGCACCCTCAAACACCGCAGGCTGCATCCCGCATTCGCCTGGGGCGCCGGGCTGGTCATCGTGTCCTGGCCGCTGCGCCTGGCATTGACGTCCACTGCGGCATGGATGACGTTTGCCACCTGGGTGACGGGCTGATCACCTTCGGAAACGTTCCAGCACCTTCGTTTGCCGGGAGACCGTCGCAGATGTTGCGCGTCCCGCGGGAAGCAAAGGGGGCGGAGGCAATTGGCGTCGTGTTACACGATATTGCGTTGAACGCGTCGCGATGCGGTGTCGGCTTGAACGACTTGTCAGGCGGCAGGGGTGAGCGTCCACCACTTGAATGCCGTGTACGCCGCACCGGCGACGAAAAGGGTGCCAAAGACAGTCTTGTTGTGCCTGGCAAGCCAGACCGGAAGAAAAATGTCGAAGTTGGCTTGCCGATCAGCGGTGTAGCGGCCGGCAACTGCGGTCAGGGGACAGCTCCAGCGGTTGAAGATCAGAATAATGACTTCAAGGCACACCAGGCCAATCAGTGCAGCAGCCAATCCAAGCTTGCCTTGGCTGGCCGAGATCGGGATGCCTGCAATACAGCCCACGAAGAAGATCCACACGATGGTGTGGAGAGCCTTGATGAGCAAGAGTTTTCTGCTGGGCGCCATGGATATGTCCTTCTGCCGCCTGACACCGTGCGTCCTGGATTTACCCTACCGCAAAAGCCCAGTGCCCGGCGTGCGCGCCTGACAACGCCTCGATGCCAGCACCACCGTAACTCGGCAGGGGTCGCACGCCGGATCTCGCGCCCTGCGCCCGCGCAGGTGCTCGAGGTTTCCTTCGAAGCGACAAGCGCGCGCGTGGATTAAAGTGCACTTTGACCCCTGATTCATAGGAGCGACGCATGAAAGCCGCGATCATCCAGGACTACCAGGCCCCGATCCGGATCGATACCATCGACGCGCCCGCGCTGATGGACGACGCCGTCCTGGTCACCGTGCACGCCGCCAGCATCAACCCGATCGACGACATCCTGCGCTCGGGCGAGATGAAGGCGATGATGCCGCTGACCTTTCCCCACGTGATGGGCTACGACGTTTCCGGCGAGGTGGTCGCGGTCGGCAAGGACGTCACCGGGCTGCGCATCGGCGACGCCGTGTTCGCACGGCCCAACCAGGACGATGCCGGCGCCATCGCCGAGGTCGCGCGGGTCAAGGCCAGCGAGCTGGCCCGTAAGCCCGCCACCCTCACCCATGCCCAGGCGGCGTCGGTGCCACTCGCGGGGCTGACCGCCTGGCAGGCGCTGGTCACTCGGGGCCAGCTCAAGGCGGGTGACAACGTCCTGATCCATGCCGGATCGGGTGGCGTGGGCACCTTCGCCATCCAGATCGCCCGGCACATCGGCGCGCACATCGCGACCACCTGCAGCGCCGAGCACGCCGATCTTGTCCGGCGGCTGGGCGCGGACGAGGTCATCGACTACAAGACGGAACGCTTCGAAGACCAGCTGTCGGGTTACGACCTGGTCTTCGACATGGTGGGTGGCGACACCCTCGCCCGCTCGTTCAAGGTGCTTAAGAAGGGCGGGAGGCTGGTGTCGATCAAGGGCCAGGACGACGCGGATCGGGCGGCCGCGCACGGCGTGCACTTCGCGTTCTTCCTGATGGAGCCCGATGGCGCGATGCTGGGCAAGCTGGCCGCGCTGATCGATGCCGGCGCCATCACGCCGGTCATCGGCCGCACCTTCCCCATGGCCGAGACCGCCGCGGCCTACGCGGCACTCCACGACGGCGACGCGGCAGGCAAGATCGTGGTCACCATCCTCTAACCGCCCTGACGACGCCCTGACGATGTGCAGCGCGGACGGCGGCGTGGTCGCGCCTGTTCGCGCGTTCCGACGCCGGTCGGGCCCGGTCGTTACAGTCCCGGGCACCACGGGTGCGCTGCGCTTGCCCGGGCCACGCTGGCTTGCTGTTGTCTCAAACAGCAGGTCGACCCTGACCCCTGTTCAGACCCCTGTTTTCGCTTGTGTCGGCAATCAGCGCGAATTGAGCTTTGAAAGCAGGCGCAGGAACTCGATGTAAAGCCACACCAGGGTGACCATGAGGCCAAAGGCGCCGTACCACTCCATGTATTTTGGCGCGCCTTGTTCAACGCCGTTTTCGATGAAGTCGAAGTCCAGGACCAGGTTCAATGCGGCGATCACGATCACGAACACGCTGAACCCGATGCCGACGATGCCCGACTCATGGATCATCGGGATATTGATGCCAAAGAAGCCCAGCACGATGGTCGCCAGATAGACCAGGGCGATGCCACCGGTCGCTGCAACCACGCCCAGCTTGAAGTTCTCGGTCACCTTGATCAAACCACTGCGATAGGCCATCAGCATCGCGAACAAGGTGCCGAACGTCAGCAACACCGCCTGGAAGACGATGCCGTCGAAACGCAGCTCGTACATCGCCGAGATCGACCCCAGGAACAACCCTTCCACCAGCGCATACAGCGGCGCGGTGACCGGTGCCCAGGTCTTCTTGAAGATCGTGATCATCGCCAGGATGAATCCACCGATCGCGCCACCCAGCATGTAGCCAACCGCGCCTGGCGCCACCGCCTCCGCCAGGCCGCTTGCGCCGGTGACGACGGATGCGTTCCATGCATACGCAGCTGTCAGCACGCTCAACAGCAACAGGATGCCGGTCTTGTTGGCGGTTCCGTTCAGCGTCATCGCCCCGGCATCACGGGACACGAGCGAGCCGCTGGCCAGGTCGAGGAAAGTGGAGCTCTTGAGTGCCGGATTGCTGCTGCGGATCATGGATTTCTCACTGGGATGGCGGACTGCAGTCCATTGATTGGGCCAAAGTCTATCGCGATCAAGGCTGGGGGTTTGGAAAGCGATGGAAACCAGGCAAAAGTGCAGGCAGGCCAGTGCAGTCCAGTCCAATTAAAGGGGGCGGAGGCAATTAGGGCGCCCTAATTACCTCTGGGCTATCCCTGATTTCTCGGACACCACAAAGCGAGGAAGAAACGAGGACCAGGTCAGGTTCACTTATCGCGTTTCAATCACGGCAATAAGTGAACCTGACCCCGCTTTACATTTCGAAAAGCCCCGGGTGCGCTGCGCTTACCCGGGCTACGCTGGCTGGAGGCTAACGCACAACCTTCATTTTCGCCTGTTTGCGGAGCAGAAATAGCCCCATCATCTTCGGCGTAACGATTTGCAACACGTAGCCGAACAGCAAACCCAGCACGAAGGTGGCGATGTAATACGTCCAACCATTGAGGAGCAGCGCAGGCGCTGGTGATTTCCATCCCTGCCACACCACGACGAACATCGTCGTGGTTGCCAGCCATGCCAGCAAGCCAGCGGTCGGTTGCGTCCACGCCAGGACGCAGCCCGTCATGGCCGTTCTGTCATCCATTTGTTCGATGTGCCTTGATGCAGACCAGCCCACCATCAATGGGACCGCTGCGTTGATGAGCAGCGTCCCCACATAAGCAAACAACGAGAACGGCCCAGGGGTGAACCGGTAACGGAATAGCACGGCCGTACCAACAATGACGACCAAAACCAGCGTAGCCATCAGCAAATACCAGATACGCCTCATGCGACGCTGCAGGGATTCAATTTCCTTCTTCGAAAATGTTTCTTCGAGGTGTGCTGTTTGCATTGCGCAGATTCTACCCAAGTGTTCCCCGAGAAACGGAAAATCTACCTGGCCCCTTTTTCCAAGCTGCGCTTACCCGGGCTACGCTTGCTGAACCAGTTTTGGTTTGAAAATTGGAGAACGGGGTCACGTTCACTTATCGCGTTTCAATCACGGCAATAAGTGAACCTGACCCCGTTTTAACGACCCCGTTTTACATGCGTGTGCCTTAGTCCGACAGAAGTCGCCCGCCGTCAGCCGGTAGCTCTTGCTCCAAAAGCGTAATTGAACCTGGCCCCGTTTCCCGCTTGCGGATTCAACCAGGCAGCGCAACGCGCCCGGTGGCGACGGCCATGCCCAGCGTATCGGCGTGCTGCTGGAAGCTGGCCACCTTGCCGTCCTCGAGCGTCCACACGTGCACGACCTGGGGATTGACCGGCAGGCCCGTGGCCTTCGCCGTGGCTGAATAACGGCCGCTCATCATCACGCAGTCGCCATCGGCAACGAAGCGCTCCGGCAAGACGGTGAAGCCATCGAACTCTTCGCCCAGCCGCATGAACACCCCTTCCAGCACCGCCTGCGGCCCGACGTAGGGATTACCCTCGGCCAGCGGCAGGTTGTTCTCGGCCTCGTTCCAGGTAATGGCGGGCGACATGGCGCCAAGGACGGCAGGTATGTCACCGCTCGAAAACGCGGCATACACGCCCTTGATGATGTCGAGATTGGATTGGCCCATGCGTGCTACTCCCCGTTCAAGATGGTGTCCCGCGGGCGCAGCGGCAACAACCGGCTGATCCTTCCGCGATGCGGATGCGCATTCCCAGCAAACGCAACAGCCGGCTCACGTCGGACACCTCCGGACAAGGGACATGGGCCCAGGCAAACGTGTGCTGAGAACGGGGTCAGGTTCACTTATCGCGTTTCAATCACGGAAATAGGTGAACCTGACCCCGTTTTAGCTGCCGTGAATTGTTGACGCTTGACCATCTGACACCTCCCAAGGGATTGTCCCCGTTCAAAGGTGTCCGTCAAATCCGGGCCATCTCACTCTGACCCCGTTTTTGAAGCAGCTCGTCGCAATCGCCGACAGCATGTGCTACGCGGCCAAGGCAGGCGGCCGCAACCGCGTCGTCATCTTCGGCGCCCGGGGCCACCGCACCTTGGCCGATGGCCAGGATGTCTCGCATCGTCCAGGGGCACGCATTGATGGAGGCGAGGAAGGGCCGCGGAGGCTGGAGCCTACATGCGAATAGATTGCGGGCGGGGGTGATCAAAATGTTCTCTGACCCCGTCTTTGGACTACGCAACCTCTTCGGCGGGCACGCCGCGCAGAGGCCTGCGCCCATGCTCAATGCATATCTTGCACTCACAAGCATCTGCTCTTGTGTAATGCCTAATTCCTACTAACTTCGTTCCATTGCGATCAAATGCGGGAGAAATCCTATCCAGCAAATCAGATTCATCGTTATCAAAGAATCTACGGATGGCATACCCGCACAGATCAGCCAACTGCACCATTGATGTCAGCTCACTATCTACAAACAAAGGTGTTTCAACGACAAATTCGATATCTTTAGCCCAAGTCGTACCTTCTCGATGGAATTTCCTCATAAGCTTAGTAAGACGTATCGCAATGGTCTCGTTGTTGTCTTGAACCAAAAGACCGTGCACACCACCGATATTTCTTAGACAGGTATTGAATCTGGTAACAACTTGCTCGAAAGCCTCTTCGAAGTCACCAGCAGAGTTCGGAAGCGACTTCTTCTGCTGGGCTTCTGCGAACAGCTTTGCATCCCCCCATGAGCCTACTAGATCAGCCATTTCTTGAACGCAGCGCCGACGCTCATCTCTTGTCAGATGGATGTAGGCCGCAGTTTTCCGGTAGTTAAGCGCTAGGCTCTTCTTTCGACGCCCAGCTATTGATTCCGCAAGATTTTGGGTTCTAACCGCACGTACCAGTGCGCGCCGCTTCGCGTAATCGAAGCCTTCAAAGCCATCTATGACCTTCTGCTCCGCATAATCGCGAAGCATCCATGCCGTGTGGACTTCAGCTTGGTTCAGTCCGAACCGTGCTTTGACTGCGTCGATCTGCCCGTCTTTGTTTTTCCAGGCCGACGCTAAAACTGCGAGACCCACGAATACGAAGTGCCGTGAGGACGGATCTTTCGCCTCAGGGGTACCAGATTCGTCTAGGTAGCAAATGTACATTTACGCTACTTGATCTAGGCAAAAAAAAAGCGTCTGGGGCAGGGCCTCAGCCCCGCATGAGTCGCATACGCGTCTCAGCCCAGTCGCTAGGCTGTGGATACTACATGTGAAGCTTGAAATTGCAATAACCGCTGATCGGGAAAACTGGGCCGCCGACCCCAAATCAGATAGAGCCCACCGACACAAAATTCAGTTAACTATCTGATTTTGTTATACTTTTTTTTGAGAATAGCGGGCGGCTAACCTAAATTAACCACACTTCGAATACCCACAATTCAAACAAGTAGCACACCCATCCATCAAAATGACGGCCTTCGTACTGCACTTGTGGCACATACTCGCCGAAGGCGGAAACGCAGCCCCATCCCCGGTCACGGTGACGTCCTCGTCGCGAGGCTCCTCGGCAACCCTGATCTCCGGAAACAACTCCCGGCTACTCGTATCCGGCGCGCTTACTTCAGCGTTTTTTTTTGAGTGCTCTTCGAATGCACGGCGCTTTTCGGCGATCAGTGCGCGGCGCTCCGGGCTCATCTCGGGGTCGTGGATCATGCCGATGGACTTGAGGTGGTCCTCGACGATGCAGCCGAGCTCGGCGACCAGCGAGGGCATGTAGACGCCGCCGGCCTTGAAGTAGCCGCCCTTGGGGTCGAACACGGCCTTCATCTCCTCGACGATGAAGGTGACGTCGCCGCCCTTGCGGAACACGGCGGACATGATGCGGGTGAGTGCGACGATCCACTGGAAGTGTTCCATCGACTTGCAGTTGATGAAGACCTCGAACGGGCGGCGCTGCTCGTGCTCGGTTTCGGCGTTGAGCACGATGTCGTTGATGGTCACGTACATGGCGTGCTCGACCAGCGGGGATTTGATCTTGTAGGTGGAGCCGATCAGCACTTCGGGGCGCTCGATGCGCTCGTGCATCTGGATGACGTTGGCGTTGGCCAACTCGCGCTCGGCCTTGGCGCGGTCGACGGCGCGGACTTCGGCCTGCGCGGTTTCGCGCGCCTGGTCCTCGGCGGTGACGACGGTGTATCCCTTGATTTTCTTTTCGATCTTGATGGCCATTGCGTGTCCTGGTGCGTGTGCTGGTTGTTGCGTTGGTAAGCGTGTTGGGGGCATTGCTGGTTGAACGTTGGTGTTGCTTTTGTCCGTCATTCCCGCCAAGGCGGGGTCTTTTGGCAGACGGATGTCGGTCTATCCATGGACATTACCGTTCAATCGCAGTCGTCCATGGATCCCCGCCTTCGCGGGGATGACGCCTTGCAAGATCGGGAATCCTTGGTCAGTGCATTAAATTCCGAGAGCCATTGATTCTTTCAGTGCGGTGGTGCGCATTACAGTTTTGAATCCTGCCGCCGCGTCGCGGACGACGCGGCGGCGAGGGTGTTGCCTTGGTGCTTACTTCGCCCGACGCGCTCGGGTGGCTGCCGCCTTTTTACCCGCGGCCGAGCGCGACGCGGCCTTCTTGACCGCGGCGCTACGGATGCGGGTGGAGGCCGTTGCCTGTTTGGTCGCCTTGGCGGCCTTGCGCACGGACTTCTTGGCGGCCTTCTTGCTGGCCTTGACGTTGCGCTTGGCGGCCGTCTTCTTGGCGGCGGCTGCACGCTTGGCGGGGGTCTTGCGCGCCGTCGTCTTGCGTGCGGTCTTCTTGGCTGTCGTCTTGCGGGCTGCCTTCTTGGCCGTGGTCTTGCGGGCCGTTGACTTCTTGGCCGTCGACTTCTTGGCCGCTGACTTGCGGGCCGTCGACTTGCGGGCAACCTTCCTGGTTGTCTTGCGCGCGGACTTCCTGGCCGGCTTCTTCTTGGCTGCCGTCTTCTTGGCGGCTACCTTTTTGGTTGCTTTCTTCTTGGTCGCCTTCTTGGCGGCGGTCTTCTTGCCAACGCCCTTGCGCTTGAGTGCGGCGGCTTCCTTTTTTGCCTCGGCGCTGGTGGCTGCCAGGGACTTCTTGGTCTTGGTCACGCGCTTCTTGACGGCCTTGCTTGCCTTGGCGGTGCGCTTGCTGACGGCCTTGCTTGCCTTGGCAGTGCGCTTGCTGGCGGCCTTGCGTGCCTTGGTGGCGCTCTTGCGCACCGTGGCGACGGCACCGCTTGCGGTGGAGATCGCAGCGCTGCCCAGGTTGGTGGCCGTGTCCTTGACGTTCTCGGCTGCCTTGGAAAGGGTCGCCGTCACTCCGTTACCGTTACTCATGGGATGTCCTCATGGGATTTGTCGATGCTCTCGCATGTCGGGCTGGTCGCCCGCGACGGAAATGTAGCGCGAAGTGGGTGATGTTTGTGCAAGTAAATGCTAGGCACCGTGTTGCGGGACACATCAAAAGCACCCCTCCCTCACCCTCCCCTGCTTCGCAAGGGAGGGGACGAAACGGTCAGAACTTTCCGTAATAGCCTTCTTTCAGGGCGTCGAACAGGTTGGCGGCGGTGTGCATTTCGCCGTCGTATTCGATCTGCTCGTTGCCGGCGACCTCGACGATGTCGCCGTCCTCAAGCTCGAATCGATACGTGGTGTTGGCCAGGTCCGACTCCTTGACCAGCACGCCCTGGAAGGCAGCCGGGTTGAAACGGAAGGTGGTGCAGCCTTTCAGGCCCTTGGCGTGGGCGTAGGTGTAGATGTCCTTGAAGTCTTCGTACGGGTAGTCGGTGGGGACGTTGGCGGTCTTGGAGATCGAGCTGTCGACCCACTTCTGCGCGGCGGCCTGGACGTCGACGTGCTGCTTGGGGCTGACGTCGTCGGCGGCGATGAAGTAGTCGGGCAGCTTGCTGGCGGCCTCGTCGCTGAACGGCATCGCGGCCGGGTTGACCAGGTGGCGGTAGGCGAGCAGCTCGAACGAGAACACGTCGACCTTTTCCTTGGACTTCTTGCCTTCGCGGATGATGTTGCGGCTGTAGTGGTGCGCAAACGACGGCTCGATGCCGTTGGAGGCGTTGTTGGCCAGCGACAGCGAGATGGTGCCGGTGGGCGCGATCGAGCTGTGGTGGGTAAAGCGCGCGCCGGTCTCGGCCAGGGCATCGACCAGTTCCGGGGCGACCGTGGCGATCTGCTGCATGTAACGGCTGTAGCGGGCGTGCAGCACCTTGCCCGGGACCTGCTGGCCGACCTTCCAGCCATCGGTCGCCATCTCGGGGCGCTTGCGCAGCATTTCGGCGGTGACCTCGAAACGCTCCTCCATGACCGGTGCGGGGCCTTTTTCCTGGGCCAGTTCCAGCGCGGTCTCCCAGCCGGCGACGGCCATCTCGCGGGCCACGCGCTCGGTGAACTCGCAGGATTTCTCGCTGCCGTACTGCATCTGCAGCATGGTCATCGTGCTGCCCAGGCCCAAAAAGCCCATGCCGTGGCGGCGCTTGCGCTCGATCTCGTCGCGCTGCTGCTGCAACGGCAGGCCGTTGATCTCGACCACGTTGTCCAGCATGCGGGTAAACACGCGCACGACCTCGCGGTACTCGTCCCAGTCGAACCGGGCCTTGTCGGTAAACGGGTCCTGCACGAACTTGGTCAGGTTGACCGAGCCCAGCAGGCAGGCGCCATACGGCGGCAGCGGCTGCTCGCCGCAGGGATTGGTGGCGCGGATGTTTTCGCACCACCAGTTGTTGTTCATCTCGTTGACGCGGTCGATCAGGATGAATCCCGGTTCGGCGTAGTCATAGGTGGACACCATGATCATGTCCCACAGGTGCCGCGCCTTGATGTGGCCGTAGATCCTGCAGGCGACCAGGCCGTCGTCGCGGACGACGTAGTTCTGGTGCTGGGGCCAGTCGCGCCAGACGATGGTGTCGGCGTCGTTGAGGTCGACGTCGGATTTTTCCTTGGCGTTGATCGGGAACACCAGCGGCCAGTCGGCGTCGTCGGCGACGGCTTCCATGAAACCGTCGGTGATCAGCAGCGACAGGTTGAACTGGCGCAGGCGGCCATCCTCGCGCTTGGCGCGGATGAAATCCTTGACGTCGGGATGGCTGACGTCGAACGTGCCCATCTGCGCGCCGCGGCGGCCGCCGGCGGACGAGACGGTGAAACACATCTTGTCGTAGATATCCATGAACGACATCGGGCCGGAGGTGTACGCGCCGGCACCAGCGACGAATGCGCCGCGCGGACGCAGGGTGCTGAACTCGTAGCCGATGCCGCAGCCGGCCTTCAACGTCAGCCCGGCCTCGTGGACCTTGTCCAGGATGCCGTCCATCGAGTCGGTGATGGTGCCCGACACGGTGCAGTTGATGGTGCTGGTGGCGGGCTTGTGCGCCAGCGCACCGGCGTTGGACGTGATGCGGCCGGCGGGGATCGCACCACGGCGCAGCGCCCAGACAAAGCGCTCGTTCCAGGTCTCGCGCAGTTCGGGGGTGGGCTCGGCATCGGCCAGGGCGCGGGCGACGCGCTGGTAGGTGCTGTCGATGTCCGGGTCCACGGCGTCGCCGGCCTTGGTCTTGAGGCGGTACTTCTTGTCCCAGATATCAGCCGATGCGGGCTGCATCGGGATGTTCCGGGTGTCGTTGACCGACCCGACGCTGGCTTGGCCAGTGCTGGATTTGCGAACCGCCTCGAGGCGTGCCGTGCTCATGCCTGTTGTATCTCCCTAGGTATTGCGGGCCGCGGCTGCACCGCGATCCATTGGTCTTGTCTGGTGTTGTTACTGGTTGCTGCCTGCAGGTGTTGCGTGTTGCCGCTCGTATGGGTCGCCTGCCACCCCTGCGCCGCCGACGAACAGGGGATCCAGGCGCATGCCGTCGGGAAGCATGCAGCCGTGCGCCATGACCACGATCACGCCTTGCGTGCCGCGGTGTGCCGCGCTTTTGCTGCTTTTCGGGCTGGTTTACCGGGTAATACCTTGCTCATGGCCGCCCCCAGTTGCGCCGGTACTGCCTCGGCATGAACCCCAATGCTTGGGTTTTACCTGCACCACAGACCCCAATATGTAGTGGGGTGCGGGAGTCCAAGCTACCCGTGGGCGCGGATGGTGTCAACCCGTTTTGAGGTCGGTTGGCGAGGTCTTCGGGTAAATGCCTGGAGGGGTTGCAGAAGATGCGTTTGAGGGGCTGTTGGGGTGTTGGAAGTGGTAGGTACGGGTGCCCGCCCAGGCGCTCACGCCGGGGATCCCAGGGCTTTGGAGGAATGCGGTACTGGCGTGTGACAGGCAGTGCGTGGGCCAGTGGCCAGGAGCTCGCGGCTGAAGCCGCTCCTGCGACGGCGGCCCTTGGCTGGGTGGTGGTTAATGGCAGATTAAACGCGCGGGGCTGAAACTGAATGCCGCTGCGGTGGTCTGACCCTGCCTGGTTCAAAATGGGCCGTTCACTCTGGCCCGGTCATTCTGGCCTCGTCACAATGGCTTGGCCAAAGGCCCATGCCCACCCGTTACAACCACCTGTTCATCCGGATGATTCCCAAGATGCGCCCAGCTTCCAATAGTTCGACTCCTGCTTCGACACCGCGCTCCCGTACGTCCCGCGCCCGCCAGCTTGGCGTCGTGCTCGCCCTGGTCGCGGCGGCCGCGTTTGGCGGGTTTGCCGCGATCGCGATGCAGCAGTCACTGGCCACGCCGGCCCAGGCCGAGTCGCCCACCCCCGCACCGCAAGCCGCGGCAGCCATCCCCACCACCGCAGCGCTGCCCAGCGCGGTGGCCGGGCAACCACTGCCGTCACTGGCACCGATGCTCAAGCAGGTGATGCCGGCCGTGGTCAGCGTGCACAGCCAGCAGCATGTGCGAGTGAGCCCGTTTGGCAATGATCCGGTGTTCCAGCGGATGTTTCCGCAGCTCAGCCAGGACCGGATCAGCCAGTCGCTGGGCTCGGGCGTGATCGTCAATGCCGCGCAGGGGCTGGTCCTGACCAACCACCACGTCATCGAAGGTGCGGACGAAGTCTCGGTGACCCTGGCTGACGGCCGCACCATGAAGGCCGAGTTCATCGGCTCCGACCCGGACACCGACGTCGCACTGATGCGCATCGCTGTGCCCAAGGACACGCCGCTGGCGCAGATCCCGCTGGCGGACAGCAGCCAGTTGCAGGTCGGCGACTTCGTGGTCGCGGTCGGCAATCCGTTTGGCATCGGCCAGACGGTGACCTCGGGCATCGTCTCGGCAGTGGGGCGTAGCGGGTTGCGCGGGCTGGGCTTCCAGAACTTCATCCAGACCGATGCCTCGATCAACCCGGGCAACTCCGGTGGCGCGCTGGTCAACCTGCAGGGCCAGCTGGTCGGCATCAATACCGCCAGCTTCAACCCGCGTGGCTCGATGGCCGGCAACATCGGCCTTGGCTTTGCGATCCCGTCCAACCTGGCCAGCAACGTGATGCAGCAGTTGCTCGACAACGGCGGCGTGGTCAAACGCGGCACGCTGGGCATCGACACCCAGGACGTGGATGCGCGCCTGGCCGACGGCCTGGGGCTGGATGCGGCGCGCGGTGCGGTGGTGACGCGTGTGTACCCGGGTTCGGCCGCAGCCAAGGCCGGGCTCTTGCAGCGGGACGTGATCGTCGCGGCCAATGGCCAGCGCATCGACGACCGCGACACCCTGCGCAACTTCGAGGGCCTGCAGAATGTCGGCGCCAAGGTCGTGCTGGACGTGCGCCGCGACGGCAAGCCACTGAAGCTGACCACGACGCTGCACGAGCAGCCACGCGCTCTGCCCGGCGCCAGCCTGGACCCGCGCCTGGCCGGTGCCAGCTTTGCCGAACTGCCCGAGCACCTGCGCCAGTCGGGCGCCAGTGGCGTGCTGGTGGATAGCGTGGACCGGGGCAGCCGTGCCGCCAGCAACCACCTGCGTCCGGGGGATGTCGTGATCGCTGCCACCAGTGGCCGTTTTGACGACCTGCCCAGCTTCCGGTTGACGTTCGACACGGCACCCGCGCAGCTGGCACTGCGGATCGTACGCGCCAATCGGCAGTACGACGTGGTCATGCAGTAGTCAAAGCCGGCAGATGTAAAACCGACTGTCATCGGCGCCCAGTGACCGGGCGACTGGTGGATAGCCATTGAGCCCAGGGCCGTGACGGCATCACGACATCGCTCGTCGTATCGTGTGGCGTGACTGCGGCCTGACCCGGCCGCGCGCCCCCCAACAAGGAGATCGACATGAGCCCCACTGCCTCTGAAAACGTCAAATCCAACCTCGGCGAAGCCGGTAGCCACCTCAAGGACGCCGCTGGCCATGCCGGCAGTGCCATCAAGGGCGCAGCCCACGCCGCCGGTGACGAAGCGCGCCTGGGCAAGGCGCAGATGAAATCCGACCTGGCCGACAGCGCCCTGGCCGGCATTGCCGCGGCCGAACAGTTTGGTGCCGCCGGTGGTGAACAGGTCGATGCGCTGATGGACAAGGGCCGCGACCTGATCGAAAGCGCCTCGGACCTGATCCGCGAACGCCCACTGGCCTCGTTTGGCATGGCCTTCGCGACCGGCTGGATCATCGCCAAGCTCGCACGCAGCAGCGACAAGTAACCGCGTCGATGGAGACGGGCTCGCCGGAAGGCGACCACACCAACGACGCCGACGCATCCCAGGACCAGGACGCGGCACCCGACGTGCTGGATGCACTGCGTGAGCTGCGCGATACCGGCGCGGCCACGTTGGGTGCAGGCAAGCAAGCTGCCAGCGCACTGCGGATCCTGGTATCGGCCGACGTCTCGCTGGCGCGCAGCGCCTTCGGGCGCACGCTGGCACTGACCGGTGCGGCCATCGTGTTTGGCGCATCCGCATGGCTGTTGCTGATGGCAGCGCTGATCACCTTTTTGTCGCGCCACACCGGTTTGACCTGGACCTGGTCGTTGCTGCTGACTGCAGCGCTGAGCCTCGTGGCCACTGCGCTGACCTGCTGGTTGGCGACACGCTACTTCGACCACACGCGGATGAAGGCGACCCGCCGACAATTGTCGCGCCTGGGCATCGGCGAACTGGCCGGACTGATTGCCGATACCGCCTCGCAGCAGTCGAGCGACGATTCGGCACAGGCGTTTTCCAGGGCCACGCACGACAAGCCCGTCAAGAAGGGCATGGGCGTGGACGTCACGCCGCCATGACCAGGCACCCGGGACAGTCGCCCAAGTCGTGCCCTTGTTGCCTGCCCCATCGCAGTGATGCAGACATCCGAAACCAACGCATGAGTTTTGAAGGCCCATGAGTTTTGAAGCCCTGATCGAAAAAGTAAAACAGGCCGAAGGTGCGCTGGAAGCGCGGGAGCGCCAAGGCGCCGCCGACTGGCGCCAGTTCAAGGCCACCTGGCACGCTGCCTGGACACCGGGGCGGATCATGGTGGCTGGGCTGGTGTCCGGTTTCGCCACTGGCCGCGTGCAACCGGCCAAGCATGTCAGCGCGGCATCGACCCTGCGACTCATGAGCGCGGTGTCGGGCCTGTTTGCCATCAACCGCGCAGATGATGCCGCCAAGCAGGCAAGCGAAGCGGCCGAGGCGGCGCAGGATGCCGCCGACTGTCCGCCGCCACCCCCGCCGCATCCCCGATCGCCTCCACACCAGTCAGCGCGTGGCGCCCCTGGGCACGTCGCTTCCCACGACAGCACCGCCCAGGACAGCACGGCCCACGACAGCACGGCGCACGCATCGACGCCTGCCCCGGCTCGGGTTGCCCAGTCCGCCAGCGGTGACGCCTGAGGCCGATGGATTGAACACAACTGCGCACGAGCCCCCGGTCGATCCGCAAGCGGACGACCCCTCCATCGGCTCCGGCGATCGCCCAACGCGGCCACGTCCGCGCGCCCCCACATCCATCATCCTGCTGGCCACCCTGGCCGTCGCCTACACGATGTGGGCGGCGCAAGGCCTGCTGCTGCCCGTATTGCTGGCGATGTTCTTCGCCCTGGTCGGCAATCCCATCCTGCGCCTGCTCAAACGTGTGTGGGTGCCGCGGTTCATCGGCGCGTTGCTGGTGATCGTGGTGGGTCTGGCCGGTACCGTGCAACTGGGCCGCATGGTCTACGAGCCGGCCAGCGAATGGATCCGGCAGGTCCCGCGACAGATGCACGACCTGGCGCCGAAGATGCGCAACCTGGTCAAGCCCGTACAGGAGGCCAACAAGGCCGCCGAGAACATCGCCCGCGCCGCAGGCGGCGAAGCCTCATCCAAGCCACAGCCGGTGATCAAGACCGAGGTCAACGATCCTTACAAGGCGCTGACCGCCACCCCGAGGATGATCGCCTCGGTACTGGCGGTGGTGCTGCTGACGTTCTTCTTCATGGTCTACGGCCAAGCGCTGCAACGCCATGCGCTCGCATTGTTGCCCAGCCGTCAACAGAAAAAGATCACGGTCAGCATCCTGCAGTCGATCGAGCGCGAGATATCACGTTACGTACTGACCATCAGCATCATCAACGTGCTGTTGGGCCTGGCCTTTGCCATGGCGCTCTACTTCGTGGGCGTGCCGATGGACGAAGCCCTGTTGTGGGGCACGATGGCGGCGGTACTCAACTTTGCACCCTACGTCGGCCCGCTGATCGGGATCATGATCATGCTGCTCATGGGATTCGTCGCCTTTGACCAGACCTGGCAGGCCCTGTTGCCGGCTGGCATGTACCTGGTACTGCACACGCTGGAAGGACAACTGGTGACCCCGATCGTACTGGGCGCGAGGATGCGGCTGTCGCCATTGATCCTGATCCTGGCGCTGATGGTATTTGGCTGGTTGTGGGGGATCATCGGCCTGTTGCTGGCGGTGCCGCTGCTGGTCTGCGTCAAGATCGTGGTGTCGAATATCGAAGGCATGGAGGGATGGGCGAAGTTGATGGAATGATGCGCGGCCCGTGTGGTGTCGGCGGAGCTTGCCGGAGCACGCCATCAACGTAGACGTCCGTCGTAGCGCGAGCCCGTCGCCCGCAACCTGCGCCACGCCGCCCAAAGGCACGATCCAGGCAGGGTGGAGATCCGTATCCACCGCGCCATGGGCGTCGGGTCGATGTCCCGGGTGAATTACCGACTAAAGGCGAACAGCAACACAGCAGAGCAGCGGCAAAAAAACATCCGCCGTTCCGGCGAAAACCGGAAACCATTTTGATCATGGAGGCGCGGATCCCTGCGTTGGCAGGGTTGTCGGTCAAACGGACGGGCACCGCTGCGATTTGCTACCAAGACTGCGCTTCGGTGTTGTGTTTTGGCTTTTGGCTTTTGGCTTTTGGCTTCGCATATCGAGTCAACCACGCACAGCATCCGGTAACCCGTAGGGCGGCGGACAGGGATGTCCGCCGTTTTCGGACCGAGCCGTGGGTGAGCCGGGGCGGCTGGCGAACCATCGGCTCGCGCACCGGTGAACGCCCGCGCCGCTGGCGCGGGCCGGTCTTTGACGGCGTAGCCGGCAAAGGCGAGTCCGAAAATTCCGATATACCCACCGATCGCGGATGCGCTGTGTCGGGGAAAGGCGTTTTCTTTGGTTCGTTTCTTTCGAGCCTTTCCAAAAGAAATGAACTCGCGCGACAGCGTGAAAGCGTTTGATCTTTGCGTGCAAAGAGCAACGTCCATGGATGGACAGACATGCGTCTGCCAAAAGACCCCGCCAGCGCGGGAATGACGGGGCTTGAGGAACTCGCGCGAGAGCGTGAAAGCGTTTGGTCTTCGCGTGCAAAGAGCAACGTCCATGGATGGACAGACATGCGTCTGCCAAAAGACCCCGCCAGCGCGGGAATGACGGAGCCTGAGGAACTGACGCGACAGGGTGAAAGCGTTTGGTCTTTGCGGGGGGAGAGCCAAGTCACTGTATGGACAGACATGCGTCTGCCAAAAACCCCGCTTTCGCGGGAATGACGAGGCATTTCACAAGCATTGCAGGGCTTGGGGAACTCGCGCGTCAGCGCAAAAGCGTTTGACCTTTGCGTGGAAAGAGCAAAGCCACCTCAACCCGGCAGGTCAAACAGCAACACATCCGCCACCGTGCTGCCCACGCCAGTCAAATCCAGTGCCCCGCCTTCTTCGGCAACCCCTAGCGCATCCCCGGCATGCAACTCCCGGTCGCCAACAGCCACCGTACCCCGGGCCACGTGCAGCCAATAGCGCCGCCCGGCATCCAGCGGCGCAACCACCGACTCACCATCGCCCAGCTGCACACCACGTACCCACGCCTGCTGCCGGATCGCCAGGCTGCCATCGCCGCCGTCGGGCGACACCAGCAACGCCCAGCGCCCACGTCGCGCGGCCGGATCAAAGGCACGCTGTGCATGTGCCGGTGGCGCATTCACGCGATCGGGCTGGATCCAGACCTGCAGGAAATGCACCGGCTCCACCTGCGAGGCATTGAACTCGCTGTGGCTGATCCCGTGTCCTGCACTCATCCACTGCATTTCACCGGCGTGCAGCACGCCCCGGCCACCACTGTCGTCTTGGTGCGCCAAAGCACCCGACAGCACATAGCTGAGGATCTCCATGTTGGCGTGGCCATGCGACGGGAACCCGGCGCCCGGGGCGACCCGGTCCTCGTTGAACACCCGTAGCGGGCCAAATCCCATCCAGTCATGGTCGTGGTATTGGCCAAACGAAAACCCATGCCGGCTATCGAGCCAATCGGTCTGCGTGTGGCCGCGCCCATCGGCGGTGCGGATGCTCTGCATGCGTGGTGTCCTGGTAACTGGTTACTTGCCAGCCCCGGATGCTGGCACACTTGCCTCGGTGGTGATGCGCAACGTGATGTCGTCGCTGACGTTGGGCACGAACTTGTCGATGCCAAAATCGCTGCGCTTGATCGTTGCGGTCGCATCAAAACCGATCGCCGGTCGCTTGGTCATCGGTTGCACGGCGACCTTGTTGAGGGTCACGTCGAGCACCACGACTTTTGTCACGCCCTTGATGGTCAGGTCACCAGTGACCTTGAGCTTGCCCTCGCCTGCCGTCTCGACCTTCGTGCTGTCGAACGTGATCACCGGATACTGCTCGGCATCGAAGAAATCCTCGCCACGCAGATGCTTGTCCAAGGCCGGGACGAAGGTGTCCAGGCCTGACAGCGGCAACAGCACATTGACGCTGGATGCGGGGACATCGTCCGCGTCGTAGACCAGCGTGCCTTCGGCCTGCCCGAAATTTGCACTGGGGTGCGAGAAGCCGAAATGCTCCCAACGCACCAGCACCTGGGTGTGGTTGGGATCGAGCTGGTAGGTCCGTGGCGCGGCCATGGCTGTTGCCGACAGCAAGGCCAGGACGATGGCCAGTGAGAAGTGTTGCAGCAAGGTGCGTGGTGCTGTGGTCGATGACATGGAAATCTCCTGAAGTTTGTTTGGGGGAGTGATGCTTGGTGCGGGAAGTCATCCTGGCCAGAGCGAGCCATGAATCCGGATTGCAGGCGTTCACGTCCATGGATCCCCGCCTGCGCGGGGATGACAGCTCGGCTTTTCGCTTTTCGCTTTTCGCACTCAATATGGAATCAACCACGCACAGCATCCGGAAACCCGGAGGGCGGCGGACAGGGATGTCCGCCGTCTTCGGACCGAGCCACGAGGGCGAGTCCGAAAATTGCGATAGGACCGCACACCGCGAGTGAGCGGTGTCGGGGACAGGCGTTTTCTTTGGTTCGTTTCTTTTGAGCCTTTCCAAAAGAAATGAACGCGCGCGACAGCGTGAAAGCGTTTGATCCTTGCGAGAGAAAATCGAAAGTCACTGGATCCCCGCCTTCGCGGGAATGACTTTTGAGGTGGATCCCCGCCTTCGCGGGAATGACTTTCAAGGTGGACTCCCGCTTCACGGGAATGACGGTCTAGATGGATGACCGCCTGCGCGGAAACGACGCCCGGTGAAGGCCTCGCTATCGCGCTTACTCGATCCGGCAAGCCTCATCAAAACCAAGCCGCGGCGAGCGCGGAAAGATACTTGCTGGATCGCCATGCCCCAGGTTGACCAGGAAGTTGGACTTGATCTGCGTGCCCTTGAAGAAGATCTCATCGACCATCTCGTGGTCGTAGCCGGTCATGGGGCCGCAATCCAGTCCAAGTGCGCGCGCGGCGATCAGGAAATACGCACCCTGCAAGCTGCCGTTGCGAAAGGCATTTTCCTTGCGCTTGTCCAGGTCGCCGTCGAACCAGGCCTTGGCATCGGTGTGCGGAAACAGGTACGGAAGCTTTTCGTGGAAGTCCAGGTCATGTCCGATGATCACCACCATCGGCGCGGCCATGGTCTTGGCGCGATTGCCCTCGTCCAGTGCCGGTTCGAGCTTTTCCCGGGCCTGCTTTGACTTGAGGAAGACAAAGCGCGCCGGCGACTGGTTGGCGCTGGTCGGCCCGAACTTCATCAGATCGTAGATCCGATGCAGCAGGTCGTCGCTGACCTCGCCATCAAAAGCGTTGTAGGTACGGGCCTTGCGGAACAGCTGGTCCAGCGCGGAGGGATCAATGTCGGGATTGAACGGCGAATTTGGCATCGGGCGTCCTGTTGGTAGGTTGGCCGGCAGATCACGGCGGATGGGGCAGTGTAGAGTGCCCTTCATCCTGCTACACCCCCTGTCCACGCAACGTATTGGTCGCAATCATGGAACGATCAACACACGGCAAGCCCACCTCGATCAACGCCAACCCGACCACCAGCCCGGCAGGCACGCATTCACCAGCGCTGGCGTGGACGCTCAGCGACGGCAAGGCCGGCAACGTCCGACAGGCAGAGGCGCTGGCCATGGCGACCGGCATCGTGCCGGAACGGGCATGGACGTTGCAGCCAGGCGCCCTTGCGCGGTGGCTGGCGCCACGTTGCTGGCCAGGGAGCACGGGAGCATTCGGCACGGGCTTTGCAATGGCATTGCGGCACCCCCCCGCGCTGGCCATTGGTTGCGGCCGGCAAGCGGCGCTGGCGACCCGGTTGCTGGGCAGGCGCGGCGCGAAGACCGTGCAGATCCTCGACCCGCGGATCGCATCGCGACACTGGGACGTGGTCGTCGTGCCCGAGCACGACAGCTTGCGCGGCGACAACGTGGTCACCTTGCTCGGCAGCCTGCACCCGGTCGACGACCTGTGGCTGGCCCAGGCGCGTGCCGACTTTGCGCCGCTGGGGCAATTGCCCGGACCCCGCACTGCAGTCCTGATCGGCGGCCCGGGCGCGCAGGTACGCTTTGACGAGGTCGCGCTGGATGCCTTGCTGGAACGCCTGGATGCGGTGCTTGCGCGCGACGGTGGCAGCGTGCTGTTGACGGCATCGCGGCGCACGCCACGCGCCATGCGCGAGACCTTGCGACGGCGCTATGCCGGCGCGATCGGCGTGATGTGGCTGGACGATGCCGATGGAGCCAACCCCTACCCGGGCCTGCTGGCCTGGGCCGACCGCATCGTGTGTACGCCGGACTCGGTCAACATGGTGTCGGAAGCCTGTGCGACCACCGTGCCTGTGTTCGTGTTCGACCCGGTCCGCGCCAGCGGGCGCATCGCGACGTTCCTGTCGTCGCTCAACGACCGTGGCCGCATCCGGTCGATGGATGCCGTGTTGGCGACATTTGACTCCGAGCCGCTGCGCGAAACCGCCCGGGTAG
Organism: uncultured Gammaproteobacteria bacterium; assembly: GCA_963710825.1. Lineage (GTDB taxonomy): Bacteria > Pseudomonadota > Gammaproteobacteria > Xanthomonadales > Xanthomonadaceae > Cognatiluteimonas. The sequence goes on along the minus strand of CAVQBQ010000005.1, from coordinate 854,974 downwards.
CCGCGCAAGTACGTGAACGCCTGCGGTTGTAGGAGCGGCTTCAGCCGCGAGCTCGTGATCCTGCTCCTGGCCTGCGCCTTTGTAGGAGCGAGGTGAGTCGCGATTGATTTCCGGGGCACCTGATCGCGACTCACATCGCTCACACAAAGGCGCAAGCAACGGCAGTAGCAACAGCTCGCGGCTGAAGCCGCTCCTACGACATCCAGGTCATGAGAAGCGCAGGTTTTGCGCGCTCGTGGCTTCTCGGATTGATTCGCGGGCACCCGCAATCAACTCGGTTTCCGGCACGACCCTTGGCCTGCGATCCAACGTGCAATGCAAGGCGGCATCCAGCAGCACGGCGTGCGCCCGTTGCAGGGCCGACACGCTATCGGCGTCCAGCACCCCGGCCTTGCCTAGGGCCTCCAGCTGGCCCGGTGTGTCGCGTGCACTGCACAGCGCGGGGTGCGACGAGGCCTCGCGCAGCACCAGGTATTGCATCAGGAACTCCAGGTCCACCAGGCCGCCACTGCCCTGCTTGAGGTCGAACCCGACAGTGCCAGGATCCACATCGGCATCGATATCGCCCTGCCTGCTGCGGTCGAGTTCCGCGCGCATCTTCGCCCGCATCCTGGTCACGTCCTGCTGCAGGACTTCACCGTCACGCCCACGGGCCAGTACGTCATCGCGCACCTGCTCGAACCGTGCACACAACTCCGCATCGCCGGCAACACAGCGCGCGCGTACCAGTGCCTGGTGCTCCCACGTCCACGCGCGTTCGCGCTGGTATGCGGCGAATCCAGACAGCGGCGACACCAGCAATCCTTTGCCACCGTCCGGACGCAGTCGCACGTCGACCTCGAACAGCCGTCCGGCGGCGGTCACCGTGTCCAGCAGTGAAACCACCTTCTGCGCCAGGCGCGCAAACCAACGCGATGCATCCAGTGGCCGCTTGCCGTTTGACTGCGCCTGCGCGTCGGCTGCATACAGGAACACCAGGTCCAGGTCGGAACCAAAGCCCAACTCCTCCCCGCCCAGGCTGCCGTATCCAACCACCGCAAAGCGCGCATCGTCGATGCGGCCGTGGCCGTGTGCCATTTCGCGCTGCGCCAGCTGCAGTACCACCGCGACCACCGCATCGGCCAGCCAGGCCAGTTGCCGTACGCTGTCCTGCGCGTCCTGGCGGCCGTCCAGCGTCGCCAGGGCGATGCGGAAGCTCAGCGCATGACGCACTTCGTTGAGTGCCTGCAGGACGGCTTCGGTGTCGTCGTACGCCAGTGCGGTTTCGCAGGCTGGCAACATGGCATCGCGTCCCGGCAGCGAACCACTGATGCGCACGTCCAGCAATTCATCGAGCAACAGCGGATGCGCGGCCAGGCGGTCACCAAGAAACGCGCTGCGTGCCAGCACATCGACCAGGCGCTGCAACGCGGGTGGTTGTTCGTCGAGCAAGGCGAGGTAACTGGCCCGGCGCAGGATGTTGTGCACCAGCGGCAACAGGCGGTACAGCGTGGCCGCGGGGTTGGGCGTTTTTGCCGCGGCGGTCAGCAGGGCCGGCATGACCCGGTCCAGGCGCGCGCGGGCCGCATCGGACAATGTCCGCAGCGCTGGCGCACGCGCCAGGTCGCGCAGGCTGGCATCCGCGGCAGCGGCGTGCTCGAAGCCGGCGTCCGACAATGCCGACGGATCACCGGCATCGGGCAGCGCGCGCCAGTAGGGTGCCAGGGCACCGCGCTCGCCACGCGCCTGCCGTGGTGCCAACAGCCTGTCGAACTCGGCGGTGACGTCCTCACGGGTCGCGTCGAGCGTGGTGCGCAGCGCTGTCCAGTCTTCATAACCCAGGCCAAGGGCGATGCGGATGCGATCCAGCGTGTCTTCCGGCAAGGCGTGCTGTTGCCGGTCGCGTAGCATCTGCAGGCGGTTTTCCACGCGACGCAGGCATCGATAGGCCTGCGCCAGCATGGCGGCGTCGTCGGGCTCGATATGCCCGGCCTGCTGCAACGCCTGCAACGCGGACAGCAGGCTGCGCTTGCGCAAGGCGTGCTCATGGCCGCCACGGATCAGTTGCAGCACCTGCGCGAGGAATTCGATTTCGCGGATGCCACCAGGCCCGCGCTTGATGTCATCGGCCAGTTCCTTGCGCGCGACCTCGGCGGCGATCGCCGCCTTCATCGCGCGCAGGCCGTCGAGCGCGCCGTAATCCAGGTAGCGTCGATAGACGAACGGACGCAGGGTCTCCAGGAATCGATCGCCTGCCGCAAGGTCGCCAGCCACCGGCCGCGCCTTCTGCCAGGCGTAGCGCTCCCAGTCGCGGCCCTCGCGCTGGAAGTACTGCTCCATTGCGGCAAACGACCACGCCACCCGGCCAGCATTGCCATACGGCCGCAAGCGCAGGTCGACGCGGAAGCAGAAGCCGTCCGCGGTGACCTCATCCAGCAATTTGGACAATTGCTGGCCCAGGCGGCTGTAGTACTGCTCGGCGACCAGCGGGCGTGGACCGTCGCTATCGCCATCGGCCTCGTAGCCGTAGACCAGGTCGATGTCCGAGGAGAAGTTGAGCTCGCGGCCTCCGAGTTTGCCCATCGCCAGCACCACCAGCCGCTGGACAGCGCCGTCGGCGTCGCGGATGACGCCGTGGCGCTGCGCGACATCGGCCTCGACCGCGGCCAGTGCGACCTGCAGGCAGGTTTCGGCCAGGGCGGTGGTTCCAGCCAGGGTCGCGTCGACATCGTCCAGGTCCAACACGTCACGCCACACCAGGCGGGTGGACTCGGCGGTGCGGTAGCGGCGCAGCAGCGCCGGCCATTGGGCGCGGTTGTCCGGACCCAGGTCCGGGGCGGCCGGTCGCGTGTGCGCGTCGGACAGCAGCTGCCCGAGCAGGCCGGGTTGCCGGACCAGCGTGTCGACTGCGAAGTCGCTGGCGACCGCGACCCGGGTCGACCTGCGCCGTTGCCTCCTCGCTGGAAAGCAGGTCGGCGTTGACTGGCGACCCTGCCCGCAGGCGCTCCAGGGCACGGGTTGCGATCGACTGGATGGCAGGGGGCATGGGCACGGGACGATTCTGGCATGCCATGGGCTGCCCAGCCGCGTCATCGCTGGGCGAGGCCAGGGTTGTGCTGTTTGTAGGAGCGGCTTCAGCCGCGAGCGTTTGATCTGGCTTTACTTTTCGCCTTTGCGGGAGCGACGTAAGTCGCGATAAGGTCTCCGGTGAGATCCATCGCGACTTACGTCGCTCCTACAACAGCCGAATCCAGATCAAACGCTCGCGGCTGAAGCCGCTCCTACGAAGAGCAGGTGCAGCAGATCCTTCGCTACGCCCGGGATGACAATCCTGACGTGATGGGCGCGGTGCCCAAAGCGACACGGAGCGCTCGCCAGCACCCGGACATTAAAAAGCCCGCACCGGACGAATCCGGTAACGGGCCTGCTCCCTCCCCCACGTCGGGTGCGGGACTATCGTGAAGGAATCGTTATTCCGGATGCACGCTGCACTGCAAAAAAAATGAACTCCAAGGTTCAATAATGCTCAGTCCGGACGAGGTCCACGACGGCAGTCACGCAGGATTTCACGGGCGGCATTGCGGCCCGGCAAACCGGTCACGCCGCCCCCGGGATGGGTACCGGAGCCGCACAGGTACAGCTGTCTCAGCGCGCCACGATAATTGCCCTGTCCCAGCAGCGGCCGCGCGCTGAACAATTGGTCCAGCCCCAGCGAGCCATGGAAGATGTCGCCCCCGACCAGCCCCATGGTCCGCTCCAGGTCCAGCGGCGACAGCGCCTTGTAACCCAGCACACTGGCTTTGAAGTTGGGAGCGTAGGCATCGATGGTGTCGATCATCAGTCGTGCCACGGTGTCGCGGTGCGCGTCCCAACCGCCATCCACGTCCGGGTGGACCTGCTGGCAGAACAGGCTGGCGACGTGCTGCCCCGGTGGTGCGAGCGTGTCGTCCAGTGTCGATGAAATCACCAGCTCGACGATCGGCTCGCGCGCCCAGCCGGCGTTGTACTGCCTGGACTTGGCGTCGAAATAGGCTTGCTCGAAATAGCGCAATGACGGCCCGATCAGGATCCCGCTCTGGTGATGCGGCTGCAGTTGGGTGCCCGGCATCGCGGTGAAGTCGGGCAACTCGGACAGCGCCACATTCATGCGGAACGTGCCCGACCCGCAACGGTAGCGGTCGATGCGTTGCGTGGTGTCCGCATCCAGGTGTTCGGCCGCGACCAGCTTCTGGTAGAGCAGTTTGGGATTGAGGTTGGATACGACGATGTCGGCGTGCAGCTCGCGCCCGTCCTCCAGCCGCACGCCAACGGCTTTGCCCTGCTTGCCTTGAGCGTGCTCGACCAGCACCTGCGCGACACCGGCGTCGGTCTCGATCACGACGCCGCGCGACTCGCACTCGGCGCGCATCGCCTGCGTGATCGCGCCCATGCCGCCGATGGCATGGCCCCAGACGCCCGACTTGCCGTTGACCTCGCCGAACACATGGTGCAACAACACGTAGGCCGACCCGGGCGTGTACGGACTGGCGAAATTTCCGACCACCGAATCCCAACCCAGCGCCGCCTTCAACGGGTCCGACTCGAAATACGCATCCAGCAGCTCGCCCGCCGATTTGGTGAACAGGTCCAGCAGGTCGCGGCGCCCCCGCATGTCCAGGTGCTTGAGCTGCCTGGCGACGTTAAGCGACGCCAGCCAGTCGGCGAGCACGAAACTGTCCGACACGTTGGGCGGCGTGCGCACCATCAACTCGCGCAGCACGCCGACGACGCGGTCGAGCATCGCGTAGTACTCCGGCAGGCGTTCGGCGTCGCGCCTGGACCACTTGGCGACTTCTGCCTGCGTGTGCTCGCCACCGAGGCGGAACGACCGGCCATCGGGAAGTGGCAGGAAATTCGCATACGGCCGCTCGACCACGCGAAGGCCATGCTCGGCCAGTCGCAGGTCACGGATGACCATCGGATTGAGCAGGCTGACGGTGTAACTCGCTGTCGAGTTGCGGAAGCCGGGATGGAACTCCTCGGTGACCGCGGCACCGCCGACGATGCCGCGGCGTTCCAGCACGCGCACCTTCAATCCGGCAGCAGCCAGATAGGCAGCGCAGACCAGACCGTTGTGGCCGCCGCCGATGATCAGCGCATCACTGTCCTGCATCTGCATCCCTGGATGAATACCTGAGCCGGGACTATAAGCTGTCCCGACCAACGCGAGGAAATCAGATACGTGCGGAAGGCCATTTTACCAATCAGCTGACTGGCCGCTCTACTTGCCACTTTTGGCTGCGACGCTTTGCGAGGAAGGTCGTGGGAATCCATCTCCGACAAGGCGCCAGAAATAAATTACAGGACGCTTCGATTTTCCAGAAAGTCTGATGAAACATTCGATGTGGAATGGCAGGGCCATAGTATTCGTCAAACATTCATGAGACTCATGACACAAATTACCATTCAGCGGGCTTGGTCGAATGCCTACAGCTCACAAAAAACCGCCCCCCCACAGGCCAGAAGGTTCGAAAAAAACTGGCTAATGTACCTCGGAATACGCACTCCGCCAAGGCTAGACAGGAAGTTTGGCTGCAGTCCAGACTAACTCTACGCGCTGGGCAGTCCAGTGTTTAACGTCAATCAAAAGGGGCTTTCAATGAAAACCGTTTATTTCGCACTGGCAGTGGGCGTCTTGGCTTCCTTCAGCGTGCAAGCCTACGATAACGAAGGCATCCAGCAGGAAACAAACAACAAGATCCGCCAGGAGACGAGTAATAAGATTAGTCAGGAGACGAATAACAAGATTAGTCAAGAGACAAATAACAAGATTAGCCAGGAACTACAAACTAAGTTTATGGAAGCCCAATGCGAGATCCGGCGCGCACTGACGGGTGTCGGTGCTGGTTGCGACAAGTAAGCGGCAGATGGAGTTTCAGAACGGCGCTGGCTCAACCAGCGCCGTTCTGCTGTTTGTAAGTGTGGCCATGCTACGAGTAAGAAGAGGATAACCGAGGTCCGCTGCCATGAGTCCGCAGCAGTCACCTGCGTTAATGACGAACCAATCCATATTCCAAGACCGTGCTCCGCTAATGATCAAGGCAATGGATGGCGCGCACTAGGCAACCAGGTAGCCAAGTTCTGGGTAGGCCGGCATTGCGCTTCCATGGCCATGACCGAATTGCCCTTCTTCGGCAGCTCGGCGACTACCGCCTCGAACGTCTCCACCCTGACTTACTCCGCTTCAACTGAGGTATTCCTTGACTTCACCATGGAAATGGTCAATCCCAACCATCGCCATCATGGTGCCCCATGCCAATTGACCACGCCCATAATCAAGGCGCATCCGCTCGGCCCTCATAAGGCGTGCCATCGAACTCGGGTAGATCGATGACAAATTCAATCTTTGCCAGTTCTTCTGGTGCCTTGCCAAGCCTTCGCAGGAGCGGCAGCCAGCGCGGATCATCGTGCAGGTTGTCGAACAGCGGTTCGACCGCGAGCATTGGCAAGCCGGTGTCCTTGTACTCGATCGCCTTGTCGAGCCATTCGAACGCCTTGTCGCGCTCACCTCGCCATGCATAGATGTAGGCGATGTTGTAGGCCGCATCCTTGCCGTATTTGGCGACAGTCTCGGCCAACGCCGCATCGGACTCCGACTTGTTGCCGAGACTGTGTTGCACGATCGCGAGGCCAAACAGACGGAACGGCTCGAACGGCTCCAACTTCATCTGCGTCAAGGCCAGTTGCGCGTGGCCCTGGAGCAGCAGCGAACTGCCGATAATGAAGTGGGTGACGGATTGTCCAGGCTCCAGTTCCAGTGCAGTTCGGCTGGATGTGATGCTCTTGTCGAGCATGCCCGCCTGTTGGTAGGCAATCCCGGCCTGGGAATATGCGATCGACTGCAATGGGTCACGCGCGACGATGTAGTCGTTGATGGCCACCGCATCGTCCATCCGGCCAAGGCTCTTGGCGATGTCTTCGGCGATATTGAGGTTGTTGAGGTCATCCACTCCGATCGCTTGCGCTCGCTGCATGTACTGCGCCGCGAGCTTCAGGTTGCCTTCATGCCGTAGGGCGATGTCTGCGAGCTGTGCCAAGGCGCGGCTGTCGTCAGGTTTGATCGCCAGTGCTTGGTGGGCCGTGTCGCGCGACAACTTGTAGCCTTCCTCGACCGGGATCATTCCGTAGTTTGCTTGGCTTGCATAAGCGATCGCAAGCGCGTCCAGGACGGGAACGTATCGAGGGTCGATAGTTAACGCCTGCTTGAGGAGAGCAATGTGGCGCTCGTACGAGTCGGCATCCGGCAATGGCATCGCCACGGCTTTCCAGTAGAGCGTGAACGCCTTGGGATTGGTCTTGCGGACCGGTGGCAACTTACCTAACAGCCTCACCTCCAGCTGCTTCACCACTCCGGCCGCAATCTCGTCCTGGATGGCAAAAATATCTTCCATTGATCGGTCGTAGGTATCCGACCATAGATCAGTATCCGAGCTTGCTTCGATAAGATGCACAGTGATGCGGACGCGGTCACCGGCTTGCCGCACTGACCCTTCCAGCACATAGCCGACATCGAGCATCTTCGCTATCGTCGATACAGTGGTGTCCTTGTCCCGGAATGAAAACGCCGACGATCGCGAGATCACGCGCAGGTCGCGGATCTTCGAAAGCAGCTCCAGCATCTGCTCGGCCAAGCCATCAGCGAGGTATTGCTGGTCCTGTTTCTGGCTCAGGTCTTGAAACGGCAGCACGGCGAGCGATTTGTCGCTGTATGCGGCAACGATAGCTTCGGTGCGGCCCTCCTTGCGCGCAACCTGCATCTGCGCCTGCTCGCGCGCGGGCGAGAGCAGGAACTTGTCGACGGCAAAGTAGCCCAACGCCAGCGCCAACACGAGCATGATCCAACGATCCAGGCGTTTGACGCTGCGCTTTTCAGCCGCCGGGTCGCGTGGCTCCTCGCCTTCGCGCACCAGGCCCTTGGGTGTCCATTCGAAGGCCCAGGTCAGCACCATCACCGGCACGAACCCGATCAACAGCACCAACAGCATCGTGCGCGCGACCCAGCCGGGTGAGTCGAGGATGGGCAGCACGGTGTCGGCGATCTGCAACAGCAACCACGAGCCTGCCAGGTAAAGGCCCCCGAGGCGGATCACCTTGCGGCGTTTCATCTCTTCAATGAAGCCGGTCATGACTGAACCGACCCGCGCTTGCGCATGTGCCGTGCTCGCCTCTCGTCCCGCCCCCTGCTGCCAACCATGCTCTTCCCCTAGAGTCCTGGCTAGTCGCCACCATATCCCTCAAAGGGCCGCCAGGCCAGCCATGGTGATGTCCTTACGGCAAGTCTTCGACACCACCACTCATGGCCGGACCGCCTGCCTCCAATACCGGCGCCAGGGTCAACTCAACACTGCCCCGGCGCACCACAAACCAAAACGTCCTGAAGCAGGCGAAGTGAGGGACTGGTGCCAGCCCTGGCCTTGGAAGCGTGTCACGAAGGTCGACCAGGGTTGCCATCAGGGCGCCTCAGTGGCCTTCGCATCGCGCGCGCCATGCACGCCGGGCAGGTTGACGACGAAGGAGATCCTGGCCAGTTGCTCCGGCGCCCTGCCAACCCTGCGCAGCAGAGGCAGCCAGCGCGGATCGTCATGCAGCTTGGCGAAAAGCGGCTCGACGAGGATCGTGGACAGACCCGGGTCCTTGTACTCGATCGCCTTGTCGAGCCATTCGAACGCCTGATCAGGCTCGCCGCGCCAGGCGTGGACGTAGGCGATGTTGTAGGCGGCGTCCGTCTCGTAGTTGGCGACGATTTCGGCAAGCACCGCATTGGATTTTTCATGTTCGCCCAGGCTCTGGTATGCCATGGCCAGGCCGAACTGCCGGAACAGCTCGAATGGTTCCCGTTGCATTTCATCCAGTGCCAATTGCGCATCGCCCTGGAGCAGCAGCGAAACCCCTATCGTGAAATGGGTGATGGGCTGCTCGGGATCCAGCTCCAGCGCGGTGCGACTGGATGTGATGCTCTTGTCGAGCATGCCCGCCTGCTGGTACGTGAGCCCGACCTGTGAATACCAGCTCGACTCCAGTGGGTCGTGCGAGACGATGTACTCGTCGATGGCGACCGCCTCGTCCATCCGGCCCAGGCTTTCGAGGATTTCTTCTGCCACGGTAAGGTTGTTGGGGTTTGTCACGCCCCCCACCAACGCGCGCTGCATGTACCGTGCCGCCAGCGACAGGTTACCGTCGTAATGCAAGGCAACGTACGCGAGTTGGGCCAAGGCCTCGCTGTTGTCAGCATCGACGGACAAGACCTTGTTGGCCATCTCGCGTGACAACCTGTAGCCCTCATCGCCGGGCATCAATGCGAATGAAGCCATGTTTCCATAGGCGGCGGCAAGCCCGTTCAGCGCGTCGACGTACCGGGGATCGATGGCCAATGCCTGCTTGAACAGTTCGATTTGCCGATCGTACGAATCCTCGTCCCCCAGCGGTATCGCATAGGCTTTCAAATAGAGCTGGAACGCGTTGGGATCTGTCTTGCGCACCAGCGGCATCGCGCCGGCAAGCTTCACCTTGAGTTGCTCCACGACACGTGCGGCAACCTCGTCCTGGATCGCGAAGATGTCATCCATGGGGCGGTCGTAGACATCCGACCACAGGTCGGTGTCCGAACGCGCCTCGACCAGCCGCACCGTGACGCGCACGCGATCACCGGCCTGGCGGACCGAACCCTCCAGCACGTAACCGACATCCAGCTTCTCGGCGATCGTCGCCATCGAAACATTCTGATCCCGGAAGGTGAACGCCGAAGAGCGCGAGATCACCCGCAACTCGGGAATCTTCGCCAGCATCGCCAGCACCTGCTCGGCCAGGCCGTCGGACAGGTATTGCTGGTCCTGCTTCTGGCTCATGTCGCGGAACGGCAATACGGCAATGGACTTGTCGCCGTAAGCATCGATGATGGCATCCGTGCGGCCTTGCTTGCGCGCCGCCTGCATCTGCACGTGCTCGCGCTCGGGCGAGAGCAGGAATTTGTCCACCGCGAAGTAGCCCAGCGCCAGTGCGAGTACGACCATGATCCAGCGATCCAGCCGCTTGCCGGTGCGCACTGCCGCAGCTTGGTCGCGTGGCGCATCGCCTTCGCGCACGAGGCCCTTGGGTGTCCACTCGAAAGCCCAGGTCAGCACCATGGCCGGCACGAACCCGATCAACAACGCAAACACCAGCGTGCGCGCGATCCAGCCAGGCGCATCGAGCATGGGCAGCACGGTGTCGGCGATCTGCAGCAGCAGCCAGGCACCGGCCATGTAAAGCCCACCGACGCGGATTACGCTGCGACGCCTGAGCTCTTGGACGAAGTCGTTCATTGCGCGGCCAGTGGCGGTAGGCGCGGCGGCATACCGGGGCAATTGCGACCGCGAGTGACGCCGGTGTTAGCCAGTCGCATGCGGCCTGAACCTGCGAGCCCCTCGTCCCGCCGCTTGCCACGGACCATCGCGTTTCCCGGTGTCCTAGCCAGGCATCACCATATCCGGCCACGCGTTGCCAAGCCAGTGAGCGCTACATGCTGTCGTGACCCATACCACTAAGACCTGCATGCAATCGCGCCCTTGCGTGATGTCATCCTGTGCGCAGCGAAGGATCTGGTTCTCGATGGGTGCAGGACACAAGCGGGTCCTTCGCCGCGCCCAGGATGACAAGTATTGGGTCACAAGCGCCGTGGCTGGACTCAGGGCAGCTGCCGACTCTACACGGGCCGTTGGCACTGCATTGCCATCTGGCGCGCAAAGAAAAACCCCGCCTTTCGGCGGGGTTTTCTTTTCGACTTGGCACATGTCGACTTGGCACACGTCGACTTGGCACATGTCGACTTGCTGCAGGTCGACTTGCTGCATGGAGTGGCGGCTTAGAAGCCCATGCCGCCCATGCCACCCATGCCGCCCATGTCGCCGCCGCCGCCCATGGCCGGCTCTTCCTTCTTCGGAAGCTCGGCGACCATCGCCTCGGTGGTGACCATCAGGCCGGCGATCGAGGCTGCGTTCTGCAGGGCCGAACGCGTGACCTTGGTCGGGTCCAGGATGCCGAACGCGATCATGTCGCCATACTCGCCGGTCTGGGCGTTGTAGCCGTAGTTGCCCTTGCCGTCCTTGACCGCGTTGAGTACGACCGAGGGCTCCTCGCCACAGTTGGCGACGATTTCGCGCAGTGGCGCTTCCATCGCACGCTTGGCGATGTTGATGCCGTGGGTCTGGTCGACGTTGTCGCCCTTGAGCTCGCCCAGCGCCTGCAGCGCGCGGATCAGCGCGACGCCGCCGCCCGGGACCACGCCTTCCTCCACTGCAGCGCGGGTGGCGTGCAGGGCATCTTCGACGCGGGCCTTCTTTTCCTTCATTTCGATCTCGGTCGAGGCACCGACCTTGATCACCGCCACGCCGCCGGCCAGCTTGGCCACGCGCTCCTGCAGCTTTTCCTTGTCGTAGTCCGAGGAGGTGTCCTCGATCTGCGCCTTGATCTGCTTGATGCGGCTCTCGATGTCGCCGGTCTCGCCGGCACCGTCGATGATGGTGGTGTTTTCCTTGGTGACCTGGATCTTCTTGGCGCGGCCCAGGTCGTTGATCGTGGCCTTCTCCAGCGACAGGCCGACTTCCTCGGAGATCACCGTACCGCCGGTCAGCACCGCCATGTCCTCCAGCATCGCCTTGCGACGGTCACCGAAGCCCGGCGCCTTGACGGCGACGACCTTGACGATGCCGCGGATGGTGTTGACGACCAGGGTCGCCAGCGCTTCGCCTTCGACTTCCTCGGCGACGATCAGCAACGGCTTGCCGGCCTTGGCCACGCCTTCGAGCACGGGCAGCAGGTCGCGGACGTTGGAGATCTTCTTGTCGTGCAGCAGGATGAACGGATCGTCCAGCTCGGCCGACATCGACTGCTGGTTGTTGATGAAGTACGGCGACAGGTAGCCGCGGTCGAACTGCATGCCCTCGACCACGTCGAGCTCGTTGTCCAGGCCGGAACCTTCTTCAACGGTGATCACGCCTTCCTTGCCGACCTTCTTCATCGCGTCGGCGATGATGTTGCCGATCGACTCGTCGCTGTTGGCCGAAATGGTACCGACCTGGGCGATCGCCTTGTCGTCGGCGGTGGGCTTGGAGATCTTCTTGAGCTCGGCGACGGCGGCGGTCACGGCCTTGTCGATGCCGCGCTTGAGGTCCATCGGGTTCATGCCGGCGGCGACCGCCTTCATGCCTTCGCGGATCAGCGCCTGTGCCAGCACGGTGGCGGTGGTGGTGCCGTCACCGGCGTTGTCGGAAGTCTTGGAAGCGACTTCCTTGACCATCTGCGCGCCCATGTTCTCGAACTTGTCGGCAAGCTCGATTTCCTTGGCGACGGAGACGCCGTCCTTGGTGATGGTCGGGGCGCCGTAGCTCTTGTCGAGCACGACGTTGCGGCCCTTCGGGCCGAGGGTGGCCTTGACGGCATTGGCCAGGGCGTTGACGCCGCGCACCATCTTGGCGCGCGCGTCTTCACCGAAACGGATTTCCTTGGCGGACATGTTGATAACTCCGTGATTCGTGATTAGTGATTTGTGATTCGGAAAAACAGTGATGCGGGATCCGGGCGGCAACGTGTCTTCGTGTGCGCTGTGCGCTTTTTACGAATCACGAATCACCAATCCCGAATCTCGCCTCGGCGTCAGCCGAGGATCGCGAAGATGTCGTCTTCCTTCACCACCAGGTAGTCGGTGCCATCGACCTTGACCTCGGTGCCGGAATACTTGCCGAACAGCACCTTGTCGCCGACCTTGACCTGCGGCGCGCGGACGCTGCCGTTGTCCAGGGCCTTGCCCTCGCCCACGGCGATGACTTCACCCTTGATCGGCTTCTCGGCGACGTTGTCGGGGATCACGATCCCGCCGGCAGACATCTTCTCTTCTTCCATGCGCTTGATGACGACGCGGTCGTACAGCGGCTTCATGTTCATTGCAACCCTCGCAAGTGATTGATAATCAGGTGGAATTTCATAGCTGAGCCGGCAATTTTAGCAGTCCCGCTTGGTGACTGCCAACTCCGGGAGCAAATAAGCCCGGCGAACCGGGACAGCGATGAGATGGGGGGTTGGCGACGGCTTTCAAGGGCTGCGATTCCCGGTCCGGGGGTTTGGCCCGGGATGAAGGCCAACCACCCGGGCCACCCGCGCCCCGCAGGATCACGTTGCGACCAGTCAAGCCACGCTGGACCACCCGCCTCCAGGCGACTGGCGGTCTGAAGGCAGGCGATGCCAGCCTCGGGCTGGTTTCACCGTTCCCGGCGGGTGGGCTAGGCTACTGGCCCACATGCAGGCGATTGCACCTGCTTTCTACATGACCCGCCTGCCATGACCGTCTTCGTCTGCTTGTGCACCTGTCCCGACCCCGATGCGGCCCGGCGGATTGCCGATGCACTTGTCCGGGAGCGGCTGGCGGCCTGCGTCAATATCGTGCCCGCACTGCAATCCGTCTATCGCTGGGAAGGCGGTATCCAGTGCGACGACGAGGTGCTGCTGCTGATCAAGACCGTGCAGGACCGGCTGGATGCGCTGCAGGCACGGATCCTGGCGCTGCACCCGGCGGAACTGCCCGAGCTGATTGCAGTCGAAGTCGCTGGCGGCATGGCCGCCTACCTGGATTGGGTGGCCGAAAGTTGCCTTGACGCCCCTTCGGACGAACCCTCCTCCATGCCGGGCACTGGCCTGGCGGACACCACCGTCGTGGACAAGCCCATCCAGCCCAACCCCGACACCGGAGACTGACTGCATGTCGTCGTGCTGCAACCCATCAGCGTGGATCCGTCGCCTCGTTGCTACGTGTCTGTTGTGCGTCGCCGGCTTCGGCGTTGCGCAGGCCGCCGTGGACGAGTCCGAGCTGCTGCCCGTGGACGAAGCCTTTGCGTTGACCGCGACGGCACCGAGCCGCGACCGGATCGAGTTGCACTGGACGATCGCCGACGGCTACTACCTGTATCGGCACCGGATCGTGGTCGACATGGCGGGCCCAGCTCCAGAAAGCAGCGCCGCGGGCAGCAGCGCCGCATTCACCCTGGGCAAGCTGGACCTCCCGCACGGCGAGAAACACCACGACGAATTCTTCGGCGAGGTCGAAACCTTCCGCAGGCAACTGGTCGTCGTGCAGTCCGGCGCCGCCGGCGCGGACACGCGACAAGTCACGCTGCGCGTGAAGTACCAGGGCTGCGCCGACCTGGGCGTGTGTTATCCGCCACAGCAGCGCACGCTGACAGTGCAGCTGCCTGCAGGAGCGGCGGCCGGTGGCAGGACGGGGCGCGGCGGCCTGGATGCATTGGCGCAATCACTTGGTGGCACTGGCGGCAGCAACGCGCCACTGCCGGGGACCGCGGCGGGTGGCACCACCGAGGCATTGCCTTTGCCGCCGGAACAGGCGTTCGGATTCGAAGCGATCGTCGGTGACGGCGATACGCTGCTGCTGCGGTTCACGCCGGCAAAAGGGTATTACCTGTATCGGGACAAGACCCGTTTCTCGATCCGGGGCACGGATGGCGTCGTGCCTGGCAAGGCGCAATGGTCCAAGGGTGCCGTGCTGCACCATGACGAGCACTTTGGTGATGTGGTGGTGTACTTCGACCAGGCCGACGTCAGCCTGCCGCTGCGCCGGTCGCGGCCACAAGCGACGGACATCGCGCTGACCACGACCTTCCTGGGTTGCCAGACCGACGGCATCTGCTATCCGCCGATGACGCGCACGGTGGCGCTGGCGTTGCCGGCAGGGAAAGTCGTTGCGGGCACGCCCTTCAATCCGCCCGCGGGCGCATCGTCTGCCATACCGGCATCGGTATCTGTGGACGGGGAGGAGCTCGCGGCTGAAGCCGCTCCTACAACAGCGACAGCGACAGCAACGACAACAGCATCGTCAGCGTCGCGTGGCGTTGGCGATACCGATGACGACACAGCGCAGGCCGAAGACAGCCGGTTGGCGGCCTTGCTGGCAGGCAACAGCCCGGGGTGGGCGCTACTGCTGTTCTTCGCTTTTGGCCTGGGGCTGGCATTTACGCCTTGCGTGTTGCCGATGATCCCGATCCTGTCCGGGCTGATCGTCGGACAGGGCACGCGGTTGGGTACCGGGCGCGCGCTGGCGTTGTCGCTGGTGTACGTGATCGCCAGTGCGCTGGTGTTTACCGTGGCCGGCATCGTCGCCGGGTTGATCGGGGCCAACCTGCAGGTCGCGTTCCAGGACCCATGGATCATTGCTGCTTTCGCCACGCTGTTCGTGGTGCTGGCGCTGTCCTCGTTTGGCCTGTACGAGTTGCAGCTGCCGGCATCGCTGCGATCGCGCCTGGGCGAAATGACGGACCGGCAGCACGGTGGTTCGCTCTGGGGAGTCGCCGCGATGGGCGCGCTGTCGGCACTGATCGTCGGGCCGTGCGTGGCACCACCGCTGGCCGCGGCAGTGCTCTACATCGGCCAGACCCACGACCCGGTTTTCGGCGGCCTGGCGCTGTTCCTGCTGGCGATGGGGATGGGCGTGCCGTTGCTGGCATTTGGCGTTGCGGCAGGTCGCGGCCTGCCACGCAGCGGTCCGTGGATGACGACGGTGCAACGCGTGTTTGGCTTTGTCTTCCTGGCGCTGGCGATATGGATGTTGTCGCGCATCCTGCCGTCGACCGTGACACTGGCACTGTGGGGGCTGTTGCTGCTGGCAGGCGCGGCCTGGGCGCTGACGGCAACGCCACGGACCCCGCCCACCCGGCGGTCGGTCCGGTTTATCGGCTTGCTGTTGGCGATCCTGGGCGCGGCTGAATTGTTCGGCGCGCTGGCCGGCGGGAGCGATCCATTGCAGCCGTTGGCCAGCCTGTCGGTGGGCCAGTCACAAGGTGCCGCACGGCAGTACGCGCAACAACGACTCGCGTTCCGCACGATCAAGTCCTCGGCCGACCTGGATCGTGAGCTTGCCGCCGCCCAGGCCATCGGCAAGCCGGTCCTGTTCGACTTCTATGCCGATTGGTGCGTGAGCTGCAAGGAGATGGAGAAGTACACCTTCACCGATCCGGCGGTGCATGCGGCACTGGCCGGGTTCGTGCTGCTCAAGGCCGATGTCACGGACAATGACGCGACCGACAAGGCGTTGATGCAACGCTTCGGGATCATTGGTCCGCCGGCGACGCTGTTCTTTACCCGGGCCAGCGAGCAGCGCGCATTGCGGTTGATCGGTTATGAGAAGGTCGCACCATTCATCGCCCGGGTGCAACGGGCGGGCAACTCGCCGTAGTGGGCATGCGCTAGTGGGCATGCGCTAGTGGGGATGCGGTAATGGGGATTCGGTAATGGAGACTCACCCAGCGGAGCTGTGTTGATGCGATCGTCGTTCAAGATCGTCCTGGTGGCGGTGGTGGCCGGGGTGGTTGGCATTGCCGCCACCCTGCTGGCGACCGGGCCGGCGCCACTGCTGCGTAGCCAGCTGGGGCAACGGGTGCTGGGCTGGATCTCCTCGTCTTCGGCACCTGCCGGCCACCACGTGGCTGGCCTGGGCGATGTGGTCCAAACGATGCAGTTGGCCGATCTTGACGGTAATTCTACGGATTTTCCAGGAAAATACGCAGGAAAGCCGCTTCTGGTCAATGTGTGGGCGACCTGGTGCGCGCCCTGCCGCAGGGAAATGCCCGAGCTCCAGCGCTTTTCCAGCGAACAAGGTGCCAACGGCGTTCAAGTTGTCGGCATCGCCCTGGATGATTCAAGCTCGGTCCATGCCTTCCTGGAGCAGGTACGGGTAGATTATCCAATCTTGCTGGACTCCCCCCTGCGCGCCACTGCGGGGTCGCCCGATGCGGGCTTCCGGCTAGGCAATACGCGGGACGTGCTGCCCTATTCGGTGCTGATCTCCCCGGACGGACGCCTGCTCAAGCAGCGGATCGGGCCGTTCCACCCAGGAGAAGTCGATCGCTGGACCGCCTTGTAGCAGCGCCCCCATGCGTGCCTGACGCATCGGACGAACCGTGCGCGCCGACCGCCGCGGCTGAACCCAGTGCACTGGAATGCAATTGCGCCATGCAGCAGCCAGACGTGGGCGCTGGTGCATGGGCACTGTCAAACAAGCGCTTAAATTGGGGCAATTGGTCGAAACTTCGGCGATCTGGACAGTATCGCCCACTTCGCGCAGACTGACGGCCAGTTTTTAGAGCTCGGACTCCATGGCAAGGCTGCTCGTCCTGCACGGCCCCAACCTCAACCTGCTCGGCACACGCGAGCCGTCGGTCTATGGGCGCACGACCCTGGCCGAGATCGACGGCGACCTGGCCGAGCGCACAACTGCCGCCGGACATGCGCTGGACAACCTGCAGGCCAACGACGAGTCCACGCTGATCGACCGGGTCCAGGCTGCAGCCAGCGACGGCACGGCCTTCATCCTGATCAACCCGGCCGCTTTTACCCACACCTCGGTAGCGCTGCGCGATGCGCTGGCCGCCGTGGCCATCCCGTTCATCGAGATCCACCTGTCCAACCCACATGCGCGCGAGCCGTTCCGCCAGACCAGCTATTTCAGCGACCTGGCCGTCGGCGTGGTCGCAGGCTTCGGCGTGGACAGCTACCGCTATGCGCTGGATGCGGCGCTGGCACGGCTGGGTGCCTGACGGCGCACGCCCCTGGACTGTTGACGACCCCCTACAACTCCTGACGAGACACCCGACATGGACCTTCGCAAGATCAAGAAGCTCATCGACCTGCTAGAGGAATCCAACCTCTCCGAGATCGAGATCAAGGAGGGCGAGGAATCGGTCCGCCTGGCGCGCACCCCGCAAGGCGGCATGGCGATGATGCAGGCGCCGCCCCCGGTGCAGCCGATGCCGATGCAGTCGCCCACGCAAGCAGCCACCGGTGGTCACGCCAAGCCCCCTGCCGAAGACGGTGGCACGGCCGCCGGCCAGGACCTGCCGGACGGCGAGATCGTGCGCGCACCGATGGTCGGCACCTACTACGCCTCGTCGGCGCCGGACAAACCTGCGTTCGTCACGGTTGGCCAGTCGGTCAAGGCTGGCGACACCCTGGGCATCATCGAGGCGATGAAGATGTTCAACCCGATCGAGTCCGAAGTCTCGGGAACGGTGCTGAAGATCCTGACCGAGAACGGACAGCCGGTGGAGTTTGACCAGCCGCTTTTCGTGATCGGCTGAGGCGGCAGGCATGCTTGATAAAGTCGTCATCGCCAACCGCGGCGAAATCGCGCTGCGCATTTTGCGCGCCTGCCACGCGATGGGCATCCGCACGGTCGCGGTGCATTCCACCGTGGACCGCAACCTCAAGCACGTGGCCATGGCCGACGAGTCGGTCTGCATTGGCCCGGCGCCGTCCAGCCAGAGCTACCTGGACATGGCCTCGATCATTGCCGCGGCCGAAGTCACCGACGCCCAGGCGATCCATCCCGGCTACGGGTTCCTGAGCGAAAACGCGGATTTCGCCGAGCGCGTGGAGCAATCCGGCTTCGTCTTCATCGGCCCCAAGGCCGACACCATCCGACTGATGGGCGACAAGGTCGAAGCGATCCGCGCGATGAAGGCCGCCGGCGTGCCGTGCGTCCCCGGTAGCGGCGGGCCGCTGGGCGAGGACAACGAGACCAACATCAAGCTGGGACGCGAGATCGGCTACCCGGTCATCGTCAAGGCAGCGGGCGGCGGCGGTGGACGCGGCATGCGCGTGGTGCACACCGAAGCCGCGCTGGGCAATGCCATCGCCACCACCAAGCAGGAAGCCAAGGCCGCGTTCGACAACGACATGGTCTACATGGAGAAGTTCCTGGAAAATCCGCGCCACGTGGAGATCCAGGTGCTGGCCGATGGCCAGGGCAACGCCATCCACCTGGGCGAGCGCGACTGCTCGATGCAGCGCCGCCACCAGAAGGTGGTCGAGGAAGCGCCAGCGCCCGGCATCACGCCCGAGCAGCGCGCGGACATCGGCAAGGTGTGCGTCGAGGCCTGCATCCGGATCGGGTATCGCGGAGCGGGCACGTTCGAGTTCCTTTACGAGGACGGCCACTTCTACTTCATCGAGATGAACACCCGCATCCAGGTCGAGCACCCGGTCACGGAAATGATCACCGGCATCGATCTGGTGCGCGAGCAACTGCTCATCGCCGCCGGCAAGAAACTGTCGCTCAAGCAGGAAGACATCGCGATCGATGGCCACGCCATCGAGTGCCGCATCAATGCCGAGGACCCGGAGACCTTCATGCCGTCCCCGGGCCTGATCCAGCATTTCCATGCCGCCGGTGGCCCCGGCGTGCGCGTGGACTCGCACATCTACGAGGGTTATCGCGTCCCGCCCAACTACGACTCGATGATCGGCAAGTTGATCGTGCACGGTGCCAACCGCGAGCAGGCGATCGCACGCATGCGCGTGGCGTTGAGTGAAATGGTGGTCGACGGCATCAAGACCAACATCGCGCTGCAGCAGCGCATCCTGGGTGATGGCGGTTTCCAGCAGGGTGGCCAGAACATCCACTACCTGGAAAAGCGACTGGCCGAGCGCAAGGACCCGTCGCTGTCGATCATCTGATCGCCGTCACGGTGCAGTTGTAGGAGCGGCTTCAGCCGCGAGCTTTCCCCCACTTGGCGATCTTCGATCCGGACGGCAAGACACCTGCCCCCGCATTCCATTGTTGCCGCCCGCTGTTCAAGGAGAACAATCACAATGAAGTCCACCCTGCTTGCCCTGGCCGTAACCGCCGCACTGACACTGGGCGCTTGCGATAGAGCTGACGACACCAGCGCAACCGATACCGCCACGACCGCGCAACAGGCCGGCGACGGCGACGAGGCGATCCAGGCGCCGGAAGCCAACACCACCCCGGAAGCGGCCCCGGCGGACGATGCAGCTGCAGCCGCCGCGGAACAACGCCAGGAGCGCCAGTCCAAGCTCGACTACGCCTCCATGGAAGACGGCTACCTCAATGATGCCAGCGGCCAATGGGCCAGCTCGGCGACGGCCAGCACCTCGTTTGGCAACGCCAATGACAAGCCTGCCGATTCGCATGCCCCCAGCACACCGTGGCAGGCGACCGGTGTCCCCAACGGCGGCGAATGGCAGAACGACAACCAGGACGTCGGCTTTGACTGGATCCAACTCAAGTACGCCAATGCGGTGACTCCCGCAGAAGTGCGCGCCGTGCTGCACGGCAACGAAGCGATCGAATCGATCACCAAGGTTGAACTGATCGATACCACCGGCAAGTCACACCTGCTGTGGTCCGGACTGAGCGATGCCCACCAGGACAAGCGTGGCCCGCGCACCTGGTACGTGAAACAGGTCAAGGATGCGAATTACATGACCGATACCGTCAAGCTGACTTTCGCCAACAACGTCGCCAGTGGTTACAAGGAAGTCGACGCGGTCCAGCTAGTCGGCAAGTGATCACATCACTGGCCATGGCTTGCATGATGCGCATGCTTTGCCAGCGCTCCCCGGACAACTGAAGACAACGATGCCGTTCCTGGAAATCACCCTGCCCTGCCGCGAATCCAACCAGCCGCGCTACCAGCGCGCGCTGGAGGACGTCGGCGCGCTGGCGGTGACGATGCTGGACGCCGACGCCGATACCGACAACGAGCACGCGATCCTGGAGCCTGGCGTCGGGCAGACGCCACTGTGGGATGGCATCGCCTTGTCGGCACTGTTTGCGCACGACGCCGATGCGCTGGCGCTGCTCGCTGCACTGGAGGCCTTCGATCCGGCACTGGACTGGTCGCGTGCCGGCTTCCGCAAAGTGGAGGACCAGGACTGGGAACGCGCCTGGATGGACCAGTACGTGCCACTCGCATTTGGCACGCGCACCTGGATCGTGCCGTGGAACCACGACCTGCCGGCTGAAGCTTCCACGGGCGACGCTGCCATCGTCCGCCTCGACCCCGGCCTGGCCTTCGGCTCCGGCACCCACCCGACCACGGCGCTGTGCCTGCAGTGGCTCGACACGCTGGCCAGCGAAGGCGCGTTGCGCGATGCGACCGTGCTCGATTTCGGCTGCGGCAGCGGCATCCTGGCGCTGGCGGCGTTGAAGCTCGGCGCCACGCATGCGGTTGGCGTCGACAACGATCCACAGGCCTTGCTGGCAACCCACGACAACGCCGTGCGCAACGACGTTGGTGATCGCCTCACCGTCCATCTACCGGACGACGAGCCATCGGCGACCTATCCCGTCGTGGTCGCCAATATCCTGGCGTCGGCACTGGACGCATTGGCCGAGACCCTGGCGGCCCGGGTCGCGCCCGGTGGCCGCATCGCGTTGTCCGGCATCCTGGCTGGACAGCAAGACGCGCTGCTGGCGCGTTATGCACCGTGGTTCGACGCACTGGTCGCCACCGGCCAGGACGACTGGATCCGTATAGACGGCATGCGTCGTACCTAGGCAGCACGGCTTGGCGCCATGGCTTGGCGGTATGCCGTGGCATTTCCCCGCCACGCCAGGCACGCATGCCAATCGAGCCAAGCGTGCAACCCATCGACCAGACTGAACCGTGACGCAGGCCACTCCAGCGGTGGACGCAGGCGCGCCAGCCCGTAAACTCGCGACATGTTTGTCCTTTGCCCGCACTGCCAGTTCCTGGTGACCACCGATCCCGTCAGCGGCCAGCCGCCAACGCTTTGCCCGCGGTGTGCCGAGCCCATGCGGGCAGACGACCCCAGCGCCGCGTTGCCACCGGTGGATGATGCGGACAGGGCAACGGATGCCACCATGGATGCCGACGGGCCCGGAGTGCCCGACCCGCCGGTCGAGCATCGGGTCGAGCAACCTCCAGAACCAGCGGCCGAATCGACAACCCCTGCATCGACCGTTCCCCTGCATGCACTGCCGCCGCAGGATGACGCAGTGGCAGGGGATGCCAGCACGACCCGGCGTGTCGGGGACGACGACGCCACGTCGCGTGGGCAAGCCCACGGCGCGCCCGCTTACGAGACATCGACCCTCGACGACCAGGCCGTTGATGACCAGGCCGTCGATGAGCAGGCCGTCGATGAGCAACCCGTCGATGAGCAGGCACTCAACGAAAAAACATCCCATGCCACTGCAACCGAATCCACCGACGCCCTGATCGAGGCGATGGTGGATCCGGCGTCCATCGAAAATGAAGCAGCGTTGGATGGTGTGTCGGCCCACCCTGAAGATGCCGTCGCCGACCTGCCAGCGGACACGGCACCCGAGGCCTCTGCACCACCCGGTCTTCCGGCCGCGGATCCCTGCCTGGGACCGCTGGCGGACGCTGCCCCGCCTGGCACCGTCCCTGCGCCTGGCAAACCTCCCAGCCCTGCCAAGCCCACTCCGAGTTTCGTCCGTCGTCCGGCTGCGGTCAGCGGTGTCACCCCGCGCCGCCCGCGATTGAAGGCGGCGGCGATCGGTGGTTTGGCACTGGTCCTGGCCTTGCAGCTGGTGCTCGCCGACCGCGCACGGCTGGCCTCGGATGCTCAGTGGCGTCCAGCAATGTCGACGTTGTGCCATGTCCTGCATTGCACGCTGCCACCCTGGCGCGAACCTGCCGCGTTTACGTTGCTGCAACGCGACGTGCGTCCGCATCCGTCGATCGCCAGCGCGCTGCGAGTCACCGCGACGTTCCGCAACGATGCGCGCTGGGCACAACCGCTACCCGGCGTGCTGGTCACGTTGTCGGACATCGACGGACACACCGCCGCTGCACGCACGTTCATGCCCAGGGACTATCTCGATGGCGCGGGGCACAAGACGGCACAAACGCAAACGATGCTGGCAAGCGGACACAGCACGACGATCACGATGGACATCGTCGAGCCGACGCCGCGCATCGTCGCATTCACCTTCGACTTCGAGTAAGCGTCCATGCAATGGTACGGCCGGAGTCCCGACCAGCCCGTTGGCATGCGCGGCGACTGCGCGCTAGACTCGTCCCCCCGCCGTGATCGTCCGGCGGTGAAATCAAACCCGGGGCAGCGCCTGCAAGGCAGTGTCGACAGGGCACCTCGCAGGGGACACGATTGAACGCCGCCGACCGAACCGACTCCACACGCACCGGACCGCGCCCGCCCCTGCGCGACCACGTCGCCAACTCCGTGCGCCGTTACCTCAGTGACCTCAACGGCTGCGGCACCGACGAGCTCTACCAGATCGCGCTGCGCGAACTTGAAATTCCGTTGTTCGCCGAAGTGCTGAACCACTGCGACGGCAACCAGAGCCGCGCCGCCGCGATGTTGGGCATCCATCGTGCGACCTTGCGCAAGAAGCTGCGCGATTACGGCATGGGCTGACTCCACGGCCCTGCCCCGCCCTTCGTAGGAGCGGCTTCAGCCGCGAGCGTTTGATCCTGCCCTTGCTGTTGCTCTATGCAGGAGCGACGCAAGTCGCGATGCTTCGCCTGACAACCTGGTCGTGACTAACCGGTGGCGGCATGCCGCCACCACTCCTGCAAAAGCAACGACAGGATCAAGAGCTCGCGGCTGAAGCCGCTCCTACAACCGCGAAAAGCAATATCGAACGATCGCGGCTGAAGCCGCTCCTACAAGTGCAGCCCGGCTCCAGGCGCGCTGCACGGCTATAATTCGCGCCTTCCCCGCAGCCCTGGCCGTCCATGTCCACCGATACCCCGTCCGCCGCACCGGTGAAGATCCGCCGCGCGCTGTTATCCGTTTCCGACAAGACCGGGCTGGTCGAACTGGCCCGCGCACTGGCTGGCCATGGCGTAGCGCTGGTTTCCACCGGCGGCACCGCCAAGGCGATCCGCGATGCCGGGCTGCCGGTCGAAGACGTCAGCCACGCCACCGGCTTCCCGGAAATGATGGATGGCCGGGTCAAGACCCTGCATCCGGTCGTCCATGGCGGCCTGCTCGGCCGCGCTGGGATCGACGATGCGGTGATGTCGCAACACGGGATCGAGCAGATCGACCTGCTGGTGCTCAACCTGTATCCGTTCGAGCGCGTGTCGGCTGATCCCGGCAGTTCGATGGCGCAGATCATCGAGAACATCGACATCGGCGGCCCGGCGATGCTGCGCTCCGCGGCCAAGAACTTCGCGCGCGTCGCCGTCGCCACCGACCCGGCGCAATACGGCGAGATCATCGCGCAGATGCAGTCCAACCAAGGCGCGTTATCGGCGCAAACACGTTTCTCGCTGTCGGTCGCCGCGTTCAACCGCGTCGCGCAGTACGACGCATCCATCAGCAACTACCTGTCGTCGTTGGACGATGCCGGTAAGCAGCAACTTTTCCCGGCACAGAACAACAGCAACTTCGTCAAGGTGATGGACCTGCGATACGGCGAAAACCCGCACCAGCAAGGCGCGTTCTACCGCGACCTGTTTCCGGTGCCCGGGACGTTGGCGACATTCAGCCAGTTGCAGGGCAAGGCGCTGAGCTACAACAACCTGGCCGATGCCGATGCCGCCTGGGAATGCGTGCGCCAGTTCGATGCACCCGCGTGCGTGATCGTCAAGCATGCCAATCCTTGCGGCGTTGCCCAGGCCGCCAATAGCGGCGATGCCTACGAAGCGGCGCATGCCACCGACCCGACCTCGGCGTTCGGCGGGATCATCGCATTCAATACCCGACTTGATGCGCGCACGACGCAGACCATCCTCGACCGCCAGTTCGTCGAGGTGCTGATCGCCCCGGAATACGACGCCGACGCACTCGACTACGCGAAGAACAAGGCCAACGTCCGCGTACTGCGGATCCCGCACGGCGAGGGCCGCAACAATATCGACGTCAAGCGCGTGGGCTCTGGGTTGCTGATGCAGACCTGCGACAATCGGGAAGTGGCGCGCGAAGAGTTGCAGGTCGTGACCAAGGTCGCCCCGACCGACGCCCAGCTGGACGACCTGCTGTTCGCCTGGCGGATCGCCAAGTTCGTCAAATCCAATGCCATCGTCTATGCCCGCGAACAGCGCACCATCGGCATCGGCGCCGGACAGATGAGCCGCGTGGTGTCGGCAAGGATCGCAGCCCTCAAGGCGGAAGAAGCCGGGTTGACGGTGCCGGGTTCGGTCATGGCCAGCGATGCCTTCTTCCCGTTCCGTGACGGCATCGATGCCGCGGCCGCGGCAGGGATTGCCGCCGTGATCCAGCCTGGCGGCTCGATGCGCGACAACGAAGTCATCGCCGCAGCCGACGAGCATGGTTTGGCGATGGTATTCACCGGCGTGCGGCATTTCCGCCACTGACCGCGACGTGTAGGAGCGGCTTCAGCCGCGAGCTTGTGATTCGGGCTTTTGCAGGAGCGACGTGAGTCGCGATCAGGTGTTCCGGTAGACCGATCGCGACTCACGTCGCTCCTGCAGCGGCAACAACAAGCTCAAGAGCTCGCGGCTGAAGCCGCTCCTACGGCGGCCAACCACAGGGAGTCGACAATGAAAATCCTCGTCATTGGTGCCGGCGGACGCGAACATGCGCTGGCCTGGAAGCTGGCACAGTCGCCGCGCGTCGACGAAGTACTGGTCGCGCCCGGTAACGCCGGGACCGCACGCGAGGACAAGTGTCGCAATGTCGATGTCGGCGTGGGGGACATCGAAGCACTACTGGCACTGGCCAAAGACGAAGGCATCGCGCTGACCGTGGTCGGCCCGGAAGGCCCACTGGTTGCCGGCGTGGTCGACCGGTTCCGTGCCGCAGGCAAACGCATCTTCGGTCCAACGGCAGCCGCCGCGCAGCTCGAGGGCAGCAAGGCCTTCGCCAAGGATTTCCTCGCGCGCCACGGCATTCCCACCGCGCATTACGCAGTGCATGACGACCTGGATTCCGCGCTGGCGGATGTCCGTAAACAAGGTGCGCCCATCGTCATCAAGGCCGATGGCCTGGCTGCCGGCAAGGGCGTCGTGGTCGCCATGACACTGGCTGAAGCCGAAGCCGCGGTGACCGACATGCTCTCGGGCAACGCCTTTGGTGCGGCGGGGTCACGCGTGGTCATCGAGGAATTCCTCGACGGCGAGGAGGCCAGCTTCATCTCGATGGTCGACGGCCAAGGCGTGTTGCCGATGGCGACCTCGCAGGACCACAAGCGCGTCGGCAACGGCGACACCGGGCCCAATACCGGCGGCATGGGTGCGTACTCGCCCGCCCCGGTGGTGACGCCCGAAGTGGAACTGCGGATCATGCGCGAAGTCGTCGAGCCTACCGTGCAGGGGATGGCGGCCGACGGCATGCCGTTTAGCGGCTTCCTGTATGCCGGGCTGATGATCGACGCATCGGGCGCACCGAAGGTGATCGAATTCAACGTGCGTTTTGGTGACCCGGAAACGCAGCCGGTCCTGTTGCGACTGCAATCGGACCTGGTCGACCTGGTGGAAGCCGCGATCGACGGGCAGCTCGACACCATGGACGCGCGCTGGAACCCGCGCCCGTCGCTGGGCATCGTCATGGCGGCCGAAGGTTATCCGGGCAAGCCGCGTACGGGGGATGCGATCTCTGGGCTGGACGCGGTGCAGCCGATTGGCACGAAGGTGTTCCATGCTGGCTCGAAGTTCGATGGCGATGGTGCCGTGGTGACTGCGGGCGGCCGCGTGCTGTGCGTCTGCGCGCTGGGCGACAACGTGGCCGAGGCGCGGCAGCTGGCGCTCGATGGCGTGGCGAAGATCACCTGGGATGGCGAGTTCCACCGCAGCGACATCGGCTGGCGTGCCATAGAGCGCGAGCAGCAAAAATAGTGTCCCTGTAGGAGCGGCTTCAGCCGCGAGCCCTTGACCCTGGTTTCCTGGTTCCTTGCATTTGCAGGAGCGAACACACAATCAAGAGCTCGCGGCTGAAGCCGCTCCTACGACAGCAAGCAGAAGCCGGCTTCCGGGCTACACTCGTCGCCTTCCCGGGGAGGGTTGCATGGCGCAGGATTCCAGGCAGCATTCGCAGTTCGAACTGTTGCGGCAGCGGCGCTTTGCGCCGTTCTTCGCGGTGCAGTCGCTCAATGCATTCAACGACAACGTCTACCGACAGGCGATCATCGGGCTGTTGTTCTGGCTGGGGGTCAGCCCGGACGAGCGCACGCTGTATACCAACCTGGCGCCGGCGCTGTTCATCCTGCCGTTCTTCCTGTTCTCCGCGACCGCGGGACAGATCGCCGAGAAGCTGGAAAAGTCGAAACTGATCCGCATCACCACGGCGCTGGAAATCGGCATCATGGCCGTGGCTGCCGTCGGCTTCTTCATCCAGAGCCTGCCGGTGCTGTTGGTCGCGTTGTTCAGCACCGGACTGCATTCGACGCTGTTCGGCCCGGTCAAATATTCGATCTTGCCATCGGTGCTTGCGCCGGAAGAGCTCACCGGCGGCAACGGCCTGGTGGAAATGGGGACGTCGCTGTCGATCCTCACCGGCATGATCTTTGGGGGGCTGGTCTTCAAGCTTGCCGGCGACCACGGTCCGGCGGCGGCGGCGACGGCGGTCGTCGCCTTTGCGATCGCCGGCAATATCGCCAGTCGCTACATCCCGCGGGTCGATGCCGGTGCGCCCGACCTCAAGATCAACTGGAACCCGCTGCCGGAATCGCTGCATATCATGCGGCTGATGCGCAAGCAGCTGGCGGTGCGCAACTCGGTGCTGGGCGTGTCCTGGTTCTGGTTCATCGGCACGGTGCTCACCTCGCAATTGCCGACCTATGCCGAAACCAACCTCGGCGGTTCGGCGACGCTGTACCTGTTTGCGTTGGCGCTGTTCTCGGTCGGCACCGGCACCGGCTCGATCCTGTGCGAGAAGCTGTCCGCACGCACGGTCGAGATCGGCCTGGTGCCGCTGGGTGCGTTCGGGATGAGCGCGTTCCTGCTTGACCTGTATTTCGCGCGGCCAGGTGCATCGCTGGTCCAGGGATTGGATATCGCTGGGTTCCTGCACCAGCCCGGCGGCTGGCGCATCGCCAGCGACCTGGTGGGGGTCGGATTGTTCGCCGGGCTCTTCCTGGTGCCGTTGTTCGCGCTGATCCAGAGCCGCACGCCGCGCAACGAACTGTCGCGGGTAATCGCCGCGCTCAACATCCAGAACGCGGGCTTCATCGTGCTGGCCGCCGTGCTGGGCATCGTGGTGCAGCGTTACCTTGGCTGGACGATCCCGCAGGTGTTCCTGGCACTGGCGATCCTCAACACGCTGGTCGCGCTGTGGATCTTCACCATCGTGCCCGAGTTCCTGATGCGCTTCCTGAGCTGGGTACTGGTCCGTGCGCTGTACCGGCTGCGTACGCAGGGGATCGAGGAGCACGTCCCCGACGAAGGTCCGGCGCTGTTGGTGTGCAACCACGTCAGCTACATGGATGCGCTGATCCTGGCGGCAAGCATCCCGCGGCCGGTGCGCTTCGTGATGTACCACAAGATCTACCGGATCCCGTTCATGCACTGGATCTTCAAGCATGCCAAGACGATCCCGATTGCCGGCGCGCGCGAGGACCCGGCGTTGCTGCAACGCGCATTCGATGCCATGGACGCGGCGCTGGAAGAAGGCGAGATCGTCTGCATCTTCCCGGAAGGCAAGCTGACCACGGACGGGACGATGGCCAGGTTCAAATCCGGTCTCGAACGCACGCTCGCGCGTCGCCCGGTCCCGGTGGTGCCGATGGCGCTGCGCGGGATGTGGTCCAGCATGTGGAGCAAGCGCGACAGCCGGCTGGGCCGCATGCGCGTGCCACGCCGTTTCCGTGCCCATGTCGATGTCGTTGCCGAAGCACCGATCGCTGCAAGCGCAGCCACCGCGGCGATCCTGGAAGCCAAGGTCCGCGACATGCGCGGGGACGCCGCCTGACCAGGCAGGCCCGTCGCCTGCCTCCACAATGCGCGATTGAACTTGCCGGGGATCTTGCTAGCATCGCGGGCTGGGGAAGTACCGACTGATCGCGCCCTCGCGCCATGCGCTTGCGCGCACCATCTGCAAGGGGAGTGAAATGTCGACAACGCACGGGGAATACGTTCCCAACCACCTGGTCTGGGCGATCCTGACCACGTTGTTCTGTTGCTTGCCGCTGGGGATCGTCTCGATCGTCCATGCCGCGCAGGTCGATGGCAAGCGCGCCGCAGGCGACATCGCCGGTGCCAGGGCATCTTCGCACCAGGCAAAGATGTGGGCGATCTACTCAGCCGTGTCGCTGCCCGTGATCGTGGTCGCCTGGTTCATGCTCTTCGGCGGCCTGGCTACGCTTGGTGCGTTGTTCGGTGGCGACTTCCATTAGCTCTTCATCGGCAATGGGCTCTCCATCAGCGACGGGCTCTACATCAGCGTTGAGCTCTACATCAACGTTGAGCGCTCCATCAGCAACCAGCACCCCATCAGGCCGGTCAACAGTGGTGCGGCTCCGGCAAGCCGTGCCGACGCTGCTGTTGGGCGCAGGTGCGATCGTGACCTTCCAGGTGCTTTCGCGACTTGATCCGTACGCCAAGGGCAGCTTGCTGCCACCCTGCCCGTTCCATGCATTGACCGGTTGGTTTTGCCCGGGCTGCGGAAGCACCCGCGCCCTGCATGCGCTCATCCACGGCGATGCGGCGCTGGCGCTGGCGATGAATCCCTTGCTGGTAGTGGTGCTGCCGCTGCTGGCCTGGATGGCGCTCAGTGCCGCCGGGATCTCCCTGCCAGGCCGCCGGCTGCTCCTGCCGTTCGCTGGCAACCCGCGCATCTGGCTGGTCGCCTTGCTGGGCTATTGGGTGTTGCGCAACCTGCCGTGGATGCCATTCGCGTGGCTGGCGCCGGGCTGAGCCCGGCAGCCCAGCCCAGGCCAGGCTACAACCTCGGCCCCAGCAGCCCAGGCGAGCAACGCTCAGGCCACGAAGCCAGCCAGCACGAACAACGCCAGCACCGCCAGCCAGACCAGCAGGACTCGCCAGGCCAGGCTCATCGCGTCGCGCAGTTCGGGCAGTTCGCCCATCTGTTGCACCAGCGCGCTTGAATCCCCGATGCCGTCTTCGACGTAGTCCATCGCCTCGTCGGCCAGCTCGGACTTGACGCTGGCCCGCGCCGCTGCGGACAAGTAATCCGCGTCGAGCCGGAACGAGGCGCCGCCGCGATCCTTCCAGGCACCGACCACGCTGTCGAAGTTGCCGACCAGCGCCAAGGCCAACGTCATCAGCTGCGCCACCGGCCAATCCAGCAGACTGGCCAGCCAGCGGGCACCGGCACGGGTGCCGGCGGGCAGCTGCGTCGCCATGGCATCCTGCGCGGCGAGCACCGTGAGCCGGTACAGCAGCGCACCGGCCGGACCCAGCAGCAGGAACCAGAACAGCACGCCAAACCAGCGTCGCTTGGCATTGGCGAAGACAGCCGCGACCAAAGACGGCCCATCCAGCGAGACCGTGCCACCGGCCGGCCACAGGGCCGCTGCTGCGTCGCGGCGCGCGACCGGGTCACTGGCTTGGATGACCGCGTCCACGTCCAGGTCCAGGTCGCGCGGACCCCAGCAATAGAACAGCACTGCGATCCCGAACACCAGTCCAGCCAGTCCCAGCAACGGCGCGTCAAGCGCCAACTGGAACAGCACGATCACCACCAGCGGCGGCAATAGCGCCAGCACGATGCCGTAGCGCCCGCGCCAGAAGCCATCCTCGGCCTGCATTCGCCCGTCGAGCCACTGCAGCCAGCGCCCGAACCAACCGTAATCGCGCACCGATGACGCCAGCGACGGAGCGACATGGCCCAGCGCAAGTGCGATGACGACAGCAATCAGTGTGATCGACATGCCTGCGATTGTACGCAATTGGCGTGATCGTTCGTCGCGGCCATGCAGCCGCGTTGACGGCGGTTGCCACAGGTGTGAGCGCACGCTCTCAGCCGGGCTGCGTCAGCAGCCATTGCTCGACAAGCCAGCGCGCGATTGAGATCGGCGAGGACAGTACGATGCTGTCGGGATCATCCTTGCCTGGACCGTCCCTGCCTGGACCGTCGTTGCCTGGGGCATCCGGGCCGTGCGCATCGCCCTGCGACGCATGGCCATCCCAGTCGCGGGCCAGCCCCGCGCGCACGGCATGGGCGTCGAACCAGCGCGCGTCTTCCAGCTCATCGCCAACCACGGGTGCATCGGGCTGGGCGTGCGCGATGAACCCCAGCATC
This sequence comes from uncultured Gammaproteobacteria bacterium, assembly GCA_963710825.1. Classification (GTDB taxonomy): domain Bacteria; phylum Pseudomonadota; class Gammaproteobacteria; order Xanthomonadales; family Xanthomonadaceae; genus Cognatiluteimonas. Next base: position 824,002 of record CAVQBQ010000005.1, on the reverse strand, counting down.
AGACTGCCGGGAAAAGGCCACGGCTGCGATGCCAGGTAGCGCGCACTACGCACGCGCACGCCACTTTCCTCGAGCACTTCACGGGCCACGGTCTGCTCAAGCGATTCACCAGGCTCGACAAAGCCGGCCAGCACCGACCAGCGCCCCGCCGGCCAAGTGCGCTGGCGTCCCAGCAACAACCGCTTGCCATCGGTGACGGCAGCAATGATCGCCTGGTCGGTGCGCGGATAGTGCTCGTCGCCACACTGACGGCAGCGGCCGAGCCAACCGGCACGGATGAAGTCCAGCTCGCCACCGCAGGCACCGCAATGACGATGTCGTGCATGCCAATGCAACACCGCCCGTGCCTGCGCGAAGACCGTCGCCTCGAACGCAGGCCACTGCCGCGCCGCAGTACGCAGGTCGACACGTCCCGGGGCTTCCAGCGCCACGGTCGCTGACCGCTGTGCAAACCAGCCCACGCTTCCGTGGAGTGCGCTGCTCTGGGCAGCGCGCTGTCCTGGAGCGCGCTGTCCTGGAGCCCGCTGTGCTGGAGCCCGCTGTCTTGCAAGCCCAGGAAGATCGCCATGCCCGGGCCGCCGCCCACGGCTGCGCCGGTGGGTGCAAGCAAGCCACCGTTGTCGTCAGCCAACGCCCGACCGCTGTCGTCAAGCAGGATCACCCGCGCCCGTGGCCACAGGGCGGCAAGTGCGTCGGGCTGGTCGCGCAAGGCATCGGCACGATCCAAAGCGGCATCGACGAAGGCGAAGGGGCTGACGGTCATGACGGGCATGGCTGGAAGGGGAACACATTATCCGCTCCTTGCCGGAGCCCGTGTCCCGTTGTCTCGGGCAGCGCCCCAATGTGATCCTGGGCGCTACGAAGGCTCTGCTGTGCCGCTGCCTGTCGTAGGAGCGGCCTCAGCCGCGAGCTCCTGATCCTGTCTTGGATTGGGTTGCTTCTTTATTGCTTTGTGTAGGAGCGACGTACAAGAGACCAGGGCCCGACCAAAAGCTCGCGGCTGAAGCCGCTCCTACAACCGCGGGCACGGAAAGCCTGGCCGGACAGGCAGGCTCAGGTCGTAAAGCTGCTGCCGCAACCGCAGGTGCTCTTGGCATTGGGGTTGCCGATCACGAACTGCGCGCCGTGCAGGCTTTCGGTGTAGTCGACCTTGGCACCCATCAGGTATTGCAGGCTCAACGGGTCCACGAGCAACGTGACATCGTCGGTGACGACAGCCAGGTCGTCCTCGCCCTGCTGTTCGTCGAACTCGAAACCATACTGGAACCCCGAGCAGCCGCCGCCCTGGATGTAGACGCGCAGCTTCAGATCGGGATTGCCTTCTTCCTTGATCAACTCGCGCACCTTGGCCGCGGCCGCAGTGGTGAAGTCCAGCGGCTTGGAAAGCGTCTGGTAGCCGGGTGAATCGGAAGGGATTTCAGTAGTGGCGGCGATGGGATCCATGTGCTCAGGATGGGGCCGCAGATGCACGAATTCAAGCACTTGCGTACGCGAATCCGCCTTCACTGCATGCCGGGCACTGCCTCCGCCACTGGCCTGCACGATTGCCATCGCGATGGTAGCCGTGATCCATCCGGATTTGGTCTCCGCAGGCCCGGCCGGTCAAGCTCGAGCTTCAGCAAGACAAAAAAATGCCCCGCAATGGATTGCTGTTGTCGCGCAACGACCGTCAGGGCATGCCACATCTGCGGGACACCGCAAATACCCCGTCCTCCAACCGCAGGCGAGGCCCTTGGGCAGGTGCCGGCCTGGCCACACCACGCATGGATGCCGCCGGCAGCGGGATCACGGATACTGGCATCGCCTCTGCGGAGGGGGCGACACTGCAATCGCGACACGATCCGTGGAACATCGGATTCAAACCGACTTGCGTAGCCGGTCCAGTTGCGTGGCAGGCTTTCCTTGCCGCGCAGAGGGCGGAGCGGAGAAACTTCGGCTTGAACGGTTTGTCATCCATCTCTCTTTGAGGATTTGAACGACAACCCCTCGGCTTGCAGCGCCTTGCGGAGCTTGGGGATTGAGCTGGGACCCATGCCATGAAGCTGCAGTATCTGAGCTTCGGAATACCTGGCAAGCTTGGCGGGCGTGGTAACACCTTTGCTTTCCAGCGCGCGACGAGCTGGTGCGACCAGTTCGGATAGAAGGCCAGTATCCGGCTTGCGATTCTGCTCACACACCGGGCAGCTTGGGCAGTCTGAACTTTTGTGGAATACGTGCCCCTTGGGACACACCCTGCGCGTTGCCTTTGACGCTGTCATGTAGAACTCCGTTTGCGACAGTGTTTCCGGTGGTGTTCAACGCCGGCTACTGGGCAGCACCGCTTTTGACGATGGCCTCTGCCCAGGTGAACGACTGCTCCTGCGCCGCGCCGCGTTGTGGATCCAGGTGCGCGACCACGCGGATCGGCTGCAGGCCTTCTGGCAGCAGGATGTCGCCGTCGACCTGCTGGAAATACTTGAACGAATAATCCACGCCCGGCGCATCGGGCTCCTGGCGCAACTGTACCCACGACAGCTTCCGCATCTTGCCGTCCTGGCTGCCTTCGACCGTCAATGTCAGCTTGCCGGTATTGACCGCGCCGCGGTTGAGGTTCTGGGTCAGGGTGGCGGTGAAGTGCCAGGCCTGCCCGTCCTGCTGCTGCAGTTGCAGCTGGTGCACGTTGAGGCCGTGGCGCTTGGCGGTGCTACCGACAAAACGCTCGTAGAAGGCGACATCGGCACGCAGGCCGGCGATCTCTTCGTCGCGCTCGGCCAACGTGCCCTGCAGGTCGCGGTTTGCTTCGCGGCTGATCTGGTCGGACCGGCTCAACGTGGCAACGCGCTGCTCCAGTGCGTCGGCCCTGCGTTGCTGCGCCCGCAGCTGGGCCTGCGAAACGGCGGGCGCGGACGCCGGGACCAGCACTTGCCACAACCCCCAGGCACCGAACACCAGCGCCAGCACGAACACCGCCAGCAAGCCGTAAGCCAGGGCATGGTTGTGGGCGACGACCTCTTCGATCGTTGCATGGTCTGCGGGGTGCCCGGCGTCTGGTGCGGACGGCGTGTCGTTGGAGGTCAAGCCATTGGATGGCATGTCGTCGGGAGGCGGGGCGGCATTCATCGACCCGGTATAGCCAGCCGCTGCGGGTTGCGTCAAGCACGCAGGTCGCCATCGGCCTGCAAAGCCAGGCTGCGTATAAGATGAATCCTGCGGCATCGTGCCGCGTCGCGGAGCGCCCGTGATGAGCGAAGCCCATGTATTCGCGATCGGCATCCTGCTGGCGTGGCTGGCGGGGATCCGGGTCTACCTGACTGTGTTCGGCGTCGGCATCGCCGGCTATCTTGGCTGGCTCGACCTGCCGCAAGCGCTGCAGGTGGCGCAGTCGCCATGGGTGATCGGTGTGTCGGGGGCGCTGGCGCTGGTCGAGTTTTTCGCCGACAAGATCCCGGGAGTGGATTCGGGCTGGGACCTGCTGCATACCTTGCTCCGGATACCCGCCGGTGCGTTCCTGGCCGCTTCGGCAATATCTCCCGATGGCCACCTGGGGGCAGGCATGCTGGCCACCGGCGCTGGCGTGGCATTGACCAGCCACCTGCTCAAGTCCGGCACCCGGGTCGTGCTCAACACCTCGCCCGAGCCAGTCAGTAACTGGACCGCCTCGCTGGGCGAGGATGCGGCGGTGGTCGGCGCCCTGGCCCTGGCATTTGCCCATCCGTGGCTGGCGCTGGTACTCGCGATCGCCATCAGTGGTTGCCTGGCATTGCTTGTATGGTGGCTGTGGCGCAGGCTGTATCGTGGCATCCGCGCATTGTCGCGATGACCACGCACGTGCCCACGGCGTGCATCCTGTCGATTGACCTGCTTGGCCGGGTCAGGACAACCAAATCGTTTCAATGCATCGCAGGAGGGGCTTTCATCGTATGGCTCCTACGAGGAGCGTCATGAATACCCATCCAACCAGCCAAGCCACCGGTCACACCATCCGCGTCGACATGCCCGGGCGCGCTGAAACGCCGCCCCCGCGGTACTGGCGCCGCTGGAGCAGTGATGCGACAGCGGCGATCGCCACCGTGGACGTGTCGCCTGATGACAGTGCCGCCGCTGGTGCTGGCAGTGACGCGGCCAGGGAATCTTCCGATGACAAGCCCCTGGCCGACGGCTCGGGCGACGCCCCGTACCGCGTGCTGGTGGTCGAAGACGACACCACCCAGGCCCTGTTCGCCGCTGGTGTCTTGCGCGGCGCCGGCATCCAGGCCCAGGTCGCGGCGACGTCCGACGATGTCATGCCGGCGATGGAGCAGTTTCGACCGGACCTGGTACTGATGGACCTGCACATGCCGGGGCTGAGCGGCACGGAGCTGACCGCGCAGATCCGTGAGCACGCCACGTTTGCGCACACCCCGATCGTGTTCCTGACCGGTGACCCCGACCCCGAGCGCCAATACGAAGTGCTCGCGTGCGGCGCCGACGACTTCCTGAGCAAACCCATCCGCCCGCGCCACCTGATCGCGGCGGTGCAAAGCCGGCTCCAGCGCGCACGGGCCTTGCAACAGCAACGCTTTGGCGACAACGCGCGACATCCAACGACTGGGCTGTTCAAGCGCGAGTACCTGATGCAGCGCATTTCTGCCGCGCTCACGGGCGGCAGCGGCCAGGGCCTGTTGTTCCTGGAAATCCAGAATGCCGGCGCGCTGCACGACCGCTATGGTTACGCGGGTTTTGAGCAGCTGGCCGTCGAGATCGCCCACCGCCTGGATGGGTTGCTCGGTGCCTGCCCCAGCACCCGGCTCAAGGACAGCGCCTTCGTCGTCTTCGTGCCGTCAGGCGGGCCCGCCCTGGAGCAGCTCGCCCGCACGCTGCGTGACGGCATTGGCCAGGATGCGTTCGACATGGCGGGCGTCCCGCTGAAGCTGCGCATGGTGGTGGGGTACAGCACCCTGGAGCACGGATTCGCCGATGCCGGAGCAGCGGTGGACGCCGTGGAGCAAGCCGCCCGTGCGGCGCGCGGTGAAAGCATCGGGCTGGCGCCTTACGCGCCACCTGAGCGCACCGATGCCAACAGCGACCTGGTCGAGGCGATGCGGGCGGGGCTGGTCGACGGCGCGTTCGAACTGCAGTTCCAGCCCATCGTGGCAGTCGCCGGCGGCAACGAGGCCCAGTTCCAGGCCCTGCTGCGCATGCGCAATGCCGATGGCAGCGTCCACAAGGCCGCTGAGCTGATCCCCGCAGCCGAGGCCGCCGGACTGATACCGGATATCGACCGCTGGGTGCTGGAACAGGCCGTGGACCTGCTGCGCAGGCGCAATGACCAACAGCAACCGGTGCGCTTGTTCGTGTCGCAATCACCACTCACCCTGGCGCACGACACACATGCCGGCTGGCTGCTGGCATTGCTCGACAAGCACGCCATCGACGGGCCCACGCTGGTCATTGACCTGCGCCTGGAGGATGCGCTGGTGCATACCGTCGCGCTGCGCCAGTTCTGCGAGGCGCTGATGCCGGCCGGCGTACAGTTCTGCCTGAGCCAGTACGCACATGGCGAAGAAGCCGACGCGTTGCTGTCGCAGCTGCCACTGGGTTACATGCGGCTGGCAGCACGCTACTCCAACGCGCACTCGGACTCGGCCCTGCGCGACCATCTGCGCATAGCAATCGACCGCGCGCATGGGCTCGGGCTGCAGGTCATCGGCCCGCAGGTCGAGGATCCGCAGGGTGCCGCGACGCTGTGGATGAGTGGCATCGACTACATCCAGGGCAACCTGGTGCAGCAGGCCAGCGACGAAATCGACTTCGATTTCCAACACTCGGTGCTGTAACCATGAGCCTGCCCGCGCCTGCTGCTCCTGCTCCAGCCGCAACCGCGCCGATGATGCGCTGGCTTGCACTCGGCGCGGCGGCGGGTGCGGCACTGGCTCTGGCGCTGGAACGTTTCGGGCCCTCCGGCCCTTGGCAGGGTGTCGCACTGCTGCTGATCCTGTTGACGATGTTCGCGATCAGCGCCTACCTCTACTCGGGTCGGCGTCGCGACCGCGAGCTGCAGGACGCCGCTGCGCGCGCCGAGCGTGGCGAGACGGAAATCGGCGAACTGCAACGCGAGATCGACCGTCATACCCAGCTCGAACGACAGTTGCTGCAAGCCAAGCAGGTGGCCGAATCGGCAGTGATGGCCAAGGGCGAGTTCCTGGCCACGATGAGCCATGAGATCCGGACCCCGCTCAACGGCATCGTGCCGATGCTCGACCTGCTGGTACACGCACCACTGACCGCCGACCAGCGCGAACTGGCACGCACCGCGTACAACTCCTCGCAACAATTGTTGCGGATCGTCGACGACATCCTGGATTACTCCAAGCTCGAGGTCGACAAGCTCGAGCTGGAGTCGATCACCTTCAACCTGCGCGACCTGCTGGAAACAACCATCAACCTCATGCAGCGCTCGGCGGAGTCCAAGGGGTTGCGCCTGCACCTGCACATCGAACCGAGCGTGCGGCTGCCGGTGCGTGGCGACCCGGTGCGCCTGCGCCAGGTACTCAGCAACCTGGTCGGCAACGCCATCAAATTCACCGACCGCGGCTCGATCACGGTCCGGGTCAGCCGACTGGGCGAAACCAACGCGCAGCACCGGTTGCGGTTCGAGGTGCGCGACACCGGCATCGGCATCCCGCTGGAGGCCCAGGACAGGCTGTTCCAGGCCTTCAGCCAGGCCGACGCCTCGACCACGCGGCTCTACGGCGGCACCGGCCTGGGCCTGGCGATCTGCCGCCGGATCATCGAGCTCATGGGCGGACACATCGGCGTCGAATCCGAAACCGGACGCGGCGCGACCTTCCATTTCGAGGTGCCGCTGTCCAAGGTCCAAGGCGACCTGCCCACACGCGAATCGCAGATCGACGGCGGCCGCCTGCTGCTGCTCAGCACCGATGAGCGCCTGCGCCTGCGCCTGTCCATGCTGCTACCCAACTGGGGCCTGCGCGTGACCACGGTGGAAACCACCCAGGAAGCACTCGACCGGTTGCGCTCCGCCGCGGCACAAGGGGCGCCGTGGACCTACGACATCGTGCTGGCCGACCTGACCGGGATGCGCAACACCGCGCTGGCCCTGCATCGCAACCTGGAACGGCATGCCGTGTACGGCGACGTACGCCTCATCTGCCTGCAGGGTGACGAGCCGGCACCCGATGAGTTGCAGCGCAATGCAACCGTGCTCAACCGCCAAACACCGGATTCGGACCTGCGTGCGGCCCTCGCCAGCAAACAAACCCCACGCCAGGACATCGGCGAACAACACGCGATGGAGGCCGCGACCAGCGAGCCGGCGACGGGGGGGCAACCGCTCTCCAAGGCCAAGATCCTGCTGGTCGAGGACAACCCGGTCAACCTGATGGTCGGCCAGCGCCTGCTCAACGTGCTTGGGGTCGACTGCGACACGGCCAACAATGGCGAAGCCGCCCTGCTGCGGATGCAGGCCTCACGCTACGACATGGTGCTGATGGATTGCCAGATGCCCGTCATGGATGGCTACTCGGCAACCCGGCGCTGGCGCGAGGGCGAGCACCAGGCCCAGGACGGCCGCCATTTGCCGATCATCGCCATGACCGCCAACGCCATGGCAGGCGACCGCCAGAAATGCCTGGATGCCGGCATGGACGACTACCTGCCAAAGCCAGTCACGCGGGTCGAGCTGGAACGCTGCGTGCATCGCTGGTGGCGCCCGCGGACAGACGCGTCCGCGCAGCCCTCCACACGTCCATTCCCACAAGACCAGGCGCCACCCGCAATGCCCCCGGCGCCTTCGATGACACTGCCGGCGGCGGCCGATGGGGATATGCTTGCCGGGGATGCACCCACGCCGACTCCGCGTCCGATCACTTCGGCTGCAGCGTCCGCAAGCACGGCGCCCACGGACGCACATCCATTCACGCGGCCGCCAGGCGGCTGGCAGGCACCGCAGGCGCCCCCTATGTCGAACAACGCCAGTCAGGATGACAGATCCTCGAACGACAACTCGCCCATCGACCACGCAGTGCTGGGCGAGCTACGTGACGTGCTGGGCAGCGAGGATGTCGACCAGTTGGTGCGCATGTTCCTGGACACCACGCCACCGCTGATCGGAAAGCTCGAAAGTGCTGCCGTCACGCCGGACTTTGATGCCATGCGCGAAATCGCGCACTCGCTGAAGTCCTCGAGCGCCAACCTGGGTGCGATGACACTTTCCCATGCCGCCCAGCGCATTGAGCTGGGCGCACGGATGAAGACGCTGGACCGCCCCGCCGTGGCGGTTGCGTTGCTGGCGATGGAGTTCAATCGGGTCCGGCAGGCGCTGGGCGCCAGCAGTTCCCGCGGCGCACTGGCCGACTCGCAGCCCGGGACGCACGCTCAGGGTGTACGCGGCGGCGGCCCGTGAGCCGGATATCGTCGGCGCGTGCGCCGTGCAATCAGCCGTCGGTGCGGGTCAACAGGTAGTTTTTCTCGCCCAGGCGGTCGATCAGGTCGAGCTGGGTTTCGATCCAGTCGATGTGTTCTTCCTCGGAGGCAAGGATCTCGACGAACAGCTCGCGACTGGCGTAGTCAGCGACCTGCTCGCAATGCGCGATCGCCTCTTTCAGCGTCGGCAACGCATCCAGCTCCAGCGCCAGGTCAGCCTTGAGCACTTCGACCGGACCTTCGCCGATCCGCAGCTTGCCCAGGTTCTGGAAATTGGGCAGCCCTTCCAGGAACAGGATGCGCTCGGACAACTTGTCCGCGTGCTTCATCTCGTCGATCGACTCGTGGTACTCGTGCTGGGCCAGTTCCTTGAGGCCCCAGTTCTTCAGCATCTTGGCGTGCAGGAAGTACTGGTTGATCGCAACCAGCTCGTTGTACAACGCTTTGTTGAGGTGCTCGATGACCTTGGCGTCGCCTTTCATGTCCTGCTCCTCTGGGGGTACTCCAAGCCGGAGTCATGCAATCGATCCATGGATGCTAACGCCGACGCGCGTGCAATGACAAAACGCGAATCGAATGCATTCGCGGGATTGCAGCGGCAGGCATTGGCGTCATCGACAGCAGCAACCGTGGGCACGCAGCCACCAGCAAGCAGCACAGGCCAGACGCGCAGCCTTGAATCAGGCGGCGTGGGTCAGCACCTGCAGGCCCGCTGACTCCATCGCCTCATCCGGGGCGCGAAGCTCTTCGAGCAGCGCAGCCGCCGTCTCCAGGCAGCAACCACAACTGGCACCGCAACCTGTCCGCATGGTCAGCTCCGCGACACTGCGGCAACCCGCAGCCGAGACCTCGCGGATCTCCTGCTCGGTGACACCGTTGCAGATGCAGACATACATGGGCTTCAGGCTCCGGGTTGGCGGCATTGATTCCAGTTGGGAATCATTCTCGCCTTGGATGAGAATGATTGTCAATCCCAGCAGCGAATCCAGCAAGCATCAGTCCCACCCATTCATCCGACCGCCTTCACGACTCCAACACGTGATTGGCGCAAAACGGTGCGGGATACGTGTCTTGACGCTATTTCTTTGCCCGTCAAAGCAGCGACGCGCCCTGGCGCATGCCAACCCCGCTGCCCGCCAGTTGCAGACCGGCAACCGCAAACCCTAGACTCCAGACTGATCGGCCGGCAAAGGAATGCCCCATGACAACACGACCAAGCAGGCTACCCACCAGCCTGGGGCCCCGCACCCGCCTGGCGCCCGCCTTGTTGCTCTCACTCGCCATGACAGGATGCTACCCGGCCATGACCACTACAGCTCCCGACCCCGACATCCAGCCAGCGCACCCGTCGTCGAACATGACGCCGCCTCCTGGGCATGGGCCCTACACCGGCACGGTGGCGGATTGGCCGTTGTGGTTTACGGCACATGATTTCGATGTTTCCACTTACAGCACCTATGGCTGCAAGGTGCGGTATGGAAATTACCGAATCGATGAACCGGACGACGAACTCCAAAGCTCTTCCGAGTCGCTTGGCTCTGACTACCCCGACAACATGACAGCGGGGTGGGGACCGATACCGAATTTCCCGGCACCAGCCCAAGTCGACTGGCGCTCGAAAGATGGCACCCCACACCATGCCGAAATCGATATCGCGGAGATATTCAAGGACAAGTTGATTCGTCACCACGCTTTGCGAGCACAGATATCCGAGACCGCGAGCATCCCTCCACCCGGCATCATTCTTGAAGTCAATGACTCGACAATCAATGTCTATATGCGGGCGTGGATCCCCATGAAAACCGCTCAAATTCCGGGTAATAAATATAGCTACTCACGAAATGACCTGATCAAAATTTTCAGTCGCACCTACTAAGCAGGGAAGCTAAAGATGGGGAAGAAAAAGACAGGCGTGGACGGCGTCGATGTTGATCGTGCCGATCCGCATGACTTGGAAAGTTATCAACAAGCTGAAAGCGCGCTAGAAAAGCTGCAAACACCGGTCCTCATACATGCCGACGACCCTCACCAGCGCTTGTATATTTCAGGACTGGACGGAACGGGTAACAGCATGTTCAAGGACGCGCCAGAAAACTGGAGTGTCGTCGCAAAGATTTACTCACAAGTCCGCGCTTTGGAAGACCAAGGCAACAAACGCATCCGCGGCGGCTACGTCGAGGGCACCTTCACCCAGGCCAACCCGATCAAACGCACTCTGGATGGGCTTACCGGCTATACGTTTGAAGCACGCGTTGAAACGGCGTACTACGGGTTCTGCAAGCAATCGTACGAATGGTTGAAAGAGGACCCGCAGGCCCAGATCCGGATTGCTGGCGTAGGCTTCAGTCGTGGTTCCGAAGAAGTCGCTTCCTTGCTTCGCATGATCGACGAGCGTGGCATCCAGGATCCGACATGACGCCAGGTTCACTCGCGACAAAGACAATCTGATTACGCATATCGAGTACGCCAAACCGGCCCTGGTCCCACCAGGAAAAACGGTGCAAGCGGTGGTGCTGTTCGATCCTGTCGATACTGGCGTCGCCGAGGAAGATCGCCGGTTGCCATCGTCGGTTGTATCGGCATTGCAGATCACCGCCGAAGACGAACGTCGCGACCTGTTTCCCGCCAGTGATGTCCTCGTATTCGGCTTCAGCGAACAGGGCAGATTCCTCAACATCATGGTGGGCGGCTCCCACAGCGACATCGGGGATTCCTATCTGCTCAACGGACTGGGCATCCGCAGCCATAACCTGGGCATCGATTACCTCAATGCCCTGAGCGACCAGCCCTTCCTCGTCAAACGCGCGATCCCAGCGGATCCGGAACTGAGCGTGGTGCACCGCTCGGATCAGCACATGCATGGCCTCTTCACCACGTTCGGCTTCCGCGACGGCGTGCGCAACCACGACACGATCCTGGTGACACGCGCATTGTGCCGTCGTGATCCCAGTCAGGACTGCTGGCACAAAGACCCCATCGATCCCGCTTTGGAGGCGACGCTGGAGCGCCGCGGCGTCCCGATTGGGCCGCTACCCGTTCAGGAGAGACGGCCTGGACTTGATGTCACCCAGTCGATGAACACGCCATTCCAACCAAAACCCGGTAGTGACACGGACGGCATGATCGACCGGCTTTTCAAAGCTTCGCAGGACGGTAGCGACGCCAACTGGAAACGTGAGTCGCACGCCGTCTCGCAAGGCTTCCTCGGCTCACAAGCTGGGCAGGCATGGCAATCCGAAAGCCAGTCGCTTGGGCGCGCGCTGCAACTTCGTGACCAGCAGGCCGCAGAGCAACCCCTCCCCGCGCAACAGGCGCAGGTATTGCAGGCACCCACGCCGCACGCGATGCGGATGTAACCACACGACACTGGACGTCGGAGACAGGCATGGACGATATCGAGGCAGTCAAGCAACTGCTGCTGAAGCTGGCTGTGATCGCCGACCGGCTCGATGCCCGGAGCGAGCAGGCCGTGCAGGAGGTGGAGGCCGGCACCAAGACGCTGTCGCAAAGCGCCCATCGGCTGGAATCCGGTGCTGGGGATTTTGCACGACAGGTCCTGCAGGCCATCGGCGAGCAGTCGCAACACGCCATCACGCACGGGGCGGGGAGTGCCATCGCAACGTTCGAGGGACGCTTGCAGCACGCTGCAGACAATGCCAATCGTGCCGCCGATGCCATGACGGACCAGCGCGCGCTACTGGCCAGGTCGCAGAGGACCCTTGTCGCCGCAGCCGTGACGGCGCTACTGGTCGGTTCTGTGCTTGCTGTAGGTGGCACCTGGCGATGGGTGGACAGTAGCCGCGATGAAGTCGCCCGCCACCACGTCGAGGCACGCCTGCTCTCGGCCATCAACGCCTCGGACATCGTGCTGTGCGAGGACGGACGGCTATGCGTCAACGTGGATGCACAGGGCAAACGCCAAGGGGATCGTCGCCAATACCAACTGGTCGAGCGCAGGCAAGCCCAAAGATAAACCCGCGTCGGCCTTGCCCGGTTGCCGGCTCAGGTCTGTCCGGGTTCGCGGCGATCCCTGCCCCTGCCCGCGAACGCCTGCTTGCCATCCCTGCCGGCATTCGAGTGTCCCCGCTTGCGTGACCAGCTTTCGACACTGAGTGACGGGATGGCCTGCTGCCCGGCCAGCTGCCGTGCAAATGGTGCCAGGTGACGCAGCGCGTTGACGTAGACACCGCGCTTGAATGCGACCACGTGCTGCATCGGATACCAGAAGTCCACCCAGCGCCACAGGTCGAACTCGGGCTTGCTGGTGAGATCCAGGCGCAGGTCAACCTCTTCACCGGTGAACTGCAACAGGAACCAGACCTGCTTCTGGCCGATGCACACCAGTTTGTCGCGACGCCGGATCGCCCGCTGCGGCAGGCGGTAGCGCAGCCAGCCCGGGGTCACGCCAAGCACGGAGACGTGTTCCGGCGCCAGGCCGGTTTCTTCCCGCAGTTCGCGGTACATCGCCTCCAACGGCGTCTCGTCGGTGTTCATCCCGCCCTGCGGGAACTGCCAACCGTCGCGACGCACGCGCCGGGCCCAGAAGACCTGGCCGTCGGGGCGTATCAACACGATACCGACGTTGGGTCGGTAACCGTCCGGATCGATCACGATGCGGACTCCAAATGCACTGCGTCCGACTCTGCCACGGCCGCACCCCGACGACAAGCGCGAATGCCCGCATTTGGGCATCGCGCCGTCGCGACGCCATAGCTCGCGTGCCCCGCCCCATTGCCGAAGTGATACCCGGCTGAATGCAACCCGGGCTGCCACGCGGCTCGAACCGGCCCGTGTCCCTTGGGACGGTTGGGGCCGGGCATCCCTGCAAACCGCGATCCAATTCAGTTAAGCAAGTTCGGCTCAAGCGCGACGCCAAGGTCACCCGCCTTACACCCGTTGGACAGGCAGGCATTTGGCCAGAGACCACCCCATGGCAGAAAATAGTGGACGGACGGATCAGGCCATCACATCGCCCCACCCCAAAGCATTGACGCGGTCCACGGTGGCATGGACAATTGCGGGTTAGCCGCAGGTTCAACGCGGCACGGTGGCCATGTGGCCATGCCGCCCAGCGGGTGTGGGCACAGCACTCGCAAGGCTGTCAAAAGCCTCGAAAACAAAATTCGGCTATGTAGCTCAGCTGGTTAGAGCACGGCACTCATAATGCCGGGGTCGGTGGTTCGAGTCCACCCATAGCCACCATATTTCTATATGCAAATCAGCATGTTACGAACGAAAACCCCGCCATCGACGCGGGGTTTTTGGTGCCTGGAGGGGTTGTGCCAGTTTGAGTGGGGACCATGACTGGCCGCCGGCACCCGCCATGCACGCCAATGCCTTATGTCTGATGTGCACCTGGTCCGTTCGTGATCAGCAGGGGCCGCTGCGGGTCTGGGCTGGCTTTTCACATAAGCTTGCTGTGCGGCGCAGCAACCCATGATGCCCAGGCACGCGAGTGCGTCCCTGAAGCCCCCTCAATCCGCATCACTCACCAAGCCATGCGCTTGGAAGATATTGAGCAAGCGCTAACGCCGATCAAAGCGAATACTCCGCAAGCTGACGCTTCGGACATGGAAGCGGGACATGGAAGCAGGAGTCAGCCCACAGCCGCCAGCTTTTTTTTCAACGCTTCGATGCGTTCCTTCATGGCCGCATCGATCTCACCCGGGCTGATCTTCTGGATGATGTCATCAAGCACCTGCGCCTCTTGCGGATTGATCGAACCGTCGCGCTCGGCGATGGCGACCAGTGCGTCGAGCTCCTGGACGTCAAGCCGGCCATTACTCTGGAAGCAGGAGATGGACTTGAGCGCGATTTCGAGATGGCTGTGCTTGATGTTCACTGGTTCTTTCCTTCGTTGGCGTGGTCAATCTCAAGGGGTCGTGGTCAACGACAGGCGTTTTTCGAGATCGTCGCGCATCGTCGCGATCTCGACACTCAACTGCTGACGTGCTGCCATGCCGTCGCGATGGATCTGGCGCACCTCCTCGACCGTGCTGATGAGTGTGTCGTTGACCGTTTGCAGGGTTTCCAGGTCGATGATCGATCGCTGGTTGGCCTTGGCGCTGCCCACGGCAGTCGAGTGGATCAACTCGGCGTTCTTGCGCATCAGCTCGTTGCTGGCGTCGTCGATGGCGTTGGCCAGGTCCACCGCGTTGCGCTGGTCGGCCAGTGACAGCTGGATCGCAAATTGATTGCGCCACATCGGAAGGGTGATGTCGCGCACGGCGCTGAACTTCTCGATCAACTGGATCGCATTGGCCTGGATCAGCCGGATCATCGGCAGCGTCTGGGTGGCGGCATGTTGCAGGACCTGCAGGTCCGACACCCGCTTGTCGATCAGCCGCAAAGCGGTGTCGAGCTCGGCACGCTGCGTACGCGATTCCGGATCGTCCCGGCCTTCCAACCCGGCGATGTCCTGCTGCAACTCGGCGATGCGGATGCGGCCGGCGGCGACATGGATGCCGAGGTCGTGGCGCTCCTCCAGCACGATGGCGTGCATCTGGTCGTACTCACGCACGCGTTGCTGTTGCAAGGCCTGGGTGCGGCCAACGTCATGCATCAACTCGTCGACCTGTTTGTTGGTGGAGCTGTAACGCTGTACCAACTCGCCTTTGGTCGTCTTGAGCTTGTCGATCAGAGCACCGATGACCGGGACCCTGGATCGCTCGTTGAGCGCCGACAGGTTGAGGCTGCGTGCGATCCGGACCACCTCGCCGAGCTTGTTGCCGCTCTCGTCCAGGTCGGTGTTGCGCACCTTGTCCAGCAATTGCGTGCTGAAACTGGTGGTCCGGCCAGCGGCCTGGCGCCCATAACCGTGCAGGTTGCCCGGGCTTAGATCCTGCAGTGCCTTGGCCGTTTCAAGGATGGGTTCGACATCCTCCGACGACAGGCCCAGGTCCTTGAGGGACTGCGCGTTGAGCGAGGGCGGGAGCAGGGCTTGTGAAGGCTCGGAAGGGGGCTGGTTCATGACTAGGTCCTTGTGGTCTGGATCGAGGGTAACTCCCCCGGGGGGTCAATGAGGTCGACCAGCCCATCCATCGACTGCGCGGCTGACTGGATTGCGGTGTTTTCGGTATGGCCTGCACGCAACAACCTGTCCTGGTCCAGCAACAGCTCCACCCGAGGCAGCATGAGGGCGACGCGCCGGGCAAGCTCCCGGTGGTTGGTGACGGTCAGATCCAGGTGGGCACCGGTCATCCGGTAGCTGTAGGCCAGCGAAGCAAGAAATTGCGTTCGTTGGGCAATGACGGTCGACAGACCCACATCGGTGCTGTCCATGACCTGGCTGTTGAGCGCGGCAACATCCGCGTCCAGTTGCTTGATGGCCTGGCCAAAATCGTCGCGAAGCTGCTGCAGCCGTTTGTCATGGAGTTGCAGGTCATGAAGCAGACGATGCGCTTCAAGGATGTCTACACGCAGATGGCTACGCAGCGCCTCCGACTCGGCCTGCAAGGCAATGTCGCGACCCAACAGCCGTCCGAACCAGCCGATGCTGCGCTTGAGGGATCGTGGATCCGCAGAGAGAAGCACCTTGTGGATCGTCTGGACGCTCTTCAGAAGGAGCGCTGCAGGGGAGGCATCGGCCATGTTGGCCGCGTCGCGCATCAAATCGTGGCGGACGGATGCTTCCCCGAATCGACTTGCTTCGGCAATGTCGAACGTCCCGGTCAAGCGTCTGGATCCGTTGCAGGCTTGCTCGTGCGGGCAGGCCCTTCGTGGCGGAATCGCAGGTTGGCCAGTTCGCGCTCGAAGGCGATTTCACGGGCGCTTCGCACGCGCAGGGTGTGCTCGACAGGGCGGTGGCCGTCTTGATCGTCAGCCTCGGTAGCTGGGGACGATGCGGTCTGGGCCAATCGATCAAACACGTCGACCATGGTGTCGTTGAGGATGTCCTGCCGGGTCAGCGTGGCCCTCAGGATCTCAAGCAACGGGGCTTGATGGGCCTGCAGCCCGTCGAACATGGCATCGAGTTCCGGCTTGATTGAAGTGTGTGGGGCTGCCGGGGATGGCCGTGCCGTTGCGTGGACTTCCCTCTGCCCGAGCCGCTCAAGCAGCCCGATCACCTCGTCCCACGGCGCCGGGCCGGTCTTCTCCATGGGTTCCTGACGCAACGACTCCAGGTTGCCGGCGATGTCGGCCAGTTGCGCGACCATTCGACCCCCGACATCTGCATCATCGGCGCCCATTGCCTTGTTGCGCAGGAAATCGGCGCGGATCCGGTCCCAGCGTGCCTGCTGTTCCGCCGTCATGTTGCCTCGCAACTCGGCGAGCTTCAGGAGGTTTTCCTCGGCGCCGGTGGTCAACAGTTGCGACTCGCCCAGGTAGTGATCGGACACGAGTTGCTGCAATTCGGCGTCATTCATCACCGGCGAGACCTTCTCCGCCAGCTTGTTCATGTTGCGGTAGCTGCCCTGCAGCTTGAACGGCGGCTCGACGCGATATTTGTCGGCCTGCGACGCGCTCTCGATGTATTGCTGGTTGACGCGGTACACCACGTCGCGCACCGCCATCAGGCGTTGCAGCACACCTACGATCTCGTTGATCTCCGCGCCGCTGTAGGCGTGCTTGAGCGCATTGGTGGAGACCTCCTTGCCGCGCGCCTTGTCAACCAGCAGGTACAGGTCGGACATGTCACGCGTCGCCAACGGGGCCAACACCGGGTTGGACGTCAGGCTGTTCTCCAGGTAACTCAGGACAAAGGAGTCCTCCATGCCCCCGAGCACGTCGCCCAGGTTGTAGATGTCGGCCCGGTTGGCCAGCATGTCCGGGATCTTGAAGACCTCGCCCGATTCGGTGTACGGGTTGCCGGCCATCACCACCGCGAACTTCTTGCCGCGCATGTCGTAGGTGCGCGTCTTGCCATGCCAGACACCTTCGATGCGGCGGGTGCCGTCGCACAAGGAAATGAACTTCTGCAGGAATTCCGGGTGTGTGTGCTGGATGTCATCGATGTAAAGCATCACGTTGCTGCCCATCTCCAGCGCCAGGTTGAGCTTCTCCAGCTCCTGCCGCGACGTCGCATCGGGTGCCTGAGCGGGATCCAGCGAACGCACCTCGTGGCCGAGGGCCGGCCCGTTGATCTTCATGAAGACCAGGCCAAGCTGGTGGGCGACGTATTCCATCAACGTGGTCTTGCCGTAACCAGGCGGCGAAATCATCATCAGCAGCCCCATCAGGTCGCTACGCTTGCCCTCGCCCGCCGTGCCCATCTGCTTGGCGAGGTTGTCGCCGATGACCGGCAGGTAGACGTCGTTGATGAGCTTGTTGCGCACGAACGAGGTCAGCGGACGCGCCTTGAATTCTTCCAGCCGCATTGCTTCGCGCTCGCGCTGGATCACCTGGGATCGCAGGGCCAGGTAGCGCTGGTAGGCGGGGACGAACTGCGTGGCGTGATGCTTGTATCGCGCGATGGCCTCATCGATCGCCACGGTCAGGGTGCCGTCCTGGATACGAGGATGCTGCCCCAGCAAGCCGCTGACCGTCGCCGACAGGGGGGCCTGGCCGATCGTGGGTGCGAGTTCCTTGCCATGCAGGTACAGCGCCGTGGCTTCGGGTACATAGCGTGCGTACTCGCCCAGATCCGGGCGGACTGCGATCGACTCCAATGCCTGCTGGACCAATGACCAGCGGGCACCCGGGCGCGCTTGCAGATGTCCCAAGGCAGCTTCGAAGACGCTACCGACGTCGCCGGACCGCAGGGCCTCGCGTAGGGCGCGCTCCAAGATGTCCGCGCCGGCACTGGCCTGGAATGCGGGGGCGGTGCCGGTGATGCTTTCTATGAGATAGGCGGCAGCTTCCGCCGGTTGCGCGTCGGTGACCGGAAAGATTCGATCGCCCGTAAAAGCGTACTGGTCGATTGCCGTCGCCAGACCCGCTTGCAACTGTGCAATGCCGTTGCCACCCATGCTAAGAGCATCCACGGCGCGCGCGGCCCGGACCCGCACAATCCACTCGACGGCGTCGTCGCCCAGGTTGGCCCAGAAGTCGAAGGCCAGCGCGCGCGCCGCGGGTGGATGGACCAGGGTGCCGGCATCGCGTTGCACGGCAAGTAGCGCCTGCAGGATCAGGGTGGCATCGTGGTCATGGATCCCTTTCTCGTATCCGTCGCGGTAGCGCGGTGCCGCGAAGTCGCGCACGGCCTTGCCAAGCGCTTGCGTGTCCGCAGCCAGGCCGTGCAAGCCAGGCAAGTCCAGGCCGTCACGATCGGCCATGGCTGCTTCCAGTATCTGACCTGCCAGGTATTCGGCACGGGAGATGTCCGGCGACTCCGATTCCAGCGTGACCGACCAGAACGGCTTGAGCGCCGCGAGCTCGATATCGTCGATGGCCTCCATGAAGTCGGTGCCGGTCAAGTGCACGGCCAAGTGGTCGCCGCGCGGGAGCAGGGTCAGGTCCAGCGGTTGGGTATTGACGCTGAACCGATGACGCGGCCCCAGCTTGATGACGTTGCCGCCGTCTTCGAACAGGTCGCTGCGATCACGCAGGGCGCGGACGGCCTGGTCGCGGGCCGATTTGATCCGCGATTCGACGTCGTCGGCCTTGACGGTGTCCTTGAGCTCGCGCAAACGCCCGGCCAGCTCGCGCAGCTTCTGGATCAGCGTGTCGCCGGCAAAGAAGGCGTTGAGCTCGTCGGCGCTTGCGAATCGTTCGGTGCGCCGGGGCAGGCCATCCAGGATACGGCTGGCCGCGTCCATGACGGATTGCGCCTTGCGTTGGCGTTGGTCGAGCAAGGCCTGTTTGTGGCTTTCGAACGCTTCGAGCAACTCCTCGCGCTTGCCCAGGATGTCACCGAGGAATTCTTCATGCTCTCCGAACTGGCTCTCGATCTCCTCAAGCTGGACCATCAGGCGCGAAAGGTGTTCGTCCGCTTTTTCCGGCGTGGTCGCCATCCCCAGGGCGCTGGCCAGCGACTGTCCGAACAAGGTGAACTGGGCCCCGAACTGGGCGACCGCTTCGGCCGATCCCAAGGATTTGCGGCGCAGATCGGCCCGTGCCTTGGCCTGGTTGAGGCGCGAGTAAAGGTTGGACAGCGTGTCCACGACCTGCGTGCGTTGCGTGGGGTCATCGACCTTCAGCGAGGCCATCAACTCGGAGAGCATGTCCAGGTCCGCCGACATGCCCTGCATGCCGGCCAATCGCTCGGCCAATTGCACGGCTGTGGTGGCCTTTTGCGCCGCGTCGTCGAGCGTCGATAAGCGCTGCTCGAAGGGCGCCAGCGCCTGGTCGGTCGCCAGGAAACGGCCGGTGGCCGCACCCACATCCTCGTGGGCTTGACCCAAGGCCTCCACCATCGCATCGATGGCGCGGGTGTCGATGTAGCGCAACTCGCGGATGGTCAGCAGGTGGCCGCGCTGGGCACTGATCGCGTTGAGCGCGTCCACGAACTCCTGCGCCTGGTTCCAGCCCTCGGGCTGCAGCCGTCCCAGCAAGGCGCGCTGCGCGACCTTGGCCTTGTCCATGGCGACCTGCGACTGCTGGCGGATGGCGACGACCTTCTCGAATTCGTCCAGCACCGACTCGCCGGTGGCCGCGATCTCGTGCAGCAGCGTGGACAGGCCCCCGGTATGTGCATCGTCGATCCAGTGGTGCGCGTCGAACAGCTTGCGGGTAGCGTGGGCGAGCAGCTCATAGCGCTGGGCGGTGACCTCCTCGCGCTCGATGTCGCGGGTCAGGTCGTAGACGTTGGAGATGGCGCGCACCAGCTCGGCATTGCCAACCCGGCCCATGAACGTGCTGCTGGGAGGGCGCCCCGCGGCAAACTCGTCGCTCGCGAATGGTGTCTGCCAGACCTGCATCTGGTGCACGCGGGTCGGATCGTCGTTTTCGGCCAGGAACAGGACCATGCGGCCATCGGGCAGGCGCGCGTAACCATGCGCAAGCACCGGCGGCTGCAAGCGGCGCTGCACCATGTTGTAAACCAACAGGGCGATCAGCCCGCTCTCGGGTTCGTAGAACACATACAGCACGTCTTCGCCATTGGGCGAGCGGATCGTGCGCCTGTAATGCATCCCGGCGACCGCGGCGTCGAAAGCCTTGTGCTCGCCGCTCTGCAGGTAATAGCCACCGGGAAAGATGATGCCGTGGTCTTCGGGCAGCTGGACACATGCCTGGACGATGGCATCCACCCGCGATACCTTGCCGGTCAACGTGTTGAATATCAGGCCGCGCCACCGGGTTTCCCGGTAGGGCAAGACCTTGAGCAGGACCAGCGTGCCGACCTTGGCGAATTCGACCTGCGCGTCGTCGAGTGACTGGGTCCGATCCTCGACCGGCTCGCTGTAGACGCCTTCGCCGGTCTCGGTGTTGTTCTCGACCTTGATCGTCAAGTCACCGCCGGTGGTTTCGACGAACAGGGTGTCGAGGATATTCAGGTGCGGGAAGCGCCCGCTGACTTCCATGTCCTTGTCGGCGCGCGTCCACTGGAAGTCGAACGGCGCCGGCAGCACCACGTCGCGCTCGCCTCGGGTGTCGATGTAGGAGATCTCGCCGCTGCTGGCCAGCTGCCAGCGGAACACGCGGATATCGGTGGTCTTGAGTCCCACCTGGAACGACGCCAGCAGCTTGCCGTCCTTGACCAACAGCTGGAGCAGACGCGCGTTTTTGGAATACGCGTAGAGCTCTTCGAAATCCCTCTGGAACGCGGGATCAGCAAGGAAGCTCGTACCCAGGTCGACCGGAGTGACGTCGTAGCCGCCTGTAGTCTCCACCAGGCGATACAGGCTGAAGACGTCGGCCACGACGGTGCTGGTCTTGAGCCCAAGGAACACGTTGTAACCGAAGAGCAATTGATTCCCGACCTGCACTACGTCGCGGCCCAGCGCATTCTGCTCGCTGCGCACCCGCAGGCGGCCCACGATTTCCATACGGGAATCGCCGAACTCCTGCAGTCGCTTGGCGTTGAGCGTGTCGGCGACCTCGCGCAGTCGCCGGCCCTGCTCGGAGAGTCGCTGGCGCAGTACCTCGTAGGCACCGCCCTGGGCGACGGCCTGGTCGAGTGATGCGTTGGCGTCCGTGGTGTTGGAATCCGTCATGAAGCTTCAGTCCTTGATGGCGCAGGCAAGAGGCGCAGGCAACACCGGGGCCCGGCATGCCGGGCGCCGGCGGGATCAGGCTTCGGGTGCCGAAGCCTTCGAGTCGGCCTGCGGCGCCGGCAGGCCAGCCAGTCGGCCCAGCATCTGCTTGAGGACCGGGCTCTCGCCGGTGATGCCCTCCAGCGCCTTGCCGATCGAGACACCCTTGGTGAGCGCATCAAACACACCACCGTCGCCGCCGATCAGCTCGATGTTGGCGCCGTTGAGGGCATTGGCCAGTACCGAGGCATTCTCGCGCGAGATGTCCTTGCCCGCTTCCAGCGATGCCAACAGTTGCCGCAACGTGGTTTCCAGCTGCATGCGGAACTCCTCGTGCTGGCGCGCTTCCGGGCTCATCTTGCCCATGGCTGCGAACTTGGCGGTCAGGCCCTCGGCCTCGGCGCCCATGCGCCGACCTACGGCGTCGGCTTCTGCCTCGCCCATCGCCTGGGTCGCATCGGCCTTGGCCTGGCCCATCTTGGCCTGGCCGCCAGCCTCGGCTTCCAAGCGTTCGGCGAGCACGCGCGCTTCGCTGTTGCCCTGCTTGTAGTTCGCGCCCGCCTTGGCTTCGATCACGCGCGCCTCGGCCACGCCGGTCTTTTCGGACGCAATGGCAGTGGCTTCCTGAACCTCGGCCAGCGCCAGGCCAGGTGCCGCCTGCTCGGCACGGATGCCGACAGCGAGTGCCTTCTTGGCATCGGACTGCTTTGCAGCGGCGACCAACTCGGCTTCGGCGATCAGGGTCATCTCCATGGCGCGATGCTTGGCCGACTGCTCGCCCGCTTCGGCTGCCTTGACCTGCATGACCAGGGTTTCCTGCGCCGACGCCTCGGCGGCGAGGATCGACACCTGCTTGGCACGATCGGCTTCCGACACCTGGCGGGTTTCCTTGATCTTCTCTTCGGCCACGGCCACCGTCTGTTCGATCTGGGTGCGCTCGCGCACGACGTTGGCGACGTCCATGCGGCCCTGCTCGACGACCTTGTCGCGCTCGACGCCCTGCAGCTGGACTTCCTTGTCGGTGGTCACCTGCTCGAGCTGCTCGGCTCGGGTCACGCGCTCGGACTCTATGGCCACGGCGCGGCGGCGGTTCTGCTCGGCGACTTCTACCTGGCGCAGCTGCTCCTGCTCACGGATCTGGACCTGCTCCAGCGTCTCGATGCGCGCGCGCTCGGAGACCTGGCGCTGCTCTTCCTGCACCTTGGCGGTTTCGGCTTCCTCGCGCGCCTGGACAGTGGCGACTTCGCGCTTCTGCTTGGCTTCGGCCTCGGCCTGCTGGCGCTCCATCTGCAGCATGTGCTCACGGGTCTCGGTGTTTTTCTTGGTGATCGAAAGCCGCTCGTCCTGCTCCAGCTCGTTGGTACGCACGTTTTGCGCAGCAGTGAGCTCGGTGATCTTGCGGATACCCTCGGCATCCATGATGTTGCTGGGGTCCAGTTCGGTCTTGCGGGTCTGCTCCAGGTAGTCGATGGCCACGTCTTCCAGCACGTAGCCATTGAGGTCCCTGCCGATCACATCGACGATCGCGTCGCGGAACTCCTGGCGCTTCTCGAACAGGTCGATGAATTCAAAGCGCTTGCCCACGGTCTTCAGTGCCTCGGAGAACTTGGCGTTGAACAACTCATCGACCGCGTTCTTGTTCGAAGCACGTGCAGCGCCTACGGCTTTGGCCACCCGCAACACGTCGGCCGGCGTCTCGTTGACGCGGAGGTAGAAGGCGACCGAGATATCAGCGCGCATATTGTCGCGGCAGATCAGGCCTTCCTTGCCGCGGCGATCGACCTGCAGCGTGATCAGGCTGATCTGCATCTCTTCGGCCTTGTACAGCACCGGGATGATCAACCCGCCGGTGAAGTGCACCTTGGGCTGCGTGCTCATGTCGTTGACGATAAGGGCAGTGCCCTGGTCGACCTTGCGGTAGAACGCCTTGAACAGTCCAAACACGCCCAGCGCCAGTACCAGCAGCACACCGAGCCCGATCAAGAACGGAAGAATGAGGGGAAGTGACATGTAAAGCTCCTTTTTTGGGTCTCGGTATGGCTAGCGGTTGTTGAAATCGGTTTCGGAGATCACGGCGTGGGTATTGGCCTGCTCGTCGTACGAAAGCAGGACGACACGCTCGCCACGTTGGAAGATGCTGCCGGGCAAGGTACGCACCTGCAGGATCAGCCCGGCGCCGCCGTCATCGAATTCAGCGCGGCCGGAATCGGCATCGACGCAAGGCGAAATCACGGTGCCAGCGCGCCCCAGGATCGACCGTGCGATGGGGGGACTCAGGCGGTTGATGAGCTTGCTCAGGGGCCGCAGCAGTGCAGATGTCACCAGCACGCCGGGGATCAAGGCCGCGACCAGTGTCACCACGCCCGCCAGCATGCGCAGTGGGCCTGGCAGGTGCGACAGGACCAGCAGCTGAACGAAATAGGTGGCCAGCCACGCGCAAAAAGACAGGACCGCGATCACAACCATGAGTGGTACCCCACCCAGCCCCATCCTGGCCACGATGCCGGCCGTCGCGGTGGAATCACCGGGATCGCCGTCCGATCCCAGCAGGCCGTCGATGGCGTCGCCATCCAGCAGTCCGGTCGCTGCGAGCATCCAGTAAACCACGCAGAACGCCAGCAGGATGCTGTAAGGCAATGTCGGAAAGGTGAGCACGGTTTGCAGGAAATCGTTCATTTGGTCTTCCTTGCGGTTGTCTTGTTGACGGCCGTCTTGCTTGTGGACTTCGCATGCATGGACAGGCGCTCCAGGACGTTTTCAATGGCCTGGTCCGTCTGCGGCACCTCGGCTGGTCTGCGCTTGCCCCTTGGTTGCCTTACAGACGGCTTGCTGGTAGCTGGCTTGCTGGCAGCAGGCTTGGTTGTTGCGGCGCGTTCGCGCAGGCGTTGCGCGGAAGCTTGCGCGCTCTCGGGGTGGGTCTCCGGGCCCGGCTGCAGATGTGCCACTGCGGCCTGCGCCCGCTGGATGCCGGTGGTGGCGCGCAACGTGCCCAGCTGGTGCTTCATGCGACGTAGCTGGTGTTCAAGCTGGGCGATGGCATGCACGAACTCACCTTCCTGGTCGACAAGTGCCCGAGCTTCGTGGCCGAGCGCGAGCTGCTCGGCTTCCAGCGCCACGACCTCGGCGGCGAGTGTGCGCGCCTGCTTGACCCGGCGCTTTGCAAGAAGCGAGCGAATCTGCAGTTCTGCGGCATGGATGCGCGTCTTGCCTGCGTTGATCGCATCCTCCTTGGCAATCCGGCGGGCTTTGGCCGACGCAAGATCCGATCGGGCTTGGTGCAGGACCAGGTCGATACCGCGGATACCCTGGTCCAGCGCGCGTTCGCTGCGGTTGCCCAGCACCGACTCACCCAGCTCGCCAACGCCGTCCTGGATTCTTTTGAAAAGCATTGGCAGCGCGTCCACCATCAGCAGGACGGCCCTGTTGCTTCCAAGGGACGCAGGTAGGAAGCGTACGTCTCGGTGAAACTGATGACGTTGTCGGCAAGTGATTCGATTTCGAGCATCAGGCTGGGTAGGCTGGATCGCGTGTCCAAGGCACCGAACATCGTGTAGCTCTCGATCCCGCCCACCTCCTGCAGCGCAATCGTGGACAGCGGAATGAGTTTGTGGGTGCGCAGGACATGCGCGTTGAAGTCAGCGGGCTCCATGACCTGGGCCACCGGCCACAGGTAGGACTCCACGATGATCTGGTCCCCGCCAACCGCCACGAAGACCGAGAGATCCCCAAACGCATGCATCTGCAGATGCAGGCTGGGCTCGGCGCCCTCGATGAGATCGAGCGTCACCAGCCCTTGTTGCACAGCCGAGGTCTGGGCGATCGCATGGTGGATCGTCGAGATCGACCAGCCGGCCTGGCTCGGCTCGGAGGGCAGGCAAGGCAGTGCGGGATCGCGGTCAACCTCTCGCATGCCGCGCTCGATGGCGGCCAGTTCTTCGGCATATTCAGGCCGGATCCACACGTCCTTTTTCACAAGGCCCTGCTGCCGCATGCGCTCGCGATAATTGCGTACGTGCAGGGTGGACGGTCTGGGCTTGGCTTGCTTGCCTTTCATGTAATCAATGATCACACTTACCTGTAATGCCGTCAATGGCTTCTGGAACTCTCTGCTCATCAGGTAGATCACCACGATACCAAGCCATGGCAACGCTGTTTGCTCCGGCGTTGGAACGCATGCCAGCCGGCCTGGGGCCGGCAAAATCGACACCACTCAAACACCTTGTGGAAATGGTCCGCAGGAGCTGGATGACAGCAAAGGTGTGGCCAGATCGAGTGATAGCTGGGCAGCCTTCCTTCGGCCCCTTTATTTCAGTAAAATATTCAATGACTTAAGAGATGATTTCCGGGCACTGGCATCTGGCAATTGCTCGCATTTGCTCTGGCGGGTGCGGACATGCCCTCCGAAAACGATCTGCACACCACCGTGCCCACCCCTTCACCGGCCGTGATTGTCTTGCCACCCATGGCCGGCATGGCCCGGAAACCGTCATGGACATCTTCAAGACCTTCACCCTGGAAGCCGCGCACCGGCTGCCAAATGTCCCGGCCGGGCACAAGTGTGCACGGCTGCACGGGCACTCGTTCCGGATCGAGCTGCATGTCAGTGGCCAGCCCGGTGCCGATACTGGCTGGGTGATGGACTTCGCGGACATCAAGGCGGCTTTCCAGCCCCTGTACGACCAGCTGGACCACCATTACCTCAATGACGTGCCTGGGCTGGACAATCCCACCAGCGAGCGTCTGGCGATGTGGATCTGGGACCATTTACTGCCTAGGCTGCCACTGTTGAGCCAGGTCGTGGTCCACGAGACCTGCACCTCGGGCTGTCGCTACAACGGCTGAGCGATTGCAGGGGCGCCCGGCAGGCGCGATCCCCACCGGCACAACCAATATCGGTCAATTGCAACCATGCATCGCTTGGGCATAAGCGTATGTCTTTGTTTGCATGGGGTTTCTTAACGGCCCCCAACCTTCCACCGAGAAATGTTGCATCGCAACAAACACCGGGTTATGCTGCATCGCACAAACCGGCACTCCCTGCCGGATCTCGCAGAGGAAACCGCCATGAACCAGATCAACGAGCAGTTCACCGCCACCACCCGTCAGTTCGCCGACAACGCCGCTGAAGTCAACCAGCTGGCGCTTGCCAATGCCCAGGAAGTCTTCGGCATGCAGCTGGCCGCCATCGAGCAGAACGCCACCGCCGCCTTCGCCTTCTTCGGCGAGCTGGCCAACGTGCGCGACGCCGACGGCCTCAAGGCCGTGTGGCCCAAGGGTATCCAGGTTGCGCGTGAGAACGTCGAGCGCAGCATCAGCACCAGCCAGGAAGTCCTGGGCCAGACCATGAAGACCAACGAGGCCATCAGCCAAGTCGCCAAGGGCCAGTTCGAAGCCGCCACCGCGCAGGCCAAGGCCGGCGTCGAAAAGGCGACCAAGGCCGCCAAGGCCAAGTAAGCGCGTTAGCGTGACTGAGGGCGGTACCGCAGAGGATCGCGGCCCGGCCTTGCGGGACGACCCCCGCCTTGATGAAGCCAACCCGGCAGCGCGAGCTGCCGGGTTTTTTCATGCCTGGTGCAAGTACAGCTCGATCGCGGCGAAGCTCGCGTGCTTCCTGTAGGAGCGGCTTCAGCCGCGAGCTCTTGATTAATGGCGACCTGTGGGAAGAGCTCGCGGCTGAAGCCGCTCCGACGAAAGCATCGCTTCTACGAACATGTAGCGGCCGGTCCGTGCCCTGCCATTGCTTGCCCCGACATCAGGACGCCTTGGCGCCATCCTCGAGCTTGTCTCCCAGCACCCTGCGCACCACCACGTAGAACACCGGGATCAGCAACAGTCCCAGGAACGTGGCAAACAACATGCCGCCGATCACGCCGGTACCGATCGCATGGCGGGCATTGGCACCGGCACCGCTGGACAACGCCAGCGGGGTCACGCCCATGATGAAGGCCAGCGAGGTCATCAGGATCGGCCGGAAACGCAGCTTGGCTGCCGAGACCACGGCTTGGCCCAGCGGTTTGCCGCGCTGGCGCTCCTCGATCGCGAATTCGACGATCAGGATCGCGTTCTTGGCCGCCAGGCCGATGACGGTGATCAGGCCGACCTTGAAATAGATGTCATTGGGCAACCCGCGCGCCATCGACAACGCCACCGCGCCCAATACACCCAGGGGCACCACCAGCAGCACGGCGACCGGCACCGACCAGCTCTCGTACAACGCCGCCAGGGCCAGGAAGACGACCAGGATCGACAAACCCATCAGCAATGCCGCCTGGTTGCCGGCCAGGATTTCCTGGTAAGACTGTCCGGTCCAGTCGATGCCGAAGCCCTCGGGCAGGTCGTCATTGACGATGTCCTGCATCGCATCCATCGCTTCGCCGGAACTGTGCCCGGGGGCCGGCGACCCATTGATCTGCACGGCCGGATAGCCGTTGTACCGGCTCAGCGACGGTGGCGCGGTGATCCACTTGCTGTGGACGACGTTGGACAACGGGATCATCGTGCGGCTGTCGGCATCGCCGCTGCTGGCGCCCACGCCGGGCGCGGGCGTGTAGAAGTGGCTCAACGAATCCACGCCGGTCCGGTAATCGTCATCGGCCTGCATGGTCACGCGCTTGATCCGCCCTTCATCGACGAAATCGTTGACGTAGACCGGCGCCAGCATCAGCTGGATCGCGCTGTAGATGTCGTTGACCGACAACCCCATGGACTGCGCCTGCACGCGATCCACGTCCAACTTGAGTTGCGGCGCGTCCTCGAGCGTATTGGGTCGCACCCCGGTCATCGCCGGGTTCTGGCTGGCCTTGCCCAGCAGGATGTTGCGTGCCTGCGTCAGTGCATCGCGTCCCTTGCCGGCACGGTCCTGCAGGTAGAAGTCGAATCCGCCGAATTGCCCGAGCCCGTTGACCGTGGGCAGGTTGATCACGAAGATCTGCGCGTCGCGGATGCCGAACAGCGCGCCGTTGGCCTGCTGGATGAATTCCGAGGCGGTGATGTCGCGCTCGCCCCAAGGCTTGAGCTTGACGAACGCCATGCCGACGTTCTCGCCCTGGCCAACGAAACTGAAGCCGGAGATCTGCATCATGCCTTCGTAACCGGGCATTTTTTCAAGCGTGCCCCGGACCTGCTCGAACACGCGCTCGGTGCGGTTGAGGGTCGCGCCCGGCGGCAACTGCACGATCGCAAGCGCGTACCCCTGGTCTTCCTCGGGCAGGAAGCTGCCTGGCATCTTGTAGAACAGGAAGCCGCACAGGACCGCCAGGCCGGCGAACGCCAGCATCCAGCGTGGCGCATGGCGAACGGCGCTGCCGACATGGCCGACATACGTCCCACGCACCTTGTCGTAGGCCTTGTTGAATCCGCGGAAGAGGACGTTGCGACTGTCGTGGTGGTCGCTGGGCTTGAGCAGCGAGGCGCACAACGCCGGGGTGAAGCCCAGCGCCAGGAACGCGGAGAACCCCATCGCCATCGCGATGGTGATCGCGAACTGCTTGTAGATCTCGCCGGCACTGCCGGACTGGAATGCGCTGGGGATGAACACCGCCGCCAGCACCACCGTGATCGCGACCACCGCGCCGGTGATCTGCTGCATCGCCTTGACCGTCGCGTCCTCGGGCGACAGGCCCTCTTCGGTCATGATCCGTTCGACGTTCTCGATCACCACGATGGCGTCGTCGACCACGATGCCGATCGCCAGCACCATGCCGAACAGGGTCAGCTGGTTGATGGTGAAGCCCACCGCGTTCATGCCCAGGAACGTGCCCAGCAACGCCACCGGGATCACCATCGTCGGGATCAGCGTGGCGCGCAGGTTCTGCAGGAAGATCAGCATCACCAGGAACACCAGCACCATCGCCTCGACCAGGGTCTGTACCACCTCCTCGATCGATACCTTGACGAAGGTCGAGCTGTCGTAGGGGGAGAACCAGGTCACTCCCTGCGGGAAGCTCTGCTGCAACTCGTCCATGCGATCGCGCACCGCGCTGGCGACCCCCAGCGCATTGGCGCCGGGCGCCAGCTGCACGGCGAAACCGGACGCCGGCGTACCGCTCCATTTCAGGTCGAAGCCGTAGGCCGACGATCCCTTTTCAACGCGCGCGACATCGCCCAGCCGCACCGTGGTGCCATCGCCATTGGCGCGCAGGATGATATTGCGGAACTGCTCGGCCGTGCTGTAGCGCCCCTCGGCGCTGACCGTGGCGGTGAAGGCCTGGTCCTTGGGCGACGGTTCGGCGCCGATGCGACCGGCGGCGAACTGCACGTTCTGCCCACGCACCGCCGACAGCACCTGGCTGGCGGACAGGCCGTAGGCGCGCAGCTTGTCGGGGTTGAGCCAGATGTTCATCGCGAATTCGCCGCCGAACAGCTGCGCGCTGCCGACGCCGGGAACGCGCGAGATCTGGTCGACGATGCGCGAGCCGATCAGGTCGGCCATCTCGGCCTTGCCGAACTGCGGATTGGTCGACCGCAGGGCCGCCACCATCAGGAAGCCCGGGTTGGCCTTGGCCACCACCACGCCCTGCTGGGTGACCTCCGAAGGCAGTCGCGGCGTCGCCAGCGCGACCTTGTTCTGCACCTGCACCTGGGCGATGTCGGGATCGGTGCCGGGCTTGAAGGTCAGCGTCACCGAGGCGCCGCCGCTGGCGCTGGACGAGGAGCTGAAGTAGTCCAGGTTGTCGATCCCGGTCATCTGCTGCTCGAGGACCTGGGTCACCGCGCGCTCGGTGGTGTCGGCACTGGCGCCGGGATAGGTCGCACTCACCGTCACCTGCGGTGGCGCGATGTTGGGATACGACTCCACGCCCAGGTTGAAGATCGACAGCACGCCGCCGAGCACGATCAGCAGTGCGATGACCCAGGCGAAGATCGGATGGTGGATGAAGAACTTGGACATGCCCGGTCAGCCCTGCGTCGTCGCGTCGTCGCCTTGTTGCCGGGACGCATCGGACTGGCCCGTGGCTGACGAAGGGCTTGCAGGGGGTTGCGAGCTGCCTTGCGTCGAGCTGCCTTGCGGCGAGCTGCCTGCCGGCTCGGCGCCTTGCTGCGGGCCACCCTGCGCGGCATCGCCCCCAGGCTGCCACGGCGACGCCTTTGCTGGCTGTCCGGCCTGCGCCTTCTGCAGGCCCGAAACGATGACCTGCTCGCCGCCGTCCAGCCCCTTGGTCACGATCCAGCGGCTGCCCTGGGCGCGCTCGGCGGTGATGTCCTTGCGTGCGACCTGGCCGTCCTTGCCCACTACAAGGACATAGGCGCTCTTGGCGTCGCGCTGCACCGCGGCTTGCGGGATCAGGAACGCGCGCGGGATTTCGCCCAGTGTCGCCTTGAGCGTCACGAAGGTGCCGGGAAGCAGGCGCTTGTCCGGATTGGGGACGCTTGCGCGCAATGACACCGCACCCGTTGCCGGATCGACCACATCGCCGGAGAAGTCGAGGACGCCCGGATGGTCGTAAGGCGTGCCATCTGGCAACAGCACCTGCACCTGCTGGGCCTGCATGCCTGCCGCATCGGCGGCGCGCGCGCGCAGGGTGCGCACCTGCTCCAGCTCCGACACGCTCATCGAGAAGTTCACGTACAGCGGATCGATCTGGTCGACCGTGGTCAGCAGCGTCGCATCGCCCTGCCCGACCAGTGCGCCTTCGGTCACCTGCTGCTTGCCGGCCCGCCCACTGATCGGCGCACGCACGGTGGCATAACCCAAATTGATGTCAGCACTCTGGACCGTCGCCCTGGCTTGCTGCACGGCAGCGGCGCTACTGCGCTCGGCGGCCAATGCGTTGTCGTAATCGGATTGCGAGATGAACTTGTCGGCGATCAGCTTGCGGGCGCGATCCGCTGCGGCCCTGGCGTTGGCGTAACTGGCCTGGGCCTGGGCCAGGGCGGCCTTGCTCTGGCCCAGTGCCGCCTGCAGCTGGGCAGGGTCGATCTTGAACAACACCTGGCCCTTGCTTACATCGCTGCCTTCGTCGTAGACCCGCTTCTGCAACACGCCCGGCACCCGCGCACGCACGTCAGCGCTGCGAAACGGCGCCAGCCGCCCGACCAGTTCCTGTTGCAGCGGAACCCGGGTGGCCTTGGCCACGACGACACCCACCTGTGGCGGCGGCATCTGGCCACCGGGGCCGCCCGGCCCGGCCTGCTTGTCCTTGCCGCAGGCCGACAGCAACAGGCCCAGGGTCAGGAAGACGGCACCGGCGATCGCCGGCGAATGGGAGGGCTTCGCCATGGGTTGGAACTCCGCGGAAACGGTAAAACTCCGGGAAAACTAAGGAGCCTGGGGAGGATCGGAAATCTAATTCCTATACCCGCCAGTCTAGCATCGCAACACTCGGGCAACCGTGCCAGAAGTCGTGGTCAAAGCGAGGTGATCGGTCCCAGGTCAAGCCGTGAAGCCTGCGACGCGGGATCGGGGTGGCCAGTCCATGGCAACCGGCCCAGGCAAGGCGACGGCAGGCGCTGCGACAGCAATGCGAAGTTCTCGTCGCGACGGGCCATGTCCGGATCGACTTCGCTCGCAATCCACCCGACCAGCTGGCAGCCGTCGGCGGCGATTGCTGCCGCGCTCAGGCGCGCATGGTTGATGCAGCCAAGCCGCATGCCGACCACCAATACGACCGGCAAATCCAGCGCGCGCACCAGGTCCACTTGATCCAGCGTGGTCGACAGGGGCGCCATCCAGCCACCAACCCCTTCCACGACCAGCACGTCAGCGCGCGCCGCCAAGCGCTCGTAGGCAGCCAGCATCGGCGTCATCGTGACCTCGACCCCGGCTTCGCGTGCGGCGATCTCGGGCGCCAGTGGCTGCGGCAACGCAACCGGATTCAGGTCCTCGTAGCGAGGCTGCGGATCACTGGCGGCCTGCAGCGCCAACGCATCGTCATTGCGCAGTCCCTGCGGCGTGGATTGGCAACCGCTGGCCAGGGGCTTCATCCCCACCGCACGCAAACCGCGTGCGCGCAGCGCATGCAGCAGCGCGCAACTGGCCAACGTCTTTCCAGCGCCGGTATCGGTGCCGGTGACATAGATGCCGTGGTGGGTCATGCCTGGAGCGCTCGATCGCGTGCACGCCGCATGATCAGCGGCGTGGCGATGTTGAGGCTGAAGTAGATGTACCCGGGAAGACCATTCCACCAGCCGATCTGCGCACGTCCCGACAGCCACGACGCCAACCCGATCGACACCGCGGCCACCAACGGAATCAACGCCCAGCAGACCATGCGTGCACGCGCGACGATGCGCTCGCCCCGATCGAGTCCGATTGCATCGCGCTGTTTCCACGCGTGCAGGTACAGCAGGAACAGTGTCAGGCCAAGAGAGCCGAACGCGACCCCGAAGGTCACGAACAACGTCGTGACCTCCGCATAGGTTTCGACCGTGAAATTCGCTGGCAGGTAGCCCCCCGACAAACCGCTGAACAGTGCGCTGAACACCATCTTCAGCGGGTAGACGAAAACCAGCACCAGCAGCACGAGCAACAGCGACAGGCGGCGCGTGGTCACGTCGTCCAGGCCGAAGCTGCGGCTCCATTCGACATGGCCGGACCAGACCTGGACGATCAGCAGGAAGCTCAGGGCGAACGCCGGGACGCCCTTGATCGCACCCACCAGCTCACCAACGCTGCCCGGGATATGATCGCCCGCGATCGCCAACAGCGTCAGGGCGAAGGCGAACGCGCCGTCGACAAAGGCCTCGACCCGCGTTGTCGTTTCACCACGATCCAGTGCACCGATCATGGGGCTGCGCCCGTGGCCATGGCGGACACGACCGCTTGCCGCAAGCGGCACGCCTTTCGGTTGCGTACCAGCCTGGTGTTCCGATCCATCCAGGTCTCCGTGGGTTTCGTGGTCGCTGCTAAACTGGTGGCATGTTCAACACCACCAGTTTAAGCGGTACCAAGCCCGAGCAATATGCCCAACTGCTTGAGCAGGCGCGGGCCTTGATGCACGGCGAGAGCGACCGCATCGCCAACGCCGCCAACCTCTGTGCGCTGCTCTGGCATGCCTTGCCGGACCTGAACTGGTGCGGGTTCTACTTTTTTGATGGCCGGGAATTGGTGGTAGGGCCGTTTCAGGGTTTACCTGCCTGCATCCGCATCCCGCTGGACAAAGGCGTCTGCGGGGCGGCGGCACGGACGCGGCAGACGCAACGCATCGCCGACGTCGACGCGTTCGACGGGCATATTGCGTGCGACTCTGCGTCGCGTTCGGAGTTGGTGGTGCCGCTGCTGCTGCGGCGCGGCGGGGAAGAAACGATCATCGGCGTGCTGGACCTGGACAGCCCCGACAAGGACAGGTTCGACGCCGAAGACCAGCAAGGCCTGGAAGCGATCGCCAGGGCATACGAGGATGCCGCGGGATCGGAACGACTGTCATCGGAGTGACCGGCATGGGTGGAGAGCAGGAAAAAATGCGCAACATCGGACCAAAGTCCGCCGCATGGCTGCGACAGGTCGGCCTGCACACGCGCCAGGACCTGGCCGACGCCGGCCCGGTCGATGCCTTCATGCGGGTCAAGCGTGCCGGGTTCAAACCCAGCCTCAACCTGCTGTACGCGCTGGAAGGCGCGCTGCACGACTGCCATTGGCAGGACGTGTCTACCGAACGTCGAAGCGAAATGGTTGCCGCTGCTGAAGCAGCAATCGAGCAACTGCCCCCCCCACGCGGCAAACCGGCCGCCGCACCGGTCACGACCACCGTGATGATCGAAGAAGGACCGATGGAGCGCGAGCGGGCCGAACTTGACCCCCGAATGCGCTACAACAAGGATTGACCCGCTTGTAGCAGGTCGTTCCCGGGTTGCATTCGCCACTGCGAGTCACCCTTCGCACGTACGCGAAGTCTCTTTGCTGTGAAACCCCAGTCCACCGAATGGCCCTCTGGACACAGGGGCAACGTCCCTGGATTCCCGCCTAAGAGGGAATGACTGCATAGATGCGTTTGTGGCTTTTCGCTTTTCGCTTTTCGCTTTTCGCTTTTCGCTTTTCGCTTTTCGCTTTTCGCTTTTCGCTTTTCGCTTTTCGCTTTTCGCTTTTCGCCTCTGGCTCTTGGCTCTTGGCTCTTGGCTGTTGATCGTGTGCGACTTAAGGCTTGCCGAGCATCGCAGTCAAGACGGGGGAAAAGGTGCCCATGTCTGAGTGCGCGCAGCGCGCGAGTTTGGGCACCGTACCCTTCTTGACGACAGATCGTCCGGAACGATCTGGACCACCGAATGGCGCCCGCGTAGCGGGTGGGGCACAGGGATGTGCCCCAGTCCGAAGCGCAGGGCACCGATGCGGCTGTATCGCATCGGCAAGCGTCAGGAGCCATGGTGTTGGTTACCTTTTGCCGTAACAAAGGTAACCCGCGCGACAGCGCGGAAGCGTTTGATCTTGATGTTGATGTTGATCTGTCTTGTGTAGCAGTGGTGGCGGCATGCCGCCACCGCTAAGTCGCGATCGCACACCCGTAACGCCTATCGCGACTTACGTCGCTCCTACGAAAATGCAAGGCAAAAGCAAGAGCTCGCGGCTGAAGCCGCTCCTACACAAACGCCGATGTCCATGGATGGACGGAAATACGTCAGCTAATGCCCGCTTCCTCTTGAAAGTGTCGGTGCACCGACATCAATCCTTTGCGCCCATGCCAGCGCTGGCATAGACTGCACACGCTTCGAGGTGACCCGAAGGACACACTGTCCGGAAGGTTGAAACGGGAAGCCGGTGACCACGCCCTGCGCGTCCACCCCGGCACTGCCCCCGCAACGGTAAGCGAGACGGGCCAAGGCAACCGCCACTGTGCAGCGCACGGGAAGGCGCCAAGGCCGGTAATGGGGTCGGGTTCATTTACGCGGCGGGACATCCCGCTTCGTGCCGCAACCACGGCGTGAATGAACCTGACCCCATTACCACTCGCGAGTCCGGAGACCGGCCCCGGAGTCGACTGGTTGTGATGCGGCGGGCATTGCGGCGGCGGTGCCGTCCTGTGTCCGCGTGTATCCACGTGACACGTCCCTTCGGCACCTTCGCAGCTCTCCCGCCTCCCGCAACTCCCATCACCTGCCCATCCCGGGCTGTTGCGTGCGGGCGTGCGCGCTGGAGAAAACGACACATGAAGTCCCACCTGCTTTGCCTGGCCATCACCTGCAGCCTGTCTGCGTTATCACTGCCGGCCACGGCCATCGCGCAAACGATAGCCCCTGCCACTAGCGCCGATGGCATGGCCACCAACGATCGCGTCAAGCAACTCGACAAGGTCACCGTCACCGGCACCCGCACTACAGTCACTGTCGACGATTCACTGGCGGCGGTCGAAGTCATCGACCGCGACGACATCGAACGCAGCCAGGCGCTGTCGTTGCAGGACCTGCTGCGCGGCCGGGCCGGCATCAACCTGGCCAACCAGGGCGGCCTGGGCAAGCTGTCGACAGTGTTCCTGCGCGGCACCGAATCCGACCACACCCTGTTCCTGATCGACGGCGTGCGCGTTGGCTCGGCGACATCCGGGCTGACGTCGCTGCAGGACCTGCCGCTGGAACTGATCGACCGCATCGAGATCGTGCGTGGTCCGCGCTCCAGCCTCTACGGCAGCGAGGCCATCGGCGGCGTGATCCAGATATTTACCCGCATTGGCCGCACAGGCGTCCATCCCCGGCTACATCTTGGCGGCGGCAGCCACGGCCTGCGCAAGGCCGGGGGCGGTGTCGATATCGGTGGCAAATATGGTTGGCTGGGCATTGACTACAGCCACCAGGCCAGTGATGGCATCAATGCCTGCCGCGGCATCGGGGCGCCGCTTTACGCAGGTTGCGGCCATGACAGTCCCGACCCCGATCGCGACGGTTATGAAAACAACTCACTCTCCCTGCGCGCCGGGTTGGACCTGGGCGAGGACTGGGAAGCGACCGCGCATGCCCTGCGCAGCCAAGGCCACAACGCCTACGACGCCAACCCCGCCTACGCACTGCCGGACAACTCGGACACGCTGCAACAGGTCGTAGCCGGCAAGCTGCGTTATTCGGCCAATGATCGTTTCGCACTGCAGCTGACCGGCGGACGCAACATCGACGCGTCCGACAATTACCTGGGGACGACATTCGGCAACCGCTTCTACAGCACCCGCGACAGCGCGACGCTGCAAACGGATATCAACGTCACCGGGGCGCAACTGTTGACCATCGGACTGGACTGGTCGCGGGATATCGGCGGTATCGACGACCCATCCAGCAGCTTCGTGGCCGACCGCAGCAACCGTGCTGGTTTCTTGCAGTACCAAGGCCGTTTCGGTGGACACGACCTGCAGGCTGCCGTGCGCCATGACGACAATGACCAGTTCGGTGGTCACGACACCGGCAGCCTGGCCTGGGGCATGGATGCCGCCCACGGCCTGCGCTTTACTGCCAGCTACGGCAGCGCGTTCAA
The DNA here is from genome assembly GCA_963710825.1 of uncultured Gammaproteobacteria bacterium. Taxonomy (GTDB): domain Bacteria; phylum Pseudomonadota; class Gammaproteobacteria; order Xanthomonadales; family Xanthomonadaceae; genus Cognatiluteimonas. Next base: position 787,138 of record CAVQBQ010000005.1, on the reverse strand, counting down.
GGCGCCTTCGTTCAATGAGCTGTACTACCCGTATTACGGCAATCCCGACCTGCAGCCGGAGACCTCGCGCAGCCTGGAGCTTGGCGTCGCACAACGCAGGCGTGGCTGGCACTGGCAGGCAAACGCCTATCAAACCAGCATCGACCAGCTGATCGTCTACGACCCGAGGATCTTCATCGCCAACAACATCGAGGACGCACGCATCCGTGGTGTCGAACTGACCGCTGGCACGACCTTGGCCGGCTGGGACGTGTCTGCGCAAGCAAGCTGGCTCGACCCGCGCAATCGCAGCAATGCCAACGACGGCAAACTACTGCCGCGGCGTGCCCGCGACAGCGCGCGCATCGATGCCGATCGCAACCTCGGCCGCTGGCGTATCGGCGGCAGCCTGGTCGCGGAAGGCGCACGCTACGACGATGTCGCCAACAGCCTTCGCCTGGGCGGATACACGACGCTCGACCTGCGTGCAGAAGTTGCCTTCGCCCGCCGGTGGACGTTGCAAGGCAGCGTGCACAATGCATTTGATCGTGACTACGAAACCGCGGCGTTCTACAACCAGCCCGGACGCGAGTTCGTGTTGACGTTGCGATACGCGCTGCACGATTGATGGCCCCAGTGCCGGGATGGCGATCCCATCCCGGCCCGGTTATTCCAATGACATGATCGGTGTGCTGTTAGCGGCCGTGCTGCTGCAACGATGCTGTCATTGCGACCCTGTCATCCTGCGCGCAGCGAAGGATGACAGGCTGGAACGACAGGATTGCCAGACCATCCAGCAACCGCCAAACCGCTACTCCACCGTCACCGACTTGGCCAGGTTGCGTGGCTTGTCGACGTCCGTGCCGCGCGCCAACGCCACGTGGTAGGCCAGCAACTGCACCGGGATGGATTGCACGATCGGGCTAAGCACGCCGACATGACGCGGGGTGCGGATCACATGCACGCCCTCGGACTCGCCAAAGTGGCTGTCCGCATCGGTAAACACGAACATCTCGCCACCACGTGCGCGCACCTCCTGGATATTGGACTTGACCTTTTCCAGCAGGCTGTCCATCGGTGCGATCACCACCACCGGCATGTCGCTGTCCACGAGCGCCAGCGGCCCATGCTTGAGTTCCCCCGCCGGATACGCCTCGGCGTGGATGTAGGAAATTTCCTTGAGCTTGAGCGCACCTTCCAGGGCGATCGGGTAGTGCTCGCCGCGACCCAGGAACAACGCATGCTGCTTGGGCGCGAAACGCTCGGCCCAGGACGCGATCTGCGGCTCCAGGTTGAGCGCGTGCTGCACGCTGCCCGGCAGGTGGCGCAATGCATCGATCAACTCGGCTTCCTGTTCGGCCGACAGGCATCCCCGCAGTTTTGCCAGCGTGGCGGTCAGCGTGAACAGCGCGACCAGCTGCGTGGTGAACGCCTTGGTCGAAGCGACACCGATCTCGGCGCCGGCGCGGGTGTAATACACCAGCCGGCTGGCGCGCGGGATGGCGCTCTCGGGCACGTTGCAGATCGACAACGTGCGCAGCTGCCCCAGCGACTTGGCGTACTTCAATGCCTCCATCGTGTCCAGGGTTTCGCCGGACTGGGACAGCGTCACGACCAGCTGCCTGGGGTTGGCCGCGACGCGGCGATACCGGTATTCGCTGGCGATATCGACCGCGCAGGGAATGCCCGCGATCGACTCGATCCAGTAGCGCGCGACGAGGCCGGCGTAATAGCTGGTGCCGCAGGCAAGGATCTGCACCGCTTCGCAATCGGCCAGGACATCCAGCGCATCGTCACCGAACAACGCCGGGGTGAAGGCATCGTTGTCGATCACCGCCTCGATGGTGTCGGCGATAGCGCGCGGCTGCTCGTGGATCTCCTTCTGCATGTAGTGCTGGTAGGGACCCAGCTCCAGCGATGCCAGCGAGACGTCCGACAAGTGCACTTCCCGTTGGACAACCTTGCCTTGCGCGTCGAACACGCGCACGGCGTCGCGCATGAGTTCGGCGGTATCGCCTTCCTCCAGGAAGATCACGCGGCGGGTCGAGGACAGGATCGCCGAGACGTCCGAGGCGATGAAATTCTCACCCTCGCCCAGGCCGACCAGCAGCGGACAGCCCATGCGCGCGGCCACCATGCGCGTGGGATCGCGCTTGTCGATCACCGCCAGCGCGTAGGCGCCATCAAGCTCGCGCACCGACTTCTGCAAGGCCGCCAGCAAGTCGTCGCCGGCCTGCATGTAGTGGTGGATCAGGTGGGCGATGACCTCGGTATCGGTTTGCGACTCGAACCGGTAGCCCAGCGCGACCAGGCGCTCGCGCTGCTGCTCGTGGTTCTCGATGATGCCGTTGTGCACCAGCGCCAGCTCGCCGTGGCTGATGTGCGGATGCGCATTGCCCTCGGTGACGCCGCCGTGCGTGGCCCAGCGCGTGTGGCCGATGCCGAGCGATGCGTGGAAGCCCTCGGCCTGCGCGGCCGCCTCCATTTCCGACACGCGCCCGGTGCGGCGCACGCGACGCACGGCATCGTCCGCCACCACCGCGATGCCGGCCGAATCATAGCCACGGTATTCAAGCCGCTTGAGGCCCTCGATCAGGACCGGAACCACATCGCGATCCGCGATCGCACCGATGATGCCGCACATGAAGGTTTGTCCTTTGTTGGCTTGCTGTGGCTGTCGTAGCTGTTGATGCTTTTCGTAGGAGCGGCTTCAGCCGCGAGCTCTTGATCTTGATCTTGATCTTGATCTTGATCTTGATCTTGATCTTGATCTTGATCTTGATCTTGATCTTGATCTTGATCTTGATCTTGTTTTTGCCGTTGTAGGAGCGACGCAAGTAGCGATCAGGAGTTCCGGAATTGCTGATCGCGACTTACGTCGCCCCTACAAGAGCCATCGCCAGGATCAGGAGCTCGCGGCTGAAGCCGCTCCTACACAAAGGCGATTGGCGATGCCGCCAGTGTAAACGGTGCGGGCGTCCGAGCGGACGGTAAAAGTGTCCGGGCGGACACATTGATCGCAGGCGATTTCCTTTCAAATCATTGCTTTACGTGTTGGCACGGCGATTGCGTAATGGCATGCAAACCACATCGTACGCACCGCCCAAGCATGGACAACCGCACACGCATCCGCGATACCGCAGGCCAGGACCAGGTCCTGTCGGCATCGGCATCCCGACGCTCCCGCCGCAAGCCCTGGCTGGTCGCAGGCGCCGCCGCCGTGGTGGTGGTGGGGCTGGCGATCTGGGTCGGCGCCGGCTGGATGACGGGCGGACGCTCCATCGACGCCTCGCGCCTGCGGATCGCCGAAGTCAAGCGAGGCGACCTTGTCCGCGACCTGTCCGCCGATGGCCGCGTGATCGCGGCCAACAGCCCGACCCTGTACGCCATCGCCGGCGGCACCGTGACCCTGAAGGTCGTGGCCGGCGATGCGGTCAAGAAGGGCCAGGCGCTGGCGGTGATCGACAGTCCCGAGCTGCGCAGCAGGCTGGTGCAGGAACAATCCACCCTGGCCAGCCTGCAGGCCGAGGCCGGCCGCGCCGCGCTGGATGCCCGCTTGTTGCGCTCTGCCGCGCAGAAGGCGCTGGACCAGGCGCAGATCGACCGGGTCGCCGCGCAGCGCGACCTGCAGCGCTACCAGCGTGGCTTCGAAGGCGGCGCGGTCGCGCAGGTCGACGTCGCCAAGGCGCAGGACACCGTCAAGAAGACCGAAATCGGCGTCGCCCACGCCCGCGAGGACCTCGGCCTCCAGGGCCAGGGCGCCGGACTGGATACGCGCAACAAGCGCTTGCTCGCCGATCGACAGCGCGCGGTCGTCGGTGAACTGCAGCGACAGGTCGATGCGCTGACCCTGCGTGCGCCCTTCGACGGCCAGGTCGGGCAGGTGCAGGTGCCGCAGGGAACCAATGTGGCCGCCAATGCACCCATCCTGGGCGTGGTCGACCTGAGCAAGTTCGAACTCGAGATCAAGGTGCCAGAAAGCTTCGCCCGCGACCTGGGCATCGGCATCCCCGCGCAGGTGTCCAGCAACGGCAAGACCTATGCCGCCGAAGTCGCAGCGGTGTCGCCGGAAGTCGTCAATGGCGAGGTCAACGCCCGCCTGCGGTTCTCCAAGGGCCAGCAGCCTCCCGGCCTGCGGCAAAACCAGCGGCTGTCCGCGCGGATCGTGCTGGATACCCGCAACAACGTGTTGATGGTCGAGCGCGGCCCATTCCTCGAACAGGACGGCGGCCGCTTTGCCTACGTCGTCGACGGCAACAGCGCCGTGCGGCGTCCGATACAGGCCGGCACCAGCAGCTTGAGCGCCGTGGAAATCATCTCCGGGCTGCAGCCGGGCGACCGAATCGTCGTTTCCGGAAGCGACCTGTTCGACAACGCGGACCGCGTCCGCATCTCAGGACTTTGACATGAACATCCCGAATGCCTTGCATGCACCAGACATGCCACTGCACACGCACTGGACCTCGCACGACCTGGCCGCCGCGGTGCCGTTGCGGTTGTCGGAACTGCTGGACTTCGATGCCGCCAGCCAGATCGGCCCGGCCCGGGGCAGCGCCAACGCCACGATGCCGCGGCACGCACCCGCGGCGCGGAGCTTCCTGCAAAACCCGATGCTCCCGTTGTTCCGGATCCGCTGAGCCACGCCCGATGCGACAACGGCGAACACCATGTCGGTCCTGACTTGCCCGACCCGTCGTTCGCCACCAGCCCACGATCCAAGCGACTGATCGACCACCATCGCCCTGGACTCCGGCGCCGCCGGAGTGGCCAGCCAGGCAGCCCGCCAAACGAACACCCGTCACGAAGGAATCCTCCCATGTTGGATATGCGCCAGGTCACCAAGGTCTACCGCACCGAACTGGTCGAGACGCACGCGTTGCGTTCGCTCGACCTGAAGGTCAAGGAAGGCGAATTCGTCGCCGTCACCGGGCCGTCGGGCTCGGGCAAGACCACCTTCCTCAACATCGCCGGGCTGCTGGAAGGCTTCACGAGTGGCGATTACATACTTGATGGCGAAGACGTCAGCGGCCTGTCCGACAACGCCCGCAGCAAGCTGCGCAACCAGAAGATCGGCTTCATCTTCCAGAGTTTCAACCTGATCCCCGACCTCAACATCTACGACAACGTGGATGTGCCGTTGCGCTATCGCGGCATGTCCGCGGGTGATCGCAAGCTGCGGATCGAGGATTCGCTGGGACTGGTTGGCCTGAGTTCGCGCATGAAGCACTTCCCGGCGGAACTGTCCGGCGGCCAGCAGCAACGTGCAGCGATTGCGCGCGCGCTGGCCGGTAGCCCACGCCTGCTGCTCGCCGACGAGCCCACCGGCAACCTGGACTCGCAGATGGCGCGCAGCGTGCTGGAGCTGCTCGAGGACATCAACCAGCAGGGCACGACCATCGTCATGGTCACCCACGACCCGGAGCTCGCCGCGCGCGCCCAGCGCAACGTGCACATCGTCGACGGCATGGCCACCGATCTGTCGGTGGAGCCCAGCCTGGCGCGCGTCGCGCAGTCTTCGCGCCAGCACGAAGACGCAACTTCCACCGCCTCCTGAGGACACCGCCATGTTCGGCTATTACCTCAATCTCGCCGTGCGCAGCTTCAAGCGCAACAAGGCGTTGACCGCGCTGATGGTCCTGGCGATCGCGCTGGGCATCGGCGCCAGCATGACCACGCTGACCGTCTTCCATATCCTGTCCGGCGACCCGATCCCGACCAGGAGCTCGGTGCTGTTCTACCCCCAGCTTGATCCGGAAAGCATGGATGGCTACACGCCCGGCGAGGAGCCGAATGGCCAGCTGACGCGCTTCGACGCCGAAACGCTGCTGGCCCAGAAGCGCGGCGACCGCCAGGCGATGATGACCGGCGGCAACGTGTCGATCGAGCCCAGGCAGGCCAGCCTGCCGCCTTTCCGCGTCGACGCCCGCTATTCAAGCGCGGACATCTTCGCGATGTTTTCCATCCCGTTCCTGCATGGCAACGGATGGAGCGCACGCGACGACAACGACCATGCCCGGGTCGCCGTGATCACCAAGGCACTGAACGACAAACTGTTCGGCGGTGGCAACAGCGTCGGCAAGTCGCTGCGCATCGACGCGGCCGAGTTCCGCATCGTCGGCGTGCTGGACGACTGGCGACCGACGCCCAAGTTCTACGACATGAACAGCAGCGACGGCTATGGCGAAACCGAACAGGTCTTCCTGCCGTTCTCTGCCTCGCGCGATCTGAAGATGGGCCGCAGCGGCAGCATGAACTGCTGGGGCGACAGCAACGGGGACAATACGGACCTCAATGCGCCCTGCACCTGGATCCAGTACTGGGTGGAGCTGGACACGCCGGAAAAGGCGGCCGCGTACAAGCGATACCTTTCCAACTACTCCGACCAGCAACGCGCCAGCGGCCGCTACGAGCGACCCACCAACATCCGCTTGCGCAACGTCATGGAATGGCTGGACTACAACAAGATCGTGCCCAGCGACGTGGTGATGCAGGTCTGGCTGGCCTTCGGCTTCCTGCTGGTATGCCTGGTCAACACCGTCGGCCTGCTGCTGGCCAAGTTCATGCGCCGCAGCGGCGAAGTCGGCGTGCGGCGGGCGTTGGGCGCTTCACGCAGGGAGATCTTCCTGCAATGCCTGGTCGAAGCCGGCACCGTCGGACTGGCCGGGGGCGTCCTGGGGCTGGGGCTGGCCTGGCTTGGCCTGTGGGCTGTGCGGCAACAGCCGACCGATTACGCCGACCTTGCCCACCTGGACCCGATGATGCTGTTGACGACGTTCGTCATCGCGATCGTCGCCAGCCTGCTTGCCGGCCTGCTGCCTGCATGGAGCGCGATGCAGGTGTCGCCTGCCATGCAACTCAAGTCGCAATAGTGTTTTCCCCCCTCCCTTTCGCCGCAGGGCAAGGGGAGGGTTGGGGAGGGGTGCCTTTCGCCGACCACCCACCCAAGAGCATCCCCTCATGGCCTGCCCCTACTCGCTGCACGAGCAAGGGGAGGCAACAACACCTCGGAGAACCACCATGAACATCCGCCCCATCCTCTCCACGCTGTTGCGCCACAAGACGGCCGCCACGCTGATCGTCCTGGAGATCGCCCTGAGCTGCGCGATCATCTGCAATGCGCTGTTCCTGATCGGCACCCGGGTCACCCAGATCAACGAAGTCAGTGGCCTGGCCGACAACGAGCTTGTCCGGGTGCAACTCGCGGGTATCGGCACCGACGACAACGCCGATGCGCAGACGCAGTCCGACCTTGCCGTGTTGCGTGCGCTGCCTGGCGTCAAGAATGCCACCGTGGTCAACCAGGTTCCCTTCGTCAATTCGTCGTGGAACAGCAGCATCACCATGGAGAAGGACCAGAAGCAGCCCACCTTGAACGCCACGGTCTACATGGCCGACGAAGCCTTCGTCGATACGTTCGGGCTGAAGATCGTCGCCGGACGCAACTTCACGGCGGACGAGTACCTCGACTGGTCCCGCATCAACGATCCGGACTACAAGGGCGACAGCAACATCCCGGCGGCGATCATCAGCCGCAGCGTCGCCGACAAGCTGTTCCCCGACGGCGACGCGGTGGGCAAGTCGTTCTACAGTTGGGGCGACAACCCCACCCGGATCGTCGGCGTCGTCGACCACCTGGTGCGCCCAAGCCAGCAGGGCGGCCCGGAAGGACGTGAGTACTCGATGGTCTTCCCGCTCAAGGGGCCCTATACCCTGGGCGGCAACTACGTGATCCGCACCGATCCGGCCCGACGCGACGAGGTGCTCAAGGCCGCCGTCGCCGCGTTGCGGGGCAATGGGCCGCCGCGGATCATCCTGGACGAGAACACCAAGACCATGGAAGCGCTGCGTGGCGAGTACTACCAGCGCCAGCGGTCGATGGTGTGGCTGCTGTCGGCAGTGATCATCGCACTGCTGGTCGTCACCGCCCTGGGCATCGTCGGCCTTGCCAGCTTCTGGGTGCAGCAACGCACCAAGCAGATCGGCGTGCGCCGTGCACTGGGCGCGACCCGGGGCCAGATCCTGCGTTACTTCCAGACCGAGAACTTCCTGCTGGCTACCGTCGGAATCGTATTGGGCATGGTGCTGGCCTATGGCATCAACCAGCTGTTGATGAGCAAGTATGAGTTGCCACGCCTGCCGCTGGTGTACTTGCCGGCCGGGGCGGTTGCCTTGTGGCTGCTGGGGCAGGTCGCGGTGTTCTGGCCTGCGCGGCGCGCGGCGGCGGTGCCGCCGGCGGTGGCGACGCGCAGCGTATGATCCTGCAGGAGCAGCTTCAGCCGCGAGCTCTTGACCCTGTTATTGCGGCTGCAGGAGCGACGTGAGTCGCGATTGCTTTCCGGGATGCTTGATCGCGACCGACGTCGCTCCTACAACAGCCACAGCAGCGGCAACAGCAAATGACAGGGTCAAGAGCTCGCGGCTGAAGCCGCTCCTACAAAAAGCCGCGTAATGCATATGCCTAATATCCTTGTCATTGATGACAACCCCGCAGTCGCCACCGCGCTGGAGCTGTTGTTTTCTCTGCATGACATCGATGTGTCCAGCGCGCAGTCGCCAAAAGATGGGTTGCAGGCATTGCACGATGGCGATTTCGACCTGGTCATCCAGGACATGAACTTCCACACCGACACCACGTCCGGCGAGGAAGGCATCGCGCTGTTCCATGACATCCGCAGTCGCCACCCCGACCTGCCGGTGATCCTGCTCACGGCATGGACGCACCTGGAGTCGGCGATCGACCTGGTCAAGGCGGGTGCCGCCGATTACCTGGCCAAGCCCTGGGACGACCGCAAGCTGCTGGCAACGGTCAACAACCTGCTGGAGTTTGGACAGGCCAAACGCGAACTGTCGCAGGAGCGTGCGGGTGAGCGGCGGCGGCGTGATGCATTGCTGCGCGACTACGACCTGCGCGGGCTGGTCTATGCCGACGATGCCAGCGAGAACACATTGGCGCTGGCCTGCCAGGTCGCGCGCTCGGAGATCCCGGTGCTGGTCACCGGCCCCAATGGCGCCGGCAAGGAGAAGTACGCGGAAATCGTGCATGCCAACTCCAGCGTCCGCAACGGTCCATTCGTCGCGCTCAACTGCGGCGCGCTTCCCGCGGACCTGATCGAGGCGGAACTGTTCGGCGCCGAGCCGGGGGCCTACACCGGCGCCAACAAGGCGCGCGAGGGGAAGTTCGAGGCGGCCGACGGCGGTACGCTGTTCCTGGACGAGGTCGGCACGCTACCGTTGGCCGGCCAGGTCAAGCTGCTGCGGGTGCTCGAGACCGGACGCTTCGAGCGCCTGGGCGGCAACCGCGAACGTTCGGTCAAGGTGCGCATCATCAGCGCCACCAACGCCGACCTGCCCGCACTCATCGCCCAGGGAACCTTCCGCGAGGACCTGTTCTATCGCCTCAACGGCATCGAGTTGCGGCTGCCGCCCCTGGCACAACGGCCACGCGACATCCTGCCGCTGGCGCGACATTTCCTTCCCGCCGGCAAGCGGCTGGACGAGCAAGCCGAGCGGACCCTGCTGCGCCACCCCTGGCCCGGCAACGTGCGCGAATTGCGTAACGTGATGCAGCGCGCGGCATTGCTGGCCCGAGGTGATGCCGTCTGCAGCCGCGACCTCAACCTGGTGCCAGCTCCCGCCGCGACGACAGCGCATGGCGATGAGCCGGACCGTGACGCGATCCAGGCAGCGCTTGATCGCAATGGCGGCGTGCTTGCGCAGGCTGCCGCGGACCTGGGCCTGTCGCGCCAGGCGTTGTACCGCCGCCTGGACCGACACGGGATCAAGCGCGACTGATGTTGGCCGGCCGCGACATTGCCAGGACACCGTCATTCCTGCGAAAGCCGGAATCCCGCGTCTATGCGTGCAATCGAACAGCGCCGATGGATTCCAGCTTTCCCGGGAATGACAGCGCGGCGGGGACCTGCTGATGCACTGGTGGCAGCGCCTCCCGCTGGCTTGGCTTTACGGCGCACTGGCCTGCGCATACATGGTCGCGGCATCGTTGCTTGCGATGTACCTGCGGCAGTGGTTGCAGCCATGGGCCGCCGTGCTGCTTGCTTCAGGCGTATTGGCGCCGGTGCTCTTCTATCATGTGCGCCGCCTGTTCGCGCCGATCCGCTCGCTGTTCCGTGCATTGGCCGGCAGCGTGGCCAGCTATCGCGACGGCGACTACAGCTTTGGTATTGCCTGGCGTGGGCAGGGCGAACTGCGCGAACTGGTCGAAAGCCACCGCGAGCTCGGCGACACGCTGCGCAAACAGCGCCTGGCGCTGGTACAGCGTGAATTGCTGCTGGACACCATCGTGCAGAACACCCCGGTGGCGATGGTGCTGGTCGATCCATCGCGGCGAGTCGTGCTGGGCAACCTGGCCGCGCGCAAGACCTTTGGCGACGGACACAAGCTCGAAGGGCAGTCGTTCGAAGACGTGCTCGCCGGCACCAGCGATGCGGTGCAGGATGCCTTTGCGCGCGGCGGCGACGGCATGTTCACCGTGGGTGACGCGGAAAACGAAGACATCTACCACCTCTCGCGCCGCACCTTCCGCCTCAATGGCCGCCCGCATGAACTGATCCTGCTGCGGCTGCTCACCGCGGAACTGCGCCGGCAGGAAGTGCAGACCTGGAAGAAGGTCATCCGGGTGATCAGCCACGAGCTCAACAACTCGCTGGCGCCCATCGCATCGCTGGCGCATTCCGGATTGGAGTTGCTCAGGCGCGAACAATACGAGCGCCTGCCCGGTGCGCTGGCCACCATCGAGGACCGCGCACGCCACCTGGAAAGCTTCATCCGGGACTATGCCCGCTTCGCCAAGCTGCCCTCGCCACGGCTCGATGCGATGGAATGGAAGCGCTTCATCGCGCAGTTGCGCACGCAAGTCGAATTCGTGGCCGAGGTCACGCCCGCGGACGGGATCGCGCGCTTCGATGCGGCGCAGATGGCCCAGGGCCTTCTCAACCTGCTCAAGAATGCACACGAATCCGGTTCGACACCGCAGGACGTGCGACTGGTCGTGCGCCGGCTGCCCGCTGGATGGCGGATCGAGGTACTTGATCGTGGCACCGGCATGAACGAAGCCGTGCTGGCCAATGCCTTGCTGCCGTTCTACTCGACCAAGCGCAATGGCACTGGCCTGGGATTGGCCCTGGCGCGCGAGATCGCCGAGGCGCACGGCGGCAGGATCGCCCTGCTCAACCGCGAAGGCGGCGGCCTCTGCGTCAGCCTGGTGTTGCCGTTGTAGGAGCGGCTTCAGCCGCGAGTTCTTGATCTTGATCTTGATCTTGCATCTGGTTCCGGCTCTTGCAGGAGTGGTTGCGGCATGCCGCAACCGGTAAGTCGCGATCAGATGCCCGAACACTCTGATCGCGACTTACGTCGCTCCTACGAAAGAGCAAATCAAGATCGAGGGCTCGCGGCTGGAGCCGCTTCTACGTAACTTACGACTTTTTCTTTGGACGCTGCCAGCCTTCGACTGTGTGCTGGCGTGCGCGCGCAACAGTCAGTTTGCCTTGCGGCGCGTCGGTGCCGATCACCGATCCGGCGGCGATGGTCGCATTGCTTCCAATCGTCACCGGTGCGACCAACGAGGTGTTCGACCCGATGAATGCACCCTCGTCGATGGTGGTCGTTGACTTGTTTGCGCCGTCGTAGTTGCAGGTGATCGTCCCGGCGCCAATGTTGACCTTGCTGCCGATGACGGCGTCGCCAAGGTAGGTGAGGTGGTTGGCCTTGCTGCCGGCGCCCAGCTGCGCGTTCTTGGTCTCGACGAAATTGCCGATATGTACGCCCTCGGACAACACCGTCCCGGGACGCAGCCGTGCGAACGGCCCGATCGTCACCGCCCCGTCGCTGCGTGCGCCCTCCAGGTCGCAATGCGCACGGACCACGCTTCCGGCTGCCAGCGACACATCCTGGAGCCGGCAAAACGCGCCGATACGCACGCCGTCGCCCAGGGCGACGCGGCCGGCCAGGATGACGTCGACGTCGATTTCGACATCGGTACCCACTTCCACCTGGCCACGGATATCGATGCGGGCAGGATCGGCGAATCGCACACCCTGTGCGCAAAGCGCGCGCACCTCGCGCTGCTGGAACGCGCGCTCGAGTTGTGCGAGCTGCCACGGGTCGTTGGCGCCTTCTGCTTCCACCGGATCGGCCACCAGCACGATCTCGGCCCCACTGTATTCCGCTGCAGCCATCGCGAAGATGTCGGTGAGGTAGTACTCGCCCTGTGCGTTGTCGTCCGACAGGTTTGCGAGCCAGCGAGCGAGCGACTCGCCTTCGGCCGCGATCACCCCGGTATTGATGATGCCGATCCGGCGCTGCGCCGCACTGGCATCCTTTTGCTCGACGATCGCGGCGACATTGCCCTCGGAATCGCGGAGGATCCTGCCATAACCGTCCGGATCGTCCGGCTCGGCTGCAAGGACGGCCAGCTTGCCCGGCGCATCGAGCAACCGCTGCAGGGTCGAGGTGGTGATCAGCGGGACGTCGCCATACAACACCAGCACGCGGGCGGCTCCCGGAATCGATGGCATCGCTTGCTGTACTGCATGGCCGGTGCCGCGTTGCTCGGTCTGCTCGGCCCATGTCAATCCGGATGCATCGGCAAACGCCGCGCGCACCTGGTCCCCGCCATGGCCCTGGACGACGTGGATGGCCGCCGGATCCAGTCCGCGCGCGGCATCGATGACATGCGCCAGCATCGAGCGCCCGGCAATGCGCTGCAGCACCTTGGGCAGGGACGATTTCATGCGCTTGCCCTCGCCGGCGGCGAGGATCACGACGTGCAGGGGAGCAGGCAGGGCAACTGGCATCTGGATTTGGCGTTCTTTGTCGATCAACCTCGATTGTAACGGGCCGCCTGGTAGCCGACACAGGCGTCGTGGCATGCCCTTGGCCGGGTCACGCTGGTACGATGCCGCGGTGCCGAATACAGACACGTCCCCGACAACCACGCTTCCCGCCCCAACCCGCCCTGCATGGCTCGCCGAAGCGCTGGTCTGGGCGGGGCTGGCCGCCTGCGCGATCGGATTTGGCTTGAACCGCTTGTGGCTGGTGATGCCACTGTCGCGGTTCGGGGAGATGGTCTTGCTTGCCGGCCTGGCGTGGTTGCTGGCGTGGCCCTTGCGTCGCTGGCTTTGCCGCACGTGGGCCGAAGCGGTCGGGTTGGCATGGTTGGTGGCCCTGGTGGGGCTGACCGGGCTGCTGCCTGCGTTGTCGGTCCTGCTGCTGTCCGCCACCGCGATCGCCATCGGCAGCCTGGTCGCGGGCCACTCCCGGCCGCTGCTGTCGCTGTTGTCCGGCTTCGCGCTGTTGGCCGGCGTCGTGGGATGGCTCCTGCCGCTGCCGATCCATCATGCGTGGGTCTACATCCCCTTGAGTGTCGCTGCGGTCGTGCTGCGTCGTCGGGCCTTGCTGCAAACGGCATCGACGATCTCAAGCCGTTGGCGCCGCGCCGTCGATGGCGCACCGCGCACCGCCGCAGCGGCAATCACGGTCCTGGGAATCGCGTCGGCGGGAGCATGGCCGCCGACCATGATGTTCGACGACCTTGCCTACCACCTGGGCCTGCCATGGCAACTGATGACGCATGGCGCCTACGTGCTCGACCCTTCGCACCAGGTCTGGGCACTGGCCGCCTGGGGCGGTGATGTCCTGCAGGCGATCGCACAGGTCATGGCGCATGCCGAGGCCAGGAGTGCGCTCAATGCAGTCTGGTTGTTGGCGACCGCTGCCGGTGTTTGGCAACTCTGTGCCGCGCTGGGCGCACGCGTGTCGACACGATGGGCGGCAGTCGCACTGTATGCAAGCTTGCCGCTCACCCAGTCCCTGCAGGAGAGCATGCAGACGGAAACCGCGGCCGCGGCGGTCACCCTGGGATTGGCGCTGGCGATCCTTGAAGAGCGCGACCATGGATACTGCGGCATTTTCGTCGGCGCACTGCTGTTCGGACTGCTGTGCACGCTCAAGCCCCTGCATGCCCTCGCAGCGCTGCCCCTGCTGGTCTGGGCGCTATGGCGCCACTGGCCCAGCCTTGCTTGGCGCCGCGCGCTTCCGGCCGCACTATTGGTCCTGCTGGTGGGCGCTTCCAGCTATACGTATGCCTGGGTCGTTGCCGGCAATCCGGTGCTGCCGCTGTTCAACGCCACCTTCGATTCCCCGTACTATGCCGCCGTGAATTTCCAGGACCTGCGTTGGCACCAGGGTTTTGGTCCAACCCTGCCCTGGCGCCTCACCTTCGACACCGAGCACTACTATGAATCATGGGATGGTGGCTTTGGTTTCGTCATGGTCGCGCTTGCCGGGGCCTGGCTGATTGCCCTTGCCCGCAAACGTACGCGCGCACTGGCTTGGGTCGCAACGGCAGCCATCGTGCTACCCCTGCTTGGGATGCAATACGCGCGTTACATCCATCCTTCACTGGTGTTGCTCATACCGGCGCTGGTGGTGGCATTGCAGTACACCCTGGCGGACAAACGCCTGGTGGTCGTGCTCATCGCGGTATGCGCCGTCAACCTGGCCTTCCAGACCAATGCCAACTGGATGCTGCACAACGGAGCGATCAAAGACACCTTGACCAGCCTTCATGACGAGCCACGCCTGTTTGCACGTTATGCACCCGAACGGGTACTCGCAGCTGCAATGCGCGAGCAGGCACCACGCCATGGCAAGGTGCTGTCGCTGCATTTGCCGGCCTACGCCGAATTCGCCGGCCTGGGCCGCACCACGACCTGGTACGACCCCGCCTTGCAGGCGGCCAGTGCACGCGCCGACAAGGATGCCAGCGGTCATGCGTGGGCTGAACTATGGCAACGCGAACGCATCGGCGAATTGATGTTGCACCACACGCAGTTGACCCCTGCACAGCGAGCAGGGCTTGTCGTGGCAGGCGCACGGCGCCGGTTGGTGGTCGGTGATGCACAATGGTGGCGATTGCCCGGGGCCACGCCATGAGCCTGGGGCGGCATGCCCGCCATTACCTGTTGATCGGTGGCATCCAGTGGTTGATCGACTGGGGCGTGCTGGTACTGCTGACGCACCTGGGCATGGCGGTGGTGCCGGCCAATATCCTGGGCCGGGTTGCAGGTGCCCTGCTGGGCTACTGGCTCAATGGCAAGCTGACATTTGCCGGCGAAGATACCGCGATCGGGCGCACGCAGTTGCTGCGCTACGTGGCCATGTGGCTGTGCACGACGGTGATCAGCACCTGGTCCTTGGGGTGGATCGATGCGGCTGTCGGGCTGAAATGGGCCTGGCTGGCCAAGCCTGCGGTGGAGGGCCTGCTTGGGGTGTTTGGTTTCCTGCTGTCGCGGCATTGGGTGTATCGGAAGTAGGTTTTTGGATGGCTGTGTGCAGCGGCCACTGGCAGTGCGCGTGAGGCGGGATGCACTGGAACCGGCAGGAGGCGCTTTTTGCGACGCTGTCGCGAAAAGCGCCGGCGAGTCGCCCTGCGGGCATCTCCTTCCTTCTCCCCTGCAAGCAGCGACAAGCAACAGCATGAGCCAGCGCTCATTCCGCTCTCGACGGGGCCGCAAGAGGTGCGAGCCGCTTGGTGTGCCTGGCGCGGGACGCGCGGCCGGCACGGCGTCGCGCAGCCCCGCAGGATGACCGCTGCGTTGGCTGCCTTGTCCTTGCGTACACGACAATAAAACACCGGCGCCAGGCCGGTGTCTTGGTTTGCCACGCAAGGATGCCTGATCGGCAGGCGCCGGAACCCTTAGTGCTTCAGGTTCTTGCGCAGGCGCTCGAGCGCCTGCAGCTGCGCGGTGACTTCGGCCAGGCGCTGTTGCGCTTCGGCCACTTCCATTGGTTCGCCGCGGTGGGCCAGGATGCGCTCGGCTTCGGCCTTGGCTTCCAGCACCGAGGCCTCGTCGATGTCCTGCGCACGCACGGCGGTATCAGCCAGCACGGTGACGACCTGCGGCTGGACTTCGAGGATGCCGCCGGAAATCGCGAAATCCAGGATCGTGCCATCGGGCTGCGTCACCACGATCTTGCCGGGCTTCAGGCGCGTGATCAGCGGCGCATGGCGTGGCGCGATGCCGAGTTCACCGGACTCTCCGGTGGCGACGATCATGGTCGCTTCGCCGTGGAAGATCTCGTTCTCGGCACTGACGATGTCGCAGCGGATGGTGGTGGTCATGGTTTACTCGCTTCGCTCGTAACGGGATTCGTGATTCGAGATTGGGGATTTGCAACAGCACGAGGCGTTTCGTACTGCCTCAGGACGTCCCTGGCCTGTCCGAATCTCCAATCCCGAATCCCTGATTCCGGAAAGTCACCGCTTACGCGGTGACTTTCCTGGCCTTCTCGATCGCCTCGTCGATGCCGCCGACCATGTAGAACGCCTGTTCCGGCATGTGGTCGCATTCGCCGTCGATGATCATCTTGAATCCGCGGATGGTTTCCTTGAGCGTCACGTACTTGCCCGGGGCGCCGGTGAAGACTTCGGCGACGTGGAACGGCTGCGAGAAGAAGCGCTCGATCTTGCGCGCGCGGCCGACGGCCTGCTTGTCTTCCTCGGACAACTCGTCCATGCCCAGGATCGCGATGATGTCCTTGAGCTCCTTGTACTTCTGCAATGTCGCCTGGACCCGGCGCGCGGTGTCGTAATGCTCGTTGCCGATCACGTTGGGGTCGAGCTGGCGCGAGGTCGAATCCAGCGGATCGACCGCCGGGTAGATACCCAACGACGCAATCTGGCGTGACAGGGTGACGGTCGAGTCCAGATGGGCGAAGGTCGTGGCCGGCGACGGATCGGTGAGATCGTCCGCGGGCACGTATACGGCCTGGATCGAGGTGATCGAGCCGGTCTTGGTCGAGGTGATGCGCTCCTGCAGCACGCCCATTTCCTCGGCCAGTGTCGGCTGGTAGCCCACGGCTGACGGCATACGACCCAGCAGCGCCGAGACTTCGGTGCCGGCCAGGGTATAGCGGTAGATGTTGTCGACGAAAAACAGCACGTCACGGCCCTTGCCGGAGGCGTCTTTCTTGTCGCGGAAGTATTCGGCCATGGTCAGGCCGGTCAGCGCGACGCGCAGGCGGTTGCCCGGCGGCTCGTTCATCTGGCCATACACCATTGCCACTTTCGACTCGCCCAGGTCATCGAGCTTGATGACGCCGGCCTCGGCCATCTCGTGGTAGAAGTCGTTGCCTTCACGAGTGCGCTCGCCCACGCCGGCGAACACCGACAGGCCTTCGTGTTCGGTGGCGATGTTGTTGATCAGCTCGAGCATGTTGACCGTCTTGCCCACGCCGGCGCCGCCGAACAGGCCGACCTTGCCGCCCTTCGCGAACGGGCACATGAGGTCGATGACCTTGATCCCGGTTTCCAGCAGCTCGTTGGTGGACGCCTGCTCTTCGTAGCTGGGTGGCTGGCGATGGATCTCCCAATGCTCGCTGGCCTCGACCGGACCGGCCTCGTCGATCGGCTCGCCGAGCACGTTCATGATCCGGCCCAGGGTGCCGGCGCCGACGGGCACGGACACGGCCTTGCCGGTGTTGTCGACGAGCAGGTTTCGCTTCAAGCCATCTGTCGAACCCAGCGCGATCGTGCGCACCACGCCGTCGCCCAGCTGCTGTTGCACTTCCAGCGTGATCCCGGTGCCCTGCACCTTCAGCGCGTCATACACTTTCGGCACGCTGTCGCGCGGAAATTCGACGTCGACGACGGCGCCGATGATCTGGACGATCTTGCCTTGGTTGCTCATTTCGTGTCGCTCCGATTACTTGTTTCGGTGCCGAATCGCGTCGGCGTATTGATTGTTTCGGGATTGGAGATTCGGGATTGGAGATTCGCAAGAGCGGTAGCCGTTGCTTTATCGAATCTCCAATCTCCGATCCCGAATCCCTTCGCTCTCATCAGACAGCGGCCGCACCGCTGACGATTTCTGAAATCTCTTGCGTGATCGCCGCCTGCCGGGCCTTGTTGTAGACCAGGTTCAACTCGTCGATCAGTTTGTTGGCGTTATCGCTGGCGGACTTCATCGCAACCATGCGTGCTGCATGTTCGGAAGCCACGTTCTCCATCACCGCCTGGTAGACCAGCGACTCGATGTAGCGCGTCAGGACGTGCTCCAGCACGGCTTCGGCGTCTGGCTCGTAAATGTAATCCCAGTCGTGCTGGGCGACCACCTCGTCGGACGCCGGCAGCGGCAGCAGCTGGTCGAACGCCGCGCGCTGGGTCATGGTGTTGACGAAGTCGTTGTAGGCCAGGAACACCTTGTCGACCTTGTCCTGGCTGTAGGCGTCGAGCATGACCTTGATCACGCCGATCAGCTGCTCGACGCGCGGTTGGTCGCCCAGGTGGGTCACGGTGGCCAGCATGTCGACCTTGATTCGCCGGAAGTACACCGAGGCTTTCTGGCCGATGGTGACCACGTCGACCTCGACGCCCTTGTCGTGCCAGCTGCGGATCTCGCCAAGCAACTTGCGGAACAGGTTGTTGTTGAGCCCGCCAGCCAGGCCGCGGTCGGAGGACACGATGATGTAGCCGACGCGCTTGATGTCCTTGCGCTCGACCAGGTACGGATGCTGGAACTCGGAATTGGCTTGCG
The DNA here is from genome assembly GCA_963710825.1 of uncultured Gammaproteobacteria bacterium. GTDB lineage: Bacteria > Pseudomonadota > Gammaproteobacteria > Xanthomonadales > Xanthomonadaceae > Cognatiluteimonas. Next base: position 768,605 of record CAVQBQ010000005.1, on the reverse strand, counting down.
CCAGGTGGCCGATGACCTGCTTCATGGCGCGCGCGTACGGGCGCGAGGCCTTCATCCGCTCCTGCGCCTTGCGGATCTTGGAGGCCGAGACCATTTCCAGCGCACGCGTCACCTTGCGGGTGTTCTGCACGCTCTTGATCTTGGTCTTGATTTCTCTGCCGCCAGCCATTGCTCGCTCCGCTCGCTGGGATTGGTGTTTGGTGATTGGGGATTCGGAAAAACGAATCACCCGATCGCATCACTACCCATTGTTGTTGTTACGAATCCCGAATCCCGAATCACGCCGGCTCAGAATGAGCCGGTCGCCACGAACTCTTCGATGCCTTTCTTGAACTCGGCCTCGATCTCGTCGTTCCAGTTGCCACTGTCGTTGGTCTTGCTCATCAGCTCGCCCTTGGTGTTGGCGAAATGCGCGTGCAGGCCTTCTTCGAATGCACCGATCTTGGCGACCGGCACATCGTCCATGAAGCCCTTGTCGACCGCGTAGATCGACAGTGCCTGCTCGGCCACCGACATCGGCGCGTACTGCTTCTGCTTCATCAGCTCCGTGACGCGCTGGCCACGCTCCAGCTGCTTGCGGGTAGCGTCGTCCAGGTCCGAGGCAAACTGCGCGAAAGCCGCCAGCTCGCGGTATTGCGCCAGCGCGATACGGATGCCGCCGGACAGCTTCTTCATGATCTTGGTCTGGGCCGCGCCACCCACGCGCGACACGGAGATACCGGCGTTCACGGCCGGGCGGATGCCGGCGTTGAACAGGTCGGTCTCCAGGAAGATCTGGCCGTCGGTGATCGAGATCACGTTGGTTGGCACGAACGCCGACACGTCGCCGGCCTGGGTCTCGATGATCGGCAGTGCCGTCAGCGAACCGGTCTGGCCCTTGACCTTGCCGTCGGTGAACTTCTCGACGTAATCCTCGTTGACGCGCGCGGCACGCTCCAGCAGGCGGCTGTGGAGGTAGAACACGTCGCCAGGATAGGCTTCGCGGCCCGGCGGGCGGCGCAGCAACAGCGAAATCTGGCGATAGGCCACGGCCTGCTTGGACAAGTCGTCGTAGATGATCAGCGCATCTTCGCCGCGATCACGCCAGTACTCGCCCATGGTGCAGCCCGAATACGGGGCGATGTACTGCACCGCGGCGGATTCGGCGGCGGCGGCGGCGACGACGATGGTGTGGTCCATCGCGCCATGTTCTTCGAGCTTGCGCACCACGTTGGCGATCGAGCTGTTCTTCTGGCCGATGGCCACGTAGATGCACTTAACGCCCGTGCCCTTCTGGTTGATGATCGCGTCGATCGCCACCGCGGTCTTGCCGGTCTGGCGGTCGCCGATGATCAGCTCGCGCTGTCCGCGGCCGATCGGGATCATCGAGTCGATCGCCTTGTAGCCGGTCTGCACCGGCTGCGACACCGACTTGCGCGCGATCACGCCCGGGGCGATGGTTTCCACCGGCGCGGTCTGCGACGCGTTGATCGGGCCCTTGCCATCAATTGGCTCGCCCAGTGCGTTGACCACGCGGCCCAGCAGTTCCGGCCCGGTCGGCACTTCCAGGATGCGGCCGGTGGTCTTGGCCACATCGCCTTCGCTGAGGTGCTGGTATTCGCCCAGCACCACGGCACCGACCGAGTCGCGCTCCAGGTTGAGTGCCAGCGCGAAGGTTTCGCTGCCATCGGGGGCCGGCGGCAGCTCGATCATCTCGCCTTGCATCGCATCGGCCAGGCCATGGATGCGCACGATGCCGTCGGACACGGAGGTGATCGTGCCCTCGTTGCGCGCTTCGGCGGTCAGCTTGACCTTGTCGATGCGGGCCTTGATCAGTTCGCTGATTTCGGACGGGTTGAGCGTGGTGGTTGCCATGTCTTGATTCCTGTAAGGCGGGTCTCGGCCCGCCGTGCACTTGTTGCGGTTCCGTAAGGGCGGGCAGGACCCGCCACACGAATGTCTCTAGCTGGCCAACCTAGTTGCCCAGCTTCATCAGCCAGCTCAATTAGCCAGCACGTTTTGCAGCCGCGACAGCTTGCCGCGCAGTGAGCCGTCGATGACCACGTCGCCGGCATCGATGATCGCGCCGCCAATCAGGCTCTCGTCGATTGCCGTTTCGATCTCGACATCGCGGCCAAAGCGTTGCTTCAATGCGGCCTGGATCGTGCCCAGCTCGGCGTCCGGCAATGCCGAAGCCGACGTCACCCGCGCCTTGACCACATGCTCGGCCTCGGCACGCAGTTCCCCATAGAGGCCGGCGATCTCGGGCAGCTGCGGCAAACGGCGGTTGTCGGCCAGCAGCGCCAGGAAATTCCCGAACTGCGTGCCAAACTGCGCATCGGCGCCGTCCGGTGACAACAGGACCACGGCATCGGCGTCGCTCAGCCTGGGATCGCCCAGCAGCCCTGCCACCTGCGGATCGGCGGCAATGCGCGCGGCAAAGTCGAGCGCCTGCGACCACGACGCAAAGTCGCCGCCGTCGCGCGCCAGCGAAAACGCGGCACGGGCATACGGGCGGGCAAGCGTGAGCGACTGGCTCATCAGGCCGTCTCTGTCGACAATTGTGCCGCCAACTCATCGAGCAGCGCCTTGTGGGCACTGGCATCGATCTCGCGTCGCAGCAGTTTTTCAGCGCCGGTCACGGCCAGCGTGGACACCTGCTTGCGCAGGTCCTCTCGGGCGCGGTTGGTACTGGCCACGATTTCGCTTTCGGCCAGCGCCTTCTGGCGCGTGCCTTCGTCGATCGCCTCGGCCTTGGCCGCGTCGACGATCTGGTTGGCGCGCTGGTGGGCCTGGTCGATGATCTCGTTGGCCTTGACCCGTGCCTGCTTGAGCTCTTCGTTGACCCGCTCCTCCGCCTGCGCAAGGTTCTTCTGCGCGTTATCGGCGGCGGCAAGGCCCTCTGCGATCTTTTGCTGGCGATCTTCGATGGCCGCGATGATGTGCGGCCAGCCGAATTTCATCACCAGCCAAGCGACCGCGAAGAACGCGAGGCCCTGAATGACCAGAGTGAGGTTGGGTAGCATGATGCGTTTGCTCCTGGTGCCAGCGGACGACCGCCGGCGATACCTGAATCGCTTGCCGTGTCAGCGCAAGCTCTGCCAGCGCGTGTCGATCAGCCGCCCAGGGCGGACAGGAACGGGTTGGCGAACAGCAACAGCAGTGCGATCGCCACGCCGATCATAGGCACGGCGTCGAGCAAGCCGGCGACGATGAACATCTTGGTCTGCAGCATCGGGGTCAACTCCGGCTGGCGTGCCGAACCTTCGAGGAACTTGCCGCCGAGGATGGCGAAGCCGATCGCGGTGCCGAGGGCGCCGAGGCCGATCAGGAGGCTGGCCGCGATGACGGTGAACTTCATCACTTCAGCGATCAGGGTGACGTTTTCCATGGTGTGCTCCGTGTTGCTTGCTTTGTAATAACTGCGGGTGGATGAAAGGGGTGGAAATGAAAGAGTGGGTCAAGCAATGCCAAGGCCAGTGTTGCCAGCCGATCAGTGGCTCTCGGCCGACATGCTGAGATAGACGATGGTCAGCATCATGAAGATGAAGGCCTGCAGGGTAATGATGAGGACGTGGAAAGCGGTCCAGACGAAGCCGGACACGAACTGCACCGCGCCCAGCGCATAGGTGCTCACGTGCGCCATCGATGCGTTGAGCGTCATCAATGCAATCAGGATGAAGATCAGCTCGCCGGCATACATGTTGCCGAACAGTCGCAGGCTCAAAGAGAGCGGGCGCACCAGCTCTTCGATCAGGCGCAGCAACAGGTTGGCCGGCGCCAGCAGGATTTTCATCACCATGCCGTCGGCATGGAACGGCGCGGTGAAGACCTCGCGCGTGAACCCGACCGGGCCCTTGTGCTTCAGGCCAAACGCCTGGATCAACAGGAACACGGCGATCGACAGGCCAAAGGTGGTGTTGAGGTCGGCTGTGGGCACCACGCGCAGGAAAGCGTGCTCCGGATCGGCACCTGCGGCGACATGGCCGCTGGCCCAGGCCCAGGGCAGCAGGTCCACCGGCAGCATGTCCATGAAGTTCATCATGAACACCAGGCAGAAGATGGTGATCGACAACGGAGCGATCAGCTTGCTGCGGCCGTGGAACGTCTCGCGGACCAGGCCATCGACGAACCCGACCACGATCTCGACGAACGCCTGGAACTTGCCCGGCACGCCCGGCGTGGCCTTGCGCGCCGCGCGGATGAAGAAAAACAGGAACAGCAGCGACAACAATGCGGTGAAGAACAGCGTGTCCAGGTTCAGGGTCCAGAAAATGCCTTCGCCCAGCCGCAGCTGCAGGTGGTGCAGGTGGTGCTGGATGTATGCGGTGGCACCGCCTTCGGGAGCGGAAGCAACAGCCTTGGCAATGGTCGTTTCAGTGATCACGCACTCAGCCCTTCACGTTTGCGTTGTCCCGCTGTGTATTCATCGCCAGCAGCCAAGCCACCAGCCCCACGATCAATCCGGCCAACATCGGCAGTGGCGGCAGCTGCCAGAGGGCCAGGCCCATGGCCATGACCGCCATGACCACCAACCATTTTGCCATCGTGCCCAGTAGCAGCCTGCCAAACGCGACCCGGGCCTGGACGATGCCGCCAAGCGCCACCAAGGCGTTCAGCGTATTACCCAGAACCAGCGCCAACCCCCCAAACCCCGCCGCCAGTGCCTCGCGCCCGCCCTGCAAAAGGAAGGCTGCGGCCAGCAGTGCAGCGACCAGCGCCTCGATGGCCACTGCGCGCAGCGCTGTACGGCGGCCCGCGGCAATGGGATCGTGCACGCGCGTCACCTGCTCGACTTGCGGGACTTGCCCGGCGGTGAGGCGCAGCAACATGTGCCGCAATCCCGCCCGCTAAGCAGCAGAATTATAGCAGGCAGGCATTTTCGACGGCAACCGCCAAAAAGCCGCTTGGCGAGGCCGCGGCCACCGCCAGACCAGGGGGTTTGCCGATATTGGCACGGGAACCTTTGGCCTTCTCCGCCGGTCGGTGGATGCAGGCCTGTCCCGTTTCCTCGTCGATTCCGCTGCAGGTCTCCGAAGCCCCGGCCATTGCATGGCCGGGGCTTCCTTTTGCCGGACCTTATTTCTTCTTCGGCAGGTACAGGTCGGTAATGGTGCCTTCAAACACTTCTGCGGCCATCCCCACCGATTCGCTGAGTGTCGGGTGCGGGTGGATGGTGTGTCCGATATCGCCCGCCTCGGCGCCCATCTCGATCGCCAATGCGACCTCGGCGATCAGGTCGCCGGCATGCACGCCGACGATGCCGCCACCGATCACCCGATGCGTATCCGCATCGAACACCAGCTTGGTGGAGCCTTCGGTACGTCCGATGCCGATGGCGCGGCCAGAAGCCGCCCATGGGAACTTGCCGACACCGACCTTCAAGCCCTTTTCCCTGGCCTCGCCCTCGGTGACGCCCACCCAGGCGATTTCAGGATCGGTGTAGGCCACCGATGGGATCACCCGCGCCACCCACTCGCGCTTGAGGCCGGCCACGACCTCGGCCGCGACATGGCCTTCGTGCGTCGCCTTGTGCGCCAGCATTGGCTGGCCGACCAGGTCGCCGATGGCAAAGATGTGCGGGACATTGCTGCGCATCTGCACATCGACCGGGATCAGCCCGCGATCGGTGACTTCGACACCTGCCTTGTCGGCGTCCAGCTTGCCGCCGTTGGCGCTGCGCCCTACCGCGACCAGTACGCGGTCGTAGCGCTTGCGGTCGGGTTCGCTGGCGCCGTCGAAGCTGCAGGCGATACCGTTTTTCTGCGCCTTGGCCTCGACCACCTTGGTCTTGAGGTGCACCGCGACGCCCTGCTTCTTCAAGCGTGCGGCCAATGGCCTGACCAGGTCCGGATCGGCGCCGGGCATCAGCTGGTCGGCGAGTTCGACCACGGTGACTTCGCTGCCCAATGCACGGAACACCGTCGCCATTTCCAGGCCGATGATGCCTCCTCCGACCACCAGCAGGTGTTCCGGGATCTCGGCCAACTCCAGCGCGTCGGTCGAGTCCATGATGCGTTCGTCGTCCCACGGGAAGCCGGGCAGCTTCAGCGCCTGGCTGCCGGCGGCGATGATGCATTGCTCGAATCGCAGCAGCTTGGTGTCGTCGCCCCCGCCGTCAATGGGAGTGGTCACTTCGATTTCATTGGCCGAAACGAATCGCCCGGTGCCGGTCACCACGCGCACCTTGCGCTGCCTGGCCATCCCGGCCAGCCCCTTGGTGAGCTGGCCGACGACCTTTTCCTTGTAGTCGCGCAGCTTGTCGAGCGCGATCTTCGGCTTGCCGAACGTGACACCGTAATCACTGGCGTGCTCGGCTTCGTCGATCACCGCGGCGGCATGCAGCAACGCCTTGGACGGAATGCAGCCGACGTTGAGGCAGACGCCGCCAAGCGTCGGATGGCGCTCGACCAGCACGGTATCGACGTCCAGGTCGGCAGCGCGGAAAGCGGCGCTGTAGCCGCCTGGCCCGGCACCCAGGACGAGCAGCGCGCACTCGATGTCGGGTTTGCGGCCGGTAGCCGAGGCTGCCTTGGGAGCTGCCGATCTATCGTTGCCGACTGCGCCGCCATCGTGCTTTGCATCAGCCGAAGAAGTCTTGGGTGAGGCAGGATCCCTTGATCCGGCGCCAGAGGCATCCGTGTGCTGCGCACCCTCACCGCCGGCCTCTTTCCCGGACGGCGCGGAGGCAGTGGCGCCGGTCCCGGCGTCTGCCTCAAGCAGCACGATCACGGCGCCTTCGGCGACCTTGTCGCCCACCTCGACCTTGACCTCCTTGACCTTGCCGGCAGCCGGCGAGGGTACCTCCATCGTTGCCTTGTCCGATTCCAGAGTGACCAGGCCCTGGTCCTTGTCGACGCTGTCGCCTGCAGCGACCAACACTTCGATCACCGGCACTGCGTCGAAATCGCCGATGTCCGGTACGCGGACTTCCATCGTCTTGGCCATGTCAGTTCATCCGTCGCTGTTTGGTTGCATTGTAGGGCGACACCCGAGCGCGATGAAGGCAGGCGCCGTTGCCACCAGCCAAGGCGAAGTCACGTCGAGCCCGGATTATTTGTTGGCACCCGGGTCGGGCGCCGCCGCGCGCGACGGCGACCAGGTCGTTTGGTACAGGTCGTGGCGACGATCCTTGATGTTCTGCACGGTGCCACTGGAGCGCGCTTCCAGCAACGAGTCCAGGCGCAGGTCGGCAAAGGCCACCGCTTCGGCATTCTCCGTGGTCATCGCAGCGACGCCGTCGGGTGGGAATGGAAAATCGCAGGGCGTGAAGATACCGCTTTGCGAATACTGGATATCGAAATTGTTGACGCCCGGCAGGTTGCCGACATTGCCCGAGGTGATGACGTAGCACTGGTTTTCGACTGCGCGCGCCTGCGAGCAGTAACGCACGCGCAGGTAACCCTGGCGCACATCGGTACAGAACGGCACGAACAACATCAGCGCACCCTGGTCGACCAGGTGGCGGGCAAGCTCGGGGAACTCGGAGTCGTAGCAGATCATCACCCCGATCGGCCCGCAATCGGTGAGGATCGCGGATGCCTGCTCGCCGCCGGCGATCTTCCACCAGTGGCGTTCGTTGGGCGTGGGGTGCAGCTTTTCCTGCGTGTGCAGCGAGCCATCGCGCAACGCCACGTAGCAGACGTTGTGGATGTCGCCATCCTCGACATAGGTCGGGTGCGAGCCGCCGATGATATTGATGTTGTAGGACACCGCCAGCCGCTTGAGCATCTCGCGCAGCTGCTCTGTGTACTGGGTCAGCGTACGCAACGAGTCGGCCGGCGACAAAGGCTCGTTGGCGACCGACAGCAATTGCAGCGTGAACAACTCGGGGAACACCACGAAGTCGCTGCGGTAATCGGCAGCGATATCGACGAAATACTCCACCTGCCGCGCGAAGTCGTCGAAACCCTTGATGCGACGTTGCTGGTACTGCACCGTCGCCACGCGCACCGCGTCGGGCAGTTGCCCGGCTTTTTGTTGCCGGCGCACGACTTCATGCGCGGCGCGTTGCGGGTTGCGCCAGGCCAGGCACACGCCATAGCCCAGGGATGCGGTGTCCGACGGCATGTAGCCGGGCATCACGCGCTGGATCTCGAACCCGTTGCGCAACTGGAACGATAGCGCCGTATCGCGTGCGCGCTCGCCCTCTACCGCCTCGACGTATGCCTCGACGGTGCCGTACTGCTTCAACTTGCGGGCCAGCCCGGGAAGCCGCCCGACAAAGACGATGCCACGCAGGTCCAGCTCCTGGCACAGGCGCTTGCGGCAGTCGTACAGCCGCCGGCCGATGCGCAGGCCGCGGAATTCAGGATGCACGCAGACTTCCATGCCGTACAGCCAGTTGCCCTTGGGGTCGTGCCGCGAGGCGAAACCGCCACCGCTGATCTCGCGCCAGCTATGCGGCGCCATCGCGGTCTCCTCGTCGATGCGGAAGGTCGCGCAATGGCCGACGACCTGGCCGTCATACTCGGCCACGAACTGGCCTTCGCCAAAATGGCTCAGCTGCCCGCGCAGCATGTCCTGCGTGTAACCGACGCCGTAGACACGGTCCGAGAGCGCCACCAGCGCCGGGAAGTCCTGCGGTTGCATGCTCCGGATGATCAACCGCGGCTTGCTGTCCGATTGCTTTCTGTCGGACTGCTTGCTGTCGGACTGCTTGCTCTGGGTTTGCTTGGAGTCGGGTCGAGGCTTGGGCATTCGCTGTCCTGTCGTGTGCTTGGTATGGGTTGCACTGCCTGGATACCGCGTCAAGCATCGCACCGGACCCCCGGATCGGGCAGGGATGGTGTTGCGCTTGCGTCAGGCAATGTCCGGTATTGTCGCGCCACGGCCGTATTCATCGCGTGCAGTGGCAATGACTGGAACAGCGACCTGGGCCCCGATGGCCCGTCCACGCACCGTCGGGGACCACGGGGCAACCGGTCCTGGTCGCCGCCCGCGCCAAGGCGGGTATCCAGGCACGCTGGCGCACTTGATGCGACGTCGCTGGATGACTCGACGCATCAGCCAGGTCAGTCGCCGGACTCCGTATCGCGCTCGTCGTTCTTACCGGGGCGGTCGATATCGTCGTTGCGAACGTCGTCAATGGCGTCGTTGTCGGCAGCGGAGCCCGCCCGGGTAGATTCCTGCACATCCGCCGGCGACTCGATTTTCAGCGCGTGCAAGGCCTTCTCGCCGTTGAGGCCAAACAGGCTGCGCACGTTGAGGTCGCGCTGCGGGAACGGGATCTCGATCTTGTACTTGGCCAGCGCGGTATGCAGCGCCCAGTTATAAGCCGCCAGCACCGCGCCGGGGCGCTTGGTGGCATCGGCGGTCAGCCACACCACCAGCTCGAAGTTCAGGCTGCTGTCGCCAAATTGCGTCAACCAGACCTGCGGCTTGCGCGGGCCGTCCTGCGCCAGCGTGAATGGCACCTCGCGTGCCGCCTCGAGCGCCGCGCGCTTGACCACTTCCTTGTCGGTGCCATATGCCACGCCGAATGGCACGTGCAGGCGCCGCGACACCTCGCGGTGGGTCCAGTTGACCACCCGTCCGCTGACGAACTCGGAATTGGGCACCAATATGTCGATATTGTCGTTGGTGACGATGGTGGTGGCGCGGATCTTGATGTCATGCACTTCACCGTGCACGCCTGATTCGAGTTCGACGAAATCGCCCACCTTGAGTGACTTGTCGAACAGCAGGATCAGGCCGGAAATGAAGTTGCTGAAGATTTCCTTCAGGCCAAACCCCAGCCCCACGCCCAGTGCACCTGCCAGGACCGCGAATTTGCTGACCGGGATATCGAGCAGGCTCAGCGCCACCAGCACGCCGATCATCAGCAAGACGTAGTGCGCGATCCGTGACACCGTATACAACGACGAGGCGCTGACATTGTTGCGGCGGTCCCCATAGCGCTTGATGGCGCGCCTGACCAGCACCGAAACCAGCCAGGTCGCCGCCAGCGCGACCACCGCGGCGATCACCCCCGCCGTGGTGATGGTGACCCCGCCCATGGTGACCGAATAATCGAGCACCGATTGCACGCCTTCGATCCCATCCTTGGCCACTTCACTGACCTGCGTGGGTTGCCCTGAGTGCATTACAGCAGCGCTCTACGCAGGTCGCCCAGCAGCTGGGCCAGGTAGGCGGTGAAGCGCGCCGCCGAAGCTCCATCGATCACGCGATGGTCATAACTCAGCGACAGTGGCAGCAACAGGCGCGGCTTGAACTTCTCGCCATTCCAGACGGGCTGCATCGACGCTTTCGACACACCCAGGATCGCCACTTCGGGCGCGTTGACGATGGGCGTGAAGCTGGTCCCCCCGATGCCGCCCAGCGAGCTGATGGTGAAACAGCCGCCCTGCATCTGTGCCGGGCCGAGCTTGCCTTCGCGTGCCCTGGCGGCCAGCTCGCCGGACTCGCGTGCGATTTCCATGACCCCCTTCTGGTCGCAATCGCGGATCACCGGCACCACCAACCCGTTGGGCGTATCGGCGGCAAAGCCGATGTTGAAGTATTTCTTGAGCACCAGGGTCTTGCCGTCGGCGTCCAGTGATGCATTGAAGTCCGGGTATTGCTGCAAGGCGGTGACACTGGCCTTGACCAGGAAGGCCAGCATGGTGAGCTTGGCGGCGTCCTTTTTCTTCTGGTTCTCGCTGTTGAGGGCAACGCGCAGTGCTTCCAGCTCGGTGATGTCGGCATCATCGTGCTGGGTGACATGCGGGATCATCGCCCAGTTGCGCGACAGGTTCGCGCCGGAGAGTTTCTGGATGCGGGACAGCTCGCGTGTTTCGATTCCGCCGAACTTGCTGAAGTCGATGCTGGGCCATGGCAGCAGGTCGAGCCCGCCACCTGCGCCCGCCATCCCGCCGCCCGCCTGCAGCGCCGACTTCACGAAATCGCGGACATCCTGCTTGCCGATGCGTCCGTCGCGCTCGCTGCCCGTGACCCGGGCCAGGTCGACGCCAAGCTCGCGCGCAAACAGGCGTACCGCCGGGCTGGCGTAAGGCACCTTGCCGGGCAACACGGCATCGGCCTCGAAGCGGACTGGCGGATGCGACGGCCCGGGCGACCTGCCGATCTGCGAGGGAGTCGTCTGCCTCGCGGGCGTCTCGCCGGCACCTGCGCCCTGATCCTTGGCACGCTGGTCATCGGCATCACGTTGGTCATCGGCGCGCTGGTCATCGGCATGTTGGTCGCCAACCTGCTTGGCCTCAGCCTGATCGCCCGTCGGCTTGTCTTCGCCCTGGCCTAGCGCCTTCGGCGCGCCGCTCCTGGTGTCGCTCTTGGTGTCGCTCTTGGCGTCGCTTGTGGCGCCACCGGATCCATGACCGCCAGACTCGGGTTCGATCATCGCCACCACGCCGCCTTCGGACAGCGTGTCGCCCACCTTGACCTTGACCTCGCGCACGACACCGGCAAACGGCGCTGGCACTTCCATCGTCGCCTTGTCCGACTCCAGCGTCACCAGCCCCTGGTCCACAGCGACGGTATCGCCTGCCGAAACCAGCACCTCGATCACCGGCACGTCATCGTAGCCGCCGATATCCGGGACGCGTGCTTCCTTCAATTCGGCCATGCGGACCTCAGGGCAACCAGGGCCGTCTATTGTCGCCGGGACGACGGATCAGCGCCAATCCCGCCTTCAACCGGCGACGGCAAGCGGATCCATGGTCGCACCCATGGTCCTGCCACGTGCAATCCGGCCGCGGCAATCGTCCGTCCGCGCTGCCATGAGGGCCGCTGTCGTTACGCTACAACGTGCACCCAAGCTCCATGCAGGCGCGTCTCAGGCAGGCGCCTCATGCAGGCGCGCTGACACTGGCCCGATCGATGGCAAAACGATACCGCACGACGCCGTCGATCCCCCACTCGCAGGCGGTGATTTCCTGGTAGATGTCGATCCCCAGGTTGGCTTTGCGCGGATCGCGGGCGCTCGATGGCGACAGGGCCATGCGGCCTTTGCGCTTGCAGCGGCTTGGGCGGACGTGGTCCGCATGCGAAGACTCCGAAGCAGGACACCCGGTTCCACGCCGATGGAAGCGATGACACGGGTGCCGCCAGGCGAGAACGCAATGTGCTCTTGCGCACGCCAAGCGTACGCGCCATTGATTGTCATCTTTGCAATGCAACATGCAACGGCACCGGGGATGCGGCATGCTCGCCCCGGGGGATGCCAACTTGCCGCTTGGCGGCATGACACGGGAGTCGACGTATGCGTTCCACCCTGATCGCGAAGGCAGGACTGTGCTGCCTTGGTTTGCTGCTTGCATCGACCGCACAGGCCGATGTGTTCATCAACGAAATCCATTACGACAATGCCGGCACCGACAGCAACGAGAAGGTCGAGGTCGTCGCACCGGCCGGCACCAGCCTGTCGGGCTGGACTGTCGTGCTCTACAACGGCAGCAACGGCAGGAGTTACGCGACCCTGGCGCTTTCGGGCAGCGTCACGAACCAATGCAACGGCCATGGCACCAAGGTGGTCGCCGCACCGGGCATGCAGAACGGAGCGCCCGACGGCTTGGCGCTGGTCGATGCCAATGGCTCGGCAGTGCAGTTCATCAGCTACGAAGGCACGTTCACCGCGACCAACGGCCCTGCCGCCGGACAAGCCAGCACCGCGCTGACGCAATCCGAAAACGGAACCGGCGCCAGCAACAGCTCGCTGCAACTGGCTGGCAGCGGTTCCAGCTACGCCGATTTCACCTGGCAGGCACCGCGAAGCAGTTCATTTGGCGCCTGCAATGCCGGCCAGTCGTTCACCGACGGGGGTGGCGGCAGCGGAAGCAACGTGCTGGCCAACGGCGTGCCGGTCAGCGGACTGTCGGCCAGCAGCGGCAGCAGCCTGGCCTACACGCTGGACGTGCCGGCAGGCGCAAGCAACCTCAGCTTCGACATCAACGGCGGCAGTGGCGACGCCGACCTGTATGTGCGCCAGGGCAGTGCGCCCACCACCGGCAGCTACGACTGCCGCCCGTACAAGTACGGCAACACCGAGACCTGCAGCTTCGCCTCGCCGCAGGCCGGGACCTGGCATGTGATGGTTCGTGCGTATGCCACGTTCTCCGGCGTGACGCTATCCGCGTCGTACACCCCACAACCTGGCGGTGGCGGTGGCGGTGGCGGTGGCAACAATGGCGGCTACTACGACGGCGTCGATACCGGCACCGCCAGCGCACTGCGCACTTCACTGCATGCATTGATCGAAGACGCCACCAAGATCCCCTACACCGCCAGCACCACCGACAGCTGGGACGTGCTCGATTTCGCCGACGAAGACCCGCTGGATCCCACCCGGGTCCTGGACATCTACAAGAACGCCTCCTACCCCAAGGCCGGTGGCGGCAATAACTATTACAACCGCGAGCACACCTGGCCCAACTCGCTTGGCTTCCCCGACGACGGTGCCAGCAACACTCCCTACACCGACCTGCACATGCTGATGCTCGCCGACATCACCTACAACGGCGCGCGCGGCAATCTTGCCTACGGCAACTGCAACGCCAGCTGCACCGAATACCCGACCAATGCCTACGCAGGTCGTGGCGGCGGCAGCGGCACCTACCCCGGCAACTCGAACTGGACCAACGGCAGCGTCTGGCAGACCTGGTCCGCGCGCAAGGGCGACGTGGCACGCGCAGTGTTGTACATGGACATCCGTTACGAAGGCGGCAGCAACCCCCATGGCGTGACCGAACCGGACCTGCGGATGACCGACAACGCCGCGCTGATCACGCCGACCGGCGGCAATGCTTCCGTCGCCTACATGGGCCTGCTCTCGGCGCTGCTGCAGTGGAGCCAGCAGGACCCGGTAGACGAGGCCGAGCGCCTGCGCAACGACGCCGTGCAGTCCTACCAGGGCAATCGCAACCCGTTCGTGGATCATCCCGAGTGGATTGCCTGCATCTACCAAAGCATCTGCCCCTGATGGCTCCAGGTGCCGCCGCCGGCCACGGCGGCATCTCCATCCAGGCGTGCCGCATCACGGGTGGGTTACCCTGCAGGCCCACCCGCATACGACATTGCCATGCCCTCCTTCGATATCGTCTCGGAAGTCGACACCCACGAGCTGACCAATGCGGTCGACCAGGCCAACCGCGAACTGTCCACGCGCTTTGATTTCAAGGGCGTGGAAGCCAGTTTCGAGCAGGACGGCGACAACATCGTCCAGTCCGCGCCCAGCGAGTTCCAGCTCAAGCAGATGACCGACATCCTGCGTGCGCGACTGGTGGCACGCGGCATCGATGCGCGCTGCCTGGAGTTTGGCGACATCGACACCAACCTGGCCGGCGCCAAGCAGAAAGTCGCGGTCAAACAGGGCATCGAGCGTGAGCTGGCAAAGAAGATCCAGGCCGAACTGAAAGCCGCCAAGCTGAAGGTCGACAGCCAGATCAATGGTGACAAGTTGCGCGTCAACGGCAAGAAGCGCGACGACTTGCAGGCCGCGATGGCCTTGCTCAAGGCAGCCGAGCACGAACGGCCGCTGCAATTCGACAACTTCCGCGACTGACCTGCGCACGACCAACGTGTATTTCGTAGGAGCGGCTTCAGCCGCGAGCTCTTGATCTTCTGATGTCTGCTTCTGTAGCCGCGACGTGAATCGCGATAGCTTTCCGGGACTCCTGATCGCGACTTACGTCGCTCCTACATAAAGAAGAACCAGGTCAAGAGCTCGCGGCTGAAGCCGCTCCTACGAAAAACAAAAACCATGACGACAGATCCCATCGCTGCGACCCGGACCTGGCTTGAGCGCGCCGTGATCGGGCTCAACCTGTGCCCATTTGCCAAGGCGGCCTACAACCGCGGACAGGTGCGTTTCGTGCTCAGCGATGCCATCGATACGCAGGCGTTGCTCACCCAGCTCGGCGAAGAACTGCTGCGCTTGCGCGACACCCCCGTGGAGATCATCGACACGACGCTGCTGGTCCACCCACGGGTGCTGGCGGACTTCCTGGACTACAACGACTTTCTGGACGAGGCCGATGCCCTGCTCGAGGCGCTTGCGCTGGAAGGCGTGATCCAGATCGCCAGTTTCCACCCGGACTATCAGTTTGCGGGCACGGCACCCGGCGACATCGAAAACTGCACCAACCGTGCGCCCTTCCCGACGCTGCACCTCCTGCGCGAGGACAGCGTGGCGCGTGCGGTGGCCGCCTTTCCCGATCCCGATGCGATCGTCGAACGCAATATCGAGACCCTGCGCAAGCTGGGTGCGGAAGGCTGGCATGAATTGCTGCTGTAGTTCCTCCTCTTGTAGTGCCTGCCTTTGCAGGAGCGGCTTCAGCCGCGAGCTCTTGATCTGCTGATGTCTGCTTCCGTAGCCGCGACGTGAATCGCGATAGCTTTCCAGAACTCCTGGTCGCGACTTGCGTCGCTCCTACAAAAGCAGAAACCAAGATCAAGTGCTCGCGGCTGAAGCCGCTCCTACAAGTACGGGTCAGGAGTTGGCGAACAGCCTGTCGATGTCCTGGGCACCAAGCTGCCGCCATGTGCCGCTGTCGAGTCCGTCGAGCTCCAATCCACCCACCCGGCTCCGGTGCAGCGCCTGGACATGGTTGCCCACCGCCGCGAACATCCGTCGCACCTGGTGGTAGCGTCCTTCGGTCAGGACCAGGCGGGCATGCCTTGCATCGACGGCTTCCATGGTCGCCGGCGCCAACGGCGCATCCTCCGATTCCAGCAGCAACGTGCCACTGGCAAACACGCGTGCCTCATCGCCACGCAGGTCCTGCGCCAGCGTTGCTTCGTACACTTTCTCCAGCCGCGCCCTGGGCGAGACGATGCGGTGCAACAACGCACCATCGTCGGTGAGCAGCAACAGTCCACTGGTGTCGCGATCCAACCGCCCTACGGTGGACAACGTCGGCGAGCGCACGCGGAAGCGCGGTGGCAGCAGGTCGTACACGATGCGCCCGGGATCGCGCGTCGAGCAGGTGTAGCCGACCGGTTTATGCAGCATCAGTACCAGCCCTGGCGCGGGATCCAGCGGTTCGCCATCGATGCGGATCTCGGCGTGCGGCACACGATCGTCGGCGTACAACACGTCGCCGGCACCATCGGTAATGCGCCCCTGGCGAAACAGCGCCGCGACCTGCTTGCGGCTGCCGTAACCCAGGTTGGCGACCAGCTTGACCAGCTTGACCGACGCGGCCGTCGACGAGCGCTTATCCACGGACGGCCTCGATCACCTTGAATCCCTGCGCCTGCGCCACGGTACGCACGCTGCCAAAGCGGGCATCCAGCACGGACTCGTAAGGCAGGTTTCGGTTGGCGACCAGCCAAAAGCGGCCGCCGGGTGACAACGCATCCGCGGCCGCGGTGATGAACGCGCGACCAATGTCGGGCCGCTCACCATGTCCCTGGGTGTGGAAAGGGGGATTGCTGACGATGAAATCGTATTGGCGGGGCAAACCCGCGCAGACGTCGTGCCAGTGGAATTGCAACGGCACCCGCGCGTCTTGGGACAGGTTGCCGCGCGACAGTCGTAGCGCGCGCGCATCGGCCTCGTACAAGTCCAGCGCGACGACCCCGGGGCAGCGCGCCAGTACTTCGCTGGCGAGATAACCCCAGCCTGCGCCGAGGTCGGCACCGTGCCCGGCCAGGTCGTTGGGCAAGTGCGCGGCAAGCAGCGCCGATGCCGGATCGATCCGGTCCCATGCAAATATCCCGGGCCGGCTGGCGAAGCGTCCGTCGAAGCGGCTGCCCTCGAGGATGGGCCGGGGTGCATCCAGGTCTCGCCAGGCATCTGCCAGCACGGGATGGATGGGGCCTTGCAGCGGTCCGCTCCAGAACACGCGGCAGTGGTTCTTGGATAGTGTCGTCAATGGACCCACCAGTTGCGCCAGGTCGCTTTCACCGGACTTGGCACCTTCGCGGTTGGGCACGCAGGCAACCAGCCTGCCCCCCGGCGCGACCCGCTCCAGGGCGCGGGCGAACGCAGCGCGTGCGTGCTCGCGCTGACGTGGCGGCAGCGTCAGCACGACGCGATATCGGCTCTCGTCATCGTCGGCCTCCAGCTCCATGCCGTCGCGTTGCAGGGCATCCACCTGCGGCTTGAACGCCTGTGCGCATACCAGGCCAGGCCAGGGGCGCTGCAACAGCGGCCAACCCGATCGTGCATGCAGGAACAAGGCCCCGCCTTCGCGCGGCCAGTCCAGCGTGCCGTTGGCAAACGGCAACAGCAGCGTTTCCAGTGCAGGGTCGTTGTCAGGACGCATGCGTTCGGGTGCAGTGCACGGCAAGGCTCGTGGGAAGACGGCAGGAAGGGGAAACAGGGCTTGGGTCGGCCAATTCTATGCGCTGTCGGGTCGATGGCAGCGGTCGCACCGCGATGGGTGGCGCGATGGCCAGCCAACGACCAGCCCGGTTTGCAGAAAGCTAACATCCCCACCACCGCGCCCGAACACGCTTGCGGCCACGATGCGGTCACGTCCATCAACAACCCATCGACAACAACCAAGGAGCATTCCATGCGGGCATTGTTCGTAGGCGGCACGGTCGACAACAGCGAGGTGGACCTGGAGGGCCGTGCGCCGCCGGCCCACTACCCACCCGATACCGGGACGGGCACCCAGCGCTACACCCTGCATCACGTCGGGCACCGGGGCAACGACATCGCCTACGCGGTGTATGCAGCGCCCGAGATGCAGGGCGAGGAGGTCCAGCGCATTGCCGGCGAGCGGGACTACGCACGTCGCTTTGATGCCACACCAAGCGCGCCCGGCTGACGCTGCTGTCCATGCCCGCTCCAGCCGCAGGCCCAGGCTCAGGTCAATGTGACCTGCGGCGACCCGCAGAAGCGATCCGTGGGAGCTGGGTCAGGACGTTCCACCAATCACCGGCGCATTGGGATCGGGTGGATGCAGGCGCGTGGTCGGTTCGGGTGGCGTCGGGTTTGGCAAGTGGACCACGTCGGACACCTGGTCCAGCCACACCTCGGTGAAGCGCCGCTCGTCGCGGGACTCCTCGATCCGGACCAGGGCATTTGACCCTTCCATGCCTTTGGCATCGTAGAACACCTGGATGCTTGGCACGGCACTGACCAGTCCACGCAGCACAGTGCCGTCGGCCAGTGTGACCTGCACCCGCTCGGCTTCCGATAGCTGGGCAACCAATGACTCCAACCGCTCGATGGTGGCCTGGTCGGTATGGACGCGTGGCGCGATGCTGGTCATGGATCAATCCTCGTCAGTTTCATCAAGCCCGGACCCTGGGCGTTGTGGGTGTACGCACCGATGACAGCATGCGCAAGGAAATACACGGATGGAAATACACGGATCGAGACGGTCCGTTTCGCGACGCGCAGGCTCATCGTGTTGCAGCATGCTGTTGTTCCACGGATGGCGACTTTGGCACCAGCCGCCAGATCGTGTTGCCGACATCGTCGGCCACCAGCACCGCGCCCCGGCTGTCCACCGCGACACCCACCGGTCGACCGCGCGCATTGCCGTCGTCATCCACGAAACCGGTCAACAGGTCTTCGGTATCGCCATCGGGCTTGCCGTCGGTGAACGGTACGAAGACGACCTTGTAGCCGCTGCGCGGTTTGCGATTCCACGAGCCATGCTGGCCGATGATCGCACCGCCGCGATAGCGTGCCGGGAACACGCTGCCGTCGTAAAACGCCAAACCCAGCGATGCGGTATGCGGCCCCAAGGCGTAATCGGGCTTGATCGCACTGGCGACCAGGTCCGGGCGCGCCGGCTGCGGGCGCGTGTCCACGTGCTGGCCGTAGTAGCTGTAGGGCCAACCGTAGAAACCACCTTCGCGCACCGAGGACATGTAGTCGGGCACCAGGTCGCTACCCAGTTCGTCGCGCTCGTTGACCGCGACCCACAGCTTGCCGCTATCGGGTTGCCAGTCCATGCCGACCGGGTTGCGCAGCCCCGAGGCGAAGACACGGGTCGCGCCGGTGGCAGGATCGATTTCGAGGATGTCCGCGCGCCTGGTCTCGGCTTGCATGCCGTTCTCGCCGACATTGCTGTTGGAGCCGACACCCACGTACAACCTGCTGCCATCGACACTGGCGACCAGGCTCTTGGTCCAGTGGTGGTTGATCGGGCCACCCGGCAGGTCGGCGACCTTGACCGGCGCCGTCGTGATCGTGGTCTGCCCGTCGTGGTACGGCACCTTGACCACGGCATCGGCATTGGCGACATAGAACGTCCCATCGACCAGCGCCATGCCGAAGGGCGAGTGCAATCCCTGCAGGAAGACACGTTTCGTTTCCGCGACGCCATCGCCATCGGCATCACGCAACAAGGTGATGCGATCCGCGCTGTCCCCGCCGGCGCCTGCGTGTTTCATCACCAGCTTCATGACCAGGCCCTTGAGGCCCTTGCCGTCTCCGGGCTTGGGCGGCGCATTGGTCTCGGCGACCAGCACATCGCCGTTGGGCAGCACATACAGCCAGCGCGGGTGGTCCAGGCCGCTGGTGAAGGCATTGACGGCAAACCCGGGAGCTGCCACCGGCGTCGCGCCCGATGGCCAATGGGTCGCTTCGGCCGTGTTGACCGTCGGGATCAAGGTGTGCACGGGCGTGGGCAGCCGGGGATCGGGTCCGGTGCCTTGGCGCACGGTGAGGGTCGCGCTCTCGCCACACGCGGTGAGTGCCAGCGCGGCGACCAGTGCAATACATGTTGCACTGCGCGCGATGGCACTACGCGTCCCTGGGTTTCCCATTGCAGCCTCCGGAGGCGTCGTTAGTCACAGCCAGCATTCCACTACCGCCGTGAACCGTGCGCGAGGCCGTGAAGATCCCGTGATGCATCCCTGCTCCCTGTGTCCTCGTAACTGCCGCCGACCTGCAAAGACAGGTTTCCCAACACCAGGAGAACGTGCAATGCGCCTCAACCAAAAAACCCTGGCGGCAATGACCGCCGCTTCGCTGTCTGCCGTCATGTTGACTGCCTGCATGGGCACGATGCAGTCGCATGACGACGCCATGGCCTCGTCGGACGGCGCCTCGATGTCTTCGGATATGTCCAGTGACGGCATGAGCAACGAGAACCCGATGGTCGGTGGTGCCGCGATGTATGCCAGCAAGGACATCATCGACAACGCCGTCAATTCAAACGACCACACCACGCTGGTCGCCGCAGTGAAGGCCGCTGGCCTGGTCGACACGCTCAAGGGCCCGGGCCCCTTTACGGTGTTCGCACCGACCAATGCCGCGTTTGACGCGCTGCCCGCCGGCACCGTCGACACGCTGCTCAAGCCTGAAAACAAGGCCGACCTGGCCAAGGTGCTGACCTACCACGTGGTCGCCGGCAAGGTGGACTCCACGGCACTGATGTCCAAGATCAACGCGGGTGGCGGCATGGCCAGCCTGACCACGGTCGAAGGCGAGCCGCTGGTCGCCAAGGCCGGTGCCAATGGCGGCATCACGGTCACCGACAGCAAGGGCAACGTCGCCAACGTCACCATCGCCGATGTCATGCAGAGCAATGGCGTGATCCACGTCGTGGACACGGTGCTTCTGCCCTGATCCGATCCGGATGGCCCGTCTGCAATCCGCTGCGGTGGATTGCCTGACAGGGTGTCCAGCGCGCATCAACTGATGTACACCGCCGCCGCGGCCATCCCCCGGGATCGTCGCGGCGGTTTTTTTTTGCGCGACTGTCAGCCAGGGGTGGAATGCGGGCGTGGCCAACGCACCCAACGCAACGACCACGACAACGCGATGCAGGCGCCCAGGGCAAGCAACCAGTTTTGGCTTGTTGCTGGCGCGTGCGACAAGAGCACTACGAAACCCTGCAGCCATTGGCCGCCATACAGGCCCGCCGCCACCAGCCCGGACAGGAGCAACACCGCAAACAGGCCCTGCAGCAGCCAGTGCTCGAGTCCCGGCGACGGGGGGACAGGCGGCGTGTGCACGGCATCCAGGACCGATGTCGTGAAGTCTGCCGGCACTGCCGAAGATGCCTGCCGCAGGGCATGCGCCACGCACCGGTATTGCGCCAACAGTGGGTCATCGTCGCCTGCAGCAGTTGGTTTGCCTTGCAGCGTTCGTGCATCGTCCAACGCCCGCTCTTGCAGGCGCCACTCGCGCTCGTCTTCGGGTGACAGCGTGGTGTCGCCGTGGGCCGGCTTGTATTGACCGCAGGCGTGCTTGTCGGGGGCAGGCTTTCGGGGGTCGTAATGCTTCATGCAGCAACTCCTATCCGTGGTGCCAGCAACGCGCGCAGGCGCTTGCGGCTACGGAACAGATGGCTCTTGATCGTGCCTTCGGCAAGACCGGTGATCGTGGCGATGTCCGAAATCGGCAGCTCGTCCAGGTGGTACAGCGTAAGCAAGGTGCGTTGCAATGGCGGCAGTGCTTCGATCGCCACGTGCAGGTATTGATTGACCTGCGCGTCCGCCGCGGTCGCCTCCAGGTCGAAACCGTCATCGATCGTGTCCAGTGGACAGCGATCCGGGTGTCCGGGCGCTGGCTCGGCCAAGGGGATCCGCTTGCGCTCAAGGTGTCGGCGGGCGACCGAATACGCGACCTGCCCGACCCATGACTTCAATCCCGCATCGAAACGGTACTGGTGCAGGTTGCGATGGATCCGGATGAAGGTCTCCTGGCACAACTCGCGCGTGTCCTCGGGATGTTGGACCATGCGCTGGATGATGTGCCAGCACAGCCCCTGGTACTGGCGCACCAATTGCTCGAATGCGCCGGGCGACTCCGCCAGCACGGCGTCCACGAGGGTCTGGTCGTTGGTCATCCCGGATAGGGATACGCCCAGGGGGGCTTTGGTTGCAAGTCGTGGCGGCGGTCGTGGGGAAGAGGGTCTGGCTGCCTGGCTGGGCTCGACGCAGCGGTTTTTTGTGGGCGTCTCCATCTGTCCGGCAACTTCCGATGTCGTGGAATGAGTGTTGTGGGCTCTGCCTGGAAAATTTGACGGTGATTGCCAGGTTTCTGGTGCTGCCTTTGGGTTTCAAGATCAAACGCTTCCGCGCTGCGCGCGGGTCACTTTTGTTTAGGCAAAAGTAACCAAAACCATTCGCGACGGGCGCTGCGCCGGTGACGATGAAGCCGTCACCGGTTCCTGCGCTCCTCACCCAAAGTGGCACGGCACCCAAACTCGCTCCACTACGTTGCGCTCAGACATGGGTGCCTCTTCGGCCACTTCGGGCTCCGGTGCTCGGCTTGCTTAACGCCGCACAGGGTCAAGAGCCAAGGCAAGGGCAAGGGCAAGGGTGGCGATTAACGGTGTCCGCACGCTAATGAGCCTATCTACCCCTAACCGTCATTCCCGCGAAGGCGGGGTCTTTTGGCAGACGAATGTCTGTCCATCCAGGGACGTTGCTCTTGATTAAGCCAAAGGCGCTGGATTCCCGCCTTCGCGGGAATGACGGTGTTGGTGTGTCAATTGCTGTTGCTGTTGCTGTTGCTGTTGCTGTTGCTGTCGGCTTTGGCTTTGGCTTTGGCTTTGGCTCTTGATCTTGATCTTGATCTTGATCTTGTGCGACTTAAAGCTTGCCGAGCATCGCAGTCAAGAAGGGGGAAAAGGTGCCCATGTCTGAGTGCGCGCAGCGCGCGAGTTTGGGCACCGCACCCTTCTTGATGACAGATCGTCCGGAACGATCTGGGCCGCCGAATGGCGCCCGCGTAGCGGGTGGGGCACAGGGATGTGCCCCAGTCCGAAGCGCAGGGCACCGATGCGGCTGTATCGCATCGGCAAGCGTCAGGAGCCATGGTGTTGGTTACCTTTTGCCGTAACAAAAGTAACCCGCGCGACGGCGCGGAAGCGTTTGATCTTGAGGTTGCTTGTGCTTTTGTAGGAGTGGGGGCGGCATGCCGCCACTGGTAAGTCGCGATAGCTAACCCACAGCACTTATCGCGACTTACGTCGCTCCTACAAAGAGCCGGAGCAAGATCAAGAGCTCGCGGCTGAAGCCGCTCCTACAGGAAATCCAGTGGCCGTGGATCCGCGCTTTCGCGGGCGTGACCGCTTTGCACGCGACACCCAACTGCAACCAACCCGGACCTGGCCGTATCTCCTACCCCGACCATCACCCACAACCCCCAGCCTTCCCGGAGATACCCATGCGCTTTGAAATCCTCATCCCCATCGTACTGTTCCTGTGCATCACCTATGCCATCAAGGCCGTGCTCGATGCCCGTACCCGCAAACAGATGATCCAGACCAATGGCTCCCAGGACCTGGTCCGCTCGATGCTCGAGGGCGAGGAAATACACCGCCGCCACAGCTCGCTGCGCTGGGGCGTCACCCTGGTCACGCTCGCGCTGGGATTTGCCTGGGTGCAAGCCGCTGGCTGGTCCCAGGTCAACCCGGGCGTGATCGCGGTGCTGATTGGTGCCGTCGGCGTCGGCAACCTCGCCTACTACCTGATCGCCCGCAAGCTGGGCTGACACGGCGGCAGGCAAGGCATGCGGAGGGATGGAGCCCGCCCCGGGATGAAACTCAGGACGACCCCTGGTCGACAAAGCGTGCCGCCTCGCCGGATAACACCGCGCTGGTCGGCTGCGCCTTGCCGACCAGGTAACCCTGCGCATAACGCACGCCCAGTTCGCGCAGGCGCTGCAACTGATCGGCGGTCTCGACACCCTCGCAGATCACCGCCGCCCCGATGCCATGGGCCATGGCCGCGATCGCCTCGACCATCGCCATCGCCTTGGGACTGTCGAACATCTGTCGCGCGAATGCCTGGTCCATCTTGACGAACTCGAACGCCAGCCGGTGCAGGTGCGTGAGATTGGAATACCCGGTGCCGAAATCGTCCAGTGCAAACGGAATGCCGTTGTCGCGGCAATGCTGCATCACCGCCGCGACCGGTTCGTAATCCAGCATCCGGCTTTCGGTCACCTCCAGCTTCAATACCCCCGAAGGAATCCGTGCCTGCTGGGCGCGCGCGACAATTTGTCGCGCCATGCCCGGTTCCAGCAACTGCCGGGCCGACATGTTGACCGCGATGCTGGGCAGCAGCTCCGCACCGGCGTCACGCAAACCGCACAGTACGTCGATGACGCGATCCAGCACGTATTCACCGACCGGGACGATCAACGAGGTTTCTTCGGCCAGCTGGATGAACTCGGCCGGCGACACCGGGCCACGATCGGGCAGCTCCCAGCGCACCAGCGCCTCGTAGCCGGAGACACGTGCGTGGACGATGTCGTAGATGGGTTGGTAGCGAACCTCCAGCGTGCCATTGTCCAGCGCGTCCCGGAGTTTGGCTTCGAGCCGGATCTTGTCGATGCCGGTGCGCTCAACCGGGTCGTCGCAAGCGATGTCCTCGGCGGGCAATGGCATGTCGCTGGGCAGGCTGGCGATGATGCTGCGGGTGCGCTGCAGCAGGCTGTCGACCAGGGTGCGGACGATCGGGTCGCCGGCCTTGAGGCGATCAAGGAACTGATCGTGATCGATCGAAAGCAACACCGTATCGCCACGCGCAGTCGCGGTGGCACTACGCGGTCCCCCGTCGAGCATGCCCAGCTCACCGATCAGCTCGCCCGGCCCAAGCAGCCCATGACCTACGCTGCGTCGGCCCTGGCTGGACGCCAGCTCGATGGCACCGCGCTCGACCAGCCAGGCGCAATCGGAAGGGTCACCCTGCCGGAACAGTACTTCGCCGGAAAACAATTCGCGTCTGACCGTCATACCCTCTCCCTAGTCCTGGCGGGCATGTGCCCATTACGCCTTGGCCCCGCCAGCGGCATCGACCCGCGGTAGCAGCGCTGTCGGTGCCGCACCGAGCCCGTCCGCAGGCCCAAGTAGAACCGCCTCACAGGATCTTA
Organism: uncultured Gammaproteobacteria bacterium; assembly: GCA_963710825.1. GTDB lineage: Bacteria > Pseudomonadota > Gammaproteobacteria > Xanthomonadales > Xanthomonadaceae > Cognatiluteimonas. The sequence goes on along the minus strand of CAVQBQ010000005.1, from coordinate 743,893 downwards.
CGTTGTCCGGCGCGCACCCGGGCCATTGCGCTGCTGCAGGCCTGGCCCCTGGATGCGCTGGCCTGCCTGCATGCGTTAAGCCGGCCCGCCCCCGCGTGCCGTCACCGACCAGCGCCGGGCCAGCATCGTCAACAACGGCATCGCCATCGCCCAGCCCATCACCAGCACGACCATGGCCGGCGTTTGCTGCGTGAACACCACCGCACCCCATCCGCGTGCTGCCCCCAGATACGCCAGTGGGCCGCCAATGGCGCCCAGCAACGACGCAGCCCACGGGGACCGCTGCAGCAACGCCAGCGATCGGGTCACGGTCATCGCAAACGAGGCCCACACGGCCAGGATCCACACCGGTGCCCCATGGGAGGATGGCCAGGCGGCGGCATAGCGCAGCCAGCCGCTGCCCGCCAGTCCGCCATCAATCACCAAGCCCAGCATCAACGCCACGACAATCAGTCGCGCATCGAGCCCGCCGCCCCCGGGAAAAGGCCGCCGGGCCAACGCCAGCGTCATGCCCACAAAGACGACCGCCGCCAGCACGGCGGGCCACCAGAGCCCCCGCCCGGCGCCGATCACCGCGCAAAACCAGACCAACTGGTACCCCATGGCATTGCACCACCTGGACATGGCTGTTCCTGGTTTCATCGGGGAGATTCGAGGGCGCGGGCCCTGTGGATGCGCTGCCAGCGCTCGCCAGCGCCCCGTCCTGGCTGGAGAGTGACTCCCCGGGAGCCGTTTTTTTACCGGTGATTTCGCATTTCACGCCGACAAGGGCATAGTGGAGCGTGATGCGCCTTGTGCGCCGCCATGCATCCCCCGCGATGCACCACTTCAATCGAGATTGCAATGGCACGTGCCAGAAAAGACAAGGGCAAGACCAAGGGCCCGCCCGCCGGGACCGTGGACAACCTGCACAAACGGATAGAAAGCGAGCAGATTTCCACCGACATCGCCGCGTTCGAGAAATCCGGTGGCAAGGTCCAGAGACTGGGCGCCACCAAGGTGCTGCAGAAGATCGGTCCCGTCGACGAGGCCAAGCCAGCGCCGGCTGCCCGCCCGAGCGGAAAGCCACGCAAGCGCTGAGTCAACGCTGCCTGACGGGTGCTGACCGACCCGTGTTCCCCGACTTCTGCTGATCCACGCCGCCTGACCCGGGCTTGCCGGGACACCAACCGCGCCGCCGGTCCACGAAAGCGTCCGGGCTGTGACGTTGGGCCTCAACGGATATTCCATGCCCACTTGCCGCGGTTTGGCGGGTCGGGCAGTCATGCATCCCTGCGCCGCCCAAGGCATTCCCGCAACGGCGCCGCTACGGCACGCGGACGCATCCCGAAACCGGCCGCCCATGTTTTGCCTGATTCCATTGGATGCACGGACAGCCCTCTGCCCGACCGCGGTTTTCTCCCAGGTGATGGCCTGCACCGCATTTTCATGCATGGCATGACCGGCACGCGCTTGGCGATTATCCTGTCGCTTGCCCGTGGCCTTTCGCGCCACCCGTACGGCCCATGACGATGATCGAACACACGCCTGACAACACCCTTGTCGACAGCACGCTTGACGACAGCACGCTTGACGACAGCACGCCTGACGACAGCACGCCGGTCGACAGCACGCCGGTCGACAGCAGCCTCCCCGACCGCCTGTCGCTGGACCCCCGTAGCCCATACCACGATGCCGATCTGCTGGCACGCGGCATCGGCATCCGCTTCAACGGCAGCGAGCGCACCAACGTCGAGGAATACTGCATCAGCGAAGGCTGGATCCGGGTCGTCGCCGGCAAGGCGCTGGATCGTCGCGGACAACCGATGACGATGAAGATCAAAGGCAAGGTCGAGCCTTATGTCCTGGACCAAGCGCAGGACGCGTCCCCGACGGTCGACTGAGCCGCCAGCTCCCGCATGACCGTCTATGTCGATGATGCCGTCACCCTGTGGCGCGGCCAACGCTGGGCGCACCTGATGGCCGATACGCTGGTCGAACTGCATGCCATGGCCGCCAGCATTGGCCTGCCCAGGCGCGCCTTCCAGGACAGGCATAGTGGCGCACATTACGACGTGACCGCGGCCCTGCGTGAGGAAGCGATCGGGAGGGGCGCCGTGCCGATCTCGCGACATCGCGACCGTGAATTGCTGCGCGCCGTCATTGCCAACGCCAAGGCGCAGGGGCGTGGCGAACGCGCATGACGCCGGGGCCCGTGGCTGGCCGCAACCGGGGCAGAGCGTGGCCAGCGCTGGCATGGCTGGTTGCAGGACCCTGCAACAGGCGTCCGCGCGAGATCGCCAAGCGTGATGCATCCGTGGCTCCTGCAGGTCACGTAGATCCAGTCAGGTCGCTGCACCGCAGCGATTCGACCCCATCCACGGAGACTGCTCATGAAACACACGACCCTTGCCATCGCACTGCTCGCCTCGCTGGGCCTTGCGGCCTGCAACAAGCCCACCGCGGATCCGGCCGCGGCTGCAACCGACACCGCATCGATGTCCGACGCTGCACCCATGGACAGCATGGCTGGAGACAGCATGGCTGGAGACAGCATGGCCGGAGACGGCATGTCCGACACGGCCATGGCGCAGGACAATCCCATGGTTGGCGGCGCCGCGATGTATGCCAACAAGGACATCATCGACAACGCCGTCAACTCCAAGGACCACACCACCCTGGTCGCCGCGGTCAAGGCCGCGGGCCTGGTCGAGACGCTGAAGGGGCCGGGTCCGTTTACTGTCTTCGCACCGACCAACAGCGCTTTCGAGGCGCTGCCCGCTGGCACCGTCGACACGCTGCTCAAGCCCGAAAACAAGGCCGACCTGACCAAGGTGCTGACCTATCACGTCGTTGCCGGAGATGTTGATGCGGCTGCGTTGATGGATCAGATCAAGGCCGGTGGCGGCCAGGCGACCTTGACGACGGTCGAAGGTGAAGGCCTGGTGGCCAGGACCGATGCCAACGGTGGCATTACATTGACCGACGGCAAGGGCGGCGTCGCCAACGTCACCACGGCCGACGTCAAGCAGAGCAACGGCGTGATCCACGTGATCGACAAGGTCCTGCTGCCGTAATTCAAACGCGTGCGCTCACCGCACGCTGGCAACATATCAAGCCGGGGGACGGTCATGCCGTCCCCCGTGCCTTGCCTGGACGTCCGTGTTGCTCATGACTTGAGCTTCCACCCCGTCTTGAACACCCACCACACCGCCGTCAGGCACACCACCAGGAAGCCGAGGATCGCGGCCACGCTGATCCCTACGTTGACGTCGGCCACGCCGTAGAAACTCCAGCGAAACCCGCTGATCAGGTAGACCACCGGATTGAACAACGTGATCTTCTGCCACACCGGCGGCAACATGTTGATCGAGTAGAACGCACCACCCAGGAAGGTCAGTGGCGTCACCACCATCAACGGGATCACCTGCAGTTTCTGGAAGTCGTCCGCCCACAGGCCGATGATGAAACCGAACAGGCTGAAGCTGACCGCCGTCAGCACCAGGAAACACAGCATCCAGACCGGATGCGCGATCTGGTAGTCCACGAAGAACCGCGCCGTGACCAGGATCAACAGCCCAAGCATCACCGACTTGGTCGCTGCCGCGCCGACGTAACCGATCACCACCTCGACGAACGAGACCGGCGCCGAGAGCAATTCATAGATGGTGCCCACCCACTTGGGCATGTAGATGCCGAACGATGCATTGGAAATGCTCTCGTTGAGCAGCGACAGCATGATCAGCCCCGGGATGATGAAGGCCCCGTAGCTGATGCCATCGATATCGCCCACGCGCGATCCAATGGCCGAGCCGAAGACCACGAAATACAGCGCCGTCGACAGCACCGGCGAGACGATCGACTGGGTCAGCGTGCGGAACGTACGCGCCATCTCGAATCGGTAGATCGCGCGGATGGCGTGGATGTTGAGGTTCATGGCGCATCTCCATGAACCGTCGTTCCAGCGAAAGCAGCAACCCGGTGCCTTTGCCCCTGTACCGGCAATTCATCCGGAATCTCCCTGCCGTCATTCCCGCGCAGGCGGGAAACCATGGACACTCGCCCGACGAAAAGCAACGTCCATGGATCCCCGCCTGCGCGGGGAGGTCGATGCGGAAGGGGCGTTGCATTACAAACCATGGCAACGTCAATGGATGGACCGACATTCGTCTGCCGGAAGCCCCGCCTGCGCGGCAATGACGGAGCAATACCACCCGCCTCCATCGTCCTCATGCCACCGCCTCCTGCGTTTCACCGCGCACGAGGCTGACGAAGATGTCTTCCAACGAACTCTCCGTGGAGTTGAGATCCTTGAAGTCGATGCCATGGTCTGCCAGGTGTCGCAGCAAGGTGGCAATCCCCGTGCGCTCCCCCTGCTGCACGGCGAAGGTATACGTCAGCGTTGCGCCATCGCCGGACAACTCCAACGGCAAACCGGACAACGCCGCCGGGATCTGCGCCAACGGCTCCTGCAGCGTCAGCGTGAGCTGCTTCTTGCCCAGCTTGCGCATCAGCACGTCCTTGTCCTCGACCAGGATCAGTTTGCCCTTGTGGATCACGCCGATGCGGTCGGCCATTTCCTCGGCCTCCTCGATGTAATGCGTGGTCAGGATGATGGTGACGCCGCTCTCGCGCAGGGCGCGCACCATCTGCCACATGTCGTGGCGCAGCTCGACATCGACGCCGGCGGTCGGCTCGTCCAGGAACAGGATCGTCGGCTCGTGCGCCAATGCCTTGGCGATCAGCACGCGCCGTTTCATGCCACCGGACAGCGTCATGATCTTGCTGTCCTTCTTGTCCCACAACGACAGGTCGCGCAGCACTTTTTCAAGGTGCGCGGGATTGGGCGGCTTGCCGTAAAGGCCGCGACTGAAGCGCACCGTCGTCCACACGCTCTCGAAAGCGTCGGTCGACAGCTCCTGTGGCACCAGGCCGATCTTGCCGCGCGCGGCGCGGAACTCGCGGACGATATCGTGGCCATCGGCGGTGACTTCGCCCGAGCTGGCGTTGGTGATGCCGCAAACGATGCTGATCAGCGTGGTCTTGCCGGCGCCATTGGGGCCCAGCAGCGCAAAGATCTCGCCGCGCCGTATCTCCAGGTCGACATCGTCGAGTGCCTTGAAGCCGGTCGCGTAGGTCTTGGTCAGGTGGCGTATGGAGATGATCGGCTGCATGCGGAGCCTTGGGGGGTGCTTGATGCTGAAGATAGCAGTGATTCGAAGCGATGCATTGCGGCCAGCCCTGTCTTGTCATTCCCGCGAAGGCGGGGCTTTCGGCAGGCCAATGCCTGTCCATCCCGCGATTTTGGCCGCTGCAGGAAAGACGTCGCTGGATTCCGGCCTTCGCGGGAATGACGAGTTCGGTCACTGAGCCGTCGTCCGTGAAAAGAACGCGTGGAAAGACCGCAAGCCCCATCACGGCGGGCTTTGCGCCGCTTTTCGCCAAGATCCCGGACAGCGTCCGATTTGGGTTCCCGGCACGGGGCAGGTAGCCTGTGAGGCTTGTTTTCTCGCATCAAGGGGCAATGCATGGGCTTGTTCGCCAAGCTGACTCGTCACAAGACGATCGAGCAGTTGCAGGCCGAGGCCGGCAGCAACAAGGACTTCCGCCGGGTCATGGGCATCTGGCAGCTGACCGCCATTGGTGTTGGCGCGATCATCGGCGTCGGCATTTTCGTGCTCGCCGGCCAGCAGGCCGCGGCCAATGCCGGTCCCGCCGTGGTGCTGAGTTTCCTGATCGCCGGCCTGGGCAGCGCCTGCGCGGCCATGGCCTATGCCGAATTCGCCGGGATGATCCCGGTCACCGGTAGCGCCTATACCTACGGGTATGCGGTGCTGGGTGAATTATTCGCCTGGATCATCGGCTGGGACCTGCTGGTCGAGTACGCGCTGATCGTCGGCGTGGTCGCGATCGGCTGGTCGGGCTACGTGCAGGCGTTGATCACCCAGATCACGGGCTTGCAGCTGCCGGTCTGGGCGCAGGCCGCCTACAACCCGGCCGATCCCGACGCCGGGGGCGTATTCAACGTCATCGCCGCGCTGGTCAGCCTCGCACTGGCCTGGATGCTGACCGTCAAGACCGAGTGGGGCGCGCGCGCCAATACCGCCATCGTCGTTGTCAAGGTGCTCGGTGTCGCGCTGGTGATCGGCGTGGGTGCGTTCTACGTCGATACCTCCAACTGGACGCCGTTCATCCCCGAGATGACCGTCGATGCGCAAGGCATGAGCCACTTCGGCTGGAGCGGCGTGCTGGCGGCATCGAGCATCGTGTTCTTCGCGGTGTTCGGTTACGACACGTTGACCACGGCGGCCGAGGAATCAAAGGATCCGCAGCACGACCTGCCCCGCGCGGTGCTGCTGTCGCTGGCGATCTCGATGACCCTGTACGTCGCGGTGTCGCTGATCCTGACCGGCATGGTCCCTTACCAGCAGCTGTCCGGGGCGGCACCGGTGGACTCGGCGTTCGCAGCGCTGGGCCTGGACTGGGTGCGCGGCATCATCAACATCGCCGCGGTTGCCGGCATCACCAGCGTGATGTTCGCCTTCATGCTGGGTGCGGCGCGCATCTGGTTCGCGCTGGCGCGCGATGGCCTGCTGCCCAAGTGGTTCGCCAGGGTGCATCCCAAGTACGGCACGCCGTCGCGACCGACGATCATCCTGGGTATCTTCACCGCCCTGGTCGCCGGCCTGTTGCCGATCGGCGAGGTCGCCGAACTGGTCAACATCGGCACGCTGTCGGCATTCATCGTGATCTGCGCGGCGGTGCTGATCCTGCGCGTGCGCCGGCCGGAGGTGAAACGTCGGTTCCGCATGCCGGCCGCCTGGATCTTCGCCCCCATCGGGATCCTGTTCTCGTTGTTCCTGATCATCGGCTGGCCGTGGATGCAGGACGGGCATTTCACCCTGCTCGGTGGCTTGCCGTGGATCACGATCGAGCGCTTCATCATCTGGATGGCGCTGGGGCTGGTCATCTACTTTGCGTACGGCATCAAGCACAGCAAGCTTGCCAAGGAAGGCTGATCACGTTGTTTGTAGGAGCGGCTTCAGCCGCGAGCGTTTGATTTGGCTTCGGCTGTTGTAGGAGCGACGTAAGTCGCGATCAGGACTCCGGCGGGATCAATCGCGACTTGCGTCGCTCCTACAACGGACAAAATCAGGATCAAACGCTCGCGGCTGAAGCCGCTCCTACCAAAAGCGGCCTTTCTGGTTTCAAGCGCAACACCGGGACCTGCCCGTGCCGTAGCCACCGCCACGGCAGGTCATGGCCACGACGTGCATGCTGTCGCCAGGCATGCTGTCGCCATGCGCGCTGTCGACATGCATGATGCCGACATGATCAGCTTCATCATCCCGGCCCATGACGAAGCCCGCCTGATTGCGGCAACGCTTGTCTCGATCCACGATGCGGCGCGCGCATGTGGCGTGCCTCATGAAATCGTGGTGGTCGACGACGACTCCGGCGATGCGACGGCTGCCATTGCCCACGGCAACGGGGCACGCGTGGTCCCGGTGCAATACCGGCATATCGCCGCCACTCGCAATGCGGGGGCACAGGCGGCCATCGGCGAGACCCTGGTGTTCGTCGATGCGGACACGACGATCGATGCGGCTGTGCTGGCCGCTGCGCTGGCCCGATTGCGTGATGGCGCGGTCGGTGGCGGTGCGGCGGTGCGGTTGCGGGGCAATCCCAACTGGCGCGAACGCTGGCTGGTCAACCTGCTGGTTCCCGCGTTCCGGCTGGCACGGATCGCGCCGGGTTGCTTCGTGTTCTGCACGCGCGCCGCGTTCGACGCCTGCGGCGGTTTCGACGAGACTTATTTCGCGGGCGAGGATGTTGCCATCAGCCGTGCACTGGCCCGGCAGGGGCGCTTCGTCATCCTGCACGAAGCGATATGGACTTCGGATCGCAAGCTGCGCACGTTTTCATTGCGCGACCATCTGCGCCTGGTCTGGATCTTCCTGCTACATGGCCGCCGCACCTTGCGATCGCGCGAGCATCTGAAGCTCTGGTATGCCAAACGTCGGCACGGCTCGGACTGATCAAGCTCCGACGGGCATGGCCCGGACAAGCATGGCTCGGGAAGACATGCTCCAGGCCAATACGTCCGGATTCCGGGGGTTGAGCCGCCACGCATGACTTACGGGCCGTGCAAACGCCCCGCACGCGCGGATAGTGCGTTGTACCCACGGAGGATCACGACCATGCCCAAATCCCAGCGTTTCCTCATGCTCTATTCCGGCGCGTTGACGCTCGTCTTTGCCGTCACCGTCCTGTCGGCCGCTACCCGCAGCCACGCGAAATTCGACGAGATCGACGTCCAGCGGATCAATGTCGTCGAACCCGACGGCACGTTGCGCATGACCATTTCCAACCATGCCAGGCTCCCGGGCATCATCGTCCGCGGCAAAGAAAAACCGTTCGACCGCCCGCAGGCGGGAATGATCTTCTACAACGACGAAGCGTCCGAGATCGGCGGCCTGATCTTCGGCGGCAGTCGCAATGACAAGGGCGACATCGTCAATTCCGGGGGCAGCCTGTCGTTCGACCGCTTTGAAGCCAACCAGGTCGTGCAACTGCTGGGCGTGGACGATTCGGAAGACAGGATCGCAGGCCTGAGCGTTTCCGACAGTCCGTCCGGCCGCGAGGTCCATCGCCGGATCTGGCTGGGACGTGGCGACGACGGCAATTCGACACTGGCCCTGCTCGATGGCAAGGGCCGCAAACGCCTGCTGATGACGGTCGCCACCGACGGCACCACCGCCATCAAAGTCCTCGACGAGGACGGGAAGACCATCAGGAACCTGCTGGAGTAATCCGGCAAGCCGCAGGCATCGCGGCCGGCCCGACTCGCATCACTGGTAGCCGCGCGCCTGCAGCGAGAACAAATGCGCGTAATGCCCGTCCCTGGCCATGAGTTGCTCATGGCTGCCGTGCTCGATGATGCGCCCTTCCTGGATGACGATGATCTGGTCGGCCATGCGCACGGTCGAGAACCGGTGCGAGATCAGGATCGCGATCCGGTTCTTCGTCAACGTGCGGAAGTGCTCGAAGATCGTCGCTTCGGCAGCCGCGTCCATCGCCGCGGTGGGTTCGTCCAGCACCAGGATGTCGGCCTTCGAGCGCATGAACGCGCGCGCCAATGCGATCTTCTGCCACTGCCCGCCGGACAGTTCGCGCCCGTCCTTGAACCACTTGCCCAGCTGGGTGTTGAACCCTGCCGGCAGCCCTTCGATGAACTCGGTGGCCATGCCCTTGTCGCTGGCCTCGCGCCAGCGCGCCTCGTCCTGGAAGTAATCGACGTCGCCGGCGCCGACATTCTCCCCGACCCGCATCTGGTAGCGCGCGAAGTCCTGGAAGATCACCGCGATGCGCTTGCGCAACGTCACCTCGTCCCAGTCGCGCAGGTCACGCCCGTCGAGCAGGACGCGACCACTGTCGGGGTTGTACAGCCGCGTGAGCAACTTGATCAGCGTGGTCTTGCCCGATCCATTCTGGCCCACCAGTGCCAGTGACTCTCCCGGGCGGATGTGCAGGTCGATATCGCGCAGCGCAGGTTCATCGGCGCCGGGATAGGTAAAGGTGACCTGTTCGAAGCGGATGCCGTCGCCAGGATCCGGTCCGTGGTGCTCAACGCCGGCCGGCGCGATCACCGGCGTTTCCAGGTATTCGTACAAGGTCGACAGGTACAGGTTGTCCTCGTACATGCCGCCGATCGATGAAAGGATCGCCGACACCGCCGCCTGTCCCTGCCGGAACAGCATCAGGTACATCGTCATCTGTCCCAGCGTGATCCGTCCCAGCGCCGTGGTGAACGCGATCCAGGCATACGCCCCGTAAAGGAAGACTGTAGCGATCAGGCCCAGGCCGAAGCCCCAGCCGTCGCGACGGATCGCCAGCGCGCGGTCGGCGCTATAGAGCGTGCCGAAGATGTTGCGGTAGCGATCGAGCAGCATCGGCCCCAGGCCGAACAACTTGACCTCCTTGGCGTGGTCTTCGCGCGCGATCACCGTTTCAAGGTAGTTCTGCATGCGCGTCTCGGGCGAACGCCAGCGGAACAGCCTGAACGCATCCCCGGAGAACTTGGTCTCCGCGACGAACGCGGGCAGCCCGGCCGCCAGCAACACCAACATCGCCCACGGCGAGAACTGCACCAGCAGCACGCCGTAGCTGACCAGCGAAATCAGGTTCTGCCCCAGCCCGAACGTGCGCGTCACCAGCGACAGTGGTCGGCTGGATGCCTCGCGCCGCGCGCGGGTCAGCTTGTCGTAGAACTCCGAGTCCTCGAAGTGCGCAAGGTCCAGCGTCAGCGCCTTGTCCAGGATCATCACGTTGACGCGCTGGCCCAACTGCGCGCGCAGCAAGGACTGGCACAACGAGAGGCCGCGTTGGGCACCGGCCATGGCGATGACCAGGCCGCCTTCCAACGCCACCCATTCGAACACCCGCACCAAATGCGGGTCGCTCAACGACACCGGCCCGGCTCCGGGCAACGCCCGACTGGCCGCGACCACCGCATCGACGATCTGCGCGCCGACGTAGGCCACGCCGGCGGGCAGCAGGCCGGCCGCCAGCGTGAGCAACGCCAGCGCTACGGTCATCACGCGGCTGGTACTCCAGACCAGCTCCAGCGCACGCCTGCTGAAGCGGAACGCGCCAAAGAAGCTCTGCGAGAAATCGGCGTCGGCGCCTTGCTGCGGAAGCGGATGCGGGGGTGGCAGGTCGATAACTCCGTGATGCGTTCACGCCGATATTGGGGCGCTGGCAGCTGGGCGCAAGGCGTGGGGCCTGGCCAGGCAATCTACGCGACCAATCCGCGTGGTCAGCGGCAGGACCATATTCCTCCGCCGACAACCGTCATTCCTGCGCAAGCAGGAATCCAGCGCCTTTGACGATTGAGTCCCCCACGATCGCTCCATCCCGCTTTGGCGGGATGACATGGAGGACGATGGATGCGAAGGGATTTTCTAGTTGTCGCCCTTGACGATCCCACCCTGCTTCATCACCAGCAATGGCCGCTCGGTTGCCCGGATGTCCTGCAGCACGTCACCGGGTACCGCGACGATGTCTGCATACTTGCCCGCTTCCAGCGTGCCGGTTTCAGCGTCGATGCCGAGCAGTTTGGCAGCCCCCTGGCTACTGGTCATCAATGCCTGCGCGGGCGACATGCCCAGTTCGACGTAGTCGCCAAACTCGCGTGCATTGAGGCCGTGGGGATAGACAGCGGCATCGGTACCCATCGCGATCGGCACGCCGATGCGAAAGGCATTTTCCAACGTATCGGCGTCGGCCGCCCCGGCGGCACGCGCCTTGTCCGCGATCTTTCGTGGATAGCCGTCGGCATGCGCCACCACCCACTTCACCGTGGTCCGTGTCGGCACCAGGTACACGCCTTTCTGCTTCATCAACTGCAGCGTTTCGGTCTTGAGGAAGCTACCGTGCTCGATGGAGTCGACGCCGGCATCGATTGCCAGCCGCGCCGCGGTGTCGCCGTGTGCATGCGCGGCGACCTTGCGACCCCAGGTATGCGCCTCCCCGACGATCGCGCGCAATTCTTCGGGCGTGAGCTGTGGGACATCGACCGGATCGGACTCGGACAAGACGCCACCCGAGGCACAGATCTTGATCACGTCGGCGCCGTACTTCATCTGCAGTCGGGTCGCTTCGCGGCATTGCTCCGGACCGTTGCAGACGCCTTCCAGCGGACCGGACGGCTTGACCCGGTCGGGCGGGAACGGCGAGCTGTCGCAGTGTCCGCCAGTGCTGCCGATGGCATGTCCTGCCACCAGCATGCGCGGGCCTTGTGCGATGCCCTGGTTGATGGCGTTGCGCAGGGCGACATCGACGAAGTCGCCGGCACCGACCTCGCGCACGGTGGTCACACCGGCTTGGATCGTGGCCTTGGCATTGCGCGCGGCATGGAAGGACTGCTCCACCGGAAACCGCAGCATGCCTTCGTAGAACCCCTGGGCCCAGTTGTCGTCATGGTCGTAGGCGATGTGGGTATGCGCATCGATGTACCCCGGCACCAGGGTCGCGTCCCCCAATTCGATGACCCGCGCATCGGCGGGGATCGTCGCGTTGGCGCCGACCGCCACGATCCGCTGCCCACGCACGACGATCCTGCCGGGCGACTGCAACCGGCCACTGCTGCCGTCGAACAGGTGCGCGGCCTTGAGCACGATGGTCTCCACGCCAGCTGCCTGCGTTGCAGTCGGCGTTTCATCGCTTGCCTGCACGCGCGCGATCCCCGCCAGGAACACGACCGCCGACAGGCCGGCGACCATCGAAACGATACGAAGCTTCATCTGCTCCCTCCCCAGGGCATGACGATCAGTGGAGTGTAGGGCATTGCAACCCAGCCGTTGCCTGCCAGTCGTCGGTAACGTCCTACGCGCCGGTGCGCGGTCTGCCTACGTCGATACGGTCCATCGCCCGGCATCCCGGGCGACCTTCACCTGCGATCTTGTCCCAGCCGTGCCGTGGCCTGGAGGCTGCAACTGCGGCACGCCCCTGCAATGCACGCCCCTGCAATGCACGCCCCCGCCATGCACATCCACTCAAACAAGGTTGACGCGACATGCCCTTCAAGGCCACCTGCCTGTCCCTGCTGCTCTGCCTGCTTGCTGCGCTGTCGCCGCAAACGCTGGCCTCGTCACCGCCGCGGGTCATGCTGCCGACCGTCTACAACTCCGGCGTCGCCGTCGACCAGTACTGGGTCAGCGAAAAGCTGGACGGTGTGCGCGGTCGCTGGGATGGGCATCACCTGTGGACCCGCAGCGGGCAGGCCATCGATCCGCCGGCGTGGTTCATCGCCGGCTGGCCCGAAGTGCCAATGGATGGCGAACTATGGGTTGCGCGCGGACGATTCGCGCAGGCCAGCGACACCGTACGGGCGCTGCGTGCCGACGACAAAGCGTGGCGGGCGATGCATTTCATGGTCTTCGACCTGCCGGCCGATCCGGGGCGCTTCGGGACGCGTGTGTTGCATATGCGCCGCTTGCTGGCCAACACCGGCATCCCATGGCTACGCCCCATCCCCCAGTTCCGCGTGCACGACGCCGCCACGCTGGACGCGAAGCTCGATGCAATCGCCGCCAGCGGCGGAGAAGGCCTGGTCCTGCATCATCGCGATGCCCGCTACCACGCCGGGCGCAGCGAAGACCTGCTCAAGTACAAACCCTACGACGATGCCGAGGCGCGCGTGGTGGCGCATACCGCCGGTCGCGGAAAATACATCGGGATGCTGGGCGCACTGATCGTGCAACGTGCGGATGGACTGCGTTTCAGGATCGGCAGCGGTTTTACCGATGCGCAACGCGCCAATCCGCCGCCGATCGGCAGCCAGGTCACCTATCGCTACAACGGACTGACCGCGCACGGCGTGCCGCGCTTTGCGCGCTTCCTGCATGTCCGCCACCTGATGCCGCCGCCGGATCCGAAATGACGATGGCGTCCGCACTGGGCGACCGCGTCCTGATCAACGCGGCAACGCGAGTCCCGCATGGATTGCACGTCATCGCCAGCCATTGGTAGTCAACCGTCGTCATCGTCATCGTTGTCGTTTTTTGTCGTTCTCGTTGTCGTTGTCGTTGTCGTTGCCGCAGACATCCCCGATGTCTGTTGCCGCGGGTGGCCGCGTCGTCTTATCCCACCCCTGCACCTGCTGGTCGTCGGCCTGCTTCGGCACCACTGCCGGATCAAACGTGTAATGCCAAGGCTCCCGAGGCGAACACAGCGGCCCACCGAACGCCGGGCCGGCTTCATGCACTGCCTGGGCAAGCCGCCGGGCCCAGCCATCGGCTTCCCAGACGGTTCCGATGCTGTGCGAGTCGGTGCCAGCGATGATCGACTCGCCCTGCTTTACCTGGAAGTCGAATGCCCGCGCCTGCCCATGTGCGGACAGGCCGGGGGCAGCCAGCCTGGCCGGTACTGGCGGGTGCCACTGTTTCAACCAGCCTGCAAAACCCGATGCATCGCGCTTGCACGCCGCCTCGGCATCGTCCGCCAACGCATCGGCGGCGGCACCGACCGATGCATTGCTGTTCCATCGCGCTAGTTGCGTATCGAGGCTGCGCACCCTGGTGTTCACGTACAGCGTGTAGCCGGGATTGAGTGCGCTGAAATGCGACTGCACCCGTGCCAGCGCCTCCTGCGCCTGCAGCTGCTCGGGCGACCCGCGGTAGTCGTCGACCTCGGCCTCGGTCCAGCTCCAGCGACGCTCCAGGTGCTGCACGCGCAGGTACGAGCGCAGGGCAAGCAACTGGCGCGGCGCAGCGTCGATGCGGTCCAGCGCCGACCTGGCAACCGCGGGCAAGGTCGATGCCGCCTGTTGCAGGCAGGCTTGCATGTTCCCGGACTCCGCCATGCCGTCCTGGGCCGGAACATTCCCGGCAATGCAGGTAACGACGCCCACGAGCAGCACGCGCAAGGCAGCCTGCGGACGAATGAAGTAACCCTTGGCGATCTGCATGGCGTGTGTTTCCGTGTCTTGCCAATCGATGGCGCAGCCTGGAGGGTACCGGGTCGATCCTTTGCCCAGCGTGTACCGGCGTGTGCCGTAGCGCGTAGCGCGCACTGCCTTGTGCACCATGCGTGGTGCCAGGCTAGCCACGACGCCGTGTACACCAGGCTGAATGGATCGATGCCGGGCCTGAACGCCAACACGTCAAGCCGCCGAATCTCGCGCGTCATTCAGGGACCCCACGCCAGGATGGCGGCGTCCCCACGAAGGAGCCCACCCATGAAGACCCTGCTTCTGACCACTTCAATAGCTGCACTGTTGTTGTCCACCGCCGCCTTCGCTTCGCCAGGGCACGACCAGGACAAGGGCAAGCATTCGGATCGCCATGCCTACCAGCAGCGCGGGCACAATCCGCATGATCATGGGCGCCACGACAATGGCCTGCATCGAGGGCATTACAAGCACGCCTGGAAGCGCGGCGAACACATCCCGCGCGCGTACCTTGCGGACCGCTATTACATCAACGACTACCGAACCTACAGGCTCGATGCGCCGCCGCGCGGCTATCGTTGGGTGCGCCCATACCAGGACAGCAATGAGTACTTGCTGGTGCAGGTCACCACCGGCATCATTTCCCGGATCCTTGGCAACTGATCCAAAAAAAGTCCCATAACTGGAAAGAGCCCCGTGCAGACGGGGCTTTTTTCGTCCAGTCCAGCAGCTCCCCGCCTCACGCAGTCCGCAAACGCACTACCGCACCACCGGCTTCAACGCTTGACCAGTTCGACCCGCCTGTTCTGCGCGCGCCCGGCCTCGGTGCCGTTGTCGGCCACTGGCTTGTCCTGCCCGAAGCCCTTGGACGACAACCTTGAAGGCTCGACGCCCAGGCCAACCAGCGCACCCAGCACGCTGCGCGCCCGCGCCGTGGACAACGCCTGGTTATGCTCGTGGCTACCGGTGTTGTCGGTATGGCCTTCAATGGACAGGGACAGCGACGAGTCGGCATCCAGCAACTTGCCGATCTCGGCGATCACCGGTTGCGCATCCGGCCGCAGCGTCGCCTTGTCGGTATCGAAATTGACATGTAATGCGACGCGTCCGTCCTTGTCGAGGGCTTTTTTCATCGCAGCGGCATCGAGGAACCCGACCGATTGCTCCATCGCCTTGCGCTCGAGCACCACCAGGAAGCCATGCAGCGGGATCACGCCCGTACTCACCTCGATCCAGTACTCCTTGTCCGGGGTGCGGATCAGGTAACTGTCATGCGGATAGTCCGGTATGACCGGTGCGCCATAGGCCGTCTTCTCCATCTTGTCGCGGCCGCCAGCCGCTGCGATCGATGCGTCCGTGTATTGCGCGGTATTGATCCTGCTTCCGCCCAGCGCGGTGATGGCGTTTTGGTAGTTGCGCAGGAACTCGCGCTCGGAATACGTGCGATCGCCGTTTTGCAGGTTGAATCGGTCATGGAAGATCCTGCCCTCGACCAGCACCGGCGTATCGCCGGCAATGAAATACTGGCCATCAAAGGACACGTTCTTGTCCTTGTCGTCCAGGGCGCTGCGCAATCCGTCTGGCGCCTTGAAGAAAGGAAACGGCGGCAAACTGGCTTCGGTGACCGGCACGCTGGCGGGGTCGAAGCCCGTCTTGGCAGCGGGCATGGCGGTCGGCACATCCTCGATGATGGGCATGGCGTCGGCTGTGGGGGTATCCACTGTTCCAGACGCCACCAGCTGCTCCGCCCTTGCCTGGGCCGCTTCACCGGGGGGATCGATACCGGCCTGTGTCGGCAGCTCCTGCCCTGGGCGCTGCGCCGACGCCGCATCCTGAACCGGTCCGGATGCGCCTCGTGAGCAGCCACTTATCGTCAACAGGACAGGAACCAGGATCGACAAACAAAGCGTGCGAACCATGATGCGCCTCCTAGGGCAGCTACCGGACCCAGGTTCGAAGCGGACCTGGAGTCCATGACAACGCGGATTGCATCCAGACAAGGACAAGCACACCAAGACCACCTCGATGACACCTTTCGATTTGCCCTGGGGTAGGCTGGCCACGAGGCAAGGGCAGGAAGCTCATGTGCATCGTTTCGCAAGGTGGTGCCTGCTGGCGGGGTTGCCAGTGGTGTTGTCAGTGGCCCCAGCCACGACGCAAGCGCAGTCGCCGTCACCGTCCGCCGCACAGGTGTAGCGCGCACCGGTAATCGTGGTGCCAGGAAGGTGCCTGCGACACGCCCCGGCCGCAGGGCCGCACGCTGCGCAAATGTGTCGCCCAAGGGCGCGACCAGCATCCAGAACGATCCCTGCCCGACTGGGTCGCGCACGGCCTGGGCGCGTCAGACGGCGCCCGAGCAACCCAGACAGGCCCAGCGCTTGCGGTTGCAGCAGAAAGCCCGCAAGCGTGACGCCGACTCGCGTTACCTGTCGCGGCTGGCCGGGACCGATGGGCTTGACCGGAACCAAGCTGGCCGTAGTTACGCGTACCCCAGGCCATCGCGGACCAGCAGCAGGCATGCCGCCTGCGATGCCGCCCGGCACCACCGTGAAACCGTCCTCAAGCAGGTTGGCCTGGCACGCACGTTCGACTTGCTGCGTGCGCTCGATGACCGTGTCTACGAAGCCTGCCAGCAAGGCCGCGACACCTGGCGCGCGCCGCCACCCACGGGCATCCACCTGCCTCGGCACTGCGCCGGGCATGGCATGGCGCGACGCAGGACGGTCCAGGCAATGACCGCAACGCAGGACCAGCGCATCCTGGTCCATGTCGCATGCGGGCGTTTCCTCACCCCGCATCAATGCCCGACATGGTATCGGTACGACCATCGCGGCCTCGGCCGCAACCCGCCGGAGACTTCCATGGCAACGACACGAGCACGCAAACCAACAGGCACCAAGGCCGTTGAAAAGAAAGCGGCACGTAAGAAACCCGAAAAGAAGACGGCCAGCAAAGTAGCGAAAAATCCCGCGAAGAAGCCCGCGAAGAAGACCGCGAAGAAGACCGCGAAGAAAACTACGAACAAACCCGTGAAGAAGGTCGCAAGGAAGACTGCAAGAACCTCCGCGAAGAAGACCACGCCCAAGGCTGCCAAGCGTACGAGCAAGGCGACGAAGAAGACCACGAAAAAGACTGTTGGAAAGGCAGCCAGCAAAGCCACGGGAAAAACGGCTGCAAATAAAGCCACCACGGCAAGAACAGCGCCCAAGCCCGCAAACAAGCCCGTCGCGAAAAAATCCACTGCCAACAAAACCAAGGCAAGGAAAGCTGCAAAGCCGACAACGGCTGCCAAGCAGCTCCCAACGGCAAGACGCGCGCCCACCAAGGCAAGCAAGCCGGCACCAAAGCCCGGCAACAAGAAAGCTGCGGGCAAACCGAACAAGATCACCCCGAAGCAGGCGCTCGCCAACACCCGCAAGCTGCTCAAGGCCAAGCAGGCACGCGCCCGGAAGACGCCAGCGTGGCAGGCACTGGAGGCCGGGCATGGACATGGTGGCGAAACCGGCTACCAGTCCGGCGCCGCTTCCGACAAGGCCGAAGACCTGCATGCGGGCGAGTCACGCATGCAAGCCATCCAGGGCTCCATCAGCACCCACGGCCGACAGAACCAGGCCAAGCGCGACAAGAGCTGAGAGGTCGCCATCGGCCAGTGTACTGGTCTGCCTGGCCTGGCCTCGTTGGCCTGCATCGTTACGCCATCACTTGCGCCCGTCACGCACGGGCGCGGCGCGGTAGCGATGCAGGCAGGACACGACCGGCGCTGACGCGGTTCGTTTGCGACCGGTTAATAAAGCAACAACGTACTCACGGTCATGTCATATCGCTGGTGCGAGCATTGTTCGCATGCATCATGAAAGCTCTACACCAACCGTTTTCCAGCGCGAAAGCTGCCTGCTTCCGACCCATGCCCGCCCCGACTGGGACTTGATCATTGGACATGGCCCGGTGGTCGCCACTGCGATCCACGACGGCCACGCAATGCGCGACAGCTTGCATCCACTGCTCGAACTCAACGAGGCTGGTCGTCGCCGGGAGGAAGACTCCATGACCGGCCTGCTGACCGCGGTCGGTGATGTGCGACTGCGGGTGCGCACGTCGCGTTTCCAGGTCGACCTCAATCGTTCGCGCGACAAGGCCGTGTACATCGAACCGGATGACGCATGGGGCCTGCAGGTCTGGAAAAGCGCGCTTGCGCACTCCGAAATCAAGCAATCGCTGGCCGCGTATGACGACTTCTACGCGATGATCGGTGCCTTGCTGGACGGGCTGGTCGCACAGTGGGGTTGCGTCCTGCTACTGGACATCCACAGCTACAACCATCGCCGCGATGGTGCCGACGCGCCGCCCGCCCCCGTGGCGGGCAATCCCGAGATCGAGCTGGGCGTGACCACGCTCGACCACGGACGCTGGGGGCCGGCATTGCAACGCTTCACGGAGGCATTGCGTGCCCACCCTGTCGCTGGACACTCCCCCGACGTGCGCGAGAACGTCCGCTATCCAACGGGCGGACACTTCCCCGAGTGGGTCTACGCCAACTACGGCGACAAGGTCTGCACGATCTCGCCCGAGTTCAAGAAGATCTACATGGACGAATGGACCGCACAACTGGACATTGCGGTGCTCGAGCAGTTCCGCGATGGATTGCAGGCGGCGGTCGATGCGGTGCGCGGGGAGTTCATGTCATGTCGATGAACCAGGCCCATGCGCATCCCTTGCCGCCGGTCGCCGAACGCATCGATGCCGAACTGGCAAGGATGGATGGCGCAATCGACTGGCTGCTGGCCTTGTCACCAACCCACAACAAGGAACTCTGGCTTGGCTTCGAACAAAGCGGCCGCCGGGCGATCCCGCCGCTGCAGTACCAGGATTTGCCGCTGGACCTGCATGCCATGCGCGAAAGCCTGCTTGCGCTTCCGGTCGACGACATCGAGTCGCCACTGCTGTCCGCGCTGTTGTCCGAAAAGCAGCGCGAGCTCGAACGCCAACTCACACTGGTCCGCCTACGCGGCACGGACGGCTTCATCAACGCCAGCCTGGATCTGTTTGGTGGCGTCGAACCACCATTGTCACGGCTCGCCGACGACATCCTCGCCCAGGTCACGCCTGGTGCGCCGTTGGTTGCCGACTGCGGCATCGATGACATCCTGCACGCAGTCAACGAAGAGTTGGACTGGTATCGCAGGCAATCACCGGATTTCGATTGCGAAGTGGTCGTCGACAACGACCTGAACTCGATGATGATGGTGTCGCATGGCAAGTTCTACGTCGATGGCACCACGCGCCTGCCGCGTGCCCGCATCCAGCCACTGATCCAGCACGAAATCGGCACCCATGTACTGACCAGGCACAACGGGAGGCAACAGGCCCTGCGGCAACTCGAAGTCGGGCTGGCCCACTACGACCCGCTGCAGGAAGGCCTGGGCGTGCTGGCTGAGTTCATTGCCGGTTACCTGCCCGGCGAACGCCTGCGGGTATTGGCAGCCCGTGTCGTCGCCACCGAAATGGCGATCCACGGCGAAGACGTGCCCGCGATCTTCGACCGCCTGCACCGCGAACACGAGCTGCCCACCGACGACGCTTTCGATGTCGCGGTGCGCGCCCGGCGCGGCGGTGGCCTTACCAAGGATGCCGTGTACCTGCGCGGACTGCGTGACCTGGTCGACTACCTGCACGACGATGGTCCGCTGGAGCCGCTGTTCATGGGCAAGTTCGCGCTCACCCACCTGGTGGTGCTGGAGCAGCTGATCGAACAGGGCTGGGTGCGCACGCCCGACCTGCTTCCGCGCTGGTTCACCGTCCCCGCTGCCCTGGATCGCTTGCAGCAATGCCGCCGCCTTCCCGTCAGCGACCTCTTCCACAAGGATCCCTCGGCATGACCCCTCCCAAAAGCAAGTCCGGAAAACCTTCCGGTGCGAAGAAGACCGCGACGAAAACAGAAAGCAGCAAGAGCGGCAAATCCAGGTCTTCCCCGCCAGGCGCGTCCAGGTCGGCGGCCTGCAACGAACCTTCCACGCGCGCCAAGCGCGCCGCGGCCATGCGTACGCCGATCAAGCTCGGTTTCGTCATCAACGACATGGCCACCGAGAAAAACAACTACACCACCATCCGGCTGGCGCGCACCGCGATCAACCGCGGGCACGAGGTGGCACTGATCGGCCTGGGTGGGTTCATCTATGACATCGATGGCAGCATCTGCGCCAATGCCCATGTCCCGCGCAAGGACAAGTACAAGGATGACGATGCGCTATTGGCCGACCTGCAGGCCGACGACGCTTCGACGCAACGCATCGCGGTCGACGCGCTCGACGTGCTGATGCTGCGCAGCGATCCCGCCGAGGAACTCGTCGACCGCCCCTGGGCACCCAACAGCGGGTTGTTGTTCGCGCAGCTGGCCGCCCTGAAGCACGTGATCGTGCTCAACGACCCGACCCACCTCACCGATGCGTCCAACAAGACCTACTTCCAGCACTTCCCCGAACAGGTGCGGCCGCGCACCTGCATCACCCTGGATCCGGAAGTCGTCAAGGGCTTCATTGCCGACCACGACGGTTACGGCGTCATCAAGCCGCTGCAGGGCTCCGGCGGGCAAAGCGTCTTTGTCGTCACGCCCGATAGTGGCGGAAACCTCAACCAGATGATCGAAGCAGTCACCCGCGACGGCTACGCCATCGTGCAGGAATACCTGCCCCGCGCTGCCGATGGCGACCTGCGCCTGCTGATGCTCAACGGCCGCCCGTTGCGCGTGGATGGCACCTACGCGTGCCTGCGCCGCCACAACGAAAGCGACGATGCGCGCAGCAATGTCAGTGCCGGAGGCACCTCGCAGATGGCCACGCCGGACGACGACGCACTGCGGCTGGCCGAGATCGTCGGTCCCAAGCTGATGCGCGACGGCATGTACCTCGCCGGCCTGGACATCGTTGGTGACAAGATGATGGAGATCAACGTCGACACGCCCGGCGGCGTCAATTTCGCCGACGACCTGACCGGCATCGACTTCAGCGGGGTGATCATCTCCGACATGGAGCGCAAGACGCGCCTGCGCGACCACTACGGCGGCACGCTGACCAATACAGAGTTGGCGATGATGTAACGCCGCATCCAGCGTGTCCCGGTGTTCCAGCACCCGGATACCCGCGGCCGAGCAGCTGCCGCCGGATGGACGCAGTCGCCCGTCGGCTCAGTGGGCGCTGCCCAACCGCACGTCGATTCCAAGTGCGTGTGCAAGCGCCAGCATCGCTTCCTCGTCGCGTCGCAACGCGATCCAGCCCGAATACGCCTCCTCGTTGACCCCGCCCCGCGGGTTCCAGGTCCACAGCGTGTAGCCGTGCTCGCGCAGTTGCGCATGCGCTCTTACGATCAGCAGTGGGACATCGGGCGCATCGCTGTCGAGGGCGTCGCTGTCGAAGGCATCGCCATCGATGTCGTCGATGCCCCAGTCGATGCGCACATCGAAGCGCGTCGACAGCTCGTCCAGGCTTTCGACCAGGCCGCCCACATCGAGCGCATCGACATGGAATCCCGCCTTCCAGTCGATCACCTGGCGCAGCAGCTCCATCGGATCGGTTTCATCGGGGTCGGCTTCCGCCGTCAGCTCCTGCCAGGCACCAAACTGTTGCAGCGCGGCCTCCTCGTCGCCCGGGTTGATCATCAGCAACAACTGCCAGACCAATGCCTCGGCCGCGGCATCGTCGTCCACTTCCATGCTGTCGTCGCTGCTATTGGCAAAGTTGTCGTCGGGATCGTATTCGTCGTCGGGATGGATCATGGCAGTGGCCGGGTGGAGGCAGGTGGATGGTGGGCTAGCCGTGGGCAATTGCATAGGGCTGGCGCGATGCCATGGCCCCGTAGCCGCGTGTTGCCGACGTGTGGCAGCTAGCGTGAAGGCGAATCGGCAGCCTGCAGTTCCGATGCATCCATATACCCGTCATGGTTGGCATCGACTCTATCGAATTCAACGCGCGTCGCCGCGGCATGCTCGGACGTATCCAGCCTGCCGTCGGCATTGGTATCCACCCTGCGCAGTGCGCGCTCGGTATCGCCGCGCGCATCCGGCAACGTGCTGCGGGTGGCTGCCATTTCGTCCACGGTGACTTGGCCATCGCCGTTGCGGTCCATGGTGGAGAACATGCGCGCAGCCGCCGCTGCGTGCTCGACGACGGAGACGCGTCCGTCGCCATCGCCATCCATGATCCGCAACGCTGCCTGCCAGGCCGGCACGTCGATCGAGCCATCCTGCCGTGGCGCAGGTGGCGCGACGGACGTCGTTGGTTTGATCGCCGTGGAAGCTGGACGCGCGGCACTATCCGTCCCCACGGGATTGGGTGGCCCCTCATTCGAACTGCAACCGGCAAGCAGTGCCATGACGACCAGCACGGCCCCAAGCAGCGGCAGCTGCAAACCTGCAACGCTGCGGACACCACAACGACAAGGCTTCATTGCAACTGCTCCCGGGACAGATCCAGGCGCTCTGCGCGCCGCCCCAACCAGGCCACCGCAAGCCACAATTCGCCCAGCAGCACCGCACCGCCAAGCAACGTGGCCAGTGGCAGCGCCAACACCAGGCCTGTCAGCCACTGACCGGCGAGAAACGCGCTGCCACCCACGATCGCGGCAGGCAGGACCGCCACGGACAACACCAGCACGTACCCGGCAAAAAAGATGATCCGCTGGCCCATCACCTCGACACCGCCACCGCGGCTGTGGCTACCGGCCAGCCATCCCGGGAACACCAGCATCCCGGCAAACGGCACGCACAGCATCAGGCCGCACAGCATTGGCGCAAGCAAGGCAACACACAGCAACGCGACCATGATGTTGGCCGGCGTCAGCAGCGCCAGATCGAAGACGCTACCGGTTGCCTGCCCCGTAGACGCGTGCCCGGTGAATGCCGGTCCGACAAAGGCCATCGCCGCAACCAGCAAGGCCAACCACTGCACGAGCGTCATCAACGTCAGCGGGGTCAGCAGCTCGCCCAGCACGATCTGCCTGCCCGACAGCGGGCTGGCCTTGAGCACATCCAGATGCAGGAACATGCGCCCCAGGCTGCGCTGCATGAACATCGGCCCGACCACCAGCAGCCAACCTGCCAGCATCAGCGCAATGCCACCGATGGCCAGCAGCGCGGGTTGGAACTGCGGGCGCGCTGCCATCCACAGGCCGCCTGCGACCACCACCGCGCAGGCAATAAGCCACGACCGCAAACGATAGAACGGACCCAGCGCGATGAGGTTCTTCCATAGAAAAGCCACCGGCACGAAGCCAGTCGGCGCCAGCGCGAACGGTGCCGTGCGCGGCTTGGTCGGCTGTCGGTCGAAAGCCGACTTGCCGGCACGCATCCGTGCGACCTTGCTGGCGCGCCGTCGCGACGCGTCGATCGACGCATCCTCGAACGACGTATCCGAACGCACCACCCAGGCGTAGTGCAGCAGCAACACCAGCACCGCTGCCGGTGCCGCGCGTAAAAATGCATGCGCGTCCACGGCAAACACCGGCGCGACCATCCACTGAAACGGCAGCAGGACCCAGGCCAGCGGAGGCGTGGACAGGAACCCGGACAGATACGCCGTGAACGCCTGCAAGCTGCCCAGGTCGGCGTTGGTCGGCAGTGACAGGCGCGACTTCATCCACGCGCCCGTGGCGACCAGCAACGCCAGCACGACGCCCGTCACCAGCAAGCGTCGCAGCCACACCGGCATGCCCAGCTCGAGCAGGACATCGCGCCAGAACGACGCACCGATGAAGTGCAGCCGGATCGTCGACAGCAACAGCCACCAGCCAGCGGCATGCCACACCGGATTACCGCCAAACATGCTGGCACGGTGCGAAATCAGCGTGAACAGGAAGGCCGACAGCAGGATGCCCAACTGCGCGCGCAACAATTTGTAGTGGATCAGCATCCGTCGCGTCAGCGGTGCCGGGAACAGGAAAGCGACCTCGGCCTGGCTGAACGTCAACGCGGCCCGCTTGGTCGGCACGACCCATGCCCCCACCACGATCACCAGCAGCAACAACGCGGCGAGCGCGATGACGACGGTCATGACACCGGGTTGCTGCGCCCAACCCAACGCCACCCTGGGTTGCCCACCGTGCCAGTCCCCCATCGCACCACGGCGGAAGAAGATGAAGTAGAAGTAGCCGATGCCTGCGATGGCGCCGAACAGGTACTTCGGCTGCCGCAACCGCTTGAGTCGGTGCGTGACCAGGTTGCGGATCGACATCGCCTGCAGGAAAACAAAGGCACGCCAGACCGCGACGCCCTGGCTCATGGTGCTGCGTCCCGTGGAGCGTTGCCATCATCGGGCGTGGCGCCTTGATAGGACGTGGCGCCTTCATCGCCCGTGGCGCGGAAGAAGATGTCCTCCAGGCTCAAGGTCGAACCGTCGCCGTAGCGCGCCTGGATCTGCGCCACGCTGCCGTCGGCGACCTTGACGCCATCCTTGAGGATCAGCAGGTGCGAGCAGACCTCCTCAAGCAGGCTGATCAGGTGCGAGCTGAGGATGATCGCGGCGCCTTCGGCTGCAAGCCTGCGCATGATGGCCTTCATGCGACGGATGCCTGCCGGATCCAGGCCGGTCAACGGCTCGTCGAAGATGATGACCTGGGGCCCATGCAGCAGGCCACAGGCGATGGCCAGTTTCTGCTTCATCCCGCGCGACAGTTCCGCCGGTAGCAGCTGCGTCTTGTCGGCCATTTCCAGTTCGCCAAGGATCGCCTTGCCGCGCGTCTCGTAACCGGACACGCCATACAGCCGCGCGACGAACGTCAGGTGCTGCCACACCGTCAGGTATTCGAACAACCGCGGTTCGTCGGCGATGAAGGCGGCCTTGCGCTTGGCCGCGACCGGTTCGGCGACCAGGTCGATCCCGCACAGCTGCACGCTGCCCCTGGTCATCGGGATGATCCCGGTCGCGCAGCGCAGGGTCGTGGTCTTGCCGGCGCCATTGGGCCCGACCAGGCCCATGATCTCGCCGGCACCGACGCTGAAGGAGAGATCGTCGACCGCGGTCAGGCGATCGTATTGCTTGGTGAGTCCGGCGACTTCGATCATTGCTGTCCCTGTTGGCTGGGCGTGTTGACCGTGCCTGCGGGTTGAATCCAGGCGCCGGGGAGAGGACCTCGGTGGCAGGACGCGATCCGTGCAGCATAAATCAAGCCTGCCGCCGACCGAAGGGCCGGGGCAGCACTGCGCAAGGACGCCGGTGGGGGCCAGGTCGATGGCCGCAAGCTCGACGTGCGCATCGGGAAACCATCCCGGGAAAGACTTGCCCGTCATTCCGGCGAAGTCCCGATCCATTTTGATTTGGCTCCCGCCCCCACCGCGCGAAGCAACATGATCCAGCGCAACATGGATCCGGGCTTTCGCCGGAATGGCGGGTGGGCACGCGCGCTGCCGTGCGGGAAAGCGCGCGCTGGCCCGCCTGCCAGGACAGTCCGCCCCACCCCATCGCGTATCCACGCCACTCCATCGCGACATATCCGCTTCCGTCGCAAACCGCTGCAACTGCCCGCCACCGCTCGCTATGCTCGTCCCCAATCCAGCCACGCCCGGAAACCTCCATGTTCAAGAGCCTGTTCTTCGTCCTGCGCATCGCCATCGTGTGGGGCCTGGCCGTGCTGCTGGTCTCGGCGCTCTACTCGAGCATCCCGCTGATCGGCCAGCTCGACTTCCCGATGGTGCTGCTGGGCATGGTGACCATGGTGCTGGTGGTTGCCGGTGCGATCTCGCATCTCAACCGCGTCCAGCTGATTGCCGGGCATATCGACAAGGGTGCGCTGAGCAACCGCCAGCGCCGCCAGATCGAGATCCCGTTCGAAGCCGGCGAGGCCTTCGACCTGTTGGATGCAGCCATCCGCGAACTGCCCGGCATCGAGCAAGTACAAAGCGCACGCGACAGCCTGCAGGTCCGAGCCAAGGTCGCACGGCCGCGCACCTACGGCGAGCACCCGCTGCGACGCTACAGCCCACTATTGTGGTTCGGGATCCCGCGCAACCAGATCATGGCCACCGTCCTGCCTGGCCACGACACCGGCAGCGTGACCTTGATCTGCGAACCGGAAAGCCCGGCCTGGAGCGATTGGTTCCTCGTCGACGACGGCACCAACTACGAAAACGCAGAAGCCATCAGCCGCGCCATCAGCCGTCGCGTCGCCGAGCGTCGCCGCGGCGAGCGGACCAGTGCCGCGCAGACCGAGACCGAGAAGGAGCTCACCGTCGCCAAGCTCAGCCTGCTGCACGCCCAGGTCGAACCGCACTTCCTCTACAACACGCTGGCCAGCGCGCAGCTGCTGACCAGGAGCGACCCGGCGCGCGCAGAAGTCATGCTCGGCCACCTGATCCAGTACCTGCGCCACTCGCTGCCCAGTGCAGGCGACGAGATGTCGACACTGGGCGCGGAACTCGAGCGCGCACTGGCCTATCTTGAAATCCTCAAGATCCGCATGGGCAACCGCTTGAACGTGCAGGTCGACGTCCCCACCAACCTGCGCACCACCGCGTTGCCAGCGATGATGCTGCAAACCCTGGTCGAAAACGCGATCAAGCACGGCCTGGAACCGCGGACCGGTGGCGGCAACATCTGGATACGCGCGCATCGCAACGACGACGACGAAGTCGCCGTGACCGTCGCCGACGATGGCGACGGCTTCAACACCAAGACGACGGGCACGGGCATCGGCCTGAAGAACGTGCGCGAGCGCCTGCGCCTGGTGTTCGGCGGCAATGCCGCGCTGGCGGTGATCGCCAATTTCCCCACCGGCGTGGCCGCGACGATCACCGTGCCGGCAACGTTGTCGGCAGATGCAGCATCCAACAATGACGGCAGCACCGCCAACGCAAGCCCGGAGCGGGACGACAACCATGTCTGACCAGAACCCCACCTGCATCGTCGCCGAGGATGAAGCCCTGCTGCGACAGGGACTGGTCGATCAATTGCGCGCCGCCTGGCCCGCGCTGCAGGTGCTAGCCGAATGCGAAGACGGCGCCAGCGCGGTCGAGGCATTGGCCGAACACCTGCCCGACATCGCCTTCCTCGACATCCGCATGCCCGGCCTCACCGGCCTGGAAGTCGCCGCCGCGGCCGCCAGCACCAGCCCGCGCACGCAGATCGTGTTTGTCACCGCCTACGACCAGTACGCCATCGACGCTTTCGAACGCGGCGCCATCGACTACCTGCTCAAGCCCATCAAGCCCGAACGCCTGGCCGCCACCATCGAACGCCTGCAGGCACGCACCGGCAACCCCGATGCCGCCGCCTTGGCGCAATTGCTCGACCGCCTCGGCGCGATCCCACGCGCCAGCGACGCGTCCGAAGCGCTGACCTGGATCACTGCCAGCGCCGGCAAGGAAACGCGACTGATCCTGGTGGACGACGTCGCGTACTTTCGTGCCGACAACAAGTACACCACGGTGATGACCGCCGACGGCGAAGCGCTTCTGCGCACACCGATCAAGGACCTGCTGCCGGTGCTGGATCCAACGACGTTCAAGCAGATCCACCGTTCGACCATCGTCAACCTCAAGGCCATCGCCGGCGTCACCCGCGACGACGCCGGTCGCGGCATCGTCCGCCTCAAGCAACGTCCTGAAACCCTGGCCGTCAGTGCGCCGTTCATGTCGTTGTTCCGGCACATGTAGACCCGGGTACGGCGCCGGCAGGCTTGCACGACCGCCTGATCCACCACTCCTGCGAGAGCAGGATCGTTTTGCAGACAAACGCCCGTCCCTCCAGTGACTCCCGCTTCAGACCTCCGCGAGGTGCCGTATGTCCAAGCTAACCGCCCTGCTCCAGTTCCTGCTCGCCCTGGCCGGCTTCCACCTGGGTGGCACCCACTTCATCGACCGCATCCGCGTCGATGGCATCGATACGCTTTA
The DNA here is from genome assembly GCA_963710825.1 of uncultured Gammaproteobacteria bacterium. Classification (GTDB taxonomy): domain Bacteria; phylum Pseudomonadota; class Gammaproteobacteria; order Xanthomonadales; family Xanthomonadaceae; genus Cognatiluteimonas. The sequence continues at coordinate 715,589 of CAVQBQ010000005.1, read as the reverse complement.
CAGCAAGGCGCAAGTCGAAGATGGCGTCGCCCGCTTTACGTGCGTGGGCAGTGCCAGTGGCGTGTGCCATTACACCCTGTTCGACACTGATTGCCCGCCGGCACCCCATGCGGGAGCAAACGGACATTGCACGCCACGGCCGCTCAAGCACTTTGCCGTCGCCTCGGGTGACAGCGAGCAGATCACCGGGTTGCCGGACTTCCACCTGTGCGTCGGCACCGGTGGCGCGTCGCCGACGCCGGATTGCAAGGTGCCAAAGCCTATCGCACGACGATAAGTCGTGTATGGAACAACGGTGGCGCGGTTGCAGGAGCGGCTTCAGCCGCGAGCTCTTCGCAATCGTCCGATGCCCGCTTGCTGGCATCCTATGCGCCCTGCCGCCCCGTGCCAGCACCATGCGCAACCGCGTTTCGTCGTTTCCCAACCCCGTCGCATTCTGGATCGGCTGCGCCGCCATCGTCGCCGGGGTGTTGTCGCATGTACCCATGCTGGTGATGGCCGCGCACATGGATTGGCGCATGGCCGGCATGCCGATGGACGGCTGGATGCTGGCCGGCATGGCATCGATCATCGCGGGCCTGGCGGCGGCCACGCATGGATTGTTGCCTGGTCGCCCAAACCTGCCGGCGGCCACAGCGCGCACGGCACTGCGTTTCCACGTGGCCGATGGCGTGCCGCTCAACCGCGCGCATGCCACCCTGATGGCGGCATTGGCGATGGCGCTGGCCATCGACGTCATGAAGCCGGCGACACTCGGTTTCGTCATGCCGGGGCTGAGCGCGGAATATGGCCTGCCACACTCCACCGCCAACCTGCTGGCACTGGCGGCCTTGACCGGCACCACGCTGGGCTCGGTGCTGTGGGGACGGCTTGCCGATCGTAGCGGACGACGTGCGGCGATCCTGCTGTCGGCAGTGATGTTCATGGGCACCAGCATCTGCGGTGCGATGCCGTCCTTCGGCTGGAACCTCGCGATGTGCTTGCTGATGGGCGTATCCGCAGGCGGCATGCTGCCAATCGCGTTCACGCTGATGGCCGAAACCATCCCGGCGGCACATCGCGGCTGGGTACTGGTCACGCTGGGTGGCATCGGTACCGCCGCTGGCTACCTGCTTGCCGCAGGCGCGGCCAGCGTGATCGAGCCGGTAACGAGCTGGCGTGCCTTGTGGCTGCTCGGATTGCCGACGGGGGCCTGCATCCTGCTGCTCAGTCGCTACCTGCCCGAATCGCCACGCTACCTGTCCGGAATCGGGCGCGACGAGGCGGCACGCGCAGTGCTGGCGCGCTTCGCCCCCGCCGACGGCATCGAGCACGACGATGCTGCCCATCCCGGTACGCCGGTCATCGACGAACAGCATCCCGTCATGGGCCTCAGGCAACTGCTGCGCGGTCGCCACGCGAGGATTACCTGGGGCCTTGTGCTGTGCGGGTTGGCCTGGGGCGTGGTCAATTTCGGTTTCGTGCTGTGGCTGCCGGTCAACCTGGTGTCGATGGGCGTAGACGCCGGTGCGGCCAGTGCATTGCTTGCCCGCTCCGCGTTGCTGTCGTTGCCGGGGATCGCGGTCGTAGTGTGGATGTACCACCGTTGGAGCAGCATCGGTGCGCTGGTCGTGTTTGTCACGCTGACGGCATTGTCGCTGCTCGCCTTCGTGGTAATGGAGCTGACAGGTGGTTACGGCACCGCCAGGACCATCAGTGCGACCGTTGTGCTGCTGGTCAGTGTCAGTGGCGTGATTGCGATGCTGGTCCCTTATGCAACCGAAATCTTCCCGGTGCAGTTGCGCGGCACCGGATCCGGCGTGGTCGCCGCCGCGTCGAAGTTTGGCGGCATCCTGGGTGCGGGCCTGGGGGTGCTTGGGTTCTTCAGCCACATCGCAATGTCGGCCTGCGCGTTGGCGGTCGTCGTGATGCTGTCAGCGTGGTTGCTGCGACGTAACGGCATCGAGACGCGCGGGCAGGGGTTGGAGGCGATCCAGGTGGCGATTGCGCGCGGTGGCAGGCGCGATGCGGAGGTGTAGGCGGTGGATGGCTGGTTGCCCCTTGCGGGTTCGCGTATCGGCGCGAAGCGGGTCGCGATGCGCCGCAACCGATGGTCGCGACTGACCTTGATCCTGCGAATGCAAAAAGCAAGAGCTCGCGGCTGAAGCCGCTCCTACAACAGCACCGCTTTACGTAGGAGCGGCTTCAGCCGCGAGCTCTTGCCTTGTACCAACATCACGCAGGAGCTTCAGCACGCCGCGGCAACTTCCAGTCCGGCCGCACGTAATGACACGTGTACCCGGTGGGATAGCGCTGCAGGTAATCCTGGTGCTCGGGTTCTGCTTCCCAGAAATCACCGGCGGGGGCGACCTCGGTCACCGCCTTGCCCGGCCACAGGCCCGATGCATCGACATCGGCGATGGTGTCCCGGGCGACCTGTTGCTGCTCCGGCGTCGTGTAGAAGATCGCTGACCGATACGACGCGCCGACATCGTTGCCCTGCCGGTTGTCGGTGGACGGATCATGGATCTGGAAGAAGAATTCCAGCAGCTCGCGGTAGCTGGTGCGCGCAGGATCGAACACGATCTCCACCGCCTCGGCATGGTTGCCATGGTTGCGATACGTGGCATTGGCCACTTCGCCACCGCTATACCCCACGCGCGTGGACACCACGCCATCCATCTTGCGCAACAGGTCCTGCACGCCCCAGAAGCAACCGCCTGCAAGGATGGCCTTCTCGGTCTTCGTGGCATCGCTACTCATTGCACGTCCTCCACCTGGTCGATGTAATCGCCGTATCCTTGCGCCTGCATCTGGTCACGTGGCACGAAGCGCAGCGACGCCGAGTTGATGCAGTATCGCAGGCCGCCCTGGTCGCTGGGGCCATCGGTGAAGACATGGCCCAGATGGCTGTCGCCATGGGTCGAACGCACTTCGGTCCGGGTCATGCCGTGGCTGCCATCCGTCAACTCGTTGACATTGGCCGGCGTGATCGGCCTGGTGAAACTGGGCCAGCCGCAACCCGACTCGAACTTGGCCGACGACGCGAACAGCGGCTCGCCGGACACGATGTCGACATAGATGCCGGGCTCTTTGTTGTTCAGCAGCTCGCCGGTACCCGGTCGCTCGGTGCCGCTTTCCTGGGTGACGCGGTATTGCTCCGGGGTGAGCCGGGCGACGGCTTCGGGCGTCTTGCCATAGGTGGTCATGGTGTCTCCTGGGGTTCGGAGTTGCCGTCACTATCTGGGGACGCGCAAGGTGGGCGCAAGAGCTCGCGGCTGAAGCCACTCCTACAACAGCACCGCCTTTCGCAGGAGCGGCTTCAGCCGCGAGCTCCTGCCGTGTACCAACGCCAACCAGACGCTTCAGCACGGCGCGGCACTGTCGGATTTGGCTTCTCCTACCGCGGCCGAAACAGTGCCGGGCCATCCCGCGCTACTGCCTGGGGCGCTGCGCGGCGTTGTCCTGGACGTATTGCTCATCTGCATCGTGGTTGATGGAGTCGTCGTAATCACCGGCGACGCCATTGCCGCGCTTGTCGCGCAGGTGGTCGTTGACCTTGGATCCGCGCGAGGCCAGGTCGACGTTGTCCAGCTTGTCCTGGGTACGGTTGTCGTCCGAAGGCTGGTGCAATCCCGTTTTCTCCGCGCTGGCCACGCCCGAACTGCGGCTGGCCGAGCCTGGCGAGGTGCTGGACGGATTGGATGAGGCATTGGCCATGGTCTTGCTCCTGTGGGGGAAGACGCTCAATTTCCCACACACCACGTGACCGCGCCGCGATCAGGCGGCGCGCGCCCGCCAGGCGGCTGTTTGGCGCAGGCGGCCCGGTATGCGATCCACCTATTGCGCCTATCGCGCGGGGACGTACAGGTCGATGATGTCCTCGATCGCCCGGCGGCAGACTTCGCAAAACGCATCTGCCCGCGTAAACATGATGCATTGCTCCTGCGGCCGGTAGTAACCCGTCGCGGCATAGTTGGCACCCTCGAACGCGCCGACGGCATCGCGATATCGCGACTTGGCAAACAGGGCGTCCACGTGCGCCTGTTCCTCGCGGAACAATGCACTCATCTCCGCCTCCGGCCGCTTGTCGGCGCGCAACTCCACCCGTCGCGCCTGGATGCCGCGCTCGTAGGCTTCGTAGGAGGCCTTGGGCCACGGCGTCGGGACGGGCGTCCTCGCCTGCATCTGGTCCTTCCACTTCAACTTGCGCGGATCCAGCAGCGCCGTGACATTGGGCTCCCACGGCTCGACCCGTTGCGTGTCAGCGGCCGCATACGCCACCGGCGAGGTGTAGTACTCGTCGGCCAGGCCGGCAAAGTGGTGGCCAAACTCGTGCACGAACAGGTAATCGGCCCATTCGTTGTCCGCAGCCACCGTGCTGAACTGCCCGAAGATCCCGCCGCCGCCGTAGGTCTCGTTGTTGACCATGATCTCGACAAACTCGTAAGGCGCGTACTGCGCCAGGTCGCGGAAGGCGCGGTTGTCCAATGTCAGGATGTAGCGCTCGCTGCCAAAGGCGTCGTAGCGCGCGCCGGTCGCTGAGTAGTGCTGCACTTCGGTGGATGGACGGCTGATGCCAGGTTCGGGCACCGGCACCGCCAGTGCCCAGACGTTGAAGTCGCCTGCGTGCTCCTTGAACGGCGACACGCTGAACAACCGGTCGGCCAGGCGTTTTGCATCGGCCTTGAACTTGTCCATCTGCCCGGCCGTGTAACCATCGCCCAGCAACAGCAGGTCGACCTTGCGTGCCGGGTCGCCGTTGTTGCGTATCGCAATGGGGGCAGCAGGCGCCGGGGCAGCGACCCGCTGCACGTCCATCGCCGCCGGATCCACCTGCACCGACCACTGCGCTGCAAAGTGGTTTTGCGCATCGCGTCCATAGACCTTCACCAGCACCGGCCCCACCGGCATCGGGAAACGCAGCGACTCCTGGAAGCTGCGCTGCATGTCCCCCGCCTCGGCCGTGGTGCGCCACTCACCAAAGACCGTGCTGTAGCCGCGTGAATACAGCACCTTGCCGCTAACTGCGTCGACGACTTCGAATTTCTGCGCACCACGATTGGTGTCGTCCACTGGCTGCGCCGGATTACCCGGCCAGGGCAACGGCTCGATCACCACCCGGTCCAGAGCGTAGTGTTCGGTCTTGGCGTCGCCGGCGTGCTGGATGTCGACGCGCAGGGTCCGCGGCACACCTGCACCAGGGCGTGTCGCCGCAGTCGCGATACCCGTCACCAACAGCAACACAGCCAGTACATGGATCTTCGCGCGCATGCAGTTTCTCCCTTCTCGATCGCGAGCACAGTATTCAGGTATCCGCCAACCATAGCCCATCGTTGGGTGTTGGCTTGCAGTGGCAGTCATGACGCCTGCGCGCCCCCTCACCACGACGCCCGCTATCGACCTTTTGCTGGCCACCCCGCAAGTAGCGAGTCGGTCGATGGTTCATCGTTTCCAGACTGTTCTGCGTTTCTCAGGTGCTTTTAACGTTCGCGGTTTGACCGTTGATACGCTCCAGCAAAAGCGCGCCATGCCAGGCTGCCATCGTCGTCATCGAGGCAGGGACCTGGCCTGGATCTGACCCAAGCCTGCTTGGATTGCCATGCCCGACTCCCCTGCAGCAACCTCGTCCACCACCCGCCTGCTCAACAAGGTGCCTGCGGTCACGCTGTTCTTCTGGATCATCAAGGTCATGGCGACCACCGTCGGCGAAACCGGCGCGGACTTCCTGATCTTCAACGTCAAGCTGGGGTTGACGACCACTTCCTGGGTCATGGGCGGCGTATTGCTGGTCGCGCTGGCCGCGCAAGTCGCGGTGCGGCGCTACATCCCCTGGCTGTACTGGGTGGCGGTGGTGCTGATCAGCATCGTCGGCACCTTGATCACCGACAACCTGACTGACAACTTCGGGGTGCGGCTGGAAGTGAGCGCCGCGGTCTTCGCAGTGGCCTTGGTTGCCGTGTTTTGCGCCTGGTATGCCAGCGAACGGACGCTCTCGATCCATACCATCGTGACCCGCAAGCGCGAGCTGTTTTACTGGGCAGCCATCCTGATTACCTTCGCGCTGGGCACCGCCGCCGGTGACCTGGTGGGTGAGCGTTGGGCCCTGGGTTACCTGGTGTCGGGTTTGATCTTTGCCGGTGGCATCGTTGCCGTCGCGGTCGCCTACTACGTCTTCAAGATCCAGGAGGTCTGGGCGTTCTGGCTGGCCTACATCCTGACGCGCCCGCTGGGTGCCTCGTTCGGCGACCTGCTGTCGCAATCCCATGCCAATGGTGGGCTGGGGCTGGGCACCACCGGCACCACGCTCGTGTTCCTGGCGGTGATCGTGGCGCTGGTGATCCATCTCACCGTGACTAGGCGCGACGTGGACGTGCCGACCGACATCGCCTGAAGCGCGATCGGTGCCTGACGGTCGACAGGTGGGGACACCTTTGACCCAGGCGGACCTGCGAGCACCCCGTTGCTGCACTGCGGATAGGTCTATGCTCCACGACGGGGCGCCGCCGTGTGCCCGACCGTCCGGGGATCACCATGCAAGCCCGCGTCCTGCGTCCTGGTTTCGCGCTGTTGTTGCTGGCCCTTTGCCTCGTCGCCCCGGTGCCGGCGCACACCTCGTTCGGGGACTGCAACGACCCGGCCTATATCGCACGGTTCGACCCACGGCTGGCCAGCGAGCCGGATTTCCTGTGCGTGGAAAGCGACCGGATCGCGGTCCACTCCGATGCCGGCACGACGCATATCCGCATCGTGCAGCACCTCGTCGCCGATTGGGCCACGCGGCCGGGGGCCATGCAGGGGATCAAGGACGCGGTTGCAGCCAGCGCGCGTGAAATGGCCACGCTCGGCGGCTTCCGCATTTCCGACGTCACCATCCTGCTGGTCGATGGCTACAGCCCCATCGGCGGCAGCGAGTTGAAAGGCGACATCGGTGCGGTAACCGATTTCAGCCCCGGCGACGAATGCCGGATCACGATGTGGCTGCTCGGCGCGGGCTCCACCGTCAGCAATGGCGGCAGTGTCGTTGCCCATGAATTGTTCCATTGCATCCAGCGCTCAAGCCTGACCGCCGCGCAACTGCAGACATCCAGCGCGACCGGCACGGGAGGTGGCGGCACCTGGTGGACCGAAGGGTCGGCCGACTGGTTTTCAACCGTCGCGGTGTCGTCTCCGCGCTTCATGAGTCCCTGGGTTCGCCAGTTTGATAGCGAGTCGCCAGATAAACCGCTCAACCTGATGTCCTACAACGCGTATGTATTCTTTGCCTGGCTGGGTGGAGCCCGCGGCCGCGAGCGGGTGCTGCCCTTCCTGCACGCCATGGCATCCAGCCGCGGCACGTCCGCGCAACACACGGCGATGATCGCTGCGTTACCGGCCGACCAATGGCTGCGCTTCGCCCAGGACTATCTCGACCAGGCAATCCACGATGGCCACGGCGCGTCGATCGGCTCCACGCCAAAGCAGGGCGCTACGTTGACCTGGGAGCACACCCAGACGCAACGGATCGACCTGGCGCCATTCGTCCTGCAGCGCGCCAACCTCAGCTTTGGTTGTGGGCGCTGGCGCGTCGAGTCGCGCCCGGCCCGCTTCCATGCCGTCAAGCCCGATAGCGGCGATGCATGGGGGGTGCTTCCCTCCGGCATCGACGCCATGGATGGCGAGCCGCGTCAATTCCGGTTTGCCGGCATGGCGGTGTCCTCGTCGGCCGTGGCGCTGCAGGTCACGGGCACGCAGGAGACAAGTTGCCAACAATGCGCCGCCGTCCAGGAGATCGACCGATGCCTGGTCGGCACCTGGCAGATGACGGTCGATGGCATGCAGCAATGGGCACGCGAGCACCTGCCCAACCTGAAGATCACCGGCACCTCGATGGTCGGCAACACCCTGACACTGGGCGAGGATCGCAGCTTCCGCACCGGCGCATCGCATGTTTCCGCAAGCGGGACCCTGCGCGGCGGCGATCCCGGGATCCACAGCACCGCCCAGCTCGGGGGCCAGTTGACTGGACGTTGGTCGGCAGCCGGCGGGCAATTGAACCTGTGCCCCGACGCTGGCACGGTCGGCGGCACGGTCACCACGGTGGTGCACGGCCACGCAATCACGACGCCGATGCCAGTCGGGCCACTACGGGACTACTCGCAGGCGTATGACTGTTCCGCAAGCACCCTGCGCGTCACCACGCCCATGCCGCGCGCGGGAGCGGTGACGTCGGTCTACACCAAGGTAGCCACGCCGCCTTGATGCTGGATTGGCTGACGTGGCCAAGCGCTGCGGTGACGGCCAGCCTGCCTGCTTTCCCTCGCGCCGAGTCGATACGCAAACCACGCGCCGGGTCAGCGCAAAGCCCACGACTGAAATCGCTGCTGCAACAGCACGGCGTTTCGTAGGAGCGGCTTCAGCCGCGAGCTCTTGCACCAAACGCACCCGAGTCTCGCCGAGGCGTCTTCCGGCAGCAAGCGGCTACATTCTCGTCGCCTCGACAACGCATTGCGCATCCTGCCAGGGCATGTCCGTCTCCATCCGCCCCGTGCCTACCGGCTACCACCATGGCTGATGCCAGCAAAGCGCTGGGCCCGCTGCGCGTCTGGGCGCTGGCCGCCGGGGGCATGGTCGGTGGCGGCATCTACATCGCGTTGGGCGTGGTCATTTCGGTCGCCGCGCAGTGGGCGTGGCTCAGTTTCGTCCTGGCAGGCGTGGTCGCGGTGGCGTCGGCGTACAGCTACGCGCGGCTCTCGGTGCGCGACGACACGCCGGGCGGGGCGTTCGCATTCCTGCAGGCGATGGATCGCAAGGGACTGGCCGGCAGCCTGTCGTGGTTGCTGATCATCGGATACACGCTGACGATCTCGGTGTACGCCTATGCCTTCGGCCACTACGTCGCGTACGCCTTTGGCGGCGGCGACTGGCTGATCCGCACCCTGGCCGTGGGCATCGGCGTCGGTTTGATCGGCCTCAACCTGGCCGGCATCGGCAAGATGACGGCGGTCGAGGTGGTCATCGTCACCGGCAACCTGGCCATCCTGCTGGTGCTTGCGACCTGGGGGCTGGTGCACTGGGCGCCGATCGAGCTGGTGGCCGGCATCGAACCGCGCGCGCCGTGGAGCGCGCTGGTCGGCGCGGCGGCGATCTTCGTGTCCTACGAGGGGTTCCAGCTGTTGACCTACGAATACGACGACGTCCGCGACGCACGCCGCACTTTCGTGCCGGTGCTGCTGTCGGCCGCGGTCTTCGTCGTGCTGGTGTATGTCGCGGTCACGCTCGGCGCGACGATGCTTGCCGGCGCATCGGTCATGGTGGACCAGAAGCAGGTGGCGCTGTCGGTCGCTGCGCGTCGTGCGGTCGGCATGCCAGGCCTGGTGGCGCTGACGATCGCGGCCGGGTTCGCAACGGCGGCGGCGATCAATTCGACGTTGTTCTCCACCGCAAAGCTCGCGCAACGGATCGCTCGCGACGGCGAGTTGCCTGCGTGGTTCGACCACCAGAACCGCTTTGAGGTGCCCGACCGCCCGGTCGTGCTGATCGGTGCGGTGGCAACCGTGCTGGCCGTGGTCGGCTCGCTGTCCTCGCTGGTCGAGGCCGCCAGCCTGGTGTTCCTGGCGACCTTCCTCATCGTCAACCTGCTGTGCTATCGCCGGGACGATCGCCGGCGCTGGATCCCGCTCACCGGCGCACTGCTGGGCGCGGTCATCGGCCTGGTCCTGGTGGCCCGCCTGCTGGTCACCGAGCCGATCCCGCTGGCGATCCTGGTGGCACTGGGCGCGGCCGTCTTCATCGCGCGGCCGGCGATCCTGCGGCGCGTGCCGACCGAAGCCGGATCGACGCGGGACGACCCTTGACCAGCCAGCGCCCACGACATGTTGCAGTACCAGTCGCCGCCGCGCTGCTCGTGGCCACGCTCGCCGCGGCGTGTACGCAGGCACGGCAGCCAGTACCGGGCCGCCTGCGCGTCGCCAACCTCGTACAGGGGACAGCATCGATCGCGCTTGATGTCTGCCGTGCACGTACGGACACCTGCCAGCACCAGTCCGTCCAGCGGGGGCAGCTGGGACCAGCCTTGTCGCTTGCACCCGCGCGTTATCGCATCACCCTGCATGCGCACGACCGGACGCTGTCGACGTTCACGGTCGGCGTGGGTGCTGGCGAAAACTACAGCTTGGCGCTGTACGGCGCCGCCCTGCCCGGCACGACGGCTCCCGGGCCCTGGTCGCGCATCAAGCGCGCACTCGGCGGCAGTGATGCGCGACGCGTCGACGACTACCGCCTCACGCATCGGCTGGTCACGCTGCATCCCGGGCGCGCGTCGGATCCGGCACGTCTACGCCTGGCAAACCTCGCACCCGGGACCACCGCCTTTGCCGCGCAAATCCGCGCAGGCGACCAGCAACTCGACATACCCGCCGTGCGTTACGGCGCCATCGGCGATCCCGTGGCCATCGCGCACGCCGAGACAGTCATCCGCCTGCGCTGGCCAGGTCGCGACGCCTCGCTGGCGCACCAGCGCCTGCACCTGCCCGGCGGATCATCGGCCGTGGCGTACGTGGCGGCGCTGGATGACGGGAGTGCACGGCTGCTGGTCGACGCCCGCACGCCCTGACCACGCCGCGGCATGCCTGGATGGTGCATGACATGACATCCACGCGGCACCGGCGACAGTGTCCGTCCCGACCCTGGAGATCCCGTCATGTCGCTGCGCGCTTTTGGCCTCAACTGCACCCTCAAGAGCGGCAAAGAGGCGTCGTCCACCCAGAAGCTGCTGGACCAGGTGCTGCGCGCGCTGGGCAAGCACGATGTCGACATCTCGTCCGTGCGCGTGGCCGACTTCAACGTCAAACCCGGGGTCAAGGCCGACCAGGGCGACGGTGACGAATGGCCGGGCCTGCGCAAGCAGGTCATGGAGGCCGACATCCTGGTACTGGCCACGCCGATCTGGATGGGCCAGCCCAGCAGCATCGCCAAGCGCGTGCTCGAGCGCATGGATGCCTTCCTGGGCGAGATCGACAAGCAGGGCCGCTACCCCACCTTCGGCAAGATCGCCGTCGCCGCGGTCGTCGGCAACGAGGACGGCGCCCACCACGTCTGCGCCGAGCTGTACCAGGCGCTGACCGACGTCGGTTTCACGATCCCGGGCGGCAGCCCGCCGTACTGGGTGGGCGAAGCGATGGGCAGCGTCGATTACAAGGACCTGGACCGGACCCCAGGGAAAGTCGGCGACACCATCAAGACCATCGCCAGCAACGCGGCGCACCTGGCCAGGCTGCTCAAGGCCACACCGTATCCCGCGCCATGACGGTGGCCTGCACGATATCGGTCGCGCTGCAGGGCCACGGCTCCAACACGGTGGGTTGTCCTTGAACGGCCCGGACATCGTCGGCTGGACTGCGTCGGCCATCCTGATCGCGACCCTGTCGCGCCAGATCCTGACGCAATGGCGCGATCCAAATCCCAGCGGGGTCTCCAAATGGCTGTTCCTGGGCCAGACCGCAGCTTCGGTCGGTTTCATTGCCTACAGCTGGTTGCTGCACAACTGGGTGTTCATCGTCACCAATACCTTGATCCTGGCCACGGCCGTGGTCGGGCAACTGGTGTTCTGGCACAAGCAACGAAACGATCAGTGATGCGTGCTCGATGCGCGTTGCAAGACGCGTCGGCCTGACCCTGCCTTGATCGCACGACCCCGGAGTCGCCAATGGAAACCGATTTTTCTCCCTTTGACTGGCATCGCATCGTGTTGGGTGACCAGCCGCCGGCGTACCTGCTGGAAGTAGCGTTGAAGTGCGTGCTGGTCTTCTGCCTGTTGTTGCTGGTCATGCGACTGATGGGCAAGCGCGGCCAGAACAACCTCAGTCCCATGCAACAGATGTTGCTGATCGCGCTCGGTTCGGCCGCGGGCGACGTACTGCTGTATCCGACGGTCGCCCTGTCCTACGCCGCGCTGGTGCTGATGGGCGTCACCCTGCTGACGATCGGACTGGAAAAGTGGAGCGACCACTCCCGCCAAGTGCGTGACTTCATGGAATCGCGACCCACCGTGCTGGTGCGTGATGGCGTTGTCGACCACGCGACACTGCGACAGGAGCGCACCGCCCTGCGCGAGCTCTACGCTGAATTGCGTGTCAGCGGGGCGCGCTCGCTGTCACAGGTGCGCTACGCCATCCTGGAGGTGACGGGCGAGATTTCCGTCTTCCTGGATGATCGCGATCCCGACAACGAAAACCTGCTCGACTACATCGTCCACGACGCCGACAGCGGCGTCCCGCAAAAGCCGCCGGACAAAGAGCAAGCCGCCACCCGTTAAACCGCCGTACCGCTCCGGACTGCGCTATTTGTAGGAGCGGCTTCAGCCGCGAGCCCTTGGCCCCGGTGTTGAAATGCCGGTGCAGACCGCGCTTTTGATTGACGCAAAGCTGGTGCGCACGCCAGTGGAAACCGACCCTGAGACCGAGAGCAAGAGCTCGCGGCTGAAGCCGCTCCTACAACAGCACGGCTCTTCGTAGGAGCGGCTTCAGCCGCGAGCTTTTCACGCTATCGGACGCACACCGGCGAAGGCCGAGCCCCCACCGACACCGGCATCCGGCAAAAGCACCCGGGTTCGCTGCGCTTACCCGGGCTACGCGGCTACGCGACTCCGCGACTCCGCGACTGACGTCGCTGCTGCAAACGCAAAAAGGGCGGCCGAAGCCGCCCTGTCTTGCCTGGATGCCGCATGACCGTCATTGACGGTCATGCAGCGCCATCAATCCTTACTCCACCGTCAAACCGGTATGGATCACGGTGGCGACGCCGGCGGTACCCTGGGCGACCGACACGGCCTGGTCGTGCAACGCCTGGGTGGCGACGTGCCCGGTCAGGTAGACCGTGGTGCCATCGACGCGGACTTCGATCCCGGCGTCATCGGAGCCCATGGCGTTGTCGAGGTTGGCCTGGACATCGTCGGTGAGTTTCATGTTGGCATTGGCCGGCACTGGCACCTGGACCGTGGATTCGCCCGGGCCGGGGGTGTTCACCGACACCGGACGGGTCGTGCACGCGGCAAGCGCGGCCACGGCGAACAGGCTGGCGGTCAACAGTTTGATCTGGTTGGTATTGATCTGCATGGTATGTCTCCTCCTTTGGAGGCCCAAAGCCTTGCAGCGGACAGGTCAAGCCCGGGTGATTTTTCGCAGTGCACGGGGGGTACTGTTCATGTAAGCGCCTGCAAACCGCGCAGCTGGCGTTGATGTCGCACGCGGGCTTGCCCGGCAACACACGCATTGGGAATATTCGTCAAGGCATTCGCATCGCGCAGTGCAGCGGACGGGCCCCGGCGTCCCATCGCCGTCGCGTCGGGCAAGCACCGGGTGGATTCACTCCGCCCCCTTTGCTCGCGCCTCCGTAGCTGGCCACCGACCCCGGCGTGCGTCGCGCACATATGAAACGCATATAAAAAAAGCCGCCCGTTCGGGCGGCTTCCATGTCGCGCGGATGCGCTATCAAGGCGCGTGCTTGCCCGCCATGCCTGCATCGAATTCGGTGCGGCTGATGAAGCCGTCGTGGTTGGTGTCGATCCGCTTGAACATCGCCTTGGCCGCAGTGGCATGTTCGGCCGAGGTGATGGTGCCGTCGTGGTTGGCGTCCATCATCGCCATCATGCCTGCATGCGCCGCGGCCATGTCGCTGTGGTGGGGCTTTCCGTCGGCGGCGGCCTCGGATTGCGGGTGGTGCATCTGGGGGTGCATGTCGTCGCTCTTCATGCCGTGGTCCTGCATGCCGTGGCCTTGCATGCCGTGGCCTTGCATGCCGTGGCCTTGCATGTCGTGATCGTCCATCGCATCGCCGTGTCCGCGCATGCCGTGATGGCCGGCCTGCAGTTCGGCACCGGCAATGCGGCCGTCGTGGTTGGTGTCCATCCGGTCGAACATGGCCTTGGCCGCCGCGGCGTGTTCGGCGGCGGTGACCGCGCCGTCGTGGTCGCTGTCGGCCATCATCAACATCCCGCCGGCCGATCCCCCGTCATGAGGCATGCCTTCGTGACGCATGCCGTCGCTGCGGTGTGGCATCGACATCCTTTCGTCGGCACCGACCTTGCCGTCGTGGTTGGCGTCCATGCGCTTGAACATCGCATCGGCACCCGCGTCATGCTCCCGTGCCGAGATGCGGCCGTCGCCGTTGGCATCAAGCTGCCGGAACATGTCGTCGCCATCGTGGGCGCGGCTGGCGCCCGCCACCAGCAGGCCGCCGACCACGGCAACCGCCAGCAGGCCAGATTTCGGATCACGCATCTCGAGCTCCCTTTGCGAAAGTGCGGCCAGCCTGCGCGGGTCCGGGTTAGCGTAACGTCAATGGCGGGCCGTCCTGCCGGGCAGCAATCGCGTAACGTGGCCACCATGCCCCTGTCCAACATCGCCCTGCTGGTCGCCATCCCCGTCTTCGCGCTGTTGCTGTTCTGGCCAAGGCTGCTGCGCGCGCAATGGTGGCAGGCCACGGTCACGCCGCTGGCTTCGATCATCGGCTCGGGCTTCCTGGTCGCCGGGCCGATCCTGGCGCATACCGCCGGCCACTGGGCGGCGCTGGCGATGCTGGCGTTGTGCGCCGTCGGTTACCTGTTTGGCGCAGCCATCCGCCACAACATCCTGCACATCGAACGCGAATTCGCAGGCAATCCCGGCGTCACCGTCAGGGCACTGGAACGCGCGTCCGAGGTGGCCCTGTCGCTGGCCTACTTCGTTTCCGTCGCCTACTACCTCAACCTGTTTGCCGCCTTCGGGCTGCGCCTGGTCGACATCGTGGATCCGTTCTGGATCCGCGTCGCCTCGACGGTGGTGATCGGCATCGTCGGCACCGTCGGCGCGCTGGGAGGACTCGATGCGCTGGAGCGCCTGACCATCGGCGCGGTCAGCCTGAAGCTGACGCTGATCGGCGCACTGCTGGTCGCGCTGGTCGTGGCCACCGCGATGGCGCTGCATGGCGGTACCTATACCTGGCCGACGCTGGCCCACGAGCGCGGCAGCCACGAGCTGCGCATCCTGCTGGGCCTGGTGATCCTGGTGCAGGGGTTCGAGACCTCGCGTTACCTGGGCAGCGCCTACGACGCCCCGACCCGCGTCAAGACCATGCGCTGGGCGCAGTGGCTGTCGACCGCGATCTACCTGGGTTTCATGCTGCTGATCACCCACTATTTCAGCGGCGAGCTGCCACCCATGGGCGGCGAAACCGGGATCATCGACATGCTCGCCCCGCTGGGCGCGCTGGTGATGCCGGTGATCGTGGTCATGGCGCTGGCCTCGCAGCTGTCGGCCGCCGTTGCCGACACCAGCGGCG
Source organism: uncultured Gammaproteobacteria bacterium (assembly GCA_963710825.1). Taxonomy (GTDB): domain Bacteria; phylum Pseudomonadota; class Gammaproteobacteria; order Xanthomonadales; family Xanthomonadaceae; genus Cognatiluteimonas. The sequence continues at coordinate 700,313 of CAVQBQ010000005.1, read as the reverse complement.
CGGGCGGCCTGATCGCCGAAGCCACCGGCAAGCGCATCCCGGTCAACCTGGGCCACTTGGCCACCGCGCTGGTGGCCATCGCCATCACCTGGTCGGCCGACATCTACCAGATCATCACCTACGCCTCGCAGGCCTTCGTGGCGTATTACGCACTGCAATCGATGCAGGCGGCGCTGTCGGCGTGGCGACTGCACAAGCCGGCGCGCGCAGCGGTGTTCGTGGTCGCGGTGGCGATCGCGGTGGTGGTGGTCGTGTTTGCGGTGCCCGCGGCGGGGTGACGCGGGATCGGGCGCCGACAATCGTGGGGAGTCGGCCGTCAACCCCTGCATCGAATACATCTACCTGGTGCGTCGCCGCCGCAACCGCGGCATGCCTGCGTGATCCAGTGCCGCGGCCCGGTGGGTTGCCTCCACGCAAGCACCGAATGTCCTTATGGCTTTCTTGCAGTCATGGGAGCATTTCCTCCAAAAGCAGTAGCGCCATGAAACCCACGAAGAACATCGCAGAGATCAACGGGGTATCCGGATGCTCGTGCGCCTCGACCAGGAGCTCTTCGGTCACGAGATAAAGCAGGGCGATCAGGCCAAACGCATAGAACCCCGTCAACACAGGCGCCGGCAACGTCCCAATCGGTCCGCCTGCCAAAGCACCGATGGGCAGTGCGAGGCCGATGGCCGCAGCCAGGCCCACCGCCTTCCAGCGGGATGCAACGCTGTCGATGAGCTGGCTTGTCAGGGTCAGGCCAAGAAACAGGACTTCGATGGTCAGGGCGATGGTGAGCAACAAGCCCTGCCTGGCGCCGGCGGCAAAACCAATCCCCAGCACCAGGCCATCGATCAGGATGTCGATCCCGGTCACGGCAGCGATGCCGAATGCGCCGCTCGCCCTGCGGCCCAACTGTTTGATCAAAAGCATGAGCACGATGCCGGCGGTCGCACCGATGGCAATGGCAACCACCGAGTTCCCATGCTTTACATCAGGCAGGATCTCGCTGGCAGCGGCGGCAAAGACAACACCGGCAGCGAAGTGTTGGATTCCGCTTTGCAGGCCGGGTCCGGGGGGCCGTATCGCGGTGGCCACGGCACCCACGCCCATTGCGCAAAGCGGGATCAAGGTGAAGACGAACGCACTCATCGGGCAGCCTGCGTGTAGTTGAAACCGACCTGGGCCAGTGGGATGGGCGGATACGGCCTTACGGCCGATGCCTGTCGTCCAAGATTCGCCCGTTCCCGGACACATCCCGGACGCGTTACGCGTGGTAACGCACGCACGAGCGATGGCGGAAACAGTATCAGCAACCCCGCCGCGATCAAAAACGCAGGCCATCCCGATCCCGGCACACCAACGCCCCGCGCGCAGGCCACCACGTAATGCCCCCAGGGGCCATCGTTGCGCACACGCTTCCACACCGGCGCCATGTGGACATCACCATGGCTACATCAGGGCCCGCCATCGGGAACCAGACAGTTTGGCCACCCAAGTGCGCCAGCGCTGCGAGCAGCGGATGCGCTCGCAGCGCGGCAGCGGCTTCGATGCGCCGGCCCGCAAGTCAGCTCCCGTGCGCGCCGGGCAGGTTTTGCTGCACACCGGGGCAAGCCTGCCCACTGACGCACGGTACGCGTCGAAAAAGGGCGACAATCGCGGCAGCCCGCCCGACCGACCCCCATGGTGACCGTGATGATGGAACAGCTCGCCAATCCCGAAACCTGGATCGCGCTGGCCACGCTTACCGCCCTGGAGCTGGTGCTGGGCATCGACAACATCATCTTCATCTCGATCCTCGCAGGCCGGTTGCCGCCGGCGCAGCGTGAAAAGGCGCGCAAGCTCGGGATCCTGCTCGCCGCCGTGAGCCGGCTCGCGTTGCTGATGGCCATCGCCTGGATCATCGGGCTCACCGCGCCGCTGTTCGCGGTGTTGGGGCACGCGTTCTCCTGGCGCGACCTGATCCTGATCGGCGGCGGCCTGTTCCTGATCGGCAAGGCCACCCACGAGATCCACCAGAAACTCGAGGGCGCCACCGAGACCGTCGACAGCAACGCCGGCGCGGCCACGGCAAGCTTCGGCGCGGTGCTCGCGCAGATCATGCTGCTGGACGTCGTGTTTTCGCTGGACTCGATCATCACTGCCGTCGGCATGGTCGACGCGCGCTGGGTGATGGTGACCGCGATCCTCGCCTCGATCGCGTTCATGCTCGTGTTCGCCAAGCCCATTGGCGATTTTGTCGAACGCCATCCCACCCTCAAGGTGCTCGCGTTGAGCTTCCTGATCATGATCGGCCTGGTGCTGGTCGCCGACGGCTTCGGGCAGCACATCCCCAAGGGCTACATCTACGCGGCGATGGCGTTCTCGGTGTTCGTGGAAACCATCAACCTGTGGATCCGCCACCGTGCCGAGCGCAAGACACCGCCGGTGAAGCTGCATGAGAAGTATGCGGAGGAGGAAGCGGAATGAGCTTGCCCCTGGCAATGCAACACCTGCGATTGGATGAGGTCGCGCCACGGGCTTCCGGTCGATTGCTGCGTCGCCCTGCAATGCAATCGACCGCTAAATGAACCCGAGCCATTTTCTTCCTGCAATTACGGCGCGCAATCCCGCCTGATAAGTGAACCTGACCCCGTTATTAAACCCCGTTATTAGCCCGTCGCTTTCAGTGTGCGCTTGTCCACTCATCCCAGCCCGAAGTACCCATCACCGTGACGCGCCGCGCCACAATGCGGCTCGCACTTGCATTGCACACCGTTTACACGCCCACGGTCGCACTATGCCCTTTCAGACCGTCCGGGAGTCCGCCATGCACGATCGCATCCGCTATCTTCTTCTTGGCGTCGTCGGCACGTTGCTCATGCTCGCGCTGGGCGGCTGGCTGTTCGTGCAATCCGGCCGTTATCCGATGGGCGCCGACGCGCCGCACCTGCCGATCACGCTGAAGGTGATCGAAAGCCTGCGTGACAATGCCACCGAAACCGCTGCCGCCGGCATCACCGCCCCCAACCTCGACGATCCAGCGATGATCGCCAGCGGTGCGCGCCAGTACGCCGAGGACTGCAGCGGCTGCCACTTGGCGCCCGGCGTGGACGACAGCGAAATCCGTACCGGCCTCTACCCGCAACCGCCCAGGCTGTCGAAAACGGGCATCGACGACGACGCCGAGGCCTTCTGGATCATCAAGCACGGCATCAAGATGAGCGCGATGCCGGCCTGGGGAAAGACCCAGCCGGACCAGAAGATCTGGGCGCTGGTCGCATTCGCCAGGACCCTTCCCAAACTGAGCCCCGCGCAGTACCGCGCGCAAACCGCAGGCCTGCACGCGGAGCACGCCGAGTAGTGCATCCGCATGCTGTCTCATCCGTATGCTGTCTTTGGTTGCCGATCTTGATGCCATGTCCACACGCCGGTGACGGCGACTTAACCGCAGCGGCGATAGCCTCGGACTCCCCGACCGAGGACAAACGATGAACACGATGTCCACGCTGCGCACGGCCTGCGCACTCTCGCTGCTGACCCTTTGCGCTTGCGACGCGACGCAAACCGATACCTCGACGTCGGCCGCGACGACCACGCCGCCCATTGCAGAACCGGCAATGCCCGCCGAGCCGCTGCCCCCGGCCGGACCGATGGCTGCCGACGATCTGTCCGCAGTCGCCGTGGATCGCCCGCAGTCGCGCACCACCGGCAACATCTCGGTGTCGTCCAGCGACGTGCAGGCGCAAACCGCCATCCCGATGCGTTTCACCGATTACGGCGACAGCATCTCGCCGGCCCTGGACTGGAAGCGGGTCGACGGCGCCCAATCCTATGCGCTGCTGCTGGAAGATCCCGACGCCGACCTGCCCCAGCCGTTCGTGCACTGGGTGGCATGGAACATCCCCGCCGACGTGACCCACCTGGACACCGACCTGACCAAGGTCGCCCAACCCCCGCTACCTGCTGGCATGCACCAAGGCTTCAACGGCAAGCAGCGCAACGGCTACTTCGGTCCACGGCCACCTGCCGGCGACCCCCCGCACCACTACCACTTCGAGCTGTTCGCACTCGACAACATGCCCACCCTGCCCAATGACGCCGACCGCGACGCCCTGGTCGCTGCGCTGGACTCGCACGTGATCGCCAAGGGTGAGCTGGTCGCCACCAGCCAGGCACCCGACAGCGCAAAGTAAAGCAGAGCCCGGCGTGGCCAACCCTACCTGGCTGATGGCTCGCGTCGCGGCCGGTTGGTCCTCCTGTCCGGTCGGTGAAGCCGCAGGCGTCGAACGACTGGATTACCTCGGCCCCCTTCAACAAGGGGGCCAGCTCGGTTCATCACGCGCATGGTGCCAGCTCGTACTCGCAAATACGCACTTGCTTTAGTTACCATCACTTCACGCGTGACATTGCAGGACAGGGGAAATCAGGATGATATCGAGATGGCAGATCGGCGCAATGGCCGGTCTACTCGGCGTGGCGTGCACAGCGCACGCGCAGTCGTTCCACAAATGCACGGTCCAGGGCTCGACCACGTACCAGCAAGCCGCGTGCGCCGCGCCGCAGCCGCACGAAAACACGCTGCGCAAATGCGTCGGCCCCAAGGGCCACGTCAGCATCCAGAACGACCCCTGCCCCGTGGGACAGCGCACCGCCTGGGTCCGCGGCACCGAGCCGGAAGTCATGACCCCTGAACGCCGGCAACGCCTGGCAGAACACGCCCGGCAACGCGACGCCAACTCGCGCTATTTGTCGCACCTGGCCGGCACCGATGCACAGCCCCGCCGACGCACCTACATCAACAGCGTCTCGTCGCGAACCCAAAGCAAGTCAGATCGCTGCGCCGCGGCCAAGGCGCACCGCGAATCCGTGCTGAAAACCGTCGGCCTGCACAGGACGTTCGACCTCCTGCGCTCCTTGAACGACCAGGTGTTCGATGCGTGCAAGTAGCGGTCCGGCATCTTTCCTTGTGCCAAGAGCCCGCGGCTGAAGCCGCTCCTGCACGAGCGTCGCTTTTCGTAGGAGCGGCTTCAGCCGCGAGCTCTTTCCTCCAGATTCGATACACCGGGCGGCCGCTTGCCCGCCCAGCCGGTCTCACGGGCTACGCGTGAACTCGATCGTGTTGCCACCCTGCGACAAGGTCACCGACGCCGCCGGCCCCGGGCCCGGTGCAAACGTCAGGGTGGCCTCGACCACGGTCAGGTAGAACACGTCCGGCGATTCGGCGAACAGGTCGAACGCCTGTTGCCCCGCCATCTGCGTCTTGAGGGTGTCGCCGTCCAGGAACACCTTCAACTGCCCGTCCCCGTGGACATACGTGCCGATCACGCGATCCAGCGCTGCACGCGGCAAGGTCACCGGTTGGCGTTGCGCAGGCATCGGCTCGTTGGTGCGCGCCAGGATCGTGCCCGGCGGCTCGCCGTCATTGAAGAAACGCATGCCGGTGACCTTGCCATCGGCATCGCGCTGGATGATGAAGCGCGTCAAACCATCGGCCTCGAACAAAAACTCATCGGTGCCGATCGGCATCAATGCCAGCTGCTGGCTGCCGATGCGCTGCGAGGTCAGCTTGCCATCGACGACACGCAACACGCGCGCGACGTCCTTGTCCAGGCGGTAGACGCCTTCGAGCGGCGCCAGGCTGGCCACATCGACCGCAATGGGCTTGGCCTCGGGATACGGTTCACCCAACGCTGCGGCCACCATCCGGTTGGCGAGCACCCCGGTGCTTGGGTGGCCCGCGTCGGCATCACTGTTCTGCAGCATCACCACGCTGATGTCGGGGCCGGGCACGTACTCGACCATCGAGCTGAACCCGAAGATGCCACCGCCGTGCCGCAGCACCGGATGGCCCTGCACCGTGCCCGCCTCGATGCCAAACCCGTAGTGCGACTGCGCGGCCTTGCCGACCGGCGTGATCATCGCCTGGTACGACGCGTCCTTCAGCACCTTGCCTTCGTGCAGCGCCCGGTTCCACTGCTGCAGGTCGTCCACCGTGGACACCAGCGCACCGGCGGCATGCGGCTGCGGTCATGCTGATCGGTTTGGAGGCGATGACGTTGCCCTTGCCGTCCAGCGAATACCCCGGCACCCGTTGTGCGGCCAGCGCGGGATCGCCGCCATACCCGGTGTGCGCCAGGCCCAGCGGCGTGAACAGGGTTTCCTGCAGGTACTGGTACCAGGGCTTGCCGCTGGCCGCCTCGATCACCGCACCGACCAGGATGTAACCGGAGTTGGAATAGTTCCAGTCCTCGCCCGGCGCGAAGTCCGGCGCCAGGCCTTGGAAACTCGCGACCATCTGCGCCGTGGTCTTGTCGACATCCAGCCCGCTATCCATCCAGCCCGGCACGCCGGTGTAGTTCTTGATCCCCGCCGTGTGGTTGAGCAGCTCGCGCACGGTGATGTGCGCGCCATTGGGATACGTCGGCAAATACTTGGACAGCGGATCGTCCAGCGACACCTTGCCCGCCTCGACCAGCTTCAATACACCCACCGCCGCGAACTGCTTGCTGACCGAACCGATCCGGAACACCGCATCCGCGGTCAGCGGCTTGCCGGCGTCCACATCGGCCAGCCCGCGTGCACCGCGGTAAAGGACCTCATCGCCGCGCGTGACCAGCACGGCTGCGCCGGGGGCATCGCTGGCGTAGTTGGCTTCGAGTTCGGACTTGGCATAGCGGGCGACTTCGGCCTTGGTGGGCGATGTGCCGGCCCATGCGGTTGAAGCCAGCGCGCCACACGCGACCAGGGTGATGAGAAGAGGCGACAGGACGGATCGTCGGTTCATGGGAATCCAATGGCTTGGGGAAAGACAGGGCGCGCGCAGTCGTCCAGCAGCGGGCGGGTTGCGGGCACGGGGGACATCGCGCTTGGGGCGTGCTCATGCTCCAAGCCAGATAACGACTCTATGTGGATCTAGCGGCCATTGCGATCGACGTCCGACGAAATGCCGATCAAAGGGCACAGGACGCCGGTCACTGCGATGAAGGCATGCGGGACCTGACCCTGTTGCCTACCGTGCCCTCTGATTGGAGTGACTGCCGCCCCAAGACGCGCGCACCTGCTGGCAAGCCGTCTGCTCCGCAACAAGCGGCCTGCCTTTTCCGCGAACCGCGTTATCGTCATTCCACCACTCATGCCATTGGGGGATGACATGAACGCATCGCAATCCCACCGAAGCCGCCTTCTCATCTTCTGGCTACTCGCGCTGCTGGCACTGGCGCCACTTGCCAACGCCGTCGCAGCCGATGTCTGGGTCAATACCAACTCCGGCGTCTACCACTGCCCGCATACCAGGTATTACGGCAACACGAAGCATGGCAAGCACATGAGCGAGTCCGCCGCCGCCACCCACGGCTATCGCGCCGCTTACGGCAAACCCTGCTCACCCGACGAAATCGGGCGCGTGCAGTCCGGCATCATCCAGTCATTGGCGCCGACCCAAAGTGGCCAGGCCACTCGGGTCTGGATCAACACCGGCTCGCACGTCTATCACTGCCCGGGCACGCGCTATTACGGCGCGACTAAACGGGGGCGCTATGCAAGCGAAGCGGAGGCGGTTTCGGGTGGTAACCGGCCTGCGTACGGGCAGCGATGTCATTAGTTTTTTTTGGAATGCGAAGAGCTCGCGGCTGAAGCCGCTCCTACGAAAAGCGCCGCTGTTGTAGGAGCGGCTTCAGCCGCGAGCTCTTCGCTTTTATTGCGCACCACTCAAGCAAGACAACGACCGTTCGTCGGCAAACCACTTGCATCGTGCAACAACCGCGCGTAAGGTTCGCGGCCTTCGCCGTCACGGCGTTTTTTTGAAACACGCATTTCCATGAAGTCATTCCTGCACATCGCCAACACGACTGCCCTGCGGCCCTTCGGCCCCGGCACGGCCGCGTGCGGCCTGCCGTGCGACGAAAGCGCGCGCATGGACTTCACCCTACTCGACTGATCCCGCCTGCGGAGATCGGTCACCCCGATCTCCCGAGGCCAACGCGAACGCCCTCGGGTCGCCACCCGGGGGCGTTTTTGTTTTTGCGTCCGCCAAGGATCGAGTACTGGAAAAACGCGATTGCATCGCGCGCCCCGAAGCATCCGGACCCAGGTGTCCGAAGCAGGGGAAGACCGCCAGAGGCGCTTCGAGCGCCGTGCCTGGATGCTTCGGCACGGGTGGCATGCCGATGCGATCGCACATGGATTGGCGTCTTCGACGAGACGTCAATGCGAAACATCGACAAGCGCTTTTCCAGCGGCATGGGTTGGTGGTTTGAAGACCACGCCCATCCGGTGCGCGCGGCGTTGCCGTGGCGTATGCCGGGGAGCAGGCGACGATGTTTCGAGAGCGGACGGTAGCTCAGGGGAAGAGCAACGGTGCAAGCCGTTGGCCGCCGGTTCGAATCCGGCTCGTCCACCACTGGATAGCTCAGATGGGTAGAGCATCGGTCTCAGACACCGAGTGTCGCGGGTTCGACTCCCGCTCCAAGAACGACCTGTCAGTCGTTACACGGGCGCAAGCCCACCACAGGAAGCGCCCCGCGTGGCGTTTCGCCAAGCGCCGCACCGCGTGTGCGGCGTGCAACGGAGCACCACAGTGGCACTGTCGCCGGATCCACGCCCGCAAGGCGGGCCGGCGGTCGCAACACGCCCACGCTCGGCAGCGTCATCGCCCTGCGTGCGCCGACGGCGACCACCCGCTGCCAAGCGCACGCGGATTCCGCGGCAGCGACGCCAGGGGCGCTTCCACCTTACAAATCGCTTTGAACAGCATTCAAACCACCGTCATTTGCGAATAACGCCCCACCAAACCGTCATTCCCGAACGACGCCCCACCAAACCGAAATTCCCGAACGACGCCCGACGAAACCGTCATTCCCGCGAAGGCGGGAATCCATGGACGTTGCACTTGATGGCATGACGTCCATGGATCCCCGCCTTCGCGGGGATGACGGGCGGAAGGGCACGTAGTTCAAAGCACTCGTTCCACTTGCCTGTTTCCTTCAGGACGCAGGCAGCGCGACACCCGATCCATCGCGTGCACCACCAATCGGATCGGACCACCAGAGCCAACCAAGGAGAATTCCCAATGTTCTGGACCAAGAGGGTCGTGATCGGTGACGGCGAGCGCGGCCTGGTGTATCGCAACCGTCAGTTCGTCCGCGTACTCGCGCCGGGCGTGTACCGCTGGTTTGATCCGCTCAAGCGGGTCGAGGTCGGTGTGCACGACATCGCCAAGCCGGAGTACGCCGGCAAGGACACCGAGCTGCTGATCGCCGTGCTAGGCGACCGCATCGCCGACACGTTTGTCGTCGCCAACCTGGGCATGGATGAAGTCGGCCTGGTGATGAAGGACGGCAAGCTGGAGGACGTGCTGGCACCGGGCACGCGCAAGCTGTACTGGAAGGGGCTGGTCTGCGTCCAGGTGCGCGCCGTGTCGCTGGCCGACAGCCTCGAAGTCGATGCCGGCGTGGTCAAGCGCCTGCGCCAGCTGGGCATGCTCGAGCGCCTGGCGGTGTCGCTGGTCGTCCCGGTCGAGTCCGCGGGTCTGCTGTTCATCGACGGCAAGCTGGTGCGCACGCTGGGCCCGGGCGCCTACGCCTTCTGGAACTTCCAGAAGAACGTCAGCGTCGAGACCATCGAGCTGCGCGTGCAGTCGCTGGAGGTGGCGGGCCAGGAGCTGTTGACCCGCGACAAGGTCAGCCTGCGCGTCAACCTGGCCGCCAGCATCCGCATCACCGACCCGGTGGCCGCACGTACCAAGGTCGCCAAGTACAGCGACTACGTCTACCGCGAGCTGCAGTACGGCTTGCGCAAGGCGGTCTCCGCCAAGACGCTGGACGAGTTGCTGGGCGACAAGGCCTCGCTCGACGCCGACATCTTTGGCTACGTGCGTGGCCGCGTCAGCGAGTTCGGCATCGAGGTGCTGGGCGTCGGCGTCAAGGACGTGATCCTGCCCGGCGAGATGAAGGACATCCTCAACAGCGTCGTGCAGGCGGAGAAGGCGGCCCAGGCCAACGTCATCCGTCGTCGCGAGGAGGCCAACGCCACGCGTGGCCTGCTCAACACCGCCAAGCTGATGGAGGGCAGCCCGGCGCTGACGCGCCTGAAAGAGCTGGAGGCTCTGGAGAAGGTGACCGAGAAGATCGACAAGCTGACTGTGTTCGGCGGCCTGGATGGCGTCCTGCAGCAGTTGGTCACCGCCAAGAAGTAAGGGCCACGCGGCTGGAGGGATCTGGTCGCGTGGTTTTTTGTGGGTGGGTCTATTCGCTTTTGTTCGGAGAGGCACTTAGCGTGGGATGGTTGGCCCCGCTCTGGCCCATGAACCTGATCCCTTTTCTATGTTGTAAGTGAACCTGACCCTGTTTTGGACCGCTAAATGAACCCGAGCCATTTTCTTCCGCAATTACGGCGCGCAATCCCGCCTGATAAGTGAACCTGACCCCGTTGTTCTGACAAGGTCAGCCTGCGCGTCAACCTGGCCGCCAGCATCCGCATCACCGACCCGGTGGCCGCACGTACCAAGGTCGCCAAGTACAGCGACTACGTCTACCGCGAGCTGCAGTACGGCTTGCGCAAGGCGGTCTCCGCCAAGACGCTGGACGAGTTGCTGGGCGACAAGGCCTCGCTCGACGCCGACATCTTTGGCTACGTGCGTGGCCGCGTCAGCGAGTTCGGCATCGAGGTGCTGGGCGTCGGCGTCAAGGACGTGATCCTGCCGGGCGAGATGAAGGACATCCTCAACAGCGTCGTGCAGGCGGAGAAAGCGGCCCAGGCCAACGTCATCCGCCGTCGCGAGGAGGCCAACGCCACGCGTGGCCTGCTCAACACCGCCAAGCTGATGGAGGGCAGCCCGGCGCTGACGCGCCTGAAGGAGCTGGAGGCTCTGGAGAAGGTGACCGAGAAGATCGACAAGCTGACTGTGTTCGGCGGCCTGGACGGCGTCCTGCAGCAGTTGGTCACCGCCAAGTAGTAAGGGCCACGCGGCTGGAGGGATCTGGTCGCGTGGTTTTTTTGTGGGTGGCTCTATTCGCTCTTGTTCGGAGAGGCACGTAGCGTGGAATGGTTGGCCCCGCTCTGGCCCATGAAACTGATCCCTTTTCTATGTTGCAAGTGAACCTGACCCCGTTGTTGGATCCTGCAATTACGGCGCGCAATCCCGCCTGATAAGTGAACCTGACCCCGTTTTGGGCCGCAGACCCCGATGCAGGTGGACGGTTGGCTGGAGGTATTACCTCGACCAGCTTGTTCAGCGGAGATCCGCTCGCTTGGCCTGCTCTTGCGCGATCCATAGGAAGATCGGGGTCATGACATCTGAACACACGCCGTTGCCGCAAAGTTTCACCTTCTCCCGCCGGTTGCCATGCGGAAGAACGTGGTCCGTAGAACCTCCCATCGCGACGAGCAGCTCATCTGGCTGAAGCATTCGCATGTAAGGCGTTTTCCCTTTCCATGTCACAAGACCAAAGCGATCTACTGTAGTAACAGTGCGAAGCGGAACATCTAACGCTTGCCAGCCTCCGGCATAGTCGGAGCCGTAATAGACGATGAGGAACGGTACGCCCGTACCTATCTTCTTTATGGCCCGCTCCGCCCGCTCCAACGTTGCCTTGGCTCGCCCTGGCTTCCGTAGCGGCGCGACTGGGTAGTTCGCTTTCCAGTTGATAATGTTCTTAGCCGTCTTCCTCCGAGTTCTAACCAGTGCGAGGAGATCCTTCCGGGTGACCTTGGTCCCAAACATGTCACAGACGAGGAACATGCGCTTACGAGCTTGGGCTGAACCGAAATCAGCGGAATTCAGGAATAGATCACTGACTGTGTAGCCAAGCGCTTCTATGCTCTGCACCAACTCGTCATGGCGATCCCATTTCCTCATCCGATTGACGTTCTCCACTATGACCCATCTTGGCTCCATTGCCCTGACCCACGGGACAATACCAATTGCCGTCTCACGGCTCTTCTCCAAGCTAGGTTTTGCACCACGGGCAATTGAGTGCGAGGTACACTCTGGGGAGGTCAGGAGCACATCCGGCCTGTATTTCGCCCCGAGCTCACTCGCCGAAACGCTCTCGATCCTCTCAGTAAGGACGTCCGCCTGCGGGAAATTGGTCTTGTAGGTCTGGGTGGCAAGACTCCATGCGTCTAGTCCGAGTAGAGGAATGCCACCGCCCCGAACGGCACCGCGCGCGCCAAAGCCCGCGCCGCAGAATAGATCAACAAAAGTCGCCATTCTTTACTTCCACCCTGACCAAGTCGCAAGTATGGATCAATCTGGTCAGTGTCCACTAGGCACGCATCGAAATGGCGTTCCAGCGTAAGGCTAGGACAGGCCGATCCTGCTGTCTAAGTCGGTTCCATCTACTGCCGACCGACTAGAGTGCTTGTGGAGAGCGTAAACGTGTGCTGTTCCCGCTGACTGCTAGGCGCTACGCCATCTCTCGTACTCGGGTGGCAATAGGCTCACTATGCGGTCACCCGTCATCTGGCGGAGGTTGTAGGTGCGCTCGAACTGCTTAAACGTAAACGGGAGGCGGCGGACACCGCCCAGTCCCGCCTTGCTCTTGGGGTCGCGTCTTGCTTCCTTGGATCGCTTCGAACTCGCTCCTGTCTTCACTGAGCCATCGGGCGTGGCGTATAGCGTGTTGGCTACTGGCCAATAGCTCCGATGCGCGTAGATTTCTTGGCGGGCCGTCATCTGCTCGGCCATTTCTCCCCAAGGCGATTTCGTGGAACCTAAGGCAACCCTGGCGGCCTCGCCGTGCAGGCAGACGAGGTCCCAAGCCGTCCGCACAATAAGCCGGTACGCGAGCCGCGGCGATTGCATGATGTAGTGCGGCTTTGCCAGTGGCTTGGCTGCGCCGGCCCCGCGCCCTCTCTTCAGCAGGCTGTCAATGAAGACCAGCGAGATCCAGGCCCACATCCCATGATTTGACAGCAGGACAAACCTGTCCGCACTTCTACTGAAAACGACCTTAGACAGATACTTACCGAGCTCGTAGCTGCTCGGGAACACCCTTAGTGGGTCGAGCTCGTATGCCCCATCAACTGTTTCAGTGGCCGAATCATCCTCCAGCAAGTGTTTTGGAGGGGCCCCCACAGGGTTATCGAGCCAAACCGAGAACTTCGCAATCCCGGAGTCGTTTAAGGATCTGAGTTGGATAGTCATGTCTGCTCGCCGTCCATCTCCGCCAAGACCTTCGTCATTTGGTGCTTGAATATACTTTTGGCTACGAATCTGGAGACCACTTCGTCCGCCCAAGCTTGTTGAGCCGGGATATCGTCATCCTCATCGTCGATGGGAAGAGCGACACCCAAGGCGGTGATGAAATCAGCCCAGGGTGCAATCCAGGACTCCGAATCGTCCATTGCAGAAGGATTCTCTGCGATTGCCATGGCAATCTGACGCATGACCTCGGGCATGACAAGCACTCCGAACCAAGGGTGATTGGCAGCGGAGATTGCAGTTGGGAAGAGAGCTCTTTCCACCAGGACATTAGGCTTTTCGCCTGCCCCAGCCCCTTCTGGAAGAGTCAGTTTCCAAGAGCCACCGTGTAAATCGGTGGGCTCGATGTCAACGAGGCTTGAACCAAGAGTTCCGGCCTCATCCAACGCTCGGATGCCGTCCGCGTAGCCCACGAGCAATGACTCGCCAGACTCGTTTAAGATAAATCGGAACTTCAATGGCTTGTCAGTCGCAATTCCACTTAGGCTCGACGGCGTTTTCTTGAAGTCCGATACCGCACCAAGGTCGAAATATTCTTCGGTGCTACCGGCGTGAGCGATGCAGCCTACTTGCACTGATGAATCAATTTTCGCCGCCTCGAAGTCAAAACGTTCAAGCCAGAAGACTCTGCCGTTCAAGCCCTCGTCCTTGACCCGGACGGTAAAGTGCCTCTTTTCGATCTGCCTTAAGCCGGTGGGATTAGTCGTTCTCGTTATCTGCCCCATCGAGCACCTCCTGATACCTGACGCGGATCTCAAGCTGGCGCTTGCAATCGAAGCCTGCAACCGATAGCCACGATGCCTGACTGTTCAATCGAAAGCTCATGACGTTGAGATTCGTTCTTAACTCAGAAACGTCAGAGTGAAGGCGCGGGTGTACACTTTCGTCTCCGATCCAGAAGTCCGCGGCATCCCAGAGCCTATATGCGTCACCGACTGCGGTTGCATAAGCGAGCGTCACCTTGCAATCAATCGGAAAGCTAAAGTCCTCCGACGGCAGCGCACGAATTTCGAAACCGTCATCCGACAGCTTCACCGAGATGGGCTTAGGTTTTGCCTTCGGAATATCTTCTGGAAGCAGAGGATCGCCTCTGGGTGCATCAGGTGTTGCTCCACCACCACCTAGCCGCTTGGCCGGCTCTGAGGACGGGTCAGAAAAATAGGCCGCCAATGCGACTTCATCCTTTTGACCCGCTGGTGATATCAGCTGTACGAGTCGCAGCGCAGCATTACGCACTGCATTCAGGACAGCGTTCGATGACGAATACAGCGCCACGACCCTCGGTCGCTTGGCGTTCCAATTGCGATGGGTCGGTTCTTCTGCTGCAACCAGCAAATCTGACAACTTCGAGTCTTGAATAAATGTGAGCGCCATTACCGGGGCTATGGTCCGCGCCGCCCTTAGCCTCTTCTCGCCATCTATGCCCAAATCCTGGCGGACGAACAACTCCTGGCTTTGCTCTGCGCCCTCATCCTGTTGAAGAAAAACGCGAAATTTTGCAACCGAAACTTCCTTCGGCTCCTTCTTTTTGACCTGGATGGGAAAATCCACGGCTACCAGCTCAGATTTTGCGAACTTTTCTCTCAGTAACAACAATTCCACTTCATCGAACGACGAGGGAGTCAATTTTGTTTCGCTTGTCCATGTATCCCTGGCTGTTGCGGTCACTGCTTCGCCAGTGCTTCGGGCTGTCAGTGCCAGAAATTCACGATAGCCTTTTGCAAGGCGACAATCATTGCCCATGGCGCTGGCCACGGATTCTATGCTTGACGCGTCCAGAGTGACATCGCCAATCTTCACGACCAACCGGCCCCGATTAATGGCAAAGAAAAATTCATTTACCACTGCGTTGCGTAGAGCAATTTCTGTGATGTCCTCGGCGGGCATAGGCACCACGAATGTAGTGCCGAATTCCGAACCTCTGGTCAATCCCAGATCGGCTTTCATTCCATCAATCATTGGAAGCTTCATGATGGGCCGCGCCAGCTCTCTGTGATCGCTGGTTGCACTCCATCTGGCTTCCTTTGCCCAGCGATTATCGTCGCCGGGTAGCTTGTAATTGCGCTTGAAGCGGCAACAACCGAAGAGAAGTTCGATGCCATCAGACTTCCGCTTTGTAAGAGCAAAGACGCTGCGCCACTTACTGGCCAAGTAAAGGGTTATCTTGCCCTGTCCTGCTCCGCCATTGGATTTGGTCGCTTTCGCACCCTCGCCCTCGCGGAACCAGAATGCGTTCCAGTTCTCGGTAGATCCTTCACGCGAGGAGTCCGTGTAGCAACCTTCAAGGCCAGTCGTTCCGAAGTCCTCGACTACGAGAAAGCTGATCTGCGCCGGTCGTTCGTCGCTGTCGATCAGCTCGCCAGCGCGGAAGTGCTTGATCCAGTCATCGGAGAAGATAGAGCGCGCAAAGTCGCTCCCGGCTAGGCCCACCGTGACCAGCTTGTACTCCACGCGGACAACACTGTCGCTTCTGCGTGCATCCAGAGGATTTTGGAGTGTTTCACGAACCAGAATTTCGACGCTAGTTCGCTCTTCATCCGCGAAGTTGTCGTCGGCGATACTTGAACCCGAAGTCTCATTCGGATTCAGCGGGCGAAATTGCCAGTGAGCCAAGATCAATTCTCCCCTTCACGCGGCTCTGCAAGCTGGCAGGCCATCAGTACATTTCTTGACGACGCCAGCGCCGATTGAGAGTGCCATTCCCAGCCCTACGCCGAAGCGCCCCAACGTCTACGCAGCATCCACTCTATTCGGCGTCGTCGCCCTGATATGCGTCATTGTTCGGACTCAGCTGATTCGAGTGGTTGTCCATAGCATTGTCGTACGCATCGTTATTCGGATTCAGGCTGTCACTACGGTTGTCGTTCCGATCACGGCCCATTTTGTTCTCCCTGGTTGAGGCGTTTCACTAACACGCTCCGCAGTGCGCACAATCTGATGATTGCACAGTGGAAGTAGGATGGTGAGCCCCCATTGCGGCTTAAACACTTCAATTTCTTCAAGCCGATCGTGATGCCGCCTCTAAGAAAGACCCATAGGTAGGGCTTGCTAAATGCTACCGATCCAAAAGGCGCACCCCGGGAAACACCTCTTGCCGGCAGGGCTCGGGGGCACCTATTCGTTCATGAAACCTCGTTCCCTCTTGGATCGACTCCCTCATATACAAGTCGATGAAGGTCGCCATATAGCTTGGATTGACCAGCGAAGCCTGCTTGCGACGCCATCCAGGGGTTCGAATCGGTTTTTTCCCAGTCAACGTGTGCAAGCCGGCTCATTTTCTTCTTCATTGCCAGGTTGAAATCTATGCCGTACTCCTGAAACGCTTCGACGCTACTGCTGACAATGTCTTGTCCAAGCCGACTCAACGAAGCGACTCCCACCAGCTCCTTCAATCTGTATTGGACAATCTCTTCGCGCGATTCATCAGTGTCCGGATCACGAACGGTTCGCGTCGTGCCATTCCAGGCATCAGGAAAAAGTTCACTCACATGGCTCCAGAATGGTTTCGCAACATCATCAAGAGGATTGAGACTTGCTTGTTTTAGACGGCTCAAAAGGTTCGCCGGGAACATATTTGCAACGGATCTTCGAAGTCCTTCATAGGTAACTTTCTGGCCAGGGCTTCTTCCGCCCGTCATGTTGATCTGGTCGAACCATACAGAGTCCTTATCTCGCGCCACACCGAACGCAATCTTCCTCACCAACTGTGCGTGAGAAACTTCACCTCGCTCTGAAATATCACCTTTCGTGACTTCAATTAGAGCCTTCGGAAGTTTCCTCTGGCTGGAATTGATCGTGTTGAATACTTCGGCTTCTTGCTCATATTCAAGACCGAAAAACAGCGCAATAGGAACCAGGTACTCCGCGAAGTCCTTATCGTTCTTAGCCGCGTGAAGCATTCCGCCAATTCGATGTTGCCCGTCGATAACCGAGGCAATGTGCGAGCCGAACGTTGATTTCAGCTCCTTGAAATTCTGAGCTGCAATCAGTTCGGAGGCTTTGCTTATGTCACTGTTGGTCTTCAGCCGCACCGACACCAAAATCGGAGGGACGAGATAAGGATTTTCAGCGAAGTACATCCCGATTTGCTTGAATCGCTTATCGTCTGGATTTCGCTGATATCCATGTTTATTCGGGGCGGGGCTATCGGGATCCTGTGTGTCGTAGGTGCTCACGAAAAGATGAGCAAGATTCTTCACCTTGATTGCGACGATTGCCTCGCGCAGCGGAGATGTCCACAGGATCGAATCCGTTGATTTGAACTGACTCATTGTCTTTACCTCGGGTTGGTTCGCCGGGCCAGGTTGGCTGGGCATCAGGAGCTCCCCGCAAGGAGCAAAGATAATAGTAATGACATGTATGTCATCTGTCAATTGCGACAATGAATAGCTATGTGCCGATAATTGAATCGATTTAAGGGATGGAGGTGGACGATTAAACGGAGCTTTTCGAGGGCACGCCGGCGTCACACGCCAGCGCATTGAGGCTGATGCTGTGCGGCTAGGTGTACTCCTCGAAGAATATGTCGCCGGCGCTGACGGGGTCTTGTTGCTGGCGGGCCATGTCTGCGTTCCCAGTAGTCATCGACGCGCGAAATAGCATCAGGCCGGACGCCGCGCCCGCGTGGCGGGCTTGCCCTTCGTTCCAGCCCCTGCCGGTTTGCGGGGACGCGGCTTCGCCGGCGACGGGCCGCCGGCCATCGTCAGGCGCACGTCTAATGCGCGCATCACCTTGAGCACGGTGTCGAAACTGGGGTTGCCGTCGGCCGACAGCGCCTTGTACAGGCCTTCGCGGGTCAGGCCGGTATCCCGGGCGAGCTGGCTCATGTTGCGCGAGCGGGCGACGGTGCCCAGTGCGTTGGCGATGAAGGCAGCGTCGTCGGGCGCCTCTTCCAGGCAGGCTTCGAGATAGGCGGTGCGATCGGCGTCGGTCTTGAGGTAGTCGGCCGAATTCCAGGCGGTGGTCTTGAGTGCCATGCGCGTCATTCGATTTGCTTCAAAATCCCGTTTCGCCTATGCCGCGATATCCACATACTCGACCGCACTGGACGGCTGCGGGATCGGTTGGCCGTCCTCGCGCAAACCCGCCAGATGCAGTTCGATCGCTTCACGGATGCCCTGCTCAACTTCGGCGACCGTGGCGCCTGTCGTAACGCAACCGGGAAGGTCAGGCACGTAGGCGGCGTAGTTGGCTTCGGCTTTTTCGATCACGATGGCGTAGCGCACGGCGTCACCTCTTGAGTCCGGCTTGCTTGAGGATGCTGTTGAGCGTGCCGGGTGGGACATCATCGCCCGGCTTGCCCGGGACTGTCACGCGGCCGGGTTTGATGGGGTGTTTGAGCTGGCGGTGACTGCCTCGCCGGGCGACCTCGTGCCAACCGTCGCGTTTTAGATGTCCCGAATACTGGGTCGCGTTGTCGCGTCCTTGCGATGGCTTGGGTTAGAAGCGGCGGCCTACGGCCGCTACCCCTCCCCAGCCCTCCCCTTCGCCGTCGGCAAAGGGAGGGGGCTTTAGACCGTGATCGGGTTAGGTTTGTCGGTGTCGATCTTGTACTGCTTGATCGCCCGCGCAACATCCTTGGCGGTCATCTTGCCTTCCGCAGCCAGTGCCGCGATCGCGGCATGCGCGATGTAGTTGCGGTCGACCTCGAAGTGCCGCCGCAAATTGGCACGCGTATCGCTGCGGCCGTAGCCATCGGTTCCCAGCACGCTGTAGCGCATCGGCACGAACTCGCGGATCTGGTCGGCGTAGTTGCGGATGTAGTCGGTGGCGGCGATGGCGGGGCCTTGGCGACCTTCCAGTTGCTCGGTCACGTAAGGGACGCGCGGCTTCTTGGCTTCGGGATGCAGGCGGTTGTCGCGCTGGGCGTCCTGGCCGTCGCGCATCAGCTCGTTGAAGCTGGGGCAGGACCAGATGTCGGCGGTGACGCCGAAGTCCTTGTCCAGCAGTTCGGCGGCGGCGATGGCTTCGCGCAGGATGGTGCCGCTGCCCAGCAGTTGCACGCGCAGCTCGCCCTTCTTGGGCTTGCCGGCGTCCTTCAACAGGTACATGCCCTTGATGATCCCTTCGGCGCTGCCTTCGGGCATCTCCGGGTGGGTGTAGTTTTCGTTCATCAGGGTGACGTACCAGTACTCGTCGCGCTGCTCGGTGAGCATGCGCTGCATGCCGTGCTGGATGATGGTGACGACTTCGTAGGCGAACGTGGGGTCGTAGCTGCGGCAGTTGGGGATGAAGCCGGCCTGGACCATGGAGTGGCCGTCTTCGTGCTGCAGGCCTTCGCCGTTCAACGTGGTGCGGCCGGCAGTGGCGCCCAGCAGGAAACCTCTCGAGCGCATGTCGCCGGCCTGCCAGGCGCTGTCGCCGATGCGCTGGAAGCCGAACATCGAGTAGTAGATGTAAAACGGCAGCATCTGCAGGTTGTTGGTGCTGTAGCTGGTGGCGCTGGCCATCCAGCTGGCAAAGGCGCCGGCCTCGGTGATGCCTTCCTCCAGCACCTGCCCGGCCTGGTCCTCGCGGTAGTACATCAGCTGGTCGCGGTCGACCGGCTTGTACTTCTGGCCGCGCGGGGCGTAGATGCCCAGCTGGCGGAACATGCCTTCCATGCCGAAGGTGCGCGCCTCGTCGGCGACGATGGGGACGATGCGCGGGGCGAGGGTCTTGTCGCGCAGTGCGATGTTGAGCATCTGCACGAAGGCCATGGTGGTGCTGATCTCGCGCTCGCCGGTGGACTTGAGCAGGCGGTCGAAGGTCTCGAGCTTGGGGACTTCGAGTGAGTCGTCGCTTTTTGTCCGGCGCTGCGGCAGGAAGCCGCCGAGGGTTTCGCGGCGCGACAGCATGTATTCGACTTCGGGCGAGTCCTTGCCCGGGTGGTAGAACGGGATCGCGCCGTCCTTGAGCTGGTCGTCGGTGATCGGGATCTGGAAGCGGTCGCGGAAGGCGCGCACGTCTTCGTCGTCCATCTTCTTGGTGCCGTGCGTGGGGTTGAGCGCCTCGCCGGCCGCGCCCATGCCGTAGCCCTTGACGGTCTTGGCCAGGATGACGGTGGGCATGCCGGTGGTGTTGACGGCTGCGTCGTACGCGGCATAGACCTTGTGCGGGTCGTGGCCGCCGCGGTTGAGGCGCCAGATGTCGTCGTCGCTGAGGTTGGCGACAAGGGCTGCCGTCTCGGGATACTTGCCGAAGAAGTTGTCGCGCGTGTACTTGCCGCCGAAGGCCTTGCAGTTCTGGTACTCGCCGTCGACGGTTTCCATCATCAGCTGGCGCAGCTTGCCGGTGGTGTCGCGGGCCAGGAGCGGATCCCAGTAGCTGCCCCAGATGGTCTTGATGACGTTCCAGCCGGCGCCGCGGAACTGGCCTTCGAGCTCCTGGATGATCTTGCCGTTGCCGCGCACCGGGCCGTCGAGGCGCTGCAGGTTGCAGTTGACGACGAAGATGAGGTTGTCGAGGCCTTCGCGGCCGGCGACCGAGATCGCGCCCAGGGATTCGGGCTCGTCGGTTTCGCCATCGCCCAGGAAACACCAGACCTTGCGGTCGGTCTTGGGCATCAGGCCGCGGCCTTCGAGGTACTTCCAGTTGCGCGCCTGGTAGATGGCGGCGATGGGGCCCAGGCCCATGGAGACGGTGGGCGTCTGCCAGTACTCGGGCATCAGCCACGGGTGCGGGTAGCTGCTGATGCCGCGGCGGTCGACTTCCATGCGGAAGTGGTCGAGCTGGGATTCGCTGATGCGGCCTTCCAGGAACGAGCGCGCGTAGATGCCCGGCGATGAATGGCCCTGGATGTAGAGCAGGTCGCCGGGATGGTCGTCGGACGGCGCACGCCAGAAGTGGTTGAAGCCGACGTCGTAGAGCGTGGCGCCGGAGGCGAAGCTGGCGATGTGGCCGCCCAGGTCGCCGGGCTTGCGGTTGGCGCGCACCACCATGGCCATGGCGTTCCAGCGGATGATCGAGCGGATCTTCCATTCGATCTGCGAATCGCCGGGGGCCTTGGCCTCCTGCCCGGCGGGGATGGTGTTGATGTATTCGGTGGTCGGGGAAAACGGCAGCTGGGCGCCGGCGCGGCGGGTCATCTCGACCATGCCGTCAAGCAGCTGGTGCGCGCGCTCCGGGCCGTCGTGGTCGAGCACGGCCTTGATCGACTCGATCCATTCCTGGGTCTCGGTCGGGTCCGGATCGTTTTGCAGCAGCTCGTTCAACCAGTTCATGCGCGGGCTCCGCGCGGCCCTGTGCCGCGCCTTTGTCGTGGGGTTTTTTAGAGTATGGATTCTAGCAGGGGGTGGTTAAGAGCTCGCGGCTGAAGCCGCTCCTACAACGGCACCGCTCTTCGTAGGAGCGGCTTCAGCCGCGAGCTCTTGGGGCTTTTCCTACGCCCGCATCCGTCACCCGCCGATACCGCAATTCGCGTCGTGGTTCCACGCTGGTCGCATGAGCTACGCACACGAAGCCTTGCGCAAGGGTCGGCAGTCAGTCGCAGGCCAGGTCTACCTGGTCACCTTCACGACCCGTGACCGGCAACCCCATTTTGTTGATTGGGACATTGCTGCGCACGCGGCACGGCTGTTGTCCGCACCTTCGCGCTGGCAGCGTTCCCGCCTATTGGCCTGGGTCTTGATGCCGGATCATTGGCATGGGCTGATCGAGCTGGGCTGCCATGACGACATGGGCCCTTGCGTCGGTCGAGTGAAGGGGTGCAGTGCGCGACGGCTGAGGCAGTCGCATGCGGGGTTGGGAGCGGTGTGGGCGCGCGCGTTTCATGACCGGGCGTTGCGCGCGGATGAGGACCTGGTTGCAGCGGCGCGGTATCTGGTGATGAATCCGGTGCGGGCGGGGTTGGTGGCGCGGTTGGGGGATTATCCGTTTTGGGATGCGGTTTGGGTGGGCGAGGCGAGAGCTCGCGCCTGAAGGCGCTCCTACAAGGGCATGACGCTTTGCGTGATGGAGTTTGTTTGTGCCCGGGCGTGGTTTGAACCGGGGAAGAGCTCGCGCCTGAAGGCGCTCCTACATGGGCAGCGCTTTTTGGCTAGCGGCCGTAACCACGCTGGGTCTTGCGGATTTGTGCTTCGACGGCGGCGATGGCGGTCATGTTGATGACGCGGCGCGGGGTGCTGGCGGGGGTGAGGACGTGCGCGGGTTTGTCGATGCCCATCAGGATCGGGCCGATGGCGACGCCGTCGGTCATGACGCGGACCATGTTGTAGGTGATGTTGGCGGCGTCCAGGCTGGGCATGACGAACAGGTTGGCGCGGCCAAGCAGCTTGCTGTTGGGGAAGATGCGCTGGCGCACGTCCGGGTCCCAGGCGGTGTCGGCCATCATCTCGCCGTCGATCTGCAACCGCGGTGCGCGCGCCTGCACCAGTGCCAGTACCTTGCGCATCTTCTGCGCGCTGGGGTCGTCGTGGCTGCCGAAGTTGCTGTGCGATAGCAACGCGACACGCGGTTCGATGCCGAACAGCTTCAGCCGGTAGGTCGCCTGCAGGGTGGCCACCGCGATCTGCTCGGCCGAGGGGTCGGGCTGGACGTGGGTGTCGAGGAAAAACCAGGTGCCCTGCTCGTTGATGACGCCGGTCATCGCCGAGGTGCTTTCGACGCCCGGGTCGAGCGAAAACACGCTGCGCAGGTAGCCCAGCTTCTTGTGGTAGCGGCCGACGATGCCGCAGATCATGGCGTCGGCTTCGCCACGCTCGACCATCAGCGCGGCGATCAGGGTCGGGCGCGAGCGGATCAGGTTCTTGGCCGCGGCCGGGGTGACGCCGCGGCGCTCGGTCAGGGCGTGGTATTGCTGCCAGTACGCGTTGAAGCGCGGGTCGTCGTTGATGTTGGTCAGCTCGAAGTCGACGCCTTCGCGCATCCGCAGGCCCATGCGCTCGATCCGGTTCTGGATCACGTCCGGACGGCCGATCAGGATCGGGTGCGCCATCTTGTCGTCGATGATGGTCTGCACGGCGCGCAGGACGGTTTCTTCCTCGCCTTCTGCATACACCACGCGCTGCAGGTCGGACTGGGCGCGGTCGTAGACCGGCTTCATCACCAGGCCGGTGCGATGGATGAACTGGCCGAGCTTCTCTTCGTAGGCGTCGAAGTCCTCGATCGGGCGGTCGGCGATGCCCGATTCCATCGCGGCCCTGGCAACCGCAGGCGCAAGTTCGACCAGCAGGCGCGGATCGAACGGACGCGGGATCAGGTATTCCGGGCCAAAGCTGGGGAGCTCACCGCCATAGGCAGCGCCCAGGTCGGAGGATTCCATCTGCGCCAGCTTTGCGATCGCGCGCACGCAGGCCAGCTTCATCGACTCGTCGATCTCGCGTGCGCCCACGTCCAGCGCACCACGGAAGATGTACGGGAAGCACAGCGCGTTGTTGACCTGGTTGGGGTAGTCGGAGCGGCCGGTGGCGATGATGCAGTCCGGGCGCACGCGCTTGGCGTCCTCGGGCAGGATTTCCGGGTCGGGGTTGGCCAGCGCCAGGATGATCGGCTTGTCGGCCATGGTCGCGACCATGTCCGGCTTGAGCACGCCGCCGGCGGACAGGCCCAGGAAGATGTCGGCGCCGTCGACGATGTCGGCCAGGCATTGCTTGTCGGTGTCGCGCGCGTAGCGTTGCTTGTCGGGGTCGAGGTTGTCGCGCTGGGTGGAGATGACACCGTCGCGATCCACGGCGAGGATGTTTTCGGCCTGCATGCCCAATGCGACCAGCATGTCCAGGCAGGCGATGCCGGCGGCACCTGCACCTGCCGTGGCGAGTTTGACCTTGGCGATGTCCTTGTCGACGATCTGCAGCGCGTTGAGGATCGCGGCGCCGACGATGATCGCGGTGCCGTGCTGGTCGTCGTGGAACACCGGGATGTTCATCCGTTCGCGCAGCTTGCGCTCGACGATGAAGCATTCCGGCGCCTTGATGTCCTCCAGGTTGATGCCGCCAAAGGTCGGCTCCATCGCGGCGATGATGTCGACCAGCTTGTCGGGGTCGCGCTCGTCCAGCTCGATGTCGAACACGTCGATGCCGGCGAACTTCTGGAACAGGATGCCCTTGCCTTCCATGACGGGCTTGCCGGCGAGCGGGCCGATGTCGCCCAGGCCGAGCACGGCGGTGCCGTTGGTGACCACCGCGACCAGGTTGGCGCGCGCGGTCAGCCGGCTGGCGGCCTTGGGATCGGCGACGATCTCCTCGCAGGCGTAGGCGACGCCGGGCGAGTACGCCAGCGCCAGGTCGCGCTGGGTGACCATGGGCTTGGTCGGGACGACCTTGATCTTCCCGGCGGGCGCGAACTCGTGGTACTCGAGCGCCGATTCGCGCAGCGACTTGCCGGTCTGCGCCGGCCCGGAAGCCATGCCCCCGGATGACTGGCCCTCGGACGATGGCGCGTTGGCAGGTGGGCTGGACGGCGGGCTTGACGGCGGCGTGTCGGGCATCATGACCACGGGGGGACGGGTAGGCGTCCGATTCTAAACGACCTGCGTGTCACGCCACGGCACGATCGGCAGTTACGCCGCCACCCGCCACGCTTCCACCCGTTGTATCACCTGACGTGGTCCACCGACTGCAGCGCCAGCAACGGCGCTTCATCGGACAGCACATCCAGGCGGATGCGGTTGGCGAATAGCGAAAACGCCAGCATGCCTGCCAGCCCATTGGCGCGCGCGATCCAGGGTGGCAACCAGCGCGCCGGCAGCAGCACCGGGGTGCCGTCGTCATCATCGAACAAAGGCTCGAAACGCATCGCGTCGGCCAGCGTCATCTTGCCCGCGAACAAGTGCCGGCACAGCCGCAACTTGCCGTGCTTGAGCGCCCAGCGGAAAAACGTATGCACGCCGATCAACCCGCGCAGGTAGACGGTGTCCTTGGTGAACGCCGCGCCGCCAGTCAGCGGCACACCGCGGAAGACGCGCTGCGCCGAGGAGAAACTCTCGATCTCGTCCTGCCCCGCGTCGAGGAAATACTCGAACACCTGGACAAAGTCGGCACCCTCCAGCGCCATCGCCACCGCCTCGATCCGCAGCGACACCCGTTTCATGCGCTCGATGTCGATGCTGCCGGTGATCTGCTCGGCGAATGTCGCCAGGCCTTCCTGGGTGGCGGTGGTACGTGGCGAGGACAGCGACAGGCTCTGCATCAGGGGTTGCTGGCGGCCGTTGAGGCCAGTGAGCGAATGCACCAGGGCTTCGTGCTGCAACAGTTGATGGCGGTCATAGTCACTGAACGTGGCGCCGGCACGCAGGCGGATGCGGGTGGCGCCGGCGGCGGCCTTGGACAACAGGTGCGGATCGAGCACGACGTCGATCATGCGTCCGTTGAAGAAGCTGTCCAGGTCGCCCTGCAGCTGCAGTTGCAGTGCGGTTGCGGAAATGGCGACCTGCTCCTCGGGTGCCAGCAACTCCTGGTCGAGCTCGTCGGCGATCGCGATGAAGTGGCGCGCCGCCTCGCGCGTGCTCGGCCCGTTGCCGGGGAGCGGCTCATCCGGACGTCCGAACAGGCGGATCGAATGGGTGGTGACATCAGTGGTGCCGAGCGACTCCAGCAACTCGGCCGCAATCGACCAGGCTTGCGCCGACTCGACCAGGTAGCCGCCCAGTGGGTGGTCGGGGTCGGCGGCGGAGGCCACCGCGTCGAGCTCGCGGCGGGTGTCGCTGAAATCGTGCCTGGGGTAGTCGAATCGCGGCAGCGCGGTGTTGCCGCGCGCACGGCGCGACAGGAACGCGTCCTGCACCTGGACCGGCCAACTGACCAGGCTGAGCAGCCTGATATCGCGCGCGGCGGCGACCATGCGCTCGTCGAGTGCAGCGTGGCGTGCGATGTCGGGAGGCATGGTCATGGTGTCAGCGCATGGTGGGCGTGGGTGCGGTGGATGGCAATGGCGTGCCGCCGTGGTTGCCGGTCGCTACGGGTGGGCATCCTGACCAGCCCTTCAATCGGGCTCTTCGATCGGCCCGCTCGATCGGCCTGTTCGATCGGGCTCTTCGATCGGCCCGCTCGATCGGCCCGCTCGATCGGCCTGTTCGATCGGGCTCTTCGATCGGCCCGCTCGATCGGCCCGCTCGATCGGCCTGTTCGATCGGCCTGTTCGATCGGCCTGTTCGATCGGCCTGTTCGATCGGCCTGTTCGATCGGGCCTGTTCGATCGGGCCTGTTCGGTCGGGCCTGTTCGGTCGGGCTGTTCGGTCGGGCTGTTCGTAGGAGCGGCTTCAGCCGCGAGCTTTTGACCTGCGCTTTTGGCTTATGGCCGTTTGCTTTTGTAGGAGCGACGTAAGTCGCGATGCTTTTCCGGACACCTGATCGCGACTTACGTCGCTCCTACGAATGCAAAGCCGACGGCTCGACGGCAACAGCAAGATCAAGGGCTCGCGGCTGAAGCCGCTCCTACAAAAGAAAGAAAAGCAGGATGCTTCACGGAGCTTCCTAACGCTTGCCGGATTTCTCTTCGCCGCGTTTGTTGGGCGGCTTGCCCGGTGCTTTTTCGTTGGACTTGCCGGCACGCCGGTTGGCGAGCTTGCCGGCGGCTTCGGCCACTTCGTCGCGCAGCTTGGCGTAGTTGGCGTATCGCCCGGCTGACAGGGTGCCGGCCTGGATCGCGTCACGCACGGCGCAGCCGGGTTCGCCGACATGCTTGCAGTCGCGGAACCGGCATTGCGCCGCCAGGGCTTCGATGTCGGTGAAGTTCTGCTCGACCACTTCCTCGCCGGTTGGCTTGAGCTCGCGCATTCCGGGGGTGTCGATCATGCAGGCGCCCGAGGGCAGCGGGATCAGCGCGCGATGCGTGGTGGTGTGGCGCCCGCGCTCGTCGCTGGCGCGCACGATGCCGGTCTTCATCCTTTCGGTACCCAGCAAGGTATTGGTCAGCGTGGATTTGCCTGCACCCGACGAACCCACCAGGACGATGCTGCTGCCCGCCTGCAACCACGGCTCCAGTTGCGCGACGCTGTCGCGGTCCTTGGCGTTGACCGCAAGCACGGCGGTGCCCCGTTGCGCGATGTCGGACAGGGCGGCGAGCGCGCTGTCGCTGTCGTCGGTCGTGTCGGCCTTGGTCAACACCACCACCGGCGTTGCGCCGCTGCCTTGCACGAGCAGCAGGTAGCGCTCGATCCGGCGCGGATTGAAATCGGCGTCCAGGCCGCAGACGACGAACACGGTGTCGATATTGGAGGCGATGAGCTGCTGCTGGTAGTGCTCGCCGGCCGCGGCGCGCTTGATCGCCGAGTACCGTGGCAGCAACGCGACGATGGCAGCCGAGGCGCCGGTGCCTTCGACCAGCACCCAGTCACCGACCGCGGCGCGTGCCTCGGGGGGTAGCTTGCCTTTCTTGTAGCTGGGCGGACGCTGCCATTGCGGCGGTGATTCAGCGGTGTACCCCTCGCCCGGGCCTTCGGCAATGATGTAGCCGGAGCGGTGCTGCTCGGTGACGCGGGCCGGGCGGGCGGCCGGGTGTTTCGTTACAAGTGCTGCCCAGCTGGGGTTGGTGATTTCGTGGGGGAAGGGCCAGCCGATCGCCCTGAGATCAGTCATGACCGGTTACCACCCGCCAAGCGGGTCTCATGGCGCGCGGCGGCGCGTTGAAATGGGTTGGCAAGCGACGTGTGCTCGCGGCGCGGCCAGCCGATCGCCCTGAGATCAGTCATGACCGGTTACCACCCGCCAAGCGGGTCTCATGGCGCGCGGCGGCGCGTTGAAATGGGTTGGCAAGCGATGTGTGCTCGCGGCGCGGCCAGCCGATCGCCCTGAGATCAGTCATGACCGGTTACCACCCGCCAAGCGGGTCTCATGGCGCGCGGCGGCGCGTTGAAATGGGTTGGCAAGCGATATGTGCTCGCGGCGCGGCCAGCCGATCGCCCTGAGATCAGTCATGACCGGTTACCACCCGCCAAGCGGGTCTCATGGCGCGCGGCGGCGCGTTGCAACGACGAGGCAGGCGAGGGTTTTTCGCGGCGCGGCGCGTGGCGACGCGTGGTGGTTGTCTAGGCAAGCGGGGTCGCGGTGCGACGCGCAGACAAGTCATGCAGGGCAACAGAGTTTCATGCCGCGATTCTAGCCTCGTCCCGACCCCGGCGGTATGCCCATGCGACCTGCCCTGGCGGCAGGTTATCGGCTAGGCTGGCGCCCACGCACACCCTTGATGCGACGCGCGACGCGTTGCCGGCCCCTCCAGCGCCCCTCCAATACACATGTCCAGCCTCCAGACCCGCCAACGCCTGTCAGAAGTCCGTTACGAGATCCGCGGTGAACTCGCCCACCGGGCGCGCGAGCTTGAAGCCGAGGGTCGCGAACTGATCAAGCTCAACATCGGCAATCCGGGCGCATTTGGATTCCGCGCGCCAGAGCACCTGCAGCGCGCGATCGTCGACCATATCCACGACAGTGACCACTACACCCATCAGCAGGGCCTGCCTGCAGCCCGCGAGGCCATCGCCCGGTTCCACCAGCAGCGCGGCACGCCCGACGCGACGGCCGAGCGCGTATTCGTCGGCAACGGCGTCAGCGAGCTGATCGACCTGAGCCTGCGCGCGCTGCTCAACCCCGGCGATGAAATCCTGCTGCCTTCGCCCGACTATCCGTTGTGGTCGGCGGCCACCATCCTCAACGATGGCCGACCGGTGTATTACCCGTGCAGGCCCGGCAACGACTTCCTGCCCGATCCCGACGAGATCGAGGCGCTGGTCACTGCGCGCACGCGCGCCATCGTGCTGATCAATCCCAACAACCCGACCGGCGCGACGTATCCGCGTGCGTTGCTGGAACGCATCGTCGCGATCGCCAGGCAGCATCGGCTGTTGCTGATGGTCGACGAGATCTACGACGGCATCGTGTACGACGATGCCGTGTTCGAGCCCGTCGCTCCGCTGGCTGGCGACCTGCCCTGCCTGTCCCTTGGCGGCTTGTCCAAGGTGCATCGCGCCTGTGGCTGGCGCGTGGGTTGGGCGGTGCTGTCCGGGGATGCGGCGGTGTGCGGCGACTTCCACCATGCGATGGACCTGCTCGGTGCGTTGCGGTTGTGCGCCAACGTGCCGGGCCAATACGCGATCGAGCAGGCACTGCACGGCACCGACACCATCGGCGCGCTGTGCCGACCGGGTGGACGCCTGTATGAAACACGCCGCGCGCTGATCGACAGCTGCGCGGCCAGCAAGCACTTGTCGCTGGTCACGCCCCAGGGCTCCATGTTTGGTTTCCCCGGCGTCGTTGGCGCCGCTGCCAACGGCTTCGACGACCATGCCTTTGCATTGGAATTGCTGGAGCGCGAGCACGTGCTGGTCGTGCCCGGTTCCAGTTTCAACGTGCCCTGGCGCAACCACTTCCGGGTGACCCTGCTACCCGAGGCCGAGGTGTTGCGCGAGGTGTTCGTGCGGATCGAGCGCGTGCTGGACCGCCACGCCTCGAGCCCCGCGGCAACAGGGCCCGGCAGCACGCAATACCGCACGGAGGTCGACGATGCACGCACAAGCGCGATGGCTTGAAGCGGCGTTGATGGCACTGCTGGCGGCTTGCGTGCTGGCCAGCTGCACCGCGCACCCGGCGCGCCCTGCATCGGGTAGCGCCATGAACAGCAACCAGGACGCCCCCATGCAGACACTGCGTTACCTTGCACTCGGCGACAGCTATACCATCGGCGAAAGCGTCGACGACCAAGCGCGATGGCCGGTGCAGCTGGCCAAGGGCCTGCGCGAAGGCGGCATGGCCATCGACACGCCCGTGATCATCGCCAAGACCGGCTGGACCACCGACGAGCTCGACAGCGCCATCGACACTGCCGATCCAGCAGGCGACTACGACCTTGTCAGCTTGGCGATCGGCGTCAACAACCAGTATCGCGGCCGCGATGTCGACAACTACCGCAATGAGTTCGCGGCCCTGCTGCAACGCGCGATTGGTTTTGCCGATGGCGATGCGGGGCACGTCCTGGTGCTGTCGATCCCGGACTGGGGCGTGACCGCGTTTGGCCAGGCCTCCGGACGCGACACCGCAGGCATCGCCAGCGACATCGACGCATACAATGCCGCGGCCCGCGAGGTCTGTGCCACGCAGGGCGTCGCCTTTGTCGACATCACCCCGGCGTCGCGTGCGCACGGTGCCGACCCGGCGATGCTGGCTGGCGACGGACTGCACCCGTCCGCCGTGATGTACGCACTGTGGACACGGCAGGCGCTACCGGTCGCGCGCCAGCTGCTTTCGCGATAGTGGGCGACCAGGCGACAGGCGCGTCGGACCACAACTCCGCATTCGACGCGGCTACCGCGCGTCGCATCGCCACCGCCTACCTGCCGCCGCGCTGGTTTCGCAGCCGCTGGCTCTACCACTACACACGCATCAAGCTGGCCACCGACCCGTTGTACCCCGGCGTGGTCGCGGCCTTGCGCGGCTGCCCGTCACCATTGCTCGACCTGGGTTGCGGCCCGGGGCTGTTGGCGCACGCCTTGCGCGATGGCGGCCTGGAGATGCCGTATCGCGGCATCGACAACGACGCCGGAAAGATCGCGGTCGCGCGTCGAGCGGCGTCGCGAGCGGCACTGGCTGGCGTGGATTTCGAGGTCGTCGACCTGGCGGCCGGTTTACCGCGACACACGGGCAGCGTGGCGATCCTGGACGTCTTGCAATACCTGTCCGACGCTGACCAGCAGCGCACGCTGGACGCCGCGATCGCGATGCTCGCCCCCCGGTCGCGGCTGGTGATCCGGACCGGCCTGGAGCACGACGGGTTCCGCGCACGACTGAGCCGTCGTTTCGACCACGCCGCACACCGGCTGGGATGGATGAACACCGCACCCAAACGCTATCCGCGTGCGGAGGTGTTGACCGCACAGTTTGAGCGCGCCGGGATGCAGGCACGATTCACCTCACTGTCCGGGCGCACGCCATTCAACAACTGGTTGGTGGTCGCGACGCGCTGAGCGTGCTCGTGCTGCCTACCTGGCTGCAGTGCCTGGCAATCATGACCGGATCACGCAGTCGCCGGATCCCGTGATTGCCTTGCGTCGGGCACGGCTCGTGCCAACGCTTCGGGCAGGACCGTGACGTATCCCTGCGCATCGAGCAGGTCCAGCAGCGCAGTGACGATCTCCACGCTGCGACCGTGGGGTGCGTTTTCGTGCGTCAATACGATGGCCCCGGGGCACAACTGCCGCTGGACACGCGCCACGACGCGCGCCGGATCACCAACGCTGCCGTCAAAGCCGCGCGCACTCCATGCCACGCGTGCCAACCCATGCCGTTGCAGGCAGGCGGCGACAAACGGATTGGCCATGCCAACCACGGCGCGGAACCAGATCGGCGCGACGCCACCCAGTTGGGTCAGCGTCGCCTGCGTCTGGTCGATCTCACGCGCCATCCGCCGTGGCGACAGGCACCAGAACCAGCCCGCCGGATGGCTGTCGCTGTGGTTGCCGATGCCGTGGCCGCGACGCACGATCTCGCGCACATGCTGCGGAAACTCGCGCGCACGCGCGCCAACCAGGAAGAATGTCGCCTTTGCACCGCGCGCGTCGAGCAGGTCGAGCAGCGCCGGGGTCTGCGTCGACGGCCCATCGTCGATGGTCAGCCATACCCGTCGGTCGTGGATCGGCAATCGCACCAGCACCGGGCTGAACAAACGGGACCCGGGCACCAGCGTGCCCCACATGAAAACGGCATGCGACAGCAACATCACCGACAAGCCGACAGGCCAACCCAGCTGCCACCAGATGGCGACCACCAGCGCCTGCGACAACAGCAACGCCCACAGCCACGCATGCGCATGACGCGGAACCCGGTGCAGGCCAGGGAGCATTGGGGCAGGTGCCGACATGAACGCATCATGCCACTGCCACACCCTGCGGGCGTAAACTGTCCGACCCCACGCAACATCAAAAGCGAGCTTGCCATGACGCTGGATCCCGCCCTGCGCACCCGTATCGACACGTTGCTCCACGACAACCGCATCGTCCTGTTCATGAAGGGCGAGCCGCGCGCGCCGCAATGCGGTTTTTCGGCCAAGGCGGTGGGCGCGCTGGATGCGCTGGGCGTCGACTACGCGCATGTCGACGTGTTGTCCGACCCGCAAATCCGGGAAGGCATCAAGGCCTATGGCGACTGGCCGACCATCCCGCAGCTGTATATCGGCGGCGAGCTGGTCGGCGGCAGCGACATCATCGAGCAGATGGCCAACTCCGGCGAGCTGCACACCACGCTGGGCCTGCCGCCGCCCGACCGCACGCCGCCGGCGATCACCATCACCCCCGCTGCCATCGCCATGTTGCGCGAAGCGCTGGACAAGGCTGGCGACGGACACGCGGTACAGGTGTCGGTCGATCCCGCGTTCAATACGCGCCTGCAGCTGTCGCCGGCCGATGCCAATGCGATTGCCGTCGAAGTCGACGGGCTCCGCGCCCAGTTCGACCTGGCTTCGGCACGCCGCGCCGACGGCCTCTCGATCGACTGGGTGGACGACGAGCGGGGTCGCGGCCTGGTCATCGACAACCCCAATGCTCCGGCGCCGGTACGGCCCCTGTCGCCGATGGATGCCGCCGCGCGGGTGGCCGCCGGCACACTGGTGCTGGTGGACGTGCGCCCGGCCGACGAGCGCGCAATTGCCGCGATCAAGGCCAAATTCGACACCCTGGACAACGGCAGCGCCGCGCTGGAAGCCCTGCCCAAGGACACCGCCCTGGCGTTCCTGTGCCACACCGGTAGCCGCAGCGCGCAGGCGGCCGAGCATTTCCGCCAGCTGGGCTTCGACGAGGTCTACAACATCACCGGTGGTATCGCCGCCTGGGCGGACATGGATCCGGCGGTGCCGAAATACTGACGCGATGACCGACGCCGCCCGCCACGTGCACACCCGCTGCTGCATCGTCGGCGGCGGCCCGGCCGGGATGATGCTGGGCCTGCTGCTGGCCCGTGCTGGGGTGGCGGTGATGGTGCTGGAGAAGCACGCCGATTTCCTGCGCGATTTCCGTGGCGACACGGTGCATCCATCGACGCTGGAGATCCTGCAGCAGATCGGCCTGCTCGACGCGTTCCTGCGCTTGCCGCATCGCCGCGAGGAGCGGATCAGCGTCCGCTTTGCCGATGGCGAACACGTCTTCGGTGATTTTCGCGGGTTGCGTCCGTTTGGTTACCTCGCGCTGGTCCCGCAATGGGACTTGCTCGACCTGCTGGCGGACACGGCGCGCGCCTTTGCCAACTTTGACCTGCGGATGTGCACCGAGGGGCTGTCCCTGCTGCGCGATGCCGACGCAAGCGTGTGTGGCGTGCAGGCACAGGATGGCAACGGCACGTTCCGCATCGATGCCGACCTGGTGATTGCCTGTGATGGACGCGGCTCGACGATGCGTGCGGCGGCCGGGTTGCCGGTCGAGGATTTCGGTGCACCGATGGACGTGCTGTGGTTCCGCTTGCCGCGCAAGGCAACCGATCCCGACCACACCTATGGCGCGCCGGCCCACGGCCGGATGATGGTGATGCTGGACCGTGACGAGTACTGGCAGGCGGCTTACCTGATCCGCAAGGGCAGCGGCGCGTCACTACGCGAGCAGCCCATCCAGTCCTTTCGCGAGCTGGTCGCGCCGTTGCTGCCGTTCGACGCCTCGCGCATGGACGCCATCGCCAGCTGGGACGACGTCAAGCAGCTGGAAGTGCGCGTGGACCGATTGCACCGCTGGCATCAACCGGGGCTGCTGTTGATCGGCGATGCCGCGCACGCGATGTCGCCCATCGGCGGCGTGGGCATCAACCTGGCCATCCAGGATGCAGTCGCCACCGCCAACCTGGTCGGCCCGGCGCTGCGTGACGGCGGCCCGATCGACGAGGCGGCGTTGGCGCGCGTCCAGCAACGCCGGCTGTTGCCTACGCGCATCATCCAGCGCATCCAGCTGATCGTGCACAAGCGTGTGATCGCAGGCTTGCTGACCGGCAAGCCCGGGGGCCTGTTGCGCCTGCCATGGATGTTGCGGCAACTGATCCGGTTGCGGGCCTTCCGGCAGCTACCCGGGCGGTTGTTCGGGTACGGGATCCGGCGCGAGCACGTGGAGTTCGGGCCAAGGCACCCGTGAGTCCTGTTCCTTTCCCGCCATTCAATCCGGTACGCAGTGGCTGGACTACAGCGATGTGCGACCTGCTGCGCGGGCGCCTCGACAGATAGGTACTGGATCCCAGCCTTTTTGCGGCGCCGGGGTTGTCTGGCGGGCTGCATCGGCGCTTTGCAGGCATCGGTGCCCGGGCTAGCCAAAGCCGCCACCGTCTTCCAGGTAGGCCAACTCGCTGGGCGTGCTCTCCCGCCCCAACGCCGCATTGCGATGCGGGAAGCGGCCGAAGCGTGCGATGACGTCGCGGTGCTTGCGTGCGTAATCCAGGTAATTTTCATTGCCCAGCGCCTCGAACAACATGACCGCGCGATCCTGGTCGGCCATCGCTTCGGCGTGCTCGAACGGCAGGTAGAAGAAGCCGCGCAACGCCGGCTCGAAGGCCTGGTCGTGCCCGGCATCGATCGCCCGTCCTGCGTATTGCCGTGCCAACGCATCGGTTGCGTAGCCGTGCGCACTGCCACGGAACAAGTTGCGCGGGATCTGGTCGAGCAGCAACAACAACGCCAACGCGCCGTCGGCGTCATCCAGCCAATCGGCATGCTCGCCCCGTGAGGCGGAAAAATGCAGGTCGCGGAAGCGTTCGCATTCGGCATCGAAGGCGTCACCGCCACCGAACCACTTGGACAATCCCGCCTCGCGCCAGAATGTGACGACTTGCCGTGCCTGTTGCATCGTGCCACCTCCGTTTCTCGACGTGCGTAGGAGCGGCTCCAGCCGCGAGCGCTTGATCCTGGCTTTTGCTTTCGTAGGAGTGGTGGCGACATGCCGTCACCACTCCTACAAAGCCGGAGCAAAGCAAAAGCTCGCGGCTGAAGCCGCCCCTACGTAAAGCCCGCTTGTCGCTACTCGTTGAAGCGCAAATGCCGCACCGACTTGCCGCGACGCCGGATCAGGCGCAGGGCTTCGATGCCGACCTGGATGTGGTTTTCGACGAATTCGCCGCTGACCTTGGCATCGCTGGCCTCGGTCTTGACGCCTTCGGGGATCATCGGCTGGTCGCTGACCAGCAGCAGCGCGCCGCAGGGGATGCGATTGGCGAAGCCGGCGGCGAAGATGGTGGCGGTTTCCATGTCGATCGCCATGCAGCGCAGGGTGCGCAGGTACTTCTTGAACACCGTGTCGTGCTCCCATACCCGGCGGTTGGTGGTGAACACGGTGCCGGTCCAGTAGTCGTGGCCCATGTCGCGGATCATGGTCGATACCGCACGCTGCAACGCGAACGCCGGCAGCGCCGGCACTTCCGGCGGCAGGTAGTCGTTGGACGTGCCTTCGCCGCGGATGGCGGCGATCGGCAGGACCAGGTCGCCGAGCTTGTTCTTGCGCTTCAACCCGCCGCACTTGCCCAGGAACAGCACCGCCTTGGGGCCGATCGCCGAGAGCAGGTCCATCATCGTCGCGGCATTGGCGCTTCCCATGCCGAAGTTGATCATGGTGATGCCGTCGGCGGTGGCACTGGGCATCGGCCGGTCCTCTCCGACGATCGGCGCACCGGCCATCTGGCTGAAATGCGCCAGGTAACCGCCAAAGTTGGTGAGCAGGATGTGCTCGCCGAAATCCTCCAGCGCCACGCCGGTATAACGCGGTAGCCAGTTGCTGACGATCTGTTGCTTGTCCTTCATTGCCACCCTCCAGCCAGGGATCGGCCTGCATCGGCGCCATTCTGTCACGCCCGGGCACCGCGACCGCCCCCGGCCGGCCGCATCCGTGGCCTTGTGGCGGCGATAGGTGCGCCGCGCCCCGGGTTGGGTTAGTTTGCGAACATCGTCACAGCCAAAACGAGGACCAGCATGCGCATTGGAATCGTGGTCGACTCCGCGGCCGACCTGCCCACGGACTTCATTGATCGCGAAAACATCACGATCCTGCCGGTGACCGTGCAGATTGGCGATGCCGTGCTGGCGGACGTCCGCAACGAACAGGCGACGCTCAATTTCCTCACCGGCGAGACCGCCGATCGTGCCTACGAGGCCGACACCACGCCTTACACCGTGCAGCAGGTGCACGACTTGTTCC
This sequence comes from uncultured Gammaproteobacteria bacterium, assembly GCA_963710825.1. Classification (GTDB taxonomy): domain Bacteria; phylum Pseudomonadota; class Gammaproteobacteria; order Xanthomonadales; family Xanthomonadaceae; genus Cognatiluteimonas. The sequence continues at coordinate 664,095 of CAVQBQ010000005.1, read as the reverse complement.
TGTCCAAGCTGGTGCTCGACTACGACTACGTGTTCTGCATCACCACCACGCGCACCCGCAGCGGTATCTACGACAACGCCGTGCAGGCCAGCTTCACCATCCTGAGCGACTACAAGCCGGTGCGGGCCGAAGCGGGCAACACCACGCCGTTCGCACTGCGGGTGGTGGACAGCCAGAACGTGTTCGCAGCGGTGGGGGTGCTGGTGATCGAAGCCGCGCGCCTGCGCGCCGCGGGTGAAGGCGCGCCCAAGATCCGCGCCCGGCTGGAGAGCCTGGCGCTGCATACCCAGGGTTACATGGTGCCTCCGGACCTGCACTACCTGCGCAACCGCATCAAGAAGCGCGGCGACCGCAGCGTGAGCTTCTTCAGCGCCGCGCTGGGCACCGCCCTGGACATCAAGCCGATCCTGCACTGCAATCGCGGCGATACCGAGCCGGTGGCCAAGGTGAAAGGCTTCGACAAGGCTGTCGAGAAAATGTTCGACTTCGCCAGCCGACGCGTGCGGGAAGGGCTGATGACGCCGACCATGAGCTTGAGCTACGGCGGTGAACTGGAAGGCATGCACGCCCTGCCCGGCTATGACCGGCTGCGCGAAGCCTGTGCCGAACAGAACATCGAAGTGTTCGAGAGCGTGATGGGGCTGACCGGCATGGTCAACGTCGGCAAGGGCGCGGTGGTGGTCGGCTTTGCCGCGGAAGCGAAGAAGTTTGGCTGAGCATGCCTGGCTGGGCATGCTTGGCTGGGCACGCCTGCCGGGGTACGACGATGCAATATGCGATGGCGCGAAGCAGTAGGGATCGCTCCATGCCGATCGCCATTGGCCCGACCACGGCACGCTCACGCCGGCACGCTACCCTGTCGGCAACGCCTACTCGTGAAACCTGCCATGTCGATCCGGTACTACTTCCTGCTAGCTGACAAAGACGACCAGGGCGATGCCGACCCGGCATTCGCTTTCCATTCCCAGGGTGCCGAAGGCCTGGCCCAGGAGCTCGAAGAGGCGTTGCGCAGCGATGCACTGTTCCAGCGCTGGCGCGCGCGGCAGGACGAACCTGACGACGTGGACCCCGCACTGGGCGTCACCGATCCCCAGGCGAAGGTCGTCGGTCACCGTCGCAACCTGCAGACCGAACTGATCGTGACCACGTCGATCCCCGGCAACATCCTCAAGCAGCGATTGCGCCTGCTTGCCGGCAGCGACTGGACGCTGCGCGACGTCACCTCGGCCTGAGCCAGGAGCCCCGCCGCCATGGCGCAGACACCCGTCCTGCTTTCCTGGAGTGGCGGCAAGGATGCGGCCTGGGCGCTGCATGTCCTGCGTCAACGCGACGACGTCGAAGTCGTCGGCCTGCTCACCACCATTACCCAAGGCCATGAACGGGTCGCCATGCAGGGCATCCGTGTCGATGTCCTGCATGCGCAGGCGGCCGCAATCGGATTGCCGGTGATCGAGGCACGGATGCCACTGCGCGCAAGCAACGACAGTTACGAAGCGACCTTCACCCAGGCGCTCTCGACCGCACGGGAGCGTTGGCCCCACCTGTCGCAGGTTGCCTTTGGTGACCTGTTCCTGGCCGACATCCGCGCGTACCGCGAAGCGTTGTGCGCAAAGCTCGACTGGACGCCCCGGTTTCCGCTGTTCGGCAGCGATACCGCCACGCTGGCTCGGACGATGCAGGCCGGCGGGCTGCAGGCGCACCTGTGCTGCGTGGATACCGAGCAACTCGACACCGCGTTTGCCGGGCGCGCGTTCGATGCGAAGTTGCTCGAGGACCTGCCCATGGATGTCGATCCGTGTGGCGAGCACGGCGAGTTCCATACCTGCGCGTGGGGCGGGCCGATGTTCATCCGGCCGCTGGACCTGGTGCGCGGAGAGACCGTATTGCGGGACGGGCGGTTTGCCTATACCGACTTACACCCTGCGCGACCAACGCTCTTCGTAGGAGCGGCTTCAGCCGCGAGCGCTTGATGTTGTGCTTTGCTGTTGTAGGAGCGACGTAAGTCGCGATGGATATTCCGGGGCACCTGATCGCGACTTGCGTCGCTCCTACAAGAAGCCAGAGCCAAAGCAACATCCAGAGCTCGCGGCTGAAGCCGCTCCTACGAAGAGCGATGCAGTGCCTTGGCGTGGTGCGCGATGTGGTCGCCGATGAAGCTGGCGATGAAATAGTAACTGTGGTCGTAACCGGCTTGCATGCGTAGTTCCAACGGGTGGCCGACGGCGGCACAGGCTGCCTGCAACAACCCTGGTTTCAACTGCTCGGCGAGGAAGTCGTCGGTATCTCCCTGGTCGATCAGCAGTGGCAGGCGCTCGCTTGCCGTCGACACCAATGCGGTCGCATCCCACTGCTGCCATGCCGCACGATCATCGCCCAGGTAGGCGCCAAACGCCTTCTCACCCCAAGGCACCTGCGTGGGCGCAACGATGGGTGAAAAAGCCGAGACGCTCCGGTAGGTCCCGGGATTGCGCAACGCAACGACCAGCGCACCATGCCCGCCCATGGAGTGTCCACTGATCGCCCGCGCATGGGTGACCGGGAATGTGGCCCCGATCACCGTGGGCAGTTCCTCGACGATGTAGTCGTACATGCGGTAGTGCGCATTCCATGGCGCCTGCGTCGCGTTGATGTAAAACCCCGCGCCCTTTCCCAGGTCGTAGGCCTCGTCATCGGCGACAGCGTCGCCGCGCGGGCTGGTATCGGGCGCGACCAGGATGATGCCGTGCTCGGCGGCAAAGCGCTGTGCGCCGGATTTGGTGATGAAGTTCTGCTCGTTGCAGGTCAGGCCGGAGAGCCAGTACAGCACCGGACAAGCGTGGTCGTCCGCTTGCGGGGGTAGGTACACACCACAACGCATGTCGCAATCGAGTACGTCGGAATGGTGCGCCCAGACCTGCTGGCGACCGTCGAAACTGGTGTGTTGCTCAATGCATTCCATGGAGCCTCCAAGGGGTCGCCCTGCGTGGGAGCGGCTTGCGCCGCGAGCGTTTGATGTTGATCTGGCGTTGGCCCTTGTAGGAGCGACGTAAGTCGCGATCAGGAGTCCCGGGATAGCTATCGCGACTTACGTCGCTCCTGCAAAGAGCCGAAGGCAGAAGCAGGATCAAGAGCTCGCGGCTGAAGCCGCTCCTACAAAAGCACCGCTCCTGCAAAAGCACCGGTCCTGCAAAAGCAGCATTCCTGCAAGATCAGAAATGGATCACGGTGCGGATGGACTTGCCTTCGTGCATGAGGTCGAAGGCCTGGTTGATCTGTTCCAACGGCAGCGTATGGGTGATGAACGGATCCAGGTCGATCTCGCCGCGCATCGCCTGCTCGACCATGCTGGGCAACTGGGTTCGACCCTTGACGCCGCCAAACGCACTGCCACGCCAGACGCGGCCGGTCACAAGCTGGAATGGTCGCGTTGAAATTTCCTGGCCGGCACCCGCCACGCCGATGATGACGCTTTCACCCCAGCCCTTGTGGCAGCACTCCAGGGCGGCACGCATCACGTTGACGTTGCCGATGCATTCAAAACTGTAGTCGACGCCGCCATCGGTCATCTCGACGATGACGTCCTGGATCGGCTTGTCGTGGTCGTTGGGGTTGACGCAGTCGGTGGCGCCCATCGACCTGGCCAATTCAAACTTGCCTGGGTTGGTGTCGATGGCGATGATCCGCCCGGCCCTGGCCTGCACCGCGCCCTGGATGACCGCCAGGCCGATGCCACCGAGGCCGAATACGGCCACCGTGTCGCCCTGCTGCACCCTGGCCGAGTTGTGCACCGCGCCGATGCCCGTGGTGACGCCACAACCCAGCAGGCAGACCTTCTCCAGCGGCGCATCCTTGTTGACCACCGCCAGCGAGATTTCCGGCACCACCGTGTACTCGCTGAAGGTGCTGGTGCCCATGTAGTGGTAGATCGGTTTGCCTTGGTACGAGAACCGCGTCGTGCCGTCAGGCATCAGCCCCTTGCCCTGGGTCGCGCGCACGGCCTGGCACAGGTTGGTCTTTCCGGACTTGCAGAACTTGCATTGCCGGCATTCGGCCGTGTACAGCGGGATGACGTGGTCGCCGACCTTGACGCTGGCGACGCCCTCGCCGACGGCTTCGACGATGCCGCCCCCCTCGTGTCCGAGCACCGCCGGAAACACGCCTTCGGGGTCGTCGCCGCTGAGGGTGAAGGCATCGGTATGGCAGACCCCGGTGTGGGTGATGCGCACCAGCACCTCGCCCTTGCGCGGCGGTTCGACATCGATCTCGACGATCTGCAGGGGTTCGCCCGGTGCGAAGGCGACGGCGGCGCGGGATTTCATGGGTTGGCTCCAGGTGCGGGAAGGTCGATTTAACGCGAGGTTGAGCTATGACAGCGTGCTTTTCGTAGGAGCGGCTTCAGCCGCGAGTTCTGGGGGGCTTTGGCTCCGGCTTTTTGTAGGAGCGACGCCAGTCGCGATCAGGAGTCCCGGGATACCGGATCGCGATTGATGTCGCTCCTGCAAGAGACGAAGCAACACCAGGAGCTCGCGGCTGAAGCCGCTCCTACGACAGCATTTCCTAGCCGGTGTTCTGGATACCCGCGGCAATCCCGTTCACGGTGGCCATCAGCGCGCGCAATGTGTCGTCGTCCTTGCGGCCGCCTTCGCGCCAATGGCGCAGCAGTTCCACCTGCAGCAGGCTGATCGGATCGACATAGGGGTTGCGCAGGCGGATCGACAGGCGCAGGCGCGGATCGTTGGACAGCAGCGCGTCCTCGCCACGAATCGCAAGCAACGCCTCGCGGGTAGCGACGAACTCTTCGACGATGCCGGGAAACAAGGCCGTGTGCGTGTCGCCGGCCAGCCTTGAGTATTGCTCGAAGATGTCCATGTCCGACTTGGCCAGGGTCATCTCCATGTCGTCGAGCATGGTGCCGAAGAAAGGCCAGTCGCGTGCCATCTCCGCCATCGTGTCGAGGCCATGCGTGTCGATGCCATGCTGGAGGGCATGGCCGATGCCGTACCAGGCGGTCAGGCCGGAGCGGTTTTGCGCCCACGAAAACACCCACGGGATGGCACGCAAGTCGCCAACGCCACCGTCGCGACGACGCGAGGGGCGTGAGCTGATGCGCAGGCGCTCGATGACGTCGATGGGGGTAGCGGCACGGAAATACGCGTGGAAGCGGGCGTCGTCGTAGACCAGGCCGCGATAACGCGTCCGCGCGACGTCGGCCAGGTCGGTGACGATCTCGCGCCAGCGCGCTTCGCGCTTGTCCGGCGGACGCGGCAGCAGGCTGGCATGCAACACCGCGGCGGTCATCTGCTCCAGGTTGCGCAGGGCGATCGCGCGGATGCCGTACTTGCGATGGATCACTTCGCCCTGCTCGGTCACGCGCAGGCTGCCGTCGACCGATCCACGCGGCGCAGCCTCGATCGCGCGACTGGTCTTGCCGCCGCCGCGACTGACCGAGCCGCCGCGACCATGGAAGAACGCAATGCGTACGCCGGATTCCTTCGCCAGCGCGGTCAATGCCACCTGCGTGCGCTGCAATGCCCAACGCGATGCCATCAGGCCGCCGTCCTTGGCGCTGTCGGAATACCCGAGCATCACTGTCTGGCGGTCTCCGCGTGCACGCAGGTGCTCGCGGTAGACCGGATCGTCGAACAGGGCACGCATGACGCCCGGAGCTGCCTGCAGGTCGTCGACGGTTTCAAACAACGGAGTCACGTCCAATGGCACGTGGTTGTCGACCACGCAGCCGGCCATCCGTGCCAACGCCAACACGGCCAATGCATCCGCGGCGCTTCGACTCATGCTGATGATGTACATGCCGACAGCCTTGGGACCGAACTGGTCGCGTGCCTGCATCACGGCGCGGAACACGTCCAGCGTTGCACGCGCGGTCTTGTCCTGGCTATCGATACCCGGCACCGTCTCGCCCGCGATCACTGCGTGCAGGCGATCGACGCGCTGGTCGACCGGACGCGTCTCCCAGTCCGCATCTTCGTCCAGCGCCGCCAATGCGATATCGTGCCAGGCGGAATCCTGGCGCAGGTCCAGTGCCGCCAGGTGGAAGCCGAATGCCTGCACCCGTCGCACCACGCGCCGCAACGCAAACCGGCCCGCATGGTCGCCGCGATGGTTCGCAAGGCTGGTGTCGATCAGCGCAAGGTCGTCAAGCAAGGCATCGACGTCGGGATAGCCGTTGTCGTCACCGTTCTCGGTGGCACGCAGGCGCGCACGCATGAGGTCCAGCAGTTGCCGGTACGGCATGTCGGATTGGCGCGGACTGGAAACCGGGGCCTCGGGCAGCAGCGTGCGATAGGCATCGATGCGGGCATCGATGGCAGCATCGATGCCGACGCGATCAGGGGTCTGGGTCAGTTCATTGCCCAGCCGGCGCAGGTCGCCGCGGTAGTTGGCGAGCACCTGTGTGCGTTGCGCTTGCAATGCCGCGAGGATCGTGTCGGCACCGACATTGGGATTGCCGTCCATGTCGCCGCCGACCCAGGTGCCAAAACGCAGTAGCGGCGGCAGGGACGGGCGCTTGTCGTACACCGCTTCGATTGCATCGCAGAAGACTTCATGGAAGACCGGCAAAACGCGGTACAACACGTCGGCGAGATAGAAACCGACATGGTCGCGCTCGTCGGCGACCGTGGGCCGGGTGGGCGGCGTTTCCGAGGTCTGCCAGGTTGCCGTCAGTGCCAGGCGGATGCGCTCGAGGTCGGCACGGCGCTCGGGTGGGGTGTGGGTGCGGTCGATGTCATCGACCAGGCGCTCGACGATTTCGCGCTCTTTTTCAAGGAGCGTCCGGCGCACGGCTTCGGTTGGGTGGGCGGTGAACACCGGCTCGATCAGCAGGCGCTGCAGCAACGAGTCCAGCGCGCCATACGACACGCCCGCGTCGCGAAGTTCTTCAAGCACGGCGCGCAGGCTGCCCGGCTGCGCCGCATTGCCGCTGCGCTGGTAGTCACGGCGACGACGGATGCGATGCACGCGTTCGGCCAGGTTGGTGGCACCAAAATACGCGGCGAATGCGCGGACCAATGCGTCGGCATCGTCCAGTGGCACCTTGGCCAGGTCGGCGGCCAGCGCGTCGGCCGGCTCGTTGTCCTCGCGCCGGGCGATCGCGGTGCGGCGCACCGATTCGACCTTTGCCAGGAATTCCGGGGAAGATTGCTCGGACAGCATGTGTCCGACCATCGCTCCCAGGCGGCGGACGTCGTCGCGCAGGAGTGCGTCGGTTTCAGAGAATTCGACTTCGCGCAGGGGCGCGGGGGGATTGGATTGGGGTTGGTTGGTCATCTGCCTAGGCTACACAACCCGCTGTGACAACACAGGAAAATTGGGGGCCGTTTATTTGCCGCTTTAGGATCAAACGCTTCCGCGCTTTGCGCGGGTCACTTTTGATAAGGCAAAAGTAACCAAAACCATCCGCGACGGGCGCTGCGCCGGTGACGATGAAGCTGTCACCGGTTCCCTGCGCTCCGGAGCCCAAAGTGGCACGGCCCCCAAACTCGCTCCACTGCGTTGCGCCCGGACATGGGTGCCTCTTCGGCCACTTTGGGCTCCGGTGCTCGGCTTGCTTGACGCCGCACAGGGTCAAGGACCAAGGCAAGGGCCAAGGCGAGAGGCAATAGCAATAGCAATAGCAATAGCAATAGCAATAGCAAGGGCAAGGGCAAGGGCAAGGGCAAGGGCAAGAGTCACGATTAATGCCTTTCGCACGCGACTGAACCTGTCCACGCCTGACCGTCATTCCCGCGAAGGCGGGGTCTTTTGGCAGACGAATGTCTGTCCATCCAGGGACGTTGCTGTTGATTGCGCCAAAGTCGCTGGATTCCTGCTTTCGCAGGAATGACGGTATTGGGGGGCTTGCCGCTATCGTTGCTTGGCTTTGGCTTTGGCTTTGGCTTTGGCTTTGGCTTTGGCTTTGCTTTGGCTTTGCTTTGGCTCCGGCTCCGGCTCCGGCTCCGGCTCCGGCTTCGGCTTCGGCTTCGGCTTCGGCTTCGGCTCTTGATCTTGCGCGACTTAAAGCTTGCCGAGCATCGCAGCCGGAAAGGGGGAAAAGGTGCCCATGTCTGAGCGCAGCGAGTTTGGGCACCGTACCCTTTCCGGGGAGAAGCGCAGGGCACCGATGCGGCTGTATCGCATCGGCAAGCGTCAGGAGCCATGGTTTTGGTTACCTTTTGCCGTAACAAAAGTAACCCGCGCGACAGCGCGGAAGCGTTTGATCTTGATGTTGATCTTGATCTGGCTGTCGTAGGAGTGGTGGCGGCATGCCGTCACCGGTAAGTCGCAATAGCAACTCGCAGCACTTATCGCGACTTACGTCGCTCCTACAAAAATGCAAGGCAAGATCAAGGGCTCGCGGCTGAAGCCGCTCCTACGACAGCATCCATGTGCATGGGTGGGCAGGGATCAGGCCTGCGAAACTTCGCCACCTCCGCCGGCTCGGTCTCCAAGCGCGGGCTGAAAACCGCCAAGCCAGGCGACCAGGTCAATACGCAAACTCACGAAATACCGGATCCACGCTGCCATTCCACTCGCCATGGAACAACGCCAACTTGCGCTCCGCAGGCGTCTGGTTGGCTTCCGCAAATTCCATCAACGGCGTCAGGAAAATGCGCTCGTCGACGCCATTGCTGTTGTTCCGCGCCCGACGACGCAGCCCCGCGGCGGAAATCTCAAGCGCGCGCAACGCCAGGTCACGCACGGTGCCGTCGCGGAACCGGAGCTTGAACGCATGCTTGGGCACGCCGTCGCGCAAGGCATGGCGTTCGGCCAGGCTGAAATCCTTGACCAGGTCCCACGCCGCATCCAGCGCGGCATCGTCATACAGCAGCCCGACCCAGAACGCCGGCAACGCGCATAACCGGTTCCATGGGCCGCCATCGGCACCGCGCATCTCCAGGTACTGCTTCAAGCGCACCTCGGGGAAGGAGGTGGTCATGTGGTCGGACCAGTCACGCAGGGTCGGCACGGCGCCAGGCAGCACGTCGAGCTTGCCGTCGAGGAACTTGCGGAAAGATTTGCCCGCCAAGTCAATGTACTTGCCATCGCGATACGAGAAATACATCGGCACGTCGAGCAGGTAGTCGACGTAACGCTCGAACCCGAAGCCGTCCTCGAACACGAAGTCGAGCATCCCGGTGCGATCCGGATCGGTATCGGTCCAGATATGCGAGCGATAGGACAGGTAACCGTTGGGCTTGCCTTCGGTAAACGGCGAATCGGCGAACAGTGCGGTCGCGATCGGCTGCAACGCCAGCGACACGCGGAACTTCTTGACCATGTCCGCTTCGCTGGCGAAGTCCAGGTTGACCTGCACGGTGCAGGTGCGCGTCATCATGTCCAGTCCGAGCTGGCCGACCCGGGGCATGTAGTCGCGCATGATCCGGTAGCGCCCCTTGGGCATCCACGGCATCTCCTCGCGCCGCCACTTGGGCTGGAAGCCCATGCCCAGGAAGCCCAGCCCGATCTCGTCGGCAACCGCCTTGACTTCGACCAGGTGGGTGTCGACCTCGCAGCAGGTGTCGTGCACGGTTTCCAGCTGCGCGCCGGACAGCTCGAGCTGTCCGGCTGGCTCCAGCGTCACCGAGGCACCGTCCTTGAGTAACGCGACGGTGCGGGGCGGGCCCTGGTCGAGGCTTTCGGTGACCGGCTCCCAGCCGAAGCGGGTCAGGCCGTCGAGCAGTGCTTCGATGCCGTGCTCGCCCTCGAAGGTGGGTGGGCGCAGGTCATCCAGCCGGAAGCCGAACTTTTCGTGTTCGGTGCCGATCCGCCAGGCCTGCTTTTCGCGCACGCCACTGGCCAGCGTTTCGACCAGCTGCCGGTGATCGGTGATGGGTGAATCGGGTGTGGTGCTGGGACTCGACATCCGGCGGCCTCGGGCTGCAAGCAAAGGGGCTGCAAAGAACACAGGTCGGGGTGCATCCCCGGATAAACAAGGGTGTTGCGTGCCGTCGCTCCCGGCCAAAGCCGGGTCGCGTGTTGCTATCTGCAGTTGCCAGCTGCAGTCATCGTGTTGAATGACGGGCGCTCAATCTGCGCGCGTACAAGCCCGGTACGGTCAATGGTCAATGGATCCGGGCTTTCGCAGGTAACGACAAGGGCGAATGGATCGGATCCATCTTGAGCCCTGTCAGCGCGAAAGCTCCAGCCAGCCTGACACCACCGCGCGCGCCTCGTCCACGCCCAGCTTCGACTCGCCCGAGAACGTCTGCACGCTGACGGTATCGCCGTAGCTGGACGTCAACTCCCTGCGCACGGCCTGCAGCGCATTGCCCTGCGCGCCGCGACCCAGCTTGTCGGCCTTGGTCAGCAGCGCATGCGCAGGCAAGCCGCGTTCGACGGCATACCCCAGCATCTGCCGGTCGTACTCCTTGAGGGGATGGCGGATGTCCATCACCACCACCAGGCCGCGCAAGGCAAAGCGGTCGTGGAAATAGCTGGCCAGGAAGGCCTGCCAGTGCGCCTGCAGGTCCTTGGGCACCTTGGCATAGCCGTACCCAGGCAGGTCGACGAGGTAATGCTGCTCATGGGGCGCCACCTCATGCAGCGGATCCTTGTTGGGCAAGGACACGTCGAAAAACACCAGCTGCTGGGTGCGCCCGGGCGTCTTGGACACGCGTGCCAGGGCGTTCTGGCGGCACAGCGCGTTGAGCGCGGTCGATTTGCCGGCATTGGAGCGGCCGGCGAAGGCGACCTCGAAGCCGCCGTCGGGCGGCAGCTGCGAGCGGTTGTGCGCGGCGAGCAGGTAGCTGGCGCGGGCAAGCGGATTGTGGATCGTTGGTTTCTGGGCGGCCATGGCCGATAGCTTCGCACGAAGCCTGCAGGCCCGTGAGCACCGGGGTGTGCGGTTGAAGCGCCCATGCCGTGCACGCGGGCGCTGCGCATCGGGCATCCTCCCGCCCACGGGCGTGATTGCCGTGAAAGCCGGCATCCGGCCCCTTGGCTGCCGCGGCCGAAACATCGCTGCATCGTTCACGTCGCCTGCCCAGGACGCAAGGCCGTCAATGCCAGCGGTTTGACCGTCCCGCGGCCCGGGACGATAATTCCGGGTCCCTGCGGCCTTCTTTACCCGGGCCGCATCGCCGCAGTCCCTGGTGTTTCATCCTGAAGTGTTTCTGGAGCCTTGCATGCGCCACGTCCGCGCCTACGGTATCGCTGCCCTTGCCACCCTTGCCATGACCGGCATCGGGGTCGCCGCGACCGCTTTCGCCCAGTCCACCACCACGCCGTTGCCGGAGGCACCGCCCGTCCAGGCAGCGCCACTGGACACCAATGCGGTGGCCGCCCTGGCCAAGACCCATTGGGGCGACGCCAAGGCCGGCGCCACGAAGGCCGGCGCCTGTGCCGCCTGCCACGGCGTCGACGGCAACCCCAGCGACCCGCAATACCCGCGCCTGGCCGGCATGCCCGAGCGCTATACCGCGCGCCAGCTGGCCTTGTTCAAGAGTGGCGAGCGCAATACCGGCATGGCCGCGGTGATGATGCCGATGGCCATGCCACTGTCGGCGCAGGACATGCGCGATGTCGGCGCCTACTTTGCGATGCAGCGTGCCGGTGCCGGCATTGCCGATGACAGCGTGATCGCCGACGGCCCCGACAAGGGCCTCAAGTTCTACGAAGTTGGCCAGAACCTGTTCCGCCATGGCGACGTCCAACGCGGGATCCCGGCTTGCATGGCCTGCCACGGCCCGACCGGCTCGGGTAACCCCGGCCCGGCCTATCCGCATGTCGGCGGCCAGCAGTCGGCCTACGTGGCACGCCGTCTGGAGCAGTATCGTGACGGCACCACCGGTGCGCAGGACACGACCTTGTTCAATGTCATGGCGACCGTCGCCAAGTCGCTGACCGACCAGGAGATCCAGTCACTGGGCAGCTACCTGCAAGGCCTGCACCCCAGCAGCGAGGAGGCCCCGGCCGAGGCCGTCGCGGCGGCCAGGTCCGCAGCACCGGCCACGCAGCCCGCGGCGCCGGCAGCTGCGCCAGCCACCGATGCGCAGCCTGCCGAAGGCATGCCTGCTGACGGTATGCCTTCGGACAGCACTGCAGACCCCACCCAGTCGCCGGCGCCGACAGCATCGTGAACTCTGGCTGCGGACGCCTGTCCAAGCCTTCACGGTCCTTGAATCAGTACGCCGGCCAGACTGCACTGGGCCGGCGTCTTTTTTTGTACGCCGTTGGCCCTGCAGGCGCCCTGTCCAATTGAGCACCGCACCCACCTGGCCCGCACCCACATGACCCACGACACCATGACCCGATCCGCGACCCTGCTGTCCCTGCTATTTGCCCTGTTGCTGCCCTTGGCTGCTCCTGCGGCCACGCCGGCACCGCTGGTGGAAGGCCGGGACTACGTCGTGATCGACGACGGCCAACCCTGGCAGCCGCTGGACGGCAAGATCGAGGTGGTCGAGATCTTTGCCTACTGGTGCCCGCATTGCGCCGAGTTCCAGCCGCAACTGGAGGCCTGGGCACGCAAGCTGCCAGCCGACGTGCGCTTTGGCTATGTCGCGGCGGTCTTCGACCCCGGTGACAACTTCGCCCGCGCGTTCTTCGCCGCCGAACAGGCAGGCGCGGTGGCGCGCACGCACGACGACGTCTTCCGTGCCGTCCATGTCGATGGCCTGCTGCCACGCAATGCCTCGATCGACGAGCTCGCGTTCTACTATGGCCAGCATGGGCTCAACCGCCCGGCAATGAAGGCCGCGATGGTCGGGCCGGTGGTCGAAGCCAAGCTGCGCGCGGCACGAGACTTCGAACTGCGCAGCGGTATCGAGGGTACTCCGGCGCTGATCATCAACGGACGTTACCGCCTCACCCCCCGTACCCACGAAGATGCGTTCCGTATCGCCGACCAGCTGATCGCGACACTGCGCAAGGCGTCTTGACGCCGCCCCCGAGCACCCTGCCAAGGCACCCTGGAGACCCACCCGATGAAGCACCCGATCACCTTGCCGGCCTTGATGCTGGCCCTGCTGTTGCCACTGGCCGCCTGCAACCAGGCCGCGCCACCCACCCCCGTCACGCCCGCAGCAGGTGCAGCCACCAGTGACAGCGACACCCCAAGCGCCGCAGCCCAGGCTGCAGCAGCTTCCGCAGCGGCCGACGCTGGCGCCGTCAGCGAGACGGCAGCCGGCCCCGCCCCGGTCGCCAATACGGCGGACGGGCAACAGGCGGCAGCGACTGGTGCCACCAACATGGCCAACACCGCCGACGGCTCCGCCCTGGTCGAAGGCACCGACTACGAAACCATCAACGGTGGCAAACCCTATGAGCCGCTGAACGGCAAGATCGAAGTCGTCGAAGTGTTCGGCTACGTCTGCCCGGCCTGCGCGCGCTTCGAGCCCATGGTCACGGCCTGGGAGAAAAAGCTCCCGGCCGACGTGCGCTTTACCTATGTCCCGGCGCCGTTTGGTCCGCAATGGATCCCGTATGCCAAGGCGTTCTACGTCGCCGACGCGCAGGGACTGGTCGACAAGACCCATACCGCACTGTTCCACGCCATCCATATCGCGCAGAGCCTGCCAGGCGAAGGCAAGAAGCCCGACCCGGAGGCCGTCGCCGCGTTCTATGGCAAGTACGGCGCCGACCCCAAGCAGTTCCTTGAGTCGATGGAGAGCTTCTCCACCGCCGCCAAGGTCAAGCGCGGCATGCAGTTCATGATCCGCAGCGGCGTACAGGGCACACCCACCATCGTCGTCGACGGCAAGTACCGCGTGCTCGGCAAGAGTTATGAGGACATCCTGCTGATCACCGACAAGCTGATCGCCCGCGAGCGCGCGGCCAACGACACCTCGGCACGGTAAGCACGCACTGCATGGCCCAACGCCGACTCAAGCTGCTCAGCGCCAACATCCAGGCCGGCTCCAGCACGCGTCGCTATAGTGACTATGCGACCCGCAGCTGGTCGCACGTGCTGCCGGCCGGCAACAAGAGTGGCGCACTGGACCAGATCGCGCAGCTGGCGGGCAGCCACGACATCGTCGGCCTGCAGGAGAGCGATCCGGGCAGCCTGCGTTCGGGCTTCACCAACCAGACCCATTACCTGGCCGAGCGTGCCGGATTCGACTACTGGAGCCACCAGCCCAATCGCAGCATGGGCGGCATCGCATCCAGCGCCAACGCCCTGCTCAGCCGGATGGAGCCGATCGAGGTCCAGGACCATGCGCTGCCCGGCCGGGTCCGCGGACGCGGCGTGCTGATGGCACGGTTCGGCAAGGGCAAGACCGGCCTGATCGTCGCCGTCGCGCACCTGTCGCTGGGTGCAACGTCGCGACACGCGCAGATCAGCTTCATCGCCGACCTGCTGCAGGACCACCCCAACGCGGTGTTGATGGGCGACTTCAACTGCGTGCATGACTGTGCCGAGATGACTCAGCTCTACCGGCAGACCGGGCTGGAGCCGCCTGCTTCGCACGTGCCGACCTTCCCCAGCTGGGGGCCGCGCAAGGCGATCGACCATATCCTCGTAACCAGCGCGTTGACCTGCAGTGGCATGCAGGCCATGCCGGCGGCGGCATCGGATCACCTGGCATTGTCGGTCGACCTGGATGTGCCGGAACAGGCATTCGGGCTGACGGATTCTGCGTAGCGCGAGATGGCGTTATCGGTTTGGCCGCCTGGCTCTTCGCGCCATGGCTTGCAGCCCAACTCATTTGCGCACCATCTGTTCACCATCGCTCCGCGAAGGCGCCGGCTGTTGGCTGACGCACGTCCGTCCTTCCATGCTCATCGGCGTTTTGATGGCCATCGGCGTTTTGTAGGAGCGGCTTCAGCCGCGAGCTCTTGATCTTGCTGTTGCTTTCGTAGGAGCGACGTAAGTCGCGATAGGTGCCACTCCACGATCGCGACTTGCCAATGACGGCATGCCGCCACCACTGCTACAAAAGCTAATAACACAAATCAAGATCAAACGCTTCCGCGCTGTCGCGCGGGTTACTTTTGTTACGGCAAAAGGTAACCAAAACCATGGCTCCTGACGCTTGCCGATGCGATACAGCCGCATCGGTGCCCTGCGCTTCTCGCCAAGAAGGGTACGGTGCCCAAACTCGCGCGCTGCGCGCACTCAGACATGGGCACCTTTTCCCCCTTCTTGACTGCGATGCTCGGCAAGCTCTAAGTCGCACAACAGCAAGAGCAAGAGCAAGAGCAAGAGCAAGAGCCAAAGCAAGAGCAAGAGCCAAAGCAAGAGCAAGAGCCAAAGCCAAAGCCAAAGCCAAAGCCAACGCCAACGCCAACGCCAACGCCAACGCCAACGCCAACGCCAACGCCAACGCCAACGCCAACAACGATAGCGACAAGCGCACCAGTACCGTCATTCCCGCGAAGGCAGGATCCAGCGACTTTGGCCCAATCAACAGCAACGTCCCTGGATGGACAGACATTCGTCTGCCAAAAGACCCCGCCTTCGCGGGAATGACGGTTAAGGGTAGACAGGGTCTACAGCGTGCGGAATTCAATGATCGCGGCCTTTGCCTTTGCCTTTGCCTTTGCCTTTGCCTTTGCCTTTGTTTTGATCCTGGCACTTGATCTTGTGCGGCGTTAAGCAAGCCGAGCACCGGAGCCCAAAGTGGCCGAAGAGGCACCCATGTCTGAGCGCACTAGTGGAGCGAGTTTGGGTGCCGTGCCACTTTGGGTGAGGAGCGCAGGGAACCGGTGACGGCTTCATCGTCACCGGCGCAGCGCCCGTCGCGGATGGTTTTGGTTACTTTTGCCTGATCAAAAGTGACCCGCGCAAAGCGCGGAAGCGTTTGATCTTGATCTTGACCTGGCTTGTGTAGGAGTGGTGGCGGCGTGCCGCCACCGGTAAGTCGCGATCCGCCGTATCACCTATCGCGACTGACGTCGCTCCTACAAAAGCAACAGCAAGATCAAGAGCTCGCGGCTGAAGCCGCTCCTACGAAACGCACGCAGTGTCCATGCCGGAACCACGGTCCGACGCAGAATCGCTCACAGCCCCGTCCGATGCCGCCTTCCGGGATGCATCCAGTCAATGCACCAGCTGCGCAAAAACCCTGTTCATTCCCGCCCGGTTATAGTCCCGGCCATGTTGATACGCCTCCCTACCGTGGCCGTCGCCGGCATGCTCGCGCTGTGTTCGTACACCGCACTGGCCCAATCCACACCTGCCTCCAAGCCAGACCCGTTGCTGGCGCAGGTCCGCGCCGCGATCGACGACGCCGGACGCGGACAGGCCGATACCGCGCAGTACGCGCGCCTGGTCGATCATCCACTGTATGGCTGGATCGAATACGCCTCGCTCCGACGCGACATCGACACCCTGCCCGATACCCGTGGTCAGTCGTTCCTTACCCGCTACAAGGGCCAGCCCGTCGCCGAAGCCTTCCGCGCGACGTGGCTCGCATCACTGGCCCGACGCCAGGAGTGGCCGGCTTTCCTGGCCGCGTGGTCGCCGTCGATCACGTCCACCAGCTTGCACTGCGCACAACTCGATGCCCGCCAGGCCACTGGCAAGGTCGACGCGCAATGGATCCGCGAGATGCAGGCCATCTGGGGCAGCACCGGCAAGTCGCTGCCCGAGGACTGCGACCGGCCCATCGTGGTACTCGCCGCCCATGGCGGCCTGCCGCCCAAGCTGCGCTGGGAGCGTATCGACAAGGCAGCTGGCGAATGGAATGCAGGAGTCATGCGCACCGCCGCCACCGGGCTGCCCGTCGACCAGCGCGCACTGGCCGAGCAGTACGCCGGGTTCATGCGTGCCGTCACGGAGCAAGCGCTCACGTGGCCAAAAACCGACCGCAGCCGCTGGGTCGCCTCGCAAGGACTGGCGCGATTGGGCAAACGCCAACCCGACGCCGCCGAAGCGCAGCTGCCCGAATACGCAAACGCCCTGGACTTCACCGAAGCCGACAAAGGCCGCGTGCTGTACCAGGTCGCGCTGTGGACGGTGGCCTCGTACGACCCTGGATCCGAGCGCCGGCTCGCCGCCGTTCCCGCCGCTTCCTACGACGAGCGCCTGCACGCGTGGCAGGTACGCGAAGCACTGTCGCGCTCGGACTGGCCTGTCGCGCTGGCCGCCATCCGCGCGATGCCCGACGAGCAACGCACCGACGCGCGCTGGACGTATTTCGAAGCGCGCCTGCTCGAACTCACGGGCGACAAGGCTGCGGCAAACGCCGCCTACCAGCGGGCTGCCAGGATCCCGGAATTCCACGGCTTCCTCGCTGCCGACCGGCTCGATCAACCGTATGCGTTGTGTCCGTGGCTCCCGAATGACAGTGCGGCCGCCAAAGCCGCCGTCGCCCGCGATCCGTCGCTGGTCCGTGCCATCGACCTGTATCAGATTGGACGCAAGGGCTGGGCGATCCGCGAATGGAAGGATGCCCTCACCCGTTTCGACGACACCCAGCGCCGGATCGCGGTGGACATCGCACAGGACCACGGCTGGTACGACCGCGGCGTGTTTGGCCTGGGGCGCACGCCCGACGAGCGTCGCCTGTATGCCTTGCGCTTCCCGCTGCACCACGACCAGACCATCCGCCGCGAAGCGGCCAGCAATGGCCTTGACCCGGCCTGGGTCGCCGCCGAGATCCGCGCCGAAAGCATCTTTGACATCCGCGCGCGCTCGCCGGCCAACGCACGGGGCCTGATGCAGGTGCTACCCGGTACCGGCGCCACCGTGTCGCGCCAACTGGGCCTGGCCTGGGGCGGCACCGACAGCCTGTACGACGCCGATACCAATATCGTCCTGGGCACCGCCTACCTGCGCCAGCTGCTGGACAAGTACGGCGGCCGGCCGTACTGGGCCATTGCCGGGTACAACGCTGGCCCGCGTCCGCTGCAACGCTGGCAATCGGAACGCCCCACCATGGATCCGGACTTCTGGATCGAAACGATCAGCTATAAGGAGACCCGCGAATACGTCGCCCGCGTACTGGCCTTCAGCACCATCTACGACTGGCGTCTCAACGGCGACGCGGTGCGACTGACCGATCGCATGTGGGGCCGCAGTGCCGACAAGCGCAAACAGTTCGCGTGTCCATTGGCGAAGGCGAAACCCGTTGCAGGAACGTCCTCGAGAAAGCCGCCAGGCAAGTAGTCCGCGACCAGTCATGCCGTCATGCCGCCGTAGGCAGGGATCCGTTGTGCTTGTGTCGTTGCTGGCGTCGACATCAGGATCAACATGGATCCCGGCTGTCGCCGGGATGGCCCGCAAACAAGCACGGAATATCACGATGTTGCTGCTGCCTTCCTGCGTGCACTTCACTGTCATCCTGAGCGCATGAAAGGATCTGCTGCATTGCCGTGCCTTGAGCCGAGACGCAAATCCTTCTCACCGCCCAGGATGGCAAGTCGATATGCTCACCGTGTCCAGCCAGTGGATTGCTACGGAAAATTGGCCCCAAGTCCATGAAAACCTATCTCGTCGGTGGCGCAGTTCGTGATCGGTTGCTCGGCCGTGAACCAGGCGATCGGGATTTTGTCGTCGTAGGCGAAACACCCGATGCCATGCTTGCCGCCGGCTTCAAGCCGGTCGGTCGCGACTTCCCGGTATTCCTGCATCCCGACAGCGGCGAGGAATACGCACTGGCACGCACCGAGCGCAAGTCCGGGCGTGGCTATCGTGGCTTCGTGGTCGACGCCGACCCTTCGGTCACGTTGGAACAGGACCTTGGCCGCCGCGACTTCACCATCAACGCCATCGCGCAGGACAGCGACGGCCAGCTGGCCGACCCTTTCAACGGGGTCGGCGACATCAAGGCAAAGGTGCTGCGCCATGTCGGTCCGGCGTTCAGCGAAGACCCGTTGCGGATACTGCGGGCGGCACGCTTCATGGCACGGTTCGCATCGCTCGGGTTCCACGTCGCACCCGAAACGATGGCGTTGATGCGCACGATGTCCGATAGCGGCGAATTGGCGGCCCTGGTCCCGGAACGCGTCTGGCGGGAGCTGTCGCGCGCGCTGGCCGCGCGCACGCCATCGGCCTTCCTGCGCACGCTGCACGACAGCCATGCGCTGGCGGCGATCCTGCCCGAAGTCGAGGCACTGTACGGCGTCCCGCAACGCGCTCAATACCATCCCGAAGTCGATACCGGCGTCCATGTCGAACTGGTCTGCGACATGGCCGCGCGACTTGCACCCGGCGATGCGGTGGTCGGCTTCGCGGCACTGACCCACGACCTGGGCAAGGCGCTGACGCCCGCCGACGTCCTGCCCCGGCACATCGGCCATGAGCAGGCCGGATTGAAACCACTGCATGCGCTCTGCGAACGATTGAAGGTGCCAACCGAGCACCGTCAGCTGGCCGAAATGACCTGCCGCGAACACCTCGACGTGCATCGCCTGGCCGAGCTGCGCGACAGCACCGTCCACGACCTGCTGGCGCGCTGCGACGCGTTCCGCAAACCCGCTCGCATTGCGCAACTGGCAGTGGCCTGCGAAGCCGATGCACGTGGTCGTACCGGGTATGCCGAGAACGATTACCCGCAGGGCGCGCAATTGCAGCGATTGCTGGAAGCGGCGTTGGCGGTGCGTGCGGCGGATGTTGCTGCCGGGCTCGAAGGCCCCGCCGTCGGGGAAGCCTTGCGCAAGTCGCGGATCAAGGCGATTGCGGCTGCACGTACATCGACGCCCTGAAACAGATTTTCGTAGGAGCGGCTTCAGCCGCGAGCTCTTGATCCTGCTTTGGCTTTTGTAGGAGCGACGTAAGTCGCGATGACGGCTTCGTTAAACCCTGATCGCGACTTGCGTCGCTCCTGCAACGGCAACGACAACAACAACAGCCAAAACAAGATCAAGAGCTCGCGGCTGAAGCCGCTCCTACAACAGCCGCGCTCGCAACAGCCGCGCTCGCATGGGATCGTGCTGCATCATCGCGAGCACATCCGCGCCTCCAGCCGCAGCAGCACATCACTCCATGGCGTCCAAACACTCGCCATCCCCAGCAGCACCCCGCAGGCATCAGCCATCGCGTCCCAGGCATCCATGGAGCGCGTACTGGTCAGGCTGCCCTGTGCAAGTTCGATCGCGATCCCCAGCGCCACCAAGCCCAGTGCAGCGATACACAGCGCGCGACGGGTCGCATACAACTGCACCGCCGCCACCGAGAGCAGGGCGAACGCCAGCAGGTGTTCGATCTTGTCAAAGCCATCGGGCACCTTGGGCAGGTCTGGTCCTGGCAGCAGGCAGGCGACGATCACGAGCGCGATCGCCAACCACCACAAGCCCAGCCACAGCCCGGGCCATCGCAGTGGCTTCAGGTATCGCGGCTTCATGGCGTGCAGTTGCATGCCGGCGACGCATGCGTCGCCCGGCTCAAAGCCGCCAGCTCAAGTCACCAGCCAGGAACGCGACCCCGAACTCGACATCCAAGCCGAACCCCATCACCTGGAAGCGTTCGCCCATTGCCTCGGGCAGGGTCAATTGCTTGACCTCCTGCCGCAAGCGAAGGCGTGCGGCCTCGTCGCGCGCCTTCGCCTCGGCCTCGGCCAACCGCTGATCCAACCCGTTGCCGATCAAAAAGCTGGCTTGCGAGCAGTAACCTGCAAAGTCGAAGCCGGCGCCGGTCCCGGCTTCGGCCAGCGCAGTGAAGTCGACCGACGCGGTCAGGTCCTGCAGGCCGGGCAGCGCATACACGTCGTTGCCGACCCGGTGCCGGCGGAAGGCGCGCAAGGTGCCTTCGCTGCGTTGCGGCTGGTAGTACTCGCGACGCGGATAGCCGTAGTCGACAAACAGCATCGCACCACGCTGCATCCGGCCGACCACCGCCTGGATCCAGTACGGCAGTTGCGGAAGGAGTTCGGACCGGTAACCATCGGCCAGCGGAGTCTCCAGCTGCCGTTCGATGTTGCGCACCGCGGCGACCAGCAAGGTATCGGCGGGCCGATCCTCCCGGATGAAGCGCCCTTCGCCGTCCAGCGCCACGCATTCTTCCAGTACTTCACCATCACGCAGTACGAAGCGCGGCGTCGGCAACGCATCGATGACCTCGTTGGCAAACAGCACGCCATCCCAGGTTTCCTGGATGGGCGTATCGACCCATTCGACCAGCTCGAACAACAACGGACTGAGGTGCTCGCGCAGGCGCTGCTGCTGGCGCGCACGCAGGTCGGCACTGGGTTCCAGGATGGCGTAGCGGTCAGGCAGTGCGTCCAGCGCCATGAGACGCTTCAATGCGACCTGCGCGAAGGCGCCACTGCCACCGCCCAGTTCCAGGAACTGCGCCGAAGGGCCGATCTGCTGCAGCACCGGTGCCACGGCGTCGGCGACGCAGGCCGCGAACAACGGCCCCAATTCAGGCGCGGTGACGAAATCCCCGGCCGCCCCGAACTTGTGCGCGCCGGCGCTGTAATACCCCAGCCCGGGTGCGTACAGCGCCAGCTCCATGAAACGCGAAAACGCGATCGCGCCGCCTGCGGCGATGATCTGCTCCTGGATGACCTCGCGCAGGTGCTCGCTATGGGCGATGGCATCGCTGTCGGGGGCGTGGGTGTCGGCAGTAGGCAATTCGGACATGGATGCATTCCGTGGACGAGGCCACAGGATACGCAACCCGGGCCATGTCGACAGGCAGGCTTTGCCGCAACCCACTTGCGCCCAAGCCGTCACTCCCGCGAAGGCGGGATCCCATGGACGTTACTTTTCTTGCAGGCAAAGTCACCTGATGCCCGCCTCAGCGGGTATGGCGGACTTGGAGACGCGTTCCGTCGAGCTGATGGCATGTCAAAATGCCCGCATGGCTACCAACCGCCCCGTCGCCCTGGTCACCGGTGCCGCCCGCCGGATCGGCGCGGCTATCGCGCGCCGCCTGCATGCCGACGGCTACGACCTGGCATTGCACTATCGCGGCTCGCACGATGCGATGCAGGCGCTCGTGGCCGAGTTGCAGGCCCAGCGCAGCGACAGCGTGCTGGCATTGCAGGCTGACCTGGCCGAATTCGACCGGCTGCCGGAACTGGTCGCGCACACCGTGGGCCGTTATGGCCGGCTGGACGCGCTGGTCAACAACGCTTCCAACTTCTTCCCGACCCCGATCGGCAATGCCACGCCGGCGCAATGGGACGCATTGATGGCGGTCAACGCCCGCGCACCGCTGTTCCTGTCGCAGGCCGCCGCACCGCACCTGCGCAAGGCGGGTGGCGCGATCGTCAACCTCACCGACATCCATGTCGAACAGCCGCTGCGCGACCACCCGATCTACGGCATGGCCAAGGCTGCACTGGCGCACATGACCCGCGCACTGGCGCTGGACCTTGCACCGGAGGTGCGCGTCAATGCGGTGGCGCCGGGCGCGATCCTGTGGCCCGAAGCCAACGACTGCAGCGACAGCACCAAGCAGGGCATGCTCTCGCGCACGCCGCTGGCCCGGACCGGCACCCCGGAAGAAGTCGCCGACACCGTCCGTTGGCTGCTCCGCGATGCGACCTACATGACCGGACAGATCCTGCGCCTGGACGGCGGACGCACGCTGGCGGACTGACGCGACTGTCGCAGCTTCAAAGTGGTGCCAAGCCGGTCATACGCGCTTTCGCGGGAACGACTGGCTTCAAATCATGCGACGGCAGTTTTCCTGGCGCCATGCCTGCTGCTTACCGATAGCGGGCACCCAAGCAAGCTAGACCTTGCGCTGGAACGCGTTCTTCAACAGCATCCCGTCGAAACCTTCCGGCGCATCGCCTGCCGTTGCAAAGCGGTACAGCGCGGCCGAATAGATGCCCGACAGTGCCGACTGCACCAGCGCGGTCAAGATCACCGCCAGCACCACGACCACGCCCATCGCCACCGCCAGTGCGGTCAGCCCGTTGCCCGCCAGGAACACCACCGCGCCACCACCGACCAGCATCAGCGCGACGTTGAACAGGCCCAACACCAGTCCCATGCCACCATTGCCGATGATGTTTTCGCCCCAGGTCTGCTTGAGCAGGCTGGCGCTTTCCTTGACCGCGTCCACCGGGCCGATATCACGCGCCACCAGTACCGGCACCGTCAGGAAGGTCGCCACCGTCCAGGCCACGCCGATGAAACCGATCACGATCCGACCCAGGAACCCGGCGCGCTCCTCGAGCGCACGCAGGATCAGGCCCACCGTCGCTGCGATCGCCGCGTAGCCCAGGATCTGCTTCCATTTGCCGCGCGCGATGCGCAGGCCGTCGGAGACGGTCGGGTCACCGCCGTCCAGACGGATCATCGCCGCCCCGACCAGCGCCGAGTTGAAGAAGAAGATCACGAAGTACTGCACCAGGTAGAAGGCAAAGCCCCAGACATACAGCTCCACCGACCGGCGCCCATCCTCCATGTGGTTGAACAGGCCCAGGCCGAACATCGGCAGTATGAATGTCGCTGCGACGATGATCGCTGCGATCGACGCCACCAACGGGAACACCAGCAGTTCCTTGTCCGAACGCAGGACCTGGAAGCTGGTCTTGGTCAGGGCCCAGCTGCGTTGGAATTTACCCATTGTCTTGCTCCGGTGGCGGTTGCACGGCGTGTATCGCATGGATTGTAAGCAATCCCGGCGCACCGCGCGCGCAACCCAGGCCAACGCCATGGCTGGCTCCCGGCGAACGCCGGGATCCATTGTGATCTTGCCACCAGAGCACAATGGGCCCCTCCTGCGTCCGGGGAGACAACCCCGTCATTCCCGCCTTCGCGGGAATGACGAATCCATGGACGTTCAGGCTGCAATACCGCCTGGATCCTGCGGTGGCCCCCAAGGCGGATCACCGCGCTGCGGATGTGCCTGCCACAGTTGCGTCAGTGTCCGGCCACTGCGCGGATCAACCAGGTCCGGCGCAATGTCCACCAGCGGCTTGAGCACGAAGGCATGCCGTAGTTCCGGGCGTGGGATCTGCAGGTTTCCCGGGCCTTCCAGGATCAAGTCGTCGTAGAACACGATGTCGATATCCAACGGCCTGTCGCCAAAACGCGGTCCATCGCGCTCTCGCCCATAGGCGTGCTCCAGCGCATGCAGCCAGTCGTCCAGCGCAACCGGCTCCAGGTCGCAATCGATCCCGGCGGCGGCATTGAGGAAATCCGGACCGTCAAACCCGACCGCGGCCGTGCGATACAGCGCCGACACCACGACGTTGTCGAAGCGCGCATGCAACGCCGAAATCGCGGCGCGCAGATTGGCCCGTGGTGCGATGTTGCTGCCCAAGCTGAGCCAGGCGCGGGCCATGCTTAGTGCGTGCCCGTGTCGGCGCCCGTGTCGGCGTCAGCAGCTTGCGGCCGCGCCAGCGCACGTCCCAGGTCCAATCCGGTCGGTTGCTGGAACAGGCGCAATCCGAACTCGGGCAGGATCGCCAGCAGATGGTCGAACAGGTCGGCCTGGATGTCCTCGTAATCGCCCCAGGCGGTGGTGTCGGCAAAGCAGTACACCTCCAGCGGCAATCCGGTCGGGCCCGGCGCCAGCTGCCGCACGATCAGCGTCTTGTCCGGCGCGATCAGCGGATTGGCCTTGAGGTAGGCAACGACATAGGCACGAAAGCTGCCCAGGTTGGTCAGTCGCCGGGTGTTGACCGGCTGCTTGGCGGCGTCGCCAAGTTTGCCGTTCCAGTCCAGCAACTCCTCGTGCTTGTGGGCCAGGTACTCGTCCAGCAGGGCAATCCGCGACAGTCGCGTGCTTGTCTGCTCGTCGAGAAACCCCACCGAGCCCTGGTCGATATACAGCGCACGCTTGATCCGCCGACCACCGGCATCCTTCATCCCGCGCCAGTTGATGAAGCTGTCCGACACCAGCCGATACGTCGGGATGGTGACGATGGTCTTGTCGAAGTTCTGCACCCGAACCGTGTTGAGCGCGATGTCGACGACATCGCCATCGGCCGCCAGCGACGGCATCGTGATCCAGTCTCCGACGCGCAGCAGGTCGTTGGAGGCGATCTGCACGCTGGCAACCAGCGACAGGATGGTGTCCTTGAACACCAGCATCAGCACCGCGCCCAGCGCGCCCAGGCCCGACAGCAGCAACAGCGGCGAGCGCCCGATCAACACCGCGACCATGAGGATCACAGAGAGCAGGAACACCAGCAGCTTGACCAGCTGCACGTAGCCCTTGATGGGGCGTCCGTGGATGTCGTACTGGCTTTCGTAAATGTCGTTGGCCGCCGACAGGAACCGGCTGACCCCGCGCGCAACGAAAAATATGATCAGCACGACCAGCACCTTGCGCAGCATGCTGACTGCTTCGTCGGGCAGCGCAGCGATCGCATCGACCCCCAGGTACAGCACGATCACCGGCGCCAGGTGCGACGCCTGGCGCAACACGCCGCGCGCGAGCAGCGCGTCGTCCCAACGCGTGCTGGTCGCCTCGACCATGCGATGCACCAGTCGCGGCAACAGCTTGTGGCTCAGCCAGCCAACCAGCAGCGCGAGCAGCAACAGTCCGCCAAGCACCATCCATGACTGCATGGCGGCGTCGCCCGCGAAGGTGTTGCTGAGTTGCGACCACGCGCTCAAGTCCGGCATCCGCGGATTCTAACGGATGCGGTCCGTCGGTTTTTTTGGTGCGTGTGCACGAGCTCGCGCATGTCGCCGGCACTGCGCGCATGTTTTCGGGTGTGCCCGGCTTCAATCGCGGGCGCGGGCGTTGCCGCCTAAAGCACGAGGTCGGCGCGTGCTGGCGGGTCGTCGTGCTGCGGGTGCCCGGCCCACACCTTCGATAATGGCAGGTGGCGGATCGGATCGATGAAGTCCGGCGCGATATCGACGAGCGGCTTGAGTACGAAGGCGTGGTGCAATTCCACGCGAGGCAGCTGGAAATCTCCGGGCCCGTCCAGCACCAGGGAGCCGAAATAGATGATGTCCATGTCCAGGGTGCGATCGATGTAACTCGTATCGCGGCGGTCACGGCCCTGGGCAATCTCCTGCGAATGCAGCCAATGATTGAGCGCGAAGGGGTGGATACCGCAGTCGAAGGCGGCAATCGCATTGAGGAAGTCCGGGCCATCGAAGCCCACCGCCTTGGTGCGGTAGACGGGCGAGATCGTCACTTCGCCAAAGCGCGCACGCAATGCCGCCACGGCCTGGCGCAGGTTGTGCTCGGCATCGATGTTGCTGCCCATGGTGATGAAGGTGCGCACACGTGCGCCGGGCAGGCTGCCGCCACGCGGCATGGTGGTGGCGGTGGTCTGCGGTGCAGGGGCAGGCGACGGCGTGGTTGCAGCAGCTTCGCGGGTGCGCGACCAGGCCTCGACACTGCGCTCCGGCCGTGCTGGTTCTGGCGCAGCTGGCGGGGACCCTGCTGCTGCGGATCCCGGCACCGTGCCCACGTGCGATGGGGTGTCACCGGCTGCGTCGCTTGCAGCTGCGGTCGGCACACTCTTGCGAGGTGCGGTTGCGGGCCCGGTGACTGCGGGCGCGGGCTTGGCCAACAGGTCGGTGAGTTGCCGCTCGATGACGACGCCGACGCAGGCCGCCCCGCGGACGGCACCTGGCTTGGCCAGCTTCAGCCGGACCCGTGCGACACCGAACTCCCGCAGCACAAGCTCCGCGCAACGCTCGGCCAGGCTCTCGACCAGGCCGAATTCCGACTGCGACACGAACGCGATCAGGCGCTTGCTGACCGCCTTGTAGTCCAGCGTGTCGGCGATGTCGTCGCTGGCTGCCGGGCGGCGGTTGTCGAAGTCCATTTCCACGTCCAGGCGCAACGGCTGGCGGATGCGCCGTTCCCAGTCGTATATGCCGATGAGTGCCTCGATCTCGAGGCCTTCGATGAAAACCTTGTCCATCCCCGACTCCCCCGCTGCGTCTCGTCGTTGCTACCAGGCCCTGCTCTTGTAGCCCTTGGCATTTGTAGGAGCGGCTTCAGCCGCGAGCTTTTGCGCCTGCCGTTTGTAGGAGCGACGTAAGTCGCGATTGATTCTCGGGAGCACTCATCGCGACCTACGTCGCACCTGCGAAAGCCGGAGCCTCAAGCCCAGGCAGGATCAACAGCTCGCGGCTGAAGCCGCTCCTGCGAAAAGCCGCTCCTACTAAAATCAGCTCCTGCCAACAGCCCTGCCATTGCAATGTACTGCTATACCGCAGGCAACGATGCCATATCCCAGCGCGGCGCCACGCGAACGGCGGCATCATCGTGCTGGCCGGCCTGCAGCCGCAGCGCGCCGGCATACGCGATCATCGCGCCATTATCGGTACACAACGCCGGCCGGGGGAAGCAGGCACGGCCGCCGCGCTGGGCCGCCATCGCCTGCAATTGCGCGCGCAGCCGCTTGTTGGCACCCACGCCACCGGCCACGATCAGGGTGTCGCAACCCGCCGCCTCCAGCGCCCGTTTGCACTTGATCGTCAACGTGTCGACCACTGCATCCTCGAATCCACGGGCGATGTCAGCCCGGGTCGCATCGGACTGATCGCTTTTTTGCCAGGCCAGCATCACCTGGGTCTTGAGCCCGCTGAAACTGAAGTCCAGCCCCGGCCGATTGGTCAACGGCCGCGAGAACGTATACGCCCCCGCCGAACCCTGCTCGGCCAGTGCCGCCAGCTGTGGCCCCCCCGGGTAGGGCAGCCCCATCAGCTTGGCGGTCTTGTCGAAGGCTTCGCCGGCGGCGTCGTCCAGGGTTTCACCCAGCAATTGGTATTGGCCGATGGCCTGGACCGCGACCAGCTGGGTATGCCCGCCAGACACCAGCAAGGCCACGAAAGGTGGTGTTGGACGGCCATGGACGGCGTCACCTTCTTCCATCAATGGCGCCAGCAGGTGGCCTTCCATGTGGTGGACACCGATCGCCGGCAGGTCCAGCGCCCAGGCCAGTGAGCGCGCCACCCCGGCCCCGACCAGCAGCGCCCCGACCAACCCCGGACCGGCGGTGTAGGCCACGCCATCCAGGTCCTCGATCGACAGGTCGGCCTCGGCCAGGGTCTGCCGGATCAGCGGCAACAGCTTGCGGACGTGGTCACGGCTGGCCAGCTCGGGCACCACCCCGCCGTACTCTGCGTGCAGGTCTATCTGGCTGTACAACCCATGCGCCCGCAGGGCGGCAGCGCCCGCCAGCGTGGTGTCGTAGACAGCCACGCCGGTTTCGTCGCAGGAGGTTTCTATGCCCAGGACTTTCATGGTCTTCCAATACTGTACAAGCCCCTCTGCCCTCGGGGTGAGGGGCGATGCTTGCGATCTGCCAGCGGACCGGCCGCCCCGTACCCAATGCCTTCGCCGCATGTGCCGGCCGGGTGGTGGCCTGGCTGGCAACAAGCCCGGAAACTGGCTTGGGGCAAGGCTTTGGCGCGTCCAATCAAGGATTAATCGACCATCAGCCGGCAAAATCCGGGGATTCACCCGCCTCGTGGATTGACCGTCCTTGTCAGGATCAACGGCTCCACCGCACCCGCTTCCGCGCTTCCGGCACCTTCTGGCCACGCTTGCAAGCGCAGGCAGAGAAGGAGAAGTCGGATCAGGCAGTTGCGTCCCCGCCCAGCCAGCCGCTATCATACGCGGCTCGCCCGGCCAGTCCGGGTCGTATTGTCCCGGAGATTCCATGCCCAGCGTCAAAGTCCGCGAGAACGAGCCCTTCGAATTTGCGTTGCGTCGCTTCAAGCGCACCTGCGAAAAGGCCGGTGTCCTGGCCGAAACCCGCAAGCGCGAGTATTACGAGAAGCCGACCCAGGAGCGCAAGCGCAAGGCTGCCGCAGCGGTCAAGCGCCAGTCGCGCCGCGTCGCCCGCGACGTCACCAAGCGCCAGCGCCTGTATTGAGTTGCGCGGGCATCGGCTCATTGAGCCTGCCCGCCACCATGCGTGCCTGAAGCCGGCCGCGCCTTGGCGCCGTCGGCTTTTTGCGTTTCCAAGGCAAGTCGCCTCCGAACCCAACTTCCCAGGAACCACCATGTCCCTCAAGCAACGCCTCACCGACGACATGAAAGCCGCGATGAAGTCCGGCGACAAGGCCTCGCTGGGGGTCATCCGGCTGGTCAACGCCGCGATCAAGCAAAAGGAAATCGATGAGCGCGTCGTGCTTGATGACGCCCAGGTCATCGCCGTGCTGGACAAGATGGTCAAGCAGCGCAAGGACTCGGTCACCCAGTACGAAGCCGCCGACCGCGAAGACCTGGCCGCCATCGAGCGCGCCGAGATCGAGGTGATCGCGCGCTACCTGCCCGAAAAAATGGATGACGACGCCATCCTGGCTGCCATCGACGCCGCCATCGCACAGACCGGGGCCAGCGGCCCGGCCGACATCGGCAAGCTGATGGGCACGCTCAAACCCGCATTGGCCGGCAAGGCCGACATGGGGCAGGTATCCAAGCTGGTCAAGCAGCGCCTCGCCGCCTGAACCGTTGGCCACGGCTCTTCGCAGGAGCTGCTTCTAGCCGCGGCCTCTCGTAGGAGCGGCTTCAGCCGCGAGCTCCAGCCTGGCTTTGGCTTATGCCGTTGTTGCAGGAGCGACGTCAGTCGCGATGTGCACTGCGCAGCACCCGTCGCGACTGACGTCGCTCCTACAACGGCCAAGCCAAAGCCAGCAAAGCAGATCAAGAGCTCGCGGCTGAAGCCGCTCCTACAATGTCTCAACCAGGGACACGCCTGCCTGGCCTGACGGTCCCGTGACGCACCCTCCGTATCCTGACTGCATGCAGCTCTCCACCGACAAGCTTCGCCAGCATTACGCACGGCTGCAGGACAGCCTGCCTGCCGACCTGGTGCGACGCTTCTTCAAGACCGACCTGCTGACCCACGCAGCAGCGCTGTCGTTCTACACCCTGCTGTCACTGGCACCATTGCTGGTGGTGCTGCTGTGGATCACCGCATCGCTGTACCCAGGCGCCCAACAGCAACTCCTCCATCAGGTCGGTTTGTTGGCCGGCAGCGATGCACGCCAGGTCGTCGAAACGATCATCCGCAACGCCCAGGACCAGCCAAGCCTGGGCTCGCTGGCCGGCCTCTGGGGGACGTTGCTTTTGTTTACCGGCGCGACGGTCGTGTTTGCGCGCCTGCAGATCGCGCTCAACCTGGTGTTTCGCAGCAATGCCCAACACCTGCCAGGGGTCCTGGCCTGGCTGCGCAAGCGGGTGCTGTCCTTCGGCGTGGTGTTGTCGCTGGGCTTCGTGTTGCTGGTGTCGATGATGCTGACCACGGCGCTTCAGGTGTTCTTTGCACGCTTGCCCGCGATCGTGCCGGTATTGGGCAACCTGCTGACGTTTGCGACCTACGCGCTGGCCTTTGCCTTTCTCTACCATTACCTGCCCGACCGCCACGTGCGCTGGCGCCAGGCGCTGCTGGGTGGCGTGATCACTGCCGTCCTGTTCATCCTGGGGCGCTGGCTGATCGGCCTGTATATCGCCCAGGCCACCCCGGGCAGTGCCTATGGCTCGATGGGCGCGCTGGTGCTGCTGCTGGTCTGGGTGTACTACGCCGCGGCGGTGTTCTTCATGGGCGCACTGATCACGGCGGTGATCGACGAGCGTGCACGGCGGCATGCGAAGGTCATGGAGGGGGACGCGGCATGAAGTGATTCACGGCGATCTGGACACACTTCAGATCGCGTCACCGGTAACGGGTGACTTCAGTTCCAGCACCGACTCGGCGACCATCTCGCCGCCCAGGTCGTGTCCTTTGCCAGACGGCATGGGCTCGAGCTTGGGACACGGCCACCCGGGCGCACAGTAGATGAGGGGTAGCCGCCCCTGGCCCCCGACTGCAATCCCCTGGACGGTTTCAGGCTTGATCTTGAATGATTTCGCCAAGGCGACGCCCCAGCGGATGAACGTCGGGCTTACATGTGATGGATCCTCGGGATCGTGGTGAGCTTCCGTCACGTGTCCGCGCGCGTCATAGGTGAAGAGGAAATAACCGCTCCAGGAGCGATGCAACACGTCCTTGTAAGTTCCCCGTATCAACCTGGGGCCGGTCCAGAGTGAGCCAACCGCATAGCCGATCTCGCCATCCGGCTGCCGGACCTGGTCGAGGGTAAGATAGAGCGTGGTCGTCGCCGGCCGCGGGACACCATCGATGGACGCAGGTTCGAACTGCAATTCATAGACCCATTGCTGGATCTTTCCGTCGACAAGGTCGCTCAAACCATCAAGGGACTTCAGTCCCGTGGCTTTGCCGTGGGCATTTACGGTCATGTCGTACTTGAGCCGGTACGGCTGGGGCACCGACGCCTTCTGGGCGAAAGCGGGCAGCCCGAACATCCCCAGGACGACAAGAAGTACAGTAAGCAATGCGTTTGATTTCAAGATTCACCCCAGGACCACAACACCACCAACATCCCATTTAAACATAGCCTGAGTGTCGATCACGCAAGCATGGCACGCATCCCCGACGCCTTCATTGATGACCTGTTAGCGCGCACCGACATCGTCGAAGTGGTTGGCGCACGCGTGCCATTGAAGCGGCAGGGCAAGGAGTATTCGGCGCGCTGTCCATTCCACGACGAGCGCTCGCCAAGCTTCACCGTCAGCCCCACCAAGCAGTTCTACCACTGCTTCGGCTGCGGCGCGCATGGCACCGCGATCAGCTTCTTGATGGAGTACGACCGGCTGGAGTTTCTCGATGCGGTCGACGAGCTGGCCCGGCATACCGGCATGGAAGTACCGCGCGACACCGTGCAGCGCAACCAGGATTCGGACACGCGCGACATCTATGCCGCGATGGATGCGGCCGCGCAATTCTTTGCGCGGCAACTGGCCATCAGCGACAAGGCGCGGGCCTACGTCGCGCAGCGCAACATCGACGACGACATCGTCGAGCGCTATGGGGTGGGTTATGCGCCAGACGGCTTCAGTGCGCTCAAGGACAAGCTGGGCACGGATGCGCGACGCGTGAGCTTGCTCGAGCGTGGCGGGATGTTCTCCAAAAGCGATGGTGGCCGGGTCTACGACAAGTTTCGCGACCGGTTGATGTTTCCGATCCACGACCGACGCGGGCGCACGATCGCGTTTGGTGGTCGGGTGATCGACCCTGACGGTTCACCCAAATACCTCAACTCGCCCGAGACCGTGCTGTTCCACAAGGGACGCGAGCTGTACGGCCTGTGGCAAGCCAGGCAGGCCAACCAGAAGCTCGAGCGCCTGATCGTGGTCGAGGGCTACATGGACGTGGTCGCCCTGGCGCAGTACGGCGTCAGCCAGGCCGTCGCCACGCTCGGTACCGCGACCACGCCCGAACACGCCGAACTGCTGTTCCGCAATGCGCCCGACGTATACTTCTGCTTCGACGGCGACAACGCCGGACGCAAGGCGGCGTGGAAGGCGGTGGAATCGGTGCTGCCGCGGATGAAGGACGGCCGCCAGGCGTTCTTCCTGTTCCTGCCCGACGGCGAAGACCCCGACAGCATCGTGCGCAAGGACGGCGCCGCCGGTTTCGACATGCGCCTGCGCGATGCGATGCCGTTGTCGGAGTTCTTCTTCAAGCAGCTGTCCAGCGACGTCAACACCGCCACGCTGGATGGCAAGGCGCGACTGGCCGAGCGCTGCAAACCGCTGCTGGCGCAGATCCCCGACGGTGCCTTTGGCGACCTGATGCGCCAGCACCTGACCGAACTCACCGGCGTGGGCGCGCGCAACAGCGGTGCGCAGACCCATGTCCCCGCCCACCGTGCGCATGCCGGCCAGGCAAACGCGCACCCCAAGCGCAGCCTGGTGCGTGGCGCGATTGCCTTGTTGTTGCAGCAGCCCGGGCTTGCGCAGTCGCTTGAGCCACCCTATCGATTCGAGTCGCTGCGCCAGCCGGGTATTGATCTACTGCTGGAGATGATCGAGCTGGTACGCCTGCGCCCGGACATCAGCACCGGGATCGTGTTGCAGCACTTCGCGGACCGCGACGAAGCATCGGCGCTGCAGAAGCTGGCTGCACAAACCATGGCGGGTGACGAAGCCCTCTGGGCGACGGAATTCATGGACGCGATCGAGCAGCTGCAAAGCCAGGCCCGGCAGCAACGCATCGACGAACTGCTTGCCAGCAGCCGTGAAGGCCCACTCGACACGCGCGCGAAGGAAGAGCTGCGCGCCCTGCTGGGCAATCGTCCTGCAAGCCGTCGTTGAGTCCCCGCGAGCAACGCCAACAACCACGAGACACTGAAATGCATCCAACCTGGCAGGCAGTAAGGACACCCACACGCCCACACTCGTCAACCCGCGAAGGCGGGGTCTTTTGGCAGACGCATGTCTGTCCATCCATGGACGCAAAAGCGCAGTGGCCTTGTCACCCATCGAAAGATCAATGTCACTGGATTCCCGACTTCGCGGGAATGGCGGTCAACAACGTCTGAACACTCCAGCGAGCCGACCAACACCCCATACAACGAGACCCTCATGACCGACCCCTACAACTCCAACTCCGCCCAGACCACTCCGCGCGCAACCAGCCCGCGCCTGGACGACACCATGGTCACTACCGCATTGGAGCTTCCTGGCCACCACGTGGTCGGCAACCTGGGCGTGGTCCGCGGCATCACCGTGCGCTCACGGTCGATCGTCGGCAATTTTTTCGGCGGCCTGCAGACATTGTTTGGTGGCAACATCACCATCTACACCGAGCTGTGCGAGCAAGCACGCATCGAGACCTACCGCGACATGGTCGTGCACGCCAGGCAACTGGGCGCCAACGCCATCATCGCCATGCGTTATGACGCCACCGAGCTCATGGCCGGCCTGACCGAAGTGCTGTGCTACGGCACTGCAGTGATCGTCGAGCCCGACGACACTTGAGCCGACGTTTGCTTTCTGGTCCGTGACCGCCCCGCCGCTCCTGCCTTCACGGCAATGACCACAATGCGTAGCCCGGGTAAGCGCAGCGCACCCGGAGCTCTCACCGCACGCCGAAGTATGCCCCCGGGTGCGCTGCGCTTACCCGGGCCACGGTGGCTGACCCTCGCCCGCCACACTATTGCGAAGCCGTGGAAACCGCAGGAAGTGACGCCGTAAACCGTGGCAACGTCAAGGTCGCATCCCAGGCCGACTCGGACGGATCGGCGAATGCAAGCGTCGCCTCTCTTTGCGTTCCGGGGCCGTATATCGGATGCACACCACAATCGCGACCGCTGCAGTTCCAGGCATCACCACCGCCGGCCACGATATTGATCGACAACGGATGCAGGTCGGCAAGGTAGCGTCCTGCCGTCATCGGTGGCTTGATTTCCTTGCCGTCATCGAACATTTTCCACGGCGGCGCCGTGGTCATCGCATGCACGTTCCCGGTCAATACCAGGACAGAGGCACGTGGCGCATGCCGCACGAGTGCGCGCAGATGCTCGGCCATGCGTTCGTTGCGATCACCAGAGCCAGGCGCGTCGAACAGGTCGATGGACACGTCTGCACCAGCAGACTTGAGTTGTCGCATGCGCTCGATCAGGCCCGACATTGCCTGGCTGTCGCGGCCATCGTGCATCGCATCCTGCCAGTGGCTGCCGGCAAGCAGGGCGGTTTTATCGGCAGGCGTACCGTTGGAGGCCATGTAACGATCAACGTCGGGCTGGTCGTTCGAGGTGATTTCCAGCGCAAGGACGATGGGATCGTCAGCACGAGGCTCGTGACCGCCGACGTTTTGCTCGACAAGATCCGCCACGAGTGCCGGAGTCTCCTGGGTGCCGTGCATTTCACCCAGCAACACGAGCTTGTGCTCGTCGATGGCCTCGGCGAGTAGCCGCACCGGCAACGACGTAGCGGTGTCCCGACGGGCGGGTGCCGCAACCTGTGGTGTCGTGTGTGCAACTTCGGCCTGCCGGCTGTCGGGCGCTCCACTGCACGCGGACACCAGGGCCAGCGCAACCATAAGAACGAGCGGCGAAAACCGCTGCGTTGCCTTCATGGAACCTCCCCATCGCAAGGATCACTCACCGCGATCTGGGGGCATGACGCAATCAATCAAGCCATGGTCGACCAGCAAGTCGCTGGATAGGCGCCGCGCATCCAGCCACAGTCATGCGCGGGCAATCAAACCACCGGCACCAACTGGAATGCTGCAGCCGGCTGCAGCCACGGCAATAGCCAGTGGTCGACCAGCAGGAAGGCGAACAACGCCATCAGGTAGACGATGGAATAGTTGAAGACCTTCATGGCGAAGAACTCATCGGGCGGGTCTTGCAACTTCCATGCGTACCAGAGGAACACCGCACCCAGCACCAGCGCGCCGCCCAGGTAGAAGTTGCCACTCATGCCGGTCAGGCGCGGCAGCACGGTCACCACCACCAGCAAGATGGTGTACAGCAGGATTTGCACGCGGGTGTATTGGACGCCGTGGGTGACCGGCAGCATCGGCACCATGGCGCGGGCGTAGTCCTCGCGGCGGAAGATCGCCAATGCCCAGAAATGAGGAGGGGTCCAGACGAAGATGACCAGCACCAGCAGCAACGCATCCGAATGCAGGTGGCCGGTGACCGCCGTCCAGCCCAGCGCGGGCGGGGCGGCACCGGCGATGCCGCCGATGACGATGTTCTGCGGCGTCGCGCGCTTGAGGAACCTGGTATAGACCACCGCATAGCCGATCAGCGATGCAAACGTCAGCCAGGCGGTGAGCTGGTTGACGCCAAACACCAGGATCAGCATCGATGCGGTGGCCAGTGCGATGGCAAACAGCAGTGCCTGGCGCACCGTCAGCGTCCCGGACACCAGTGGCCGCCACGACGTGCGCGCCATCTTGGCATCGATGCGCGAATCCAGGATCTGGTTGATGGCCGCGGCGCTGGAGGCCGCCAGCCAGATACCCAGCGTGCCAAGTACTGCTTCGCGCAACGGTGGCAAGCCGGGCACGGCCAGGAACATGCCGATCACCGCAGTGAACACGATCAGTGCCACCACCCGTGGCTTGGTCAGGCTCCAGTATTGGCGGAAAAGCTGGCTCATCCGTCTATTGTAAGACCGTCCACCGCAGGTCCTCGCCCTGGCGCGTCCTCATGCCTCCGGTGCCTTGACGCGCGCAAGCAGGCCGATCAGCACGAACAGCAGCAGCGCTGCACCGGCGTTGTGCAGCACGGCGATGTGCAGCGGCAGTGCCAGCTTGACGTTGGCGATGCCCAGGCCAACCTGCGCCAGCACCAGCGCACCGAGCAACACCCCGGCACCGCGGATGCCGGGCGTCCGCATCAACTTCGATGCCAGCCACAGTACGTACATGAAAACCACGCCGGCCATGATCCGATGCGCCATCTGGATCGCGATGCGTGACGCGCCATCCAGCACGCCCCCTTCGTAGTCGACGCCGACCCCCCGCCACAGCACGAAGCCCTGGTGGAAATCGTGCGCCGGCCACCACTGCCCCACGCATTTGGGAAAGTCTGTGCCGCAGGCCAGCGCCGCGTAGTTGGCGCTGGTCCAGCCGCCCAGTGCGATCTGCACGCCCAGCAGGATCAATGCGACGATCAGCAAGCGGCGCAGCAACCTGGCGTCCGGCAAGCGTAGCGGCCGGTCGGTTGCGCGCCAGGCCGTCCAGGTCAGCAGCGCGAAGGTCGTCAGTCCACCCAACAGGTGCCCCATCACCACCAGCGGTTTGAGCAACCAGGTGACGGTCCACATGCCAAGCAGGGCTTGCAGGACGATCACCGCCAACGTCAACGCGGTGACCGACGACAAGGTCTGCGCCGAGCCGGAGCCGGGGTCGCGGCCGGCCCAGCGGATCGCTGCAAACAGCACGATGGCTTCGCCGATGCCGGCAAGCACGCCTGCGGGAATGTATTGCGCACGCATGTAGAGCGGGATCGACACGGCCACCAGCAATGCCGCAGTGACGATCTGCGCGATGCCGTATCTGCGCGCACGCGCCGCCAGGATCGCCAGCAGCAACACGAGCACGCCCAGCGTGCCGGCCAGCATCCGGTGCAGCTGCTCGCGCCAGGCCTTGTGCACCTCCAGCGGACGGATCGCCGTGGCGGCGTGGTTGGTGATGTCCTGGGTCGCGGAAGGCCAGGCGGCGCGGCCATAACAGGTCGGCCAGTCCGGGCAGCTCAGGCCGGCGTTGGACAGTCGCACGAAGGCGCCGAATACGATCACGCCAAAGGCCAGCGCGCAGGCCAGCCACGCGATGCGGTGGAAGTGCCGGGAGCGCGTCAGCTTGGTGTTGCCGGCTTTGGCGTTGCCAACTTTACGATCGGCGGACGCGATGGGCGGGGTTGGATTCGGATTCATGTCACATCAGCTTCAGGAGCTTGGCCAGGTCCGCACGCAAGCCGCCCGGATCAAAGCCGGGGGGATAGCGCAGGATCAGGAAACCATTGGGGTCGATGACGTACACGGGCACCACCGGCGTGGCTGCGGGTGTCTCCAGTTTGGAAAGCACCTGCTCGGCTTCGCCTCCACTGGCGTCATGCTTGCCGGCTACAGGCTCATTTGCCGGGGACTGCAGGACCGCGCGACCATCGATGCTTTGCATGGCCGCACGCAGCGTGGCATCGGGTGAAAGCACGCGCAGGTTGGGGTCGTTGCGCAAAGGGGCCGGCGGCATGCAGCCTTCGCGCGCGCACAGCCACAGTACGTCGACCTTGTCCGCGTCCGGGCCCATCAGGCGGATGACGATATCGATATCGTGCGCCAGCTTGTCGCACTCGCCGGTGCAGTCGGCCGGTGGCGCCAGTGCGATACGCCAGGTGCGTGCCTTGGGCGTCCATGCATAAACGCTGCCGTCAGCCAGCTTGGGCGTCATCGCACGCAGGTCGGCGGGCGGTTGCAGCAACTCACCGTGGTTCTTGTTACCTGCCGGGCGCCAGCCGGAAAACCGTAGCGCGCCGGCCACCAGCATGCCACCGAAGAAAATCGCGGCGATCACCAGCAGGGCGGTGCGGTTGCGTCGGGTGTGCGCTGTAGGTGCGTCTGTCATTTCAACTCTGGCCTGGGCGATGCGTTCATCGGGAATGCTGTCGTTTGCAGTGCTGTGATGCGCGATGGAGTCTTGCGAGTTGGAGTCACGGACCGCTCTTGCGCGACCTTGGTTTCCGGAACGTCAGGATCAGCGCCGTCACCAGCACGGTCAACGACAGGCCAAACCATTGCACGGCATAACCCAGGTGCCGCTCCGGCGGCAGGGTATTGGGCAGGACATCCAGGTCGCGCGGGTAGCCCAGCGGCAATGCAGGATCCAGCTTGAGCAACCGCGGAGCGAGTCCGGGCAATTGCAGCGCATCGCGCAATAGCGGCATGTCCAACCGGGTGGTCAACACGGCGCCCCCAGGTTGCGGCACGGCATGACCCGCGACAATGCCTGACGAAGGCGGCGGCACCAGCAGGCCGTCGATGTGTTGCTCGCCTGGCACCGGTGCCACCGCCGGCATCTTGCGGTTGCCCGGCAGCGGCAGCCAGCCCAGCTCGACCAGCAACGGCGCAGCACCGGACGCAGGCTGGAACACGCGGTAGGCGCGCACACCCTGCTGGCCGTCGCGCTGCTGGTTGTCGAGCAGGATCGCGGGTTTATCGGAGAACCGGCCACTGCCCCCGCTCCAGTCATAGCCGCTTGCACGCTGCCTGGCAGCGGCACTTGCCAGCGGCACGGCCTTGCGGTCGTGCACGACCTGGGCGGTCATGTCGAGCATGGCCTGTTTCTGATGCATGCGGTCGACTTGCCATACGCCCAGCCGTGCGAACACGGCCATCACCAGCACCGCCAGCACCCACCCGGATACAAGGTTCGAGCGCCTGCTCACCCCGCGGCAGACCCCGGCTGCGATAATGCATTCGTGTCGACACGAAGCGCCGGCGCCAGGTCCATGCACGCACGCCATGCGTACCCACTCCACGAGCAGGTCCTCACCATGAGCAAATCACTGGAAACCCTGTTGATCATCGCGTTTTTGGTGGTCATCGTCTGGAACCTCGGCGCGGGCCTGTTTTACATGCTGACCGACAAGGGTACGACCAAGCGCACCGTCAATGCCCTGACCCGTCGCGTGGCGCTGTCGGTGGCGCTGATCCTGATGATCGCACTGGCGATCTACATGGGCTGGATCACGCCACACGGGGTTGGGCGGGCGCCCTGACGGATCGCCCTGGCCCCTGCCTTCTGCCTCAGGGAGAAGATGCCGGACAGGCGGACGAAAGTGCGTCGCAGGCAGGATGTTTCAGCCCGCCGCCGGAAGACGTCAATCAAGGAAGCAACAACAGCTTCCAGCAATCCCGAGTCAAAGTTTCGTCGCGCGCTGACCCTGGTCCCGCTCCCAAGTGGAGAGGAGCTCAAGAGCGGTTTACAGCACGTAGACGAACAGGAACAAACCCAGCCACACCACATCGACGAAGTGCCAGTACCAGGCCACCGCCTCGAACGCGAAATGATCGTCCTTGGTGAAGTGGCCCTTGGCGCAGCGCAACCAGATGATCGCCAGCATGATCGTGCCCAAGGTCACGTGGGCACCGTGGAAGCCGGTCAGCATGAAGAAGGTCGATCCATAGATACCCGAGCCCAACGTCAGGTTGAGCTCCCGGTAGGCCTCCAGGTACTCGGTCGACTGGAAATAAAGGAACGTCGCGCCCAGCGCGACGGTCAGGCCCAGGAACACCAGCAACGACTTGCGGTGCCCCGCGCGCAATGCGTGGTGCGCGATGGTCACGGTGACGCCCGACGTCAGCAGGATCAACGTGTTGAGCAGGGGCAGCCCCCACGCCGGGACGGTCTGGAACGCACCACCGATGTGGGCCGGGCCGTTGCTCGGCCAGCCGCCGGAAAACTGCGGCCACAACACCGCATTGGTCATCGCTCCGTCGCCGACACCATTGAGCCACGGCATCGCGTACTGGCGGGTATAGAACAGCGCACCGAAGAAGGCGGCAAAGAACATCACTTCGGAAAAGATGAACCACACCATCCCCATCCGGAACGACGTATCGACCTGGCTGTTGTAATAACCACGCAGAGACTCGCCGATGACGTCGGAAAACCACTTGAACAGGATGGCGGCCAGCATCACCAGGCCAACAAAGAACAACGGCCGGCCGAAGCTGAACTCGTTGAGCCAGCTGGCAAAGCCGACCATCGTCGCGAACAGCGCGACCGAGGCGACCACCGGCCAACGGCTGCCATGGGGCACGAAATAAGCATCCGCGGGATGCGCGGCGTGGGCGTCGGAGCCTGGGGCTTGGGCCATGATCGAGTTCCGGTTGCTATGCAGGTGTGGAATCAGTGGTAACTAGGCGTTTGCATCAAGTCGATTGTCGCGAGTGCGTTGCCGCAACTCGGGTGCACGGGTCGCGTTTGTCAGGTCGGTGCGCCGCCCAGCACGCCGCTGAGGATGAAGGCCGCGTAGATCGCCACCGCCACCACGAACAGCACCAGCGCCGTGCGCCTCACGCCACGACGGCGCTTGCCGACCTGCTGCTGATCCAGTGGCTGGACGGGGTCGGTCATGGCGTCAGTCGTAATCCATGTGCTCGAAGTCGCCATGCGCCAGGTCGCCGGCGCGGATCACCGGCGGCGTGGTGAAGGTGTGGTGCGGGGCCGGGGACGGCACCGTCCACTCCAGTCCCAAGGCGCCTTCCCAGGCACGGTCGGCCGCCTTGGCGCCATTGCGCTTGGAGCTCCACAGGATGAAGAACATCATGAAGGGCGTCAGGAACATCCCGAAGGCACCGATCGAGCTGACCAGGTTCCAGTCGGCGAACACCGGGTTGTAGTCCGGGATGCGGCGCGGCATGCCGGCCAGGCCCAGGAAATGCTGCGGGAAGAACAGCACGTTGACGAACACGATGGTCCACCAGAAATGGAACTTGGCGAAGGTCTCGTTGTACATGCGCCCGGTCCACTTGGGCCACCAGTAATAGACGGCGCCGATGATCGTGAACAGCGCGCCCGTCACCAGCACGTAGTGGAAGTGCGCGACCACGAAATACGTGTCCTGGTACTGGAAGTCGGCGGGCACGATCGCCAGCATCAGCCCGGAGAAGCCACCGATGGTGAACAGGATCACGAACGCGATCGCCCACAGCATCGGCGTCTCGAAGCTGAGCGAGCCACGCCACATGGTGCTGATCCAGTTGAAGACCTTCACGCCGGTCGGGATCGAGATCAGCATGGTCGCGAACATGAAGTAGATCTCGCCGCCCAGCGGCATGCCCACGGTGAACATGTGGTGGGCCCAGACGATGAACGACAGGAAGGCGATCGATGCGGTCGCGTAGACCATCGCCTGGTAGCCGAACAGCGGCTTGCGCGAGAACGTCGGGATGATCTCGCTGACGATGCCGAACGCCGGCAGGATCATGATGTAGACCTCGGGATGCCCGAAGAACCAGAAGATGTGCTGGTACATCACCGGGTCGCCGCCGCCGGCCGCATTGAAGAAGCTGGTGGCGAAGAACTTGTCGGTCAGCAGCATGGTGACCGCGCCGGCGAGCACCGGCATCACCGCGATCAGCAGGAATGCGGTGATCAGCCAGGTCCAGCTGAACAGCGGCATCTTGAGCAGGTCGACGCCCGGGGCGCGCATGTTGAGGATGGTGGCGATGATGTTGATCGCACCCATGATCGAGCTGATGCCCATCATGTGGATCGCGAAGATCGTCATCGCGACGTTGGCACCGCCCTGCAGCATCAGCGGCGGGTACATGGTCCAGCCGCCGGCCGGCGCGCCGCCCGGGACGAACAGCGTCGACAGCAGCAGGGTGAAGGCGAACGGCAGGATCCAGAACGACCAGTTGTTCATGCGCGGCAGCGCCATGTCCGGTGCGCCAATCTGTAGCGGCACCATCCAGTTGGCCAGGCCGACGAAGGCCGGCATGATCCCGCCGAAGATCATCACCAGCGCATGCATGGTGGTCATCTGGTTGAAGAACTCGGGATCGACAAACTGAAGGCCCGGCTGCGCCAGCTCGGAGCGGATCACCACCGAGAAGCCCGCACCGATGATGAACATGATGAAGCTGAAGATCAGGTAGAGCGTGCCGATGTCCTTGTGGTTGGTCGAGAAGAACCAGCGCTCGACGAACCCCTGCTTGTGGGCATGGGTGTCATGGGCATCATGGCCACCTGTATGGACATTGGCTGCAACAGCTTCGGAGTGCGTGGCCATGGATCTACCTCGAGGAATGCGGGGCTTGCTTGGGGTTGCGATACGGGTGCGATGACGCGATCAGGAGGCTGCGATCAGCTGGCCGCGGGGACGGCTTCAGGCGCGGCGGTTTCCGAGGGTGCGGTATCGGAAGGCGCGGCAGGCGCCGGCGCGGCAACCGGAGGTGGCGCGTTTTTCGCCTTCTGCGCGGCCAGCCAGGTCGCGAACTCCGCCTTGGGCACGGCGCGGATCACGATCGGCATGAAGCCGTGGTCGCGACCGCACAGCTCGGCGCACTGACCGCGGTAGATGCCGGGCTTGTGGATGTTGGTCCACGCCTCGTTGACGATCCCGGGGATGGCATCCTGCTTCCAGCCCAGCGCGGGCACCCACCAGGAGTGGATGACGTCATCGGCGGTGATCACGA
This sequence comes from uncultured Gammaproteobacteria bacterium, assembly GCA_963710825.1. GTDB lineage: Bacteria > Pseudomonadota > Gammaproteobacteria > Xanthomonadales > Xanthomonadaceae > Cognatiluteimonas. Next base: position 621,845 of record CAVQBQ010000005.1, on the reverse strand, counting down.
ACTTGACCTTGGTATCCACCGGCAGCACCAACGGATGGTCGACATCGCGCAGGTAGTGCGGGATCGCTTCCGCCGTCGGCAGCTCGCCGCTCTGACGCATGGCGTCGCTGGCGCGGTCCAACCGGCTGACGATGTCCACGCCTTCGCCCTGGTAGTCGTATTTCCAAAGCCACTGGTAACCAGTGACCTTGACCGTCATCTCGGAGTCGCGCGAGTCGTACTGCGCGACCAGCTTGGAGGTAGCGGGATAGGCCATGACCACCAGGATGATGATCGGCACCACGGTCCAGATGATCTCCGCAGTCGTATTGTGGGTGAACTTGGCGGGGACGGCGCCCTTGGACTTGCGGAACTTGAACATCGCATAGCCCATGGCGCCGAACACGATCACGCCGATGACCACGCACACCCAGAGCGCAAACATGTGCGCGTCATAGGCGTTCTGCGAGGTCTGGGTCACGCCCTGGGTCATGTTGAGCTGCCAGGCGACCGGCTCATCGGGCTCGACATCCGGCCCGACCGCCTGGGCAAATGCCAGCGCCGGCATCGCCAGCACGGCCACGCCCATGAGCCAGCGCCTTGCCGCGCCTGCAAGCACCCTTGCCACGTTCCGCATCGCCTTGATCGGCGCGCTATGTATCGGCGCGCTATTTATCAGCGTGTTACGACCGGCTGTCATCGCATCGAGCCCCAGGTTTCATCGGTAAAAGACTGCATCGTCAAGATTTCGCACAACCCACAGGGTGCAGCATCCAAGCTGCATGCCCCTGCGACATCACCCTGCCAGGGCACGCGGTCCAAGCACGCCATTCAAGAGCCGTGCCAGTACGATCCAGCGCGCCGGTATCGGCCGCGAGCCCGCCTGTCAGCGGCGGCTTTCGCTGCACGCCGACACCTTCGCGAAGCCATGGAGGCCGGGTGGATCATGCCGCACCGCGCCATCAAGGCCGCGGAAACAACTGAAATGGTAGCCCTCACCCCGCCCGGCGGCAAGCTGTGGCTAGTTTATTGCGGTGCGACGGCGGCCTGGAGGGCTGATGCGGAATTGACGCCTTGACGGCTACACTGGCGCCCCCTCGCGCCCACCAGGCCGCTCCGGAATGACGCCAAACCCCTCGCACGCCGCTGTGACAGCACCCCATGACGCGTCCGCGGTGGCGCACGACGCCACCCTGCCGGGAGCCATCCTTGGCGGCACCCTTGCGCAGGCGCCGACGCCAGCGCGTGCCGCGATCACCGCCGCATGGACGCTCGACGAGGCCGACTGCGTGCAGGCGTTGCTGGCCCGGGCGCGCCTGCCCGAGGCCGACCGCGAGGCGATCCGCACTGTCGCCACCAATCTGGTGGCCCGCGTCCGGTCGCGTGCGCAGCATCAAGACGCGATCGAAGCCTTCATGCGCCAGTACGACCTGGGCAGCGAAGAAGGCGTGTTGCTGATGTGCGTGGCCGAGGCGCTGTTGCGGATCCCCGACCATCGCACCACCGACAAACTGATCCGCGACAAGCTGGGAGATGCCGACTGGAAGCGACACATGGGCCAGTCCGACTCGATCCTGGTCAACGCCTCGACCTGGGGCCTGATGCTGACCGGCCACATGGTCGACCTGTCTGACGACACCAAGCGCGACTCCCACAACGCGTTCAAGCGCCTGGTCGGCCGCATCGGCGAGCCGGTGATCCGGCTTGCGGTGCGCCAGGCGATGCGGATCATGGGCCACCAGTTCGTGATGGGGCGCAACATCGATGAAGCGCTGGCACGCGGACGCAAGGGTGCCAATGCCGACTACCGGTATTCCTTCGACATGCTCGGCGAAGCCGCATTCACCGCCGACGACGCCGCCCGCTACCTGCAGGCCTACCACGATGCGATCGACGCCATCGGCGCCAGTGTCCACTACAAGGGCAGCCACGAGCACGATGAGGGCGTGCATGCCGCGCCAAGCATCTCGGTCAAACTGTCGGCGCTGCATCCGCGCTACGAGCACGCCAAGCACGCCCGAGTCGTCGCCGAGCTGACACCGCGCGTGCTGGAACTGGCGCAACGCGCAAAATCCCACGGCATCGGCCTGACCATCGATGCCGAGGAGGCCGAGCGGCTGGAAGTGTCGCTGGACGTGTTTGCCGGCGCTTTTGCCGATCCCACGCTCGACGGCTGGGACGGCATGGGCCTGGCCCTGCAGGCCTACCAGAAGCGCGCACCACGCGTCATCGACTTCATCGTCGGGCTCGGCCGTGCGCACGGCCGCCGCATCCCCGTGCGCCTGGTCAAGGGTGCCTACTGGGACAGCGAGATCAAGCGTGCGCAGGAAGGTGGCCTGGAGGGTTATCCGGTCTTCACGCGCAAGCCCAATACCGACGTCTCGTACCTGGCATGCGCGCGCAAGATGCTGGAAGCGCGCGACACGCTGTACCCGATGTTCGCCACCCACAACGCACACACGATTGCCGCAGTGCATCGCATGGCGACGCTCCTGCCCCCCCCTGCCTCGGGGAGAGGGGCTGAGGGTGCGCAGCACGGCGATGTGTCGGAGCGCGACATCCCGGCGGACAGTCCTGGATTGCCTTCCAGCAGGGGTCTGACAGGCAGGGCCAAAAGCACCTACGAGTTCCAGAAGCTCCACGGCATGGGCGACGACCTGTATGCAGAGGTGATCCCGGCCGATCGCATGGACGTCCCCTGCCGCGTTTACGCCCCGGTCGGCTCGCACGAGGAACTGCTGCCGTACCTGGTGCGCCGCCTGCTGGAAAACGGCGCCAACTCCAGCTTCGTCAACCGCATCACCGACGAGGACGTCGCCATCGAGGACCTGGTCCGCGATCCGGTCGAGATCGTCGACGGCTTCGAATCGATTCCCCACCCCAACATCCCGCTGCCCCGCGCGCTCTACCGATCGCAGGCGATCGCGCACAGCAGCTCTGATCGAGACAATTCCATGGGCATCAACCTTGCCAACGATGAGCGCCTGCGCGAGCTGGCCGAACAGGTCAATGCCGCAGTCCGCGACGACTGGCGCGCGACACCGCTGGTACCGGGCGCAAAACCCTCCACCGCCTCCATGGTCGTAGTCACCAACCCGGCCGACCGCCGCCAGGTGGTGGGCCATTGGCAGGCCGCCGACAAAGCCATGGTCGAGCATGCGATTGGCAACGCGGTTGCAGCGCAGCCAGCATGGGATGCCACCCCGGTCGCCAGCCGCGCCGCGATCCTGGAGCACGCCGCCGACCTGCTGGAGCAGCGCATGCCGGCCTTCATGGCCCTGTGCACCAAGGAAGCCGGCAAAACCATCCCCGATGGCGTCGCCGAAGTCCGCGAGGCGGTCGATTTCCTGCGCTATTACGCGGGCCAGGCGCGCACGCTGTTCCCGCCGGAGTCGCTGCCAGGCCCGACCGGCGAGACCAATTCGCTGCAGATGGCGGGCCGCGGCGTGTTTGCCTGCATCTCACCATGGAACTTCCCGCTGGCGATCTTCATCGGCCAGGTCGCCGCCGCCCTGGTCACCGGCAATGCGGTGTTGGCCAAGCCCGCCGAGCAGACCACGCTGGTCGGCTACGAAGGCGTCAAGCTGCTACACGAAGCCGGCATCCCCGAGGCGATCCTGCAGTTCGTCCCCGGCGATGGCGCCACGGTGGGTGCTGCGCTGACCGGCGACGCGCGCATTACCGGGGTGGTGTTCACCGGCTCCAATGGCACCGCGCTGGCGATCAACCGCGCCATGGCCGCGCGTGACTGCGCCATCGGCACGCTGATCGCCGAGACCGGCGGACAGAACGCGCTGATCGCCGACTCCTCCGCACTGCCAGAGCAACTGGTCAAGGACGCGATGGCGTCCGCGTTTACCTCCGCTGGCCAGCGCTGCTCGGCCGCGCGCGTGCTGTTCGTGCAGGACGACATCGCCGACAGGGTCATCGCCATGCTGGCCGGTGCCATGGCCGAGCTCAAAGTCGGTGACCCGGGACAGCTGTCCACCGATGTCGGCCCGGTGATCGACGAAGACGCGCTGGGCATGCTCGACAAGCACGCCGAGCGCATGCAGGGCGAAGCAACGCTGATCGCCAAAGCCGACATGGGAGAAGACACGGCGCACGGCACCTTCTTCGCGCCGCGCGCGTGGGAGTTGCAGTCGCTGTCGCAGCTGCACCGCGAAAACTTCGGCCCGGCGCTGCACGTGATCCGCTGGAAGGGCGATGAGCTGGACAAGGTCATCGACGCCATCAATTCCACCGGCTACGGCCTGACCCTGGGCATCCACTCGCGCATCGACGACACCGTCGAGTTGATCGCCGCGCGCGCCAACGTCGGCAACGTCTACGTCAACCGCAACCAGGTCGGTGCGGTGGTCGGTGTGCAGCCGTTCGGCGGCCGCAACCTGTCCGGCACCGGCCCCAAGGCCGGCGGCCCGCACTACCTGCCGCGATTCGCTACCGAGAAGACGATCACCATCAACACCACGGCGGCCGGCGGCAATGCCTCGTTGCTGACGCTCGGCGAGTAGCCTCGCCGGGCGTGACGCATTAGCTTTTCGCTTTTCCGCTTTTCGTAGGAGCGGCTTCAGCCGCGAGCTCTTGATGTTGTCTTGGCTTTTCGTAGGAGCGACGTGAGTCGCGATCAGAATCCCGGGCGGCAATCGCGACTCACCTCGCACCTACAATTGCCGGAGCCGGAGCCCGATCAAGAGCTCGCGGCTGAAGCCGCTCCTACAAAAGCCGCCCTTGAGGTACCGCCAACGAAAAAGCCCCGCCGAAGCGGGGCTTTTTCTTCAAGCGATGACGCTGTGGATCAGAAGCGGTACTGCGCCGACACACCCACCAGGTCCGCATGGCCGCTGAAATCTCCGACCAGGTGCGAGCTGCTGGACGACACCGTATTGATGCTCGGGCTCTTGATCTGCACACGCATGTAGGCGGCATCGACACTGAATGCCTCCGACGCCTTCCAGGTCATGCCCAGCGAATAGATCATGCGATCGTTGTCCGGCAGGCGCGGCGTGCGGGCGGCATCGTTGGTCGGGGTCTCGTCGTAACCCACGCCGGCACGCAGCGTGAAGGCCTCGCCCATGTCCCACTCGCCACCGACCGAATAGAACTGGGTGTTCTTCCAGTTGAACGCTTCGGGCGGACCCAGCGGTGCACCGCCGGAGCGGTAGACGGCGACCTGCTCCAGCGAGCTCCACCCGGTCCACTGGACTTCACCCAGCAACCGGAACTGATCGCTCACGTCCCAGCGCGCGCTGAGGGTGTCGGTGCGCGGGGTGTCCAGGTTGGCCCAGATCGGGCCATCGTCGTAGGCGGTCACGCCCAACGCACCAAACGTCGCAGCGACGCTGGCAGGCTTGGTGAAATCAGCCGTGCCGTCGAGGGTGTGGTGGATTTCGGAACGATGCGCGTAACCCAGCACGAAGTTGTCGGAGACGCGATACTGCGCGCCGATGACGAAGCCCCAGTCGTTGTCGTCGCCCTTGACCTCGACCATGCCATCGTTGGCCTGCGGCCGGAACGGATACGCCGGATTGAAGCAGTTGAGCGGATTACCCGAGCCGGCGCACAGCGCGCTGCCGAAATCGATTGCGTTGGTCAGGGTCACGTCGGCGTGCTGGTAGATCAGGCCCACGCCCAGCGACAAGCGGTCGCTGAAGGCGTAGGCGGCGGACAGCGTGAAATCGACGGTCTTCACGTCGGATTTGATCGCGTTGTAACGGCCCACCCAACCCGGGTCGTACTCGGTCTTCAGGCCAAATGGGGCCGACACGCTGGCACCCACGACCATCCCTTCCAGGCTGCCGCTGAGCGGCATGGCAACCGCCAATGCGGGCACCGGGGTGGCTTCACCCGGATCGCCGCCATTACCGCCACTCAGGGGCGTACCCAGTGCGGTGGTGCCGCCGCCGGTGAAATCTGCGGTCAGGTCGATCACCGCGATGTCGGCCTGCAGCGTGGTCTTGTCCAGGTTGACCATGGCCGCGGGGTTGTTGAGCACCACCGAGGCATCGCCCCAGGCAACCGTGGTACCGGCATTGGCGCGGCCCATGTTCTTGACGCTGTTCTCGCGGATCTGGAAGCCGGACGCATTGGCTTGACCCATGGCAAAGGCCGCGACGATGCCCAGGGCAAGCGCGGAATAGGGGATGAGGCGGGAAGCAGTCTGCATTGCACGATCTCCGGGAGTGCTTGTTGTAATGTCGTATCGCGACCGGGTCCTGCCACGGTCGTCGACGGATACTCGCATGCCGGATACCCTCCCGACGTACGATGCCGTATGCAATATAGCCTACGTTTAACCAAATGATAACGCCCAGTGCGGACCCGTATGGGAGCGTCCCGGGGATCGGCCCTGCCACTGCCCATCGGGACGGCGCTATCTTGGCCACCTCTTCCCTGTCCCGACACTGATGTTCGTCTACCTGCCCACCCGCAGCCGCCCGACCGTGCGCTGGGCCACGCCGCTGCTCTTCTCCACCCTGTGGCTGGCCTACCTGTGGGCCAGCACCCGTCCCGAGTCGGCTCGCCGGTTGTGGTTGCTGGACTGGGGCGCGCTGACCGGCGGGCCCGCGATCGCGGGCAGCTGGCATGTGCTGTGGACGGATGGCAGCTGGCCGCGCTTGTTCAGTGCGCTGTTCCTGCATGCCGACTGGGCGCACCTGTTGGGCAACCTGGTGTTCCTGCTGATCTTTGGCCTGCCCGCCGAGCGGGTGATGGGTCCGTGGCGGTTGCTGGGGCTGTTCCTGGTCGGCGGCGCCTTTGCAAACCTGATCGCAGTGCTGGTGATCGGCGCGCCCGACCGGCTGGTGATCGGCTCCAGCGGCGCCGTCTCGGCGGTGATCGGGGCGTACCTGGCGTTGTTTCCGCGCGCCAAGCTCGGGGTGGTGCTGCCGCTGGGGCTGTTCCTGGAGTTCGTGCGTGCGCCTGCTTCACTGCTGATCGGGATCTGGGTGGTCTTGCAGGTGGTGTTTGCCTATATCGGCCCCGCATTCGGCGCGGTGGCTTGGGCGGCGCACGTGGGTGGCTTCGTGTTCGGCGTGCTGTATGCGTTGTTCGTGCATGCCGCGATCACGCGACGGATGCGCCAGCAGCGCGGGTATTGATGCGCCCTGCGACTGTCATCCTGAGCGCAGCGAAGGATCTGCTGTTGCTCGTCATGGGCAGCAAGCCGAAAAGCAGATCCTTCGCCGCGCCAGCATGACAATGCCATGGCCACGCCGGGATTTATAATCACCGCATGAACAAGCCGCTGTACAAGGTCAGTTTCCTCAACCATGGCCGCATCTACGAGCTCTATGCGAGGCGTGTTGCATCCAGTGAACTCTGGGGCTTCACCGAGATTGGCGACCTGGTCTTCGATGTCCGCGATGGCGTGCTGATCGACCCGGCCGAAGAACGCCTGCGTGACGAATTTGGCGACACCCGGGTCCTGCACCTGCCGATGCAGAGCGTGATCCGCATCGAGGAGGTCGCCAGGAAAGGGCCATCGGCGATCCGTGACGCCGAATCCGGCCAGGCGGTGGTGACGCCGTTCCCATTGCCGGCCAAGCCACGCTGAGCCCGATGGAGCGGCCTGCTGCGATCGCTGATGCCTGGCGCGATTACCGGCGCCGCTTGCAGTGGTTCTTCGTGGTCTGGGTTGGCGGCTTCATCGGAGCTGCGGCATTGGCCCTTGCCCTGGTGTCCTCCTCCCATGGCGAACACGTCGTGCCGATCATCGGCACGCTCTGGCTGGTGGCACTGACCGTGGTTGCCGTGCGCCTGCAGTTGTTCCGTTGCCCGCGATGCAGCCGGCAATTCTGCAAGCAACGCTGGTACTTCAATCCACTGGCAAGCCACTGCGTGCATTGCGGGTTGCCGAAGGGGCAGTCGTGAACTGGGTGGTCATCGGCTGATGCCCTGGCTTCTCCCCGCGCTTGCCGGGGTGGACTTGCGGGGGTGGAGAGGAGCGCTTGCTGAAAGGATGCGTCGCTACTTGACCGGCTTTGCCCCTGCATGGCCGGCCACCATCTTCTTCAGCTCCACCAGCGCTGCATCGATTGGTGCATCGCCGTCGAGTACTTCTCCGTCATCGCTGCCAGCACCTCCCTCTTCGGTGCCCTGCAGGTGTCCGGGCAACAACGCCTCGGTGTAGTCGGCATGGCCGCCATTGGGCGCAGTACCGGGGGCGTGCAGGATGACATCCGGGGTGATCCCGCGCGCCTGGATGGACTTTCCGCTGGGCGTGTAATAACGCGCGGTCGTGAGCTTGACCTTGTCGCCGTTATCCAGCGGCAACAACGTCTGTACCGAGCCCTTGCCAAAGGTGCGGCTGCCGACGATGCGTGCCCGATGGTTGTCGGTCAACGCACCGGCAAGCACCTCGGCCGCGCTGGCCGAACCGACATCGACCAGGACCACCAGCGGCGCGCCATGCAACAGGTCACCCGGGGTCGCGCTGAACTGCGTATCGCTGACCGCGATGCGTCCGCGCGTGCTGACGATCCTGCCGCTGTCCAGCAGGTCGTCGGCGATCTGTACCGCCGACACCAGCAGGCCGCCGGGATTGCTGCGCAGGTCCAGCACCATGCCTTTCAGGCGATGGCCGGGGGCGCCATTGCCGGACCCGCCCTGCAACCGCGCCAGCACCTTCTCGAAATCGGCGGCGGTGTCGGCCTGGAAGGCTGCGATGCGCAGGTAGGCGTAGCCCGGCTCCAGCATCCGGCCACGGACACTGGTGATGGTGATGCGCTCGCGCTGCATCGATATATCGAACGGCTTGGCGACGTCCTTGCGCACCACGGTCAGCGTGACCTTGGTCCCGGCCGCGCCGCGCAGCGATGCGTCATCCTCACCAGCACGCAAGGGTTTGCCGTCGACCTTGACGATGATGTCGCCAGACTCCAGGCCGGCACGCGCAGCCGGTGTGTCGTCGATCGGCGCGACCACCTTCATCGTGCCATTGGCCTGCTGTTGGATCTCGACGCCAATGCCGTCATAGGCGCCGCTGGTGGCTTCGTCGAATGCTTGCGCATCGGACTGTTCGAAATAGGTGCTGTGCGGGTCCAGGTCCAACAGCAAACCCTTGATCGCCGCATGCATCAATGCCTCGTCGTCGACCGGGTCGACATAGGCTTCGCGCACCGCGTTGTAGACGCCGACGAAGCGCTTGATCTGCGCCAGTGGCACCTTGCTGGCAGCGCTTTCCGCAGCGTCGGGATCGTCACTGGTGGCGACGGCATCGGACTGCTCCTGTTCGGCAACGCCTGCGTCGGTTTGTTGCGGGCTGTCTTGATCCTGCGCCGGCTTGTCCTGCACGACGTTGTCTCGCACCGGTTCGTGCTGGCCAGATGGCGCACTCTGGGCGGGCGTGCTCTGCGAGGGCATGCCCTGGGCGGGTGTGCCTTGTGCCTGCATGGCTCGCACCTGGACAGGGGCCAGGCACAGTGCGGCGAGCAAGGCGATCAGGGGGCGGATACGCATGCCGGGACTCCGGAAAAGGGTTCGGTACGAAGGTCGGTTTCAGGGTTGTGGATCAAGGCCAGGGCAGCGGGAGCGGGAGTGGGACCACGGGGCATGAGACCACGAATTACGTGAATGGTGCGGCAGCTTTCCCCGTCGGCGGGCTCACTGCTTCTTCAACCAGACACCGGGGTCGACCGGATCGCCGTTGCGACGCAACTCGAAATACAACGCTGGCGGATTGGCGCCGCCGGAACTACCGACGCTGGCGACCGGATCGCCGCGCTTGATGTTGTCACCGGTGTCGCGCAGCAAGGCTTCATTGTGTGCGTACAAGCTCATGTACCCATTGCCGTGGTCGATGATCAGCAGTAGGCCGTAACCGTTCATCCAGTCCGAAAACACCACCTTGCCATTGGCGACGGCCTTGACCTGCGTGCCGGTCCGGGCGCCGATCAGCAAGCCGGTACTGGCGCTGCCATCGGGCAGTTTGCCGCCGTACCCGGCCAGCAACGAACCGGACAGCGGCCAGCCCAGCCCACCGACCCGGATCGTCGTGGCGTTGGCGATGACAGGCGGTGGCGGACGCTTGCCGCTGGTGGTGGCATTGCTCCTGGCACGTGCAGCACGTTCTGCGGCAGCGGCACGTCGGGCCGCTTCGGCACGGGCCGCGGCGGCGCGCAGTTGCGACAACAGCTTCTTGAGGCCCTTGACGTCGCTGCCCAATGCTTTCTCGCGGCTACGCTTGTCGTGGTAGCTCCTTTCAAGTTCCTCGGCGGTCCTGGCGCGGGTTTTGCGATCCGCCTGCAGTTGCGCCAGCTGCGTTTTCTGGCGCGCACGGATTGCATCGAGTGCCTGCTGACGTTGGACGACCTGTTGCTGCAGGACATCAAGATCATGCAGCTCGGTGGTGAGCTCGGTGATGCGCCGTGCACGATCATCCTGGAGGTAGCGATGCAACGTGAGCAGGCGGTTGGCCTGCGCGACCTCGTCCTGCGCGAGCAGCAGCTTCAACGAGGCATCGTCGCCAATCGTGTAGGCCGCGCGCAGCAGCGCTTCGAGTTCGTTGCGTTGCGCGCCAAGCTTGCCGCGCATGGCGTCGCGTTGCTGTTCGAGTTGCGCCAGGTTCCTGCGCTCGCGCGCCAGCTGCGCTTCGGTGTCGTGCAGGGTACGGCTGGACTTGCCCAGCTTCTCATCGACGGCGCGCAACTGCTTGGACGCATCGCTGCGCTTGCCTTCCACCTTGCGGCGCTCGGCAGCGACCTGCTTGAGCGCCTGCTCGGCCTTGTCGAGCTTGCGCGCGGTGTCGCGGCTGGACTGCGCACCTGCAACGAAGATCGTCATGCAGGTAGCCAGTGCCAGCGCCACGACGCATGTCGCACGCAGCCATGGGTAGCGGAGCGAAGCCGGGCGCGGATGCGGCATCAGTCGCCCGTGAACAGGCTGCGCCCGGTCATCTCGTCCGGCTTTCGCAGGCCAAGCAGGTCGAGCAGGGTCGGTGCGACATCGCGCAGGGCGCCGCCCGCACGTAACTTCACGTCGCGCGTACCGACATACACCAGCGGCACCGGGCCGACGGTGTGCGCGGTGTGTGGCTGCCCGGTCCCGGGGTCGCGCATCATCTCCAGGTTGCCGTGGTCGGCTGTGACCAGCAGTGCACCGCCGACGGCGCGTACGGCATCGGCAACGGCGCCGATCGCGATATCCACGGCCTCGGCGGCCTGTATCGCGGCAGCCAGGTCACCGGTATGCCCGACCATGTCCGGATTGGCGATGTTGCAGATGATCGCATCGAAGCGCCGTGCACGGATCGCCTCGACCAGCTTGGCAGTCACCTCCGGACAGCTCATCTCGGGTTGCTGGTCATAGGTCGCGACCCGCGGGCTGGGCACCAGGATGCGTTCCTCGCCCGGATACGGATCTTCGCGACCACCACTGAAGAAGAAGGTGACGTGGGCGTATTTCTCTGTTTCGGCGATGCGCAACTGGGTCAGCTCGTGCCTGGCCAGCAGCTCACCCAGTGTGTTGTGCAGGTCGTCCGGCGCAAACGCCACCGCTGCCGGCAGGCGTGCATCGTATTGGGTCAGGCAGACGAAGCGCGACAGGGTGGGCCGGCGGGCATCGAAGCCTTCGAAATCCGGGTCGACGAATGCCGCAGTGAGCTGCCGCGCGCGGTCGGCGCGGAAGTTCATGAACACCACGGCGTCGCCATTGGCCATCGGGGTCGGCTCGCCTTGCGTCGGGACGATCACCGTTGGCGCGACAAACTCGTCTGTCTCGCCACGCGCATAGGCCGCCGTCAGTGCTGCCTGCGCATCAAGCGCCCAGAACTCGGACTCGGCATTGACGATGGCATCCCAGGCGCGATACAGGCGATCCCAGCGCTGGTCGCGATCCATCGCGTAATAGCGTCCGCTGATGGTCGCGATGCGCGCATTGCCCAATGTGTCGCACTTGTCCTGCAGTGCCTGCAGGCTGGGCTGCGCGGATTTCGGCGGCATGTCGCGGCCGTCCAGGAACGCATGCACGGCGACGTTGGCGACACCCGCACGTTGGGCCAGTTCGAGCATCGCAAAGACGTGGCGCTCATGGCTGTGCACGCCGCCGGGCGAGAGCAGGCCCATGACGTGCAGCGTGCCATCGCTGTCGATGGCCGCTTGGCAGGCCGAAAGTAATTCGGTGTTGTCGAAGAAACTACCGTCCTCGATCGCGGCATCGATCCGGGTCAGGTCCTGGTAGACGATGCGGCCGGCGCCCAGGTTCATGTGCCCGACCTCGGAGTTGCCCATCTGCCCGTCGGGCAGGCCGACATGCCGGCCTTCCGTATGGATCAGGGTATGCGGGTAGTCGGCCAGCAGTCGTCGCCAGTGCGGCAGGTCTGCCTGCGCCAGGGCATTGTCCTGCGGGTCGTCGCGATGTCCCCAGCCATCCAGGATCAGCAGGACGACGGGCTTGGGGACGGGTGCGCTTTGTGGCCGGCTGGCTTCTGGCACGTCGATCGACCTGGTGACTTTGGGCAGGTGCCGATTGTAGCGAAGCATTGCATGCTGACGGCCCGGCTTGCGGATGCGTCGACGGTTGCAGTTGATGCCCGGTTCCACATTTGGACCAGCTCCCCTTAAACCTCCGTCCCTCCCCGCGCATCCCAAGCCGGCCACCCCACACCTGGAAACCACCATGGTCGCTACCCGCCATCCCACCGTACTCGTGCTCCTGGGCGCGCTCACCCTGTCACTGCTTGCACCGCCCGTGCTTGCCGACGGCCAGGACATCGACAAGGTCAATGGCTCGATCACGGCAGAAGCGGGCCAACAGTACGGCGACCTGGAGACGGTCAACGGCAGCATCCGCCTGCAGGCCGGCGCACGCATCGAGCATGCCGAAACCGTCAACGGCAGCATCAAGGCCGGCGACGACATCCATGCCCAATCGCTGAGCACCGTCAACGGCAGCATCCGCCTTGGCACCGGGGCGCAGCTGGCCAAGGACATCGAAACAGTCAACGGCAGCATCCTGGTCGATCGGCAAGGCCGCATCGGAGGCAACGTATCCACCGTCAACGGCAGCATCGGCCTGGTCGATACCGACCTGGCGGGCGGCATCGAGACAGTCAGTGGCGACATCACCGTGGGTGTCGGTTCGCACGTCAAGGGCGGCATCCATGTCGAGAAGCCAAGCCCGGGCTGGATTCCATTCCATGTCGGCAAGAAGAAACCCTTGCGGATCGTGATCGGTCCCGACGCCGTGGTCGAAGGGCCGCTGGTGTTCGAGCGCGAAGTCAAGTTGTACGTGCACGACAGCGCACGCATCGGCAAGGTCACCGGCGCGACGGTCGTTGCGTTCTCGACGCCGACACCGCCCGAGGAGTGAGGCGGCATCGCCCTGTAGGATCGTCTTCAGGCGCGAGTGTCTGATTTGGACTTGAAGGATGCAGGAGTGGTGGCGGCATGCCACCACCACTCCTGCAAAAGCGCGTAGAGATTCGACGCCAGGATCAAGAGCTCGCGCCTGAAGACGCTCCTACAGGGGCTTCGCCGGAGAATCCTGACGCCATACAGGCTAGGATCACGGTTCCTGATTTCACGGAACCGATCCCATGTCGCGTCCGCTGCTTTCCACGGCACTGCCCTGCCTGCTTGCCATCGCCGTGCTCGCCGCCTGCCAACAGCAGGGGCCTGCGCCTGCCCCACCGGGTAACCCCGCGCCAGCAGCAGGCGCCGACACGAGGGACGCGGAAGACGTCGTAGCGGACAAGAACCATTCGTTCCACGACGCGATCAATGCCGACGACTTCGCGCGGCTGGTCAAGACGCTGTCCTCGGACGATTTCGAAGGCCGCGGCCCTGGTACGCCAGGCGGTGACAAGGCCGTTGCGTACATCCAGGCACAGATGCAACGCATCGGACTGCAGCCCGGCAACCACGGCCAGTGGTACCAGGACGTGCCGATGGTCGAGACTACGGCCGATGAGTCCACCCGCCTGGACATCGCCGTCAAGGGCAAGCCGCACGTGCTCGGGTTTGGCAGCGACATGGTCATCGGCACCCGAAGCGGGCAGCCGGAAATCAACATCAAGGACAGCCCGCTGGTGTTCGTCGGCTACGGCGTCGACGCGCCGGAGCGCGGCTGGAACGATTACGCCGGCATCGACGTCAAGGGCAAGACCGTGGTGATGCTGGTCAACGATCCCGGCTTCCACGTCCACGACGACAGCCTGTTCGATGGCAAGCGGATGACCTATTACGGCCGCTGGACCTACAAGTACGAAGAAGCTGCGCGCAAGGGCGCGGCCGCGGCGATCATCATCCACGACGCACCCGGCGCTTCGTATGGTTGGGACGTGGTGAAGAATTCATGGTCCGGTGCGCAGTACGACCTGGCCGCCGCCGATGACCCGGCGCCACGCCTGCCCGCACAGGGCTGGATCACTGGCGATATCGCCAGGACGTTGTTCGCAGATGCGGGCCTGGACCTGGGTGCCTTGTACAAGGCCGCCAACCAGCGCGGTTTCAAGGCGGTGCCGATGGACGCGACGTTGTCGCTGGACCTCAAGAGCACGGTCCGGGAGAAGTCATCGCGCAATGTGATTGGCATGCTGCCGGGCAGTACCCGCCCCCGGGAAGCCGTCGTCTACATGGCGCACTGGGACCACCTGGGCAAGCATCCGGGCGAGACCGGGGACAACATCTACAACGGTGCCGTCGACAACGCCACCGGCGTCGCCGGCATCCTCGAGATCGCCGACGCGTTCGCCCACCAGAAACCTGCGCCGGAGCGCTCGGTCCTGTTCATCGCCGCAACGCTGGAGGAATCCGGCTTGCTCGGCTCGCAGTACTACGTCGCCCATCCCAGCGTGCCACTGGCCAGGACGGCAGCCGTGGTCAACATCGACGCGATGAGCGTATCGGGCAAGACCCATGACATGACCGTGGTCGGCATGGGCAGCTCGCAACTGGAAGACCTGCTCAAGCCGATCGCCAAGAAGCAGGGCCGCGTATTGCATGCCGAATCACATCCCGAGGCCGGTGGCTATTTCCGCTCCGATCACTTCAACTTCGCCAAGGCCGGCGTCCCGGCGTTGTATGCCGGCAGTGGCAATGACCTGGTCGATGGCGGCAAGGCCGCAGGCGAAGCTGCGGAGCGCGATTATGGCGATCACCGCTACCACAAGCCTGCCGACGAGTACGACGCGGCGACATGGAAGCTCGACGGCACCATGCAGGATCTCGACGCCCTGTACGACGTCGGCCGCGAGGTGGCTGGATCGGACCAATGGCCCAATTGGTACAAAGGCAATGCGTTCAAGGCCGCCCGCGACAGGATGATGTCGGGCGAGGCTGGCAAGACGCAGTAAACCGCGCCCAACCGAATCGTCATCCGGAGCCAGCTGTTATCCGAACCCAGCTGTCATCCTGCCCCTTTGTCATCCCGAGCGCAGCGAAGGATCCGTTTGTGCTGTTGGGTATCGAGCAAGCCAACAACAGATCCTTCGCTGCGCCCAGGATGACAGTTGGGGGCAGTACGACAGTCTCGGACACCGTGGGCTTCAGGGCAAAGCGCACCAAGGCAAGCTGAAACAAACCACAGCGCGCACACTCCATCCCACCCTTCCAGGAAACCCGCAATGACCATCGCCTACTGGTGCATCCTGATCGCCGCGCTGCTGCCCTACATCTGGGTCACCATCGCCAAGGCCAGTCCACGTTACGACAACCGCGATCCGCGCGCCTGGATGGAAAAACAGGACAACCCGCGCGCGCATCGCGCCTACAACGCGCAACTCAACGCCTTCGAAGCCTTCGCCCCGTTTGCAGCGGGCGTGCTGATGGCGCAGTTGGCCAGCGTCGATCCCCAACGGGTCATGTGGCTGGCCATCGCCTTCGTGGCCCTGCGCGTGTTGCACGGGATCTTCTACATCAGCAACGTGCATGTCCTGCGCAGTTTGGTCTGGTTCGGTGGCATTGCCTGCGTGGTGGCGTTGATGGTGCTGGCGGCGTTGAAGCTCGGGTGATTGCAGGTAAGTGCGCTTGACCAACGAAAAGCCACGCACGTCGCCACGACGGCTCATTGCGCCATGCGTGTTGTTTGCGCTGGTCGTGGCGACTGTGGCTTGGTGGTATCGGCCCGCTGCGGACGCTGCATCCAAGCGTATCCCGGGAGCTTTGCCTCCGTTGGCTGGCGCCCACCCGCGCACACCGGCGCTCGATGTGCGCCGTGATGCTGCGCTCCGATCCGGCAGGAGTGCTGGCGATGCCGCCGGACCGGAAAGCCCGATCGAAGTCCTGTGCAGGGAACAACAGCAACAGCGCTTGACGGCGTTGCGTGATCGATTTCCCGCAGACGAATCACCCGATTCCGCGATCACACATGCGCTTTTGACCAAGTTAGTCACGTGGCAAGGCGTGACACGACCGCAACCCGACATCGATCCCGCTGGACTCGAACTCTGGAATGCCAGCAATCGCTGGCCCGATAACCTTGACCTTGCATGGATGAGCCTGCGGATGTGCTCGCCGGGCTTCGGCTGCGACAGGCACGTCGCCCTGCAACACCTGATCGATCTTGATCCAGACAATGCCGCCGTATGGGTCTGGGTCATGCACCAGGAAGAGGCAGGCAGCGCAGCGAGTGACGAGGCCCTGCATCGTGCTGCGACGGCCAAGCTCTACGACACGCGATCTGGCTCCGCCTTCCTGCGGCTCCAGCCCATCCTGGCAACGACGCCCCTGCCCGAAAGCTGTCTTTCACCAGAAGCGGAATCGCTGATGCGCAAACAGCTGGGACATCCCGGAACGACGGCCGACTGGGCGAATATGGTTGCAATACCAGTGGATTTTTTGATCCGCTGGATGCCCTATGGCGAGGTTGCGAAGAGTTGCAACGCGAACACCCAATCGACGATGTCCGCTCAGCGTCGCCAGGATTGCATGACACTGCTCGCGCGCATCTCCGATGGAGGGTCACCGGTGGCACAGCTCATCGGGCTAAGCCTCCAGATCCAGCTTGCTGGCGATGGTGACGGTAGTGCACCACTGCGCGAGCGCTATCGTCGCTTGCGATGGCTTTGGGAGCACATGCAGGAACTGCAACTCGAAAGGCACGTCATGGATATCATGCACAATGGCGAAGTTGCCACCTGGCATGCGCTCGCCAAGCAGCAAGGCCTCTGGCCCCCGCCGCCGGATTGGTTGCCGGATGATCCGCGCAGCCGCTCGCTGATCCTGACCGGCAAAGTGCCGCCCGGGCATTGAGGAGGTCTCGCCGGTGATGCAGCAGATGCGGCCTTTCGACGCGCAAGGTTGCGCTCTTCGCAGGAGCGGCTTCAGCCGCGAGTCCTTGATCTTGCTTTGGCTTTTGTAGGAGCGACGTGAGTCGCGATAGGTGCCTGGGGAAGCAATCGCGACTCACGTCGCTCCTACAAAAGCCGAAGCCGAAGCCGAAGCAACATCAAGAGCTCGCGGCCGGAGCCGCTCCTACAATGGCAACCGCCGGCTCAGGCGGGGACCAGCCGAACACGCGCGAAGTTGCGCTTGCCGATGGCCAACACGCCCTCGAACCCGGGCGTGAAAAGCCGCTGCGGGTCCTCGAAGACCTCGCCATCGATCCGCACCGCGCGTTCCTTGAGCTTGCGGTTGGCTTCGGAGTTGCTCGGCGTCATGCCGGCCGCCGTCAGCAACGCGGCGATGCGCAGGCCCTCGGCCGGGACCGCGACATCCTGCAGCTCCAGCAGCGCCGTATCACCCTCGCCACGCACTGCCGCATGCCAGCCTGCGATCGCGGTTTCCGCGGCCGCGTCGTCGTGGAACCGCGCGGCCAGTTCACGCGCAAGCCGCAGTTTGATGTCACGCGGATTGAGCTGCCCTGCTTCGACCTCGGCCCGCAACGCCTTGGCTTCGTCGATGCCGATATCGAAACTCAGCAGCTCGATCCAGCGCCACATCAGCGCGTCGCCGATCTTCATCGTCTTGTTGACGATGTCGATCGCCGGCTCGTCGATGCCGATGTAATTGTCCAGCGACTTGGACATCTTGTTGACGCCATCCAGTCCTTCGAGCAGGGGCAGGGTCAGCACCACCTGCGGCGGCTGTCCGTGCGCTTCCTGCAGGCCGCGACCGACCAGCAGGTTGAAGGTCTGGTCGGTGCCGCCCAGCTCGACGTCGGCCTTGAGCGCGACCGAGTCGTAGCCCTGCACCAGCGGATACAGGAACTCGTGGATCGCGATCGACTGTTGTCCGGCGAAGCGCTTGGAGAAGTCGTCGCGCTCGAGCATCCGGGCCACCGTGTGCTGCGCCGCCAGCCGCACCATGTCGGCGGCGGTCATCTTGTCGAACCATTCGCTGTTGAAACGCACTTCGGTGCGTTCGCGGTCGAGCACCTTGAACACCTGCTCGGCATAGGTCCTTGCATTGTCGGCGACATCTTCGCGGGTCAGCGCCTTGCGGGTGGCGTTCTTGCCACTGGGATCGCCAATCATCCCGGTGAAGTCACCGATCAGGAAAATCACCTGGTGGCCCAGGTCCTGGAACTGCCGCATCTTGTTGAGCAGCACCGTATGGCCCAGGTGCAAATCAGGTGCCGTCGGGTCGAAGCCGGCCTTGACCCGCAACGGGCGGCCGCCACCACGCACGGAAGCAGACAGGCGCTTTTCGAGCTCTTCGCGCTTGAGGATGTCCTCGGCGCCCCGGGCGATCAGGGCAAGGTCGGTTGGGTCGCTCACGTAAAAATCCCCTTGGACCGGTCACATCGGTTCTGTGACGGGCTTGTGAAAAGGTCGTTAATCGTCATCAAACCTGAATGCGGCCACTATCCAGTCTTGGAAAATCCATCGCATTCAAGGGTTTGACGCGTACTTTTACCGCGACTATGGTACTGGCTTGACGTGACCGTCACAGCGAAAACCAGCGCTGAACCTAGCCATCGAACCTGAACAAGGTGAACCCCCTCGCATGAGCCAGACCGAAAGCCGCAGCGTACGTCGCGAACGCCTGCTCAAACTACGCGAAGCCGCGCTGCACCGGAAGGTCCTGGCCAGGCACCTGCCGGCGGCGTTCAACGGCCGCTGGACGCGACGCCACTGGGCCCACGCCAGCCTGTTTGCGACGATGGGCGCACTGGTGGCCGCGATCGTCCCGGGTTTCACCAATCCCGTCCACTCCACCACGCCGGTCGCACACACCACGACGATGGCGCTGGCGCTGCCAACCCTGGCTGTCTCAAGCAAGCCACGTGCGCCAATGGACAACTGGCAGCTCGTGACCGTGCAGAAAGGCCAGACGCTGGGTGCGCTCTTCGAACAACTCGACATCCCCTCCGCCACGATGCACAAGCTGCTCGAGCAGTCCGATGCGCGCAGTACGCTGACCCGGCTGCATCCGGGGACGGTGATTGGTTTCGACATGCGTGCAGACACCCTGCATGCGCTGCGCTATGACCGTGATGACACCCACCGCGTCGAACTGACCCTCGCCGACGGCAAGGTCACTGAGCGCGTCATCGAACGCCCGACCGAAACCCGCACCGTGGTGATCAGTGGCAAGGTCGGCAAATCGCTGTTCTGGTCGGCACGCCGGCTGGGGCTGTCGGGCAGTGCGATCAACGCGCTGACCGACGATATCTTCAAGTACGACATCGACTTCAATACCGACGTGGCGGCGAGCGACCGCTTCAGCGTGGTCGTCGACCAGGTCTGGCGCGAAGGCGAGCTGATCAAGACCGGCAACGTCCAGGCCGCGACCTTTACCGCCCACGGCAAGCTGTACTCCGGATTCCGTTTCGAGCACGACGGCAAGGCGCAGTACTACACCGCCGACGGACGCCCGCTGAAGAAAGACTTCATCCGCATGCCGATCAAATACACACGGATCAGCTCGGGCTTCAGCAAGGCGCGCAAGCACCCGATCCTGGGGCGGACGCGCGCGCACCAGGGCGTGGACTTTGCTGCCCATACCGGCACCCCGATCATGGCGGCCGGCAACGCCCGGGTCGCCTTTGTCGGCTGGAAGGGCGGCTACGGCCGCGCCGTGATCCTGGACCACGGCCGTGGCTACACCACGCTGTACGGACACATGTCGCGCTTTGGCAAGGAACATGTCGGCCAGCGCATCTCGCAGGGCCAGGTGATTGGCTACGTGGGCATGAGCGGGCTGGCCACCGGCCCGCACCTGCATTACGAATTCCGCGTCAATGGCGTCCACCGCAACCCGCTGTCGGTGACCATGCCGCCACCGGAGCCGCTCAATGGCAAGGCGATGACCGCTTTCCGCGCACAGACCAGCCAGGCACTGGCCAGGATCCGCAAGGTCGAAGACCTGATCTATGCCGATGTGACGCCCGCCAAGCGCAAGGCCGACAAGCAGGCTTGATTTGCAGTTGCTTTGGTAGGAGCGGCTTCAGCCGCAAGCCCTTGACCTTTGCTTGCATTGCTCCCTGGCAGGCAAGCAGGAATCCAAGATCAAAAGCTCGCGGCTGAAGCCGCTCCTACATAATGCGCGAATGCCAACCCAACGCCCCGACCTCTACCTCGGCCTGATCTCGGGCACCAGCGCCGACGGCATCGATGCCGCACTGGTGCGCTGGGACGACGACCACGCCGATGCCGCTTGCCAGCTGTTGCTGGGCCGCACCTACGCCTGGGATCCCGCGCTGCGCGAGCGGCTGGTCGCATTGGGACAGGGCGGCGACTGCACCAGCCTGGATGAGCTGGGCATGCTGGACGTGCAGATCGCATGCCGCTTTGCCGAAGTGGCACGACAGCTGCTGGATGACGCCGATGTGCCGCCAGGGCAGGTGCACGCCATCGGCTCGCATGGACAGACCGTGCGTCACCGGCCGGCAGGCATGGCCGGCGACGGGCACCTGCCGTTCACCATGCAGCTGGGCGACGGCAACGTCATCGTCGAACGTACGGGCATCACCACCGTGAATGACTTCCGTCGTCGTGATGTCGCCGCCGGCGGCCATGGCGCGCCACTGTTGCCGGCGTTGCATGCCGCACTGCTGTCTTCGCCGACCGAAGCGCGCGCGGTGCTCAACCTGGGGGGCATCGCCAACCTCACTTTGCTGCCGCGCGACGATGACACCGCTGCGACCGCCGTGCGCGGCTTCGACACCGGCCCGGCCAACGCCCTGCTGGATGCCTGGTGCGAGCGGCACACCGGTCAGGCGTTCGACACCGACGGCGCCCTTGCCGCCAGCGGTACCATCGACGATGCCCTGCTCGCCCGCTTGCGGGACGATCCGTGGTTTGCACTTCCGCCGCCCAAGAGCAGCGGTCGCGAGCAGTTCCACCTGGATTGGGTGCAGGCAGCGCTGGCCGGCGGGGAATCCCCCGCCGATGTGCAGGCCACGTTGCTCGAACTCAGCGCCACCACCATCGCCGATGCCCTGCGGGCGACCCAGCCCGGGACACGCCGGCTACTGGTCTGTGGTGGTGGCGTGCACAACCCGTTGCTGCTGCAGCGTATCGGCAGCCACCTGCCTGGCATGCAGCTCGAGTCGACAGCAGCGCACGGTGTGGATCCGGACTTCATCGAAGCGATGGGGTTTGCCTGGTTGGCACGACAGGCCTTGGCGGCTCGGCCGGGTAATATCGCCTCGGTGACCGGGGCAAGTGGGCCGCGCGTGCTTGGGGCGATCCATCCCGCCTGAGGTTGGTTGGGCCAGGCTGCCCGCTGACTCCTTGGATTTTTTTCCTGGTACCTGCCTATCGCGTGCCTGTGCAAGACCGCCGCGTACAGGCGCAATGAGTGTCAACGCCATGAAAGCAGGAGCCAACGAACCAGCGATGCCCGCGCAAGGGCGGTCTGCTGGCAGACGCATGCCTTCCCCTCCACACATGACGGTGTTTTTGTAGGAGCGGCTTCAGCCGCGAGCTCCTGCATCCTGTCTGGTTAATGCAGGAGCGACGTAAGTCGCGATAGCGCACGCGCAGCACCTATCGCGACTTGCATCGCTCCTACAGAAAGCCAAAGTCGAAACCAAGCAACTGGGAACACCACCAGCCACATCAATACCGTCATTCCTACGAATGCAGGGTCTTATGACAGACGCCTGTCTGTCCATCCAGTGGCTTTGGCGCAAGTCACAACCCTCCCCATGGACATGCGAGCATCTGCAAAAGACGGGCAATCCTGCCGGGAAAGCAAAATGCGCTGCCTACCAGATGCGCCCCGGGACGTTCCCAAGGCCTGTTTACCTGAACGAAAATCCGGTATCGACCGTCTGGTCGGGCCCGTCGTCGGTCGGCTTGGTCGCCGAGGCACGGCCAATCAGCGCATACCCGGGGTCGTCCGGGATCCCTTCCAGCGCCGCGATCGCTGCTTTCAACGCGCCGGACTGGTTCTCGTCCAGGCTGACCCCCTGTCCCTGCTCGTAAACATCCAGGCCTTTTTCAAGCAGCCACTGCAGTGTTTCGGGCACGCCCCAGCCGCGCGCCTGGCTTGCGTTGCGGATACGCTCGGTCAGTACCGGATCAATGTCCTTGAGCACGATATCGCCCACGGCCCCTCCTGCTTGCGATCGATCCCCCAGCCGCATTACACCGCATTGTAGCGACGCGCGCAGCGCCCCGGTTCAGCTGGCAGTCTGGGCTTGGCCTGTGGCCGGCTCGTCAGGCGCGCGATCCTGGATCCGCCGCCACAACCAGGCCAGCAGCAGCAGGGTCGGCACCACGGTGGCAGCGCTGAGCAGGAAGAACGCACTGTAGGAAGTGGCCTCGACGATGTAGCCGGACACGCCACCAACGAATTTGCCCGGCAGGTTGGCCAGCGATACCAGCAAGGCAAACTGGGTGGCAGTGAAATTACGGTCCGTGAGCGAGGACATGAAGGCGATCAGGACGACCCCGGCAAATCCCTGGAACAGGTTGTCGGCGGCGATCGCGGTGTAAAACGCCCAGATCTGTGACGGGTATTGCGCCATCAGCAGGAAGGCGAGGTTGGACAGCGCCACTCCGATCGCGGCGACGAACAGCATCCTGCGAAACCCATACGCCGCCAGCGCCACGCCACCGGCGAACGCGCCGGTAATCCCCATCCAGACCCCAAACAGCTTGGACACCGTGGCGATGTCGGTCTTGCTGTAACCCGAGTCCAGGTAGAACGGCCCGGACATCACCCCGATCACCTGGTCGGGGAACTTGTAGAAACCCACGAACAGCAGCAGCACGATGCCCAGTGCCAACCCGTTGGTGGTGAAGAAACTCGAGAACGGCTGCCAGAACGCACCGAAGAAGTCGATCTTGCGCAACACCGTTTGTTCCGGAGCCACCGGCTCACGGCATACCAGCGTCGTTGCGATCGGGATCAGCATCATCGCCGCCATCGCCGCATACGCCCACCACCAGTTGCCGAAGTCGGCGATGTATAGCGCCCCGGCCCCGCCCACGATGAGGCCGAAGCGGTAACCCAGCGTATAGGTCGCGGCCAGTGCCGCCTGCGCCGAGGCCGGCGCGATCTCGATGCGGTAGGCATCGACCACGGAGTCCTGGGTTGCGCCGGCGAACGACGCCACCAACACCCAGGCCACCAGCCCGGTGACACTGAGTTCCGGGCGCATGTAGGCCAGCCCGACCAGCGACACCATCACCACCACCTGCGAGACCAGCAGCCACGAGCGACGGCGCCCCATGAAGGCGGTCAACGGAAATGCAAAACGGTCGATCAATGGCGCCCAAAGGAACTTCAACAGGTAGAAGAAGCTGGCCAGGCTGATCAAACCGATGCTGTGCAAATCCAGCCCGACATCGCGCAGCCGCGTGGACAAGGTCTGCGAGGCGATCAGCAGGAAAGGCAGGCCACTGCCAAACCCGAGGAACAACATCGTCATCGCCGACGGCGTACCGAACGCGCGCTTGATGCCGGACCAGCCCTTGTATCGTCCCTTGCCGGCAACGCGGGCTGTTGCAGCTGGACTCACGGCGCGTAGTCCACGGTAAACGGTGCGTGATCAGAAAAACGCGGCTCGCGATGGATCGCGCAGGCCTTGAGCCGGTCGCGCAGCGATGGCGTCGCCAGCTGGTAGTCGATACGCCAACCGACGTCGTTGGCGCGCGCGGCACCGCGATTGCTCCACCAGGTGTAGTCCTGGCCTTCGGGATGCAACGCGCGATATGCGTCGACCCAGCCACCGTCGCACGGCGTGGTGTCATCGTGGCCACCGTCGGCATGGATCTGGCCGTTGAGCCACGCCCGCTCGGTGGGCAGGCAGCCGGAGTTCTTCTGGTTGGACTTCCAGTTCTTGATGTCCAGCGCACTGCGCACGATGTTCCAGTCGCCGCACAGCACGTAATCGCGGCCGCTGGCGAGCCATTGGTCCATGTGCGGCTTGAGCCACGCCATCACGTCGAACTTGTAGCCTTGGCGCAATTCGCCGGAGGTGCCGGAGGGGATGTAGAACGACACCACGCTGAGGTTGCCGAAGCGCGCCTCGATATAGCGGCCTTCCTCGTCGAAGTCCTCGCGGCCCAGCCCGGTCAGGACTTCATCGGGCTCGCGCTTGCTGTAGATCGCCACGCCGCTGTAGCCCTTCTTGGTGCTCGCGTCACGAAAGTGCACGTGGTAGCCCCGCGGACGGAAGACGGCGTCGTCGAGCTGGTGCACCTGGGCCTTGGTTTCCTGGATGCACAGGACGTCCGGCTTCTGCTCCTCGAACCAGTCGAAGAAACCTTTCCGGGCGGCGGAACGGATACCGTTGGCGTTGAAGCTGATGATACGCATGGGCAATTCTGGGCTGTGGGCTGTGGATTAACGTTTATCCTCGTCATTCCCGCGCAGGCGGGGATTTTCGGCAGACGATTGGCCGTCCATCAGTGACGTTCGCTTTTTCGCATCGATCAAATTCGTGGCGCTGGCGCTACACGTAGTTGCTGCCTTGCTTGCGCGGCAACCATCGCGACCATGGGTTGCTGCCCAAGGTTAACGGATTCCCCGCAGCTTATGATGTCCCGGCCATGCCGACACCAGCTGCTGTCCCCGCCCTGCCCATTACGGTCCTGCCGATCACGCCCGCACTTGCGCCACGGATCGATGCGCTGCGCGTCGCCCCGACGCAACATCCCTACGTCGGCGATACCGCCTTCAATCGCACGCAGGCACAGGACGACCCGCTGAGCGAAGCGATGGCGATCCTGTGCGGGCAGGAGGTGATCGGGTTCTATCGCCTGGACTTTGCACCCAATGCTGTCGCCGGACGCGGTTTTGGCGTCCCCAGCGTGGGCTTGCGCGCGTTCATGCTGGACCACGCGCGGCAGGGACGCGGCGACGGCACGCGTGCCATACATGCGCTCTGTGCGGACCTGCGGCAACGACACCCCGGCCGACGATTGCTGGTGCTGATGGTGAACTGCCGCAACCTCGCAGCCGTGGCCGCGTACCGCAAGGCCGGTTGCGTCGACACCGGCGAGTTGCACGCCGGTGGCCGCGCCGGGCCGCAACATTTGATGCTGCGCGGATTGGATATCGAGATGGATTTCCCGGTTGTCGCGGCTTGCAAGTAGCGCGCCCGGGGTATGCACCACGGTATCGGCGCAGGCAGGCCATGCAAGCCATCGCAGCCATCGTCCCGGCGACAGCCAGGATGCATCTTGCGCCCCGTGACGATGAATACGGTCCAATGCAAAATCCACATGGCTTCCGGCTTTCGCCGAGATGGCGGCGCGGGATACGTGATGGCGACCTGCGAAAGCGGGTAGGCTTTCAACATCCACGACTACTTCCAATACCCGCGCAATCACCCATGAGCGACCACCGCCAACGCTTCCTGCAACTGGCCCTGCGCGCCGAGGCGCTGCGCTTTGGCGAGTTCACTCTCAAGTCCGGTCGCAACAGCCCGTATTTCTTCAATGCCGGTCGTTTCGACAGCGGCCAGTTGCTGGCGCAACTGGCTGCCTGCTATGCCGATGCGATCGATGACGATGTGGATCGGCAAGGCCGCGACACGCTCGACTTCGACATGCTGTTTGGACCGGCCTACAAGGGGATCCCGCTGGCCAGCGCGCTGGCCTGCGAATATGCCCGCCGCGGTCGTGACCTGCCGCTGGCGTTCAACCGCAAGGAGGCCAAAGCCCATGGCGAGGGGGGCCGCTTGATCGGTGCCGCGCTGGCCGGTCGACGCGTGCTGATCGTCGATGACGTGATCACCGCGGGCACCGCGATCCGCGAGGCGCTGGCCATCATCCGCGACGCTGGCGGCATCCCGGCCGGGATCGTGATTGCCCTGGATCGCCAGGAAGCCGTCGATCCGGATGATCCCGCCCGTCAGTCGGCGGCGCAGGCGGTGGCAGCGGAGCACGCCATCGCGGTGGTTGCCGTCGCGACCCTGACCGACCTGCTTGCGTTTGCCGGCGAAAACGCCGACCTTGTGGCCGAGAGCGAGCGCTTGCAGGCGTATCGACAGCGCTACGGCTGCAGGCCATCGGAATGAACCACGTCGATCCAGGCCAAAGCCGGCCCGGCTGCGGCTGGCATCGCTGCTTGACGGCAATCGGCCAGCTGCATGAACGACCACATCATCTTGCAGGGGGGCTGCAACCATGACCACAACCCGTCCAACCAACTCGCGATTGATCCTTGTCGCCGTGGTATTGCTCGCGTTCACCGCGAGCGCGGGCGCGCAGCAAAGCAACGCGAAAAAGAAGCTTTATTGCTGGAACCAGAACGGTCAGCGCACCTGCGGCGACACGCTACCGCCCGGGGCCACCGACCTGGCGCGCACGGAGATCAACCCCACCAGCGGCATGCATATCGACGAGATCGATCGTGCACTGACCCCCGAGGAACGCGCCGCGGCCGCGGTGGCACAAAAGCAGGCCGACGCCGAAGTCAGGGCCAAGAGTGCCCGTGCACGCCGCGACATGGCGATGGTCGAGTCCTACAACACAGAGGCCGACCTGCGCCATGCGTTCAACGAGCGCATCATCCTGCTCGACCTGGCGATCAAGGCCTCCAAGCTGGGCGAGACCAACATGCGCAACAGCCTGGTCAGCCAGCTGAACATCGCTAGCAACATCGAGCTGGGCGGCAAACCAGTCCCGCCCTCGACCTTGGCGACCATCCGGACACAGCACGCCGAACTGCTGCGGCAACAACGCATCCTGGCCCGGCAGCGCAACGATCGCAAAGCGCTGGACGGTGAACTCCAGGAGGCCCTGGAGCGCTACCGCGCGATGAAGCACCCGGAAGACAACGACACCAACACATCCCAATCACCCGCGAAAGGCGTGCCTGCCGCCAACGGCGGCTGAAAGCACGCTCCAGGGACAGGACTGGGCGCGGCTTGCCGCATGACGAGGCCCGGGCCTGCATCAATGCCAGGGCAGGCCTGGCGATCCCTTCAATGGACCCCGGCTTTCGCCGGGATGGCGGATGGGGCCGCGTCGGAAGACTGTCAACCAACGCCCACGCTGTCATGGCGCAGAATGCTTGAACAGCAGGCCTGGCTCAGCAGGCACTTGCGACTGCAAGCCCCTGCAACAACAAGCACCTGAAACAAGACTGCCTAGAACGGCAGGTCCAACTCCGAATCGACCGCCAACAGACGCTCGCGGAACAGGGCCTGGATGCGCTCCAGCGCCTCTCTTGAGTCCGCATCGAAGCGCATCACCAGCACCGGGGTGGTGTTGGAGGCACGCACCAGCCCCCAACCGTCGGGCCAATCCACGCGCACGCCGTCGATGGTGGAGCGCCGTGCGCCCTCGAACTTCGCACTCAACTCGAAGTGCTCGACAAAACTGTGCGGATCGCCATTGGGCGCGGCGACCTTGATCTCCGGCGTGGACACGCCATTGGGAAGCGCCTGCAGGACCTCCATCGGTGACTCGGAGCGCGCGCCCAGGATCTCCAGCAATCGCGCAGCGGCATAGATGCCGTCGTCAAAGCCATACCAGCGCTCGGCGAAGAAGAAGTGCCCGCTCATCTCGCCGGCCAGTTCGGCCTCTGTCTCCTGCATCTTGGCCTTGATCAGCGAGTGCCCGGTCTTCCACATCAACGGGCTACCGCCATGGCGCAGGATCTGGCCGGGCAGGCGGCCGGTGCACTTGACGTCATAGACGATCACCGCACCGGGATTGCGCTCCAGCACGTCGGCGGAAAACAGCATCAGCAAGCGGTCGGCATAGATGATCTCGCCATCGCGCGTGACGACGCCCAGGCGATCGCCGTCACCGTCGAATGCGATGCCCAGGTCCGCGTCCAGTCGCACCACCATCTTGACCAGGTCGGACAGGTTTTCCGGCTCGCTCGGGTCGGGGTGGTGGTGGGGGAAGTCGCCATCGATCTCGCAGTACAGCGGCGTGACGTCGGCGCCAATTGCTTCGAGCACGCGCGGCCCCAGCTCGCCGGCGACGCCGTTACCTGCATCGACGACCACCTTCAGTGGCTTGTCGATCTGTACGTCCGAGGCGATCCGCGACACATAGTCGTCGCCAATATCGCGCTGGCTGACCGTGCCAGGCATCTTGGCCGTATGCAGGCGATCCTCGGCGATGCGCGAATGCAGGTCGGCGACCGCGTCGCCGGACAGCGTCTGCCCACCGACCACGATCTTGAAGCCGTTGTATTCGGGCGGGTTGTGGCTCCCGGTGACCGCGATGCCGCAACCCGTGCGCAGCAGGAAGCCGCCGAAATACACCACCGGCGTCGGCGCCAGTCCAAGGTCGATGACATTGCAACCGGCCTTGCGCAGGCCCTCGGTCAAACCAGCGACCAGCTCGGGGCCGGAGTGGCGCCCATCGCGGCCGATCACGATCTCGTCCAGGCCCTGCTCATGCATCAACGAGCCGACGGCATGGCCGATCAGCTCGGCCACGCCGGCGTCCAACGTCTTGCCGACCACGCCGCGGATGTCATACGCGCGGAAGATGCTGCGGTCGATCTGAACCGGCGCGACCTTGGACGCAGCGACCTTGATGCGCTCCGGGCTGTCTTCCGCGTCGTCGGCTTCCACTGGCGTCATCTCCACTGCCTGCGCCAAGGTGGGCGCCGCTGTGTCGTCTTCCTCGTCCATCTCCGGTACACCAAACCCCCGGCGCATTGCCAGTGCTGCCAGCGCTGCGACCGCGAACAGGACCAATGCCACACCGAACAACGCAAACGGACCCAGCCCGAATGCAGCAGAGGCCGTGTCCGGCATCGCCGCGGCGATGCGCATGTCGCTGTGGGGGATCTGTACCGCCAAGGTTTCGGCGCTGTCATCGAGCTGGCTATCGCCGCGCTCGAGCACGGTGAAGTCGCCCTGGCGCAATGCCAGGTACGAATGCGGATCCAGGGTGGCCGATTGCAGTGCCCCGGTGGCACGCGTCGACGGCAGCACCACGCTGGCAATGCCGATCAGTTCGCCATTGACACGCGCAGGTGCGTCCACCACCAGCTTGGTGCCGCCACCTTCGCGGACGATGCGCGCGATGGGTCCGTCTGCGGCCAGTGCCGCTTCGGCTACCGCGATCCGGCCAAAGCCGGTCTTGGGCAGCCCGGCATAGGCGTCTGCCAGGCCGACCGGCAGCACTTCGGACGACTCGGCATGGGGCCAGTCCGATTTCAGTTCGACATTGGCCGTCACCAGGTCACCGGACGCCAGCGCGGCCTGTACCTTGTCCGAAGCCAGGCGCTCACGCATGCGGCCGGTTTCGGTCTGCAATGCACGCACGATCCCGTCCACCGCCAGGCCACGGGCCTGCTGCACGGCCTGGCTGCGGGACGCATCGCGCAGTTGCTGCCAGCCATTGAAGGCCAGCCACAACGCCAGCAGCAGGCCGATCACGCCGATCGCTGGCAGCAGCAGGCGAACGTGCGCGGCGGAAACCCGCAGGCGTGGCTTGGTGTCTTGGTCGTCGCTCATCGTCGTCCCCTGCTTTGCGCAGCCATCATCAGCGCACACCGGTATGGCCGAAGCCCCCTGTCCCACGCGCGCTCTGCTCGAAGTCATCCACGACCTGCAGCGCGACACGTACGATCGGCAGCACCAGCAGCTGCGCGATCCTGTCCCCCGGGGCCATGGTGAACGCTTCTGCGCCGCGATTCCAGACGCTGATCATCAATGGCCCCTGGTAGTCGGCATCGATCAAGCCGGTGCCGTTGCCCAGTACGATGCCATGTTTATGCCCCAGCCCCGAGCGTGGCAGCACCTGTGCGCACAGTGTTGGATCGGCCAGGTGGATCGCGAGCCCGGACGGCACCAGGGCGGCATCGCCGGGCTCCAGCCGTAACGGTGCGTCCAGGGCAGCGCGCAGGTCCAGCGCAGCGCTGGCGGGCGTAGCGTAGTCGGGCAATGGCCATTGGCTGCCAAAGCGCGGGTCCAGGATTTTGACCTCAAGCGTCTTTTGCATCAAATGGGGGTCCCTGCGTGGTGGGCCTTGGGTGGGCGTGCTTTCGACGCGCCTGCCGTCGGTGGCAACCGCTCGGCCACCAGCGCAATGAGTTCATCGGCCAGTCGTGTCTTGGCCGCTGGCCCGAGTGTGCGCACCAGGCCACGACCGTACACCGTCAGCGCGTTGTCGTCGCTGCCAAAACCGCTCCCAGGCTGGCCAACGCGGTTGGCGGCCACCAGGTCCAGGTGCTTGCCCTCCAGCTTGGCCAGTGCGTTGCGCTCGACGTCGTCCGTTTCAGCGGCGAAACCCACCACCAGTCGCGGCCGTTGCTGGTGCGTGGCGACTTCGGACAGCACATCGGCGGTGCGCACCAGCTCCAGCGTCATCGCCTGGCCACTGTCGCGTTTCTTGAGCTTGCCCGGCGCAACCGTGCGCGGGGTCCAGTCCGCGACCGCGGCGGTGCCGATGTACACATCGGCAGGCAACGCGGCAAGGACGGCGTCATGCAACTGCGCAGCCGAGCGCACGTCGATGCGCTCGGCGCCGTCGGGCGTGGCCAGCTGTACCGGCCCGGCGACCAGCACCACGCGCGCGCCCCTGCGGATCGCCGCAGCGGCAATGGCGAAACCCATCTTGCCGCTGCTGCGGTTGCCGATGTAACGGACCGGATCGATGTCCTCGAACGTCGGGCCGGCACTGACCACGACCCGACAGCCGGCCAGCGATGCAGGCGCAGGACTCATGCTGGTCGTCCTGGCGCGGCCTGCTCCAAGGCGGCCTGCTGCAAAGCAGCGACTATTGTCCCGGGCTCGCTCAGCCGGCCAGGCCCCGATTCGCCTTCGGCCAAGGGACCGTCCCCGGGACCGATCACCTGCACGCCGCGCGAGCGCAGTGTCTGCATGTTGGCCTGCGTGGCCGGGTGCAGCCACATGCGGTGGTTCATCGCCGGCGCAACCAGGATGGGCGCGGTGGTCGCCAGGCACAGCGTGCTGACCAGGTCGTCGGCCAGGCCATGTGCCAACTTTGCCAGCGTATTGGCGGTCGCCGGCGCCAGCACCACATGCTGCGCCCAGCGCGCCAGCTCGATGTGGCCCATCGCCGCCTCGGCGGTTTCGTCCCAGAGCGAGCCGCGCACGGGCTGTCCGGAGACCGCCTGGAAGGTCTGCGCGCCCACAAAGCGCAGTGCACTGCCGGTCATCGCCACCTGCACGAGTGCCCCGGCGTCGCGGAGGCGTCGCACCAGTTCCACCGCCTTGTACACGGCGATGCCGCCGCTGACGCACAGCAGGATCCGTCGCCCGGACAAGGGCTGGGGTGAGTGCGTGCTGTCGTCGGATGCGGTCATCAGAGCCCGGTCACTGGTAGGGCATTGCCTACATGCCATCGTGACGCCAGCTTACCCGAACCCAGGCCACGACCCGATCCCGTCAGGCCCTGGCGCGGCGCACGCTGTCGACATGAAAATCCGTGACTGGCCCGCCGCAGAACGTCCTCGCGAAAAGCTCCTCGTCCGTGGCGCGGCGATATTGTCCGATGCCGAGCTGCTGGCGATCTTCCTGGGCTCCGGATTGCGCGGCCAGGATGCCGTCGCCACCGCCCGCAAGCTACTCAGCGCCCATGGCCCGTTGCGCGTCCTGCTCGATCGCAGCCCGACGCAGCTGGCCCGCCTGCCCGGCCTGGGACCAGCCCGAGCCTGCCAGCTGACGGCCGCGCTGGAGTTGGGCAACCGCCATGCGGCTGCCGGACTGGAACGCGGCGAGGCCCTGACCGACCCGGGTGCCGCCGGCCGGTATTTCGCGCAGCGCCTGCGCGCCCATCCTTCCGAAGTATTTGCCGCGTTGTTCCTGGACACACGCCATCGCGCGCTGTCGTTCGAGGAATTGTTCCGCGGCACCGTCGACGGTGCCGAGGTGCATCCACGCGAAGTCGTCCGCCGTGCCCTGGCCCACAACGCCGCCGCGGTGATCGTCGGCCACAACCACCCCAGCGGCAACACCGAGCCCAGCGCCGCCGACCGCGCCGTCACCGTACGCCTGAAGCAGGCCCTGGCCCTGGTGGACATCCGCCTGCTCGACCATTTCGTGGTGGGCGACGGCGCGCCGGTGTCGCTGGCCGCACGCGGCTGGGTCTGATCCTGCTTGTCAGCCTTTGCGACGGGCCGTTGCAGGAGCGGCTTCAGCCGCGAGCTCTTGATCCTGCCGTGGCTCCTTACGCATTCACAACAGCTCGCGGCCAAAGCCGCTCCTACGACAGCGCGCGCCTGCAATCATCCGGGCTTGGGTCGCGACCACCCTCGCGTACAATGCGTGGTATTGAAATTCCTGCCGGCCTTTCGTGAAAACCCAACTCCGCGCCCTGATTGAACAGGGTATCGACGCGCTGCGTGCCAATGGCACCCTGCCGGCCGATACGACCACGCCTGACTTCGTCGTCGAGCGCCCCAAGGACCGCAGCCACGGCGACTTCTCGACCAATGCCGCGATGCTGCTTGCCAAGCCTGCGCGATCAAACCCGCGCTCCATCGCGCAGGCACTGATCGACGCGCTGCCAGTCAACAAGGCAGGGGTCGAACAATATGTCGCCGCCGTCGAGATCGCCGGGCCCGGCTTCCTCAACTTCCGGTTGTCGCCCGACGCGTGGCAACGCCAATTACGCGACATCCACGCACGCGGTGCCGACTACGGTCGCA
Source organism: uncultured Gammaproteobacteria bacterium (assembly GCA_963710825.1). GTDB lineage: Bacteria > Pseudomonadota > Gammaproteobacteria > Xanthomonadales > Xanthomonadaceae > Cognatiluteimonas. Next base: position 588,939 of record CAVQBQ010000005.1, on the reverse strand, counting down.
ACTCGTCGGGCAATGGCCAGCGCGCCGGCGTCGAATACGTGTCGGCCAACCCCACCGGCCCATTGCATGTCGGCCACGGCCGCGCCGCCGTCATCGGTGACTGCATCGCCCGCGTGCTTGCCGCCAACGGCTGGGACGTGGTGCGCGAGTACTACTACAACGATGCCGGCGTACAGATCGACAACCTCGCCCTCTCGGTTCAGGCGCGCGCACGAGGCAAGGCACCCGACGATCCCGGCTGGCCCGAAGCCGGCTACCGTGGCGACTACATCAGGGACGTTGCCGATGCCTACCTGCGCGGCGACACGGTGGCGTTCGAGGACCACAGCGTCACCGCCGCCAGGGATCCGGACGACCTCGACGCCATCCGTCGCTTCGCCGTTGCCTGCCTGCGCCACGAGCAAAGCCAGGACCTGGCCGCATACGGCATCGACTTCGACGTCTACTTCCTGGAGTCGTCGCTGTACGCCAACGACACCGTCGAGGCCACGGTGCGCGAACTCGTCGACCACGGCCACACGTACGAGGAAGGTGGCGCGCTGTGGCTGCGCAGCACCGATTTCGGCGACGACAAGGACCGCGTCATGCGCAAGTCCGACGGCACGTACACGTACTTCGTGCCCGATGTCGCCTACCACCGCAGCAAGTGGCAGCGTGGCTACCAACGCGCGATCACCGAGCTGGGCGCCGATCACCACGGCTCGCTGATGCGGGTGAAGGCCGGGCTGCAGGCGCTCGATGCCGGCATCCCCGAAGGGTATCCCGAATACGTCCTGCACCAGATGGTCACCGTGATGCGCGGCGGCGAGGAAGTGAAGCTGTCCAAGCGCGCCGGCAGTTACCTGACCCTGCGCGACCTGGTCGACGAGGCCGGGCGCGACGCGACGCGCTGGTTCCTGCTGGCGCGCAAGCCCGACTCGCAACTGACTTTCGACATCGACCTGGCGCGCAGCCAGTCGCTGGACAACCCCGTGTATTACGTACAGCTGTCGCATGCACGCATTTGCGGACTGTTCCGGCAACTCGAGGAGCGCGGACTGTCGTTTGACGTGGACAATGGCCTGGCGCAGCCGCACGACCTGGACGACGATTCCATGGCCAGCCGCGCCACCCGCAACCTGTTCACTGATCTGGCGCGCTATCCCGAGGTGGTGACGGCAGCCGGAGAACACCTGGAACCTTACCTGTTGACCATCTACCTGCACGACCTGGCGCAGGCATTCCAGTCGTACTACAACGACCACCAGTTTTTGGTCGACGACGGCGACGTGCGTGATGGACGGTTGGCATTGGCGCAAGCAACGAAACAAGTGTTAGCCAATGGACTTGAACTGATTGGCGTCTCGGCGCCGGAGGCAATGTAGTGGCGACCAAGCGCGGCAAGTCACAAGCACGGCGCAACCAGCGCAACACCGCTGGCCTGCCCGGCTGGGCGTGGATGATCCTGGGTATCGTGCTGACGGTTATCGTCGTCCTGGCCGCGCCCAGGTTGCTCAAGTCCGAAGGCAGTGACGGTTTCTTCCGGCCCAGGCCCAACCCCGACGCGCAACCGGCGGTAGCCAGCGACAGTGACGACGACACGATCGCTCCCGAAAACGCCAGCGGCCAGCCACCGCCAGACAAGCCGGATGTGGACAAGCCAAAACCGACCCAATACGACTTCTACACCATGCTGCCAGCCGACGAGGTGGTGATGAGCGATGCCGAACTGGCCGCCACCGAGCGCGAGGAAGCTGCACGCAAGGCGAAGGCAGATGCCGACACCGACACGGGTGGCAATGGCAACGACAACGCTGACACCCCCAACCCAGACGCAGCCCAACTGGCCACGGCAACCACGCCACCGCCCGCCACGCCGGCCGGCGCCGGCAGCAATACACCCTACATCCTGCAGGCCGGCGCCTTTGGCGCCTCGGGTGACGCCGAGGCGGTCAAGGCACGCATCGCACTGCTCGGCCTGAGTGCCCGCGTCGAATCGGCGCAAGTCAAGGACAAGACCGTCTATCGCGTGCGCATGGGACCGTATGGCACCGCATCGGAGCTTGCCGAAGCCAAGCGCAAGCTTGCCAATGGCGGCCTGCCGGCGCTGGCCATCAAAGCCAAATAGACGTCGACCAAGCAACCCCTGCAGCAGATCCGCGACGCGTGAAGCCGCGCCGAAACTGCTCCTTGCACCGCGACCCACCCGCTGCGCGGCCATCGCTCGCCACAATCTCGAACCTACGGATACGTGGCGCCGCCTGCAAAGACCCATGCCCGCACTCGTGGGCGCCATGACCTGCGCACCAAAGCTTGCGTCGTCAGCCAGACTCGACTAAAAACTGTACGCGCAGGGGTATGTGCGATCGTTCATGGAGAACCCGATGCAAGGGAAAGCAACAGTGGTCGTCATCACGTCGGTCCTTTCAACCGCGTGCCTGGTAACGGCGTGCACAACTTCAAGGATGAGCATGGAAGCAGGCTATTCAAGGGCCGTGGTCCAACCGGTCGTCATCGAGAAACTACCCGGCGACACACTCAGCATCCAATACAAGATGCCGGGAGAAACCATGTTTTACTCCCCTGGCGTTGACTACCAGTCGGACGGCAACACGCTGCGGGTAACGATCCTGCGTTGCAGCATCGAAGACAAGGACAACGACGGCTGCGCCGCGATGGCCAAGGTGCCGTTACCACTCACGGACGGCTGGCAGGCCAAGGTCCAGCTGCCCTACCACGGACAGGACGTGGTGATGGTGTACGCCGACAAGGAAGAACGGATCTATCCATAACCAGGGAGCGGGCACATGGACGACGGACGCACGGCCGATGAACGCACGGCCGGTGGTAGCAGGACGCTTGGAAGCACAGCCGATAAAGTCATCCTCGGCATACACGGTTATATCGACGCAAATACGCAGGAGCGTGGCGATTTTTCACAGCAGCTCACCGACGGCCACGCGTGGCTGACGGTCACCCGTAACGGCAAGACCGAGTACTACGGGCTGTGGCCGGATGACCATCCCACGCGCAACATCGACAACGGCCCCGGCAGCGATATCCGCGTGGGTCTCGAGAAGGGCATCACCCCGACTGCCAGCCGTTATTACCAGCTCGACGCCGAGCAGGTGAAGCTGCTCGACGCCGCGCTCAAGCAAAACGTCACTTGGCGCTACACCAACACCTGCGCCTCCTGGGCCAGCGAGACCACGGAGCGGACGACTGGCCAGGACGTGGATGCGGACGAATTCCTTGGCGTGGAAACACCCCGGGAACTGGTAGAGAGCATCCGCGCGCTCGAAGCCAAACAGGCGACCAGCTTGGAGCACCCGCTGGCGCCCTTGGGCAAGACGCGGTCCAGCTCGCTTGGGCAGCTCTACGACACACCGGGCGGCCTGGCGCCGCAGACAGAACTGGCCCTGCTGCTCGATGACCCGGCCCATCCAGACCACGCTCTGTTCCAGCATGCACTGCAAGGCGTGCATGCACTCGACGCCCAACATGGCCGTGTGCCCGACGTGCACAGCCATCAGCTAGCCGGCGCGCTTGCTGCCCATGCCCGGCAAGCCGGCATGACTGGCGTCGACCATGTCCTGGGCAATCAGGACGGAAGCCGCATGGTCGCCATCCAGGGCGCGTTGGACGACCCGGCACAGCGCAGGGTCGACATCGCCACGCTGCCCGCCATGGAGCAGACGTTGGCACGCAGCACGGAGCAGATGGCGGTAGCGGTGCAGGACACGCCCAAGCTGGCCAAGCCATCGCCTACGTTGCAACCGGATATGCACCGGCCACAGTTAGCTTGAAGTCTGGTCTGTTTGGCACCGGACTCGCCTGAAGCCGAGCCGGCCCGACACTGGGCTGGCTTGCTGTACCCGTACAGCGCGGCACGTCCCGGGCGTGTCGCGCTGTGGCTTCATCGGCAAACGCATGCATCGCGGACCGTGAGACTCCTGCTGGCGACAATCGCTGGCCTGGAGAATTGCCGTCATGCCGATCGAACCTGGCCTCATCAAACCCGTCGTCGATGCCCTGCTCGAGCTGATCGGGCAGAGCGAAAACCTGCGCCTCAAACGCAACGGCAGCGCCGCGCTGCGCGAGGCGATCCGCGAACTGCTGCAGGCCGATCCCAACGAAAACCGCGCCGAGGCCCGCATCGCGATCGCCAAGGCCGCGGGCATCATTTCCGAGGACGTGGTCCTGGCCGAGGACATGCTCGAGAAGGCCCGCGCCAGCAAGACGCGCACGGCCGGCAAGTCGAGCAGCGGTCGCAAGCGCCCGCCCGTGGACAAAGCCGGCGCCCCGGCCACCGCAGGACTCCAGCGCAAATCCACCAGGACACTATCCGCGCAGGCCAAGCCACGGCCGCGCAAGACGCCGACCAGGAAAAGCCGCTGACCTGCAGCCCGGCCGGCATGACAGGTGCAGCCATGGATTCCGTGCGCTGTTCCGGCGCGGCACGTCCACGCGCCAACCGGATCCTGCCGCGTAGCACGAAGCCGTCACCTTCTCGACTTACGGCCAGGTCGACGCCCTCTTCGCCGGGCATCAAGGCTGCGGCGGCTGGCGTGTCCCGTTGTCACATCTGGTGTGGGATGATCGATATCCCCTGATCCTTCCTCGACACCGGTTCGCGGTGCTCCACGCATGCCCTACACGCTATCCATTGATACGGAAAATCAGGTGCTCGAAGTGCGCTATCACGGGATCGTCCCGATGGCACAGAGGATCGAGGCTTGGCACGAATCCAAGCCAATCCTGCAAGACAGCGGCATCCGTCGCATCATGATCGACCTGCTCCAGGCCGCGCCCGCGCAGGAACCCCTGGATGCGTACAGGGGTTTTGCCGCCATGATCCTCAACGAACCCCTGCTGCTGGCCTCCCGGACTGCATTCGTCGCACCCTTCGCCCATCCGATCAACCACCTGGTCGAAGTGTTGACGGATGCCCGCCACTATCCTTTTTCGCGCTTTGCCGACCGCGAGTCAGCGCTTGCCTGGTTGCTTAGCGATGATCCACCCTCGGGCCTGGACACCATCGCTTCGCCCTGAAGTCGGCCCCGCCACCGTACGGGCACCCGGCGGCCGGAGGCATTAAAATCAGGTCATGGATAAAACCACCCTGATCACCGGCGCAACGTCCGGCTTCGGCCGCGCCGCCGTCGAACGATTCACCGCCGCCGGTTGGCGCGTGATCGCCTGTGGCCGCCGCGCCGACCGGCTGCAGTCTTTGGCCGAAAGCTGTCCTTCCGGACGCGTGCATTGCGCGGCCTTCGACATCCGCGACGAGGCCGCGATGCAGGCGGCACTCGACGCCTTGCCACCGGCTTTCCGAGACATCGACCTGCTGGTCAACAACGCCGGGCTCGCCCAGGGCACACAGCCCGCGCAAGACGCCGATCTTGACGATTGGCGCACGATGATCGACACCAACGTCACCGCGCTGGTGACCCTTACCCGCACACTGTTGCCGACACTGATCCAGCGTCGTGGCGCCATCATCAACATCAGCTCCACGGCCGCCAGTTATCCCTATCGCGGTGGCAACGTGTATGGCGGCAGCAAGGCCTTCGTCAGCCAGTTCTCGCTTGGCCTGCGTGCCGACCTGCACGGGACGGGCGTGCGCGTGACCACCCTGGAGCCGGGCATGGCCCAGACCGAGTTCACGCTCGTGCGCACGCACGGCGACCAGGCGGCCTCCGACGATCTGTACCAGGGCACCGACCCGATGACGGCCGACGACATCGCCGACACGATCTACTGGATCGCATCGCTGCCGGCACGCCTCAACGTCAACCGGCTGGAGATCATGCCGACCAGCCAGTCGTTTGCGGGGTTCCAGGTGGCGCGGGAGGCACGGGGTTAGACCGGCTTTGCCACCATCAACCAGAAGATGGCAAGGACCGACGCGAAGGCCGGCCAACCCAACCAGAACCACCAGCGCATGACCCGGTAGTAGGCCGGTGGCAATGCACGTCCTGACTGGCTCGCAGCGTGCGCCAGGTTACGCACGCGCAATTGCAGCCAGACAACCGGCAGCCAGCAGGCGCCGGTCACGAAAAACAACACCAGCGCGGATTTCAACCAGAAGACCGTGAACGCCATGCCCAGGTGATGCGCAAGCCAGAGCCCGGTCGACAGCTGGATGACGACGGCAGGCGCGGTGAAGCAGGCGTCGGCAACCACGACCGTCCTGGCCGTGCCTGCAATCAGCGCGGCATCCCCGCTGCGATGCGCGCGCCACATGAAAAAGGCGATGCCCAAACCCGTGCCGAACAGCAAGGTCGAGGACAGGATGTGTAGCAATTTCACCCAGTGATATGCCATGTCACCTGCGCTCAGACAGCACCCATAGCACCGCGATCGCAGGCAGCACGACCAGGTTCTTGGCCAGCCCACCCAGCGGGTCCAGCCAGAGCGATGGTGCCAGGGTTCCCAGCACGACCGTGTAGCCAACGACGCTGATGCCCATCCACGCAAGGGCTCGACGTGACCGCCAGCCTGTCGTCAACCAGAGCGCCAACACGGCATCCCACACGCCCCCCGCGCGTGCAAGCGTGATGGGCGACAACGCCTGCAGTACGTTGTTCGATGAAAGCCGGAGGATGTCGTCCCCGGGCGCAAACAGCCCTGCCACGGCCGACAAGGCCCACAACAGGACCAGGCCAACACGCAATGCTGGTGCCAAAAAATACAACCCTGCCTGCCAGCGATCCTGTACCTGGCTCGGCTGCGCTGCCAGTACATCGTCAAGTGCGCGCGGAGCGACGCCAAAGGTTTCGACCAGCCGCTGCCATGCACCCGGGGCCGTGATATTGCCCCGCCGCAGCATGCGCCAAAGGGTCGCGCCCACCGGCCCGCGACCGATGCGCTCCCACAGCCAGACCTGCATCGACACCAGTGCTTCTGGCACATGGACTGCCGCACCTCCGGGAATGCGCAACCAATGCCTCCAACGGCTTTGATAGTCGCGCAGCGAGACCGGTGCGGGGCCGCCGACCTCGTACACGCCAGATGCATCCCCTTGGGCGGCGCGCGCGACAACCTGTGCCAGGTCGTCGACAACCACCGGTTGCATCAACCAGTGCCCATCCCCCGGCAGCCATTGCCGCCCCGGCATCGCGGCAAGTGCACGCAACAACGACGTGCCTCCGTATGAACCCGAAACCGCATACACCACCGATGGGCGCAGGACCACCGACGACAGTGGCAAGGCCTGTAGCCGCGCATCGAACCGGTGCTTGGAAGCGATGAATCCACCATCTGCCGCAGCCCCCAGCGCGGACAGCTGCACGAACCGACGCACACCGTTGGCCATGCATGCTTTCGCCAGCGTCAATGGGCCATCGACATGGACGTGCGCGAAAGTCTGCCGGCCGGCTTCCCTGAGTACGCCCGCTGCGTTGACGACGATATCGACCCCCGCCAAAACGCCAGCGGTGGTATCGGCATCCAACCGGGTCAAGTCGCAGTAACGTTCATCGTCGGCCTGCGCTAGGCGAACACCACGCAGTACACGAAACCCATGCTGCCGCAGTGCCGACACGATGTAGCCACCGAGAAATCCATTGGCGCCAACGACCAGTACGACCGGTGCACCGCCGTCGACTGCGCTCTGGGCTGCGGCACCGTGGTCGACGCCATCCGGGACAAACGCCGCGGACATCGACGTCAGCCCAGCAGCTCGTCACTGAGGTAGGTATACGCAGTCAATCCCGCCTCCAGCGCATCCCCCAGCCGCCTGGACTCATCCGCCGGCAGTCCAGCCGCAGCGACCTTGTCGCGATATGCCGTCCGCAATGTCTCCAGCGAGTAGCCCACGTAATCCAGCATCACGTCATTGGTATCGCCACGCCGCTGCTGGGTCATCGCATACCCGTCGTCGGTCAGGTGTACCTCGACCGCGTCGGTGTCGCCAAACAGGTTGTGGATGTCGCCAAGGATCTCCTGGTAGGCGCCGATCAGGAAAAACGCCAGCCGGTACTGGCCATCACCATGCGCGATGGCGTGCAGCGGCAGCGAGCTGTCCAGGCCTTCGTTTTCCACATAGGTGTCGATCTTGCCATCGGAGTCGCAGGTCAGGTCGGCGATGACGCCGCGCCGCGTAGGTGCTTCGTTGAGTCGCTCGATCGGCGCGATCGGGAATACCTGGTCGATGGCCCAGACATCGGGCATGGACTCGAACACGCTGAAGTTGACGAAGTACTTGTCGACCAGTCGCTCGTTGAGCTCGTCGAGCAACGGGCGATGGCTTTTTTCGGTCATGTCCAGTCGTGCACGGACCGCATGCGCGATCGCATAGAACAGATCGTCGATGCGCGCACGTTGCGCCAGGTCCAGCTGGCCCAGTGCGTACAGCGACAAGCCTTCGCTGTGATGGTGCTGCGCTTCCTGGAACAGTTCGATCGCCGGACGGGCGTCGAGTTCATCGTGCACTTCGCGCAGGTGCCGGATCACCACCGGCTCGTCATCGGCGACAGGCGGGACACGACCATCAGGCGCTGCCTCGACCTCGGACACGTTGGCAACCAGCAACGCATGGTGCGCGGTCATCGCACGGCCGCATTCGGTGACGATGCGCGGCTGGGGCAGGTCGTTGGCTTCGCAGGCCTCGGCCAACGGCTGCATGATGTTGGCCGCGTACTGCCCGACCCCGTAGTTGATCGAGCAGTCGCTGCGCGATCGCGTGCCTTCGTAATCGATGCCCAGGCCACCGCCGACGTCCATGTAGCGGACCTTGGCGCCGAGCTTGGACAACTCGACGAAATACCGCGTGGCTTCGCGCATGCCGTTGGCGATGTCGCGCACGTTGGAGATCTGCGAGCCCATGTGGAAATGCAGCAGCTCCAGTGCATCGGTCATGTCGGCGGCGCGCAGCTGCTTCCACAGGTCCAGCAACTGTCGCGGGGAGAGGCCAAACTTGGCCTTGTCGCCGCCGCTGTTCTGCCACTTGCCCGCGCCAAGCGATGCCAACCGCATGCGCACGCCCAGCCCGGGCCGCACGCCGAGCGCCTTGGCCTCGGCCAGCACCATGGCCAGCTCGGAAGGCTTCTCGATGACGATGAAAGTGTCCAGCCCGAGCTTGCGGCCGATCAACGCCAGGCGGATGTATTCGCGATCCTTGTAGCCATTGCAGACGATCAACCCGCCCGGCCGCGACAACGCCAGCACGGCCATCAGCTCGGGCTTGCTGCCGGCTTCCAGGCCAAACGCGGTATTGGCTGGTGTCGACTTGGCATCACTGCCATGCGCCACCAACGCACCCGTCACACCGGCATGCTGGTTGACCTTGATCGGATAGACCGCCGTGTAGCCGCCTGTGTAACCCCACTCGGACTGCGCCAGCGCAAACGCGTTTTGCAGGCGCCGCAGTCGGTCGCCAAGGATGTCCGGGAATCGCACCAGCAGTGGCAGCTTGGCACCCCTGGCGCGGGCTGCATCGACGATCTCGGCAAGCGCGATGGTTTGTGCATCCGGCCCGCGCGGGCGCACCACGATGCGACCGGCGTCATCGACATCGAAGTAGCCTTCCGACCAGTGCGGGATCGAATAGGCCTTGCGGGCTTGATCGGGCGACCAGGCGGTCATGGGCAACATCCAATGGACACAGGCGCGCATTCTAACGTCCCGCGGTCGGCCGCCCGTCATGCGGCGGTGTTGGGTCGTTCGCTACAATCCGCGCCTTGACCCGCCCGCTGGCGGACCAAGGCAGCACCCGAGCACGGTCATCCTGAGCGTCGCGAAGGGTCCACTTGCCAGGCAGTGGGCACACGCCACGACAGATCCTTGGCTGCGCTCAGGATGGCAATACTGTTTGTGACACCTCCTTGTTCTTCACCAATGCTCTCCATACATCAGGCCATCCCCATGACAGACCCCACCTGGCAATACGAAAATTTCGAGCCTTCCGGCTCCGCGATCGGTTTTCGCATCGTGCGCAAGCTTGACGAGGTGCAGTCGCCGTTCCAGAAGATCGAGATCTTCCAGACCACCGACTGGGGCAACCTGATGCTGATCGACGGCGCGGTGATGCTGACCACGCGCGACAACTTCCTCTACCACGAGATGATGTCGCATCCGGCGCTGTTCACGCATCCGGATCCGCGGCAGGTCGTGATCATCGGCGGCGGTGACTGCGGCACGCTGCGCGAGGTGCTCAAGCACCCTGGCGTGAACAAAGCCGTGCAATGCGACATCGACGAGCAGGTCACGCGCATGTCGGAGAAACATTTCCCGGAGCTGTGCGACAGCAACGATGACGCGCGCGCGGAACTGTTGTTCGATGATGGCATCGCCTACATGGCCAATGCCGCGCCCGGCAGTCTGGACATCGTCATCGTCGACTCCACCGATCCTGTCGGGCCGGCCGAGGGGTTGTTCAACAAGGCCTTCTACGAGAGCTGCTTCCGCGCGTTGAAGGACGACGGCATCCTGGTGCAACAGTCCGAATCGCCACTGGTGTTGTTGGAGCTGATCCAGGAAATGCGTGGCGAGATGCGCAAGGCCGGGTTCACCACGTTCCAGACGTTGCCGTTTCCGCAGCCGTGCTATCCGACCGGCTGGTGGTCGTGCACGCTGGCGAGGAAATCCGGCGGGTTCGATTTCCGCGAAGGCGATGCGCGCGGCAAGACTTTCGAGTCGAAGTATTACAGCGCCGACATCCACAAAGGCGCATCGATGTTGCCGCCGTTTGTCGCCTCCGTACTCGGCGATTGATATGCGGGCGCAGCGAAGACTGCGCGATATCGTTGCTGTTAGTAGGAGCGGCTTCAGCCGCGAGCTCTTGATGTTGCTTTGGCTGTTGCTGTTGTAGGAGCGACGTGAGTCGCGATCAAGACCCCCGGGATTCCTGATCGCGACTCACGTCGCTCCTACAACAGCGAAAGCAAGATCCAGAGCTCGCGGCTGACGCCGCTCCTGCAAACGACCATGGGCACCGCCTGTTCTCGGAGCCTGCGATTGCAATACATCCTCTGTGCTCAGCGCCGATCGCACAGGATCCCGGCGCAGGTCATCGTGTTGTAGTCGTACAGGACCGAATGGCCCAGGCTGCCGGTCGGACGCTTCACCCCCTTGGGGACGAAGAACGTTGCCGAATGCGCGCCGGTCAACCGCGGTGGCAACTCGAACGACTTGAGCACCACGTAAGCGTTGTGCATTGAAAGATGGCCCGCCGGGCGGCCGCCCGCGATCGGTGGCGTGTCGGACTGCGGCCGCGCGTTGCGTGCCGACAGCCATGCGGCGGCGTCGGAGGGTCGCGCTTCACGCAGCCAGCCCTGCGATACCGCATACGCCAGGCCCGCTTCTCCGCCGGCCCGCTCAGGCGCGATGCGGAACGTCGTATCCTCCTGCGCCGACGCATCCGTCACCAGCGCGGCAATGTTGGAAACCGGCTCACCCACCACGACCCGTCCACGCTGCGCTGGATAGACCATGTCGACAGCGCGCCCAAACGCACGGCGCGCGATCGGGTTGAGCGTGCCCGCCTTCTCGGCGGTGACGTAAAAATAGCCACAAGGTCCCTTGTTGTCGTAGGTGCTGACGATCACCGGGGTGTCCTTGGGCAACCCTGTTACCACCTGCCGGTGATAGCCGCCGACCAACACCGCGACGATCCGTGTCCCCGGTGCCCAGCCAACGTGCCAGACGGTCGGATCGTAGCTACCGAGCATCAACGCAACCGGTACGCCCGGCTGGTTCACGGCCACGTCGATGCGTCCGGCCTGGTTGCCGCTGCTGTCGATCTGGTAGCCCAGGCGGCTGCCGGAATACGCGCCGGCCGCGAATACCTTCAGCGGCCGCATCCTGGCCGCATCGGTCACAAGGCTCGGAAATGCACAATCGGTGGCCGTAGCAGCAGTCGGCTGCGCATCGAAGGCGAATGGCTTGGTAGGTTGCTCGTTGCTGGCCGGCGCTTGCAATCGCTTCCCACGCACGGCTTCGGGCGCAACGACGCGATTGGCCTTGCTGGCTTCGGCCGGGTCCTGCGGAGCCGTGTCGGCAATGACAGGCGGTGCACCTGCAAGTGATCCCGGCGCCTGCCGTGCCTGCGGCTCGGCACTGTCCGGGTCGGCCCAGGGATCGCAACCGCCAAGCGCAGTCACAATGACCAGGCAGGCCGCAGTGGCCATCCAGGACTTCATCCGCATCGTCCTGGTTGCTGCATCCCCGTTGCTTTCATCCATGCTGCCTTCATCCATGCTGCCTTCATCCATGCTGCCGTCATCCATGCTGTCGTCATCAATGATGTCGTGTCCCCTTAGAGTGCATCCCCATCCAGCTCGCCGGTACGGATCCGCATCACGCGATCCAGGTCATACACGAAGATCTTGCCATCACCGATCTTGCCGGTTCCGGCGGCCTGCATGATCGCCTCGGCGACAAGGTCGGACTGGTCGTCGGTGACCGCGACTTCCAGCTTGATCTTGGGCAGGAAGTCGACCACGTATTCGGCACCGCGGTAGAGCTCGGTGTGGCCCTTCTGCCGCCCGAAGCCCTTGACCTCGGTGGCGGTGATGCCGGTGACGCCGGCCTCGGCCAGCGCCTCGCGGACATCGTCCAGCTTGAAGGGCTTGATGATCGCCATGACCATTTTCATTGCAGGTCCACCATTGCGCGGTTGCGTTTCCAGGCCAGCAGCATAACGCCGCGCGGGTTGGGAGGGCGGGCTGCCTTGGCAAACCTGCCCGTCGTGCATGCGCCTACGGCTTGCGGGCTTTCCCTACACGTCGACAAGGCATGCGCCGATCCAATGCCCGTGCGAGCCAACCCAAACTGGCATCGCACCCCAAGGAGACGCACAATGCACGCCATCATGCCCATCGACCTGCGCCATATCGACGAACTCGCACGCCGCCTCAGCGGCCTGGTCCCGCCGGGCATGCGTGGTAGTGGCGCGGAAGCCTTGCGCGACGAGTTGCAGCAGAATTTCAAATCGGTACTGCAGACCGGACTGGGCAAGCTCGACCTTGTCACGCGCGAGGAGTTCGAAGTGCAGCGCGCGGTGTTGCTGCGCACGCGCGAGCAGCTCGATGCGCTCAAGGACACGGTCGCGGCGCTGGAAGCGCAGCTGGCCGACGCGCCATCCCCACCGAACCAACGCTGAGCCCGCCGCCATGGGACTTGCGCTCGTGCACAGCCGTGCACGCGCCGGGGTGCACGCGCCTGCGGTCAGGGTCGAGGTGCATTTGGCCGGTGGACTGCCAACGATGTCGATCGTCGGCCTGCCCGAGGCCGCGGTGCGCGAGGCCAAGGACCGCGTGCGTGCGGCGATCCAGTGCGGGCAGTTCGAATTCCCCACCCGCCGCATCACCGTCAACCTCGCACCGGCGGACCTGCCCAAGCACGGTGGCCGTTTCGACCTGGCCATCGCGCTGGGCATCCTTGCCGCCAGCGGACAGGTGCCGATGCAAGCGCTGCATGATTGCGAGTTTCTCGGCGAGCTCGGCCTGACCGGACAGCTGCGCGCCGTTGATGGCGTGCTGCCCGCGGCGCTGGCGGCCGCCAAGGCCGGGCGGCGGCTGGTCGTGCCAGAAGGCAATGGCGCCGAGGCCGCGCTGGCCAGCCAGGTCGATGCCACCACGGCGCGCACGTTGCTGGAAGTCTGTGCCGCATTGGACGGGCGCAAGGCACTGCCCGCTGCCGTCGCACTGCCGACACAGCGCGACCCCGGCCCGGACATGGCGGATGTGCGTGGCCAGGCCCAGGCGCGGCGCGCACTTGAGGTGGCCGCAGCCGGAGGCCACCACCTGTTGCTGGTCGGGCCACCGGGTTGCGGCAAGACGTTGCTGGCCTCGCGCCTGCCGGGGCTGCTGCCCGAGGCCAGCGAATCCGAAGCACTGGAAAGTGCGGCGATCGCCTCCGTCAGCGGGCGTGGCCTGGACCCGGCCCGCTGGCGCGAGCGCCCGTATCGCAGCCCACACCACACCGCGAGTGCGGTTGCCCTTGTCGGCGGCGGGGCCGAACCGCGTCCTGGCGAGATTTCGTTGGCGCACAACGGCGTGCTGTTCCTGGACGAGCTGCCCGAATGGGACCGTCGCGCACTGGAAGTGCTGCGTGAGCCGCTGGAATCCGGCGTCGTCACCATTTCCCGCGCGGCGCGGCAAAGTGAGTTTCCGGCACGGTTCCAGCTGGCTGCGGCGATGAACCCCTGCCCTTGCGGCTGGGCGGGCGACCCGTCGTCGCGTTGCCGCTGCAGCAGCGAGGCCATCGCCCGCTATCGCGCGCGCATTTCCGGGCCATTGCTGGACCGTATCGACCTGCACATCGACGTGCCACGGGTGCCGTCGGCCCTGCTGCGCCCCGACGCGCCCGCCGGCGAGTGCAGCGCGGTTGTCCGGACCCGCGTACAGGCCGCCCGCGCACGACAGTACGCACGGGCCGGCAAACCCAATGCGCAGCTGGGCCAGTCCGAGACCATGGCGGCGTGTCGGTTGTTGCCTCCGGACCAGGCCTTGCTCGAGCGCGCCATGGACGCCCTGCAACTGTCGGCACGCACCATGCACCGCATCCTGCGGGTCGCGCGGACGATTGCCGACCTGGCAGGCGAGGATGCCATCGGCAGCGCACACCTGGCCGAGGCGCTGGGGTACCGGGGGATCGATCGGGGGTTGCAGCCGCAAGCGGCATGAGCTGCTGCGCCCTGGCCTGGCCGGCGGCGGCAGGCATGCCATGCCAAGGAGTAAAAGCACCCTGTCCAAGCCGCGCCTGCTTCACAAGGGAAGCGAGAAGTGCACTGACTTCGCGATCGGCCCATCCATGTCATCAGATGCCTACACCCACGCGCGCTAGACTGGCCGGAGACCCCAACGGATCGCGCACCTGGAAAGCCTGCACTCCATCGACCTGCGCCTGCTCGGCTTCGCCCTGCTGATCCTGACCGGCATTGCCTCGTCGCTGCTGGCACGTCGCTTTGGTGCGCCACTGCTGCTGGTCTTCTTGGTACTGGGCGTCCTGCTCGGGGTCGATGGCCCGGGCGGCATCCGCTACGCGGACACCCAGTTCACCTACCTGATCGGCTCGCTGGCGCTGGCCATCATCCTGTTCGACGGCGGCTTGCGCACGCACGCTTCACAGGTGCGCGGCAGCGTGGTGCCGGCAGTGCTGCTGGCCAGCGTCGGGGTGCTCATCACTGCCGGACTGACCGGGGTGGCGGCATGGCAGCTACTCAAGCTTGAACCATTGCAGGCCTTGCTGCTGGGCACCATCGTCGCCTCCACCGATGCCGCGGCGGTGTTCTTCCTGCTCCGCACCGGCGGCCTGCACCTGGAGCGGCGGACGGGCGCGACGCTGGAGATCGAGTCGGGCAGCAACGATCCCTTTGCCGTCTTCCTGACCATCGCACTGACCATGTGGCTGGCCGGCGTACACGAAGGCGGCGTGACCTCGATCATCCTGCGCCTGCTCTGGACCACCGGTGCAGGCCTGGTGCTGGGTTACGTGGGCGGCCGCCTGCTGGTCTGGGCGCTCAACAGGTTCGAGCTGCCTGCCGGCCTGCATCCCTGGCTGGGCCTGGGCGGCGCGGTGGCGTTGTTCACCATCACCAACCTGGTCTACGGCAGCGGCTACCTGGCCGTGTACCTGGCCGGCATCGTGGTCGCCAACCGCCCGGTGCGGGCGCGTGAACAGCTGTTGTCGGTGCAGGATGCGGCCACCTGGTTCATGCAGCTGATCATGTTCCTGCTGCTGGGCCTGCTGGCCTCGCCGCATGCGCTGCTACCGATCCTGTGGCCGGCACTGGGCGTGGCCGCTTTCCTGATCCTGGTGGCGCGACCAACGGCGGTACTGTTGTGCCTGTTGCCGTTCCGCTATCGCATGGCCGAGATCGGATTCATTTCATGGACCGGCCTGCGCGGCGCGCTGGGCATCTTCCTGGCGTCGATCCCGCTGCTGATCGGGCTGCCCGACGCATGGCTGTACTTCAATGTCGCCTTTGTCGTGGTGCTGGTGTCGTTGGTCGTGCAGGGCTGGAGCATCGGCTTTGCGGCATACCGGTTTGGCGTCGCCGTGCCCCGCCCCGATCCAAACACCCGCCGCATCCACCTGGACCTGCCTGGCCGGCTGGAGTATTCGATGGTCGGCTATCGCGTCACCTCCGGCAGCGCGGCGCTGCGCGGTGCCGACCTGCCCGGGCGCGTGCGCTTGGCGATGGTGGTGCGCAACGGCGAGGTCCTGCTGCCGGAGGACACCGCCAACCTGGCTGCGGAGGACTACGCGTACTTCGTGGCTCCGGGCGAAACCACCCCGCGCCTGGACTGGTTGTTTGCCGAAGGCCGCGATGCGCGGGACGCCGAACAGGACCTGTTTGGCAGCTTTACGCTGGCCGGCAACGTGCCATTGGGCGAGCTGGCCAGTTTCTATGAGCTCACGATCCCGACCCGATTCGAGAAGGCCACTGCGGCGCAGCTGTTCGACCAGCGCTTCGATACCCAGCCGCAGGTTGGCGACAGCCTTGCCCTTGGGCGCGCCATGCTGGTGGTCCGCAGCCTGAAGGGCGACCAGGTGAGCAAGGTCGGGCTGAAGTTCACCGGAGTCGGTGAGCGCCTGATCAGCGGCTAATCCATTGCTGCCTTGAACGCTTGATCCTGGACTGGCGGTTGCAGCAGCGACTCAAGTCGCGATCAGGTGTTGGCAAAAGCATCGCGACTTGCGGCGCTATTGCAAAAAACCGGATGAACCGCTCGTGGCTGAAGCCGCTCCTGCAATTGTCCTGCATCGATCCGGCTCCGACCCATGGACTGCGACAACACCAACAGGATCGAGGCAGCGATGTGCACGCGGGCAGGATCAAACCGCCCGCGGCCACTCTCCGGGACCAGCAGGAAAAGATGTGCTGCAATGCCCTCAGCCCCCACCGGCTGTATCGTGGCTACCGTGCGGCACATGCATTTCACGCGCCGTGCACCTGCCCTACACCCCGACCCCGGCCATACTGGCCTACTCACACTGCTCCACCACGCGCCCGCTGACCATGTTGTCCACCCCACCGCCGCTTGACGACCGATGCTACCGACTGGCAATGCAATCGGCTGCCTCGGGAATGGCGATCATCGACCTGGACGGACGCTGGGTCGACGTCAATCCCGCGTTGGCGCGCCTGCTGGGCCACGACGCCGCACGGACCCTGCACGGGCAAGCAGTGGCGGACAGCTTTCACCCTGACGATGCCGAACAGGCGCAACGTTACCTGGCGACGCTGGTCGACGCCGCGCCTGCCAAGGCGGTGCCCGCCGGCGCCGGCCGCCCGCAGGAATCCCTCCCGCGCAGATACCGGAGCCGCAAAGGCACGGTCTTCCAGGCGCGTGCTGAAGTCGCAGTCATGCATGACAACCACGGCGCACCGTGCTACCTGGTGATGCACCTCTACGACCCAGGGCTGCATGACACCGATCCGCACGAAACCGATGGGCAGGACCTGCGGCAGGCGCTGGCCGATGCCGAGCACACGTTGCAGGCGCTGGCGCGGCAACAGGAAGTGCTGGCCCATGGCATCTCGCACGACCTGCGTGCACCGCTACGCGCCATCGCAAGCTTCTCGGCACTGTTGCAAAGCCACGCCAGCGAAGCGCTGGACGACACCGGTCGCAACCACCTGCAACGCATTCGCGCCGCCGCCGCGCGCATGGGTGGGCTGCTGGACGCGGTGCTGGATCTCTCGCGCGTGGACCGCACGCCGCTGGAACCCGAGGTCGTCGACATCAGCCTGCTCGCAGACTGGGTCGCCGCCGACCTGCAGGACGCCCATCCCGACCGCGATGCCGAGATCACCGTCACGCCCGGCTTGCAGGCCTGGGGCAACGAGCGCCTGCTTCGGATGCTGCTGCAGCAGCTGCTGGACAATGCCTGGCGCTTCTCGGGCGATCGCGACAACGTGCGCATCCAGGTCGATGGGCAGGTCGTCGACGGCAAGCTGCAGGTCGCCATCAGTGACCACGGCAGCGGCTTTGACATGCGCTATGCCGACAAGATCATGGAACCCTTCCAGCGCCTGCATACGCCGGAGCAGGGCGGCAACCACGGCATTGGCCTGGCGATCGCCAAGCGCATCGCCGAGCGCCACGATGGGTGGCTGCGCGCACAATCACGCGACGATGCCGGCAGTGTGTTTACCTTTGAAGTCCCTGCGGTGAACGCGGGCACTGCCCGACACGAGCCAGCGACGTGATGCACAACGAAATCCTACTGGTCGAAGACAATCCGGACGATGTCGAACTGACACGGATCGCCTTCAACGAAGCCAAGGTGGCCAACAACCTGACCGTCGTCAGCGATGGCGCCGAGGCGCTGGACTACCTGTTTGCCCGCGGCGCCCATGCCGACCGCGACCCCGAGGACCTGCCCTCGATCGTGCTGCTGGACCTCAACCTTCCCAAGGTCGACGGCCGTGAAGTGCTGCAGGCCCTGCGCGCGGACCCGCGCACGCAAAGCCTGCCGGTGGTGGTGCTGACGACCAGCACCGAGCCGTTCGACGTCGAAGCCAGTTATGCGCTGGGGGTGAACAGCTATATCCAGAAGCCGGTGGACTTCGAGCGGTTCGTCTGGGCGGTCAAACAGGTGGGTTTGTATTGGTTGGTGCTCAACCATCCGCGCAAGGGAGCCTGATTGCGTCGGCTCGGCTTGGTGCTCGTTTCATTGCCGGGACCTGACCGGATGTCGTGGTGCGATCGTCGACCAATCCTTGGTCCTCCTGCCTGGTGCCGTCGCAGGCTACTGGCGATCGCGCACCCGCAGCACGTATCGCGTCTTGCGACGCTCCTGCAAAAACCCGAGGCATCAGCGACAGCTCGCGGCTGAAGCCGCTCCTACGCAGGGCAGGCGAGCAAGCGCGATAGGCCTGCATCAACCCGGCGCCTGCCCCGCATCATGCGCAAGGTGATACTCCACCGCCACGCCCACCTCGTCCTTCGACCCCAGGAACACCGGCACCCGCTGATGCAAATGCATCGGCGTGATGTCCATCGTCCGTCGCCGCCCGTCACTGGACGCCCCCCCGGCCTGCTCGACCAGCATCGCCATCGGATTGGCCTCGTACATCAATCGCAACTTGCCCGCTTTGGTCGGGTCCGCGCCTGGCCCAGGTTGGCCCGACGCCTGGCTGGACCCGAGCCGGCTGTCCCACGGATAGATGAAGATGCCGCCACGCGTCAGGATGCGATGCACGTCGGCGACCATCGATGCAATCCAGCGCATGTTGAAGTCCTTGCCGCGCGGACCGGCCTTGCCAGCCAGCAGGTCGGCGACATAGGCCTGCATCGGCACGTCCCAGTGCCGCTGGTTGGACATGTTGATCGCGAATTCGCTGGTTTGCTCCGGTATGCGCATGCTGGACCGGGTCAGCACGAAGGCCCCCAACTCGCGATCCAGCGTAAACGCATGCGTGCCGTGGCCGATGCTCAGCACCAGCATCGTCTGCGGGCCGTAGATGCAATACCCGGCCGCGACCTGCGCGGTGCCCGGCTGCAGGAAGTGCTCGTCGCCCACGAGATCGACGTCGTCCGGGCAGCGCAGGACCGAGAAAATGGTGCCGACCGACACATTGACGTCGATGTTGGAACTGCCATCGAGCGGGTCGAACAACAACAGGTAGTTGCCACGCGGATACGCATCCGGGATCGGCTGGCAGTGCTCCATCTCTTCCGAGGCGCACGCCGCCAGGTGACCTCCCCAGGCGTTGGCTTCGAGCAGGATTTCGTTGCTGAGCACGTCCAGCTTCTTCTGTGCCTCGCCCTGGACATTGATGCTTGCGTCGCCAGCTGCGGCGACGGCCTCGCCCAGCACCCCGCCCAGCGCCCCCTTGCCGACCGCGACGGAAATCCGTTTGCAGGCGCGGGCGGCAACCTCCATCAGCAGGCGCAGGTCCGCGCAGATGTGGCCCTGGCGCTCTTCTTCGATCAGGTGCCGGGTCAGGGAAACGGAGTTGGAGGCAGAAGTCATGGGAGCAACGCAGGTCGGGTCAACGGGAAGCCATTGTCGCTGCTTGCGCACGCAATTTCGATTCGGACCCGTTACGCAGGGCTCCTGCGTGTAAAGCCCTGTTGCGCAGCCCGGGTAAGCGCAGCGCACCCGGCACTTGTTTCGTACGGCACGAACCCCCGGGCGCGCCGCGCTTGCCCGGGCTACAAAGCGACGCCGGCAATCGGCGTACCCGCGAGAACTGCAAACCAGCGCCTTCGCGCCCCATTCGATCCGCCCAGGGACCGGTTTCCCGCGTTCGCGGTAATCACGAGCTTGATGCTCAGGGCGACGCCTGCGACGCCAATCGCAACGTCACGCTGCGCCCTGCATCGGCCCCGCGATCACGGATCAATGCGCGCGTCGCCGCGGTATCGGCAACGGTATCGATGGCAATGCTGGCGCCTTGTTGGCGCAACGCGGCCGCGACCGCATCGATACGCGACCTGGCCAATGCAGGATCGCCACCGGCATGGCCGGTCAGGCTGACCGCCCCCGCCTGCCAGCGTTGCGTCGCCCAGGCGACGGCATCGATCCGGGCCCTGGCCGTTGCATCGAGTCGTGCACTGTCATCGGCAAAGTCGATCCGTGGCAGCGGCTGCAATGCCGGCACCACCTGCACCCGGGGGGCCGCACCCTCCTGGCTTGCCCCCTGCCCGGCGTCCTTGTTGACATCCCTCTCCAGCGCCCGCGCAGCCACCAGGTCCAGTCCGGCCGAAGGCGCCAACTGCCAGCGCACCTGCTTGCCACCTTCCAGCGGGTCCATCGCCCCGAAGTGGGCCAGCGCGCGTGCATGCATTGCGTCCAGCTCCGCCTGGCGGGCGTCACGGCTGGCGGCATGCTGGTTGGCCGCATCCTGCAGCTGGGCGACGTTGCTGCGCAGCTCGGTCAGGGTCGACTGCTCACGCTTCAGGCGGGCCTCGTCCGCCGTCAACACCTCGCTCAGCTGTACGGTGACCGACCGGCCAAGCCGTGCTTCCAGTTGACGCTCGAGTAGCCCGTCCAGGCCCGGCCGGTCCGACGGCGTCAGCAGGACGGCGTCGACACGGATCGGATCGCCGCCGGCATCGACCCGCAACGTGGTGATACGCCCGCCACCCTGGCGAGCCGTTTCCTCCAGCATGCTGCGCACGGTGTTTTCGGCCAGGCTGCGCGCGGCGATATTGCGCAGTGCCAGGCCCAGCGGAATCGACAGCAGCACGAACGCACTGACGATCAACGCCGCCTGCCACGCCGTCTGTCGTGGTGAATCCGACACGCCAAACCCGTACCAGCGCGCCATGATCGTCACCGACAGTGCGATCGCCAACAGGTTGGTCATGAACAGGAAGCCTGCGCCGCCGGCGATGTTCCAGTTGCCGATCGCCAGGCCGTAGCCCACGACCGCCAGCGGTGGCATCAAGGCGGTGGCGATGGCGACGCCGACGATGGTCTCGCCCTTGCGGGTGACCGTCGCGTAGCCGCCCGCCAGCCCGGAAAAGATCGCCACCAACAGGTCGAACAGCGTTGGCTCGGTCCGCGAGATGATTTCCTGCGTGGCCTCCTGCAATGGGGAGATCCACACGATCAGGAACGAGATCGCCAGCGCCAACGCAACGCCGACCGCCATCGTCTTCAACGATTCGCGCAGGGTGCGGAAGTCGAACGTCGCCAGCGCCATGCCCATCTCGACGATCGGCCCCATCAGCGGCGAGATCAGCATCGCGCCGATGATGACCGCGCCCGAGCCCAGCAGCAGGCCGAGCATCGCGATGCCCGCCGACAGCAGGGTCATGAATGCGTAACGCGGCCCCAGGTTGCCCGCCTCGTCGACATGCACCAGCACGTCGGCGCGGTCGCAGGTGAGGACCAGGTTGTCCATGCGCCACTTGCGGAACCAGCGCAGCAGGGATTGGGGGTGGTGCATGCGTACAGGTGGCCTTGCGGACGTGTGCCTGGTGGACCTGCGCGCAGCTTACCGGGATTGGCGGGTGGTCATGGCAATGCGGCAAAGGCCTGGCGTCGCGCTTGCGCGCAACATTGATCCGGGCCACCCCGGGCCCGGTCTCATTTGCGCCAGACGCGCCCTACACGTCGGCGTCGGTCGCCCAGCCTTCGCCCGTGCCCTTGTGGAACACCTTGTCGCCGTCGCGCACGGCGCCGGCCGGGAAAGACTCCCTTGTCGCCAGCCGGGCATAGATCGGAGTGAAGTCAGGCTCGGTTGCCGCCATCAACTGCTCGAAGCTGTCGATCACGAAGTAGGTTTTCTGGAACGTGTCGATGCGGTAGCGGGTGCCCATGATCCGCTCCAGGTCGAAGCCGATGCGGTTGGGCGCGTCGCTGTCCAGGCTGTGGATGCTCTCGCCCTTGGAGCTGACGATGCCGCTGCCATAGATGCGCAGGCCGTCCTTCTGCTTGATCAGGCCAAACTCGACCGTGTACCAGTACAGGCGCGTCAGGTTCTGCAGCGCCTCTTCGCCGATCGCGTGCGCTTTCACGCCGCCGCGGCCGTAGGCCTCCATGTAGTCACCGAAGATCGGATTCATCAGCAACGGCACGTGGCCGAACAGGTCGTGGAACAGGTCGGGCTCTTCGATGTAATCGATCTGCTCGGGCTTTCGGATCCACCAGGTCACCGGGAAGCGGCGATTGGCCAGGTGGTCGAAGAAGTCGAGTTCCGGCAACAATCCTTCGACGCCGATCAGCTCCCAACCGGTGGTGTCGCGCAGGATCGCGCTCAGCTCGCTGAATTTGGGGATCACGTCGGGCGTCATGCCCATCGCATCCTGCGCGGCGATGAACTCGTCGCAGGCGCGGCCCTTGAGGACTTCGCGCTGCCGACGGAACAGCCGCGCCCAGACCTTGTGGTCATCGTCGCTGTAATCATCCCAGGGCTGCTCGACGACCCCGGTGGCATAGACCGGCACCTTGCCCTTGTCGGTCTGCAGGTTTTCAACGCGGCGTGGGGTATTCATGGTTGTCTCCGGTTCGATGGCAGCTGGGGTGCGATGACAGCGGTCGTTCCGGCTGCATTGCATCGTTGCCTCGGCCAGGCCAGGCCAGGCACGACCTTCCACTTTAGTTGCTTGTAGGCGCAACAGGTTTGCTTTATTGCACGAGGTAGGCAATATCGCGCATGATTATTGCAACAGGTCTGCCAACGGCGCATGAAATGACCGATTCCGCACAAAACCACGCCAGCAAGACCCCAACCGAACTTGATCGCACCGACCTGGCGATCCTTGCCGAACTCCAGCGCAATGGCCGCCTGACCAATGCCGAACTCGCCACCCGCGTGCACTTGTCGGCTTCGGCCTGCCTGCGGCGCACCCAGCGGCTGGAGCGCGATGGTGTGCTGGCTGGCTATCGCGCCGAAGTCGACCCCGACAAGCTCGGCCTGGGCCTGCAGGCCTTCGTGCGCGTGCAGTTGTCCAGCCACGACACCGACTCGGTCGCCACCTTCAGCGGCAAGGTCGCCTCCTGGGACGAGGTCATCGCCTGCCATGCGTTGACCGGCGACATGGACTACCTGCTGCAGGTCGCCGTGCGCGACCTCGACCACTTCTCGCGATTCCTGCTGGATCGGCTGCTCAACGAATCCGGAGTAGCCGACGTCAACTCGAGCTTCGTGCTGCGCACGGTGAAAGCCTTCCGCGGCATGCCGCTGTAGGAGCGGCTTCAGCCGCGAGCCCTTGCTTGATGGCTTTCGTGTCTTGTGTAGGAGCGACGCAGGTCGCGATGCCTTGGCCAGGAATCTGATCGCGACTTACGTCACTCCCACGAAACCAAAGAACAAAGAACCCGCGGCTGAAGCCGCTCCTACAACAGCCAAGCCCAGGGCGACGCGTTACTTCGCGAATCGTTCGCCGAAAGCATCCTCGCGATTCCATCGTGGTGGCTTGGCGGCATCGCCAATCAGCCATGCGATACGCGCACCCAGTCGCGCCAATCGCGCCGCATCGTCGTACTGGATGGGCTGCTCGGCGTCGTCGCAGGGACGCTGGTAGCAGTTACGCAGGTAATACCGCAACGCGATCTCGGGCTTGCGTGCCTTGTCCGATGCAATGGTGCCGCCGGTGAGGTACAGCGCCGGGATGCCGTTGCGGGCGAAGGCGTAGTGATCGCCATGGACGAAGGCATCGTCCTCGGGGTAGGGGTCCGCCGACACCACCACGCCGACATGCTTGGCTGCCGCCTCCAACACGTCCTGCAATGAGGAGTGCGTTGCGCCGATGGCGACCACGTCGGTGGTCGGCGCGGTCAATACCGGGGTATCGAAGTCGAGGTCGGCGACTGGCGCGTGGCCGCCGGGCGGGTGCGTTGCGAACCAGAGCGCGCCCAGCGCGCCTTGCTCGCCACCGGTGCTGGCCAGGAACAGCTGGGGACGCCTGGAAGGCGGCGTTCCAGGCGCCGGTCCCTTGGAGGTCGCGCTTCCTGAAGCCTTGGCCTTGGCCAACGTGCGTGCGGACTCCAGCAGGATTCCAACGCCCAGTGCGTTGTCGATCGCGCCGTTGTAGACCACGTCCTGATCGCCGGGGCCGTCATCGACACGCTTGCCGACACCCAGGTGGTCCAGATGGGCGCTGGATACCATCGGGGCGTCCAATCCCGGATCACTCCCCGGCAAGCGGCCAACGACGTTACGTGCATCCAGCGAGGTGATCGTGCTGTGCGCGGACAGCGTCACCGTCCCGGGCAGCGTGAAGCCCTTGCCATCGCCGCGCATTGCCTGCAGTGACAGTTCGGCTGCAGAGCGGGGCTGGTCGGCCAACAGCAGGTCGGCGGCCGCGGCGCTGACGGTGGCGACCACGCGCAGTCCTGCCATGCCGTGCAGCGGCTTGCCGTCGTCACCGCGCAGATGCATCGCCGGCCTGTCCCAGCTGGCGGCAATCATCGCCCACGGCAGGCGCGCCTCGTCCAGCGCGCTGTTGACGAACACCAC
This sequence comes from uncultured Gammaproteobacteria bacterium, assembly GCA_963710825.1. GTDB lineage: Bacteria > Pseudomonadota > Gammaproteobacteria > Xanthomonadales > Xanthomonadaceae > Cognatiluteimonas. The sequence continues at coordinate 564,089 of CAVQBQ010000005.1, read as the reverse complement.
GCCGATCGCACCGTGCTGGGCCAGCAGGCGCAGTTTGTCCCCATCGCGCCCGTACAGTGCCCGCTGCCCGTCACTGAACGCGTCCGGCGTGCCGTGGAACAACACGGCGATCCTGCCTTCCAGATCGAGCCCGGCAAGGTCCTGGACATGCAGCTTGGGCGCGTCGACGCCCTGGTTGACGAAGACCGCAGGGGCCGTGACGTCTGCCTGCGCCGCGTCGAATCCCGGTGCAGGCAGGAACTGGTCGCCAAAACGCAGCGCGATGTCGCGGCCATTGCGGTGCACGATGAGCCGGGCACCGTCGCGCACGCGCACCGACTTGAGCAACGGTACGCGCTGGTACCAGGTGCCGTCGTCGCCGGCGGCTGCAAGGCCGAGTTGCGCGTAGCGTGCAGCGACGTAATCGGCGGCCAGGTCGTAGCCATGGCTGCCCGTTTCACGCCCCTGGTACCTGTCATCGGCCAGCGCGTCCACGTCGGCCTTGATGCGACGTGCCGCCGGACTGCCAGCAACCGGGGCGGCCTGCGGCGGTGTTGCCGCCGTCGCCGCGGCAGGCGTTGTCGTTGGCGCTGATGCAGCCCCGTCGCGCTGGCAAGCGGCCAACCCCAACAGGGCAAGGACAAACAACAGTGTGGTCTGACGCATCGTTCCGGATCCGGGTTGTGAAGTCATCGGGGTTGGGGCGGCGCTTGCGCAATCGCGAAGCTAGCACAGCGTCGCACGCTGCCCGGCGGGTATGCTGCGCAGACGCTCCAGGGGACACCACGCATGCATGGACAGGGCGTAACCACCAAGCCGATGCCACGGCCTGCGAGCGTACCCGGGCGTGGCGCGTGTTGGTTGTTGCTGATCGTCGTCGCTGCTGGCCTGGCCTGGTCGGCATGGGTGGCCCGCGACTACCTGACCTGGTCCCTGGAAGTCATCTGGGTGGTACTGGCCTTGCCCCTGCTGGCCTCCACCTGGCAACGATTCGCGTTGACGCATCTGCTGTGCTGGTTGCTGGTGGCCCATGCGCTCGTGCTGATCATCGGTGGCGCCTATACCTATTCGCTTGCGCCGCCGGGTTTCTGGCTACGCGACCTGGCGCATTGGGCAGGCTGGAACATCACGCGCAACCCCTGGGATCGCATTGGCCACTTCATGCAGGGCTTCGTGCCGGCGATCCTCGCGCGGGAACTGCTGCTGCGTCGTACGCCACTGCAGCGCGGCGCCTGGCTGGCCTACCTGGTACTGGCCGCTTGCCTGAGCTTCAGTGCCTTGTTCGAACTCATCGAATGGTGGAGTGCGCTGATCTACGGCGCCGACGCCACTGCATTCCTGGCCACGCAGGGCGACCAGTGGGATACGCAATGGGACATGTTCACCTGCCTGTGCGGCGCGACGGTGTCGTTGCTGCTGCTTTCGCGATGGCATGACCGGCAACTCGGTGCCGCGATCGTGGACCGTTGAGGCTCCGTCCAGGGCAAAACGCCCCGATGGGATAAGGTTGCGGCGTGTTCGAACTCGCTGCCGTCAGCAAACACCATGGTGCGACCGTCGCACTGGACACTGTCGACCTGCGCATCGCCAGCGGCGGCACCACCGCGCTGATCGGCCCCAGCGGAGCGGGCAAGTCCAGCGTGCTGCGGATGTTGATTGGCCTGGAATGGCCGGATCGCGGCACCGTGCGTTTCGACGGCGAGCCGCTGCAACGCGACAAACTGCTCCAACAACGCCGCAGGATCGGGTACGTGATCCAGGAAGGGGGCTTGTTCCCGCACTTGACTGCAGCGCAGAACATCGCGCTGCTGGCGCGCACGCTTGGCTGGACTGGCCAGCAGATCACCGCACGCAGCGATGAACTTGCCGCGTTGTGCCGACTACCCGATGGCGCACTGCGACGCTATCCCGCCGAGCTGTCCGGTGGCCAGCGCCAACGCGTCGGCCTGGTCCGCGCCTTGATGCTGGATCCGCCGGTATTGCTGCTGGACGAGCCGTTGGGTGCCCTGGACCCGATCATCCGCCACGAGTTGCAGGCGCAGATGCACGAACTGTTCACCACGCTGCACAAGACGGTGGTACTGGTGACCCACGATGTTGCCGAGGCCGCGTACCTGGCCGATACGCTGGTGCTGTTGCGTGCAGGCCGCATCGTGCAGCAAGGCGATGCAAGGGCCTTGCTGCAGACGCCGGCCGAGCCGTTCGTGCACGAGTTCATGACCGCGCAGCGCGGGCTGGATGTGTCGGGATGAATGGGTCGACTGCAAACCTTGCGGCTCGTTCCTTGGCAAGCCGGCTACCTGCGGTTCGCCTGCCTGCTCCGCTTGCCGTCATTGCCGCCACGGCGGCAATGACGACCCTGTTGTTGCGTACAGGCGTGTCGTGCGCAGTCCTGCTCTGCTGCATGGGCGCCCCCCGCTTGGCACAAGCGCAGGACACGTCGCCACCGGCAACAAACACTCCCGCGCCCACCGTCACCATCGGTTCAAAGAACTTCACCGAATCGGTCATCCTGGGCGAAATCGCCACCGGCCTCGCGCGCGCATCCGGCGCCAAGGCGGCCCACCGCCGCCAGCTTGGCGGCACCCGCATCCTGTGGCGCGCGCTGCTCGACGGCCAGGTCGATGCCTATCCCGAATACACGGGCACGCTGGCGCAGGAACTGCTGCGCCTGCCCGACGCCGACCACGACACGATGCAGCAGGCGCTGGCCCGGCAGGGGCTGGCAATGACGCCCCCGCTGGGCTTCAACAACACCTACGCGCTGGGGATGCGCAGCCAGCGTGCCGACAAGCTGGGCATCCATGCGATCAGCGACCTGCGCGCGCATCCGGACCTGCGGCTTGGCTTCAGCAACGAGTTCATGCAGCGCGCCGACGGCTGGCCAGGGTTGCGCGCGGCGTACCGCCTGCCGCAGCGCGCCGATGGCCTGGACCACGACCTGGCCTATCGCGGCCTGGCCGGCGGCTCGCTGGACGGTACCGACGTTTACCGTACCGACGCCGAGATCCCGTATTACAAGCTGACCGTCCTCGACGACGACCAGCATTATTTCCCTGCTTACGACGCGGTGTACCTGTATCGCCTCGACCTGCGCCAACGCGCGCCGCGTTGGGTCGATGCACTGGGCGCCATGGCCGGACGCATCGATGCCGCCACCATGCAACAGCTCAATGCCCGGGTGAAGCTGGATGGCGCAAGCGAATCGGCCGTCGCCGCCGACTGGCTGGGCGTCGCCGCACCGCAGTCCCGCAGCCGCGCCTCGCGCCTGTGGCAACGCACGCTGGAGCACCTGGCACTGGTCGGGATTTCACTGGGGCTGGCCTTGCTGGTGGCGCTGCCGCTGGGCGTATTGGCTGCGCGCAGGCCGCGGCTGGGACAAGTCGTGTTGACTACGACCGGATTGCTGCAGACGCTGCCGTCGCTGGCGGTGTTCGTGTTCATGATCCCGTTGCTTGGGATCGGCGCGAAGCCCGCGATTGCCGCATTGTTCCTGTACAGCCTGCTGCCGATCGTGCGCAACACGCATGCCGGCTTGACCGGGATCCCACGCGAGTTGCGCGAGACCGCATCCGCGCTCGGGCTGCCACCACGCACGCGCCTGTGGCGGATCGAGCTGCCGTTGGCACTGCGCACGATCCTGGCCGGCATCAAGACTGCGGCGGTGATCAACGTCGGTACCGCGACCCTGGGTGCGCTGATCGGGGCCGGCGGCTATGGCCAGCCGATATTGGCCGGCATCCGGCTGGACGACATCGGCCTGATCCTGGAAGGCGCGATCCCGGCAGCGTTGTTGGCGCTGGCCGTGCAGGGACTATTTGAACTGGTCGAACGCGCGCTGACACCGCGTGGATTGCGATTGGTGGCGCGCGCGTAGGGCGCGGTGTGGTGCGTGCTACTTCCCGGCCCGTGCAATGAGGCCCCGGGCCCCGGGCCTTGAACCTCGAACCTCGAACCTCGAACCTTGGACCTTGGACCTTGGACACATCCCTTTTTTGTCATCCTGAGCGTAGCGAAGGATCTGCTGTGGCTTGGATTTACTGTAGGAGCGACGTAAGTCGCGATCACTGCGTGCCGGACCAGTGATCGCGACTTACGTCGCTCCTACAGTTCAAGCCACAACAGATCCTTCGCTACGCTCAGGATGACAAGTCTCGGTGGGACGTGACTGGAGGTGATGGCTGCCATGAGGACGGCTTGCAGCAATGGATGAAACCTCAATCGCCCTCATCTCCGGTGCCACTGCCTTCGCCTTCGCGACCACGAAACCGCAACACCACGCCATATTCCTGTTCAGGGCGATCCCACAGCACGGGCACGTCATCCGGCGACGGCACTTCGAACTGGTCGTGATTGGCGGCGGCAAGGTGCGCCTGCTGTCGAGCGGCGTCCTCTTCGAGGTCCCACGAGTAACGCTTGCGTGGCGCCATCGGATCGACGCGGCGCAGCCAGACCGCCGCCAATACACCCGCCACGGCCCCGCCCAGGTGCGACTGCCAGGACACGCCCGGCTCATGCGGCAGGACCGTCAACAACATGCCGCCGTACAGGAAAAACGCGATCATCGCCGCCGCGATCGCCGGCCGGTCGCGTCGCAACAGGCCCAGCGTGAACACCAGGAACATCAACCCATGGCCGATGCCACTGGCACCAAGATGGTGGCTTCCCGGCTCGCCCAGACACCACGCGCCAAGGCCGGAACCGATCCACAGCAGTGGCAGCGCACGCAATGTCGCCTTGGGATACACGGTGCCGGCCAAGGTGCCCAGCAGCAGGAGCGATACCGCGTTGGCGCCGATGTGCTCCAGCGAACCATGCAGCAATGGCGCAGTGAGGATGCCCACCAGCCCATGCCAGTCGCGCGGTTGCACCGCCCAGCGCGTCCAGTCGAAGGACACCTGCGCAAAGAACACCACGACCAGCACCAGCACGCTCGCCGCACTCGCCTTGAGTGCGCGCACGACGCGAAGGCGGTCATGCCGGCGCTGGGCGATGGGGTCGCGCGCCGTGTCCTGGGTGGAAGAATCCATGCGGCAAGGATGGCGGCGGAATGGCGCAAAGCAAGGTTTGGCTATCGCGCGGCTTGGCATGTCGCGATCCGCGCATGCTGGAGGGCGGGGATTCGTTTGACCCGGGCTGGATCCCCAGCCCCGCAAGCAGGGTGCGCGGGCAGCGCCGTAGCTTTCCCCTGCATTGCTGCATGCAGGTGATATTCAGTGGGTGGATGAGGGACGTGTCCGTGCAGGCACCCGGGACAACGCCCTGTCGAAGCGACCCCGTAAACTAGCGCCATGCAATCCCAGAACCCCATCATCCGGCTCAAGAACCCCTGGCGTTCCAGCCACCCCTGGATCTTCCAGCGCCTGGTCGAGAAACCCAACCCCAAGCCCAAGCCCGGCAGCATCGTCGATGTCGTCGGTCCGGACGACGCATGGATCGGCCGCGGCTTCTTCAATGGCCACTCGCGGATCGCCTTGCGCATACTGGAGGACGATCCTGCGATCCCGGTCGACGCCGGCTGGTTTTCGCGCAAGATCGCCGACGCCGTCGCGTTGCGTCGCGACATCCTCAAGCTCGATGCCGTCTCCGATGCCTGGCGCGTGGTGCATTCCGAGGGCGATGGCCTGAGCGGGCTGGTCGTCGACCGCTACGCCGACCTGGTGGTTGTCGAGTACTTCAGCGCGGGCATGTTCCGCCACCGCGAATGGATCTACGAGGCGCTGCGCGAGCAGTTCCCCGGTTGCCGCTTCCATGCCTTTGCCGACGAGCACGTGCAGAAGCAGGAAAGTTTCGATTTTCGCGGGACGGAGCCCGCCGACCCGGCGATCATCACCGAGCACGGCATCCGCTTCCGCGCCGATCCCGCCGGTGCCCACAAGACCGGCTTCTTTGCCGACCAGCGCGAAAACCGCGAATGGCTGTCGCGCCAATGCGAAGGCAAGAGCGTGCTGGACCTGTGCTGCAACACCGGTGGCTTTGGCGTGTATGCCGCCGCGCGCGGCGCCAGTGAAGTGGTCGGCGTGGACATCGATGCCGACGTGCTCGAGATCGCCAAGGGCAACGCCAGGCTCAACGACGTGCGCGTCAAGTTCGTACAGGCCGACATCTTTCCCTGGCTGCGCGACACCACCAACCGCCACGAAACCTTCGACGTGGTGATCCTGGATCCGGCCAAGATGACCCGCGACCGCGAGCAGGTGATCCCGGCGCTGAAGAAGTACCTGGACATGAACAAGCTGGCGCTGGGCGCGGTGAAACCCGGCGGCCTGTTCGCCACGTTTTCATGCACCGGACTGGTCAGCGAAGACCAGTTCCTGGACATGTTGCGCCGCGCTGCGTTCTACGCCGGCCGCACCGTGCAGGTGCTGAAGGTCGCGGGTGCGGGAGCGGACCATCCATGGCTGGCGCAGGTGCCCGAGTCGCGCTACCTCAAGGCTGCGTTCTGTCGCGTGCTGGATTGAGACATGACGCAAACAAGCGAATGGCAACTGCCGGTCGCGGCTCAACACTGCCTCACGACGCGCGGCAAACAGCGCTACCGGCTGTCGTAGGAGCGGCTTCAGCCGCGAGCTTTTATCGAGGCGAGAGCTCGTGGCTGAAGCCGCTCCCACTAAAACGCACAAGCACTTCCCGACCATGGACGCACTGACGCGAACCGCGCTCGTTTTCGTGGCTCAGGCCGCATTGGCCTTGGCGACGCGAAACCGCTGCCGCGACTCGTCCGACCACTCCACCTTCGGGTCATAAAAGGCATCGAAGGCGCGCGCGACCTCCGGCAACACCACCCATGCTTGCTTTGATGCCGTGTAGACGTGGATGTCGGGCGGCAACGCATCCGGATCGTCCAAGGTCCCGATGCGGACGAAACTGATTTCGTCGCCACCGCCAGGATAGTGGCTCCACAGCGCGACCCGGCACGTCGGGCAGCGCACGATGCGTTGCCCCTTGCCACTCTCCGACGGCACCGGGACGGCCTCCGGCTCGCCCTGCAGCACGGTGAGGCGGTCACTCTCGATCATCGCGTTGATAACGAAGGCGCTGCCGGTTTCACGCTGGCACCAGCGGCAATGGCAGCAGTGGACGATGATCGGTGCGGACGCCAACCGGTAGCGCACCGCGCCGCAGGTGCAGCCGCCTTCCAACGGGGTTGCTTGCTTGCCATCGACCATCTTCGCCACCCCTGGGTCGTCAATATCCCTGATCATAAGCGCTCCCGTCTCACCCCCTGCGATGCGCGCCGCTACACTGTCGCCATGCCCGAGACTTCCACCTTGCTGGTCCTGCTGCTGGCCGCCGTCGTTGTTGCGATCGTGCTGCTGGTGATCCTGTTGCTGCGCAAGCCCGCCGCCGCGCTGGACGGACTGCGCGACCGGCTGGAAGACGCCTTGCGCAACGAGCAGCGTGCAGGACGCGGCGAGCTGCGCGAGCAGCTCGACAGCCTGGGACGGCAGCAGGAAACACGCATCGATGGCTTCGCCCGCAACCTGGGCGACCTGACCACGCGCACCGACAAGCGCCTGGACGACCTGCGCGAGGCCTTGACCGAGGATGCCCGCAAGGCGCGCAGCGAGTCGGGCGAGCTGCAGCAGCGCGCGGCCACCGCACTGGGCCAGCAGCTCAAGGAGCTGACCGAGCGCAACGAGCAGCGCATCGGCGAAATGCGCACCACGCTGGAGCAGCAGCTGCAAAAGCTGCAGGCCGACAACGCGCAAAAACTTGAGCAGATGCGCGAGACCGTCGACGAGAAGCTACAGTCCACGCTCAATACGCGCCTGGATGCGTCATTCAAGATCGTGTCCGAACGGCTTGAGCAGGTGCAGCGTGGCCTCGGGGAAATGCAACAACTGGCCACCGGCGTCGGCGACCTCAAGCGCCTGCTGGGCAACGTCAAGACCCGCGGGACGTTTGGCGAGACGCAGCTGGGCGCATTGCTGGAACAGGTGCTGACCATCGAGCAATACGAGACCAACTGCATCACCGTGCCCGGCAGCAGCGAGCGGGTGGAGTTTGCGATCAAGCTACCCGGCACCCAGGACGGCCAACCGGTGCGGCTGCCGATCGATGCCAAGTTCCCGCGCGAGGACTACGAGCGCCTGCTCGATGCACAGGACCGTGTCGATCCCGAAGCCATCGCCAGTGCGGGCGCCGGCCTGGAGCGCCAGGTCAAGGTCGAGGCCAAGCGCATCCGCGACAAGTACCTGGCGCCGCCGCATACCACCGACTTCGCGTTGTTGTTCCTGCCGACCGAAGGCCTGTATGCGGAAGTGTTGCGGAGGCCGGGATTGTTCGACGGCCTGCAACGCGATTTCCGCGTGACCCTGGTCGGGCCCACCACGCTGCTGGCGTTGCTCAACAGCCTGCAGATGGGCTTCCGCACGCTGGCGATCGAACAGCGTTCCAGCGAAGTCTGGCAGGTGTTGGGGGTGGTCAAGGCGGAGTTCGGCAAGTTTGCCGGCGTGCTTGAAAAGGCGCACGGGCAACTGGATACGGTGCAGAACAGCATCAAGCAGGCGGGTGTGCGTACGCGTGCGATCGAGCGCAAGCTCAAGGGTGTGGAATCGTTGCCGGGTGCCGAGGCGGCTGCGTTGTTGGGTCAGGATACCGAGGACGAATAAGCGCGTCCTGCGTCTTTCTCCATGACGTATTCCCTGCGTGGGCGGCGGTCCGTGGTCGTTGCATCTGACCCGTTACTTCCTCGCCGATGACATGGCAGTCGGGAGATTGTCAGCGCCTGTGCTTGGGCCATTCAAGATGCTGATCTTGATGTTGATCTGGCTTGTGTAGGAGTGGTGGCAGCACCGCCAACCGCAAGTCGCGATGGCAAACTCGCAGCACCTATCGCGACTTACGTCGCTCCTACGAAAATGCAAGGCAAGATCAAGAGCTCGCGGCTGAAGCCACTCCTACAAAAACACCTGCCTCGGTGGATTCCTGCCTGCGCGGGAATGACCGGTTGGTTCAGCCGCCACTGCCGGGGATGATCGGCATCGCGTCAGCAGGCACGCTCGGGTTGCCCGTGTCGTCGCGCAGGTATTCGGGCAAGGCGTCGTCCTCCTGCTTGCTGTCGCCAGAGATCTGGTAACGGCGCCTTTGCAGCCACGCATCGCGGAACAACGCGTACTCGTCGGCCGCACCCACGCGCATGCTGTCCACTGCAAACAGCTGCGTGCGGATGTCCACCAGCTGCAGGCCCTGCAGGAAGATCCGGGTCGGGTCGTCACCGACCTGGCGGATCGGCGACAACGGCGCATCGCCGACCAGGCCAAACACATCACGCACCGTCCGCGGCCCGAACAGCGGCAGCTCGACGTATCGTGATTGCTTCCAGCCCCAGACACCCAGTGTCTGGCCGAAGTCTTCATTGTTGAACGGGATGTGGAGCTTGCTGGCCGGGTCGAAGATACCGCCGACCCCCACCGTGAAGTTCAGCACGAAACGCCCCAGCGCCTGCGCCGCGTCCACGGGCCTGCCCTGCAGCAAGGCGTTGATCGCGGTGATCGGCTGGCCCAGGTTGGCAAAGAAATTGCCTACGCCCAGTCGCACCGGACGCGGCACCACGGCGACATAGGCCTTGGCCAGCGGGGTGGCGATGTTGCGGTCGACCAGGTTGTTGAAGGCATGCACGCGCCGGTTGAGCTTTTCCCACGGGTCGTAGCTGGTCGGCAGTTGCGCCGGTGCCGGCAGGGTGGGATCGGCCACCGGGTTGTAGGGCGACTGGCCGTAGATCGCGGCGTAATCCAGCTCGGCCTGGGTGGGCGCTTGCGGCGGCGGTGCTTGCGGTGCTTCCAGGGCGGCAGCGTCGCCATCGGAAGCTTCTGCAGGCATCGACTCCGCTGCCTGCGCATCCGCCATCGCGGCGCCCGGGCTTGCAACACCCGGTACTGCCTCGTCCTGGACGACGGTCTCGGCATCGGGGCTGTCCTGGCGCACGCCGCCATCACCAGCACAGGCAGCCAGCGTGGCAATCAGGAACGTGGTCGCGAGGACGCGCAGTGGGGGAAGTCGGCGCATGCGGATAGTGTAATGGGTGGCGGGCGGCACCTGACGGATGCGCTGCACGCGGGACGCGTCAGCCGGCGAATGCCAGCGAAGGTGTCAAACGGTAGGCACCCCGCAGGTCGGCCAGGCCGGGCGGATCGCCTACGATGGCGACGGCAGCGCTGGCGCGCGCTGCCAGCTCGGCCAACAGGGCCACGCCCGCGCTGTCGACGCGATCCACGGCGGACAGGTCCAACGCATCGATGCCATCAAGCTGCCTGGAAGCCGCTTTCCAGGCACCGGCGACGTGGGTGCGCGTCAACGCCCCTGCAAAGCGCAGGGACGCGCCGGAGCGCTCGACGCGCACGCCCGTGCCGGCATCAACGCGCGACATTGGCCTTGAGCTGGTTGCTGCTCAACTCCTGCGCGACCTGCCGGATCGATTTATGGGTCAGCTCGTTGTCGAACTGCTTGCGGAAGGTCTGCACGAACGACACGCCTTCGACCATCACGTCGAACACCTTCCAGGTGCCGCCGCTCCTGCGCATCAGGTAATCGACCGGGATCGGCTCGCCGCCGCTGCGCAGCAGCTCGCTGGAGACCTTGACGCCCAGCCCGCGCGGCAAGACCGTCTCGGACTTGATGCGCACGCGCAACCGGGTATTGAAGTCCAGCAGCGAGGAACCGTAGCGCTGCATCAGGTTGTTGGCCAGCGCGTCGGCGAACAGCTTGACGTCGGCGTCGTCTGCGCCACGGCCATGGCGACCCAGCACCTGGCGCGCGGCATAGTCGCGGTCGAACATCGAGTTGAACTCGCTGGAGATGAACTTCTGCAGCGCACCGCGATCCTTGGTGAATTCGGCGCGGCGTTCTTCCAGCGTCGCCAGCACGCGCTGGCTGTTGTCCAGCACCATCTGGCTGGGTGAGCTCTTGGCGCTGGCTGGCGCGGCGGTAGCTTGTGCCATGACTGCGCCTGGAGCCACGGCGGCGATGGCGGCAACAAGAGCAAGCAGCACCAGGTTGTTTTTCAAGGACAGGCGTTTCGAGGACATGCGTTTCATAAGCTTATTCCGTGGGGGACGGGGGTGAAGTCTCTGGAGCGTCGTTGGCGGAGGCCTCGCTGCTGGTGGTGGACGCATCGGCATCCTTTCCACCACCACCAAAGATGTACTTGCCGACCATCTGCATCAGGTCGACCGCCGGCGTGGTGTATGCGATTTCCTCGCCGGGTTGCAGGGGTTCCATGGCGCCACCGGGCTGCAGGCCAATGTAGCTTTCGCCCAGCAGGCCGTTGCTGAGGATGCCCGCGGAGGTATCCGACGGCAGGTCGTTGTAACGATTGTCGATGGCCAGCGTGACCACGGCATCCAATTTGACCGGATCCAGCTGAATGTCGGCCACACTGCCGATCGCCACGCCACCGATCTTGACCGGCGCGGACTGGCGCAGCTGGCCCAGGTTGGTGAAGCGCGCCTTGAGCGGATAGGTGTCGTTGCCGAAGCCGAACTTGCCGTTGGTCGAGGCCAGCGCCAGCACCAGCAGCGAGGCTAGCGACAACAGCAGGAAGGCGCCGACGGCGAATTCTAGACGGGGACCGCGAGTAGCCATGGGAGTTGCCTGTTCTTGGTTGTCATCGTGGGCGAAACGTTGGACCTGGTGTGCTTCTGGCTTGTTGTAGGAGCGGCTTCAGCCGCGAGCTCCTTGCTTGATGCATGGCTCGCGGATGGACAGCTCGCGGCTGAAGCCGCTCCTGCAAAAGCAACATCGGACCCTTCGCTGCACTCAGGATGGCAGTGTTGGTTGGATTGACGGTTTGAGGCTGGATGGTTCCAGGTGGGAGGGATCGTATTTCATCATCGGAACAACAGCGCCGACAGCACGAAATTGAACATCAGCACCAGCAACGAGGCATTGACCACCGCGCGCGTGGTCGCCACCGAGGTGCCTTCGATCGTCGGTTCGGCGTGGTAACCGACATACGACGCGACCAGCGCCGCGATGCCGCCGAACACCGCCGCCTTCTCGAACGCGACCAGGAAGTCGTGCCGGAAGTCGACCGCATCCTTGAGCACCTGCCAGAACGTGCCGCCATCGATGCCGATCACGTGCACCGCTTCGAAATAGCTGGCGGTGATGCCCAGGCTGCAGAAGATCGCGGTCAGCAGCGGCACCGTGATCACCGCCGCCCAGAACCGCGGCGCGACCGCCTTGGCGATCGGGTCGATGGCCATCAGGCCCAGCGCGGTGATCTGGTCGGTGGCGCGCATCAGGCCCAGCTCGGCCGCGATCGACGAACCAGCGCGGCCGACAAACAGCAATGCGGTCAGCACCGGCGCCAACTCGCGGTACAACCCCAGCCCGACCAGCGCGCTGATCTGGTTGCTGGCGCCATAGGTTTCCAGCGCGCGATAGCCCAGCAGCGTGACCGACAGGCCCACGAAGGCGCCGCCGACGGCGATGATCGGCAACGAGCGCGCGCCGATCTTGTAGATCTCGCGGACGAGTTCGCTGAAGAAGTCGCGGGTCGGCTTCGACGCGCGCAGCACGGACAGCGAGAACAGTCCGGCGCGGCCGAGGGAGCGTGTGGAGGTTACGAAAGGCATGTGGAGGCCAGGGTCCGAGATTCGAGATTCGAGATTCGGGAAGCCTCGCTCCCGTCATCCCGGCGAAAGCCGGGATCCATTTTGATCTTGATCATTCCAGCAAGGGCAGAGGCAACATGGATCCCGGCTTTCGCCGGGATGACGGCCATGGGTGCATTGGCGAAGGCACGCAAGTTCACGCCGCACGCTCCCGCACCGCCGTATCGAATGCGATCGGCCCATCCGGCTCGCCGCGCAGGAACTGCAGCACCAGCGGGTCGTCGGTCGCTTCCAGCTCGGACGGCGTCCCCGAAAACACGATGCGCCCGTTGGCGATGACGATCGCGCGGTCGGCCACCGGCAGCGTTTCGTGCACGTGGTGGGTGACGATGATGCTGGTCAGGCCAAGACTGTCGTTCAAACGCGCGATCAAACTCATGATCACGCCCGAGGCGATCGGATCCAGCCCGGTCAGCGGCTCGTCGTAGATCATCAGCGGCGGATCCAGCGCCAGCGCGCGGGCCAGCGCGACCCGGCGCGCCATGCCGCCCGACAGCTCGCGCGGGTACAGGTCGGCGGCGGCGCGCAGGCCGACCGCGTGCAGCTTCATCTCCACCAGCCGGCGGATCACCGCGTCGGGCAGGTCGGTGTGCGCGCGCAGCGGCAGCGCGATGTTCTCGGCCGCGGTCAGGTCGGTCAGCAGGCCGTTGCCCTGCAGCAGCACGCCGATGCCCTTGCGCAGCTCCAGCAGGTCGCGCTGGCGCGTCGGCAGCGGCTGTCCAAGCACCTCGACGCTGCCCGCCGCCGGCACCAGCTCGCCGGTCAGCGCCGCCAGCAGGGTCGACTTGCCGCTGCCCGATGGCCCCAGGATCGCGGTCACGCTGCCGCGCGGCACGACCAGGTCGATGTCGTCGAGCACGGTGTGTCCGCCGCGGTCGAGGCGCAGGTGGGACAGGCGGGCGGCGGCGGAGGCTTCTGTCATGGATCCCTGGGCCAGGAAGGAGATCGGGGCGCGCGGACGGCTGGCATGTCGCAGTCGCAGGCATGCAAACGCGGGAGGATGCGGGTCGGCGCCTGAATCGCAGCCGAGCCGGGGCATTGTCGCAGGTCGCGGCCGCCGCCACCCGACACCCGCGAAACGCTGTGTCGTGCGCGTGTCGGGTAACGCCGCAAGGATCGACTGCCGCTGCGGATCCATCGGCGGCGGTTCTCAACGGTTGCGACCTGCCTGCGGCATCATGCGGGGTCATGGTCCGCCCCGACGCCTCCGCACCCGACACCGACTTCCGCCTGTACCACGCCAATGCGCTCGACGTGCTGGCGGGGCTGCTGGCCGAGGCGCTGCGCACGCCCGCGCCGGGGCAACCGCTGCTGGCCCCCGACACCATCCTGATCCCGCAGGCCGCGATGCGGCGCTGGCTGCAGGCGACGCTGGCGCAGCGCCACGGCATTGCCGCCAATCTCGAGTTCCTGACCCCGGGCGAGTTCGTCACCCGCGCGCTGGACGCCAACCTGGGCCCGGTCGCGGACGACCTCGACGCCGCCACCCTGCAATGGCGCCTGTACGCCGCGCTGTCGGACGCAACGATCACCGCGACGCCGGCCATGGCGCGGCTGGCCGCGTACCTGGACGGCGACGATCCGCTGAAACCGTGGACGCTGGCTGGCGAGCTGGCCGGCGTGTACGGCAAGTACCAGGCCTGGCGTCGCGACTGGCTGCTGCGCTGGGAAGCCGGCGCCGACCACGACGACCCGCAGGCGATCCTGTGGCGCGCGGTCGCCAGCGGACGCCCGCATCGCGCGCGGCGCATCCAGGATTACCTGGCGCGGTTCGTCGAAGGCGACGCCGTGCCGACCGGCCTGCCCGCGCGCCTGTTCGTCTTCGCCACCCTCAATGTCTCGCCCGACGTGCTGCGCGTACTGGCGACCCAGGCGCGGGTGGGCACGCTGCACTTCTACCTGCCCACGCCCACGAAGGAGTTCTGGGGCGACCTGGCGTCCTTCCCGGCGCGGCTGGCCGACGCGGCGGATCCCTCCGGCGCCGCGGCCAGTGGCAACCCGCTGCTGCGCGACTGGGGCGCGGCCGGCCGCGATTTCATGGCCCTGCTTGGCAGCTACGAGGTGGTGCATCCCTCGGGCGACATCCCCGCCTACACCGATCCGGCCGATGCGCCGGGCCGGGCGCTGGCCGATGGCGGGCTGCGCGACAGCCTGCTGCACCGGATGCAGGCCGACCTGTTCCACGGCCGCCCGCCGCCCGCGCCCGATGCGACGGCAGACGACACCGGGGATGGCGACGGCCGCACGCGCCTGCCGGCACCGCGCACCGACGACCCCAGCCTGCAGGCGCACGCCTGCCACACCCGCCTGCGCGAGCTGCAGGTGCTGCAGGACCGCCTGCGCGCCCTGCTGCAAGACACCCGCTTCGACCCGCCCCTGCAACCGCGCGAGATCGCGGTGCTGGCGCCGGACATCGACCCCTACGTGCCCTACCTCGATGCCGTCTTCGGCGACGGCGGGCACGACGACCAGGCACCGGCGACAGGCCATCCCCTACGCCGTCGCCGACGCCAGCCCGCTGGCGGGCGAGCCGCTGGCCGAGGTCTTCCTGCGCCTGCTGGCGCTGCCGGTGTCGCGCTTCGGCCTGCAGGAGCTGCTCGACCTGCTGTCCAGCGCGCCGCTGGCCGACGCGGCCGGGCTGGACGCCGATGCGTTGTCGCGCCTGCACGACTGGCTGCACGCCGCCGGCGCGCGCTGGGGGATCGACGCCGCGCACCGCGCCCGCCACGGCGCACCGGAGGACGCCGCCTACACCTGGCAGTTCGCGCTGGACCGCCTGCTGCTGGGCCACGCCAGCGGCGACGACCAGCCGATCGCCGGCGTCGCGCCCTGGCCGGCGCTCGAAGGCGGCGCGCTGGATGCCCTGGACGCGCTGCTGCGGCTGCTGCGCGTGCTCGCCCGGCGCGCACGCGCCTTCGACACCGCGATGCCACCGGACCAGTGGCGCGAACGCCTGCTCGGGTTGCTCGACGCGTTGCTGCCGCAGCCGCCGTCCGCGCCATCCACCCAGCGCGCGCTGGATCGCCTGCGCGGCCTGGTCGACGACTTCGCGCGCGACGCGGCCGACGCCGGCTTCGACACGCCGGTGCCCTGCGAGGTGGTGCGCGCGCACTTCGCGACGCTGCTGGGCGAAGCCGACACCCGCGCGCCGCTGCTCACCGGCGGCGTCAGCTTCGCGCGGATGGTGCCGATGCGGTTGCTGCCGTTCCGCGTGGTCTGCCTGCTGGGCATGGACGACATGGCCTTCCCGCGCCGCGATCCCGCCGCCGGGCTGAACCGTTTGACCGCGCAGCTGGGCACCGACCAGCGCCGCCGCGGCGACCGCTCCACCCGCGACGACGACCGCCAGCTGTTCCTGCAACTGTTCGCGGCCGCGCAGGATGTCTTCTACGTCAGCTGGCTTGGCGCCGATCCGCGCGACGGCAGCGTGCGCGAGCCTTCCGCGCTGGTGTCCGAACTGCTCGCCACCGCCGGCGACTACCACGCCGATCCACGGGCCGCCGCGCGCGCGCTGGTCCTGCACCATCCGCTGCAGCCGTTCTCCCCGGCGGCCTTTGGCGCGGGCGACGACCGGCGTTTCAGCTATCGCGGGCAATGGCACGACGCGGCCGGGCAGCTGTCCGGTGCGCGCAAACCATTGGCCGCGTGGATGACGGCCGAGACCGTGCTGTCGCCACCGGCGGCGGCCGACACCGAGCTGTCGCTGGATGCGCTGCGCCGCTTCCTGCTGGATCCGGCCGGCCAGTTCCTGCGCCAGCGCCTGGACGTGCGCTTGCCCGAGCTCGACGCCGCGGACGACGACATCGAACCGCTGCAGGCGCCCGGCCGCGGACTGCAACGCAGCCTGCTGCAGCGCGCGGTGTTCGACGCGCTGCTGGACAGGCAGGACAGCGACGCGATGCAGGCGCGGCTGCGTGCGCAAGGCCTGTTGCCGTCCGGCCCGCCCGGGCGGCGCGCGCTGCAGGAACTCGTCGACGAGATCACGCCCTACGCACATGCGTTCGCGCAATGGCGCGGCACGGCCCAAGCGCAGATCCTGCCCGCCGAAGTCGACATCGACGGCCTGCGCCTGCACGGCCGCCTCGCCGACGCCTGGCCGCAGGGCATCGCGCGACTGCGTTTTGGCGCGCCCAACGGCCGATCCGCGATCCGCCATGGCCTGGACTGGTTGCTGGCAACCGCGGCCGGCATCGACCTGCCGTTCGTGGACATCCACGAGGACGCCGCGCACGGCATCGGTGTGCACGCACGTCCATCGTTGTCGCGCGACGCCGCCATCGACGCGCTGCGCCAGCTGCTGGCGTTGCGCGCCGAAGGACTGCGCGCACCGTTGCCGTTCGCGCCGTACAGCGCGTGGGAGCTGTTTGCCGCGGACACCCCGGAGCGCGGCGTCACCAGGGCCGCCAACCGCTGGCGCGGCAGCGAGCGCAGCTGGGCCGAAGGCGACAGCGATGCCCTGCGGCTGGCGCTGCGCGGACGCGATCCGTTTGCCGACGACGACAGCGTGCGCGCATTCGGGCGGGTCGCCGGGCTCGTGTTCGGCGCGGTGGTGCATGGCGCACCCGCGGCCATCGACACCCGCCATGCCCGCGCACCCGAACGCGACGACGACGCGGAGGACGCGGCATGAGCACCGGCGCGCGCAGCGACGCACCCCGCGACGCCTACCTCGACCTGCCGCTGTCCGGCGTGCGCCTGATCGAAGCCAGCGCCGGCACCGGCAAGACGTTCACGCTGGCGACGCTGGTGACACGGCTCGTCGTCGAGCGCGGCCTGCGCATCGGCGAAATCCTTGCCGTCACCTTTACCGAAGCCGCCACCCAGGAACTGCGCAAGCGCATTCGCGAACGCCTGCAACTCGCGCTGGAGCTGGTCGAAGCCCATGCGGGCGATGGCGACACGCGCGATGACGGTGACGGCGAAGACGACGCAGCGGACGTCAAGCTGACGCGACAACTGCTACGAACGCATCGCGACCGCGGCACCGAAAGCGACGACGCCCTGCGCCGCCGCCTGCGCCAGGCCACGCTGGAGATCGACCTGGCCGCGATCTTCACCATCCACGGCTTCTGCGCCCGCGTGCTGCGCGAGCACGCGCTGGAAAGCGGGCAGGGCTTCGATGCACCCGAACTGCTCGCCAACGACCGCGAACTGCGCGAGGCGCTGGCCGCCGACCTGTGGCGCGCACATGCGACCGACGACGCCACGGTCGACGACCTCGCGACGTTGTGGTCGGGCGGCCATGCGGCGTTGGCGGGCGACCTGTCGGCGCTGTTGCGCGAGCCGCGGCTGTTGCCGGGCGACGTGCCGCTGCCGCCCGACCCGATGCCGGCATTGCACGACGCGGCCGACGCGCTTGCCGATGCGTTCCGCACCCATGGCGACGATTTCCGCGCCGCGCTGTTGTCGGCGCTCGAGGCCAAGGTACTCAACGCGGGCAGCTACAAGGTCGACTGGATCGAGGCGCTGTTCGCCGACGCCCAGGCCTGGTGCGCGGGCGACCTGGACCGGCCGTTCGCCCATCCCAAGTTGCCCAACCTGCTACCCGCGACGCTGTTGGCGCGGACCAATGCCAAGGCCGCGGGGCGCACGCCCGAGTCGCCGCTGTGCGTCGCGGTCCAGGCCTACCAGGACGCCATGGACGCCATCGACGCGTGGAAAGCCGCGCGCCGCGCCGCCCTGCTGCACCGCATCCGCGACGACGCCCGCACCCGCCTTGCCTTGCTCAAGCGACAACGCCGCGTGCAGACCTACGACGACCTGATCGACGGCGTCGCCGACGCGCTCGACGGCCCCAACGGCGACGCGCTGGCACGGCGACTGCGCGCGCAGTACGCGGTCGCGCTGGTGGACGAGTTCCAGGATACCGATGCACGGCAATGGGGGATTTTCGAGCGGGTGTTTGGTAGTGGTGGCGGCACCGGCCATGACCCACAGTGACAATCACGGTGACGACGACAGACACACCGACGACCCCCACGACCCGTCATTCCCGCGCAGGCGGGAATCCATGGACGTTGCATTGGCTTCTCCGGGCATCCCGCAAACGTCCCTGGATTCCCGCCTGCGCGGGAATGACGGTCAAGAGGGCGGGGAAGTGTCCTGCAATGGCAACACCCCCGCCCTCTTCCTCATCGGCGACCCCAAGCAAGCCATCTACGGCTTCCGCGGCGGCGACGTGCACGCCTACCTCAAGGCGGGCGAAACCGCGCAGGCCGCACCTCCGCTGGCGCACAACTTCCGCTCGCGCCCCGCGCTGCTGGCCGCGATCGATGCGTTGTACAGCAGCGCGCAGGCGGCCTACCAGGACGACGACAACGCGTCGGTCAACACGCCGCCCTTCGTGGACGCACGCATCCAGTTCCATCCGGTCCAAGCCGGTGGCAAGCGCAGCGATGGCGACTTCCAGCGTGACGACCAACCCGCACCGGCGCTGACCCTCTGGCAGGCACCGGAATCCGGCGAATTCGACGCCAAAGGCAAGCCCAAACCCCACAGCGCACCACGCTCGCGCCAGATCGCCACGCAGGCCTGCGTCGCCGCCATCCACCGCGTGCTGTCCGATGCGCGCGAAGGCCGCGCCAGCATCGACGGCCAACCCGTGCAACCCGGCGACATCGCCGTGCTGGTACGCACCCACCACGAGGCCACGCGCATCCAGCAGGCACTGGCGCTGGCCGGCATCGCGGCCGTGGCTGCCGGCCGGATGAGCCTGTTCGAAACCATCGAGGCGCGCGAGCTGCACGCGCTGCTGCTGGCGTTGCTGCACACCGGCGACGACGCCCGCCTGCGCGCGGCGCTGTCCACCGTGCTGGTGGGCGTGGACGCGGCCGGCATCGACGCGCTGGAGCATGCACCCGAAGGTCACGACGGCGACACGCATCGCGCGTGGCAACACCATGCAATGGCCTGGCGCGAACGCCTGCTGCGCGGCGGCCCGCTCGCGCTGGTCGGCGATCTCTGCGCCAGCGGGAGCGACCGCCTGCTCGGCCTGCTCGATGGCGAGCGCCGCGTCAGCAACTACCTGCAACTGGCCGAACAACTACAGGAAGCGCAGGACCGCGCGCTGGGGTTGCACGGCCTGGTCGACTGGCTGGCGCGACGCATCGCCACCGCCGACCGCAGCGACGACACCCAGCTGCTGCGGCTGGAATCCGACGCGCGCCGCGTGCAGATCGTCACCCTGCACAAGAGCAAGGGCCTGGAGTACCCGCTGGTGTTCCTGCCGTTTGTCGGCATCGGCCGCCATGCGCAGTCGCCCGGCAGCCATTGCGTCGTGCATGACGACGCGGGCCGCTGCCTGCACTGGAAGCTGGACCTGCCCGGCTGGGATGCCGCAAAGGACCAGTGGAAGCTGGAGGATCGCGCCGAGCAAGCCCGCCTGCTCTACGTCGGCCTGACCCGCGCCGAACACGCGCTGTGGATCGCCAGCGGCCCGCTCTACCTGCACGACAGGGCGCCGCTGGCAGCGATGCTGTCCGACCCGTCGCGGCTCACCGACGCGGGCATCATCATCGACACCAGCGCACCACCCGACGCGCTGCCCCGCCTGCCACCGGAATCCGATGCCACGGTGCCACCAGCGCGCATCGTCACGCGACGGCTGGCCAGCGACTGGTGGGTGTACAGCTTCAGCCAGCTGTCGCGCGCCGATGCCGGCGACACGCTGGCCGCATCCACCGTGCCCGCCAGCGGCGGCAACGACGAGCCGGATGCGATCGGCGCGGACGCAACCGAACGACTTACGGACGACACCAGCTTCGACCCGCGCTTCGCCGGCAACCGCTACGGCGTCGCGCTGCACGCCGCGTTGGAGCAGATCGCGCTGCAGCCTCCGTCGCTTAATGCAGACGCTACCGACCCAACCGCCTTCGCCACCTGGCGCGACTGGCATCCGGGCGACGACGCACCCGCCGACCACGCCACCGTCATCGCCGACGCCCTGCGCGCGGAAGGCTATGGCGCCGAGGTGCTCGACGACGGCATCGCGCTGACCACGCAGCTGATCGGTCACACGCTGACTGTCGCACTGCCCGAAGGCACGCGCCTGTGCGACCTGCCCGCCGACGCACGGCGGCCGGAAATCGAATTCCAGTTCTCCCTGCAACCCACGCGCGTGGACGCGCTGCTGCGCCTGCTGCACGACCACGGCATCGTGCCCGAGCGCCACGGCTTTGGCCTGCGCCAACGGCTGCAGGGCCTGATGACCGGCCTGATCGACCTGACCTACCAGCACGACGGCCGCTGGTACGTGCTGGACTACAAGTCCAACCGCCTGCCCGGCTATGACGCCGCGCAACTGGTCGAAGCGATGGCGCATGGCGAGTACGACCTGCAGGCGCTGATCTACACGCTTGGCGCTGCACCGCTGGCTGCGTTTCCGTCTGGGCAGCGCGTCCGATCACGGCGGCTACGACTACGCACGCGACTTCGGCGGCATCCGTTACGTGTTCTGTCGCGGGCTGGATGCCGACAGCGACGCGTCGCCCGGCATCCACGCGCAATGCTTTGCGCCCGAACTCATCCACGCCCTCGACGCGCTGTTCGGCCACGGCGACGCGCATGCCGATGCCGGTGCCAATGCCGATGCCCAGGGAGCCGCCGCATGAGCCTGCTGCGCCAACTCAACACCCTGGGCGTGCTGCGCACGCTGGACGACGCGCTGGCGCAAAGCCTGCGCCGGCTCGACCCGGAGACCCCCGACACCGTCCTCGCCGCGGCCGCGCTGGCTTCGCTGGCGGTGGACCAGGGCCACGCCGGTTTCGATCCCGCGCGTCCCCGGCAACTCACCGATGCCGACATCGACTGGCCCGACGCCGACACGTGGCTGCAGCAACTCGCCACGTCGCCCTGGGTCGCCACGCCGGACGCGCCCGACGACGCAGCCGACGCCGCGCCACTCGTGCTGGAGCACAACCTGCTCTACCTGCGCCGCTACCGCGAATACGAACGCCGCCTCGCGCTGCAGCTGCGCCGCATCGCCGCGCAGCCGATGCCGCACACCGACATTGCGCCCATGGCGTCCTTGTTTGCGACACTGTTCCCTGCTGCCTCCCTTCTGCCGCTGGCGGGAGAAGATGCCCAAAGGGCGGATGAGGGTGAAGCGCCAACCGACGACCGCCAGGCCCGCGCCGCCGCGCTGTCCCTGCGCCGCGCACTGCTGCTGGTCACCGGCGGCCCCGGCACCGGCAAGACCACCACGATTGCCCGCCTGCTCGCGCTACGCGTGGCGCAGGCAAACCGTGCATCGTCTACCCCGCCGCGCATCGCCCTGGCCGCCCCCACCGGCCGCGCCGCCGAACGCATGGCCGACAGCCTGCGGCGCGCCTCGGCGCAGATGGAGCAACTCGGCATCGACACCACCCTGCTGGCCGCGCTGCCGCAAACCGCCAGCACCCTGCACCGCCTGCTGGGCGTCATCCCCGACACACCGCGTTTCCGCTTCGACGCCGACAACCCGCTACCGTTCGACATCGTCGTCGTCGACGAGGCCTCGATGGTCGACCTGCCGTTGATGTGCAAGCTCACCGAAGCCGTCGCCGATGGCGCCCAACTCATCCTGCTGGGCGACCCCGACCAACTGCCCTCGGTCGAAGCCGGCGACGTCCTGGCCGCCATCCTCGCCGCCGCCGGCCCCGGGGATGCGCTATCCGTCGAAGATGCAGAAGCACTGGCGCCCCTGCTCGGCAATCACCCCGCTTGAACGTCTCCGACCCGCATCCCCGCGAAGACCGCGAGGACCGCGAAGGCCACCAACACAGTCAACCCGCCCAACTCCGTCATTCCCGCGCAGAACGGAAACGACCACAGGCACGTCAGACGAACAAACAGTTCCATCCTGCCATGGCTCCCGCCTGCGCGGGAAGTGACGAGAAGCGGAATGCCCATCCCGAGCAACACCTCCAAGGCCACCGCGTCCACCTGAACCACGGCTGGCGCCAAGCCGACACCCTGCACCTCGCCCCCCTGGCCGAAGCCATCCGCAACGGCGACGCCAACCAGGCCCTGTCCCTGCTACGCAGCCACACCCTGAGCGGCATCCACTTCCACGAAAACACCGAAGACCCCCTGCAGGCCCGCCCCGACCTCCTCACCCACTGGCGCACCCTCGCAACACTCACCGATCCCGCGCGAAGCCCTGCGCCAGGCCAACCGCCTGCGCCTGCTCACCGCCCTGCGCGAAGGCCCGCAAGGCGCGCGCGGCCTCAACGCCCGCATCGAAGCCCAACTCACCGGCCGCCGCCTCGGCACCCCGCTCGCCTGGTTCCCCGGCCGCCTGCTGCTGGTCACCGAAAACAATTACCGCCATGGCCTGTTCAACGGCGACGTCGGCATTTGCCTGCCCGGCGAAGACGGCACCCCGCTGGCCTGGTTCCCAGGCAACAACAGCAGCACAGACGCCGACACCGTCCGCGCCTTCCACCCCGCCGCGCTCCCCAGGCACGAGAGCGCCTTCGCCATGACCGTGCACAAGGCGCAGGGCAGCGAATTCGATGAGGTGTGGTTGCAGCTGCCGCGCACGGACAGCCGCGTGTTGAGTCGTGAATTGATCTACACCGGCATGACCCGGGCGCGCAGTGCGTTGCATGTGGCGGGGAGTGCGGAAGTGATCAGGGCGGCGTTGTCGCGCCATGCCAGTCGGGTGTCGGGGTTGGCCTGGAGGTTGGGAAGCACTGGGGCGAGTGCGAAAAGTCCACTCTGACCCCTGTTTCGACCCCTGTTTCGCGAGCTCCGGCGTTGGCCGGTTGGCTCGTCAGGCGAATGCCGCCATCAGCACATGCAGGACCAGGTCCACCGCGAAATGCGCAGTCACCGCGGCGGCCAGTCCCATTCGCCAATAGCACCACCCGTAGAGAACGCCGACGATGACGTTTCCGGCGATGGTCGCTGCGACTGCGATCGGCACCGCCGCCCCATGGGAAGCCAACTGTGGAAGATGCGCCAATCCAAAGCCCAGTGACGTCACCACGATCACGGTCCAGAGCAGAGTGCTGGATGGCGTGCCGCGACCCACCTTCCGCCCCGCGATCCGTCCCGCGATCCACACCAGCGCCGTCATCAGTCCGAGGCGGAACCACACCTCCTCACCGACCGCGGCCCCCACTGACACCGCGAGCCCGCCGACAACCCCGCGAAATCCAAGCGCGGGAAGTTCTGGAGGCAGGTACGGTTCGCACACGATGCGCAACGCAAGCAGCATGCCACCCAGCAACAATCCCAGCGCGCCTGCAAGCACGATGTCCTGCCCCGCCGTCCTGGCCTTGCCGGACGGACGCAGCCACGGCGTACGGCGCCGCAACACGCCCAAGCCAACCTCGCGGCCAAGCACGATGCCGACCCAGCAGGCGGGCAGCGTCAATACGCTGAGGAACACCAGGCTGGGCAATGCGATCGATGCCAGGTTCTGGTCGCCATCCATCCGGCCGAAGGCCAGGCTGGCGAACTGGGCTGCAATCACCAGCGCATAGAGAAACAACATTGGGAGCAGCGTCGAACGGGCATCGACCGGCGTCGACTCCGCGCCCTCGAAGTCTGCTTTCGCGCCACCACCTGGCGCATGTGGATTCATGACGTGGACTCTTCTGCACACACGCCTGGATCAGCGTGCGCGAGGGTCAAATGACATCCCGTTTCCTGCCCTGGAAGACAAGCGTCGCTGCAATCAGTGTGATGACCACCAACGCCTGGGCCGACACGATGCCGATCGCGGCCGGATTCCAGACCGCGACCGGACCATGCACGTGCGCCGAGATCGGCTCCATGTAGGCCACCACCCACAGGTACGCTGACGTGCCCATCTCGAACAACGCAATTGACAGCACGGTAATGCCCAGCGACTGCCGCCACAGGCTGACGCTGAGGATCCCGATGTAGGCGACAAACGCCCCCAGCAGCACCATCACCACGAACGGCATCGTCCCCGGCGGGAAGAAGCCGCGCCCGAACGCAAAGTAGAAGGCAATCGCGCTGATCGCCATCCAGAAGACGCCGAACACGCCGATGTTGACCAGCAGCTTGGCGATCGTGAACTGCCGGGGCGTGACCGGCAGGCTCATGATGAAGGCCTGGGTGGACTTTTCCTTCTCGAAGACCACCGTGGTCATCAGCAGCACCAGCCCGCAGGTGGCGGCCGGCGACATCAGCAGCAGGAAGCCGATGTTGACCAGCGCCCAGCCGGGCAGGCGGCCGAACAGCAGGGCGATGGCAGCCACGCCGGCAAGGCTGACCAGGCAGAACGCCAGGATCATCTTGCGGGTGAGCATCAGGTCTTTCTGGATCAGTTGCGGGATGATCGAGGGACTCACAGTGCAGCCTCCCTGGCGATCGTCGCCTTCGCGTGCAGGACATTGCCCAGGAAGATTTCCTCCAGCGTCAAGCGCTCGACCGCATCGACCTGCAACCCGGACTGGCGCAGGCGTTCGGCAACCGCGTCCTCATAATGGTCGACCGTCACGGTGCACAGGCGGCCGTGCTGTTGCACGTGCTTGATGTTGGGCAGGTCGGGCATCGGCGCGCCGTCGTGGTTGGTCAGCCGGATCCGCCGCCAGCCGTCCATGAACGCTTCCTTGTCGCAGGACTCGACGATGCGGCCGGCGTAGATGAAGGTGATCGCGTCCGAGATCTGTTCGACGTCCAGCGTGTTGTGCGACGAGAACAGGATGGAGTGCGACTCGTCCTGCAGCGCGTTCATCATTTCGTCGATGACTTCCTTGCGCACCGCCGGATCCAGGCCCGTGGTGGGCTCGTCGAACACCAGCAGTTTGGGACGGCGCGCCAGCGCCAGCAGCAAGGTCGCCTTGACCCGCTGCCCGTGCGACAGGCCTTTGACCTTCTGCTGCTTGTTCAGGTCGAAACGGCGCAACAAGGCGTCGGCATAACCGTCGTCCCACGAGTCGAACACGGACCGCACGAAGTCCATGTGGAACTCGATGGTCTGGCTTTCATACAGGCGCATGTCCTCGGCGACGAAACCGATCTCGCGCTTGGCGGCCAGCTGCGCCTCGGGCATGGCATGGCCCAGTACATTGATCGAGCCGCTGTCGGGCGCGACCAGGCCCAGCACCATGCGCAGGATGGTCGACTTGCCGGCGCCGTTGGGCCCCACCAGCCCCATCACCGTGCCCCGCTCGACCGACAGGTCGACATCGCACAACGAGAAATGCGGGTAGCGCTTGTTGATGTGGCTGCACTCGATCGCCAGTGGCGCGTCCATCGTCTTCAACTCCTCACTTGGTGTATTTCTTCAGCATGTCCAGCAACTCGGCCTCGGGGATCGCCAGCGACGTGGCCAGCTTGCCGGCCTGGGCCAGGTGCTCCGCCAACTCCTCGCGCTGCAGCCGAGCCATGTCCAGGTCGCCGCTGACCCAGGTGCCCTTGCCTTGCTGGGTCGCGATCACGCCGGCCCGCCCGAGTTCCAGGTAGGCGCGCTTGACCGTAATCACGCTGACCTTGATGTCGGCCGCCAGCTCGCGCACAGACGGCAGCGGCGTATTGGGCGGCCAATCGCCCACGGCGATGCGTTGCGAGACCTGATCCATGATCTGTTGATACATGGGCCGCTTGTCGGTTTGCGCGAATACGAACCCATACTTCATATACACAGTATACACAGCTGGAATGGGCGTGCAATCCCTTAGCGGGGTTGCCGCCGGGACCTGCCTCAGGACCCGCTTGCAACGCGCCATTGGCTGGAAAAACGCACCGCGCGCGAAGCTCGACTCCGGGGCAGACGGCCATCCAATCGACCCGGGCCCGGTTGGACACGCCAGCGACCGTCGTTTAGGTTGGATCGGCGCCGCGCACGCCGCGGCGCATCCCACTTGAGGGGAGCGGGCGATGACCAATCCACGCGACCAGGCCCCGCGCGACTCGGATGGCTTCCGGGTGCGCGGCCAGGACATGACGCGCATCGAGACCTTCACCGACGCCGCGTTTGCGTTCGCACTGACCCTGCTGGTCATCTCGCTCGACCCACCGACCACCATGCAGGCGCTGACCGGCACCCTCGTCCAGGTCCCCGGATTTTTGCTGGGCGCCACCCTGCTGATGGCGTTCTGGAACGCGCACCACCGCTGGAGCCGCCGCTACGGACTGGATGACAGCGCCACCGTCGTGCTCAGCTGCGTGCTGGTCTTCGCCGTGCTGCTGTTCGTATACCCACTGCGCTACATGAGCAACGCCCTGGCCAGCTTCATGGCCATCGCCACCGGCCTGCCGATCGGCCCCGACTACCGCACCCTGGGCCTCACCGGCATGCCGGACGTCAACCGCATGTTTGTCATCTACGGCATCGGCTTCATGGCCATGTCGATCGCGATCATCCTGCTCAACCTGCACGCATGGCGGCGACGCAATGCCCTGGCGCTGAACGCAGTGGAACGCACCGAGACGCGGGTGGAACTGGGGACGTGGTGCATCCTGTTTGCCGCCGGCTTGCTGTCGACGCTGATCGCGGCAGCGTTTCCGGATGCCATGCCGGTGGCCGGGTGGGCCTATGCGCCGCTGGGGATCGTGATACCGGTTTATTGCCGGATCATGAGGCGGAAAATGTCGGGGGAAGGTGTCGGAGACAGTTAGACATACGACACCCCAGAAACAGTCATGGCATGCATATTTGTCCCCAACCACTTTTTCGTGCTGGCGCGCGGCGGGGATGCATAAGTGAATCTGACCCCGTTCTTACTGGCTGGCGCGCGGCGCGGATTCATAAGTGAACCTGACCCCGTGTAGTTGGGTGGACCCCGTTTTGGGACCCCGTTTTGGGCGTGCGTGCCGTTCTGCGTGCATCTGACCCCGGTCCGCGTGACCCCGTTCTGCGGGACGGAGTGGATCGGACGACTGGTGTGCAGGCATCGTGGGGATGCCCTCTGGACGGGTTGTTCATGCCTTGGAGCGCTGTACGGCGTCCATCCCGGACAGCGCGGGCCGGGTGAAGACCATGACATCGGGGCCAAGGTCCGGCCGTGCCATCGCATGGAATGATGCGTGCAGGTGGGACCAGACAATGGCATGCGTGTGCTCGAAGCGCAGGTCGTCGCGTCCATCAATGGCGGCGTTCGAAACGATGGCGGCGGTCACCGCGCAGCGCTCGATGCCATCGACCATGTCCGCCTGCGTGTGCGCTGCGGACGGGTGCAATGCAAACGTGTCGTAGACCGGTGCGTCCACTGCCAGCCACGCATACAGCGCTGGAAATGCCGGCGCTGCAAACAGCCAGGGATGCTTGCCGGAGTTGCCTGCGCGCAGGGTGGTGGCCGCATCGAACAACCGCGCCTCGGCACCCCCGAACCCGACCTCCAGGCCATCGGTGTCGCGCCGCAAGACGGCTCCCTCGGACCTGCGCAGTTGCACGCGCGGTTGCAGGGGCCATGTCAGCCAGATTGATGCGGCGGCGATGCCGGCAGCCGCCCAAGGCACCCGTGCCGACCACAGCAGCGCAATCAGGCACACGGGCGCGAGCGACTGGGTGATGTGTGGGGGGTCGGCGCGGCTTGCCGCATGGTGGGCAAGAAAAACGCCCAGCGTAGCCGCCGGCAGCAGCGACCCATGAGATACGGGCCAGGCCACTGCAGCGGCGATGGCGACGAGCGGCACCACGAACAAGGCCAGGAAGATCCACTGCAGCGCGACTCGGTGGGCTCGATCCAGGCCTTGCAGTTGGAGTGGGGCGCAGCGCCACGGCCACGGTCTTGGCAGAGACAGGTTGCTTTCGCCGCGCGCCAGGACGCTGCCGATCCGGCGTTGATGGAAATTGCGCGCGAAGCCGGGCGACAAGAGCAACAGGCAGAACGGCAACAATCCCGCTGCGCCACCTGCCGCCAGCGCAATGAAAGTCGTGGCGTCGACACCCGGCCTGCCCACCCAGGCGGAGGCGGTCACGGTGACCAGCAGGGCCGCTGCGAAGTACAGCAACAGATTGAAGCCCATCAGTGAGGCCAATCCGACCGTGGCGGCCGCGCTGGCCATCGACCAGGGCGAGGGCCACGCCCAGGCCCACTGGAGCGTGGCGAATGCCAGGAGTACCGCGCCATGTTCGAATTGCTTGTGCTGCGGATGCGACAGGGCGGTCAGCGCAATCCCTGTACACGCCACTATGGGCCAAGCGAGTCCCAGTTTGCGCAGGGAAAACAGCGTGGCCGCAAGACACAAGGCGAAGAACGCATGGGTCCCGTAACGCAACACCCGCAGGCCGGGACCGAAGCCGCGGGCGAACATGCCCAGCCACCAGTACCGGCCTGGCTCGTAGGACTTGAAGTCGCGGTGCGGCATCCGTCCGCCGAGCAGCTGTTGCAAGCCGTACCAGAGGTAGCCCTCGTCGGCGCCCAGCGGTGCATGCAACCGGGACGACAACATCACCACCGAGGCCACGGCGGCGATGAGGGCGCAGGCAAGCAGGTCTTCCAGCATCTCGTTTGACCCGGGTACGATCGGGACGGGCGCGCGTGCGCCTGCCGCAGGATACAATCGGATGCCAGCACCATGGCATACACACGGAACCGTCGGCAATCGCGCCGTACCCATGACCCGTTGCACGCCCGTTACCTTCCCGCCGCAGAGGCTGGAAGTCATCGCCGAGGGCGAGCCTGCGCACTTCTGGTACGGCCCGCGGCGGGAACTGTTGCTCGAAACCATAATGCGCAGCGGATTGGTTCAGGGCGCACGCATACTCGACGTGGGGTGCGGCACAGGGGCGCTGGTCCAGGCGCTCGTGAAGCACGGGTTCCTCGCGCGTGGCGTCGATCCCTGGGCGGCGCACAGCGGACTTGATCCATCGCGATTCATCGTGGGACAGGCCGAGTCCCTCCCGGTTGCTGACGCCACCGTCGACGCCGCGTGTTCGTTCGACGTGCTCGAGCACGCCGACGACGCATTGGCCCTCTCGGAGCTGTATCGCGTCCTTGCGCCGGGAGGACAGTTGTTCGTCGCCGTGCCCGCATACAATTGGCTGTGGAGCGCACGCGACACATTGGCAGGCCACCGGCGCAGGTATACGCGATCGGCGCTGGCCCGGCGGGTACGGGATGCGGGATTCGAGGTTGAGCGCCTATTCGGCTACCAATGCTTGTTGTTACCTTTGCTGGTGGCGTCGCGGATCGGTGCCCGCCTGCGTGGCGGCGGCGATACCTCGGCCGAGGACCGGCCGGGTCCTGTCCTCAACGCATTGCTGGAAGCGGTGAATCGTTTCGAGGTGGGCCTGGGCCGATGGTCCCGGCCGCCGGTTGGATCGAGCCTGGTCCTGGTCGCGCGCAAACCCGCATGCGACACGAATGCCTGCCTGGCATCGCCCTGATCGCGGCCCGGCCCTTGGACGTCCTCCTGTTCTCTCACGATCCCCGCTACGCCGCCGCAGCCGCCGGCGCGGGCGTCACGCGTGTCGTGGTTGACTGGGAATCCAGCGGCAAGGCGGTGCGACAGGACGGACGCGATACCGAAATCAATGACGGTACGATCGGCGACCTGCAGGTCATCCGCGCTGCCGTTGGCAACAGGGTGGCCTGCAGGATCAACAACTTCCCCGGCCAACGAGCACAGGAGTGTCGTCTGGCTATCGAGCATGGTGCCACGGAGGTGTGGTTGCCGATGGTGCGCAGCGTCGACGAGGTCGAACAATGCCTGCATGCCATCGATGGGGCCGCCGCCCTGGGCTTGATGATCGAGACGCGCGAGGCGATGCGCCTGGGCCGCGAGCTGGCTCTATTGCCGATCGTGCGCGCTTACATCGGCCTGCACGACTACCGGATCGACAATGGCCACGTTGACCTGTTCGCGCCGATCGTGGACGGAACCATCGACCGGTTTCGTGATGACTACCCGGGTCCGCTGGCATTCGCGGGCGTCACTCGACCCGGCGGGGGCGCGCCGATACCTCAACGGTTGCTGCTTGCGGCCATGGTGCGTGTGCGATGCGCGTTCGCGGTTGCCCGCCGCGGGTTCCGGTCGGATGTCCGCGCCGAAGCCATGAGCGGTGCCATAGGTGAGATCGGTGCCGAAGTCGCCCGGTTGCAATCGCGCAGTCCGGCGCAAGTCGAACTCGATCATCGCGAACTCGGCGGGCTGCTCGGTCCATCGCCCGCTGGCCGGGCCACGCAGCGGCAGGCAATGGCATGCGTGCGCTGATCGTCGGGGGCCACGGTGCGATCGGCTCGGCGGTCGCCCGCCATGCCGACAAGGCCGGCATCGAGACGCACATCGGAACGCGCTCGACCAGCAATTCCCCGCGCCTGGCTGCTGCACCGACCATCCGCCATCACCGGCTCGATGCCACCGATGCCGCGTCCGTGCGCCGGGTGATCGACATGGTGCGGCCGGACTGGGTGGTGATGGCTGCGTTGCCCGGGGTCGGCCATGCATCTGGCGAAGCAGAATGCAGGCAGTTGCTGCTGGGCATGTGTAAAGGCGTGTTGTCGGTGCTTGAGTCGCTGCGCGACGCCAGGTTTGCCGGGCCCCTGACATGGATTGGCAGCGCCACTTGCTATGGCGACACCGACGGTGGTTGGCGTCCGGGTGCCGCGATGGTGCCGCGGACGTTCCGTGGTGCGGTCAAGGCGTCGGAGAGCCTGCTGGTGGCCCGGCTGGCTGCACAGGCGGGGATCGCATTGACCGAATTACGCGTGTTTACCGGGTACGGACCTTACGAGCAGCGCGACCGCCTCGTCCCGAGCCTGCTGCGGGCCGGGTTGACCGGCGGGCTCGTTGGATTGTCCCCCGTGCCCCGTCGCCGTGACTGGGTCCATTACGAAGACATCGCGGCTGCGTGCCTGGCCAGTACCGCTGCCGCCACCTCGACGGCGCGGGCCTACAACGTGTGCTCGGGAGAGGTCCACGACACGCAGCAAGTCGCCACGCTGCTGGAAGACATCGTCGGCAAACGCTTGATTTCAGATACGCCGTATCGGCACGGCGATTGCTATGGCGACGCCGAGCCGGGACACGTGCCAGCGGTCGCAGAGGGGTTGGAATGGCAGCCGCGAATCTCGCTGGCGCAGGGGTTGGCACAGTGCTGGCGCTGGGCTCGATCAAAGCCGGGGCGTGACTACCTGCTGGCATCCCAGCCGTCATGATCGCCTCGTCGTCCCGCATGCCGCATCCGGTCCAGGGCCCGCCTGTTGCGTTGAGCTGGGTACTGCCGCTTTACCGTACGGCGCAGCAACTGGAAGAGTTGCTCGCGCGGATCGATGCGGTCAGCGATCGCTTGTGCGTCGACATCGAAGTGATCCTCGTGGACGATGCATGTCCGGAGGGTTGCGGCAGCCTGGCCGAGTCCGCCGCGATGCGTGATCCGCGGGTGCGCGTCCTGCGACTGCCACGCAACCAGGGCCAGGATGCCGCGTTGCGTGCGGGCCTTGGGTTGAGTCGCGGTGCGTGGGTGGCGATCCTCGATGCCGACCTGCAGGATCCGCCAGAGGCACTCGAGCAACTGTGGCCCATGCGACACCAGTCCGACGTGGTGTTCGCTCGTCGGACCGGCCTGTATTCCAGCCGTGGCCGCCGACTGACATCGCGGTTGTACCGGGCGTTGTTCTCTACCATCGGGGGGCTGCCGCCCGGGGCATGCCTGTACGCATTGCTGGATCGGGCCACGGTCGAGCGCATCAATGCCTGCCAGGACGAGCGTCGCTCGCTGCTGGTCCTGGTCGCCTCCGCCGCAACGACCAGTGGTTGCGTAACGGTCCAGCGTTCGCGCCGCCACCGTGGAAACTCCAGCTATACCTCGCTGGGCCGAAGCATCAAGGCTGCCAGGTCCCTGTGGCAGATAGTGGCCTTTCGCGCTTCGAGATTTCTTTTCGGATATCCAGGACGTACATGACTCCAGCAGCCACTCCCCCCGAACACACCGCGGCGCTCGAGCGCCAAATGGCGTATTTCGCACGCCGCCGGCCGGTGCGCATGCTCGCGCTCGATACCCCGTACATCCATCGTCATTTCGACGAAGTCATGGCGACCGGAGCGCTGCAGGCCGGCGAGTC
Organism: uncultured Gammaproteobacteria bacterium; assembly: GCA_963710825.1. GTDB lineage: Bacteria > Pseudomonadota > Gammaproteobacteria > Xanthomonadales > Xanthomonadaceae > Cognatiluteimonas. The sequence continues at coordinate 531,523 of CAVQBQ010000005.1, read as the reverse complement.
GGTTTGCGAGTGGGGTGCCGGCCTGGGCCGGTTCTCACGGCTACTGCTGGCAGCGGACCTGGCGGTGTCGGCCATCGAGCTGTCGTCGCATTTGGCGGCCGAGGCCGAGCAGGCCCTGGGCGCGCGGGACAATTTGTCGATCCGTTGCGGAGACATCGCCGACGTCCTCGAAAACAGCGACATCCGCTGCGATGCGATGGTTGGATTCTTCGTGCTCCATCACCTGCCGGAACTGGAACGGTACTTCCGCGCCGCCTATGCGACGTTGCGACCCGGAGGCCGCATGGTCTTCGTCGAGCCCAACCCGTGCCATCCGCTGTTCCCGGTGCAGATTGCGTTGACCCCGGGCATGAGTTGGCGCGCCGAACGCGGGATCTACCGCCTGACGCCAGGCAACCTTCGCCGGGCGGCACTTGCCGCCGGGTTTTCCACCATGGACATCCGTCGCTACGGTGCCTTGCCGCGTGCGCCATACAACTTGATGGCACGGTGGAAACGCGAGCGCACGGCAGAAGGCTTGGTCCCCGACGTGGTGAAGCCTTTCCAGGCCATCGTGGCCTGGCGCTGATGGAACCAGGACCCGGAACCGCGAGCATGGACGACGCGCAGCCGGAACCGACCCGCTCGATGGACGAAGACGGGCGGCAGTTCGCTTCTTCGCTGCTGCACGCGGATTCGCTGGAAACCCTGGGGGTCGCCCGCGTTCGCCGCACCGTCGCCGAACACTCGCTTGCCTGCGTCAGGGGATTGTTCGATCCCGCGCGGATGGAGTCAGTGCTCCGAGGCATCCGTGCGCGCTTCGATCCGGGCGATGATCGAAAGCATGATCCGCGCGACAGCGGCGCGGTGCGTCGCAACTTCCAGAAGCTCCAGGTCGGAGCCAATTCGGGGATTGGCAGCCATCGCACGCTCGGCCGCTTCATGCGGGTGCTTTACAACCCGATCTTCGACGACGACATCCACGGCATGCGCGCGCACTTCGTCCAGGTTGCGCGGTTCCGCAACCTGTTGTTCGACCTTGATCCCGACTTCGCAGTGGACGCAACGGACGACGGGTACTGGTCCTGCACGCGAATCCAGCAATACCCGCGCGGCGGCGGCTTCATGGTGCCGCATCGCGACGTCTATTCGCAGTTGGCCACGGTCGAAAGCGGCATGGGTTACTACCAGGTCATGCTGTTGCTGAGCCAGCCGGACAGGGACTTTGCGGAAGGCGGGGCCTACGTGGACCATGGCCGGAGGCGCTTCCACTACGAAAGGTTCTGTCGCGCAGGCGACTTGATCGTCTACGACGGCAATTCGATCCATGGCGTAGCCGACATCGATCCCCTCGCGCCCCTGGACCTTGGGACGTTCAGTGGCCGGGTGGTGGCGCTGGTTTCGCTGTTCAGGCATCTCGACGGCGTGGAAGACGATTATGCACGCCTGTCCGCGCGCGCCGTCGAAGCCGTCGGCTTGGGCGAAAGCCATTTGTCCAATGGCTGATCGCCGGGTCGGGGCGCCCACGCTTGGCCCAGGCCGCTTCGCCAAGAGCGGGGCCAGGTTGAACTGACCCGGGAAAGTGAACATCAGCCCCGTTCTTGGATATCTCTTTGCGAGAGATTTCTTAGGTTATCGGGAATGTTGACGCAGTTTCGAATTTCGTCTGCTCAATCACGAACAGACTCCTGAATTTGCGCACATTCGGATCTCCATCGAGTCGCTTTTCAATGAACCGTTTGCATGCGTCCATATCAGTGAAGTGCGCGCACAACACGTAGTCGCTTTCCCCAGCGACCATGTAGCACTGCGATACTTCACGCAGTCGCTCCATCCGGGACTGGAATTCGTTCTGCCGCTGGGCGCCCTGGCGCTCGAGAGTGACCTCGATCCAGACCGCAAGCGGAGTTGGCGACCATGCCGGGGCGATCAAGGCAACTTCCTTGCAGATCACGCCCTGTTGCCTAAGACGTACCAGACGTCGCGCACACGTCGCCGCCGAGGAATGGCATCGCTCAGCCATCTCGGCAACGCCGATACCGGCATCATCCTGGATCAGATTCAGAATTCTATGGTCGAGCGCATCCATCCCCACACCTCGATTGCCGTGAGAAATATTCTCACGGAGCGGGCTGGGTTGGAAACATCCTCTCGCATACCGGCGCTAGGATGGATCCATCGGGTTCACTGGAGACGACATGCAACGCTGGATCTGGCTTATTGCCTTGCTCTTTGGCGTGTCTGGCGCTCATGCCCAGATGCTCGCCACAGTGCCGTACGAAGGCGACTCTCCCATCGGTTACCGCACGCTAACCTTGCAATCGCCCCGTCAGGATGTCCTGGCAACCCAGGGTGTAAAGCGTCGCCTCCAACTTGAAATCTGGTATCCCGCAGCATCATCCCGAGGCAAGTTGAAGGCCTGGGCCGATGCCGACATGGGGCATGCCCTGACGGAACAATTTCCACTACCGGAAGGTTTCCAGTCAAAGATCCAAGCACACGCCTACGTTGGCGCACCGCCAGCCGCTGGAAAATTTCCAGTGGTGCTGTTTTCACATGGCTTGTCGTGGCCGGTCACGCTTTATCAAAGCTACACCGAGGATCTCGCCAGTCGCGGCTATATCGTGATTGGCGTAAACCACCCGCATGGCGCTGCACTTATCGAGTACGACGACCACAGTCGCCTGGACATGAGCGCATGGCCAACGATCAAGGATGAACCCGAGCGGCAACTGTTCCTTGCACGGCACGCGCAGGAGTGGGCTGCAGACCTGACCTTCGTGCTGGACCAGATCACAGCGGGAAGCCTCATAGCTGACCTGCCCGCCGATACCCGCAGGGTTGCCGTACTAGGTCACTCCTACGGAGGCACCGTTGCCGGACGACTATCCCAGGATCCCCGCATCCGGGCGGCGATTGCGATGGAAGGCGCCGTGCGCGACCCAACGGACAAACATGCACGTGGATCGCTAACTGTTGGGGCCCCGTTTTTGCATCTCATCGGCGGTTACAACCGGTTAGAACTCGACAACGGCAGTTATCAACCGTCGGCCGGAGCGCCAGTCTACGTGGCAGTCGTCAAGGGAACGGGGCATGCGTATTTTTCCGACCTGATCTTCTTCTACCGTGCCTTTGCCGACGATGACTGGAAGCGTCGTCACCGCTACGAGGTGGATCCGGACCGCGTCATCCGAATATCGAGGAATGTCATAGCCGACTTCCTGGGTCGTTATCTGAGCAATGAGAAGCACAGCGTGTTGCTCGATACGCCCAGTTATTCTGATCGGGTGGATAGTCCGACCACTGGCGGCTATCCGGAGCTGGAAGTTCGCGTGCTGCTGGCACCTACACGACAGTTGCCATGAATTCCATCCATGCCAAAAGCAAAAAAAAACAGGTCGCACCCTAACGTCCTTTTGATCCATGCAGGCCAGCACCGGGGTCTGGAACACGCGAACGAAAGGGACGGAGGCAATCAAAATTGCTTCCGCCCTCCTATTTGGCGCCTTTATAGGCGCTCATGCTCGAAGGCGAACTACTGGAGCTGCCATGAAACGGAACTTGCTGGGCCTCTGGCTCATTGTGTCGTTGCTGTTCACCAATATGCTGATGGCCGATAGCTGGGCACCGCCTGGCGTAGAACGCTACCGATCGCCGAACGGCCAGTGGCGGCTGACCGTCTATCCCCGCGAGCTAACCAGCCAGCTGGGGTATTTCGAAGACAAGGTCGCCGGCAAGTCGAACGCCGGTGGCATCCCGGGCGATACGCAGAAGAGCCCCATCGGGCACATGGAACACCTGGACGACGGGCATTGGCGTACCGCCTGGAAAGCGCCATTGGTGAACGATGTATCGCCCGTCACCGCACTGGTCTCCAATGACGGGATAACGGCGACGCTGGACAACTGGCACACCGTCGGCTGGGGCGACGATGCGATTGCGATCTATGACGCCAAGGGCGATCGGGTGCGCAAGTTCGGCCTGTCGTCGTTCCTGCCGGGGTATTACGTCGACGCGCTGCCACGCAGCGTCAGTTCGCTGCATTGGCGAGGCGAACCCAGGATCGATGAGGAAGCAAGGCAGCTGGTGATACCGGTCGTCGTTCCGACCAGGGAGTCGCAAGAGTGGCAAGGCGGCTCACAGGTGCGCTCGGTCGATGTGCGGTTCGGTCTTGCGGATGGTGCGTTCGAGCCACCGGCCGGCGACGCATGGACGAATGCCCTGGCGTCGGCAAGGGCGTCGGATGTCCGGCGCAAGGAACTCGTTGCCGAGGCAAGGGCGCGTTTCATCGCGCCACTCCTGCCGCCGGGCGACGGCGAGACCCGGGCCTGGTACGACTATCTCGTCGAGGCCTTCTTCCGCATCGATCCCGAGTGGGATGATGGATATCCCGGCACCGAGGTCGTGCCGCTGCGCAGCGATCCGAAGTTCAAACTGCTGGCAGGCTATCTCGGCGATGCGCTCTCGGATGACCTGCACCAGGATGGCGTGCTGATGCTCGCCTCTCCCTCGCAGGAGGTCTCTGACCGAGGTCATCCAGGAGAAGGCGAAGCACGCCAAGCCGGGATTCCTCGCCACGACCCGGATTTACGTCGCGGCAGACGATGCCCACATGCCGGCGATCCGCGAAGCTTTGGCCCGGACCGGGGCCAAAGTGATCCAGCTGGATATCGATGCCGCCGTTCCGCAGCGCAAGGAGCGGCTCGAACGATATTTGCAAGCTGAGCAGGAGGCGGGCGAATGACTGCGGGCTCCGGACCGGTGGTCGTGCTGGTGGAAGTGGTGACGCGCCACGAGCCGCTACATCGCACCTGACCTTCGCATTTTCCATGCCGGGCGACGGCGTCAGGCCTGCTTGGCCTCGCTCTCGGTATGCGCAGCACACCTCCACTCCCCATCCAACTTCACCCACGTCGACGAATCCACCGCGTCCATCTCGACCGGCCTGCCGTCCACGGTGAACTTCTGGCAATAAAAGGGGACGGAGGTAATTATTAATTTCCTCCGTCCCCTTTATTGATTCGCGAGTACTGCCGGGTCGAAAGATGCGGTGAGTCATGTATGCGACTGGGTAACAGCGCGCTATCCGGTTGTAGCTTCGCGAAATCAATCCATGCTCGGACCGCTTTCCTGGTTTGCTCCGTGATCTCGAACTGAACTGGCTCCTTGGTCTTTTGCTGCATGACGATCGCTCGGCTGGCGATCTGTGTGCCATGTCCGATGTCGCGCACCTTCATCTTGACCAAGTCACACGCTCGAAGCTTCGAATCGATGCCAAGGTTGAACAGGGCTAGGTCTCGCGTCTCATGGCCAAGCTGGAGCCGCGCGCGAATGACCCAGATGTCGCAGAGCCTGAGCGGTGCTTTTTGGCCAGTCAGTTTTCCTTTGTTCCAACGCTCGCTATGGCATTTGGTGACGACGGTATTCATGGGGTTCTCCCAGGTTGAAGGAGTTCCACCATGTGCCTGCCCGCCGTAGCGTCATGTGCTGACGATCGTTGAGGTCTTAACTGGGCGAGTTCGACCCAAAGCGGAGCTGCCAGCAGGCGCCATTGCTGTTGGTGAGGTAGGCTTTCCATCTAGCCCCGTCAGGACGCGGCATGGCCACTTCGAGGCACCCAAATCGTGGGCACGAGGTCATTCCCCTCGAGTTGTTCTTCGACTTGGTTTTCGTATTCGCGGTGTCCCAGCTTTCTCACTACCTGCTTGCTCACTTGAGCTGGCGAGGCGCGGCACAGACTTCGGTCATGCTCGTGGGTGTGTTCGCGGTTTGGTCGTACACAAGCTTTGAGGCGACCTTGTTCGCGCATCGACCCGGACACGTTAGGGTCATGATGCTGCTGGTGATGGTGATCGGTTTGTTCATGAATGCGGCCATCACCAACGCCTTCGCTCAATCCGCTTTTGCATTCGTCGGGCCCATGCTGCTGATCCAGCTGGGGCGAACGCTGTTGTCGACGATTCCCGAGTCGCCCAACTCGACGTTGCGGCGGCATTACCGCCGCATGCTGGCGTGGATCCTGATCACTACGCCTCTCTGGGTTGTCGGGGCCATGGTGCCACCGCCCGCGCGCCTGCTGTGGTGGGCCGCCGCTGCCGGGATCGATCTGGTCGGCACGTGGCTGGCACATCCTTGGCCAGGCGAAAAGCTCGATTCGCGCAACATGGATTTCGACTCGGCGCACATGCTCGAGCGCGTGCGTCTATTTTTGATCATCGCGTTGGGCGAGGTTGTGCTAACGGCGGGCGCGGCGATCGCGCACGCATCCCCCGAGTTGCTCACCTACGTCACGGGCGCCTGCGCGATTGTGGTGCTGATCGCGCTGTGGGGGTTGTACTTCAGCGGCTCGGATCATTTCGTGGACAGGCATGCTCACCGAACCAGCGATCCCATCCTGGCCTCGCGGCTGGCGCTCAACGGCGAATGCCTTGTGGTCGGTGGCTTGATTGCCTTGGCCGTTGCCATGGAGCTGGCGATCACTCACCCCACCCATCCATTGTCGCCGTTGACGGCGACGCTTCTCGCCGCGGGGCCTGCTGCCTATCTGGCCGTGCAGATATGGTTCTTGCACTTTGTTACCGGAAGGCTTCCACGATCGCGTGTGGTCGCTGCAGTTGCGCTCGTACCGCTCGCCATTGCCGCCGCCAATCTGCCCGCGACGCTCACGTTGGGGCTGCTGGCAGGTTTGCTGGTGGTGCTATGGGGCGTGGTCGAGCGTGAAAATCGCGCGGAGCACGCCTAGGGAAAGCGGATTCAATCGGACGCGCGATAGCAAGACGCCTTGGGGGACATCGGCGGCGCGACGCTGCCGGTCAGGCCTGCGCGCGTAGCGCGTCAACCAGCAATGAAAAGGCCGGAGATGGCTGCCGTCGGCTTGGGTAATACAAGTGGTAACCCGGAAACGGGGGCGACCAGTCCAGAAGCACCTCGTGCAGCCTTCCTGCTGCCACGCCGGACGTAACCATATCTTGCGGCAGGTAAGCGAGCCCGAATCCTGAGAGTGCCGCTTCGCGAACCTGTCGGATGCTGTTGAAGGTCAAGCGGCCTTCGACGCGCACATTCAGCGCGTCCCCGTCCTTCTCGAACTCCCAAGGGTAAAGGCCGCCCCGGGTCATGAAGCGAATGTTGATGCAATCGTGTTGCGTGAGATCGCGCGGCGATTCGATGGGGGGACGCGAAGCAAGGTAGCCAGGCGTGCCGACCACGACCATCCTCATCGGCGGGCCGATCCGCACGGAGATCATGTCCTTGGCGACCTGTTCGCCAAGGCGGATGCCGGCGTCGAAGCGCCCGGAGACGATGTCGGTTAGCGTCGAATCGGTGATCACTTCTACATGGATGTCGGGATACTGGGGCAGGAATTGCTCGAGAACCGGCCAAAGAATGGTGGTGGCGGCGTGTTCGCTGGTCGTGATCCGGATCGTGCCGCTGGGGCGATCGCGCAGGTCGCTCAACGCGGCGATGGCGGCATCGATGTCTTCGAAGCTCGGCGTCAGCGCGACGTAGAGTCGTTCGCCGGCCTCGGTGGTGGACACGCTGCGCGTGGTGCGCGTGAGCAGCCGCAACCCCAGCCTTGCTTCCAGGCCTCGTACGGTATGGCTCAGGGCCGATTGCGACACACCCAGCTTTGCCGCCGCCTTGGTGAAGCTGCGCTCCCGGGCCACCATCAGGAACGCTTGGTAGTCCGCGTAGCTTTCCCGAGTCACGTCCGGCTCCTGAGCGATTCATGAGCCCTGATCATAGGTCCATTCGAATTCCACCGTCTAATCAACCGGATCACCGCCGCGCACACTGCATGGCATGAAAAACATCCTCATCCTCGGTGCCAATGGTCAACTGGCCCGCAACACCACCCGCGTGCTCCTCGAACAGCCGGATGTCCGCTTGACCCTGTACCTGCGACGGGCCAACCGGCTCCCAACCCCCGACCCCGCCCGCGTGACGATCGTCGAAGGCGACGTGCTCGACCAGATGGCGTTGCAGTCCGCTATGCGCGATCAGGACGTGGTGTTCGCCAGCTTGGCTGGCGACATGAAGTCGCAGGCGGAAAGCATCGTGAAAGCCATGCGCGCAACGCGACGCACACGGCTGATCTTCGTTAGCTCCATGGGGATTTACGGCGAAGTGCCCGGCGAGCGCTACCGCAGCATTCTGGATCCGTATCGCGATTCCGCAGCAGTCGTGGAGGCGTCAGGGCTGGACTACACCCTACTGCGACCTGGCTGGTTCACACCGGGGTCCGCTGGTGAAGCTCAAGTTACCCAAAAGGGCGAGCCGTTTCGCGGTCGCGACGTATCGCTGGATTCGTTATCCGCTCTGATCGTCAAACTCGCCGTCACGCCCGGACTTCATACAAGCGCAAGCCTTGGCGTGAGCAACACCTGATCCATCTCCTGTGGAGGACAAAAAAATGCAATCTCGTTTTCTTCGCGAGCTCGAAGTGTCATCGCTCGGCTTGGGCTGCATGGGCATGAGCTTCGGCTACGGGCCCGCCAGCGACGAGCAGGACATGATCATGCTCATCCGGTCCGCAGCGGACATGGGCGTCACATTTTTTGACACCGCCGAAATCTACGGTCCTTTCGCCAATGAGCTGCTGCTGGGCAAAGCACTGGCGCCCCTGCGTGACCGCGTCGTCATCGCCACCAAGTTCGGCTTCGACATCGACGCCGAAGGCAACCGTAGGGGCGGGCTGAACAGCCGCCCGGAACACATCAAGGCGGTGGCCGATGCGAGTCTCAAGCGACTGGGCACCGACCGGATCGATCTTTTCTACCAGCACCGCGTCGACCCCGGCGTGCCGATGGAGGACGTCGCCGGCGCAGTCAAGGAACTGATCGAGGCCGGCAAGGTGAAGCACTTCGGCCTTTCGGAAGCGGGGGTGGCCAATATCCGGCGCGCACACGCGGTGCAGCCGGTGACGGCGTTGCAGAGCGAATACTCCCTGTGGTGGCGCGAGCCGGAAGCGGCGATCCTGCCCACGCTGGAAGAACTAGGCATCGGCTTCGTGCCCTTCAGTCCCTTGGGCAAAGGCTTCCTCACGGGGAAGATGGACGAGACCACGACGTTCGACAGCACCGATTTTCGCAGTACGGCGCCCAACTTCTCGACCGAAGCCCGCCGCGCCAACATGGCGCTGGTCGAGCGCGTCCAGCAGCTCGCAGCCCGCAAGCAGGTGACGCCGGCCCAGATCGCATTGGCTTGGCTCCTGGCGCAAAAGCCGTGGATCGTACCGATTCCCGGCACGACCAAGCTTCATCGGCTCCAAGAAAACCTCGGCGGCGCGAACGTCGCACTCAGCGCTGAAGAGCTTCGCGAGATCGACGTCACCACGGCCCAGATGCAGATGGCCGCGCCCCGGTACACCGAGCCGGCCCAACGAATGATCGATCGCTGAGCTCGATCTAATCCAGGAGATAACGATGAAAAGGGATGTCGTGGTTGTAATAGGCGCGGGCGGGATCGGGACCGCCATTGCACGCCGCCAGGGTATCGGAAAGGTCGTGCTCCTGGCCGACTTGAACGAAAAGACCCTGGGTATAGCCGCCGAGGCGATGCGCGGCGCCAGCTACGAGGTCGAGACTCGCCAGGTAGACGTGTCGTCGCGCGAGTCGGTTCGCGCGCTCGCCACTGCCGCTGCTGAGCTCGGCAAAGTGATGCAGGTAATCAACACGGCAGGGCTGTCGCCCAATATGGCGCCCGTGGACAAAGTGCTCGCCGTGGACCTTTACGGGACCGCCGTGGTGTTTGAGGAGTTCGAAGCCGTCATAGCCCCCGGGGGCGCGGGACTGGTGATCTCGAGCATGGCCGGGCACATGCTCCCCGCCTTGCCGGTTGAGCAGGACCAGGCATTGGCCTACACGCCGGCCGACCATTTGCTCGCGCTGGATTTTCTGCAGCCGAACGCGATCCCTGACTCCGGGGTGGCCTACATGACCGCAAAGCGCGCCAATGCCCTGCGCGTGCAGGCCGCGGCGATCAGCTGGGGCGCACGCGGGGCGCGCGTCAACGCCATTAGCCCCGGGATCATCATGACGCCGTTGGCGCGCCACGAGCTGGAATCGAAGACCGGCGATATGTATCGCGCCCTGGTCCAAGCCTCGCCATCCAGGCGCATGGCGCCACCGGAGGAGATCGCTGCCGCGGCGGCCTTTCTGCTCGGCCCCGACGCCGGCTTCGTCACGGGCAGCGACCTGCTGATCGACGGTGGCGTGATCGCCGCAATGCGTGCAGGCGCAGTCGCGAAGCCAGCGTACGAGGCGTGACTTCCACCTGCCCCACCGCCGAGGTGCTGATCTCGAAGTACCGGCAGATGCAAGAGGCGATGGTGGCCGCAGACTCGCAACGGCTCGCACGCCTGCTCGAAGATGAGTTCATCCTGGTGCACATGACCGGCTACCAGCAGCCCCGCGAGGAATGGCTGGCGCAAATCGACAATGGCCGCATGCAGTACGGGAGCTCAGTCGAGGAGGACGTCCGTGTGACGCGCCTGAATGACGCGCGCGCAAGCCTGCGAGGGCGCAGTCGCGTGCGAGCCGTGATCTGGGGCGCCGAAGGCTTGTGGCCGCTGCAGCTGGATGTCGAGTTTTCCAACCATGCCGGCGAATGGCTCATGCGTCGCGCCAGCGCCAGCACGTACTGAAGAAGGGTTTTTTGATGAATTCGCGTAGCCCGCATCAAACCGCCGTGCTCTTGGTGGTGCTCATCAGCTACCTGATGATCGTGCTCGACATTTCGATCGTCATCACGGGTTTGCCGAAGATCCAGGCGGGGTTGGGGTTTTCGACAACCGCACTATCGTGGGTCCAGAATGCCTACACACTCGCATTTGGCGGGCTGCTGTTGCTCGGCGCCCGGGTAGGCGACATCTTCGGCCGTCGACGCGCCTTTGTGGCTGGGCTGGGGTTGTTCACCTTGGCGTCCGGACTGATTGGCACGGCGCAATCGCCCGGGTGGCTGCTGGCCTCGCGGGCGCTGCAAGGAATCGGTGCGGCGATCCTCGCACCCTCGACACTGGCATTGCTCACCACGAGTTTTGCCGAGGGACCAGAACGGACGCGAGCGGTGGGCTACTACGGCGCCATCGCAGGTGTCGGCGCGAGCATTGGGTTGGTCGTCGGAGGCTTGTTCGCCGACTTGGTTTCATGGCGCGCCGGGTTTTTCATCAACCTGCCGATCGGCGCGGCACTGGCCTGGGTTGCGCTGCGATATTTGCCTGAAACCAAGCCGCGTCCGGGCCGCTTTGACGTAGCTGGCGCGCTGTTGTCCACGCTGGGCATGACAGGCTTGGTCTACGGCATCGTGCGCTCGGCCAGCCACGGTTGGCAGGACACCGGCACCTTGACCGCAGTGATCGTCGGAGTTGCCCTGCTGGTTGCGTTGGTCGTCAACGAATGGCTCGTGGCCGAGCCGATCATGCCGCTGCGGCTTTTCGCGCACCGCGAAAGAGCAGCCGCTTACCTCGCCCGCGCCCTGTTCCTCGGTGCGATGGTCAGTTTCTGGTTCTTTACCACTCAGATTCTCCAAACGCTGCTGGGCTATCGCCCGGCGCAAGCTGGCTTGGCGTTCCTGCCCACGACCATTCCGAACTTCGCTGTCGCCATGGCCGTGCCGCGCCTCGCGGGGAGATTTGGTTACCGGAAGATCCTTATGGTCGGCCTGGTGTTCTCGGTGTTGGGGATGATTGGCCTGAGCCGGGTCGACCTGGATTCGAGCTACATGCTTGGCGTGGCGATCCCGATGGTGCTCATTGGTGTCGGGCAGGGTCTGTCGCTCGCTCCTCTGACGGTGTCCGCTGTGGCGGGCGTCCAGCCAAACGACGCCGGCGCCGCTTCGGGCTTGGTGAACGTGGCGCACCAGCTGGGCGGCTCGCTGGGCTTGGCCGCACTCGTAGCGGTGTTCGCGCGGGCATCCAAAGCAATGGCGGGAAACGCCGCTTTCGTCGCTGGCACGCATTCGGCATTCATTGCCGGCGCAGTGCTCTGCGCCGTGGCGCTGATGGTGGTGCTATCGGTGATCATTCGCAGCCCCTCGCCGCCCACGGCCAATCCAGCGGTCCCGGTCGATTCAACAGACCTCCAGGCAAGGAGCGAGACGAGGGAAATCCTTCGGACAATTAAAGGGGACGGAGGTAAATAATAATCACCTCCGTCCCCTTTGTTGGATCGTCCCCTTTGTTGGATCGCTCGGCCCAAAACAGCAAAGCCCAAATACGGGCCCGCCTGACGGGGTGGATGAGCGCGCGCTACATCAAGGCCCCACCTCGATATTTCAGTGCGCCGCCTCTGGCATCATCGTGATGGACTATGTCCTGGGGAACAGAAATGCGTTTTTGGAAAGCTGCATTGCTTGCATTGCTTGCATCGTTCGCCGGGGCCGGGGTGGGTACGCCGCAAAACGAATGCCTCGACCTGCCCGCCTGCATCCACGCGCTACGGACAACCGCTCTGGCCAACAATGATGAGCACGCCGGGATGGGATCAGATGCGGGCAAATTGAAGCAGCGGATCCTCGCCTATCCAGGCGCGGTCGAGGCGCTGATCCCGCTGCTGAAAGACGATGACGAAAGGGTTGCGGACCTGGCCGCCTATACCTTGCGCGATGCACCGGCCATCGATCCGGCTTACCTGCCCCAGATACGGGACGGCCTCGACCGCGGGCTTGGGTGGCTGGCTCCAGCCCTGGCGCGGATTCGCACCGATGCGGCCGCAAAGGAAGCCGTGGATCGTTACCTGGTCTCGAAAGATGCACCGGAAAACCAGGAAGCGTACGCAGTACAACTCAGCGGACGTCGCGCGATCCCGTACATGATCGAGCGTGCCAGTTGTCGGATCCCTTGCACGGACGAGACCCATTACCTGCTGGGTGCCGTATTGAAGGAAATGGGTCCGGAGCGCGCCGAAGCGGGACCGGGCCTGATGCGGATCGCACGCGATCGGAACGGATCGGGTCGGGCCGCCAAGGGCGCGCTGATGATGATCGCCGAGCTGGGAGCGGATGGGAGGCCGTTGGAATCAGGTCTGTTGCAAGAGCGGGAGGCGGCACCTTACCTTTCCCCCTGGATCGACCAGGCACTGGTCGGGATCGGATCGTCGCAGGCCGGCGAGATTTTCGCTCGCCGCCTCGCCGGCAATCATGACGTGGTGACGCTGCGCGACCTCGCCGAGGTCGGTGCTGCCGGACACGATGCCGGACCTGCGGTCGTCAAGATTCTCGAGGATCAACAGGCCCTGCGCGCCCCTGCGGCTGAAACGCTTGGCTACATCGGCTATGTCGAGGGCACGCCTGAGCTCGTCGCCGCGCTGGACGATCCCGCCGATGCGACGGTCGCCTGGGCAGCGGCGACTTCACTGGGTCGCCTGCGAGCGCACGCTGCCCTTGCAGCGCTGGATCGCACTGCTGCGCAACACTGGTATGCGCCGGTCCGCAGTGCCGCGAAACAGGCCGCGAAGCAAATCCGGACGGGCACGACCGCACCCGATCGTAGGGCTGGCGGCAACTTCGCCATGTCATTCTTCGAGTACCAATCGATCAACGCAGATCTGCCCGAATGCCGAAAGCCGCTCGAGAAGGCCCGGCGCGAACCCCGTGGCACCAAACTCTATGCCAGCACATCGGCCCGAGAGATCAAGCGGTTGAAATATCGGAGTGAAATCGTCGGTTACGGGGCGGCGGACGAGGAAGAACAGAAGGCCGCTGGAGCCGAAATCATCCGTGTGCATCCAGGCAACCTGGTGGAACATCGCCAGCCCATCGATCAGGTCCCGGACGTCGCCCTGCGCGTCGACGACGGCTGGTTGGCAGGCAGCGACCGTGGCGAATGGGGCGGCGAGCTGGTGTTCATTGGCGACGACGGACGATTCCAGAAGATCCTCGATGACAACGTGGAGGACATCTATCGCCTGGGGGCACGCATCGTCGCAACCACCGGCATCTCGCATCTCACCCTGAATACAGGATCGCTCGTGGAACTCTCACGTGACTCCGAGGGCAAGTGGCACTCGAGTACCTGGCGCGTCTTGCCTGGAGCCCCGTCGACGTCCTCACTCGTGGTGCCCCAGGGCCTGATGGTCACGACGGTCGGTGGTGGCGCCGTTGTCATCGAGCCCGACGGCGCCATGCGGATGGCGAACTGCGCGCCATGAAGAACGGGGTCAGAGTACCTTTTCGAGTGTCCGATGCTAGCCGGGGCCGCGCAAAAGGTGTGAGCCACCCCCGATTCCTCGGACAGATTAATTAGGCAACACCGAAAAGGGGTCAGAGAACATTTTCCGTTTGAATTGGATTTGTTCTCAGACCCTTTTATTCAGGGCTTCGGACTGGGAGTCGTGCTGGTGGAAGTGATGACGCGCCACGAGCCGCTACATCGCACCTGGCCTTCGCATTTTCCCCGCCGGGCGACGGCGTCAGGCCTGCTTGGCCTCGCTCTCGGTATGCGCAGCACACCTCCACTCCCCATCTAGCTTCACCCACGTCGACGAATCCACCGCGTCCATCTCCACCGGCTTGCCGGCCACGGTGAACTGCTGATGCACGCGGTAGGTGACGATGGCGATGTCGTCGTGGGGGAACAGTACGTCCATGTCCTTGAACTCGAACGCCAGCAGCTTGTGCTGGGGGTCGGTGGCCATCTTCATGTAGGCGTCGTGGTCGAAGGACATGGCGCCGTGGCCGCTGACCATCAGTGCGGTGTCGGTGAGCAGGTCGGTGGCGGCCCTGGGCTTGTCGTCGACCAGGGATTGCCAGAAGGCGCGCTCGAGGCGTTCGATCTCGGACTTGGGGGTGTTGGCGGTCATGTGGTACTCCTCGCGGGAGGGAGCTGGCAGGGTCGCCATCGCGAGGTGTCCAGCGGGTGAAAGGGCCACATCGCGCAGCGGGTTGCGGCATGCTTGTGCCGAAGGCATGGCCTGCCCATCAAGCATCACCCACGTCGCGGCACATGCGTGGCCCTGGCAAGGCAAGGAGTCTTTCGATGACGATCCGGTCCGTTATGTTTGGTCTTGTGTTGCTGTTTGCAGCTACACCATCGGTCCAGGCCCAGGAGCCGGGTTGGTCGCCGGCCCAGGCGTCCGTGTGGGCCGCGGTCCAGGCGCGCTGGCAGGCTTGGCAGGACGACGACCTGGACGCTTACCTGGCCGGCCATCACGCGCGATGGCACCGCTGGGCCATGCGCTCGAAAACGTTGGAAAACCGCAGCGATATCGAAGGCTTCTGGACGCGGGTCAAGCGATCCGAGGACACGGTTGCCTTCGACCTCAAGCCCGTCGCCGTCGAAACCTACGGCGGCGGCCGATTCGCTGCGGTCCATTACGTGGTGGACGAGACGGTCCGGCTGCGGCGCGCGCGCGTCAATCGCCAGGGCCGCACGCTGGCCGTCGGGCACGAGACGCATATCCCGATCCGGTTCAGCGACTTCTATGTCCTGGACAACGGCACCTGGCTGTTTGTCGGTGGGTACCGGGATGGGGGCTGCGCGCTGTTCCGTGGTTTTGGAACGCTTTGCGGCAAATAGGGCGCGATAACGGGGTCAGGTTCACTTTTCCGGGTAGGTGAGCATCACCCCGTTCTTGATAAGTAAACCTGACCCCGTTGCGCTCGGACCCTGTTGCGCTCGCCCCATTGCGCTCGCCTTTGCGCTCCGTTGCGCCGGTCACCTTGCGTCAGCGGACCCAAGGCATGCATACGGCTCTTGTTTGTAGTAGCCCATCGCGGCCTTCACCCGGATAGCGAATTTGGCGACAACCCTTTGGACCTTGCGCACCTCATATCGCATCGTTTGTCGGGAATATTCTTTGTAGACCCCATCACCCGAGAAGCTTCCGACCAGCAAATTACCCGCAACCGAGTCGAACTTCAGCCTGCCGCTTTCGATTTCAAATGGATATTGTTCGCCGTTCGCCTCGCGCATCATGGCGCCGGCAAATGCCACGTCGGTACTCAGGTCAGCCAGGCTTCTTACCTTGTCCGAACTGGCTATTGGATAAGACTTGCCAGCAGTGATTGGACCACTGGTGCGCATCATGAGTTGTAGTCGATCAACGTAATGCGCGCCCGGGCGGCGATCGGACTCACCGGACAGTTGCAGCAGGCAGGGGCGTACCACGCCAGCCGCATTTCCGAGACCGACGAAGGTGTCGCCCGAGCGTTTGTATCTTTCGCGCAACAGGGTCGCTCGATATTTCGTCAATTCAATTTCGAGAGGCGCATCGATCGCGGCTGCAAGCCCCGCCAGGTCTGCTGGTGACGCGTCCGCGGCGTTGTTTTGAGACCGGCCCATGGAGGCGTATTCGAGCGAGATGATGATCTCCAGCTCCAGGTCTTTCGTGCCCGGGGCATCGAGTGCGACGTTGGCAAACACCAGCACGTTGTCGCGACCCGGGGAAAGTCGGACCGGCCACGCCGCGGACTTTGCCCCGTCCATGCGCATGCGCTCGGTGAGCATTGGTTTTGCGTGCCTGGGATCGCCAGCCAGGCCGAACACGATTTGATCCAGCAGCTCCGAACTGTTGGCGCGTGCCAGGACCAACACCTCGGCGTGGTCGTTGAAAAGGTCTGGAATGATGACGCAGCGCACCGAGACCCCATGAAACCGCAGGGTCTTCCTGTACTCTTGGATCGGTCCGTCGACGATCTCCTTGACGCAATCGGGCAGGACGCCACTGCGCCAGTAGTCGGCCCCCAGCCCACTGCTGTTGTCCGCCGACACCCGTCCGCCCGGATCGCCGTAAGCCGCCATCGTGACTGCGAACTCGGGAAAGACCTTGCGCAGCGGTTGCTGGAAGTTGTCGTAGCCACGCAATCCGGCGTCCAGCCACTGGAGCTCGAGCCGACAGCGGTCGTCGTCGGCATGGCAGTCGCGTGGCTGCGGCGGATTGGACAGCAGGCTCGCCAGGTAACCGTAACGCACGGCGCCGGCCGGGTTGGCGATCCCGGGAAGCACCGTCGGTCCCGCCGTGAGGTTGAGATGATCGCGCTCGGCGAGGTAGCGCCAGAACGACGCCGTGTCGTAGGCCTGGCCAGTGCCTCCCGGATCACGGCGCGCGATTGGCAGCGGCCGCGAATAGCTGCGTCGGCCCCAGTCCATCGTGTCGCGCGACGCATCGGGCGGCGCATAGGCCAACGCGAGGTCTTCGCCCACCGCTTCGGCCTGCCCCTCGGTGATCCAGTCGCCGACCATGCCCGGCTCGACGCTGAAGAACCGGGTGTTGTACTGGACGGCATGGAAGAGCTCGTGCGCGATGGTGGCGTAGTTTTGAAAATCGAGCGCTTGCGAAAGCTGGGGGTCCCTCAGATTGAGCCTCAGGTGGCCGCCGTTCGCGCCGTCTCCACCATTGGACGGGACGTACCTGCTCGCGCCGACAGAGGCGACGGAATAGACCCGATAAGCCAGCTCGCCGTTCTCCAGCGCGACCACG
The DNA here is from genome assembly GCA_963710825.1 of uncultured Gammaproteobacteria bacterium. Lineage (GTDB taxonomy): Bacteria > Pseudomonadota > Gammaproteobacteria > Xanthomonadales > Xanthomonadaceae > Cognatiluteimonas. The sequence goes on along the minus strand of CAVQBQ010000005.1, from coordinate 514,130 downwards.
CGGCCGAGCGCCGGCGGCGGAAAGCCCCAGGCTTCCAGCTGATGGGCGACCTGGCCCAGGTAGTGTTCAACCTGCGCACGCTGTCGCGCCCGCGCGGGATCGCCTGCGACATCGTCCGAGAACGCGCCGACGACCGCGTCGATCGCATCGTTGAAGGTGCCGCCGGTATCGTGCGCGATCTCGTCCTGGGTCATCTCGACGACCTGGAACTTCCGGATCGGCCAGGGTCGCGACTGGGCATGGGCCGACTGCAGCATCGGCAACGCCAATGCGAAGACCAACAGGACCTGCGCCGTCGCACGACGCATGGACAGGCTGGAGAGCTTCGACATGCCCATTCTCCCGCGGCGGTGTCGCCGGCCCGGCAACACGCTGAAGGGCATGCCCCTACGCAAGCAGGGGCTGCTTTGTCGTGCAGTCACGTTTTAGTGCAATGGAGCGGCATCAGATCCAGCAACGCACGCAGTGTCGCGGAGAGGCCAAGTACCACGCGAGGGTGGCGTCCTGCGCTGGTGTCGATGGATCCGTCTGGATCCGTTACGCGGCTACACGCATTGCGCAAAGCACTCTCCGACGAAAATACGGCGGCGATGCGTCAACAAGTTGTCAGGGACAACGTCCAAGTGATCGCGTGCAGCATCTCCATTCATTCGCCAGCAGGCGCGGCGTAGTCACGACCCGGCAGCGAGCAACGCGTCCAGCTGCGCGAACTGTTCCGGCAACCCTTCCGCCGAACCGGCGAGTGCTTCTTCGAGGGCCTCGGTCGTCGGGTAGCGTTCGTGGAAGGTCACCAGCGTCTTGCCGGCCTGTTCTTCAAACGTCACCGTGGTCACGGCGCCCTGGTCGGTTTCGTCGTTGGTCCACACCAGGCGCTGGTTTGGCGTGACCTCCTTGTAGCTGCCGAAAAAGGCCATCGGCTGGTCGGACATCGGATGGCGGAACACCAGGCGATACGTGCCGCCGGTGCGGATATCCATCTCGCACGAGAGCAGCGTCAGGCCCGCCGACGCCGGCACCCACCAGCGCTGGAAGAGTTCCGGGTTGCTCCACGCCTCGTAGACGATGTGCGGCGGGGCATCGAAGGTGCGCGTGACCACGAGCTCGTGGTCGGACTTGCGCTCAACGACGGTACGGTTGGTGCCGGCGCTACTTTGTGTTGCTGCGGACATGTGCCTTCTCCTTGCGTTTCAGGTTTTCGACGATCTCGTCCAGCGCGTCGAAGCGCGCAGTCCAGAGTTGCTGGTGTTGCTCGATCCAGGCGGCCTCTTCCTCCAGCCGGCGCCGTCCGAGCTTGCAGGTGCGTACCCGCCCGACCTTCTCCGTGGTCACCAGCCCCGCCTGCTCCAGGACGCTGACGTGCTTCTTCATGCCGGTCAGGGTCATGTCGAACCGTTGGGCCAGGTCGGTGATCGAGGCGTCGGCATCCCCGAGCTGCTCCAGCACGCCACGCCGGGTGACATCGGAGAGCGCGGCGAAGGTGGCGTCGAGGCGGGCTTGATACTGAACCATATGGTTCACTGTAGGCGCGATGCCGGCGATTTGCAAGCGGGTGGGCCAGCTTGTGGCAGCGTGCCTTGGCAACGGCAAAAACAGAGGGGAACGGGGTCTGGGTCGACTGTCCCGTTCGCGTTGCGACCCGGGCAGCGCTGCAGCGCAGAAGGCAGGAGCGGTCCGCCTGGTAAAAAAGATGCCGGGACAAATTTGCGCGGCGGATCGATGGGCAACCCGATGATCCAGGTGCATGATCCCTCCACTGGGTCGCAACTGGATTGCCCACGGCACTGCCGGCGTTTGATCGCCATTACGCGCTCGTTTAATGTCATGCACCTACCTTGGGAATACTGCAGGACAAAAAAACATCTGCAACGTGCCCGATAAAACCGCGACAACAAGCGACACCGCCGACACCGCCGACACCATCAAGGCCGAGCGCGATCGGCTGCTCGAGACCGTGACTGCATTGGGGCAGGTCAGCTCCTCGGCGGGCACCAAGCAGGAACTGATGGATGAAACCGTCCGCCAGGTGATGCAGTTGACGCGTGCCGATGGTGCAGTGGTGGAGCTCGTCGACGCAGGCGTCCTGGAGTACAAGGCGGCCTCTGGCAGTGTCGCTCCGTATGTTGGCTTGCGGCTTGATTCCAGTACAAGCCTGTCGGGACTGTGCGTTGCCGAGAGCAGGGTCATCTACTGCCCGGATACAACGGTCGATCCGCGTGTCGATGCCGCTGCCTGCAGGAAGGTAGGCGCGCGCGCGATGCTCGTCGTGCCGTTGTTGCGCGGGGCGGAAGCGATTGGCGTGCTCAAGTCCGTGTCGGGCTCGCCCGGCGCGTTTGACCGGATTGATGAGTACGCCCTGTCGCTGTTTGCCCAGTTCATCGGTGGGGTCATTGCCCGTCAGCAGGAAACCGATCGCAGCACGCAGCTTGCAACCGAGATGGAACTGCGTGCGCTCAGCGATGACTTGACCAAGCTTCCCAACCGCGCGGCATGGCGGGAGGCCCTCGAGCGGGCGATTGCGCGTGCGCGACGAGCGCGTGCCCCGCTTGCGGTGATGTACCTGGATTTGAACGGTTTCAAGGCAGTCAACGATCGTCTTGGCCACGCGGCAGGCGATGCTGTACTCAAGACGTTTGCGACGCAGCTTCGCGGGGTCATGCGCCAAAGCGATTTCGTCGCGCGGCTCGGGGGCGATGAATTTGCGGTCATGGTCGAGGGCCTGGACGACGTCGAACGCGACATCCCGATCGTCGTCAACAAGGTGCTGGGCGCCGTGCGCGTTGTCACTGCGCACGACGATGAAACCCTGGTATGCATCCCCAGCGTGGGCGTGGCCTATCAAAACGGACCGGATTACGACGCCAGCACGCTGATGCACCATGCCGATGAAGCGATGTACAGCACCAAGAACGGCCCGGCGCGATTTACCGTGATCGCCTGCAAAGCAGCGCCAAAGGGCCAGGATCCGGATGTGCAGCCTGGCAGTGGACAGGCAATCGCGTGACGGGCGCATTGCATTGCAACCTCATGGCGCGCTGCGCTGGACACGCGCCAGTTAATGAAAAGACGGTACGCGACCTGTTGGGATTGCGTGCCTGGAGCAACAGGACCAGGCTTCCCGGGTATGGAGGGGGAAAGAACGGATCGGGTCAATCCAGCGAGGCTGGACCCGTGTTCAACTCGTGCGCGCCTCAATCACACTTCTCGGTCGCACCGAATCCGTAGACTGCCAGCCGTGGCTGACTCCGCAAACCCCATCCGCTGCAAGACCAGGCTCTTGCGCCCCGCCTCGCCCGCACGCGCAACCTGGGCCTTCCTCGTGCTGCCCAGGGCCGCCAGCGCCAAGCTGCCGACGCGCAGCATGGTCACGGTCCAGGGCACGTTTGCCGGCCAGCCATTCCAGGCCACGCTGCAACCCGATGGCGAAGGCAGCCACTGGCTGAAGCTCGAAAGAAAGCTGCTCGACAAGGCCGGCGTCGACGCTGGCGACACCGTGGCGCTCGGGATCGCACCCGTCGAAAAAGAACCCGAACCCAAGGTGCCCGCCGACCTGAAACGTGCATTGGCGGCCGACGCCGCCGCGAAAGCCACCTGGGACGACATCACGCCGGTGGCCCGGCGCGACTGGATCGCCTGGATCACCTCGGGCAAGCAGGCCCAGACGCGGGTGAAGCGCATCGGGGTGGCCTGCGACAAGCTGGCGTCCGGTAGCCGTCGTGCCTGCTGCTTCGACCGCTCCGGCCAGTACAGCAAAGGCAGCATGGGGCCGCCCAAGGCCGCGGTCTAGCGTCGCGCGCGGCGCGTATTCACCAGGGTTGAACAGCGCGCACCGTAGCGTGGTGCGGGCCGGACTGATGGCTGGCACTGGCCCGATCCGCTGGAGTCGAACCATGAGCACATTGAAGAAGGACCACATCCTGGGCGCCGGTGGCGCCGCGCTGCTGGGCGGTGCCATCGCCGGCGCCATCGGCTGGTTTGCCGGGGGCGCCATCGGCTTGACCATCGGGGCCGTGGTTGGCGGCGCGCTGGGCGCGGTGCTGGGCAACCGCCTGTCCGAGGCGGCCGACCCGCGTGATGACCTGGGCCACTTCGAGCAGATCTACAAGACCCTGCCGCATTACGTGGAAGGCCATGACTGGCATGACTACGCACCGGCTTACCGGTACGGCCTGGACACCTACGCGCGGCACCCCGGCCAGGCGCTGGCCAGCGTGGAGTCGCAGCTGCAGGGCGGCTGGGAGGCTGCGTCGCGGTTCGGATCGCGGCTGACCTGGGCGCAGGCGCGCCCGGCAGTGGCGTATGCGTGGGAGTCGCTGGATCGCGCGCGGGTGCGGGAAACAGACACGCCCGCCGTCGGCACCTAGCGCAGCGGGCCGCGGTGCCAACCCTGGCTGCCCGCCGGATCCGCGGCTCGCTCCGCGACCAGCCCGGCAGCAACGGTGCAGTACGATGCCTTTCCGATTTCCGCATGGACCCCGCCATGAGCGACCTGCCCCCAACCCCCGCCGACGGCGGCGACACCGCCCCGGTTGAAAGCCACAACGGCATCGACCGCGCCACCGCCGAGGAGGCGGTGCGCACGCTGCTGCGCTGGTCGGGCGAGGATCCGCAGCGCGAAGGCCTGCTGGACACGCCCAAGCGGGTGGTCAAGGCGTACCGCGACTGGTTCAGCGGTTACGCGATGGATCCGGACGAATACCTGGCGCGCACCTTCAAGGAGGTGTGCGGTTACGACGAGATGGTGGTGTTGCGCGACATCGAGTTCGAGAGCCATTGCGAACACCACATGGCGCCGATCATCGGCAAGGCGCACGTGGGCTACCTGCCCGACGGCAAGGTGGTGGGCATCAGCAAATTGGCGCGCGTGGTCGAGGCCTATGCACGCCGCTTCCAGGTGCAGGAAAAGCTGACCGCGCAGATCGCCAACTGCATCCAGCGCGCGTTGCATCCCAAGGGCGTGGCGGTGGTGGTGGAGGCCGCACACGAGTGCATGACCACGCGCGGCATCCACAAGCGCGGCGTGAGCATGGTGACCTCGCAGATGCTGGGCGACTTCCGTGAGGATGCGCGTACGCGCGCGGAGTTCCTGCGCTTCGTCAACGTTGGCAACGGACACTAGCCTGGATGCAGGTCCCGGTGGCCGCCGGTCGCGAGGACGCGGATGCGCCCGACCTGGACGCGCTGGTCATCGGCGCCGGGCCGGCCGGCCTGACGGCGGCGACCTACCTGGCGCGCTTCCGCCGCCGCATCGTCGTGGTCGACGCCGGCAACAGCCGCGCCAAGTGGATCCCTGAAAGCCACAACTGCCCGGGATTCCCGTTTGGGGTTTCGGGCACGCAACTGCTGGACAAACTGCACACGCAGGCCGAAGGCTACGGCGCCCGGATCGAGTCGGCGCGCATCGTCCAGCTGCAGCGGGTCGCGCACGGATTCAAGGCCACGGATACCGAAGGCAGCGAGCGCACGGCCCGTTGCGTACTGCTGGCCACCGGCATCGTCGACCGCATGCCGGACATGGCGGCGATCGAAGACGCGGTTGCCTCCGGGGCGTTGCGCCTGTGCGCGGTGTGCGACGGCTACGAGGCCGCCGACGAGCGCATCGCGGTGCAGGGTGCCGCCGACGAGGCGATCCGGCACGCGGTCTTCCTGCGCACGTTCTCGCACCAGGTCAGCGTGCTGCCGACCGCAGGCACGCAGGCATCCGACCACGGCACGCAACTGGCCGCGATGGCGGGCGTGGAAGTGCTGCCGGTCCCGGCGGCATTGCATTACATCGCCGGGACCGGCTGCCGGGTCGAGTTCGACGCCGCCGACAGCGGCGATGCGCGCGTCTTCGACACCATCTATCCGGTGCTGGGCAGCGACGCGCAATCGGATCTTGCCAAGGCGCTGGGGGCCGAGGTCGACGACAACGACGCGCTGGTGGTCGACGCGCACCTGCAGACCAGCATCGACGGCTTGTATGCGGCCGGTGACATCGTCAGCGCGCTCAACCAGATCAGTGTCGCCGTCGGCCACGCGGCGATTGCAGCCACGGCGATCCATAACCGGCTACCGCATAATTTCCGCGAGGAGCGCGCGGCGGTGTAGGAGTGGTGACGGCATGCCGCCACCACTCCTACAACGGCCAGGGCAGGATCGAGCGCTCGCGGCTGGAGCCGCTCCTACAGGACGCTGGCGACCACTTCGGCGACGCGCGCCATCTGGCCGATGCCCACGTGCATGTGCGGCGCGATGCGCACGCAGTCGTTGCGCAACGTGGCCACGATGCCTGCGGCCTCCAGCGCCTTTGCAACGGCGTCGGCGCGCCCGGGTGGCAGCGGCAAACCGCAGATGTGCGGGGCATGGCCGGCGGTGCGCAACGCATCCAGGTCGCGCGCATGCAGCGCGTCGTCCAGCGCGCCGGTGCGCAGCTTGAGTTGCGCGGCGATCTGCGACACGCCCCAGCCCAGCACCTGCCGCAGTCCGGCTTCGGCCATCGCCAACCGCATCGCATCGCAGACACCGCCGGCGTCGTAACGGCGCGCGCCGGGCAACGGCCCGGCCTGCGCATTGTTGCCCGGTTGCCATAGCGCGTCACGATCGTGCGCCATCCAGCCGCGCTCCAGCGGCTGCCCGTTGTCGCGCCATTGCGGCGCGGCCCAGAGCCAGGCCAGCCCAAAGCCGCCGAGCAGCCACTTGTAACCGACCGAAACGATGAAATCCGGCTGCCACGCGTCCACTTGCACCGGCAACACGCCCAGGCTCTGGCTCAGGTCCAGCACCAGGCTGGCCTTGCGCGCACGGGCGCGGGCGGAGATGCGATCCATGTCGAGCAGCGCGCCGTCGCGCCAGTGCACCTGCGGCAAGGCCAATACGCGGATGTCGGTGTCCGCGTCGAGCGTGGCCAGCACGGCATCGGTCCAGTCCTGGCCTGCGTCGCGGCGGACGATCGTCAGGCTCGCCCCCGTCTCCTTGCAACGCTGCCGCCATGGCAACAGATTGGAGGGAAACTGGTCGTCAAGCACCATCACCGACTGCCCCGGCCACAACGGCACGTTGCGCGCGGCAATGGTCAGGCCGTAGGCCGCTGAAGGGATGAAGGCAATGGCGTCGGCATCGCCGTCAAACAATCCTGCGGCCAACGCACGTACGCGCTCGACATCCTCGCGCCAGCGCGTACCGAACCAGCTGGTCGTGCTGCGCTGCAATGCAACCGCAGCCGCTTCACGCACTGCCCGCAGCGGTGGTCCATGCGCGGCACTGTCCAGGTACAGCATGTCCCTGGGCAGCGCGAACAATGCATTCGCGGCTGAAGCGGATGTTGGCGTCGATGACATGGCTTACTTTAGCCCGCCCGGGTTCATCCGGCCATCACCCGTGGCCGATAGTGCTCGCGTATCCTGACCCGAAGCCTGAATCACGACCGCAACCAGGCTGTTTGCATATCCGCCTCCCCCGTGCCCCTCGCCCCCGTGCCCCTCGCCCTCGCGCCCATCCCCAATGTCCATCGCAGCCATGCCCGACGCCGCCACGCCCGCGCGCACCACGCCACCCGATGACGCCGCGCTGGCTTCGCGCTTTGATGCCGTGCGTGGACGCAGCTGCAAGCTTGCCGCCCCGCTGTCGCCCGAGGACGCCACCGTCCAGAGCATGGATGACACCAGCCCGACCAAGTGGCACCTGGCGCATACCACCTGGTTCTTCGAGCAGTTCGTGCTGGGCATGCGCGACGACTATCGTCCAGTGCACGACGAGTGGGCGTACCTGTTCAACAGTTACTACAACAGCGTCGGGCCGATGCATGCGCGCCCCCAGCGCGGACTGTTGACCCGACCTTCGCTGGCACAGGTGCTCGATTACCGCGCCCAGGTCGATGCGCGCATGGCACGCGCCTTCGAGCGTGGTGATTTCGACGTCGAAGCCCGGCAGCGCATCGTGCTTGGCACCCACCACGAACAGCAACACCAGGAACTGCTGCTGACCGACATCAAGCATGTCTTGTCCTGCAACCCGCTGCGCCCGGCGTACCGCGACGACCTGCATCGGCCGCAAGCGACCAGCGCCTTGCCCCTGCGCTGGATCACCGGCGACGAAGGCGTGGTCGAGATCGGCGCGCCGCAGTGGCCGCAACACCCGGACTTCACCTACGACAACGAGGCGCCACGCCACCGGGTCCTGCTGCATCCGCACGCACTGGCAAGCCGGCCGGTCACCAATGCCGAGTACCGCGCCTTCATCGACGACGGCGGCTATGGCAACGTCGCGCTGTGGATGAGCGAGGGCTGGGCCCGGCTGCAGGACGCGGGCTGGAAGCATCCGCTGTACTGGGACGACGACTGCGATCGCGAGTTCACCCTGGGCGGCCTGCGCGCGATCGATCCCGACGCGCCCGTGTGCCACCTGAGTTATTACGAAGCCGATGCGTTTGCGCGCTGGGCCGGCGCGCGACTGCCGACCGAGGCGGAGTGGGAGCACGCGGCGAGCGGCTTGCCTGTGCGTGGCAATTTTGTCGAGTCGGATGCATTGCATCCCATGCCGCGCACCTGCTCCTGTCATCCTGGGCGCAGCGAAGGATCTGCTGTTGCTGGTGGCGGGCAGCACGACGACACGCAGATCCTTCGCACCGCCCAGGATGACGAGGCTGGTGGCGGAGACATCCTGGGCATGGATGCCGCTGCTGCACGAAGTCAGGGCCGCGGCCTGCAACAGATGTTCGGTGACGCCTGGGAATGGACGTCCACTGCCTACGCCCCGTACCCCGGCTTCCACCCGCTGCCCGGCGCGCTGGGCGAATACAACGGCAAGTTCATGTGCGGGCAATGGATCCTGCGTGGCGGCAGCTGCGCCAGCCCGGCCGACCACCTGCGCGCAAGCTACCGCAATTTCTTCCATCCACCCGACCGCTGGCAGTTTTCCGGACTGCGCCTGGCAAAGGACCTGACGTGAACGCAGCCCTGAAGTTGACCGACCTGCACCCCAGCCCGGACGACATCACCGGTGACGTGCTCGCAGGGTTGTCGCAAACGCCCAAGCGGTTGCCGTCCAAATACTTCTACGACCAACGCGGCTCGGAACTGTTCGAGCAGATCACCCGCCAACCCGAGTATTACCTGACCCGGATCGAGCTGGCCCTGCTGCAAGACAGCGGCGCCGAGATCGCCGAAGTCGTCGGTCCGCGTGCGCACGTGGTCGAATACGGCAGTGGCAGCGGCCGCAAGACGCGGATCCTGCTGGACGCGCTGGATGACCCGGTCGCCTACACGCCGATCGAGATTTCGCGCGACGCGTTGCTGGCCAGCGTCGAACGGCTGGACCGGGAGTTCGACGATGTCGAGGTGCTGCCGGTCTGCGCCGACTTTACCCAACCCGTCGCGATCCCGGCGCCGCAACGCAAGGCCGAACATGCGCTGGTGTTCTTCCCGGGCTCGACCCTTGGCAACTTCACCTCCGAGCAGTCCCGACGCCTGCTGCGCGCGATGCACCAGACCATGGGCGACCGCGGTGGCGCGCTGCTGGGCATCGACCTGCAAAAGTCGCCGGCGATCATCGAGGCGGCCTACAACGATGCCGCCGGCGTCACCGCCGAATTCACCCTCAACCTGCTGGCGCGCCTGAATCGGGATATCGGCAGCGACTTCGACCTGGACGCCTTCGAGCACCGGGCGACGTATTGCCTCGAGCGCGGCAACATCGAAACGTTCCTGGTCAGCCGCACGGCGCAGACCGTGCATGTCGAAGACCGCACCTTTGATTTCGCACAAGGCGAAGCGATGCAGGTCGAACAAAGCCACAAGTACACCGACGCAGGCGTCGCCGCGCTGGCCGCCGACGCCGGGCTGCGGGTCGTCAGTGGCTGGAACGACCCGAAGGACTGGTTCGGGCTGCGATTGCTGCAACGGACCTGACCAAGCGCGCTCTTCGTAGGAGCGGCTTCGGCCGCGAGCTCTTGGACGGCTTTGCCTTTTTGCAGGAGCGACGTAACCCGCGATCAGGTGTCCCGGGAAAGTTATCGCGACTGACGTCGCTCCTACAAAAGGCCGGAGCACTACGCAAAATCAAGAGCTCGCGGCTGAAGCCGCTCCTATAAAAAAGGCGGGCCCGCAATATGGCCCACCAACGAAGACACCGGAAGCGGACCGGCGGGTCCGCTTCTGCGTTGCGCTCGCTTCGCACGTCGTTGACGCAGCTGTGCGGATGCTTGTCCTCAGCCTGCTGAGGAAAGCCATGCCCTGCTTGAACCCTGAACCTGGTTGGTGGCACTGCGCCCCCAGGCCGCTGCCAATGACCACCGCCACTGCACGGATGCAGCGCTGATGCCATCGCAGAGTCGCGGCAAGGCGGCCGCCTCCGATACAGGCCTGGTCCATGTCGATGACAGTGTGCCCGGCATTACGAGACGCCGGGCCGGCAAGGGTTTCACCTACTTCACGGCCAACGGCCGCAGGCTGCGCGATGCAAGGACACTGGAGCGCATCCGCGCACTGGCCATCCCGCCGGCATACACGCAGGTGTGGATCTGCACCAAGGCCAACGGCCATCTGCAGGCAACCGGCCGCGATGCGCGTGGCCGCAAGCAGTATCGATACCACGCACGCTGGCAGGCGCTGCGCGATGGCGATAAATTCGACCGCATCATTGCGTTCGGGCAGGCATTGCCACGATTGCGACGCCGCCTGCGCCGCGACCTCAAACTGCGTGGACTGCCGCAGGACAAGGTCCGCGCCGTGGTCGTCGCACTGATGGCTGACAGCCTGGCGCGCGTGGGCAATGACGCGTATGCGCGCGAGAACCGCTCCTATGGATTGACCACGTTGCGCGGCCGTCATCTTGAATGGCTGCGCGGGGGGCGGGCGCGCTTGAAGTATCGCGGCAAGAGCGGCAAGACGCAGGAGATCGAGGTCGACGACAAGCGCCTGGCCAAGCTGGTACGCGCTTGCGATGAGCTGCCCGGACAACAGCTGTTCCAGTACCGCGATGACGACGACACGATCCGGCCGGTCGACTCGGCCGACATCAACGACTACCTGCATGACGCCATGGACGGCACGTTTACTGCCAAGGACTTCCGCACCTGGGGCGGGACGTTGCGTGCATTCCGCGCGTTCGCGGACACGGAGCGTCCAGAGGGCGCGAGCGAGCGCGCACTGGCTCGGCTCGAGAAAAGCGTGGTCGCCCAGGTCGCACAAGCATTGGGCAATACCGTGGCCGTGTGCCGCAAGTCCTACATCGATCCTGCCGTTTCAAGCGGTTGGCGCGACGGCACGCTATCCAAGGCAGCGAGCAAGGCGATCGGTGCCAGGCAATGGGAACAGGCCCTGCTGAGTTTCCTCAAGCGCACACACAAGGCCGGACGCAAATCAGCGTGAGGTATCGGCGGCGTGATCGCATTTCATGGTCTCGCAGACCCTTCGCCGGATCGGGCAGGCACGATAAACTGGCCACCGCAACGGCCATGCAGACCCCAACCTTGAACGCCCCTGTCCCGCGAGCACGCCGCGCCGCACTCGCCTTCATCTTCATCACGGTGCTGATCGACGTACTGGCGTTCGGGGTGATCATTCCGGTGCTGCCGCACCTGGTGGAGCAGTTTTCCGGTGGCGATATCGCCCGGGCGGCGTACTGGGTTGGCGTCTTCGGGATGGCATTCGCGGCGATCCAGTTTTTCTCCGCGCCGGTGCAGGGCGTGCTGTCCGACCGCTATGGACGGCGGCCCGTGATCCTCATCTCGTGCCTGGGGCTGGGGCTGGATTTCATCTTCATGGCACTGGCGCCGTCGCTGGCGTGGCTGTTTGTCGGACGCATGGTCTCGGCGGTGACGTCGGCCAGTTTCACCACCGCCAACGCCTATGTCGCCGACGTCGTGCCGGGCGAAGGGCGCGCCAAAGGCTACGGCATGTTGGGCGCGGCGTTTGGCGTCGGCTTCATCGTCGGGCCGTTGATCGGCGGCGTGCTTGGCGACATCGACCTGCGCTTGCCGTTCTGGTTCGCGGCAGGATTGGCGTTGCTGAACTTCTGTTATGGCCTGTTCGTGCTGCCCGAATCGCTGCCGCCCGGGCAACGCACGACACGTTTCGACTGGTCGCACGCCAATCCGTTGGGATCGCTGAAACTGCTGCGCAGCTATCCGCGGATCCTCGGGCTGGCCGCGGTGATCTTCCTGTTCAACCTGGCGCGATACGTGTATCCCAGTGTCTTCGTGCTGTATGCGGACTACCGCTACGGCTGGGGGCAGAAGGAAGTCGGTTACGTGCTGGCGCTGGTCGGGGTGCTGAGCATCGTCGTCAACGTCGGGCTGGTCGGGCGCGTGGTCAAGGCCATGGGCGAGCGACGGGCGTTGCTGCTGTCGCTGGTGTTCGGCGTGCTGGGGTTTGCCGTCTACGGTTTCGCCGGCGCCGGCTGGATCTTCCTGCTTGGCCTGCCGTTGGGCGCGCTGTGGGAAATTTCCGGGCCGGCGACGCAGGCGCTGGTCACGCGACAGGTCGGACCAAGAGTGCAGGGGCGTATCCAGGGATCACTGATGAGCCTGGTGTCGCTGGCCGGGATCATCGGCCCGGCACTCTTTGCCGGATCGTTTGGCTACTTCATCAGTGACGGTGCGCCGGTGCAGCTGCCAGGGATCGCTTTCCTGCTCGCAGCGGCGTTGGTCGCGGTCTCGGCACTGGTGGCATGGCGGTGTGCGCCGGAACCTGCAACGGCATCCGAGACACCGGTAGAGCCGGAGTGTCCGCCGCCGCCGATGACGGGCTAGGCGGGTTCGTGCGTTTGGAGGATCGCCCTTTCGCGACTTTGCTCCTGCCCGTCATCCCGCCTTCGCGGGAATGACGGATTCGATCGCCCGGGCTACTCTTCAACCACCACGCCATTCCAGAACGCGACCCGGCCGGCGACCTGTTCCGCACCCTCCTTGGGCTCCGGGTAATGCCACGCCGCGTTGGCGTTGACCTGGTCACCGACGACCACGTCGTAGTAGTGGGCGGTGCCCTTCCACGGACACACGGTGGTGTGGTTGGAAGGACGGAAATATTCCCTGTCCATCGCGTCGAGCGGGAAGTAATGGTTCCCCTCCACGACCACGGTGTTGTCGCTCAGTGCCAGTATCGTGTCGTTCCAGGTCGCCTTCATCGGTGGACTCCTCCAGTGAACGCGCAACGCGTCATTGGCGTCGATGCTGCCGTAGTCCATGTATAGCGTCGATGATGCTTCCCAGGCGATAACGACCTGCCTGCGCATCACGGACGGCTCACCGGCCTGCGGTTACGTTGGCCGCCCACCCGGATCGATGAGGCTTGGCCATGGCGGGACACGACAAGGTTGCCGATGTCGTGGTGCGCGCGCTGCAGGATGCGGGCGCGAGGCGCTGTTACGGCATCGTCGGAGACACCCTCAACCATGTGTCCGACGCGATCCGTCGCAGCGACATCGACTGGGTCCATGTCCGCCATGAAGAAGCCGGTGCATTCGCCGCCGGTGGCGAAGCCCTGCTGACCGGCGAGCTGGCTTTGTGCGCCGGCAGCGGCGGGCCGGGCAGCTTGCACTTCATCAACGGGCTGTACGACGCACATCGCTCCCATGCGCCGGTGGTGCTGATCGCCAGCCAGATCGTCACCGACGAGCTGGGCTTCAACTTCCCGCAGGAGGTCGATTTCCGCCAGGTCTACGCCGGCTGCAGCGTCTACTGCGACCAGGTCTATTCCGCCGACCAGGCCCAGCGCAAGACGGTGCTCGCCGCGCAGATGGCACTGTCCAAGCGCGGTGTCGCGGTGCTGGTGCTGCCCAGCGACATCAGCGCGCAACCGGCCCGATACGACAACGCACGACGCGTGCATCGCGCGCATCCGACGGTCGTGCCCGGTGATGACGAGCTCGACCGCATGGTGGAGCTGCTCGACCGTGGCAAGCGCGTCGCCATCTACGGCGGCTCCGGTTGTGCCGATGCGCACGACGAGATCCTTGCGTTGGCCGGCAAGCTCAATGCGCCGATTGGCCATACCTCGCGCGCCAAGGACTTCCTGGAGCACGACAACCCGCACGATGTCGGCATGACCGGCGTATTTGGCAATGCCGCCTGCGCCCACGCGCTGCAGCATTGCGACACGCTGTTGCTGCTGGGCTGCGATTTTGCCTGGAGCCAGTTCTACCCGGACGACGCCACCATCCTGCAGGTCGACATCGATGGCGGGCACCTGGGGCATCGTCACCCGGTGGACCTCGGGGTGATCGGGCAGGCCAGGGCGACTGCCGCGGCGCTGGCGTCGCGTGTTGGACAGAAGGACGAACGTGCCTTCCTGGACGACTGCCTTGGACGCCGCGCCGACGTCGTCGAAGACCGCGACCAGAAAGCCTCTGGCCAACGCAGCGACAAGCTCATCCATCCCCAGCACCTGGCCGAACTCATCGATCGCCACGCCACCGACGATGCCGTGTTCACCGCCGACGGTGGCTCGCCGATGGTATGGACGCTGCGCCACGTGCGCAGCAATGGCCGCCGCCGCACCGTCATCAGCCTGACCCACGGCACGATGGCCTGCGCCATGCCCAACGCGCTGGGCGTGCAGAAGGCCTATCCGGATCGCCAGGTGATATCGATGAGCGGCGACGGCGGCCTGGCGATGCTGCTGGGCGACCTGCTGACGACCGTGCAGGAGAAGCTGCCGATCAAGATCGTGGTGTTCAACAACAGCGCGCTGGGTTTCGTCGAGATGGAGATGAAGGTCGAGGGCCTGCTCGATGCCTACACCGACCTGCAGAACCCGGATTTCTCGAAGGTCGCCGAGGCGATGGGATTGTGGGGTCGTCGTGTCGAGCGACCCGGCGACCTGGACGCCGCCGTGCGTGACTGGCTGTCGCAACCCGGGCCGGCCCTGCTCGACGTCAAGGTCAACCGCATGGAACTGGTGATGCCGGCCAAGGTCGAGCCCAAGCAGGTCCTTGGCACGGCACTGTATTCGGCCAAGGCCATGCTCCACGGCCGCGGCGACGATGTCATCGAGCTGATCGAAAACAACACCGTCAAGTAAACGCTCGATGCAGCGCGTCCGCACGCGTCCTGCTTGCGCCGCGCGCGCGATCCCAGGAACATGCCAGCGGCACAATGTTGGAGGCAACACCATGCGGATCATCCTGCTGGCTGCCCTGGTCGCGCTGGTGGGCGGCTGTGGCAGCGTTGAATACAAGGACACCAACGCAAGCGTCGACGCACGCCCCGAGTGCATCGGTACCGAACCGTTACATCCAGACGACAAAGTGCCACCGTGGTGCAAGCGCGAAACCCAGACGACCTGGAATTCCGACGACGAGGCCGAACCGCTGGACCTGAGCGGTAAGCACAAACCCTGAGGCGCTTGGAGTACCGGCGCTCGTAGGAGCGGCTTCAGCCGTGAGCTCTTGATCGTGCATCTGCATTGTGTGGAAGCGACTTGAGTCGCGATCAGGGTTGCGGAGCAGTCATCGCGACTTACCGGTGACGGCATACCGCCACCATTCCTACAACAGCAACGGAGCGGCAAGGCGACAAAGCAGGATCAAGAGCTCGCGGCTGAAGCCGCTCCTACGACAGCACGCGCTTTGACCGGGTTACCCGGGCATGCCGGCCAGCAGGTCCACTGGCAACGGGATCAACGCCTAGAACCAGCACCGCGGTCTTCGGCAGCAGGCGGGCGCGCGACGGATGTCAGGGCGCCGGATTCGAGCAGGCTCGATCGCAGCGCGCTGGATTGCAGCGCTGCTTCGTGACAACAGGCATGGCGGATCCTCCTGGTTGGTCGCCTCGCCAGCATTGGCCGCCGTGCGCCATGCGCAACTCGACGCACGGCCGCGCCCCGCTCGCGGGTCCAAGCCGGGTCTCGGTGCTGGCCCTCGTCACGCCGTTGCATGCCATCAATGCGACGCTTGCTAGGCTGTTGGGCCAAGCTCATATCGCCGGAGTGGCTGATGCGTATCAAAGGTTCCTCACTGCTGGCCACGATGCTGGTGCCCGGTTTGATGATCGCGGCAGCCAGCTCTGCCGGGCAAGTCACTGCCACGCCGCCGCAGGCTCCCGACGTGTCACCGGCAGGACTGGCGACGTTCAAGACCTGCCTGTCCGGATTGCGGCCGCAGGCCATCGCTGCCGGTGTGTCGTCGACCACGTTTGATCGCTACACATCCGGCTTGCAGCCCGACCCGGAGGTCCCTGGTTTCCTCGACCGCCAGCCCGAGTTCACCACCCCGATCTGGGACTACCTGGCAGGCCTGGTCGACGATGAACGCGTCGCCGATGGTCGCGCCATGCTGGCCAAACACGCCACGACTTTGGCCAAGGTGCAGTCGCGCTACGGCGTGGACCCGGCCACTGTGGTCGCGGTCTGGGGCGTGGAGAGCAACTACGGTCGCAATACCGGCAAGCGGCCATTGCTGGTGTCGCTGTCGACGTTGAGCTGCGAAGGGCGGCGACAGGCGTTCTTCCGGGGTGAATTCTTCGCCACGCTGCGGATCCTGCAGGATGGCGATGTCGACGCCGACAAGCTGACCGGCTCATGGGCAGGCGCGTTTGGGCAGACCCAGTTCATGCCATCGACATTCCGGCGCATCGCGGTGGATTTCGATGGCGACGGGCGCCGCGACCTGATCGGCAACGCCGCCGATGCGCTCGGATCCACGGCCAATTACCTGCACGCATCCGGATGGCGCAACGGCCAGCCATGGGGCCATGAGGTGCGACTACCGGCGGGCTACACACCGCCGGTGACCGGTCGCAAGAGCAAGCGCCCGTTGTCGGCCTGGGCGCGCGATGGCGTGGTCCGTGCGGACGGCAGCGCGATCCCGGCTACGGATACCACCGCCGGCCTGCTGCTGCCGGCCGGACGCAACGGGCCGGCGTTCCTGGTGTTGCGCAACTTCGACGCAATCTACAGCTACAACGCGGCCGAAAGTTATTCGCTGGCGATCGCCTTGTTGTCCGACCGCCTGCGCGGCAAGCCAGGGCTGGTAGCGCAATGGCCAACCGACGATCCGGGACTGTCGCGCGCCGAACGTCGCGAGATGCAGACCCTGCTACTGGCACGCGGCCATGACATCGGCGCCGTCGACGGCATGATCGGCAGCAAGTCGCGCGCGGCGATCGAGGAGGAAAAACGGCGACACTCGATCACCCCCGTGGATGGCCGTGCGGGCCACAAACTGCTCGACGCCCTGCGCGACGATGCGACGACGACTGCACGCCCTGGCGAATGAGCGCCGCTCAAAAACCCTTCTCGCCGTCGTGCGAGCGCAATCGGGATCCGATCCTGGCGATCCTGCGCGCGCAGTTTGCCGACAGCACGCGCGTGCTCGAGATCGGCAGCGGCACCGGACAGCATGCGGTGTACTTCGCGGCGGCCATGCCGTGGCTGACGTGGCAGTGCAGCGATGTCGCCGACAACCTGCCGGGGATCGGGATGTGGCTGCAGGCGGCGGGGTTGCCCAATACGCCACCGGCGATCGCGCTGGACGTCGCGCTGGGCCCGTGGCCAACGCAGGCATTCGACGCCGTGTTCAGCGCCAACGCGGTGCATATCATGGGGTGGGCGCAAGTCGAGGCGTTGTTCGAAGGGGTGCAAGGCGTATTGGATCGCGACGCGCGGCAGGAAGGCAGCAATGCGAACTTGGTGCTGTACGGGCCGTTCAATTACAACGGCAGCTACAGCAGCGACAGCAATCGTGAATTCGACGGCTGGCTCAAGGCGCGCGATCCGCGATCCGGTATCCGTGACTTCGAAGCCATCGATGCGCTCGCACGTGGTATCGGCCTGCAACTGGCTGACGACATCGCCATGCCGGCCAACAACCGCTGCCTGGTGTGGCACCGGTAACCCCACGCCCGTAGCGCGACACCGCCAGCGCGACACGGTGGACGCGCAGCGGTAAACGCGAACCCGCGCACGCAAAGCGTGCCTTTTGGCAGGGTGTCGGGCCACACCCTGCGGTTTAGGATGGAGCGGTTATCCCTTGATCCGGAGCCATCATGCTGTCCAGCCGTCTTGCCCTGTCCATCCTGTCGCTCGCCCTGGCAGGCGCGTTGCACGCCGAAGTCGCCAAGCCGCAGGACGTGCCCTATGCCCCCGGCACCGTGCGCATCGACGTCGATGCCACCAATGTCGACCAGCACATCTACCGCGTGCGCGAGACGATCCCGGTGCAGGCCGGCCCGTTGACGCTGCTGTATCCCGAGTGGCTGCCGGGCAACCACGCTGCCCGCGGCCCCATCGACAAGCTCGCCGGTCTCGTCATCCAGGCCAGTGGGAAGACGCTGCCCTGGAAGCGGGATCCGGGCAACGTCTATGCCTTCCACCTGGACGTGCCCGACGGCGTGCAGTCGATCACGGCCAGCTACGATTACCTGTCGCCCACCGACCGCTCGCAGGGCCGCGTGGTGATGACACCCAACATGCTCAACCTGCAGTGGAACGCGGTCGTGTTGTATCCGGCCGGCCATTACGCCAGCCAGATCCAGTTCGCGCCCAGCGTCACCTATCCGAGCGGCTGGCATGCGGCCAGCGCGCTTGAGTCCGACCAGGGCGCCGGTGGCGCGGCCACGGGCACCGTGCAGTACGACGCCGTGCCACTGGACATCCTGGTGGACTCGCCGGTCTACGCGGGCCGCTATTTCAAGCAATACGAGCTGGCGCCGGGCGCCAAGGTGCCGGTGCGCCTGAACGTGGTCGCCGACGCACCCAAGTACCTTGAAGCCAAACCCGACCACCTCGCCGAACATCGTGCACTGGTGGTGCAGGCAAGCAAGTTGTTCGGTGCGCAGCACTACAACCATTACGACTTCCTGTTCTCGCTGTCCGACCAGATGTCGGGCAACGGCCTGGAGCACCAGCGCTCCAGCGAGAATGGCGTCGGCACCGACTACTTCAGCGACTGGAACAAGAAGACCGGCAGCACCGACCTGCTGGCGCACGAGTACACGCATTCGTGGAATGGCAAGTACCGTCGCCCCGCCGACCTGTGGACGTCCAATTACGACGTCCCGATGCAGGACAGCCTGCTGTGGGTGTACGAGGGCCAGACCCAGTACTGGGGCAACGTGCTGGCCGCACGCAGCGGGCTGCGGCCACTGGATGCTTCGCGCGATGCGCTGGCCATGGTGGCCGCGACGTATGCGGACAACCGCCCGGGCCTGTCGTGGCGCAACGTGCAGGACACCACCAACGACCCGATCGTGTCGGCGCGTGCACCCAAGCCGTACCGCAGTTACCAGCTCAGCGAGGATTACTACTCCGCCGGCCAGATGATCTGGCTCGAAGCCGACGCGCTGATCCGCAGCAAGACCGGCGGCAAGAAATCCCTGGATGACTTCGCGCAGGCCTTCTTTGGCCGCAACGACGGCGAGTGGAAGGTGCAGGACACCTACCGCTTCGACGACGTGGTCGACACGCTCAATGGCGTGGTCGCCTACGACTGGGCCGGGTTCCTGCGCGACCGCCTCGACGGCAAGGTGCCGTTGACCGGTGGGATCGAGGCCTCCGGCTGGAAGCTGGTCTACAGCGACGAGCCCAGTGCCTACGCCAAGGCAAGGATGAAGGATTGGCGCGGTGGCGCCGACTTCGTGTACTCGCTGGGCCTGTCGCTGGACAAGGAAGGCAAGATCGGCGACGTGCGCTGGGACAGCCCGGCCTTCAACGCGGGCCTGGGCACCAGCACCACCGTGGTCGCGGTCAACGAGCTGGCCTACGACAAGGACACGCTGGAAGATGCGGTCAAGTCGGCAAAGGACAGCCAGGCACCGATCAAACTGCTGGTGAAGGAATTCAACCGCTACCGCACCGTCGACCTCGATTACCACGGTGGCCTGCGGTACCCGCACCTTGAACGTGTCGAAGGCCAACCGGATCGATTGTCGAAGATCCTGGCCCCCAGGAAATAGCAGCAGCAAAGCCGTTGCAGGAGCGGCTTCTGCCGCGAGCCGTTGAGGGTGCTTCGGCTTTTGCAGGAGCGACGTCAGTCGCGATCGGAATCGCGGAACTCTGATCGCGACTCACGTCGCTCCTACAACAACAAAGAGCAGTAAAGCCACACCAAGGGCTCGCGGCTGAAGCCGCTCCTACGAAGAGCAGCTCAAGCGCGGCACGATCATTGCTGCAACCCGATCCCCGGCACCACCGCTTGCCCACGCTGGAAATACTCGGTGGTCCCGCCGA
This sequence comes from uncultured Gammaproteobacteria bacterium, assembly GCA_963710825.1. Classification (GTDB taxonomy): domain Bacteria; phylum Pseudomonadota; class Gammaproteobacteria; order Xanthomonadales; family Xanthomonadaceae; genus Cognatiluteimonas. Next base: position 493,989 of record CAVQBQ010000005.1, on the reverse strand, counting down.
CCTGTACGCCGAGCTTGCGGATGGTTACACGGTTCAGCAGCGTGCGGCCGTCGCCGGCCAGGTACATCCAGTGGTGCATCTGCACCCGGGTCAATGGGTTTCCCGGCTTGAGCTGCAGCGTGTAATCCCATTTGAAGCTGTTGCCATAGGCGTAGCCTGTCGCCACTGCGCTGACGTCGTCCGCCGTGGCGTCGTAACGGTGGGCATCGACGCGGTGCATGCGCCAGACGCGGCGCTGCGTGCGACCGTCGTCGAAGGTGAAGTCCTGGGTCAGCACCAGATCCTCGCCATCGCGACGGCCGACGAGATCCGCCTTGAACCGCGATTTTGGCGTGCCGTCACGCGCTTCGATCACGCCCCACGAGTGCGTGGGACCGGTGAAGTACGCGATGGGATCGAAGCGGGGCGCCGCGCCGGAAAAGCTGCGGGGCGCGAGGCTCGCGCACGCTGGCAACAACAAGGCACATGCCACGAGCGTCAAGCCGCGGCAGGTGGACGATCCAATCCGGGAGAGGTTGCGCATCCCTCCAAGTTAGCGGGAGGGGCAACTCGCTGGCGTGAATGCCGCGCCGCTTGTGCCGGGCCCCTTGCCCGCCACCTTCCTTGTGCCGTGCCTCGGGGTTCGAACCGGAACGACTCGAAGCGGGAAAAGCATTCATCTGCCGAAATCCTTGGTGCACGCACGGTGAAAGAAACGCGCCGCTGGAGCGCTATTTCTCTGATGCGTTCATCTCCCCGCCATCATCGTCAAGGCCGTCGTGATCACGGTTTTCCTAGTCTTCGTGCATCCATCATGCACAGGGGGATCCGCCATGTTTCGCCACGCCAGCTACCAGCCGATGCGCAATCGCCCCAAATCCACGGGCGCGCTGCGACCTGCGGCGATCGGCGCCGCATTGTTGTTGGCCCTCACGGGCAATGCCTTCGGCCAGTCGCAACCCCATACCGCTGACCACCCCATTGCGGGCAGCGGCGCACCGTTCGCGACGCATGCGCGCATCGATGCACAGCCCGCGCTGCGGAAGGCGGTCGACGTAGATGTAGATGACGCGGATGTAGATTTGGAGCCCGCGCAGGCGCAGGCGACGACGACAATCGATGCCGCCACCGCCGAACCGGTGCTGGCGCCGGGCGACTACGAATGGCACCCGGAGCGTTCCCCGGCCGGCGAGGTCGCGATCGTGGTCAGCCTGCCCGAGCAGGAAGTGCACGTGTACCGCGGTGGCATCCGCATCGGGCGCTCGACCATCAGTAGTGGCCGCAGCGGTCACGAAACCCCGAGTGGCGTGTTCACCATCCTGCAGAAGCAGCGCGAGCATCACTCCAACCTCTACAACGATGCGTCGATGCCCTACATGGAGCGCCTGACCTGGGACGGGATCGCGATGCATGCCGGGCACCTGCCGGGCCATCCGGCGTCGCATGGCTGCATCCGCCTGCCGCTGGCCTTCTCCAAGGCGCTGTACGGCGTCACCGAACGCGGTGGCGTGGTCGTGGTGGCCGATGACGTCGGCTTCGCGGCGGACCTGGTGTCCCCGGGCCCGACGGAACCGGCCTCGCTGTGGGCCGCAGTCGAGCAGCAACACGCGATCGAACGCATGCAAGCGCTGGAAAGAACAGCGGCCAGTGAAGCCGCTGCGAGCGACACGACCGCCGCCGTGGCCAGCAGCGATATCGGCGCTGGTCTGTAAGGACGGCATGTGGCCGGCCCCCTGCGTCCAGGAGGGGTGCGGTGTGCCAAAATGCAGAGCACATGAACGTGGAACATCAACGCGTTCATGCACGTGATGACGATGTCTGGTTATCCTCGCCGCCATGCGCAGACTTCACGTCGTCATCACCACGGTGCTCGCCCTGCTCGCCGGCGGTTGCAGCACTCCTGCCCCCAAAGCCGATGCGCCTGCGTCTGCATTGCTGAACGCGGCCCCGGTCGCGCCGACGGCATCGACGACGGTCAGCCCCGCCGTCGTACTCGAATCCACGACGCCCGCGCCGGATCCGGAATTGCCCGCGCTGCAGCGCATCGCCCCGCAGCTGGATCCCGGCGTGTTGGCGCTGGCCCTGCAGGCGCGCCAGTGCGCGGTCGCCAGCGGCGATGTCGACGCCGATACCCGCCTGGCGGTGATCGACTACAGCCTGCCCTCGACCGCCAAGCGCCTGTGGGTGCTGGATGTCGCCAATCGCAAGCTGCTGCATCATGAGTACGTCGCACACGGGCAGGGCAGCGGCGACAACTACGCCACCTCATTCTCCAACACCGACGGCAGCCACCAGAGCAGCCTGGGGCTGTTCCGCACCGCCGAAACCTACATCGGTAGCAACGGCTATTCGCTGCGCCTGGATGGACTGGAGCCGGGTTACAACGACAAGGCCCGCGACCGCGCCATCGTCATGCATGGTGCCTGGTACGTGAATCCGGACCTGGCCGCGAAGCAGGGACGCCTGGGACGCAGCTACGGCTGCCCGGCGCTGCGCGAGCAGGTGTCGCGGGTGGTGATCGACGAGATCAAGCAGCGCAACCTGCTGTTCGCCTATGCCGACGACGCCAAGTGGCTGGACGGCACGCACGACTTCGCCTGCGCGCAACGCAGTGCCAGGGACATCCTCGCCGATGCGCGGCGACCGGTCAGCGGCGGGTTCATCACCGCGTCGCGTTGAGGTTCGCGTCGCGGGATTGAATAATGAAAAATTGAAGAAAGCCCCGCCCAGCGGGGCTTTTTCATTGTTGCGGCACCGGTAGCGCTACACCCGTGCTCAGGCCGCCTGCACGATGCGCAGCGGATTGTCCCACTCGCGCAGCAACTCGGCTTCGCGCGCCCTGGCCTTGGCCAGGTGCGCGTCCTTGACGTGGCCATAGCCGCGGATGTGTTCCGGGATCGAGGCGATCTCGGCAGCGAGGACGACATTGCCGGCATCGAGCTTGTCGAGCAGGCCCGAGACGGTGGCTTCGTACGCGCCGATCAGGGCGCGCTCGTGTTTGCGCTCGCTGGTGTAACCGAATACGTCCAGTGGCGTGCCGCGCAGGCTACGCAACCTGGACAGCAGCCGGAACGCGGTGAACACCCACGGCCCGTACTCGCGCTTCTGCAGCTCGCCCTTGGCATTCTTCTTCGCCAGCAGTGGCGGCGCGAGGTGGAAATGCAACTTGAAGTCGCCTTCGAACTGCTGCTGCAACTGGCGCTGGAAGTCGCCACTGGTGTACAGCCGGGCGACTTCGTATTCGTCCTTGTACGCCATCAGCTTGAAGGCGTAACGGGCAACGGCTTCGGAAAGGTCGGTGCTGCCGGGTGCCTTTGCTGCCTCGGCCTTGCGTACAAGATCGACGAAGTCGGCGTAGCGACGTGCGTATCGGGCGTTCTGGTAACCGGTCAGGAAGGCGACGCGGCGCGCGATGACTTCATCGAGTGACCGCGACAGCCGCGCATCGTCCAGCGGCAGGAAGGCGACGTTGTCGCCGCCGGCCGCCGCGTGCGCGGGGACGTGGCGCAGGGCATCCTCGTTGCGCGTCTGGCCCAGCGCATCGGACAGGCCGGACTCGTGGCCCTCGGAGGCACGCGGTGCGAGCATCGGCAGCGACGTGGCCGGCGCTTTCCGCGGCCGTCGGCGCGTTGCGGATGATGCCGGCGGCCTCCAGCACGGCCGCCATGTCGATCGCGGCCAGTCGGCCCCAGCCGAACGCGGTCTTGTTCATCTCGACCGCGGCCCCGTTCAACTCCACCGCGCGCATCAGCGCATCCAGCGACACCGGCACCAGGCCCTGCTGCCAGGCGTAGCCAAGGATGAACAGGTTGGTGGCGATGGCGTCGCCGATCAGCGCCGTCGCGATGCGGGTCGCATCGACCGGCAGCAGCCCATCGGACGGTTGCGCGCCATTGCCAAGCGCGGTGCGGATCGCCTTGACGATGTCGGCGGCCGGGAACTGCAGGTCGGGGCGCGTGGTGAAGGTGCCGGGCATCGCTTCGTACGTGTTCAACACCACCTGCGTGCGGCCTGCACGGATCTTGGACAAGGTCCAGTAATCGTTGACGACCACCATGTCGCAACCCAGCACCAGGTCGGCCTCGCCGGCGGCGATGCGCACGGCGTGGATGTCCTCGGGCTTTCTGGCGATGCGGATATGGGTGGTGACCGCGCCACCTTTCTGCGCCAGGCCGGTCTGGTCGAGTACGGTCGCGCCCTTGCCTTCCAGGTGCCCGGCCATGCCCAGCAGTGCGCCGATGGTGACCACGCCGGTGCCGCCGACGCCGGTGAGCAGGATGTTCCAGGGTTGCGACAGGTCGCTGGCGACTTGTGGCAATGGCAGGTCGGCCAGGCGCTCAGCCGCACTCGCGCCACGCTTGTCGGACGTGCCGCCTTCATCCGGCGCCCTGCCCTTGCGCGGCTTGCCGCCATGCACGGTGACGAAGCTGGGGCAGAAGCCCTCGACGCAGGAGTAATCCTTGTTGCAGTTGGACTGGTCGATCGCGCGCTTGCGGCCGAACTCGGTGTCCTTGGGCAGCACCGACACGCAGAACGATTTCTGCCCGCAATCGCCGCAGCCCTCGCAGACCAGCGAGTTGACCACGACGCGCTTTTGCGGGTCGACCATCTTGCCGCGCTTGCGACGGCGGCGCTTCTCGGTGGCGCAGACCTGGTCGTAGATCAGCACGCTGGTGCCCTTGACTTCGCGCAGCTGCTTTTGCACGTCGTCGAGCTGGCTGCGGTCGTGGAACTCGACGCCGCTTGGGAAGATGGAAGGGTCCGACCACTTGCCGATCTCGTCGGACAACACCACGATCGCCTGCACGCCTTCGCTGCGCACCTGGTGCGCGATCATCGGCACCGACAGCGTGCCGTCGACCGGCTGGCCGCCGGTCATCGCGACCGCATCGTTGTAGAGGATCTTGTAGGTGATGTTGACGCCGGCGGCGACCGACTGGCGGATGGCCAGCGAGCCGCTGTGGAAATAGGTGCCGTCGCCCAGGTTCTGGAACACGTGCGGGGTGTCGGTGAACGCCGCCTGCCCGGCCCAGGTCACGCCTTCGCCGCCCATGTGGGTGAAGGTGTCGGTGTCGCGGTCCATCCACGTGACCATGTAGTGGCAACCGATGCCGGCCAGCGCGCGGCTGCCTTCGGGCACCTTGGTGGAGGTGTTGTGGGGACAGCCGGAGCAGTAGTGCGGCACGCGCGGGAAGTCGGCGCGCGGCAGCGCGAGCTCGGCTTCCTTGTCGGCAAGGAAGGCGAGTTGCTGCTGCATGTGCTCGCTGTCGTGGAAACGCTGCAGGCGCCTGGCGATGGCGCGTGCGATGCGCGCGGGCGTCATCTCGCTGGTGGAGGGCAGGATCCATTCGCCGGTTTCGTCGTACTTGCCGACGATGCTGCGGACGTTGCCCGTCGAAGTTGTAGAACAGCTCCTTCATCTGGCTTTCGATGAAGGCATGCTTTTCCTCGACCACGAGGATGTCCTCGAGGCCACGCGCGAACTCGCGGATGCCGACCGGCTCAAGCGGCCAGGTCATGCCGACCTTGTAGACGCGGATGCCCAGCTCGCGGCAGGCGGCGGCGTCGATCCCGAGGTATTCCAGCGCCTGAAGCACGTCCAGGTAGGACTTGCCGGTGGTGGCGATGCCCAGCCGCGCGTTGGGCGAATCGAACACCACCCGGTCGATGCCGTTGGCGCGCGCGAACGCCTGCGCGGCCTTGACCGCGTACATGTGCAGGCGCATTTCCTGGTTGAGCGGCGGATCGGGCCAGCGGATGTTGAGGCCGTCGGCCGGCATCTCGAAATCGTCCGGGGTCACGATCTGCAACGCGAGCGGATTCACGTCGACCGACGCCGACGACTCCACCGTCTCGGCGATCGTCTTGAACCCGACCCAGCGCCCGGTGAACCGCGACATCGCCCAGCCCAGCATCCCCATGTCGAGGATGTCCTGCACGCCGGCCGGATTGAGCACCGGCATCATCGCGCTGACGAATTCCTGTTCGGAGCCGTGCGGCAGCGTCGACGAACGACAGGCGTGGTCGTCGGCCGCCAGCGCCAGCACGCCACCGTGTTGCGATGTGCCCGCGGCGTTGCCGTGCTTGAACACGTCGCCGCAGCGATCCACGCCCGGCCCCTTGCCGTACCACATCGCATACACGCCATCGACGGTCGCGCCGGGGAACAGGTTGGTCTGCTGCGTGCCCCAGACCATGGTCGCGCCCAGGTCCTCGTTGAGGCCGGGCTGGAACTTCACCCGGGCCGCCTCCAGGTGCTTGCGCGCGCGCCACAGCTCCAGGTCGAAGCCGCCCAGCGGCGAGCCGCGATAGCCGGAGATGAAGCCGCCGGTGTCGAGCCCCGCCGCCTGGTCGCGCAGCCGCTGCATCAGCGGCAGCCGCACCAGCGCCTGCACGCCGGACAGGTAGATGCGCCCGGACTCGCGGCTGTACTTGTGATCCAGGCTGTAGTCCGGATCGGCCAGGCCATTGGTGAGGGCAGGGCCGGCCGAGGCCGGGGAGCTGAGTTCGGCGGTACTGGTCATGACGGGGATTCCATGCGGGGCGCGCTTGGAAAGCGCGATCCGGGGGCACGTGAAACAGCGCGCCACGGGCACGCCAGCACACGAAAAAAGAGGCGGGATTGTACCAGCGGTGCCCTTGCTGGCAGGCAAGACCATGCCTGCCTCACGCGCCGTTTCCAGCCCGTCATTCCAGCCAAAGCGAGCATGACGGGGCAAAGGAAGACTTGCCTTCTATATCGTGCAGCGATATAACTATATCGAACGCCGATATAGAGGCCAACCATGCCCCCTGCTACCGACCCCGCTCCCCTGACCCCGGTCCAGCACCACATCCTGCTGACCTTGCTCGAAGGCGAACGCCACGGCTACGCGATCATGCAGTCGGTCGAACGCATCACCGATGGCGCGGTGCGGATGGGGCCGGGCACCCTGTATGGCGCGATCAAGCGCCTGCTCGACAGCCGCTTGGTGGAAGAAGCCGACGAACACACCGACCCGGCCGACGACGAACGTCGCCGCTATTACCGCATCAGCGCCGACGGCCAGCGCGCGGTCGCCGCTGAAACCGCACGCCTGCAGCGATTGGTGACCTTCGCCAAAACGCACCTGCAGAACAGCCAGGTCGCCGCATGAGTCGCCAGGACCCGCACTGGATCGGCTGGCTGGAACGCATCTACGCATCCGCCTTGCGCCTCTATCCGCGTCGCTTCCGGCGCGAATGGGAGCAGCCGATGCGACAGGCGTTCCGCGACCGTTGCCGCGAAGTCGCAAATGGCGAACGTTCGCCACTGCGGCTGGCCACGGAACTCCTGCCCGACCTTGCCACCGGCGTCGCCCGCGAGCAGGTCCTGACATTGGAGGAGACGACGATGCTGCGAAGGAACGTCATGTTTGCCCTGCTGCTGGCCATCGTGGCAACGCTGGTCTTTTTCGATCGCATCGACAGCACGCTGGCGATTGGCATGCAGGATGCGCGGCATTGGTGGGTACAGCGCGAACAGCGCGCCGACAATGCAGCCTTGGCGCAGTACCGCACGGCATTGGCCGATGCGGTGGTCGCGGAAGCAAAGACACCGCGCGACCACGCCGTGGCGGGATTGTTGTATGCGAACGGTGGCGTGCTCTTCAAGCAAGGCGCCGCGTTCCAACAAGTCATGCAGGTCGGCACACCCGAAGCGATTGCAGCGCGGATGCAACTGGCGCAGAAGCAGTGGGACCGAGCGGTCATGGGTGGCGATCCGTTGGCACTCTGGCTTTCGGCGGTCGACTGTCCCGTGAGACATTGCGATGGCGCCAGTGCGCTCCACCGCTTGCAACAGCAGCAACCCGACAATGCCGCCGTGACCTTCCTCGCGATCGACCAGGCGCTTGCCCAGGGAAACGATGTTGACCTGCGCGATGCACTGGACCGGATCGGAGACGCTACGCATTACGACGACTACAACGGTGCATTGTTGCAGGCGCTGCTATCCACCGATGGGAAGGCACCATTACCGTGGCGCCTGCGCAGCGTTTTCCCGGGCAACGCCCAGGCCGCAGAAACCCTCTTGAGCCAAGGGCTGTGGTCGATGAAGTCTCAGGGCACGTTCCAGCGCCTGCTCAAGTACTGCAAGCCAGCAGTGGAGCCGCGACACGAGAATCGCTTCGAGGACTGCATGGCGATCGCACGACTGTTGGCGAATGCCGACGCACTGTTGCCGCGCGCAATTGGCCTGCGGATCCAGTTTCGACTCGCATCCGACCCGTCCGAGATCGCCACGCTGCAGCAGCGCTTACGCGATTTTCGTTGGCAATTGGCGCAAAGTCGGTTTGTAGGTGATCTTGAATTTGCCAGCGAATTGGCCAGCCAACAAGATGCGTGGCTGACCAGTGGTGGGTTACGCGAGGCATGGTTGGCAACCGGTAGTGAGATGGGTGTGATCCGCGTGTCGCTGCGCAATCAGGGACTGCCGCTGTCCGCCCCGGATGACTTCGAGATCGACGACAGATATTTCGACCCGAAGCGATAAGGCTGTTCCTGGAACCTCTGCGTGACGCTACGCATTGTCGTCATGCCCGCGTAGGCCGGGATCCATGGACGTTGCTGTTGATTGCGCCAAAGTCGCTGGATGGACAGACATGCGTCTGCCGGAAAACCCTGCTTTCGCAGGAATGACGGTATTGGTGTGTCTGTCGCTATGCGTTGCTGGCTTCGGCTCCGCTTTCGCCTTCTGCAGGAGCGACGTCAGTCGCGATCGCGACCCGCAGCACCTATCGCGACTGACGTCGCTCCTACAAAAGTCGAAGGCAAGATCAAGAGCTCGCGGCTGAAGCCGCTCCTACACAGAGCAGGCCACGCTTTGGGGGGGTGACTTTTCGCACGATGCGTGGGCAGCAACATGGCTTTTCGCAAGCGGCTCGGCGCTAGTCTGCCGACACCGTCCGTGTCGCGGCCCAGTGGCGCAACGCCGCGACCGGCTCGGCCATCACCACCGACAACGGGCGGGTACCGTGCACCTCGGCCAGCAGCAGTGCCTCGTCCACGTTGCGTGCCTCGGCGTTCGCGGCGTACAGCGAGGAGACGATCGCCTGCTCGATCTCGGCACCGGAAAAACCTTCCGCCGATGCAGCCAGGGCTTCCAGGTCCCAGCCCGATGTCTCGATCCCGCGCTTTACCAAATGCAACCGAAAGATTTCACGGCGGATGCCGATATGCGGCAGGTCGACGAAGAAGATTTCGTCGAAGCGACCCTTGCGCAGCAGTTCCGGCGGCAATGCGTCGACCTGGTTGGCCGTGGCGACCAGGAAGACGCGCGACTTGCGCTCGGCCATCCATGTCAGCAGGTAGCCAAGCACGCGCCGCGAGACGCCGCCGTCGGTATCGGTGCTGCCTGATGCGATCCCTTTTTCGATCTCGTCGATCCACAGCACGCATGGCGCCAGTTGCTCTGTCGAAGCCAATGCGTCGCGCAGGTTCTTCTCGGTCTCGCCATGGAACTTGTCGTACAGCGTGCCAAAATCCAGTCGCACCAGTGGCACGCCGAAACCACCGGCGACGGCCTTGGCGATCATCGACTTGCCACAACCCTGCACCCCCAGCAGCAGCATGCCCTTGGGCGGGTCGAGCGCGTAACCGCTCGTCGCACCGGGCACCGCAGTGTCGACGAAGACGGTGCGCCGCTGCGCGATCCAGCGCTTCAATCGGCTGGCCCCGGCGACGTCCGAAAATCGTGCGGTGTCGTATTCGTAGTGCAGGTGGCCACTGCGGTTGAGCAGCTCGAACTTGAGCTTGGCCAACTCCGGCAGGTCGTCCGGGCCAATGACCCCGTCGCGGAAGATCAAGTGGCGCGCGAAGCGTCGCGCATCGGTGGCGCTGAGACCCTGCAGGTTGCGGACGATCTGGCGCACGCTGTCCTGGTCGGCTTCCACGCGCTTGCCGCCGTATTCACGGGCGTAGGCGGCCGCTTCCTCGCGCACCAGTTTCAACAGCGCGTTGGCATCGGGCAGGCTGGGGGTAAAACGCACGGCCAGCTGCTCGAGCGCGGGCGGCAGTTCGATCTTCGCGCCAATCAACACCAGCACATGCGGCTCGCACCCGCGGCGCTGGATGATCTCGCGCAGCTGGCGCTGGGTGCTGGCGTATCCCAGGTACGGGTGGAAATCGAGCAGCAGGTACACGCCGCGCTGGTCGGCGTCGCGGATCGCCTGCAAGGTGGTGCTGGTATCGGGCGGGACCTCGTTGGCGTCCTCGCGTTCCAGGTCGATGCGGCGCAGCCCTTCGGTGATCGACCAGCGCCAAAGTGCACGCCAGACGTGCAGCAATGATTGCCGGAACAGCTCGACCACCCGGCGCTCGTCCGGGGTTTCGATCACGATCAATGGTGTGTCCGCCCGGATCAACGCGGCCAGGTCCTGCAATTCGCTCATCGTCCCTCCCGGCGTTGCGCAGCATTGCGAGCCGGGTGACGATAGCAAAGGCGACGCGGCGCCGGTTGCAAAGCGCATGGATCCAACTGCCGGGTACGGTGCTCCGGATGCGCGGCAACCGTATGACACCCACACGCACGACCATCCGGCATGGTGCCTCTCGATCACGTCATTCGAGCTGACCCAGCACCCGCTTCACGGCATCGGCGACAACCTGCGGAGCCTCGTACGGAATCACGTGGCCAGCGCCTTCGGCCACGACCAGCTCACTGCGGGTCGACAACAACGCCAACGATGCCTGCATTTCGCGCCACTGCAGGTCTTCTTCGCTGGGCGGAGTTGCCGTGTCGCCGCGACGGATCACGACCAATGGCATGTCGCCGAGCGTGCCGTAGCCCTTGGCGGAGCGCAGAGCGTCGGGCACCCGGTCGATGGCCTGGTATTCGTTCATGACCGTCTCCAGCACTTCGGGCAGGAAGGCGATCACGATGTTTGCATCCGTGTCTGCCGGCATTGGCACGACGGGGACGCCCCGTTTTGACGCCTTCAACCCGGTGTCGATCTTGCCGATGATCTCCTGCCGCGCTTCGGCAGCGCCGGAGCCATACAAATAAGTCGTGGGGGTGGCATCGACCAGCACCATCCCGGCGACATCACCGGGATACTGCTTCACATACCGTCGCGCCAGCAGGCCACCCATCGAATGGCCGACCAGCACCAGCGGGCCAGTCAGCTGCTTCGCGGCGACGAGTTTGTGCAGGTCCTCGACCATGTCGCCCTGGGTCTGCGGGTTTGCAGCAGCATCGCTCCAGCCCAGCCCGGCACGGTCGTACACGCAGGTCCGTGCAAACGGCGCGATCAGGTCCTGCGCCTTGCCGTAAGTCGAGGTTGCTGTGTACTGCGACAAGCCGGCTTCGAAGAGGACGGTCGGGCCGTTTGCATCCCCTTTGCAGCTGATGTGCAGGCGGCGGCCGCCGATGTCGACCAGCTCGCCCGGAGACGGTGGTTTGACGAAGGGCGCAGCGGCGACTGGTGCTGCGGGGGTGGCAGGGGCCGGGGTCGCCGGCACTGGGGGCGCCGCAGTCTGCGCACAGACCGGGGAAATGGTGAAACTCAGGGCGAGCGAAAACAGACATGCACGCAGCATGGCGAGGACTCCTTTGGGTCGTTGGATGGGCGCGGCATGGCCGCGCGGTGTCAGCGGCGGCGCAGTCAGCGAATACCGTGCGGCGACCGGATCCGCGGCCGGCCGCGGTAAAGCTTGATGGCGATGTCGATGGCGATGAACACGATGACCAATGCAATCCCGCCGCGGGCGCCCTCATTGGTCGCCGGCTCGATGAAGAGGTTGCCGGCGGCCAGCCACCAGGCGAGCAACGCAATGAAGCCCAGGCTGAAGCCGAGTTCCAGCCGCCGCGTCAGCGCGGTCCTGCGGCCGTTGACCACCACCAACACCAGGGTTGCAAACATGCCTGCCCACAACACCACGGCAGGCCATGCGCGTGCATGCAGGAACCCGGGGTCGAACGCCAGCACCCGTGGCAGCGGGCCGGGCATGCGCCCAACCAGCCACGGCAGCGCGATCATGAAGCCCATCGCGATGGCGAAACTGGCCAGGCCGAAAACAAGCGCACCGCGATTGACACGATCCGGGTCGACGATGCGCGGCTTCCAGGTCGGCTGCAACATCGACGCAAACAGGCCGAGTGAGCGCAGCCAGGCCACCAGCAGCGACATCATCGCCTGGAAGCCCGGCCACCAAAAGGCGCCCAGGCCCCAGGTCAACCACCAGCCACCCATCGACAAGCTGCCATCAAACACGCCCGGCAGGGTCAAGGCCCACTGCAGGACGACCCCGATGACGGACAGCATCACGAACGATCGCGTTTGTTCGGCGGGGATGATGACCAGGCCTGGCGGACGGTAGCGGGACGCGATGTCGGCCGGGGTGCCGAAGTCGCGCAGCATGGCCAGCACCATGGCTTCGTCGGCAGCCTGCCCGTTGCTTTCTGCACGCTCGTCCAGCATCTCGGTCAACAACCCACGCAGCTCGAGGCCGACTTCGTTGCGGTCCTTGCCGGGCACCCGGCGCATCACATCGACCACATACGCCTCGATGACCTCATTGGGACTTGTGTTGTTCGGGCTCACGGTGCCTCTCCTTCCAGCAATCCGGCCATGGTCCCGACAAGGGCGTTCCAGGTGACCGTCAGATCAGCGAGCAACGCCTCGCCTGCGGTGTTCAAGTGGTAATAGCGGCGCGGCGGACCGTCCTCGATGCGCCATTCCGAGTCCAGCAGGCCCTGGCCTTCCAGGCGCCGCAGTAGCGGGTAGAGCGTGCCTTCCTCGATCGGCATGCCGCGCGCGGCCAGCGCCTGTCGCAGCGAATACCCGTACTGCACCTCGCGCAGTTGGGACAGCACGGCCAGCACCAGCGCGCCGCGTCGCAGTTCCAGCTGCAGCTTGGACGCCGAAGCTTCGGGGGTGTCGGGGGACTTGCGGACTGTCACGGTGTCTCGCCTTGTGAGGTTTCGTGCACAGTACATTGTGCCGCACAGTACTGCAAGCCCCTTCTTGCCCGTCGACCGATCGGGCCCTGGTCCGATGGAGATGACCGCCGTGCCGCCTGCCACGACGTGCTGGTGCGAGCTGACACAAGGCAGCTGCGAGCAGGCGCACCTTGATGAGTGCGTACCCGGCTGGCCGCGCTTGGTCAACGCTGGTCCAGCCAACAGCGTATTGGGGTGTGGCGGGTTGTGTGGCCGGCCGTTCGCACTGGACGAAGGAGTTGGCCGCGTCGGGCTGGCGCGTTGCCGTTCGTGCGCCGCGCGATGCGAGGCTGGCGCGGGCTCGGACTTGGCCTTGTGCCGGCAGGTGGCGCGCAGGCGCATTGCGGCCTACGCACTTCGGCGACTGCTTTGCAACGGACCCATGCAAGGCGCTCTGCACCAGGCCACACCGAGCGTGTCATGGCCACGACACCGGCCCCGCATTCCGGTGTAGGCTTTGAGCTTCGTGCTGATGAGTGGAGTCGCGGATGAAAACGATCCTCGTGGCCAGTTCCAAGGGCGGTGTCGGAAAGACCACCATCGCCACCCATCTCGCCGCATTGGCGGCACTGTCGGGCAAGCGCTCGACGCTGGTCGATGCCGACCCGCAGCATTCATCGACCCGGTGGGCCGAGCGCCGCGCCGGCCTGGACAGCGCCGTGCTGCCGATCGACGGCACCCAGCGGGGCTGGCAGCAGAAGATCCCCGGCGACAGCGACTGGGTCATCATCGACGCCCCGGCCGGGGCCATGGCCCATGAGCTCACGCCGTACCTGGCGCGCGCCGATGCGGTGGTGGTGCCGGTGGCGCCCTCGACGCTGGACGTGGAAGCGACGGTGCCGTTCCTGGACACGCTGGCCAAGACCGCCCGGATCCGCCGCGGCGACCTGCGCGTCGGACTGGTCGGCAACAAGCTCAAGCCGTGGACCAATGCCTCGCAGCAGATGGTCGAGCTGTGGCAGCAATGGCCCTACCCGCTGGCCGCGCAACTGCGCGACAGCCAGGCGTATGCAATGCTGGTCGGGCTGGGCAAGAGCATGTTCGATTACCACTCCGCCCAGGTCCGTGACCACCAGCAGGACTGGCAACCGCTGGTCGACTGGTTGAAGAAACCATGATTCGTGATTGGGGATTCGGGATTGGCGACGGCAGGAATGCCGGCGAATTGCCAGATTTCGTATCCGCGCTTGCTGGAAGATCGCGACCAATCCTGGCGCTCCTGCGAATCACGAATCCCCCATCCCGAACCACGGCCTGCCCATGCGCGAACTGATCCTGCTGCGTCATGCCCACGCCGAACCGGCCCGAAGCGGCCAGGCCGACCTGGATCGCCCGCTGTCACCCGAGGGGCTGGCAGAAGCGGAGTCGGCCGGGCGATGGCTGGTCGAAAACGACCTGGTGCCCGACTGCGCGTTGTGCTCGCCCGCGCGTCGTACCCGGGAAACACTCGAGTCGGTGCTGGCCGAGGTCGGCTATGTCGAGCAACGCCTTGAAGACAGCATCTACGAAGCCACGTCGGGCACCCTGGCTGCACTGGTCGACAAGCATCGCGAGACCGGTCGGCTGCTGCTGGTCGGGCACAACCCCGGGCTCGAACAGCTGGCCGCGTTGATGCACAGCGGGCAATCCGGCGACTATCGCGGGATGCCTCCGGGATCGGTCGCCGTGCTGCGATTCGCAGACGAGACCTCGATCGAGCCAGGGATCGCGACGCTGTCCGCCTTCTGGTGGCCGTGACCCCCCTGGCAGGGACGACAGGCCGATCTACCGGCCGACCCGGCAGCCGACCTGGAAGGCGATCCATCGGGCGACCGTCCTGCCGCCTCTTCCGCCCGGTGCCACCCCGCGCACCCGCCGGCCTGCTGCTCACGCTGCTGTTGCTTGCCCAGCCGCTACTTGCGATGCCATTGCCTGCGCAACCGCCGCATTCGGCGGGATCGATCCGCGCCGCCAAGATCGATACCGCCACATCGCACATCGGCTTTACGATGACCACGCGCTGGGGCCAGCAACTGCAGGGCGACTTCCCGCACTATCGCGGTGAAATCGTCGAACTCCCCGACGGCCGCCACCAGGTGCGGCTGCAGCTGGATACAGCCACCGTCGAGATCACCGACCATGCGACCTACACACGATTTGCGCGTGGCAGCGGGTTCTTCGCCGCCGACGACTGGCCGCATGTCGTTTTCATCTCCGATCCCTACGTCCCGGCGATGCTGCACGAAGGCGGCAAGCTTGCCGGCGAGCTGCGCATCCGTGGAGTGCGACGGCGCGAGGTGTTCACCATCCAGCCGGCGGCCTGCGCGCGGCCGGGCGTGGCCTGCGACGCGATCGCCACGGGCACCGTGCAACGCAGCGATTACGGCATGACACGCTGGAGCTTCGCCTTCACTGGCGACGTGCTGTTCAAGATGCGCATCCGGATCCACGACCAGGACGGCACATGACGCCGCGGCTGGTCCATGGCGCAATACTGCAAGCATGCAGGCAACAGGTGACGACGGCCAGCGCAGGAGGCTGCAAGTGAGTGGAGTGCAACAAAGCATGCCGCGATGGGCGCGGACAGCGCTACTGCTGGTGGCCTTGTCCTGCGGTGCCTGCGCCTCGCTGTCGCCGCAACAGCAGGCCCGCACCCATGCCCTGGTGGTGCAGGCGCGTTCGACCCAGCTCACCTGCGATCGCAGGGACGCCTGTGCCCAGGCCTCCGCGTTGCACCAGTTGGGCGCGCGCGCGATGGCCGAAAGCGTGCCCGGTGCACCCGCGCACTACGCGCTGCTGCTGGACAGTGGCCAGGACGCCATGTTGGCGCGCCTCAACCTGATCGCCAGCGCGACCACCTCGATCGACCTGCAGACCTACATCTTCGACGAGGACGATTCCGGGCAGCTGTTCCTGGACGCGCTGTTGGCCGCCGCGCGTCGTGGCGTCAAGGTGCGCCTGCTGGTCGACCAGCTGTCGGCACTCAAGCGCGTGGACACGCTCGCGGCCTTGTCCGCCGCCCATGTCGATTTCCAGCTGCGGCTCTACAATCCGATGCTGCATCGCGCACGCCTGAGCTATCCGCAATACGTGCTGGCGGCCGCCTGTTGCTGGCGCAAGCTCAACCAGCGCATGCACACCAAGCTGTTACTGGTGGACGGCGTGGTCGGCATCACTGGCGGGCGCAATTACCAGGACGATTACTACGACTGGAGCGACACCTACAACTTCCTGGATCGCGACGTGCTGGTCGCCGGCCCCGTGGCGCGCGACATGGCGGCCAATTTCGAGGTGTTCTGGAACGATCGCCGCAGCATGGCACCTTCGCAACTGGTCGATGTCGGCAAGCGCCTGTTGCGCCAGGGCGTCTCGCCGGCGCCGCAGTGGCAGTACGAAAACCCGGACCGGGTCGCACGCATCCGCGCCGCCGCCCGCGACCCGGCCCGCGTCGAGGCGCTTGCGGCAACGGCGATGCCGGTCGGTGCGGTCAGCTACATCGCCGACCTGCCGCAGAAGCATCGCGCACACAGCGAGAAGGCCGCGCCCGCTTCCAACGAGTTGCGCACGCTGATCGAATCGGCCAAGCAGGAAGTCCTGCTGCAAACGCCCTACCTGGTGCTGTCCGACCAGGCCCAGGACATGTTTCGCACACTGCGTGAACGCCCCGACCCACCGCGCGTGGTCATTTCCACCAACAGCCTGGGCGCAACCGACTCGTTCATCACCTATGCGCTGTCGTACAAGTACAAGCGCCGCTACCTGCGCGACTTCGGCTTCGAGATCCATGAGTTCAAGCCGTTCCCGGCCAACGTGCCGATCGACCTTGCAGCCACCGATGCCAAGCTGCCCACGCCGCCGACCGACGAGGAGCTGACCCGGGCGCGGGACAAGGTGATCGCCGCGCGTCGCCGCGGCAACAGCGCCACGGCGCGCCTCCAGCGACAACCGCTGGAAGCCGAATACGCCGCGTTGCGCTATGCCCGACGCAGCGCCAATGCGCCGGTGCCGCTCAAGCGCGCCGGAGTGCGGGTGGGCCTGCATGCCAAATCGCTGGTGGTGGACAACCGTGTCGGCGTGGTCGGCACACACAACTTCGACCCGCGCAGCGACCACTACAACACCGAGGCAGCGGTGGTGATCGACGACCCGGCGTTCGCGCGCGAGCTGGCGGCCCGGATACGCCGCGACATTGCCCCGGACAATGCCTGGACCATCGCCCGCCGCCCGCACCTGCCGGTACTGTCGGGGTTGGAGTACAACCTGGCCAAACTGTCCGAGCGCCTGCCGATCTTCGACCTGTGGCCGGTGCGCTATGCCACCAGCTACCAGTTCCAGCCTGGACCTGGCTGCACGGCGCCACTGTCGCCTTTCGACCCGAAGTTCGGCGACTGCTACGAGCCGGTGGGCGACTTTCCCGAAGTGGACATAGGCTTCAAGTCCTTGTTGACGCGGATCTTTACTGCGTTTGGTGCTGGCCTGGCGCCCGTCCTGTAGCCATGGCTTCATGCCGTTGAGGGCCGTGTGCAGTTCGACCGCATGCTGATCAACACCATGCCGTTCGACCATATGCTGTTGTAGGAGCGGCTTCAGCCGCGAGCTCTTGAGCCTGTTGTTGCCTTTGTAGGAGTGGTGGCGGCATGCCGTCACCGGCAAGTCGCGATCAGGGGTTCCGGAACCCGTGATCGCGACTTGCGTCGCTCCTGCAACAGCCCAGAGCCCAAGCCATGACAAGAGCAAGAGCTCGCGGCTGAAGCCGCTCCTACACAAGGCAACCCCTTCTCCAGTCTCGCTCCCCATCAGTTGGGTGACTTCCGGCCCATGGCATGAGGTATTTGGTGTTGTAGATTACCAGCACACCACTTCACCAAGGCCCGTCCAGGAGCCCTCCCATGACCCGCACCGATCGTCGCCAGACCCCTCGCACCGATCCCTCCACCCCCCAACCGGCACCGCGCGTCCGCCGTGGCCAGCATCGCGAACGCGATTTCGGCATCGGCTACGGCAACAGCAGTGGGTATGGCTGCACCCGCCGCTATGCCAGCGACTGGAACGGCGCAGCACGCTTCCGTTGCAGCTAGGCCGGGTCAGGGCCCGGTGTCGAGACCTGTTCTTGCGCTTTGACCGATGGCATGCAGCCGGCGTGGCGACCTCCCCCGCCACGTCGGCTGCACCATCACTGCGCTCCTGTCACCACAGCCTGTCATTGCGTGTCTGCGACCGGGTCGCGGTATGTTGTCAGGCATGACCCAGACCGACACCCCACCGCCTGCCCGCTCCATCTTCCGCCGCAGTGCCACGCCGGCCGATCTCAACGCCTTGTCCCGCGATACCGCGATGGTGCCGCTGGGGATCGAGTTCACCGAGATCGGCCCCGACTACGTCCGCGGCACCATGCCGGTGGACGCGCGCACGCACCAGCCCTTTGGGTTGCTGCATGGCGGCGCCTCGGTGCTGTTGGCCGAGACTTTGGGCAGTACTGCCGGCGGCCTGTGCGTGGACGAGGGCCAGAGCGTGGTCGGGATCGAGATCAACGCCAACCACTTGGCCGGGGTGCGCGAAGGCAAGGTCACCGGCACCGCGCGACCGTTGCACGTGGGACGCAGCACCCAGGTCTGGGAGATCCGCATCGAAGACGACCTGGGCCGGTTGGCCTGCATCTCGCGCCTGACCCTGGCAGTGGTTCCGCGACGGTCACGCTGACCAGGACGTGCGGATCAAACCTGGGGTGACAAGCCCGGTGACAAGCCCGGAGTGACCAGCCCGAGGTGGCCAAGCCCGGAGTGGTCGAATCAAGCCGCACCCAACTCCGACGAAGGCCGACAATCCCGCTGTTATGCGTTGGCTTCAAGGCAAGGCCCGCTGGTGCTGCACGTCCACCGCAATTGACGTCACCGCGAGCCACGTCCTACTCTGCACCACTTCCCTTCCTTCTGACCTGGACCTGCCATGTCGATCTCGCTCAATTTCGAACTCAACGACCGCGATCTGGAGCATTTCCACGACGCGATGGCCAAGTCCAGGAAGGCCGCCGAGAGCAAGACCCCGCAGGAAGTCATCGAATGCGCCGCCAGCATGCTCAGCGATGCACAGAAAATCGAGATCCCGGACTTCATCCTGCAGCGCCTGCTCAAGCTGGATGACATGATCGCAATGGTCCGCGACGAGGCCTGGGCGATGTCGGACGAGGACAAGGATCGCGTCCTGTCGGCACTGATGTACTTCTGTGATCCGGACGACGTGATCCCGGACACCATCGCCGTACTGGGCTTCCTGGACGACGCGGTGATGATCGAGCTGGCCGTGCGTGAGCTCAAGCACGAGCTGGCCGCCTATGACGACTTCTGCGATTTCCGCCAGCGCCAGGCCGAGCGCCGTGACCTGGATCCGGCCAAGATCGGCCGCACCGACTGGCTGGACAGCCGTCGCGATGAGCTGGTCGATCGCATGCATACCCGCCGCGAGCGCGAGATGGGCCAGGGCTATGGCAACAGCAGTGGCTACAATTCGGGCAGTCGCGGCAGCTACGTTCGCACCTGGCGTCCGGGCATGTTCAACATCCGCTAAACGCGCGCCGTCGGGATTGGCCTGGCGACTACACCGTCAGTCCCATTGATTTTTTCTTCCTGGGTTATCCGGCCTGCCAAACTGGCAGGCATGGGCTATCGTGATCCAATGAACCCATTGATCTTCCCCGCGGTCGGCCAGGTGCCGGCCGCGCTGGCCTGACCGATGCGCTGGATACGCTACGGCTATCGCGTGCCGCTGCTGCTGTGGCACCTGCTGATCGACTTGCCGTTGGCAATGCTGCTGGTGACCCGGGTCACCGCCGGCATCCGGATCGGCGGCGAGCGCCTGGATTACCGGGTGATCCGTCTCTGGTCTGCCGGGATGATGCGGGTGTTCGGATTCCGCCTGCGTCGGGTCGGCACACCCTCGACCGGATCGACCCTGTTTGTCGCCAACCATGTCAGTTGGGTCGACATCGTGGCCCTGCACAGCCAGCGGATGATGGGCCTGGTCGCCAAGCGCGAGATCGCCAGTTGGCCGGTGGTCGGCTGGATGGCGACCCGTGGCGAAACCCTCTGGCACCAACGTGGCGACTCCGAATCGATGGGCGGCGTACTGCAGCAGATGTTGCAACGCCTGCGTAGCGGGCATTCGGTCGGGGTCTTCCCGGAAGGCCGCACCCGCGACGGTAACGCTCTGGGTCCGTTCCATGCGCGCATCTTCCTGGCCGCGGTCGAGGCCAACGTGCCGGTGCAGCCCGTGGCCTTGCGCTACGGCCACCATGGCGACGCACAATCGATCGTCGCGTTCCGCCCGGGCGAAAACTTCATGACCAACTTCTTCCGCCTGCTGGGCGAACCCGGGCGGATCGCCGATATCTGCTTCCTCGAACCGATCCCCGCCGGCAGCGCAGAAGGTCGCCGCCGCATCGCCGGCCTGGCGCGCGACCGGATCGCCGAGGCGATGGCGCAGGACTAGCGGGGCGGCGTGGTGGATACGCCTGGTGGATAATCACCGGATGGACGATCAAGCCAAGCAGGCACAGCCGCAGGACCGCACCTGCTTGCCACCGGTGATGTTGACCGCGGCCGACTACCGGCCGCCTTGGTGGCTGCACAGCCCGCACCTGCAGACCATGCTCGGTTCCAGCCCCTGGCGGCGCAAACGGGGTGCGGAGCTACTTGCCGCCACCGGTGCGGTAACCACCGAGCATCTGTTCGACGGCGGCGACGGCGTCCGCCTGCAGGGCATGCACAGCGTCGTCCCCGGCGTCGCACCGCGTGGGCTGGCCCTGTTGCTGCATGGCTGGGAAGGCAGCGCCGAGTCCAGCTACATGCGCTTGACCGCGGCGCGGTTCCTGGAGCGCGGCTTTGCCACCTTGCGGCTCAACTTTCGCGACCATGGCGACAGCCACCATCTCAACGAGGCGCTGTTCCACTCCAACCGCATCGAGGAAGTCGTGCACGCCGCCTGCGACATCGCCCGCCGGTTGTGGCCCGATGCCTCGCCACGGCGTCCTCTGGTCGCGGCCGGCTATTCACTGGGTGGCAACTTCGCGCTGCGGCTGGCATTGCATGCACCTGCCGCGGGACTGCCGCTGGCGCGGGTGGCCGCGGTCTGCCCGGTGCTGGATCCGGCGGTCACCATGGAGCACATGGAGCGCGGCTGGCGCGTGTACCTGCGCTATTTCGAACGCAAGTGGCGGCGATCGCTGGTCCGCAAGCGCGAGCTGTTCCCGGCCACCCACGCCTTCGACGACCGCACCTTGCACCTGGGCATGCGCGATTTGACCGAGTGGCTGGTGCAGCGCCATACCGACTTTGGCACCATCGACAATTATTTTGACGGTTACTCGATCGCGGGCGAACGCCTGGCCACGTTGCAGATGCCCGCCGACATCCTGATGACTGCGGACGACCCGGTGATCCCGCTGGATGAATTCAACCAACTGGTGCTGGCCCCGGATACGCGGCTGGAGATTTCGCAGTACGGCGGTCATTGCGGCTTCCTGCTGGGCGCGGACATGGATGGCTTTGCCGAGACCTGGGTGGCAGAGCGGCTGGCGCCTTTTGATTTGTCGTGACGCTCTGCCGAAATGACACACGACCTGCAATACCGATATTCCGGCGATAGACGCGAACCATTTTGATTTGTCCTGGTTGGTTCAGACCGTCCACGCAGGCGTCGCCCCCCTGAAGCCAGAGACGTCCGGCAGGTATCTGCCTGCCGATCCATTGACGCTGCTCCTCTGTAGGAGCGGCTTCAGCCGCGAGCGCTTGATCTTGCCTTGCATTTTTGTAGGAGCGACGTAAGTCGCGATAAGTGCTGCGAGTTGCTATTGCGACTTACCGGTGACGGCATGCCGCCACCACTCCTACGACAGCCAGATCAAGATCAACATCAAGATCAAACGCTTCCGCGCTGTCGCGCGGGTTACTTTTGCCTTGTCAGAAGTGACCCGCGCGACAGCGCGGAAGCGTTTGACTTCAAAGCGTTTGACTGTGAAGCGTTTGTTCTCAAAGAGTGAGTGCCGGAAAAACGTCCCGCAGAAAGCGCGCGCGGAAATGCCACACTTCAATCCGCCCCCCGAGCCATAGCAGCACTAACGGAATATTCGCGCGTTAACGATAAAGTTGCCCGGACATCGGCAATACCATGAATCCACACGGAGTCGACCATGCGCATCCACAGCACCAGTTTTGAAAACAGCAAACCCATCCCCGCCGAATTCGCACTCGGCGCCCCCGACGGCTTTGGCGGCAACCGCAACCCGCAGCTGGCGTGGGACGACGTCCCCGATGGCACGCGCTCGTTCGCGCTGCTGTGCATCGACGCCGACGCACCGACCGACGCCTCCGATGCAGGCAAGGAAGGCGTCGAACTGCCCGTGGACATGCCGCGCACCGAATTCGTGCACTGGGCCATGACCAACATCCCGGCCGACCTGCGTGGGATCGCGCAGGGCAGCTGCAGCGATGGCGTCACCAAGGGCGGCAAAGCCGACCCGTCCGGCCCCGAAGGCTCGCGCCAGGGGCTCAACGACTACACCGGCTGGTTTGCGGGTAATGACGACATGGGTGGCGACTACCTTGGCTACGACGGCCCCTATCCGCCACCCAACGACCTGCGCACGCATCGGTATTTCTTCCGCCTGTTCGCGCTGGATGTAGACACGCTGGCGCTGTCCGAAAGGTTCACGGCAGGCGATGTGTTCCACGCAATGCAGGGTCACGTCCTGGCCGAAGCATTGACCTACGGCACCTACGCACTTCACCCGAACGCCTGAGGATGAAACGCGCATTGCATCGACACGTGGGACAGGCGCCGGTCCTTCTGGGAGCCGCTTTCCTGCTCATCACCGCTTGCGCCAGCATTCCGCTGTCCACCCTCTGGCGCATGCGCAATTTCGATGCAGCGGACCTGGCTGTCGTGCAGCCGCGCGACGTGCGCCTGGCCGGGCTGGTCGATCCGGCACCGTTGCGGTTCGAACCCACCCGCTCGCACCTTGAGCTGCAGCTGACGCCGCGCGCCGAAGGCCTGCCCGCCGAAACCTTCCGCTTTGGGCTACGTGAGACCCAGGTCTACGACCCCCGTCTCAACCCCGGCAACACTGCGCGCTGGCAAGTGTTCGCATTGGACGATGCCGCCTTGAAGACCTGGGCGCGGCTCAAACCCAAGCTGCTGGACATCAAGCAGCGGTACCGCGCCGCGAAGTTCATGTACTCATTCCATACCAACGACCCGCCGGCAGACGTAGACACGATGATCGTCAGCGCCAAGTTGCAGCTGGGCGTCGACCAGGCGCCGCTGGTCCTGCTTGATCGTGCGCGCTCGCCGATCCCCGACACCATCGGCGATCCCTGATCCATGTCCCGCACTGCAAAGTACCTCGCCTGGCCCTTCGCTGCCATGGCATGCGTCTATCTGGCTGCCTGTGGCTGGCTGTACCTGGAGCAGGACAGCTACCTGTATTTCCCGCCCCCGAGGCAAGCAGCTGACACGACACCCGTGATGCACCTTGACCGACCGGATGCGGACTTGCTTGTCTCCACCAGGCTGCGGACCGGCCCGCGGGCCGTGCTCTACTTCGGCGGCAACGCCGAGGATGTCGCGCGCTCGGTCCCGTTGCTGGCCAACGCCTTTCCCGACGCCGCGATCTATGCCCTGCACTATCGAAGTTATGGCGGCAGCACGGGTAGACCAACCGAGCGCGGCCTGGTTGGCGATGGCGTGGCCTTGTTCGACGTCATCCAGCGGGGCCACGAGGAGGTCACCGTCATCGGTCGAAGCCTGGGCACCGGGGTCGCGATCCAGGTGGCCAGTCAACGTCCGGCCACGCGCCTTGTCCTGGTGACGGCGTACGACAGCATCGCCCGTCTTGCCGCACGCAATTTTCCCTACGTCCCTGTCAAGTTGCTGCTACGCGATCAGTACGACTCGTGTCGATACGCGCCTCGGGTTTCGGTGCCCACGACGCTCATCGTCGCCGGCCGGGACCAGGTCATTCCCCGGTCCAGCACGCAGCACCTGCTGACTTGCTTCAACCCAGGCGTCGCGCGCTTGCGGGTCCTCGCAGATGCCGGGCATGACGACATTTCAAGGCAGGACGGATATATCCCGGCCCTACGCAATACAGATCCGACAAGACCGCAGTCACCGTAGCCCGGGTAAGCGCAGCGCACCCGGGTGCATTGTGCGGCGTGCGGCAACAGCTGCGAGTGCGCTGCGTGCGAGTGCGCTGCGCCTGCCCGGGCTACGTGCTGGCTCAGCCGCGCTGGACGAACCACAACAACGCCACGCCCAACACCAGGCGATAAACCGCAAACGCGGTGAACCGATGCGACTGGATGTAGTGCAACAGCCACTTCACAGCGATGAAAGCGGTGATCGCCGAGGCAACCAGCGCAACGCATAGCAAGCCCCAGTCCTCGCCGCTGCCACCACCGTGGCTGTACAACGACAACAACTCGTAACCGGTCGCGGCGAACATGGTGGGGATACCGACCAGGAAGGCAAACTCGGTCGCCGCGGCGCGGTTGGTGACGCCAAACAGCAACGCCACGAAGATCGTCGCCGCCGACCGCGAGGTGCCGGGAAACACACCGGCCACGACCTGCGCGACGCCGACCAGGATCGCCACCGTCCAGGTGATCCGGCTGCGCTCGCCCAGCACCAGCGCACGACGCGCGGCCAGCTGTTCGGCCACCAGCATCCACGCGCCACCGAGGATCAGCGCCCAGGCGATGGGCGCGATCGCGTCATCCAGCTCCCACCCGAGCTTCTTGACCAGCAAACCCAGCACCGCGGTGACGCCAAACGCCACGATGAGCTTGATGCCGTAGTCGCGCGCCTGGGACGGATTTGACCGTGCAACCGCACCGTCCCCGACAGGGCCGGGCATGTCGCGACCCAGGAATGCCGCCGCCAGCGTCCACAAACGCTGCCGGTAGATCAGCACCACCGCCAGGATCGCGCCAGCCTGGATCGAGATGTTGAACAGCTCGCTGCGCTGTCCAAGCCAACGCTCGGCGATCAGCAGGTGGCCGGTGCTGGAGATCGGCAGGAACTCGGTGATGCCTTCGATGATGCCCAGCAGCAGGGCTTGCAGGAACTCGGTCATGGGGTGTGCGTGTCGGGCCGGGTGGGTGTGGGGTGGGGTGCGTAACGGGCGCGTGTGCGAGAGGGAATTGTCGCCTGCTTTGGATTTCTTCGCCCTGACCCTTGCAGCCCAGGGCACGAAAGCCGCGATCCATCTTGACTTGAGCTTGGCGGGGGGAGTGGGCAGGCAGCGACAAAAAAGAGGCCCGGTCGGCTCCCGGGGCGCGGCTGATGCAGCGGACGCCTGGTGCCGCGCAGCTGTGCATGGACGGTTGCACTGTATTGGTGCAACATGAGTTCGGCAAGGCACAATAATGGTGCGGAATGCGTGCCCTTTCAGTTTGAGTCCCTTATAAAACAATAGCTTACGAAACCATCTCGTTGGCACACCCCTTGCTGACCACTATGGATCCATCCCCAACGAGAGCCGCCATGTCAGCCGATCACGTCGAAAAACTCATGAAGGACCACAAGGTCGAATTCGTCGACCTGCGCTTCACCGACATCCGTGGCGTCGAACACCACATGAGCTATCCCCGCGCGATCGTCGATGACAGCCTGTTTGAAGACGGCAAGATGTTCGATGGCAGCTCGATCGTCGGCTGGAAGGGCATCAATGAATCCGACATGGTGCTGTTGCCTGACCCGGCCACGGCCTTCGTCGACCCGTTCACCGCCGATCCGACCCTGGTGATGACCTGCAACGTGCTTGAACCGGCGACCATGCAGTCGTACTCACGCGACCCGCGCGGCATCGCCAATCGCGCCGAGGCCTACCTCAAGTCCAGTGGCACCGCCGAGCAGGCGTTCTTCGGGCCAGAGCCGGAGTTCTTCATTTTCGATTCGGTGCAGTTCGGCAACGACATGGGCCACAGCTTCTACAAGATCGATTCCGAAGAAGCACACTGGAACTCGGCGACCGAGTACGCCGGTGGCAACAGCGGCTTGCGCCCCGGCATCAAGGGCGGTTACTTCCCGGTGCCACCGGTGGATTCGCTGCATGACATCCGCGCCGAGATCTGCAAGACGCTCGAGCAGGTCGGCATCGAGGTCGAGGTGCACCACCACGAGGTCGCCAATGCCGGCCAGTGCGAGATCGGCACCAAGTTCAACACGCTGGTGCGCAAGGCCGACGAGCTGATGATGATGAAGTACATCATCCGCAACGTGGCCTACCGCAACGGCAAGACCGCCACCTTCATGCCCAAGCCCATCGTCGGCGACAACGGCAGCGGCATGCACGTGCACCAGTCGCTGGCCAAGGGTGGCAACAACCTGTTCAGCGGCGATGGCTACGGCGGCCTGTCGCAGATGGCGCTGTGGTACATCGGCGGCGTGTTCAAGCATGCGCGCGCGATCAATGCGTTCTCCAATGCCACCACCAACTCGTACAAGCGACTGGTGCCGGGTTTCGAGGCACCGGTGATGCTGGCGTATTCGGCGAGCAACCGCTCGGCGAGCTGTCGCATCCCGTATGTGTCCAATCCCAAGGCGCGTCGCATCGAGTTCCGCTTCCCCGACCCGCAGCAGTCCGGCTACCTGACCTTCACTGCCTTGATGATGGCTGGCCTGGACGGCATCAAGAACCAGATCGACCCGGGCGAGGCCATGGACAAGGACCTGTACGACCTGCCGCCGGAAGAGGCCAGGAACATCCCGCAAGTGTGCGCGTCACTGGACCAGGCATTGCAGGCGCTGGATGGGGACCGCGATTTCCTCAAGGCCGGCAGCGTGATGAACGACGACTTCATCGACGCCTACATCGCGTTGAAGATGAAGGAAGTCACTGCTTTCCGTGCGGCGACGCATCCGCTGGAATACCAGTTGTATTACGCCGGCTGAGCGACCGCCGGCCGGTCCGTCGCCATGCGGCGGGCGTTTGCCCTGGAAACGATGCGCGGCCCTACGCCGCGCATTTTTCTCCCGCGACAGTCAGCGCGGCTGCGCAGCGCCAATATTGTGCTGCAGGAACACCAGCAGCTTGCCGTAGAAGTCGAGCTGGTCCTGTTCGATGTACAGGCCGTGTCCTTCGTGCGGGTACTCGACGTATTCGATGTCGCCACCGGCTTGCTTCAGCTTCTTGGCCAGCAACTTTGCATGCTTGCGGTCGACTCGCGCATCCAGTCGGCCGTGGGCCAGGAGCACGGGCACCTTGATCGAGGCGACCTGGTCGACCGGTGATCTCGCAGCCAGTTCGGCGTCGTCGTTGCCGATCACCCGTTCGAGGTAACGCTTGCCCAGGTCGCTGCGGCGGATGTTGCCCCATTTGTAAAGCTTGGACAGATCGGTGGGTGCGGCGTAACTGGCGACGCACCGATACAATCCCGGTTCACGGACCGCACCCATCAGCGCGGCGTAGCCACCATAACTCGCACCGTAGATGCAGATGCGGCTTGCCTGGGCGGTCCCGGCATCGATCACGTGGCGCGTGGCGTCGGTGATGTCGTCCTGCATCTTGCGACCCCATTGCCGGTAGCCCAGCTCCTTGAACGCGCGGCCGTAGCCACCCGAACCCCGGTAGTTGACCCGCAGCACGGCATACCCCTGGCTGGCCAGGATGTCCGCCTCGGCATCGAAAGCGCGGACATCGATGATGTCGTAGGGGCCGCCGTGGGGAACCACGACCATCGGCAAGTCTTTCGGCTCGCGGTTGGGGGGCAAGGTCAGCAATGCATGCAACGGCGTCCCGTCGCGCGCCGTGAAAGCAAGCGGGCGCGTGCGTGGCATGGTGGCGCCGGACAACCAGGGCCGCCGACGCGCGAGCAGCGTCGCCTTGTGGGCCTTGCGATCAAACAGGTAGAACGCGCCCGGATCCCGGTCGTCGCTCACGGCGACAATCGCCAGGTTGCGGTCGCGCGAGGTGCTGGTGACACTGACCAGCTTGCCCGGGAAGGCATTGAAAATCTGCAGCAGGGCCGGGACATCCGGGTGATCCGGGTTCCAGATGACAGGCTTGGGGTCGGTCGGCCCGTAATAACCACCGATCGGCACGTTGCCATCGAACGCATGGATGGTCGCGATCGGGTCGGACACCTTGCTCTGGTAGACCTGCGCGATCTTGCCGCTGGCAATGTCGTAGCGTTGCACGACGTCCAGGCCCTTGCGGTCGTTGGCCAGCAGGAAGGCAGTCTTGCCGTCCCGGGCGATACCGAGCGGCACCGAATCGATCCCGGAATGGATGCTGTCGTTGACCAGCGTCCAATCGTTGCCTGCCGCGCGGTGGACATGCAGCTTGCTCTCACCGTCGTCATCCCAGGATTCGGCGAACCGCACGTTGCCCTTGTTGTCGGCCCAAAGCGTGGCATGCGAATCCGGAGCCGAGATCAGCGGATCCCCGAGCCTGCTCAAGTGGCCGATCAGTGCACGGTGGACCTCGGCCACGCAACCACCGTCCTCCCAGTGCTGGCAGGTGCTCACCAGCAGGTGCTCCGGGTCGTCATCGATCGTTGCGACGAAATTGGCCGGCAGCTTGTACTTGGACGAGCCGTCGCGACCCACGATGTAGAGCGCGGGCGCGACCAGGGCGATGTTGTAGCGCGTGTCGGCGCGATTGGCACCGATCAACACCCGATCATCGTCCA
The DNA here is from genome assembly GCA_963710825.1 of uncultured Gammaproteobacteria bacterium. GTDB lineage: Bacteria > Pseudomonadota > Gammaproteobacteria > Xanthomonadales > Xanthomonadaceae > Cognatiluteimonas. The sequence continues at coordinate 465,387 of CAVQBQ010000005.1, read as the reverse complement.
GCCATGCCACCCTGGAGACCTCGCCCAACTTGCCCGGATTGATGGTGGTCAGCACCTGGAGCGTGGACGCATCGCGGATGCTGACGACCGTCGCATCCGACTGTCGCTCTGCAATGGCCAGGTAATGGCCATTGGGCGAGATCTTGATGTTCTCGACAGCGTCGCGCTTCAGGAAATCCTGCCAGCCGCCTGCGTGTGTGTTGCCGGCCACCAGCAATACCAGCAAGGACAAGACCGCTCCTGCCACCCAGGATCGTATCGGCACCATGGTGTTGACTCCCCCTCGTTGTCCCGCCCGGATGCAGCGCTGCGATGACGAAGCTTCCTGCAATTCAGCGGGCATGATACTTGTGCCAGCGCTTCGTCATCCCGCGCTTGCACTATGGATCCGCGCAGGTTGCAATCCAAACATGATCAAACGCCTGTTATTGCTGACGTCCATCGCGTTGTGCTTGACCGCATGCGCGCACGTCCCGCCGCGCAATCCGTTGGCCGACTGGGTACCGTCACCCAACTTCGGGCCGCGCCAGCCGATCCTGATCGTGATCCACGCCACCGAGCAGAATGGCGTGCAGCAAAGCCTGGAGACCTTGCGTACCCGCAACAGCGCGGGGCCGGTCAGTGCGCACTACCTGGTCGGGCGCGGTGGCAAGCGCTACCAACTGGTCGCTGACCGCATGCGCGCCTGGCACGCAGGAGCAGGGCACTGGGGCACGATCACCGATGTCAATTCGGCCTCGATTGGTATCGAGCTGGACAACCATGTCGGGGATGCCTTTCCTCCCGCGCAGATCGCCAGCCTGATCACCCTGCTGGATGACCTGTGCAGACGCCATGGTATTGCGCGCACGGCGATCATCGGCCATGGCGATCTTGCACCGACCCGAAAGCAGGATCCGGGTACGAAGTTTCCGTGGCGACAATTGGCCCAGGCTGGTTTTGGCCGCTGGCCGGCAGGCGATGTTGAGTTGGCGCCAGCGGGGTTTGATCCCTGGGTGGCCTTGCAGGCCGTGGGCTATCCGCTGCAAGACCGGGCTGCGACGGTGCGGGCGTTCCATCGGCATTTCCGGGGAACTGCCGATGATGTACTGGATGGGGAGGACTTGCGGATCCTGTATGCACTGACCCGGTCGGGTGACGGAGCCTCCGGGGACTGACTCTGCTCCCGGGTTGGAGTTTTTCATCCGCGCGGAATACCGGCGCAGGCGGGGTTTTGGCAGGCATGTCCAACCAGGGCGTTGGTGTTTGTGTTGCTGCAGGAGCGGCTTCAGCCGCGAGCTCTTGATGTTGCTGCTGCTTTTTGTAGGAGCGACGTAAGTCGCGATAGGTGCCACGGGTCCGCGATCGCGACTTGCCAATGACGGCATGCCGCCACCACTCCTACAAAAGCACAAGCAACACTCAAGATCAAACGCTTCCGCGCTGTCGCGCGGGTTACTTTTGTTACAGCAAAAGGTAACCAGAACCATGGCTCCTGACGCTTGCCGATGCGATACAGCCGCATCGGTGCCCTGCGCTTCGGACTGGGGCACATCCCTGTGCCCCACCCGCTACGCGGGCGCCATTCGGCGGTCCAGATCGTTCCGGACGATCTGTCGTCAAGAAGGGTGCGGTGCCCAAACTCGCGCGCTGCGCGCACTCAGGCATGGGCACCTTTCCCCCCTTCTTGACTGCGATGCTCGGCAAGCTTTAAGTCTGAGAAGGTCAAGATCAACAGCCAACAGCCCGCAGTCAATCGCAACAGGCACACCAATACCGTCATTCCCGCGAAGGCGGGGATCCAGTGACTTTGGCGTAGTCAACAACAACGTCCATGGAGGGACAGACATTCGTCTGCCAAAAGACCCCGCCTTCGCGGGAATGACGGTGAACGCAGACGTGGTTTGGTTGCACTCTGGCTTTTGTGGTTGCAAGCATTGCTTCGCCCTTCGCCCTTCGCCCTTCGCCCTTCGCCCTTCGCCCTTCGCCCTTCGCTCTTCGCCTTTGACCTTGTGCGGCGTCAAGCAAGCCGAGCACCGGAGTCCAAGGCGGCCGAAGAGGCACCCACGTTTGAGCGCAGCGAGTTTGGGTGTCGTGCCGCTTTGGGCTATGGCGCGCAGGGAACCGGGACAGTTCCATCGTTTCGTCGCAGCGCCCGTCGCGGATGGTTTTGGTTACTTTTGCCTCATCAAAAGTGACCCGCGCGTAGCGCGGAAGCGTTTGACTTTAAATAGATCAACGACAAGCCCACGCTCCCACGCCAACAACGACACGCAACCAAATGGCGATGAGACCTCGCCCACAACCCGACGATGCACTACATTGGTGCAATGCCGGAGACCCCCGCCCTCGACACCCTGAGCACCCCGGTCGCCTGGGCGAGTGCCGATGGCCGTATCGAGGCCACCAACCCGGCTTTCGCCCGCTGGCTCGGGGTCGGCGCGCGGCGCCTGCCGGGCCTGCCACTGGCGGCGCTCGAAACCGATGGCGACCTGCTGGCACGGTTGCTGGAGCAGCAGGCGCCTGAAAATGAAAGCGCTCGCCTGCGCCACTTGCCGCTGGCCTTCCCGGGCATGCCGCCACGCTTTGCCGATATCGCGCTGTCACCGCGCAGTGCGGGGGGCTGGTTGCTGGAAGCGCACCCGGTGGAGGAATTCCCGGGTGAGGATCCAGCCACCGCGCTGCCCGCGGCCCTGTCCGCTGCACTCAAGGGCCTGGCCCACGAGCTGCGCAACCCACTGGCCGGTATCAAGGGCGCGGCACAACTGCTGGCCCGGCGCGCCGACGACGGCACGTCGCGCGAGCTGACGTCGCTGATCGAGTCCGAAGTCGGACGCCTGGCCGGCTTGCTCGACCGGTTGCTGTCACCGGCACCCCCGCGTGCACATGCGGCACTCAACATCCATGCCGTCCTCGAGCGCGTCCTGCGCCTGGCCGAGTCCGACGCCGGCTGGGCGGTCAAGCTCAGCCGCGACTACGACCCCAGCCTGCCGGAGCTGGTGGGCGACGACGATCGCCTGGTGCAAGCGTTGTGGAACCTGGTGCGAAATGCCATCGAAGCCGGTGCCGCCAACGTCGCCATCCGCACCCGCGCCGAGCACGCGATGCGCATTGGTGACCAGCCCCATGCACTGGTGTTGCGGCTGGAAATCGTCGACGACGGCAGCGGCATCCCCGAGGAACTGGCCGAACGCGTCTTCCTGCCACTGGTCAGCGGCCGCGCCGAAGGCAGCGGCCTGGGCCTGGCATTGGCGCAGCAGGTTGCACGCGAACATCGTGGATCACTGGCCTACCGGTCACGACCGGGGCACACGGTGTTTACGTTGCTGCTGCCGATGGCATTGCCAGGGACCCCGACCGACAACGGCACTGGCACCCACGCGGAAGAAACCACCGATGTCGACGTCCGCAATGCATCGTGACCCGACCGCCTGGTTCCCCCTCCCGCCGGGAGAGGGCCGGGGTGAGGGTGCGCCGATGCGAAGCAGGCATCGACCAGCGCGGCTGCATGTCGCCCCGGACAAACCGCACGAATACCCGGCCATCCAATGATGTGCGACCAGCATCGTCCACCCGCACCCCAAACCGCCGCCAGGCGCCACGTTTGCCCACGGGCAGAAGGAACAGCATGAGCGGCAACCACATCTGGGTCGTCGATGACGATCGCGGCGTGCGCTTCGTACTGGCGACGGCATTGCGCGAAGCCGGCCACGTCGTCACTGATTTCAATTCAGCGCAGGCAGCCCTCGGCGCACTGCACGACGGCGAACCGCCCGCACTGCTGTTCACCGACGTCCGCATGCCCGGTGACGATGGACTGGCCCTGCTGCAACAACTCAAGACGCGACACCCGCAATTGCCGGTGATCGTGATGAGCGCCTATACCGACATCGCCAGCACCGCCAGCGCTTTCCGCGGTGGCGCGTGGGAGTACCTGTCCAAACCGTTTGACCTGGACCACGCCGTGGCGTTGGCCGAACGCGCACTGTCGGCGGCGGATGCGTCCGACGCGGCAGCAACCGACGACCAGGACGAGCCGGGCAGGGCGGCCAACCACGGCCCAACGGCGAGCCCCGACCCCCGACTCCTCGGCGACACTGTCGCGATGCGCACGCTGTTCCGCAGCATCGGCCGGTTGGCGCAACTGCCACTGTCGGTGCTGGTCACCGGCGAAACCGGCACCGGCAAGGAGCTGGTCGCACGCGCACTGCATCGCGAGTCACCGCGGGCACGCAAGCCATTCATCGCGCTCAATACCGCGGCGATCCCGTCGGAACTGCTGGAAAGCGAATTGTTCGGCCACGAGGCCGGCGCCTTTACCGGCGCAACCCGGCGCCACGTCGGCCGGTTCGAACAGGCCGACGGCGGCACCCTGTTCCTGGACGAAATCGGCGACATGCCACTGTCGCTGCAAACCCGCTTGCTGCGCGTGCTGGCCGAAGACGAGTTCTTCCGGGTCGGTGGACGCACGCTGATCAAGGTCGATGTGCGCGTGATTGCCGCCACCCACCAGCCGCTGGAAGCGCTGGTCACCGATGGCCGCTTTCGCGCCGACCTGTTGCACCGCCTGGACGTCGTGCGCCTGCCCCTGCCACCGCTGCGCGAACGCCGCGAAGACGTACCCATGTTGGCCGCGCACTTCCTTGCCGTCGCCGCCGGTCGCCTGCAGGCACCGGTCAAGCGCATCACGCGGCCCGCGCTGGAGCGACTGCACGCGCACGACTGGCCAGGCAACGTACGCGAACTGGAAAACCTCTGCTGGCGCCTGGCCGCATTGGCGCCAGGCGACACCATCACCGTCGCCGATATCGATGCGGTGCTGGCGCCGTCGCCGGCATCGGCGATGGCGGCGGCCACGACCGCAGGGGAGGGCTGGGAAGTGGGCTTGGCGACCTGGGCGCGTCGACAACTCGCCAATGACGCCCCCAACCTGCATGCCGACGCACGCAGGCGCATGGAGCATGTCCTGTTCGACGCAGCACTGGAGCATACCGGCGGCCAGAAGGGGGAGGCCGCCGAACGGCTCGGACTGGGACGCAACACACTGGCCCGCCGCCTTGGTGCACATCGCAAGCAAACCACCGGCAAACGGGACTGACGCTTCACCTGCCCGGAACCCCGGCCGCGCTACAGTGCCGCACGCCAATCACACCGTGCCAAGCATCCAGCACCCAATCCCCCGGGAGAAGCCCATGCGCAATGTCCTGCTCGCCACCTGCATCGCAACCCTGCTTGCCGCATGCGCAAGCACGCCAGCGCCGCGACCGGCATCCACGCCGACGCCAGCGCCCGCCACCACCGGCACGGCAGACAGTGCAGTGGCCAACCTGTCCGCGGCTTCCGGAAGCCTGGTCAGTGGCAAGCTGACCCTGGCCCCGATGGGTAATGGGGTCCATATCCGCGGAGATATCGGCGGGTTCAACCCCGGCAGCACGCATGGTTTCCACATCCATGAGAACGGCGATTGCAGTGCGGCCGACGCCAAAAGTGCAGGCGGACACTTCAATCCAACCCAACAGCCGCACGGCAAGGCCGGATCCGGCGCCCATCACCTGGGTGATATCGACAACATCCGTGCCGACGCCAAGGGCGTCGCCCACGTCAACGCGCATGTCCAGGGCGTCGTGCTGGGCGGTGGCGCCATCAACGACATCGCAGGCCGCGCGATCATCGTGCATGCGGGCAGCGACGACTACACCAGCCAGCCTTCCGGCGATGCCGGCGCACGGATCGCGTGCGGCGTGATCAAGACACGATAAGGCACGCCCGGGATCGCCCGGGCATGCACCACTCCCTGCAGGAGCGGCTTCAGCCGCGAGCTCTTGCTTGTTGGCGCTGGCTTTGCAGGAGTGGTGGCGGCATGCCGCCACCACTCCTGCCAAAGGTGAAGCAGGATCAACAGCTCGCGGCTGAAGCCGCTCCTACGAGAAGGCGCTCCTACGAACAGCCATCTGCTGCCGGAACCTGACATGACCGCCGATATCCGCATCCGCGACGCCCAGCCTGCCGACCGTGACTGGCTGGCCGATTGCAACCTCGCCATGGCGCTGGAAACCGAGCACAAGCAACTGGACCGCGACACGGTGCGCGCAGGCGTTGCCGCCGGCGTCGCCGATCCGGCCAAGGCGCGGTATTTCGTGGCCATGCGCGATGCCCGGACCGCCGGGCGCGAAACGCTCGGCGTGGCTGTCGGCACGCTGATGCTTACCAACGAGTGGAGCGACTGGCGCAATGGCGACTGGTGGTGGATCCAAAGCGTGTACGTGGCGCCGGAACACCGGCGCAGCGGCGTGTTCGCCGCGCTCTATCGCCATGTCGAGCAAGCTGCACGCGCCACGCCGGGCGTGATCGGACTACGGTTGTATGTCGAGAAGGCCAATGCGGCTGCCCAACGCACGTACGCCGCACTGGGCATGATTGACGCCGGTTATGCGATGTACGAACAGGCACTCGATTGATCCGCCCGTTGCAGGAGCCGCCATTGTAGGAGCGGCTTCAGCCGCGAGCTGTTGATCTTGCTTCGCCTTTTGCAGGAGTGGTGGCGGCATGCCGTCATCGGTCAGTCGCGACCAGGTGTCCCGGAATGCAATCGCGACTTACGTCGCTCCTACAAAAAGCAGCAACCAAAAAGCTCGCGGCTGAAGCCACGCCTACAGATCGGGATCGTGGTTGGCGTCACAGTGGACGAAGTTCACGCCGATGCCATGCGCGCCCAGCACCGCGGCAAACTGGCGCTGCCGGCCCTGGAACTGTTCGAAACGGCGCGCCAACCTCCCGCTATCACCGGCATCGGCATCATCCGCATAACGGGCGCGCCAGGCAGTGGGCGTGAACAACGCGATCCGCGCTTCGCCATCGACGTAATGCACCATCGGCTCGGGCGGGGCGTCCAACCACTGCTCCTGCCCTGGTGCGAGCAATGCCGTCTCTATCACCGGCCACAATGCCGCAAGGCCGGCATGGTCGTACTGCAGCGCCATCATTGCCGCAAGGTCGTGCAAGGTGAGGTAGCGCGCATGCTCGATACGCAGGCCGAATGCTTCCTGCGCCAACAGCGCAGTCCCGGCACCGGCCATGCCTCGCTCGATCAGGTCACGCTCGAACGCCTCGCCCACCGACGCGGCAGTCACAGCATCACCATCCAGCACGAACGGCAGCAGCCGCAACGGCCCACCCAGGTAGTCATCGGCGGGTCTCAAGGCTTCCGGCAGCTGTCCGTCGTGGGCGCCGAACACGACCATGCGGCCACCCGCGGCGCCATCCCCGGGAGCGCGGGCGGCGAGCCGCGCCAGCTCACGATGCAGCGGCCAGCCCGGGCGCAGCAGTTCGATCGCGTCGTAATGTGCGGCGACGGCGGCCAGTTGCAGCTGTGCGGCGTCGGGGGCAAATTCGGCCAGGTCGTGCGCCATGCGCTCGCCCAGCAGCCCGGCCTGGGCCTGGGGCAATGCCAGGCAGCCACGGTCGCTGTCGGCGGAAAGCTCCAGCGCAAGCGCGCCGAACACCTGCGTGCCGGCGGCCGGGGTGTCATTGTCGCGGCTCGTGTCGCTCATTGTTGATTGGCCGTGCACACAGGCGGGTTTACACTGATGTGCATTATGCCAGTCGGCTGTATTTTGCCCATCGACTGTTTCCATAGACTGTGTCTTGCCAATGGGCCAAACACGCACGACTCCCACGAGGTGTTTCGATGTTGCATGGCCGTCCAGTCGCCGTCCTTGGTGGCGTCCGTATCCCCTTCTGCCGTCGTAACACGGCCTACGCCGATGTCGGCAACCTGGGGATGTCCGTCCGCACCCTGGGTGCATTGGTGGAGAAGTTCGGCCTGCACGGCCAGCAGTTGGGCGAGGTCGCGATGGGCGCGGTGATCAAGCACTCCAGCGACTGGAACCTTGCCCGCGAAGCCGCCTTGTCCTCCGGGTTGTCGCCGCTGACACCCGGCATCACGCTGCAGCGCGCCTGCGGCACCTCGCTGGACAGCATCATCACCGTCGGCAACAAGATCGCCACCGGCCAGATCGAGGCCGGCATCGGTGGTGGCAGCGATACCACGTCGGACGTGCCGATCGTCTACGGGCAGGCGCTGCGCCGCCGGCTGCTGCATGCCGCGCGAGGCAAGTCGTTCACGGACAAGCTGGCAGCGTTCAAGGGCTTCCACCTGCGTGAGCTGAAGCCGGAATTCCCGGGCGTGGCCGAGCCGCGCACCGGCAAGTCGATGGGTGATCATTGCGAGGACATGGCCCGGGCCTGGAACATCGCCCGCGACTCGCAGGACGAGTGGGCGGTCGGCTCGCACCACAAGCTGGCCGCAGCGTACGAACGCGGTTTCTTCGACGATCTCGTGGTCAGCTTCCGTGGCGTCTCGCGCGACAACAACCTGCGTCCGGATACGTCACTCGAGAAGCTGGCGACGCTCAAACCCGCCTTCGACCGGAGTTCCGGCCATGGCACGCTGACCGCCGCCAATTCGACACCCCTGACCGATGGTGCCGCCGCCTGCCTGGTCGCGTCCGACCAGTGGGCCGCGCAACATGGCCACGAAGTGCTGTGCCATATCCGCGATGCCCAGGTGGCCGCGGTCGACTTCGTGCACGGGGAAGGCCTGCTGATGGCGCCCACCATTGCCGTGCCGGAGATGTTGGCGCGCAACGGACTGACCCTGCAGGACTTCGATCTGTACGAAATCCACGAGGCCTTCGCCGCGCAGGTGCTGTGCACGCTGCGCGCGTGGGAAAGCGAGGAATACTGCAAGACCCGCCTCGGCCTGGATTCCGCGATGGGCCGGATCGATCCAGCCAGGATCAACATCAACGGCTCCTCGCTTGCCACCGGCCATCCGTTCGCGGCGACCGGCGCACGCATCGTCGCCACCGCAGCCAAGGAATTGCAGCAACGCGGTGGTGGCCGCTGCTTGATTTCGATCTGCACCGCCGGCGGCATGGGCGTGGTTGCCATCCTGGAGCGCTGATCGTGACTGGCTCGACGGATGCCGGCAATGCATCCGCCAGCAAGACAGTGCCTGACCCCCGGCAATGAACGAGACCGTGCAGCAGGTGCTGTCGTGGCTGGTCCCCTGGGAGCCGTCGGTCACGCTGGTCGCCTGCGTCCTGGTGGCCGGCGTACTCTACATCCGGGGCGCACGCCGCGCGCCGCGCACCGCGCCCTGGCCACGACAACTGGCATGGTGGACCGGCTTGCTGATGGTCTACATCGGCCTGCACACACACCTGGACTATTACGCCGAGCACCAGTTCTTCATGCACCGGCTGCAGCACCTGTTGCTGCACCACATGGGCCCATTCCTGATGGTCTGGGCTTACCCGGGCACGACGTTGCGGCAAGGCCTGCCGCTGGCATGGCGCCGCCGATTGCAGCGCGCGGTCGCGTGGACACCGATCCGCTGGGCACTCGACGTGCTGCTGCATCCATTCGTCGCCTCTGTCCTGTTTGTCGGCCTGATCTATTTGTGGTTGTGGCCGTCTCTGCATTTCATCGCGATGCTCGATGTGTCCTGGTACCGGGTGATGAACTGGTCGGTGATGATCGACGGCCTGCTGTTCTGGTGGCTGGTGCTGGACCACCGGCCGCATCCGCCGGCCCGGCTGGCACCTGGCGTGCGCGTGCTGGTCGCGCTTGCCGTCGTGCCGCCGCAGATCATCCTGGGTGCCTACATCACCTTTGCGCGCCATGACCTGTACCCGATCTATGCGATCTGTGGGCGTGCTTTCCTGGGCATGGGCGTGCTGACCGATCAGTACCTGGGCGGGCTGATCCTGTGGATCCCGGGGTCGATGATGTGCGTGGTGGCGGCGTTGTTGGCGTTCCGGCACTGGGTATTGCTGGACAAACGTGGGCGCCTGCCCAGGCGCACGCGTCGGCCGGGGCGGGTGCATGGACGGTGGTAGGCACAGTGTTACGGGCGATCGCCTTTGCGGGACGACCGTGTTTGCGAGATGGCCTGTTTGCAGGGGCACGCGGGACTACCCGACCTGCTTGTCGTCATCCCGGCGGAGGTCGGGAACCATTCGACGCTGGGACTGTGCCACGCATTTCTGACGGGGGTGCCTTGGTCATTGGTCATTGGTCATTGATCTTGACATCAAGATCAAAACCAAGATCAAGATCAACATCAACATCAACGTCAAACGCTTCCGCGCTTTGCGCGGGTCACTTTTGATAAGGCAAAAGTAACCAAAACCATCCGCGACGGGCGCTGCGCCGGTGACGATGGAGCCGTCACCGGTCCCCTGCGCGCCGGAGCCCAAAGTGGCACGGCACCCAAACTCGCTCCACTGCGTTGCGCTCAGACATGGGTGCCTCTTCGGCCACTTCGGGCTCCGGTGCTCGGCTTGCTTAACGCCGCACAAGATCAAGTGCCAAGGGCAACGGCAACGGCAACGGCAACGGCAAAGACAAAAACAAAGGCGGCGATTCATGGTTTCCGGGTGCGACTGAACCTGTCCATCCTTGACCGTCATTCCCCTGCAGGCGGGGTCTTTTGGCAGGCGAATGTCTGTCCATCCAGTGACGTTGTTGTTGATTGCGCCAAAGTTGCTGGATGGACAGTCATCAGGCCTCTGCCAAAAGACCCTGCTTTCGCAGCAACGCCGGTTTTGGTGTGCGTGTCGCTGCCGTTGTTGGATTTGGCTTTGACAATTTCTGTTTTGGGAGCGACATGCTTCGCGACAGGTATTGCGGATTCGCGATCGCGACTTACGTCGCTCCTGCAAGAGCAACAGCGACATCAGGCGCTCGTGACAGAAGCCGCTCCTGCGAAATCCGGATTCCAGTTGCGTGAGGATGACGTGGTGCACGAATAGGGAGTACAAACGGAAAACGCCGACCCGCGAGGGTCGGCGTTGGTGCTTCAAGCCGCGCCTGCTTCAAGCTGGCAGGTGCGCGTGGTTCTACGCGTCTACGCGGTAACGCTTGGCGGACAGGATCAATGCTTGGTCTGCATCGCCCACTTGCGATCGCGCATCAGGTCGTGGTGTGCCTTGACCTTGGGCAGGTAGCTGGTCACGGCTTCCTTGACCGGCTTGGCGACGTCATCGTCCTTGAGCACGTTGTTCCACGCACCCAGCATGCGGTCCTCGGTTTCTTCCAGCTGGCTGACATAGGTGTAGTCCTTGTCATCGCCCATCTTGGCGCGGATGTCGCCGTAGGTCTGGCGCAGGATGCCGGTAAAGGTCCCTGCCTCAGTAGCTGGTTCGCCGCTGGCCTTGACCTCGCGGGTCATGGCACCGACCAGGCCGTTCTTGGAGTCGGCCATGTCGGCAAACAACGAGCGCAGTTGCGGGTTGTCCACCTTGGTCGCGGCGTCGCCGTAAAACTCGGCGCTGTCGCGGGTGACCGAGATCAACTCGTTCAGGGTTTCGATTTTCTGTTCGCGGATATTGGTATGGGTCGTCGTATTCATGGGTCTCCTGGATTGCCCCCGATCGCAGCAACCACCAGATTGGCGTTGCGCAGGTTCGGGGTGGATGGATTGGGCGGTCAGCCAAGGGTGGCTTGCTTTCCCAACACCGCTATTATGGCAAGGCAGACGTGAAAGTAACGTGTATGTTATTGATTTAATGCATATTTTTGTTTCACGGCCGCCCCTGCGCAGTCTCCCGCCAAACCGGTCCACACCGTGCTGATCGCCTTCAACAAGCCCCACAACGTGTTGTGTCAATTCACTGACCGGAGCCGGCCCAGGCGCCGCACCCTGGCCGATTTCGGCTTGCCCGCGGGTGTCTACCCGGCAGGGCGCCTGGACTACGACTCCGAGGGCCTGTTGCTGCTCACCGACGAAGGCGCACTCGCACACAAGCTCACCGACCCCCGGCACAAACAGCCCAAGACCTATTGGGTACAGGTCGAAGGCGCGCCCGACAAGTCGCAACTGGCCGCCCTGGAGGCAGGTGTCGTATTGAAGGACGGACCGACGCGGCCGGCACGGGTCGTTGCCATCGCGGCGCCCGCGTTGTGGCCACGTGATCCGCCGGTGCGTTTCCGCAAGACGGTCGCCGATGCCTGGTTGGCACTGACAATCACCGAGGGTCGCAACCGCCAGGTGCGGCGGATGACGGCTGCGGTCGGCTTGCCAACCCTACGCCTGGTCCGGGTCTCGATCGGCCCGTGGGAATTGGATGCGTTGGCACCAGGGCGTTGGTCCACCGTGGACACGGCGCACACCGGGAGGCGCTGAAGCTGAACGATTCATGCGTCCGCCTGTTCAGCCCTCACTGACGTCAAGCTTTCTGGTAACTTTCCCACGAATGTGTGTCCGCAATGGGGAGGCGCACAATCCAGGGGCAAAGACGCAACGCCATGACCACTCCGGCACATGCCACCGGCAGGATCCTTGTCGTCGACGACCAGGCGGCCAACATCCGTGTCGTCAGCGCGCTGTTGTCGCGTCACGGCTACGAGGTCCTGACCGCCGCCACCGGCGACGAAGCCCTGGCCATCGTCGAGGCCCAGGCACCCGACCTGCTGTTGCTGGACATGATGATGCCGGGCATGGATGGCTTCGAGCTGCTCGAGCAGTTCAAGCAGAACGACTTGCCCGAAGTCCCGGTGATCTTCCTGACCGCCGCGCACGACCGTGACCTGCTGCTGCGCGCCTTCGATGCGGGCGCCGTCGACTACGTCACCAAACCGTTCATGCCCGAAGAGCTCATCGCACGCGTCAGCGCGCACATCGGCCTGAAGCTGGCACGCGACCGGCTGGAGCGCGTCGCGCACGAGCGCCAGGAGCTGGTCAACCTGGTCGCGCACGACCTCAAGAATCCGCTCAGCAGCGTGCTGTTTGCCAGCGACGTGCTGCGCAATGATGGCTGCCGTCCCGGCCGCATCCCGCGCTACCTGGAAATGATCCACGAAAGTGCCAGCGATGCGCTTGGCTATATCCGCCGCTACCTCGAGATGCAAGCCGAGCGCGTTCATGCCGAGCCCGCTGCCGGACATTGCGAGTCCCATACGTCGCTGCAGGAAGTCGTTGACTGGCTGGTTGGACGCTACGCATTGCAGCTGGAAGATCGCGGGCAGGTGCTGCAGGTCCGGCCGGCACCGCAGGAGGCACGCGTGACCATCGAAAGCGTTGTGCTGCGCCAGGTCGCCGAGAACCTGGTCAGCAATGCGATGAAGTATGCGCCCGGCAGTGACATCGACCTGTGTGTCCGCCAGGGTGCGCCCGGGTATTGGCAACTCCTGGTCGAAGACCGGGGGCCGGGGATCTCGGACAAGCAGAAACACGACCTGTTCAAACCCTTCGTCCGCTTGAGCGAACAGGACCCCGTGGGTGGGCTGTCCAGCGGGTTGGGGCTGTCGCTGGCGCGTCGGATCATCGCGCAATGCGACGGCAACCTCTGGTACGAGGCGCGCGACGGGGGAGGGGCGCGGTTCGTGGTGGAGTTGCCCGACGCCGAGGCGTGAGTCGCTGCGATGTTCAGGGCTTGCCTGTGGCTGCATGTGTCGTTGCAGGAGCAGCTTCAGCCGCGAGCTCCTGATCTTGATCTTGCTGTGGCTGATGTAGGCGCGAGGAAAGTCGCGATAGGTGCTGCGGGTGCGCGATTGCGATTGATCGCTCACGGCATGCCGCCACCACTTCTACAGAAAGCTAAAGCCAGATCAAGAACAAACGCTTCCGCGCTATCGCGTGGCAATTCTTTTACGGCAAGAGTAGCCCGCGCAAAGCACGGGACCGTTTGACGTCGAAGCCCAATGGCAGCCCTGAAGTCCCGGGGATAGCCGCCCGGACTTTACTTGCCAATCAGCGGCCCGGATCCCATTAGCGTCGTCCGCTGGGTGAGATCAATCCTCGGCAGACTTGCGCGGCGCGCGACGGCGGCTCGTCGTCTTGCGTGCACGGGTTGCCCCTGCGCTGGCCTTCGCCGCCGGGCTGGCACGCTTGGCTTCCACCCGCTTCGAGCGTCCTTCAATGACACCATTCTCGGCTTTCGATGCGTGGCGCTTGGCCGCGTAGATCAGCAAACCCGCGCCGGCGGCTGCGGCAATGGTGATGACCGGATTACGACGCACCAATCGGGTCGCCAACCGCGAGCCAGTCTTCAACGCGCCCAGTGCGGCGCCGGTCTCGACCCAGCCGATCGCCTTGTCGGGTACGGCATCTCGGATGCCGTCGCCAAGCTGGCCGGCCAGTTTCAACGCCCGTCCGGGCAAGTCGGAAAGTGAGCTGTTCATGGGGGTTGTTCCGGAATGAGGCTGACCAACAGTGTCGGGCGCATGGCGTTTGCGTCATGTGATTGCGTTGCCGTGGGTGGTCCAGCGGGCAAAACACACCCACTACCTCGGGCCGCGCCGCGACAAGCCGAAACGATCACCAACCTTGCTGCCACCGCCGCCGCGGGCGATAAAACGACACTTGCGATGCTTCACCCCTGACGCGGCTTGGCGCGATGGGTTGCCCGCGCTGACCAGGGGTCCTCGGGCCGCGCCGCGACAAGCCGCCGGCCGCCAACCTTGCTGCCACCGCCGCCGCGGGCGATAAATCGACACTTGCGATGCTTCACCCCTGACGCGGCTTGGCGCGATGGGTTGCCCGCGCTGACCAGGGGTCCTCGGGCCGCGCCGCGACAAGCCGCCGGCCACCAACCTTGCTGCCACCGCCGCCGCGGGCGATAAATCGACACTTGCGATGCTTCACCCCTGACGCGGCTTGGCGCGATGGGTTGCCCGCGCTGACCAGGGGTCCTCGGGCCGCGCCGCGACAAGCCACCGGCCGCCAACCTTGCTGCCACCGCCGCCGCGGGCGATAAATCGACACTTGCGATGCTTCACCCCTGACGCGGCTTGGCGCGATGGGTTGCCCGCGCTGACCAGGGGTCCTCGGGCCGCGCCGCGACAAGCCACCGGCCGCCAACCTTGCTGCCACCGCCGCCGCGGGCGATAAAACGACACTTGCGATGCTTCACCCCTGACGCGGCTTGGCGCGATGGGTTGCCCGCGCTGACCAGGGGTCCTCGGGCCAAGGATGCTTCGGATACCGCCCCTTCATTTCCTTGCGCACCTCCGGCCACGTCCTTTCCCAGAACCCACGCAAATCCTGCGTGACCTGCAATGGTCGTCCCGCAGGCGACAACAGATGCAATGTCAGCGGCACCTGTCCTTCGACGATACGCGGCGTGTCAGCCAGGCCAAACAGCTCCTGCAGCTTGACCGCCAGCACCGGCGGTTGCGCATTGCCTTCGGCATCGATGCCGTAAAGGATGGGGCGCTGCATCCCCGATGGCACCGTGATCCTTGCCGGCGCAAGGGCATCGATGCGTCGTTGCACGGACCAGTCCATCGACATGCGCAAGGCGGCTGCGAGCTCGTCACTGGACAGCGCATCGAGCCGGGTCTTGCCCGCAAACGCAGGCAGCAGCCAATCGGCCAGGCTCGCAAGCAAGCCGGCATCGGACAAGTCCGGCAACGTGAGCGCCGCCTGCCAGTCGCGCAGGCAGCACACGCGGATGCGCCATTGCGACAACGCCTCGGTCCACGGCAGCAACTCCAGTCCACTGTCGCGTACGGCCTGGCAGAGCGCTGTTGCTGCGTCGCCTGGATCGACGCGCCCACCGGGCCGGCGGTCGAGCACGATCGCGTCAAAGCAGCGCTCGCGCAGTGCAACCAGCGCACCGCGTCGCGGATCCCAGCGCACCACGCTGTTGTCGGTAAAGCGTCGCGGGAAGTCTTTTCGCAAGCGCACTTCATCCACTGGCGCGCCGCGCAGCAGCAAGGCGTCGCGCGCCTCGTACCTCAGCTCGCTGGCTACGAGCCAGGGCTCGCCATGCAATGCGCTGTCGTCGCACAGGCGCAACATGCGTCCGTTGGCCAGCTGGTATCGGTGGGCATCGTCGGCGTGGCGGTAGGCGATGCGATCAGGGAAAGCGTGCGCCAGCACGTCGCCCAGCCTGTGCGCTGGAACGTCGGCAGGAGGCTGCATTTGCAGCTTAAGGCGGCGGCGCCACTGTCTTGCGACCACGTCGACCTGCGCCAGGCCCGCGCGGTTGGCGTCAACGTGCGCACGTCCATTGCGAAACGCGGCGAGCGCCTGCCATTGACCGGCGAGGGCATCACTGCGGCCACGCAACGGGTCACGTGATTCAACCAGCGCAACCAGGTCGCATGCCAGTGCACGTGTCGTGTCGTCCTTCGACGACAACAGCATGGCGGCCAATCGCGGATGCGTACCCAGTACGAGCATGCGTCGACCCAGCGCGGTGATCCTGTCCGCCCTGGCGTCTTCTTCAAGCGCACCCAGGCGCCGCAGCAGATCGCGTGCAGCGGCCATCGCGCCTGGCGGTGGTGGATCGACAAAGCGCACGTCCTGGGCGCCCCAGGCCGCAAGCTCGAGCGCCAAACCAGCCAGTTCAACCTGCGATATTTCCGCACGCCTCTGCGGCTGCAGCCGCAACGACTGGGGCCAGAGGCGATAGGCCCAGCCTTCGGCCACGCGACCGGCGCGACCGGCGCGCTGGTCGGCCGATGCCTGCGCGATATGCACCACCTCCAACCTCGAAAACCCGGAGTTGGCGTCATAGCGCGGCTCACGCGCCAGGCCGCTGTCGATGACCACCCGCACGCCGGGCAGGGTGACGCTTGACTCGGCGACGTTGGTGGCCAGCACCACGCGGCGACGGCCATCGGGATGCGGCTGCAATATGCGGGCCTGCTGCTCGACGGGCAGGTCGCCGTGCAACGTGAGCACATCTGCCGCATGCGCCGCGGCCACGTCACCCAGGGCGGCTTCGACTTGTGCGATTTCGCGTCGTCCGGGCAGGAAGACCAGCAGGTCACCCGGGTGCTGCGTCAGCGCGTGCGTGACCGCGCGCCGTGCCTGCCTGTGTAGCAACTCGTCACGTTTGGCGACGAAGTGGTTGATGTCGACCGGGAAGCTGCGCCCGGCACTCGACAGGCGCGGGGCATCCAGGAAGCCCGCGAGGCGCTCGCCATCCAGCGTCGCCGACATCAGCATGATGCGCAGGTCGGGTCGCAGCTGCGCCTGCACGTCCAGCGCCAGCGCGAGTCCAAGGTCGGCTGCCAGGTGGCGCTCGTGGAACTCGTCGAACACCAGCGCGCCGATGCCTTCCAGGGTCGGATCGTCCTGCAGCAGGCGGGTAAGGATGCCCTCGGTCACGACCTCGATGCGGGTACGTGCCGAGACCCTGTTGTCGAAACGGATGCGGTAGCCGACGGTCTCGCCCACGGACTCGCCTAGTTGGCGCGCCATGAAGCCGGCCGCTGCACGCGCGGCCACCCGGCGCGGCTCCAGCATCAACAGCTTGCGGCCATCGAGCCAGTCAGCGTCGAGCAATGCCAGCGGTACCTGCGTGGTCTTGCCTGCGCCCGGAGGCGCTTCCAGCACCAGCCGTGGATGCGTGGCGAGGCTGTCGCGGATATGCGGCAGCAACGTGTCGATGGGGAAGGCAGGGTGGTCCACCCGCCAAGGATACGGGCCCACGGCCTGGCTGTTGTAGGAGCGGCTTCAGCCGCGAGCGCGTGATTTCGCTTTGACAACAGTGGTGGCGACATGCCGCCACCGGCACTTCCGGAACAGGTGACCGCGACTGACGTCGCTCCGGCAACAGCCAAATCCGCAGCAAGATCAAGCGCTCGCGGCTGAAGCCGCTCCTACGAAGAGCCCAGAGCGAAGAGCGAAAAAGCAAGGGGAAACAGCGCAATTTGCGTACCTTGGTTGCTAGACTTTGCCGATGCAATTGATCGATATCGGCGCCAACCTTACCCACGACAGCTTTGACGGTGATCGCGATGCCGTCCTGGCGCGCGCACGCGATGCAGGCGTCGCGCAACTGGTCGTGACCGGCGCCAGCCGCGAACACTCGCCCAAGGCACTGGCCCTGGCCCTGCAGCATCCGGGTGTCCTGTTTGCCACCGCCGGCGTGCACCCGCACCACGCAACCGAATACACCGACGAATGCGATGCCCAGATGCGGGCGCTGCTGGCGCACGCCGAGGTCGTCGCGGTCGGCGAGTGCGGCCTTGACTACTTCCGCGATTTCTCACCGCGCCCGGCACAACACAAGGCATTTGAACGCCAGCTGCAGATCGCCGTCGACCTTGCCGCCAGCGGCAACGGCAAGCCGTTGTTCCTGCACCAGCGCGACGCGCATGAGGATTTCATGGCGATCATGAAGCAGTTCGACGGCGGGATCGGCCCGGCCGTGGTGCATTGTTTTACCGGGACGCGCAAGGAGTTGTTCGATTACCTCGACCAGGACTGGCACATCGGCATTACCGGCTGGCTGTGCGACGAACGTCGCGGGACGCATCTGCGCGAGCTGGTGAAAAACGTTCCCGCCAACCGTTTGATGATCGAGACGGACGCGCCTTACCTGTTGCCACGCACGGTCAAGCCCGCACCGTCGCATCGACGCAACGAGCCGATGTACCTGGCGCATATCGTCGAGGAGCTGGCTCGCGATCGCGGCGTGGAGGTGGGCGTCGCGGCCGGGCAAAGTTCCGATACCGCGCGCGCATTCTTCGCGCTACCAGACCCCTGACGGCTAGACCGGGATCGCGCATGACCACTACCGCTTCGCGCCGACTGCTTGCGTTCGCCATGCTGTTCATCGCCTACCAGGTGCCGGAAGGCATCGGTGGACACCTGTTGCACGATTTCCCCGTCCAGGCGGCATTGCTGCTGGCGTTTTTCCCCGTCGCCTGGCTGGTGGCTCGGTACGTGCTGGGCATGGGGTTTGCGCGTGCCTATGCCCTGGACCATCCAACGATGGACTGGCGCTGGCTACCGGCGATGCTGGCACTCGCACTGGCGGCCAAGGCCCTGGCGGTATTGGCAGGCCTGCACCTGGGCGTCTATGCGGCGGCGTCCGGGCCTGGCGGGGTTGCGCCGTCGATCGCATGGGTCACGCTGGCATCGGTCGCCTTCACCACGGCGTTCCCGTCGCTGGCCGAGGACATCGTCGCGCGCGGTTACTGGTTCCGGCAATGGCCGCGCCTGGGATCCGGGATCGGGTTCGTGCTGTTCAGCGCCGGGTACTTCGTCCTCAACCACGTCTACAGGCTGGGCAACGGTCCGATGGAATGGCTGATGCTGTTCGTGTTTGGCCTGGCGTATGCCGCGGCGTTGGCACGTACCGGGACGTTGTGGGCCGCGTTTGGCCTGCATTGGGGGTGGAACATCGGGGCATTCGCCGCGGGCGACGTCTTCCACGTCGAGACGCTCGACAAATCCTCCGGTAGTGGGCTATCGATTGCCGCACACGTGCTGATCCTGTGCGTGGTGCTGGTGCTGCCCATCGCTCGCACGCGGCGCCGGGCCTCAGCTGCGCAGTCCGATCCCGCGCTTGAGTAACCACAAGCCAAACGTCGCCAGCACTGCGACAAACGCCAGCATCAACACATAGGCAATCCACACCGGCACGTCGGATACACCCAACAGTCCATAGCGGAATGCATTGACCATGTAGAAGATCGGGTTGGCATGCGTCATCGCCACGGCCCAGGGCGGCAGCAGCGTGACCGAATAGAACACGCCACCCAGGTAGGTCAGCGGGGTCAGGATGAAGGTCGGCACGATGGTGACGTCGTCGAACTTCTTGGCGTACACGGCATTGATGAAGCCGGCCAGCGCGAAGATCGTCGCGCCCAGCAGGACCGTCGACACCGTGACCAGCGGGTGCGGCACGCGCACCGAGGTGAAGCACATCGCGATCAGGAACACGACAACGCCCACGGTCACGCCGCGCATCACCGCGCCGGCCACGTAACCCCACAGGATCACCCAGTTGGGCATCGGACTGACCAGCAGCTCCTCGACGTGGCGGCCAAACTTGGCGCCGAAGAAGCTGGAGGAGATGTTGCCGTAACTGTTCTGGATGACGCTCATCATCACCAGCCCCGGGACGATGAAGGCCATGTAGCTGAACCCCCCCATGTCGCCCACGCGCTTGCCGATCAGGCCGCCGAAGATCAGGAAGTACAAGGTCATGGTGATCGCGGGCGGCACCAGCGTCTGCGCCCAGATGCGCAGGATGCGGGTGACCTCGCGGCGCACGATGGTCCCCAGTGCGACGAGGTTGCGATGGGTGGTGCTGGTTTCCGTGGCTATGGTTGTCATGGCGCCGGTACTCATGTCGTTGACCTCCCCGCTACCTGCACCGTCAGTCCCGTGCAGGCGCGCATCCGGTGACCTTGCTGTCCAGCATGCGTATTGTTCGACGTCCCCGACCGCGAAAATCCCTGGATTCCCGCCTGCGGAAGAATGAGGGGAAGACTCATGCCGCGACCTCGCTCTTGACTGCTTCGGGCTTGTCGGTCGTCAGTCGCACGAACAGTTCTTCGAGCCGGTTGGCCTTGGGCCGCATCGAGCGCACCCGGATACCGACCTCGTTCAACGTCGCGAACACGCGGTTGAGGTCCATGGCGCGCGGCATCTCCAGGTCCAGGGTATGGTCATCCTGCGCCGACAGTTCCGCACCGCCGATCTCGGGCAGCATGTCGGGCAACGTGCCCTCGACATCAAGCAGGAAGCCTTCGACATCGAGCTTGGCCAGCAGCGTGCGCATCGGGCCTTCCTCGACGATGCGGCCGTGGTCGATGATCGCCAGGTTGCGGCAGAGGTTTTCGGCCTCTTCAAGGTAGTGCGT
This sequence comes from uncultured Gammaproteobacteria bacterium, assembly GCA_963710825.1. Taxonomy (GTDB): domain Bacteria; phylum Pseudomonadota; class Gammaproteobacteria; order Xanthomonadales; family Xanthomonadaceae; genus Cognatiluteimonas. Next base: position 444,793 of record CAVQBQ010000005.1, on the reverse strand, counting down.
GGTCAGGATGATGGTGGTGCCTGCGGCGTTGATCTCGCGCAAGGTCTTCCACATGCCCCGGCGGATCTCGATGTCGACGCCGGCGGTGGGCTCGTCCAGGATCAGCAGCCTGGGCCGCGTCATCATCGCGCGGGCGATCATCAGCCGGCGCTTCATGCCACCGGACAACGTCCGGCTCATCATCTCGGCCTTGTCCCACAACTGCGCGCGCTTGAGTTCTTCCTCGGCGCGCTGCAACGCCTGGTCGCGCGCAATGCCGTAGAAGCCGGCGTAGTTGACCAGGATGTCGAGTGGCTTCTCGAACATGTTGAAGTTGAGTTCCTGCGGCACCAGCCCGATCAGCCGCATCGCGGCGCTGCGATCGGCGGCGATGTCGACGCCAAACACGCGCACGTCGCCGGAACTCTTGTTGACCAGCGAGCTGACGATGCCGATCAGGGTCGATTTGCCGGCCCCGTTGGGGCCGAGCAACGCGTAGAAATCACCCGGCTCGACCTCCAGCGAGACGCCCTTGAGCGCCTCGACGCGGTTGTCGTAGACCTTGCGCAGGTCGCGGATGGATAGCGCGGCAGCAGGCGCCACTGGCACATTGTTCGAAGTCATGCGGGTTTCACGAAGGCGCCCGGGCCACGGCCAACACGGCGAAGCCGTTAGTATAGGCGGCCGCCAGGATCCGTCCCCGTGACATTGGTCCCCGCAACACGGCGTCCTGGCCACCCTCCCACTCAAGCCGCATTGCCCCTTGATCAAGCATTTCCCCCTCAAGCTCACCGGCCGCCGCATGTTGGCGCCGAGCGTCGCCCATCTCAGCTTCGTGCGCGACGACGGCGAACCGCTGGATTTCATCCCTGGCCAGTTCGTACAGGTGCACTTCGAGTACGCCGATGGCACCGCCACCAAGCGCTCGTATTCGCTGGCGACCATCCACGACCATGCGATGGGGCCTGGCGAGACAGTGGAGATCGCCGTGAGCTACGTGCCTGGTGGCGCTGCGACGGCGCTGTTCGAAGGCCTGGACGAAGGTGGCCAGATCACGGCCAGTGGTCCCTATGGTCGCTTTTGCCTGTTGCCGACCGATGCCAATGCGCGCTACCTGTTGATCGGCACCGGCACCGGCGTGACGCCCTATCGGGCGATGTTGCCCCTGCTGGAACAAGCCTTTGCAGAGCGCGGCGTGCAGGTGGTGCTGCTGTTTGGTGCACGGACGCCAGAGGAGCTGCTGTATGGGGATGAGTTCCGAGCCTTTGCCGAGAAGCACCCCGAGCACTTCCGGTTCGTTCCGTGCTTCTCCCGCGAGCTGCCCGGACCTGGCTCCGCGCAGGACCACGCCGACGTGCGTCATGGTTACGTCCAACAGTTCCTGGCCGAGTTTGCACCCAGCACCGAGACCGACACCGCGTACCTGTGCGGCAATCCGAACATGGTCGATGCGTGCTTCGAAGCCCTGAAAGAAGCCGGGCTGGAAACCAGGCAGATTCGGCGCGAGAAGTACGTCAGCAGCAAATGACCGTGCAGCGTGTGGCTGATGGCCGTACGTGGTGCGCGTCTCGTTGGCCGTTACGCATGTCCAACCCTTCCCGGAAGTTCGCTTTCTGCTACGTAGGAGCGGCTTCAGCCGCGTGCTCTTGATCTTTGTCTTGTTTCTTGTAGGAGCGACGTAAGTTGCGATAGGTGCTTCGGGATTGCGCTATCGCGACTTACGTCGCTCCTACAAAAGCCAGATCAAGATCAAGCGCTTCCGCGCTTCGCGCGTGTCACCCTTCGGCAAGCTCAGTGCATGCTTTTGATAAGTCAAAAGCAACCAAGACCATTCCTCCTGACGCTTGCCGAGGCGATACAGCCGCATCGGTGTCCTGCGCTTCGGACTGGGGCACATCCGTGGGCCCCACCCGCTACTCGGGCGCCCTACGACGGTCCAGATCGTTCCAGACGATCTGTCACCAGAAGGGGTTTGGTCACCAAACTCGCTCCGCTTCGCCGCACTCAAACATGGGGATCTTCTCCCCCTTTCCGGCTGCGGTGCTAGGCAAGCTTTAAGTCGCACAAGATTAAAAGCCAACAGCGATAGTCGGATCAAAACGGTCATTCCTGCGAAAGCAGGAATCCAGCGACTTTGGCGCAATCAACAGCAACGTCCATGGATTCCCGCCTTCGCGGGAATGACAGTGATGAGAGACGTTGCCTTGTCTAACAATGGAGAGTGCGGTCGCAGGTCGCAGGTCGCAGGTCGTACTTTGCTCTTTGCTCTTTGCTCTTTGCTCTTTGCTCTTTGCTCTTTGCTCTTTGCTCTTTGCTCTTTGCTCTTTGACCCTCCGCTCTTGACCCTGTGCGGCGTTAAGCAAGCCGAGCACCGGAGCCCAAAGTGGCCGAAGAGGCACCCATGTCTGAGCGAAGCGCAGTGGAGCGAGTTTGGGTGCCGTGCCACTTTGGGCTGCGGCGCGCAGGGAACCGGTGACGGCTCCTCCGTCACCGGCGCAGCGCCCGTCGCGGATGGCTTTGGTTGCTTTTGCCTTATCAAAAGTGACCCGCGCGCAGCGCGGAAGCGTTTGACTTTAATACCGAGCACGAAAGATCAGAATTTACGGTAAGCCACGCGATCCCAAGTCACATCCAACCACAACCACCGTCCTGTCATCCGAGGCATCCCGCCCGACAGAGGACACGATGATGCGCAAGATCCTGCTACTGCTCGCACTGGCCACGACGCCGGCGTACGCCACCGCCCCGCAAGTCCCCGCCTCGACCGCGCCCGCACCGACAATCAACGCCGCACTCGAGGCTCCGAAGTCCGCCGAGACATTCACCGTCGGCACCCTCAAGGCCCAGCGTTACGGCGACCATGGCCGCGCGGTCATCCTGATCCCCGGCCTGGCCGGCGGACCCTGGGTATGGAAGGACACTATCCAAGCACTACGCGCGGATCACGTGGTCTACGCGCTCACGCTGGCCGGCTTCGATGGCATGCCGGCTCCGGTCGGGGATGGCGACCTGCTCGATCGCGCCGATGCGTCGTTGCTGGCGTTGATCGGCGAGCACCGGATCGATCACCCGGTACTGGTCGGCCACAGTCTCGGCGGCACGCTTGCGATCCGGTTTGCCGGCGAGCACAGCGACCTGTTGTCCGGCGTGGTCGCAGTCGACGGCCTGCCGATCTTCCCGGGCATGGAGCGATTGACACTCGAGCAACGTCTCACTGCCGCCGAGCGAATGCATGCGCAGATGTCGCAGGCCACCCCGGAGCAGTTCCGTGCGCAGCAGCTGGCCTACATGCAGGGCATGGGCCTGGTCGACGCCGACAAGGCGGCTGACTATGCCGCGCTCAATGCCCGCAGTGACGCTGCCGCAGTGGCCAACTACATGGCCGACGATGTGTCGGCCGACTACCGGCCGGGCCTGAAGGACATCGCCGTGCCACTGCTGGAGATCTCGCCTTACAACGCTCCCGACTTCAACGCCCCCCCGATGATGATGAGCGAAGCGCAGAAGAGCGCTTATTACGAAGGCTTGCTGGCGGACGTACCCAATGCGACGGTCCTGTCGATCTCGCCTGCCCGTCACTTCGTGATGCTGGACCAGCCAGCCCGCTTCCAGGAAGCGCTGGAGGACTTCCTGCAGGCATTGCCGGCGTCCAAGTGAGCCGCCGGTTGCGACGAGCGGGCACGGCAGCGAGCCCGCTCGTCCATCGCGCCTGTCAAGGGAGCTTGACAGGTGTCGCCTCGGGGCCTAGCCTGTGTGTCAAGCTTACTTGACACATTGCCCATGAACACCACGACCCGCGCGTTCTTCGTCTCCGGCTGCCTGTTGCTGGCGGCGGCCATTGGCCTGCCCAGGCTGGTGCCGCTGTCGGACAAGTTGCATGGAATGCTGTATGGCATGGCCATTGCGTCCCTGCTTGGCTCATTGCTGTTCTCACGGCTGCCCAGGGCGTGCGATAGCGGTACGCCGGCGCTGCGTCGTCGCTACCTGCGCGAAATACTGCCGCCGACCGTGGCTTATCTCGTCGCCGTGCTGCTGTCGACATGGCTGGTGAAACGCGTGGATGCGGAGTGGTTGCGTGCGCTGGTTGCGCTGCTGCCAGTGCCGCCGATCGCGCTGATGCTGCGCGCGATCGTGCGCTACATCCGTGATACCGACGAGTTGCAGCAGAAGATCGAGCTTGCCGCGGTCAGCATCGCCACGGCATCGGTGTCGATGCTTTACCTGACCTGCGGCTTCCTGCAGCTGGCCGAGGTGATCGACATCCCTGCCGCCACGGCGATGATCTGGGTGTTCCCCATGATCTGCATCGTCTACGGCGTGGCCAAGGTGGCGGTCTCGCGCCGCTACAGCTGACTGCACGATGCACAGCCGTCTAAGGGAGCTGCGCGAGCAGCACAAATGGTCGCAGGGAGAGTTGGCCGAGCGCCTGGACGTCTCGCGGCAGACCGTCAACGCCATCGAGACCGGCAAATACGATCCAAGCCTGCCGCTGGCGTTCCGGATCGCAGGTTTGTTTGGCGAACCGATCGAGGCGATCTTCCTGCCGGAGCAAGCGTGAAACCCAGATGACCCGCATGCAACCCGACTCCTGGGTTGTCACATCCGCCTTGTCGCAGCGTCTGTTCCTTACGGCAGATGTCCATGGCTTCGAATTGAATCATTGTTGAAGGAGTTCCGTTCCAATGTCCCGCAAACTCAAACTCATCCTGTCGGTGTTGCTGGTCGCCTGCCTGTTCGGCTATCGCTATTACCTCGACCATGCCAAGGACGACGCCACCGCGCCGGAACAGGCTGCATCGGAGCGATCCACGGCGGCACGCACGCCGGGGCCGGTCGTCGCGGCACCGCCACGCATGCTTGGCAGCATCGCTTTCAGGCCATGCACGCTGGCTTCGGAGTTCGGCGCGGGCAGCGTCGAGGCGCAATGCGGCACGTTGCCGGTTGCCGAAAACCCGGCCCGGCCCGCCGGCCGCAAGATCGCGCTCAACATCGCCTGGGTGCCGGCCGATGACAACGCCGAAGTCGCCCCGGACCCGGTGTTCATGCTGGCCGGCGGACCAGGCCAGTCGGCGACCGACACGTATCCGCAGATTGCGGCCGCCTTCCGCCAGGTCAACAAGCACCGCAACGTGATCCTGGTCGACCAGCGCGGCACCGGGCAATCCAATCCGCTGACCTGCAAGGGCATGGATGCGGACGTGGCGGAAAACGCGGACGCGGCACGTGCCTACGCCGAGAAATGCCGCGACAAGCTGCAGAAAAAAGCCGACCTGCGCTTCTACACCACCACCGACGCGATCCGTGACCTGGATGCCGTGCGCAAGGCGATCGGTGCCGACCAGATCAACCTGGTCGGCGTCTCCTACGGAACCCGCGTCGCGCAGCAATATGCCATGCGCTATCCAGGCAGCACCCGCAGCATCGTGCTTGATTCGGTCGCGCCCAACAGCTTGATCCTTGGCAACGAGTTTGCCATCAACCTGCAGCAGGCATTGAACCTGCAGTTCGAGCAGTGTGAAAAAACGCCAAGCTGCGTCAAGGCACTCGGCCATCCTCGCGCGCAACTGGACACGCTGATGGCGACCCTGCGCAAGGATCCGCCACTGGTGACCTATCGCGACGCGGGTACCGGCGAATCAAAGCAGGAGCGACTGCAGCCCGACGCGGTTGCCGGCCTGATGCGCATGTACGCCTACATGCCATTGGCCTCCTCGCTGCTGCCGCTGGAACTCAGCGAAGCCGCGCACGGGCGCTATGACGGACTGATGGCCCTGTCCAAGCTGCTCGGCAACAGTGTTGGCGACCAGATGGCGATGGGCATGCAGCTGTCGGTGGTGTGCAGCGAAGACGCCTTCGGTTTCAAGTCCGACCCGGCCGCCGAGGGCACCTTGCTGGGCAACCAGTTGTCCCAGTTCATGGGCGCTCAATGTGCGGTGTGGCCAAAAGGCAGCATGCCTGCCGATTTCCACCAGCCGCTTACCGGCAAGGTGCCGGCGCTGGTGCTGGAAGGCGAGATGGATCCGGTGACGCCGCCGCGCTACGGCGAAGAGGTCGTCAAGACGCTGCCCAACGCGCGCCTGCTGGTACTGCGCGGCCAGGGACACAACGTGATCGGCGCCGGTTGCATGCCCAAGCTGTTTGCCGAGTTCATCGACACCACCGACGCCAAGGCACTCGACGCCAAGTGCCTGGACACGCTGGGCTACGTGCCGCCATTTACTTCGTTCAATGGCTGGGAGCCTTGAGGGCCGGGATGCGTGATTGGGGATTGGTGATTCGCAACAGCCCCGGACCCTACCCCGCCACGACGTGTCAAACCCAACCTGCTGCTCTTTCGAATCACAAATCTCGAATCACAAAATCACGGACACTCCCATGATTACTGCTGAACACTTACGCAAGACCTTTCCCGGCAAGGGCAAGAAGAAAGGCCGCGTGATCGCGGTCGACGACGTTGGCTTCGAAGCCCGCGACGGCGAGATCACCGGCCTGCTTGGCCCCAATGGCGCCGGCAAGACCACCACGCTGCGCATGCTGTACACGCTGATGAAGCCCGAGAGCGGCCGCGTGGTTGTCGACGGCAAGGACGTGGCACTGGATCCGGAAGCCGCGCGCCGTGCGTTGGGCGTGTTGCCCGACGCACGCGGCGTCTACAAGCGCCTGACCGCACGCGAAAACATCCGCTACTTCGGCGAGCTGCACGGCATGTCGCCGGCGTTGATCGCGCAACGCACGCAAGCGTTGTCCGCGGCGCTGCAGATGGACGACTTCCTCGACCGCCAGACCGAGGGCTTCTCGCAAGGCCAGCGCACCAAGACCGCGATTGCGCGCGCACTGGTACACGATCCGAAAAACGTGATCCTGGACGAGCCGACCAATGGCTTGGACGTGATGACAACGCGTGGCCTGCGCGCGTTCCTCAAGGAACTGCGTGGCGAAGGCCGCTGCGTGATCTTTTCCAGCCACATCATGCAGGAGGTCGCGGCGCTGTGTGACCGCATCATCGTGATCGCCGACGGCAAGGTTGCCGCGCAAGGCACGCCCGATGAGCTTCGCGCACAGACCGGCGAAGACAATCTCGAGGACGCCTTCGTGCGTCTGATCGGTTCGGAAGAGGGGTTGCACGCATGAAGGCTTTGACGATCGTCTGGTTCAAGGAACTACGCGAACTGATCCGGGACCGCCGCACGCTGATGCTGGTGTTGCTGCTCAGTCCGCTGCTGATGCCGGCGCTGTTCCTGGGCATGTCCGCTTTGGGCGAAAGCAAGGCCAAGGAACAGGCGGAGAAGCCGCTTGCGGTTGCCATCACCGGCGCGGAAAACGCTCCAAACCTCGTCGGCTGGTTGGCAAGCCAGGGCATCTCCCGCAAACAGGTTCCCGACCCGGATGCGGCCATCCGTGCCCAGGACGAGGACGTCTACCTGAGCATCGGCAAGGACTACGCCAAACACTGGCGTGAGGGCACGCCTGCACTGGTGGAAATCGTGCACGACTCCACGCGACGTGATGCCGACATCCCGGTCAAGCGGCTGGAAGCCACGCTGCAGCGCTATAGCCAGCAGATGGGTGCGCTGCGCCTGCTGGCCCGCGGCATCAATCCCGGGGTCGCCACGCCGATGACGGTCTCGCACAAGGACCTGTCGACGCCTGAAGCGCGCGGCGCGTCCTTCGCGGCGGCATTGCTGCCTTACCTGCTGATCCTGAGCGCCTTTTTGGGCAGCATGCAGCTGGTGATCGACACCACCGCCGGTGAGCGTGAGCGGCAGTCGCTGGAACCGCTGCTGGCGACACCGGCGGCACGTGGCGCGATCGTCAGCGGCAAGATCGCCAACGTCTGCGCGGTCGGCGCGGTCTCGCTGCTGTTGACGCTGATCGCCTTCCGGATCGGTGCCAGCTTTTCACCAGGTGCCGGACGACAGATGGCGGTCAGCTTCCAGGCCATGGCGATGATGATGCTGATCCTGCTGCCGATGGTGTTCTTCGGGGCGTCGCTGCTGACCTTCATCGCGGCCGGTGCCAAGTCTGTGAAAGAGGCACAGAGTTACATGGGCCTGCTGATCCTGCTGCCGATGATCCCGACCCTGGTGCTGATGATCAATCCGGTGAAGGACCAGTGGTGGATGTTCACGGTGCCGTTCCTGGCGCAGAACCAGTTGTTGCTCAAGGTGATCCGAAGCGAGTCCATCGATCCGATCACCTGGGCGATCTACCTGGGGGCCGGGTTGGCGCTGGCTGGGCTGTTCTGGTACGCGGCGATCCGGCGCTACCACCAGGAAAAGCTGGCGGTGTCGGCCTGATGCCATTGTCTGGCAGGCAGCACCAGGCCATTCTGCCCGGATGCATGCCACGCCGCTGACAAACAAACGCCCGGCAAATGCCGGGCGTTTGCGTTGCAGCCGATCACGATGGAGTCGCTGCAGATTGACGGCTCGCGTCCGCGGTCAGTTCGGTGGCTTGAAATTGATCGTGCGACGCGTGGTCACCGATTCGCCGATTGGCTGGAAGCGCCAGCGGTTGACCGCCGACAGCGTTTCCCGATCAAAGATCCGGGGCGGCGACGCACTCACGATGCGCGATGAAGACACGCTGCCGTCAGTGCCGACGGTAAACTCGACCTCTACCACGCCAGAGCGGCGGCGGCGTTCAGCTTCGCGCGGATAATTGGGCGACGGCGTGCTGATCGGCCGCAGGGTATTGGATACCCTGGGTTCCGGCGGTGCTGCTGGCTTCGGCGACGGAGCGGCAGGTTTCGGGGTCGCGGCGGCGGCCGCTGCCGCCGCCGCGGCCTTCTCGTCGGCCAACCGCTTGGCTTCGGCATCCGCAGCTTGTTGCGCCGCCAGTTTCTGTGCTGCTTCCTGCTGCGATTTCTGCTGGTCCGCCAGGCGCTGCTTCTCCAGCTCCGCCTGGCGCAATGCCTGCTCCTCACTGCGGGCCTCCTGTTGCTCGGCCCGCTTGGCGACCGCCTGCTGGCCGTCGGCGATGGCTGCCTTCAGGCGTGGCAGGGCCGGTGCCTTGGGGTCGGCTTTATCCATCAACCCGTAGAGGCGTTGCGCCTCGGCGAAATCTTCGCGCTTGATGCTCTGCTCGGTGGCGATCAGCGCATACGGCATCAGGTCTGTCAGCGCACTGGACACGGCTGGCGCATCGGGCTGCTTCTGGCGCAGGGCCAGGTAATACTCCATCGCGTTGTCACCCGCAGGGGCATAGAGACGCTGCTCGCTCAGCGCCTTGCTGGCCGCCTCACGCAACTGGTCGGCGCTCATCGCGTTGACCTTCTCCGAGACCGCCGGCTGCGGTGCTGCCGCCTTGGTCGCTTTTGCCGCATCGGCTGCGGCGGGCGTGGCGGGACCGGCTTGGGACGTTGTCGCCGACTGGTCCTTCTTGCACCCTGCAAAGGCGCAAGCCACGAGGATGACGACGGCCAACCGGGAAAGCCCCCGGGATGTCATGTGGGACCAGGCCGGCCGTGCGTGATTATTGTTTTCGACGAACATTGCAAAACTCCCCTGTACTGTGCGTGGCGCACGAGTGACTAGCACGCGACAGTACGCGCCATTTGTCAACACCTAGATTGCCTGAACAACGCTCTTGCGACTACTTTCCGATGCAGAAGGTCGAAAAAATGTGACCCAGTAGCGCATCGGGCACCACCCGGCCGGTGACTTCGCCCAGCGCATCGTGGCTGCAGCGTAGCGCCTCGGCCGCCAGGTCCAGGGTCTCATCAGCCAGCGCGACCCGAGCTGCCGTCAGGTCGGCACTGGCGCGCTGCAGCGCATCGACCTGGCGGGCACGGGCACTGAAGGTGCCGTCGGCCTGTCCCGCTGGCTCCTGCGACAGGCTGTTCAGGCGCGCGTGTAGCGCTTCTATCCCGGCGCCGGTGCGCGCCGAGACAAGCAGGGTGCTGTCAGCTGCCGCCGACGCGCCTGGCTGTTCAGGACTTGCCTGCGTCTGGCCTGCGCGCCGCTGTAGCGCAGTGGCTTCTTCATCACCAAGCAGGTCGACTTTGTTGTGCAGCCACAACCGCTGCGGGACAGCCTCCGTCGCCACCAGCAAGGTTTCGTGTGCGGCGCCCGGATCACGGGCATCGACCACCACCAGCGCCAGGTCGGCGCGTTCTAGTTCATCGCGTGCGCGACGCATGCCTTCGCGTTCGATCACGTCGCCGCCATCGCGCAGGCCCGCGGTGTCGACCAGGGTCAGCTCGACGCCGTCGCAGCGGATGGTTTCGGTCAGCAGGTCGCGGGTCGTGCCGGGGATGTCGGTCACGATCGCGCGCGTACTGCCGGCCAGGACATTCAACAGCGAACTCTTGCCGGCATTGGGCGGCCCGACGATCACCGCATGCAGGCCGTCGCGCAGCTTTCGGCCACGTTGCGCGGCCAATAGCAGTTCATCTAGCGAATGCGCCACTGTTGCCAGGCGCGCTGTGGTGGCTCCAAGGCCCAACGTCTCGATGGGTTCGTCGGCGAAGTCGATCATCGCCTCGACCTGCACCCGCAACGACAACAACTCCGTAGCCAGCGCATCGACGCGTTGCGAAAACTCGCCCTCCAGCGCCCGCCGTGCCGCACGTGCCGCGCGCAGGTCGCCGGCAGCAACCAGGTCGGCGACCGCTTCGGCCTGTGCCAGGTCCAGTTTGCCATTGAGGAACGCACGCTCGCTGAACTCGCCAGCGCGCGCCAGCCGGGCACCCAGCGCGCAGCAGCGTGCGAGCAGTTGCCGCAGCACCACCTGGCTACCGTGTGCCTGCAACTCGACCACGTCTTCGCCGGTGTAACTGGCTGGCTCTGCGAACGCCAACACGATGCCGTCGTCGATGATGCTGTCGTCGGCGTCGTGGAAGCGCGCATGCATCGCTGTACGCATCGGGAGCATTTTCCCGCAGATCTGGGACGCGATGGCGTGGCTGGAAGGACCCGACAAGCGCACGATGCCGACGCCCCCGGCTCCGGGAGCGGTGGCAATGGCGACGATCGTGTCGGTGGTCTCGGACATGGGGGTCCATGGTCGCAGAACTGCTCCTGCGATGGCTGCTCTTCGTAGGAGCGGCTTCAGCCGCGAGCTTTTTAGTCTTTCGGCTTCGGCTGTTGTAGGAGCGACGTAAGTCGCGATTGCTGTCCGGAAAGCTGGATCGCGACTTACGTCGCTCCTACAACAGCAATGGCGAGGTCAAACGCTCGCGGCTGAGGCCGCTCCTACGACAGCCGTGCAATCAGGCTTTGCTCGGCGCCGGTTGCCCGTGGCGCTTGGTCATCCACCACTGTTGCAGCAGGCCCAGGCTGCCGTTCGTCACCCAGTACAGCACCAGGCCGGCCGGGAAGAAGGCAAACATCACACCCATCGCCAGCGGCATGATCTGCATCATCTTCTTCTGCATCGGATCCATGCCCGGCGACGGCGTCAGTCGTTGCGTCGCCCACATCACCGCGATATTGATGACTGGCAGGATGAAGTATGGATCTGGCGCAGTCAGGTTCTGGATCCAGCCGATCCACGGCGCCTGCCGCAGTTCGACCGACTCCAGCAGTGTGTAATACAACGCCAGGAACAGCGGCATCTGCAACAGTACCGGGAAGCAACCGCCGACCGGGTTGATCTTCTCCTTCTTGTACAGCTCCATCATCGCCATCTGGAACTTCTGCTTGTCCTCGCCGTAGCGCTCCTTGAGCTGCTCGATGCGCGGCTGGAAGCGGCGCATCTTGGCCGCCGACTTGTACTGCACCGCCGACAACGGATACATCAATGCCTTGACGATCAACACCAGGCCGACGATCGACCAGCCCCAGTTGCCAAACAGGCCATGCAGGAACGACAACACCGAGAACAGGATCCCGGCGATCCAGGCCAACGCACTGAAGCGGCTGAAATCGACTGCGCGCTCCAGGCCAGGCACCTTTTGTTTCTCGATCTGGTTGACCAGCTTGGGCCCGACCCACAATCGCGCCGTGGTCGTGGCTTTGCCACCCGGTGCCACCTTGACGCCGGGACCGAGCTCGCGGATCAGGAACTGCTGATGTCCACCAGCTGCGTTATGTGAGGCCAGCGAAAACGTGGTGGCATCCTTGGCGCCTGGAATCCAGGCGGCAAAGAAATGGTGCTGCAGCATGGCCACCCAGCCGCCGGTCACCTGCTTGTCGAGTGGACCGTCATCGGTGAAGTCGTCGAACTTGCGCCGGTCGTAACTACCGCCGCCAAACCAGGTGGCGCCGTGGAAGCTGTACGACTCGGGATGGGTGAATCCAGTCTTGACCTGTGGCGGCACCCGCATCAGTTGTCGATAGACAAAGCCCTGCCAAGGCTGGCTGCCGGCATTGACGACTTCGTCGCGCACCTGCACGGCATAGCTGCCGCGGGTGAAGGTGTAGGTGCGATGGATGCTGATCCCATCGGGGCCCTGCCAGACAAACGGGACCTGCAACGATTGCTGGCCGGCTGCCAGGGTGAAGTCACGCACCTGGCTGGCCGGGACAAACGTGTTTTCGTGGCTGGGCGCGGTGTTGGTGTCGCTGACCCATCCACTCTGCGCCTGGTAGAAATGCGCAGGGTCTGCGGAGAAAAAGCGCACGGGGGGACTGCCTGGCTGTTTGGCTTGCGGATACGCCAGCAGGTCCACCTGGCGCACCGCGCCACCATCCAGTAACACCTTCAGGACATCCGTATCCACCGTGACGGTCTCTGCCGATGGCGCCTGCGGGGTTGTTGCTTGCGCCATTGCCCCGCCAGGAATGGCTGCTGTCGTCGCACTCGACGGTATCGCCGGGGCGACAGCGCTGGCCATCGTGGGAACCGTGCTGTCGCCAGCCATGCCGTCACCACCCACGCCATCACTGGACACCGTGGCCGAAGGGACCGGTGCCGTCGGGGTCGAGGCACCTTCTGGTACCGGAGCGTGATCGCGTGTCCAGGCCACGAACAGAAGGGTCGCCACCATCAGCCAGGCGAAGATCAGGAAAGTGCGGGTCTGGTTCATTGGCAGCCGTTCAAGAAAGCGGATTCATCGGGCGGGCGGGCACTACACATCCAGGCATGACACAGGCAAGCACCAGGCAAACCCGGCTTGGGCACGCATGACCCGCGCAGGCGCGGCCCACCGGGGGCGTGGCGCTGGGACGGGGGGATCACCGGCCGGAATGCTGGTCGGGACGATCGGAAGCGGCCATTGTGCCGGGCGCGCCGGGCGGCGGCAATGCGCCTGCACGGGTCAACAGGTCCATCAGCGCAGCACGTAAATGCGGATTGGTGGTGTTTGCCGCCGTCGGCCGCGCAACCAGGACATACGCCCCGGCCGGTAAATCGCCACGCAGTTGCCGGAACTGCTCGCGCAGTTGGCGTTTGATCCGGTTGCGGCCCACCGCGCGCGGATCGACCTTGCGTGACACTGCCAGACCCAGTCGCGCTGGCTGCTCGTCGCGCAACCAGTGCAAGGCCATGATCGGGGATGCGGTGCGTCGGCCTTGCTCGAAAACACGCTTGTATTCAGCAGGCACGCGCACACGCGCCGCACGCTCAAAGCGCGTGCGGGCTTTGTTTTCCACGCTGGGGGACTCAACACTGGGCGGCGTCATCACCGGCTGTCGATCATGATGACGCCGATCGGGACGACATCGACGGTGACAGGACCGGGCATCAAACGGGCATCAAACGAAACAGCCCGGAACTCCGGGCCGAAGCCTCAGGCGGACAGGCGCTTGCGACCCTTGGCGCGACGACGGGCCAGGATCTTGCGGCCGTCGGCGGTCTTCATGCGGCAGCGAAAGCCGTGGTCGCGCTTGCGCTTGAGGTTGCTGGGTTGATAGGTGCGCTTGGTGGCCATGACGGGACTCGTGCTATGAAGCGACGGAAAAGACTGCCAAGTATAACGACTTCGCAGTAGCCGGGGCAAGCCTACTCAGGCCGTAGCCCCCAGCGCAGAGGGGATCCACGATGCTATCTCGCCCCCACTCCATCCTCCGCAAACCATCACTCCGCAAAACCGGGGTCTTGTGGCAAAGGCATGTCCAAACCAGGTCAGCGGCGTTGACGGCTGCTGCTTGAGAGCCGCCCGGCAGCCCATGCACGCGCGTGAGCGACATGCGCGCGAGTTCCCGCCTTTATTGGTCCGACCGATCAACGGACACCCACCCCGGCTCCGACCGACAAGCCGTGTGTTTTTACCCTTTGTGCCCAGTGCGCGTCCGGGAATGCGGTGTTAGTCTGGCCAGCCCGCACTGCTGCCCCGTTCCGTGGTGCCCCCGCCTGCTGGCGAGCGCTGGGCGACAACGCAGCGGCAGACCCTCAAGCGGTAGTCATCGGCCCAAGCCATCAACACTTCCACCGACCCCACCACCATGGATGCCTGGCCCCGCTGCCTGGAACGCCTGGAAGCTGAGTTTCCGGCCGAAGACGTGCATACCTGGCTCAAACCACTCCAGGCCAGCCTGTGCGAAGACAGCTACGTCCTGTACGCACCCAATGCCTTCGTCATGGAAGAGGTGCGCTCGCGCTACCTGGTCCGCATCCGTGAGTTGCTGTCGCATTTTGCCGGCACTGCGCAGGTCAGTCTTGAAATCGGGTCGATGCACCGCACCGCGTCGGCAGGCTCCGCTGGCACGGCTTCGGTAGGCCAGGGCGCCGCCCCCGCGATGCGCACCGGGACGGCCGAGCCGTTCCAGGGCCACCTGGACACTCACTACACCTTCGACAATTTCGTCGAAGGACGCAGCAACCAGCTTGGGCGCGCGGCAGCATGGCAAGCCTCGCAGCAACCCGGGGATCGCGCCCACAACCCGCTGCTGCTGTACGGGGGCACGGGCCTTGGCAAGACCCACTTGATGTTCGCCGCCGGCAATGCGATGCATGCCAGCAAGCCCGGGATGCGGGTGATGTACCTGCGCTCTGAACAGTTCATGAGCGCCTTTACCAAGGCCTTGTACGACAAGACCAGTGGCGGCATGGAGGCGTTCAAGCGCCAGTTCCGGGACATCGATGCGTTGCTGATCGACGACATCCAGTTCTTTGCCGGCAAGGATCGCACCCAGGAGGAATTTTTCCATACCTTCAATGCGCTGTTTGACGGCAAGCAGCAGATCATCCTGACCTGCGATCGCTATCCACGCGAAGTGGCCGGCCTGGAGCCGCGGCTGAAGTCGCGGTTGGGCTGGGGCCTGTCGGTGGCGATCGACCCGCCCGACTTCGAGACGCGCGCACAGATCGTGTTGTCCAAGGCCGCCGAGCGCGGCACGCAGATCCCCGAGGATGTCGCCTTCCTGCTGGCCAAGAAGATGCGCTCCAACGTGCGCGACCTGGAGGGCGCACTCAATACCCTGGCCGCGCGCGCCAACTTTACCGGGCGCCCCATCACCGTCGAATTCGCACAGGAAACGCTGCGCGACCTGTTGCGCGCACAGCAGCAGGCGATCGGCATCCCCAACATCCAGAAGACCGTGGCAGACTATTACGGACTGCAAATCAAGGATTTACTGTCAAAGCGGCGGACACGCTCGTTGGCTCGACCCCGGCAAATGGCGATGGCGCTGGCCAAGGAGTTCACCGAGCACAGCCTGCCGGAGATCGGCGACGCGTTTGCCGGCCGCGACCACACCACCGTGTTGCACGCCTGCCGCCAGATCAAGCACCTGCTCGAAACCGATGGCAAGCTGCGGGAGGACTGGGATAAATTAATCCGTAAACTCAGTGAATGACACGGCGGCAATGGGATACGGCCGGGTTGCTGTTTTTGCTTGTGCCGGGAGGGTTCCCGGTATCGGTGGACCAGCGCGCTGGCTTGTTCGTGGAAACAAACCACCGCAGCGTTCGAGTCACGATCAAACTGTCTCGGTCAAACAGTGTGGATGTAGCGGGAATATCCTGTGTATAAGTTGAAGTGGCCCAGGCAAGGCGAAAGTTACCCACAACTTGTCCTTGTCGCCACGGGCCGTTCCACACAGCGTTTATGTCCTTATATTTGTCTTATAAATCAGTAGGTTAGGAAACATATCAACGTAAAAGGCAGCACACTACCACCACCACGTTTTTGATTTATCCATTCTTTCTAAAGCTTGGGAAACCCAGCCGGGACGCGCCGGGTCATCCATCCAGGACTAAGGGGTCCGCATGCGCTTCAGCCTGCAACGCGAAGTCTTCCTGAAGCCGTTGGCGCAAGTCGTCAACGTCGTCGAACGTCGTCAGACCTTGCCGGTCCTGGCCAACCTGCTGGTGCAGGTCAGTGACGGGCAACTGTCGCTGACCGGAACCGACCTGGAGGTCGAAATGGTCGCGCGCCATGCGGTCGACGATCCAGAGGATGGTGAAACCACGATCCCGGCGCGGAAATTGTTCGACATTGTTCGTGCCCTGCCCGACGGCAGCAAGGTCACCGTCTCGCAGAAAACCGACAAGGTCACCGTGCAGGCAGGGCGCAGCCGCTTCACCCTGGCCTGCCTGCCTGCGAATGATTTTCCGTCGGTGGATGAAGTCGAGGCGACCGAACGCGTCCAGGTCCCGGAAGCTGCGCTCAAGGAATTGATCGAACGCACCGCCTTTGCCATGGCCCAGCAGGATGTGCGCTATTACCTCAACGGCCTGTTGTTTGATCTGGACAAGCAGGTCCTGCGCTGCGTCGCCACCGATGGCCACAGGCTCGCCTTGTGCGAGTCCCCGCTTGAAGGCAAGGCGGACAAGCGCCAGATCATCGTGCCGCGCAAGGGTGTGACCGAGCTGCAACGCCTGCTTGAGGGCGGCGATCGCACCCTGGAACTGGAGGTCGGACGCAGCCATATCCGTGTCAAGCGCGACGACGTCACCTTTACCTCCAAGCTGATCGATGGCCGCTTCCCGGATTACCAGGCGGTGATTCCGATCGGCGCCGACCGGGAGGTCAAGATCGATCGCGAATTGTTCCGGGCCGCGCTGCAGCGCGCCGCGATCCTGTCCAACGAAAAATATCGAGGCGTCCGGGTGGAAGTGTCTCCCGGCTTACTCAAGATCAGTGCCCACAACCCCGAACAGGAAGAAGCGCAGGAAGAGGTCGAAGTTGAAACAAAGGTCGATGGCCTGGCAATCGGCTTCAACGTCAACTACCTGCTAGACGCGCTTTCAGCCCTGCGCGATGAGCATGTCATCCTTCAGCTGCGTGATGCCAATTCGTCGGCGCTGGTGCGCGAAGCAAGTAGCGAGAAATGCCGGCACGTCGTCATGCCGCTGCGGCTCTAGGGCCCGGGCGAAGCAAACCATCATGTTTCACGTGAAACACCAACGCCCGGCGCTGTCCGGGCGTTCTTTTTTACTGGGTGGGGTTGGAGTTGCCACCTTTGGCTGCGCTTGGAATGGCCTTGATGTCGGCACCGGCGCCTTCCCCCGGCTGCACCCATGCATGTAACCCGACTCGATATCCACGGTTTGCGCTGTTTCCAACAGGTGAGCGTGGCCCCGCGTCCCGGGCTAAACCTTCTGGTTGGTGATAACGGTGTCGGCAAGACCAGTGTGTTGGAGGCCCTGCACCTCATGGCCTATGGCCGCAGTTTTCGGGGTCGGGTTCGTGATGGGCTGGTGCGACAGGGCGCGGCTGCCGTTGAAGTGTTCGTACAGTGGCAGGAAGACAAACAGGGTCGGAAACGCCAGGCCGGCCTGCGGCATGCGGGCCAAGCCTGGGAAGGCCGGCTTGATGGGGAGCCTGTGGGCCAATTAGGCGACCTGTGCGCCGCCCTGTCCGTGGTGACGTTTGAGCCCGGCAGCCATGCACTGGTGATGGGAGCGGCCGAAAACCGGCGGAGGTTCCTGGATTGGGGTTTGTTCCACGTGGAACAAGGTTTCCTGGCCCTCTGGCGCCGGTACTCACGGGCGTTGAAACAACGCAATGCCCTGCTCAAGGCCCGGGTCCGGGACGGCCAACTGGACGCCTGGGAGTTGGAGCTGGATGAGACCGGAACCATGCTGACTGGCCATCGGGAGCGCTATCTGGCTGACCTGGAGCCGTATCTGCAGGCCCTGTGTGCTGAACTATTACCAGCAGCAGGTGGCACGCAAATGCGCTTCCTGCCTGGGTGGCGTCGCGAAGAGGTGTCGTTGGGGGATGCCCTGTTGCTTGCTCGCGAGCGCGATCTGGCGACCGGGTTTACCTCCGTAGGACCCCATCGGGCCGACTGGCGCATCGACCATGCGGCGATTCCCGGCCGTGAAGCGCTGTCCCGCGGACAAGCCAAACTCACGGCATTGTCGGTCCTGCTTGCCCAGGCGTCGCATCAGGCCGAACTACGAGGCGAGTGGCCGGTGGTGGCACTGGATGACCTGGCATCGGAACTTGATCGATCACACCAGGTGCGCGTCCTGGAACGCCTGCAGGCCAGTGGTGCACAGGTGTTCATTACCGGGACCGAAACCCCTGGTGGGTTGGGAGATCTCTCACCTCCACCCACACTGTTCCACGTGAAACAAAACCAGATCATTGCCGAAGACGGCTCCTCGAACGCGTCTGCCGCGCAGTAATCGGGGATGGCGTTGGCCCGTGGCCCGGAAGCGTCGCCAAAACGCCGCCAGCACGCGCCAAACGGGCCTGAAAGCGCTGTGCTTGGTATACTGGCGCATCCATAGTTAATGTGTCCTGCGCGCGAATCTCCGCTTGCGGGGCAGGTGCCGGAGTCCGTAAACCGCATGTCGCTACCCCCAGATCACGTCGAACCCGGTACGCCGGAGCATCCCGCAGAGCAGCCGGCTTCTGGTCACCAGCTCCCGGACCAGCCATCCCAGGCCTACGATTCAAGCAAGATCAAGGTATTGCGCGGCCTGGATGCCGTCCGCAAGCGGCCGGGTATGTATATCGGTGACGTCCACGATGGCACCGGCTTGCATCACATGGTGTTCGAGGTGGTCGACAACTCGATCGACGAGGCCCTGGCCGGCCACGCCGATGAGGTCACGGTGATCCTGCGCGATGACGGCTCGGTATCGGTATCCGACAATGGCCGTGGTGTCCCGGTCGATATCCATAAAGAAGAAGGCGTGTCCGCGGCCGAGGTGATCCTCACCGTGCTGCATGCAGGCGGCAAGTTCGACGACAACAGCTACAAGGTCTCTGGTGGCCTGCATGGTGTCGGTGTGTCGGTGGTCAACGCACTGTCAGAGCACCTGTGGCTGGACATCTGGCGCGATGGGCATCACTACCAGCAAGAGTACGTATTGGGTGAGCCGCAGGCGCCGCTCAAGCAGCTGGAAGCGACCGAAAAACGCGGCACCTTGCTGCGTTTCAAGCCGGCGTCCGACATCTTCACCGATGTCGCGTTCCACTACGACATCCTCGCCAAGCGTCTGCGCGAGCTGTCGTTCCTCAATTCCGGCGTCAAGATCACGCTGATCGACGAGCGCGGCGATCAGGGCGGCGGCGACGGCAAGCGCGACGTGTTCCAGTACGCGGGCGGCATCCGCTCCTTCGTCGAGCACCTGGCGCAGCTCAAGACGCCATTGCACCCCAACGTCATCTCGGTGTCCGGCGAGGAAAACGGCATCACCGTCGACGTTGCCCTGCAATGGACCGACAGCTACCAGGAAACGATGTTCTGTTTCACCAACAACATCCCGCAGAAGGACGGCGGCACGCACCTGATAGGCTTCCGCGCCGCGCTGACCCGTACACTGACCAATTACATCGAGCAGAGCGGCATCGCCAAGCAGGCCAAGGTCAATCTGTCCGGCGACGACATGCGCGAAGGCATGATCGCGGTACTGTCGGTCAAGGCACCAGACCCGAGCTTCTCGTCGCAAACCAAGGAAAAACTTGTCTCATCAGAGGTGAGACCTGTTGTTGAGCACACGTTCGGCGCACGTTTGGAGGAGTTCCTGCAGGAAAACCCCAACGAAGCCCGTGCCATTGCCGGCAAGATCGTCGATGCCGCCCGCGCCCGCGAAGCCGCGCGCAAGGCCCGCGACCTGACCCGGCGCAAGGGTGCCCTGGATATCGCCGGCCTGCCCGGCAAGCTGGCCGACTGCCAGGAGAAGGACCCGGCACTGTCGGAGCTGTTCATCGTCGAGGGCGACTCCGCCGGCGGTTCCGCCAAGCAGGGCCGCAACCGGAAGACCCAGGCGATCCTGCCGCTCAAGGGCAAGATCCTCAACGTCGAGCGCGCCCGTTTTGACCGCATGCTCGCCAGCGCCGAGGTGGGGACCCTGATCACCGCGCTGGGCACCGGCATCGGCAAGGATGAATACAACCCCGACAAGCTGCGCTACCACCGCATCATCCTGATGACCGATGCCGACGTCGATGGCTCGCATATCCGCACGCTGCTGCTGACGTTCTTCTATCGGCAGATGCCCGAGCTGATCGAGCGCGGACACATCTATATCGGCCTGCCGCCGCTGTTCAAGATCAAGCAGGGCAAAAGCGAGTTGTACCTGAAGGACGAGGCCGCGTTGAACCAGTACCTGGCCAACAACGCGATCGAGGGCGCCGCATTGGTGCCGGCCGAAGGCGAGCCGCCGATCACGGGCGCAGCGCTGGAAAAACTGTTGCTGCTGTACGCAGGTGCGCGCGATGCGATCGCCCGCAACGCCTACCGCTTCGACAGCAATGTACTGGAAGCGCTGATCGACTTCACCCCGCTCGATGCTGCCCATTTGCTGGAAAACATCGACGAGCGCCACGAGCTTGATGCGCTTGAAAAACGCATCAACCGCAGTGGCATGGGCAAACCGCGCTACACGCTGGACCTGCAGCCGGCCACCCAGGCGCAGCCCGCTGCACTGGTGATCAAGCGCCAGCACATGGGAGAAGAGTTGCTGCAGCTCTTGCCGCTGGCGGTATTCGATGGTGGTGACCTGCGCCCATTGCGCGAGTCGGCAGCGCAACTGCATGGATTGATCCGCGACGGTGCGACCATTACCCGCGGCAACCGCACGCAGGAGATCTCCAGCTTTGCCCAGGCGCATGCCTGGTTGCTGGAAGAGGCCAAGAAGGGCCGCCAGATCCAGCGCTTCAAGGGCCTGGGCGAAATGAACCCCGAGCAGCTGTGGGATACCACGGTCAACCCCGAAACACGGCGCCTGTTGCAGGTCAAGATCGAGGATGCCGTGGCGGCCGACCAGATCTTTTCGACCCTGATGGGCGATGTCGTCGAGCCGAGGCGTGCGTTCATCGAGGACAACGCCCTCAAGGTCGCCAATCTGGACGTCTAGGGCGGGCGTGCTGGCGTGGGCTCAGCTGGTGTGTGCCCAAAGGACACCGCCCCTGGAGGCGGCCCACGCATTGCTGTCTCGGCGGCTTACCCGCCGCGGTTCATGGATCCAGGAAAGGGCTCCAGACGGGCGCTCCCAAGGGGCCTGCGGAGCCCGCGGCATGTGGAGGCAGGGCACACGGCGAGGCCTTTTCAGCGCAGTGGTTTGACGCTGTGTTCATACCCTCCTGCCTAAAACATACCGTCCCTGGATATCTGTTGGACGCCTGCCGCCGACCGGAGCCAAGCATGAAAAAAATTCTTTTGGGTATGGCGATTGCCATTGCCGTCACTGGTTGCGCGACCACGACGTCGCCCACCGGACGCACGCAGTATGTGGGCGCGGTGTCCCAGCAACAGCTCGACCAGCTGGGGGCCAAGGCGTTTGCCGAGGTCAAGGCCCAGAAACCGCAAACCCGTGACAGCCGCCAGACCCGCTACGTGAGTTGCGTGGTGAACGCGTTGGTCCGCGAGCTGCCTTCCCAATGGCGCAGCACTGGCTGGGAGTCCGCGGTCTTCGTCGACGGCGAGCCCAACGCCTTCGCCCTGCCTGGCGGCAAGGTCGGTGTCTACACCGGGATCTTCAAGGTCGCACGCAACCAGGACCAGCTGGCCACCGTGATCGCGCACGAAATCGGACATGTTGTTTCGCGCCACCACGACGAACGCATCACCCGCCAGGCCGGCGCCTCGGGCGCACTGCAGCTGCTGGGCGCGGTGCTGGGCTCGCAATATGGTCAGGGCGCGGCCAATGCGGCAGTGCAGGGCGGCGGCATCCTGGCCCAGACGGGCTTCCTGTTGCCCGGTTCGCGCGCCCAGGAGTCCGAGGCCGACGTGGTCGGGCAGCAATTGATGGCCAAGGCCGGATTTGATCCCCGGCAGGCAGTCAACCTGTGGCAAAACATGGCCACTGCCGGTGGTGCGCGCCCCCCGCAATGGTTGTCGACGCATCCGGATCCGCAAAGCCGCCTGGGTGAGCTGCGCAACCGTGCCCTGGGCCTGATGCCGACCTATGAGCAAGCTCGAGCGTCTGGCCGTCGCCCGGCGTGTGGATGATGGGCATGGTCAGACATGTCACATGCGCGACAATGTGCGAGCAACACGGTTTCTGCTAGCGTAGCCAGCCCGGCTTGCTGCGGTGCCGCCGGTGACTGATGGAGCCGGGGTCTGGACCCCAGCTTCTAGCCCGAGTGGATCGAACCCGAACCAGAGGTTAAACGAAGATGAAAACCCCACATTACGCATTTACGACCCTCGCGATCGCGTTGGCTGCCCTGATGACGACCCTGGCAGCGCCGATCGTTCACGCACAAAGCGGTTTCGATGGTGGTGTGTCAAAGCCGCAAACCATGCGTGAAAAGCGTGCCGCTCGCCTCGCCAAGCAAAATGGCGAGACCGCGTCCAAGACCGGCAGGAAGGATGAAGTGGCCGAAGCAGCGCCCCTTTTCCCGGAGGCAACTCGCCAGCAGCCCGAAGCCAAGGCCTCCCGAGACTCGCTCAAGGACTTGCAGGAACTCCAGGAAACCTATCAGTCCGGAGACACTGCCGCGACCATCGCGGCGGCTGAAAAGATCGTCTCGAAAGACAGTGCCAATGCCTACGATAAATCCTTTGCATATCAGATGGCAGGTACGGCCGCCGCGCAAGCCAAGGACGACGCCAAGGCCGCGGACTATTTCCAGAGGGCGCTGGCCAGCAATGGCTTGGACAACAACAACCATTACCAGGTGATGTATAACCTGGCCGCCACCCAGTATGGGTTGAAGCAATACAGCCCTGCGCTCAAGACGCTGGATCGCTTCATGTCAGAGACGAAATCGGACAAGCCCGAGCACATGAACTTGCGGGGCGCGCTGCTTACAAACCTCAAACGCTATGACGAGGCGGCCAAGCTCTATCAAGACCTGATGGCCAAGCATCCGGGCAACCAGGAATACCTGATGAACGCCATCGCCGCCTACCAGCAGGCGGGCGAGGAGGACAAGGCGGCCGCACTGTTGTCCCAGGCCCAGGCCAAGGGTGGCTTGACCGATCCCAACCAGTATCGCGCGCTGTATGTCACGTACATCAATGGCGACAAACTCGACCAGGCGGTCAAGACCATTGACGAAGGCATCGCCAAGGGCATCATCAAGCCCAGCCCGGAGCTGGCCAGGGATTACATGGTCCTCGGGCAGAAGGCCTATTACGCCGAGGATGACGCGACCGCGATCGAGATGTACAAGCGCGCTGCACCCATGGCAACGGACGGCGAGGCAGCACTCAATCTTGCCAAGATCTATGCGAGTGACGGCAAGACCGCCCAGGCCAGCGCCGCCGCCAAGCAAGCACTTGCCAAGGGCGTCAAGGATACGGCCGCCGCCAAGAAGCTGGCCGGATCGGGTGACTGATCACATACACACAGGGCGGGTTGGTATCCGTCCCGGTGATTGGTATAAGCTTGTAGGTTCCCGCGATCGGAAACGGTCGCGGTTCGACATTCACCGCGGCGCTGGTGCGCCGGGCCAACCCTGAGCTCCCTCCGCATGACGCAAGCCTTGCCGACCAGCGACAAGAATGATGATCACGAAGGTGGTTTGAACTGGCCCCGCATCGCCGGCCTGACCTTCGTGATCGCGATCCATGCGGCGGCCTTGTTGCTGCTGTTGGCGCCAGTGACCCCTCCGGGCTCGGAAAAGAAGAACGAAGACGTCACCCGAGTAGTGATCATCGAGCCTCCACCGCCTCCACCGCCGCCGCCGCCACCGCCGCCAAAGCCGCCGGAGCCCAAGGAGATCAAGCAGCTGGCACCGCCGCAGCCGACGCCGATCCCGCCGCCGCCGGAGCAACCGCCGGTGGTTTTCGACGACCCGTCCCCGATCGACACCCCGGCTCCGCCGCCGGCTCCGCCGGCTCCGCCGGCGCCGACACCGGACTTTGCCGGTGGCAACGTGGATCCGAGCGCACGCTCGCGCTACCCGATCGAGTATCCGCGCGTGGAAGAGCGTCGCGGCATCAAGGGCACTGTCATCGTGCAGATTTCGTTTGACTCCCAAGGCAACGTCACCGATACCAGCATTGCCAGCAGCAGCGGCAACCGTAACCTCGACCGTGCAGCCCTGAAGGGCGTGAAGCGCTGGAAGGTGTCGCCCGGGATTCGCAACGGTCAGAAGGTCGGAGGCACGGCAAACGTTACAGTCAACTTCCAGTAGGGCCGCCCAAGCGCTGGAACGGAACAAGTTGAAGCGGACGAAGAGACCATTAGATAGTGCGCCACCCGCGTCAGTAATCCAGAGTCAAAATTGCTTTTTTGGCCACCCGGCCGCAACACTCCCAAACCACAACATCCAAAGGTAAGCGTCATGCTGCAGGAAACCACTCAAGCCGCCGCACCGACGGGAGGCAACGCCGCATCTGCCCTGACGCAGATGGGTGTCGACCACCTTCTCACCGAAATGCTGGCCGATCCGGGCGCACATGCCGTCCAATGGATCGTGCTGATCACCTTGTTGCTCATGTCCGCGATGTCGCTGTACTGGATCGTGATCAACTTCTTCAAGAACATGGCCTTGCGCCGCAATGCCGACCGCGTGGTCAGTACGTTCTGGGAGACCACCAACGCGCAGGACGCGATCCGTTACATGGAAGAGCAGTCGCGTAGCGACCCGTTCTCCAAGATCGCGCTGGACGCTGCCCAGGCCGCCGCCCACCACCAGCGTCACGAAGGTTCGCGCCTGGTCGAGTCGCTCAACCGCTCCGAGTTTGTCGATCGCGCCCTGCGTCAAGGCGTGACCCGCGAGTCGATGCGGCTGGAGTCCGGCCTGACGGTGCTGGCAACGGTCGGTTCGACCGCCCCGTTCGTCGGTCTGCTGGGTACGGTCTGGGGCATCTATGGCGCCCTGATCCGCATCGGTGCCACCGGCCAGGCGTCGATCGACGCGGTTGCCGGCCCGGTCGGCGAGGCCCTGATCATGACCGCACTGGGTCTGTTCGTGGCGATCCCGGCGGTGCTGGGCTACAACTTCTACGTCCGCCTGAACCGCGTCACCAACAACAAGTTCGACACCTTCGCGCATGATCTGCATGACTTCTTCGCTACCGGCGCACGCGTCGGCGAAGTCGCGCCGACCCCGCGCGGCGGTTGAAGAACGCAACTGTAATCTGACGGAGTCCGGCCCATGGCCTTCAGTACTGGTACCAGCAGCGGCGCTCCGATGTCGGAGATCAACGTCACGCCCCTCGTGGACGTGATGTTGGTGCTGCTCATCATCTTCATGATCACGGCGCCGCTGATGGCGCACAAGGTCAAGGTCGAGCTGCCGCAGGCCAACCTCGACAAGCGCAGTGAAGAGGTGCCGCCTGCTCCGCCGATCACGGTCACCGTGACGGCAGATGGGTCGCTGTATTGGAACGACCAGCCAGTCAGCCGTGGCTTGCTGGAAAGCCAGCTGTCGGTCGAGGCACAGAAGACCCCGCAGCCGGCGGTCAACATCCGTGGCGACGAGACCACCAAGTACCGCACGATCCGCGAAGTGGTCGACACGGCCCAGAAGCAGGGCATCCGCCAGGTGGGCTTCGTGGCCACCAAAGTCCGGCCGCGCTGAGGAGCAACCAAGATGGCATTTGCAAGTAGTTCTGGCGGCAGCGCAATGGCCGACATCAACGTCACGCCGTTGGTGGACGTGATGCTGGTGCTGTTGATCATCTTCATGGTGACTGCGCCGATCCTGTCGTATCCGATCGACATCGACCTGCCGCAGCGGTCGACCAACCCGCCGCCGGAAAAGCTCAATCCTCCGGATCCGATCCGCTTGCGGATCGACGGGTCGGGGCAGACCTACTGGAACGACAGCCCGGTACCGGTGTCCGCATTGCGCAACATGATGGAGACCGAGGTCCAGCGCGATCCGACCAACCAGCCCACGCTGGAGATCGATACCGACGACGCTGCAAACTATGGCGTGCTGGCCCAGGTATTGGCGACTGCGCGCAATGCACAGATGCAGAAGATCGGCTTCGTCAAGAAGTAACGCAATACGCTTGATCGGCGCACCTGCGTCGAGACGTTTACCTGCAACAACATTCGACGCCGCCCGCAAGGGCGGCGTTTTTTATGCGCTGCCGATGGTCGGATGCTGTTGATCCTATGTAGGAGCGATGTAAGTCGCGATCGCTGCTCCGTCATAAAAAAAGATTTCGACCGACCGTTGGCGGCATGTCGCCAACACTCCTGAACACGCTTTGATCAACAACGAGGGACCTCACCCGCATTCACACCAATCCCACGGCGGCAGGCGCATAAGCACAGTTGCGGGATCGCCCGCGCTGCAAGGGGAGCCCACCATGGCCTTTGCCACCAATGCCGCAACCCACGACAGCGTCGCCCAGATCAACATCACCCCGTTGGTCGATGTGATGCTGGTACTGCTGGTGATCTTCATGATCGCCGCGCCGATCGTGACGCAACGCATCGCAATGGACCTGCCCGGGGTCGTGCCACCACAGCCGTTGACCGAGCCACCGCCGCCCATCACGCTGCGGATCGATGCCGCCGGGCAGCTGTACTGGAATGGCGATCCGACATCGATCACCACCTTCGAGGCTTTGCTGGACTCGGAGCGGGCGCGCGAGGGTACCGACATGCCCACGTTGCAGATCGACGCCAGTGGGGACGCCGACTATGGTGCGGTCGCCCGTGTGCTGGCAGCGGCCAGGAATGCGGAATGGTCACGGATCGGGTTCGTGCGCCGTTGAGGCAGGGCTGATCGGGTTCGGTTGCAAGCCCCTGTGCGCACCGGCGCCGCCATGCTCCAATCCATCCAGTTTGGCGGTCTGCTGTTCGACGGCAGGCGTTGAGCGGCACGCGATGCGACGATATGAGCTTAGCGACGATATGAGCTTAAACGGCACGCGGTTCCGCGGTACGCAGTTCGACGGCGTGCAGTTCAGGATGCTGCCAAGCAGCCTGCCTCGGGTCGCCGCGATTCACTCCAACGTCGGCGTCAGCAACCGCAGGTAAGCCTGCACCGTTGCTTCCAGCCCGGCATACAGGGCTTCGTCAATCAGGGCGTGGCCGATGGACACCTCGGCAACGTCCGGGACGCTTGCCAGGAACGTTGCCAGGTTGTGCTGGTTGAGGTCGTGGCCGGCATTCACCGCCAACCCGGCCGCCTGTACGCGCCGCGCGCTCTCGGCACAGTCTGCCAGCGCAGCGGTGGCATCGCCGCTGGCGAAAGCTTGGGCATACGGTCCGGTGTACAGCTCGACCCGGTCCGCCCCGACCGCCTGCGCGGCAACGATGTCCGCACTACCTGCATCGACAAACAGGCTGACCCGGCATCCCAGCGCCTTGAGCGCGGTGACCTGCGGCTTGAGTGCGTCCGCATCACGGGCAAAGTTGAAGCCATGGTCGGAGGTCAGCTGGCCGTCCCCATCCGGGACCAGTGTGGCCTGGGCCGGCCGGGCCTGGGCGCACAGTGCCTCGAAACCGGGATAGCCCGGGCGCGGCGGCGCGAATGGATTGCCTTCCAGGTTGAACTCGACCCCGCGCTCGCGGCAAAGCGCGGCCAGGGCCAGCACGTCATCCGCGCGGATATGGCGCGCGTCGGGGCGCGGATGCACGGTGATGCCGTGCGCACCCGCATCCAGGCACGTGCGGGCAGCGCGGACCACGTCAGGCGCACCGCCCCCGCGCGAGTTGCGCAATACGGCGATCTTGTTGACGTTGACGCTCAGGACCGTCATGGCATCGTCGATGCGGGTACTAGCGCGACGCTGGCAAAACAGTCGGATTGCAGCGGACCGGTTTGCGACCGGCCCGATGGCATGTGGCTGCACGGCGACCGGGTTGGATCATCACGGCGCCGGGTCTTCCGGCGGCTCGGCAGCCTGCGCCGCAGCACGTCGCGCCTGTGCCTGCTCACGCAACCGATGCAGCTCCAGTGGGTCGACCATCATCGACGTGTCCTGGCTGCGACTATCGATGCGCTGGGCCAGCAGGGCCATGGTGCCGGCCACGAACAAGCCAAGCCCCGCCAACAGGCACAGCACCATCAGCGCCATCGATGCGGTCTTGAACGCAACCGCCAACACCACCATCGCCATTAGCAGGAAGACCCAGGGCATCGCGACACCTCCTCGTCAGGGCCGCAGTCTATCGCGAACATCGCCGCCCGGGGCGCGCGGCCAGGGACAAACCGCACGGCTCGCGGCACGGTGCATGCCGCGTGGGAATGGCGTGCTGGCCGTCGCTGGGCGAGCGCCTGCCGCTGCCCTTGCGCAAGCGTGCGAGCGCGCCCTTACAGCAATGGAGACAACAACCGCGCCAGCGCCTCGGGCAGGCGGACGGTCCACAGGGAGCGCGTGCGCTCATCCTGTACCTGCGGCGCCTGCTTGAAATCACCCTCGATCAGGTCCGCCAGTTCCGATGCGATCGCGGTGTTGCGGATCAGCATTGCCACTTCGAAGTTCAGCCTGAAACTGCGCGCATCGAAGTTGGCGGTGCCGATCATGGCCAACTCGTCATCGACCAGCAGCGCCTTGGTGTGCAGCATGCGCGGACCATATTCGTGGACGCATACGCCGGCGGCAAGCAGCCGGTCGAAGTACGAGCGTGCCGCCCAGGTCACCAGCTTGGAGTCGCTCATCTTGGGCACCATCAGCCGCACGTCCAGGCCTCCCTGCGCTGCCGAGGTCAATGCCATCATCGCGGCCTCGCCCGGTACGAAGTACGGTGTCACCAGCCAGACCCGGCGTCTTGCGGCATGGATCGCATTCACGTACAGCCGATGGATCGGCTCCCAGGGCGAATCCGGACCGGAAACCACCACCTGTGCAGCGATCTTCCCCGGCTGGGTGGTGTCCGGCTTGTGCGAGGCTTGGGGCTTGAAGAAATTCTCGCTGAACCCCGGATCCTCGATCGCATAAGCCCAGTCCTCGACGAATACCGTCTGCAACGACTGCACCGCGTCGCCTTCGAACCGCAGGTGCAGGTCGCGGAAGGCGTCATCGCCCAGCGCATCGTTCTCGTCGTCGGTGATGTTGATGCCGCCGGTAAAGCCGATGCAGTCGTCGACCACCACGATCTTGCGGTGCGTGCGCAGGTTGACCCACGGTCGCTGCCAGACCCGTAGCACGCGCATCGGGTGGAACCACGCAAACTCGCCGCCTGCCTCGAGCAGCGGCGCGAAAAAGTGCCGCGTGCAGGCGACCGATCCCACCGCGTCCAACAGCAAGCGCACCTTGACCCCGGCACGGGCGCGCTCTGCAAGCAGGTCGCGCAGGGCGGTCCCGGTCTGGTCGGGCTTGAAGACGTAATACTCCAGGTGGATCTGCTCGCGCGCTTCGCGTACCGCCTTGAAGATCGCCTCGTAGGTCGCGTTGCCGTCCACCAGGAGGCGCATGTCCGTGGCCGTGGTCGCTGGCAGCCCGGTACTGACCTGTGCCAGACATGCCAGCTCCGAGAACGGGTCGTGCCCGGCCGACTCACCCGGCGTTGGCTGCGGGGTCTTGGCGCGGTGGCGGCGTCGTGTCTGCCGGTGGATCCTGTGCGGACCAAACACGGCATACACCAGGAACCCCAGGAACGGCAGCAGCGCCAAACCCATCAGCCAGCTCAGCGTCGCCACCGGCTCGCGCTTTTGCAGGATGATCCAGCCGCCCAGCCAGACCAGGTAACCCAGCCATGCCAGCAACAGGTAGAGCCGCAGGTGCGGGATGGACGCGAAGGCGTCCCAGGCGGCAGTCAATGATTCCAACATGAAGCATTCATCCAGGCGTCGCCAAGCGTGCGACCCGACAAGCGTAGGCTGAACCCATGTCCCATGCATCCACGTCGCGTGAAATCAGGCCACATGACGCCAGGTCGAGTGCAGACGGCCCGACGCAGGACAGCGACGCGCGCATGGCGCAAGCGCCGATCAAGGGGCGCGGTGCAGCCTCGCATGTCAGCGGCCGCTTCCAGAAAACCACGGTCCACGGCGAAGACGATGGCTGGGGATCCGTGTATGACACCGCCATCGACGACAGCGGCGAGCAGGTCGTCGCACATCCCGACACCCGGGTCACCCAGGAGCGCGCGCGCAGCATCATCAGCCGCAACAACTCGCCGGACATCGGCTTCAGCCAGTCGATCAACCCGTATCGTGGCTGCGAGCACGGATGCGTCTACTGCTTTGCGCGACCCTCGCACGCCTACCTGGACCTGTCGCCCGGGCTGGATTTCGAAACCCGCCTATACGCCAAGACCAATGCCGCCGAGCGGCTGCGCCACGAGTTGGCCAAGCCGGGCTACATCGCCAAGCCCATCGCACTGGGCATCAATACCGACGCCTACCAGCCGATCGAACGGCGCTATCGCGTGACCCGGGGCTTGCTGGAAGTGCTGGCCGAGACCCGGCATCCGACCAGCATCGTCACCAAGAGCGGCAGCGTCGTGCGCGACCTGGATCTGTTGGCCGACATGGCGCGCCAGCACCTGGTGACCGTGCACTTTTCGATCACCACGCTGGACAACCGGTTGGCATCACGGATGGAGCCGCGGGCGACTGCGCCGCAGGGCAAGTTGCGTGCAATGCGCAAGCTGCACGAGGCCGGCGTGCCAGTCGGGGTACTGGTTGCGCCGGTGGTGCCCATGGTTACAGATCGCGAACTGGAGCATGTCCTGCAGGCCGCTTGCGAACACGGTGCCCGGTCGGCGGGCTATGTGTTGCTGCGGTTGCCGCATGAGCTCAAGCAGGTGTGGCGCGAATGGTTGCGGCTGCACTACCCGGAGCGCGCGGATCATGTCATGAGCCTGATCCAGCAGATGCGTGGGGGGAAGGATTACGACAGCGCCTTTGGCAAGCGCATGCGGGGTGAAGGGCCGTTCGCGGAGTTGATCGCGATGCGGTTTTCCAAGGCGCACAAGCGTCTTGGGTTTGGGCGGTTGCCGCCGCTGGATGGCACGCGGTTTGTCGCGCCGCGCAAGCCGTCGCGGCAAGGGGACTTGTTTTGATTGGTGCAATCCATCCAGATTCACCCTGCGCGACTGTCCACCCAACCTGATTGTCACCCTGAGCGTAGCGAAGGATCTGCTGGTCCTTGCGTATCGAAGCAACAAACAGATCCTTCGCCACGCTCGGGATGACAAGCGGAGCTCGTCATCCATGAAAAGCTGCGCGCCCCCTTGAAACGCCATTCCCGCGAAGACGGGGTCTTTTGGCAGACGCAAGTCTGTCCATCCAGTGACATTGTTCCTCAGTCCGTTAAGGTCAAATGCTTTCACGCTGATGTGCGAGTTCCGCAAGAGCCGTCATTCCCGCGCAGGCGGAAATCCAGTGACGTTGCTCTTCTGCATGCAAAGAGCAAACGCTTTCACGCTGTCGCGCGAGTTCATTCCTTTTGGAAAGGCTCAAAAGAAACGAACCAAAGAAAACGCCTTTCCCCGACACAGCGCATCCGCGATCGGCAGGCTTATTGCAATTTTCGGACTCGCCTTTGCCGGCTACGCCGCCAAAGTCCGGCCCGCGCCAGCGGCGCGGGCGTTCACCGGTGCGCGAGCCGATGGCTCGCAAGCCGCACCGCCTCACCCATGGCCCGGTCCGAAAACGGCGGACATCCTGTCCGCCGCCCTCCGGGTTTCCGGATGCTTTGCGTGGTTGATTCAATATGAAAAGCAGAAGAAGCCAAAAGCCAAAAGCCAAAAGCGAAAAGCG
This sequence comes from uncultured Gammaproteobacteria bacterium, assembly GCA_963710825.1. GTDB lineage: Bacteria > Pseudomonadota > Gammaproteobacteria > Xanthomonadales > Xanthomonadaceae > Cognatiluteimonas. The sequence continues at coordinate 412,959 of CAVQBQ010000005.1, read as the reverse complement.
AAAATCTGATCCGTCATCCCCGCGCAGGCGGGGATCCATGGACGTTGCTCTTGGCATGCAAGGTCAAGAGGGTCTACAGCGTTCGCCGGGATGAAGCGTAAGCAGGTTGCGTCCCGGTAGCCGACTCTTGGTATTGCTGTGACTCGCGGAAGACCACAGCAATACCTGCTGTGTCTCAACGCCCCAGTCACTATCATCCTGAGCATGGCGAAGGATCGGCTGTGCCCTGTGCAGGAGCGACCTCGGTCGCGATCCCGGAACAATGATCGCGACTGACGTCGCTCCTGCAAAAACAGCTGCACACAGATCCTTCGCCAGGCTCGGAACGACATTGCGTGCAGGATGAGAAAACACCCGCCTACTCGCGCGGCCAGACCTTGCGGTTTGGATCAAACTCCGACGTGGTCATCGTGTCCGCACGCACGCCAAACCCGCACACGGCGAGTGGGCCGTCGGTGTAGTGCACCAGCCCGAAGGCGCGCTCGATGTCGACTTCGTTGATCGCCGAGGTAATGAACGGCCCCAGCCCCGCCTGCGTGGCGCACAGCTGCAGGGTCTGCGACAGGTGGCCGACGTCCAGCACCGCGACGCGGTAAGCCTTGGCGTGGTTGCGGTATTTCCAGAAGTTGCGATGGAAGCGCGGCGCCAGCACGCACAACACCGGCGCGTCGGCAAACCAGTCCTGGCCGGCGACGGCGATGCGTGCAAACGCGCGCAGTTCTTCCGTGGTCCACGCGCGCGGTGCGCTGTCGTCCAGCGTGCGGGTTGCAGCGTCGCCCGGTTGCGGCGGTGCGATGCCCGGGGCGACCGGTTCCAAAGCATGTGTATCGATGCGATACCGGTACAGGCCCGGCGCCACGTCCTGCACCCGCTGCACGATCAGCCAGCATTCGGTCGGGTGCAGTGCACCGCCGGATGGACTGGTGCGCTTGAGCACGTCGAATCCCGGTGCCGGATGGCCGACACCGCGCGCGCCAAACACGCGCGCCATCAATTGCGAGAACGTCGCCAACGACACGCTGGCCGTGGTGTCGTAGTTGCGGCAGGTCGCGCGTGTGTCGAGCAGGTCGTCGAACGCGTCGCGGTCGATACGCGGCAAGGCGATCGCGGTGTCCGGATCCGTGGACGGCAGCACATGCGGCGGCGGCGTGCCGTGCTGGCGCAACAGGCCTGCGTTGGTGTCCAGGTCCTGCTCTTCCATGCCCTTGGGGCCATCAATGCCTTCCCAGCGCGACGCCATGTGCGCCACGGCGGCCGGTGGATGCCAACCCACACCGCGGAAGGCGTCGTCGGCCAGCACGTCCGCGTCCTTCGCGTGCGCAAGCAACAACCCGGAGGACAACAGCGCGTCAACGGCTTGGCTGCCAAAACGTGTATCCAGCGCCGCGCGCTCGATCCAGTCCACTGCCCCCAATGCGCCGAGCAGCTGTACCTGCGTGGCATCGACCTCCACGGGTGCGGGCAGGTGCGGGGCGTGCGCGAGCCAGCCCAGTTGCCCGACCACGCCGGTGCCGCCTTGCAACAGGTCCTGCAACTGGAACTCGGCCGTCTCGCGTGGCTCCAGCCAGGCGACGGCACAACGTCGGATTCGCATCCTTCTCCCTGCTACTTGCCCCATCCGGTGCTATTGTCCGACTTTCCAACACGAAGGGGGCAACACCATGATCGAGCACGACAAGATTCCACCGGCCGGCCTGCATCCGCGTCTGGTCAAGAAGTTGCTGGACAACCTGGAAAGCAACGACGACTTCCGTGCGCTGTTCCAGAAGTCGCCGGAAGAAGCGTTGCGTTCGATCGGCTACACCGATCCGTGGGATTGCATGCAGGTAAAGCAAAATGCGCAAATGGCCTCGCCAGAACAGATCAAGGCGCAGCGCCACAAATTGGAAGACGCCATGGTGGGCATCCACGGGATGATTTGTCCGCTGCACACGCAGGAAAGATGATCCGGCCTCGTTTCTGATCCTGTCTACAAGACCCGGCGTATCTCGCCGGGTTTTTATTCAGCCCCGGGAGCCGACGACGCTATTACTGCAAGCTGTCGACCGTCGGGTTGTCCAGCCTCGCTCTGGCGTTTGGCTGAGACTCCAGCGCCCTCGCCGACACCGCGGCATTGAAGAACCGCAGCACCTCCGTCGTCGTGCTCTCGGTCAATGCGCGACCCCGGTGCGTTGCCAGCCAGCGCGACTGGACGGTTGCCGCATCGGCATTCGCGGCCGCCTGTTCCGCCCGCTGCAATGCCCAATGCACGGCTACCAGGGCCGTGTCCTGTCGTGCCAATGGTCGTAGCCGTTTGGCCGCTGCCTGCGGCCTGCCGGCCAGCCGCTCCTGTTCGGCCAGGACAACCTGCTGCAATTGGCTCAAGGTTGGAAAGTCGCGTACGGGTCCCTTGGCGTCGACTCCAGCGAGGGCGTCCGTCAGCAGCGTGGCGTCGTCGCGAAAACCCGCCAATAACCCGACCAGCAACTGTACCTCCGTCGAAGTTGCGGGATAGCTGGCGTCCACGATTTTCGCTTTCGAGCGGGCGGTTGCCAGCAAAGCGCGCAACTCACGTCGGGCATCGGATTGGTGATCCAGTACCGCGACACTGGCCAGCGCTGCTTGTGCGCGCAAGGCCTCCAGGGCATCCCCGGTGTTCTGTTCTCGTTTCAACCAGGAGCGCGCTGTTTCACCAGCCCGATCCCATAGCCCGCGGTCAATCCAGGTGGTGACGCCGTCATCGCCCTTCCATGGCTTGCCGCCATGGCCTTGCGCATAGATGCGGTCTGACTCGCCGGGTTGTTGGCGGACATCGTAGAGACGCGCGAAATACGTACTGGAACCCGTAAATCCGAGCGCACGCGATTTGCGAAACGCCGATTGTGCGTCGGCATACTGCTCCTGCCCCAGCAGGTAAATACCGATGCTGTAGTAGCGTCCGCCTTGCTGTGCGGCAGAGGGCGTCAGGGTTCTTCTCATGAGGGTTTCGGCTTGCCCGAAATCGTTCAACTGGTGCCATTGATTGGTACTTAGGCGCGCGATCACTCCGTAGTCGTCGGGGTACAGCGTCAGGTACTCCCGCGCCTTGCGGAAATAGGATCCAGTCCCTGCGTATTGTTGTAACAGTAGTTCGATGCGTTGTTTTTCCTGTGGCGACAGGCGGTTGGGAATGGCCAGCGCCTTGCGCCATTCGTCCTGGGCGGCCTGCACTGCGCCCAGCGCCGCATGAAACTGCGCCATGTCCGCATGCGCCAGCGCAAATTGCGGATCCAGCTGCAGCGCCTGACGGTAGAGTCCCAGCGCGGTGTCGCGGTCGCGGGTAGTGGCCACTACGTTGCGCGCCACCGCAAAGGCTTTGAGCGCGTCCAGGCTGGGGGTGCTGACATTGGGCAACGACACCGACGTCTTCTGCACCGACTCCAGTGCTTCGCCCAGCTTGTTGCGCAGCTGGCTGGTGACATCGTCAATCGAGGCCAGTGCCGACTCCACGCCGTTGCCGTCAGCAGACACGGCATACACCGTGGTCTGGGTATGCGGATCGATGACCTCGGCGCTGACCCGCAGGTGGCCACCGACTTCGGCCACGGTGGGCAACAAGAACGCACGGGCGCCGTCGCGCAGCGCGATTTCGGAGCCCAGCACGCGGTCGACCGGGACATCGGGTTTGCGCTGCATGTGCTGCAATGTCTCGCGCACCCTCAGGTCGCTGATCACGTTGATGAAGCGCGACTGCGCCAGGCTGATGCGGAATGCCTGGTCCAGGGAGTCGTCCAGCACCTTGTCGCCAGTGAGGTTGCGCAGGTCGCCGACCACGACCCAGTCGCGCTCGTTGAAGGCGATGGCCGGTTGCGGGCGGGTCATGAACCAGGCGCCGCCCAACAGGCCTGCGACCAGCAGCAGCTCGGCGGCCAGCGCGGCTGGGCGACGCCACAGCGGGATGTCGCGCCAGGCCTTGGCGTGGTTCTGCTCGGGCCTGCGCAGGGGGGCGATGCCGGGTTCGCCGACTTCGTAGATTTCCTGCGGTTGCGGCACGCCCTTGAAGCGCCAGCGGCCCCAGTGCTTCCAGACCAGGTCCTTGCCGCGCTCGTCCAGCTCACTGACGGCGCGGCGTGCCATGGGTTCGGCACTGGACGAGAGCAGGATCTGCCCGGGACGGGCCATGGTCATCAGTCGCCCGGCCATGGGTTTGGCCAGGCCTTCGACCTCCAGCGGCTTGGCCCCAAGCTGCACCGAGGCGTCACTGTTGCGCCAGGTCAGCACCTCGCCGACGTGCAGGCCAGCGCGGGCGAGCAGCTGGATCTTGCGCGCCTTGCCCAGCTCGCGCAGGCCGCGGTTGTAGTCCAGCGCAAAGCCCAGGCCGTCGATGGGCCGCTCGAACAACAGCAGCAGGCCGTCGGAGCGGTCGATCAGGCGCCCGCGCCAGCGTTGCTGCAGCTCCAATACCAGCCGGTCGTGGGCACGGAACAATTCCTTGGCCGGCGTATCGCCCAGGCGTTCGACCAGACCAGTCGAGTCGCACAGGTCAGTCAGCAACAGGGTGCGCACCTGGGGGCCGTCTGCCCTGTCGTCGGCCGGCTCCGTGGCGTCGTCGTGTCCGGTGGTGTCGGCGGGACCCACGGATTACGCCGGCTCGGTCGTATCGTCGTCAAACTCGACCCGGTTGCCGCCCAGGCGCTTGGCCCGGTACAGCGCGGTGTCGGCTTGCGCATAGCAGTCGTCCCAGCGCTGGTCGGAGGTAATGATGCATGCACCGACACTCAGGGTGGCGACCTGCGGCGGCGACGGCTGCATCTGGTGCAAGGCGGATGCAGTGGAGACCACGAACTCGGCGATGCGGCGGATCTCGGTTGCATGCTCGCCACGGACCAGCAGGCAGAACTCGTCGCCGCCAATGCGGCAGGCGATGTCGTCCGGGCCGGCGGCCGAGCGCAGGATGTTGGCCACGCCCTGCAGCACGCGATCACCGACCAGGTGGCCGTACTCGTCGTTGATGCCCTTGAACTCGTCGCAGTCGATCAGCAGCAGGCCACGGCCTGCAAGTGCGTCGTTGCGACGGCGCTGCTCCAGGTGCAGCTGGAAACCGCGGCGGTTGCTCAGGCCGGTCAGCTCGTCGGTGCGGGTGAGCGCCTCGGTCTGGGACAGGCGATGGGTGGTGGCGCGCAGCGTGTCCAGCGTGGTCTGCAGGTCCAGGTTGCGACGGCGCAGGCGGCCGATCAGGCTTTGCTCGTTGAGCACCACCCGCAGGATGGCCCGGCGCAGGAAATGCGCCAGCAGGCGCGGGTCGCGCTCGGACAGCGGCTCGAACTCGTTCTGGCGCAGCTCCAGCAACACGCCGCTGCTGGCAGCGGTGGCATCCGCACTGCGGGCATGGTCGCCGATCAGCAGCCCCAGCTCGCCGAAGAACTCTCGTGGACCCAGGCGCTTGGGCACCAGGTCGTCGCCAAAGTCCAGGTCGACCGCACCCTGCACCACCACGAACATCGTGGTGCCCAGGTCGCCGCGCTTGAACAGCGACTCACCGGACTCCATCAACCGCGGGCGGCCCACCTTCTGGAACAGCGCGTACTCTTCCGAGGTCAGCACCGCAGCCGATGATGGTCCAGTCGTTTCCGGCATTGGGGCCAAAGCCGGCCCCGCAGCATCTGCGCTCATCCCACGACCCCCTCGCCGTGTCATCCACCGAGGATACACCGGAATGCTGTTCATCCCGGTGTATACGCACAGCACCACCACAAGCGGACGCCGGGGAGCCCAGCGCTTTGTAGGAGCGGCTTCAGCCGCGAGCTCTTGATCTTGTGTTGGCCTTGGCTCTGGCTTTACGTAGGAGCGGCTTCAGCCGCGAGCTCTTGATCGTGTTTTGGCCTTGGCTCTGGCTTTACGTAGGAGCGGCTTCAGCCGCGAGCTCTTGATCGTGTTTTGGCCTTCGTCATTTGTAGGAGCGACGTAAGTCGCGATCAGATGTCCCGGACAGCTATCGCGACTCACGTCGCTCCTGCAAAAGGCCAAGGCGGCAGCCTGGAGCAAGATCAACATCAAAAGCTCGCGGCTGAAGCCGCCCCTACAACGGCGGCTCCTGCGACAGCCGCCGCTGTGACGGCCAATACACCCGGGTGCGCTGCGCTCACCCGGGCGACGGGATGGCTAGGCGGCTTCGGCAGCCCGCGGTGCATCGAACTGCTCTTCCTCGGTCGAGCCCTTCAACGCCACCGTGGAGGACTGCGCGCCCTGGATGGTCTGGTTGATCGCGTCGAAGTAACCGGTACCGACCTCGCGCTGGTGCTTGACCGCGGTGAAGCCCTGGCTGGCGGCGGCAAATTCAGCTTCCTGCAACTCGACAAACGCGCTCATCTGGCGGCGTGCATAGCCGTGGGCCAGCTGGAACATCGAGTGGTTGAGCGCATGGAAACCCGCCAGGGTGATGAACTGGAACTTGTAGCCCATCGTCGCCAGCTCGACCTGGAATTTCGCGATGGTGGCGTCGTCCAGGTTGGCCTTCCAGTTGAAGCTCGGCGAGCAGTTGTAGGCCAGCAGCTTGCCCGGATACCTGGCGTGGATGGCTTCGGCAAACTTGCGCGCGAACTCGAGATCGGGCTTGCCGGTCTCGCACCACACCAGGTCCGCATACGGTGCGTACGCCAGACCGCGGCTGATCGCCTGGTCGATGCCCTTGTGTGTCTTGAAGAAGCCTTCCTGGGTGCGCTCGCCGGTGCAGAAGGCCTTGTCGTTGTCGTCGATGTCGCTGGTCAGCAGGTCGGCGGCTTCGGCGTCGGTGCGCGCGATGATGAGCGTCGGCACGCCGCTGACGTCGGCGGCCAGGCGCGCGGCGACCAGCTTTTCCACGGCTTCCCGGGTCGGCACCAGCACCTTGCCGCCCATGTGGCCGCACTTCTTGGCGCTGGCCAGCTGGTCTTCGAAATGCACGCCGGCCGCGCCGGCTTCGATCATCCCCTTCATCAGTTCGAAGGCATTGAGGACGCCACCGAAACCGGCTTCGGCGTCGGCCACGATCGGCTGCAGGTAGTCGATGCTGTCGTCGCCCTCGGCGTGGCTGAGCTGGTCGGCGCGCAGCAGCGTGTTGTTGATGCGCTTGACCACCTGCGGCACCGAGTTGGCCGGGTACAGCGACTGGTCGGGATACATCTCGCCGGCGCCATTGGCATCGGCGGCGACCTGCCAGCCGGACAGGTAGATCGCCTTCAAGCCCGGCCTTGACCTGCTGCATCGCCTGGTTGCCGGTGAGTGCGCCAAGCGCGTTGACGAAGTCCTCCTTGTGCAGCGACTTCCACAGCTTGTTTGCGCCGTGCCTTGCCAGCGAATGCTCGATGGCGACGGTGCCGCGCAGGCGCACCACGTCGTCGGCCGAGTACGGACGGCAGGTGCCGGCCCAGCGCGGGTTGTTGTTCCAGTCGGTGGTGAGTTGGTCGGCGGTGGGCAGGGTGGTGGTCATCGGGTGTCCTTGGTGGTGTGGTTGTTTGGCTCTTGTAGGAGCGGCTTCAGCCGCGAGCTCTTGATTCATTGCTTCTCGTGGGAAGAGCTCGCGGCTGAAGCCGCTCCTACGAAAAGCAAAAGCTGGTCAATCGATGTGCGCGTAGGCGGGAATGGTCAGGAATTCTTCAAGCACGTCGCTGCGGGTCAGTCGCTCAAGCAGCGCGATGGCTTGATCGAGCTTCTCGGCACCGGGAATCCCCGTGCGATCGCCCAGCCGCCCGGGCAGGTTCAACAGCACGCATTCGAACAGCAGCCAGTCGATCGGGTTGCCATCGTCCAGGTGGAGGGGTTCGCGGCCTTCGCCGTCGGCGTAATGCAGCCACTGCCACAACTGCGCACGCGCGATCTCGGCGGTGGCGGCGTCTTCCATCAGGTGGTGGATCGGCACGCAGCCGTTGCCGTCCAGCCAGGCGGCGAGATAACGCACGCAGACTTCGACGTTGCCGTCGAACCCGGCACGGGTGATGCTGCCGCGCGGGCTGCGCAGCAGGTCCTCGCGCGCAACAACCACGTCCTTGCGCAGCACGTCGTGCTGGTTGGCGCCGGGCATGTGTGCGTCGAACACCTCGCGTGCCAGCGGCACCAGCGCCGGGTGCGCGACCCACGTGCCATCGTGGCCGGCACGGACCTCGCGCAGCTTGTCGTCGCGCACGCGTTGCAATGCAGCGGCATTGGCGTCGTCGTCGCCCTTGATCGGCACCTGCGCGGCCATGCCGCCCATCGCGTGCGCGCCACGGCGGTGGCAGGTCTGGATCAGCAGCTCGGAGTACGCCTGGAGGAACGGCTGCGTCATCGTTACCTGGCCACGCTCGGGCAGCACCTTGTCCGGATGCGCGCGCAGGGTCTTGATGCACGAAAAGATGTAATCCCAGCGGCCGCAGTTGAGGCCAGCAATGCGGGTGCGCAACGCGTGCAGGATTTCGTCCATCTCGAAGGCCGCCGGCAGCGTTTCGATCAACACCGTGACCTTGACCTGGCCATGCGCCAGTCCCAGCGTGTCCTCCATGCAGGCCAACGCGTCTTCCCACAACGCGGCCTCTTCCATGGTCTGCAACTTGGGCAGGTAGAGGTAAGGACCGCGATCCTTGTCGGCCAGGGTGCGTGCGTTGTGGAACAGGAACAAACCGATGTCGAACAGGCTCGCCGGGATTGCCGTGCCATCGACCTGCAGGTGCTTTTCGTCCAGGTGCCAGCCGCGCGGGCGCACGATCAGGACGGCGCGTTCGGCTTCGGGCTTGAGGGCGTAGGTCTTGCCGTTGTCGCCGGTGAAATCCAGGGTCCCCAGGACCGCACCGTGCAGCGACTGCTGGCCGGTCAGCAGGTTGGCCCAGGTCGGCGCGGTGGAATCCTCGAAGTCGGCCATGTAGCAGGTGGCGCCGGAGTTGAGCGCATTGATGACCATCTTCGGGTCGACCGGGCCGGTGATCTCGACCCGCCGGTCCAGCAACGCCGCAGGCAGCGGCGCCACGCGCCAGTCGCCGTCGCGGATCGCGACCGTATCAGCGCGGAAGTCGGGCAGCGCGCCGGCGTCGTAGGCGGCCTGGCACTGCCGGCGCCGGGCCAGCAATTGCTGGCGCGTGGGCTCGAAACGGCGGTGCAGGGCGGCCAGGAAAGCCAGTGCGGCAGGCGTCAGCAGGTCGGTAAGGCCCGGCGGGCTGGGCGTGGCTTCGACGCCGGGGGCGCCTTGGGCCTGTGCCTCGAGGTCGTGCTGGACTGCTTGCAATACCGCCGACATGCCGTGCTCCTGGGGAATCGTGCTGGAGCAACACCATGCGGTCGCGTATGCATATTTGACAAACCATAGTTGTCAATACATATCATTAGCTCAGCTTATACATGGCTTGAAGATGCCCCGCCGCGCAGCTGCCGCACCCCGGTTTTCCTATAAAGGCAGTCGCCTCAAGCCGCTGCGTGCGTTCTGCCAGGTGGCACGGCTGGGGTCGGTCTCGCGCGCCGCCGAGGCGCTGTACCTCAGCCAGCCGGCCGTGACCCTGCAGATACAGGCGCTGGAGCGGGAGATGGGCGTGCAGTTGTTCGACCGCAGTGGCCGCCGGCTGGCGCTAAGCCGCGAGGGCGAAGCCCTGTATGAGCTGGCCCGGCCGCTGGTCGAGGGCATCGAGGGCCTGGACGGCGCCTTCCGCGAACACCTGCGCGGGCTTGATGCCGGCACCCTGGACATCGCCGCCGGCAGCTCGACCATCCTGTACCTGCTGCCCGGCATCGTGGAGGCTTTCCGGGCGCAACACCCGGAAGTCCGCCTGCGACTGCACAACGTCACGGGTGAGGGCGGCCTGGGCCTGCTGCGGTCGGACGGGGTCGATTTTGCCGTCGGCTCGATGCTGGAAGTCCCGGCCGACCTGGAATACGCCAGCGCCTACAAGTACGACCCGATGCTGATCCTGCCGCCCGGGCACCCATTGGCGGACAAGCCCGAACTGAGGCTGGAGGACTTGTCGCCCTACGGCCTGATCCTGCCGCCGCAGCGACTGACGACCTATCGCATGGTCGACCTGGTGTTCCAGCGCGCGCACGTGCCGTACACAGTGGCATTGGAAGTGGGTGGCTGGGAGGTGATCAAGCAGTACGTGGCCATGGGGCTGGGGATCTCGATCGTCACCGCGATCTGCCTGACCGAGGCGGATCGTGCGCGGTTGGCGGTCCGCTCGCTGGCGCAATACTTCCCTGCGCGCAGCTACGGCGTGGTCAAGCGGCGCGGCAAGTACCTGAGTCCGCAGGCGCGTGCTTTTGTCGAGCTGATCGGCCCGGATCTGTTTGCACGGCGGGAGTACGACCAGAGTGGGCATTCGGAGCGGTGAGCCGGTGGCGCGGCCGACGAGGCGTGCGGTGCGTGCTTGTCAATCCCATGCAGTCGCAACCTGCCATTTGTAGGAGCGGCTTCAGCCGCGAGTCCTTGCTGTTGCCTTGGACCCTTGCAGCAGACCCTTGCAGGAGCGACGTAACTCGCCACAGCTGCGGCGCGGAGCCCATCGCGACCTGCGTCGCACCTGCAACAACCAGGCTCCCACTCGTTTCAACACAAAACGCAAAGAGGCGACCTGGAACGCAGGCGATAGCGACGACACCCCGCCATCACGGCCCGGGGCGCGAGCACCCCGGACGGCTTTCAGCGCTTCACGAAACGCAACGTCATGCGATCGCTTTCACCGATGGCCTTGTACTTGGCGTCATCCGCAGCCTCGTGGCTGTTGGTCGGAGGCAAGGTCCACACTCCATTGGGATGGTCGGCGGTGTCTTTGGGATTGGCATTGACCTTGCTGCGGCCATCGAGCTGGAAACCAGCTGCCGTGGCATAGCCGATCACAAGCTCCGGCGTCAGGTAGCCGCTCTGCTTCATCGCTTCAAGGTCGGTACCCTGCCGGGCGCGATGGTCGACCACGCCCAGCATGCCGCCCGGCTTGAGTACGTCGTAAAACGCCTTGAAGTAGGCCGGCGCCGTGCCAGCGGCGACCCAGTTGTGCGCGTTGCGGAACGTCAGCACCGCGTCTGCCGAACCGGGCGCGCCAAACACCGGTGCATCGGGATCGAAAGCGACGACCGTTGCCTCGCCGTACGCCTCGGGCGTGGCGCTGAACTTCGCCTTCAGCCGCTGCATGGCTGCCTCGCGCCCATCGCGGGCCTTGCCGGCTTCGGCGGCCTTCGGGTCGGGCAATGCTGCGATGTAGTGCCCGTCGGCACGCACGTAGGGCGCCAGGATCTCGGTGTACCAGCCGCCCCCGGGAGTGATCTCGATGACGGTATCGGTGGGTTCGAGGCCGAAGAACGCCAGGGTATCGGCAGGATGGCGGTAACGGTCGCGGGCGACGTTGTCTGCTGATCGCCAGCTGCCGGAAATTACCTGCTCAAACGTGGTTGGTGCAGCAGGCGCCGACGCGGTGCCGGCATCCTGGCCGGCCCCGGTGTCCGAGGAGCTGTCGGCGGCGCTTTCGGAGGACGCCGTCTGCTGGGCGGTCTTCATCGATCCATTGCAGCCGAGCAGGGTCAGCGATAGCGCAATGGCGGTTGCAAGCGGGGCGTGGCGATGCATGGTGGTCTCCGGGGCGGGGGTAGCAGGCTTGCAGTGTGCCACTGGAGCCGCCAGGCCGCGATGTGGGCATGGCGGACGCAACAGGCTGCCTGACGGCACTGGTTCGCATGCACTCCACGGCCACGTCGTTATGGTGGTGTTTTCCGTGTGAGGCAACGCCCATGACCACCCAGACAGCGACCCGGCCACTTGGACGCTCCGGCATCGACGTCCGCCCACTGGCGTTTGGCGGCAACGTGTTTGGCTGGAGTGCCGACAAGGCGACTTCGTTTGCACTGCTGGACGCATTTACCGAGGCGGGCTTTTCGCTGGTCGATACCGCCGACGTGTATTCGGCGTGGGCTCCCGGCAACCAGGGCGGGGATTCGGAAACACTGATCGGCCAATGGCTCAAGCGCAGCGGTGCGCGCGACCGCCTCACCATCGCGACCAAGGTCGCCAAGTGGGACCAGCACCCGGGCCTGTCGCCCGACAATATCGCCAAGGCCGCCGACGCCTCGCTCAAGCGCTTGCAGGTCGAGGCGATCGATCTCTACTTTGCCCACGAGGACGATGCCAGCGTTCCGCTGGAAGATACGCTGGGTGCATTCTCGCGCCTGATCGAAGCCGGCAAGGTGCGCGCGATTGGCGCGTCCAACTACAGTGCCGCGCGCCTGGCTGAAGCATTGGCCGTGTCGGAGCAGCATGGTTTGCCGCGCTATGAAGTGCTGCAGCCCGAATACAACCTCTACGACCGCAGCGGTTACGAAAGCGCGCTCGAGCCTCTGGTGCGCGAGCAAGGCCTTGGCGTGATCGGCTACTTTTCGCTGGCCAGCGGCTTTCTCACCGGCAAGTACCGGGAGGCATCGGATGCCAGCAAAAGCCGCGCGCGTGGCAAGGCCGTGGTTGAAAAATATCTTGACGATCGCGGCAAGCGCATCCTCGACGCGCTCGATGCAGTGTCTGCGGCGCACGGTGCCACGCCGGCGCAGGTGTCGCTGGCCTGGTTGATGGCGCGGCCTGGCATCACCGCGCCGATCGCCAGCGCAACCAGCGTGGAGCAGTTGCGGGAAACGATGCAGGCGGCCGGGTTGTCATTGACGGACGATGACATCGCGGTGCTGGATGCCGCCAGCGCCGGGTGAGGCGCGTGGCGGGGGTTGTGTCGGCTCTTCGGAAAGCGGACGTCAAGAGCTCGCGGCTGGAGCCGCTCCTACACAAGCGCCTGTCGACAAAGCGCGTTGCAGGTGCGGCAGGCGCCAGCTTGCACGCGTCTATTTCCGCGAAAGGGTAGTCAACGCGTCGTTCAAGCGCTGGCTCGGACGCATCGCGGCAGCGGCTTTGTCCTGGTCGGGCTGGTAGTAACCGCCGAGCTCCACCGGCTTGCCCTGGACCGCGTTCAACTCGGCGACGATGGCGTCCTGGGCATCGACCAGTGCGTGCGCCAACGGCGCGAAGGCAGCCTTCATCGCGGCATCGTCGTCCTGTGCGGCCAACGCCTGCGCCCAGTACATGGCGAGGTAAAAGTGGCTGCCGCGGTTGTCGAGCTCGCCAACCTTGCGCGAAGGTGATTTGTCGTTGTCCAGGAAGCGTCCGTTGGCGACATCCAGCGCATCGGCCAGCACGCGCGCGGCGGCGTTGTCGTAACGCTCGCCCAGATGCTCCAGTGACGCGGCCAGCGCCAGGAACTCGCCCAGGGAATCCCAGCGCAAATGATCCTCTGCGACGAACTGCTGCACGTGCTTGGGCGCCGAACCACCGGCGCCGGTCTCGAACAACCCGCCGCCGGCCATCAACGGCACGATTGACAGCATCTTGGCGCTGGTGCCCAGCTCCATGATCGGGAACAGGTCGGTGAGGTAATCACGCAGTACGTTGCCGGTGACCGAGATCGTGTCCTTGCCTTGGCGGATGCGCTCCAACGACAGGTGCATGGCATCGACGGGAGGCAGGATCCGGATGTCCAGGCCATCGGTGTCGTGGTCCTCCAGGTAATGCTCGACCTTGCTGATCACCTGCGCATCGTGCGCACGGTTCGGATCCAGCCAGAACACCGCCGGCGTGCCGCTGAGCCGCGCGCGCGACACCGCCAGCTTGACCCAGTCCTGGATCGGCGCGTCCTTGGTCTGGCACATGCGCCAGATGTCGCCGGCCTTGACGTCGTGCTCCATCAACACGGTGCCGGCCTCGTCGAGCACGTGCACGGTGCCGTCGGTGGGGATGCGGAAGGTCTTGTCGTGCGAGCCGTATTCCTCGGCCTTCTGCGCCATCAGGCCGACGTTGGGGACGCTGCCCATGGTCGCCGGGTCGAAGGCACCGTTGGCCTTGCAGTCCTCGATCACCGCCTGGTAGATGCCGGCATAGCAGCGGTCGGGGATGATCGCCTTGGTGTCCTGCAGCTCGCCGTCGGCGTTCCACATGCAACCGGAATCGCGGATCATCGCCGGCATCGAGGCGTCGACGATCACGTCGCTGGGGACGTGCAGGTTGGTGATGCCCTTGTCGGAATTGACCATCGCCAGCCTTGGGCGGCCTTTGTAAAGTTCGTCGATGTCGTCCTTGACCTGCTGTTGCGTGGTGGCCGGCAGCGCCGGCAGCTTGGCGTACAGGTCACCGATGCCGTTGTCGGAATCAAAACCCGCCTGCTCCAGCTCGCGGTCGTACTTGCCCAGCACCGGCGCGTAGAAGCGGTCGACCGCGACGCCGAAGATGATCGGGTCGGAGACCTTCATCATGGTGGCCTTCAGGTGCAGCGAGAACAGCACGTCGCGACGCTTGGCATCGGTGATCTGCGCATCGATGAAGTCCGCCAGCTTGCGCGAGTCCATCACCGAGGCGTCGATGATCTCGCCGGCCTGCACCGCGATGCCGGTCTTGAGCATGTTGCTGCGGCCGTCGGTGCCGGTCAGCTCGATGCGCACCTTGCCAGCTTCGTTGACCAGGACCGATTGCTCGCTGCCGTAGAAATCACCGTCGTCCATGTGCGACACGTGCGATCTTGAATCGCTGCTCCACTTGCCCATGCGGTGCGGATGCTTGCGGGCATAGTTCTTGACCGACAGCGGTGCGCGGCGGTCGGAATTGCCTTCGCGCAGCACCGGGTTGACCGCACTGCCCTTGGCCTTGTCATAGCGCGCCTTGATGTCGCGCTGCTCGTGGTTGTCCGGCTCGTCCGGGTAGTCAGGTAGCGCGTAACCGTGTTGTTGCAGTTCCTTGATCGCGGCCTTGAGCTGTGGCTCGGAGGCGCTGATGTTTGGCAGCTTGATGATGTTGGCTTGTGGCGTGGTCGCCAGTGCGCCGAGTTCGGCCAGGTCGTCAGGCACGCGTTGCGCTGCTTCGAGCATGTCGGGGAACTGCGACAGGATCCGGGCGGCCAGCGAAATGTCGCGGGTTTCGACCGCGATCCCGGCGGCGCCGCTGAAGGCGGCGATGATCGGCAGCAGTGACTGCGTGGCCAGCCAGGGGGCTTCGTCGGTCAGGGTGTAGATGATCTTCGGGGTATCAGGCATGGAGGTTCCGGGCGTGGCGTTGTCGGACATGGTGTCGTGCTCGCGGTCGTAGGTGGCGGTCGGGGTCGGGCGGAGAGTCGATCAGCCCGGACGGTATGTGCACGCTGGCGGCGGTCGCCGGCGCGTGGCATCGCGACTTGACCCGTCACAGGATCTTCCATTGTCGCCCGGAGCAGGCGTGCGGGCAAAACCATCGGTCAAACCACCGGCAGGACCTGGAGTCACAGTCGGCGATTGGCAAGGCGATGGCAGCAAAGGAGGCAGCAAAGAAAAAAGGGCGCGGAAACTTCCGCACCCCTCATGGACCCGCGCCCAGGCGTCGTACCGTGGGCGCTTGCCGTAGCGTGCCTAGCGGATGTCGAAGTCGCGGCTCTGCACCACGGTGCCGTCCACCATCACGTCCAGCTTGTACTTGCCGGTTGGCCAGCCATCGGGATTGGCGATGGTGAACTCGGTCACCTGCGGACCGGCGGCAATCGATTTGTCGGTACGGTCGACCACCTGGCCATCCTCGTAACTCCATTTGGCGGTCAGGTTGCCGGCGTTGGGGCCGTCGGTACCGATCGAGGCGTGGATGGTGTCGGTGGTGCCAAAGGTGCTCATCGGTGCAGCGACACGGTTGTCGGCCCCGATCGCATTGCCCAGGTCGACCGTGGTCACGGTCAGTGCAGCGGGTGCGGCGGCGGGAGCCGGTGCGGAGGGTTCACTGGCCACTGGCGGCGTGGTCGCTGCTTCATCGGCATCCTTCTTGCAGCCGGCCACGGCCAACGTAGCGAACAGGGCAGCGACGATGGCGGTTTGGAGGGGTTTGCGGTTCATGGGGTTCTCCTTTGTGAAACGGGTAGTAAAAGCGGGTGGTAAAAACGGGTGGTAAAAACGGTGCGTGTTATCCAAGGGCATGCCGTTGCCAGGCATGCATTTGAAAGCCGAGTCGTGGAAAAGTGCGGCGTCGAAAGGCGCCACCTCCCGCCGATCACTGCCTGCCGATCATCCTTCTGCGAATTAGCGTTCCAGCGAGGGGATCTTCAGCACCTGGCCGGGCTGGATCAGGTCCGGGTTGTCGATCTGGTCGCGGTTGGCGTCAAAGATCCCACGCCAGCGACTGGCCTTGCCGTAATGGCGTTGCGCAATCGCCGACAGCGTGTCGCCCTTGCGCACGGTATACATCGTGCCACTACTGCCGGTGCCGCCTTGCGCAGGCACGGTGTCGACATGGCTCTGGACGTTGGAGAAGTCGGCGTTGCCACCGGCGGTTCCACCAATGCCAGCGGGCACGGTGTCGACATGGCTCTGGACATGGGAGAAGTCGCCCTTCATGCCGCCGCCAGGGCTTTTGCTTGGCTCCAACGACAGGTCGTTGGGATCTTTGGGACTTTGCGGGGGCATCACAGGGAGCCTTGCTGCGTCATTGACTACGCAGCGTCCCATGCGGCCTGTTAAGAAAACATCGCGATGGGTTTCACGCGTCCGTCGCCCAGGGCAATCGCTTCAGCAAGTCACTGGCGTGGATCGCGACGTGCAGCCGGTGCCGGCATGCCGGGGCTGGCGCGCCATGGATTGATGTCCAGTCCGCCACGGCGGGTGTAGCGCGCCTCCACCGACAAGGCACGTGGATGGCAGTGGGCCTGCAGGTCGACGAAGATCCGTTCAACGCACTGTTCGTGGAACTCGGCGTGGTCGCGGAACGACACCAGGTAGCGCAGCAGGCCGGCCGGATCGATGCGCGGGCCATGGTAGGCGATGCGCACGCTGGCCCAGTCCGGTTGGCCGGTGACCGGGCAATTGGACTTGAGCAGCGCCGAAGACAGTGTTTCCTCGACGATGGTATTGGCGTCGCAGGACAGGTGTGCGGGGCAAGGCGGGCCGTAGTCATCGACGGCGATGTCGAGGTCGTCGATGGAGCGCGCGCCGTCTGCGGACGTCGTTGCCGGCAGTCCAAAGGCGATGTCTACCCGTGCGCCGGCCACCTGGGACAGGTCATCCGTCATCCGCGCGAGTACCGCTTCGGCATTGTCGAACGCAGTGGCATTGAACGAGTTGAGGTAAAGCTTGAGCGACTTGGACTCGACCAGGAAAGGCGAATCGGCCGGCACCGTGATCGTCGCCATGGCGACCCGTGGCTTGCCGCGCGGATCCAGCCACGACAGTTCGTACGCATGCCAGCGGTCCAAGCCGATGAAAGGCAGCGGCGATGCGAGCGCCAGCGCACTGCGCCCGGCCTCGCGCGCGATTGCGAACAGCACGGTGGGGTCGTAATGGCGCGGATACTCGACCAAGCGGCCGAGGGGCAGGTCATTGGAGGTCATGGATGCATTATCGCCCGATGGGGCTGCATCGTCCTGCTTGGCGCGGCCACGGCGGTGCCGCGATGTTATCCAACGATCCCAGTGCCGCCATCCCCGCGAAGGTGTGGCGCCATGAATCCGGGCATTTCTGGAGGGCGTTTCAGGAATTTCGTCGTCATTGCTTGTGTGGCGACCTGCAGGTTTTCAGGTCTTTGTTTTGGTTGTTGAAGTCAAACGCTTCCGCGCTGTCGCGCCGGTCACTTTTGATAAGGCAAAAGTAACCAAAACCATCCGCGACGGGCGCTGGGCCGGGACGATGGAGCCGTCACCGGTTCCCTGCGCGCCGGAGCCCAAAGCGGCACGGCACCCAAACTCGCTGGATTCCTGCTTTTCGCAGGAATGACGGTGTTGATGTGCTTGTCGTTATCGCTGTTGGCTTTGGCTTTGGCTTTGGCTTTGGCGTTGGCTTTGGTTTTGGCTGGTGTAGGAGCGACGTAAGTCGCGATCGCTCACGCGTAGCACCTATCGCGCCTTGCGTCGCTCCTGCAAAAGTCCAAAGCCAGACCAAGAGCTCGCGGCTGAAGCCGCTCCTACACAAGCCAATGGCGATGGATTGACAGGCATGCGCCTGACAAACGATCTCGTCTTGGCGGGAGTCGCGTTTTGAAGAGCGCCGAACCCGCACGTCACAACCACGCATCCGAGGCGCCGCTGCCACGAAGACCATCCAGCCGATGCGAACCTGTTGGCTGCGGCGACTACGTCCGGCCCCTCTACAGCCCACCAAGCACGAGCGGCACCATCAGCAGGCAGCAGATCCAGATCCACGGCCATTGGTTGATGAAGAACGCCCCGTTTGCCTTGGCACCAACGGTCAGCGGAATGACCGCGATGAACACCTGCGCGTCAAAGCAAACGATGCAACCGCGTTACCAGCGCGGCGCGCACCCATACGGCATGCATGGAAAAACGCGCAGGCCTACACCGTATCCCTCACTCACCCTGCCAGAAATCGGGCAAGCCCACGGTCAGCCACCAGGTCTTGGCTTGCGGGTCGTAGCGCCAGCGCTCGGTGTAGCGGGTTTCGCGCTCGACCAGGGTGTTGCGGTTGACCACGCCGATGCCGATCTCGCGGATCGCCATCGCATCGCCACCCTGCGATCCGAGCTCGTGGTAGCCGGACACCTGGATCTGCTTGTAGCGCCTGAATTCCAGGTCGGTCATCGGATGCGACTTGCGGTACTCCGGGTCGACCAGGTTCCAGGCGCCTTCGAAATCGCCCCAGCGAACCGCCGCGGAATACGCGTATTGCACCTTCTGCAGCTCGGACATCTGGCTCCCCGTCGCGCATCCGGCCAATGCCAGGACAGCCAGCAGGCAGGCAAGCCATGTCCATCGGGGTTGCTTGGACAACGGCATGGACGACAAAGGCCTGGCTGACATGGGCATGGACATCCGCATCGCGATCGCTCCTGAAGCCAAGGTGTGCCGGCATCCTAACCCGGCGCGGTGCCGGGGTGGCATCTGTCATTTACTGATCGCCGAACCGCTCAGTCGTTGCGCACGATCGCCACGTAGCGCGACAGGGATTCGGCCGCGTTGGCGCCGTCGGGCAGGCGCACGTCGGCCTGGACATGGATGCGGGCGCGGCCCTTTTCGCGCAGCGTGGCGATCGCGGTGTCCCAGGAGGCGTCGTCGGCCAGTCGGGCTTCGGCCAGCAGGTCGTCGTACAACGGTGCGAGGTAGCGCACGGTGCTGTCGGCGACAAAGACGTCGGCGGTGATCCCGGCCTCCTCGAGGCGAAGCGTGACCAGGCCCCACCCGGCCAGCGTCATCATCGAGGCCATGCTGCCACCGAATGCGCAGCCCTTGTCATTGACATGGCGCGACAACGGCGCCTGCAGCCGCAGGCGCTCACCGTCGTAACCGTCCAGTCGCAGGCCCAACGCCGCCACCGGCGGCATCGACTGGATGTGGGCGGTGATTTTTTGCAGCGCAGCGTCTGGAGACATGGGCCAATGACCTGATGGGATGGATGGGACGTGGCGGGCAACGGGTCGACCATACGGCGATGGGATGGGAATGGCCATCCGCGGCGTCATTGGCATTGATTCACGCCCTTGCGCGAGCAGGTCCGTCCGCTGCATGCCTGGCCTGTGCCAAGCTTGTGCCATGGTCGGGTCCACCCCCTTGGCATCGAAGTCCGCGTCGCTCGCCGGATACCACGTGCTGTCGCTGCGTCCGGTCGGTGGCCATGCCGGGTTGCGCCGGGCTGCCGCCGCACACGGTGCACGGGTGCTGGCGTTGTCACCCTGGCGGTTGCAGCAGCGGCGGGATCCGGCGACGCGTGCGTCGCTACGCGCTGCCCTGGCCGCGCCGCGCGTGGTGTGGACCAGTCCGGCTGCGGTGCGCGCGGCGGTGGCCTTGCAGGTGCTTGCCGTCGGTGACGGAGCGCAATGGTTCGCGGTCGGCTCGAGCACGGCCGCGGCGCTGCGCCAGGCTGGCGTCGAGACCGTCGCCGCTCCCGGGCGGATGGACAGCGAAGGCCTGCTTGCCCTGCCCGGGCTGCAGGACGTGGCCGGCACCGACATCGGCCTGGTCGCCGCACCCGGTGGCCGACAGCTGGTCACGACCACCCTGCAGCAACGCGGCGCACGGTTGTTGCGCGCCGATGTCTATGCGCGCATCCCGACACCCCTGGGCGCGCGCGCGCTGGCCGCATTGCGCGCGCTCGACGGCCCTGCCTGGCTTGCCCTGAGCAGCGGCGGCGCCCTCGATGCGCTGCTGGCCATGTTGCCCGACGATGCCGGCGCGGCCCTGCGCCGCGCGCGGGTGGTGGCCGCGAGTGAACGCCTGGCCCGGCTGGCCGGGGCGCATGGCTTTGTCGACGTCGTCATCGCGCGCAGCGCCCGCCCGCAGGACCTGATCGAGGCCGCGATAACGGCGCATCCGCTAGCATGAGCATCCTGGCCGGGACTGACCGTGCCTGCCTCCACCCCATTGCAGAGCTGCCGTGACCGACACCGATACCGACACCGCGACCCCACGCCCCGCGAACACGGGCTCTTCGAGCACCGCAGCCGGCCCGGGTCCCGCACGTCCCGCAGCCCCAGGCCGTCGTCGCGGGGGCCGGGTCGTGTTCTGGCTGTTCGTGCTCGCATTGCTGGCCGTGCTTGGCTGGCGTGGATGGCTCTGGTGGCAGGTCCAGCAAGCCGACCAGCGCGATGCCGAGCGGGTCCAGGTGCAGCAGTCGCACGCATTGGAGTCACGGATCGATGCGCTGCGCCGCGACCAGCGTGCGCAGGCCAAGCGCATCCAGCAGGCCGACACCACCAACCGCGTGCTGCGCGACGAGATCCTCGGTGTCGGCGAGCGCGCCGCCCTGCTTGAAGACAGCGTCGAAAAACTTGCCGACCCCGCGCGCAACGGCATCCAGGCGCTGCGCCTGGACGAAGTCGAGCTGTTGCTGACCACCGGCATGCAACGCTTGCAGCTGGCCGGTGACCTGGCCGGCGCACGCAATGCCTATGCGTTGGCGGCCGGTGTACTCAATGGTGTCGACGACCCGGCCTGGATCGATTTGCGGCAGACACTGGCCCAGGAGCGCGCCGCCCTGGACGCGGCCGGCAGCGATCCAAGGTTGCGTGCCTCGGCCGGTCTCGACGCCTTCGCGCAGCAGCTGGCGCCACCGTCGCCGGTTGCGGTGGCACGACACGACGAGGCCTTGCCGTGGTGGCGACGTGCACTGTCGCGCGTCGTCCAGGTCCGCCCGGTCGATCGTGATGTCGTGGTGGCGCCGGACGACCGTGCGACCGGTTATGCCGCGCTGCAACTGGAAATCACCTTGGCGCGCGCCGCCCTGGAGCGCAGGGACGTCGCTGCCTGGCAGAGCGCACTGGATCGCAGCGATACCTGGCTGACAAGATTGTGGCCGGATTCGCCGGAGCGCCGCCAACAGCGCGCGCAGCTGCAATCGCTGCGCAAGCTGCCGCTGACGATCTCGGTCCCCGGCCTGGGCAGCAGCCTGCAGCAGTTGCAGGCGCTGCGCGCGACACGATGATGTCGCCGACCCGGCGGCAGGGCGTTCGCACGGCGGGTCCAGCCCGGCGACAGGCTGCTGACACCACGCCAACACCCCGCCCGCTAGGCTGCACACGATCGGGCTGCAGTCCACGCAGCTGCCATCCACGACTTCCCACCCCCGGGGCGCGCGATGAACCTGTTTAGAAACCTGCTGTTCTGGGTTGTACTGGCACTGGTCGGTGCACTGGCCGCACAACTGTTGCTGTCCGACCCGGGCTACGTGCTGGTGCGATACCGCGGCATGGACTACACCACCACCGTCGCGGCTGGCGTATTGATCCTGCTGGCAGTGCTTGCCGGCCTCTGGATCCTGTGGAAGTTGCTGGCGCTGCCGTTCCGCAGCTGGCGCCGCCATCGTGATCGCCGGACCCGCGCGCGCTTGGGCGAAGGCCTGCATGCACTGCACCACGGGCACTACAACCGTGCCGAAAAACTGCTCGCGCAGGCCGCCGACGAACGCGAAGTCGAAGCCGGCGCCCGCGTTGCCGCCGCGCGTGCCGCAGCTGCGCGCGGAGATCCGGCGGCAGCACGCACACACCTCCAGGCACTGGGCGACCGCCATGTCGCCGCCCGCGCCATCGCTACCGCCGAGCTGGCCCTGTCCGAAGACCACCCCACCGACGCGCTGGTTGCACTGGACGCACCGCAGGCGCAACCATTGCCGCCGCGCGGGCTGGCACTGCGTGCCGAAGCGTTGGCCGTCAGTGGGCAGGCCGCACAGGCGTACGGGATGCTCGGCGCATTGCGCCAGCAACAGGCCTTGCCGGCGGCACGGCTGGACGCGTTGCAGGTGCAATGGGCCGAAGCCTCGTTGCAGCAGGCGGGCGATGCCAATGTCCTGGCCGAGCGCTGGGAGACCATTCCAAAACCGTTGCGCAGCGAACCAGCCGTGGTCGGCGCCTACGCCGATCGCGCCGCCGCGTTGCGCTGGGACGAGGCCGCGACCAAGTCACTGGAACAGGCCTTGGATACGCGCTGGGACGAAGGCCTGGCCGCCCGCTACGGCAACCTGTCGATCGCCCGAGTGGATACCCGGCGCGACAACGCCGCCCGCTGGCTGCAGGCGCACCCCGGCAGCCCGGCCCTGCTGCTGACCCTGGCCAAGCTCGCGCGCGCACAGCAGCAATGGCCGCAGGCCGAGGCCTACCTGCACCGCGCGCTGGCACAGGGCGCGGGTGCCGATGCCTGGGAAGAGCTGGGCAATGGCTTTGCCCAACACGGCAACGATGTCCTGGCCCGGCAGAGCTACGCCAACGCACTGCGCGCCACCCGTGGCGAAGCCCCCACGCCACTACCCAACCGCGACCTGCGCCAGCAGATCCATGACAGCGCCGCGATCGAAGAGCGCGACGAGCACGGATTGCCGCGACTGCGCGGTTAGATACTGGGGATCCTGTGCTGGCGATCGTGTGGGTTCCGTGGATCCGTAGCCCGGGTAAGCGCAGCGCACCCGGGACTCGCGCCGCTCGCCCGGCATGCTTGTGACGTAGACAAAAAGCCCCGGATGCGCCGCGCTGATCCGGGCTACCACCTATCCGCGCTGCCTCCCGGACAGCGCACAGGCACGGCGCGTTAGAATGCATTGGCCGCGCTGCGAGACACGCGTGCCGCCAAACGACACTCCCCCGGACAAGATGCACATTCGCTCCCCCCTGCCCTTGCTGGCCACCCTGGTGCTCGCGCTCTGCCTGTCGGCTTGCGCCAAGCCGCAATCGTGGGCGCTCAACGATGTCACCGGCCACCTGCCCGACCTCGACTTCACGTTGACCGCAGGCAACGGCAAGCCGCTGCATGGCAGTGATCTCCGCGGCAAGGTGGTGCTGCTGTATTTCGGCTACACCCATTGCCCGGATGTCTGCCCGCTGACCCTGACCCACCTGCACCAGGTGATGGGCAAGCTGGGTGCCTCAAGCGACGACGTGCGCATCCTGTTTGTCAGTGTCGATCCCCGGCGCGACACACCCGCAGTATTGGGACGGTACGTGCCCGCGTTCGACAAGCACGCGATCGGCGCCACCGGCAGCGCCAGTGATCTGCGCGCACTGGCCAAGCGTTACCGCGTCGCATTCGACCTGAAAAAACCGGACGCGGATGGCAATTACGAAGTCAGCCACAGCTCGGCGATCTTCATTTTCGACCGGGACGGCAAGGCGCGGCTGCTGACCACCTCGGCCGACGACACCAAAGGCCTGGTCCACGACATCACCCAATTGTTGAAGGCAACCTGATGACGACTCTCCGCACCTTTGCTGGCACCGCTGCGCTGGCGTTGGCCTTGTCCGCAACGACATTCCCGCATGCGGCCCACGCCGCCGACCAGGCACCTGGACACGATGTGGCAACCCTCCAGGTCAACCACGCGTGGATACGTTTGTTGCCTGCGGGGCTGCCGGCCGCCGGATACATGGAGGTGGCCAACCCGGCAGGCACGGCGCGCAAGCTGGTTTCGGTGGACAGTGACGATTTTGGCCAGGTGATGCTGCATCAATCGATGCAGAGCAGCGGGATGTCACACATGCGCCACGTCGATCGCATCGAGATCCCCGCGCACGGCAAGGTGACGTTGGCGCCGGGTGGCTATCACTTGATGTTGATGCAACCCAAGCATGCACTGACGGTTGGGCAGACCGTGATGTTGGTGTTGCACTTTGCCGATGGTGGGACGTTGTCGGTGCCGTTTGAGGTCAAGCCCGCGAACGCGAGCGCAGATTGACGCCGCCGCGGCAGGCATCGGCAGGTGGTCATCCCCGCGCGGCCCGGGTCTGGTTGTCGTAGGAGCGGCTTCAGCCGCGAGCTCTTGATCTTGCTGTTGCTATTGCTGGTGTAGGAGCGACGTAGTTCGCGATAGGTGCAGCAGGATCGCGACTCACCGGTGGCGGGGCCGCCACCACTCCTACAACAGCCAGATCAACACCAAGATCAAACGCTTCCGCGCTGTCGCGCGGGTTACTTTTGTTACGGCAAAAGGTAACCAAAACCATGGCTCCTGACGCTTGCCGATGCGATACAGCCGCATCGGTGCCCTGCGCTTCTCACCGGAAAGGGTACGGTGCCCAAACTCGCTGCGCTCAAACATGGGCACCTTTGCCCCCTTTCCGGCTGCGATGCTCGGCAAGCTTTAAGTCGCACAAGATCAAGATCAAGATCAAGATCAAGAGCCAAAGCCAAAGCCAAAGCCAAAGCCAAAGCCAAAGCCTAAGGCCAAGGCCAGAGCCAGAGCCAGAGCCAGAGCCAAAGCTAACCACGATAGCGACAGGCTCCGAAAACTGTCATTCCTGCGAAAGCAGGAATCCAGCGACTTCGGCGCAATCACCACTAACGTCCTTGGATGGACAGACATGCGTCTGCCAAAAGACCCCGCCCTCGCGGGAATGACGGAAAGGGGTGGACGGGGTCATTAGCGTACGGACAGCATCAATCGCCGCCCTTGCCCTTGCCCTCGCCTTTTCCTTTGCCTTTGCCTTTGCCCTTGACCCTGTGCGGCGTTTAGCAAGCCGGGCACCGGAGCCCGAAGTGGCCGAAGAGGCACCCATGTCTGAGCGCAACGCAGTGGAGCGAGTTTGGGTGCCGTGCCACTTTGGGTGAGGAGCGCAGGGAACCGGTGACGGCTTCATCGTCACCGGCGCAGCGCCCGTCGCGGATGGTTTTGGTTACTTTTGCCTAAACAAAAGTAACCCGCGCGCAGCGCGGAAGCGTTTGATCTTGAATCGTCAGGAGAAACACCAAGCCGGAAGATCGCCAATGTCGCGTCCCGGCCCCGCTTCCATAAACCCAATCCTGCAAAGCCCAATCCCGCGAAGCCCAAAGTCACTGGATGCGCTCCTGCGCGGGGATGGCGTCGACGAGAATCGTTCGGGCGCATGCCAGAGATCAGCTCTTTTGACGCAGTTCCAGCCGCGCAAATCCATCCCTACGCATCGAACTACGTCCAACGGCCCAAGCCCAGCGCTGCCTGCCTACTGCACCACATCCACCACCACCTCGCGCGTATCCGCACGCCCATGGTCATCCACGGCGGACAGCCGGTACCTCCCCGCCCGGCCAGGCGACCAGCTCGCCGTGCCACCCGCCCTGGTTGCGGCGATGAAGTTGTCGCCTGCAAACCAGAACACGCGCGCAACATCGGCATCGACTGTCGCCGACAAGCTGATCCTGGACTGCTGCGGGCGGGACAAGCGCAGCGTGTAGCGGGCCGCGCGCAATGGCGACTGGATGCGTGGAGGCGAGCCCAATCCGTTGTCGATGGCGCAATCGGCGTTCTTCGGCGGCGGTCTGCGCGCGATGCCGGCCTGGGCGAAGACATGCGCCAGGTCCGACGGCCAGAATTCGAACACCTCGCGCCGCATCCGCACGGGATCGAATGGGCCGCATGCCGCTTGGCCGGTGGCGCGATCGATATTGACCGTGCGATGCACGCGGCTGACCTGGATGGGCGACTTGCCCGGGATGAACCAGGTCCAGCTGCGCTGCGGACATTCGGCATTGGGCAGGTCGCCGCTGGCGCTGCACACTTCGACGCGCTTGAGGTCGAGGGGCCAGCGGCGCTTGGGTTCGTGCAGTTCAACGTGCGCAGCCCGCAGGCCGTCGACGATAGAGAAGAACAGCGGCGCCGCGGTCTGGGCGCCGATCAGTGCCTGGTTGGATGCGCCGTCGAAATTTCCGACCCAGACGGCCAATACATACGGTCCCACGATGCCGACGCTCCACGCATCACGGAACGCCCATGAGGTACCGGTCTTCCACGCCACCGGTGTCTCGCTGACGCCGGACAGGGCACTGAAGTCGGGCCGCGGATTGTGCTTGAGCATGTCGCGCACGATGAACGCCGCCTCGGCACTGAGCAGCGCGGTGCCGCCAACCTGCGGGTCGTCCTTGCGCAAGCGCAATGGTCGTAACAAGCCGTCGTCGCTGAGCATTGCATACAGGCGCGCGAGTTCCTGCATGGTGACCTCGCCGCCGCCGAGCACCAGGGCCAGCCCGTAATGGCGCTCACTGGCCATGCGCGAAATCCCCGCATTGCGCAGGAACTGGTAGAGGTTGGGCTGGTGCAGTTGCGCGGCGACCGTGACGGCGGGGATATTGCGGCTGCGAACCAACGCATCCTGTGCGGTGACCGGTCCGAGGAAACGCCCATCGAAATTCTCCGGTGTGTACGGCCCGAACGATGTCGGCACGTCACGCAGTACGGTGGCCGGATGCAGCACGCCCTGGTCCAGCGCCAAGGCGTAGATGAAAGGCTTGAGCGTCGAGCCGGGCGAGCGCTTGGCGTCGGTGCCATCGACCTGGCCGTCGATGGAGACATTGAAGAAGTCTGCTGAGCCCACCAGTGCACGCACGCCCATGTCGCGGGTGTCGACCAGTAGCGCGGAGGCATTGTGCAGGCCACGCGAGCGCAGGCCCGCGACGTGGTTGCGCAGGCGCTCTTCCAGCAGGTGTTGCAGCCGCAGGTCGAGCGTGGTGACCAGTCGTGGCCCGCCGTGGGGGTGCAAGCTGCGCTCGCCAAAGACATGTCGTGCAAAGTGCGGCGCCTCGAAAGGCAACGCGCGTGGCGAGCGTAACGACAACGGCAACGCCATCAGTGCATCGGTGGCTGGATCCTTGTCGTGCTGCCTGCGCCAGCGTGCGTACAGTCGGGCGCGTGCGGCGGACAAACCGGCTCCTGCGTAGGTTGCCTGGCCATCCTCGCCATCGCGCAGGCGTCCTCGGCGGGTCGGGGCTTGCGGCAATACGGCCAGCGTCAGCGCCTCAGGCAGCGTGAGCGCCGATGCGGGTTTGCGGAAGTAGATCAGGCTGGCGGCACCGGCTCCCTCGATGTTGCCGCCGTAGGGCGCCAGGTTGAGGTAAGCCTCCAGGATGTCGTCCTTGGAGTAGCAGGCCTCGAGTTGCAACGCGCGTGCGACCTGCACCAGCTTTCCGCCCGGGGTACGCGTATCCAGGTGCCAGCGAAGCCGCGCCAACTGCATGGTCAGTGTAGAGCCACCGATACGCGCGCTGCCGGTATAGGTACTCCATGCCGCGCGCAGTATGCTGGCCGGATTGACGCCGGGGTGCCAGCGGAACCATGCGTCTTCATGCAGTTGCAC
Organism: uncultured Gammaproteobacteria bacterium; assembly: GCA_963710825.1. Classification (GTDB taxonomy): domain Bacteria; phylum Pseudomonadota; class Gammaproteobacteria; order Xanthomonadales; family Xanthomonadaceae; genus Cognatiluteimonas. The sequence goes on along the minus strand of CAVQBQ010000005.1, from coordinate 385,508 downwards.
GCCTTCGACCAGCAGCGGGGAGAGTTGCGACAATGGCGTCCATAAGCGATAGCGATCATCGTCGGCCAGCGCCAGTCGCAGCAGCTTGCCGTCGCGGTCGAGGACCTCGACCGACTGCGGCACGCCTTGCGAGAGGGGCAGGTGGGGCAGGGCGCGGATGAGCCACAAGACGGCGAGCAAGGCGATCGCGATGAAGACCGCACGCCGACCCCATCGTCGCCATCGCCGCTTTGATTTCGCGGGGGTGTCAGCCATCGCTCGCAGGGTCGCTCACGCGCTTACTTGTCGACCTGTCCGGTGCGCTGCTGCTGGATGTAGATGAGCTCGTTGGTTGCCATGGTGTCGTCGGGGTCGAGCTCCAGGCAGCGTTTGAAAATATTTTCTGCCTCGTCGTATCGACCCAGCTCGGACAACACGAAGCCCTGGCCACGCAAGGCACGACTCAGATCTTTGGTTGCAATCGCATCGGGGGACAATCCACTGGCGTCTTCGGCCCTTTCAAACGTGGCCAGCGCAGCAGGCCAGTCTTTGGCGACTTTTTGAAGGTTGCCCAGCTCGGAAAGAAACTGCGAGTTGGATGGGGAGAGCGCCACGGCCTTTTGCAACGACGCCAGCGCTTGATCGGTGCGGCCCAGGTCGATGAGTACGAAACCCTTCAGGTACCAGGCGTAGCCGTATTCAAACTCAACCGCGATGGCGTCCATGTTGGCATTGGCAGCTTCCAGCATGTACAGCAGCGCCTCGGATGGCGTGCGCGCGGAATAGATAGTTTTATCCAGGTCTGCGTAGCGCGCTTCGTAGCCAGTCATGGCCTTTTCTATCGCCTGAAGCGCTTCGGAGGGCTTGCCCTGGGCAGCCAGATGCTCAGCTTCATTGACCAGCACCTGTTCGGCATTGAGCTTGCCTTCAGAAGCGGGCGCAGCGGGTTGCTCGGCTTGGGCCCAGGGCAGCGCCGCTGCCAGGAGCGTCAAGGTGACAAAGACCGGCAATACCAAGCGACGCATCAAACCCACCTCTGCGTTGTGGAAGCAACTCATGGTGACGGGGCAACGGCTGCAATGGGTGGCCGCACCGTCAGCGTCCCACCCGAACTGCCCTGCGCATACACCGAACGCACGTACATCGCATCGGCGCGGATCGGTGGCACGGCGAAGGTGCCGACATTGCCGGCGCGGATGCGGTAACGATATTCGCGCACGTCGCCATAAACGCTGCCATACAGCAACACGCGGTCTTCGCGCGGTTCGACGTGTTCGGGCACGAAGCTCGAGCCGGGCAGTGCAAGCGTCGGCGCGGCGGGTTCGGATCCGCGATCGCCCTGGCCTTCATCGTCCCGCCCGTCCTGCGCCGGCGTCTGCATCACCGTGTTGAAGCCGCCGGGCAGCAGATCGATGATCGCGATATTGCCGCGCGCCCTGGCCCCCAACGCCCGGACCCGCAGGCGCACGGTGATTTCCTGTCCCAGGGTGACGATATCGACCGGTTTGCCGTTGTCGTCCAGGTAGTCGCGAAACACTTCCAGCCCCTGGTCCTGCACGGCCGGGACCGCGTCCAGGTCGTATCCGGACTGTGTCAGCGAAAACCACGCGGTCGTGCCGGGGGCCGGCGTCACCCGCAGGCGGGTGTCGGTAGCGGCAAAGCTCGCACGTCGCAGCATGCCTTCGATGTCGCCGATCGGGCGCATGCGCTTGTTGGCACCGAAGGCCTGCAGTGTTGGCGGTTGTGCACCGGCATTGCCGCCGTTGCTGTTCGTGCCGCCATAGGCTTCCAGCGCCAGCAGCGTGAGCGCGGAGGACAAGGTGTTGTAGGTGTTGTCGCGCAGTGGCTGCAGCAGGCGGTCGATGGCACGCGACGACAGCCGCTTGCCCAGCGCGGGGAAGTGCTTGTGCAGCAGGTACACCGTCCAGGCCTGTTCGATACCGGCGTCGTAGTAATGCTCGAAGTCGTCGGTCTTCGCGCCCGCCAGCTTGGGGTTGAGTGCCGTATTGGCATGGTCGAGCGCCGCAGTCGCCAGCGTGCGCGCCGGCGCATCCTGTTGCAGCAGGTGGTAGCTCGACGCAACCAGCAGCGCGGTGACATCGTCGTCCTGCCAGGTCTTGGGATGGTCGCGCTGCAGTTGCTGGCGCAGGCCGGCCAGCAGGTTGCCGGCATTGCTGCCCTGGCGCACCAGCAGGTACACCGCCATGGCCCGTGCCCGCAGCTGCCACAGTTCGGTCATCGATCGGTCCGCAGCCATCGATCGCAGCCAGCGGTTGGCGGCATCCACCGTGTCCTGCGGCACGGCCTGCCCGCGCTCGCGCGCTTCGACCAGGTACAGCGCGCCGTATGCCGAGACGAAGGGATCGACGTTGGGCGTCGCCAGCCAGGTACCGAAGCCGCCATCGCTGTTCTGGCGCGTGCGCAATGTATCGATGGCGCTGTTGCCTGCTTTGCCAGGTGTCGCCTTGGGTAGCAGCGCGAACTCCGGGTGCGAGGCGTTGATCAGGTCCGGAATGGCCGCGCTGACGATCTGCTCCGTGCACAGGTGCGGGTAGTCGTGCAGGTAGGCCGCCAGTCCATCGACTGCGACGAAAGGCGATGCCGAAGCGGCCAGTCGACGCGTCGCGCGCTGGTCGTACATGTTGCGCAGCTGGGTGAAGTCATGCGTCCTGGCCGTCGAGCCTACCTCCAGCTGCTGGCGTGCAGGCGTTGCCGGGCGGATCGACAGTTCGATCCGGCGCGTCGCTTTATATTTGCCCGACTGCGCGACCAGCGTCACCGCAGCCGCCCCCAAGCGCTTGCCGGCACGCAGGCGCAGGCGCGCGGTGCCCTCGCGACCCGACGCGAGTTGTAGCGTCGCCGCCGGGTCGCCGACGACAGACAATGATGGCGACACGCCCAGGGTGATGCTCACCGGGATGGCAGCGCCGCCGCCGCCGTCGATGGTATTGGCAACGCCAATCGGCAGCTCGAACTCATCACCCGGCGCGACATGCGTAGGCACCGTCGGCGTCAGCACGAAGTCGCCGCGCAGCAGCGCCGAGGTTTCGGCCAGGCCAATCCGGTCAGGCGTGACCGCGACCGCGACGATCCGCACGCGGCCGTTGAAGTAGTCCGGCAGGGTGAAGTGCAGCGTGCGCTCGCCATCGACCTCGACCGGCCCGGACCACCACACCGCCGGTTTCTCTGCCTTGCGCTTGAACGGGTTGAGGTTCTTGGACAGGTCGCTGCCCTCGTCGCCGCCGGGCGCATCCATGCCGCTCAGGCGGCTGAACTCGGGCAGGATCAGGTCGAGGATCTGCGCGGTGTCCACCTGCAGCATCTTCTTGGCGAAGAAGGTGTCCAGCGGATCGCCGACGCGGTAGCGCGCCACCTGCAGGATGCCTTCGTCGACGGCAAAGGCGATCACCCGCGCCTTGCCCTGGGTGTGGATCGTCAGCGGGATATCGGTGCCGGGCTTGGAGACCTTGGGCACGTCCAGCGTCAGCGGTTGCGTGCGCCGCTCGCGATCGACGGTAAACGGCACCACGCCATACGACAGCGGGCTCATGAACACGTCGTCGGAGTCCGGATCGCGCACGAACTGCACGTTGACGTAGCCGTTGCCCTCGAAACCCGCCGGCAGCGTGATGTGCTGCACCGAGCTGGTGGTGTCGGCCTTGAACCAGGCGTGCGCATAGACCTTGTCGCGCTCGATGGTGATCAGGCCCGAGCCCGCATACGGCGCACGGATGCTGATGGCGATGTCGTCGCCGGGCGCGTAACCGGGCTTGGACAGCGACAGCTGCAGCTCGGCATTGCGATCCAGCGAGCGGGTCAGGTTGGCCTTGCCCGCGACCGAATAATCGATGTGGTTGAGTGGCTCACCCCTGGCGTCGCGGATTTCCAGTCGCCAGTCGCCGGGTTTATCGGTCGGCAGCGCGTAGTCGCTGGTGCCGGCGGGCAACGGCAGCGCCGTGTCGCTGCGATCGTCCATCCGCAACTGCGACACGTACTTGTACAACCCCGAATCCTGCTTGGTCAGCACCGACACATAGCGGCGCTCGATGATCACCGCATGCAGTCCAGAGACGGCGCGTGCCTTGGCGTCCGGGCCGATGGCGACCAGTTCCACCGCGCGCTTGCCATCGCGCGGCACGTAGTCGAGCGCATCACCACGCTTGATGCCGACCAGATAGTCGTTGCTGGACACCAGCGTGCTGGCGCTGGCGGCCACGTTGCGGCCACTGCCCGGCTCGAAGGTGCGCGCCAACACGTTGAGCTGATAGGTCGCCCGCGCGTACTTGTCCAGGTGAAGCGGGATGGTTGCCTTGCCGTCGACGTCGGTCCTGGCGTCAGCCAGTTGCTCGTCGTACCCATCCTTGGCGCGCTGCGGATCGTAGAAGCTCCAGCCCTTCCAGCTGGGAAACCCGGGGAAGGCCGGACGCAGCACCAGGCTGGCCTCGACACGGCGGTCCTGTGCCGGGGTGCCAAACAGGTTTTCCGCACTGATCAGGACCGACAGGCCTTCGGGCTTCACCCAGCCCTCGCCCACCTGTTGCGACAGCCGTGCTTCCACGCGCATCGAATCGGGCTGGAACTCACGCACCTGCACACTGGTGCCGCCGATGTGGGTGCGCTCGTCGTCCTTGCCGATCAGGTACAGCTGCGCTTCCCACGTGCCGCTGGGTGCGCTTTCGGAGGGCGTGTAGTCGACCGACTCGAACCCGACCTCGCCCAGTGCCAGCCGCTGCCGGCGTGCGACCGAGCCACGTGGATCGGTCAGCACCAGTTCCAGTGGCAGGCCCTGCAGCGGACGCGACCAGTCGGTGGCGCGCACGATCAGGCCCAGGTGCATGGTGTCGCCGGGCCGGTACAGGCCACGGTCCGAAAACATCGAGGCCTTCAGCGCACCGGCTTGGATCTCGTTGGGCTCACCACCGACATCGAATCGCGAATAGTCCAGCGTGCGGCCACGGCCGTCCATCGGCAGGAACGACAGGTCTTCACCCTGCTCGACGGTCAGCATCACCGGTTGCTTTTCGCGCCGGAAATCCTTGAGCGTCGGCAACCTGGCAAGACCGCTGGCATCCGTGGTGACCGAGACCAGGGTTTCGCCATTGCGGGCAATGGCGCGCACCCGCGCACCCGCTACCGGCGTGCCGGCGGAAATCGACTGCACGAACACGTCCCGGCTGCCGTCCAGTGCCTGCTTGACCAGCACGCCCAGGTCGGTGAGCACGACCAGTCGATGGTCGGTCTGCTCGCCGGCGTCTTCGGCCAGGGTTTGCGACGGCGGCTTGGCGGCATCGTAAGGGGGAAGCTTGTGCAGGCTGAGCAGGAACACGCCACGCTTGCCGTCGACCAGGTACCTGCCCAGGTCAACGCCTTCGTAATGGGTTTTTGCCGGATCGGCGTTGGCGAACTGCAGCCGCGTTTCCTGGCGCTCGACCAGGCTGTCCTCGGACAGGCCGTAGAAGTCGGGCTGCTGGTAGTCGCCTTCGTTGTTCTGCACCAGCTGGTGCAGTGCGCCGGGCAGGACGCGCGAGATTTCCATGCGCAGGCCGGTCACGTTGCGCGCGGCAATGCTGACCCGGCGCTCGCCGCGCAACGACAGCAGCGAGCCATCGCCCAGGAAGCGCAGCAGTTCGGGATACGGCGGCACCCGCTGGACCGTCGTTGCAGGCTTGCCCAGCAGGAAACCGCCAAACGACTTCAGTCCCTTGTCCACGCGCACGTACAGCGAGCGGTGGGGCGGTGCGGAATACTTGAAGCCGTGGGTTTCGGTGAACTCGCGTTCGGCCGGGGTCGGGTACAGCTCGACCGGCTGCGATTGCTTCAGCACCGCCTCGCTGACTTCCGACTCGGACCAGCGATAGCGACCATTGCGTTGTTTAACCGACTGGCCCGGCTTGTCGGCCGGCAGCAGCCAGGCATGCACCGCGCGTGACACATCGCTATCGCGCATGGCCTTGTTGAATGCCACCACCAGCACCTGCTCGGGCTCGTAGCGGTCGTTCTCGACCAACGTCGGTGTCATGGCATCGACGGTGACGCTGTACAGCGACGGCAGCTTGACTTCGGCGCCCAGCGGCTTGGCGGTGCCTTTGCCGCCCAGGGTGCTGGCCACGCCCTTGTCGATCTCAAGCTGCAACTTGCCGCCATTGTCCGGCAGCGTCAGCGGCGCTGAATGCACCCAGGCCTTCAGGTGGCGCTCGTCGTACACGAAGGTGGCCTTGGGCGAGGTCATGACCCGGCCGGCGCCATCGGTGTAGGTAAAGGAGGCGCGCTGTTCCAGCGATGCGGCATCGATCGGGTGCGAGGATTCCAGCGCGTAGACGGCTTTCTTGAGGTTGGGATCCTCGGGGTCCTGGTAGAACTGCGCGCTGGCAAGCTTCAACTCAAAGGCAGGGCTGCTGAAGTCGAACTGCTTCCTGGCCAGGCTCACGCCTTTGGCGATTGCCTTTGCGGGATCGATATCGATGGTGTAATCCGTCCCGACCGGCCAGTCCCTGGCTGGGGTGAATACCAGCGTGTGGTCGTCGGTCCACTCCCAGCTTCCGGGGTGTGCGGGCGTCAGCGTGATGCCTCCAGGGGCCTTGCCGATACTTTCGATCGGCGCGGTGGAACCGGAAAACCGCAGTCGCAGCGGCGACAATCCAGGCGGTGTCTTGGTGTAATCGGTGTGCGCGGGCGCAGTCAGCTGGATCGTGATCGCGTCGGGTGGGATGACCTCCGGTGGACGCGTGGTGAACCACAGCAGCGCGATGACGAGGACGTAAAAGCCGCTGAGCCAATGCATCGGGTGCGACTTGATGCTGCTGCGCCAGCCGGTAAACCAGCCTGGCGGCTGCCATTGCACGTGGCCGATCAGCGCGTTGCTTGCGCGCTCGGTCCAGGGGGCGCGCGATGACGACGTGTCCGATGCAGGTGTGTGGTCCGATCCCTGGTGACTCATCGCATTCCCCGCACGATTGTCGATGCGCCCACCCGTGGCTGGGCGGGCCGTGTCAGCTTAGCAGGGCGCGGTGTGCTTGCCCGTTGCTCAACCTGTCGTTGGTCAAGCAAAGTGCTGCCGATGGACGTGCTGTCAACCAGCGTCCTGTCAATCAACGTCCTGTGGATCAGCGCCGTGGACCAACATGCTGTGGACCAACGTGTTGTGGATCAACGTGCGATCCGCGCGCATCCGGACAAGCTCATGCGCCGCCATGGTGCTTGCCCTGCCACGGCCGATACCAGTCAAGGATGCGCGCCATGTCGCAGGCATAGTCATCGCCGGGGTGGAACAGCGGGCCGATGCCGATGACCTTGTCCGGATAGTGGAAATACGCCGGCAGGATCGGCACGCCGGCGGCCTTGGCAATCTTCCAGAAGCCGGGCTTCCAGCGTGTGACGCGCTTGCGCGTGCCTTCGGGAGCGAGCCCGAACCAGAGCCGGTCGCTGTTGCTGATCATGGCGGCGGCCTGCTCGACCACGCCGGCAGCGGCGTCGCGGTCGATCGCGATCACGCCGAGTCGGCGCAGGATGGGCCCAAGTGGCCACCAGAACAGCTGGTGCTTGCCCAGGATGCGCAGGTCCAGGCCCAGCGCCAGCTTGGCGGCAAACCCCCAGAACCCGTCCCAGTTGGACGAATGCGGTGCACCGATCAGCACCAGGTGCGGCAAGTCCGGAAACGCACCCACCATGCGCCAGCCACCCAGTCGAAGGATGCTGCGTCCGAGCCAGCGCGAAAAGGCGCTACCGCTACGCGGTACCGAAGGTGGCAACGGCAGGACCGGGCCATCGCGTGCGGGCGTGGGCGGGTGGGTGACGTTGGCCATGGCGTCAGTCCCAGTCCTGCTGCGCGCCGCGCGTTTTCTTGCGCTTGCTGCGCACGCGCTTGTCGTCGAGGCGGCGCTGCTTGGACGCGCGCGTCGGCCGCGTGGCGATACGCGGCTTGGGCGGGCGCAGGCCGGAGTCGATGAAGGCGGCCAATCGCGTGCGGGCATCCTCGCGATTGCGCTCCTGGGTGCGGAAGCGTTGCGCGGACAGCACCAGCACCCCATCGCCGGTGACCCGGCGGTCGCGCTTGGTGAGCAGGCGTTCGCGCACGGCTTCGGGCAACGAGGGCGAGTTGGCGATGTCGAAGCGCAGCTCGACCGCGGTCGCGACCTTGTTGACGTTCTGCCCGCCGGGACCGGCCGAGCGCACGAAGCGTTCGACCAGTTCGTCGTCGGGGATGGTGACGTGGGTGGCGACTTCCAGCATTACTCAATTGTAGGACGGGTTCCGGTCTGGCATTGCGAGGGACCGAAAGGGCTCCACCAGCGCAATTGGTCCTGAACCGACCCTGCACAAGAACCGGGGGACGTCGTGCATTGGCGAGAGGCGCGATACCTTAAGCACGTCTCAATCAAGGAGCAAGGCAATGGATCGTTGCAGAGGATATGCGGCAAGCGCGGTATTTCTGGTCATTGGTCTCGTCGCAGGTCCCGCACTGGCCGGGGGTACCGATACGCAAGGATGGTATGCGGGCGCTGCTGTGGGCAGCAGTGATTTCAAGGACGATTCGTTGGGAGGTGGCGGAGACGACGCTGCCTATCGGGCCTATGCCGGATATCGCCTGACACCCTATCTTGCGATCGAGGCTGGTTATGCCGATCTGGGCGGTTTTCACGAGCCAGCTCCGGACTACGGTGCAGACATCCCAAGCTACGACACCAAGGCAAAGCGCTCCGAACTGGCCGTCCTGGGAATCCTACCGCTTGGCCTGCGCGCAGAAGCCTACGCCAGCATCGGCCTCGCGCGTACGCAGAGCGATCAACGCAGCACCGGAGGAATTGCCGGCGAGAACCACAGCTCCCAGAGCGGGACCGACACGATCTACGGTGCCGGGGTGCGATTCAATTTCAATACTTCCTGGTCTGCGCGCCTGCAGTACGACCACGTCTCGGACGCAACCTTCTTCAAGACCGATATCGATACGACCTGGCTCGGGGTCGAGTATCACTTCAGAGGCTGATCGCGTCTTTTCGGTGCACGACAGCTTGGCAGCACAAGCCATGCAGGACGCGTCGCGATGGCATGGCGATGCCGGCGCCCTGCGTGTCTGGTGCAAGTCATGGCGCGGTAACTGACTGGAACGCCATTCCCGCGTAGGTGGGAATGGCGCGCAAGCAGTCAGGTGGTTTCGGGGGCGGGCCCGAAAAGCGCCAGTGCCTTCGCGAACTCCGTGTCCGGTGGGGCAATGGTTTCGATCCTTCGACCGTCTTTGGGATGCGTGAACTCCAATCGCTGCGCATGCAACAACATCCGGTGGATGCCGAGCATGCGGAAACTGCGGTTGTGGCGGCCGTCACCGTGGCTGGTGTCGCCGATCATGTGATGCGATGCGTGCTTGAGGTGACGCCGGATCTGGCGAAAACGGCCGGTTTGCGGCATTGCCCGCAGCAGTGCGTAGCGTGAGGTGGGGAACCCAGACGAAGGCACGTCCAGCTCGGTGGTCGCCAGCCGCTTGAACACGGTCACTGCCGGTTTCTTGATCGGCTTGCCTGGACCGCCGTCGAGCGGATGGTCGATGGTGAACTCCGCTTCGGGCCAGCCACGGCATACGGTCAGGTACTGCTTGTGGACTTCGCCGGACATCAGCGTCTTGCCCAGCGTGGATGCGGCTTCACGATCGAACGCCAGCAACAGGCAGCCACTGGTGGCGCGGTCCAGGCGATGCACCAGGAAGATCGGCTTGCCGAACTGCGCGCGCAGGCGGTCGGCGGCGAAGTCGGTTTCGCCACGCGCCAGCGCGCTGTCGTGGGCCATCAGGCCGGCGGGCTTGTCGACGACGGCCAGCCGGTCGTCGGCGTAGAGGACGGAGAGTTGCATTGCAGCGCGTGGTTTCCGAAAAACATGCGGTCGGCAGTTTGCCGTCGTAGGAGCGGCTTCAGCCGCGAGCGTTTGATCTTGCCTTGGCTGTCGTAGGAGCGACGTAAGTCGCGAGAGGTGCTCCGGGAACGCTATCGCGACCTGCGTCGCTCCTACAACAGCCACGAAGCCGCGAAGCACGAAGCAAGAAGCACGAAACAAGAAGCAAGAAGCAAGAAGCAAGAAGCACGAAGCAAGATCAAACGCTCGCGGCTGAAGCCGCTCCTACAACATCGTCACTTCCGACGGGGCCACGCGGCGAGCAAAGCCCACAATCCACCGAGTCCTGCGATCCAGGTCGCACCGGGGACGCTCCAGAAGCGCGGTCCGCCCGCTTCCAGCCCGTACAGCACCGCGGCAACGATCAACAACCCGGTGCCCAGGATCGCCGCCACCATGCGCCGTTGTCCGTCGCGCGCAGTCCTGGCCAGCTCGGCCAGGTCGTGCGAACGCATGCGCAGTTCCTGCTTGCCTTCGACTTGCTGCGTCAGCCATGCATGCAGCAATCGCGGCATGTCCGGGGCTTGCGTGATCATTTCCGGCAGCCGCTTGCGGAACTCGCTGGCCAATCGCGTCGGGCTGTAACGCTCGACCAGGATCTTCTCCAGCACCGGTCGCGCGACGGCCCAGATGTCGAGCTTGGGGTCGAGCAGGCGGCCGACGCCTTCGATGTTGAGCAGGGTCTTCTGCAACAGGATCAGTTGCGGCTGCAGCGTCAGCTCGTAACGCTGCGCGGTACGGAACAACTTGATCAGCACTTCGGCCAGGGAGATCTCCGACAGCGGCCGCGTGAAATACGGCTCGCACACCGAACGCGCGGCGGCTTCGAGTTCGTCGATGCGGATGTGCGCCGGCATCCAGCCTGCCTGCACGTGCAACTCGGCGATGCGGCGGTAGTCGCGGTTGAAGATCGCCATGAAGTTCTCGGCCAGGTAGTACTGGTCCTCGCTGGAGAGCTGGCCCATGATCCCGAAGTCGAGCGCGATGAAACGCGGGTTGTCCTTGCGCGCCGGATCGGAGTCGACCCAGATGTTGCCGGCGTGCGCATCTGCGTGGAAGAAGTTGTCGCGGAAGACCTGTGTATAGAACACGCGCACGCCCTTGGCGGCCAGGGCCTTGCGGTTGATGCCGGCCTTGTCGAGCGCGTCGATGTCGTCGGAGGGGATGCCATGCACGCGCTCCAGTGCCAGCACGCGCTCGGCGGTGTGCGACCAGACCACCTCGGGTACGTACAGGTCCGGCGAGCCCTGCCAGAAGCGGCGCAGCACCGACGCGTTGGCGCCTTCGCGCGGCAAGTCGACTTCGGCGGCAAGTGTCGTCTGGACTTCGCGCACGATTTCGCGCGGACGGATCTTGTCGGCGGCCGGATGGGTGCGATCGACCAGTCCGGCGATGGCGCCCAGCAGCGCGATGTCGCTGGCGATCTGGCGTTCGATCCCCGGACGCAGCACCTTGACCACGATCTCCCGCGGCGGGGCGCCATCGACCGATGGCAGGGTGGCCGCGTGCACCTGGGCAATGGACGCCGACGCCAGCGGCGTGGTGTCGAAGGACGCAAAGGCCTGGGCGATGGGCTGTCCCAGTGCATGCTCGACGATGGCGCGGGCGGACTCGCCGTCGAACGGGGCGACGCGATCCTGCAGCAGGGTCAGTTCGGCCGCCACGTCGGCCGGTACCAGGTCGCGGCGCGTCGACAGGATCTGCCCGAACTTGACGAAGATCGGGCCGAGTTCCTGCAGCGCGAGCCGCAGGCGCGCGCCGCGCGACTGCGCCGCGATCTGCGCCGAGGCCTTGGGCACGAAGGGCCGCATCAGCTTCAGCCAGCGCTCGGCCGGGGTGCCGTTGAGCAGGTCGTCCAGCCGGTAGCGCAACAACACGCGGCCGATGCGCAGTGCGCGCAGGCCGGATTTCATGGGTTGCCCCGTGCGGCGGCCGGGAGTCCATCGGTCGCGGCACGGGAGTCCGCTGCCGTGCGCAGATGCGACACGCGGGCGGCCAGGCGTGCCACGTCATCACGCAGGGCATCGACGTCGTCGTGGAAGGCGTCGAGTTCGGCGCGCGCGACGACATCACGCGACTCTTCGGTCACGTATTCCGCAGCGCTCTGCGCGAGGTGGCGGCTCCCGGTCCGTGCCTGCCGCAACCCGGTGGCGACGGCATTGGCGACCTGCACGCCGATGACGTCGCCAAAGACCGCCGCGAACGGTTGCTGCCAGTCCGGATCGAAGCCTTCGGCCAGGCGCTGCAGGCGACGTGCAAGGTCGGCATCGCCGGAGATATGCATGCGGCCCACCGGGGGTGCCTCGTCACGACCCGACAGGCCGCCGAGCAGCGATGGCAGTTGCGACAACAGGCCGCCGAGCGTGCTGCGCACGCCCAGGTCGGGCGTGTTGTCCGGATCCACCGGGCCGACGCGCAGCTGGTCGCCATCGACGCGAAGCTCCAGCGCCAGGCCGCCGCCATCCAGCGCCAGCGTGACCCGGCGTCCGGCGAGCGCACGCAGCCCGTCGCGGGTATCGGGGTCCAGCGCCAGCGCGCGGTTGAGCGCGGTTTCGAGCGCGCGACCTGCAACGGGTTTCAACAGATCGGGAAGCGACGGGCTGGAATCGATGGCCATGGCCCATTGTAGCCGCCGCCCGGTGTTGGCAAGCCGCGCCGCGACAGGACTCAAGCCCCGATCCAGTGCAACGCGCATCCGCGCGCTTCAAAACTCACTTGCGGGCGTTTGCGCTTCCCGCCTGGGCAGCCGCCAATCGCAACAACCCCTCCGCGGTCGACACCCGTGGCACATAGCCGAAGTCGCGGGTAGCCGGTGCCATGCTGTACCAATGCGTCGTGCTGAGCTGCTCGGCCAGGAACCGTGTCATCGGTGGTTCGCCGCGCAACGGCAATACCGTCCACAATGCTTCGCAGGCAGCGCCCACGACATAGGCCACGGGGAAGGGGATCGTCTTTTCGACTTCCGGCGCACCGACGGCATGCAACAGTCCGTTGAGCACGTCACGGGCACTGCCGGGTTCGCCGTTGCTGATGAAGTACGCGCGTCCCGCGCACGCGGCACCGGGCGCAAGGTGGTCGAAGGCATCGAAGTGCGCCTGGGCGGCATTGTCGATGTAAGTGGTGTCGATCAGGTTGTTGCCGTCACCGACAAAGCGCAGGCGACCTTTGCGGGCACGATCGACCAGCCGCGGCAGCAGCTGGTTGTCTCCGGGCCCCCAGATCAGGCGCGGACGCAGCGCGACCGTTGCCAACCCCTGGTCGTTGGCTGCAAGCACCGCTTTTTCCGCGATCAGTTTGGTGCTGGCGTAGGGCGCCTTGAACCCTTCGCCATAAGGCACGTCATCGGCAGTGCCGCCGGCCACCGGATGCGTGGCGCGGTGGGTGACGCTGGGCGTGGAGGTGTATACGAGCCTGCCGATGCCATGCGCGCGGCAGGCGGCGATGACGTTGTCGGTGCCAACGACATTGGCGCGGTGGTAGCTGTCATGGCTGCCCCAGGCGCCGGCCTTGGCTGCATTGTGGAAGATCGCAGCGCAACCCCTGGCGGCGGCGATGACGGCGTCGCGATCGGCCAGGTCGCCCTGCACCTGCCGCACGCCAAGCGCATCGAGCGCCGGGTAAAGACCGCGATTGAAACTGGTGACGACGTGTCCGCGTTCGACCAGGCCGCGACACAACGCCTGGCCGAGGAAACCGCCGCCGCCTGTGACGAGGATGTTCATGGCGTGCGCTCGTTTTTTCTCCCTCCCCTGCTTGCAGGGGAGGGTTGGGGTGGGGTTGGAGCAGTCTGCAGATTTCTTCCAACACAGCCTCTGTCCTTAGCAAGGCATCGTCATTCCAGAATCTTGCAACACGATAACCATTGATTTCGAGTTTGCGAGTCCGTTCCAAGTCATATGCGCTGTTTTCAAGGTGTTGCCCGCCATCCAGTTCAATGACCAACCGGCTGTCAGGACACGCGAAATCCACGATGTATCCGGCAATCGGGTACTGACGGCGAAATTTGTAGCCAAGGAGTTGTCGTCCGCGAAGAAACTGCCAGAGCTTGCGTTCGGCGTCTGTGGGGCTGCTTCTCAATGCTCTTGCATTGATGTGTATCTTTCGCAAGGGCTTACCCCCTCCCAACCTCCCCCTGCAAGCAGGGGGAGGAGTCAAGCGCTCAGTTTCCGGCTAGCCCACACCTGCAGCTTCTCCCGCCCGATCTTCGCGTTATGGCGAATGTCGACCGGAAAGCCCGGGTGGAAAACAAACGCATCGATCTTGGCAGCATGCACATGCGCGTTGCCAAGATGACGCAGTTCGCCCGTGATGCGTTCGTGCTGGTCCTTGCCGACCCCCTTGCGCAGCTCCACGCACAACACCGGGCGCTGCATACCGCGCGCGCCGATACCCACCAGTGCCGTGCGCGCCACGTCCGGGTGCGTGTTGTAGATGGGTTCGACCTGTTCGGTGCACAGCGTGGTGGTGTCATCGACCACGACGCGTTGGGATTTGCGGCCGCAAAACCAGAGACGGCCGTCGCTGTCGATCCAGCCCAGGTCGCCCATGCGATGGACGACGCGTTCAGTGCCATCGGCAAGGCGTTCACGGATCTTGGCCAGGCGCGTGGCGGCATCGCGGTTGAAATAGCTGTCGGTCGCGGTCGGGCCGGCGACGGTGATTTCGCCGACATGGCCGGCATGTACCTGCAGGCCGTCCGACCAGGTGTCGATCGCGCTGTCATCGATGCGGATGATGCGCACGTCGTTGGGCGGCACCGGGCGGCCGACGCAGGTCCCTGCGCCGCTTTGGGTTTGTGCACGCGTGGCCTGCAGTTCCCGGCCCTCGATCACGGCGACGGGCAGGCATTCCGTGGCACCGTAGGGCGTCCAGAACTGGGCCTCGTCGGGCAGCAGTTGCTGCATCCTGGCCACGACATCGGCAGGCACGGGCGCGCCTGCGGAGGTGGCGCGCGCTACGGTCGGCAGGGGCGCGCCGTGATCGGCCAGTACGCGCATCAGCGCCGGCGAACCAAACAGCTGGGTGACGCCAAACCGTTTGATCGCCCGCAACAATTTGCGAGGATCGGCGCGCGCCGGTCGGGTCGGGTCCATGTCGGGGATGATCGAAGTCAGCCCGAGCGCCGGGTCGAACAATGCGAATGGAGGAAAGGTCGGCAGGTCGATGCCGCCGGGGGCGAAACCAAACGCATCGCGCAGCATCTCGACCTGGGCTATGAAATGCCGGTGTCGATAGACCACGCCCTTGGGCACGCCGGTGGAGCCGCTGGTAAACAGGATCGCGGCGACATCGTCCGGTTGGGTGTCGTCCAACTGGATGTTGGCGCCGGCGCCGTCACGTTCGACCTGCGCCAGTGTCGCGTCGGCCAGTACGGCGTGCGCACCCGTGGTGATGGCCACGCGCGCCGTGGGTGCCCAGCGCAGCAGCATGCGTGCTCCCAGTGCCAGCGGGATGCCGATGAAGGCTTCGGGCCGGGCTTCGTCCAGGCATTGCCGCAGTGCCCGCTTGTCGATGCCCGGATCGACAAGCACCGGCACCGCACCGGCCTTGAACAACGCAAACATCAGCAGGAAGAAGTCCGGAGTCGGCCGGACCATCACCACCGTGCGGGTCCCGCGGTCGATGCCGCGGCGTGCCAGCCCTGCGGCGATGGCATCGCTGCGGGTGTCGAGTTCGGCGTAGCTCAGTGCAACGTCATAGCGACCCGAACGCCCCGGGCAGCGCATGGCCACTTGATCGGGACGTTCCGCTGCCATCCGTGGCAGCGCCGCGGCGATGTTGCAGGCGTGCCAAGCGTACCCAGGGAGCGAGTCAGCTTGCTCCCTGCCTTGCGAAGCAGCAGAGGGCTGGGCAGGGGTGGTCCTGGTTTCTTTATCAGAATTCACCAGGAAAGCTTAACGCGTTCCACCCGGACCAGAGGTCCCTGCCAACCCCACCATCGCGCGCCTTTGGCCATGCCCCCGCGCCAGGAAGGCACCTCAAATCCAATGGTGCAATGCCTGGTCCATGCGAGCAGGTCATTCGAGCCAGCTGCTTGCGCTCGGCGTTGGAACCGGCACAATGCCGCACCCGCCGCGCCTCTTGCCACGGGCCCGACACGAGCGCCGCATGCCACACCCCTGCCTCACCTGCGGTGCCTGTTGCGCGACCTTCCGCGTCGGTTTCCACTGGTCCGAAACCGACCCGGCGTTGGGCGGCAGCGTCCCGGCCGAGCTGACCGAGCCACTGGACCGGCATCGCGTTGCGATGCGTGGCACCTGGGAGCAAGCACCCCGCTGCATCGCGCTGGATGCCGAGATTGGCGTGCGTGCGCGTTGCAGCATCCATGCGATCAAGCCCAGCGTCTGTCGCGAGGTGCCCGCGTCGTGGGAGTTTGGCGCGGCCAGCCCGCAATGCGACAAGGCCCGCATCGCGCATGCGATGGCGGTGCTGACGCCAGCGGATTGGGTTGGCATCGAGCGCGATATTCCAGTGACGCTGGTCGACACCGCATTGCCATTGTAGGAGCGGCTTCAGCCGCGAGCTCTTGACCCTGCTTTATTGCTTTTGTAGGAGCGACGTAAGTCGCGATGGATATCCGGGACGCCAAATCGCGACTTGCGTCGCTCCTGCAAAAGCCGAAGACAATCAAAAGCCCGCGGCTGAAGCCGCTCCTACGAAGCGCGTTGAAGCGGGTTGGCGTCCAGGAACTTCCTGATCGCCGGCACCAGCACTTCAGGCTTGTCCTCGAGCACGTAATGCCCGGCATCCTCGAACGCGTGCACCTGCGCTCGTGGCAGCGCCGCGACGAATCCGTCGAGGAAGTGCTTGTCGAAGACGAAGTCGCGCAGTCCCCATCCAATCAACGTTGGCCGGTCCGAAAACTCATGCAACCGCCGCCCTGCCTCGGCCACCAGCGGCCATGCGGGGTCGTTTTCGCGTAGCGGGATGTCCTGCATGAAGCGTAGCGTGCTGATGGCGTTGCGCCAGCCGTTGTACGGTGCGATGTAGGCGCGGCGCACGGGCGACGATAGCCGCCGTTCGGTCCCCAGCCATGCGGCGCCGCGCGCAAACAGGTTGAAGGCGCGGATACAGAAACCGCCAATGCGCGAGTCTCGCCCCAGCGAAAGCTGCCACGGCATCGGCTTGGCCGTGGGCAACGGAAATGCCGCGGTATTGAGGATCACCAGGCGCTTGACCTGCGCGACATGCGACAGCGCCCAGCCAAAACCGATCATCCCGCCCCAGTCATGCACCGCCAGCGTCACCGGGCCGCTGATGTCCAGGTGTTCAAGCAATGCAGTGACATCGTCCACGCGCGACTGCAGCGTGTAGTCGTAGCGCGGTGAAGCACCTGGCGCATCGTCGGGCCGGTCCGACAAGCCCATGCCGATGTGGTCGGGCACGATGCATCGATAGGCTTTTCCGGATGCTGGATCCGCCAACTCCGACACCAGCCGCCGCCAATAGAAACTCCACGACGGATTGCCGTGCAGCATGACGACGACTTCGCTGGCATGGCCATCGACCGTAGCCGGACCTTCGTCCAGGTACGACATCGTGATGCCCGGCCGCACGTCGAAACGCTTCGGCTCGAACGGATAGTCCGGGAGTTGCCTTGCGCCGGCCGTCACGGCAGAGCCCTTCGCAGTTGCTTCACCACCCGGCATGAAAAGGGCCGGACGAACCGGCCCTTGCAATGACGCAGGCGATCGCGGTTACCAGACAACTTCGGCCATCGAGCAGTTGAGTCCTGAACCGATCCCCAGCAACGCGACGCGGTCGCCCTTCTTGAGCCGGCCCATCTCGCGCAGCTTGCTCAGCACGATCGGCACCGACGCCGGACCGATGTTGCCGTGCTCGCCGAAGATGGTCAGCACCTTCTTGGGGTCGATGCCAAAGGCATTGATGAAAGCAGCGGTATGCACCTTGCTGACCTGGTGGATGACGAACTCGTCCATCTCCTCCACGGCCCAACCCAACGCGACCTTGGCGGCGAGGAAGGTCTTCTGCGCCAGCTTGATGCCTTCGATCAGCAGCATGCGGGTATCGGTGACCATGCGGTCCAGGTTGCCGCGGCACAGGCTGTTCCACTGCGTCGCCGCGCGGGTGACGCCGCCTCGGTAGCGCGGTGCACCCGGGACCAGTTCGGCGCGGGCCAGCACCATCGCGGCAGCGCCCGATCCCAGGGTCAGCGTGGCCAGCTCGTTGCGGAACTGCTCTTCGGTGACGTCCGGCAGCAACATCCGCTCCAGGGTCTTGTTGTAGGCCATGTCGGCGGTCTCACCATCGACGATCAGTGCGTAGTCGATCTCTCCGCGCTCGATCATGCGGCTGGCGATGTCCATGCCGTTGAGGAACGCCAGGCAGGCGTTGGCGACGTCGAAGTTCTGGCACAGCTCGCCCAGGCCCAGGTTGCCGCTGACGATCGACGCCGTGGACGGCTCCAGGTAATCGCGGCTGACCGACGTGTTGATCAGCAGGCCGACCTTGTCCGGGTCGATGCCGGCATCGGCCAATGCCTTGACCCCGGCCAGCGTCGCTGCATCGGAAGCCTGCATGCCTTCGTCCCACAAGCGCCGGGCATGGATGCCGGCGACTTCGCCCAGGACATCGGTCTTGATGCCGAGGCGGTCGAGGGTGGGCTTGAGGCGGGCGTTGATCTCGTCCGTACCCAGGCGGCGTGGCGCGTCGATATGTGACAGGCCAGCGATGGCGACATGTTGGAACAGCATGGGCGTACTACCTACCGCGAGGTGCCCGATCGGCACGGAGAACTGCGCAGGATACCGTGCAAAGGCGCTGGCGTCATGGAAAGTGGCTGCGTCTGGCGGGGAAAGCCTGAATCCCGTGACCAGCACCGCATTCATCCCGGTCGCGCAGGAGTGGTTGCCCTCGCAGGAGCGGCTTCAGCCGCGAGCTCCTCCCAAGGCCAAGCGCTCGCGGCTGAAGCCGCTCCTACAAGGGCAACTGCCTACCGCCACAACGGCTTGGCGTCCGACGGCCCTACCGCCTGCAGCGCCAAGCCGCGAACCGCTGCTTGCCGTCGGTCGGCGGGGCAAGCGGTTGCACGGTGTCCGCGCCCATGCCCGGCGCCTCGTTGCGGGCCGCGCCGCGATACAACGTCGGCTGCAGGCTAAATTCAGCGCGCCGCCGCGCGCCGCGCCGCGATAAAAGGTCGGATGCGGGTTCAATTCAGCGCGCCGCCGCGCGCCGATCAACTCCGCTTGCAGGCCGTTGAGACTTCAGCGCCTGCAGCGCCAGGCCGCGAACCGCTGCTTGCCATCGGTCGGCGGGGCAAGCGGTTGCACGGTGTCCGCGCCCATGCCCGGCGCCTCGTTGCGGGCCAAAGTCTCCAGCTCGTCGCGGACGCGCAAGTCGTTGCGCTCGTACGGACCCAGCCTGTCCTTGACCGAGACTTCCACTTCGCCGCGGTTCTCGCAGCCGGCCGGTGCGCCGCTGACGACCTGCACCGCGCTGGCACCGGGCGCCATGTGGACCCAGGTGCAGCCCGGGGCGGCAAGGACAACGGTCGTGGCAAACGCGATGGCGGCAAGCGTGGTCAGGCGCATGGAAACTCCTGGTTGGTCGAGTCGGTCGAGTTGGTCGGCATCCGGCAAGGGTACTGGTCGCGAAAAAGAAAAACGCACGGGATTGTGGCCCCGTGCGCATGAATGCTTGCCTGTCTCCTGCCATTGCCCCCAGCGGCCAGCGCAGGACGGCAGGCCTGTCCCCTGGAGTGCTGGCAAGAAACAAAAGCACCCCAACCCTCGCCTGCCTGGCAAGCGAGGGGCAAGAGCGCTTATTTCGTCGCTGGCTTGTCGGCTGCCTTGCCGACCGGATTGCCGTCGGCGTCGATCACCGTGACGGTGCCCATCTTCAGGTCGCGGATCGGCTGCTCGATCTTCGACAGGTCACCCACCACGACCCAGGTCAGGGCATTGGGATCGATGGTCTTGATCGCGTCGTTGACGTCGTCGGTGTCCAGCGCCTTGATCTTCTCGGCGTTGCGCAGGACGTAGTCGTCCGGGCGGCCGTAGCGCACGATGCCGCCGATGGCGCCCATCACGGCGCGCGCCGTCTCGTATGAACCGGGCAGTCCGTTGATCTGGTCGGCCTTGACCTTGGCGACTTCGGCCTGGGTTGCTGGCTTTTTGCCGGTGGCGTACTCGGTGATGTCCCGCGACATTTCCTGCAATGCCGGCGCGGTCTTGTCGATCTGTACCGGGGCGAATGCCATCCACGGACGCTGGCCGATGGCATTGTTGAGGAAGCTGTAAGCGCCATAGGCCCAGTGCTTGTCCTCGCGCAGGTTCATGTTGAGGCGCGAGGAGAACTGGCCGCCAAGCACGGTGTTGGCAAACCCCAGGGTGGTGGCGCCATCGTCCTTGGTGGACGGCACCAGTTCACCGGCAAAGATGTTGGCCTGGATCGCACCGGGCTGGTCGATCAGGAAGACCCGCGGACCATCGGGTCGCGCGACCTTCGGGATGCTGGCAGCCGCCGGGGCCTCACCCGTGCCCTTCCAGTCGCCGAACACGGCTTCGAGCTTGGGCATGATCTCGTTGAGCGTGGTGTCGCCGACCACGACCAGGGTCGCACCCTGCGGGCGCACGTACGCGTCGTGGTAGGCGGTGAGGTCTTGCCGGCCCAGCGCGCCGATCGAGGCTTCGGTGCCGCTCCCGCTGAACGGGATCGCATAAGGATGGCCATCCCCGTAGAGCAACGGCGGCAGCACGCGGAGTGCGGCGCCGTTGGGGCGGGCTTTTTCCTGGGCGATGCCTGCGATCCAGGTCGCCTTGACCCGGTCGATCTCCTTCTGCGAGAAGTTCGGCTGCCGCAACATGTCCGCGAACAGTTGCAACGACGGCTCCAGTTGCTCGTTCAATGCCGACAGGTAGGCGCTGCTGCCGTCGATGTCGGCACTGGCACCCAGGTTGGCACCCAGCGATTGCGCGCGTTCGGAGAAGGCCTGCGCGTCGAGGTCACCCTCGCCCTCGTCGAGCATGCCCATGGCGAAGCTGGCTGCGCCCAGGTCGTTCTTGCCGTCGGAAGCGTAGCCACCGCCAAACTCGTAGCTCATCTGCACCACGGGGACGTCATGGCGTTCGGCCAGCACGACCTGGGTGCCATTGGACAACTTGGCGCGCTGCAGGGACGGGAACTTGAGGTCCGGGAAGTCGGTGACGGCCGGGACGCCCTTGCTGCGATCCAGGTCGCTGGCCACGGTCGTGTACTTGGCATCGACCGGGGGCAGCGTCATCGGCGCGGGCTTGACCGTCGGCTCCTCGGCCAGGGGCGTGCGTTCACCGGGCTTGACCACGAAGGTGTGGCTATTGCGCTCGAGCCATTTCACGCCGGCCTGGCGCACCTGCTCGGGAGTGGCTTCGTCGACATTCTTCAACGTGTCGCGGAAGCAGCCGGGATCGCCGGTATAGATGGTGCACGACGCCAGGGCGTCGGCCTTGCCGCCAAAGCCGCCGATGCGCTCGATGCCACGGATGAAACCGGCGCGATAGGAGGTCTTGGCGCGGGCCAGCTCCCCTGCGGTCGGACCGTCCTTGAGCAGGCGCTGCAGCTCTTCGTTGGCGATCGACTCGACCCTGGCCGGGTCGACACCTTGCTTGACGCGGCTCTCGATGCCGAACATGCCGACGAGCTGGGCACCGTTGTAATAGGCAGAGACGGTGTCGACCAGCTTGTCCTCAAACACCAGGCGGCTCTGCAGTCGCGACGACTTGCTGCCACCCAGCACGCTGGCAAACAGCTCCAGCAGGTCGGCATCACGGGTGTTGACCTGGGCCACGTTCCAGACGCGGTCCACCAGCACCTGCGGGACCTTGTCTTCCAGCACGGTGCGGCCTTCGGTGGGCATGTCGGGGATGTTGGCCTTGGGCTGCGCCAGGGTGGGCGTGGCCGGGATGTCGCCGAAGTACTTGGCCGCCTTTTGCTTGGCCGTGGCCAGGTCGATGTCGCCAGCCAGCACCAGCACCGCGTTGTTGGGGCCGTACCAGCTGCGGAACCAGTTCTTGACGTCGTCCAGCGACGCGGCGTTGAGGTCGTTCATCGAGCCGATGACGGTGTGGTGGTACGGGTGGCCCACCGGATAGATCGTCTTGGTCTCGACGTTGCTCAACTGGCCGTAAGGCTGGTTCTCGCCCTGGCGCTTCTCGTTCTGGACCACGCCGCGCTGCTCGTCCAGTGTCTTCTGGTCGATCGCGCCGAGCAGGTGGCCCATGCGGTCGGACTCCATCCACAACGCCATGTCCAGCGCGGTGGTGGGGACGTTCTCGAAGTAATTGGTGCGATCGGTGTTGGTGGTGCCGTTCTGGTTGGTGGCGCCGGCCAGCTCGAAGGGCTCGAAGTACTCGCCCGGATGGTTCTCCGAACCGTTGAACATCAGGTGCTCGAACAGGTGCGCAAAGCCGGTCCGGCCCTGCGGCTCGTCCAGGCTGCCGACGTGGTACCAGATGTTGACCGCCACGACTGGCGCCTTGTGGTCCTCGTGCACGATCACGCGCAGGCCGTTGGGCAGTGTGAACTGCTGGTAGGCGATGTCGACGCTGCTGCTGGCGGACGTCCTGGCAACGGCTGACGGCGCATAGAAGCTGCCGCCCATGGTGGCGGCCAGGGCCAGCGCCAAGGCACCGCCTCGCAGCAGGTTGCGCGACAGCGATACGGTACGGGAAGGTGAGAGGGACATGGGCACTCCTGTGCAAAGGTCGGGCAAGACGCGCGGCAGGGTGCCGGCGCGGACCTTGCATCCTAACTGGCCGCACGCCTGTCGGCACTAGGCCACAAGTCCTTTTCCGGGCCTGGGCGCGCAAGGATGAAGGGTGGGCACAAGAGCAACCGCTTGGGCGCTTTTGTGCCATCCAGGTCCCACCCCGCACCCCTGCTGGCGATCCATGACAAGCCGTGGACGCCGCATGGCCGACACTGCACCGATGGACAAACCGCACACCCTTGTCACCGGAAGCAACCGAGGCCTTGGC
This sequence comes from uncultured Gammaproteobacteria bacterium, assembly GCA_963710825.1. Lineage (GTDB taxonomy): Bacteria > Pseudomonadota > Gammaproteobacteria > Xanthomonadales > Xanthomonadaceae > Cognatiluteimonas. Next base: position 362,676 of record CAVQBQ010000005.1, on the reverse strand, counting down.
TTGGCGCTGGTCCGGCAATTGCTCGCGCGCGGCGACCGGGTAGTCGCCACTTGCCGCCAGCCAGGCCAGGCCACGGCACTCAATACCCTGGCTGCGGAGCACCCTGGCTGCCTGCACGTGCTGCCGCTGGATGTCGCCGATCCCCGGTCGATTGCTGCGCTGGCTGCGGAACTGCCGCTGATCGCTGACGAGCTGCGCCTGGGTTTGCTGGTCAATTGCGCCGGCGTGCTGCATTCGGGCGAGCGGTTTGGCCACCTGTCGGCCACGGTGCTCGAAGACAGCCTGCGCACCAATGCCGTCGGGCCGTTGTTGCTCACCCAGGCACTGGCACCCTGGCTTGTCGACGGTGCCACGGTGGCGAACCTTTCCTCGCAGCTGGGCTCGATCAGCGGCGTCGGCCGTTTCGGCACGCCCAGCTACGCCATCAGCAAAGCCGCGCAAAACATGGCGACCGCGCAACTGGCACAGGCGCTGGGACCGCGCGGCATCATCGTGTTGGCCCTGCATCCGGGGTGGGTGCGGACGCAGATGGGCGGCGACCATGCGACGGTGGCGCCCGGAGATTCGGCCGCGGGCCTGCTGCAGGTGATCGCAGGCGCCACCCAGGCGCAAAGCGGCCACTTCCTCGATTGGCAGGGCAACACATTGCCCTGGTGAAGTGGCGCGCAAGCCGCGCTGCATCCTGTCGCGTGGCCCGTCATGGCTGGTGCGGTTGCCCCGGGTCCAGCCTGATGCCGGCGTGGATTGGCGGGGCGCGACGCGCGACCATCCCATAGCGGGCAGCGCGCACCTGCATCATCGCCGCCAAACCGCAGTCCAGGGTCTCGAGCCGGATGCCGATCAGGCATCATCCCCGCATGTTCGACGTCATCCTCCACCAGCCCGAGATCCCGCCCAACACCGGCAACGTGATCCGGCTGTGCGCCAATACCGGTGCGCGGCTGCACCTGGTCGCCCCGCTGGGATTCGACCTGGATGATCGCCAGCTGCGCCGCGCCGGGCTGGATTACCACGAGTACGCATCGCTGCAGGTCCACGACAACCTGGACGAAGCGCTTGCTGGACTCACGCAACGCAACGGCCAGCCACCCAGGGTGTTCGCGTTGAGCACCCGCGGCACGACACGGCACGACGCGCCGGCCTATGTCCCGGGCGACGTCTTCCTGTTCGGCTCCGAAAGTCGCGGCCTTCCCGATGCCATGCTGGCATCGCTGCCGCCTGCGCAGCGGCTGCGCCTGCCGATGCAGGCCCACAGTCGCAGCCTCAACCTGTCCAATGCCGTCGCGATCATCGTCTACGAAGCGTGGCGCCAGTGTGGTTTTGCCGACGGCGCCTGACGCGCCGCCAGCAGGAGGCCGACCCGACAAGCGCATCGAAAAAAGTTCCGGGCCGCCCCCCTGCAGCTTCAGGTGGGGTTGGGCGCCAATGCGCACAATGCATCACCGGTCCGGGCGACCCCCTACGCCCGGCACCGCCGCAGATCGCGGGCGCTCCCTCCCCTGGCACCGCGATCGGACCCGGCCGGAGACGGCCGGGTTTTTTTATGCGCCAGGCTTTCATGTGCTGACATGCCAAGGCGCGCTCGTGGGGAATATCCTTGGCTGCAATACGCCAGGAGCAGGGCAATGACCTACACGCAGGTTGCCAAACGCATCGATCCGGACACATTGCCGCGTTCGACCGGAACCAACTACCCGCCCCCTTTCGATGCACCCTGCCAGCGCCGCGAGCGGATCCGCCTGGGCGATGCCGCGGGCCTGTCGCAGTTCGGCGTCAACCAGCTGCGGCTGGCGCCCGGGACCTGGTCCAGCCAGCGCCACTGGCACAGCCACGAGGACGAGTTCATCTACGTGCTCCAGGGCGAAGTCGTCCTGGTCACGGAGCAGGGCGAGGAAGTCCTGCGTGCCGGGGAGTGCACCGGTTTCCCCGCCGGCGTCGCCGATGGCCACCACTTGCAGAATCGCTCGCAGGCCGACGCGGTCGTGTTGGAAGTCGGTAGCCGCGACCCGGACCAGGATGCGGTTGACTATCCCGATATCGACCTGTTGTGTGTCCCTGGCAAGTCGGCGCACGGCTACACGCACCGCGATGGCACGCCGTACCCGGAAAGATAGTGAGGCCGGCATCGCTTCCGACCGACACTGGCGGCCAGCCGCGTCCCGCCGACCAACCGGATCGTCATCCCGAGCGCAGCGAAGGATCTGCTTTTAGTCCTTGGGAAAACGACAGGCAGGTCCTGATGCCGCATCGAACCCGTTGAAAGGACCTAGCCGTTCTCGGCCTTCTGCTCGCGGGCCAACAACCGCTGCAAGGCCTCGGCCGGCGTGATGTCGCCGTGCAGCACGTCACGCACGTTGCTGGAAATCGGCAGCTCAATGCCATGGCGATCAGCCAGCCGCATGACTTCGTCGGCAGTCTGCACCGATTCGACCACCTGGCCGATGTCGCGCACCGCGTCCTGCAGTGACTGTCCGCGTCCCAACGCCAATCCCAGGCGCCGGTTGCGTGACAGGTCACCGGTGCAGGTCAGCACCAGGTCGCCCAGGCCCGACAGGCCCATCAATGTCTCGGCGCGACCACCGATCGCGGCATTGAGCCGCAGCATCTCGTTGAGGCCACGGGTGACCAGGCCGGTGCGCGCGTTGAGACCCAGCCCCATGCCGTCGGCGGCACCGGTGGCGACCGCGAGCACGTTTTTCATCGCGCCGCCCAACTCGGCGCCGCGGATGTCGTTGCCGGTATAGGCACGGAAACTGGGGCCATGCAGCACATCGGCGACCTGCTGCACGAAATCGGGATGGTCGCCATGCACGGTCAGCGCCGTCGGCAGGCCCTGCGCGACTTCCTTTGCAAACGACGGGCCGGTGACCACGGCGAGCGGGACATCGGGGCCCAGTACATCGGCTGCGACTTCGTGCAGGAAGCGTCCGGAGCCGGGCTCGAACCCTTTTGCGGCCCATGCCACGCCGGCGCGCGCGGGGCGCAATGGCGCCAGCATGCGCAGGGTCTGGGTAAATGCGTGCGAAGGCACCACGACCAGCACCAGGTCGGCATCATGCAGGCAAGCCGCCATGTCGGTACTGGCGTGCAACGAGGCAGGTAGTGCGATCCCGGGCAGGTACCGCGTGTTTTCGTGGCGCTGGTCGATGGCTTCGACCACTGCGGTATCGCGTCCCCACAGCACCGCATCGTGCCCGTGCCGCGCAATCAGCGCGGCAAGGGCGGTGCCCCACGATCCGGCGCCCAGCACCGCGACCCGCAGGGGGTTCGTGTCAGGCGTTGCCGGCCCAGCGGGGCCGGAGTCGGACTGGAGGTGCGCTGCTGGGCGAAGCCCCGCCGAGCGCGATCCGGATGTTTGCGGCGCCAAGTCGGTGCCCCGGTGGATCAGGCGTTGCCGGCGGTTTCCGAGTCGGCCAGGCCGTCGCCGCCCTCGGCTTGCTGGGCCGCGCGCTGGCGCAGGCTGTCCGCGTACAACGCTTCAAAGTTGATCGGCTGCAGCAGGAACGGCGGGAAGCCGCCATCGCTGATCAGGTTGCCGATCGCCTGGCGCGCATACGGGTACAGCGCGGTCGGGCAATGGGTTCCGAGCATTGCGTCCAGGGTCTGCTCATCAAAACCCGACAGAGTGAATACGCCGGCCTGTTTCACTTCGGCCAGGTAGGCGGTCTTGTCGCCAATGGTGCAGGTCAAGGTGACACCCAGCACGACCTCGAAGGCGTTGTCGGACAGGCGCTGCACCTCCTGTTGCAGGTTCATCTGCAGCTGCGGCTGGCCTTCCTCGTTGAACACCTGCGGCGTACCCGGTGCTTCAAACGAAACATCCTTGAGATAGAACTTTTCCACCGAAAAGACCAGGCCGGACGCAGAACCATCGGCTTGGGGAGCAGCGGCGCCATTGGTGGCGTTGTCGGGGGTGTCTTGCTCGGACATCGGGAACTCCAGCGGGATGCATGTAAAGAAGGGGATTATCGCATGGCAGACCTTGGGGCTCGGGGCTGCCAGACAAGGGCTTGGGGGTGCGGACAGCCAGCCAAAAGCGCATCAAGCTGGCAGTTCAGTCGGTGGCCCTCGCCCTGTCGCTCGTCAAAGCCCAGGATCGTCAGCCCTTGCCCTTGACCAACGGCAAGTCGGCTTGCTGCCAGGCCCCGATACCACCGTCGAGCACGAACACACGCTCAAACCCGGCATTGCGCAGCCGCTTGGCGGCGCCACCAGCGGTCTGGCCGCTCTTGCAGACCAGCACCACCGGCAGTGCCTTGGCAGCAGCCAAGCGCTTGTTTTCCGGGTCGAACTGGCTCATCTGCACGTTTTTCGATCCCGGGATGTGCCCTTTGTCGAAGTCGGCCAGGGGACGCAGGTCGACCACCAATGCGTCTTCGCGATTGACCAGGGCAGTGACCCCGGCCGGCGCCACCGCCTTGTAGCCACGAAAGCGTGACCGGACCTCGTTGACGATGATCGCCACGGTCAGTGCCACCAGCCCCAGCGACAGCAGCTCGTGGGCGCGGGCAAAATCGATCAGTTCCTGGAAGCTCAAGGCAGGTCTCACAGCAGGTGCAGGGCGGCGATTGTCGCCGTTCGGGGGCGGCGAGGCAAAGTAGCCGGCGGCGCAAGGGGGCACGGGTGGGCATGGTGCGCGGTACGGATCCATGCCGGCACGCCCATCCGGCATGGGTATCCCCATAGATGGGGCACATGCCCATGGCCTCGGTTTTCCCTGGGACATCAATGACGGAACAACCCTGGTGTGTGGCCCAAACCAGGATCGGCTCCACCCATGCCGTCCATCCGTCCCGACAAGTGGCGATCCAACGGACTGACCACCTCCAATTGCTGCGCATCCACGATGTGGACATACACCATCGTCGTGTTGATATGCGCATGCCCCAGAAGCGCCTGGATCTTGCGAACGTCGCAACCATCCTGGAGCAGATGCGTGGCAAAGCTGTGCCGCAGGGTGTGGACAGTGACGCGTTTGCGCAGACCAGCCAGCTTTGCGGCACGCTGGACGGCCTTTTGAAGGGTGCTTGCATGGATATGCCAGCGACCACTGACACCCGTGCCCTTGTCATGGAAGCGCGTACGTGACGGAAACACGAATTGCCACATGAAATCCTTGCGCGCACGCGTCATCCGCTTGGCATAGGCACGCGGCATGACGCTTGCGCCATGTCCCGCTGCCAGGTCGTTGATGTGCAGCGCCTTGACCTTGAGCAGGTGTCGATGCAGGGGCTTGATCAAGCGTTGGGGCAACAGGGTAAACCTGTCCTTTCGTCCCTTGGCGTCATGCACCAGGATGCGCCGGGTCGAGAAATGGATGTCCTGGATCCTGAGTCCATGTGCTTCGGATATGCGCATGCCGGAGCCGTAGACAAGCTCGGCCATCAGCCGCTTCGTGCCGGACATGCTGCCCAATAGCCTCTGCACTTCATCAACGGCCAGCACCGTTGGAATGTGTTGATAGTGCTTGGCCTTGAACGCCTTGACCTTGCCAAGCGGCTTGTCCAGCACATGCCGATACAGGAAAATCAGGGCCGCCAGCGCCTGGTTTTGCGTCGAAGCCGAGACCTGTTCCCGCGAAGCAAGGTTGGACAGGAAAGCCTCCACGTCCCGTGCCCCCATTGCGGCAGGATGTTGCTTGCCATGGAACAGGACATATCGCTTGGCCCAATACGCATAAATGTTCTCGGTCGAGCGCGAATATCCCTTCAGTCGGATCCTGCTGCGCAATTGATCCAGGAGCCGGGGCTTGTCGGCGACAATATTCACGGTGACATCTCCAATGGTTGGGGATGTCACCCTAGGCGCAGAAGCAAGTTCCGAAAAAGGAAAGCCTGGAGCAAACGCCGTGGCAGCGTCGTCGCGGCGACGGATTTCCTACGCGTTTCTTGCCGCGATCCGTTTTCGGCCAGGACGCAGCGCTTGACCGCATCGCTGCCAACTTTCAATCTTGCTCCCTGCGTATCCGATACAGCCAGTACCCAATCGCAACGACAGCGGTGAGACCAGCTGGCAGAAGAAGCGCCAGGTAGGAGAAGGATTGGAACGCCAGCGTGCCTGCAACGCCACCGCACAAGAAGCCCGATATAACCAGCAGGCAGAGGCGCACGCGCCTCGCGTCTACCGGTAAACCGCGCAAGGCATGTCCAAGAAAGATGCCAAGGTCCGTGAACATTCCGGACAGGTGCGTGGTGCGCACGACAGCTCCACTGTAGGTGCTCACCATTGCATTTTGAAGGCCGGACGCGCACGCCGCGGCGTACATGCCGTAAACGCTCTTGTGTTCGAGGAGCGGGACGGAGGAAAAAAGCAGCAGCGACACCAGAAGCAGGGCAACCCCATACCTGCGGCCAAGTTGCAGCGTGCTGTCCTGTATGAGGAAGCCGCTTATGACAGTGCCAGCTACAAATGCGCCGATCAGGGCCGCCAGATGCACTACTGCCGAAAGGTTGAGCGTAGCCAACGCCTCCCCAAGCAGCGATGTGTTCCCCGTGAGGTGGGTAATCGCTTGATGCTCAAAACCAAGCAGGCCAACCACATTGACGATGCCAGCAATGAAAGCGAGCACCCAGGCGCCGGTCCACACCCATTGAGGAAGCTTCGAAATCATCGGGATTGCGAGATGCTCATGAGCGCTCTAACGCCTGGGTCGAGCCGGATCGAGAACTGGAAAACGCTCTGGGCCAGCGTAGCGCAAGGGCGGAGCTACCGAGTGGTGTCGGCCCGGTCGAACAGCTATGCAGCAGGCACGCCCACCATTGGCCAGTCACTGTAGCGCAAGGAGCCGATAGCTAACTAGCGTGCCATCCACAGGAGGGTGGCCGGCATGCCCGTACCCAGCCGCCACATGTGCCGCGGGCGTTCCTGGCTTGTAGGTCACGAGCAGGATTGTTCTTGAATCAAGCCGATAGGCAACCAGATCGCTGGTGTCCATTGCCCACAGCTCATAGGCCGATTTGACGCCTCTGGCCTTGGCGATTTCAGCCTCAGCCTGCTGGCGTGGCATGCCCTGGGTGAGGTCAATGAATTTCGGTTGCCAAGTGGCAACCGATCCTTCCCCAGCATGGCTCGAGGCTGCGAGAAACAATGACGTGACGAGGACAAGGGTTTTCATGCGGACTCCCTCAAGCACTGCTCTGTGACATTGATCGCGTGTGGCTCAACGCCTGAGTTAAGCCGAAACGCTATGGCTACCAGGCACCAGCCCAACGCCTGCAACAACTCTCAGGAGTGTTGCACTTGGGGTGTTAATTCACACCTCAGGCTTTAAGATTTCTTGCTTTACGCGAAGCACTCAGGCGCCAAAGGCCCATACCACCCAAAAAGAATAGAACGACCTGTGCGTAACGCCATAGCGGCCAGATTGCGTAGCTGCCAGCAACGAATGCGATAACAGGTATAACAAACATGTAGATAGAGGCAACTTTGAGGAAAAGCGGTGACAAGAGCCCGCCAAAATTGGGCCTGTTGAACAAAAGTCGCAGGGCGAGTGACATGACCCAGATGCTAAGTAGGGCTAAAACGATGCCGAGCATCCTGTTGGCAGCGGGAGCCGCGGGCTGTGGATCTAAGATCGGAATCCACGCAACTGCGAAACAAAAGAGAGCACAAAAGCCGAAGAGTAGCCCGAAGATCAGGCGAACGGTCCAGTGCCACGGTCTCGGCAATTTTTCAGGTGGCAATGTCTCGTTCAAGGAGGTCTAACGCCTAAGTTGAGCCGAAACGCGCAGTGGAGCCAAACATAGGGCAAGCTTTTTCTGCCCTATGTTTGGTGGAGCGAAGCGCGTTCGGCTTGAACGCATTGTTAGGCCTTGCTGCTTGGCCAATCAATCTGCACCTTGCGATGTTTCATGACACAGTCGCGCAGATACAAATTAATCAGGCTCTGGTAAGGAACACCCGCGTCACTAGCCATGTCTTTGAAGTAATCCACTACGTCCTCGGAGAGGCGCATAGAGACTGGCTTCTTTAGCTTAGCCGCATAAGGGTTTTTGCGGGATTTCATTTTGGAAAAATCGTATTCTTTTTTCATGTTGGTCACTGCCCGTAGAAGGAGCTTTCATGCTTCGTAGCTTTTCGCGCTGAAATGATGCGGATCACGTCGCCAGCGCCGCGCTCGCAGTGGCAAACGATAAGAAGATGAGCGCCGCTACTCATGCCGAGCATGAGAAAACGCTCCTCATTAGATGAATGAGGCTCGTCGTAGAACTGAATGGCGAACTCGTCGTAGAAGACGGACTGGGCCTCCTCGAAGGAAACGCCATGCTTCCTGAGGTTTAAGGCGGCCTTAGCCGAATCCCAGTCAAATTTGATCATCTGTACATTGTATAGATGATCGGGGCTTTTGCAAGGCCTAACGCCTGAGTTAAGCCGACCTGCGTAGCGGAGCCGGCAACATGGCAAGCTTAACCTGCCATGTTGTTGGTGGAGCGAAGTAGGTTCGGCTTGAACGAATTGTTAGGCAACATGCGGCTCAACATCTGAGACCACGGCTTGAATCAGATCCACGACCATAATTTTCTGGCCTGCAGCCTCAAGTATCGACAGATAGCTCTGCGCTGCCTCTATTGTCCTCGTTTCTCGTGGACGCTCCGTTAGAACAGTATCGAATATGGCTCTTAGCCTGTCTGGCAGCAAGAAAAATTGCTCAGAGAACTCGACGCTACAGCCAACCCCGACAGACACTATGCGCGAGATCGGTCTGGGGAACTTACCCTTGACCCCGGAAAGAACGCTGTGATGTGTCGTGATGTTGCGGAGCGCCTTGAAGAACAGGAAAGACGGAATGGCCCGTAACTTGCTTCGTGTAGCAGTGTCTACCATTTCTTCGATTGACACGAGGCAGAACAAGAATGAGTCGAAGTACACCGTTAGAAGGAACAGGCCGTGGTTCGGCTCTGCGTTACGTGCGGACTTGAACTGATCAAACAAGTACCTTGCTTCAGTTAGTCGAAGCAACGGCGCGCTCATTTCTGCGAATTGATCAGCGGCAATCTTGCTCATGTTGCCTAACGCCTGAGTTGAGCCGGCATGCGTAGCGGAGCCAGCCACGTGGCAAGCTTAACCTGCCGCGTGGCTGGTGGAGCGAAGCGTGTTCGGCTCCAACGAGTTGTTAGGGCGCCGCACCGCGATGAGACTGGCATGCCATGAACCTCCACTAGACCCGAAGCCGGGTGAGTCGGGCGCCTGCGGCCAACCGTGAGCGCAACCCTAGAAGCCAACGAGTGCCAGGCGATTCGGGCGCGAACCGATATTGCATGGAGCGCGCCTGTTGCTGGCCGACGCTGCTTGAAATGTCTGTAGTTCAGATGGCGTAACGCCAGCGACTGACCACTACTGCAATGCCTTTGATCTTCCGCGGCCTAACGCCTGAGTTGAGCCGGCATGCGTAACGGAGCCAGCCACGTGGCAAGCTTAACCTGCCGCGTGGCTGGTGGAGCGAAGCGTGTTCGGCTCCAACGAATTGTTAGGGCGCATCACGTTTGCTCACTGAGTATTTGCTAAAGAACGCCTTATAAATCAACCAGCCAATGACTGGTGCTGCAACACCGCAGATTATTGTTGTTTCGTAGGTGAATCCGGTGGAGCAGAATGGGGGCGCGTAATCGCCTGAAGTGCAGGTAATTTGTTCTGGGTTTGTTGAGATGTTGAGCCATCTCCAATAGATGGCGGCACATGTCACTGAGGAAGCAACAATCAGAAAAAAAAGTGCTGGTAAGTGGAGCGCTCGTTTCATTTTGCGGCCTAACGCCTGAGTTAAGCCGACGTGCGTAGCGGAGCCGATTGCATGGCAAGCTTTTCCTGCCATGCAATTGGTGGAGCGAAGCATGTTCGGCTTGAACGAATTGTTAGAGCGCGTACGAGTCACCATCACTTGCCATACATGGAGTACACAACGCCCTCAAGTGGATTTTCTGGATAGCTAGGATTGTTCTCTCGGATGGAGTTCCAGTCCCATGCATCTATAACTGTGTCTCCGTTGCAGCCGGAGTACGGACACATCTGGAGATCCCGAACCTCCCGGTACTCGCCTCGAACGTAGGCTCGCTCGCAATGTAGGCACCACAAATAGTTCGGCGGATCACCATCGAGCGCCGCATCTCTATGTAGGCCATTCGGATTGAAAACTGCGCCGGCCTTAAGGGACTTGTCCATGTTCTTGCTCTGCTGGCCTCAATGATTTTATTGCAGCGCTCTAACGCCTGAGCTAAGCCGACCTGCGTAGCGGAGCCGGCGACATGGCAAGCTTAACCTGCCATGTTGCCGGTGGAGCGAAGTAGGTTCGGCTTGAGCGAGTTGTTATACGCCCGGCGACCCGTGGTGCGGGATGACAGCGCCTGTGGAGGTCTCGCCCTAGGGCAGACACAGCTAGAAGTACCTCGGCGCTCGCGGGCGAGCGGTTGTCTCCGAAGCTGAGAGCCGCGAGGCCAGGCCGAAGTCGATCAACCACGAAGCGACAACCGCGGAGTGTTGCCGAGGCGGGCCTGGAAATGCTCGCAGAACAGCGTGCTGAACGATTGCGTTGCAGCTGACCCAGAAATCAAGATCTATCCCCGTATAACGCCTGAGTTGAGCCGGCATGCGTAGCGGAGCCAGCTACGTGGCAAGCTTAGCCTGCCACGTGGCTGGTGGAGCGAAGCGTGTTCGGCTCAAACGAGTTGTTAGGGCGCCGTAGCACAATAGGCTTGGCATGCCGTGAACCTCCACTAGAACCGAAGCCAGGTGAGTCGGGCGCCTGCGACCAACCGTGAGCGCAACCACGGGAGCCAGCGAGGGCCAGGTGTTTCGGGCGCGAACCGATATTGCATGGAGCGCACTTATTTCTGGCCGACGCTGCTTGAAATGTTTGTAGTTCGAATGACGTAACGCCGGCGACTGACCACTGCTGCAAAGCTTTTGCTCTTCGCGGCCTAACGCCTAAGTTGAGCCGAAACGCGTAGTGGAGCCGAACACATGGCAAGCTTTTTCTGCCATGTGTTTGGTGGAACGAAGTGGTTTCGGCTCCAACGCATTGTTAGCGGCCTAGACTAATCTAGAACTAATGGCTTTGCTGCAAACCGGAAGTACAGAGAAACTTGGGCGCGAAAAGATACTACAACTAGCAATACGGTAAGAATTACATTCACTTGTAGTGATGTGATCCTGGTCCATGCTAGGTAAAAGGTAAAAACCACTCCTATTGCGAGCGACAAGATCTGCATACCCATGGAAATGAGCCAAGGCATTCTGCAGGTCTTGCCACATTTCAAACAGCGAGTGGCGATGGTTCCCCAACTAGTTGGAATGGTGTCCAACCACTTGAGTGAAATCTCGCTTGAGCAATTTGCACATGCGCCTGATGCCAAAGTACTTCTCTCTGGGGGCTAACGCCTAAGTTAAGCCGAACCGCGTAGCGGAGCCAACAACGTGGCAAGCTTTTTCTGCCACGTTGTTGGTGGAGCGAAGTGGGTTCGGCTTGAACGCATTGTTAGCTCTACACCTGCACAAGGGCGGTTCGCCGAAGGAATAGAAAGCGAAGGAACCCGCTAATCACGTACCAACACAACACGCCTGCTGTAACGCCTAATACCGCATGCGAGAGGGTCAATTGTATAGATAACGCAACGGCGGTGAGTATGCTGATTAGGCTGACTAGAGCACCAGCAACCAGAGGTAAGCGGAAGTACGTTTTACAGGCTGTGCACTTCCGTTTCCAAGTCGCAGTGCCACCTGAAAGCCCACACAAAGCAATAAAATCAAGTTCTACTGAATGATCACAGGATGGGCATTTCTTGCAAATAATCATGATGGCTATTTGTGGAGCTAACGCCTGGAGTTAACCGGACCCGAGCGGATCCGTTTCTTGGCATCGATGATAACCAGATCTTTGCCGGAGCAAGCAAGCGTCGATACGGGTTCCGGTTGGACGACTTGTTATGGTGCAGACCAACTGCCTCCACAAGCGCACAGTGCGAGACGCGAGGGTGGCCACGGCTATCGGCAATCCGGTCGGCGAAGGTTTGCGCTGCACAGTGCTACAAAAGCGGGGAAGCCAGTGCTCCGAAGCTTCGCTTTGTGCGCTTGGCTTCCCCGCTTTTGTAGCAGGTGGCCGCCAATTCAGTCACTCGGCGAATGCCGCGTTGATGCATCGGAAAATTCTGAAAGCCCCGTTCCGGTCGCCTGGAGTTCCGGCGCTGCAGCATAACGCCTGGAAATAACCGGAACCGCTGCGGATCCGTGTCTTGGCACTGATGATAACCAGATCTCGCCCGGAGCATTCAAGCGCCGATGCGGGTTCCGGTTGATTGACTTGTTATGGTGCAGACGACTGCCTCCACAAGCGGACACTGCTGGGCGCAAGGGTTGCCTGGCCGCTCGGAATCTGATGGGCGAAAGGTTGCGTTCCAAGGGCGCGACAAAAGCGGAGAGGCCAATGCTGCAAAGCACGCTTTGTGCGCTTGGCCTCTCCGCTTTTGTAGCAGATGGCCGCCAATTCAGTCACTCGGCGCATGCCGCGTTGACCTGTCCGGAAATTCTGAAACCTACTTTCCGGTCGCGAGAAGTTCCGGCGCTGCAGCATAACGCCTGAGTTGAGCCGGCATGCGTAGCGGAGCCAGCCACGTGGCAAGCTTAACCTGCCGCGTGGCTGGTGGAGCGAAGCGTGTTCGGCTCAAACGAGTTGTTAGGGCGCCGCCCCGCGATAAGACTGGCATGCCATGAACCTCCACTAGACCCGAAGCCGGGTGAGTCGGGCGTCTGCGGCCAACCGTGAGCGCAACCACGGGAGCCAGCGAGTGCCAGGCGATTCGGGCGCGAACCGATATTGTATGGAGCGCGCCTGTTGCTGGCCGACGCTGCTTGAATTGTCTGTAGTTTAGATGGCGTAACGCCAGCGACTGACCACTACTGCAATGCTTTTGATCTTCCGCGGCCTAACGCCCAAGTTAAGCCGAAGCGCGCAGTGGAGCCAACACATGGCAAGCTTTTTCTGTCCTATGTTTGGTGGAACGAAGCGGTTTCGGCTTGAACGCATTGTTAGGTGCGCAATTCATGGGCCATGACCCACAGGGCGGTGGCGTTGGGCTCGGGGGTGTGGGCGTAGGAGTTGGCATCGTCTGTTCCGTAACTTCAAGTCCTTGATGGCGAATGGAGGACTCTAGCGCTCGGGCAACTCTTAGCTCGAGCTTGGCTAGGCGCTCCGCACCTCCAGGAGAGTGAGCAATGAAGTACTCACGGGTCTCAGGTTTGCCTAGCATGCTGTTGATAATTGAGGCAAACATAGGCTTGCCCGCGAGGTGTAGATCCTCCCCGCATCCTCTATGAAGCCAGCTTGCCAAAGGCGCAAAGCCGACTCGCGCGAGATGCCCTTTGGTGGGTTCTCCACCGCAGCTTGCATGATCTGGTTGTAAAGAGTTGCCAGGTAGTTCCATTGAGACGCAAAGCGGGAATACAAGGCGACATAGACGCCCGCAAATATGGCGCCAAACCACGGGATTGTCTCTGCGATCAGCACCCGAAAACTGACGAGATCAAAATACCATGTTGTGCCCGGTGTGACCCGTGACTTGATAGAGATTGCTATCAGGTAGAGGCCCAGCGAGATGATCGTGCTGCGTAAAAGGACAGCAGTGCCGCCGTTTGGCATTCGCTTTAATACGAACTCACAAGAGAGATGACGGATCATGCGCACCTAACGCCTAAGTTAAGCCGAACCGCGTAGCGGAGGCAAACACATGGCAAGCTTTTTCTGCCATGTGTTTGGTGGAGCGAAGTGGGTTCGACTTGAACGCATTGTTAGACCTCATTGCGATTGCTCTGATTCAGACTCGCATTTCATGTCCTGGACACTAGGTTTTAGATGAGCCAAGTGTTCACGCAACCTCTCGACATTGATGCCTTGCTTGGGAAATGCGCCAGCGCCACTAACGTTGTAGTACTTGGGAAGCGTGCGAACAGCATATGCATCACTTGGAATAATTTCGGATCGCGGAAAATCTTTTCTTGCAACAGGTTCTTGCAGCTTCGAGACAGAGCACGGTAGCCAAGAGGGCTCATGAGGGTAAGTAATTAGAATAAAAAGCGCCCCATCCTTTCGCCTAGTCAGCTCCTCCGACGCATACAACGGCATAATTACGTCTTAGCACAGAAATGACCATGGAAATTAACCAAGGTATCTTTGGCTTTTTATCAGGGATGCTGCCGTAGTGGCTGAGCGTCGAGACCTTAAGGCGTTCCGAAGGTAGAGCACCGTATATGAGGTCTACTACTTTTGCGTTGAACCAGAAGGGCGAATGCAAGCAGATTACATTCGGCTGTGTGCACTCTTCTAGCTCGGGCAGATATTGGCCTGGAGAAACCTGCACTACAGCCACTGCTTGGGTGGCTCTATCAAGATAGAAATCAGGGTAGACAGTTGGTGTATTGGATGTGGTCGCGCAGGCAGCGAGGGCTGAACAAGCAAAAGCGACAATTGCCAAAACCTTGTTCATGAGGTCTAACGCCTGAATTAAGCCGACTTGCGTAGTGGAGGCAAAAGCGTGGCAAGCTTCTTATGCCACGCTTTTGCTGTAACGAAGCGAGTTCGGCTTGAATGAATTGTTAGCTCTCAGGCCGCAAACGCCTAGAGCCAAGAAGCCAGTACGCCAACAAACCTACAGCTAGCACTAAGAGGGTGAGACAAAGAGGGTTCCGAGTTGACGGAGGTACAAAAGCCACGCTTTACAAGCACATGCACTCGCGTGGCAGCGTCTACGACTTCCTCATTGACGTGTTTTTTTACCGGAACAGTTGGAAAGCTCCCTGATGCTGCCTCATACACGCGAACAGAAGCTGATCCGGCGGGCAAGCCGACTGGATCTAGCAAGGCTGAAAAGCGCACAAGGCCCCATGTGTTGAGTAGGACAAGCGCGACTATTGACGTCACCGCCACGATTCTTTGCTTGGGGTTCAAGAATTTTGATCCTGAGAGCTAACGCCTGAGTTGAGCCGGCGTGCGTAGCGGAGCCGACGACGTGGCAAGCTTAACCTGCCACGTTGTTGGTGGAGCGAAGCGCGTTCGGCTCCAACGAATTGTTAGGCACCAAGCGCGGGGGATCGGATCCCAAGCGCGACTAGAACAAAGATGCCGGATAAGCAAACGTAAATGATGCCGACAATGGCCCCGAGAGACGCGGAAGAGGTTGCTTCCAACGCGCCCTTGACTCTATCTGTGCCGGAACACTCCAAAGCAGTCCGTTGTCTGGAGGATAGAACAAGCGCGCAGATATAGAAGGCGGCTACAACTACAAAACAGAGGGTTTGCGGCAGCAGGCGTAAACCCAATAACAGTGTAAGAGGGCCAAGCAGATAAAGCAGGACAACCCAATCTAGTGTTGCGTTTTGACCGAACTCACGACGAACAACTGTTTCTCGCCGTAACGCCAGGAAAGCACGAAGGCCAAGAACTAGCAAAAGTCGCGGAGCGCAATTCCTAACATTGGTGCCTAACGCCTAAGTTGACCGGAAACGCGTAGTGGAGCCAAACACATGGCAAGCTTTTTCTGCCATGTGTTTGGTGGAACGAAGTCGTTTCGGCTCCAACGCATTGTTAGGCCTCAGCATCGGTCAACACATACCAAAAGATAAATGTAAATAGCAGAACACCGATTGGCAATAGAATTCGTATTGCCTTGGCGCACAGATGAGCAGACGTGTCCTTAAGCAGACGGGCCTTGGGGCCAAACGCGACGGCGAGAACACGCATGCTTACATTTGGATCAAATCTACGAGGCATGTTTGCATAGAAAATGCTTGGCTCGCCCTTGTACTTTAGCCACTCCGGCTGCTCGGGCATAGACGACGTCATAGAGCCGGCTCAGGCACATGAAGTATGCGCTGCCCAAGACAACTGCTACTGCAACTGATGCGAGAAATAGAGCGTCCAACATATGAGGCCTAACGCCTGCGTTGAGCCGGCGTCGAGTAGCGGAGCCGGCCACGTGGCAAGCTTAACCTGCCACGTGGTTGGTGGAGCGAAGCGCGTTCAACTCCGACGAATCCTTAGGACTCACACTCGCTTGGCATGAGATTGGTTCCGCCATCCGAATACCCCGCACCCTGATAGTCAAACTTGAGCGAACCATTTCGCTGAATATTGAAGCGTGTTGGGAACTCGATCAGGCCTTTGACCGTTTTCTGGCTGAGCGTTACGGTGCCAGACTCTTGTGACCAATCTCCCGAAGCCTTCGCCCCAAGTGCCGATATCTCCCTGCAGAACGATCTTGTAGCTACTGCGTGGCTTGAGTTGTAGATAGAAGCTGTTGTAACGCAGTCCGTCGGTACTCCTGTAGCAGCTTGTTGCTTGAGCGCCGATAGACCGTGTGGCAGTGGTGCCACAGCCTGCAATTAGCAGGGAAAGAAGCTGGCGCAAAAATAATTTGCATGTGAGACCTAACGCCTGAGTTGAGCCGGCATGCGTAGCGGAGCCAGCCACGTGGCAAGCTTAACCTGCCGCATGGGCTGGTGGAGCGAAGCGTGTTCGGCTCAAACCAGTTGTTAGGGCGCCGCATCGCGATAGGACTGGCATGCCATGAATCTCCATTAGACCCGAAGCCGGTGAGTCGGGCGCGCCGCTCCGAAGCTTGGGCGCAATCCCATGAGCGCTCGGGTGCCAGGCATGTGAACGCATCCGAAAATGCCTGGAGCGCACTTGGTGCTGGCCGACGCAGCTTTGATGCATGGAGTACAAACCTCTCGACGCTCGCAACTGACCACTGCTGAAAGCTTTTTGCTCTTCTGCGGCCTAACGCTTGAGTTAAGCCGACCCGCCGTTGGGTGGCTTCCGAAGCCGATCATGCCAAAGCTTCGGCCGGAGCGCCGAAGCCGCGAAGCGGGTTCGGCTTGAACGAATTGTTATGCGAGGGGAGTTCCGTGAGATCCAGGAACAGCGCATGCGATCGGAATTCCCGAGGGCAGACACGGCTTGAGCACCTGGAGAGTCGCGGGCAAGCTGTTTGGCCCGAGGGCAAGGATGCGGAAAAAAATTTTGAAGCGAGCGTGTAGGTCTATGCAGCAAGAGAAGCGAATCGATCGCTTCACTGCTGAACACACAATCATTGCTATCCCCGTATAACGCCTGAGTTGAGCCGGCGTGCGTAGCGGAGCCGACCACGTGGCAAGCTTAACCTGCCGCGTGGTTGGTGGAGCGAAGCGCGTTCGGCTCCGACGAATTGTTAGACCGCGTACCGCTACCGGAACTCCAGCCGACTAAGAATTGCGAGACGCTGCAGCAATTGCTGATGAGAGTTGGCAGTAACCCATACATGCGCAACACTGCCTTGGCGGTCAAGTTTGACCAAGGTCTCCTGTGAAAACTCTGGATCGCTGCTTGGATCACGCCGGTACCAACTGACCTTATGGCCACCTACCACACCTCTAGTCGAGGGCGCCGCATGATTTGGGTGAAAACCGGGAGCAAAACCCAAGTACACGCCAAAGACGTCTCTTTTTTTTTGCTGAGTCCACCGCATAGCAGACGCCGAAGTCTGGCCCATGCTGATAGGTCCAGGTCACACCTGAGTCGGGCGGTAGCTTTGGGCAAGAGTCAACGGGCTGCGAGGCGCCAGCGGATGCTTGTAGAAGAAGGGCAAGTATTGCGATTATTTTCATCAGCGGTCTAACGCCTGAGTTGAGCCGGCATGCGTAGCGAAGCCAGCCACGTGGCAAGCTTAACCTGCCACGTGGCTGGTGGAGCGAAGCGTGTTCGGCTCAAACGAGTTGTTAGGGCGCCACACCGCGATAAGACTGGCATGCCGTGAACCTCCACTAGACCCGAAGCCGGATGAGTCGGGCGCCTGCGGCCAACCGTGAGCGCAATCACGGGAGCCAGCGAGTGCCAGGCGATCGGCGCGACCCATATTGCATGGGCGCGCCTGTTGCTGGCCAACGCCGCCTGAAATGCCTGTAGTTCAAATCACGTGACGCCAGCGACTGACCACTACTGCAATGCCTTTGATCTTCCGCGGCCTAACGCCTGAGTTAAGCCGAACCGCGTAGCGGAGCCGGCAACATGGCAAGCTTAACCTGCCATGTTGCTGGTGGAGCGAAGGGGTTCGGCTTGAACGAATTGTTAGCTGCCACTTGCGATTGCACGCGCATGCACTAACTCCCAAGGATCATTGAACCGGAGAACGCCGTGAGCGCTAAAAGCGATGCGCCCGAGAGGAGCAGTAAACGACTTGTTAGCTCCGGCTTTGCTCCGTGAGCCAACAACCAGCGGTGTTGCACCCAGGTCATGATGAGGATGCCAACAATAAAGGCCCCTGCAGCAATTACGCGATAGTTCGGCGGTCCAAAAACAAGAAGAAGCACCGGGAGTGCCGTGAGAACGTTGACGACCTTGCCTGGCTTCGGGTCAGCCAATAGTTTTCGCTGCTCGGGTTCAAGTCCCGAGATGAGGCGGAAGAACAGAAGGACGAATATGGCCCCAAGAGCAGCGGCAGCCATAAGAAGAATATTTGCTAGAGACATAAATAAATCTGCTTGTGGCAGCTAACGCCTAAGTTGAGCCGAAACGCGTAGTGGAGCCAAACACATGGCAAGCTTTTTCTGCCATGTGTTTGGTGGAACGAAGCGGTTTCGGCTTGAACGCATTGTTAGCGCTCACTCCGACGTCGTGCCTTGGCTGCTAGTGCCTCGCGAGCGGCAAGTTTCCTGGGGTTGAAGTAGAGCTTGATGCGGCGATCGACAAAGTAAAACCCGAGCGCTAAGAGCAATGCCGTGAACACCAAGATTGATTGGTGGGATCGTATGATCTCTTCCTGTTTTAAGATCTTGAGCAGTGCGCCATACGCCGCGAGGACTAATAGAAGCGAAATAGAGAACCAAAACGAAACAGCACAATAGCGATACCACCAACGAGTAGGCCATCGAGGACTGTCGATGGACTCTGAAACTAGCAAGAAGCCAGACACGTAGAGCTGTGAGCCACCACCGATCGCGAAACCGAAAAGGAATTGAAAAAAGACTAGCTTGAACGCCATGAGCGCTAACGCCTAAGTTAAGCCGAACTGCGTAGTGGAGCCAAACACATGGCAGGCTTTTTTTGCCATGTGTTTGGTGGAACGAAGCGGTTTCGGCTTGAACGCATTGTTAGACCTCAGCCTAGCCACTCAGCGAGCGCGTCTCTTGAGGAGAACGCAAGGAGGCCAAGTGGCTGTGATGTATCCGAACCGTAGGCTTTAGCGAACTCACCCGAGCCTGGCGAATACAAGAGCCATGTTTCGCCTCGTTTTGCAATGGCGAAATAGTCACGCACGACATCATCGGCGCCGAAGTGCTGCTGGTAGCTCTCTGAAGCGACACCCTTAACGGGGATTGGATCAATCTGGGACTCGCGAAGTGCCTGTTGCTCCTCTGCGATGTAGGTCTCTCGATCATCGCGCCAAGTACAGGCTGTCGCGGATGGCCGGGAAAACGAATCAGCTAATGCTTCATTTGCCGCAGATCTATCCATGAGGTCTAACGCCTGAGTTAAGCCGACCCGCAACGGATCGGTTCCGAAGTCGGTGATGCCAAATATTTGTCCGGAGCGCCGAAGCCGCGAAGCGGGTTCGGCTTGAACGAATTGTTAGGCATCACTCCCGCACGCCTTGCCACAGTGCAGGCACTTCCGAGTGAATGGATTACGCCAGAACCACGATGATGCAAAGTGCTTATTGCAATGAGGACACCTGAAGAAGAAGACATAGTTTGCAGCAGCAGCAACGGCCAAAGCCGCGGTGCCTGTGAGAGCGTAAAAGACCCAGGGAATTCCAAGCATTGCAGCGATCAGGCCGGTTGTGGCGCCTATCAGGAAAAATGTGGGAATAGACAAGTAGAACAGACGCTGCCTCTTGCGGTATTGACAGCACTGATCTTGAACTTTATTTGAATTCATCAGTGAGGCCTAACGCTTGAGTTAAGCCGACCCGCCGTTGGGTGGCTTCCGAAGCCGATCATGCCAAAGTTTTGCCCGGAGCGCCGAAGCCGCGAAGCGGGTTCGGCTTGAACGAATTGTTATGCGAGGGGAGTTCCGTGAAACAAGGGAACAGCGCATGCGATTGAAATTTCCGAGGGCAGACACGGCTTGGAGCACCTGGAGACTCGCGGGGGAGCTGTTGTGGCCGAAGTCGAGGGCCGCTTTGGTAGAACCAGGCGCGGCTACTGCGAATGCCCATGTGCGAAGGCCCGAACATTGGCAAGCCGAGCGGCCGCCAAGCCTGACCGAAGGCGGTCAGCCACGAAACGAGGAATGCCAGAAGTTGCCGGAGCGGGCTTGGAGATGATGGCAGAACGGTTGGCTAAAAGATCGCGTTGCACCCAACCGAAAAATCAATAACCACTACCGTATAACGCCTAAGTTGAGCCGAAACACGTAGTGGAGCCGAACACATGGCAAGCTTTTTCTGCCATGTGTTTGGTGGAACGAAGTGGTTTCGGCTCCAACGCATTGTTAGATGCCAGCTTGACGTTTGAAAAGATCAAACTCAAGAGCTCTGCCACAAATTTTCTTGTTAGCGTAATCAGCGACGTTGACTGCACCATCAACGCTGTAGCTACAAAGATGAAGTTGTGGCCCGTAGGCCTTCACGTAAGGGTTATTAACGTCATTGTCTGCATGAACAATTGCTTCAAAGGCTCTCGGTTGAACACGATGTAAGTCCATTGCCTTTGTGCGAATTGTGCCCTTTGCGTACCAAAAATTAGGCTGCACCAAGACTGCAGAACATTGACCGTAGTTGGTTGCCAGTTCTCGGGTGTCTGCGTTCTTGCTTAAGAAGGATTTCAGCGCTTGATCCCGCGTGCCACCTTGTGCAAATTGGCAAACATCACCGGGTTTTAGAGTGTGATCTTGAGGACGATTGATAAAAATCCCAAACGCGATGACGGCGACTAAAAATGATAGGAAAACCCAAACGATAGCTGTTGAACATGCGCGCTTAGAATTTTCCATGGCATCTAACGCCTGAGTTGAGCCGGCGTGCGTAGCGGAGCCGACCACGTGGCAAGCTTAACCTGCCACGTGGTTGGTGGAGCGAAGCGCGTTCGGCTCCAACGAATTGTTAGACGGCATATCGCGATAAAAAGTACACCGCCGCAAAGATGACCAATACGCCTACAACAATTGCATTGCCGGTGCGAATGGTTCGCTTGGCATCTTTGGCAGAGACTGGAACAAATGGCGCAGATGTGCCAAGCCATAGAACCACAAGAGACTATTGCGATACCAAATAGCAAGAGAGGCCACCAGTGCCAGAGCAGAAATGCAGTGGCAAGAGATCCTAAAAGAAGAACCTGGCCAATTGCCACAAACCAGAATGGCATGGTTGGTACGTAAGCGTACTGCCCACACGCCCGACATTTCACGGGCGACGCGCTACCAGACCAAATCTTGGCTAGCGGGGAGATACTATTTGCTTCGCAGTGCGGACAATTGGCCATGCCGTCTAACGCTTGAGTTAAGCCGACCCGCCGTTGGGTGGCTTCCGAAGCCGATCATGCCAAAGTTTTGCCCGGAGCGCCGAAGCCGCGAAGCGGGTTCGGCTTGAACGAATTGTTATGCGAGGGGAGTTCCGTGAAATCCAGGAACAGCGCACGCGATTGGAATGCCCGAGGGCAGGCACGGCTTGGAGCACCTGGAGACTCGCGAGGGAGCTGTTGTGGCCGAAGTCGAGGGCCGCTTTGCTAGAACCAGGCGCGGCTACTGCGAATGCCCATGTGCGACGGCCCGAACATTGGCAAGCCGAGCGGCCGCCAAGCCTGACCGAAGGCGGTCAGCCACGAAACGAGGAATGCCAGAAGTTGCCGGAGCGGGCTTGGAGATGATGGCAGAACGGTTGGCTAAAAGATCGCGTTGACCCCAACCGAAAAATCATTGACCACTACCGTATAACGCCTAAGTTAAGCCGAAACGCGTAGTGGAGCCAAACATAGGGCAAGCTTTTTCTGCCCTATGTTTGGTGGAACGAAGCGGTTTCGGCTTGAACGCATTGTTAGGCGCCACTCCGGGATGGTGAATGATCCTAACGCCTCCAATCGAGATCGCCACCAAGGATTCTGCGTAAGGCTCGACCTCATCGCCTGGGACAATTAAGGGGTTGAACGTAGAAACACATGTATTGGCAGCCGATCAACGATGGCACGCGCAATCTTCATGGCCCAGCAGAGGCCATCGATCTCGACTCCTGGAGAGGATTGCGCAGTTGAGAACTACTACCTTGACAGGTGCCAGTGCCGGAACAGATAATCCCAAAGATGTCTATCTGTTTCTGCTGAGTGCAACGACCAAAAGACGAGCTCGTGACAGCGGCCATCGATGCTAGAACAATGATTGCGAAGCCAAAACGCTGCCGCCGCGAATGGCAACTAATAGCAATGACAAGTGAAGTTATTGTCATATGGGGCCTAACGCTTGAGTTAAGCCGACCCGCCGTTGGGTGGCTTCCGAAGCCGATCATGCCAAAGTTTTGCCCGGAGCGCCGAAGCCGCGAAGCGGGTTCGGCTTGAACGAATTGTTATGCGAGGGGAGTTCCGTGAAATCCAGGAACAGCGCATGCGATTCGGAATTCCCGAGGGCAGACACGGCGCTCTGAAGCACGCTGGAGACTCGTTCGGGCAGAGCTGCTTTAGGCCCGAGGGCAAGCAATGCCCAAAGACATCGCTTTGGCAAGCGAGCGTCCGCCAGATCTTGCAGCAAGAGAGCGCGAATCAGGATCGGCGTTGCCGGAGCGTGCTCGGAGATCTGAAAGCACTTTCCATGTCGCTTGATCCCGGCGCTGCAGCCTAACGCCTAGTAGACCCCTAAGAACGGGGTAAGCACGAGATATTCATTTAACAAAGGTGGTGCGTCAAGGTTGGGCATCCAATCCCAATCAACCTATTGCCCAGATCACGGATGGCACGAACGGAGGGATATTCTTTCGTGTATTCCTCTGTTCGCAAGCTCATATCCTTTACATCTGAAGAGTCGCGGGTGTATCTGAGGCTAACCACTTGAATCGCTTGCAATGCAAAACGGGTCTGTTCAGTTACGATGTTCCAGTCCCAGGTATTCAGCAGAGTGCATTTCGATCAGGCGCGAAGTCGTACGCTCGAAGGCGCCAGCCAGGCGTTCGCCGGTATACAGGTCGGCGGGTGGCGCGTCGGCGGTACAAATGAGATTGACGTGGCGGTCGTAGAGTTCGTCGATGAGCGTGACGAAACGACGTGCAGAGTCATCCTGCGCAGCATCCATCCTGGGCAGGTTGCCTAGCAGCACGGTGTGGAATTCAGTGGCGATTTCGATGTAGTCACTGCTTCCACGCGGGCCTTCGCACAAGGCGGTGAAATCGAACCAGGCCATCCCTTTGCAGCGTGCGCGGACCGGTATGCGGCGGCCATCGATGTCGATCCCGGCGTTCCGGTGCTTGCCGCCCTGCGCGAGACTGTCGCCCCCCAGGGCATGCCAGCGGTCGTCGAGCCAGGCCTCCGAGTCGGCGTCCAGCGGGCTGCGGTAGACGGGTGAGCGGGTCAGTGCGCGCAGGCGGTAGTCGGTGTCGCTGGCCAGTGGCACGACGTTGCAATGCTGTTGGATCAGGCTGATCGCCGGCAGGAAGCGGACGCGTTGCAGGCCGTCCTTGTACAGCTCGGCCGGGGCGGTGTTGGACGTGGTGACAAGCACCACGCCTTCGGCGAACAGGCGTTCCAGCAAGCGCCCCAGTACCATCGCATCGCCAATGTCGCTGACGAAGAATTCATCCAGCACCAGGACCCGCAGCTGGCTGCGCAGTTCGCGCGCGATGGTGGCCAGGGGATCGCGTTCGCCAGCATGGGTGCGCAAGCGGGCATGGATGTCGCGCATGAATCGGTGGAAGTGGGTGCGGCGCTTTTCCTGGATCGGCAGACCGTCGTGGAACAGGTCGATCAGGAAGGTCTTGCCGCGACCAACGCCGCCCCATAGGTACAGGCCTTGCGGGGCGTCGCGGTGGCGGCCGCGCAGCTTGTCGAGCAGCGAGCGATCCGTCGTAGCGCACAGTGCTTCGTGAAGGCGATCAAGCTCGCCCAGTGCGCGATGCTGCGCGGGATCGTCCTGCCAGTCGCCTCGGGCGACGCCTTGGGCGTAGCGTTGCGACGGGCTGTCGCCGTGCGGGTCAGCCACCGGTGACGGGGAGCCAGGCGCGGGCGCCGTGCTTGATGGCGCCGCGCAGGTCCATCAATTTGCGATGGAAAAAGTGGCTGGTATCGGGCATGCGTACCAGTTCGGGCGTCTCGGGCAGGCCTGCGAGCCAGGCGAACACGGCCTCTGGGTCGACGATTTCATCGGCTTCGCCCTGGATGACCAGCCAAGGGCAGTTTGGCGGCACCAAGGCAGCAAAGTCCCAGCTGCGCCCGACCGGTGGCGCGATGGATAGCATCAGCGCAGGTTGCAGCTCGGCGGCCATGCGCAGGGTGACGTAGGCGCCGAAGCTGAAGCCGGCCAGCCACAGCGCGGCCCCCGGACGTTGCGCGCGCACCCAGGCGGCGACGGTACGCAGGTCGTCGGCCTCGCCCTTGCCTTCGTCGAAGTGGCCCTCGGATTGCCCGGTGCCGCGGAAGTTGAAGCGCACCGTCGTGATGCCGAGTTCGCGCAGGGCGCGGGCGGTCATCGTCACCACCTTGTTGTGCATGGTGCCGCCCTCGGTGGGCAGCGGGTGGCAGACGATGGCCACGACGGGCTGCGCGGGAGCGCTACCGTCGGGCAGGTCAACCGCCAGCTCCAGCCCGCCTGCGGATCCGGCCAGGGTGAGGGTCTCCGGGGTGGCGGTAGGGGTATCGGGGAAGGTGGGATCGGTCATCGCGGCATCATAGGGCCTGGTCGGTAGGCGCGCTTGGTTTTGATGCGCAGGAGCGTGGGCCGATGAGGTCCATCAGCGCAGTGATGGAAGACGATGCGCGCATGAAGCCGGAAGTTGTCACCTGCACCAGGCTCGCCTTGCGCTGACGGGGCGCGGCTGCGGTGCCAGTCAGTAACAACAACGCCGCCCGGAGGCGGCGTCGTGGTCAGGCGAGGTTCCAGGGACCGGGTGCGTCGTGTTACTTGATCTGGTCCAGCATCCAGTCGACCGTGGCCTTGACCTGTGCGTCGGTCAGCGCCGGGTTGCCGCCCTTGGCAGGCATCACGCCGCCATTGGGGCCGTTGTAGCCTTCGATTGCATGCGTATACAGCGTGTCCTTGCCCTGGGCGATGCGCGCGGCCCAGTGGGCCTTGTCCAGGGTCGGTGCGCCGCCGGCACCGGAGGTGTGGCAGCCGGTGCACAGGTTGCCGAAGATCTCGCCGCCATCCAGGGTGCCGCCGTAGGCAACTTGTGATGCGGCCTGCGCGGTGGCAGCGGCAGCCGCGGCCGCCTGCGCGGCGGCGCCGGTTGCGCCGGCATACACCGCGCCGACCGGCTCGATCCGTGCTTGCGTCTGCCTGGCCGCCTGCGGGGTGGTCTCGGCAGGGATCAGTCCGTTGAGGTGTCCGGCAAACAGGATCAGGCCCAGTGTGACGACGCCCAGAAAGGCAATCACCATCGAGAATTTCTTGAGGAAGTCCAGGTCGTAGTTGCGCACGATCCACCCAAGTTGTTCGCGGCCAGGCCGCCGGTTGTGATGAAGCGACACCCGAGTCGCAACGACGGAACATTGGCGCGCCTGGAGGGATTCGAACCCCCGACCAATGGCTTCGGAAGCCACTACTCTATCCGGCTGAGCTACAGGCGCGGGGCCGTTCCGCCACGGTCGAGACGAGCCGCAGAGGCGGGCATTCTCGCATGATTGCGACGGCGCAGACCAGTTTGAATCTTGGTCTGCAGGCAAGCTGGCCCCGGATTGGGCTGCCCGGGCCTCCCCGGGCTTGCTAGTCTGCCGCGATGAGCTACGAGCGCTACCGTCCCGAGTATCAGTCCGTCTTGAAGCGGCGCGCACGCCTGTACTGGCAGTTGGTCCGGGGTGGCCGTCCGATCGGTTGGCTGTTGCTGCTGTGGCCCACCTGGTGGGGCTTGTGGTTGGCGGCGGGGGGCGTCCCGCCGATCTGGCCTTTACTGGTTTTCACCGCCGGGGTCTGGCTGACGCGCGCGGCTGGCTGCGTGATCAACGATTACGCCGACCGTTGGCTGGACGGACAGGTCGAGCGTACCCGCGACCGGCCGCTGGCCACGGGACGTGTGTCCGGGCGCGAGGCACTGTTGTTGTTTGCTGCACTGATGGTGGCCGCCTTCGCGCTGGTGCTGACCCTCAATCGACTGACCATTTACATGAGCGCGGTCGGGGTGCTGCTGGCTGCCAGTTATCCGTACCTCAAGCGCTACACCTACCTGCCGCAGGTCTACCTGGGCATGGCGTTTGGTTGGGGCATCCCGATGGCGTTCGCCGCGATCCAGGGGACGGTCCCGGCGATTGCCTGGGTGTTGTACGTGGCCAATATCTTCTGGGCGACGGCTTATGACACCTGGTATGCGATGGTCGATCGCGACGACGACATCCGCATGGGGGCCAAGTCGACCGCGATCCTGTTTGGCGACATGGACCTGGCCGCACAAGGCGTGCTGTATGCGCTGATGTTCGTGGCGCTGGCGCTGGTGGGACGCGATGCGCAGTTGGGCATGTATTACTGGTGCGGATTGGGCGTGGCTGGGCTGTTGGTTGTCTATGAATTTGTGATTGCGCGACACCGTGATCGTGACGGCTGCTTCCGCGCCTTCCTGCACAACCACTGGGTCGGGGTGGCGATCTTCGCGGGGATTGCGCTGGCGCTGTGGGGTTGAGCGCGCCGATCCAAGGCATGCCGACGTAAAACTCGCCAACCCAACACCCATTGCCCTTGACCCGGTCGATTCAGGCGCAGTGTCGTCCATGCCGACAGCTGGCCGGATTTCGCGCCCAACCGGGTCACGCCGACGGCGGCTACCACGCCACCGCTGTACTCGATGGCAGCACGGGGCTATGCGGTCGAAGCATACGGATTCGCGATCACGCTACGACGCAGTGGCGATGCACTGATCGCCAGCACGCCTCGGGGTTTGCGTTACACCTTCCGCAAGGTGGGACCCGACGAATTCATCGCGCTTGAAGACGCATCGACCCTGCGGTTTGATCCCGCGCAACCAGGCACCTTGCAGGTCTGGGGGATGACAGGACGCAAGCTGTCGGACAAGAGCGCACCCTGATCGCAGCGTCGGGCAAACAGGCGCTCACGGCACCCGCGCGCAGACCCAGGCATCCACGCGTGCCACGCCCGCGCGATGCAATGCCTTGGCAGCGGCATGCAGCGTCGCACCGGTGGTCATGACGTCGTCCACCAGGGCGACATGCCTGGGCAGCGCGATGGCGTCGGAGACGTGGAAAGCGCGACGCAGGTTGCGGTGGCGTGCGACGGCGTCGAGCTCGGACTGTGCGCTGGTCGCGCGGGTGCGATGCAACAGTCGCGATTGCAGCGGCAGGTGCAGTGCGCGGGCCAGGGGCTTGGCCAGCTCCAGCGCCTGGTCGTAGCCGCGGCTGCGCAGGCGGTTGCGATGCAGCGGGATCGGCACCAATGCCTGCGGTCGCGGCGCGTCGGCCAGGGCTTCGGCCATCAGTTGCGACAGCAGCCGACCTGCGGCGAGGTCATGGTGGAACTTGAAACGTGGCAGCCAGCGGTCCAGGGGGGCGCCATAGATGCAGGCGGCCAGGGTGGTGTGCAGTGGCGGCGGCTTGCGCAGGCAGTGGCCACAGGCGGGAGCCGGCGCCGGCAAGGGCAGCGCGCAGTGCGGGCAGGCCACGCGGTTCCATGGCAATCCGGCGTGGCAGGCGGCGCACAGGTCGCGTGCAGGCAGGCCGGGTTCGCCGCAGGCCAGGCAGCGGGTGGGCCAGAGTCCGGCGCGCAGGCGTTGTCGCAGCCCGTCAACTTTCCAGGGGGCGTTCAGGTTGACAGGAATCCGCATGCTTTCCAGACTGCCGTGTCCACCCTGCCGCGTCGATCAGGAAACTCCCATGCCTGCTGTCAGTCCATCCGCCGCCAGCCCGGCCGCCGCCCGCCAGGGCGCAACGCCACCCCCCTGCAACGCGCCTGGTGCTGCCCCGCTGCGCCATGACTGGCAGCACGACGAGGTGCTGGCCCTGTTCGACCTGCCGTTGACCGAGTTGCTGTATCGCGCCGGCACCGTCCATCGCCAGCATTTCGATCCGGCCGAGGTACAGGTCAGTACGCTGCTGTCGGTCAAGACCGGCGGTTGTCCGGAGGACTGCGGGTACTGCCCGCAGGCGCAGCGCTACCACACCGGGGTGGATGCCACCAAACTGATGTCGACCGAAGAGGTCGTCGCCAAGGCCACGCAGGCCAAGGCTGCCGGCGCGTCGCGCTTCTGCATGGGCGCGGCCTGGCGCTCGCCCAAGGATCGCGACATCCCCAAGGTCGCGGCGATGGTGCGACAGGTCAAGGCGCTGGGGCTGGAAACCTGCGCCACGCTGGGTATGTTGTCCGACACCCAGGCCGATGCGTTGAAGGCGGCCGGGCTGGACTACTACAACCACAACCTGGATACGGCGCCGGAGTTCTACGGCCAGATCATCCACACCCGCGACTACCAGGACCGTCTCGATACGTTGTCGCATGTCCGCGATGCCGGCATGAAGACCTGCAGCGGCGGGATCGTCGGCATGGGCGAGTCGCGCGCGCAGCGCGCCGGCCTGCTGCAGGCGCTGGCGACGCTGCCGGCGCATCCGGATTCGGTGCCGATCAACCGATTGGTGCGTGTCGCAGGCACGCCGCTGGCGGAGACGGCCGAGCTGGATCCGTTCGAGTTCGTGCGCACGATTGCGGTGGCGCGGATCCTCATGCCGCGTTCGATGGTGCGGCTGTCGGCCGGGCGCGAAAGCATGTCCGACGAGTTGCAGGCCTTGTGTTTTGCCGGCGGCGCCAACTCGATCTTCTACGGCGAAAAACTGCTGACCACCGGCAACCCGGATACCGAGCGCGACATGGCGTTGTTTGCACGCCTGGGCCTGCGGCCGATGGTGATCGAAGTCGATGCGGCCGATCATGGCAAGGACACAACGGTGCACGCGTCGATCACCCAAACCCCTGCCTGCGTCGCCTGACGTCCGACCGGCGGCCGTGCGGGTAGGCCTGGTGGGCCGGATAGGGCGGTACGGCAGGCCATAATGCTCTGCGGCACCGGTCACGTCGCGGCCCTGGCAAACAAAGCAAAGGAACCTGTCTCGATGTCACGTCCCGACCTGCACCAGCGCGTCGCCGAACTGCGCAAGCAACGCATCGCAAGCGATCGCAACCGCGTGCGCCGACGGGTCACGCACCGCGATGGCGTCCGCTACGAAGTGGACGGCCACTGGTTGACCGGCTTCTGCAGCAACGATTACCTGGGCCTGTCGCAACAGTTCACGGTGATCGAGGCCTTGCAGGACACTGCCGCGCGCGAAGGCGTCGGCGGCATCGCGTCGCACCTGGTCTGCGGCCACCACGCCGCGCATGAGGCGCTGGAGCGCGAGCTGGCCGACTGGCTTGGTGCGCCGCGCGCGCTGTTGTTTGGTAGCGGATACCTCGCCAACCTGGCGGTGGTCCAGTCGCTGCTGGGCGAAGGCGATGTCTGCGTCCAGGACCGCCTCAACCATGCCAGCCTGATCGACGCGGCGTTGCTGGCGGGTTGCCGCCTGCGCCGGTATCCGCATGGCGATGCCGAGGGCGCGGTGCGCCAGTTGCGCAGCACGCCCGACGGCGCGGCGCTGTTGGCGACAGACGGCGTTTTCAGCATGGATGGCGATGGTGCACCCCTGCGCCCGTTGGCACTGGCCGCGCGCGTGCAGCAGGCGATCCTGTATGTCGACGATGCCCACGGGGTGGGTGTGGTCGGGCCAGGCGGGCGTGGCAGCGTGGCGCAGGCCAAGCTGGCGATGACGACGCAGCCATTGCAACTGGTCACGCTGGGCAAGGCGTTGGGCGGATATGGCGCGGCCGTCGTTGGCGACGAAGACCTGGTCGGACACCTGGCCGAAACCGCACGACCCTACCTCTATACAACCGCATTGCCGCCGGCGCAGGCCGCGGCTTCGCTGGCCGCCGTCCGACTGGCACGACGCGACGACTGGCGCCGCGACAAGTTGCACGAGACGGTGGCACGGTTTCGCGAAGGCGCATTGCGCGAAGGCTTCGAGTTGCTGCCATCGGACACCCCGATCCAACCATTGCTGTGCGGCGGCGATGCCCGTGCGCTGGCGATGGCACGTGCCCTGGAAGCGCAGGGCGTCTGGGTGTCCGCGATCCGGCCGCCGACAGTCCCCGAAGGACAGGCACGCCTGCGTATCACTTTTTCGGCACTGCATGCGCAATCCGATGTCGACGCGTTGCTCGGGGCGCTGGCATGGTCGCGTGATGCAATCGCCCACGGCTTCGGCGAGGCGGCATGAACGCAGCGTGGGTCGGCGCTTGCCGCCTTGTGGCGGCCAAGGACAACCACAACCTGTCGACATCGCAGCAGCACAGCAAACGATGAGCGACCTGCATGTCGAAGTGACCGGTGTCGGCCCACCACTGGTGCTGCTGCATGGCTGGGCGATGCACGGCGGTGTATTCGCGCCGCTGGTCCAGGCATTGCGCACGACGCATACGTTGCACGTGGTGGATCTGCCCGGTCACGGTGCCAGCGCCGGCAGCCAGGTGCCGCTGGCGCTGGAGCCCTGCGTCGAGGCCGTGCTCCGACAGGTGCCGGATGCCGCCTGGTGCGGCTGGTCGCTGGGCGGGCTGTTTGCGCTGCATGCCGCTGCGACCCGGCCGCAGCGGGTACCGGAACTGGTGATGTTGTGCGCGAGCCCGCGCTTCGTGCGAGAAGAAGCCGTGCCAGCAGGGTCTGCCTGCGGTGATGCTGCCTGCGAGGATGAAGCGCGTTGGCGGTACGGCGTGTCGGCGGAAATCTTCCAGGACTTCGCTACCGGCCTGCGCCGCGACTACCGCGCCACGCTGGAACGGTTCATCGCACTGGAAGCCTTTGGCTCCGACCACGCCCGCGAGGAGATCCGCGCACTGCGCGACCTGTTGTTCGCGCGCGGCGAGCCGGCAGCGTCGGTCCTGGCCGATGGGCTGGAGCTGCTGCAGGCCACCGACCTGCGGGACGTGCTGCCGGCATTGTCGGTGCCGAGCCTGTGGCTGGGCGGGCGTCGCGACCGGCTGGTTGATCCGCGTGCCTTGCAGGCGGCGGCCGATCTTGCCCCCCGGTCCCGCGTGCAGGTCGTGGACCATGCCGGGCACGCACCGTTCCTGACCCATGTCGATGCCGTGGCGGCGGCAATGGCCGGTTTTCTCGCGGGAACAGCGCCCAGTTTGCCGAAGCAAGCGCGATGAGCATGCGCGGCGAAGACCCGCATGGCGCGCATGGACGCGGCGCGATGTTCGATACGCGCCAGGTGCGCCGTGCCTTTTCACGCGCGGCGACCGGCTACCACGCCGCTGCGGCATTGCAGCATCGCGTCGAAGCGCATCTGCTCGAGTCGCTGGACTACATGGACACGCGCGAGGAGGCGATCAAGCAGCCGCGGGTCGTGCTCGACCTGGGCTGCGGCCCGGGCAGCGCCGCGGCCACCATGCAACAGCGCTGGCCAAAGGCACGCGTCCTGGCGCTCGACCTGGCGCTGCCGATGTTGCAGCAGGCGCCGCGTGCACGCTGGCACCCGCTGCGCCGGTCGGTCGACCGGGTCTGCGCCGATGCGCGTGCGCTGCCGCTGGCCGACGACAGTGTCGACATCCTGTTTTCCAACCTGTGCCTGCAGTGGGTCGACGACCTGCCGGCGGTATTCGCCGGGTTCCGGCGCGTGCTGCGGCCCGGCGGCCTGTTGCTGGTGTCGACCTTCGGGCCCGATACGCTGCACGAACTGCGCGACGCCTTCGCGCAGGCCGACGACACCCCGCATGTCAGTCCGTTTGCCGGCATCGCCGTGTTTGGCGATGCGCTGATGCAGGCCGGCTTCCGCGATCCGGTGCTCGATCGCGACAGCGAGGTCACGCACTACGATGGGCTTCCCGCGCTGATGCGCGAGCTGCGCGCGATTGGCGCCACCAACGCATTGCACGCCCGCCGCCACAGCCTGACCGGCAAGGCGCGTTTTGCGCGCGCAGCGCAGGCGTATGCGCGATTCTCGGATGACGCAGGTTTGCCTGCGACCTGGGAAACGATCACCGCGATGGCGTGGGCGCCCAGCCATGGCGCGCCGATCCGTGAAGCCGATGGCGAGGTCGCACGTTTTCCCGCGACCGGGATTCCGGTACGGCGGCGGTGAGTAGGGTCGTACCGGTTTCCTCCGTAGGCTGCCGGTGTCGACAGGTTCTCTGACGACAATGTTGGCGGGACGGGGTTGCGTGCAACTGGCACAACCCCGGGTGGTTTACACGGCCGATGCAGGCGGTTCAGTTCGTCCGCCGCAGAATGCCAAACCATGTCCACAGCAGGTCACCATCGCATGCACCCGATACGCCGCTCCTGGTTTGCAACACTGCTGGCCCTGTCACTGGCACCGACCTTGTCCTTGGCCCAGGACAGTGCCTGGTCACTGGACCCGAGTGTCCTGTCCTCAGGCCAGCAATTGCTGCAGCACACGCCACAACGTGAGATGGACGGATTGTTCCAGGCCGTCCACGCCGCGGCCCGTGATGATGACCAGGCGCAGGTGTTGTGCGATCTGTTCGAACCCGATGCCGACCGCAGCCTGTCCGGACTCAACACCGCCGCCGCACGACTGGGCGGCGACAACCGGCAGCGTTTCGCCACCGCCGTAGCCAACGCCCTGTTGGCTTCGCTGCAGGCCCCCGCGCAACCGGACGACAGTGCGCTGGCGCAACAGGGGATCAAATCCGCAGCGGTGACCGGGGCGATGCTGCATGACGGATTTGCTGCCGGGTTTGCTACTGAAGGCGATTCAGCGGAAAGCCGTCAGATGCGTTGCCAGTCGCTGCGCTGGCTGCTGGATGCGATGCAGACGAGGCCGCTGGCCGAGCGCGCGGCGATCACCCGGATGCTGCTGCAACAGGGCATCTCGTCGCAGCAGGCTGCATCGCGGCCCGGAACGCCTGGCGCAGGCTGAATCGCATGGCGGGCTGGCAGTCGCGCGGCCTGTCTGTTACGGCGCTACCGACTGCTTGCTGACACGGAAGAGGACGCGGCCTTCGTAAGGTGCGCCCTGCACCACGGTGTCATAGCCGAGTGCTTGCAGGCGGGCGCGGGTTGCGCCGAAGAATGTCTGCTTGGTGATCCAGATTGCGTCGGGGTCGTAGTCGTCGCCAAGCGCGGCGGCCACGCTGCGGTCGTATTCGGGATCGAATTGTTTTCGCGGCGCGTCGTCCAGGGAGAGCTTCTCGACATCCGCGCCCAGGTGCAGGTGCAGTCCATAGCGCGCCATGTCCTCGACGATCTCGACCTTGCTGACGGCACCCGGCACGCGGCTGTGGATTTCGCGCGCCCAAACGGACGCGTCCTTGTGCGTCGGCCAGAGTGACGTTGCAAACTGCAATCCCAGCAGCACGGCCGCCCATGCCAGCAACCAACGCCAACGTGGCAGGCCACGACCGTCGGCCTGGCGTTGTCGGGCCGCGATCACCGCCAGGGGCACGAACAGCGGCAGGACGTACAACGGCATCCGCGAGCGCGACAGGCAGAAGACCAGTAGTGGCAGCAGTACCCAGAGCGCCAGCAGCAAGCCGCTGCGATCGTCACTGCGTGCCTGCGCTGAACGCCACGCGCGCAGGCGTGCCGGCAGTTGGCGCAGCCAGCGCCACAACGCGGGCGTCCATGGCAACGTGCCGATCAACAGGGTGGGCAGGTAGACCTGGATCCAGCCGTACCACTCACCGTGGCGGCTGAACTCGTCGCTGGCGATGCGGTTGACGACCTCGTCGCCCAGGAAGTATTGCAGCAGGCCGGGCGTGCGTGCCGTCACCACGACGTACCAGGGCAGCGCGATCACGAGCATCAGCAGCGGCCCCCACCATTGCAGCGCGCGCGGGCGACGCTGTCCGGAGGGGAGTGTTGCTGGCGTGGCGACGTCGAAGGCGAACACCGCCAACAGCGGCAGCAATCCCGGCGGTCCCTTGGTCAGGAATGCCAACCCGAACCCGGCCCACAGCAACGCCAACCATCGGCGGACATGGCGGCCGTCCCCGAAACGCGCTTCCACGAACCCCCACATCGCCAGCGTTTCGCACGCCGCCAGCAGGTAATCGGTGGTGATCAGCTGGGCCGCGCCAAAGCTGAGCAGCATCGTTGCGTAGATTGCAGCGGCCTGGGTTTCACTGCCCGGTGCCACGCGTCGCGCGATCCGCCAGGCCAGCAACACGCATACCAGGTACGCCAGCGACGCCGGAAGGCGTGCCGCCCACGGGTTGTGGCCAAAGACCGCGATCGACGATGCGATCGCCCAATACGTAAGTGGCGGCTTGGTCCAGTGCCCGGTCGTTTCGCTGCGGTGCGGACTGATCCAGTCGCCGCTGTCGAGCATGTGCAGGGCGACGTTGGTATAGCGGCCTTCATCGGGGTCCCAGATACCACGCATCCCCGGCAGCAGCAGCGCCAGGGCCAGCGCCAATGCGGCCACCCAGGCAGCGGGGCTATGCAGCAATCGCGACATGCAGGCGCTCGGTCGGCAAGGAGGCGGCAATTCTATCGAACACGCCTGGGTGCAATGTTGCCTGCAGCAAGGCAACCGGTATCGATGCAACGATGAGTGGTGCAGCCTTGCTGCGTGCAACGGTCATGGGTGCAACACACAGGGGTGCAGCAGACAGCGTACTTGCCGTCATCGCGCCGCGGCTGCAAACAACGCAGGCAGCGCATCCAGGTCGACATTGCCACCGCTGAGCACGATGCCCACCCGTTTGCCGGCAAAGCGCTCCGGGTATTGCAGCACTGCCGCCAACGCGATCGCCGAGGAGGGTTCGACCGGCAGTTTGGCGCGTGACCAGAGCAGGCGCATCGCGGCCAGCGTGTCGGCATCGTCGACGGTCAGCACCTGTGCGCCGTGCGTTTGTAGCAGGGCAAAGTCGGGCGCGCCCAGCGTGCCGCGCAAGCCATCGCAAACCGTGTCCGGCTCGAATGCGGTAATGCGTCGACCAGCCACCAGCGATGCCTGTGTTTCCGCCGCGCCACTGGGCTCGGCCAGCAGCAGTTGGCACTCCGGGGCCAGCGCGGCCAAGGTCAACGCGGTGCCGCTGGCCAGTCCGCCACCGCCCACCGGAACGACCATCAGGTCCAGGCCTGCGCCGGCTGGACGGGCGGTTGCATTGAGCAGTTCCAGTGCGGCGGTGCCCTGGCCGGCGATCACGGCCGGGTCGGTATACGGGTGGACCAGTGTCGCGCCGGTGTCGGCTTGCACCTGCGCGCAAAGCTGTTCGCGCGCAGCGATGCCCGCCGCGCAGTGATGCAAAGTGGCACCGTACGCGGCGATGGCGTCCAGTTTGCTGGCGACCGCGCCGGCCGGGACGACCACGTGGCAGGCGATCCCGCGCGTGCGTGCGGCCAGCGCCAGCGCCCCGCCGTGGTTGCCGGAGGAGTGCGTGACCACGCCACGGGCGATGGCGTCGTCGGGCAGCGACCAGACCGCGTTGCAGGCGCCGCGGAATTTGAAGGCACCGCTGCGTTGCAGGTGCTCGCACTTGAAATACAACCGGCAACCG
The DNA here is from genome assembly GCA_963710825.1 of uncultured Gammaproteobacteria bacterium. Classification (GTDB taxonomy): domain Bacteria; phylum Pseudomonadota; class Gammaproteobacteria; order Xanthomonadales; family Xanthomonadaceae; genus Cognatiluteimonas. Next base: position 327,035 of record CAVQBQ010000005.1, on the reverse strand, counting down.
GCGAGGGCATCGATCGATCGCGCCGCGGCCACCGGCGTGGCATGGGCGTGCGGCGCGATCCGTGCGGCGGCGGCCAGGACATCGGCAAAGGTTGGCAACGCGGGTTCAGGTGCCTGCATGGACGTGATGCTAGCGTGTCGCAGGCGCGGCGCACCATGCAGGCTGTCGGACAGGCCAAGTGCGCGGTGCGCATTCAGCAACCCGAACAGCAACTGGACCGGGTTAAGCACCGATTCAATGCATAACGTCGATGCTGGGGTTATTGATTGCACGACATGCCACACAGGGGGACACCCATGATCCGCACGCTACGACTGCAAACATTGATGCTCCCGGCCGTTGCGGCCGTGTTGCTGGCTGGTTGTGCCACCGGCGCCTACCAGTACCGTGGCGGCCAGGGTGACTACTACTACGGCCAGCCTTCGGTCGAGTACCGGTATTCCAGTCCTTATGGTTACTACGGCAGTCCATATGGCTATTACGGATATCCCGGTTACTACGGTTACAGCTCCGGCTACTACGGTTATGGCGGCGGTTATGGCTATCCGTATCCCTATCGTCCAGGCCACCATCGCGGTGATGGCCACGATCATGACGGCGGCCGGGGCGGTCACGACGGCCACGATGGCCGTGGAAATCATGGCGGTGGCAATCACGGTGGCAATCACGGTGGCGGTGATCACGACGGCGATGGCCGCGGAGACAACCATCAGGGAAGCCCCAACGGCGGATCCACGACCGACCCGGATGGACGCCCGGTCATCTGGTCGCAGGGGCCGTTGCCGCCCCGCCGGGGCAACCGTCCGGACCGGACGATCCCGTCCCCACCGATGCGGACCGGCCCGCGCTCGTCCAGTCAACCAGCTACGCCGTTCAGGCGCCCAATCAGTCGCCCGGCCCCGCCAGTGATTCCCAGAAGCGATGGCAGCCGGTCCCGCAGCTCAGCCGGCAGCCCTGTCCCTCGCCCCAACACCAGAGACCGCGACCGGCGTCGCACTAAGACGCCCTGACGCTGCTTGCCTTGCGCCCCGCATGGGGGCAAGCTAACGATCAGGATTGACGGGTTGCGTCGCTTTGCGACCCAGATGCGCCGAATCGCGCCTCGAAAGTCCATGTCGATGCCCGACGGGGGATTCCGGATCCCCCCTGTTCCGCTCCTCGTCGGGTGTCGGCGCCTTCTTCGCCAGGCCGTCATGGGTCGCCTCCAGCAGCCACGCGCCTGGTTGCCGGCCGCTGCAGCAGCGGTCGATCCCGCGTCCGCGCAATGCAATCCGCACGGATCGTGGTTGCACGCAGCGGCAGCAAGACAGCATGAAAAAAAGCATGAAAAAAAGGGGTCGACTGTCCCCCGACAGTCGACCCCTTTGGCTTCCCCGAAGCGCGCGAGACTGGCCCCTGTTCCAAGTCCAGTCAGCGCCCCCGCGCTTGCCGCTTCGGGTGCAATGGGTACTTCGCAGGAAGCGTGCCAACCTGGTGGATCGCTCTGGCGCGATAATGATGAACGCGACACGCTGCGTGGGCATCAGGACGGGTGCCAGGTGCGCTGCCGTGATCCACGGCACGACCATGCCCACCACGGCCCGCCATGACAGCCTGCCATTGCAGCGCGCCCATACCCGCAACTCGTGGATGCATCCGGACAGGACAGAACCATGGCAGCACAGGATTTCCATCGTTTCGACGTCATCGTGGTGGGCGGTGGCCACGCCGGCACCGAGGCCGCGCTGGCGTCCGCGCGCGCCGGCGCACGCACGCTGCTGCTGACCCACAACATCGAGACCATCGGTGCGATGAGCTGCAATCCCGCCATCGGCGGCATCGGCAAGGGGCACCTGGTCCGGGAGATCGACGCGCTGGGCGGCATCATGGCGCGCGCGGCCGATGCCGCGGGCATCCAGTGGCGACGGCTCAATGCGTCCAAGGGCCCGGCGGTGCGCGCGACGCGCTGCCAGGCCGATCGATCGCTGTACCGGGCCTTCATCCGTCGCGCTGTCGAATCGCAGCCCAACCTGACCCTGTTCCAGTCCGCGGTCGACGACATCGCCATCGAGCAGGCAAGCGTGCGCGGCGTGGTCACCCAGGCCGGCCTGCGTTTTGAAGCGCCGACGGTCGTACTGACTGCGGGCACCTTCCTGGCCGGCAAGATCCATGTCGGCCAAACCCAGTATGCCGCCGGCCGTGCCGGCGATCCGCCGGCGACCACGCTGGCGCAAAAATTGCGCGAAGGCCCGTTCGTGGTCGACCGCCTCAAGACCGGCACGCCACCGCGCATCGACGGCCGGACGCTGGACTACAGCGTCATGGACGAGCAGCCCGGCGACGACCCGCGACCGGTGTTCTCGTTCCTGGGCAGCCGTGACGACCACCCGCGCCAGGTCCCGTGCCACATCACCCATACCAGCGAGCAGACCCACCAGATCATCCGCGACGCGCTGCATCGCTCGCCGTTGTACAGCGGCCAGATCGAAGGCACCGGCCCGCGTTACTGCCCGTCCATCGAAGACAAGGTGGTGCGTTTTGCCGACAAGGCCTCGCACCAGATCTTCGTCGAACCCGAAGGCCTGGGCGTCGCCGAGATCTACCCCAACGGCATTTCCACTTCGCTGCCGTTCGACGTGCAGCTGGCGCTGGTGCGCAGCATCCGCGGCTTCGAGAACGCACACATCACCCGCGCCGGGTACGCGATCGAGTACGACTATTTCGACCCGCGCGGGCTGAAGGCGTCGCTGGAAACCAAGGCGGTCGCCGGACTGTTCTTCGCCGGCCAGATCAATGGCACCACCGGCTACGAGGAAGCCGCCGCGCAGGGCCTGGTCGCCGGCCTCAACGCCGCGCGTCGCGTGCAGCAAAAGGATGCGTGGTCGCCGCGCCGCGACCAGGCCTACATCGGAGTACTGGTCGACGACCTGATCACCCAGGGCACGACCGAGCCGTACCGCATGTTTACCAGCCGCGCCGAGTACCGGTTGCAACTGCGCGAGGACAACGCCGACCTGCGCCTGACCGGCATCGGCCGCGATTTGGGGCTGGTCGATGACGTGCGGTTTGCCCGTTTTGAAGCCAAGCGCGAGGCGATCGAACGCGAAACCGCCCGACTGGCTTCGCACTGGGCGACGCCGGGCAATACGCTGGGGCGTGAGCTGGCCGGCACGCACGGCATCGAGCTCAGTCGCGAATCCAGCGCACTGGACCTGCTCAAGCGCCCGGAACTGGATTACGCAAAGCTTGTCGTGTTGCCGTCACTGGCGCCGGTAGCGTCTTCAGAAGCAGCTGGAGAGATGGCTGCCATTGATCCCGCGGTGGCCGAACAGGTCGAGATCGGCGTCAAGTACGCGGGCTACCTCGATCGCCAGCGCAACGAGATCGCGCGCGCTGCCAAGCATGAAACCACAGCGATCCCACAAGCCTTCGATTACGCGCAAGTGCACGGGCTGTCGTCGGAAGTGCGGCAGAAGCTCGAGCGCGTGCGTCCGGAAACCGTCGGGCAGGCGCAGCGCATCCCCGGGATGACTCCGGCGGCAGTGTCGTTGCTGCTGGTGCACTTGTCGCGATCGCAGCGCAGTCGCGTGGCCTGATCGAAGCCGGTCGGCGTCATTCCTGGGAAAGCAGGGTCATCTGGCAGACGGACGTGTGTCCATCCAGTGTCTTTGCGCCACGACAAGCCAACGTCCATGGATCCCCGCCTGCGCGGGGATGACGAACTAAGTACGGGCTGGGTTGGTTCAGGCCGGACAAACCCAGGCCGGGTTGATTCGTGTCCGGAGGCCCTGCCGACCAACCGCTCTTGCAATGGCCGCTCTTACAATGGGCTTACCGCAGCATCAAGGAAGCCATCATGTCCTTCGCCAAACTCCTCGCAGCGTCGCTGTTGGTCCTCGTCGCCACTGGCTGCAAGCCCGATGCGCAACCCGCGCCAACATCCACACCCGCTGCGCCAACTGGCGGTGTTGGTGCCACCTATGCGCGACAGACCTGGCCGCTGCCCGCCGCAGTCGGCTCGGCGCAGCCCGACCTGGTCGCCACCCCCGATGGTCGGCTGCTGCTGAGCTGGATCAACAGCGTGCCCGGTCGCCGCAATGTGCTGCGCTTCGTCGCGCTGGGTGACAACGGGCTCTGGCAAAGCCAGCCGCGTACCATCGTGGTGGGCAATTCGCTGATCGCCAGCTGGGCCGACACGCCGCATATCCTGGCGACTGCCGATGGTGCGTTGTGGGTGCACTGGTTGCAGAAGACGCCCGCCGGCGGGGAAAGCGCCGACATCATGCTCAGCCGCTCGACCGACGGTGGTTTCAATTGGAGTGCACCGATGCCGGTCAACGACGACGGCACCGCCACCGAGCACGGCTTCGTGTCGCTCTGGCCGCAAACGCGCGATCGCCTGGGCATCGCCTGGCTCGATGGCCGGGCAAAAGCCGGCAATGGCAGGGCAGGCAACGCAAATCCTGACGGCACCATCCATGGCGGCAAGGCTCGTGACGGCAGCGCCCGTGACGCCGACAAAGGACAGGTGGACGGCGAAGGCAGCACCGCGCTGCGTGCCGCGTTCTTCGATGGCACCCTGCGCCGCAGCGATGAAACGCAGCTCGATGCCATGACCTGCGAGTGCTGCCAGACCGCAGCGGCGATCACCGCGCGAGGCCCGCTGGTGGCGTACCGAGACCGCACTGCCGAAGAGATCCGCGATATCGCTGTCGTGCGTTTCGACAATGATGCATGGACCGCACCGGGCATCGTCCACGCAGACGGATGGTCGATGAAGGCGTGTCCGGTCAACGGTCCCGACGTCGCTGCCGACGGCAATCATGTCGTGGTCGCCTGGTACACCGCGGCCGATGACAAGCCGATGGTGAAGATTGCGCGCAGCGACGACGCGGGCGACAGCTTTGCCAAGCCGCGCACCGTCGACCAGGGCGATGCGGTGCAAGGTCGTGTTGCCGTGGCGATGGATGCGCAACAGGTCTGGATGCTGTGGGTGCGCGAAGACGCGCAAGGGCAATCGTTGTGGCTTGCGCGCTATCCAACGGACCTGTCGCGCCAACTGCAGCGCGTCCAGGTCACCCGACTGCAGGGCCGTGGCCGCGGTACCGGCTTTGCGCAGATCGCCCTGCGCAATGGCAATGCCTATGTGGTGTGGACCGATGTCACCGATGGCGCGCCACGATTGCATGGCGCGACATTCACTGCGCAAGCGACGCCCCGGCCAGGCCAGTAGCGGACAAGTCCTGTCGGACAGCCTGGCCGCCGGACGGGTTGCGCGATCCGGCCCCGGCCCCGACAAGTCATGCCGCCGGTCGCCACTGCCCGGGCCTGCCACTGCGTCGTCGCAGCCGGGCGCCGGGCTTTTTCAGTTAGCGCGCAGCGTCGGCAATCGCGTCCAGGCGCCTGGCAAAAAGCAGGATCTGCGCACGCTGTTGCTGCAGGTTGGTCGCGACGTTGACGTTGCTGGCCGCGATCGATTTGCGCAGTGCAGCCACCTGCGCCGTATCGATGCCTCCATCGCCGGACTTGATCTGGTCCAGTGCGTCGGTGACTGCGTGCAGGCGTTGGTTGGCGATGCCGAAGTTGCGCTGGTCCAGGTCAATCGCGGTGCGATAGAGCGCGACCCGGGCCTGCATCAGATGGTTGCGGTTGCGCACGCCCGCCAACTCGGCCTGGCTCTTGCCAAGCGCGGTCTTGCCGGCCTGGACCTGCTGTTCGTAGTGCGTCTTTTGCGCCGCCAGTTCGTCGCGCCCCTGCTTCAATCCAAAAAAATACAGTCCGGCGCCGACCACGATGGCAAGGCCCAGCGCGATCAGGATGACCGTGGTGGGGACCTGGTGCGTGGATCGGGTCCTGGTGTCCGGGGGTGTGTCCATGACGTGCATCCTCGCGGGGTGGTGTAGTGGGATTAAAGCACGCATTGGAAGTGGGCCATCCCAAGCTGCGCGGGGCATCGCTCGGGAGCGTGCATCGCGACCATGCAGTTCAGCGCCCGGACGCAATGTTATGCGGATCTACGTCAAGGGCGGGAGAACCCACCGCAAAGGTCGACAGGCTGCGCGATAGGGGATGCGCGACAACCGTGCCTCGGGGCGATCGGCTAGCGGTGCTGCCATTGCCCGGGCGCGGGCCAGGCGACTTACATCTGCGCGCAATGGCGCTCCGTTACACTCGACGGCATCGTTCATTGCCGGAAGCCCCCATGCGTGCGCATGCCCTCGACATTTCCCTTTGCATCGTCCTGTCGGCGCTGGCCGGTTGCGCCAGTGCGCCTACGCCCAGGCCGGATGCGCCTGCAAGGGCCGCCACCGCGGCTGCCGGAATCGCTCCCTCCGACGGCACGCCTGCAGATGCCACCCCTGCCGCAGGCGCGTCCGCGGATGACAGCCTCAATGCCACGGTCTGGTTCCAGACCTCGGTCGAGCGCGACCTGGTCTTCCGTGAAATCTACCGCGCCGCCGGTGCGCAGCTGGATGCAGCGCTGGCCGACAGGACCTGGGACGCGCTGCCAGAGCAGGACCGCAGCACCGACCCAAGCGCACTGCCGCCGGCGATCATCGTCGACGTCGACGAAACCGTGCTCGACAACTCGCCCAACCAGGTGCGGCTGATCCGTTCCGGCGGCGAGTTCGACGAAGCCACCTGGGGGGACTGGATCAAGCAGCGTGCCGCCAAGCCATTGCCGGGCGCATTGGATTTCCTGCGTGCGGCGACCGCCAAGGGGATCACCATCTTCTACATCAGCAACCGCGACGCCAGCCTGCACGACGCCACGGTCGACAACCTCAGGCAAGCCGGTTTCCCGATCACCAGCGGCGACCAGTTCCTTGGCCTGGGCGTCTTCGTCAAGGGTTGCGAGCAGCTGGGTACCTCCAAGTCGTGCCGGCGCCAGCTGGTCGGGCGCAAATACCGGGTGTTGATGCAGTTCGGCGACCAGCTGGGGGATTTCGTGCAGGTGCTTGCCAACACCCCAACCGGACGACCTGCGGCAATCGCTCCGTATGCCGACTGGATCGGCCAGCGTTGGTGGGTCTTCCCCAACCCCGTTTACGGCCATTGGGAACCGGCGTTGTTCGACAACACCTGGAACCAACCGCGCGCGGTCAGGCGGGCCCGCAAGGAAGCGGCCTTGAATGATGAGAGATGATTGGAACAGTAGCTTATGCAAGCCAAATCCAAGTCCAGAACTGGATCTGGTGAAACGTCAGGTTGCTCCAATCCGGTTGCGGCCGACGGAGTCCCACGAGGGACGACCCACCGGTTCCGAGCGGGTTTGAGGCAGACCGGGCGTTCTTTTTACTGTCTGGAGATCGGCCGCTGCTTGTTGTAGGAGCGGCTTCAGCCGCGAGCTCTTGCCTGGCTGAAAAGCTCGCGGCTGAAGCCGCTCCTACATTCATGCAAGCGCCCAACAGACCCTTCGCCGGGCCCAGGATGACAATGGGGTGGCCAAGGGTGCGAGGCCGCGCAATGCGGGGTCGGGTTGCCCATGGCCCGCAAGGTCGCCAAGATGCGACTGCGCCCCGGGGGAGAACGTGGACGATGTCGAAACCTTGCCGTCACGCCTTGCCGATCTGCCTGCTGTTGCTGGCATTGTTGGCACTGGCTGCGTGCAAGCCGTCGTCCGAGCAGGGCAAGGCCGCTGCCGATCCGGCCGCCAAGCCCGCCCAGGCCATCGGCCTGCTGACCGGGCACCTGCGCGACAACGACCTGGATGCGTTCAGCCGCGATGCCGTCCCCCCGGCCTTGCATGCGCAACTCGAGACCGCCTGGCGTAGCGGTCGCACGCGTTGGCCGCTGGACGAGCTGCCCTTTGGCAAGCGCGTGCCGGACATCCTCAAGGCCCTTGCCGAACCGGGCGCGCCTGCGCACCTGCAACAGGTCTACGACCAGCAGTTCGCACACCAGGATCGCCAGATCCACGCCGCGTCACGATCACTGGGGCTGTTTGGCGCGCAGACGCTGCAACAGCAAGGCGACTACAGCGATGACGAGCGCCAGCACTATGCGCAGCTGGTCACCGCGGTCAGTGCCTGGGGTGCGCAGGCGCCTTTGGGCGACCCCAAGCGCGCACGCACGGCGATCACCCAGCTCAGTGCGGCCGCGGTCAAGACCGGCTTGACGTCGCCGGCGGCCTTTGCCGAAGCCGGCATGGGTGCCAGCCTGCGCAAGCTTGGCCCCTTCGCGGCGGTGTTCAAGCGCACGCTGGTGCCTTACGGCTGGAACCTCGATGCCGACCTGGCCGGCATGGAGGCCACGTTGCAGCAGCAGACCGGCGACAGCGCCCAGGTGCGGATGCGCTACACGCTGGCCGGCCAGCCGATCGATACCGTGGTCACGATGCAACGAATCGACGGCCGCTGGTACGTTGCCGATTACCTGCGCCATGCCCGCGCAGCCGTGCAAGCAGACGCCGTGCAACCAGACGGCGTGCCAGCCACGACCGGGACGCCGGCAGTCGCGCATCCAGCCTCGGCGGCCCCCGGAAAACGCGGGCCTTGAGCCGTTCGTGGCGCCGGCGCGACTGCCACCGGCCTGCTCGGCGATAATGCCGCCGATGCCGACCCAGCCCACCCTGCCGTTTTCCGATCCGTCGCACGATCCTGCGGATGCGGAATCCAAGTCTCCCACGGCGAACAGCCGTGGCGTGGAAGAGTCCAGCACGGCTGGATCCGCACCCGGCAGGGAGGCGTCCGCAGGGGTTGTGACTGACCAGACCTCGACTGGGCGAGCTGCGACTGGGCAGGACAAGCCTGCTGCCGACACCCCCGGTGATCGTGCGTCCAACACCGAGCCAGCGCCAAGGCCGGACGTGCGCGAGCAAGCAGCAGCATCGCCTGCGCCAGAACCGATCGCGCCCGGGACGAACACAGTCGGTTCGACTGCATCCGGGTCGACGACGCCCGCACCCAGCGATGGCCCACGCCAGGCACAACTCCCGGTCCCGTCGCCGCCGCCGCATGTTGCCGCCGCCCGTGCGGCACGCCCCTGGTGGGCGCGCTTGCTGGGCTGGTTGATGGGGCCTTGGATCGGGTTGAAGATCGAGTCCCCGGACGCGGGAGACCCGGACGCCGGCAACGCCGCCGCCGATCGGCGGCCGATCTGCTACGTGCTGGAGGACTACGGCCTGTCCAACGCACTGATCCTGGACCGCGCCTGTCGCGAAGCCGGCCTGCCGTCGCCATTGCGGCCGTTGCCGGGCGACCCGCTGGGCCGCAAGCGGGCGTATGTCGCGTTGTCGCGGCGCAGTGCCACCAATCCCGTCACCCGTGCGGCCAACCTGGCCGCCGGCAAGCCAACGCCCCCGCCCAGCACGCATTCAGAAGCGCTGGCGCGACTGCTCGACGCCCACCGCGTCGACCCGGCGATGGACGTGCAGCTGGTGCCGGTGTCGATCTTCGTCGGCCGGGCACCGGACAAGGCCAGCGGCTGGTTCTCGGTGCTGTTCTCGGAAAACTGGACGCTGGTCGGCCGCTTCCGCCGACTGCTGGCGGTGTTGCTCAACGGCCGCGATACCGTGGTCAAGTTTGCACCGGCAGTCGCGCTGCGCGAGATCGTCGACGAGGGCCTGGCGCCCGAGCGCACCGTGCGCAAGTTGTCACGCGTGTTGCGCACCCACTTCCACCGCATCCGCGAGGCGGTGATCGGGCCGGACCTGTCGACCCGGCGCCTGTTGATCGACAAGGTGCTTGCGTCCGACACGGTCCGCGAGGCGATTGCCGACCAGGCACGGCGCGATAACCGCGGCCGTACCGACAAGGGCCACGCCGAGGCGTGGAAGAAAGCGCACGGCTACGCCTACGAGATCGCCGCCGACTACTCGCACCCGGTGGTGCGCTCGGTGTCGTTCCTGCTGACGTCGGTCTGGAACCGCATCTACCGCGGCGTGCTGGTCCACCACCTGGACGACCTCAAGCAGGCTGCGCCGGGGCACGAGGTCATCTACGTGCCAAGCCACCGCAGCCACATGGACTACCTGCTGCTGAGCTACCTGCTGTATACACGCGGCATCGTGCCGCCGCACATCTTTGCCGGCATCAACCTCAACCTGCCGGTGATCGGCACCTTGCTGCGCAAGGGCGGCGCGTTCTTTGCCCGGCGCAGCTTCCGCGGCAACGTGCTGTACGCGACGGTGTTCCGCGAGTACATGGCGCAACTGGTTTCCGGCGGGTATTCGATCGAATACTTCATCGAAGGCGGACGCTCACGCACCGGCCGGCTGCTGCAGCCCAAGGCCGGCACGCTGGCGATGACGGTACGCGCCTACCTGCGACAGCCGACCCGGCCGGTGTTGTTCCAGCCGGTGTACATCGGCTACGAAAAGCTGATGGAAGGCAGCGACTACCTCGACGAATTGACCGGCAAGCCCAAGCAGAAGGAGTCGATCTGGAACCTGTTGCTGGGCATCCCCAAGGTGCTGCGCTCCAACTACGGGCAGGTGGTGGTCAACTTTGGCGAACCGATCCTGCTCCAGGCGCTGCTGGCGCAACAGGCACCCGAGTGGCAGGGCGAATCCGTGCCCGACGACGACAAACCGGCATGGCTGTCGGGCACCATCGATGCCTTGGCGCAGGGCATCCAGGTCAACGTCAATCGCGCCGCCGACGTCAATCCGATCAACCTGCTGGCCTTGGCGTTGCTGTCCACCCCAAAACACGCGATGGGCGAGGCCGACTTGCTGGCACAGATCACACTGTCCAAGGTGCTGCTGGCCGAGGTGCCCTACAGCGATCGCGTCACGGTGACACCGCACACGCCCGCGCAGATCGTCGCCCACGGCGAGGAAATCGGCACCCTGTCGCGGGTGGCGCACCCGCTGGGCGACGTGCTCAGCGTCGATGACAGCACCTCGATCCTGCTCAGCTATTTCCGCAACAACGTCCTGCACCTGTTCACGGCGGCCAGCTGGATCGCCTGCTGCTTCCAGCACAACCGGCGCATGTCGCGCAGCGCGGTACTGCGGCTGGGGCAGGCGATGTATCCATTCCTCAAGGCCGAGTTGTTCCTGCCCTGGGACGACGATGAGTTCACCCAGCGCCTGGATCGCACCATCGACGTGTTCGTGCGCGAGGGGTTGCTGGAGCAGGTCAGTGACGAGGACGGTGGCATCCTGGCGCGCAATGCCGGCCAGACCGACGAGGTCTTCCGCCTGCGCGCGATCGGGCATCCGCTGCAGCAGGCCTTCGAGCGCTATTACATCGCGATCTCGGTGCTGGCCAAGAACGGCCCCGGCACGCTGTCGGCCGGTGCGCTTGAAAGCCTGTGCCAGCTCGCCGCGCAACGGTTGAGCCTGTTGTACGCGCCGGCGGCGCCGGAGTTCTTCGACAAGTCGCTGTTCCGTGTGTTCATCCTGAAACTGCGCGAGCTCAAGCTGGTCTGGCCGGACCAGGACAGCAAGCTGGTATTCGACCAGCGCCTGGATACCTGGGCGCGCGAGGCCAAGGTGATCCTGGGTCGCGAGTTGCGGCATACGATCGAGAAGGTCAGTCCGGAGGCGGTGAAGTCCGTGCCGGAGGTGCAGGACGGCACCTCGGTGGATTGAGTGCGCCGGTCCTGACCGGTTTTCAGTCCGCCCTGTCGACCTGGCATCCATGCCACCACCTGGGCTGTCCCGTGCCCTTGTAGGAGCGGCTTCAGCCGCGAGCTCTTGATCTTGCTCCGGCTCTTTGTAGGAGCGACGTAAGTCGCGATAAGTGCTGCGAGTTGCTATTGCGACTTACCGGTGGCGGCATGCCGCCACCACTCCTACACAAGCCAGATCAACATCAAGATCAAAATCAAGATCAAACGCTTCCGCGCTGCCGCGCGGGTTACTTTTGTTACGGCAAAAGGTAACCAAAACCATGGCTCCTGACGCTTGCCGATGCGATACAGCCGCATCGGTGCCCTGCGCTTCTCGTCCGCAGCGGCACGGCGCCCAAACTCGCGCGCTTCGCGCACTCAGACATGGGCGCCTCTTCGGCCGCTACGGCCTGCGATGCTCGGCAAGCTTTAAGTCGCGGTGGAGCAGGAGCAAGAGCAAGAGCAAGAGCAAGAGCAAGAGCAAGAGCAAGAGCAAGAGCAAGAGCAAGAGAGAGAGGACGGCGTCAATTTCCGCAAAGCCAAGCTGGTGATGTGGTTGCATCCAGAGATGCATGCGCTGGCAGGCGTCTGCTTGACGAGTGCACCACCGTGGGAATGGAAAAAGGAGGTCGATGGGTTCGCGGGTGCGCAGCCCAGCCAGAACCAAAACGGCGGGCAAACGCCCGCCGCTTTGGCAACGATCACCAGCTTTGGATCAAAGGTCCAGGCCGAAACCCACCCCGGCAGAACTCTCGCCGCCGCTGAACGAGGCGCCCAAGCTGAAGGAGGCGCGGTCGCCGACCGGCTTGGCGTAGCCGATCGCCATGGCCTTCTGCCCGGCCTGGAAGCCGAAGCCGACTGCAACACGACCGCGGGTGCTGCGGCTGCCGGCGGCGTTGATGCTCATCTGCATCATCGCCGAGCTCATCGCCCCCTGGCGATCGATGCGCTGCTCGGTCTGGCCCAGGTGCTGCCAGACGTCGTCGCGGAAGCTGTCCCACTGGCTGCTGAGTGCTTCGACCCTGGTATCGGTGTAGGCGCGGGCCGAGGACAGCGTCTGCGCATCGCCGCGGTCGAGCTGGCCACGATTGACCGCGTCGCCGGCATCGACGCCATCGGCCACATTGGCGATGACCGTGCCCCCGGAACCTTCCAGCGTCAGACGGGTCTTGCTGGCGTCGTCGTATGGCAGCTCGCCCGAGCCCTCGCCGGCCGGCCCAACCGGACCTTCAGGACCCTGCGGTCCTGTCGGACCATCGGGGCCCTGTGGCCCGGTCGGACCATCGGGACCTTGCGGCCCGGACGGACCGTCGGGACCTTGTGGGCCAGTGGGGCCGTCGGGACCTTGTGGCCCGGTGGGGCCCTCGGGACCTTGTGGGCCAGTGGGGCCGTCGGGACCTTGTGGCCCGGTGGGGCCCTCGGGACCTTGTGGGCCAGTGGGGCCGTCGGGACCTTGTGGCCCGGTGGGACCGTCGGGACCTTGCGGTCCGGTGGGACCATCGGGACCTTGCGGGCCAGTCGGTCCCTCGGGACCTTGCGGTCCATCGTTGCCCTGCGGACCTTGCGGCCCCTGTGGGCCATCATTGCCTTGGGGCCCCTGCGGTCCTGCGGGCCCCTGGGGGCCTGCCGGGCCTGCCGGGCCTTCTGGCCCGGGCGTCAACTCGATGGTGTCGATCTGGGTCTGCAGGCTGCTCAGCGTTGTGTCGACGGCGGCAAAGGCATTGCCGACATCGGAATAGCTGCCACCCTGGATCACATACGTCGGCGCCGTGAATACGCCCCCGCTGAAGCCCGCGCCGCCACCGAAATAACCCATGAGGGTTGCGACACGGCTGTTCAGCTGCGCCAGGTTGACCGCGTCGTGGTCTTCGGTGCCGTCGGCCAGGTGGATCAGCTGGCGTTCGTCGCCGTCGCTGCCGATAGAAAACGCGCCGTCACGATCAGCCACCGCGCCCGCACCCAGCGCGACGGCATTGGTGATTCCGGCATTGACCGCCGCGCCTGTGCCGATGGCCACGGAGTTGTCGGCGTCGTCGGCGATCACCACCGAGCGACCGATCGCGATCGCGGCTTCGGAGCCGTTGCCAGTGGACGTGCCGATCCGCGCGCCGCTGGCGACATCGTTGCCGCCGCCGATCGCGATCGAATACTGCGACCCGCTGCCATCGGCGGTGTTGTCGTAGATCCAGGCAAAACTGCCGAACGCGTTCGCGAATCGGCCCTTCGCATAATTCTGGTAGCCCACGGCCGTGCTGGCAAACCCCATCGCCTGATTGAGGTAGCCCAGGCCGCTACTTTGGTCCCCCACGCTACGGTTGCCTATGCCCAGGGCATTGCTGAATTGACCTTCGGCCTTATTGCTGCGGCCCACGGCGGTACTGTAGCTGGCATTTGCATGATTGTCCGTGCCGACAGCGGTCGCCTGTTCACCGAGGGCCTTGTTGAAACTGCCAACCGCCGTGGAGAGAGACCCGCCGCCCTCGTTCCTATTCCAATGGCCACGGAGTTTCTGCCACCCGCCTCCACAGTCGCCCCGGTGCCGATGGCGATTGAGTCGTCGGCCATGTCGGCGATCGTCGTTCCCCTGCCAATGGCGATGGCCCCCGCGGAGCCGTTACCTGTGGCTGTTCCGATTCTTGCGCCGCTCGCGAGGGAACTGCCCCCGCCGATGGCGATGGAGTACTGCGACCCAGCCGCGGTTGCGCTCTGCACCGAGGCGTAATTGCCCAGGGCGACGCTGTACTGGGCGAGGGCGGAGTTGTTGAGACCGAATGCGCTGGCGTACGCGGCAGCGGCGTTGAAAGCACCGAACGCGTTCCCTAGGAGGGCATTGGCGGTGTTCGCGTAGCCATACGCATTGGCTTGTTGCCCGCCGGCGATGTTGTTTGCACCGAATGCGTTGGCATAGTTGCCACCGGCTGCATTGTTGTAGCCGAATGCCCCCGAATTGGAGCCTTCGCTCAGGTTGTGCGCGCCGAACGCGCTGGCGAGGTATCCGATGGCGCGATTTTCCCGTCCCATCGCTGACGAGTAAATGCCCTCGGCGACGTTGTAGACCCCGAAGGCACTGGCCCCATCGCCGCTGGCCTGGTTACTGATGCCACAAGCCACAGCGCCCGTGCCATCCGCGGTGCCCGACGTGCTGGGGGGCGCCCCAGCTGTCTCGGTCGTGTCGCAAGTTTGCCCGGCCAGTACGCCCGGCGCATAGCCGGCGGCGGCCGCGCCCAGGGCACAGGCGATCGCGGTGGACAGGATGCCCCGTGGACGATTGAGTTTGTTCATGACAGTTCCCCTGATTGTGATGGTCGCGGAGCGCGCTGCTCCGGGATGGATCCTGGCGGCAGCGGATCCGGAGCGGTCCGACGCGCACCCGCCGATCCACGCCTTCCCGCGACCCTGCCCACCGCCGTGCGGCATCGGCGATTACAACCGGCATGCACCTGCCAGTCCTCCCCGGCCCGGGAAGATTTCTGAAACCTTCTGAATCCTCCCCCCGTGGGCACCGGTTCGGCATCGGCGCGCTTGCCCGCGGCCGTGGAGTTGGCGATGCTTGCGCTGGACAGCAACGAGGGGTGCCGTCATTCAGCCTTTGTCAGGAATGGACCAGGGCCCGGCGCGGACGGGGCATTGGGCCTTTGGGACGACCGTCCTGGACACCCGGACCACCGAGCTGCGCGTGGGCGGGCAGCCGGCGACGCTGGATAGAAGCAGCTACGACATCCTGCTGGCCCTGCTGCGCCATGCCGGCGAAGTGGTCACCAAGGACGAACTGCTCGAGGCGGGCTGGCCGGCGCGGGTAGTGTCGGAAAACTCGCTGGCCAAGGCCATCAGCCGCCTGCGCCAGGCGCTGGGCGCTGACGCGGCGGCGGTCCGGTCGGTCCATGGTTATGGCTATCGCTTGGTCGCGCCGGTGCGATTCACCGCCGCGGCCGAAGACGATGCCGCCACGGCCGTCGACACGGGCCACCTGCATCCTGGCGATCCGCTGCCGCTGCGCGCGGGCTGGCACCTGGGGCGGCGCCTGGGCGAGGGTGGCGCCAGCGTGGTTTACCTGACCCGGGGCCCCGACGACGCGGCACCGCGCGTCGCCAAGCTGGCCCAGGGCCTGGCGGGCCTGCAGGGCCTCAAGCGCGAGATCGCGTTGACCCGCTATCTGTACGCCGTGCGCCCGGAGCTGACCTGCGTGGCGCCCCTGCTGGGCTGGAACCTGGCCCAGCCCCCGTTTTACCTGGAGCGGCCGTTCTACCCCGACGGCAACCTGGCCGATTGGGCGGCCGCGCGCGGCGGGCTGGACATCCTTGACCTGCCCATGCGCCTGGCCCTGCTGGTCGGCCTGTGCGAGGCCGTCGCGGAGCTGCACGAGGTCGGCATCATCCATCGCGACCTCAAGCCGGAAAACCTGTTCGCGGTACCGGATCCGGCCCACGGCTGGCGCCTGGTGGTCTCGGACCTGGGCGCGGGCGAAGCCGTGTCGCCGCCCCAGGTGCATGCGCTGGGCATCACCCTCACCCTGGCCGCCCCGACCACCTCGGGCCAGGCGGGGAGCATCCTGTACATCGCCCCGGAGGTCATCGCCGGCGAAGTGCCCACGCAGCGCAGCGACGTCTTCGCGCTTGGCGTGCTGGTCTACCAGATGGTGGTGGGCAACCTGCGCCGCTCGCTGGCACCGGGTTGGGAGCAGGACGTCGATGATCCGCTGCTGCGCGAAGACATCGCGCTGGCCGCCGCCGCCGATCCCGAACGCCGCGTGCTCGACGCCCGCGCCCTGGCCGAGCGCCTGCGGACCTTGCCCGAACGCAGGCGCGCGCGCGAGGCGGCACTGCAGCGCGACGCGGACCAGCGACTCCAGGCCCGGCAACTCAAGGTGCTGCTGCGCAGGCGCCGGTACGTGTTGGGCGGCGGCGTGGTGATGGCAGCCATCCTGCTGCTGACGGTGCTCCAGCAACGCCAGACCATGCAGGCCAAGGCCCAGGCAGAACAGTCCGCGCGCACGGCGCAGCGCGAGGCGGATCGCAGCAGCGCGCTGGTCGCCTTCCTCACCGATGGCGTGCTGCGCCAGGCCGATCCGTTTGCCGACAGCGGCGGCTCGCTCACCCTGCGCCAGGCGGTGGACCGGGCGGCCGGCGAGGTGGACCAGCGTTTCGGTGCCGACCCCGCAGTGTCGGCCGCGATCCACGGCACCCTGGGCAGTGCCTACGAGGGCATGAACCGGTTCGACGAGGCCGTGGCGCAATACGCGCTGCAGGTGCGGCAATTGCGTCGGGCGCCGGCCATCGGGCCACGACGACTGGCCGATGCACGCGCCGCGTTATGCACGGGGCTGCTGTGGCAGGGCGACGTGGCGGCGGCCCGTCGCGCCTGCGAGGCCGCGCGCAGGGACTACCGCGCCGCTGGGGTGGCGCCGGACCGGGCGGAAGTGTTCCTGGCGCTGGCCGACACCCGCGAGGGGCATTACCACGCCGCCCTTCGCCGGCTGGAACCGCGCTTGGACCGGATCCGGCGCAGTGGCGACGACGACCTCGACGGGTTCGCGCTGTGGTTCGCGGGCATCGCCTATCGCAACCTTGGCCAGCTGCAGGATGCCGAGCGCGTGCTGGGCGAAATGGTCCCGGTGCGGCGGCGGCAATCGGGGGACCCGAGCATGCAGCTGGCCTGGGCGCTGAGCGACCACGGCCAGGCGCTGCTCGCGCTGGGGCGCGAAGCCGAGGGTCGCGCCCAGCTGGAGCAGGCCAGCGCGATGTTCCAGCAGGTGGCCGGACCTGGACATCCACAGGTGGCCGTCCCGCGCGTGCACCTGGCCGCACACGCGCTGGATCGTGGTCAGTGGGAGCAGGCCTCGGCCTTGGCCAATCCGACCTTCCAGGCGTTGCGCGAGGGCATGGGCTGGCAGAACTGGACCATCTATGCCGCGTTGACCGCGCTGGTCGCCGAGGCCGAGTCGGGGCATCGGGCAGAAGCGCACCGGCAGATGCAGCGCTTCGATGCCCAGGTCATCGGCCACGACGCGCTGCGACCCTATCTGTACGTGCCGTACTGGACCGCCTACGCCCAGGCCCACCTGGCGCTGGGCGAGTTAACCCAGGCACGCGTGTTCGTCGAAAAGCTGCGGCAGCAGGCCGGATCCGCGGAAGCCAGCCCGCTGGTGCAGGCCCGGGTGGCCTGCTTCGACGCCCGCATGCAGGCGGCCCTGGGCGCACCCGTAATCGCGCGTCGCCTGGCGCTGGTATGCCGTGAGCGGGTCACCGCCGCCGCCGCCGACAGTCCACTGCTGTCGATCCCCGCACGCATCCTGGCCACATTGCCGCACGATGGCGCGCCCGACCCGGATGAGCTACCCGGGCCCGAAGGCATGCGTTGACAGCAAGGCTACGCCGGCTCGTCGGGTATCAATGCCGACTCGATCCGCGCAATCGTGTCCTTGATCTGCAGCTTGCGTTTTTTCAAGCGTTTGACCGACAACTCGTCGGCATCGATGTCCGCCTGCAGGCGCGCGATCGCGGCATCCAGGTCACGATGCTCCTGCCTGAGCTCGACGATGTGCCGGTGCAGGCGGGACAGCTCGGCCGGTGCGATGGGCTGGTTCACGGATCGAGCATACCCGCGCCGGCGGCGGTCGTCATCGCTGCGGGCCGGGCCGGCGCAGGCCATCGCCAAGCCAGCCCCGCGCGCAGGCGGCGGGCTAGAATGACCGGCCGTCTTCGGCCCGCGCAGCACGCCAGTGAGCTTGTCCTTTCCCATCGCTGATCCCGTCGCACGACCCGTCGCGCGTCCCGCGGCCCGTAGCGCGCAGCCCAACCTGGGCCGGCTGGGCAAACGCCTGCGGCACGACGCCGGCCGCGCGATCGCCGACTTCGGCATGATCGCCGACGGCGACAAGGTGATGGTCTGCCTGTCCGGCGGCAAGGACAGCTACACGCTGCTGGACATGCTGCTGCAGCTGCAGCGCAAGGCGCCGGTGCGGTTTGAGCTGGTCGCGGTCAACCTCGACCAGAAGCAGCCTGGTTTCCCGGCGGACGTGCTGCCCGGTTACCTGGAAGCACTCGGCGTGCCGTACGAGATCATCGAGCAGGATACCTACGCGGTGGTCAAGCGCGTGGTGCCGGAAGGCAAGACGCTGTGCGCGCTGTGTTCGCGGCTGCGACGCGGGGCGTTGTACGCCCATGCGCAGCGCAACGGGTTTACCAAGATCGCATTGGGCCACCACCGCGACGACCTGGTCGCCACGTTCTTCCTCAACCTGTTTTTCCACGCCAAGCTGTCTGCCATGGCGCCGAAACTGCTGTCCGACGATGGTCGCCATGTCGTCATCCGGCCACTGGCTTACGTCAGCGAGGCCGACATCGCTGCCTATGCACAAGCCAGGCGGTTTCCGATCATCCCGTGCACGCTGTGTGGCTCGCAGGAGACGCTGCAGCGCAGGCAGGTGCAGCAGATGATGGCGCAGTGGGAGCGCGAGTCACCGGGCCGGATCGAAACCATCGCACGGGCGCTGGGCGATGTCCGGCCGGCCCAGTTGAGCGATACGAAGCTGTTCGATTTCATGTCGCTGGCAAGCGCATTGCCAACGTCGCCAGCGATGGAGGCCTGCCGCGAAAATTGTGGTGGCAAGGACGACGGGGGGATCGCGCCCTGATGGCGTCCAGACCTCCACCGTCATTCCCGCGCAGGCGGGAATCCGGCGACTTTCCCGAATCCCCAGGCAAAGTCACTGGATCCCCGCCTGCGCGGGGATGACGGACAAAAGCGACACAAAGCACAAAGCACAAGGCACAAAGCACAAAGCACAAAGCACAAAGCACAAAGCACAAAGCACAAAGCAACCTCTTCCCGCACACATGGACCCCAGATGTTCTTTCGCAACCTGACGATCTTCCGCTTCCCGACTTCGCTCGACCTCTCCCAGCTCGACACCCAGCTCGCCGATTGCACGCTCAAGCCGGTCGGTCCGCTTGACCTGTCCTCGCGCGGATTTGTCTCTCCTTTCGGCCGCGACAACGAGGCGCTCTCGCATCGCATTGGCGACGCCATCTGGCTGTCCATCGGCAGCGAGGACAAGTTGTTGCCGGCGGCCGTGGTCAACGACCTGCTGCAGAAAAAGCTGGCGGACCTGGAAGAAAAGGAAGGCCGCAAGGCCGGAAGCCGGACCCGCAAACGGCTGAAGGAAGACCTGGTGCACGAGCTGCTGCCGCGGGCCTTCGTGCGCCCCAGCCGCACTGACGCCATCCTCGACCTCACGCATGGCATCTGCGTGGTCGACACATCCTCGCGCAAGCAGGCCGAGAACGTGGTCAGCGAAATCCGTCGCGCGCTGGGCAGCTTCCCCGCATTGCCGCTTAACGCCGAAGCCGCGCCACGCGCGGTACTGACCGGCTGGATCGCCGGCGAGCCGCTGCCCGAAGGCTTCTCGCTGGGCGAGGAGTGCGAGCTCAAGGACGCCGCCGACCAGGGGGCGGTGGTCAAGTGCCAGCGCCAGGAACTGACCGGCGAAGAGATCGCCAAGCACCTGGAGTCGGGCAAGCAGGTCACGCGGCTGGCGCTGACCCTGGATGACCACGTCAGCTTTGTCCTTGGCGAGGACCTGGTGGTGCGCAAGTTCAAGCTGCTGGACGGTGCCGTCGACCAGCTCGAATCCACCGAACGCGACGACATCCGCGCCGAGATGGACGCCCGTTTTGCACTGATGGCTGCAGAACTCAAACGTTTGTTCGCCGTGCTGGAGCCCGCGCTGAAATTCAGCCGCGCGGAAGCCTGACCGCGAGTCAAGCTTTTCGTAGGAGCGGCTTCAGCCGCGAGCGTTTGATCTTGTTTTTTTTGCCTGTCCAGGAGCGACGTAAGTCGCGATCGCTGTCCGGTACCCTGATCGCGACTTGCGTCGCTCCTACACAAGAGCAAAGCCAGAACAAACGCTCGCGGCTGCAGCCGCTCCTACAATAAGGTTCGGGAAACCGGGATTACACCGATGCCACGTCCGTTCCGCCCCTGGCCATCCACCCTGCGTACGTCCCCGCCGGAGCCAGCCGCGCGCCCGGCGGAAGACATGATCGCGGTCACGCTGGACGACGGCCAGGTCATCCCCGTGCGCCGTGTCCGCCATCCGCGCGCCCGGCGGATCAAGCTCAGCGTCGATGCGCGCGGCGCGCGGTTGACGTTGCCGCCGCGTGCCAGCCTGGTTGCCGGGGAGCGTTTCGCCAACGAACACCGCCAATGGCTGGCCGTACAGCTGCAACGTCACGCCATCGAGGAGCAACCGCGCCTGCAACGCGACGTGACCGATGCGCTGCCATTGCGGGGCAGGCTGTTGCCATTGCGCTGGCGCACGGGGCGTTACACCCGTGTGCTGCATGAGGGTGGACTGCGGGAAGACGGCCTGCTCGATGATGGCGTGCTCTGGATCGAAACCACGTCGCATGCAGGCGACGCCGCGCTGGCACGCGCACTGCGCGATTTCTACGAAGCGCAGGCGCGTGCCGACATCGGTCGTTGGCTACCCAGGTACCTGCCTGCATTGCCACGTGCACCGGCGCGCGTGCAGCTTAAACGCACGACATCGCAGTGGGGCTCGCTGAGCCCGGACGGATCACTGTCGCTGGACCTGTCGCTGGTGCTTGCGCGGCCGTCGGCGTTTGAATACGTGTTGGTGCACGAGCTGTGCCACTTGCTGCACGCCAATCATTCGCGTGCGTTCTGGCGCGAAGTCGAGGCGCGCTTCCCGGACTGGCGTGCCGAACGCACGTATTTCCGGGGCGAGGGGCAGCGCCTCAAGGCCGCGATGCGTGCCTTGTTGGCCGGGATGGAGCGCTGACTGCGTCTGTGTGGGTATGGCCCGGACGCGTGGGCGTGTCCATGCCGGGCTGCCTGTTACCCATGAACGATGAAGGTGGTTAGACATGCGCAATACCAACACCCCCGTGCTTTCGGCACCCCGGCTGCTGCCAGTCGCCCTGGCCACGGCCCTGCTGGCCTTGACCGCTTGCGGCAAGTCACCCAGTGACCGACTCGCCGATGCCGCAGCATCGGCAGTGGCATCGGCGGCGTCCGGCGAGAAGGTCAAGATCGAGCGCGATGGCGACAAGGTCACGATCAAGTCCAAGGACGGCAAGGAGATGATGGATATCTCCGCTGGTGACGGCATCAAGCTGCCCAAGGACTTTCCGGACGATATCTACCTGCCTTCGGACTACAAGGTCTTGTCGTCGATGAGGATGGGACAGGCGATGATCATCGGCCTGGACGCGCCGGGCAGCCTGGGCAAGATGTACGACCAGGCGGATGAAGAAATGCTGGCCCAGGGCTGGGAGCAGACCATGGCGATGCAGCAGGGCCCGGACAGCCGCATCCTGAGCTACAAGAAGCCCGATCGCAGTGCCACCGTCAGCTTGAACAAACAGAGCGACGGCATGATCCGGGTCGGCTTGCAGCTCTCCCAGAAAAAGCAGTAACGCGGCGGCAGCGAGAGGCAGGATGGCGGTTGCCGCCCGTGCCGAACCCGGCGCAGCGAGCCCTGCAATCCTCCTGTCTGCGTCGAGCAAGCCTGCAACAGGCTTGCTTGAACCCTGTCGGACCTGTCACTGCGGCGAACCCCGGGATCCCTGGTCAACCATCCGACCCGGCGCATTGCAGGGCGGCGCGATGCAGGGGTGGCGGTAGCCGAAGCGTGCTATGGCTGCTGCAGGAAAAAGCCACCAATCGCAGCGGCCACGTCCTGCGGTTGCTCCATGTGCAGGTGGTGGCCGCCCTCGATCACGATCAGCTCGCCATGCGGTAGCAGCGCCGCATGCGCGCGGCGCAGGTCGTCGGGCAGGTAGGGTTGCGCAGGATCGGCATGGATCACGCGGGTATGGCAGTCGATGCCGCGGACCAGGTCGCAGACCTGGGCTTCGGTCATGCGCACCATCGTGGGCAGGGTCAGCCTTGGATCGCTGCTCCAGGCATGGCCGCCCTCGACCGGCACCAGTCCGCGTTCGACCAGTAGCCGGGCGACGGGTTGGCTGAGTGCATTGGCACGCATGCGTGCGGCGATGGCGGTGTCGATATCGGTGAAGACACGCAGGCGTTTGCCGCGCAGCGCACGGGTGGCGGCGACTGCATCGCGCATGCGTTGCGTGGTGTGTTCTGGCAGCTCGGGCAAAGCGCCCAGGGCTTCGATCGCGACGAAGCGCTGGATCCGCTGCGGACATGCCGCTGCCACCAGGCTGCCGATCCCGGCACCCATGGAATGCCCAAGCAGCGAAAACTGCTCCCAGCCCAATGCGTCGGCGATGTCGAGCACATCGTTGACCGCACCGGCAAAGGAGTAGTCCGCGCCTGCCGGCAGGTGGACGCTGCGTCCATGCCCGGGCAAGTCGGGTGCCACCAGGTCGATGCCGGGCAACTGCGCTGCCAGCGGTACGAAGCTGGCCGCGTTGTCGAGCCATCCGTGCAATGCCAGCACCCTGGGCGCGCCGTCCACGCCGGCACGCAGGCCGGTGATGCGGCCAAGCGGGATGTCGATGTTGAATTCGTGCATCGATGTCGGGGTGGTTGCCGGCATCACCATGCAGCCAGCTCGCGTTCGACCAGGCCGGCCAGTGCCTCGACGTGCCCGGGACTGGCGTTGAGGCAGGGGATGTACCGCAACGTGCCACCCGCTGCGCCGAACTGTTCGCTGAGCATCATCGAGATTTCCTCCAGCGTCTCCAGGCAGTCGGCGGCAAAACCGGGACAGGCGACGTCGAGTTTGCGAACACCGCGCGTGGCCAGCGCATCGAGGCTGTCGGCGGTGGATGGCTGCAGCCAGCGCTCGCGGCCAAAGCGGGACTGGTAGGACAGGCTCCAATCCGCATCGGGCAAGTCCAAGGCCTCGGCGACCGCGCGCGCGCTGGCCTCGCACTGCCGTGCGTAGGGATCGCCGCCATCGACCAGCCGCTGCGGCAGGCCATGGAATGACAGCAGCAGGTGTTCGCCACGCCCGTTCTGCTGCCAGTGCGCACGGATGCTGTCGGCAACGGCCCGGACCCATCCTGGATCACGGTGGTAATCGGCGATGAGACGCGTCTGCAGGGCGCGTCCTTGTTGCCGGCCTGCAAATGCATTGACGGCGTCGTCCACGGTTGCCGTGGTCGTGGTCGAGTATTGCGGGTACAGCGGAAGCACCAGCACGCGATCGCTGCCTGCATCACGCAATTGCGTCAGCCGTGATGCCACGGACGGCACGCCATAGCGCATCGCATGCTGGACCTGCACTCCAGGCAACCGCTGCTGCAGCGCGGTGGCCAACGCCTGGGTATGGACGGCCAGCGGCGAGCCGCCATCCATCCAGATCGACGCGTACTTGCGCGCCACCTTGGGTCCGCGCAGCGGCAGGATCACGCCATGCAGCAGCGGGCACCACAGCCAGCGGGTCAGCTGGACCACCCGATGGTCGTGCAGGAATTCGGACAGGAACCGGCGGACCGCGCGCGCCGTCGGTGCCTCGGGCGTGCCCAGGTTGACCAGCAGCACGGCCGGCTTGGCAGCCCGGGTGGAAGGGGGGTCGGTCACAGCGGACGGAAGCGGGGGATCGATGGCCATGTGCATAGGATGGCAGGCCGCGCGCCGGATTGGCATCGGCCTGTCCAAACTTAGTCGCGATTCATGCCGCCGCGACTAGCCTGAGGCTTGCCTTTACGGTGCCACGCCACGCTGCTACCCACGCTGCACCCCCGCCGCACCGGTCGATCGTCCCCATCGCGTCATTCCATCGTCTTTACTGGAGCCTTCCATGTCCGCAGCCCTGTCCGCAGCGCACCCCAAACCCGCCCATCGCCGTTGGCGCCAGGCCGCCATGCTGTTGCTGGTCGCGATCGTCGGCACCGCTGCCGGGGCCGCGTTTGCCGGCTCCAAGCAGGATGCGCGCGCCGACAACGCCGTGCGGGTGCTCAAGCAGATCCAGGCGGTGCCGGAATCTGCGATCCCCGACAAGCTGCTCGACGAAGCGCGAGGGATAGTCGTCGTGCCCGATTCACTCAAGGTAGGCCTGGTGATAGGCGGCCGTCGCGGCGAAGGCCTGCTGTCGGTCAAGCGCGCCGACGGCACCTGGTCCAGCCCAAGCTTCGTCAACCTCACCGGTGGCAGCATCGGCTTCCAGGCCGGCGTGCAGTCCTCGGATATCGTGCTGGTGTTTCGCAGCGATCGCGGACTGGAGTCCATCGTCAATGGCAAGTTCACCCTGGGCGCGGATGCCGCGGTTGCGGCTGGCCCGGTCGGGCGCAACGCCTCGGCCGCCACCGACGGTGAGCTCAAGGCCGAGATCTGGTCGTGGTCGCGTTCGCGCGGCCTGTTTGCCGGTGTCGCGCTGGATGGCGCGGTGCTGTCGATCGATGATGCCTCCAATGAAGCCGTCTACGGCCAGGACACCACGCCGCGGATGATCTTCGAGGATCGCTACAACCAGCGGCCCTCCGGCGCCGTGGTCGGGTTCCGTGATGAGTTGGAGGAAGCCACGGCTGCCGCACGTGCAGCGCGCAGCACTACCCGCGCACCGAACGCGCCAGCGATCCCGGCAGTCCCTGCAGTCCCGGCGGTTCCGGCAGTTCCCGCACAGCCGGTGCCACCCGCTCCCATGCAGCAGCCCGCCGAGCCAACGCCGTTTGAACCGGTCGACGACGACGCGACGACCACCGAGCCGCTGCCGGCGACCAACTGACCGCGGTTCCGCTGGCTGAACAGGCCAGCGCAGGCTTGGCAGGGCTGGCGAGGGCGTGCATTGGTGACGCGACGTTCAAGGCGCTGCGTTATCCTGTCGACCTTACTCTCGGGACAGGCGAACACACATGGGCAGTCTGAGTATCTGGCACTGGCTGATCGTGCTGGTGGTCGTGCTTGTCATCTTTGGCACCAAGCGCCTGCGCAATGTCGGCCAGGATCTGGGTGAGGCGATCAAGGGCTTCAAGAAAGGCATGCAGGACGGCGAGGACGACGACAAGTCGCACGACAGCAGGCCATCCGGGCAGCTGGGTGACGAGAGCCGCCGTGGCGATGTCGGTGTTGGCGAAGGCCGACGTGCCGAAGTGGAGGATCTCGCCGCCGGAAAACGTCCGGCCTCCGGACGCCGCGACGACGACCGCGACCCGCCGGCTACCCGCTGAGTCGCGGCCGACCGGACTGCGCGGGCCCATCCCAGGATGTTCGATATCGGTTTCACCGAGCTGCTGCTGATCGCGGTGGTCGCGCTGGTCGTGCTTGGCCCCGAGCGCCTGCCCAAGGCGGCCCGCTTTGCTGGCCTGTGGGTGCGGCGCGCGCGTGCGCAATGGGCATCGGTCAAGGCCGAGCTCGAGCATGAAGTCGCCGCCGAGCAGATCAAGCGCAACCTGCATGACACCCAGGCCGCGATGCGCCAGGCGCAGGCGTCGCTGCGCGAGGTCGGCCAACAGGCAAGCGAACAGGTCGACTTGGCTGCCGACCTGATGCGCGGCCCTGCGGTACCGGCTGCGTCCGACACGGATCATGGTGGCGTGGTGGGGGCCGATGTCCAGGCATCCGCCGTCCAGGCATCCGGTGCCGATGCACCCGATGTCCGCACACCCGATGTCGGCACACCCGATGTAGCTACACCCGGCGTGGCGACGCCGCCAGCGCGGGAGGACGACGATGCCCGTCGCTGACGACCACGGCAAGACGGTCGAAGATGCCGACGGTGGATCCAGCAGCCTGCTCGGCCACTTGATCGAACTGCGCTCGCGGTTGTTGCGCGCCATCGTCGGGCTGGTGTTGGTGTTCCTGGTGCTGCTGCCGTTCGCCAATCGCCTGTACGCGGTGCTCGCGCAGCCGCTGATCGCCAAACTGCCCGCCGGCGGCAAGCTGATCGCGATCGAGGTTGCCTCGCCGTTCTTCGCGCCGCTCAAGCTCGCCTTCTTCGTGGCCATCGTGGTGGCGATGCCATGGCTGCTGTACCAGGCCTGGGCGTTCGTCGCCCCGGGGTTGTACCGGCGAGAAAAGAGACTGGCGCTGCCGATGCTGGCCTCGGCACTGCTGTTGTTCTATGCGGGATGCGCGTTTGCGTACTTCATCGTGTTGCCGTCGGTCTTCACCTTCCTGCACAAGGTGACGCCAAATGGCGTGGCGATGATGACCGATATCAGCCACTACCTGGATTTCGTGGTGGTGGTGTTCCTGGCGTTTGGCGCCAGCTTCGAGCTGCCGGTGGCGCTGGTGATCCTGGTGCTGTTGGGCTGGGTGACGCCCGCGCAGCTGCGGCAATGGCGCGGCTATGCCATCGTTGGGATCTTCGTGATCGCGGCATTGATCACGCCACCGGACGTGGTGTCGCAGTTGCTGCTGGCGCTGCCGATGATCGCCCTGTACGAGGTGGGCATCCTGGCTGCACGCACGGTTACACGGCGCAGGGTGTCCGGGCAGGACGAACGGGACCACGACAGGGAGCATCCGTAGCAATGAGTGCCCGCACGCATCAAGCCGCCGACAAGGCTGGACGCAAACCGCAGGCGTCCGAACTGATCACGTCCAGCACGACTGCATCCAGCACGACAGCGTCCACGACACCTGGATCGAAGATGCCTGGATTCATCACGACTGCAACCAAGGCGGCTGGATTCCGCAGGCGTTATGCGGCGTTCTCGCTGGATTTTGCCGGTCTGGCCCTGCTCGCCACCGCGTTCACCTGGTCCCGGTTGCACGCGGGCTGGCTGCTGGTGCAGGGCGGCAGCGTGAAGCTCACCGACCGCATCGGACAATCGCTGGTCGACGGCTTGATGGCGGGTACACCGCCGGCACAGTTGGCGGCAGCCGTGCAGCGTGACCCGACGATCCTGGCCGCGGCCGACACGTTGCAGTCGGACGCGTGGCGGATGTGCTGGCCTTGGTTGCTTGTGTACGCACTGCTGGCCGCGCTGCTGCATATCGGTGGCGAGTGCTCGCGCTGGCAGGCGTCGCCCGGCAAGCACGTACTGGGCATGGCGGTGGTCGATCGCGACGGCTCGCCGATCGACATCGCGCGCGCGTGCCTGCGCTACCTGGCCAGTGCGTTGTCCTGGCTGACGTTCAACCTGGGCCACCTGCTGGCTGCGGTACCACCACAGAAGCGCGCGCTGCATGACTACATCGCCGGCACCCGGGTGGTGGTCGATATCGAAGCCCCCCCGATGCCCACCTGGGCGCGTGCCTGGCTCTGGTTGCAGGCGGCTACCCTGGTGCTGGTCACCGGCTGGGTGATGTACCGCTACTTTGTCGCGCTGCAGGCCAGCCTCGGCATCGGCTGAAGCAGGCCTGCGGTGCAGCCGTGCTCAGGCTTCGAGCCCGGGCTGTTGCGCAGGTGCATCGACGTCGCCCAGGATCCCGTGCCACATCGCATACATCACGCCAAACATGACCACATAGATCATGAGCAGCAGGGCGATGTACAGCGGGATGGCAATGACCACGCCCAGCCACGCACCCACGAATTTCACCAGCAAGGTGACCAGCAGCACGACCAGCACGACCGCGATGACGGCGACGAAGCTGGCCGCCATCAGCACCAGCAGCATGACCAGCAGCGGCAGCAGGTTCCTGGCCGCCCCGACCACGCCATCGGCAAGCGCCGCGAACACCCCGCGACCACGCAACGCGATCTGACCCAGCCCAAGTGCCTGCACGGCATAGGAAAACAGGCCCAGGGCCCACATCATCGATGCCGCCAGCGCAAACCCCGCGGGTAGCGCCGGGGGCTGCGGTTGCGCGGCCCCGTGCGTGGACGTTTGCAGCAATTGCAGGTACCAGTTGCCGACATCCGGTGCCAGCAGGGTGATCACCAGCACCAGCAACAGGTTCTGCACGACCGCCAGGATGATCACGAAACCGAGCGCACGCAGGCTCGTGCCGACATCCCGGAATCCGTTAAACACCTCACTGGCCCCGGCTGGACGGCCGTGTTCGACGTTGTCGATCAAACGCAGGTAGCCGACCATCAGCGTGGTCACCAGCAGCATCATCGCCACCATCAGCACCACGACCATCGCCATCATGCCGGCGCCGCCGACCCTGGCTGCGCCGGAGATCCCGGCGGCCACGCCGAACACCATCGCCAGCGCCATGATCGACACCAGGATCAACGCGGCGCCACCGAAGATGGCCTTGGGGTTGTTGCGCCCCAGGTTGACGCCGTCCTTCAACCAGCCCAAGCCTGCGCTCGCTTCCAATTTGCGTGATTCCATGGTCGTCCCTCCCCAGTGACGGTTGGTGGTTTGCTTGTTCAGTCCAGGCCTCAGGCCTCGAATTGCGATGTGGTCGATGTAGCCGAAGTTGCCGGTGCCGTTGGCCCGGAGCTCGCGGTAGTGGTCGCTCCACCCAGCATCTGCTGCCAGGCGACATACATCGCACCGGCGATCACCGGCAGCAACATGGACATCATCAGCAACTGCACGATGGTCTGGGCGACCACCTTGCCTCCGACCACGCCGACCAGCAGCGAGACCAGCCCCAGTACGAACGACAGGGCCAGCACCGCGATGAGGGTCACGATGAAGAACACGATCAGCGCCGGCAGGTTGCGTAGGCAGGCACGGAAGCTGCGGCCCATCGCTGCCATCGCACCGCTGTCGGTCAGCATGATCTCGGGGACGCCCACAAAGGTGAAAAAGCCCGCAAGGATCCCGATCACCAGCGACAGCAGCATCCACAGCAACAGGCGTCCGGCCGGGAAGCCGGCAAACAGCGACGGATCGGGCTGTGCCTGTCCCTGCATTTTCTCCACGAGCGAAACCAGCCTGGCCACCTCGCCAAAACCAACCAGGCTCGCCAGCAGCAGGACGATCAGGACCGCCGCGCCGATCTGCGGCAGCAGCGTCGCCCACAGTCGCGTGGCCTTGCCGTCACGGATGCCCTGCAGCAGGTGGCCCGGTAGGGCCGGGCGGTCGCGATCGACCTCGCGCACGGCGTAGATCATGCCGCCGATCAGGATCGGGCCAAGGATCAACGCCACCAGCTCCAGCAGCAGGAACAATGACATGTCGTACTGCGCGCTCAGGCCGACAACCAGCGAGAACACACCGTACAGCACGCCCAGTACGCCCAGTCCCAGCGGGGCCTTGCGCAACAACGCAATGCCGCCCAGCAACCATTCCGCGCCGGCCGACGCCGGGACCTTGTGCACGTCACTCATCTTGTTTCCCCATGCGGTGGATATTGACCGGGCTGGTCGGCAGGCCAGTCGACCAGGCTGGTCGGCCAGTTGGTCGGTCGGGCGTGCTTCGTCGCGAGGCCCGCTACGCCGACCCGGCACCGCGGTCGAGTTTACTTGCATGGCGCACGAAGCGCCGCAGCACCTCGCGCGCCACCGGCGCTGCAGCCACGTCGTCGAGCATCGCATCGACATCAAATCCTTCCGCTGCCACCACCTCGCGGCGGGCCTGGATGTAGCCGCGCATGTGCGTGGTCGAGAACTCCGGATGGAACTGCACGCCCCAGGCTGACCGCCCCCAACGAAACGCCTGGCAAGGCTCGCGCGCGGATTGGGCCAGCGCGATGGCGCCTTCGGGCAACTGCAATACCGATTGCACGTGCGTGACCTGCGCGGCAAATGCGTGCGGCAGCCCGCTGAACAGCGGGTCGTTGCCCGCGGCCGGCAGCAGCGCCACCTCGAAGGTCCCCATCTCGCGTCCGGCAGGGTTGTCGCCGACAGTCCCGTCCAGCGCATGCGCCAGCAGCTGGTGTCCATAACAGATGCCCAGGATCGGCAAGCTCGCATGTGCCGCGTCACGCAACCAGGCCGCGCAGCGCTCGCTCCAGCCCAGGCGTTGGGTGACCATTGCAGCCGAGCCGCTGACGACGACGCCGGAAAACCCTTCGCGTGCCGGGAGCGCATCGCCGGCTTCCACATCGACGACCACGGCAGCATCGCGTGGCAAACCCGCGGCGACCCGGATCCAGTGGCCGAAGCTGTGGTGGCGACGCAACGATCTGGCCGGTTGTCCTGTTTCAAGGATCAGCAAAGGTGCGTTCAAGGCTGCGGCAACTCCCATGGCCGCCGGGCGATGTAATCGATCACGACCGGACTCACATCGTGTTTCCAATCACCATGAGAAGCAGCGTCCCCACGATGGTGACGCAGGCAAACACCAGTCCCAGGACCGCAAACACCTTCTTGCTGCCAACCTGCAAAAGCGCGGCGATACCCAGGCCGATGGCGACCAGGTCGATGCCCAGCAGCGCGATGATGCACAGACCCACGATGACTGCACCGGCCGACTCTTCATCGATGCCACCGGGCGTGGTGACCTCCATGACCCCGGCCACGAGCAGCAACATGAAAACGAGCACGGCCGCGACCATGCTGGTGACGAAGGACGCAATCCCCATCCCCGTATGCCTTGCGCCCGCCTGGTGCTTGTCCATTGGGTGATTGTCCACTTGCTCGCTGTCCCCCTGAATCCCGTCCACTTGCATCCCCTTGGTCCAGTATGGGTGTCCCCAACCGGCTTTGCCGGCCCCCCGGGCCGCTCACTTATACTAGCCCGCCTTGTCGCGACTCCAGGGCCCCATGCCGGCAACCAGCACTCCAGCCCATCCCTCAGGTGCGCCATCAGGCACGCCACCGCAGGTCATCACGTTCCAACAGGTGATCCAGCGGCTCAACGCCTTCTGGGCGGCGCAGGGCTGCGTGTTGATCCAGCCACTGGACCTGGAGGTCGGGGCCGGGACGTTCCATCCGGCGACGTTCCTGCGTTCGCTGGGTCCCGAGCCGTGGAACGCCGCCTACGTGCAGCCATGCCGTCGTCCCACCGACGGCCGCTATGGCGACAACCCCAACCGCCTGCAGCGCTACTACCAGTACCAGGTGGCGATGAAGCCATCGCCCGACAACATCGTTGCGCTGTATTTCGAGTCGCTCAAGGACCTGGGCGTCGATCCGCTGGTGCACGACCTGCGCCTGGTCGAGGACAACTGGGAGTCGCCGACGCTGGGTGCGTGGGGGCTGGGCTGGGAAGTCTGGCTCAACGGCATGGAAGTCACCCAGTTCACCTATTTCCAGCAGGCTGGAGGGATGGAATGCAAGCCGGTGCTGGGCGAGATCACCTACGGCCTGGAGCGCCTGGCGATGTACCTGCAGAACGTCGACAACGTCTTCGACCTGGTCTGGACCTATGGTCCGGACGGTTCGCCGGTGACCTATCGCGACGTCTACCACCAGAACGAAGTCGAGCAGAGCACCTACAACTTCGAGCACGCCGATGTCGCCGAACAGTTCCACCGGTTCGACGCCTGCGAGGCCGAGGCCTTCAAGCTGATCGAGCTGGACCTGCCCCTGCCTGCCTACGAGCAGGTCACCAAGGCCAGCCACAGCTTCAACCTGCTCGACGCGCGCCGTGCGATCAGCGTCACCGAGCGCCAGCGCTACATCCTGCGCGTGCGCAAGCTCTCGCAAGGCGTGGCGCAAGCGTATTACGCGCAGCGCGAGAAGCTCGGGTTCCCGGGTCTGAAGAGCGATGCCGGCCATGAGTGAACAACTTCCACTACTGATCGAACTGGGTACCGAGGAGCTGCCGGTCAAGGCGCTCCCGGGGCTGGCGCAGGCGTTGCTGGACAACGTCATCGACGCATTGGCCAAGCGCAACATCGCCTTCGAGCGGGGGCAGGCCAAGCCGTTGTACACACCCCGCCGCCTGGCGGTGCTGCTGCCGGGCGTGGCCATCGAGCAGCCGGAACAAACCTCCGAAATGCTCGGCCCCTACGCCACCATCGCACTGGACGCCGACGGCCAGCCGACGCGCGCGCTGCAGGGTTTCGCCAACAAGGCCGGTGTCGACTGGACGCAACTCGAGCGCGTCACCGACAACAAGGGCGAGCGCTTCGTGCATCGCGCGGTGACTCCGGGCGCACGCACCGCCGCACTGTTGCCCGGGATACTGCGCGAGGCGATCGCCGCCATGCCGATCCCCAAGCCGATGCGCTGGGGCGATCACGAGCATGCGTTTGCCCGGCCGGTGCACTGGCTGGTGCTGCTGCATGGCGGCGACGTGGTCGCTGGCGAACTGTTTGGCATCCACTCCGACCGCATGAGTCGTGGCCATCGGTTCATGCACGACAAGACCGTGTGGATCGCGCAGCCCGACGACTACATCGATGCCTTGCGTGCCGCCTGCGTGCTGGTCGATCCGGATGAGCGTCGCACGCGCATCGTGCACGAGGTCGAGCAGGCCGCAAGCTCGGTCGACGGCGTGGCCCGCATCGACGCGGACAACCTGCAGCAGGTCAACTGCCTGGTCGAGTGGCCCAGCGCGGTGGCATGTTCATTCGAGCCCGGGTTCCTGGCGGTCCCGCAGGAAGCACTGATCGTCACCATGGAAACCAACCAGAAGTTCTTCCCGGTCTTCGATGGCAACGGCAAGCTGACCGAGCATTTCGTCGGCATCGCCAACATCGCATCGACCAGCGTCGCCGAAGTCCGCAAGGGCTACGAGCGCGTGATCCGGCCGCGGTTTGCAGACGCCAAGTTTTTCTTCGTCGAGGACATGCGCCAGGGCCTGGCCGCGATGGGCGAAGGCCTCAAGACCGTCACCTACCAGAAGCAGCTGGGTAGTGTCGCCGACAAGGTACAGCGCGTGGCTGCGCTGGCCGAATCGATTGCCGCCCAGGTCGATGTCGATCCTGCACTGGCACGCCGCGCCGCCGAATTGTCCAAGAACGACCTGCAATCGCGGATGGTCAACGAGTTTCCCGAACTGCAGGGGGTTGCCGGGCGCTATTACGCCGTGGCCGCCAATGAACCGCTGGAGGTGGCCAATGCCATCGACGAGGCCTATCGACCCCGCTTTGCCAGCGACGACATCGCCCTGTCCGCGCTGGGCAAGACGCTGGCGATCGCAGAGCGCGCGGATACCCTGGCGGGTGGGTTTGCTGCCGGGCTCAAGCCGACCGGCAACAAGGACCCCTTCGCGTTGCGACGCACTGCGCTGGGCTTGGCGCGCACGATCATCGAGAGTGGCCTTGACCTGGATATCCGCGGACTGATCCACCAGGCGATCGCGCTGCTTCCCGAAGAGGTACAGCCCGATCCGGATCGAAACACGGAAACCATGGCGTCGGACCTGTTTGAATTCATCCTTGACCGGTTGCGTGGCTACTACGCCGACAAGGGTGTGCCCAGCCAGCATTTCGAGGCCGTGGCGGCGAGGGTGCGCGTGATCGACAAGGCATCGCTGTATGATTTCGACCGTCGCATCGACGCCATGGGCACCTTCGCGCAACTGCCCGAAGCCGAAGCGCTGGCCGCGGCCAACAAGCGCATCAGCAACATCCTGCGCAAGTCCGAGGATGTGGTTGCCGACAGGGTGGACCACGACCTGTTGCAGGAGCCGGCAGAACGCGCGCTTGCCGAAAGCGTCGAAGCCGTTTACGCCGAGACCGGGCATGCCCTTGCGCACGGCGATTATGTTGATGCGCTGGCGCACCTGGCGCGATTGCGGCCGCAGGTCGATGCGTTCTTCGACAGCGTGATGGTCAACGTCGATGATCCGGCCGTGCGCAACAACCGGCTGGCGCTGTTGCGGAAATTGTCCGACCGGCTGGGGAGTGTCGCTGCGATCGAACACCTGTCCACGTGACGTGGGATTGTTTTTCCCCGCGCGTTTGCGGTGAGACGGTGTCGGCAGCGCGGATGCGGCGCGCACTTCTTGACAGCATCGCGACCGCGCCCTGATCCCGCCTGGCTGGGCAACCTCGCCCGCGCTCCGCGCCCCGGCCCGTGCGTAGCACGCAGGCGCGTTTGATCCTGCCCGCGCCGATGGCTCGCAAGCAGCACGCCCCCACCCTGCCTTGCAGGGCGGGCGATGCAGTGCTCCTGCGCCTGCCCACGCATCGCCGGGGGTGGGACATGATCACCCACCGTTAACCTGCCCTTGCCAGCGTGCCGGTTATCCTCTTTCCATGCCGCCCTTCCCCCGACTCCTGCTCGTTGCCGTGCTGTCCCTGGCGGCAACGGGCACTGCCCATGCCGCAAAGATCGTCAAGGTCGATGTCCGGGGGCTTGACGAGCAAATGACCAGCAACGTCCGCATCTCGCTGTCACTGGTCGATGCGATGGGCAAGGACGTGCGCGAACGCCGCGTCGGCTACCTGGTCAGGACAGCGAAGAAGCAGGCACGCGAGGCATTGCAACCGTTCGGCTACTACTCGCCGCAGATCACCGTGGAGCGTTCCGATGGCCGGGACGGCGTCAGCGTCGTCATCACCGTGGATCCGGGCGAGCCGGTGACGGTACGCAATGACGACGTCGCCATCCTGGGCGAGGGCGGCCGCGACCGCTACCTCAAGCAGGACCTGCAGGATTTCGTCCCCGCAAAGGGCGACGTCTTCAACCACGCCCTGTACGAAGCCAGCAAGACCCGCCTGACCCGGCGCCTGGGCGAGCGCGGCTATTTCGATGCCGACCTGTCCTCGCACCGCGTCGAGGTCACGCGCGCCGACCATGCCGCCGACATCGACCTGGTCTGGGACAGCGGCGAGCGCTACGACATGGGTCCGACCAGCTTCATCCAGATGCCCAAGCCGATCATCCGCGAGGGCCTGCTGCGCAAGCTGGTGTACTGGAAGCAGGGCGAGTACTACCACCAGGGCCGCCTGGACCGCCTGCGCAAGTCGCTGGTGGCGCTGGATTACTTCAGCAGCATCGACATCCAGCCCAAGCCGGGCGAGGCGGTCGGCAAGCAGGTGCCGATCGAGGTCACGCTGGAACCGGCCAAGCGCAGCATCTACAACGCCGGCCTGAGCTACGGTACCGACAGTGGAGCCGGCGTGAGCCTCGGGGTCGAGCGGCGTTACCTCAATTCGCGCGGGCACAAGGCGCTGGCGCAGCTGGATTACGCGCAGAACAAAAAGGCGCTGACCGTGCAGTACCGCATCCCCGCGTTTGCCTGGCTGGACGGCTGGTACACCTTCAGCGCGCAGGCAGCGGACGAGACCAGCAAATACATCGACGACCGCCGGGTCGAGGTCGTCGCCAGCCGCAGCGGCGAGATCAACAAATACCTCACCGCGATCGTGTCGGTACACGCCTTGCGCGAACGCTGGCTGTTCCAGGTCGCCGACGACGGCAGCGGCGCGCCACCGCCGGACTATCGCTTCGCGACGTTCACCTATCCCGAGCTTCGTGGCGAGTACATCGATGTCGACGACCGCGTTTATCCACGGCGCGGATTTGGCGGGTCGCTGGCATTGCGCGGGGCACTGGCGAGTGTCGGCTCGGATGCCAATTTCGGACAGATCCGCGCGCGGTTGTCCTGGTTCAAGGGCCTGGGGCTGCGCAACCGGCTGATCGTGCGTGGCGAGATTGGCCACACGTTCACCAACGCCCTGACCGACCTCCCGCCGAGCCTGCGGTTCTACGCCGGTGGCGATCGCAGCATCCGTGGCTATGAGTATCGCGAGGTCGGGCCGCGCATCGACATCGCCGGTGGCGGCAAGTATTCGACCGGGGGACGCAACCTGGTGACCACCAGCGTCGAGTTCGAACACTACTTCACGGACACCATTGGTGCAGCTGTCTTCGTCGACAGTGGCGACGCCTTCGTCGGCAACCGGCCGGACTGGCACACCGGCGTTGGCATCGGTGCGCGGTACAAGTCGCCGGTCGGGCCGATCCGGCTGGACATCGCGCGCGGGCTGGATGGGCCGGAGTCGTCGTTCACCATTGGTCTTGGCATCGGGGCGGAGTTCTGAGATGACGCCGCCGTCCGAACACTCATCCAGCGCGACCCCGACATCGCGCGGGCGCGAAGACACGCAAGCCGGACCGGGCGCACGCCATCGCGCACGCCTGCGCAAGGTGGCGTTGCGCAGCGCGCTGGGGATCGGCGTGTTGGCGGTGCTGGCCGGGTTGGTGCTGTACTGGCTGCTGGCCACGCTGGGTGGGCGCGATTTCCTGCTCGGCCAGGTGGTTGCGCGGTTGCCAACCGATTCCACGTTGACTTGGCAAAGCGCTGATGGACCGGTGTCCGGGCCCATGACGCTCCATGGACTGCATTTTGAGTATCACGGCACCGTTTTCGATGCACGCCGGGTGACCATCGACCCGGATATCCGCCCGCTGCTGGGCAAGCTCCTGCGGCTGGACGTGCTGGAAGTCCAGGACGCCAGGCTGTCGCTGCCCAAAAGCGACAAAGCCTTCAAGCTGCCGCGCTGGCCAGATGTCCTGCCCCGGATCAACCTGCCGCTGGACGTACAGGTCGACACGCTCCGTGTCGACGGCCTCAAGGTCCTGCGTGCCGGCGCGCCTTTGGTCAACGTGCATTCGGTGCGCGGCGCACTGGATGCACGCAAGGGCAGGCTGCACCTGGAGCAGCTGGCCGTCGACAGTAGTCGCGGCTATTACCTCGCCGACGGCAGCTACGATCCACGCGACGACTTCAAGACCGACTTCACCCTGGGCGCGTTGCTGCCGGCGCCGGCCGGACGCACGCGCCCACGGCTGGGCGTCGCAGCACGTGGCAATCTCGAGCAGATGGACGTCGCGGTCTCGGGTAACGCACCTGGTCCGGTCGACGTGCGGCTGACATTGCGCGGCCCAGACGCGCCGCGCTGGACGTTGCGTGCGCACAGCAAGGCGCTGGATCCGGCCCTGCTTGCAGGCACGGGCCAGCCCGGCACGCCATTGGCATTTACCTTGTCTGCCGACGGTGTCGGCGGTGAAGCCAGGGTGCGAGGCAAGCTGACACGCGGCGACCTGGTCGCCGAGTTGCAGCCTTCAAGACTGCGCATGCAGGACCAGGTGCTGCAGTTCAAGCCGCTGGTGGTGGATGTCTACGGTGGCCGCGTCACTGCCCGTGGACGAGGCGATTTCAGCAAGCCTGGCGATGCGCAGTTCAAGTTTTCGATCAAGGCCAACGACCTGTCCTTTGGAGGCACGCCCGCACCCGCCAATGCAGCCGGTGCCACGCCCGCCATCGGTACCGACGCCGACTTCGACATCGCCGGCACCACGCAGGCGTGGACCTTGGTCGGCAAGGCGACGCTGACACGCGGCGACGACCAGGCGACGGTCGACTTGAAGGTCGCGGCGATGCAGACAAACTGGCGTTGAAGACGGCGCACGTGGCCATGCCCACCGGCACGCTGGATGCCAACGGCGTGGTGGGTTGGACGCCAGGCATGCACTGGGATATCGATGCGACGCTGGCCGGATTCGACCCCGGTTACTTCGCGACCGATTGGCCGGGTGCGATCAACGGCCATCTCACCACGACCGGCTCGACCCGCGATGACGGCGGGCTGGAACTGCAGGTCGATGCCGACAAGCTGGGCGGCACACTGCGTGGCCGCAAGCTGGACGGGCGCGCCAAGCTGGCCATGCACGGCGCGGCGACTCCTGCAGGCCGCAGCGATTACGAAGGCGACATCGCGCTCACCCTGGGTGGCAGCCGCATCGATGCCAAGGGCAGTGTGACCGACACGCTCGACGTCGATGCCAGGTTGTCGCCACTGCAGCTGGCCGACCTGCTGCCCTCGGCGGCCGGCACCTTGCGCGGCACGCTGGCGCTGTCCGGGCGACGCGATGCGCCCGATATCACGGTCGACCTGGATGGCAACGGCATCAAATACGGCAGCTATACGGCCGGTACCATCAGCGCAAGGGGCCGACTGCCCTGGCAGGGCGGCAACGGCACCCTGGCGATCCGGGCCAGCGAGGTGCAGGCCGGTGTTGCCCTGGCTAGCGCGCGCCTGGATGCACGCGGTTCGATGGAAAACCTGAAGGTGGATGCCGCGGCACGCGGCGAGATCGGCACGCTCGATCTCGCCGGCACCGTCGCGCGTCGCGACACGCGCTGGCAAGGCTCCCTGGCCACGTTGCATCTCGCACCGGCGAAAGGCGCCAGCTGGCAACTGGACTCCCCCGCACGCTTCGCGCAGGACAGCAACGGCTGGACGTTGTCGGACAGCTGCTTCACCTCCAGCGCGGGTGGCTCGCTCTGTGCCAGCGCCGACTGGCCGCGACGCGGGTTGACGATCCACGGCAATGGTTTGCCACTGGCGCTGCTCGAGCCGTACCTGGCCGGCTCCGACCCAGCGACGCGGGACACTCGCAAGGCATGGTCGCTGCACGGGGATATCGCCGTGGATGGCCACGTCCGCCCGGCTGGCAACGCCTACGCCGGCGAGCTCAAGCTGGCCTCGGCCAACGGCGGCTTGCGCGCGCGCAAGAAGGCGCGCCGCGACATCCTGGCTTACGACGACCTGGTGCTTGACGCCACCTTCGATGCACGCACGATCCGGGGTTCGCTGACCAGCA
Organism: uncultured Gammaproteobacteria bacterium; assembly: GCA_963710825.1. Taxonomy (GTDB): domain Bacteria; phylum Pseudomonadota; class Gammaproteobacteria; order Xanthomonadales; family Xanthomonadaceae; genus Cognatiluteimonas. The sequence goes on along the minus strand of CAVQBQ010000005.1, from coordinate 288,262 downwards.
GGTTCAACGGCGATGGCAGCATCGATGCCCATGTCCGGACCGGCTGGGACCAGTACTCGCCGCTGTCAGGTGCGGTCAAGGTCAAGACCGACCAGCTCGGCTGGCTGGAGTTCTTCTCCCCCGACATCGTCAATCCGGCCGGCAAGCTGGCTGGCGACATCACACTGGGTGGCACCCGCGACCAGCCGACCCTGGGTGGACGGGCGCAACTGACGGCCTTCACCACCGAGCTGCCGGCCCTGGGCATCGTCCTGCAGGACGGCCAGGCGCGTCTCGATGCGCGAGGCGATGGCAGCGCCGATATCACCGGGACCGTCGACTCGGGCAAGGGCACGCTGCACATCGATGGCAGCCTGGGCTGGCGCGGCGACAACGCGCCACTGCAACTCAAGGTCCATGGCGACAACGTGCTGGTGTCGGACACCCGCGACCTGCGCGCCGTCGCCAGTCCCGACGTCCAGGTGCGCTATGCCCCAGGCGAACCGCTGGAGGTGACCGGCAAGGTCGTCGTCCCCAGCGCGCTGATCGATATCGAGCGCCTGGACGAAGGCGTGTCGGTCTCCGACGACGTGGTGGTCCTGGATCCGGTGGATCCCGAAAGCGCAGGACCCGCGACGCCGCTGGCATTGGACCTGACCCTGGTCATGGGCGATGACGTCAAACTCAAGGGCTTCGGGTTGGATGGCACCCTGGGCGGCCAGATGCGCGTCAATGCCGTGCCCGGACGCGAAATGACCGCGCTGGGCGCGCTGCAGGTCGGCGGCACCTACAAGGCCTATGGGCAGGAGCTCACCGTCACCCGGGGTGACCTGCGCTGGTCCAACACCCCGGTCAGCGATCCGCGGCTGGACATCCGGGCCGAACGCAAGATCGACGCCGAGGACATCACCGCAGGCATCGCCGTCACCGGTCGCGCATCATCGCCGCAGGTCGCCGTGTGGACCGACCCGGCCACCAGCCAGTCCGATGCGCTGTCTTATCTCGCGCTGGGACGATCGACCTCGAGTCTGTCGGGCAAGGAGGGCCAGCAGGTCAATGCCGCCGCGATGGCGTTGAATGCCGGGGGCAACCTGCTGGCGTCACAGCTGGGCAGCAAGATCGGCCTGGACGATGCCGGCATCATGGATTCGCGCGCCTTGGGTGGCAGCGTGCTGGGCATCGGCAAGAAGTTGTCGCCGCGGTTGTACGTCGGTTTTGGCGTGTCGCTGCTGGGTACCGGCCAAGTGCTGACGCTCAAATACCTGCTGCGCAAGGGATTTGACGTGGAAATCGAGTCCAGCACGCTGGAAAACCGCGGTTCGATCAACTGGCGCAAGGAAAGATGACCTGGCCGCGCGTTGTGCGCCGAGTTGCGGTCGACCGGGGGCGCTAAAGCGCCCGGGAAGCATTCCATCTGGTGTGTCCGATCCTTTGAACCCTGGCGCTACAGGACACCGTGCGGATGTCAGGCTTTCCAAGGCGCGGCTCGCAGAGGCGAGGCTTGCAGGTGCCAGCACAAGAAGCCATGACGATGGCCAACCCACGCGCCCAGGATGACAATCCGGAAGCCTCGTATTGCCGGCCCTGCGCATCCCAAGCCGGTTTGGCTTCCTGCGCAGTCAGGTGCCAACCAGCACAGCCGATCAGGGCCCAAGCAACGCCTTGATCGCGGCAAACCCGGCGCTGGCGCGCTCCTGCTTGCGCTGCGCATCGGCAACCGGGTCGGCACCGTCGCGCTGCAATTCCGCGGCCGGCAGTTCATCCAGGAACCGGCTTGGCTCCAGCCGCAACCGGTCGCCCCAGCGTTGTGCTTCGCGCGGGTGAGACAGCCACAGCGCTTCCTTGGCGCGGGTGATGCCCACGTAGAGCAGGCGGCGCTCCTCGTCCAGGCGGCCCTCCTCGATGCTGGCTTCGTGCGGCAACGTACCGTCGGCGACGCCGACGATGAAGACATAGCGGAACTCCAACCCCTTGGCCGCGTGCAGGCTCATCAATCGCACCTGGTTGCCGGCGTCGCCCTTGTCTGCGTGGGACAGCAGCGCCAGTGCCGCTGCAAGATCGCCGGGGCCCGCCACGCTGGAACCGGCATGGCGTGGACCGTCGAACCAGTCGGCCAGTTCATCCAGGTTGCGACGACGGTTCTGGAAGTTGGCCTCGTCCTTGCACTGCGCACGCAGCATCTGCAGCAGGCCGGAGCGTTCATTGAGCTTGCGCACCAGTTCGGCCGGCGGCAGTTGCGTGGCGTCATGGCGCAGGCCATGCAGGATGTCGCTGAACCCGCTCAGTGCATTGCCGGCACGCGGCGTGAGTTGCTTGATGACATGCATCGACTCGGCCGCGCGTGACAGCGGCAGGTGCGCGGCCTGGGCCAGTTCGGCCAGCTTGGCGAGCGTGGTGGCACCGATCTCGCGACGCGGCGACTGCACCGCACGCAGGAATGCGGCGTCGTCATCGGGGTTGGCGACCAGGCGTAGCCAGGCCATCGCGTCCTTGACCTCGCCGCGGTCCAGGAAAGCGGTGCCGCCGGTCAGGTGGTAGGGCACGCGCAGCAGTTGCAGCGCCTTTTCCAGCGCGCGCGACTGGTGGTTGCCTCGGAACAGGATGCAGAAGTCGCTCCATGGCGCACTGCGGGATTGATTCAGGAAGTGGATCTCGCTGGCGACCTTTGCCGCTTCGTCCGCGCCGTCCTTGCACTCCCAGACGCGGATGCGGTCACCGTCGGCGTTGCCGCTCCACAGGGTCTTGGGGTGCTCGTGCGGATTGTTGGCGATCAGTGCATTGGCTGCGCGCAGCACGCGGTTGCTGCAGCGGTAGTTCTGTTCGAGCTTGACGATTTCCAGTGCCGGGTAATCGCTGCCCAGCTGCAGCAGGTTGTCCGGGTTGGCGCCGCGCCAGGCATAGATCGACTGGTCGTCGTCACCCACGCAGGTGAAGTCGCCCTTGGGGCCGGCCAGTGCGCGCAACAACCGGTACTGCGCATCGTTGGTGTCCTGGCATTCGTCGACCAGCAGGTAGCCGATGCGCTCGTGCCAGGCGGCGACGACCTCGGGGTCGGATTCGAGAAGTTGTACCGGTAGGCGGATCAGGTCATCGAAATCGACGGCGTTGAAGGTGGTCAGTCGCTGCTGGTAGCGCGCGTAGAGGGCCGCGGCTTCGCGCTCGCGCGTGCTGCTTGCGGCCGCGGCTGCCTGTTCGGGTGACAGCACCCTGTTCTTGGCGTGCGAAATGAGGTTGCGCGCGGCATCCAGCACATCGGGTTTGCTGCCCGGCGGCAGCAGGTCCTTCAACTGCGCGCTGGTGTCGTCGCTGTCGAAGATCGAGAAGCCGCGCTTGAGGCCCAGCCTGGCATGGTCGAACTGCAGGACTTTCAGCCCCAGCGCATGGAACGTGCACACCGTGAGGCCTTCGGCGGCATCGCCCTTGAGGCGCTTGCCGACACGCTCGCGCATCTCGCGCGCGGCCTTGTTGGTAAAGGTGATCGCCGCGATCCGCCGCGCCGGCATCCGCCCGGAGGCCACCAGGTGCGCGATCTTCTCCACGATCACCCGGGTCTTGCCGCTGCCGGCACCGGCAAGCACCAGCATCGGGCCTTCGAGGTGCTGCACGGCCTTGCGTTGTGGGGGGTTGAGCATTGAGAGCCGGGATTTGGGAGTCGGGAGTCGGGATTGGAGATTGGAAGGATCGACCCTGGCGTAATTGTAAGATGGCAACGCACACGACGCCCTACCCAATCCCCATTCCCCATTCCCCAATCCCGGCTCTAAAATGGCCAAGCTCTATTTCTATTATTCGGCGATGAATGCCGGCAAGACCACCACGTTGCTGCAGTCGGCGCACAACTATCGTGAGCGCGGGATGCGCGTGGCGATCCTGACGCCCAAGCTCGACGATCGCGACGGGAGCGGCACGGTCGCCTCGCGGATCGGGCTGCGTGCCGATGGCACCGCATTCAGCCGTGACGACGACCTGGAGCGCATGGTCCGCACCAGCATCGACAACCATGGCCCGCTGCATTGCGTGCTGGTGGATGAGGCGCAGTTCCTGACCCGCGCACAGGTGTGGCAGTTGACCGAGGTGGTCGATGCATTGGCGATCCCGGTGCTGTGCTACGGCTTGCGTACGGATTTCAGGGGCGAGCTGTTCGAGGGCAGCCAGTACCTGCTGGCGTGGGCCGACGAACTGTCCGAGATCAAGACCATCTGCCACAGCGGCAGCAAGGCCACGATGACCGTGCGCGTGGACGAGAAGGGGTCGGCACTGCATGCCGGGCCGCAAGTGGAAATCGGCGGCAACGAGCGCTACCTGTCGGTATCACGCGCGCAGTTCAAGAAGATCATGCACTGCCAAGGCAATGCCGACGCAGGTGGAATCACCGCGAAGCAGTCATCGTTGCCCCTGTCGCGGGACGATGGTGGCTCGCGGTAGCCGTAGCCCGGGTAAGCGAAGCGCACCGCGCCGCGCCGCGGTAAGACTCGCATGCAAGATAAAGACACCGCGCCGCCGCGCGTCATGCGATCCGCCTGCGAGCAGTTGATGTTGTATTTCAATCAGCAGCACTCGTAGCGCGGGTGCGCTGCGCTTACCCGGGCTACATCCTTCATCCCACCAAACGCGCCGCTTACCGACAGGACGCTTGTTTCCTGTCCACCCGGCGGGCGATCTCGCCACCTTCCGGGAAGGCTTGCGCGATGTCGGATTGCAGCGCCTGCAAGGCCGCCAACGCCTGCGCACGTTGCGCGCCGTGGCAACGCAATGCAGCGACATCGGCGGTCGCCAGCCAGCTGACCTTGCGGGTTTCGATGTCGTGCCCTTGCAGGGACGCCAGCTGGTCCAGGGTGGCCACGGCAGCGGCGTCACCGCGCCGGGCCTGGAAGGCGGCCAGCGACAGGGCCGCACGGCGGGTATGCGGATGTGTGGGACCGTAGCCCTTGCGCGTGGATTTCAGGGCGGCCTGCAATTCGGACAAGGCGCGGTGGGCATGGCCCAGTGCGGCATCGACTTCGCCCAGCAGGCGATCGGTGTCTCCGACCAGCGGGTGCAAGGGCCCGTATGCTTTCACGCGCAGTGCCCTGGCCTCCAGCAGCAACGGTTTGGCTTGCCGGTTTCGTCCAGCTTCGTTGAGCACCATGGCCTTGTTGAACAGCACATTGGCCAGGTCGACCTGTGCGTTGTCGCGGCGGCGGATCGCGATCGAGCGGTCCAGCGCCTGCAGGGCCACGCCGGTGTCGCCGCGTTCCCAGGCGATGATGGCCAGGCTGTTGTCGTCGCGGGCGACGCTGTCGTGGCTGGCACCCAGGTGGTCGACCAGCCAGTCACGGCTGGCGCCAAAGGCAGCTGCCGCCGCGGCAAAATGGCCTTGGTCGACCTGGATCGCGGCAAGCTGGCGCTGTGCGTCGATCGTGGAGGGATGGTTGCTGCCATGCAGCTCCATTGCCAGTGCCACGGCACGGGTGCAGTCGCGCTCGGAGTCGCGCATGTCGCCGTTGTCGCGCTCCAGCGAACACACGTTGCGCAGGATGTCGATCGCCAGGGGATGGTGCCTGCCCACGCGCGCCTGCAGCCGGGACAGCGCCGTCTGGTAGTCGTGCAGGGCGGCATCGGTGTTCCCGGCATCGGCACGCAGCGCGGCCAGGTCGGCGAGGTTCTCGATCGTGCCGGCTTCGTCATGCAGCACGTCACGCCGCAAGGCCAGTGCGCGCTGGAACAACGGCCGTGCTGCATCCGGCTTGCGGTGGGCGCGTTGGCACCGGCCCAGCTCCGACCAGTAATTGGCTACCTGCACCGGGAGTTGCTGTTGTTGGCGTTGCGCCTGCTCTTGCCAGGGCTGCATCGTCGCGATGCAGGCGGCGGCATCGCCCAGCAGGCGTTGCGCGCGGCCGCGGTCGGTGGCCGACTCCAGTTGCAGGCTGGCTGGAGCATTGTTTCCCAGTGCATCGACGATGCTCGCCTGGCGTTGCAGCAACGCCTGTGCCTGTGCGTAATCCCCCAGCCCCAGTCGCAGGCGGGCGATGACGCCAAACAGTTCCGCGCGTGCAGCGGGTTGCCGGGCCAGCTCGCGGTTGCCGCGCGTGACGCCGGCATCGAGCAGTTGGCGCATGTCCAGCGGGTCGTCGCTGTTGCCGTTGCCGGCATGCTCGAACAAACCCACCACGAAATCCTGCAATGCCTGCGCCCGGCTGGCTTCCTGCACCGCCTGCCGTGCCTGCCAGGCCACGATGACCAGCGCGCTGGATAGCACCAGCGTCACCAGCAAGGTCGTCGACAGGGCCCAGCGATGGCGTTTGACGTACTTGCGCAGGCGGTATTCCAGGCTTTGCGGCCGCGCCAGGACAGGTTTGCCTTCGCGATAACGCACCAGGTCCAGGGCCATCGCCTCGACCGAGGGATAACGGCCCCCGGGTTGCTTGGACAGGGCCTTGAGCACGATGTTGTCCAGGTCGCCGGACAGTGCGCGTGCCCGGCGACGCTGCAGTTGTGGGTCGCGGTTGCCGGCATCGTCACTGCTGGCATCGTCACGCCCGGCCTCGCTGCGCCCGGGATCACTGCGCAACATGGCCAACGACGGGCGCAACGGGTCCGCGTGCAGGATCGACTCTTCCCATTCGGCGTCGCTACCGCGCTTGAGCCGGTAGGGTTTTTCGCCGGTCAGCAGTTCGTACAGCACCACGCCGAGCGAATACACATCGGTCATGGTGGTGACCGGCTCGCCACGGATCTGCTCGGGCGCGGCGTAGTGCAGGGTGAAGGTGCGCAGGCCGGTACGGGTCTGGTCGGGCGCGAACTCCGAGGTGTCCAGCAGCTTGGCGATGCCAAAGTCGAGCAGCCTCACTTCGTCCAGCGGCGTGACCAGGATGTTGGAAGGCTTCAGGTCGCGGTGGACGATCAGGTTGGCGTGCGCGTGGCTGACTGCCTCGCAGATCTGCAGGAACAGCCGCAGGCACTCGTCCAGCGACATCGAGCGGGTGCGACACCAGTCGGTGATCGGTTCGCCTTCGATGTATTCCAGTGCCAGGTATGGCTGGTCGTCGCGGGTCAGTCCGGCGTCGAGCAGGCGCGCGATGTGCGGGTGCTCCAGCCGCGCAAGGATCTGGCGTTCGCGGGTGAAGCGCAGGCGCAGGTTGGGATCGGCCAGCCCCGGGCGCAGCAGCTTCAGAGCGACCCGGCGCTGGTACAGGCCATCGGCGCGCGAAGCCAGCCAGACCTGGCCCATGCCGCCTTCACCCAACAGTCGTTCCAATCGATACGGCCCGGCCAGGGTGCCGTTGCGCGGGCCGGGCAGCGGCGCGACCAACGGCTGCGAAAGGAAGTCTTCGCGCTCGCTTTCCAGCGCCATCAGCTCTTCGAGCTCGGCGGCAGTCTGCGGATCTTCCTCGTGCAATAGCGCCAGGCTGCGTGCGCGCGCCTCCGGACCCAGCTCGAACATGGCGTCGAGCAATGGCGACAGGCGTTGCCAGCGATCAGCGTCCATGGGGCGTCGTGGTCGCGCAAAGCGCGACGGTCACTTCCCTATCGTCCACGCAGCGGCTTGGCCAAAAGCATGCAGGCTGCCAGACGCGCGGGCGAGTGGAAGCAAACGACAGCCTGCCTCGTGCGTCAGCTGTCCGGCACATCTTTCAGCGACGCCAGCAGGAACAGCCGGGCCTTTTGCCAGTCGCGGCGGATGCTGCGTTCGGAGCGTTGCAGCAGGGCTGCGATTTCCAGTTCGGACAACCCGGCGAAATAGCGCAACTCGACCACCTTGGCCAGGCGCTCGTCGACCTGCCCCAGCCGGGTCAGCGCGGTGTCCAGGGCCAGGGTTTCCTCGTCCAGGCGCAGGGCGCCTTCGAGCTCTTCGGGCAGGTCGGTCACCCGGTGCAGGTTGCCGCCGCGCTTCTGCGCCATGCGCTGGCGGGCGTAATCGACCACCACGCTGCGCATCGCCGAGGCGGCATAGGCGAAGAAATGCGCGCGGTCGTCGAACTGCGCGGCGTTGCCACCGATCAGCTTGAGGTAGGCCTCGTGGACCAGTGCGGTCGCATCCAGGGTCTGGCCGTGCTGGCCGGCAAGCTGGCGTCGGGCCATCGAGTGCAGCTCTTGATAGAGCGTCGACAACACCTGGTCCAGCGCTCCCCTGTCGCCATCGCGGGCGGCATCGAGCAACTGCGTGATTTCGACCGTCTCGCCCATCGATCTCCCCCGAATGCGCCGCCAATATAGCCTGAACGGATGGCCGAAGCATGCCGTAGGCCTCGTTTATGCAGTTTCAGTCAGCGTTGGCAATGCCCGCACCAGACCGTTGCCCGTTGCGCGACCCAGGCCTGCTTGAGTGGCCGGCCGCAGATTGGGCAGGGTGCGCCGCCACGTCCATAGACGGACAGCTCCTGCTCGAAGTAACCCGGGGCGCCATCGGGAGCCAGGAAGTCGCGCAGGGTGGTGCCGCCCCGGGTGATGGCGCTGGCCAGGATCCCTTGCACGGCCTGGGCCAACTGCCGGTAACGGTCGCGCGAGACACGGCCGGCGGCACGCAGCGGCGAGATACGCGCCGCGAACAGCGCTTCGGCGACATAGATGTTGCCGACGCCGACCACGATGCGCTGGTCCATCAGGAAGCTTTTGACCGATGCCTTGCGACCGCGGCTGCGGGCGTACAGGTAATCACCGCTGAACACCGTGCCACCCGAAGCCGCGCCATCGACGGAGGCATCGCCGCAACCCACCTCGCCATGGGCAGTGCCTGCATCCGGCAGCGGTTCCGGGCCGAGCGCGCGCAGCAGCGGATGGACTTCGCCCGGTTGCTGCCAGAGCAGGCAGCCAAACCGGCGCGGATCGTTGAAACGCAATACCCGCGCCGGCTGACCGCCCGTGGCACCGAGGGACAGGTCGACGTGGTCGTGTGGCCCCGCCGGTGTGGTTGCCGGCAGTATCCGCAAGCTTCCGGACATGCCCAGGTGCAGCAGCGCGCTGCCTGCGACGGTATCGAGCAGCAGGTACTTGGCGCGACGGCGGACGGCGTCTATCCGCTGGCCCGGCAATATCCGGGCGACCTCGGGCGGTATGGGCCAGCGCAGGTCGGGCCGGCGCAGGGTCACGCTCCGTATGCGGCGACCTTCCAGATGAGGCGCCAGGCCGCGGCGAGTAGTTTCCACTTCAGGCAACTCAGGCATCGAGAGCCTCGGCGTGCAGGTATCCACGGCCGCGGCGGCGGCGCGGAGGGTGCGGCAGTGGGAGCGTCGCTCGCGGCGCGGTCTCGACTTCAGGTAGCTCGGGCATGCGGGTAGTGTCGCAGAGGTGCTGTGCGGCGGATGGGTTTTTCTGCGGGCGATGCGCACGCATACAATGCAGACGGGGAAATAGACGGGGATGGACGGATGATCGCAACCAGTTTGATGAAGATGGCCAAGCCAGCCGAAGGCAGCGAGCTGATCAACAGCCAACGCCCAAGGACATGGCAGCGACGGGCAGGGCGGTTGCCAGTACTGGTCGGGTGGCTGTGCCTGCTGGTCGCGACGCCAGTGATTGCCGGGACGCCAGCGGCACCGGTCGTTGGCGCGATCGCACCAGTCGCGCTGGGCAAGGATCGCCACGGTGAACCGGTCGACATCAACGCCTATCGGGGCAAGGTCGTGGTGGTCACGTTCTGGGCATCGTGGTGCGGGTACTGCCGGCAGGAGCTGCCGGCCCTGAATGCCCTGCAACACCAGGCTGGCGACCAGTGGCTGAAGATCGTCGCCGTCAACGTCAAGGACCCGATCCGCGCGTACCGGCCCATGCTGCGCCAGATGCATGATTACGACCTGGTCCTGAGTCGTGATCCCCACGGCACGATCGCCGAGGGCTACGGCGTGAAGGCCTACCCCAATCTTTGGATCATCGACCCGCAGGGCCGTGTCGCCAGCCACCACGTGGGCTACGGCAGCGACTCACTGAACGAGATCATCAGCCAGATCAAGCGCCTGCTGACCATTGAAATGCATCGCCAGCAGGCTGCCACCGCCAGCTGAACAGGCGGGCTGGCAACCTGGTGAAAACACAGCGGCAGCACGCGCAAGCTGGCATCATGGTCATCCGTGTCGGACTGCGGTTCGCGCGTCCAGACTTGTCAGTGGCCTGCCCTGACCAGCCTGTCCCGACCGGCCTGTTCTGACTTTCTTGTTCCCGGAGTGCGTGAATGCTCGATTCGATCCTCGATTTCCTCGCCGGCGGCCTGCTGCAATTGAGCTGGGTTGGCCTGCTGGTGTACCTGCTGGCCGCTACGCAGCTGACGATTTTCTCGGTGACGCTGTACCTGCATCGCAGCCAGGCGCATCGCGGCGTGGACTTCCACCCGGTGATCGCGCATGTATTCCGTTTCTGGACCTGGTTGACGACGTCGATGGTCACCAGGGAGTGGGTTGCGATCCACCGCAAGCACCACGCCAAGTGCGAGACCGCCGACGATCCGCACAGCCCGATGCAGAAGGGCATCAAGACGGTATTCTGGCGTGGCGTCGAGTTGTACCGCGATGCGCGCGCGCAGCGCGAGGACATCGAGAAGTACGGCAAGGGTTGCCCGGACGACTGGGTCGAGCGCCATCTCTATACGCCGCACGCGACCCTGGGCCCGACGTTGTTGCTGTTCGTCAGCCTGGCATTGTTCGGCGTGTTGGGCGTGGCGGTGTGGGCGATCCAGATGTTCTGGATCCCGTTCTGGGCCGCCGGTGTCGTCAATGGCCTGGGCCACTGGTGGGGCTATCGCAACTTCGAGACCGACGACACCGCCACCAACCTGACGCCGTGGGGCTTGTGGGTCGGTGGCGAGGAGCTGCACAACAACCACCATGCCTTCCCCAGTTCGGCCAAGTTCGCACTGCGCCGCTGGGAAGTGGATATCGGCTGGGGCGTGATCAAGCTGTTCGAGTCGGTCGGCCTGGCCAAGGTGTTGCGCGTGGCGCCGATGCTGGATGTGCGTCCCGACGTCCCCGTGCCCGACGGGCAGACGCTCAAGGCGTTGCTGGCGATCCGCTTCCAGGCGATGACGGATTTCCAGCGCGACGTGCTCAAACCTGCATTGCGCGAAGAGGCCCGGGCCACCGGTGCCAAGCTGCGATCATTGTTGCCGCGCAAGCTGCGCAAGGGGCTTGCCGACGGCGGTCGTTGGCTCAAGCCTGATGCACGCGAACAGTTGCATTCGTGGGTCGACCAGCGCCCGCGCATCCGCGTGCTGATGGAGCACCGGGCCAGGCTGGCCGCCGTGCTCGAAGCCCGCAGCCAGAGCGCAAGCGACACACTGCACAACCTGCAGGCCTGGTGCCACGAGGCCGAGGCCAGCGGCATCCGTGCATTGCAGGAGTTCTCCGCGCGGCTCAAGGGCTACTCGTTGCAGGGCGCGCGCGCCTGACCGCGTGGCTGCATCGAGCGACTGCATGTCGAAACGTTTGGACAATCCAACAGCCCGGCCGTCATTGGCCGGGCTGTCTGGTTTTGGCTTTGCTGCACTCCGGAGCCGTCGTCACGGCTGCAGCGCGCGGGTCGTCCCGGCGTGTTCCGTGGCCGTGGCCCTGATACCAGTCCTTGCGATGGCGCAGGTCACCGCCACCGGTGACTACCTCACACGCATGGACACCAACCAGGACGGTCGTGTTTCGGTGGTCGAATACCAGGACTGGATGAGCTACGCCTTCGACGCCATGGATCGCGATCATGACGGTGTGCTGTCGGCTGCCGAGCTGCCCGGTGGTCGTGGCAAACCGGTGACGCGCAGCGTGCACCGTGCGCGATTGGCCGCGGCCTTTGGTCGCCAGGACCGCAATGGCGATGGATATCTCAGCGCCAGCGAACTGGCGGCGCCGCCGCGATAGGCGATCGAGCCGGCACGGCGGCGTCGATCCACGGAGCCTGGTCGTGTTGTTCCTGCAAAGTCGCGTTGCTTTGGCAGACGCAGGCCGGTCCATTGCACTGTCCCGTCAAAACCGTCATCCCCGCGTAGGCGGGGATCCAGTGACTTTGGGCTTTGTGGGTTGAGATATCTGGCAACTCGCCCGTGCATCACAGGGGGGGCAAAGGTGGCAATCTACGGGCGTCAAGTGCTGCCATTCGGTTTTAAAGCCAAACGCTTCCGCGCTGCGCGCGGGTCACTTTTGTTTAGGCAAAAGTAACCAAAACCATTCGCGACGGGCGCTGCGCCGGTGACGATGAAGCCGTCACCGGTTCCCTGCGCGCCGGAGCCCAAAGCGGCACGGCACCCAAACTCGCTCCACTACGTTGCGCTCAGACATGGGTGCCTCTTCGGCCACTTCGGCCTCCGGTGCTCGGCTTGCTTAACGCCGCACAGGGTCAACAGCAAAAAACCAAGAGCCAAGTGCAAGGCAAGGCAAGGCAAGGCAAGGCAAGGATCGCGATTAATGGTTTCGGCATGCGACTGAGCCTTTCCACCCCCAACCGTCATTCCCGCGAAGGCGGGAATCCAGGGACGTTGCTGTTGATTGCGCCAAAGTCGCTGGATTCCTGCTTTCGCAGGAATGACGGTGTTGGTGTGCTTGTCGCTATCGTTGTTGGCTCTGGCCTTGGCCTTGGCCTTGGCCTTGGCCTTGGCCTTTGCTTTTGGCTTTTGGCTTTTGGCTTTTGATCTTGTGCGACTTAAAGCTTGCCGAGCATCGCAGCCGGAAAGGGGGAAAAGGTGCCATGTTTGAGTGCAGCGAGTTTGGGCACCGTACCCTTTCTGGCGACAGATCGTCCGGAACGATCTGGACCGCCGAATGGCGCCCGCGTAGCGGGTGGGGCACACGGATGTGCCCCAGTCCGAAGCGCAGGGCACCGATGCGGCTGTATCGCATCGGCAAGCGTCAGGAGCCATGGTTTTGGTTACCTTTTGCCGTAACAAAAGTAACCCGCGCGACAGCGCGGAAGTGTTTGATCTTGAGGTTGATCTTGATCTGGCTGTCGTAGGAGTGGTGGCGGCATGCCGTCACAGGTAAGTCGCAATAGCAACTCGCAGCACTTATCGCGACTTACGTCGCTCCTGCAAAAATGCAAGGCAAGATCAAGGGCTCGCGGCTGAAGCCGCTCCTACGAAAGGCCGCTGATGGCTATGCGGGACTGAGCGGCATGCCCCCGCCGGTCACATGCCATCGCGGGCCCCGGCTTGCTAAGGTGGCGGCTTTCCCCTGGTGGAGCAAGCAGCATGCGCAAGCGACGTGGCCCCCGGTTGATCGTTTCCCTTCCGTTGTTCGCGCTGCTGATGGCGCTGGTCATGCCGGCTTGGTTGCCGGCCCGTGCCGCGGAACTCGAAGTGCCGCCGGTGCAGTATCGCGAGCGCACCCTCGACAATGGCCTGCAGGTCATCAGTGTCCAGGACCATGCCAGCCCGACCGTGTCGGTGCAGGTCTGGTACCACGTCGGGTCGAAGGACGACCCGCAAGGGCGCTCGGGGTTCGCGCACCTGTTCGAGCATTTGATGTTCAAGCGCACCAAGCACCTCAAGGACGAGCAGATGGACAGGCTTACCGAAGATGTCGGTGGCGCCAACAACGCCAGCACCGGCGGCGACATCACCAATTATTTCGAGGTGGTCCCGTCCAACTACCTGCAGACACTGCTCTGGGCCGAAGCCGAGCGACTGACCAACCTCAGTGTCGACCAAGGCAATTTCAAGTCCGAGCGTGCGGTGGTGCAGGAAGAATATCGACAGAGCGTGCTCGCCAATCCCTATGGCAAGCTGTTCAATGCCATTGACGCGCACTCGTACGTCGCCCATCCGTACAAGAGGCCGACCATAGGCAACATCGCCGAGCTCGACGCCGCTTCGCTGCAGGACGTGATCGCCTTCCACGAGACGTTCTACCGACCGGACAACGCGACCCTGATCGTTGCTGGCGACTTCGACCCCGCGCAACTCGACGCCTGGGTGGACCAATACTTCGGCTGGATCCCCCGGCCCGATACCGCGATCCCGCAGGTCACCGTGCAGGAGCCCGCACGCACCCAGGACAAGCGTTACACCGAAACCAGCCAGACCGCGCCGCTGCCGGCACTGGCGATGACCTGGTTGATCCCGCCGGCCAGCAATGTCGACACCATCGCGTTGCAGGTCGCAGCAGCCCTATTGTCGCAGGGTGACTCTTCGCGCTTGTACCAGTCGCTGGTGTATCGCGGGCAGATCGCGCAGCAGGTGGGCGCCGATGCCGATGGTCGCGTCGGCCCGGGGTTGTTCACCGTCTACGCCATCCTGGCCAGTGGCCACCAGCCGGCGGAAGCGGAAAAACTGATCCGCGCCGAGCTGGACAAGCTCGCCAGCCAGCCGATCCCGGCCGACGAGCTGGACAAGGTCAGGACGCAATTGCTGACCTCGCAGCTCAAGCGGCGCCAGACCGCTCAGGGCAAGGCGTTCGCGCTGGGCCAGGCGGCACTGACCGAAGGCGACCCGGCACGGGTCAACAGCGACCTGGTCGCGTTGCAGGCCGTCACCGACGCCGACGTGCAGCGCGTGCTGCGCAAGTACGTGACCGACGCACACAGCGTGACCATTGACTACCTGCCGCAGGCCAAGGCCGATGCGCAGGCCAGGACCGACAAGGGAGACGCACAATGAAGCGCCCGTTCAAGCCGATGCGCATGGCCGTGCTGGCCATCGCCCTGTCCGTCGCCGGCAGTGCATGCGCCGTCAACGCCGCCAACACCCCCAAGGCGGGATTTCCCACCACGCCACCCGCCCCCGGGCCAGCACCAACGCTGACCGTGCCGACACCGTCGATGCAAACGCTGGACAACGGTTTGCAGGTCGTCAGTGTGCAGCGCGACGGATTGCCATTGGTAACAGCGCAACTGCTGCTGCGTCGCGGCAGCGAGTTCGACCCGCCCGGCAAGGCGGGGGTGTCCGCACTCACCGCGCAACTGCTGACCAAGGGTGCAGCCGGTCGCACCGCGCCGCAGATCGCGGCCGCAGCCGAAGCGCTGGGTGGCTCGCTGGATGCTTCTGCCGGCTGGGACAGCAGCGAAGTCGGCATCACCGTGACCACGCCCAAGTTGCCACAGGCGCTGACGTTGCTGGCCGACGTCGTGCGTCGTCCCACCTTCGATGATGCGGAGCTTGATCGCGCCCGCAAGCAGGCGCTGGACGACCTGCGCCTTGCGCTGAGCCAGCCCACTTCGCTGGCAAGCCTGGCCGCTGCGCGCGCAGTGTTTGGCGAGGGTGCGTATGGACATTCGCGCGCGGGCACGCCGACATCGCTTGCCGGGATCAGCCGCGCCGACGTGCAGGCAGCGCACGCCAGCGCGTACCGGCCAGACAACGCGATCCTGGTCTTGACCGGAGACATTTCTGCCACCAGGGCCAAGGCGTTGGCGCAATCGAGTTTTGGTGACTGGAAGGCACCCGACACCGGGTTGCCGACCGCCCCGGCTGGCAAGGGCGCGTCGGCGTTGCCCGCGCTGCTGGTGATCAACCAGCCCGGTGCCGGCCAGGCCGGAGTCGTCGCCGTGCACCTGGCACCTTCGCGTGACGACGCTGGTTACTACACCGGAACCGTCGCCAATGCCGTGCTCGGCGGCTCGTATTCGGCCCGCCTCAATGAAGAGATCCGCATCAAGCGGGGGCTGTCGTACGGCGCCGGCAGCAACCTCGACGACCGCCGCGATTCCGGCATCTGGCGGGCCACGGCCCAGACCAAGAACCCGTCCGCGCCGCAGGTCGTCGACCTGATGCTGGGCGAATTTGCACGCCTGCGCGATGCGCCGGTCCCGGCGGCCGAACTGGCGGCGCGCAAGGCCACGCTGATCGGCGGCTACGGACGCAGCCTGGAAACCACCGCAGGCCTGGCCGGACAGGTCGGCGATCTCGCCGTGTATGGCGTCGACCTGGGCGAGGTCGGCCGCTACATCGACCGCGTGCAGGCGGTCACCCCCGCGCAGATCCAGGCGTATGCGCAGGCGCACCTGGGTGCCGATGGCACGCATGTCGTCGTGGTGGGTGACGCGTCGAAGTTTGGTGCCGCACTGGACAAGTCGCATCCCGGGGTCGACACGTTGCAGGCAGACAAGCTTGACCTCGACAGCGTCGACTTGCAGCGAACGACCACCAGGTAACCATTGCCGTAGCCCGGGTAAGCGCAGCGCACCCGGGTTCTTCAAGGCACCCCCCGGGTGCGCTGCGCTTACCCGGGCTACGCCGCAGGACTGCCGCTCTTGCAGGCGTGCAACCCATTGATCCGAGCGCACAAGAAGACGGCCCGCGTGCGGGCCGTCATTGTTCGTGCCGCGTGGTATCGCCATGCATTTACCAGATACGCACCCGGTCATCGGGCTTCAGGTACAGCTTCTGGCCATCCTTTGCGCCAAACGCGTCGTACCACGCATCGATGTTGCGCACGGTCTGTGCGCGGTAGCTGCCAGGCGAGTGGCCGTCGCCGATCACGCGGGCACGCAACGCTTCGTCGCGCATCTTGCTGCGCCAGACCTGGGCAAACGCCAGGAAGAAGCGCTGGTCGCCGGTCAGGCCGTCGATCACCGGGGCTGGCTTGCCATCGAGTGATTTCAGGTACGCCTCGTGTGCAACCTGCAAGCCGGCCAGGTCGGCGATGTTCTCGCCGAGCGTCTGCTCACCGTTGATGTGCAGGCCGGGTAGCGGCTCATAGGCGTTGTACTGCTCGATCAGTTTCTGGCCGGCGGCCTTGAAGTGCGCCGAGTCTTCCGGTGACCACCAGTTTTCCAGCTTGCCGTTGGCCCCGAACTCGGCACCCAGGTTGTCGAAACTGTGGCTGATCTCATGGCCGATCACCGCGCCGATCGCGCCGTAGTTGGCGGCGTCATCCGCCTTGGGGTCGAAGAACGGCGGCTCCAGGATCGCGGCCGGGAAATTGAGCGCGTTCTGCAGCGGCAGGTTGACCGCGTTGACGGTCTGCGGCGTCATCCACCATTCGCCGCGGTCCACCGGTTTGCCCAGTTTGCCCAGCTGGTGCCGGGTCTCGGCTTGCTCGGCGCGCACGGCATTTCCAAAGGCGTCGTCGGGCTTGACCTCCAGCGAAGAGTAGTCACGCCAGGTGTCCGGATAGCCAACGCTGACCTGGGTGGCGGTGACTTTTTCCTTGGCCTTGGCCTTGGTGGCGTCGCTCATCCAGTCGAGCTTGTCGATGCGGTCGGGGAATACTGCCAGCAGGTTGGAGACCAGTTGCTGCACCTGCTCGCGCGAGGAGGCCGGGAAATACTGCTTCACGTAAAGCTGGCCGATGGCGTCGCCCAACGCGCCGTTGGTCGCGGCGATGGCACGCTTCCAGCGATCACGCTGCTGCGGCACCCCGGACAGCGTGGTGCCGTAGAAACCGAACGCCAGGTCGGCATAGGCCTTTGGCAGCAGGCTGGCGTTGTGGTTGAGCGCATGGAAAGCCAGGAAATCCTTCCATGTCTGCAGAGGCTCGCTCGCGACCAGCGCCGAGATCTTGGTGATCGCGTCGGGCTGCCAGGCGTAGATCGTGTCCTGGTCGGCGATGCCGGCGGCCTGGAAGTAGGTCGCCCAATCCAGCCCCGGTGCCTTTTTGGCGAAGTCGGCCATGGCCCACGGGTTGTTGGCCTTGTGGATGTTCTCGGTGTCGACGATGCTGGCCTGCGCCTTGGCGATCTTCGTCTCCAACGCGAGGATCGATTGCGCCTTTGCCTTGGAATCCTTGATCCCGGCTTCGCCAAGCAGTGCGCTGATGTAATCGCGGTACTTGTCGCGCAGCCCCGCCATCCGGGCGTCGTCGGACAGGTAGTAGTCGCGGTTGGGCATGCCCAGGCCACCCTGCAGCAGGTATGGGTAGCTGTGCTGTGGATCTTCCAGGCCCTGGGTGACGAACAGGCCGAACAGATGTTCGGTGTGGTAATTGGTGGCGTTGAGCGGGTCGACGTCGACCTGCAGGTTTTCGCCCATGGCCCTGGCCAGCGCGGTCTTGTCGGAGATGCCGTCGATCTGGTCCAGTCGCGGTTGCAATGGCGCCAGGCCGCGCTTCTCGATCGTCGCATCGTCCATGTAGGCGGCGTAGTAATCGGCGACCCGGCGCTCGTCGGTGCCGGCACCCGGATTGGACTTGGCGATGCCCTGGATCAGGTCCTTGTTGCGTTGCTCGGCCTTCTCGAACACGTCCAGGAACACACCGACGCTGGAGCGGTCGTCGGGGATGGTGGCGCTCTTGATCCAGCTGCCGTTGGCGTACTCGTTGAAGTCGTCGCCGGGCTGGACCGACTTGTCCAGGCTGGACAGGTCGATGCCCGAGATCGGTGCGGCGGCGGGTTTGTCAGCCGTCGTGGTCGCGTTGGGTAGGGCGGTGGAAGACGAGGTCGAAGGCGACTGGTTGCAGGCGCTGCACGCGCATGCCACAGCTACCGCCAGCAATGCAGGAATCAAGCCACGCATGGCAAAGTCCGGTTGCGGAAGGGACCGTCACGATACCCCTGTGGGGCGCAAGCGCAACAAGGGCCGCAAGTCATGGGGTGGCGGCCCTTGTTCCGCCAGGCCTCCAGCCCGTCGCCTTCGCGCAGAGAAACCTGCGTTTTCGTAGGAGCGGCTTCAGCCGCGAGCTCTTGATTTTTGCTGTTGCGGTTGCTTTTGTAGGAGCGACGTAAGTCGCGATAGGTGCTACGCGATTGCGACTTACCGGTGGTGGTGCTCGGTGGTGGTGCTGCCACCACTCCTACGACAGCCAGATCAAGATCAACATCAAGATCAAACGCTTCCGCGCTTCCGCGCGGGTTACTTTTGTTACGGCAAAAGGTAACCAAAACCATGGCTCCTGACGCTTGCCGATGCGATACAGCCGCATCGGTGCCCTGCGCTTCGGACTGGGGCACATCCCTGTGCCCCACCCGCTACGCGGGCGCCATTCGGCGGTCCAGATCGTTCCGGACGATCTGTCATCAAGAAGGGTACGGTGCCCAAACTCGCGCGCTGCGCGCACTCAGACATGGGCACCTTTTCCCCCTTCTTGACTGCGATGCTCGGCAAGCTTTAAGTCGATCAAGATCAAGATCAAGATCAAGATCAAGAGCCAAAGCCAAAGCCAAAGCCAAAGCCAAAGCCAAAGCCAACAGCAACAGCAACAGCAACAGCAACAGCAACAGCAACAGCAACAGCAACAGCAATTGACACACCAACACCGTCATTCCCGCGAAGGCGGGAATCCAGCGCCTTTGGCTTAATCAAGAGCAACGTCCCTGGATGGACAGACATTCGTCTGTCAAAAGACCCCGCCTTCGCGGGAATGACGCTTAGGGGTAGACAGGCTCATTAGCGTGCGGACACCGTTAATCGCCACCCTTGCCCTTGCCCTTGCCCTTGCCCTTGCCCTTCTCTCTCTGGCTCTTGACCCTGTGCGGCGTTAAGCAAGCCGAGCACCGGAGCCCGAAGTGGCCGAAGAGGCACCCATGTCTGAGCGCAACGCAGTGGAGCGAGTTTGGGTGCCGTGCCACTTTGGGTGAGGAGCGCAGGGAACCGGTGACGGCTTCATCGTCACCGGCGCAGCGCCCGTCGCGGATGGTTTTGGTTACTTTTGCCTCATCAAAAGTGACCCGCGCAAAGCGCGGAAGCGTTTGACTTCAAGAGGCAGACAGCAGGGCCGGACGAGCACCGAGGCAGCCGTCCAATCCCCGAGCCAAGGGTTTGGTTGCCAGGCCCTAGACAATTAAAGTCGCTGAATAGACGTACGTGCATTTGCCAAAAGGTCTCCCCTTTCTCGGGAAGCAGGGCTTCGCTGACAACCAGGACCGAACCGCATGCTCCCGACGGCAACCACGACACACGACTTGCGGCACACTGACGGCACGACCGCACCACGGGATCCGCAATGACCGACCACGACATCGCCGACGCCTACCCGCCACCGCCGGTGTTTGCCGCCAACGCGCGCATCAAATCGGCCGATTACACGCAGACGTACGCCGACTCCATCGGCGATCCAGACGCCTTCTGGGGAAACATCGCCAAGCGGCTGGACTGGATGTGCCCACCCACCCAGGTTTCCGATGTCAGTTTCGATGCCGACGACCTGCGCATCCGCTGGTATGCCGACGGCGTGCTCAACGCCAGTGTCCAGTGCCTGGATCGGCACCTGGCCAAACGCGGCGACAAGACGGCGCTGGTGTTCGAGCCCGATGACCCTTCCAGGGATGCGCAACGCATCAGTTACCGCGACCTGCACGCGCGCACCTGCAAGCTTGCCAACGCACTGCGCAACCTGGGTGTCGGCAAGGGCGACCGCGTCACCATCTACCTGCCCATGATCCCCGAGGCCGTGGTCGCGATGCTGGCCTGTGCACGCATCGGTGCAATCCACATGGTGGTGTTCGGCGGCTTTTCGGCAAGGTCCATCGCCGACCGTGTCTGCGATTGCGACAGCAAGCTGATCATCACCGCCGACCAGGGCATGCGTGGCGGCAAGCCGGTCGTGTTGAAGGCCAACGTTGACGCAGCGCTTGGGATGCCCGGGACCAACTCGGTGGAGACGGTACTGGTCGTGCGACACACCGGTGCCGCGGTCGACATGCAGATGCCGCGTGACCGCTGGTACGACGCGGTCGTCGATACGCAACCGGACACCTGCGAGCCCGAACGCATGGGCGCGGAAGATCCGCTGTTCATCCTTTACACCTCCGGCAGTACAGGCAAGCCCAAGGGTGTGCTGCATACCACTGGTGGGTATCTTGTCTTTGCGAGCTACACGCACGAATGCGTGTTCGACCTCAACGACGACGACGTCTACTGGTGCACCGCCGACGTCGGCTGGATCACCGGGCACAGCTACATCGTCTATGGGCCGCTGGCCAATGGCGCCACCGCACTGGTATTCGAGGGCGTGCCCAGCTGGCCCGACCACTCACGTTTCTGGCAGGTGGTCGACAAGCACGAGGTGACGATCTTCTATACCGCGCCGACCGCGATCCGCGCACTGATGCGCGAGGGCGAGGCACCGGTGCGCGCGACGTCGCGCAAGTCCCTGCGACTGCTTGGCACTGTCGGCGAACCGATCAATCCGGAAGCCTGGCGTTGGTATCACGACGTGGTGGGTGGCGGCCGCTGCCCCATCGTCGACACCTGGTGGCAGACGGAAACCGGCGGCATCATGATCACGCCGTTGCCTGGTGCCACCGATGCCAAGCCCGGTTCGGCGATGCAGCCATTGTTCGGTGTGCGTCCGGCCCTGGTCGATGCAGACGGCCAGCAGCTGGAGGGCGAGGCACAGGGCAACCTGGTGTTGCTGGCTTCATGGCCGGGACAGATGCGCACTGTTTACGGCGACCATCAACGTTTCATCGACACCTACTTCAAGACCTATCCCGGCAAGTACTTCACCGGAGACGGCTGCCGGCGCGACGCCGATGGCGACTACTGGATCACTGGCCGCGTCGACGACGTCATCAACGTCAGTGGCCATCGCATCGGAACGGCCGAGGTGGAAAGCGCGCTGGTCGCGCATCGCGATGTCGCCGAAGCCGCCGTGGTCGGTTTTCCGCACGACCTCAAGGGCCAGGGCATCTATGCGTACGTGACCCTGAAGCAGGGCGTCACCCCGTCTGAAGACCTGCTTAAGGCGTTGGTCGCGCAGGTACGCAGCGAGATCGGCCCGACTGCGACGCCCGACCACATCCAGTGGGCGCCTGCCTTGCCCAAGACGCGCTCGGGCAAGATCATGCGGCGGATCCTGCGCAAGATCGCGGAGAATGCGCCAGACCAGCTCGGTGATACGTCGACCCTTGCCGACCCTTCCGTCGTCGACGTCCTGGTCAAGCATCGTCGAGACGCCTGACTGCTTTTGCAGGAGCGGCTTCAGCCGCGAGCTCTTGATCCTGCTATGGCTTTCGCTTCAGCTGTTGCAGGAGTGCTGACGGCACGCCGTCACCGGTAGGTCGCGATGGATTTCCCGAGCACCTGATCGCGAATCATGCTCGCTTTGAAGAGACGATCCCGGATCAAGAGCTCGCGGCTGAAGCCGCTCCTGCAACGGCCAACGGCAAACCTGCTCGCCGGGTTGCCGATGCAGGGGCAACAAAAAACCCGCCGTTGGGCGGGTTTTGTGTTGGAAGGCAGGAGCAACGTCGCTGGATCCCCGCCTTGGCGGGGATGACGCATCGGCAAAGCCGCGCTACGGCGCGGGCCGGTGCGTCACTTGATCTTGCCTTCCTTGTACATCACGTGCTTGCGCACGACGGGGTCGTACTTGCTGACCTCCATCTTGTTGGGGGTGTTCTTCTTGTTCTTGTCGGTGGTGTAGAAGTGGCCGGTGCCGGCCGAGGAGATCAGTCGGATCTTGTCGCGTTTGGTTGCCATGTCGTCCTCCTCAGACCTTTTCGCCGCGGGCGCGGAGTTCGGCCAGGACGGCGTCGATGCCGTTCTTGTCGATGGTGCGCAGCGCGTGCGCGGAAACCTTCAGCTTGATCCAGCGGTTTTCGCTGGCGACCCAGAAGCGGCGCTCGTGCAGGTTGGGCAGGAAACGGCGGCGGGTTCGGTTGTTGGCGTGCGAGACGTTGTTGCCGGTCTGCACGCGCTTGCCTGACACTTGGCATACGCGGGACATGACGCACCTCGATCATTCATGGTCGTCCTCCATGGCCTGGAAGACATCGGCCCCGCCGACGGATCGGCGCGCGGTACGGGTCGGGGATCACTGGACAAGCCTGGCCGGTATCGCGCTACCGGGGTGGCCCGGGCTTCCCAAGCAGGGCGGCCGGACACAGTGAGCCGCGCATTATGCGGGGGAATCCCGGCGGGGGCAAGTACTTATGCACAGGCGGGGGCGGGCCATGCACGTGCCGGGACGCGGAGCGGTTGTAGGAGCGGCTTCAGCCGCGAGCTCTTGTACTTGATCTGCTGTTGTAGGAGTGGTGACGGCATGCCGCCACCACTCCTACAACAGTCAGCGGGAGCCAGGTCTAAGCCCAGATTCAAAGCCAGAGCCAAATCAAGAGCCAAATCAAGAGCTCGCGGCTGAAGCCGCTCCTACAATGGCCTGGATAGGGATGGGCTGGTCAATGCCCGGCCCGGTCGCGGTGCCAGCCGCGGTGGCGGATGTCCAGGTAGAGGCTGTAGGCGGCAGTGAAGGCAGGAAACAGGTTCTGGACCACGCCGACCGCGTCCTGCTTTTGCGAGAACAGGAAGTAGCTCAGCGCCATCAGGCTGCCGGCGATGCTCATGTACCAGAACACGCGCGGGATCACGGGTTTACCGTGCTTGCGCGAAGCCAGGAACTGGATCACCCAGCGGCCGCCGAACATCAGCGCGCCGGTCAGGCCGATCAGTTTCCATGGCGACAGGTACATGCCGGTCCATTCCAGCCAGTGGATCGGGCTGTTCATGAAGCCGGGGTCGGGGATCAGCATGGGCGGCACCTGGACGGGTATGGGAAAAGTATCGCGCAGTCGGTGGGTCGGGTAGCCGGCCGCTCACTGGGGTGCGTGGTTCAACGTAAATGTGATCCGGCAAGGATGTGATCGATACGGATGTTGTGCAGCAGCAATTCCATGCAGAAGTGGCGGCATCCCACACAACTGTCATCCAGAGCGTAGCGAAGGATCTGCTTGGCTTTTACCGACGCTTCATAAAAGCGGCTCCTTCGCTACGCTCTGGATGACAGTTTGGAACAGCTCGGGATGACACTCGACACTGGCTCAGGGGGCAGTCGAAAACACCTTGGGACTACAGTCGACAGTGGCCAAGGATCACGCGATGGCACCCGTGTCATTGATCCCCAAGCGTGGCGCTGGTTTGTTCAGCGGCGCCAGCAACCTCCTGCACCGCTGTCACCTTGCCGCGTCGGATCAGCCATGCCACGCCGCGCAGGTCGCTGATCCCGACCAGGGCGCGGTTGAGGTTGTTGTACTTGGATACGCCGGTCGAGCGCGCCCGATGGTTGACCGGCACGCTGATCGTCTTCCAGCCGGCGCGTTGCATCAGCGCAGGCAGGTAGCGGTGCATGTGGTTGAAGTGCGGCAGGTCGAGGAAGGCGTCGCGCTCGAACAGCTTGGTGCCGCAGCCCGTGTCCGGCGTGTCGTCGCGCAGCATGCGGCTGCGGATCGCGTTGGCGGCTTTCGAAGCCCAGCGCTTGCTGCCGGTGTCCTTGCGGTCGACGCGCCAGCCGGCGAAGAGCTTGACGTCGGTGGCTGCGTTGTTGCGTTCGGCCAGCAGTTTGGGCAGGTCGGCCGGATCGTTCTGGCCGTCACCGTCCAGGGTCGCGATCCACGCGCCATGCGCGGCCTTGACGCCGTTGCGGATGGCGGTGCTTTGACCGCTCTGGGTGACGTGGTGCAGCACGCGCAGTTCCGGGACGTCGGCCTTGAGCCGCTGCAGGGTCGCCAACGTATCGTCGCGTGAATGGTCATCGACGTAGACGATCTCGAACGCACACACGCCGCGCAACGCCGCGGTGATCTCATGCACCAGCGTGGCGACGTTGTCCTGCTCGTTGAACACCGGCACGACGACGGACAGTTGGGGTGTCTGGCTCATGCATCGACTCCGCTGGGGTAATGGCCGCGCGCCCGTTGCCGCACGCTCACGATGACCTGCTCACGATGGCCTGCTCAGGACGAGGTGCCACGCAGGCGTTCGAGCACGCCTTCAAGCGATTCCAGGTCGCCGTAATGGATCACCAGCCGGCCCTTTCCGCCGCGTCCATGGAGCACGTTGACGCGGGTGCCCAGGGATTCGGACAGCTCGTTTTCCAGCGCCACGATGTCGGCCTGTGGCTTGGCTTTGACGGACTTGGCCTTGCCGCTGTCGGGCAACTTGCCCGAAGACAACTGTTGCACGCGATGCTCGACCTCGCGCACCGACCAGCCCTGCTCAGCGGCCTGCCGTGCCAGTGCAATCGCGGCCTGCGGCGCCAGCGTCAGCAAGGCGCGTGCGTGGCCCATCTCCAGGGCGCGCGTCTGCACCAGCGTACGGATGTCCGGTGGCAGCTCCAGCAGGCGCAGCAGGTTGGACACGGCGGCGCGGGAGCGGCCCACGGCGGCGGCGGCATTGGCGTGGGTCAGGTCGAACTCGTCGATCAATCGTTGCAGTGCGCTGGCTTCTTCCAGCGGATTGAGGTCTTCGCGCTGGATGTTTTCGATCAGCGCCATCGCCACCACGGTGCGGTCGTCGACACTGCGCACGACGACGGGGATCTCGGACAGCCCCGCCAGCTTGGAAGCGCGCCAGCGGCGCTCACCGGCGATGATCTCGAAGGTGCTGCCGCTGGCACCCGGCATCTCGCGCACGACGATCGGCTGGATCACGCCCTGCGCCTTGATCGACTCGGCCAGCTCGGCGAGCTTGTCGTCGTCCATGGTCTTGCGCGGCTGGTAGCGGCCTGGCGCCAAGGCATCCACGGGAAGCTTGCGCAGGGTGTCCCCGTCGCCGGCTTCCAGCGATTGGGCAGTGGCGGCGCCCTTGGGGCCGAGCAGGGCTTCCAGGCCACGGCCCAGGCCACGTTTCTTTGCCGGCGACGTGCCTTTGCCCAGGGCGCTCTTGGCTGCGCTCATGCCGACGGCTCGCGTGTCGAGGACGGCGTCGGGTCGGTGTGCATGGTGGTTGTTTCCCTGTTGGCTTCTTGATTGCCGCTGGCGGCGTGTGTGTTGCCGGCGGCGATGCGCTCGCGTTGCCGACGCAGCACCTCGCCGGCCAGTCCGAGGTAGGCGATCGCGCCGCGACTGGCCTTGTCGTAGCCGACGATGCTCTGGCCGTGGCTGGGCGCTTCGGCCAGGCGCACGTTGCGCGGCACCACGGTACGGAACAGCTTGTCGCCGAAATGGTTTTCCAACTCCGCGGAAACGGCGGTGGTGAGGTTGTTGCGCACGTCGTACATGGTGCGCAGCACGCCTTCGATTTCCAGTTGCGGGTTGAGCCGTTGCTTGAGTGCATCGATGGTGGTCAGCAACGCGGACAGGCCTTCGAGCGCGTAGTACTCGCACTGCATCGGCACCAGCACGCTGTCGGCGACGGTCAGCGCGTTGAGTGTCAGCAGCGACAGCGCCGGCGGGCAGTCGATGAGGATGAAATCGTAGCGTGCACGCAATGGATCGAGCGCGCGCTTGAGGCGTTGCTCGCGGCCTTGCTCGTCCATCAACGCGATCTCGGCCGCCGTCAGGTCCGAGTTGCCGGGCATCAGGTCGAAGCCTTCGGGCGTTTTGACGATGACGCTGTCGGCGTGCTGTTCTTCCAGCAGGACGTCGCAGGTCGAGCCGGCCAGCTCGCGCTTGTCGATACCACTGCCCATGGTGGCGTTGCCCTGGGCGTCCAGGTCGACGAGCAGGACTTTCTTGGGCGCGCGCGCCAATGCCGCGGCCAGGTTGACCGCGGTGGTGGTCTTGCCGACCCCGCCTTTCTGGTTGGCAACAGCGATGATGCGGGCCATGGGCTGGCGCGTGCCTCGATGCGAAGGATGCCGGCCTGCACGTAACGCGGGCCGGACTGGGGATTATGCCGCGCTGCGGGAAGACGTGCTTGCCGGCAGGCCTCCGGCGCTTGTAGCGCGCCGGGAAGACCCGCTTGTCATGCCCGGCCTCAATCAGATTGGCGCGCAGCGCGAAGCCCGATCCCTGCAGCCGAGGCACGCTGGGCACAAATTGGTTTGCACAGGCGCCCGGCGCGTGATGCCGCCGCTGTCGAACAGGCATGGTCTATCCGCGCGGGGCAGTCTGGAAAGCATCAGCCCGATCCCGGGTCCCGGGTCCCGGGTCCCGACTAACGATTTAGCATTCCCAGCCCTGGTCCTTCTCCACCGTTCCTATCCCTCAAGCCCGCCCGATCTCGACCAGATGCCGCGCAGCCGTGAGCCCCGGCACCTGCAGCGGATGCACCGCCACCAATTGCCAACCACTGGGCAGGTCCGCGATCTCGTCGTCGGGCCGGACGCCTTTCATCGCCAGCAGCCGGCCATCGGGTTTGAGCAGGTGTCCGCCCAGCTGGAGGATCAGCGGCAGCGTGGCCAGCGCGCGTGCGGTGATACGGTCAAAGGCCGCGGGCTGGTCCAGCGCCTCGATCCGGGATTGGGCGACCTGCGCGTTGTCCAGGCCCAGGGTACGGACCGCCTCGCGCAGGAACCGTGCCTTCTTGCCGTTGGATTCGACCAGCGTTACCTGCAGGCCGGGTTGGACGATGGCCAGGGGGATCCCGGGCAGGCCGGGGCCGGTGCCCAGGTCGGCCAGCGCGCCGGTGCAAGCGCCAATCCGCTCCATGCAGGGGTGCATCGCCAGCGAGTCCAGCAGGTGCTTGGCGACCATCTCGCGCGGGTCGCGGATCGCGGTCAGGTTGTAGGTGCGGTTCCAGCGCTCGAGCAGGGCCAGGTAGGCCAGCAGCGCCGCCGCATGGGCGCGGTCGATGCCGAGCGCGTCCAGGCCGGCGTCGAGTTCGGCGCGCAGGGCGGGGTCACGTGCGGGATCGGTCATGTGGGCCTGTCCTGGGTGGCCGGGCGCCAGGCCAGCGCGGCGCGGTAACCCGGATGCGGTGTGAATTCGCGCAACTGCCAGTCTGCGGGGACGCCAAGCGCGGGATCGCACTGGATCAGTTGCAGCCCACCCTCGCTTTCGGCAAACGCCAGCTTGTGCAAGCCGAAGGCCAGGCCGCGGCCGTGCGCCTTGAGTACGGCTTCCTTGGCGCACCACAGCCGCAGGAAGGCGCGGTCGCGTGCCGCAGGATCAGGCAGGCCGTCCAGCCAGAGGGCCTCGGTGGCATCGAAGAAGCGCCGTGCCAGTTCCGGTGCGCGCGGGCGCGATCGCTCGCGCTCCAGGTCAATGCCCAGTAACTGCCCTTGGGCGCAGGCGACCAGAAGGCCTTCGCCGCTATGGCTCCAGCTGACGTCGCGGTCGTCGAAGGGGGCGTCCAGGCGGGGCCGGCCATGGCCGTCCCGGTAGAGCGGGAGTGCAGCCGGCTCGCATCCCAGTTGCGGCCCCAGCCAGCCACGGACGAGCTGCTCGGCAGAGGCCTGCTTGGCCCGGGCAGCATTGGCCCAGGGCAGCCAGTGCCAATGCGGGATGACCGTAGCGGTCCGGGGCGGGATGATCGACATGGATGCGGGTGGCCTGGGTCGCGAATTGGCATGCGCTTTGGCATGCGATTTGGCATGGATGGGGCCTGCAAGCGTAAAGTAATCGCCGGGGAAAGGCCGTGCAGTCGCGGTCATTCAAGGAGTGGGACGCCATGTCGGCCGTCGTCAGCACGCATCTCAACGGCAAGCATCGCAAGCAAGAGGCAGGCAACCCCGCGGCGGGAGCGTGCCTGCGGCCGTTGCTTTGCGGTGACGCAGGTCGTGCCATCGTCATCCTGGCGGGGCGCGACGATGCACGAGGCCCGGTATCGCTGGATCGCTTCCAGCGACAGGTCCGTGCGCTGGCAGCGCAACTTCCGCAAGGGCAACACGCCATCAATCTGTGCGAGGACCGGTATCGGTTCCTGGTCGCACTGTGCGCGGTCGCGGTGCGTGGGCAGGTCACGTTGCTGCCGCCTTCTCGAGCGCCGGCGGTCATCGTCGACGAGCTGCAGCGCCATGCCGGCAGTTACTGCCTGGGCGACCAGGGCCTGGTGCCGGAGCCGCCACGTTTCTGGCACCTGCCCGAGGTCTTGTCCGAATCCGATGGTCCGCCATTGCAGGTCGATCCCGACGCTTTGGCCGCGATCGGCTTCACCTCCGGCAGCACCGGGCAGCCAGTTGCCAACCCCAAGACATGGGCCAGCTGGCAGGCCAGCACGGCGCAGAACCTGGCAGCGCTGCGTGACCTGTGGGCGGACGACATGATCGCCAACATGGTGGCCACGGTGCCGCCACAGCACATGTACGGCATGGAGATGTCGGTCCTGCTGCCAATGCTGGGTGACGTCGCCGTGCATGCGGCGCGTCCGTTTTTCCCGGGCGATGTCGCCCGCGCGCTGCGCGAGGTCCCGGCACCGCGTTTGTTGGTGACAACGCCGGTGCACCTGCGCGCGCTGGTCGCATCGGGTGTCGCACTGCCGCCGCTTGCCGGGATTGTTTCCGCGACTGCCCCGATGCCGCCGGAACTGGCGCGTGCGGCCGAAGCGCATTGCGGCTGCGAGCTGCGCGAACTGTTTGGCTCGACCGAGACCTGCGTGATCGCACGCCGCCGCCCGGCAGTTGAACAGGACTGGACCCCGTTCCCGGGCGTGCAGCTGCATCCGCAACCCGACGGCACGCTGGTGCAGGCCCCGCACCTGTCGGCGCCGGTGGTGCTGGCGGACCTGGTCGAAGTGCGTGCCGACGGCCGTTTCACACTGCGTGGTCGCAATGCGGACCTGCTGGAGATCGCTGGCAAGCGGGCATCGCTGGGCGACCTGACACGCAAATTGCAGGCGGTGCCGGGCGTGGTGGATGGCGTCGTGTTCCAGCTCGACGCGCCGGAGGCCGGCTCGGTGCGCAGGATCGCCGCGCTGGCAGTCGCACCCGGTATCGAGGCCACCACCATCCTGCAATCGTTGCGCTGCAGCATCGATCCGGTCTTCCTGCCGCGCCCACTTCGCTGCGTCACCGCGCTGCCACGCAACGAAACGGGAAAATTACCGCGCGCCGCGCTGTTGGCGTTGTTGCAGGGCACCATCCAGCGTGGTGGAGTGGCCAATCGCGACGTTGCCGTCACACCCGGGCCTTGATAGTGACCCCACCCCTTCGAGGGGAGTGGGTCCTCATCCAAATCTTCTAAGGAGTCTGGTGCATGAATTTCATCATCATGTTGATCGTAGGTGGTATTGCCGGTTGGCTGGCAAGCATGCTTATGCGTACCAATGGCCAGCAAGGCATCATCCTCAATATCGTCGTCGGCATCATCGGCGGCTTGCTCGGTGGATTCCTGCTGCCGATGCTGGGCCTCTCACTGGGTGCCGGCTGGATCGGCTACCTGATCACGGCCTTGATTGGCGCGGTCATTTTGCTCGCCATCGTCAATCTGTTCCGCCGCGGCAGCGTGCGCTAAGACGCACCCAATGCATGCGGTAACGAAGGCCCGGCACTGCCGGGCCTTTTCTATGCGCGCGTGTAGCAGGAGGCAGGAGCGGACACAGGTAAAAAAGCGGCGGAAGCAACCAGCCCGATTGCCACGTCGCGTTTCAACAACTACAGGTCCAGCTGCACCCATGCAGGGGTATGGTCGCTGGGGCGTTCCCATGTGCGGGGTTCGCGGTCGATGCCCGCTGCGATGGCCACGCCACGCAGGGCATCCGACACCAGGGTCAGGTCGATGCGCAGGCCCAGGTCGCGGCGGAAACCGGCTTGGCGATAGTCCCACCAGCTGAACTTGCCGCCCTCGTCGTGGTGCAGGCGGTATGCGTCATGCAGGCCGAGGGCGCACAGGCGTGCCAGCGCGGCGCGCTCGTCGGTCGAGGTGAGGATATGGTCGTCGTTCCAGATCGCCGGATCGTGGACGTCGCGGTCGTCGGGCGCGATGTTGAAGTCGCCCAGCACCACCAGCTTGTCGTGCGTCTCCAGCTGGTCCGCGACCCAGTCGTGCACGGCATCGAGCCAGCGCATCTTGTAGGCGTACTTGTCGGTCCCCAGGTCCTGGCCGTTGACCACGTACAGGTTGACGATGCGCACGCCGCCCACGGTCGCGGCAATGACGCGTTTCTGCTCGTCGTCGAACCCCGGGATGCCGATCTGCACGTCCTCGAGCGCCTGCCCGCGCGAAAGCAGCGCGACGCCGTTGTAGGTCTTTTGCCCTGAAAACATGCTGCGATAACCGATCTTGGCCAGTGCGGTGTCGGGAAAGCGCTCGTCGGGCAGCTTGGTTTCCTGCAGGCCGACGACATCGGGTTGCTCATCGGCCAGCCATTGCTGCAGGTGCGGCAGGCGGACGTTGAGCGAGTTGACGTTCCAGGTTGCGATTTTCATGGGCGTTATGTCAGGTGTTGCGAAGCTGTTGTAGGAGCGGCTTCAGCCGCGAGCTCTTGATCTGCCTTTTGCTGTGGCTCTGGTGGGAGTGGTGGCGACATGCCGCCAACGCGCCTACAAACGCGCAACGCCAGATCCAACACTCGCGGCTGAAGCCGCTCCTACAAGATAACGCGATTGCAGGATTGCCCACCTAACCGGCGAGAAAGCGCACCAGCCGATCGGCCAGCCCGCGATACGGCGGTTTGAGCAGGTCGGTCGCGGTCCAGCGCGATTGCCACAGCACCGGGATCGCCTTGGTCATCGCGTCGAATCCGGCGCGGCCGTGGTATTGGCCCATGCCACTGGGGCCGATGCCGCCAAATGGCAGGTTGGTCGCGGTGAAATGGAACAAGGTGTCGTTGACGGTGACGCCGCCGGCCAGCAATTGGCCCAGGATCCGATCCAGCGTTTTGCGGTCGTGGCTGAAGGGATACAGCGCCAGTGGGCGATCGTGGTCCTGCACGTAGGCGATTGCCTCGTCCAGCGCGCGGTAGCTGCGGATCGGCAGGATCGGGCCGAAGATTTCATCCTGCATCACCTGCGCATCGTCGCCCGGTTCCAGCACCAGGGTCGGTGCGATCAGGCGTTCGGCCTCGGCGCGTTGCGGATCGATGTCGGCCAGCTCGATGACCTCCAGCCCGCGTGCGCGCGCGTCGTCGATATAGCCGCGCAGCCGACGGTATTGGCCCTGGTTGATGATGCGGGTGTAGTCGGCGGCCTCGCCCATGTCGCCGTAGCGTGCTTGCGCCTGTGCCTTCAGTGCAGCCACCAACGCGTCCCGGCGCGCTTCATCGACGAGCACGTAGTCGGGCGCAATGCAGGTTTGCCCGCCGTTGAACCATTTGCCGGTGGACAGGCGTGCGGCCGCCTGGTCGATCGGGTAGTCCCCGGCGATGATGGCCGGCGATTTTCCACCCAGCTCCAGGGTCAAAGGCGTCAGGTGGGGCGCGGCGGCGGCCATGACCTTGCGCCCGACGGCAGTCGATCCGGTGAAGACCAGGTGGTCGAACGGCAGCGCAGAAAACGCCGCGCCCAGGTCGGGGCCGCCCAGCGCGACCGCCACGCGATCCGCCGGCAATGCCGAAGCCAACAGGTCGCGCAACCAGGCGCTGGTGCGCGGCGTGTGCTCGGACGGTTTGACGAACACATGGTTGCCCGCGGCGATGGCGGTCACCAGCGGCACCAGCGCCAGGTTCACCGGGTAGTTCCAGGGCGACATCACCCCGACCACTCCGACTGGCTCCGGCCGCAGTTGCGCGCGCGCCGGCCACAGTTTCCAACCGGCACCGACCCGGCGCGGCTTCATCCAGCCGCGCAGGTGGCTGTGCAGGTGGTCGATTTCAGAGACCACCGTCATCGAGTCGGCGACCAGCGTTTCATGGGTCGACCGATGGCCAAAGTCGGCGTTGATGGCCGCGACCATGGCATCGGTGCCGGCCTTGAAGGCCGTGCGCAGGCGGGCAAGATCGTCCAGGCGCTGGCGGGCATCGGGACGCTGGCGTTGCCATGCATTGCGCAGGCTGTCCAGGGTCGGGCGTAGTTCGGAGACGGGCGTGGGAGTGTCGTTCATGCCTCGACTATACGTGCGTGGCTGTTGCAGGAGCGGCTTCAGCCGCGAGCTCTTGATCGTTGTCCTTGCTGTTGTAGGAGCGACGTGAGTCGCGATCGCCCATCCGCAGCAACTATCGCGACGTGCGTCGCTCCTACAGCGGCAATGGCAGGATCAAGCAGCTCGCGGCTGAAGCCGCTCCTACAACAGCCCGGGTAGAATCGTGG
Organism: uncultured Gammaproteobacteria bacterium; assembly: GCA_963710825.1. Taxonomy (GTDB): domain Bacteria; phylum Pseudomonadota; class Gammaproteobacteria; order Xanthomonadales; family Xanthomonadaceae; genus Cognatiluteimonas. The sequence goes on along the minus strand of CAVQBQ010000005.1, from coordinate 255,677 downwards.
GATGAATGAGACACGCCCCTACCGTGACAAGCGCCCCGAACTGGGCGAGCGCGCCTACATCGATCCTGCGGCCACCGTGATTGGTGACGTGGTGCTGGGCGACGACGTGTCTGTCTGGCCGGGCACCGTGGTGCGCGGCGACGTCAACTTCATCCGGATCGGTGCGCGCACCAACATCCAGGACGGCACGGTGGTGCATGTCAGCCATGACGGGCCGCATGCCAAACTTGGCGGATTTGCCACCGTGATCGGCCAGGACGTGACCATCGGCCATAAAGCCATCGTGCATGCCTGCCGGATCGAGGATGCCGTGTTGATCGGCATGGGGGCGATCGTGCTGGATGGTGCGGTGGTGGAAAAGCACGGGTTTGTCGGTGCCGGTGCGTTGATAGCGCCCGGGAAGGTAGTGGGTTCCGGGGAGTTGTGGCTGGGCAATCCGGCCAAGAAGGTCCGGATGCTCAGTGATGCCGAGATCGAGGCGCTGTATTACAGCGCGCAACACTATGTCCGGTTGAAGGACGAGTACCTGGCGTCAGGCACCCCGTAGTAGCGGCTTCAGCCGCGAGCTCTTGATCTTGCTCCTGCTTTTTGTAGGAGCGACGTAAGTCGCGATAGGTGCTACGGGTCAGCTATCGCGACTTACCGGTGGCGGCATGCCGCCACCACTGCTACACAAGCCAGATCAACATCAACAACAACATCAAGATCAAACGCTTCCGCGCTGTCGCGCGGGTTACTTTTGTTACGGCAAAAGGTAACCAAAACCATTGCTCCTGACGCTTGCCGATGCGATACAGCCGCATCGGTGCCCTGCGCTTCGGACCGGGGCACATCCGTGTGCCCCACCCGCTACGCGGGCGCCATTCGGCGGTCCAGATCGTTCCGGACGATCTGTCATCAAGAAGGTACGGTGCCCAAACTCGCCTGCGCTCAGACATGGGCACCTTTTCCCCCTTTCCGGCTGCGATGCTCGGCAAGCTTTAAGTCGCACAAGATCAAGAGCAAGCCAAAGCCACAGCCACAGCCAACAGCCACAGCCACAGCCACAGCCACAGCCAACAGCCACAGCCACAGCCACAGCCACAGGCACAGCCACAGCCACAGGCACAGGCACAGCCACAGCCACAGCCACAGCCAACACGGACAGGCACACCAATACCGTCATTCCTGCGAAAGCAGGAATCCAGCGACTTTGGCGTAATCAACAGCAACGTCACTGGATGGACGGACATGCGGCTGCCAAAAGACCCGCCTTCGCGGGAATGACGGTTAGGGCTGGAAAGGCTTAGTCGCATGCCGAAACCATTCATCGCGATCCTTGCCTTGCACTTGCACTTGCACTTGCCTTGCACTTGCACTTGCACTTGCACTTGCACTTGCACTTGCACTTGCACTTGCACTTGGCACTTGGCTCTTGGCTCTTGGCTCTTGGCTCTTGGTTTTTTGCTGTTGACCCTGTGCGGCGTTAAGCAAGCCGAGCACCGGAGCCCAAAGTGGCCGAAGAGGCACCCATGTCTGAGCGTAGCGAGTTTGGGTGCCGTGCCACTTTGGGCTCCGGCGCGCAGGGAACCGGTGACGGCTTCATCGTCACCGGCGCCGCGTCCGTCGCGGATGGTTTTGGTTACTTTTGCCTTATCAAAAGTGACCCGCGCGACAGCGCGGAAGCGTTTGACTTCAGGCGTTTGACTTCAGGCGTTTGACTTCAAAGCCTTTGACGCAAACCCCCGCCAGCCCGTGAGCCGGCACAAGGCGCATCAATCCGCCGACACCAACCCCACCTCTTCCGCACGCAGTTCGGCGTAGATACCGTCCGTGTCCGGCCGTACGCCATGCCAGATCTTGAAGCTCTCGGCAGCCTGCTCGACCAGCATGCCCAACCCATCGAACAGGTTCTGGGCACCTGCCGCACGTCCCCAGGCCAAGAACGGGATCGCCGCCTCGCCATAGCTCAGGTCGATGACGGTGGTGCGGGACCCGACCAGCGACATCGGCAAGTGCGGTAGTTCGCCGCCGCGGGTCGCGGAGGTGGCATTGAGGACCAGGTCGAACTCACCCAGCGACTTGATGTCGTCGAAATATCTTGGATGCACGCGTCCGGGCTCGGCCAGGTTGTCGGCCAAGGCGTCGGCGCGGCCGGGTGTGCGGTTGACGATGAACAGGTCGGCGATACCGGCGTCCAGCAGCGCGGGCGCGATGCCGCGTGCGCCACCACCGGCACCCAGCAACAGGGTGCGTCGTCCGCGCATGTCCAGGCTGTGGCGGCCGGTGAAATCACGGACCAGGCCCAGGCCGTCGGTGTTGTCGCCGTGCCAGCCATCGCCATCGCGGGTCAGCGTGTTGACCACGCCCGAGCGCTGCGCACGATCGCCCAGGGATGTGCAGATGCCGGCGGCATCGAACTTGTAGGGCAATGTGACGTTGGCCCCGTCGCCACCGAATGCGGACAGCGCAGCGGCAAAGTCGTCGGCGTCGATTGGTTCGTAGGTCAAACCGATCCCGGTCTGGGCGGAAAACGCGGCATGGATCCGCGGGGACAGCGAGTGCGCGACCGGATGGCCGATGATGGCAAAACGTTTCATCCGTGCTCCTTTTCTAGTGTTGTTCCTGCAGCCAGCGCGCTGCATCAAGTGCGAAGTAGGTGAGGATGCCATCGGCGCCGGCGCGCTTGATCGATGTCAGCGCCTCCAATGCGCAAGCGCGCTCGTCAAGCCAGCCATTGCCCGCCGCAGCCTTGAGCATCGCGTACTCACCACTGACCTGGTAGACGAAAGTGGGTGCGCCGAAGGTGTCCTTGACCCGCCGGACGATGTCCAGGTAGGGCAGGCCGGGCTTGATCATGACCATGTCCGCGCCTTCGTCCAGGTCGAGCCCGACCTCGCGCAGCGCTTCGTCGCTGTTGGCCGGATCCATCTGGTAGGTGCGCTTGTCGGCCTTGCCCAGCGCGGTCGCCGAGCCAACCGCGTCGCGGAAGGGGCCGTAGAAGTTCGACGCGTACTTGGCGGCGTAGGCCAGGATGCGGGTATGGACGTGGCCGTCGTTTTCCAGCGCAGCGCGGATGGCGCCGATGCGGCCGTCCATCATGTCGCTGGGCGCGACCACGTCGGCACCGGCGCGGGCATGCGATAGCGCCTGTTTGACCAGGACATCGACGGTCTCGTCGTTGACGACGTAGCCGTGGTCGTCGACCAGGCCGTCCTGGCCGTGCGAGGTGTAGGGGTCCAGGGCGACGTCGGTGATGACCCCCAGCCCAGGGAAGCGCTGCTTGAGCGCCCGGACCGCACGCTGGCACAGGCCCTCGTCGTCCCAGGCGGCCCGCGCGTCGAGTGACTTGGCTTCGGGCGCGGTAACCGGGAACAGTGCGAGTGCGGGGATCCGCAGCGTGCAGGCCCGCTCCGCCAGTTTGAGCAGTTCATCGATCGATACGCGATCAATCCCTGGCATCGATTCGATCGGCTGGCGTCCCGCCGGCTCGTGCACGAAGACCGGATAGATCAGGTCGTCGGTGCCCAGCACGGTCTCGCGCATCAGCCGCCTTGAGAAAGCGTCGCGACGCATTCGTCGCGGTCGTGAAAAGGGATGACTCATGCGGCCATTCTACGCGGTGGCTCCTGGATTTCCCGAGCAGGACCGGTCGCCTGCCCTTCCTGCTGCGGGCAGTGTGCAGGGCGGCGGGGCCAGCACCGTCCGATCAGCTCAGGTGCAGATCAGAGCAGCCCGCCGCCCAGTTGCAGGCGGGCGATACCGACCAGGATCACGATCAGGTTCAGTATCAGCCCGGCCTTGGCGCGACCATTGTGCTGCCGGCGGGTGAATGCCAGGCCGATCGCCGCGATCACCGCGCCGACCGCGGCGAACGGGATCAGCAGCCAGTTGGCCGCGCCCAGCAACGGAATCAGGGCAAAGACCATCAGGATCATCGCGCAGATGCCCCACAGCAGGCTGATCAGTCCCATCATGCTTTCTCCGGTCGGGTGGCAGTCATCAAGATGGTGCCGGGGATGGCGCAATGCAAGTTTGAAGCAGGCAGGTTTGAAGCAGGCAGGTTTGAAGCAGGCAACTCTGAAGCAGGCAACTCTGAAGCAGGCAGGCCTGACGCAGGCACGCCTGAAGCAAGCAAGTTTGAAGCAGCCCGGTTCGGCATCCGGGCCATTGCCGCGTCAGGTGCCGTGGACGCCATCGATCTCCACGCACAGGTCGCGGCGGCAGATCGCGGCATGCAGCAGGATGCACGGTACGCTGCCGCCAAAGCGGTCCTCCAGTGCAGCGGCCACCGCGGGCAGGTCGTCGCGATCGCGGACGTAGACCTTGAGCCGGGTGCCGGCACCAAAGCGTTCCGGCAATGCGGGCTGCCGTTGCCGCGCCGCGTCCAGCAACGCATCGAAGTTGGCGAAGGTCTCGTCGATCTGGTCGAGCAGGATGCCGGCATGGCGGGTGGCGTGACCGACCACGCTGGCGGTGCCCGACAACAGCAGCGGCATCTGGTTGCCGGTGGGTGGCAGCATCGCGCGGGCAAAGCTGGGAGGTTGCGGACCGTAGTCGCGCGGATAGTGGTAGGCGGACAACTGGCGCGGATTCTCGACCGGCGTGCCGGGCGCGGTCGCGGCCAGCCAGTAGATCTGCAGTACCCGGGCCTGGTCGCACCGTCCGATGGCTGTTGCCGCGGGGAGTTGGGTCGGGTCGAAGTCGCCCAGGCCGCGAGCGCGGCCGACGCAGAACTGGCGGTAGCGTTCGGTGTCGCCGTCACCGACGGTGATCGCGTCCAGGTAGTTCCAGATCCGCAGCAGGTGCGGGGTGTCGCTGTCGCGTACGAACTTCGCCAAGCGGGCGTATGCATGCGCAGCGGCGCCAATGATGCCGGCACCATGGCTGTCGTCATCATCGCCGGGGTCGGCAAACCGTCGCTCGTCGACTTCGATCACGCCAAACGTCAGCCGACCGTCGGAGGCCCATGCAATTTCCCCGTCACGTTGGCTGCGTACCGGGCCGGTGCCGTGCCAGGTCTCGAAAGGGGCGACGCCCGCATGCGGTTGCAGCGGCACGCGCAGGTAGCGCGGGTCGTCCAGCCGCGAGGGTGCGGCATCACCGAAACCAAAGACCGCCAGGACAGTATCGTCAAGCAGGGACTGGGGCGAGTCCGTGGCGACGTAATCGACCACCAGTCCGGGTGGCGCGAGCCTGGGGGATGCAAGTTGCACGCTCATTGGCTGTTTGCCTGCGTGCCGGCCTGTGTACCTGCCTGCACTCCATCGCCCTGGAACCCGGCGCGGTTTGCGCGTCGACGTTGCCACCAGTGGCCCAATGCCTTGGGCAGCATGCCGATCGCGGTCAGTGTGTACAGCACGCGGAAGATCCGCAGCCGCCTGCGCACGCCGGCGCTGTCAAACACGTCGCCGGCCAGCATCGCGATCACCGCCTGCTCGACCTGCATGTAATTGCGCGGGTTGGCGAACAGGTGCTTCATCGTCGGCGAGGTGAAGCGATAGATGAACCACTTGAATTCGTCCAGTCCGACGTTGAGGTGTTTCGCCAGTGCGCGTTGCAACCCGTGCTCGCGTGCAGGCTCGCGCAGGCTGCCGTCGATCATCTCCGCGGCTTTCTCGGCGCCGTGCATGCCCAGGAACACGCCCGATGAAAACATCGGGTCGACGAAAGCGTAGGCATCACCGACCAGCACCCAGTTGGGGCCGCACATGCGCGTGCACTCATACGCATAGTTGCCCGTGGCATGCACCGGCCCGATCCGCGCGCTGCCCTGCATGCGCGCCTGGATCTCCGGCACCGTGGCCAGGGTGCGCATCAGGAAACCTTCGCTGTCGCCGCGGCGGGTCTTCATGTGCTCCGGTGAGCACACTGCGCCGACGCTCATCACGTCACCGGGCAGCGGGATCAGCCAGATCCAGCCGTGGTCGTGCCGGTAGATGCTGACGTTGCCGGCATCCGTGCCCTGGCGGCGCTCCACGCCTTTGAAATGGCTGAACACGGCCGCAGACTGGTGCCTGCGATTGTTGCGCTTGATCTTGAACTTGCCGCCCAGCAGTGCATCGCGACCACTGGCATCGACCAGGTAGCGCGGATGGAACACGTGCACGCCTCCGCCATCGCCAGCATCGCTATCGCCGGCATCGCTTTTGCGAGCACCGCTTCTACCACCATCGACATCGCGCGCATGCACGACGGGCTGTCCGTGCGCAGTGAACTCGACTTGCTCGACCTTGATCCGTTCGCGTGCGTCGACGCCGGACTCGCGGGCATGTTCAAACAGCACCTGGTCAAACTCGGCGCGTGGCACCTGGTAGGCATGCGGAAACTTCACTTCGTACGCGCGGGCGAAGTCGAAACTGTTGTAGCCCACGCTGCCATCATCGCGTGGGAAGTCCGCCCCCTGCTTGAACGTGCCCACTGCGGCGACTTTCTCCAGTGCCCCCAGGCGCTGCAGGATCGGCATGGCCATCGGCAGCAGCGATTCGCCGATGTGGAAGCGGGGGTGCTTTTCTTTTTCCAGCAATGTCACCCGCCAGCCCTGGCGTGCCAGCAGGGTCGCCGCGGTGGTGCCGGCCGGTCCACCGCCGATCACGAGAACGTCGCAATCCTCGTGGGCTGAGGCAGGCGGCGTGGAGCCTGCCTTGGCGCCGGAGCGACTGGTGTCCAGGTGTGCGTGGGTCGGGTGTGCTTGGGTCATCGGGCTGCGGTGGATGGCGGCGGGCGGATGGCGGCGGGATTTGCGCGACATGATACCGGGCGCGGCCGTGGCTGACCCGTCGGTGCCCGACTGGTTTAACCTGTGCGGCATCAACGATCGATGGAAACCCAAGGATGTCCTCGCAAACACAAGCCGAACTCGAACTGGCCGAGCTGATGGTCGAAAGCCTCAACCTGGAGGATGTCGCCGCTGGCGAGATCGATCCCGAAGCACCCCTGTTCAACACCGGGCTTGGCCTGGATTCCATTGACGCGCTGGAGCTGTCACTGGCGATCAGCAAGCGTTATGGTTTCCAGCTGCGCTCGGACAACGACGAAAATCGCCAGATTTTCGCCTCGTTGCGGTCGTTGTCGGCGCATGTCCAACAAAACAAGGTGGGTTGAAGGCGCGTCACTGCGCCTTGATGCCCGCATCCAATGCCAGTGCCGATGAAGCGACACCGATGACGATGGCCGGCCTGCTGGCGGTGCGGCTCGTGTTGCTGGTGCTTTACGGACTGCTGGCTCACCTGGCCGGCGCGCGCCACGACGATGGCCTGGCGGTGCTGGCCCTGGCCGACATCGTCCTGCTGGTGCTGATGCAGCCCTTGCTGGAGCGCCGCGGCGGCGCCTGGTTGGCGTTGCTGGTGGCAGTGCCCGTGCTGTGGTGGCTTGCCCACTCGCGCTTCGCACAGCTGCCCCTGTTGTTGGTCCCGGTGGTCTTCATGGCTCTGGTCGCCTGGTTTTTTGGACGCACGCTGCGCGCGGGACAGGTCCCGTTGATCACGCGGATGGTGGTGGAAATGGACCAGGTGACGGTGGCCACCCTTGCCCCCAAACTTGCCCGTTATACCCGTGGCCTGACTGCGGCCTGGGCGTTGCTACTCGGCGTGCTGGCCCTGGCCAACCTGGTGCTGGCCTGTATCGCGGTCCCGGACGGGATCCTGGCCACTGCCGGCATCACGCCGCCCCTCACGATCACCAACGACCAGTGGTCCTGGGTGGCCAACAGCCTTAATTACGGCCTGATCGGTGGGTTCTTCGTGCTTGAGTTCCTCTATCGCGAACGCCACTTCCCGGGCCGCTACGACAGCTTGTGGCATTTCCTGTCCAGCATGGCGCGACTGGGGCCCAAGTTCTGGCGTGACGTGATGCGCTGACCGGATACCTTGCAGCGCACGCTGTGCGCAGTGCGCTGTGATTCGCGACTGAACGGCGTACACGAGGTTGCGTGCCCGGGTCGTGCCGATCATGCTTGATGCCCAACGCGGGCGCGTGCTTGATCCGTGCCTTGATCGGGATTTTGACCAGCGCGTGACTCGACAACGACGCGGGTCGGGCAGGGGCACAAACGATGCAATTCACCATCGATCCAGACCATCCCAGCTTGCGGGGGCACTTTCCGGGCCGACCGATCGTGCCCGGCGTGGTGTTGCTGGAGCGGGTGCTGGAGGCGATCGAACGTGGGCATGGAGCCTTGCCACAGGGCCCGGGTGCGAGCTTGCGCCTGCCACGGGTAAAGTTTGCGCAACCGCTGCTGCCGGGAGAAATGGCCGAGGTCACGCTGGACCTGATGGCGCCCGGGCGCTGGCGGTTCCGCGTGCAACGCGACGAGGTGTTGCTGGCCAGTGGCGAGATCGTCGCGCAGAGCGATTCATGATGCCTGTGGCTTGCGTGTGGATGCGGCCGGCTGCGAGGTTGGCCGCGACTCCCAGGATCGCGCAGCCTGCGTGCCGGACCGCATGAACAGCAAGCGCAAGGGCGCGCAAGCGGACAGCACACATATGAACAGCACGCCCATGAACAGCCACGCCCATGACCAGCACGCAGTGGAAGCAACGCCCCGAAGCAGGCAGCCGTTTCGCGATCTGGCTGATCCGTTCGATCGGCCGGTATGGCGGGCGCGGCATCGCGCGGATACTGCTGTACCCGATCACGGCGTATTTCCTCGTCCGCCGCGCGCCGGAGCGCAAGGCGTCGCATCGTTGGCTGGACCGCGCCCTTGGGCGACCGCCGAGGCCGTGGGAGGTCGCACGCCACATCCACAGCTTCGCCGCGACCATCCTGGACCGGATGTTCCTGCTGTCCGGGCAGTTGGATCGGTTCGATATCACGGTCTCGGGCGTGGAGACCGTGCATGACTACATCGATTACGGACGCGGCGTCCTGCTGTTCGGTTCTCACCTGGGCAGTTTCGAGGTGCTGCGCGTGCTCAAGACCCGCCGCCCCGACATCAAGTTGCGGGTGGTGCTGGACAAGGGCCACAACCCGGCAATGACCCAGCTACTGGATGCCCTCAATCCGGACATCGCCGCCACGGTGATCGATGCAGGGCAGGATGGTCCTTCCATCGTGCTGGCGGTACAGCAGGCGATCGATGATGGTGCGGTCGTCGCCATGCTGGTGGATCGCACCCAGCCAGGTGATCCTGCACAGCAGGTGCCATTTTTTGGCCAGCACGCGCGGCTGCCGACCGGGCCGTGGCTGATCGCCGCCGTGCTTGGGGCACCGGTCGTGCTGGCGTTTGGGCTCTACCGCGGTGGCAATCGCTACGACCTGGTATTCGAACCGTTCAGCGATGGTGTCCGTGCTCCCAGGCCCCGCCGTGCCGCCATGTTGAGCTCGCTCATCCGAGGTTATGCCTTGCGGTTGGAACATTACGCACGCCAGGCACCCTACAACTGGTTCAATTTCTATGATTTCTGGGAAACATGCGATGACGGCACATCCGATGACAACAAACCCCAGGGCCCAGCGCCAGACGAAGTCGGTGCAGCGCATCCGGGCCAGGCACAAGCGCCAGCCACTGGTGCTGGCGGCGATCCTGGCGTGCACGACGACGGCGCTGTACGCCGCGCCTGAGCGCGCCGCGCCCGAGCAGGCAAACGCGACCCAGGGCAGTGTCGATGCAGCCTGGGTATTGTCCAAGCTCGCGCGCCCGGCACCGATGCGCACCGGGTTTGTCGAGCTGCGTGAATCCACGCTGCTGAAGGCACCATTGCGCATCGCCGGCGAATACCGCCGCCCCGACAACGACACCCTGGTGCGCGAAGTGCGTTCGCCGTACGCGGAAACCACCACCATCCGTGCCGGCGAGGCCACCATTGCCCGTGCGGGGCATTCGCCACGCACGTTCTCGCTGTCGCGGGTACCCGAATTATCCGGCCTGCAGGCCAGCTTTGGCGCGCTGCTGTCCGGCGACCGCAAGTTGCTTGCCCAGCACTATTCCGTCAGCAGCCAGGGGATTCGCCAGCACTGGACCTTGCTGTTGAAGCCCAAGGATGCCGACATGGCCGCCAAGGTCGGCGTCATTGCGTTGTACGGGCGCGGTTCCGAGTTGCGCTGCATCGAGACCCGCCCGGTCAAGGGTGACCCGCAACGCACGCTGTTGGCCGGAGCCGCGCGCGAGGCGGTGGAACTGACCGCCGATGCGGTGACCCAGGCGGGCATGGCCACGCTTTGCCATGGTGCAAAGGGCTGATTCGATATCGATTGAGCCATTGGCTATATCGAGCCATCGGCTGTCACTGGCAGGCGTGTCGCTTCAACCCCGTCATCCTCGCGTAGCCGGCGTCTGCTGTTTTGTAGGAGCGGCTTCAGCCGCGAGCTCTTGATCCTGCTGTTGCTGTTGCTGTTGTAGGAGCGACGTAAGTCGCGAATGGTGTTGCGGATGCGCTATCGCGACTCACCGGTGGCGGCATGCCGCCACCACACCTACACAAGTACAAGCCAGATCAAGATCAAACGCTTGCGCGCTGTCGCGCGGGTTACTTTTGTTACGGCAAAAGGTAACCAAAACCATGGCTCCTGACGCTTGCCGATGCGATACAGCCGCATCGGTGCCCTGCGCTTCGGACTGGGGCACATCCCTGTGCCCCATCCGCTACGCGGGCGCCATACGGCGGCCCAGATCGTTCCAGACGATCTGTCACCGGAAAGGTTACGGTGCCCAAGCTCGCTGCGCTCAAACATGGGCGCCTTTTCTCCCTTTCCGGCTGCGATGCTCGGCAAGCTTTTAGTCGCACAAGAGAAAAAAACACACAAAAACAACAGCCACAGCCACAGCCACAGCAATATAAGTACCGTCATTCTAAGTACCGTCATTCCTGCGAAAGCAGGAATCCAGTGACTTTGCGCCATGAACAGCAACGTCCCTGGATGGACAGACATGCGTCTGCCACAAGACCCGGCCTTCGCGGGAATGACCGTAAGCGGTTTACAAGCATTCCTACGTGCGTGGCCCAAAGTGAGCATTGCCGCAGGCCGGTCGGGACGTTCTGGGGGCCGATTAGCCGTTTTGGCATTCAAGCGGCAAAATGGCCCCGGCTTGCGCCGGGGTGGCCGACAGTCCAGAGAAATAGGACGATCCCGACTCCTTGCTGTAAGGCCCGCAATCGAGACGACGATCATCAGCATGCGGTGCCGGGACAGGCTGGCTCCGATCAAGCGAGACCGTGCCGCCGCTAATGCGGACATTATCCGCATGCTTGCGATTAGCGTGCAGACGTTTGGAATGGAAACACTCATGGGGAATACGCTTTGACTTCGTCGCGTCGACTTGCACTTGCGTTGCTTTGGCTGGGTTTGCTCCTGGTGGGTGGCTGGTGGATCGGACAGCATCTGCAGTTGTCGGGGGACCTGCGAAAGTTCATGCCGCGCCGCGATAGGCTCTCGCCCATCAAGAGAATCCGCGCCGCCGCCGCGGCCGAGATCATCCGCATGCGGGCGGTTGGCGTCTGGGCTTTGGGCATGAAAACCGTCATGGGGAATGCACTTTGACTTCGTCGCGTCGTCTTGCGCTTGCGCTGCTTTGGCTGGGTTTGCTCCTGGTGGGTGGCTGGTGGATCGGACAGCATCTGCAGTTGTCGGGGGATCTGCGAAAGTTCATGCCGCGCCGCGATAAGCTCTCGCCCATCAAGAGAATCCGCGCCGCCGCCGCGGCCGAGATCATCCGCATGCGGGCGGTTGGCGTCTGGGCTTTGGGCATGAAAACCGTCATGGGGAATGCACTTTGACTTCGTCGCGTCGTCTTGCGCTTGCGCTGCTTTGGCTGGGTTTGCTCCTGGTGGGTGGCTGGTGGATCGGACAGCATCTGCAGTTGTCGGGGGATCTGCGAAAGTTCATGCCGTCCGCCCAGACCCCAGCACAAAAACTGCTCATGGACGAACTCGGCGAAGGCCCCGGTTCGCGCTTGTTGCTGGTCGCGTTGTCCGGCGACGACCCCGCGGTGCTCGCGCAACAGTCGCAGGCACTGCAACAACGCCTCGTCCAGGGCGATGTCTTCAAGCTGGTGGCCAATGGGGGAGTGGGCGGGCTCGAGGCCATTCCAGAGCGGTTGCGCCCCTACCGTTACTTGCTGACGGACACGCTGGACACGCAGCGGTTGGATGCCCCGTTCCTGCGCGAACAACTGGAGTCGCGGATCCAGGACCTGGGCTCGCCCGCGGCCTCGCTGATCGAGCCCTTGATCCCCGCCGATCCCACCCTGGAAACCCTGAAGCTGGCCGAGAGCTGGGAGCCAGCCAGCGCTCCGCAACGCCGGCATGGCGTCTGGTTTGATCGCGCCGGCAAGCAGGCGTTGCTGGTGGCCGAGACGGTGGCGCCAGGCTTCGATCCGACCGGGCAACAGGTAGCAGTCGACCGGATCCATGCCGACTTCGATGCGGTCCGTGGCCAGTCGGCCTCAAAGCTCACCCTGACCGGTCCGGGTGCGTTTTCGGTCGAGATCGGTGGCCGCACCCAGCGCGAAGCCGGCTGGATTGGCAGCATCGATACCATCGCCTTGGTCCTGCTGCTGTGGTTTGCGTATCGCAGCTGGAGGGCGCCGCTTCTGGGCGTGTTGCCGCTCGCCAGCGCCGGGCTGGCAGGCATGGGCGCGGTGGCCGCGTTGTTCGACGGCGTGCACGGCATCACCGTCGCCTTCGGATTCACCCTGATCGGTGTCGTGCAGGATTACCCGATCCACCTGTTCAGCCACCAGCGCGCTGGTGTGTCGCCCTATGCCAGCGCGCGCGCGTTGTGGCCGACGCTGGTGACCGGCGTGATTTCGACCTGCATCGCCTACGTCACCTTCCTGGTCTCTGGTGTCGATGGCCTGCAGCAACTCGGAGTCTTCACCATTGCCGGGTTGGCGACGGCTGCGCTGAGCACGCGCCTGCTGCTGCCTGGCCTGATCGACCCGTCTCCACGTGACGTCGCCGACTCGCGCGTGCTGGCACGTTGCTGGTCCTGGATCGAACGCCTGCCCCATCCGCGCAACGTGTTGTTCGGTCTGGCGATCGTCGCACTGGCCGTGGTGGTGTTTGCCCCAGGGGCGTTCTGGCAGAACGACCTGTCCAAACTGACCCCGGTCCCGGCCGATGCACTGGCCCAGGACGCCCGCCTGCGCGGCGAACTCGGCGCGCCTGACGTGCGCTACGTGATCTCGGTGTCCGGCACCGATGTGCAGGAGGTGCTGCAAACAAGCGAACAGTTGCGCCCGGCACTGGACCAGCTGGTCGCCAACCATGCGCTCACCGGCTACGACAGCGCTGCCCGCTATCTACCCAGTGCAGCGACCCAGCGGGCGCGGCAGGCAAGCCTGCCCACGCGCCAGGCCTTGCAAGGCGCGCTGGAGACCGCCTTGTCGACGACGCCTTTCCGCACTGATGCTTTCGGCGCCTTCGTAGACGATGTCGAAACCGCGCGCAACGCGCCGCCATTGACCGTGGGCGACCTCGACGGCACGCCGCTGGCGGCCAGCGTCGCTGGCCTGCTGTTGCAGTCTGACGGACATGCGACCGCGCTTGTGTCGTTGAATGGCCTGTCCGACCCGGTTGCGGTCGCCAAGGTGGCGCACGCCCACGATGCTGAACTGCTCGACCTCAAGCAGGCCACCGAGTCGCTGGTGGTGGCCTATCGCGAACGCGTGCTGCTGGCTTTGGGGGTCGCGGCGCTGTTGTTGGTGGCGACGGTCTGGTTTGCATTGCGCCAGCCGCGACGCGTGGTGCGTGTGCTGGTGCCGATGGCTTTGACCACGCTGCTGATCCTGGCAGTGCTGCGCGGGTTTGGCGTGGAGCTGACCTTGTTCCATCTGGTCGCGTTGATCCTGGCGGCGGGACTTGGGCTGGATTACGGATTGTTCTTCGACTACGCCGGCGACGACCGCGCCGACCAGTTGCGCACGCTGCACGCGGTGATCGTCTGCAGCGTGACCACGCTGTTGGTGTTCAGCCTGCTTGCCTTGTCGTCGATCCCGGTACTGCGTGCAATCGGCAGCACGGTGGCATTGGGTGTCCTGGGCAATTTCGTGCTGGCATTGCTGATATCCCGCCAGCCCACCCGTAGTCAACCAGCGCCTGTGTAGGAGCGGCTTCAGCCGCGAGCTCTTGCTTTTTCCTTCGCTTTCGTAGGAGCGACGAAAGTCGCGATTTCATCCCGAAGAGCAATCGCGACTTACGTCGCTCCTACAAAGGCCAACGCCAAGATCAAGAGCTCGCGGCTGAAGCCGCTCCTACAATGGGAACCACCATCAGGACCGGCGACGAATGGCACAGATGATCGGACGTGACGAGATCCTCAAGCTGGTCCCGCACCAGGGCGCGATGTGCCTGTGGGACGAGGTCGTGGCCTGGGATCCAGCCGCCATCACGCTGCGGGCCCGCAACCATCGCGACACCTCGCATCCATTGCGCAGCGACAACCGCCTGCGCGCGATCCACCTGTGCGAATACGGTGCCCAGGCGATGGCGGTCCACGGCGGCCTGCGGGCACGGGCCAGCGGTGGCACGGCAAGGCCGGGACTGCTGGTCGCGCTACGCGGCGTGGATCTGCGTGTGGCCCGCATCGACGACCTGCCTGGGGCAATCGATTGTGTCGCCGAGGTGCTGGTGGACAGCGATGCCGGCTGGCAATACGCGTTTCGCATCACCCATGCCGGCGACCTGCTGGCCGAAGGTCGCGCCGCGGTCATGCCGCAGCCATGAAACCGCTCGCAGGCCGCGATCGGTTGGCTCCGGCATGATCCCCACGCAAAGCATGCCCAGACGAGGCGTACCGACATGAACCAGCCAGACACGACCCATCCTTCCACGCCGCGTCGTGCCCTTGTGACCGGCGGCAGCGGTGACATCGGTGCCGCGATCTGCCGGCAGCTGGCCCGCGATGGCCTGCATGTGATCGTGCATGCCAATACCAGCATCGACCGCGCACGCGATGTTGCAGGCGCAATCATCGATGCCGGCGGTAGCGCGCAAACCGTGGCGTTCGATGTCGCCGATGGCGACAGGACGCGCGAAGCGATCGAATTGCTGCTCGAGGCCGGCCCGATCCAGGTGGTGGTCAACAACGCCGGCATCCATGACGACGCGCCAATGGCGGGGATGTCGGATGCGCAATGGAAGCGCGTGATCGACGTGTCGCTGCATGGTTTCTTCCACGTCACCCAGCCATTGCTGCTGCCGATGGCGCGCAGGCGCTGGGGGCGGATCGTCAGCGTGTCCAGCGTGGCAGGGGTGATCGGCAACCGTGGACAAGCCAATTACGCCGCAGCCAAGTCAGGGTTGCACGGCGCCACCCGCTCGCTGGCACGCGAGATGGCCTCACGCGGGATCACCGCCAACGTGGTCGCGCCGGGCGTGGTCGCCGGGGCCATGGCCGATGCCACGTTTACGCCCGAAGCCATTAAACAGATGGTGCCTGCCGGACGCGCCGGCAGCCCGGACGAGGTCGCGGCACTGGTGCGGTTCTTGTGCTCCGATGCGGCTGGCTACGTGAATGGACAGGTGATCGGCGTCAATGGCGGCATGGCGTAGGCCATGCGCATCGACGAGCGACACACTGGATGCGGATGAAGGCCGTTTAACGCATGGCCATCGGGCGGGTGGTACATGTGTTGGTATCCCATGAATGCCGCTGCAGGAATCCCCGACATGAGTGCCACGCCATGACCACGACCTTCCGACTGCGCACGCAGGCGCTGCCACTTGCCGTCCTGCTGCTCGCCATCCTGCTCACGGGTGCCGGCTGTGCCAGTACCTCACACGTGATGATCTCGCCGGCGCGCCCGGCGATTTCGCCAGACCAGGTCCATGTGTATTCGCAGCCACCGCCCGGACGCTATGTGGAGATCGCGATCCTGGATACCGCCAGCGGTCCATTCACCTATGGCGCGCAAAACAAGTCCAATGCGGTGATCACCAAACTGCGTGCCGAGGCTGCAAAACTGGGCGCCAACGGCGTGCTGCTGCAGGGCACGTCAAGTGGTCCTGGCGGCAACCGCGTCGGGGTCGGCATCGGTGGCGGCAGCTACCGGGGCCACACGAGCGTGGGCGGCGGCGTCGGGGTCGATATCAGCCCGACGCAGGTGTACGGGCGCGGGGTGGCGATCCTTGTTGAAGAACAGGCGTCGCCTTCGAATTGAGGATTGCGCCCGATTCCGACGACAACATCGGCTGTCGTGCTGTTGTAGGAGCGGCTTCAGCCGCGAGCTCTTGGCGTGTGCTCTTGGTGCTTTTGTAGGAGTGGTGGCGGCATGCCGTCACCGGTAAGTCGCGATCAGGGTGCGGCGGAAAGCATCGCGACTTACGTCGCTCCTACAACAGCCAACAGCCAACAGCAAAACCCAGGATCAAAAGCTCGCGGCTGAAGCCGCTCCTACGAAGAGCGGGCCATCGGTTGCTGCGGTCGTTCGGCATACCACTGGGCATCCAGCGACGGTATGTCCGGCGCGTTGGCCAGCATCGCATCCAGCTCGGTACTGTCCAGGCCCGGCACTTGTCCCTGGGCGCGCTGGACGATCTCCAGGGCCAGTGCATCCAGGCGCACCATGTTGTCGCGCAGGCGCTGCAGGAACGCGCGGGTCTCCAGCGGTTCGGCCAGTGCGCCGTTCAGGTCGGAAAACCAGGGGATCTTTGACTGGTCGAGCAGGCCGTCCGCTTCGTGCGGGTCGCTTTGCTCGTGCCATTGGCGCAGGAACCGCTGCATGGCGAAGTTCAAGGCCTTGGCGCGGGCGAGTTCGGGTTTGAGCCGGGTCATGACCTGCAGGTCGGCGATGCGGCCGCCGCAGAAGATCGGGCCCAGCACGCCCCAGTAATAGGTGTAGTCCCAGATGATCTTGACCGACATCACCTGCGCGTTGGCAAACAGCGCGTACTGGCCCTGGAACATCGCCAGCGTGCTTGCGTAGAACGAAAAATACAGCTGCTCGTAGACCTCGACGTACGGCGCGAATGGCTCGCCTGCGCGATCCTTGGTGATCAACTCGGTGATGTAGGTGTTGGAGATGGCGATGAAGTCGCTGCCCGGCGAGTAGAAGGGATCCAGGAACAACCCGGCCTCTCCGGTCAGCGCCCAGCGCTGCGCCGAAAACACCTGCGCACAGTCATAGCTGAAGTTGCGCAGGAAGGCGAAATCCTGGACCACCGCGCCCTCGAGCGCCTGCGCCACGCGCGGCTGGTGGACACGCAGCCAGTCCAGTGCCTTGTCGTAGCTGTTCATGGTGGCCAGTGGATGGGTCTTCGCATCGCAGACGATGCCGACCGAGTGCGCGCCGCTGGCCAGCGGGATCAGCCAGATCCAGTAACCCGGGCCACAGAAGTGGTTGGTCGAACGCCAGCGCTCGGGTGGCTCGCAGCGGTGTTGCCACTCGGGGTCGTCGCTCCACTGCTGCGGATCGAGCCGGCCTTCGATGCGGAACCACGCGGAGTTGGCGTCATGGTCATTGGCACGCGCCAGTCCGAGCTTGCGCTTGAGCAGGCCCGCGCGCCCGCTGGCATCGATCAACCAACGCGCATGGACCGCTTGCAGGCCATCGCTGCTTTCGTACTCGACATGGTGGTCATCGGTCTCGCCGCCGCGTGCGTCCCTGCCGGCTTCGCCCATCGCGATCTTGCGGACGGTGGCACCTTCGATGAAGTGGACGCCGGCATCGCGCGCGCACTGGCCCAGGTGGTTTTCAAAGCGGCCGCGATCCAGCTGCCAGGTCGGGAACGGCAACGCTTCGCTGACGCCCAGCTCGACGCAGCGGTCGATGTCGCTGCGGCGGTCGGAAAAAAAGAAGCGGAAACCAAACTTGCTGATCTGTGCGCTGTCCAGGTGCTCGCGCATGCCCAGCACGCTGGCGAAATAATGGGCGCCGATCTCGACCGTCGATTCGCCGATCTTGAAGGCGCCCTCGGGCACCGGATGGGTACGCCGTTCGAGCACGCAGATATCGATCGTGGGGTCGCGCAGCTTGAGCTGCAGCGCAAGCGTGAGGCCGGCCAGGCCGCCGCCCAGGATGACGACGTCATGCTTTGTGGTGGCATGCTTTGCGATGGCATGCGTTTGGACGGTGTGCTTGTCCACGCGACACGCAGGATCCGCGTCTCCGGCGGCAGGTGGCAAGGGTGCGGCTCGCGGCGTGCCGTGCGCGGGCGCTGGTGTCATCCGGCGCGTTGCATCCGTGCAGGCTGGTTGGCGAACGTGCCGTCCGGGTCGTCGATCACCGGCGGGCGTGCGCGCGTGGACCGGTACTCGCGCACGACGCTGCCATGGTTCCAGACTTGCACCACGACGTGCGAGGTGATGCTCCACAGGTCGTGGAACAGCCGGAAGTGGCTCTTGCGCATCGGCTGCGTCCCGGGACCGGCATAACGGGTTTCGATCGGCACGGCGACCACCCCCGCACCCGCCTCGCGTGCCGCTGAAATCAGCAACTGCGCCTCGAACACGAAACCCTCGCCAGGCACGTCGGCCAGGGTGAACACCCGATGCGGATACAGGCGCTGGCCGCTCTGGCTGTCGACCACCCGGAAACCACAGCCCCAGCCGATGCCCCAGTCGCCAAAGTCATTGCCGATCCTGCGATAGGTCGGCTGCGTCGCGCGCTTGCGCAGCCGCGCACCGATGACCACGCTGCCGGGATGGCGGTTGGCGGCATCGAGCAGCCGCGGGATGTCGGCGGCGCTGTGCTGGCCGTCGCCATCCATGGTCAGTACGCCCAGCGCGCCCTGGCGTTGCGCTTCGGCAAACCCGTCACGCAGGCTGGCGCCCTTGCCCATCCGTTGCGCATGGCGCAGGACGGTCGCGGGCAGGTCGGCGATGCAGGCGGCAGTGTCGTCATCGGAGCCGTCGTCGATCACGATCACGCGATCGCAATGCGCCAAGGCATCCTCTACCACGCCGCGGATGCGCAGCGATTCGTTGAGCGCCGGGATCACAACGGCGGTGTTGTGGCGGTCCAGCGGATGATTGGTCGGGGTGTCTGGCATGTGGAGGTGGTCGTGGCGTTGCGGGTTGTTAAGGGTCCGTTTGGCGATCGGGCGAGCCGTCGGGGAGCAGGCCTGGAGCAAACAAACCCCGAGCGAGCAAGCCCTCAGGCAATCTCGATGCGCAACGTCCGTGAGGGGCCTGCATGCAGCCAGGCGATGTCCTTGCCCGATGCCAGTGCCTGGAACAGGGGCAGCATGGGCGCCATCGCGTTGTCGCCTGCGTACTTTACCAGTGCGTTTGCCGGCGCCGGGGTCGGCTGCCCGGGACAGGGCCCGTCGATGAGGGTTGCCCGCAGCCGCGGCATGGCGCTGTGGCTGCCTGGCCGCGACAGGACCAATGCGCCGCCCAGCAGGCCGCTACTGCGCGAGACTGCGGCGAGCGGCCCGGCGGAGTAACTGTCATACCCGACCAGCAGGATGGCTTCGTCACGGCCGGCGACACCGTCACCCGTGGCCAGCTGTACCAGCGCCTCGACCAGGCCTTGCGCAAACGTGGCGTCGAAGCTGCTGATGGCCGTGGCCGGCGCTGTGCAGCCGTTGCCGATGGTCCAGTAGCCGGCGGCCGCGTTATGCACCGAATTGTGGAAACGGGTGGGCGAGACCGCCAGCGGATCGGCAACCAGCGTGCTGCAGATGTAATCGGTGATCGACAGGTCGCCGTGCATGGATGCGAACACCGAGGGCAGTGTCACCGGATCGCGACCGGCGGCGTTGCAGGCGGCCAGCGCAACATCCAGCGCCACGGCGACCGATTCCGGCGCACGGCGGCGTTCATTGGGTGCAAGCACTTGCGGCGAGGGCTTGGCAGGCGCGTCGACAGGCACCGAACCATCGGCGACGAAGGCGCATGCGGCATCCCATGACGGCAGCCCACGCGTCCAGAACCCGATGCCTTCAATCGTGGCGGTCAGGTTGTTCATGCGTCGCGTCCGAACAGCAGCGAGCAGTTGTTGCCGCCGAAGCCAAAGGAGTTGTTCATCGCGTAGCGGATTGGCCGCTCCGCATTGTCGAGCCGGATCTGCGGGCCGCAGGCAGGATCGGGGTCGGTACTGTTGAGGATGCCCGGCAAGTGGCCCTGGTTCAGCGCGATCAAGGCGATCGTCGATTCCACGATCCCCGCCGCGCCCAGCGTGTGCCCGGTCCAACCCTTGGTCGAGCTGGCGTGCAGTGTGTCGGGGAACAGCGCCGCGACCGCAGCCGCCTCGACCGCGTCGTTGGCCGGTGTCGCAGTGCCGTGCAGGTTGAGGTAACCGACATCAGCAGCGTCGATACCGCCCCGGGCCAACGCATCGGCCATCGCCAGTCGCGCACCCAGTCCTTCCGGGTGCGGTGCGGACATGTGGTGGGCGTCGCTGGATTCGCCGTAACCGCGCAGCTGCAGCTCGGCACTGTCGCCCCGGTCAAGCCGCTCAAGCAGTGCGAACCCCCCGGCCTCGCCCAGCGACAGGCCGTCGCGTGCCCGATCAAACGGCCGACACGGGTCCTTGGACACCAGGCCCAGCGAATTGAATCCATACAACACGCTGCCGCACAACGTATCCACGCCGCCGACCAGTGCCGCATCGACCACGCCGGCGTCGATCAGCCGCGCGGCCTGCGCAAACACCTTGGCGCTGGAGGAACACGCAGTCGCCACCGTGATGCACGGCCCAAGCACGCCGGTGGCGGCTTGGAGGAAGCCCAGCGAATGCAGGGTATGCACCTGCGGCCGACGCATGTCGGCGGGGAAGGCGGTATTGCCGTCTGCGTCCGTCTCCAGGCGGGCATAAGCCGCTTCGGTCTCGCCGATGCTGGCGGTCGAGGTCCCCATCACGAGTGCGATGCGGTCGTCGCCATGCTTGTCCCGCATCGCCTGCAGGGCTTCGGGCAACCCGTCCTGCTGCAGCGCCAGCCAGGCCAGGCGGTTGTTGCGGCATTCCCAGGCCGCCCATTGCGACGGCAGCGGCTGGTCCTCCAGCCCATCCACGCGGCCGATCCAGCAATCGAGCAGCGCCGGGGCAGGCGCAGGCAGGACGAAATCATTGCGGCGCAGGCCGCCCTGTCGCGATCGCAGCGCGTCAGCCAGCGCACCCCGGCCCACACCTGCGGCAGTGGTGGCGGTATAGGCACGGATGGCCACGGGCCGAAGCGTCGAGGGGGGTTGGACAGGCGGCACGCGGGACTCCAAGGGTCGAGGGCCGGAGTATAGCGGCGCATGCCGGGGCCGGACGGCACGGGGCTGGTCGTGCAGGCTGCGCGGAGCGGGGCTTCCGGCACGGTCCCCGCGGCCGTCGCCGCGTTAGCATGCGGGTTGGATGTTTGATCCGCATCACGGGGAATGACCATGCTCCAGAACGTAATCGTCCACAAAATGAATACGTCGCGCCTGCGTGGCCCACTGGCCATCGTGGCACTGTCGTTGGCCTTGCTGCCCTTGGCGGGCAGTGCCCAGCAACGGGCGCTGACCGACGCCGATTACGCGCGTGCCGAGCGGTTCTTGTCCTACAACACCAACGACCTGGTCGACCACGCGGTCACCGGCGTGACCTGGCTCGACGATGGCCACTTCTGGTACCGGGACCATGACGCCGACGGCGACCACTTCCTGCGCATGGACGTGGCCAGCGGCAAGGTGTCGCCCGTGTTCGACCGCGACAAGCTGGCCGCGGCCCTGACCAAGGCCAGCGGCAAGCCGGTCAAGCCCGACAAGCTGCCGGTGAGCGAATTCAGCGTCCAGGCCGACGGCGGCTATGACTTCAACCTGCGTGGCAAGCATTACCTCTGCGACGCAGCGATCAAGGGTTGCACCGCAAAGGCGGTCAAGCAGGGCCGGACTCCCGCCGTGCTGTCGCCGGACGGCAAAAGCGAAGCCTTCATCCGCGACTGGAATTTGTGGGTGCGCGACACTGCGACCGACAAGGAAACCCGACTCACCACCGACGGCGTGCCCGACTTCGGCTACGCCACCGACAATGCCGGCTGGGTCCACTCCGACCGCGCGATCCTGGTGTGGTCGCCGGACTCGTCGAAGATCGCGACCTTCCAACAGGACCAGCGCAAGACCGGGACGATGACCCTGGTGTCCACGAAGATCGGCCATCCCGAGGTCGAGACCTGGAAATACCCGCTGGTCGGCGACAAGGACGTCACCATGATCGAGCGCGTCGTCATCGACGTGCCGACGCAAAAAGTCGTGCGCCTGCAGCTGCCGCCCGACCAGCACCGGTCCACCCAGTGCGACGACGTCAGCTGCTTTGGCGGCTGGGAGGACGTGCAATGGGCGCCGGACGGCAAGTCCGTGGCTTTCGCGTCCACCTCGCGCGACCATAGGCACACTTGGTTGCGGGTCGCCGATGTCGCCACCGGCGAGGTGCGCACCGTCTTCGATGAACAAGTAAAGACCTGGTTCGAGAGCGGCATCAACGCGATCAACTGGCGTTACCTGCCCGAAAGCAACGAGGTCCTGTGGTGGAGCCAGCGCAGCAACTGGGGCCACCTGTATCTCTACGACCTGGGGACCGGCAAACTCAAGCGCGCCGTCACCAGCGGCGACTGGAACGTCAGCAAAGTGCTGCGCGTTGACCCGGACTCGCGGATGATCTGGTTTGAAGGCGTCGGCCGTACGGCCGGCGTCAATCCGTATTACCAGCAGTTCTTCAGGGTCTCGATGGATGGTGGCCAACCGGTGTTGCTGACGCCCGAAGCAGCCAACCACGCGATCACCCTGTCACCCGACGGCGATACGTTTGTCGATGCGTATTCGACACCGACCATGCCACCAACCACCGTCCTGCGTGCCGCCGATGACGGCCACACGCTGGCGACGATCGCCACCGCCGACATCTCCCGCCTCGAGGCGGCCGGCTGGGTGCCGCCGGTGCCGTTCACGGTCAAGGGCCGCGACGGCAAGACTGATCTGTACGGGATGATGTTCAAACCCACCGACTTCGATCCGGCAAGAAAGTACCCGATCGTCGATTACGTCTATCCGGGCCCGCAGACCGGCTCGGTGCGTGGCCGCAGTTTCAGCGCCTCGCGTGCCGACCACCAATCGCTGGCGGAGCTGGGCTTCATCGTCATCGCCGTCGACGGCATGGGCACGCCGTGGCGCTCCAAGGCATTCCACGACACGTATTTCGAGCATGTCGAAGACAACACGCTGCCCGACCAGGTGGCCGCATTGCGCGAATTGGGCAAGCAGTACCCGTGGATCGACCTGGACCGTGTCGGCATCTGGGGCCATTCGGGCGGCGGCAACGCCACCGCCGGGGCGATGTTCCATTACCCCGATCTGTTCAAGGTCGGCTGGGCCGAAAGCGGCAACCACGAAAACCGCAACTACGAGGACGACTGGGCCGAGAAGTGGCAGGGCCTGCTGGTCACCGGCAAGGACGGCAAGACCAACTACGACGCCCAGGCCAACGCCAGCTTCGCCAAGAACCTGGAGGGCCACCTGATGCTGACGCACGGGCTGATGGACGACAACGTGCCGCCATCGAACACGTTGCTGGTGGTCGATGCATTGATCCAGGCCAACAAGGACTTCGACCTGATCATCATTCCCAATGCCCACCACGGCTACGGCATGGCCACGCTGTACACCACGCGCAGGCGCTGGGATTATTTCGTGCGCTACCTGATGGGTGCGCAGCCGCCGAAGGAGTACCAGATCACCCCGCCGCAGATGTAGGCGTCGGTCTGATGATTGTGTAGGGCGACGCTGTTGTGGCGCGATGTTGTTGCAGGTCAATGCTGTTGTAGGAGCGGCTTCAGCCGCGAGCTCTTGATCTGGCTCTGCTTCTGCTTCTGCTTCTTGCTGTTGTAGGAGTGGTGACGGCATGCCGCCACCACTCCTACAAGAAGCCGAAGCCAAGCCGACATCGGCAAGCCTGTTTCCGCGCGCGGACCCGACAGCAGCGTGCACGTCTGCGCCCGGTGGTTTGCCGCCATCAGGATTGGCCTGTCGCGGCAGCGCAGCGGCACGCTGCGTCGCCGGACGTTGCCGTACTGTCGCTCGCCAGCTTCACTTTCCTGGAACAGCGCCACGTGCAGCGGTCGGCTGGCCCCGCCGGCGGGTCGGCAGCCTATGGCAATTGCCGATCAGTGCGGTACCTTGCAAGGGTCAGTGGCGATCGCGCCGCTGGGGTGCATGCGCGGGGATGGCGATCGCCGCACGACTGACGGAGGTCATGCAATGTCGACACGTCAAGCCTTGGCTCGCCTGCTGGCAGGCACCAGCGATGGTGGCCGGGCGGCCATGGTCGGGGCTGTGTCGTGGCTGGCGCTGATGGCCCTGGCGATCGGCTGGATCCTGGAGGCCGCACCTGGCGTGTGGGCGGGGGGGCTGCTGGTCAGCCTCCTGTTGGCGCAAGGCCTGTTGTGGGGCTGGTCCTGGCGGCGTGCACGCAGGTTGCAGGAGGCAGGCACGGTAGCGTTGCAGGAGCAGTCCGACCTGCTTGAAGAAACATGTCGGGTCGGGCGGCTGGGCCACTGGTCATGGAGTCCGGATACAGGGCGGGTCGTATGGTCCGACGAGCTGTACCGTATCTACGGGCGCACGCGCGAAGCCGCCGGCCTGCAGCTGGCCCAGGTGGATGACTGGTTCCATCCGGACGACCGGGAAGCACTGCGCGAGAAGATCCAGCACGTCACGCAAGTGCAGCAACCCATCGAGACCGAGTTCAGGATCGTGCGCGCGGATGGCGATGTCCGCACCATCAGTGTCCGCGCCGAATGGGTCGACAAGCGACCCGGTCACCGCCTGCTGCGCGGCATCCAGCAGGACATCACCGATCTGGCCAACATCCGTGAAACCCTGCGCACCGCCCAGGAAGACTACCGATTCCTGTTCCAGGGCAATCCGCTGCCGCTGATGGTCTACGACCGCGAGTCGCTGGCGATCCTGGCGATGAACGAGGCCTCGATCCAGCACTACGGTTACAGCAAGGACGAACTGCTCGGGATGAGCGTGCTGGACATCCGCCCGGAAGCAGAGACCGAGCAGGTGCGCAGGATGCTGCAGGTGCCCCCGGACATGTATCCGCAGGGCAGGACCTGGACCCATCGCAAGAAGGACGGCACCCCTATCCGGGTGCGTGTCCATGGACATGAACTCGAGTTCGAGGGCCACCACGCGCGGCTGGTGGTGCTCGATGACGTGACCGAACGCGAGATGGCCGAGCAACGCTTCCAGCTGGTCGCCCGCGCCACCAGCGACGCGGTCTACGACTGGGACATCGCCACCGGGTCGCTGTGGTGGAGCGACAGCTTCTATCAGCTGTTCGGTTATTCGCCTGGAGAAATGAAAGCGACGCTGGCCGCCTGGGAGGAGCGGATCCATCCAGAGGACCTGGCCGCCACCATGCAAAGCCTTGAAGCGGCCGTGGCATCC
Source organism: uncultured Gammaproteobacteria bacterium (assembly GCA_963710825.1). GTDB lineage: Bacteria > Pseudomonadota > Gammaproteobacteria > Xanthomonadales > Xanthomonadaceae > Cognatiluteimonas. The sequence continues at coordinate 230,399 of CAVQBQ010000005.1, read as the reverse complement.
GACCTCGAGGTCTGGGAGGGCGAATACCGCTTTCGTCGGGCCCAGGGGGACTACGTGCAGGTCATGGATCGCGGATTCTTCCTGCGCAAGGACGGCACGGCGCTGCGCATGGTCGGGGGCATGCTGGACATCAGCGAGCGCGCGCGCTCGCAGGCCGACCTGCGCCTGCTGCGGCGTGCGGTGGAGGCAACCGACAACGGCATCGTGATCAGCGATGCGTTGCATGCAGACCTGCCCGTGGTCTACGTCAATCCAGCCTTCGAAGACATCACGGGCTACGACCAGGACGAGATCATCGGCCGCAACTGCCGCCTGCTGCAGGGCGACGATCGCCAGCAACTGGCGATCGCCGAGTTGCGCGAAGCGCTGGAGTCAGGGGGGGAGGCCCGCGTGCTGTTGCGTAATTACCGCAAGGACGGGGCGCTGTTCTGGAACGATCTGCACATCGCCCCGGTGCGGGATGAAGCCGGCACCCTGACCCACTACGTCGGCGTGCTCAGGGATACGTCCGAGCGCCAGCGCTACGAGGAGCAACTGGCGCACCGCGCAACCCATGACGAACTTACCGGTCTGCCCAACCGCCAATTGCTGCAGGACCGGCTGGAGCAGGCGATCCTCAACGCAGAGCGCTATCACCGCCAGGCCGGCGTCATCTTCGTCGACCTGGACGACTTCAAGCTGGTCAACGACAGCCTGGGCCACAGTGCCGGGGACCTGGCGCTACGTGAAATCGGTGCACGGCTGCAACGGGTCATCCGCGATACCGATACCGCCGGCCGCTTTGGCGGCGACGAGTTCGTGGTGGTGTTGACCGAGCAGCTTGAAGAGGACGGCATGCACCGTGTCATCCGGCGCATCGTGGATGCCGTCACCAGGCCCATGGACATTGCCGGGGTCTCGCATACGCTCACGCCCAGCATTGGCTACTGCCGCTATCCGGACGACGGACGCGACGCGGAGACGCTGCTGATGCATGCCGACGTGGCGATGTACCAAGCCAAGCGCCAGGGTCGCAACCAGGCCGTGCGCTATCGCAGCGAGTTCGACGAGAACGTATCGCAGCGCCTGCAACTGATAGGCCGGCTGCGCGAGGCGCTGCAGAACGAGGAGTTCGTACTCGACTTCCAACCCATCTGGTCGACCGATGGGCGGCCGGTCGCGCTCGAGGCCCTGGTCCGCTGGCAGCACCCGGAGCAGGGATTGCTGCTGCCGGCGCACTTCATCGGCGTGTGCGAGCAAAGCGGGCTGATCGTCGAATTGGGCAGGCGCATCCTGCGCGAAGCCGCCCGCCACCACGGCAAGCTGGTCGCAGCGGGGCTGCGCGACATCCGGATCTGCGTCAATGTTTCCGCCGCCCAGTTTGCCCAGGACCTGCATGCCGAGGTCGAGGCAGTGGTGCGCGATTTCTCTCTCCCGGCCGGCGTGCTCGAGCTGGAGTTGACCGAAAGCGTCGTCATGGAAAACCCGGAACGCGCGATCGACACCATGCAGCGCATTGCCAGGCTGGGCGTGGGCATGTCCGTCGATGACTTCGGCACCGGCCATTCCAGCCTCACCTACCTCAAGCGCCTGCCGATCGACCGGCTCAAGATCGATCGCAGCTTCGTGCAGGACTTGCCCGATGACGAGGACGACGCCGCGATCTGCGCCTCGACCATCGCCATGGCGCATGCACTGGGCCTGCAGACCGTGGCCGAAGGCGTGGAGACAGTCGAGCAGTTGGCCTGGTTGCGCGCAAGGAACTGCGACCTGGTACAGGGCTACCTGCTGGCGCGACCGCAGCCGTTCGACCTGCTGCTGCCCACCCTGTTGGCAGCCGTGCAGCCGCCGTCGGCATGAACTGACTTGGTGACTCGGCCGCGCTCGGCTGCTACGGGCCGGCCAGGGTAGGCATCCGCAATCACAGCGTTCGACTTGATTGCGCCTTGATTGCGCGACTGTGCGCATCGCTGCCGCCGCGGCGGTAAGCGTGCATCCACGGCCGATCCCATTGGGCGGCGATGGCCGACCGGCTACGCGGTCGCACGGTCGACGCACGGGAGGCCGGCGGCGCGGCGCGCCATTGCCGCGCCATTGCAGCACGCGGCCGCGGCGACGGGGCTTTAAACTAGTGCGATGGATGTCTCCCACCTGCTAGACGAGCTCAACCCTGCCCAACGCGAGGCGGTCAGTGCCCCGCACGGACACTACCTGGTGCTTGCCGGTGCCGGTTCCGGCAAGACCCGCGTGCTGACCCACCGCATTGCCTGGCTCAACGAAGTCTTTGGCGTGCCGGCGCACGGCATCCTGGCGGTGACGTTCACCAACAAGGCGGCTGGCGAAATGCGTGCGCGTGCCGGTGCGCTGCTACGCAACGGTTCCCGCGGGATGTGGATCGGCACCTTCCATGGCATCGCGCATCGCCTGCTGCGGTTGCACTGGCAGGAGGCAAGGCTGCCGGAAGGTTTCCAGGTGCTCGACTCGGATGACCAGCTGCGGCTGGTCAAGCGCGTTGTGCAACAACTCGAGCTCGACGAAGCGCGGTTCCCGCCCAAGCAGATCGCCTGGTGGATCAACGCGCAGAAGGACGAAGGTCGCCGACCGCAACACCTGCAGCCGGGCAACGATCCCTGGCTTGACGCGATGCGCCAGTCGTACGCGTTGTACCAGGAGCGCTGCGATCGCGCCGGGCTGGTCGACTTTGCCGAGCTGCTGCTGCGCTCGCACGAGCTGCTGCGCGACAACCCTGCCTTGCTTGCGCACTACCGGCATCGCTTCGGGCAGGTCCTGGTCGACGAGTTCCAGGACACCAACGCGATCCAGTACGGCTTCATCCGCCTGCTGGCCGGCAGCGGGGCTGATCCCAACAGCGCAAAGGTGTTCGTGGTCGGCGATGACGACCAGGCGATCTATGGCTGGCGTGGTGCGAAAGTCGAGAACGTACAGAAGTTCCTTGCCGATTTTGCCGGCGCGACCACGATCAAGCTGGAGCAGAACTATCGTTCCAGCGCCAATATCCTCAATGCAGCCAATGCGGTCATCACCCACAACCCCGATCGCCTGGGCAAGCAGCTGTGGACCGACAGCGGCCAGGGCGACCCGGTCGACCTGTATGCGGCATACAACGAAATCGACGAGGCCCGTTTCGTGGTCGAGCGCATCGGGCAATGGGTGCGCGATGGCGGCAGCCACGGTGACTGCGCGATCCTGTATCGCAGCAACGCACAGTCGCGCGCGTTCGAGGAACACCTCAAGGCCGAGGACATCCCGTACCGCGTCTACGGCGGCATGCGCTTCTTCGAGCGTGCCGAGATCAAGGACACGCTGGCCTATCTGCGTCTGGTCGCCAACCGCGCCGACGACACCGCCTTCGAACGCGCGGTCAACACGCCTACCCGCGGTATCGGCGCGCGCACGCTGGACGAGGTGCGGATGCGTGCCAGGCGCGATGCGGTGTCGTTGTGGGAAGCCGCCACGCGGCTGGTGGCTGAAAACACGCTGTCCGCACGCGCACGCAATGCCGTGCAGGGTTTCGTGTCGCTGATCCAGGCGCTGGCCGCGGAAGTCGACGACATGTCGTTGCATGAAAAAGTCGATCATGTCCTGGCGCGCTCCGGCCTGCGTGAGCATTACGCCAACGAATCAAAAGGAACGCTGGATTCGCGCACGGACAACCTCGACGAGCTGGTCTCGGTGGCCTCGCGTTTCGTGCAGCGTGATGAAGACGAAGAAGCCGCCGACATGACCGAGCTGGTCGCCTTCCTTGCCTATGCCTCGCTGGAAGCCGGTGAAGGCCAGGCCCAGGCGGGCGAGGACGGCGTGCAGCTGATGACGCTGCATAGTGCCAAGGGGTTGGAGTTCCCGATGGTATTCCTGGGTGGCATGGAGGAGGGCTTGTTCCCCAACGCGCGCTCGATCGATGAGCCCGGGCGGCTGGAGGAAGAGCGTCGCCTTGCCTACGTCGGCATCACCCGTGCGCGGCAGAAGCTGGTGCTCAGTTATGCCGAAGCGCGGCGCTTGCACGGCCAGGACATGTATGGCGTGCCGTCGCGCTTCCTGCGCGAGATCCCGGGTGCACTGCTCAACGAGGTGCGCCCGCGCGTGCAGGTGTCGCGGCCGTATGCGGGTGCGCAATCAAGTCGTGGTACCGGGTTGGGTCGCGGCGGTCATGCCGCGCTGGAGCAGCCACCGATCAAACTGGGTGCCAATGTCCGCCATCCCAGCTTCGGCACGGGCGTCGTCACCGACTACGAAGGCAGCGGCGCGCATGCGCGCGTGCAAGTCAATTTCGACGATGCCGGAGCAAAATGGCTGGTGCTGTCCTACGCCAACCTGCAGCCGGGTTAGCCAGGCATCGCTGGCCAAGGACAGGCGACCCGAGGCCATACTGGAAGCCTGCCGGATCGGCCTCGTGTCCGACCAGACAAACGCCTGATCGATAGCGCAAATGCGTCGCCCGCGTTTGGGCGCGTGATCCTATTTTGGATGCCAATCGCCGTCGTCGCCCTTTTCGTACTTTTCCTTGACCGCAGCCCAGGCGACCTTGTGCGCGGTTTCCTCGCGTGACGCGTCGCCGCGGCGGTCGTCGGAATCCTTGTATTCGTCCCAGGCGCTGTTGAAGGCTTCCTTGTAGATGTCCTGCGCGTGCCTGGGGATGTTGTCACGGACGGAATCGGGCAGTTCGCTGATGCGGTCGTATGGCATTTGGAGTCCTCCACGGATCGGGAGTCCCAAGCCTGCGCCGGCAGGCGTGAATCCATCGACAAAATCGCCGGCCGGCCAGCGCGGCCGGTTGAACCGCTTGTGTTGCCTGATCGCCCTTTAGCGACGGTTGGGCCCGACAAGGAAACGGCGCCCGAAGGCGCCGTTGCGTACCGCTTGTCAACTTGTTGCGGCTTCAGCCAGCAGCCTTGGGATCCGGTCCATAGCTGTTGTCTCCGGGGGTGCCTTCAATGACAAAGAAGACCAGCAGCACGATCGCGCCAATGAGCGGGATCAAAGCGAGCAAAATCCACCAGCCGCTCTTGTCGGTATCGTGCAGGCGGCGAATGCCCACTGCGAGACCCGGCAAAAAAGTAGCCAGGGCGTACAGGATATAAATGGCGCCAATACCACTTTCCGCGCTGCTCAGGCCTAGAATCCTGTCCAGCACCATCGCGATGATCAAGGCGATGATGTTGAATAGCGTGTACATCCAGTATTCCTTGCGTCGCGCCCTGCCGCTGAAACCGACGTAGTTCTTCAGGACCTTCAGGTACCAGTACATTGCGTCTCCCCTTCAATGATTGGATTGCGCGGCCTCCCCGGCCGTGTGCGAATCCTAGCAGCTGTGCAGGGCAGGGGGATGGCGCATCCCGCCAGGCGTGACATCGATGGATCGCAATAGGTCCCGGTTGCCAGCACGAACGCCAGGTTCGCCCCGGGGTTTGGAGTCTGGTTGACAGGCGATGGGTATCGTTGCGTTCAACCCATCCCAAGGGTGGTGCATGGCCTCCAGTGTGGCAGCTGTCGTGCGCTGATCAGAAGCTGAAGAGCTTGTAATAGGTGACTGGCGCATCGCCGTCGGCCGGGTCGAGCTTGCCGTCGCCGTTGCGGTCGTAGAGGTAGTACGTCGGGCCCCGGAACGGTACGACCTTGACCATGCGCAGCTGGCCGGCAACGCGGTACTGGGTGACGACGTCGCCGTTGGCTTCGGTTTGGGTGGTGCCGACGGCTCCCTCCGGGATCTGTGGATCGCTGCTTCCGACGGTGGCGCAGGCGGACAGCAGGACAGCCGCGACGAGGGGCATCAGGATACGCATGGCACGGCTCCGGGGACTGGGGTGCGAACAGTATGCCTGTCCATGCGTGTTGGTCGTGTTGGCATTCGAGTCCGTCATTCCCGCGAAGGCGGGAATCCATGGACGTCAAGCCACATGAAGGCAACGTCCATGGATCCCCGCCTCCGCGGGGATGACAGGCAAACGAGGCGAATCCACAGAGATGCGCGCTACTTTTCATTGCAGTTCTGCGGCCATGTGCCTGATATGGAGCCGCCCCAACCCCACGGCGTAAACTGCCCCGATGACCGACACCCCCAGCAAGCGCCTCGTCCTGATCGATGGCTCGTCCTACCTCTATCGCGCCTTCCACGCCCTGCCGCCATTGAGCAACGCCGATGGCGAGCCGACCGGTGCCTTGTTTGGCGTCGTCAACATGCTGCGTGCCACGCTCAAGGAGCAGCCCGACGGCGTGGCCTTCGTGCTCGACGCACCCGGCAAGACCTTCCGCGACGATCTGTACCCCGAGTACAAGGCCAACCGTCCGCCGATGCCCGATGAGTTGCGCGCGCAGATACAGCCGATGTGCGACATCGTCGAGGCGCTGGGTTTCCCGATCCTGCGCATCGAAGGCGTCGAGGCCGACGATGTCATCGGCACGCTGGCGGTGCAGGCGGCGGGCGAGGGCAGCGCAGTGGTCATCTCCACCAGCGACAAGGATTTCGCGCAGCTGGTGCGCGAGACCGGCGCCGACGGTGGCAGCATCGCGCTCGTCAACACCATGTCCGGCACGCGGATGGAGAGCGACGAAGCGGTGATGGCCAAGTTTGGCGTCCGCGCCAGCCAGATCGTCGACCTGCTGGCACTGATGGGAGATACCGTCGACAACGTCCCGGGCGTGGACAAGTGCGGGCCCAAGACCGCCGCCAAGTGGCTGTCGGCGCATGGCGACCTGGACGGCGTCATGGCAGCCGCCAGCGCCGGCGACATCAAGGGCAAGGTCGGCGACAACCTGCGCGCCGCGCTGGATCGCTTGCCGTTGAACCGCGAACTGGTGACGATCAAGACCGATGTCGCACTGGAATCGCCGGCAAGCGCGCTGACGTTGCGCGAACGTGACACCGACACGTTGCGCACGCTGTACACGCGCTACGGGTTTTCGCAGGCGCTACGCGAGCTTGAGGGTGGCGATGCGGCTGCATCCTCGGGCAATGCGGGTGTGCGTGGTACCGAAGCCGGCTACGCCCGCGCAAACAAGGCGCCCGCCGAAGCCCCCGACGCAGCCTTGTCGGCGCCCGGCGATTACGAGCTCGTGCTGGAGCGTGCCCGACTCGATGCCTGGATCACCCGCTGCGAGAACGCCAAAGAGTTCGCTTTCGACACCGAGACCGATGCGCTCGACCCGATGCGCGCCAACCTGGTCGGCATCAGCCTGGCCGTCGAGCCGGGTGCCGCTGCGTATATCCCGGTCGCGCACGAGTATCCCGGTGCGCCGCGACAGCTGTCGCGCCAGGAAGTCCTGGATGCGCTGCGTGCGTTGATGACCGACAAGGACAAGCGCAAGCTCGGACAGCATGGCAAGTACGACCTGCACGTGCTGCGCCGCCACGGTATCGACGTGGCGGGTTATGCCGACGACACGATGCTGGAAAGCTTCGTCTACAACGCCACCGCCACCCGCCACGACATGGATTCGCTGGCGATGCGCTACCTGGGCTACAAGACGATCAAGTTTGCCGACGTCGCCGGCAAGGGCGCCAAGCAGATCCTGTTTTCGCAGGTCGCGCTGGATGACGCCACCCGCTATGCCGCCGAGGATGCCGACATCACCTTGCGCCTGCATCGCGAACTGACGCCCAAGCTGGCCAAAATCCCCGCGTTGGAACGCGTCTACCGCGAGATCGAGATGCCGCTGGTGCCGGTGCTCGAACGCATCGAAGCCAACGGCGTGCTGATCGATGGCGACGAGCTGCGCCGCCAGTCCAACGACCTGGGCAAGCGCATGCTGGCACTGCAGCAGCAGGCGACTGGATTGGCCGGGCGCACCTTCAACCTGGACTCCCCCAAGCAGCTCGGGGCGTTGCTGTTCGACGAGCTCAAGCTGCCGGCAGTGGTGAAGACGCCCAAGGGCCAGCCATCGACCAACGAGGAAGCATTGGAGGCGATTGCCGACCAGCACGAGCTGCCGCGCGTGGTGCTCGACTACCGCCAGCTGGCGAAACTGCGCAGCACCTACACCGACAAGTTGCCGGACATCATCAATCCCGACACCGGCCGCGTGCATACCAGCTACCACCAGGCCGGGGCGGCGACGGGTCGACTGGCGTCATCGGACCCCAACCTGCAGAACATCCCGATCCGCAGCGAGGACGGTCGCCGCATCCGCAAGGCCTTCATAGCGCCCCAGGGCCGCAGGATCGTGGCCTGCGACTACTCGCAGATCGAGCTGCGGATCATGGCGCACCTGTCGCAGGATCCTGCATTGCTGAAGGCGTTCGAATCCGGCGCCGACGTCCACCGCGCCACCGCGGCGGAAGTCTTCGGCAAGCCGCTGGACGACGTCGAACCCAACGAGCGCCGTGCCGCAAAGGCAATCAACTTCGGCCTGATGTATGGCATGAGTGCCTTCGGGCTGGCCAAGCAGCTGGGCGTGTCCCGTGGCGAGGCCCAGGACTACATCGGACTGTATTTTTCCCGCTATCCCGGCGTACGTGACTTCATGGACAGCACCCGGCAGCAGGCCAGGGAGCGCGGTTACGTCGAGACCGTCTTCGGCCGACGCCTGTACCTGGACAACATCCAGGCCCGCAACCAGGGCCTGCGCGCCGGCGCCGAGCGGGCCGCGATCAACGCCCCGATGCAGGGCACCGCGGCCGACATCATCAAGCGGGCCATGGTCGATATCGACGCCTGGCTGGCGCCACACCGGGACCGTGCGCTCATGGTGATGCAGGTGCACGATGAGCTGGTATTCGAGGTCGATGAGGGCTTCCTGGATACCTTGCAGGCCGAGGTCCCCGCGCGAATGGCTGCAGCAGCCGAACTGCGCGTGCCGCTGGTGGTCGATACGGGCGTGGGAAGTGACTGGGACCAGGCCCACTGACAGGCGCTGGAGCCCTGCAAACGAGGCTCGCGAACGCTGCCGTGCCTGGCGAATGAATCCGTCCTGAACCCAACAAATTCTTAACGGGAATCTTCACGAACCATCCATGCCCGCAGTGGTCAGATACTTCGCGACAGATGCAAGGTCTGTCGCTGATCACCTCCCTCCCCTGGAGTGATCCGGAACGGAGTCTCTCCCCAGGCTCCGCTCCCCGGCCCCGCACAGCCTCCCCCTGGCTTGCGGGGCTTTTTTATGTGCCGCCAATGGCGGCGCATAAAGAACCCAAAGATGTGCTGCGCAAAAAAATTTCGGGCCCCGGCTGGTGCCTGCATCCCCTGCGGCTATCGCCGCGCCGCCCTTGGGAAAGGGGACTTGCCTTCGTACGGGTGGCAAGGATCCGCAGCACCGGCTCTTTGTAGGAGCGGCTTCAGCCGCGAGCTTTTGATCTTGCTTTGGCCGTTGTAGGAGCGACGTCAGTCGCGATCAGGTGTCCCGGAAAGCACTCGCGACTGACGTCGCTCCTACAACCGCCAGATCCAAGGCAAAAGCTCGCGGCTGAAGCCGCTCCTACAACGGCAACAGCAATCGCAACGGCCAGACGCTGGAGAGACAGGGGCAGTGAGGGACCAATGGATCGAATCGGGCCGGTCGGCCCCAGCCGCTACCCCTGCCCGGACTCGCCCAGCCAGTCGCGCGGTTGCAGGTAGTCGGCCAGCCGTGCCTCCTTGCTGCCAGCCTCCGGCTGGTAGCCATATTCCCAGCGCACTTGGGGCGGCAGGCTCATCAGGATCGATTCGGCGCGACCCCCCGATTGCAATCCAAACAGGGTGCCGCGGTCGTAGACCAGGTTGAACTCGACGTAGCGGCCGCGCCGGTAGAGCTGGAACTCGCGCTCGCTCTGTCCATGCGGCGTATCGCGCCGGCGCTCCACGATGGGCAGGAAGGCCTCCAGGAAGCCGTCACCAACCGCGCGCAGGTAGCCAAAGTCGCGTTCGAAATCGTCGTTCAGGTCGTCGAAGAACAGGCCGCCGATACCGCGGGTCTCGTTGCGATGCTTGATGTAGAAGTAGTCGTCGCACCATTGCTTGTGCGCGCGGTACCGGGCCAGGCCTCCAAAGGGCTCGCACAGGTCACGGGCAGTGCGGTGCCAATGCACGACGTCCTCATCGACGGGGTAGAACGGCGTCAGGTCAAAGCCGCCGCCGAACCACCAGGCCACGGTCTCACCGTCGCGTTGCGCCCGGAAGTGGCGCACGTTGGCATGGGTGGTCGGGACATGCGGGTTGCGCGGGTGGAAGACCAGCGATACACCGACCGCTCGCCACGAGGCGCCGGCCAGTTCCGGCCGTGCCGCGGAGGCCGACGGCGGCAGCCTGGTCCCGGAGACATCGGAAAAACCGATACCGGCCTGCTCGAAGACCGCGCCGTCGCGCAGGATCCGCGTGCGTCCGCCGCCGCCTTCGTCCCGTGTCCAGGCGTCTTCGGTGAACCGCGATTGGCCGTCCGTCGTTTCGATCGCCGTGCAGATGCGATCCTGCAGGCCGGTGAGGTAGTCGCGGACGTGGTCGAAGTCGGTCATGCGGCCATTGTAAGTGCGTCGTGCCGTGGTCGCTCCCGAAACCACCGCGTCCATGCCTTTGTAGGAGCGGCTTCAGCCGCGAGCTCTTGATTCTGCCCTGGCTTCGGCCGTTGTAGGAGCGACGTGAGTCGCGAGTGCTTTCCGCGACACCTGATCGCGACTGACGTCGCTCCTACAACGGCCAGGGCCAAGGCAAGAGCTCGCGGCTGAAGCCGCTCCTACCAACATCCGTCCACCGGATCCTGCGTCGCCCGGTACACGCCGGTCCGCACGTCCAGCAATCCCAGCAACAGGTCGAACAGGTTGTCGTGCGACAGTGACTCGCCACTCTTCGCGCGCAGGCACGCCATGTCGACGCCACGTCGCGCCTGGAAACCGTCCGACATCCACAGCAGCATCGGCACGTGGGTCTGGTCGTCCGGCGCGATGAGGTACGGCGCGCCATGCAGGTACAGCCCCTTCTCGCCAGTCGATTCGCCATGGTCGGAGACATAAACGACCGCAGAGTCGACACGGGTGTCGGCAGCAAGCATGCCGATGGTTTCGGCGATCACATGATCCGTGTAAAGGATCGAGTTGTCGTAGGCGTTGAGGATTTCCTGCCGGGTGCAGCGTTGCAGTTCGTTGGTCTTGCACACTGGCCTGAAGCGCTCGAAACCCGGTGGATAGCGCAGGTAATACGCCGGCCCATGGCTGCCCTTGGTATGCAGTACGACCACGCTGTCCGCGTTCACGTTCGGCAGCTGCTCGCGCAGCGCATTGACCAGGTTGCCGTCTACGCAGCCATACGTGCAGAAGCGCTTGTCGAACACATCGGCCAGGTCGACCTCGCGCAGGCGCGATGCCACGTCCTTGCTGCCGGTATTGTTGTCGTACCAGCTTACGTCGAAGCCCGCATGGGCAATGACATCCAGCACGTTCTCGCGCGCGGCCGCTTTTGCTTCGCTGTAGTCGGTGCGGTTGAGGTCGGAAAACATGCACGGCACCGAGACCGTGGTGTCGGTACCACAGGAGCGCACGTTGGAAAAATTGATGATCGGCAGCTTCGACAACTCCGGGTTGGTGTCGCGCGCATAGCCATCCAATGAAAAGCTCGATGCGCGCGCCGACTCGCCGACCAGCAGCACCAGCACCAGCGGCTTGCCGCCCGGAGCCATCGCGCCGCTGCGGTGCGCGTCGTGTTCGATGGGTTTGGCCTGGGCGCTGCCGACTTCACGCATCGCATGGGCATACGACAGCGATGCCGACAACACTGAGGTGGGGTTCATCAGGAAGCGCAGCTCCGAGTGGTTACGCACCACCGAGGCAATGTGCTTGCCCGACAGCAGCGCCGCCAGCGGCAGCAGCAGCGCCAATGCCAGCACCAGTTTCAGCCGCGACCACAACTCCTTCTTCCAGGAGCGTTTTTCGATCCGTATCCAGAGCAGCAATGCAACCGGCAATAGCCACAGCACCAGCAGCGTCCACAGCATCCGCCATGACAGCCATTCCCCGGCCTCGCGCACATCGGTTTCGGCCACGCTTTGCAAGGCAAGGCGATCGATCACCGTTCCATAGTTATGCATGAAATATGCCGCGCCTGCGGACAACAGCAAGACAAGGACCAGCCAGGGCTTGAGCAGCCGTCGGAAAGCCAGTGGCACCACCAGTACCATGATCAGCACCAACAGCACCGCGCCCATGCAGGCGACGAACAACGCGTTCTGCAGGGGCTCGCCCGGCGGCAGCGACGACAACGCCACTTGCCAGAAACGCGTGTTGGCAAACAACAGCAGGAACAGCCCGGTGATGACCAGGACGGTATTGGCACGCAGGGTGGGGCGGGCGATGCGGGACAGGCTCATCCCGCGATTGTAGGGCGGGCCCAGGCCCGCCATCACGGTTTCCCGTCCCGCCGGGTCGGGTCGATTCAGGTCGAGGCTGGCAGGTCAGGGCCGGTGGGCCCGGGCCCGCCCTGTTTCAATGTCGACTCGAACAACTCGAAGATCCGCCGGTATTCGTCATACCACGCATCGGGATGCGTGAAGCCATGCCGCTCCAGCGGGTACGGCGCGATGCTCCAATTGTCCTTGTGCAGCTCGATCAGCTTCTGGGTCATGTCGACCGAGTCCTTGAAGAACACGTTGTCGTCGATCATGCCGTGTGCGATCAGCAGGTGGTCCTGCAGGCCGGCGGCATACTCGATCGGTGACGACAGCTTGTACGCCTCGGGGTCGATGTCGGGCGTGTTGAGGATGTTGGACGTGTACTCGTGGTTGTACTGGGTCCAGTCCGACACAGGCCGCAGCGCGGCGCCGGCCTTGAACACGCCAGGCTTGCGGAACAACGCCATGAAAGTCATGAAACCGCCATAGCTGCCACCGTAGATGCCGGCTCGGTCGCGGTCGCCTTGCTGGGTGTCGACCAGCCAGTCCAGGCCGTCCAGGTAATCCTCGAGTTCGGGATGGCCCATGTTGCGGTAGATCGACGTGCGCCAGTCGCGGCCGTAACCGGCGCTGCCGCGATAATCAATGTCCAGCACCAGGTAGCCGTGCTGCACCAGCAGGTTGTGGAACATCTGCTCGCGGAAGTAGGGCGGATAGTTGTCCAGCACGTTCTGCAGGTAACCGGCACCGTGCACGAACAGCACCACAGGATACTTGTGTCCCGGCTGCAGCGTGGCCGGCGAGTAGTACTTCGCCCATAGCACGCCGGCACCATGCTTGCTGGGGATCTGCAGAATTTTCGGCCGGATGAAGTCGATGGCCTTGTACGTGGCGGTGCGGGTGTCGGTGAGTTCTCGCACGTCGTCGCCATTGGCATCCATTACCGCCAGCTGCGGCGGTATGTAGCTCGACGAATGCCGGACCAGCAGTTTGGAGCCATCCGGCGACAGCACGAAGTCGTCGACGCCGTCCATCGCGGTCAGCTCGCTGACCGTGCCGCCGTTGGCATCGACCGCGCAGATTTCGTAATCGCCGGGGCGCTCGCGGTTGCAGGTGAAGTAGAAGCGGCGGCCGTCGGGTGACAGCTGCGGCTGCGACACTTCCCAGTGGCCGGAGGTGAGTTGGCGGGACTTGCCGCTGCCGGCGCTGATATACAGGTGCGACCAGCCGGATTCCTCGGACAAGTACCACAAAGCCTGGTTGTCCGGCATCCAGCCGAAGTCATTGAAGCTCCAGTTGATCCAGCCCTTGTCATGCAAGCGGTCGCGGGTGTGCAGCGTGGCGTCGCTGGTATCGACCGTCGCGATCCAGCGATCCTTGTTGTCGACGGCACGCAACAGCACCGCGGCATTGCTGCTGTCGGCCGTCCAGTGGATCGCGGGGCCGTCGCCGTCACCATCGGTTTCCACGCGCACGGCGCGGTTACCCTCCAGCGGTTTCTTGCCGGCGTCGGCGCGCAGGTCGGCCAAGGGGTCGTCGCCGATGCCGGGCAGGGCGTCGAACTTCAACTCGCGCAGCTTGCCGGTGCGGGTGTCGGCCAGCCACAACTGTTGCGGCAACGGGGGGTTGTGGTCGACCAGGGTGCGCGCTTCCTCGAACTCGGCATAGCCCGATTCGGTCACGTACCTGGGCAGTTTGTATTGCGTGCCGGCGTCTCCGGATTTTTCGGTCGTGACGACCAGCAGCCAGCGACCGTTGGGGGACAGGGCGGTGTCGGCGATATCGACCTTGTCGCCCAGGTAGATCGGTGCCGGTGCACGGCTGGGGTCGCTTGCGCGCCAGGCGTCGGCCTGGGCGCGTTCCGCGTCGCGGCGTTCCCGGTCGTTGGCAAGCGTGTCGATCAGGCGCAACTGTCGTTCGCGCAGGGCGTCGTCCTCGGGTGCGGCGTCCGGCGATTTCTCCGGTTTGGGCGTGGCTGCCTGCACGACGCCGCCAGCCTGTGTCCAGCGATACCAGTCATTGCCGATCCGCCATGCCAACCCGCCGTCGCTGCTCCATTGCGGTCGTGATTCCTCGTCGTTGCTGCGGGTCAGCTGGTGCAGCGCGCCATCGCGCAGGTCGCGCACGAACACATCGCCATTGCGGACGAAGGCCATGCGCGTGTGTTGCAGGTCGTAGACCGGGTGTGAGGCATCCAGGTTGGCGCGCGCGGCACCGTCGACGCGCGCGGCGCTGATGCCGTCGATGCCCTGGGCATACGTGTCACGGATGTTGGTGCCGGTGCGCTTGAGCTTGTATTGCACGTGATCGCCGTCCCACGCCCACCACGCATCCTCGACCGGTGGGCCGATCCAGTCGGGGTCGGCCATGATCTGTTCCAGGGTCAACGGCGTCTGTGTGCCCTGCGTCGTTGCGGGTGTCGTTGCCCGCGCGGTCCCGGCATGTTCGGTCTGGGTGTGCTCGGTTTGGGCGTGGGCCAGGGGCGAGAGCGCACAAGCGAAAGCCAACAGGGCGATAGGCGACAGCAATCGATGCATTGCGGGGTGGTCCGGGTGGTGGAAGCGGGAAGGTTAGCAGTCTGGCCGGTGGTGGCGGGTTGATCGCAGGTGTCGCTTTCCTCGCCACGGATGCGAATCGCCTTGAAGCATCATTTCCGCGAAGACGGGAGCCCCCTTGAATGTCATTCCCACGAAGGCGGGATCCTTTGGCATACGCACGCCTGCCTGTCCATGGACGGTGCTCTTGTTTCCCCAAGCGCAACAGCAACCATGTTGTCGCGCGATTCCCTGTCGACACGCCATTCCTGCGAAGGCAGGAATCCAGTGACTTTGCTCTTCTTCTGGCGAAGACCATCAGCCTGCACGCTCTCGCGCGCGCTGCTGATATCGCCGTCATTCCGGCGCAGGCGGGTGTCTTTGGCAGATAGATGTCCATCCATCCATGAATGTTGCTCTTGTTGCCCAAGCCCAACACTTTTCACACGATTGCGCGAGTTCCTCAAAAACCGTCATTCCCGCGCAGGCGGGAACCCATGGGCGTTGCTCTCTGCACGCAAAGATCAAACGCTTTCACGTTCTCGCGCGCGCTCCTGCGTGTAGCCGTCATTCCCTAGCAGGCGGGAATCCATGGGCGTTGATCTTTGCACGCAAAGATCAAACGCTTTCACGCTTTCGCCGCGCTCCTGCGTGTAGCCGTCATTCCCTCGCAGGCGGGAATCCATGGGCATTGCTCTTTGCACGCAAAGATCAAACGCTTTCACGCTTTCGCCGCGCTCCTGCGTGTAGCCGTCATTCCCGCGCAGGCGGGAATCCATGGACATTGCTCTTTGCACGCAAAGATCAAACGCTTTCACGCTTTCGCCGCGCTCCTGCGTGTAGCCGTCATTCCCGCGCAGGCGGGAACCCATGGACATTGCTCTTTACACGCAAAGATCAAACGCTTTCACGCTGTCGCGCGAGTTCATTTCTTTTGGAAAGGCTCAAAAGAAACGAACCAAAGAAAACGCCTTTCCCCGACACAGCGCATCAGCGATCGGCGGGTGTATCGGAATTTTCGGACTCGCCATCCTGGCTCGGTCCGAAAACAGCGGGCATCCATGCCCGCCGCCCTACGGGTTGCCGGATGCTGTGTGCGGTTGGGTTGACATGCACAGCCAAAGCCAAAGCCAAAGCCAAAGCCAAAGCCAAAGCCAAAGCCCAAAGCCAAAGCCCAAAGCCAAAGCCAAAGCCAAAGCCCAAAGCCAAAAGCCAAAAGCCAAAAGCCAAAAGCCAAAAGCCAAAAGCCAAAAGCCAAAAGCCAAAAGCCAAAAGCTGATCCTTCGCTTCGCTCAGGATGACAAGGGTTGTGGTGGTGGGTGTTGGCGGATTGACTATCTTTTTTTGCGGAAACCGCCTGCGCGGCGCACACTATCCTTGGCGGCTACCCCCGCGAGCCGCAGGAGCTTGTCGTGGATGCGTTGCTGCTGTCCCGGATCCAGTTCGGTTTCGTCATCTCGTTCCATATCCTGTTTCCGGCGTTCACCATTGGCGTGGCCAATTGGCTGGCATTCCTTGAATGGCGTTGGCTGCGTACCCGGGACGATCTCTGGCGCGACCTGTATTTCTTCTGGGTCAAGATCTTCGCGGTCTCCTTTGGCATGGGCGTGGTGTCGGGGATCGTGATGAGTTTCCAGTTCGGCACCAACTGGGCCGTGCTGTCGGAAAAAGCCGGCAACATCCTCGGGCCGCTGCTCAACTACGAAGTGCTGACCGCGTTTTTCCTGGAAGCCGGCTTCCTGGGCGTGATGCTGTTTGGTTGGCGCAAGGTCTCCGACCGCGTGCATTTCACGGCGACCTGCCTGGTCGCGATCGGCACGCTGATCTCGACGTTCTGGATCATCTCGGCCAACAGCTGGATGCAGACTCCGCAGGGCTACACGCTGACCGCGCAGGGCGTGTTCGAGCCCGCAAGCTGGTGGGCGATCATTTTCAATCCGTCCTTCCCTTACCGGCTGGCGCACATGGTGCTGGCGGCGTTCATAACGACCTGTTTCGTGATCGGTGGGGTCAGTGCGTGGTACCTGCGCCGCAACGTGCACGTCGCGGCCAGCAAGCGGATGTTGAAACTCTCGATTGCCTTTGCCGTCATCGCGGTGCCGCTGCAGATCCTGGCCGGCGACCTGCACGGGCTCAATGTCGGTGAGTACCAGCCGGTGAAACTGGCGGCGATGGAAGGCCATTGGCATGCAGAGCCGCCGGGTACGGGGACGCCACTGGTGTTGTTCGCGCTGCCCAACCAGCAGGCCGAGCGCAATGATTACGAAGTCGCGGTGCCGCGCCTGGGCAGCCTGATCCTGACCCATAGCTGGGATGGCACCATCGAGCCGCTGACTGCGGTGCCACGCGCCGATCGGCCGGCGGTGGCACAGGTGTTCTGGTCGTTCCGGGTGATGGTCGGGTTGGGCATGTTGATGTTGCTGCTGGCATTCACGTCGCTGTGGGCGTGGTGGCGTGGCTGGTTGTTCGAGCGTGGGCACGCGGCGTCGCGCTGGTTGTTGCAGGCATGGCGGCTGATGAGTCCGGCCGGATTCATCGCGCTGCTCGCCGGCTGGTACGTCGTCGAGATGGGGCGCCAGCCGTATGTCGTCTATGGATTGCTGCGTACCAGCGATGCGGTCAGTCCCAATATCCAGGCGGCTGCGGTGCTGGGTTCATTGATCGTCTATGCGTTGACCTACGCGGTCATCTTTGGCACCGGCACCTGGTACCTGCTCAAGATGCTGCGGATCGGGCCGGTGAAGCAGCCGCCCAAGGGCGGGGGCATGAATACCGCGGCGCGGCCGATGTCCGCTGGAATCGACAGCACCGTCATTGGATCCACGCAGGTTCGGTCATGACCCTGGCGACGGTCTTGCCGGTGATCTGGTTTGGCGTCATTGGCTTTGGCGTGCTGATGTACGTGCTGCTGGACGGCTTCGTGCTGGGCCTGGGGATCATGGCGCCATTCGCCGAAGACGCCGACCAGCTCGACCACATGATGAATACCGCTGCGCCGATCTGGGACGGCAATGAAACCTGGCTGGTGCTGGGCGGCGCAGGGTTGATGGCTGCCTTCCCCAAGGCCTACGCCTTGATGCTGTCGACGCTGTACCTGCCGGTGCTGGCGTTGCTGGTCGGGCTCGTCTTCCGTGGCGTGGCGTTTGAGTTCCGGTTCAAGGCGACGCGCGGCAGGCCCTACTGGGGCGCGGCGTTCGCGCTGGGATCGATATTGGCGGCGTTTGCCCAGGGCGTGATCCTGGGGGCGATCATGGAGGGCCTGCCGCTGGAGGGCGGCAAATACCTGCATGGCGCGCTGGCCTGGTTCAGCCCGTTTGCGATGTTGACCGGGGTGGCGGTGGTGTTTGGGTACGCGCTGCTGGGCTCTTGCTGGCTGATCCTGAAGACCGAAGGCGACCTGCAGCGCGTCGCGCGCAACCTGACCCGGCCGCTGGTGCTGGTGGTGATCGCGTTCATGGGCCTGGTCAGCGCATCGTTGCCGTTCCTGGATTCGCAGATCATGGCGCGCTGGTTCCAGGGCGGGCACTTCTGGTGGCTGGCACCGGTGCCGCTGCTGGCGCTGGTCAACGCGTTTGCGCTGTGGCGGGCGGTGATGCGCAGGGGCCACGACGCGGCACCGTTCATGCTGACGCTGACCTTCTTCGTGCTGGGGTTCGTGGGGTTGGTGCTGGGTATCTGGCCCAACATCGTGCCGCCTTCACTGTCGATCTGGGAGGCGGCGTCGCCACCGTCGTCGCAGCTGTTCGTGGGCGTGGGGCTGATCGTGCTGCTGCCGGTGATCCTGGGGTACACGTACTGGTCGTACAACGTGTTCAAGGGCAAGATCTCCGCGGACAGCGGGTACCACTGACGCGTCGACGCAACGCTTCGACGCATTCAGGGATGCACCTGTCCTTGCAGGTGCCGCGGCGCGCTGTTCGCGCATGCCCGGCCTGCAGGTATGCTGTGCGCAATCCCGTGCAGCACAGCGATCCCCCGGCCGCAGATGCAAGCCTACGTCTATAAAAGCCTGCGCAAGGACGACACGTATGTGTTCCTGGCGGCGCGCGACGATTTCGGGCGCCTGCCGGAGGCGCTGCAGCAACAACTTGGCAAGTTGGTGTTCGTCCTGGAGGTCGGCCTGGTCCCGGAGCGCACACTGGCGCGCCAGGATCCCGTCGTGGTCATGGACAACCTCGTCAGCCGCGGGTTCCACCTGCAGTTTCCGCCTTCAAGCACCATTGATCCCATGACCGCGGATTGGGGTACTGATGCCTGAAGTGATCACACCCGTCCAGAGCCCCCCTGACCCGAGCACGTCGAGCCCGAGCATGCCTCCCGCGCGGCGACCCGCCATGGATCGCTGGTGGAAAGCGCTGCTCGCCGCAGCAACGGGTGCCGGGCTGGCACTGGCTGCCGGCACCGGCGGGGCCATCGCGGCCGTGTGCGCCACCTTGGCGCAACCCGCGTTCGCACTGGCGGCGGCACTCTGGCGTGGACGAGATGCCTCCAGGCTGCACGACCTCGGCCGCGACACATTGGCCTTGGCATTGCTCTGGGTGGCGACGGCCGTATTGATCGGTGTGTTGTTGGCGTGGCCGTTGTCCAGCCTGCTGCAAAGCGGCGCGCTCGGCCCGGTGCTGGCGCTCAGCCTGGTCGCCGGGCTCGCCTTGCTGGGATTGTGGCGGTTGTGGCCGCTGTGGCACGGCGTCGAGCGCGAAGGCGGCTCACTGGCCACCCATTGGCTGGGCCTGGCCGGATTTGAATACGGCGCCTGGCGCGGCCTGCTGGTCGCCGGCATCGTCGCGCTGCTGGCCGTGGCGCCCCTGTTGCTGGCGTGGCCTGGGTTGCTGGACGCTATGCGCTGGCCGGTCGCAGGGGCCTTGGCATTGCTCTCCGCGCCGCTGCATATCCTGTTGCAACGCACGGCTCCGGCAGATGCGCTGCCCGAATCGATCTTCGGCCTGGGCGACGGCATCGCCTACGACAGCAGCACGACCACTTCCGATGTCGCCAGCGCACCGTCACTTGCCCAAGGCGAATCACTGGAAGCCGCCCTCTACGCCGCTGCCCGTGGCGGCCGTGTCGAGCGCGCACTCGTCCTGCTCGAAGCCGGCGCCGACCCGCACGCGCCGCCCGCCGAGGATCCGCGCGACCAACGCAGCCTGCCGGTGCTGGCCGCAGTGCTGCCGGACCTGCGGCTGTTGCGCGCGCTGATCGGCACCGGCCTGGACGTCAACACCCCGCATGCGGGCATGACCCCGCTGCTGGCCGCCACCCGCGACAGCTGGCACGGACGTCCGGAAGCGGTCATGACCCTGCTCGCCAATGGCGCCGATCCCCGCCTCTGCGATGTCGATGGCAATACGCCGTTGCACCATGCAGCGCGCAGCTCCGATCCCGGCGTGGTCGCGTTGTTGCTTGATGCCGCCGCCGAGCTGGAAACCCCCAACCACGACGGCCTCACCCCGCTCGGCGTCGCCTGTGCGGTCGGCAACTGGCGGCTGGCCCGGTTCCTGCTGGAACGCGGCGCCAAGCCGCAGTCCGAGGACACCACACCGGCGCTGCTGGCCGCCGCCGGCACCGAGGAAGACGACGCTGCCGGCGTGCAGCTGCTACTCAAGCACAAGGCCCGCATCGACGCCCGGGACGCCGCTGGTCGCAGCGCCCTGCACGAAGCCGCCCAGGCCGGCCATGTCGACGTACTCACCACCTTGCTGTCTGCGCACGCCGACGTGCAGGCACGCGATGCCGAAGGCCGCACACCGCTTCTCGATGCCGCCTGCGGCGCGCACCTGCCGGTGGTCGAAGCACTGATCGCTGCCGGTGCCGATGTCGCAGCCGTCGACCAGTCCGGCCTGGGCGCCCTGCAACTCGCCTGCCTGGCCGACACCCCGTCGCCGGCATTGGCGCGCCGCCTGCTGGAACTTGGTGCCGACTCCCAGCTCCAGGACGCCCATGGCCGACGCGCGATCGAACACGCCGCCCATGCCGGCCGCTGGTCGCTGGTTGCCGTGCTGGACCCGTCGTACCCGCTGCCATCGACTGTCGTCGCCGATATCGATAGCGACACGGATGCCGGCCCGGTCAGCGACCGCACCCCCCGCGAGCTGTTGCGCGAAGGCCTGGACGAAGGCCGCTTTGAGCAACTCGACAACCTCACCAAGCTGGTATCCCCGGCCCAGCTCGGCCATCTGTTGCTGGACGGCAACCAGGCACCGTCCCACCAGCGGATCACCTGGCTGCTTGCCCGCGGCGCAGACCCGGAAGCGCGCCATGGCTTCGACGACAGCCCGGTGTTCGCCCTGCTCGCGCGCGGCCCCGCCGCGGTCTCGGCATTGCAGCTGTTGCTGCGCCATGGCGCCTCGCCGGCGGGTGTCGGCGGACTCGCCCGGTTCCTGGACGCCTGCGTCACCGAAGACCAGGGCGCACGCGGGCTGGAAGATTGCACCCTGGACCTGCTCTCGCGCGGCGCCGACCCTTACGCGCCATCGCCCGCCGGCGACCCGCCACTGGCTCTGGCGGTGCGGCTGGGTTGGCAGCGCCTGCTTGAACGGCTGCTGGACCACGGTGTCGACCTGGACGCCCGCGACAGTCGCGGCATGAGCGCCCTGCACCTGGCCGCCGCCTTGGGTCGCGAAGCCGCTCTCAAGCGGCTGGTCATGCACGGTGCCTCGCCGCAGGTGCGCGCCGCCGATGGCCAGACCCCGCTGGGCGTGGCGCTGTCGGCCGGCCGTCGCGACCTGGCCGACTGGCTCGACTGGCACGGCTGGCCACTGCCTGGCCGACCGCTGCGCGAGGAAGACCTTCCCGCCGCCGCCATCGTTGGCGACGCCGATGCCGTGCGCCGCCTGCTCGACCTGGGCTTTGCCGTCGACACCATGGATTCGCAAGGATGCACCGGCCTGCTGCGCGCCGCAGGCGGGGGCCACTCTGCCTGCGTCGAACTGCTGCTGTCGCGCGGCGCCGATCCACAACTGGCCGCGCACACGGGCGCGACTCCGCTGTCAGCCTCGGTCAGCATGCGCCATGGCGAAATCGTCGACCGCCTGCTGCAAGCCGGCGCCGGCCTGGAGCAACGCCTGCCCGGCGACGTCACCGTCTTGATGCTGGCCGCCGCGCTGGGCCTGCCCGACCTGTGCGCGCGGCTGCTGCAAGCCGGTGCCAACGTCCACGCCGGCGATGCGCAGGGCCTGACGCCACTGCACTGTGCCGCCCTGTTTGGATTCACCTCGCGCGACAAGCCGCGGCTGGTGGCCTTGTTCGACATCCTGTTGCTGGCCGGCGCCGAACCCGACGCCGAAGCCGCAGGCAACGTCACGCCATTACTGTTGCTGCTGGGCGCACGCGCCGAACCCGGGACCGCCTGCGACGAAGAGGTCGTGCTGGCCGGCCTGGAGAGACTTCTCGACGAAGACGTCGCCCTGGATGCCCGTGACCCACGCGGATTCGGCCCGTTGCACCTGGCCGCCCTGCACGGCTTGCTGCGCATCACCCACGACCTGCTGCGCGCCGGTTGCGATCCCGACCAGCGCGACGCCCTCAACCGCAGCCCGCGCGAGATTGCCGTGATGCGTGGTTTTGTCGACGTTGCCGGCGAATATGCCCCTGCGATCCCCGGTGGCGTATCGATGGCCCGGTTCCTGCGCGACCCGGGCTGAGCCATGTCGCTGCGTGCCGGCGCGTTGACCCTCCGGCGCTCTTGCTCTTCGTAGGAGCGGCTTCAGCCGCGAGCTCTTGATCTGGCTCCGGCCTTTTGTAGGAGCGACGTAAGTCGCGATGCTCTTCCCGATTCCTGATCGCGACTTACGTCGCTCCTACAACCGCAACCGCAACGGCAACGGCAACGCAGCAACAGCAACAGCAACAGCAACAGCAACAGCAACAGCAACAGCAACAGCAACAGCAACGCAACCAACAGAAAGCAACGGCAACGGCAACGGCAAGATCAACAGCTCGCGGCTGAAGCCGCTCCTACGAAAAGCACTTCGGCGCGCATCACTCTTCGTCCTTGCGCCCGACCATCGCGCCCAACACGCCTTCGCCCTGGTCGGCGGCAAACAACTGCGCCAGGTCCAGGCGCGCTTCCTGAGCCGTCTGGATCAGTGCCGCCTCGTCGTCATAGACCTGGTGCTGCGCGTGCAGCAGGGCTTCATCGTGTTCGCGAAACCGGTCCGCCCGCTGCGATGCCACCTGCGCGTCCTGGCCCAGCGCCACCAGCACCCGCTCACCCATCTTCAGGCTGGAGTGGAAGGTCTCACGGACCACCTCCACGCCCAAATCCAGTAGCTCCCATGCATGGCGCCGGTTACGCGCCCGCGCAAATACGGTCGCGTCCGGATACCGTCCGCGGATCAGCCGCACGGTCTTGAGGTTGGCCTCGACGTCGTCGGTGGCGACCACGAACACCTGCACATGCGCCGCACCCGCGGCCCGCAGCAGCTCAGGCTTCGACGGGTCGCCGTAGTAGATCTCGCTGCCAAACCGACGCGAAAAATCCACTTGTTCCGGGCTGTGCTCGATCGCCACGTAGCGGATCTTCTGCGCGCTCAACAATCGCGCCACGATCTGCCCGAAACGGCCAAAGCCCGCGATCAGCACCCGTGGATGGTCGTCCTGCATGGTGTCGAAGGGTTTTTCCGGAGCCTTGCGAGCTTTCGGCAACAGCTTGGACACCACGATCAGCAGCAACGGCGTCATCGCCATCGACACGCCCACGATCGCCACCAGCCGGTCGCGCATCACCGGTTCCAGCAGGCCCGCCTTGAGCGCCTCGCCAAACACCACGAATGCAAACTCGCCGCCCAGCGCCAGCACGCTGCCCAGCAGCAGCGCCCCGCGCACGTCCAACCCGCCCGGACGACGACCCAGCCCGAACAGCAGCACGAACTTCACCCCCATCAGCGCCAGCACGCCCAGCACGATGGTGGTCGGCTCGGCCATGACCCGGCCCAGGTTGATGCTCATGCCCACGGCCATGAAAAACAGCCCCAGCAGCAACCCCTCGAACGGCTGGATCTGCGCCTCCAGCTCGTGCCGGAACTCCGAGTCCGCCAGCAGAACCCCGGCCAGGAACGCCCCCAGCCCCATGCTCAACCCGGCCAGTTGCATCAGCCAGGCGCTGCCCAGCACCACCAGCAGCGCGGTCGCGGTAAACACCTCGGGCATGCGCGTGCGCGCCACGATGCGAAACACCTGCCGCAGCACCACCCGCCCGCCAAACACCAGCGCCGCGATCGCGACCACCGCCTTGGCCACCGCCCACCACATCGGTTGCGCGGACTCGCCAGCGGCCGTCCCCAATAGCGGGATCACCGCCAGCAGCGGGATCGCCGCCAGGTCCTGGAACAGCAGGATGGCGAAGCCCAGTCGGCCATGGTTGCTGGTCAACGCCTTGCGTTCAGCCAGCAATTGCAGCCCGACCGCCGTCGACGACAGCGCCAGCCCGAAGCCGACCACCACCGCCGTCTTCCAACCCAGCCCCAGCACCACCGACAAACCAGCCAGTACCAACCCCGACACGCCCACCTGCAGTCCGCCGACCCCGAACACTGGCTTGTGCATCACGCGCAAACGCGAGACCGACAGTTCCAGCCCGATCACGAACAACATCATCACCACGCCGATCTCGCTGGCCGCCAGCACCGGCGCCGCATCACTGATCACCCGGATGCCATACGGCCCCAGCACCACGCCCGCGGCCAGGTACCCCAGCACCGCGCCCAACCCGAAGCGCTTGAACACCGGCACCGCGATCACCGCCGCCAGCAGGAACACCAGGGCCAGCTCCAGTCCGCTGCTATGCATGGGCATGTCCTGACGTGATGGCATGCCTGCCGGGGGAGCCGTTGCAAATGGCGTTGGTCTCCACGGCATCGGGTCTGCCGCCCGAGGCAGGGCAGGTCATGCTTGCGGCGCGCTGCCGTCGTTGCCTGCCAGCGGCATTCCGTTTTCCTGCTTCAGGCCATGTGTCCATCCGGCGACCATATCGCCTTGTCGACCGTGGTGCAGCGGTTTTCAGCCTGGGCACTGCACTTGTTGATGTGGCATCGGCATGGACAGCCCGCTCCCCACCGCGCTCCATCCATCCCCTCCCAATTGCCATCCTGAGCGCAGCGAAGGATCTGTTTTTGGCTTTGGTGCGCAAGGCCCGGTGGTTCCTCCCGCCTACGCTGTGGGGAAAGGCTTATTGCTCCGGGATTGCGGTGCATCCTGCCCCTGGCCGGGACCGCCGATGGGTTGGGGGGGCATTTGGGCACGTCAATCCCGCGCAGGCGGGATCTTTTGGCGGACGCATGTCTGTCCATCCAGCGACTTTGCTCTTCCACACGCAAAGAAAAAATGTTTGCACGCCGTAGTGCGAGTTCTCCATGAGCGGTCTTTCCCGCGCAGGCGGGAATCCATGGACTGTGTTCTTCGCACGCAAAGATCAAACGCCACCTTACACGCTTTCGCGCGAGCTCATTTCTTTTGGAAAGGTTCAAAAGAAACGAACCAAAGAAAACGCCTTTCCCCGACACAGCACACTCGCGGTGCGCAGTCTGATCGCGATTTTCGGACTCGCCTTTGTCGGCTGCGCCGTCAAGGTCCGGCCCGCGCGAGCGGCGCGGACGTTCACCGGTGCGCGAGCCGATGGCTCGCAACCCGCCCCGGCTCACCCTGGCCCGGTCCGAAAACGGTGGACCTCCCTGTCCGCCGCCCTGCGGGTTACCGGATACCGTACGTGGTTGATTTGATCCGCAAAGCGCAAGAGCCAAGAGCCCAGCGCTTGGCCATTCGACAGGCAGACCTGCCGCAGACCCCACCACCCCATCCCCGCCCAGCCGTCATCCCCGCCCAGCCGTCATCCCCGCGAAGGCGGGGATCCATGGACGTTGACCTGATTGATCAATGTCCGACCCTGGACAACCCGGCAAGTGTCCACCCAGCATCGACTGGCACCACGGCACAACGGCACGAGGGTGGTCCCCGCCATGATTGTCATCCTGCGCGCAGCGAAGGAACTGTTTGTTGCTTCTGGGCGTAGTCATGGCTGGGGAAAAGGCCGAAGCAGATCCTTCGCTACGCTCAGGATGACAATGAAGCGATAGGGCGCACTCTTGGCATGCGCGAAAGCCAGCAGCCAGCGGCACCAACTGGCCAGGCCACGCGTCTTCCTGCACTAGCGCCTTTCCACGGGGCTCGCCATCTTCCATGACAACCGCGCCGCCCAAGAACCGAAAGCACTCCACTACGATCCGTTCCCACGGCTGGCCGGGCCGCGGACGCTCTTCCGTATGGTTCAACAAGGGCAGGGATCAGGCCAAAAGTTTGTTGCGCCGCAACATAAATACGGGCCGCCAAAAACAGCCTTGATCAAAACCATCTACACCAATGCATCTTCACGACAATTTCGATGCCGACAACATCGCAATCGTTGACATCGACCCGCCAGCTGACGCATAACTGAACGGTGATTCAAGTTGTGACGAGTGACACCAAACCGGAAACACGCGGCAATCGTTTCCCACAGGGGTTCACGTTGCACCAGTGACCAATGGCGTCCCGGGCCCGGGACGTCCTCGACATATGTGGTCGGAGCAATCCGGCCTTCAATGCTAGACATTTGGGGGATCCAATGAGCGGAACCAGCAATCGCACCACCTCGGCCAGCACCCATGGAACGCGTGCCCGTCGCGCACGCAAGATCAAGGTCGCACCGGTCACCCGCGCCATCCGCTCCGTGCTGGCGATTTCCGCCGCCGCACTGGCCCTTGGCGGTACCGGCAGCGCGCTTGCCGCCGATTGCCTGGCCCCCAGCGCCAACCCCATCTTCTGCAACAGCCAGGTCCACGACGCGACCTTCCAGCCGGTCGTCGACTTGACCACCGTGGCCCTGGGCTCGCATCTTGACGCTCCCTTGGCCGGGCATGACGGCAGTGCCGGTTGGTCAGACCAGTTCGGCGTGGCCAACAACCTCGGCATTTCCTCGCTGGGCGACGCCAACCAGGGCGACGCGAGCTTTGCCGCATCGGGTGCCCAAGGCTTTGGCCCGGTGCAGAGCCTGACCGATATCGGTGGCGGGATGCCTGGTCCGGGTGGCGTGAGTGGCGCGGATGACGATGTTTACTTCGATGGCTCGGGCATGACCAGCATCACTGGCATCGGTCCTGGCGTAGTCGGCGCCAATTCCACTTCAGGCATCGCCGTAGGCTTGTTCGCAGCTTCTGATCATTTTGATTACGCGCGAAACACAAACGGCATAAATGCGAACGTGTATGGCTACACATGGGCAGCGGGCATTGAAGTCGAGGCCACCACGTTCGCGCACAACGTAGGCAACGATGCCACCAGCACCATCACCGCCGTCGCCAGCGGCGACGACGGATATGCCTGGGGCATTTACGCCGTCGCCGCGGACGACGTGCAGGAATACAACGACGGCACCATCAACGTCACAGCCACCGGCAACAACGGCACCGCCACCGGCCTGTTCGCCTACGCCTCCGACGGAACCGTCAGCGCCGACAATGCCGGCACGATCAATGCCACCACCAGTGGCTATTACGGCCAGGCGTGGGGTATCTATGCCAACGGCTACAGCGACACCAGCGCCAGCAATACCGGCAGCATTTATGCGACGGCTTCCAATGGCGCTGTCTTCGATGGTGGAAACCAGGCCACCGGTATCTCGGTCTATTCCTCCGTGGGGATGGCCTCCGCCTACAACGGCGGCGACGTTCATGCGACGGCTTCCGGCGGCGGCTTTGATGGCAACAACCAGGCCACTGGTATTTCGGTGGCTTCCTATGGCGGTGCGGCGAGCGCCTTCAACTACGGCGATATCTACGCGACGGCCACTGGTGGCACTACCTTTGATGGCAACAACCAGGCCACCGGCATTTCCGTGGCCTCCTACGCAGGAACGGCCTACGCCTACAACGGCGGTTACATCTCTGCATCCGCCAGCGGCGGCGGCTTTGATGGCAACAACCAGGCCACTGGTATTTCGGTGACTTCCTATAACGGTGCGGCGAGCGCCTTCAACTATGGCGACATCTACGCGACGGCCACTGGTGGCACTATCTTTGATGGCAACAACCAGGCCACCGGCATTTCCGTAGCCTCCTACGCAGGAACGGCCTACGTCTATAACGGCGGTTACATTTCTGCCTCCGCCAGCGGTGGCAGTGGTAGCTTCAATGGCAACAACCAGGCCACCGGTATTTCGGTGACGTCCTACAGTGGTGCGGCCTCTGCCTACAACACGGGCACGATCAACGCCTACGCGGGCAACACGGGCTCCCGGGCCACGGGCGTTGTTGGCAACAGCTATACCGGCGATGTCACCCTCACCAACACCGGCGCGATTTCGGCGTTGGCGCCCTCGGGTTATGCGACGGGTGTGTTCGGCTATTCCTATGCCGGCGATGTCACGGTAGACAACAGCAATTACGTCTTTGCCAGCGCCCCCTATGGCGCGATCGCCGTCGGTGGTTACTCCTACAACGGCGACGTGTCGGTGGGCAATGCCGCAAGCGGCTATGCCGGCGCGTATTCCGCAGGCACCGGCAGCGCCATTGGTTTGTACGGTTATTCGTACAATGGTGATGTCAGTATCGACAATGCCGGGACGGCTTACGCGTACTCCGCCGATGGTCTTGCCGACGGCATCTTTGCCTCTGGCGTCAATGTCGATGTCACCAACACGGGTTACGCCGTCGCCATCAGCGCTAACGGCTATTTTGCCGCAGGCATCGAGGCGCAGGGCGACGACCTGACCACGGTCGTCAACGACGGCACGGTCGTTGCCTACACCAGCAACATCGGGGCGCCCGGCATGCCCGCCGCCGAGACCTTCGGCATCTATGCCACCGGCGGCGCGGGTGGCGTGCAGGTCACGACCGGCGCCACGAGCTATATCCGGGCAATCGGTCCGTACGCGACCGGCATCTACGTGGAGGCCGGCGGCCCGTCCACGGTGAGCAATGCCGGCGATATCCTCGTGGGCGGCGCACCGTTCACCTACTACGCGACCGGCATCCATGCCGGCAGCAACTATCCCGGCGGCGACATCAACGTCGACAACAGCGGCTTTGTTGGCGCGGCAAGCATGATCGGCAGTACCGGCATCGAGGTGCTTGCACTGGGCACGGGTAGCAGCGGCAGCGTGACCAACTCCGGGACCATTTACAGCGGCCAATCCGGCAAGTACGGCAATGGCGCGGTCGGCATCGTCGTCTCGTCTGACGGTGACGCCACCATCGACAACCTGGCTGGCGGCGTGATCACTGCCGATTCCGGCGGTGCCGCCTATGGCGCGCTGGCACTGTCGTTTGCCGGTGATGCCAACGTCACCAATGCCGGCGATGTGTACGCTTATTCCACGGCATCCGCCTATAACTACGGTGCCTACGGCATCGTCGCAGGCGCCCAGAACGGCTCCGCCTCGGTCGATAACAGTGGCGGCGTGACGGTGCAGTCCACCTACTACGGCGGCTACATCGCCAGGGGTATTGATGCGAGCAGCCTCGCCGGCACCACTGTGACCAACAGCGGTTCGGTCGACGTCGAAGGCTGGTATGCCTACGGCGTGCTTGCGCGTACTGGCAATGGCGACACTGTGGTCAGCAATACGGCTTCTGGCACGATCAACGCCTACGGCGTCCCCAACGCGTTCGGCGTACTGGGCCTGTCGACCAACGGCGATGTCTCGGTGGACAATGCCGGAAGCATCTATGCCTATGCCTATGGCCAGTCAGTGGGCGTCTTTGCCCGCAGCACCAACGGCGACGTCACGGTTGGCAACAGCGGCGATCTGGAGGCCTTCAGTGTCTACGGCCCGGCGGTTGGCCTGTTCGCCAGCGGTACCAGCGGCGCGGTGTCCGTCGACAACAGCGGCTTGATCGCCGGTGCCTCCCCGCAAGGCGATGCCATCGGTGCGCGGCTGCTGGGCAATACCGTGGACGTGGTCAACTCCGGCGCCATCTACGGGGTCACGGCGGGGTACGGTGCTTCGACCGGCCTGTACGCGTTTGGCAGCGACTCGGTCACGATCGACAACGAAGGCCTGATTGCCGCTGTGGGCAAGTATGCAAACGCCGGCCAGGCGGAAGGCATCTATGCCGTGGCCATCAATGGTGATGTCGCGGTCACCAATGGTGCATATGGCATGGTGGGCGCCTATACCCAGGACGACAGCGCACAAGGCGTGTTTGCCTATTCGGTCTACGGCAACAGTAGCGTCGACAACGCCGGCGGCATCCAGGCCCAAGGCTATTACGACGCGACCGGCATCACCGCCGGCACAGTCAATGCCGGCAACGTCAGTGTCGACAACAGCGGTTACACCACTGTCGAAAGTACGGGCACCAAATACGACGCCATCGGCATCAAGGCGCGTGCATCCACGGGCACCATCGGTATCGACAACAGCGGCGATGTCCAGGCCCTTGCCTACGATGGGTTTGCGACGGGTGTGACTGCCCAGGGCTATTCCGGCGATATTGGCATCACCAGCAGCGGCAACATCGAGGCCATCGGGTATTGGGGCGCGACCGGCATCCAGGCCCAGTCCGTGTACGGCAATGTCGACATCAACAGCAGCGGCATGATCAATGCCGACAGCTACGTCGGCCCCGCAATCGGCTTCGTCGGGCAAAGCGTCTACGGCAACGTCACAGCCGCCAACGGCGGCGATATCACCGCATCGACGGTCTACAGTGCGGCTATTGGTGTCGGGGGCATCTCGTATTACGGCGACGTCGACCTGGCCAACAGCGGCAACATCACCGCAAGCACCGGCTATGCGCCCGCTTTTGGCCTGTATGGTTATTCGTACTACGGCAATGTCAGTGCCAACAACAGCGGCACGATCTACGCCTACTCCTATGCGGAGCTGGCCGACGGCATCTTTGCCTCCGGCGTCAATGCCGATGTCACCAACACCGGCGACATTACCGCCATCAGCCAGGACGGCTACTTTGCCGCCGGCATCGAGGCCCAGGGCGACGACCTGACCACGGTCAGCAACGATGGCAGCATCTACGCCTACACCAGCAACATCGGTGCCCCGGGCTATGCCGGCGCCGAATCCTTCGGCATCTACGCCACCGGTGGCGCGGGCGGCGTGCAGGTCACCACGGGCACCAGCAGCAGCATCGAGGCCCAGGGCCCGTATTCGTTCGGCATCTACATACAGTCCGGCGGTGCGGTCAACGTGTCCAACGCCGGCGACATCGTCGCTGGCACCGGGTCGGCGGGTTACACCTCCATCGGTATCCACGCTGCCAACAATTACCCGGGTAGCGATATCACCATCGACAACAGCGGCTCGATCTATGCGGGCAGCTATTACGGCGGCACTGGCATCGAAGTGCTGGCGCTGGGCGCTGGCAGCAGTGGCTACGTGACCAACTCGGGCACGATCTCCGCTTACGAGGGCTATAGCGCCACGTATGGCGGCGTCGGCATCGTGGTCTCGGCGGACAACAACGTCGACGTCGACAGCAGCGGCTCGATCAGCGCCGTATCGATGGGCTCCAAGTACGCCAACGCCTATGGCGTGCTGGCCCTGGCCTTTGCCGGCGATGCCACCGTGACCAACTCGGGTGACATCACGGCGTATTCGGCTGGGTTCATCTACTCCGGTGCCTACGGCATCGTGTCGGCCGCACAGAATGGCGAATCCTTCGTCGACAACAGCGGCATGATCGATGCGACATCGGGCAAGTACGCCATGGGCATCCAGGCGAGCAGCCTGAACGGCACCACGGTCACCAATAGCGGCTCGATCCATGCGGATGGCAAATATGCCTATGGTGTGTTCGCGACCTCGGGCCAGGGCGACGTGACGGTCAGCAACAGCGCCAGTGGCTTCATCGACAGCTACTCCTACGCCAGCTACGGCACCGGCATCTTCGCGCAGTCCACGCTGGGCGATGTCGCGGTCGACAACGCTGGCGGAATCGACGTCTACGGCTATTCGCAGGCGGTCGGCGTGTTTGCCCGCGCCAGTGATGGCGATGTGTCGATCCACAGCAGCGGCAGCGTCGACGCCTACAGCTACGGTGGCGCTGCCGTCGGCCTGTTTGCCAGTGCAGCCAATGGCAATGCCGCGGTCAGCAACAGCGGCACGATCGACGCATCCGCCTTTAACTCAGTGGCCCAGGGCATCCGGGCGTCCGGGTTGACGGTCGGCATCACCAACGCCGGTGATATCACCGCAACCGGTGGCCTGTACGGCAATGCCTATGGCGTCAATGCCTACGGCGTTGATTCAGCGACCGTCAACAACAGCGGCACGATCACGGCCAACGCCTACGCAGCGGCCGGTTACGGCTATGCCTTCGGCGTCTACGCCAAGAGCAGCGGCGACATCTCCATCAGCAATAGCGGCAGTATCGATGCGGCCGCTGGCTACATGTACGCAACCGGCGTCTACGGCGGTTCGCTGTACGGCGATGTGTCCATCACCAACAGCGGATCAGTCAACGCCTACTCGCCCTACAGCCTCGCGGTTGGCGTGGCCGGGGCGTCTTACTACGGCAATGTCGCGCTCGGCAATGCAGGCACCGTCAACGTTGATTCGCGCGATACCAACGCGATTGGCATGCTGGGTAATGACCTGTACGGCAACGTGACGATCACGACCGGTGGCGATAGCGCGATCAACGCCACTGCCGCCAGCGCCGATGCCACCGGTATCTTCGGGATCTCCATCCTGGGTAACGTCGCCATCGACAGCGCCGGCAGCATTAGCGCCGACGGCTACAACGCCATCGGCATCATGACCAACGCCCTGTACGCCGGCACCGCGATGGTTGGCAACAGCGGCGACATCACCGTGCAGTCGGCCACCGGTGGCGATGCCTTCGGCATCTATGCCTCGGCTTACGGGACCGTGCTGGTCGACAACTCGGGCACGATCACCGCCAACGACGACGATTACGCCGTGGGCGTTGCGATGTACTCGGCGACCGGCACCACGCTGTACAACAGCGGCACGATCAACACAAACGCGGGCACGCTTGACGGCCAGGTCGCGGTGCTGGGTGGCGATATCGATGACAAGGTCGTCAACACCGGCACCCTGCAGGGTGCGCTGATCACGCATGGTGGCGACGATCAGTTCATCAGCGGCAACGGTGGCGACTGGATCGTCAACAACCGCAGCACCGATTTTGGTAGCGGCGACGACGACCTGACCATCATGGCCGGTGGTGCCATCCACATGGATGAAGGCGCGATCTACCTGGGCAGCAGCACTGCCGCAGGCAATGCCTTCAACAACGACGGCACGATCTTCGTCTCGGGCACCAGCAACCTGATCGATATGGGTTCGGGTGCGGTGCCGCCGCCGCCGGTGCCGCCGTCGCCGTCGCAGCCGGTCCCCGGTGGGATGACCGCCCTGTCGCTGCCGGCGCAGTCTGCCGTGCCGTCGCTTAACGCGATCGCGTTCACCAACACCGGCCTGATCGACTTTGTCGACGGCATGCCGGACGACATGCTGACCGTGGTGGGCGATTTTGCCGGTAGTGGCGACCTCAACATCGACATCAGCGTCCTGACCGCCAGCAGCGACATCCTGTACATCGATGGCAGCATCGTCGATGGCAGCACGCAGACGGTCAACGTCGCCTACAAGGGCATTCCGATGCCGGCCGACCCGGACATTGCGTTTGCCTACGTGACCGGTGATTCCACCGCCGATTCCTTCGTGGGCGGACAGGTGCTCAACCTGGATCCGAGCAACTTCATCACCACCAAGACCACGGTCACCAGTTCGCTGGATGCCAGCAACGTGACCCCGGATGTGTTCTACATCGGCGTCACCGCCAATGGCCTGAATGATACCGGCGTGTTGGCCGCCTCGGTGTCCTCGGGCGCCCACAGCCTGATCAACAGCCAGATCGGAACCTGGCGCCAGCGCGTGGGCATCCTGCCCGAACAACCCGAAGGTGGGCTGAGCCCGTGGGTGCGCTTGTTCAGCGACAAGGGCACCGTGGATCCGACCAGTCAAAGCGGTTTTGGAAGCGCCAGCAACTTCAGCTTCGACCAGGATAACTGGGGTCGGGAGCTGGGCATGAACTTCAACATCAATGGCGAATTCAACTACGGCGTGCTGCTGGGCAAGGCCGATGGCAAGCAGCAGCTCAACAACGGCACCGGGACGGACCGGATCAAGTTGAACACCGCTGGCCTGTACGCCACCTGGGTCTCCAATGGCTTCTATGTCGACTTGTCACATCGTTGGATGGACTTCGACGCCAAGTTGGTGTCCGCGGCCGGCGAGCAGCGCACCAGCGGCAATGCCACCGCAACCAACATCGAGGCTGGCTACAGCTGGAACGTTGGCGGCTTCGACCTGATCCCGCAGGTCCAGTACACCCGGACCACACTGGACAATGTCGATGCGGTGCATGGCTCGCTGACCGACTTCCAGGCCGGCGGCAGCGTTTCCGAGCGCGGTCGCGTGGGTCTGGGGCTGAGCAAGACGATCACCAGCGGCAACCTGATCTGGACCCCGTATGGTTCGGTGAATGCAATCCGCGAGTTCAAGGGTAAAACCAGCTATAACGTGGCCGACATCTACTCGGGCCAGACCAGCATCGAGGGCACCAGTGCGATGGTCGAGCTGGGCGTGGGCCTGCAGACCGGGGGCTTCTCGGCCACCGGTGGCCTCAACTGGACCGACGGCGGCGCACTGAGCAGCTTCGTCGGCGGGCAGGTGGTGCTGCGGTACAGCTGGTAAGGCTGTAGGCAACCAGCGCATGGAAACGCACGCAACCCGGCAAGCACAGGCTTGCCGGGCTCGAGTCCCCGCTCCCTGCATCCATTTGCTAGGGTGAGGGATCGTTAGGGCGCAAGGCCACGGCAGCACGGTGGGCTTTTACGCCCGGGACTCATCCCCGCCCGCAATTCATCTGGACGGGTGCAATAGGTAGTGGAGTAGTAAGTGGCAAAAGACAAAGAAACCACCGACGCGCAGGCTTCGGAGGAGAAGGCTTCCAAGGCGCAGGCTGTTGAGGCACAAATCCAGGAGGTCAGCGACAAGGCGCAAATGGAGTCCGGTCTCGACACGGTGTCTGCCGGTGAACCCGGTCCCGTGGCGCAAGCCCAGGATGCAGCGCCGGCACAAGCGCCGGCAACGCAAGCCGGGCAGCCAGCCGCAAAGCCCGCTAACGCGCCGGTCGACATCACCAAGATGCGGGTCGAGAAGAGCTGCTCGCGCAGTTTGGCGGGCTGGCTGGGCAGCAACCGGATTTCACTGGCCATCTCGTCCTACCAGACCGGTCGGGTGTACCTGGTTGGCAGCGACAAGCAGGGACGCGTGTCCTTCTTCGAGCGGATCTTCGAGCGCGCCATGGGCATTGTGGGCAACGCCCAGCGCATCTACCTGGGTGGGCTGTACCAGCTGTGGCGTTTTGAAAACGTGCTGCGGCCCAATGAGATCATCCACGGCCAGTTCGACAAATGTTACGTCCCGCGCAACGCCCAGACCATTGGTGACCTGGACATCCATGAGCTCGGCATCTGCAAGAACGGGCGCGTGGTGTTCATCAACACCAAATATTCCTGCCTGGCCGAGTTGAGCCAGACGCACAGTTTCAAGGCCATCTGGAAGCCGTCGTTCATCAGCAAGCTGGCCCCCGAAGACCGCTGCCACCTCAACGGGTTGGCGATGGTCGATGGCCGGCCCAAGTACGTGAGCGCAGTATGCAAGAGCGACTCGGTGGATGGCTGGCGCGATCGGCGCCACGACGGCGGCGTGATCATCGACATCGAGACCGACGAGGTCGTCTGCGAAGGCTTGTCGATGCCACATTCGCCGCGCTGGGCCAACGGCAAGCTGTGGGTGCTCAATGCCGGCAGTGGCCACCTGGGTTGGGTCGATTTCGAGAAAAAGAAATTCGTCCCGTTGGCCTTCCTGCCCGGCTTCGGGCGCGGGTTGTCGATCGTCGGCAATGTCGCTGCCGTTGGCCTTTCCAAGCCCCGCAACAAGCGTTTTGAAGGCCTGCAACTGGATGATGAGCTGGCCAAGCATGACGCCGAGCCATGGTGTGGTGTACAGATCATCTCGCTGGTCAATGGCGACGTGATGCACTGGATCCGCTTTGAAGGTGACATCAGCGAGATCTTCGACATCAGTTTCCTGCCCAATGTGAAAAACCCGATGATGATCGGGTTGCGCACGCCGGAGATCCGCGATCTGATCACCTTCGAATCCACGTTGACCCCGGCACCGGAGGCCGTGCCCCAATGATGTCCAACAAGCTCTTTGCGGCATCCACTGCAATGTTGATGCTGGCGTTGGCCCAGCCCGCGTTTGCACAGGCGGCCAGTTCGCCGACGGTGCAGCCCGCTTCGAAGGCCGCCCAAGGGCACGCCCGCGACGGCACGCTCCACGGCAGCGCGCCCAGCGCGCCTCCGGGCCGAGCCGCTGCCACCGCAGGTTGATGCAACCTTCAAACTCTGGGATGCCGACCACAACGGTTCGCTGTCGCAGCAGGAGTTCCGCGACGGCTGGCGCGGCATGCGCAGGGCCGTCCAGGTGCGCGACAGCCTGCAAAAGCAGTTCAACAGCGTCGACACCAACAACAACAAGGCGATCGATGCCGACGAATATGGTCGTCTGGTGCTGATCCAGAAAGCCGGCAAGTCCGCTCCGCCGCTATCTGCGTATGACGCAAACAAGAACCAGCGCCTGGAATTTACCGAGTACGTGGACCTGGTCCGGCGGATGTCGGAGCGGCGCACGACCTCACCCGCGCGGCCCGGCAAGACAACGGCACCCGCACCTGCACAATGAAAGAGGCTAGCAACTTGACACTGAAAACCATCCCCGTATGGAAAGAGCTCACGCCTGAGGTCAAGGAAGAGCTGCTCGGGTTCTGGAAAAGCAACAAGGCCTTCAGTGACGAAGAGCAGGCGGCACGGCGTGCCGACCAGGCGGTATGCATCAGTCGCGACAAGGACGGCGCCATCAACGGCGTCGCGACGGCCGTGGTCCGCGTGCTGCCGCGGCTGCGGCAGCCGATGTACTACTACCGCCATTTCTTTGCCGAGTCGATGCGCGGACAACAAGCGACGCAACCGTTCGTCATCGCCGCCAAGAAGATCCTGGAAAAGTACAACGCGTCGCTGGACAAGCCCGAGGCGCTGGGCGTACTGATCGAACTGGAAAGCAAGCTACTTGCCGACAACTACACCAAATGCGTTGAACCGAAGGCGGACTTCACCTTCATCGGGTATTCGCCCCGTGGGTTCCAGCTGCGGGTTTCGTATTTCAAGGATGCCGTGCTGCTGCCGCCGGTACCATTGCGCCGCCGCGCGCACGCGGGCGCCACGAACCACTGATCTCGACGGAAGCCTGGAATGACTGCCACCATCTCCGCAACATTGCCGCTACCCCGATCGGGAGCACCACCGGGGCTTGTGCTACCACACGGCGCAACAGGCCGGCGGCCGACCCTCCAGGTTGCCCCGACAAAGAATATCGCCGGGCTATCCCGGATACACACCCAACAACGCAATCGCCATCATCCACTTACACCAGTCATCGCTCCGGCAGTTCCGGGGTTGAACACCAAATCCACCACGGGGATCACCGCATGAAAATCCAGTCCTGCCTGTTGAGCGCCGCCATCGTGTCCGCGCTTGCCCTTTCCGCCGCACCAGCCGATGCGGTCAATCACAATCGCGTCCGTGCTGCCGGTACGGCTGCCAGCGGCCTGCCGATCGTTGCAACCCGGACCGCCGGTTCCAGGCTTGACCGCTCGTCCGGCATCATCCGCGCCCATGGCCTGTTGGACGGCCCGGCCGCGCGCATGGTGCACCGTGCCTCTGCCGATGCCTTCGTAGCCAAGGGCCTGAGCGTTAATGCCAAGGGTACCGAGCATGCCCGCTTTGACCGCACCTACCGCGGACTGCCGGTCATCGGTGGCGATTTCGTCCTGCATTCGCGCAATGGCAAGGTCACTGGTGTCAGCCAGACGCTAAACACTGCCGCTCGTCCGGGCATGAACGCCCGGTCAGCAGCCGCCAGGCGATCGTCGAGGCGGGTGCACACTTCGGGGCCGGCTATAGCGGCAACCCCACATCGCGTCTGGTGATTTATGCGCGGGCGGTATCAAGCCGGTCCTGGCACACGAGGTCATCCTGTCCGGCGTCCGCGCCGACCAGACCCCGACCGAGATGCATTACTTCGTCGATGCGCGCACCGGCAAGATCCTGGGCCAGTGGGACGCCATCCAGACTGCCAACAGGCGCTGGCCCGGGCCGCCCCGGTGGCGGCGGCGGTAATGGCGGTGGTGATTGCACCCCGGAAGTCGGAACCGGCCAGAGCCTCACCGAAGGCGATGTTGCGCTCGATACCGTCAAGTGCGGCGACTTCTATCAGCTCACGGACATGACCCGTGGCGGCGGCAGCACCCACAACATGGGTAGCCGCAAGGTCGGTAACGGCTCGGTCTTCGTCGATGCCGACAACAGCTGGGGCAGCGGCGGCCTGACCGATTCGGCGACGGTTGCCGCCGACGCCCATTACGGCATCTCCGAGACATGGGACTACTACTTCAACATCCACGGCCGCGAAGGGATCGACGGCAATGGCACCGGCGCGCTGACCCGGGTGCATTACGGCCGCAACTACGCCAATGCATTCTGGAGCGACGGCCGCTCTGCATGTCCTTTGGCGACGGCGACAATGGCGTCAGCATCCTGCCACTGGTCACGCTGGACGTTGTGGGCACGAAATGTCGCACGGTGTGACCAGTCGTACGGCGGGTTTGTCTACAGGCGATCCGGCGCCCCAACGAAGCCACCTCCGACATCATGGGCACGATGGTCGAGTTCTACGCCAACAACGCCAATGACCCGGGCGATTTCGTGGTGGCGAACTCTATCCCGATAATGCCGACCTGTCCGGCGCGATCGCTGGATGTTCAAGCCGAGCCTGGACGGCGCGTCGCCTGACTGCTACTCACCCGCCCTGGGCAACCTGGACGTGCACTACAGCTCCGGCGTGGCCAACCACTTCTACTACCTGCTGGCCGAAGGCGCAGTGGGCCCGGGTCGGGTTTGGCGCGGGTACATGGGCTGACCTGACGACCAAAGCGAC
Source organism: uncultured Gammaproteobacteria bacterium (assembly GCA_963710825.1). Lineage (GTDB taxonomy): Bacteria > Pseudomonadota > Gammaproteobacteria > Xanthomonadales > Xanthomonadaceae > Cognatiluteimonas. Next base: position 191,501 of record CAVQBQ010000005.1, on the reverse strand, counting down.
ATGGTCTGTAACGGCAACACCGGGCTCGCCGGCATCGGCCGTGCCAAGGCCGAGCAGATCTGGTACACGGCGTTGACCGAGTACATGACAAGTCCGACACCCACCTAACGCGGATGCACGCCAATGCAACGGTCAGTGCTGCGAACAGCCTGTACGGTGCCGGGGCCGAGGTCGATGCGGTCAATGCCGCGTGGGATGCCGTCAGTGTTCCTGTTGCTGTACCGGCGGTGTCGATACTGCGCCGCCGCTGATCCGATCCAGCGTTTTACATGCAGGATGCAAAGCGCCCCGGAAGGGGCGCTTTTTTTATGGCGCGAGGCGCTACTGACCGGAACGAGTCTGCATCGTGGCGAGCCCGAAGCCTGCTTCGAAAACATGCAGCAATGCACCCTGTCGATTAAGATCGATGATCGTCCAAGCCGGAGACGCTGGAATGAAGCCACGGATCGCGATTGCATTGGGGCTGCTGGCACTGTTGATTGCCCCGTCACTCCCTGCCCTGGCAGGTGAGACAGGACCGGCGGCGGACAGTGTGATGACCATGCGCGTGGATGGTGACATCACGATTGATCCGCAGGGGCAGGTCACGCAATACAACGTCACCACGCCGGTGACGCCAACGATCAGGAACGCGTTGGATGCGGCAGTTCGTGGATGGAAATTCCATACAGTCGAGGTCGACGGGCAGCCGGCCAACGCCAGGAGCATCATGCGTGTCACCCTGGCGGCACGGCAGGCGAGTAGTGGTTATGCCATTTCCGTGGACAATGTGACCTTCCGTGGTGTCCCTGAAGACGAGCCACTCAAGGCTGGTGAAGTACGGGCGAACGTGGATGCGCCTGCACCGCTTGGCGTGCGAATTTTCGCGAAATCCAGACAACCAGTGAAGTATCCCCGCGCCGCGGAACGTGCCGGTATCAGTGGATCCGTCCTGCTCTCCTTCCGTGTCGGCAGGGACGGTAGTGCCGCCCAGGTGTTCGCGATGCAGTCGACGCTTTACAACGTCCGTGCAAGTGCCGGTGTGATGCATGAGCTAAGAAAATCATTTGAGAACAATGCCGTGGCCGCCGTGAAGCATTGGCATTTCGATGTCAGGTTGAATGGTGAGGAGCCGACTTCCACCAGTCTGACCCGCACCATGCGGGTGGACTATCTTTCTGCGGGCCTCACCGCTGAGGGCGCACCTGGACAGTGGCGAGTGGAATCACGCAGCGCATGGAGACAGGTACCATGGCTGGTCGATCAACCTGCTGCGCAAAAGATCAAGGTTTCTGACCTGGATCCGGGCGAAACGATGCAGGTCGCCAGTGCGTTCCAGCCTCCGGAGGGTGTGATCGGCAAGGCGTTGTGAGCGAAGGCCTTGCCACGAGAGTCGTGCGACCGGCATTTGGATTGGAATTGCCTTTGCGTCGGAATCGTCGATCACCTGATCCTGTTGCCAGGATGACGTCGTTGCGCGATGCTTTGCCAGTGATTAAGGAGATGCCCGTGAAGATTGCATGTCTTGCGCTTGCCCTGCTGGCCAGTTCCGTCGGCCATCGCGGGCGAACCCGTGTCTTTCCCGGCCGATGTCAAGGTTAGTGTCGATGCCAGTGGAAAACTGGCTGCCGTGGAAGTGCTGACCGACCTGCCGCCGCCGGTCAAGGCCTTCATCGAGAAGCGAGTCGCCACTTGGTCATTCAGTCCGCCGAAGCGTGGCGCTGTGACGGGCGCCGGTGTGACTTACCTGAACCTGGGTGCGTGCGCATTGCCCGTGGATGGCGGCGGCTACAGGCTCGCCGTGGACTTGAAGCACAATGGTCCGAGCTTGACCGGCGGCACGATGCCGCGCTACCCGATGTCAGACATGGTTTCGGGGCGCGGGGCCGTTGTCGAAGCGAAGTTGGTCGTCAACGAGGATGGTCGTGCCACGCTCGAAGACATCCGATACAAGAAGGGGCGAAACTATGGATCCACCAGTTTTGACGCGTCCATGCGGACATTTGTCCGCAGCCTGCATTTCGCGCCCGAGCAGCTGGCGGGCCAGACCGATCGCCACGGAAGTGAAGATCACCGTCAATTTCGTCCCCCAAAGTGACGCGGAAGGACGCCGACGCCTTTGAACGATCAGATAGAGGACTCGCCGGAGTGCCGGATGGCGTCATCCGCCGAGCTGCGGTGAGACCAGGTAGCGCTGGACTCGCCGATCCATGTAAAGCCCTCGGGTTGATCTGTCAGCCTTAAACAAAAACGCCCCGCAATGCGGGGCGTTTTCATGATCGACCTTGGTCTCTCATGGTCGCAAAGGTTTCATCGCTTCATCGAAGCGGAGAATTCGTCATTCAACTTGGTCGCCTTCATCCTGTAGGGCATGAACGCCATCGCCGAGATTTCGTCCCTCGGATGCAGCAGCTTGCGCAGCAAGCGTAGCCCCCGGGTCCAGCCACGGGCACGCGCCAGTGTGACTAGCCGCGCCGCAGAGCCCCGGGTGCGCTGCGCTTACCCGGGCTACAGATCCTGGTCGCTGCGTCGCGCATAACGCAGCCGCAGGCCCCGCTTGCGACGTAGGTATAACCGCACGGATGCCGACCGCGCGCGCTAGCGCTATTCTCGGCAAAAGACACCACACACGGAGGATGGAGCCATGCGGATTGGATCGTTCAAGTGCTGTCTAGGTGGAGTGTTGCTGGCGATGGTCTCTTTCATCGCCAGTGCGGGCCGGAGCCGGGTGCCGTGCGCAAGCAAGTGGAAGGCCAGCATGGTAGTGACTGGCACCATCGACGTCACCGCCGATGGCGGCGAGCTGCAGTTCCTTCTCACTGGACAAACCGGAGGCCCTACCCGAAAGCGTGCACCGCGCTCGCTGCGAAAATCTGCCCCGCTTGGCGCTTGAACCGGGCTGGCGGACAGTAAGCCGGTCCTAGCACGGGCGAAGATCGGCCTGAGTTGTGTCCCCCCACCAGAAGCAGGAAGACGGCAAATACCGCGTTGGGGTATCCGCAGTGGTCGAACGGTGAAGGCAAACACGACTCAAGAGCCGGGCGACTGGGTCGCCTCGCAGACGATGACTTCCACCGCAATATCCATCCAACGCGCAGCGTGCCGGCGTCGCTGGAACCGTGTTCGTCGTGCTCCGCGTAGGCCCATGACGGCAAGAGTCGCCGACGCGGTGGTCGAGCAGGTCAACCTGCACGTCGACGTCGGCAGTGACCGGGATGATGAGAGCGCGGCCGCAAACTACTGGGTGACGCCGAGTCTGGCTGCACTGCGCCAGTGGACATTCTCGATCCCCCGACAGCGGGTCCCCGCGGCGGCCGACCCGTACTGGGACGTACGCGTACGGTAGCGTGTATGCCTGATTCAGACCGGCAAAACATATCGCCTATGGTCAAATGGGACGCCTACGTTTCCGGGACCGTCCCAGCCCGATTCCTTGGTTGCCTGCGGGCAAGGATCGCGGCAGCGATGCCCTGGCCGCCCGGTGGCATCTATCCGGTCGGTGGCGGTCCCGGAGTTGCTGACCAGGCTGGATCCAAGCGCCGGCTGCAGCAGAGAACACGCACTGAGGCGAGCCGTGCCAAAAAAAAACGCCCCGGATCCCGGGGCGTTTTTGGTCCATGGCAACAAGGATGCTGTCCTAGCGCTTCATCGAACCGAAGAACTCGTCGTTGGACTTGGTGGCCTTCATCTTGTCGAGCAGGAACTCCATCGCCGCGATCTCGTCCATCGGGTGCAGCAGCTTGCGCAGGATCCAGATCTTCTGCAGCATCTCGGGCTCGATCAGCAGCTCCTCGCGGCGGGTGCCGGAGCGGTTGATGTTGATCGCCGGGTAGACGCGCTTTTCGGCGATGCGGCGGTCCAGGTGCATCTCCCAGTTGCCGGTGCCCTTGAACTCTTCGTAGATCACCTCGTCCATCTTGCAGCCGGTGTCGACCAGCGCGGTGGCGATGATGGTCAGCGAAGCCGCCTTCCTCGATGTTGCGCGCGGCGCCGAAGAAGCGCTTCGGGCGCTGCAGCGCGTTGGCGTCGACGCCGCCGGTAAGCACCTTGCCCGAGGACGGCACCACGGTGTTGTAGGCGCGCGCCAGGCGGGTGATCGAGTCGAGCAGGATCACCACGTCCTGCTTGTGCTCGACCAGGCGCTTGGCCCGCTCGATCACCATCTCGGCGACCTGCACGTGGCGGGCGGCCGGCTCGTCGAAGGTCGAGGAGATGACCTCGCCGCGCACGGTGCGCTGCATCTCGGTCACTTCCTCGGGCCGCTCGTCGATCAGCAGCACGATCAGGTGCACGTCCGGATGGTTGGTCGATGATCGCCTGGCGATGTTCTGCATCATCACCGTCTTGCCGGCCTTGGGCGGCGACACGATCAGGCCGCGCTGGCCCTTGCCGATCGGCGCCATCAGGTCGATGATGCGGCCGGTGATGTCCTCGGAGCTGCCGTTGCCGCGCTCGAGCCGGAACGTCGCGCGGGAACAGCGGCGTCAGGTTCTCGAACAGCACCTTGCCCTTGGACGCCTCCGGCGGTTCGCCGTTGATGGTGTCGACCATCGACAGCGCGAAGTAGCGCTCGCCGTCCTTGGGCCGGCGGATGCGGCCGGAGATTTCGTCGCCGGTGCGCAGGTTGAAGCGGCGGATCTGGCTGGGCGAGATGTAGATGTCGTCGGGGCCGGCCAGGTAGCTGGCATCGTCCGAGCGCAGGAAGCCGAAGCCGTCGGGCAGGATTTCCAGCACGCCGTCGCCGGCCACGCCCTGCGGTGGCGGGTGAGCACCTTGAGCAGGGCGAAGATGACGTCCTGCTTGCGCATGCGCGCCACGCCTTCGGCAGCCCAGCTTTTCGGCGATCTCGAGCAGCTTGTAAGCCGGCATGCGCTTGAGGTCGTTGAGGCAGTAGACCGGGAAGTCCTCGGGGACCTTGGCCGGCGGCGGGCTTCTGGCCGCCGCCGTTGTTGCCTTCGTCGTCGCGCCACCACCACCGCCGCCGCCTTCGCGGCCCTTGAAGCGGTCGCGCTTGTCGCGGAAGCGGTCGCGGCGATTGCGGCGGCCTTCGCGGCTGCGGTCGCCGCTTGCCCACCTGCTGGTCGCCGCGCCCTGTCGTCGTTCTCGCCCTGGCCACCCCGCCGCCCTCGTTGCCACCCTGGCCGCCGCCACCGACCCCCGCTTGTTGCCTGTCGCCGGCACGACTCGACCACCGGCTTCCGAGGCAGGAGGCGGCGCGCTCCGGAAGGCGCGGCAGGGACAGGAACAGGGGCAGCGCAGGCGCGGGGGGAATCGGCAGCCGGGTCGTTCTTGGGGGCGGCGGCGCGCGGTTTGCGCGGACGCTTCTCGGCGCTGGCGCCGGAGTCGGTTTCGTTTTCGGACACGGACTCCCTCGCGAACGCGAGCGTGTGGAGGAAGGGGGTGAAGCAGGAGTTCGGGGCACGGAGGCGCAATGGCCTATAACAAGACAGCGGGGCCCAAGGCGCCCGCATGGCCATCAAACTAACACCGCCGGGGGCGGCGCGACACTGCGGCAAGCGCCTGGCCCCCCGTGCGGGCCCCGGGCGAGCCGGGGTGGGCGCCGGACCGGGGCGGGGCGCTTCAAAGCGCCTTGTCTACGAACTGCGCGAGCTGGGCCTTGCCCACCGCGCCGACCTGGGTGGCGTGCACCTTGCCGTCCTTGAACAGCAGCAGGGTCGGGATCCCGCGCACCTCGTACTGGCGGGGGACCTGCGGGTTCTGGTCGATGTTGAGCTTGACCACTTTCACCTTGCCGGCATACGTGTCGGCGAACTCGTCCACCATCGGGCCGATCATCTTGCAGGGGCCCACCACTCGGCCCAGAAATCCACCAGCACCGGGGTATCGGACTGGAGCACCTGGGCCTCGAAGTCGGTGTCACCCACATGAAGCACCTGGTCGCTCATGCGTCAAACTCCTGATTTACTTCGGGGTTTGGCTCGGCCCGGTCGGGCCTACCATGCCGTTGGGGTTAAACTGGGGCGCTTCGAACGTTAAATCAACCGCCATCGGCGGCCCCGGGTTCAGGGCAGTTTGCGACCCCCCGGCCAGGCCGCGCAAGCGCAGAGACGCGCAACCAGAGACCTACAAGTCCATGTCACAAACCACTGACTGATATCGCTTTTTCCAGCTTCGAGCTGCACCCCGACCTCCAGGCTGGCCTCGAATCCGCCGGCTTCACCCGTTGCACCCCGATCCAGGCCCTGAGCCTGCCGATCGCCCTTCCGGGGGGTGATGTCGCCGGTGAAGCCCAGACCGGCACCGGCAAAACCCGGCTTTCCTGGTCGCGCTTATCAACCGTTTGCTGACCAACCGGCCCTGGCCGAACGCAAGCCCGGAAGACCCGCGCGCGCTGATCCTGGCGCCGACCCGCGAGCTGGCCATCCAGATCCACAAGGACGCGGTCAAGTTCGGCACCGACCCGGGCCTCGCCTTGCGCTGGTCTACGGCGGCGCCGACTACGACAAGCAGCGCGAATCCTGCAGCAGGGCGTCGACGTGATCATCGCCACACCGGGGCGCCTGATCGACTATGTCAAGCAGCATAAGGTCGTCTCCATGCACGCCTGCGAGGTCTGGTGCTGGACGAGGCCGACCGCATGTTCGACCTGGGCTTTATCAAGGATATCCGCTTCCTGTTGAGGCGCATGCCGATCCGCACCGAGCGCCAGTCGCTGCTGTTCTCGCCACGCTCTCGCACCGCGTGCTGGAGCTGGCCTACGAGCACATGAACGAGCCCGAGAAGCTCGTCGTCGAAACCGAGTCATCACCAACCGACCGTCCGCCAGCGGATCTATTTCCCGGCCGACGACGAAAAGATCCCGCTGCTGATCGGCCTGCTGTCCCGCCGCGAAGGCGAGCGCACCATGGTCTTCGTCAACACCAAGGCCTTGGTCGAGCGCGTGGCCCGCACCTCGAGCGCGCCGGCTTCCGCGTGGGCGTGCTGAGCGGCGACGTGCCGCAGAAAAAGCGCGAAACCCTGCTCGAAGACGCTTCCAGGCGGGCCAGCTGGACCTGCTGGTGGCCACCGATGTCGCCGCGCGCGGCCTGCATATCGATGGCGTCTGGCACGTGTTCAATTACGACCTGCCGTTCGATGCCGAGGACTACGTGCACCGCATCGGCCGCACCGCGCGCCTGGGCGCCGAGGGCGACGCGATCAGCTTTGCCTGCGAGCGTTATGCGAAGCCTGCCCGAGATCGAGGCCTACATCGAGCAGAAGATCCCGGTCGAGCAGGTCACCGAGGAGCTGATGACCGCGCTGCCGCGCAAGCCGCGCGAAGGCGTCGAGGCCACCGCGCAGGATGGCGAGAGCATCGGAGAGATCTTCAAGGATGCACGCGAGCAGCGCGCGGCCGAGGAGCAGCGCCGTGGCGGTGGCCGTGGGCCGGGCGGCGGTGGCGTGGCGGCCCGCGCAGTAGCAGCGGCACGGGCGAGAGTCGCCCTGCACGCGGCCCGCGCAAGCCACGCAATCCGGATGCCAAACCCGGGGTGGTGGACGCAGGCGATGGCCAGAAGCCGGATACGGCGGCAGCCGCCCAGGCCAACGCCGACACGGCTTCCGTCGATGGCGAGCGCAAGCCGCGCAAGCGCCGGCGTCGGCGCGGCGGCAAGCGGGTCGAGGGTGCACCTGGCGCATCGCAGGCTTCCGACCCCGCGTCTGCGACATCCACATCAAAGGAAGCCAAGCCAAAAGCCGCGAACGCACAAAATCGCAAGGCAAGGCCTTCCGGGTCTCGCGCGGGCAATGCCGGTGGCGGCCCGCAAGCGCCGACAAGACGGACGCCGGCGGCAGCCAGGATTCCTCGCTGCTGACGCGGCTGGGCCGGGCCTGCGCAAGCTGGTCAAGCGGGGACCGCGCTCGCAGCATTAGATTGCCGTGGGCGGATTGCACCCTTCGATTACCGTCATTCCCGCGAAGGCGGGAATCCAGGGACGTGGCTTTGCTAGGGGGCATCAAGCGCATGGCTGGGCAGGCGTCTGTCTGCCCAAGACTCCGCCTGCGCGGAAAATGAGGGCAGGGGCGCGCCCTTCCGCCCGACATCCGTCTCCGTCATCCCGACTTTCGCCGGGATGAGGGAGACGGGGCAGGCCAACGAACAACAGATCCGCCAACACCAGATCCGCCAACAACAGATCCTTCGCCTGCGGCTCAGGATGGCAGTGGCCGGTTGCCGGGATGGCAAACAGGCAGGGCTCTGGGTTGCGGACTGAGCCAGCTGCCCACGCCGGGGCGGTGCCCGCGGCATGGATTCCTGCCAGTTGCCCGTCTTCTCCTTTGCCCTGGCCCGTCATTCCGGAGAAGGCCGGAATCCAGCGACTTTGATTGCTGCGGAAAGACAGGCAAGTCACTGGCTTCCCGCTTTCGCGGGAATGACGGGCCGGGGATCATCCCCAACCTGGTTGCCGACGCAATCCCTCCATCCGGCTGGCCGTCGCCGCCCGCTCGCGCGATACTGCGGACTTCCCCCCAGGCATCCTGCCCGCCCATGTCGGTCCTGCGTTTCGACAATGTCAGCAAGCAATACACCGGCGGCCACGTCGCGCTGAGTGACGTCAGTTTCGAGGTGCAGCCGGGTGAGATGCTGTTCGTGACGGGGCACTCGGGCGCGGGCAAGAGCACGCTGCTCAAGCTGATCCACCTGGCCGAGCGGCCCAGCCGTGGCGTGGTGCTGTTTGCCGAGAAAAACCTGGCCCGCGTGCGCCGTGGCCGCGTGCCATTGCATCGGCGCGAGGTCGGCGTGGTGTTCCAGGACCATCGCCTGCTGACCGACCGCACCGTCTTCGAAAACATCGCCCTGCCACTGATCCTGCGTGGCATGCGGCGGGGCGAGATCGCCAAACGCGTGCGCAGCATCCTGGACCAGGTGGGGCTGGGTCCCCGCGAACGCGCGCTGCCGACGCAACTGTCGGCCGGCGAGCAGCAACGCATCGGCATTGCCCGCGCCATCGTCGCCGAGCCACGGTTGCTGGTGGCCGACGAGCCCACCGGCAACCTGGATCCGGCGCTGTCGGCCGAGATCATGGCGCTGTTCTCCTCGTTGCCCGAACGCGGTACCAGCGTGATGATCGCCAGCCACGACCTGGGCCTGGTCAAGCGCATGAGGCAGCGGGTGCTGGTCCTTGACCATGGCCAGCTGGTCGACGACATCTCGCCGGAGGACCTGGCCGATGAGTGAGGCTGCCGGCAACCGACCTGGCGCGCGGACGTCTTCACGCGTGACCGCGCGGCCGCCTTCACGCCTGGGCACGTGGTTCGACCACCACCTTTACAGCTTCGTCGCCAGCCTTGGCCGGGTGCTACGCAGGCCTTGGGCAACCGTGCTGACGGTTGGCGTGATGGCTGTCGCGCTGGCCTTGCCGCTGGGCCTGTGGCTGGTATTGGGCAACGTCTCGCGTTTCGCTGGCGATGTGCAGGCCTCGCGCGAGATCAGCGTGTTCCTGAAGCCAGCGATCGATGGTGCCGCGGCAAGAAAGCTGGCGGACACACTGCGCAGCCGCAACGACATCGCCAGCATTGAGCTGCGCACGCCCGAAGAAGGCCTCGAACAGTTGCGCGAAAGCGGCCTGGGCGACGCAATCGACGCGCTGGCCATCGACGAAGGCAGCGACAACCCGCTGCCCAGCCTGCTGATCGTGGTCCCCAAGGGAGACGAAGCGCTGCTGGCGTCGTCCCTGCAACAACTGCCCGAGGCCGACCTGGTCCAGCACGATGCCCTGTGGCGGCAGCGGCTCGACGGTTGGCTGCGTTTTGGTGGTCGCGTGGCACTGGTACTGGCCTTGCTGTTGGGCCTGGGCGCATTGCTGGTGGTCGGCAACACCGTGCGCCTGGATATCCAGTCGCGGCGCGAGGAGATTGGCGTGCTGCAGCACCTGGGCGCCAGCGATGGCTTCATCCGGCGTCCGTTCCTGTATCTGGGCGCGTGGTACGGGCTGGCGGCCGGGATGCTGGCGCTGGCCCTGCTGACAGCCGCCGCCATGGCCTTGCGCGCGCCCCTGGCCGAGCTGGCCGGGAGCTACGGCAGCAGTTTTGCCCTGGCCGGTTTCGACCTGCACACTGCAGCCGGCGTGCTGGCGGGTGCCATCCTGCTAGGCTGGCTGGGTGCTGGCGTCGTGACCGGACACTACCTGCGCCAAACCCGACCCACCGAAACCTGAGCTCCAGGCCCGGGACACCACGGTTTCAACACCATACCCTGCACCCCAGACCCTGCACCCCAGACCTGCACCCCAGAATCGAACCCCAGAAATCGAACCTCGAGATATGAGCCCTAAACACGACTTGCGCCATGTGGTCACGGACTCGCCACGTTTGATGGTGGTCGATGGCTCCAAGCTGGTGCGCAAGTTGATCGGCGATGTCCTCAAGCGCGAACTTCCCGACGCCGAAATCATCACCTGTGACGGCTTGGCCAGTGCACGCGCTGCCCTGGAGGCCGCGCCCGTCGACCTGGTGACCACGGCATTGATGCTGCCCGATGGCGAAGGCCTGGCGCTGGCACGCAGCGTGCGCGAGACAGCGGGGCAGAGTTACGTGCCGGTAATCGTGGTTTCCGGCGACGTGCAGTCACGGCTGGAGTCACGCGCACTGGGCGAGGACGTCACTGATTACTTCGACAAGTCGCTGGGCCATACCGCACTGGCGGCGTTCATCCGCGGCTACGTGCACCCAGAACCGGTACCCGGTGCACGCGTGTTGTATGTCGAGGACAGCCGCACGGTCGCGGTCGCGACCAAGCGCATGCTCGAGCACCAGGGCATGGAAGTCATGCATTTTGCCGAGGTCGAGGGTGCCCTGGAGCACCTGCATGAATATATCGGGCGTGAGGACGGCGACATCGGTGCCGACCTGGTGCTGACCGACGTGTACCTGAAGGGCGAACTCAGTGGTCGCGACCTGTTGTCGCAGATCCGTGGCGCGTTTGGATACAACAAGCGCACGCTTCCGGTGCTGGTGATGACCGGCGACGCCAACCAGGACAACCAGGGCCAGCTGCTGCGTGAAGGCGCCAACGACCTGGTGCTCAAACCGATCGAAGAGCGCCTGCTGGTCACCAAGGTCCTGTTCCAGCTGCGTGCCGCACGCTTGCCCGAGCAAGCCTCGCTGGAGACGACGCAGCCCGTGTAGGAGCGGCTTCAGCCGCGAGCTGTTGCTGTTGTTTTGTCGCCGTTGTAGGAGTCGAAGGTGTCGCGTGCATCGCGCCACGTCGCTCCTACAACAGCCAACGACATATCAAGAGCTCGCGGCTGAAGCCGCTCCTGCGAAAAGCGTCCGCGCTGCCCTCACTGCCGGCCGCATTGCACATTCACGCCTAGAATGCCCGGATGGCCGTCGACCGCATCCAGCTCGATCCCTCCTGGAAGGCCCGCGTTGGCGATTACCTGTTGCGTGAGGACATGCAACAACTTGCCGCGTTCCTGCGCAAGCGAAAAGCCGCTGGCGCGCGCATCTACCCGCCTGCCAGGGATATCTTCGCCGCGCTCGACGCCACGCCGTTCGACGACGTGAAAGTCGTGATCCTCGGCCAGGATCCCTATCACGGCCCCGGCCAGGCGCACGGCTTGTGCTTCTCGGTGCAGCCGGGCGTGCCAGTGCCGCCGTCGCTGGTCAACATCTACAAGGAGTTGCACAACGACCTGGGCGTTGCCCGCGCCGACCACGGCTACCTGATGCCTTGGGCGCAACAGGGCGTGTTGCTGCTCAATTCGGTGCTGACCGTCGAGGACGGCCATGCCGGTGCCCATGCCGGGAAAGGATGGGAAGGTTTCACCGACCACATCGTGGAGACACTCAACCGCGAGCGCGAAGGACTGGTGTTCCTGCTCTGGGGCAGCTACGCGCAGAAGAAGGGCGCCGTCATCGACCGCCAGCGGCACAAGGTGCTCAAGGCCCCGCATCCGTCGCCGCTGTCGGCGCACCGGGGATTCATGGGCTGCAAGCACTTCTCCTCGACCAATGACTACCTGCTGCGGAAGGGGCAGTCGCCGATCGATTGGCGCCTGCCACCCAGGGTCGCACTGGAAGATATCGCACTGGACCGGGCTTGAGGCCGGACTGGCCTGCCCGGACGGGTTTGACATGTAGCCCGTGTGGGCGAAGCGCACCCGCGCCGCAACTGGACTCGCCTGCCAAAGTAGGCCGGCGCTTGGCGCGCGGCAGCGCGGCGCGCCTACTTTGCCAGGCCATCGCCGCCGCCGGGTGCGCCTTGCTTACCCCGGCCACGCTCTACATGCTGGCCGCGCCTGGTGCGCACCCACTCCCGGGGCCGCTTGCATGGCACCTGCAGCACCCCCATATCAGGGGATGGCCTCTGGGGGGGGTTGGAAATCCGGGGCCAAACCAGTTGGCGTTCCATGAACAGAACGCTGGGGAACCATCCCGGCCATTAGCAGTCCAACATGGTCACTGCTAAAATGAGCCCATGAGAGAGACCACCATGTCGCAAGCTTTAGTCGCCAACAACCTGCCGATCCCCAGCGCAATCGGCTCACTGGATGCCTACATCGGCGCCGTGCACGGGATTCCCGTGCTTCCGGTCGAGGATGAGCAGGCGCTCGCGCGGGCTTTCCGCGACGAGGATGACCTGGGCGCCGCCCAGGAGCTGGTCATGTCGCACCTGCGTTTCGTGGTGCACGTCGCGCGCGGTTACCACGGCTACGGCCTGCCGCTGGGCGACCTGATCCAGGAAGGCAACATCGGCCTGATGAAGGCGGTCAAGCGCTTCGATCCCGAGGTCGGCGTGCGCCTGGTGTCGTTTGCCGTGCACTGGATCCGTGCCGAGATGCACGAGTTCATCCTGCAGAACTGGCGCATCGTCAAGGTCGCCACCACCAAGGCGCAGCGCAAGTTGTTCTTCAACCTGCGCAAGTCCAAGAAGCGCCTCGGCTGGTTGAACGCGGAGGAAATGAGGCCGTCGCCGCCGACCTCGGCGTGCCCGAGCGCGAAGTGCTCGAGATGGAGTCGCGCCTGTCCGGCCGCGACATCGGTTTCGACCCCACCGACGACGACGACAACGACCGCGCACCTCCGCCCCGGCGGCTTACCTGGTCGACCCAGGACAGGACCCGTCGCAGGCTACGAGCGCAACGACACCGAGGACAACCAGCTCGAGCTGCTGCGCGCAGGCCTGTTGCAACTCGACGCCCGCTCCGCGACATCATCAAGCGCCGCTGGCTGGACGACGACAGCAAGGTGACGCTGCAGGAGCTGGCTGACGAGTACGGCGTCTGCGCCGAGCGCATCCGCCAGGTCGAGGCCAATGCCCTTAAGAAGATGAAAGGGCTGTTTGCCGCCTGAGTTGCGGTATCGATCGAACGCGTGCGGAACGGCCCGGGAAACCGGGTCGTTTGCGTTGTGCGCATGGTGTTGAGGTGCATGATCCAGATATCGCGCGCGCGAAAGCAAGGCTAGCTTGCGTGCATTCCACCAAGGCAGTGCACCATGGACTACGTTGTCAGCGGTTTGTTTTAAGCCATGCACCTGTCGAGACTCCATGGCCGTTTCGCACCATGCGCATGCAAGCAGACAGCAAGCCTGGCTACCCGTGCCGGATCACACTGGAGGATGCGGAGCCAGGCGAATCGCTTCTTCTCTTGCGATGGACGCATCTCGATATGCAGACGCCCTATCGTGCCAGCGGCCCGATTTTCGTGCGCGAGTTGGCGCGGGAGACCGGCCTGTATCGCAACTCGATTCCAGAGCAGCAACGCATTCGGTTGCTGTCGTGCGTGCGTACGATGTGGCAGCCGGACTAGACCGACGTGTCGCTGGATCGGGCCTGGGCCAATCGCGATATCGCGCTGCAACACATGCTTTACGCCCCGTTGATCGTGCGCTACGAAAATGACCCGCGCCGTGCTGCCTTCTGCCAGAAGGTCGGCCTGCCGACCCACGCCACAAGCCAGAGCGATGGGCAGACGAGTTTTTGTTCATCCCTGGGCGTTGCGCCTCGGGGCATGTCGTGGCGATCATTAAGTTTGCGGATTTCTAGATACTGTTCTTACGTCAAACGCTCCGCACTTCGCCCGTCACTTTGTCAGCCAAAGCGATGAAATAGCGTTGGCAACGCCGGAGCCCGGCGCAGTCCGTCCCGCGCCGGAAGGGGCGCTGCTGTGCCCCACCGCGCTTTGCGCGCGACATGCGTCTGCCCACATCGTTCCAGCGATGTGTCGCCCAAGTGCACGCACCCAATCTCGCTACGCTGCGCTTCGCTCAGACATGGGTGCCTCTTCGGCCCCTCTGGGCTGCGGTGCTCGCTTGCTAACCCGCACAAGTCAAACCACGCAAACTCGCATGACGCTTTTCCGGTAGCTACTGACTCCTGCTGCCGCTGACTGACACTTTACGATCGTCATTCCCGCGACGAATCCATGTGACGTTCTGTGGGTAAAAGCGCTAAGTCCAACACTACCGACCAGGTGCTTGCGCTCCATCTTCTGGTCCTGGTGTCGATGCTGCTGTTGCTTTCTCTTTTGCTTTTATTTTTCTGTTTCTTTGCCCTTTCGATCGTGGTTCGACGGATCGCTCGCCGCGCCGTGCGCGCACAGCCTATGTCCGGCAGCCGCCGCCTTCACAGTGGGGTGTGCGTGGCATGGCCTATTCACACCTGCAGGCTCAGGCAGGTGTCATTGCGTCGTTCCGGCAAGCCGGTACCCATTTGTGTAGCAGGTTGCTGTCGTTCGTGGGGCGCGGGCAGCTCTGCGGGTGATCAATCGAGGCAGTGACTGACCGCTGCCGGTAGCAGCCGGTTCAATACAAATCCACCGGATCCACATCCAGCGACCAGCGCACTTTGCGTGCGTCGGGCAGGGCATGGATCACGTGCAGGGCAGCATCAAGCACCGCATGCAATTGCCCGCGCACTGGCGACGACATCAACAGTTGCGCGCGCTGGTAGCCGGCACGGCGCGGCATCGGGGCCGGCAGAGGGCCGTGTAGTTCCAGTGTTGACCGGGCTGCTTTCGGTGTCGCGTCGCGCAATGCGGTTTTGGCGGCCAGCAGGAACGTGTTGGTTGCTTCGACCTGCTTGGCTTCGGCACGCAGCAACGCGAGGTGCGCGAACGGCGGAAACCCGGCAGCTTCGCGCTGTTCCAGCTCGGCTTCGGCAAAGGCGTGGTAGCCGCCCTGGATCAGGGTCTGCAGCAACGGGTGCTCGGGATGGTGGGTTTGCAACAGCACCTGTCCGGGCGTGTTGGCGCGGCCGGCGCGACCCGATACCTGGATCAACAGTTGCGCCAGTTTTTCGCCAGCGCGGAAGTCGGCGCTGAACAGGCCTTCGTCGATGCCGACCACGGCGACCAGCGCCAGTCGCGCCAGGTCGTGGCCCTTGGCCAGCATCTGCGTGCCGACCAGGATGCCGGGTTGGTCGCCCAGCTTGGCCAGCAGCGACTCCAGTGCGTCGCGGCGGCGGGTACTGCCACGGTCGACGCGTAAAACGGGAAAGGTGTCGAAGCGCGCCGTCAGAAACTCTTCCAGTTGCTCGGTGCCGATGCCTTGCGGCTGCAAGGCCAGTCCACCGCAATCCGGGCACGCGGGCGGTGCCGGCCTGCGCGCGCCGCAGTGATGGCATTGCAGGCGCCGGCCACCACCGTGCACGGTCATGGCGGCGTCGCAACGCTGGCATTGCGCGTTCCAGCCGCAGTCATGGCAGAGCAGCACCGGTGCGTAGCCACGGCGGTTCTTGAACACCAGGACCTGCCCGCCATCGTCCAGGGTCGCGGCAACCGCATCAAGCATTTCCGGCGAAAGTCCCGCCTTGAGCGGCCGCTTGCGCACATCCAGGACACGCACCGAGGGCGGCTTGGCGACACCGGCGCGGTGGGTCAACCGCAGGTGCCCGTAGCGCCCGGCATGGGCGTTGTGCAGCGTTTCCAGCGACGGCGTGGCGCTGCCCAGCACCACCGGCACGCCCAGTGTCTTGCCGCGGACCAGCGCGAAGTCACGGGCGTGGTAGCGGATGCCGTCGAACTGCTTGTAGCTGGTGTCGTGTTCCTCGTCGACCACGACCAGGCCGGCGTCGGGCAGCGGCGTGAAGATGGCCGAACGCGTGCCAACCACCACCCGCGCCTCACCGCGCCAGGCCGCCGTCCAGACACGCGCGCGCTCGCTGTCGTTGAGTCCCGAATGCAATGCGTGCACCGGCACGCCCAGCCGTGCGCGGAACCGCGTCAGCACCTGCGGCGTGAGCCCGATCTCCGGCACCAGCACCAGCGCCTGCCGGCCGCGTGCCAGGCAATCGGCGATGGCCTGCAGGTAGACCTCGGTCTTGCCGCTGCCGGTGACACCGTCGAGCAGGAACGGCGCGAAACCCGCGGCGGCGTCGATGATCCGGTCGATCGCAGCCTGCTGCTCGTCATTGGGGGTGGGTCCGACCTGCGGTGTCGGCGCCAGGGATGACGCTGGTACGGCGACGCGCTCGGCCAGTCCACGCTTGTCCAGGCTGCGTGCGGCGCTTCGCCAACCGGCGCCGGCCTGCACGTCGAGCAGGTCTTCATCGACGGGGCGGACACGCAGGTGTTCGGCCAATGCCTGCGGCTTGCCGGCGCGCATCGACGGCAGCGCGGTCGCACCGGCCTGGGTCAGCCGCCAGGCCCAGGCATGCGTATCGGGCAATGGCTCGCCGCGACGCAGGGCGGCAGGCAGCGCAGTCGCCAGGACCTCGCCCAGCGGCGCGTGCGTGTAGCGCGCCAGCCATTGCAGGGACTGCAGCAGCTCGCCATGGAACAAGGGTTCCGAATCCAGGCAGGTCTCGATCGCGCGCAGTTCGCCCCCACCTTCGGCAGGCCCCGTGCCGACGATCACGCCGACCAGGGTGCGGTTGCCAAACGGCACCTGCACCCGGCAGCCGATCCAGGCATTGCCATCGTCCATGTGCATGCTGTCCGCAGGCAGGTAATCGAAGACGCGCGGCAATGGCAGCGGCAGCGCGACCTTGAAGACAGACAGGGGCGCGTGAGTGCTAGCAGGCATGGCAGCAGGCGAGGGCATCGCGGCAGTCTAGCGAGGTCGATCCGCCAGGATGGTGGCCAATGCCTGAAGTCTCGCCCCCATCGCTTGTCGACTTGCACGGACTTGCTGTGACGGCGCACAGGAATCGGCCGTAAATAGCCGGAGCACAAGGAGTTTTCCCTTTATCCACAAAAATTGTGGATAACCCTGTGCATGTAATCCATGCGGGGTGCTGCAATCAGGCTGCAAATCGCTTTGGATCTGGATTGGCTAAAAAAACACCAAACTGACTTAATCCATATAAATCATATTGTTACGCGTGAAACATTGCTGTCACGTGGATCGTTGTGTTGGTGAAGGTTTTGTTGTGGTAGGAGCGTGTCTTGCTGTGCACAACCTGATCCGTCGGCATCTCGCCACGTAGGGGTCGCCACCCCTTGTAGGTCAGTGATTTAGGTGACATCCGGGTTGCCCGGGACCTCTTATGGACACAGGATCACTGTTGCTCGTTGCCAATGGTTCGCGGTCTTCTGCGGTACTTCCGGCGGCGCCTGAATCCCGGCCTTCCCACGCCACCTGCCAAGGGCGCGCGCGGCCGGTTGCCCTCGCTATCATGGGTCGATGAAGTTGAGCCAATGACTGCGCAAACCCCTTTCCCTAATGCTGCACCTCCCGCGCTGAGCGCCTTCCTGAAAGGCGTCGAGCGGCGTGCTGCCCTGTTTGCCGACCTGCAGGGTGGCGACCCGTCGGCCACCGAGGCCGCCGTGGCGTCGACGC
Source organism: uncultured Gammaproteobacteria bacterium (assembly GCA_963710825.1). Taxonomy (GTDB): domain Bacteria; phylum Pseudomonadota; class Gammaproteobacteria; order Xanthomonadales; family Xanthomonadaceae; genus Cognatiluteimonas. Next base: position 173,798 of record CAVQBQ010000005.1, on the reverse strand, counting down.
TGGACGGGTTCATGGCGACGGCTGCCCGGTACCCGGTCGCGGAGTGGCCACGACGGTTCTGGTCGATGCTGCTGGCCGCTCCGACCCTGGTTGCACCGTCCCCGGCGGCGCGCTGGCCCGCGCAGTTCGACCGTCTTGCCCAAGTGGGTCGCGGTCCGCGTGCGGCGTTGCTGCTGAGCCTGGTCGCCCGTCTGCAGGAAGACGATGCCGCTGCCGTGCTGGGCGTCGCGCAACCAACCTATCGCCTGGCGCTGCGGCGTGCGCTGCCGGTCGATGCCCATGGCGATCCCGATGCCGCCACCTGGCATGCACTGGACCGGGCGATGCGGCAGGCGCTTGCGGACCTGCCCGCGGCGCGTCTGGTCCGGCTTGCGCGCCTGCGCGAGGCTGCGCTGGCAGGACGCGATCTGTCGGCCGGGCCAGCCATGCGCCAATCCGGGCACGTGCGGGGGGAAAACCAGTCGACTGCCGTGCCACGACGCTGGGTGTTGCCCGTGTTGTGGGTTGCAGTAGGCGCCTGCGTGATTGCTCTTGTGGGGAGTTTCCTGCTCCCTGGCCTGCTATCGAACCAGGCTGGCAACGATGCGAGCAATGGCCTGCCTGTCCGGGCAGGCGCCCTGGCGGAGTCCGATCCCCCCGCATCGCGCTTTGACGACGACATTGCCTTGCTCAGCCACGGTGACTTCGACCAACTGGCCGATACCCGCGATGCCGGGCTGATCGATACCTTCGATTTCTACGCCTGGTATGCGGCGCAGTTGCAGTCGGGGGCGGCAAAAGCCGCGCCATTGCCTGATGCGGCAGGGCCGCTGGCAGATCCGTCGCAAGCCGGAACGACGATGGAGGATGCGCATGCGCCGCGCTGAGGTCGTGGGTGTGGGTATGACGCTGGTGATCGCATTGCTGGCAGCGGCAATGCAGTTGTCGGCACAGACGGCGACGCTCGCCGAACGCATCGGGCAGTTGCCAGCACCTCTGCAGAAACAACTCAAGGCCCGCCAGGCCAGGTTGCAGGCCATGACGCCGGCGCAACGGCAGGCACTGACGCAACGCATTGCCGCTTGGGATGCATTGCCGTTGGCCGAGCGCCGCAGGCGGCGCGAACATTGGCAGGCATGGCAAGCGCTGTCACCAAGCGAGCAGTGGCAGCTGCGCACAGCCGTACGGCAGTTCGCGGCCTTGCCGCAGGCGCAGCAGCAGGCCTTGCGCACGCAATTCAAGAAGCTTGATGGCAACGATCGCCGGGGCTGGTTGCTGGGGCCGTCGCTGGGTGCTGATTATCCCGGCTTGCGTCCGTTGCTGATGCAGGTACCGGTAGCGCAGCGCGAGCCACTGCTTTCCATCCTGCGGGCGATGCCGCGTGCCGAGCGCCTGGACCTGATCACACTGGCCCAGCGGACTGCGCCGCAGGAGCGTGATGCGTTGCGGCGTGAGTTGATATCAACCCCGGCGGTGAATCGCGCAGGGTGGTTGCGGTCGCGCTTGCAGCAGTAGCTGGTTATCCAGGTTACGAGTAGGAGCGGCTTCAGCCGCGAGCTCTTGATGTTGTTTTGGACTTCTGCAGGAGTGGCGGCGGCATGCCGCCATTCCGGCAATCGCAGCTGCAACATCAGACGCAACAGCAACGTCAAACGCAACAGCAACGTCAAACGCTTCCGCGCTGTCGCGCGGGTTACTTTTGATAAGGCAAAAGTAACCAAAACCATCCGCGACGGGCGCTGCGCCGGTGACGATGAAGCTGTCACCGGTTCCCTGCGCGCCGGAGCCCAAAGCGGCACGGCACCCAAACTCGCTGCGCTCAGACATGGGTGCCTCTTCGGCCCCTTTGGGCTCCGGTGCTCGGCTTGCTTAACGCCGCACAGGGTCAAGGGCCAAAGACAAAGGCCAAGGCCAAGGCCAAGGCCAAGGCCAAGGCAATGCCAAGGCAAGGACAGGGACAAGGACAGCGCTTTATGGTGTTTTCGTAGTCGACCGAGTCTGTCCCCCCACAACCGTCATTCCCGCGAAGGCGGGGTCTTTTGGCAGACGCATGTCTGTCCATCCAGCGACGTTGCTGTTGATTGCGCCAAAGTCACTGGAGTTCTGCTTTCGCAGGAATGACGGTATTGGTGTGACTGTCCGTTTTGACCTTGACCTTGACCTTGACCTTGGCTTTGGCTTTGGCTTTGGCTTTGGCTTTGGATCAGGCTCTTGATCTTGATCTTGATCTTGATCTTGTGCGACTTAAAGCTTGCCGAGCATCGCAGTCAAGAAGGGGGAAAGGTGCCCATGTCCGAGTGCGCGCAGCCCGCGAGTTTGGGCACCGCACCCTTCTTGACGACAGATCGTCCGGAACGATCTGGGCCGCCGAACGGCACCCGCGTAGCGGGTGGGGCACATGGATGTGCCCCAGTCCGAAGCACAGGGCACCGATGCGGCTGTATCGCATCGGCAAGCGTCAGGAGCCATGGTCTTGGTTACCTTTTGCCGTAACAAAAGTAACCCGCGCGACAGCGCGGAAGCGTTTGATCTTGATGTTGATGTTGATGTTGATCTTGATCTGGCTTGTGTAGCAGTGGTGGCGGCATGCCGCCACCGGTAAGTCGCGATTGCGCACCCGCAGCATCTATCGCGACTTACGTCGCTCATACAAAAAGCAGCAGCAACATCAAGAGCTCGCGGCTGAAGCCGCTCCTACAGGGGTTGCGACACCTCAGCGTGCCAGTCGAAACACGTGCGTTGCAGCCACCGGTACAACGGACATGGCGCGCGCGCCGCCATGCTTACATCCATACCAGGCTGGCAATCATGGTGAGCATCACGCCCAGCGACAGCAGCAGCATGTAGCAGAATCCCAGCACGCTGTATTTGAGCAGCGTCATCATCCAGCCCTGTCCGTACACGCGTTTCTGCATCAGCAACAGGTAGATCGGCATCCACAACAGGATCAGGCCATCGAGAAACGCAGTGAAGCCGGACACCGCTGGCACTGCCCTGCCCAGCGTCATCAGCGCAAATATTGGCAGTAGTGCCAGGCACAGGAAGGCATGACTGTGCAATGCGACGATCAGGTGCTCCATGTAAAGTCGTCGTTTGAACAGGTATGCGATCTTCAGCATCAGTGCAAAGATCGGCAACAACACGAACAGGGTCGAGGGCAGTGCACTGAGCACTGCGTCCTTGAACAGGCTGGGATCTTTTTGCAGGCGCGCGATGTTGTCCTTGCCGTGGCCGGCCTGCTCGTTGAGCCAGCGATTGGCGAAGCCAGGCAACCAGGAGGCCGCGATCGGGTTGGTGACCGGGTCCCAGGGCCTGCCGTTGAAACTGATGTCGTCGGGCGTGTCGTCCTTGGCAGCGGTATCAGCGGTGGCTGGCGTTGTGCCGTTGGACGCAGCGCTCAGCTGCTCGATCCGCTCGCTGGCCTGCCGGCGCACCTGGCTGATACCCGCATCCACGCCCGCCCGGGCGCCGGGCACATTGTCCGGGATCTCGCTGCGTGCCTTGGTCAGTTCCTGCAGCGCCTTGTCGCGGGCGGCTTCGACTTCGGCGACAGTGGCAGCCTTGGCGATCGTGTCGTCGCCGCTGAACTTGATGGCGTTGTTGTCGATGTCAGGCGTGGCGAACTGCGCGATGAAAAACGTGACGAGACTCAGGAAGACGAACAGCCGCACCGGGCTGACGTAACGCACCCGGCGACCGGCGAAGTATTCGCGGCTCAGGAAACCCGGTCGCGCGAACAGCGGCCACAAGGTGCGGAAGATGCGTGCATCGAAATCCAGCACGCTGTCCAGGAAGTCGCCAATGATGCTGCTGAAATGCCGCACCAGCCCGTGGATCGGCTGTCCGCAGTGGTAGCAATGCGGGCCGAGCAGCGGCGTGCCGCAATTGCTGCAGTCGCCGCGGGTGGTTTCATTGCCGGCGACGGGGGGTGGCGCGGGGAGCGTGTCGGGATCGGTCATCTGGCGGACTCGAGTATCGATGCTGTCGGGTGTTCTCGGGTGCTTAGCGTAACCCGTTGCCAACCCGATGGCGGTCGCCGGGCCGTGGCGGTTGCCTGTCGTAGGAGCGGCTTCAGCCGCGAGTCTTGATCCTGTTGTAGCTTCGGCCCTTGTAGGAGCGACGTAAGTCGCGATCAGCAATCCCGGGACCCTTGATCGCGACTTACGTCGCTCCTACAAAGGCCAGAGCCTGGGCAACCACAAGATCAAGAGCTCGCGGCTGAAGCCGCTCCTATGACAACCGCTGGAGCCCGACGGGTAAGATGGCGGCTCGCCGCGACCCGGCACCAGCGCCGCAGTGGCGCGGCCGCAGTCGCCTGGCGCCCCGGTCCCGCGATCATGTCGCCACCCATTGCGTCCCCATGGCGCTTCGGCAACGAAGTGCGCACCAGTGCGATCCTCGCAGGACCACTGGTGGCCGGACACCTGTCGACCGGTTTGATCGGGTTTGTCGACAGCGTGATCGCCGGCCATTACGGCACCACGGCGCTGGCATCGGTGTCGGTCGGCACCGCGCTGTTCTTCCTGCCGATGATGGCGCCGATGGGCACGTTGATGTCGTTGCCGCCGTCGGTGTCGCACCTGGATGGCGCCGGGCGTCGCGACGAGATCGGGCCGTTGTTCCGCCAGGCGCTGTGGCTTGCGCTGGCGCTGGGCGTGCTGATGTTCGGCTTCCTGACCCTGGCGGTGCACGCACTGGAACCCATGGGCATCGCATCGACAATCCGTCCGGGCGCGACGGACTTCCTGCATGGCATCCGCTGGGGCGTACCGGCGCTGACGCTGTACCTGGCGATGCGCTACCTCAGCGATGGCCTGCACTGGACCTGGCCGACGATGCTGCTGGGGTTTGGCGGGCTGTTGGTGTTGTTGCCGCTGGGCTATGCATGGACGTTTGGTTACGACGGCGATCCCCGGGCTGTCGTTTCCGGAGCTGGGCGCCGGTGGCCTGGGCATCGCTTCGGCGGTGATGATGTGGGCGCAGGCGCTGGTCTTTGCGTTGTACCTGTGGCGCGCGCGCCGGTTCGCGGACCTGCAGTTGTTCGCGCGGTTCGAGCGTCCTCGTTGGCAGCCGATCCGTGGCCTGCTGTCGACGGGCCTGCCGATCGGCGTGACCATCACCATGGAAGGCAGCCTGTTCATCGTCACCGCGCTGCTGATCGGACGCCTGGGCGAAGTGCCTGCGGCCGCGCACCAGATCGCGGTCAACGTCTCGGCATTGTGCTTCATGATCCCGGTCGGCCTGGCCGAAGCGACCACGGTGCGCGTGGGCCATGCGCTGGGTCGCGGCAACGTCGATGGCGTGCGCCGAGCAGCCTTTGCCGGCTATGCGTTGGCGCTGTGCACGCAGTCGATCTCGGCGATGGCACTGCTGATGGGCAACGATGCCATCGTCAGCCTGTATACCCATGATGCAACGGTCGCTGCGCTGGCGGCCTCGCTGCTGTTGTATGCGGCGGCCTTCCAGTTCCCTGACGGCGTCCAGGTGCTGTCCTCCGGGGCGCTGCGCGGGCTCAAGGACACGCGCCGGCCGATGCTGCTGGCAGCGATCGCCTATTGGGCGGTGGGCATGCCGCTGGGGGCGGTGCTGGGCCTTGGACTGGGCGGCCTGGTGCCGGCGATGGGGCCGCGCGGGATGTGGATCGGGTTGATCGCCGGGTTGTCGATGGCAGCCATCCTGCTGGGATGGCGCTTCATGCGCAGCATTGGCCGCTTGATGGCGTTGGCTGGCGCGCCAGCCGGGCAGGCTGCCAGGCGCGGCCAGGGCCATTCGTGAACAACGACGGGTGACTAAAGGCGGGTGCTTCGGCGACCCTGCGCCGTTACGCTATTGCCCTTGGTCGGTCTCGACCCGCTTCCTGGAACCACGCGCATGACCCAATCCACCACCCACGCCCCGGGCCCAGGCGCAAGGCACGCGCGCGGCCCCATCGCCCGATTCTTCAAGGGCCTGTGGGACGCGATGAACTTCACCCGCCGGCTGGTCTTCAACCTGTTGTTTTTCGGCCTGCTGCTGGTGGTGCTGGCCGCGCTCAGTGCCAAGGACAGCGTCCGTCCGATGTCTTCGCGGACCACGCTGGTGATCGCGCCCGAAGGCAAGCTGGTCGAGCAGTACAGCTCGGACCCGGTCAGCCGTTCCCTGGCCAGGGCGACGGGGCAGCAATCGACGGGTGAGGTGCAGCTACGCGACCTGTTGCGCGCCATCGCATCGGCAAAAACCGACAAGCACATCGAGCGCGTGCTGCTGCGCACCGACCAGATGAGCTTTGGTGGCTACGCCTCGATCCGCGAACTGGCCGCCGCACTGGCCGACCTGCGCGCCTCGGGCAAGCAGGTCGTGGCCTTTGCCGAAAACCTCGACCAGAACCAGTACCTGCTGGCCGCCCAGGCCAACGAGGTCTACCTGGACCCGATGGGCGGGCTGATGCTGGAAGGCCTGGGCCGCTATCGCCAGTATTACCGCGAAGGCCTGCAGGACAAGCTGGGCGTCGACGTGCACCTGTTCCGCGTCGGCGAGTACAAGTCCGCAGCAGAGCCTTACATCCTCGACGCCGCCTCACCCGAGTCCAAGCAGGCGGACCTGTTCTGGATGAACGACATCTGGCAGCGTTACCTGGGCGACATCGGCAAGGCACGCAACCTCGATCCGAGGGTCCTGGGCGCGCAGATCGACACCTTGCCGACCGACATCCAGGCCGCCGGCGGCGACCTGGCGCGTTACGCGATGCAGCACAAGCTGGTCGATGGCCTCAAGACCCAAGCGCAGGTGGACGACCTGCTGGCCCAGCGCGGCGTCGCCGACGCCGATGCCGAGGATGGTTTCCGCGAGATCGGCCTGGACGATTACCTCAAGCGCATCACCATCACGCTGGATCCGGTCGACGAACGCCCGCAGGTCGCGGTGGTGGTTGCCGAGGGCGAGATCAGCGGTGGCGAGCAGCCGCCGGGCACCATCGGTGGCGACTCCACCGCCAACCTGTTGCGCGACGCGCGCGACGACGACAAGGTCAAGGCCGTGGTACTGCGAGTCAATTCGCCCGGCGGCGAAGTGTTCGCGTCAGAAAAAATCCGTCGTGAAGTCGTGGCGCTCAAGACCGCCGGCAAGCCGGTCGTGGTGTCCATGGGCGATCTGGCTGCGTCAGGTGGCTACTGGATCAGCATGAACGCCGATCGCATCTATGCCAATCCATCGACCATCAGCGGCTCGATCGGCATCTTCGGACTGATCCCCACCATCCCGCGCGCGCTGGAAAAGATCGGCGTGCATACCGATGGCGTCGGCACCACGCGGTTTGCCGGTGCGTTCGACATCACCCGCCCGCTGGACCCGGACGTCGGGCAGGTGATCCAATCGGTGATCGACAAGGGCTACCGCGACTTCACCGGCCGCGTGGCCAAGGCGCGCAACCGCAGCGTCGCGCAGATCGACGCCGTCGCCCGCGGCCGCGTATGGACTGGGGCGCAGGCCAAGCAGCGTGGCCTGGTCGACCAGATGGGCGGTTTGCAGGATGCCGTCGCAGACGCCGCCAAGCGGGCAAGACTCGGCAAGGCAGGGCGACTACCGGGTGCGTTACGTCGAAAAACCGATGACACCGTTCGAGCGCTTCTTCAGCCGCATGTCCCAGAACGGCGCCGCAAGCGCATTGCTGCGCCACTCCAGCGTGGCCCAGGGGTTGCTTGCCAAGGCCGTGCCGCAAGCTGGCAAGGACCTGCAATTCCTGGACAGCGCGATCAACCAGCGCGGCCACGGCGCGCCGGTCAAGGCGCTTGCGTATTGCTTCTGCGGCTTCTGAGCGCAGCGAGCAATGCATACCGGGTCGGTGCCGCGCACTGACCCGGGATCAGGGGAGAAAACCATGCCTGGCATCGCATTCGACCGCGACCAGAAAGCCGCGATCGTGCAACGGATCCGCCTGTATTTCGACCAGGAGTTGCACCAGCAGATCGGTGGCTTCGACGCCGAGTTCCTGCTGGACTTCTTCACCGACCAGATCGGCGCGTATTACTACAACCGCGGTTTGCACGACGCGCAGGCGATCCTCGCTGAAAAACTCGAGGACGTGGCTGACGCCATCTTCCAGCTGGAACAACCCACCGAATTCAGCAAATGACGCAAATGCACCCTGCCCTTCGTAGGAGCGGCTTCAGCCGCGAGCCCTTGCCCCTGTTTTCTCTCTAGCTCTTGCAGGAGCGACGTCAGTCGCGAACAGCGTCCCGGAGGACTATCGCGACTGACGTCGCTCCTGCAGAACCCCATGCCAAAGCAGGATCAAGCGCTCGCGGCTGAAGCCGCTCCTACACACGCAAGCGGTGTGCAGATCCTGGGCCCATGGCGATCACCCACCGGTCTGCGCATCGATGTCCGCACGTTGCTGGTCCGCTGCATCCAGCACCGTCGACTCCACGGCCTTGGCCTTGTTGATCGGTCGCTGGATCGCATCATTGAGCTCGGAATGCGTCTGCTGGTATGGATCGGCTTGCGCCTGCGCGGCTTGCGGCTCGGGTGGCTGGTCGGTCGGGGGCGCCTCAGGCCTGCTGCAGGCAGCACAGAGCAGTACGGTGGACAGCGCTGCAACAGGCAGCAAGGACAGGCGCGGCAGGCAAGGCGTATTCATCGCGGCACTCCTCATGGTCTACGGATCGGTTGGCGTTATCCTACGCGGCAACAGGAAGCACAGCACGGCCTGCACGACCGGCCGCACCCCGATACGCAGCAGGAGCATGGCAATGGATCCCAGCCGCTGGCGGCTCGATGGACAACTGGCCCTGGTCACCGGCGGCAGCGCCGGCATCGGTCTTGCGATCGCCCACGAACTGCTGGGGTTGGGCGCCCAGGTGCTGATCGTCGCGCGCGACGGCGACAGGCTCGAAGACGCCCGCGACGAACTCGCAGCGGATTTCGGCAGCGACGCCATCAGCGCCATGATCGCCGATGTCGCCGATGACGAGCAGCGCCGCGAGATACTGGACTGGGTCGAGGACCACGACCGCGGCCTGGACATCCTCGTCAACAACGCCGGGACCAACCTCACCCGCCCCAGCAACGATTACAGCGAAGACGAGTGGCGCGAGATCTTCGAGGTCAACCTGTTCGGCGCCTTCGAGCTCACCCGCTACGCCCATCCGCTACTCACCACGCACGCGTCATCCAGCGTCGTCAACGTCGGTAGCGTCTCGGGCCTCACCCACGTCCGCAGCGGCGCGCCCTACGGCATGAGCAAGGCCGCGATGCACCAGATGACGAAGAATCTTGCGGTCGAATGGGCCGAGGATGGTGTCCGCGTCAATGCAGTCGCGCCCTGGTACATCCGTACACGGCGCACGTCGAAGAAGTTATCCGATCCCGACTACCTGGACGAAGTGTTGCTGCGTACACCGATGGGCCGCATCGGCGAGCCGGAGGAGGTCGCAGCCGCGGTTGCTTTTCTTTGCATGCCTGCGGCCAGTTACGTGACGGGAGAGTGCATTGCGGTGGATGGTGGATTCTTGCGATATGGGTTCTGACCGGCCTGGACCCATTGCCGCCATCGAAACCATGCGTCGCTCTCTGCCGATGAGAATGCATCGATGGCTGGTGTTGGTTGGTTTGGTCCTGGCCGCGGGTTCCACATACGCAGGCCCTCCCGGATGCGGTCTGCCGGAAATCACGGGCTCACGTGAACTGCATCAATTCCTGAGCCTTCGCGCCGTTGAAGTCGTCAAACGGGCAACCAACCCGGATGACGGGCTCGCGGCACTGGTCGCTCCATCGGCTAGTTTCAATCTCGGCGCAGGTGACGTGGCTCGTCCGCTGGGAACGGGAGTCGATGGCGCTCGCGAACTTGCGCGAGTGATGAAGGCGGACACTTACCGCTTCCTGGGCTGGGACTACATGGACATGCCCGCGGATGCCTGCTCATCGCGCAAGGTCGAAGTAGAGTTCATCGACAGCCAAGGCAAGAACGTGTTCCGTGTGGAGTTCACGTTCCAAGCGGGTCGCGTGGTGAGCGCCGGTGGCTGGGAGCGATCGTTTGAAACCGGTCGGTTGTAGGCCCAGGCAGGTGAAAGCAGCGGTCGCATCGCCCTTCACTATTATCTGCCTGGACGACCGCGCCGGGCCGTTGCACGGGTTGATGCGCGCAGGATGCATTCAGCGTAATAACAATACCGGGATATGACAACTACGCAGGACCTGCGTGGTCGTACTGCCAACGATCATCTGGCGGATCTTCGAGTGTCCGTAGGCACCCATGACCACCAGGTTGATGTCAAGCGCGGCGACCTGCTTCGCGATCACCGCATCGGGGGTGCCGGCGACCTGATGCAGTTGCGGCTCGTAACCTGCGGATGCCAGTTGGGCGCGTGCCCAGTCCAGATCGGCGTCGTGACCGGCACTTGCTTCGGCGACCATCAGTACATGACATTCCAGCTCGCGTAGCAGCGGGCTGGCCGCCACCATCTCGACGCATTTGCGGGTGGTGGCGCTGCCGTCGAAGGCGATCATGAAACGTGTGATCGGGTGGTAGGCGCGCGCGGCGACCAGCACGGGGCGGTGCACGGCGCGGACGACGCGTTCAAGCTGGCTGCCGAGATGGCCGCTGTCGAAATCGGCGTGTTCGCCGCGCTTGCCGAGCACGAACAAACGCACGTCGGGTTCGGCTTCCAGCAGGGCGTCGACCAGGGTGCCGTGGCGCTGGTGACGTCCGGCATCGATGCCGTGGGTTTGCTTTGCGTGTGCAGCGGCTTGCTGCAGCAGCAGGCGGCCGTGCTCCTGCGACAGCTTGCCGCGCTGCGCATCCAGTGCGGCCATGTCGGCCAGCAGCTGCTCCTGGCTGCCCAATGACAGGTTGCCACTGAGGTCGGTGCCGGGTGGAGTCGGGCTGCGTTCGATGGCGTGCAGCAGTTCCAATGCTGCGCCCATGCGGACTGCGGCCCAGGCAGCGTATGCGGTCACGCTGTTGCTGTATTGCGACGGGTCGATCGCAGCCAGGACATGACCGTCGGCATTGAACAGCGTCGAGGTTGCCGGTGTTGTGTCAGACATGGGAACTCCTCATTGGTCGCCCATCAGTCGCTGTGCGTCGCTCTTTTCGCGCACGCCATCGTGCACGCCGAGCCGGTCGATCATGGTGGCGCTGGCTTCGTTGAGGCCGACGATCTCGACTTCGCTGCCTTCGCGACGGAATTTCAACACGACCTTGTCCAATGCGCCGACCGCGCTCAGGTCCCAGAAGTGCGCGTTGGCGACGTCGATGCGCACGCGTTCGAGCACTTCGCGGAAGTCGAAGCCGGCCACGAAGTCATTGGCCGAGGCGAAGAACACCTGGCCGGTGACGGTGTAGGTACGCATCCGCCCGTCCTGGGTCGCCGCCGAAGCGATATGCATCACCCGGCCGATCTTGCGCGCGAAGAACAGCGCCGACAACAGCACGCCGGTCAATACGCCTTTGCCCAGGTCGTGGGTGAAGATGGTGACGACCACGGTGCCGAGCATGACGATGCTGGACGTGGTCGGATGCGTGCGCAGGTGCTTGATCGAACTCCAGCTGAAGGTGCCGATCGAGACCATGATCATCACCGCCACCAGCCCGGCCATCGGGATCTGCTTGACCCACGGCCCGGCGAACACCACCAGGATCAGCAGGAAAATGCCGGCCACCAGCGTCGATAACCGCCCACGACCACCGGACTTCACGTTGATCACCGACTGCCCGATCATCGCGCAACCGGCCATGCCGCCGAGCAGGCCCGCGGCGATGTTGGCGATTCCCTGGCCCCGTGCTTCGCGGTTCTTGTCGCTGGCGGTGTCGGTGAAGTCGTCCACGATCTGCGCGGTCAGCATCGACTCCAGCAGGCCGACCACGGCCAGCGTCGCCGACACCGGCAACACGATCCACAACGTCTCCAACGTCAGCGGCACTTGCGGCAGCAGGAACATCGGCAGCGCATCGGGCAGTTCGCCCATGTCGCCGACGGTCGGTATCGCGATCTTTGCGCTGATGGCAATGATCGTCAGCACCACGATGGCGACCAGTGGCGATGGCACGGCGCGCGTGATGCGGGGGAACAGGTAGATGATCGCCAGCCCACCCGCGACCATCGGGTACACCGCCCACGGCACGTCGATCAACTGCGGCAGCTGTGCCATGAAGATCAGGATCGCCAGCGCATTGACGAAGCCGGTGATCACCGAGCGCGAGACGAAGCGCATCAACGCCGGCAGTTTCAGCAGGCCGGCGATGATCTGGAATACCCCCGTGAACAGCGTGGCGACCAGCAGGTATTGCAGGCCGTGGTCATGAACCAGGTCGACCATGACCAGTGCCATTGCCCCGGTCGCGGCCGAGATCATCGCAGGCCGTCCGCCGGTGAACGAGATCACCACGGCGATGCAGAACGAGGCGTACAGGCCGACCTTGGGGTCGACGCCGGCAATGATCGAGAAGGCAATGGCTTCGGGGATCAGTGCCAGGGCGACGACCATGCCGGCGAGCACGTCGCCGCGGATGTTGCCCAGCCAGTCCTGGCGCAGGCGTGTGAGGGTATTCAAGGCTAAAGAATCCTGACGTCCGTTGCGCTGTGCGGACGTGGTCGTTCGAGGTGGGTGGGTGCGGGTGGTCGATCGCGGCCGTGGCGTCCGGCCATGGGGCCCGGGGCCGCGTTAAAGCAGAGGTACAGCAGCCGGAATCCAGTGCGAATTGTAGCTGATCGCTGCCGGCGGCCTATTGACCGCAGGTGCTGTTACGCAACATTGCAGCCATTGTCTCGTAGTCGAGCTGGCGGTTTTCGCTGCCGCTTTGGCCGGCAAAGTGGGCGCGGAACTTGGCTTCATTTACGCGGCTCTGCCATCCACGGCACAAGGCGTCCTCCGGCACCGGTGTGCAGGTGTCGGTGGTGTAGCGGCAGGCCTGCGCGGCAGCGTTGACGACACCATTCAAGCCGACGACCTGGATCGGGACGCAGCGCTGTGGCGGGGTTTCCTGCTCGCTCAGATAGGTTTGCTTGTCCCAGGTGGTGCATTCGAACAAGGGTGGCGGTGGCTTGCGATCCTCTTCGGGCACGGGTGGGGGAAGCGCAGCCTGGACCTCTTGCTCGATCCGCTGTGCTTCCTGCTTTTTTTCCGCGGCGACGATCCTGGGCATGCGTTGGGCGCGCGATTCGTACGTCGGCATCGGTGGCGGCACATCGATCGTTGTCTTCTGCTGCTTGCTGCCCTTGGGGCAGGGCTCGTCATTCTGGATGGTCAATGCGCCACTGGCATTGGTGCAGCGATAGATCACGACATGGCGTTGCGCGTACGCGGGGATCACGAACACGGCCAGCAGCGGCAAGGCAAGCAGGAGCGGGAGCTTTGATGGGGTCATGGGTAATGTGGGCATTGCTGGTTCGGGTATCGAAGGAGCTGATCGGGATGCTGCCGGGAGTGGCACGATGGCGCGAGGAACATCCAGCATCAATGTCCGCCGCAATCGTTGTCCAGGCGTGCGTTGATGCCGCGTTCCTCGACCCGCAACCGGTCACGCTCGGTCTGCTGTGCATTGAAGAATCGGGTCCGGATCTCGTCGCGTTGGTCGACAAGGCGCGCGCAGACTTCCTGCTGCGGCAAGGCATGGCAGGTGTCGCGGATCCAGGTGCCGGCGCCGCCATAGCTGGCACGGGCAAGGCTGGTGGGTGGCCGGCCAGTGTTTCCTGCGTGGATGCGCACGTTGCCGGTGTCGATATCGATACTGCTGCTGGTGCCGCCGCCATGCCAGCCACGTGGCCGGTAACCCGGGTACCCAAGCGTCCACAAGGGCACCCAGCGGGGGCGGCCTTCCGGCGAGTCGCTGGTGTAACTGTCGCCGTCGGGCGTGATGCATTGGTACAACGGTTGGGGTGGCCTGACCACGACGACGCGCGTGCGTACAGGGGGTTCGGGTTGCGGGGCCTGCGGGGCGGGTGCGACCACCGGTGTGGGTGGGGGGCCGTCCTTGGGCCGCACCATGCTGCGTGTTTCCTGTGTCTCGCCCTTGTGGCAGGGCGTGTCGCGCAGGGCCAGGTGCCCCTTGGCGTCGGTGCAACGGTAGATGGTGACCTCGCCAGCGGGCGTGTCGGCGGCAGCGACGGCGGCCGGGAGCGCCAGGCAGGCCAGCACAAGGCAGCCAGGCAGGATGGTCGGGACGGGCATGCGGTCGTAGGCCATGTGGACATCTTGCGCCGCGGGCGCGGTGAGTCCAAGCGCCAGGGATGTGCTGGTTCGTGCCGATTCAGTCGCAAACCGCGTGGACAAGGGCCGCGGGCGAGCAGTGCTCAGGCCCGTAGCGAGGCGCCGGTCAGTGCGTCACGGATGTTGCTGGGCCGTGCGCGGGTGCCGGTTGCGCCGGGCACGATGCCATCGAGCGATGCACGTAGCGCAGGGTCGAGCGCTTCCAGCGTGGTCGGTGCAGGTGCGCCGGACGGATTGGCACTGGTGGAGACCAACGGCCCGCCAAAGGCATTGCATAGGGCAATCACGCCCTGGTGCGACGTGACGCGGACTGCGATGCCGTCGTGCGTACCGGTGATCCATCCTGGCGAGGTGGGTTCGGCCGGCATGATCCAGGTGTGCGGACCAGGCCAGCTGGCGAGGACTTCGGTGAGGCGCTCGGTGGGCAGGCCGTCGAAGTCGATCAGCGGTTTGAGTTGGTCGATCGAGGCGGCGATCACGATCAGGCCCTTGTCGACGCTGCGCTGCTTGAGTGCGAGCAGGCGCAGGACCGCAGCTTCGTCGAAGGGGTCACAGCCCAGTCCCCAGACGGCTTCGGTCGGGTAGGCGATGATGCCGCCGGCGTGCAGGACGTTGGCGGCTTCGCGGGGGGACAGGGTGGGTGGGACGGGCATGGGGGTAGGCTCGCGATCCTTGGGGGCTGGGTCAAGTGGGTGGTTGTCACATAGGGACAGCAATGCATCAGGTTTGACTTGAGGGTCCAATTAGACCGTCATTCCCGCGACATCGGGGTCTTTTGGCGGACGCATGTCTGTCCATCCGTGGACGTTGGTGTTTTTGTAGGAGCGACGTAAGTCGCGATCAGGTTATCCGGAGCAATGAAGGCGACCTGTCGGTGGCGGCATGTCGCCACCACTCCTACAACAGCCAGATCAAGATCAACATCAAACGCTTCCGCGCTGCCGCGCGGGTTACTTTTGATAAGGCAAAAGTAACCAAAACCATCCGCGACGGGCGCTGCGCCGGGACGATGGAGCCGTCCCGGTTCCCTGCGCGCCGGAGCCCAAAGTGGCACGGCACCCAAACTCGCTCCACTGCGTTGCGCTCAGACATGGGTGCCTCTTCGGCCACTTTGGGCGCCGGTGCTCGGCTTGCTTAACGCCGCACAAGATCAAGTGCCAGGGGCAAAGGCAAAGGCAAAGGGCGCGATTCATGGTTTCCGCACGCGACTGGACCTGTCCAAACTCGACCGTCATTCCCGCGAAGGCGGGGTTTTTTGGCAGACGAATGTCTGTCCATCCAGTGACGTTGCTGTTGATTGCGCGTAAGTCGCTGGATTCCTGCCTTCGCAGGAATGACGGTATTGGTGGGCTTGTCGCTATCGATGTTGGCTTTTGCTTTTGCTTTTGCTTTTGCTTTTGCTTTTGCTTTTTTTCTTTTGCTTTTTCTTTTGTTTTTGCTTTTGACTTGTGCGACTTAAAGCTTGCCGAGCATCGCAGCCGAAAAGGGGGAAAAGGTGCCCATGTTTGAGCGCAACGTAGTGGAGCGAGTTTGGGGGCCGTACCCTTTTCGGGGACAGATCGTCTGGAACGATCTGGGCCGCCGAATGGCGCCCGCGTAGCGGGTGGGGCACACGGATGTGCCCCAGTCCGAAGCGCAGGGCACCGATGCGGATTCATCGCATCGGCAGGCGTCAGGAGCAATGGTTTTGGTTACCTTTTGCCGCAACAAAAGTAACCCGCGCGACAGCGCGGAAGCGTTTGATCTTGATGTTGATCTTGAAGTTGATGTGGATGTTGATCTGGCTTGTGTAGCAGTGGCGGCGGCATGCCGCCACCGGTAAGTCGCGATGGCACGCCCGCAGCACCTATCGCGACTTACGTCGCTCCTGCAAAAATGCAAGGCAAGATCAAGAGCTCGCGGCTGAAGCCGCTCCTACATCAACACCGGTGTCCATGGATGGACTGACTGCGTCTGCGAAAAGCACCCGCCTTGGCGGTGGTGACGCAATCGTGCTGAGGCCCCATCACCCGGCAAGCGAGGCGCAACCGGATGCACTTGGCGATGCAGTGTCCTCCCGGGTGCGGCCTGCCGCTTTACCCGGGCTGCGACTGCATTGGGCTTAGAACGGGGCGTCGTCGGCGTCGGTATTGGAACTGGCTGTTTTCCTGACGACTTTTTTCGCCACCTTTTTTGCTCCGGCCTTTTTCACTGCTTTCTTTGCCGTTTTCTTTGCCGCTTTCTTGCCGGCTTTCTTCGCGGTCTTCTTGATCGCTTTCTTGGCGGTTTTCTTTGCAGCCTTTTTCGCAGGTGCCTTCTTCGCGGCCTTCTTGCCAAAGCGGCCACGCATCGGCTTGCCGGTGTCTTCCATCAGCTTGATGACTTCTTCAAGGGTCAGCGACTTGGGTTCGCGATCCTTGGGGATGCGGCCATTCATCTTGCCGTCGCTGATGTAAGGGCCGTAGCGCCCGTTGAGCACCTGGATGTCGCTGCCGTCGAATTCCTTGATGATGCGGTTGCGGGCGAACTCTTCCTTTTCCTCGATCAGCTCGACCGCGCGCTCGAGCGTGACGGTATACGGGTCGTCTTCCTTCTTCAGCGAGGCGTAGGTCGCGCCACGTTTGGCGAAGGGGCCAAAACGGCCGACGCCGACGGTGACGTCCTCGTCCTTGTGCTGGCCGAGCGTGCGTGGCAGGCGGAACAGGTCGATGGCATCGGCCAGCGAAATGGTGTGCATGCTCTGGCCGGGGCGCAGCGAGGCGAACCTCGGTTTTTCCTCGACGTCCTCGGCCATGCTGCCCAGTGCGGCATAGGGTCCGTAGCGGCCCAGGCGCACGCTGACCGGCTTGCCGGTCTTGGGGTCGGTGCCCAGTTCGCGGGCGCCGGTGGCCTCGGTGCGGTCGACGGATTCGATCTTGTCGTCGACCAGCTCCTTGAACGGGCCCCAGAACTTCTCCATCAGCGGCACCCAGTCCTGCTCGCCACGACTCACGGCGTCCAGCTCGTCCTCGAGCTTGGCGGTGAAGTCGTAATCGACATACTGGGTGAAGTGCTTGCTGAGGAACTTGGATACCGCGCGTCCGACATCCGACGGCCGGAAGCTGCGGCTTTCCATCTCCACGTACTTGCGGAACAGCAACGTCTGGATGATCGAGGCATAGGTGGAGGGCCGGCCGATGCCATATTCCTCCAGCGTCTTGACCAGCGCGGCTTCGGTGAAGCGCGGCGGGGGTTGGGTGAAGTGCTGGTCGGCATGGATGCGTTCCAGCGGCACGCGGTCGCCGGTCTTCATCCTGGGCAGCTTGCGGCCCTCGTCGTCGTCGTCCTTGCCCTTGGTGTCCTTGCCCTCTTCGTAGACGGCCAGGAAGCCGGGATCGATGACGGTGGTGCCGCTGGCGCGGAAGGAATGCTCGTTGCCGGCCGCCAGGTCCACGCTGACGGTGTTGAGCGTGGCCGGCACCATCTGCGAGGCCACGGCGCGCTTCCAGACCAGCTCGTACAGGCGGCGCTCGTCGTCGGTGAGGTATCTGGCGACCTGCGAGGGTATGCGCAGCGCGGATGTCGGGCGCACGGCCTCGTGCGCTTCCTGGGCGTTCTTGGATTTGGTCTTGTAGAAGTTTGGCTTGTCGGGCAATGCCCCGGTGCCGAAGTCGCGCGCGATGACGTCGCGGATTTCACCCAGCGCGTCCTGCGACAGGCTGACCGAGTCGGTACGCATGTAGCTGATCAGGCCGACCGTGCCTTCTTCGCCGATCGCCACGCCTTCGTACAGCTTCTGTGCGACCTGCATGGTGCGCTTGGTGGTGAAGCCGAGCTTGCGCGAGGCTTCCTGTTGCAACGTGGAGGTGGTGAATGGCGGGGAGGGCCGGCGCTTGCGCTCCTTGCTGATGACGTCGGTGACATGCAACGCGCCGTTGGCGGCCTTGACGATGCGGCTGCGCGCGGCTTCGGCGGTGTCGCCGTCGGTGACCGTGAACTGCTCGAACTTCTTGCCATCGAGCTTGTTGAGCTTGGCGGTGAAGGCTTGCGTGGGATGCGCGCACTCGGCCTCCACCGACCAGTATTCGCGTGCGATGAAGGCTTCGATCTCATCCTCGCGCTCGACGATCATGCGCAACGCCGGCGACTGTACGCGGCCGGCGGACAGGCCGCGTTGCACCTTGCGCCACAGCACCGGCGACAGGTTGAAGCCGACCAGGTAGTCCAGTGCGCGCCGTGCCTGCTGGGCGTCGACCAGGTCGCTGGCGATCTGGCGCGGGTGCTCCATGGCTTCGCGGATTGCGCGCGGGGTGATTTCGGTAAACACAACCCGGTGCAGCGGTTTGTCCTCGAGCAGGCCGCGCTCGCGCAGGAGCTCGGCGATGTGCCAGCTGATGGCTTCACCCTCGCGATCCGGATCGGTCGCCAGGAACAGGGCATCGGCGGATTTGGCGGCCTTGGCGATGGCGGCGACGTGCTTCTCGTTCTTCTCGATGGTGTCGTAGCGCATCGCGAAGTGGTTGTCGGGGTCGACCGCGCCCTCCTTGGGCACCAGGTCGCGGACGTGGCCGTAGGAGGCCAGGACCTGGAAGTCCTTGCCAAGGTACTTGTTGATCGTCTTGGCCTTGGCGGGTGATTCGACGATCAGGAGGTTCTTGGCCATGCGGCGGACCTGTATGGGGTTGGTGCGTGCCGTGAAGGCTACGCGGAAATGCAATGGGAGCACTGGCACGCGCGGCAGGATGCCGGAATCGCGCCAAAAATGACACGACGCCCGGGACCGGGGCCGCGGGCGTAACTGTCTCTAGTGAAGTCACGTCATGGCCGCGCCGTCAAGCGCGGCGCGGGGTCATTGCCTGCAATCGGCCGGCAAAAGCAGGTTCTTGACCTGCGAGGAACAGGTCCAGTGGCCGCTGGCGGTATCGAGTTCCAGCCAGACGAGTTTGCCGTTGGCCTGCTCCCAGGACAGGTCGCGCAGGGTGATCTGGATGCCGCAGTGGTCGCTGCCTTGCATCTTGCCGGTCTCGACCATTGCGATATTGCCGGACGCATAGGTCCTGGCCTGGCCTATCGGGCCCTCGCCCTGGCCCTCGACATTCCCAGGGCAATGGCCGGATTGGCTGTGCCACGAGGCAACCTGCGCCTTGAGCACGGATGCGGAGGCGATGGCCGTGGAGATCTCGCTGCGGACCAGGTAGGCCTGGTATTGGGGGATCGCGATCGCGGCCAGGATGGCCACCACGGGTAGTCCGAGCAGCAGCAACCCCAGCAGCACGGTCAGCAGCCCGACACGACG
Source organism: uncultured Gammaproteobacteria bacterium (assembly GCA_963710825.1). Classification (GTDB taxonomy): domain Bacteria; phylum Pseudomonadota; class Gammaproteobacteria; order Xanthomonadales; family Xanthomonadaceae; genus Cognatiluteimonas. The sequence continues at coordinate 154,381 of CAVQBQ010000005.1, read as the reverse complement.
CTGTTGGCGCTCGGGGTGGTCGGTGTATGCCCAACGATCGACCACCAATGTGCTGGCGACGATGTCATGCAGCGCCTGCTTGCGGCGGGTCGACGCGGCCATCAGGAAGCCAACGTAGAGCGTCATGTACGACAGCGCAGCGGCAAACCAGCGGCCCAGCGCTTGGTCGCGTGTGAGCCTGCGGCCTTGCAGGCCGGTGACCTTGATGCCCAGGGCGCGCTTGCCCAGGGTGGCCTGGTGAACGGAGCTTTCCTGCAGGCTGTAATACAGCGCCGCTGCCACGTAATACGCCAGGATCAATAGCAGATAGGCCAAGCCAAGCCAGGCTGGGAGCTGGTCTTCATTCCAGTCCGTGGCCATCCCGGACACACCGACCACGATCGCGGCGATGAGGATCGCGGCATAGAGACCGGCACTCAGGACCAGCGAGTCGAGCAATAGTGCGGCCCAGCGCCGCCAGAATCCCGCAAACACCACGTCCGTGGCGGGTGAGGTCGACTCTTCCATGTTTCCCGCGGATCCCCGTATGGCACGCAACAGGGCATTGCCGCGACAATGCCTTTCCCAATCCCGAATCCCTGCCCTTAATGCACCGGCTCGGGCTCGTCCAGGAACATCTGGGTTTCCATCCAGGCGTAGGCGGCCTCGGAACCAGGCTGGTTGAACAGCACCATCAGCACCACCCATTTGAGGTCGTCCAGGTCCAGGTCGTCCTGGTCCAGGGCCATTGCGCGGTCCAGCACCAGCTCGCGCTGGTCGCCGTCCAGGATGCCGTGCTGCTCCAGGAACAGCAGGAAGCCGCGGCATTCGACGTCGAGCTTGTCCAGCTCGGGGCCGTGGTACATGCGGATGGGGCCGTCGGCGCGGGCGACGCCGCCGACAGGTCGCTGCTCGGCCAAGGCATCGAGCCAGTCGAAGGCCTTGTGGATCTCGGCGTGGCTGAAGCCAGCCTGTGTCAGTTCGTTCACCAGCGGCCCGTTGGCCAGGGCTTCGCGATCGGCGAAGCTGAAGCTGCCCGGAGGTGGGGCGGCTTCTTCGGTGAAATAGTGCTCGAACAAGTACAACAGGACGTCCAGGATGCTCTCTTTCATGTCCCCTCGGCCTGCGCCGCATGCGGCGCGTGGATGAAACCGGCTTGCGCCGGGGAGTCGTCGTCGGGCTCCGTGCCCGCCGGCGGCGTAACGTCCCGATGGCGCCGGGACGTCGCCGTCATCGATCCTCGTGCACCAAGCTGGACGATGACGGTTGCGACGCATCCTGCGTCGCGACCTGCTGCCTTATGGCTTGAACATGCCATCAAAACCAATCTGCTCAACGTTTGCGGGAATATCGGCCGTGTTCCACCACGATCCGGCCATCCAGCTCCATGACCAGCAGCATGGAGGACAGTCCGGCGGCCGTCAATCCGGTCCGTGAGACGAGCTGATCCATACCTGTTGGGTCAAAACCCAACGCCTGCCACAAGCACTGGTAGTCAGGGTCGTCCGGAGCCTGGGTGGTGCGACGCCCTTGCTGCCTGGCCTGATCCCCCGACGTGGGGCCTGACAATCGACCACGCAAGGCCTGTGCCAGTTCCGCAGCCAAAGGGCCGATCGCGGAGATGACTTCACTGGCCGACTCGACCAGGCCAGCGCCGTCGCGGATGAGGCGGTGGCAGCCACGGGCGAGCGGGTTATGGATCGATCCGGGGACTGCGAACACCTCGCGACCGGACTCGCTGGCCTGCCGTGCGGTGATCAGCGCGCCGGAGCGTTCGGCGGCTTCGATCACCAGCGTGCCCAGGGTCAGTCCGGCCAGGATGCGGTTGCGGCTGGGGAAGTATTCGCGCCGTGCGCCGGTACCGGGTGCATGCTCGCTGACTACCGCGCCGGCTGCGGCAATTCGCCCATGCAGGGCGGTATTGGCACGCGGATAGGGCACGTCCGGGCCGGTGCCCATCACGGCCACGGTGCAACCTTGGACGGCCAGGGTGGCTTCGTGGGCAGCGGTATCGATGCCAGCGGCCAGGCCACTGGCCACGCCGAGCCCGGATAGGGCCAGCGCGCGCGCGAAATCCGATGCGTTGTCGATGCCTCCGGCAGTGGGTGAGCGGCTGCCGACGACGGCGACGGCGGGATGCCACAACAGCGTCGGGTCGCCGGCCACGAACAGCACCAGCGGCGGGCTGGAGATGCGGCGTAGCAAGGCCGGGTAGTCCGGATCATGCCAGCCGAGCAGATGATGGTCGCTGGATGCGTCCAGCCAGGCCCGGCTGCGGGCAATGGCGGCCGCGTCCGGAGTCCGCAAGGCCTGTACCTGACGGTCGTCGAGCCCATGCCGGCGCCAGGTGGCGGCACCCGAGGCAAGCGCGGCTGCGGGTGCGTCGCGGGCATCAAGCAGGCTGCGTCGTGGGGCCTGCGCACCGCCTGAGGCGTGCAGGATCAGCAGGGCTTCGGTGTCGGCGTCAATCGGGGGTCGGGTTTGCGAGGGCATCGACACAGCGTATTGCGCAAACAACGACGGCGCCCTGGGGCGCCGTCGCGATTTCGCGTAGGAGTTTTCTGAAATCGATTTTTACACGTTGCGTGCGTGGCTCCTGCCAATCACCAATCCCGAATCACCCATCCCGGCGGTCAGTAAGGCGCATCCGGATGCTTGAGCTCGTAACCGACGCGGACCGGCTTGATGCCGTCCATGACCAGGCCGTAACTCATCTTGTCGAAGGTGCGGAACACCATTACGTGACCGGCGAACTCGTCGGGCAGGCGCACCTTGCTCTCGAACGGCACGGTGTCCTCTGTGCGTTCAAAGCCGTACTCGACCTTGTCCACTGCGTTCTTGCCGACCCGCCAGATGGAGAACACGGTGCCATTGTCCACGCCTTCACGGGCGCCGATCGACAAGGCAACCACGTCGCGGGGGCCGCCACTGGTCAGCGTATTGGCCACGGCCAGGATGCGGGCACGACCATATTCCAGCTGCTGCTTGGGCGGGTGCGGGATGAACTGCAGGTCATAGGGCTGCGGATTGACCGGTACGACGCGGTCACCGATGCGGACCTCATGGCCTTCGGAATCCAGCAGCAGGGTGCTGGCACCGATGCCGCCGACTTCGCCGCGGGTAATGGTGCCCGCGCTGACCCGCATCAACTCGAAGCCCAGCACCTCGTTGCCCTTGTCCGGGGTGACGACGTCGGTCCAGTAGTTGTCGAAGTCGATGACGCGACGGCCGCGGAAATCCAGGTCGTCCTGGTGGAACAGGTCGCAGCACATGCCGCTGCGATCCAGGTGCGTGAAGCGCTGGGTCGGCCGCACCACGGTGTAACGCTGCCCGGGTTGGACACCCTCCAGGCCGCGAATGTAGGCGAGCTGCCCCTTGCTGCTACGCAGGTGGTCGCCCTCCAGGCCCACCACGTAGGGCAGCTGGTCGAAGCTGTCGACCACGCTCAGGTCCCTGAGGAAAGGTTCGATATCGGCCAGCGGGATCGCGTTGATCGGCGCGCCCTGGCGTGGACCCGGCTGCAGCGTGACCCGGTTGAGGTAGGCCAGCGAGATCACGTCACCCGGATAGATCAGGTGCGGATTCTGGATCTGCGGATTGGCTTGCCAGATTTCCGGCCACAGCCACGGCTTCTGCAGGAAGCGTCCGGCAATGTCCCACAACGTATCGCCGCGCTTGACGACGTACGTATCCGGGTGGTCTGCGCGCATTTCCGCAGCAACCGCATAGGTGGCGACAGTCAGCAACGCAGCGACGAAAATCACGCGCAGCCCTTGAGAAAGGCGTTTAAACTTGGCGGCCATGTGCCCGCTCCCCTTGAGAATTTCCCCGTAAAGCGGGGTCAATATAGCCCAGAAACCAAAGGTCTTTGCAAGCGGGCAGCGTTACAATGCCGATTCTGCAGGCAGAAGTGCTTGTAGATGTGACCGCCGCCCCCATTTTGATTGCCATGGCCTTGCTCCCAATCCTTGAGTTTCCAGACCCCCGGCTGCGTACCGTCGCGACCCCGGCCGACCCCGCCTGGCTGGCCCAACCAGCCACCCAGCGCCTGATCGACGACATGTTCGAGACCATGTACGCGGCCCCGGGCATTGGCTTGGCGGCCAGCCAGGTCGACGTCCATCGCCGGTTCATGGTCATAGACGTGTCCGAGGACAATAACCGGCCGTTGGTTTTCGTCAATCCCGAGATCACCGAGCGGACCGGCGAGCAGGTCTGCCAGGAAGGCTGCCTGTCGGTGCCCAACATCTTTGCCGACGTGGCCCGCGCCGACCGGATCAAGGTGACTGCACTGGATCGCCATGGCGAGCATTTCGAGTTGGACGTCGACGATTTGCTGGCGGTATGCATCCAGCACGAGATGGACCACCTGGTCGGCAAGCTGTTCGTCGACTACCTGTCGCCGCTCAAGCGCGAGATGGTGCGCAAGAAGTTGGCCAAGCAGCGCAAGCAGGCGGCGGCTTAGGTGCCGATGACCGTGGCGTTGCGGTCAAGGCGTCAGCATCATCAGTCGCGCCGCGACTCGCACGGTTTGCTCACTGCAGCATTCGCCATCCCGCCACTGTCATCCTGAGAGTAGCGAACGATTTGCTGTGCGGTTCTTGTAGGAGCGGCTTCAGCCGCGAGCTCTTGCTTTTGCATGAGCGATGTAAGCCGCGATCACAATGCACGGAAGCGATCGCGACTTACCGGTGACTGCATGCCGCCACCACTGCTGCAAGGGCCAGGACAAGAGCAAGAGCTCGCGGCTGAGGCCACTCCGACAGGCAAAACAATCCCAGGCCTTTAAGGATCAATGCTTTGAGAATCGTCTTCGCCGGCACACCCGCATTCGCCGTGCCATCCCTGCGCGCCGCGACCATGCGTGCCGAAGTGGTGGCTGTCTACACCCAGCCCGATCGCCCAGCCGGCCGCGGCCGCGGCTTGCAGGCGTCGCCGGTCAAGCTGGAAGCCATCAAGCGTGGCATCGAGGTGGTGCAACCCGAATCGCTCAAGGGCGAAACCGCACGCGATGCGCTGCGCGCCCTGAAACCCGACCTGGTGGTGGTGGTCGCCTACGGTTTGCTGTTGCCGCAAGCAATCCTCGACATCCCCGAAGACGGCTGCTGGAACGTCCACGCCTCGCTGCTGCCGCGCTGGCGTGGCGCGGCACCGATCCAGCGCGCCATCGAAGCCGGCGACGACGAGACCGGCGTCTGCCTGATGCAGATGGAAAAGGGCCTGGATACCGGCCCCGTGCTGCTGTCCCAGAAGGTTCCGATCGGCCCGGAGACAACCGGTGGCCAGTTGCATGACCTGCTGGCAGAACTTGGCGCACGCACCCTGGCCGATGGCCTGGGGCTGCTGCGCGCCGGAATCCATCCTGCGCCCAGGCCGCAACCGGAGTCGGGCGTGACCTACGCACGCAAGCTGGACAAGGCCCAGGCCCGGATCGACTGGACGCAGCCGGCGGATGCATTGGCGCGCAAGGTGCGCGCGTACAACCCCTGGCCTGTCGCCGAGGCCGAACTCGGCGGCGAGCGCATCCGCATCCATGCCGCGACCGTGTTGCCGCTCGCGCACCAGGCCAGCCCCGGCACCATCCTGGCCACCCGCGAAGGCATCGACGTCGCCTGTGGCGACGGTGCGCTGCGCCTGCGTACCGTGCAACGCGCCGGCGGCAAGCCGGTGTCCGCCGCCGACTACCTCAATGCGCACCCGCAGCTCCGGACCGCCTGAGGGCGACCTGGCGGGCCTGCCGGCCGGCGTGGCTGCCCGGGTGGCGGCCGCGCGGGTACTGGATGCGGTGTTGCACGAGGATCGTTCGCTCAAGGCGGCGTTGGCGACACGTTTGCCGACGTTTGCAGATCTGAGGGACCGTGCGCTGGTCGAGGCGATCGTGTTCGCGGCACTGCGTCGCCGGGCGGGTTATGCCGCGGCGCTGGCAGACTGGATGCCCAAGCCACTGGCTCAGCGCGATGGTGACCTGCGTGCGTTGCTGTATGCCGGCTTTGCGCAACTGGACGTCCTGGGGCTACCAGCGCACGCCGCCGTCGCCGCGACCGTGGATGCCGCGCGTGCACTGGGTCGCACGCACCAGGCAGGCCTGGTCAATGCCCTGCTGCGACGTGCGACGCGCGATGGGCTGCCAGCTGCGGACCCGTCGGCGGACTGGCCGCCTTGGCTGTTGCAGCGGGTAGAACGCGATTGGCCAGCGCATCGCGACGCGATCCTCAACGCCAGCGCGCAGGCCGCGCCGCTGTGGTTGCGTGTCAATTCCCGACGTTGCCAGCGCGGCGACTACCTGCAACGCCTGGAAGTGGCGGGTATCGACGCAACCGCACCCGACGACCTGCCCGATGCCCTGCGGCTGGACACGTCGCTGCCGGTTTCCGCGCTCCCCGGCTTCGACGCCGGCGATGTCTCCGTGCAGGACGGCAGCGCACAGCACGTCGCCGATGCGTTGTTGCCATTGCACGACGCACCACAGCTTGGCAAGGACAGGTAGCTGGCGGGCGCGCACCTGCCAAGCGCGCACTTACCCAGCGAGCACTTACCCAGCGAGCACTTACCCAGCGTGTCCTGGATGCATGCGCCGCACCCGGCGGCAAGGCCGCACACCTGCTCGAACGCGATCCGTCATTGCAACTGACTGCGCTGGATATCGATGGGCGCCGCGTCCGGCGCATGCGCGAGACGTTTGATCGGCTTGGTCTCGAAGCCACGGTCCGCGCCGCCGATGCCGCCGATCCCGATACCTGGTGGGACGGCATGCCGTTCGACGCGATCGTGATCGACGCGCCGTGCAGCGCCACCGGCATCGTGCGCCGGCAGCCGGACATCCTGCTGCATCGACGCGAATCCGACCTGGCCACGCTGGTGGCAACGCAGGCGCGACTGCTCGATGCGTTGTGGCCGACGCTCGCGGCGGGCGGGATGCTGCTGTATGCGACATGCTCGATCCTGCGTGACGAAAACGACAGGCAAGTCGAAGCTTTCCTTGCACGCACGCCCGATGCCCGGATCGTGCCGCTGGATGCGCGTTTTGGGCGCGCCCAGCCTGATGGCAACGGTGCGCTGGGCCATCAGCGCCTGCCGGGCGAAGACGGGATGGATGGGTTCTTTTATGCGCGCATGCGGAAAACCGGCTGACAACCGCCGTTGCCGTCGGCGCACTGCGTCTGCATGACAGCCCAACCATCGACTCCAGGACCACCCATTCCATCATCCAGGCGAATGCCGGATTCACGCTTGGCCGCGGGTATCCAGCCAGGCCTGGGGCTTTGCAGGCGCGCAGGCCGGTATGCGATGCCGGGTAGCGAACTGGCCGTGCAACGATCGTTCGGTAATGGCCAGGCCGACAATGCGTCGCGTAAGCAGTATCAGCAGTTGACCGCGTTCGCAGGCCGCACGGCTATCATCGGCACATGCCCAACGCACCAATTACAAGCAAGCCATTCGCCAGTGCCTTGATCCCGGAGACCCGCGCTTCCCGCGAGACCTGGCTGTTCTGGATCATCGCCCTGCTGGTGCTGGGCGCTGGCCTGGGCCTGCGTGACCCGTGGCCGGCCGACGAGCCGCGCTTCGCGCTGGTCGCCAGGCACATGATCGAAAGCGGCAACTGGTTGTTCCCGCATCGCGGCGCGGAACTGTATTCGGACAAGCCACCGTTGTTCATGTGGCTGCAGGCGGTCGCGTACAAGATCTTCGGAAACTGGCGCGTGGCGTTCCTGCTGCCGTCGTTGCTGGCGGCGCTGGGTACGTTGTGGTGCGTGGTCGACCTGGGCAAGCGCTTGTGGACCCGCAAGGTCGGCTTGTACGCGGGCTGGGCGCTGCTGCTGGCGGTGCAGTTCACCTACCAGGCCAAGAAGGCGCAGATCGATCCGCTGGTGATGTTCTGGATCACACTTGCCAACTACGGCCTGCTGCGCCACCTGTTGTCCACGCGCGGCGACCAGGGGCGCGGACTGGCGGATGTGGACGCTGGGCTGGTTCGCGGCCGGGCTGGGCGTGATCACCAAGGGCGTGGGCGTGCTGGCGCTGGCGATGCTGTTGCCTGCCGCGTACGCAGCGATGCGGGGGTGGCGCGGCATCGGGTTTCCGGTGCGCGATGGCCGGTTCTGGCTGGGGCCGCTGGCACTGATCGCGGCGATGGCCCTGTGGCTGGTGCCGATGGTCAGCGTCGCGCTGTCCAGTGCCGACCCGGCGTACCGCGCCTATCTCGACGACATCCTGTTCCACCAGACAGCGGGACGGTACGCGAGCTCCTGGGACCACCCGCAACCCTGGTGGTACCAGTTTGGGGTGATGGCTACAGCGTGGTTGCCGGTCGCGCTGGCATTGCCATGGGCGTTTTCGGCATGGCGCCGTCGCCTGCGTCGCCGCGATCCACGCTACCTGCTGCCACTGGCGTGGTGGTTGCTGGTGGTGGTGTTCTTCTCGATCCCAAGTGGCAAACGCGATGTCTACATCATGCCGGCGTTGCCGATGATGTGCCTGGCGCTGGCCCCGCTGCTTCCCGGGATCCTGCGCCTGCGCTGGCCACGCCGCTGCGCGCTTGCGTTCGCAGGCGTGCTGGCCGGGCTCACTTTGGGGGCTGGACTGTCGATGTTGCTGGGCGACCCCGCATTCGAGGCGAGCTTCAGCGTAGAGCGCGGCTTCGCGGCCGGTGCAACTCCGTTGGCATGGTTGCTGGTGGCCATGGGTACCTGGGGGGTTGGCAGCCTGTTGTGGTTCGGACGGCAGCGCGCGGCCATGGCCTTGGCATCTGTACTGGCCGGGACGTGGGTCCTTTACGGACTGGTCGGTTATCCGTTGCTCAACGATTCGGGTTCCGCTCGCGGGCTGATGCACCAGGTGGCGCAACGGCTGCCGCCCGGCGCCGAGCTTGGACTGGTGGCGTGGAAAGAGCAGAACCTGTTGATGGCACAGATGGAAATGCCGCGGAAGCCGCCGGTGGAGTTCGGATTCGTCGCCCCGTGGCGCGAGCAGCTCGAGCGCGGCCTGGCCTGGCAGCGGATGGCACCGCAGCGGCGTTGGCTGTTCGTGCAGCAACCGGCGCTGTCCTCATGCATCGACCGGACCCGTGCCGAGCTTGCCGGGCGCGCCAACCGCCGGATCTGGTGGCTGGTGCCGGCAGGCGCAGTCATGCCCGGTTGCACTGCGCAGCCTTCATTGGAGAATTCCGAGGATGGATCAGACTGATACAAGGACGATGGGGCTGGGTGGGGCGACGTGGGAGCTGCGCAAGCGCGCTGGTCGCCCATGTTGATCCAGGCATGGAGGCGACAACGCTCGCTGGCTGATGCCGCGGGCAAGGCGGCGCTGTTCTGCCTGCCGGCCGCGGCCCTGGTGATGCCCGGCGGCTTGTTGCCCTTCGCGATCCTGATGCTTGCCTCGACGCTGCTGCAAGCCCGAACCATCGCCGCGGAAGCCCGCAGCATCGCCCCACCGCTGCTCGTGTTGATGTTGCTCGCGCTGGGCGTCGTGGCACTGGTCGTTGCGTCGATGTATGCGTCGGGCCTGGGCTGGCATGCCATCGATACCCGGACCCGCCTCCTGCTGATGCCATGGTGCGCCTTGTGGGTGTATGCGCTGCGGCTGCCGCGCTCGGCACTGTGGCTCGGTGCACTGGTGGGCCTGGCGCTGGCCTTCGCCTTCGCTTCGTGGCAGGTGCTGGGAGGCGCGGAGCGTGCGAACGGCTGGAGCAATGCCATCGTGTTCGCACAGGTCGTGCTGGTCCTCATGGTCATTGCTGCGTTCTGTCGGACGCCACGTCGCTGGCCCTGGACGATTGCCGCACTGTTGCTTGGCGTGGCCTGCATCGTCATGAGTGGCAGCCGCGGGGTCGTGCCCGGCATGGGATTGCTGGCCGTGGTGCTCGCACTGGGCTACGGCTGGCGGACCGGTCAGTCGCGGCTGCTGGTCGTCGCGATCGTGGTTGCGGCCGCGACGGCACTGGTGCTGATCGTGCCCGCACTCAGCGAGCAGACCCGCATGGCGGAGCTGCAGCAGGATATCGATCGTTATGAGCTTGGCGACATGGATACATCGACGGGTGCCCGCCTGGAGCTGCTGTCGATTGCGTACACGACCTTCCAGCGCCACCCGTTGGTCGGCATCGGGGTCGGCAACTTCAACCAGGCGATCCGGGACGATCCCGCATGCCGCGAAGGCGGCAAGCAGCAACTCTGCCATCTCGGCCATGCCCACGACGACCTGGCCGAATGGGCGGCGACCATGGGTGTCCCCGGCATCCTCGCCATCGTGGCCATCTACGCGCTGCCCCTGTGGTGGTTCGTGCACTTGATCCGCGCGGCGCGACTGCGCCGTCGACCCGTTGGCGCGGCCTGGGCCGGCGCGATGCTGGTGGCCAGCTACGTGCTGTGCGGGCTCACCCAGTCGATGTTTGCACACCAGTTGACCAGTGGCCTGTATGGGGCCCTGGTCGGCATCCTGATGGGTCTGGCGCTGCGTGAGGCCCGGCTGCCTGCGGCCGGCATCGTGGTTGAGGCGGTGCGGCGCGGTTGAGCAGGTTGCGTTGCCATCGATGCGCAGGCGCAACTCGCGGTCGTGGTCCCATCCCGGGGCGGAGGCAGCATGGCGTGCACCCTAGTCGGCAATCCCGGGGCGCATGCGTAGCAAGCGATATTTCTCGTACACGTAGCGGGTATGCAGGGCGTGGTAGTGGCGCGCCATCGGGCCGTCCAGGAAGCCGCCGCGCAGCAGGTAGTTCTTCATCCAGTAGCTGGCGGCATGCAGGGCTGGTGCCAGGGGGCCCGCCTGTTTTCCGGACAGACGCCGCTGCCGGGCCCAAAGCGCGGCGTAGCGCTCCAGCTTCTGCGCATATTCGGCTGCGTTGCGCGCGGTGTCGTGCTCGATGCGGGCCGGCAAGGTGGCGACGCGCTTGTTTTCCAGGTCGAGCTTTTCGTGCACCTGGGCCGGGAGGTAGCGCAGGTCGGGGCGGAAAAGGCGTTCGACCTGCTCGTTGCCCCAGCCGCCGTGGTCGAGTGCAGCGCCCAGGAAGTGGGTGCGCCGCGAGAGCCGCCAGACATCGGCTCCCTCGACCTGGCCATGGGCGAACAGCGCACGCAACTTCGGCGCGGCGTCCCCAGCCAGCCATTCGTCGGCATCGAGCAGGAGCACCCAGGGGTGGGCCGCAAGCGCGATCGCCGCGTTCTTCTGGGCGGCGAACCCCAGCCAGGGTTGATGTTCCACACGCGCGCCGGCCGCCGTTGCGATGGCCGTGGTGGCGTCCGTGGACCCGGAGTCCAGCACGATGACTTCGCGGCAGACGGGCATCAGGCTGGCGACGCAGCGACCGATCCGATCGGCTTCGTCCTTCGTGATCACGACGCCACTGATCGGCAATGTGTCCGGCATGGCGTTCACCAATGCGAGTGTCGTTGCGCGAGCCGATGGCAGGCTCGCTGGCAGGGGTCGTGCAGTGGCCAAGGCGATGTCGGCGCGAACGCCGTGCCGGCGACCTCCGGGCCAGACCATGCGCCGGCATGCAGGCAATGCCGGCCGGCGGGCGTTGCATGGCCTTCGACAGGCGTCATCAATGACGCTCCAGGTCGCGATAGGGGTTGGTTTCACCGCTATCGGGCGGTCGCAGCGTAAAGCGCTTGTAAGTCCACTGGTATTGGGACGGATCGCGACGCGCGATGCGCTCGACGGCCGCGTTGAGCGCGGTCGTGCCGACGACCGGATCCGGATCGGCGATGGCGTCCGGCGCTGCGTCGAAGCGCAATGCGAAGGCGGGTTGGTCGGCGCTTGTATCGATGCGTTCGCAGTAGGCAAACAAGACGGCTGCGCCGGTACGCTGCGCCAATCGCGGCAGCAGTGTCATGGTCAACGCCTGGCGCCCGAAAAAAGGCGCAAAAAGGCCATCGCCGGCCTTGGGCTGCTGGTCGGGCAGGATCCCGGCAACGCCACCACCTTGCAGCAACCGCAACAGTTGCCGTACCGCTGCTCCTTCGGCCGGTATCTGGGTCACTTGGCCACCACCGTCGGCGCGAACGCGCTGCAGGAAGGCCTCGCCGATCGCCGATTCCGGCGGCCGGTACAGGATCGACAGCGCGGTATGCGCGGCCAGCCACTGGTTCAACAGTTCCCAGTTGCCGTAGTGCGGCGCCGCGATGATCACGCCCTTGCCGCTGGCACGCGCGGCATCGAACAGATCGACGCCATGGGTCTCGTGGATCAGCGCCAGGTTGTCGGCATGCGGGCGAGTCCAGAAGCGCATCGTTTCCAGCGCCTGGCGTGCGGTGATGCGCAGGACCTGGCGTTGCAGTTGTGCGCGTTCGTCATCGGTCAACGCCGGATAGACCAGCTCCAGGTTGCGTCGCGACACGCGCGCCTCGCGCGCGTCCAGCCAGCGCCACAGCGTCGCCGCGGCGTCGCCGATGCGGTTCAGCACGCCCCAGGGCAGTCGACCGAGCGCGGAGGCAAGCAGGTACAGCAGGTGGGCGGCGAAGGCGGTCATGCGGCCAGTCTAGCGGTGACGTGCGTGGACTTGGTTCTAAGGCATGAAATGCGAAGCTGGACCATGGGCTGCGATCCACTTCACGGTCTTGACCCTGTCATCCTGAGCGCAGATCAAGGGTCTGTCGTACCTGCGCTTTTGTAGGAGCGGCTTCAGCCGCGAGCTTTTCCCGGGCAACAGCTCGCGGCTGAAGCCGCTCCTACAAAGGCAGCAGCCGACCTGTAGACACTTCGCTGCGCGCAGGATGGCAGCCAGCAAGGGCAAACCATGTCCAAACCCGGGAACTCAACATGCTCGCATTGATCCAGCGCGTCACCGAAGCCGCCGTCCATGTCGATGGCCAGTGCACCGGTGCGATCGGAGCGGGACTGTTGGTCCTGGTCGGGATCGAGCCCGGCGACGACACTGCGCAGGTCGCCCGCATGGCACAGCGCCTGCTTGGCTACCGCGTGTTCGCCGATGACCAGGGGCGGATGAACCGTTCACTGGCCGATGCCGGGGGTGGACTGCTGCTGGTCAGCCAGTTCACATTGGCCGCGGACACGTCCTCGGGCATGCGCCCGGGCTTCAGCACCGCAGCGGAACCGCTCGAAGCTGAACGGACGTTTGCCGCCTTGGTGGACAAATGCCGGCAAATGCACCCGCCAGGGGTGGAAATCGGGCGCTTTGGTGCCCATATGACGGTAAGCCTGGTCAATGACGGGCCGGTGACCTTCCTGCTCAAAGCGTAGGACGGGCCCTGGCCCGCCATGATCGGTGCCGGAAAGCCGGCATGCGGGTCCTGCGGCGCATGCAGGCGCGTACCCATGCGCTGCGCAAGCGAACATTGACGCTGCGCAGTATAATGTGCGGTTCCGTGCTCCACTCCTGCGCGCTCCGCTGCACCAGCTCCACCCCAGCACGCCATTTCTTCTTACCATTCCTACCCGGTGACACGCCTGATGGCCAACGAACGCCCACGCCAAGCCCCGCAATCCGATATCAAGGTCCTGATCAGCAAGGGTCTTGAACAGGGCTACCTGACTTATGCCGAGGTCAACGACCACCTGCCCGACGACATGGTCGATCCGGAGCAGATCGAAGACATCATCGGCATGATCAATGGCATGGGTATCGACGTGCATGAAGTCGCACCCGATGCCGAGACCCTGCTGCTGGCCGGCAACTCCGGCAGCGGCCGCGAGGTCGATGACACCGCCGCCGAGGAAGCCGCCGCAACGCTGTCCGCGCTCGACGCCGAAGGCGGTCGCACCACCGATCCGGTGCGCATGTACATGCGCGAGATGGGCACGGTCGAGCTGCTGACCCGCGAGGGCGAGATCGAGATCGCCAAGCGCATCGAGGACGGCATCAACCAGGTGCTGGCGTCGCTGGCCGTGTTCCCGTGGACCATCCAGATGGTCCTGGAGGACTTCGAACTGCACAAGGCAGGCAAGAAGCGGCTGGCCGAACTCGTGGTCGGCTTCATGGACGACGTCGAGGACGATCCGGTCATCCCGACGCCTGCGCCGCCGCCCAAGAAGGAAGACAAGAAGGCTGCCGCCGCCAAGAAAGACGACAAGAAAGGCAAGAAGGACGGCAAGGACGACGACGATGACGACGATGAGGAAGAGGACACCGGCCCGACCGGTCCCGATCCGGAAGAAGTCGCCAAGCGCTTCGACGAGCTGGGCAAGCTCTACGCCAAGCTCGAGCGCTCGTACGCAAAGAACGGCGCCGAGTCCAAGCCGGTGGTCAAGCTGCGCGACGACATGGCCGAGGTCTTCCTCAGCCTGAAGCTGCCGCTGCCGCTGATCGACACCCTGGTGCGCAAGCTGCGCGAAGTACTGGGCCAGATCAAGGGCCACGAGCGTCGCATCCTGCACCTGGCCACCCGGGTGGCCAAGATGCCGCGCAAGGACTTCATCCGCAGCTGGGACGGCAACCAGACCAACGTGGACTGGGTCGAGGACATGCTCAAGCGCAAGCAGAAGTGGTCTTCCGCGCTGCGCGAGGTCAAGGACCAGATCATCGCCGAGCAGGAAGCCACCATCGCGCTGGAGCAGTCGATGATGGTGTCGCTGACAGAGCTCAAGGACATCAGCCGCGCGATGGCCTATGGCGAAGCCAAGGCACGCAAGGCCAAGAAGGAAATGGTCGAGGCCAACCTGCGCCTGGTGATCTCGATCGCCAAGAAATACACCAACCGTGGCCTGCAGTTCCTGGACCTGATCCAGGAAGGCAACATCGGCCTGATGAAGGCGGTGGACAAGTTCGAATACCGCCGCGGTTACAAGTTCTCGACCTACGCGACGTGGTGGATCCGCCAGGCCATCACCCGCTCGATCGCGGACCAGGCAAGGACGATCCGCATCCCGGTGCACATGATCGAGACGATCAACAAGTTGAATCGCATCTCCCGGCAGATGCTGCAGCAGTTCGGCCGTGAAGCCACGCCCGAAGAGCTGGCCCAGGAAATGGAGATGCCCGAGGACAAGATCCGCAAGGTGATGAAGATCGCCAAGGAGCCGATCTCGATGGAGACCCCGATCGGCGACGACGAGGACTCGCACCTGGGCGACTTCATCGAGGACCTCAACGCCGAGTCCCCGATCGACTCCACCACCAACACCAACCTCATGGAAACGGTCCGCGACGTGCTCGCCGGCCTGACCCCGCGCGAGGCCAAGGTGTTGCGCATGCGTTTCGGCATCGACATGAATACCGACCACACGCTGGAGGAAGTCGGCAAGCAGTTCGACGTCACCCGCGAGCGGATCCGCCAGATAGAGGCCAAGGCGCTGCGAAAGCTGCGCCATCCCAGTCGCTCCGAGCAGCTGCGCAGCTTCCTCGATATCGAGTGAGCCGATAACCCGGCTAAAACAAAAAGCCCCGCCAATGCGGGGCTTTTTGTTGTCGCGATGCGTGCATGCTTTGGTGCGCTTGTAGGAGCGGCTTCAGCCGCGAGCTCTTGTATCTTGCTTTTATGGGAGCGACGTCAGTCGCGATTGCACCCCCGGTGAAACAATCGCGACTGACGTCGCTCCTACAACGACAACAGGCGACGACAAGAGCTCGCGGCTGAAGCCGCTCCTACAAAAGCGTGGGCGTCGATGCGTATCAGTGCGCGCTATCGTGCCCAGGTCGTGCCGCGTGGCTTGCGGATGCAGGCGCGGCGGATGGTCAAGTCGTCACAGAGGGGCCAACCGAGGTATTCCAGGGTGCGCGAAGGGCGCCGAATTCTGGTCGGCGCTCCTTGGGTATCGCTTCGATTGCAGTATCAGCCGGGTAACACTGCTGCCGTGAGTGACTGCAATCGTGTGACGTCCAGCAAAGGGTGATGAACTTCCGCGTGGCAGTTGGCGCATAGAACGATGCACTTTTCGACTTCCTGTCTGACTTCCTGCTCCTTGCGATTGGATAGAGCGCGCATATCCAATGTGAACGCCTTGTTCAGTGGATCCAGGTGGTGCCAAGTGAGCGCCGAGATGTTGCGGGCATATCCACATTGGCAACATTTGCCACCTGCTTCCTCCAGTAGCTTCAGCTTGCGGCGCAGCCCGCGTTCCTGTTGCCTGGCATAGCTTTGATGCCGGTTGTTGGTATCGGCGTTCTTGCAGCGAAGCGAGCAGAACCGACGCTGTCGTCCATTCAGGCGCGCGCGGCAAGTGGCACAGTGTTCAAGTGATGGCATATCAAAATCATAATCCATTTAATCGCTGGAGCGGGGTGATACGACTTGCTACGATGCCAGCACGGGCCTATAGCTCAATGGTTAGAGCAGGGGACTCATCGAAATGGTGCCGCCACGGCGTAATCCGCGGACGGGATCGGGATGAATTCAGGGGAACCTCAGCGGCAGCGCTTCGAGCAAGGCTGGTCGGTGGCAACCCTGAGCCAAGCCGGCGGTACACCGTCGGAAGGTGCAGAGACTACCTGAGGGCTTGAGCGCCCTTGATAACAGGCTAGAGCGTCCCGCACCCTACCAGCACACGCTGCGGGTGAAGAGATAGTCCGCACCGATGGGAAACTTTCGGGTGATGCGAATCCCTTGGTTCCAGGTTCGAGTCCTGGTAGGCCCACCACATACCGATCCACCCCCGTCCATTGCAATCCGGTTCTCTTCCAGTGACCCACAGAAAATAGGGGTTTTCGTACATCGGCATCCGCTCCCGTCCGTAGACATCCGCCGCAATAGTGAGTAAGGTCGCGAGTAACCGGGCTATCCCCAGCCCTGGGTACTCACAATGGCGGTACTCACATGCTGACCGACACCAAGCTCCGCAGCCTGAAACCGAAAGCAAAGGTCTTCCGGATCGCTGATAGCAACGGTCTGTGCATTGAGGTGCGCCCCGTTGGGTCGAAGTTCTGGCGCTATCGGTACCGCTATGGCGGAAAGCCGACCATGGCGACGCTGGGGGAGTACCCCAGCATGAGCTTGGCTGACGCGCGCTCTGCGCGCGACAAGGCGCGTACGCTGCTCAAGGCAGGTGCGAACCCCGTCTACGTCGCCCAGGCCGAACGCGCCGCGATCGCGGTGCATGCGGAGAACACTTTCGGGGCGCTCGCCAACGAATTGCTGGCCAAGCGGGCAAGGGAAGGTCTGAGCCTAGGCTCCGTGAAACGCGCGCGACGGCTGATCGAGAAGGACCTGGCCAGCATCAAGGGTGTTCCGGTCGCCGACGTCACAGCGCCGGCCCTGCTCGCGGCCCTTCGCAAGATCGAGGCCCGGGGCACCATCGAAACAGCGCATCGTGCCCGTTCGCTCGCCGGGCAGGTGTTTCGCTACGCGATTGCCACCGGCCGGACCAAGGCCAACCCCGCGGCCGACCTGATCGGAGCGCTCGAGCGCCCACAGGCCAAGCACTTCGCAAGCATCACGGATCCGGGCAGGGTGGGCGATCTGCTGCGCGCGCTATACACCTACCAGGGCACACCGGTGGTGGCCGCGGCGATCAAGCTGGCCCCGTTGACGTTCGTTCGTCCGGGTGAGTTGCGGGCCGCGCGCTGGGCAGATATTGACCTGGATGCTGCGGAGTGGCGTTATACCGCCACGAAGACCGGCACACCGCACATCGTGCCGCTGTCGACCCAAGCGGTCGCGATCCTCAAGGATCTGCAGCCCATCACCCAGCGCAGCCAGTACGTGTTCCCGAGCGCGCGTGGTGCCTCCCGTCCGATGAGCGAGAACGCCGTCAACGTCGCCCTGAGAACGCTGGGGTTCGATGGCGACACCATGACCGGGCACGGCTTCCGCGCAATGGCGCGCACGATCTTGGACGAGGTGCTGGGCTACCGCCCCGACTTCATCGAGCACCAATTGGCGCACGCGGTCCGCGACCCGAACGGCCGCGCTTACAACCGCACAGTGCACCTGGTCGAGCGCCGCAAGATGATGCAGGGCTGGGCGGATTACCTCGACACACTGCGTCGGAATGACAAGAAGGTGGTTCCGATCAAGCGCAAGAAATCCGGCTGAGCCGGTAACGCGGCGTGGCCGGGTGCAGTAAGCCGGGGCACGCCTTTCACATTACGATCAGAAGGAAGCAAGACATGGCGGACGGCAATGTAGCAATGGCCCAAGAACGCCCGGTAGTACAGAGGGGCGATGTATGTGAGCAACTCAACCACCAAGCGTGCCTGCTAGATGGCGTCGCGGCGGCCCTCGATGGCTTTGCGGAGTCCTCTGATCTTTCCGTTGCTCGGCAAGCCCCAATGCTCGCCAGTACTCTGGATCGCCTGAATCGAGAGATCTCCAGGTTAGCAGCAGATTTGGCAAGGCAAGCGGGACAATCGGCCTGATCGAATACCCGCGCCTAGGCCGACGGGCCGAACGCGCCGGCCACCCTGCCGGCGTTGGCGCGGGCCTTTTTCAGGGCCATGTTGCGAGGGTGCGCATGAGTACGCAGCGGCAGCGCCGAGGCACTATCAAGAAAAACCTGGACGGTGGCGACTACACGGTTCTATTAAACGTGATCGCGAAGATCGCGCCGGCGGCAAGTAGCGAAAAAATACACTTGGATGCTAGCCAAGAAGTGCACCTTGCCGCACTTAATCAGCTCCGTTCTGCGATCAGCAGGTTCCGGTTTTCCTATCCGCTTGTCGCTGGCAATTCTCGATCGCGTGACCTGGCTGGCTCTGCCCAGCAGTTAAGAGCTTTCGAAAGGGCAATTCAACGGGCGCTGGATGTAATGCAACTCATGCCGTCCATGGCCAAGATCGAGATATCCAAGCTAGCGGAGCAGACGCCGAGCGACTTGAAGAGGTGGAAGCGGGCAGCTGTGGATGCTCGCTCAGCTCTTGCCTCTACCACCGACCCAGCCCCAGCGTATCTCGCCTTCGAAGTAGCAAAGACCCTCAACGAAGTTCTGGGTGCCGAGGTGACTTTGGCGCGCGACAACGAACGGGGCGAGGAGGAGACAGGTAAACGAGGTGGGGCGAAGTACGCCCAGTTGTTGCGGGCAACGTTGGTTGCGGCGGGAGGTGCACCCCCAGATGACCTCTACGACCTGATGAAGCAAGGCAAGGACATGTACGACGATCCCGAAATTCCTCAACCGTAGGATTCACCACCATTGATTTAAGGGTGGTGAATCCTACGGTTCGTTTGCCGCATGTGCCGCAGGCTGTTCCTGTCCGCGATAGACCGAGCTTCCGGCTTGGGCGCAGGACGGGAGACAACAATGGACGTGCGCCCCACGTACGCGCCCTTGGTTTCTGCTTGTAGGTTGCATGGAATCGGGCGCTCGACCGCTTTCAACCTCGCCCGAGACGGGCACCTGAAAACCTACAAAGTTGGTGCCAGGACCTTCGTCGACTTGGAGAGCTTGCGCACGCTGCCGGAGCGGCTGGCTGCGGGTGACACCCAGACTAAACACAACAAGCGCGGTCGCGACGAAAAACGCCAGGCCCAGCAGCGACGTGCTGCGCCGGGGAGTGCCTGATGGACGCCCTGCACCAAGGGCCGCCACCCGGACATGAAAAAACCCCGAGGCTGGCACCTCGAGGCATTGCAAAGGGGCTTGGGCAGCTGACCTTCGACCAGAAGAACAATACCACGACCAGCGTTCGTGGTGGCCGGCATGACGGGCCAAACACACGCAAGAACCGCCGCCCAACGAATGGCGTTTGCATCGGTGTCGGGCAAGGCGGCGCGCCATGAACTACTACTCCCAGCACATCGGCGATTACGCGAAGGACGCTGGTCACTTGTCGATGACCGAGGATGGTGCTTACCGGCGCCTGATGGATGCCTACTACGGTCGCGAAGAAGCGCTCCCGATTGACCTCAAGGCCTGCTACAAGCTGGCGCGCGCCACGTCCAAGCCCGAACGCGAGGCTGTGCAATATGTGCTGGCAGAATTCTTCACCCTCGAAGGCGATGGCTGGCACCAGAAGCGTTGCGACGAGGAAATAGAGCGATTCCAGGACAAGCGAAACAAGGCGCGACGCAGTGCGCACGCACGATGGTCGACCTCGAAGCAGAACAGCGGATGCGATGCGGACGCAATGCGAACGCATAGCGAAGGCAATGCCACGCGCGCGCGTCCCACACACCAATCACCAGTAGCCAATATCCAAGAAGAGAATGGTGCTGCACACACCACGGGTACGTTGGAGAGCTGTGCTGATCAGCCTTCACGGTCTGGTGTGGGTGTGCCTGCAGGGATAGCTGCTGCGGCCCTTAACCGCGCTGGAATCCGGGTGACGTCAATGAACCCGGCCCTGATCGCCGCCACCGATGAAGGCATCACGCCCGAGCATTTGCTGGCGATGGCCGAACAGTACCCAGGTAAGCCGGCCGGGTACTTGATCGCGGCAGCACGCCGTGAGCACGCCGAATGCGCCGCCCCAATAACCCGAGGTGGGCCGAAGCGGGGGAGCGTCAACGCCGACTTCTCCAAGGTCACCTACGCCTCAGGGACCCCAGAATATGAGCTCCCCGATTTCCTTCGAGGATCCGCCGATAACACAGCACAGTCGGCAACCGAGACGTGCGGCGGACATATCGCCCATGCGGCTCCTGGTGGTGTGCCATGAACGCCCTCATCGTTGCCGATCGCTCAATCCGCATGGATGCAGTCGGGCGCTATTGCCTCAACGACCTACATCGCGCTGCAGGTGGTGAGGCACGGCACAAGCCTGGCAACTGGGTAGCGCTGGACCAGACGCAAGGACTGGTAGCCGCGATGGAGATTGCTGGGATTCCAGCAATCGAAAAGCGGCAGGGGGTGGGGACCTTCGTGGCGCGTGAACTGGTCTACGCCTACGCCATGTGGATCTCTCCCGTGTTCAACCTGCAGGTGATCCGAAGCTTCGACGTGAAAGTCACTGGCCAGCAGCCTGCGGATATGACGGCGGCCCTGCATGACCCTGCCACGCTGCGCGCGCTACTGACGAACCAGGTTGATGCGCGTCTGCGGCTCGAGGCCGAAGCCGAAGCGCATGCACCCAAGGTGGCGGCCTTCGAACGGCTCGCAGCCCAACACGGTGCCGTCAGCATGCGCGAGGCGGCAAAGCTGCTGGAGATCAAGCAACGACAACTGATTGCCTGGCTTTGCGAGCACTCCTGGATCTACCGGGCCACGGACTACGGGAGCCTGCAGGCCTACCAGCGCCGCATCGATGAAGGGCTCATGTCCCATCGCATGGTCCCGGTGGTGCATGCAGATGGCTACGAGCGCCAGCACCCGCAGGCCATGGTCACGCCGAAAGGCCTCACACGCCTTGCCGAGCAATTTGAGGCTAGCGCCAACCAGCTTTCGCAACGTACTCCCCCACCCACGTCCCACTGACCGGAGAGAACCATGATCAGGCAACTTGAGATGCCACGCCGTTTGCTCAACGACTCACCGGAGGGTGCACCTCCGAATCGACCTGCATCCTTCCAGCGATCGTTTCCCGCCCAACGTCCGCAAGTGCCGGCACCGGTGCAGGATCAGCCGCGCGCTGCGTCGGAACCTGTGCTGCAGGATCGGCCACCTGCCTTCCAGCGCACGTTGCCCGCCCAGGGTGCACATGCGCCACCCCCGGCGTCAGAACAGGCATCGAGCATGGCGCCCCCGAACAGTCGACCCGATCGGCAGTTGGGCGATCACGCAACGGCCAGCGCCTCGCCAGTGCCGGCAGCGAGCGATCGACCACTTTCGCCACCCCGCGCGCTGCCTGGCACTTTGACGCCAACCTTGAACAGCGGGACGGGGCAGCACGGTGAGCCCGTCTACGACCAGGCCAGCATCGCGCGTATCGAATCGCGGCCGGGAGTCACGACCCAGAGCTTTGGCGGCAGCGCCCAGGGGACTGGTGCGGAAGAGCGCGTCTCGCCCCAGTTCACCCGCACGTTGCCTGGTGTCGCCAGCACTTTCGGTCTTTCGGTCACGGATCCGCGCCTGCAGGATCGGCCCGTCCGTACTCTCGACGTCGGGTTCCGCGGTGCCGACGCCACGGCCGAGGCCTACAACAGCCGTGAGGACCGGGAGTCCCGCCAGAAGCTCCTGAGCGATATCAGTTCGCGGCTTTCCCAGCTTCAGCCGAACTCTCGTGGCAATCGACAGCTAATCGCCAGTCTCCTGCAAACCCAGGCGGACCTCACCGGGGGCGGTGAGAAGCTGGCTGCCGACGCCATCGCCGGGCGCAACAACAACGCCTCCAGGTTGGCGAACACCGGGCTGGAGCAAGCGGGGCAGGATCGGCGCACGCAGTTCACGGCGCAGTCCGACACAGCGAACGCCACGGCGGACCGAGCGCTGCGGCGCGACACCGCGCGCAGCAGCGATGCCACGAAGCGGGCGGAGATCGCCGCAGGGCAGACGCCCAGGCCGGAATACCGGCTCCAGCATGACGGCACCCTGCTGACCGTGACCGGGAATAAGGCCGAACGGGTGCTCGATGGCGATGGCAAGCCGGTGCGATTGCCGGTCCAGGATCCATCCTCGCTCACTGGCAATGACCTGTTGAAGGCCTACGGTGACCAACGCAATGCTATCGCTGGGTTGGCGGACTCCCTGTCGCCGGAAGAGGTCAACGCGCAGCTCAAGGCCTTGGACGAGTCGGCACTCGGCAAACGGTACCTGTCCGCGCTCACGTCTGGCACGGCTTCGCCGGGTACACCTTCGAGCGGTGCAGACAAGGTACCCGCGGCACCGAAGGTGGGCGAGACGCTCATGGGCTACAGGTACCTTGGTGGGGCGCTCGATGACCCCAAGAGTTGGGCGCCGGTGCAATGAACGGACCCTGGGAGCACTTCGTATCCAAGTCGGGGGACGACACCGCCACGGCTGTCGCCGCGCCACCAGCGCCGGACGGGAAGCCTTGGCAGGCATTCAAGCATTCCGCCTCAAAGACGCCGGCCCCTGCGGCATCTGTGGAGCCAGGCCCGTGGTCAACGTTCGCTCCCGCTACGCCTGGCGCGAACGAAAGCCCGGGCAACGCGGATGCTCGCAAGGTTGCGGCGAAGGTACCCGCCTCCGGAAGCCCATCCGAGCGACCAGGGTTCGGCAAGGTGTTCAAGGACGCGGTGAACCGGGGTGCCGCCAGCGCTGTTGCCTCGACCGCGCACACGATCGCCGACACCATCGACCAGACCGTCCAGGGACCTGTGCGGCACTCGCTGGGTACCCTCTTCGGGAAAGGTCCTGCCGCTGAGGCGTTCGCCGATCCGTTGGGCGCGCGCGATGCAGCGGAGTCAACGCTCGCGGTCGAAAAGGAGATCAACACCGATCGGCAGGCGGCGTCGGAACGGATCGGGGCACGGCCGACCCTGGCCGAGGCCAAGGACGATCCGGTCGACGCAGCGAAGCGGTACGCCCTGCGCTTGACCAACGCCGCTGGCGAGTCGGCGCCCTTGCTTGCCGCAGCCATCGCCACACGCAACCCGGAGATAGGCACTGCACTCATGGGTGGGGCTACGGGTGCGCAGTCCTATACCGACTTGCGCAGCGAAGGCATCGACCGCTTCACCGCTGCTCAGGCCGGACTACTGACCGGTGCCATCGAAGCAGCGGGCGAGGGTATTGCTCTGCCCAAGGTGCTGGCGGCGACCGGGACACGCTCCCTACGTCGCGCCGCATTGGCTGAGGGTCTGCAAGAAGGACCTGTACAGATCGCCCAGCAGCAGGTCGAGGATCAGGCGACAGGCCGGGAGACGCCTGTTGCCGACCAGCTACTGGATGCAGTGGACGCCAGCCTGGTAGGCGGTGCCCTGGGTGCTGGTGCGCATGTCGCCAGCAACCCGCGTGGGGTAGCTACGAGCTCGCGCGCACCGCAACCCACACAGGTGCCACCTGGCAATGGCTTGCCAGGTGATGCGGTGCGCGCGCAGGCCGCAGAGGTGTCCAAAACCGGCCCACTCGGACGCGCTGCAAGCGTGGTGTTGCAGGATCAAGCCGAGCAGATTGATCAGCAGGCGGTGGCCACCGGTGAGGTACAGCAAGCTCCGCCATCACCCCGGCCGTGGGAAGCGTTTCAGACTGCCGACACAGCACCATCCAAGCCAGCCGAACCCGAGCCCGCCATACGTTCGCAAACTAACCCACAAATTAACCCCGCCGAATTAGCAAGCGATGGCAACGTCGGGCCGAGTCCGGTGCAAGTGGCAGCGATGCAGGCGGCGACCAGCCCTGCCAACGATCTGCCGCAGCCAACGCCTGCCCAAGTCGACTCAGGCAACTTCAGGGTGGGCAGGACTCGAGTCAACGGCCTGGACATCAGCATCGAGCATCCAGCCGGCGTGAAGCGAAAGCCCGAGCACGATCAGGTGCTCACGCACCCATATGGCTATATCCGCCGCACCGAGGGTGCAGACGGTGAAAATGTCGACGTCTTCCTGGGACCGCATGCCACCGACACCTCACGACCCGTCTTCGTCATCGATCAGCACAAGCCCGATGGCAGCTTCGACGAACACAAGGCGATGCTCGGCTTCAAGTCCGCGGAGGAAGCGCGCGCTGAGTACCTGTCGAACTACCCGAAGGGATGGAACGGCGTCGGCGCCATCCGGCAATTCACCCAGGATGGGTTCAAGACGTGGGTACAAGACCCGAAGGCAACGAAGAAACCCGCTGCAGGCACGGGCATCGCATTGGACCACGCGCAGCGCCTCACGCAGCGCTTCACGCGCGGCTGGGGGCCGGATGCCCCGCGTGTGGTGCTGGCTCGCGATGCGGAAGAGCTGCGCACTGCGGCGGGCCTGCCGGCGGATGCCCAGGTCGGTGAGCGGGCAGAGGGAAGCTGGCAGGGACAGCCTGCAGTGTTCTTGAACGTGGGAGCGATCGACTCACCCCAGCGGTTCCAGCAGGTGTTGGCACATGAAGCGCTGGGGCACTACGGCATCGATCGCATCGTCGGAAAGGACTGGACACGCATCGAATCCACGATCGCCGACCACATCCGCAACGATACCGGCGCCAAGGACGTGCGAGCAGCCATCGACCAGGTCCGGCGTAGCCAGCCGGAGGCGCTGGCGAATCCGCAGACCGCGGCCCGCGAGGTGTTGGCTGTCATGGCGGAAAAGGGCAGCCGCGGCGGCTTGATCGACAGGGTGGTGAGTGGTGCGCGCGCTTTCCTGCGCAAGGCAATGCCGGGCATGAGCCTGTCCAATGCGGAGATGCGGGACTTGGTCCGGCAAGGGGATTCTTTCCTGCGACGTGGCGCGGATCCCGGGACCCCATTCCCACCAGCGACGATTGCGGACCTGCCACCAGGTCATCCCGCCGCACTGTTCTCCAAGGTCGCCGAACCGGCAGCCGTGGAAGCACCCGACCTCTCGCAGGTTGCACCAGCGTTCGCGCACCTGGACGAAGCGCAGCGTGCCACCCTGGGCAAGATCGACACCTTCCGCGGTCGCGAGGGCGTGGGCGAGAAGCTGAGCCGCCTTACCGCACGTTGGCAGGAGAAGGCTGTGCAAGGTGCCTTCGATCAGTTCGCACCGCTTAAGGCCTTGGACGAGACCGCATACCAGCAGGCACGGTTGTCGAAGGGCACCGACGGCGCGGTGGAAGCCGCATTCCAGTACGGCCCGCCCAAGCTGACTGATGGCGCCCTGGACGTCCAACGCGACGGCAAGGGCTTGCGAGGCGTACTGCAGGACCTTGGCGGTGAGCATGATCTGTTCCTGGCATGGGTGGCAGGCAACCGCGCCGAACGCCTGGCGACAGAAGATCGCGAACACCTCTTCAGCCCGGACGAGATCGCCAACCTGAAGCGCCTGAGTGTCGGCAAGATGGCAGACGGCCGCGTGCGATCGAAGGTCTACGGTCGCGCGCAGCGCGCGCTCATGCGCTACCAGAAGGCTGTGCTGGATGTAGCCGAACAAGCCGGCATCCTCGATGCGGAGCACAGGGAACAGTGGGAGCACGAGTTCTACGTTCCCTTCTACCGGGTCATGGAGGGCGACAAGGCTGTATCTCCCGGTGCGGTAGGCGGGCTGGTGCGGCAACAGGCCTTCGACCGCCTCAAGGGTGGCGCGGAGCCGTTGGGCGACCTACTGCAGAACACGATGGCGAATTGGAGCCATCTGCTCAGTGCGAGCATGAAGAACCTTGCCGCCACGCGCGCGCTGGATGCAGCGGTCGACCTGGGCATCGCAACGCCCGCCAAGGCCGCGGACAAGGGCACGGTCTGGGCGATGAAGGATGGCAGCCAGGTGCACTACACCGTCAACGACCCGCTGGTGTTCGATGCCTTGTCGATGATGCACCACCCCGGCTGGGACAACCCGGCGATGAAAGCAATGCGATTCTTCAAGCGAGCGCTCACCGCCGGCGTCACTGCTGACCCAGCCTTTCGCATCCGCAACCTGATCCGCGACACCCTTTCCGCGGTCGCCGCCAACCCGGTCAGTTACAACCCGATGCGCAACCTGGTAAGCGGCTGGAAGGCGAGCTCGCCGGGATCGGATACCTACCTCAAGCTGCTCGGCGGTGGCGGCGCCATTCGCTTCGGCTCGATGCTCGACGGTGATCAGGCCGCGCATGCGAAGCGATTGATCCAGTCCGGCATCGCCACGAAGGGCCAGATCCTCGACACGCCGGCCAAAGCCAAAGCTGCCTTCTCGCGGGCGTGGGAGTGGTGGAAGGAAGTCGGCGACCGGGCGGAAACCGTGAACCGTGCTGCCATCTACGAGCACGCAATCGCAACTGGGAAAAACCACCTTGAAGCCAGCTACGCCGCGCGCGATGCACTGGACTTCACCATGCAAGGGAAGTGGGCCGCGGTCCGCTTCCTGACCCAGACCGTTCCCTTCCTCAACGCACGCCTGCAGGGCGTGCACAAGCTTGGCCGGGCGGCAAAGACGGATCCTCGCCGCTTCACTGCGGTGACCGGCGTGGTGGCCATGGCGTCGGCGCTGCTCTACCTCGCGAACAAGGACGACGACGAGTTCAAGGCCCTGCCGGACTGGGTACGGGATACCTACTGGTGGGTCCGCCTGCCAGGCACTGACCATGCCATGTTCCTGCCCAAACCCTTCGAGATCGGCGCACTGGGTAGCGTGGTCGAACGCGGTACCGAGTTGATGCTCGCCGGCAACGACTACAGCGCCCGCGACTTCGGTCAGACGCTGCTGAACATCCTGTCGGGACAGTTGTCGATGAACCCGGTCCCTCAGATATTCCGACCGCTGATGGAGGCTAGCTTCAACTGGAACACCTTCCAGGGCCGCCCAATCGACGGCACGGGACAGGAGAGGCTTCCGGCAGAGGATCGACACACCGCGCGCACCAGCGCCGGAGCGATCGCGCTGGGCAGGGTGGTGAAGGTCTCGCCTCAGCGGATCGAGCACATGGTGCGGGGGTACTTCGGGTGGCTGGGTACCCAGGCGTTGGCGGTCTCGGACCTGATCGGGCGGGAGCTGTTCGACATGCCGGCGAACCCGGCACACGACTTCAGTCGACCGGAGAACCTGGCGATCGTCGGCGCCTTCATCCGCCCCGCTAGTGGATCAGGCTCCAAGTACGTGAATCGGTACTACAACCAGCTCGGGCAGGTGCAGCAGCTCTATGCCGCCTGGAAGGCTGCCAGGATGGCCGGGGACTACGATCGCGCAGCGGCGCTCTACAAGGATGACCGTATCCGATTGCGGGGGCTGTACACCGCAGCCGACAAGCACATGCGGGCAGTGAACCAGCGAATCCGCAGGGTCACCGCCGACCGTAGCCTGTCGGCGAGGTCGAAGGCTGAGCTGCTGGCGGGGCTCTACCGGGTCCGGGATCGACTGGCCGAACGCACGACGGAAAGAGCACGCGATCGAGAGTCACGGCAGGGTACCCAACGCTAGGTGCGCACTAGGTGGTTTGGAGAAAATTTCAGCTAGGCCAAGGTGGTTGTTGGGCGTGCCGGCATCAGGTCTGCCACACTGAGGGTGGACCTTGGTGAACCTCGGTGCGCAAGCCCTTTTAGAGGGGCGGCCCCGATCTATGGCGCCAAGGCATTCACCTGTGAGAAAGAAGTGAGCCCGGCGTCGTACTGGACCGGGCCGGCCTTGCGGCTTGGGCTGCCGATCGTCCGCCGGGCTCTGCAATCACCGTAGCCCAGATACAGGGCGTACTCAAATGGCTCTCAAAAAGATCATCAGTGGTGGACAGACAGGCGCGGATCGAGCCGCCTTGGATGCTGCGCTTGAGCGGGGATTCCCGTGCGGTGGGTGGTGCCCTGAAGGTCGAAAAGCTGAAGACGGCCCGTTACCCGAACGTTATCCACTCGTGGTGCTTCCCGGCGCCGGGTACCGACAGCGCACGATCCAGAACCTTCAAGACGCCGACGGAACCGCCATTTTCTACTTCGGCCAGCCTCGCGGTGGTACGGAGATGACCCTGGCCAAGTGCGTACAGCTGAAGCGACCGCACCAACTGATCGATGGAAGCGAGATCCCGCCAACACGCGCGGCCGAGGTAGTCCTCGCCTTCATCGAGCGCCAGGGGGTGGTGGTGCTCAACGTCGCCGGTCCTCGGGAAAGCAGCGCGCCAAACACATATGCTTACGTCTTCGAGGTAATGCACCATCTGCTGACGCTGGCTCACGCGTCACTCTCCGCCGGGAAGCCCGGGCAACAAACAGGAAAGTGAGTAAGGAAGCGAGTACGCCCAGCGTGTCGCCCAGATAAAGCGTAATTTGATCAGACGCTTAGATCGCTTATTCGGTTGATGGTAGGCCCACCACATCAACTTCCGAGCTTGTCGAGGCGATCCCGCAAAGATGTTCTGAAGCCCGGGTGTCCGGTCTGTAGCATCGCACGCGACCTTGAGGCAGGTGGCCGGTGACCGGCTCGCCAGCAAATGGCTCACTCGCCTGCTCACCAATGCATGGCCATGCATCGGCAATCCGCTCGTTCCATCGAACGGGCTACAGATCAATGCATTCGATCAAGCTGGTCGGGCGCATGGCGGTCGGGCGCATTTCGATTGGGCCGGGCGCGACACCGGCTCCGGGATCGCGGCCAAGCCTTTGGGCTTTGCTGGCGAATCGCCTAAGGACTGGGGCCGGGTTTTTCAGCCAGGAGGCGGATTGGTCTTGGCGGCCGCTGCAGCCTTGTCGAGCGCTTCCCTGATGGCTTTCTTGGCTGCTGGTGAGGCCTTCCAGTCTTCGTACTGCACATCCATGTCCGCTCGCTCCTGGGCAGTGAACATCTTGCGGGCCATCTTGAACATGGTCTTCTCTTCTTCGCCGGCGTGGTGTTCAACGAACTCGCCCAGCACTTTCGCGCGCCCCGCGAACTGCGTCGACGTAGGAGCGGCTGCCTGCAGATCCGGCAGCACGCGCAACTCGACGGCTCGATGTTCCTGGATCGCTTCGGCATGTGCCTGGCGTCCATCGCGGTCTGCCCGATCCTTGAACGCCGGATAGAAGACCTTCTCTTCCCAGATCGCATGCGGCAACAGACCTGCCTGGATTTTTTCCAGGAGGTCCTGCCGCCCCTTGCTGGCCCTCTCGGTGGTCTCATTCATTTTTTTGAACAGATCGCGCAGTTCATCGTGCTCTGACGCCAGGGTTTTCAGGATGTCCCGTGCCATTTGCAGGCTCCTTTTGGGGGAGCAGGGAGCATCTCCATTGCTCGATCAAATAGTCGTGAATAATCGTCCGCATGAACTGAACAGTTCAGTCTTATTTTCCCAGGAGTGAGACAAGCGCCAGTGCATTCGGTGTGGCATGGCCCTCGGTGGTGTTGTCGAACACGACAAAGCGGTGACGGTCCTGGCCCGGGTCCAGTAGATGCTGCGCCAACCGACGTAGAAAGCTTTGCGGATAAGCACTACGGTAGACGCAGGGGGATCCGTGCAGTCGCCAGTAAGTTGGATCCTGTGTCTCCGGAGCCGCTTCGTCGAACGGACTTGGATCAGCGTTGACCCGACTGATCGCATGGCGGCAAAGCGTCCGCATTGCAGCTGGCGTAATCCAGCTCGCATGTCGCGGTTCCAACACAATCCGCATGCCTGGCGCCAGTGCGCGCAGCTGATCGAAAAAGGCATTGGCAATGCGTGCATCGAATACCAGGCTGGGTGGAAGCTGGACCAACACCGCCCCGAGCTTTGCGCCGAGGCCGCCGCACTGATCCATGAACGGTTCGAGCAGTGGCGCGGGGTGCTTCAGTGCCAGTTCGTGCGTGATCGCCTTGGGCATCTTGACGGAAAACCGGAAGTGATCCGGAACGGTCGCTGCCCATCGCTCATAGGTCTTGCGTTGATGTGCTCGGTAGAACGATGAGTTGATTTCGACCAGGTTCAGCCGCGTGGAGTAGCGCTCCAGGACCGAGGATCCGGTGCCAAAAGACTCGCGCACGTCCTTTGGAATCGCCCAGGCAGCCGTGCCAATCCACAGGCGTGGAGACAATGACTTAGTCATCATCCGCAGTCCCGTCGTGGTGTTCGGCAAACCGGAGAGTTTGCGTCGCCTGCGCGCTACACCCGATACGCCGAAGTACAGGGGAGGCGAACACCGGATCATCCTTGCTCAAGGGGTGCGGAATTGCACCATTGGGCGCGACCATCATGGCGAAGGGGTCCGCGCCTGGTCCTGCGTGCTCCCCTTGTTGGCACGGACCCGCCAACACCAATTGCTGGCCTCCACGGTCCTCAACCGCGCAAAGTACCGCAGGCTTCGCGGCTTGCTCCCACCTGTAGCGTCCGGTGGCGGACGCGCAGTCGCCGTAGTGCAGGACATCGGGTGGATCTTCGACCAGCGCGGGATCAATCCCCGGGTAAGGCAATCGCCAGGCAAGGCACTCGACCCGTAGCGCACCGTTCCGTTGAGGGATAACCAGACCCCACCCTGTCCGTCCAGGCCGGAATGGGTCGGCGCGCGTTCGAGCGCCCGCCAGAGGACATCGGGCAGTCCGGGAAGTTGGCTCGCGCCATCAAAGGGTTGACCAGGTCGTCGCATCGCTCTTCCTGCTGGATTGCCAAGCATTGCAGCCAGGGCCATGGCGGGCCGTGAATCCAGCGGCCGGGGATACCCTCGTGACGCCCGGATGACTTGCCTTGGCGATCATTGGTCCATGACAACTGGTGTACAGATCGATGCGCAGTTTGAACGCCTGGCGGCGGGAGAGGTGCCGCCAATGCTGCAGATGCACCGCGCCCTTGGCGCTGGGGAAGCCGCCACGCAACCGACACGGCCTGCGGCCGAGCCCCCGCGTCGCCGAAGCGAACGACCAGGACGCACCCATGGTGGTGGACACAACGAGCGAGCGGCGGAATCAATGTGTGAGTCCCCATGGACTACGTTGCCCAGGGGTTTCTACGCGCCCCACCCGACCGAGGTAGCTCCTGCGATGTTGAACAAGTTGTTGGTGGGTGCGGACGGAAGGGCGGGTCGGATCATGGAGACGGAAGCCTACTGTGGGCGGGAAGATCCGGCGGCGCACACATTCCGCGGACCGACCCGGCGCAACGCGACCATGTTCGGCCCACCAGGGCATATGTATGTCTACTTCACCTACGGCATGCACTGGTGCTGCAACTCGGTGTGCGGACCAGCTGGCCAGGGTTGGGGTGTGTTGATCCGGGCCATCGAACCCGTGGAAGGTCTCGACCTGATGCGCGCTGCCCGACCGGCCTCGACGAACGCCGCGAACCTGGCCAATGGATCGGCAAAGCTGACGCAGGCATTGGGCATCACAGGCGTATTTGACGGCGCGGATCTTGTCCGCAACGACCGCGGCGTGTGTATCCAGGACGATGGCATGCGCCCGCCGCGCAAGCCGTCCACAGGTCCGCGGGTGGGCATCAGTCGCGGTCGGGAGTTCAACTGGCGTTGGCGCATTTGCTGAGCGCCAGGATCGCTTTTTTTTCACGTTGGACAGTGTAGGTTGCCACCCCGTGATCGCTTTGAAGCACAGCGCTTTTTTTGG
Organism: uncultured Gammaproteobacteria bacterium; assembly: GCA_963710825.1. Classification (GTDB taxonomy): domain Bacteria; phylum Pseudomonadota; class Gammaproteobacteria; order Xanthomonadales; family Xanthomonadaceae; genus Cognatiluteimonas. Next base: position 122,615 of record CAVQBQ010000005.1, on the reverse strand, counting down.
GAGAAATCAGCCGTCCTGATACCTGGCATGGCCGCCCTTGCCCCGACCACCAAGCTCGCCACCAAGCCAGGTGGGCGGGGATCATCGAACAGGGCGCGGTCGAAATCTCCCCGGCGTCCAGACGCGCGAGCGTATCGGGAGGACCGCATGCCTGAGCTGCACCGCTGCCGATGTAATGATGGAATTGTCGTCGTCCGTCCACGGGCACGACCGCGCATGTCGACGGGAATGTCGGCGGAAGGAATTCGCGCATGAGCCTCGTCGAGTACCGTCGCAAACGCCAGTTCGACAAGACCAGCGAGCCGCAACCCGGCAATCCATTGCCCAAGGGCCAGCGCGCCATCTTCGTCGTCCAGCTACACCATGCCTCTCGCCGTCACTATGATTTTCGCCTGCAGGTCGGTGACGCACTGAAGTCATGGGCCGTGCCCAAGGGCCCCTCCTACGATCCTGATGTCAAACGCATGGCAGTGGAAGTCGAAGACCACCCCGTGGACTACGCTGCCTTTGAAGGTGAAATCCCGAAAGGCGAGTATGGCGGCGGGCATGTGGCCCGGTTCGACCATGGCGTGTGGTCGACACAAGGTGATGCCGAGGCACAGCTGGCCAAGGGTCACCTTCGATTCGAGCTGTTCGGCGAGAAGCTCAAGGGCGGATGGCACCTGGTACGGACTGGCAAGCGTGCCAAGCAGCCGCAATGGCTGCTATTCAAGGCTAAGGACGCTTTCGCCGGATCCCTTGAAGCCGACGACCTGCTTGCAAACGTCGCATCACCGCCTGCAGCCGATGCCAAACGTGCAGGCAGTGGTAAACCGGATCGACAGCGCAAGTCCACGGTTCCAGCGCCCAAGCGTCGGAAGCGGGATTGGGCGACGCTGGCAGCGGCAGTGCCAGGCGCACGCAAGCAAGCGCTCGGCGCCGATCCCTTCAAACCCCAGCTGGCCAGGTTGGGCGACAAGCCCCCGCAGGGCGAGGATTGGCTGCATGAGATCAAGTGGGATGGATACCGGCTGGTTGCGAAGGTCCACGATGGCAACCCCATGTTGTGGTCGCGCAATGGGTTGTCCTGGAGCGATCGCGTGCCTGAAGTTGCGCAAGCCATTGCAGCATTGGGCTTGTCGTCGGCGGCATTGGATGGCGAGCTGATCGCGGGACAGGGCACCAAGGACGATTTCGGTTTGCTCCAGGGCACCTTGTCAGGTGAGCGTCAGGGAGTTCTGAGCTACGTCCTTTTCGACCTGTTGCACCTTGAAGGCTGGGATCTGACCCGTGCGTCGCTATCGGATCGAAAAGCGCTGCTCGCCCAGCTGCTTGATCCTGCCCCTGCGCACCTGGCGTACAGCTCGCATGTCCCCGTGGATGGTGCGACAGCCTTCGAGTTGGCAAGTGAAAGGCAATTCGAAGGCATTATCTCCAAGCGTCCCGATGGGATCCATCACGCAGGACGCAGTGATGACTGGCGCAAGACCAAAAGCCTGGAAAGCGATGAGTTTGCCGTGGTGGGATACACGCAGCCCAAGGGCACCCGATCCGGGTTTGGCGCGCTGCTTCTGGCATCGCCAACCGCCGGGGGTTGGCGCTATGTGGGGAAGGTCGGTTCGGGATTCTCCGACGCACTGCTGGACCGGATCGCCGACGACATCGGCAGCGCGGGGCGCAAGGCGCCGACCGTGGAAGTGCCCGAGCACGATACCGACCTGCGGACGGCCAGGTGGTTTGCACCACGTTTCGTGGTCGAGGTGTTCTATCGCGGCAGGGGTAGCGAAGGATTGCTGCGCCAACCGTCTTTGAAAACACTGCGCGAGGACAAGACCGTGACAGACCTGAAAACCGGGCCAGGCCCCCGGCCATCGAAGAAGTCGAAAAAAAGCAACACAACGAAAGCCACCAATGCACGCAAGGCACCCGAGCTGACAAGCCCGACCAAAGTGGTCTTTCCCGATAAAAACGTCACCAAGCGACAAGTCGCCGACTACTACCTGGCGGTCGTGGAGCATTTGCTGCCGGAGATCCTGGGGCGTCCACTCTCGATCGTCCGGTGTCCTGGCGGCATCGGGACATCCTGCTTTTTCCAGAAACACCACACCGCCGGCCTGGACGTGGTGTCTTTCGAACGCCTGACGGAAGAGGACGGCAACAAAGCCAACTACCTGGTGGTCAACGATGAAGCAGGGCTCATGGAGCTCGTCCAGTTCAATGCATTGGAGTTTCATCCATGGGGTTCGCACGCCGACGGTCCCGACCAGGCGGATCGTATCGTCTTCGACCTCGATCCAGGTCCGGGCGTGGCCTGGAAGCAAGTGGTGGACGCTGCGCGCTACGTGCGCAAGTTGCTTGAAAGCGTGGGGCTGGTGTCGTTCGTGCGGACATCCGGTGGCAAGGGGTTGCATGTGGTGGTGCCGCTGAATCCCGGGTGCGACTGGTCACTGGTCAAGCCGTTTGCCAAGGCCTTTGCCGAAGGCATGGTCAGGATCGAGCCGCTCAAATACGTCGCGACGTCAAGCAAGAAGTTTCGTAACAGGAAAATATTCGTCGATTACCTGCGCAACGGGCGCGGTGCCACGAGCGTCGCTTCCTATTCCTTGCGTGCCCGGGAAGGCGCGCCCGTCGCCATGCCATTGCGGTGGGAGGAGTTATCAAGGGTGAAGAGCGGAGCGGCATTCGATATCACGTCAGCGCAAGCACGATTGAAGCGGCTGCGAAGCGACCCGTGGAAAGACATCGATCGCGTGAAGCAGGACCTGTCGCAGTGGGAGGGCGACGCAAATCCGGACGAATGAGCGATCAGCCAGTACCTCCCGTCTCCCGGTCCGGGGGAAGGGCGAAGTGCAGACCAACATCATCACGCACCATCGACTGCAGGATTCCCACCATTTCCCTTGAATTTCATTCGGGTACGCCAATGGCAAAGTCAAAGGACAAGGTCACTGCTCAAGCAGCCAACAAGACGGCGAAACGCCAGCGCAAGATCCAGCAGGAAGTCGATGCGGATGGCGGCAACCAGAAGAAGGCACCAGGTTCGAAGAGCAAGAAGCCGCCAAGAACCGCAACACGCAAGCAGCCCCAGACACCGTTTCCCAAGCAACATCAGGCCAAGCCGGGATCGGAACATGCGCTCGATCCTGCGCCCCGCTACCAGGCTCCGGATTATCGAGGCAGTGGAAAGCTGGAGGGAAAAGTGGCCATCATCACGGGCGCGGACTCGGGGATCGGCCGGGCAGTGGCTGTATTGTTTGCCCGCGAAGGCGCGGATGTCGCTGTCTTGTATCTCAATGAACACAAGGATGCGAAGCAAACCCAGCGTGCAGTGGAAGACGAGGGTCGGGAGTGCATCATCATGTCCGGTGATGTCCGGGACGCGACGTTCTGTGATCGCGCGGTCAAGAAGGTACTCAGGCAATTTGGTCGACTGGACGTGCTGGTCAACAATGCGGCATTCCAGGAACACACAAAGCGCCTGGAAGACTTGACCGACGAGCACCTCCAGGAAACCCTGCAGACCAATATCGCCGGGTACTTCCACATGGCACGCGCCTCGGTGCCCCATATGGAGGCAGGCAGCTGCATCATCAATACGGGTTCCGAGACGGGATTGTTCGGGTCCAAGTACCTGCTGGACTACTCAGCGACCAAGGGCGCGATCCATGCATTCACCCTGTCGCTGGCAAGCAACCTGCTTGAGCGCGGCATACGCGTGAACTGCGTGGCACCCGGGCCGGTCTGGACACCACTCAATCCAGCCGACAGGGCGGCAGGCGACGTCGCCACGTTCGGTGGAGACAGCGCCATGGGTCGGCCAGCGCAGCCCGAGGAACTGTCGCCCGCCTACGTGTTCCTGGCATCACCGGTGACCGCGTCCTATATCAGTGGTATCGTCCTGCCCGTCATGGGAGGGCCCCACGGCTGAGGCGGCATGTTGGGATTCCGCCGATTTGGCCACTGCAATCAGTTCATCGCGGGGGCCCGGCCCTGCCCAACCAAAGACACTGCGACCGCCGTACGCCTGCGATTGTCGCCGCTCGTTGGCGATGATCGAATCAAGGCAAGGCCCGGTTGCCCGCGCCTCGAGGCGACGGGCCTGGGTATCGAGTCGTCGTAGTGCTTCCAGCCGCTCAAGGTTGCCAAGTTTCGCGTTTTGCACCGCGGCTTTGAGCACGGTGATCGTCTGGTCGTAGACCAGCGTTGGCACCGGAAATGGATGCCGGTCCTTGCCACCGTGCGCCATGGCAAAACGCGCCGGGTCGGTAAACCGGCAGGGCACTCCATGCAGGACTTCCGCCACCAGCGCCAGGGCACGCACGGTGCGGGCGCCCACGCCCGGCACCGCCAGCAATTCGGTGAAATCCCTGGGCGCACAGTGAGCGGCTGCGGCCAGGTTGCCGTGCAAGCGTCGCAGTACGACGTCGCTGGCCTGGATATCATGATGATCGGGCAACGATAAATGGGGCAGCAATTCCTGCTGGACGGGTGCTGCCGCCAAAGTCGGGCGCGAGGAGGACTGCAGGCTGGCGAATTCGCGGGCGATGCGCGTGGCGCCCAGGTCCTCCAGCAGGCTGACCTGCGCCTGTCGTGAGGCATGGGCGCGACGATCCGCGAGATTGATGATGCGGCCTTGTCCGGGTCCATCGATCGCGCAGTGCGGATCATCCACGAAACTTTCCAGGTGTTCGGACAGCCAGTGGTAGCGGCGTGCCTGCTTCTGCGCCGGTTTCATGCCCTGCTGCACGACAACCCATTGGCCATCGTCGCTGACAACAAAGCTGTGCAGGTAGAGATCAAACCCATCCTGCACCGCGGCACTGTCCACCTTGGCAACCAATCGGCTTGCATGGGAGAGCGCATCGCCATCCAGGCCCACCCTGTCGCCGACGGCTGCGAGTTCCGCGGGTGTCTTGCGCGAATGACGACCGCGTCCGCCGCAGACATGCAAACCCAATTCGCCAGACAGTGGCCCCAGGCCGCGTCTGAGCGCACCCATGACACTGGTCGTGATCCCCGACGAATGCCAGTCCATTCCCATGACCGCCCCAAAACTCTGGAACCAGAAAGGATGCGACAACCGGCGCAGGAATTCGTCCCGGCCATAGGTTTGAACAATGGCCTGGGTGATGACCGCTCCCAAGCGGGCCATGCGGTCGGCCAACCAGGGTGGCACCCTGCCGCCATGCAAAGGCAGGTCAGCGCTTCCAGATCGTCTGGTCATGAGCAATCCCCGGGGTCGAGGTCATCGTGCATGACGGGCATCTCACGTGTTGCGACACGTACAGTGGGGGATGAGCCAGTCGATGCAATTGAGCACTGGCTCATCGCTTGCCGGCTGCACCTCCGGTGGGCGTCAAACGCATCCATGATTCAATTTTCACGCCCTCGAATCTAGGGTATCCGTTCCCGATGGGAAGGAGTGCCACGCATGGCCCGCGCCATTTGGACTGGAACGCTATCTTTCGGACTGCTCAATATTCCCGTGGCACTGATGTCGGGCGAGCGCAAGGTTGACCTGCACTTGCGCATGCTCGATGCGCGGGACAAGAAGCCCATACGCTACGAGCGTGTCAACTCCGAGAGCGGCGAGGAAGTGCCATGGAAGGATATCGTCAAGGCCTTCGAGTACGACAAGGGCAGCTACATCGTTATCGACAAGGAGGATATCGAATCCGCAGCGCCCGAGAGCCATGAAACGGTCGAGGTCGAAACCTTCGTCGATGCAGACGCCATCCTGCCAGCCTACTACGACAAGCCCTACGTGCTCGTGCCAGCCAAGAAGGCCGAAAAAGGCTACGTGCTGTTGCGCGAAACGCTGGCCAGGACCGGCAAGATCGGCATCGCCCGCGTCGTGATTCGCACCCGTGAGTACCTGGCGGCCGTCATGCCTAGCGAGGATGCCTTGATGCTCATGTTGCTGCGTTATCCGCAGGAACTGGTGGATCCATCCGACTACCGCCTGCCCGAAGGCAGTAGCAAGGACTATCGGGTGACGTCCAAAGAGCTGGAAATGGCAGGGCAGCTCATAGAATCGATGTCGGGGGAATGGGTGCCGGGCGACTTCCACGATGAGTTCCGTGAGCGCTTGCAGGCGGTCATCGAGAAGAAGATGAAAGCCAAAGGGGCCAAGGTGGATGCCGATGAGCCCGAGCACGAAGCATCGCCAGATGCCTCGACTAACGTTGTGGACTTCATGGCGCTGCTCAAGAAGAGCATCGCAACCAACAAGCGCGCACCCGCCAAGAAGAAAGCTGCGAAGAAGTCCACGGCAAAGAAAAGCACGAAGAAAGCGCGCGCCAGCAAATCCAGTAAACGAAAAGCCGGATGAAAGGGCCTTTTGGGCAAAGCGCAAGCGTTCGGCACGGGAGGCGACGATGAAACACATGGAGCTGGAGCTGAAGGACGGATTCGATCCCGTCTGTTCAATACGCGGTGTGCAAGCTGCACAGATGGTCCTCTCGCCGGGCACCAGCACCGGTGGCGATGGTAATCGTCATGCGGGCGCTGACCAGTGGCTGTTTGTTGTATCAGGCACCGGGTTGGCGATCGTGAACAACAAGGAGCAGGCGTTGCGGGCGGGCAGCCTGCTGGTGATTGAGCGTGGCGAGGAACACGAGATCCAGTGCAGCGGGGCGCAGCCCTTGCGCACGGTGAACTTTTATTCACCTCCGGCTTATGACGTCAACGGGAATCCTCTGCCTGCAGGAAAGGACTAGCCCGGCACGCGGTATTCAATGTGCAGATGAAGAATCCTGGTGAGACGCCATCGCGCTGTCTGGCGTGGTGCGCACCATCTACCCCAGGTCGCTCGACACACCTTGGGGGCTTCGGTGTTGCCAAGGCACCAGACCGGATGGAAGACTCCGCCTGACTCCGTTTTTCTTTCCCTCCCCACTGAAACCGGGTGGTCGGTAAGCATTGCCCGGGCGTCATGGGTTTGCCGGGTAACGAGCGTCCAGGCCCAGGCAATGACCATGATCTACCCTGTTGATTTACGTGAAAGCGGGAATCCAGTCCGGCGAGTAGTTGGCGCTAGACTGCTTCCACCGCCAGATCCGTGTGCTGCTGTGCGGCTTTCGTCCATGGCGATTGCCAAGGCTCTGTCTCGGGGTGGAAGCACGAAGGAGCTACCGTATGAAGCCAGAACGCAATCCATTCGACATGCACGGCCGCACGGTGCTGGTCACCGGCGGATCGCGCGGGCTCGGCCTGCAGATCGCCGAGGCACTGGGCGACCACGGTGCGCGCGTGTTGCTGGCGGCACGCAAGGCCGAGGAACTGCAGCAGGCGCAGGCGCAACTGCAGGCCCGTGGCATCGACGCGGACTGGGTGGCGGCGGACGTGGCCAGTCCGGACAGCGTGACCACGTTGGTGGATACCGCACTTGAACGCATGGGCCGCATCGATGTGCTGGTCAACAATGCCGGTGCCAGCTGGGGGGCGCCGGCCGAGGATTACCCGCTGCAGGCCTGGGACAAGGTGTTCGACCTCAACGTGCGCGGGCTCTTCCTGCTCAGCCAGCAGGTGGCCAAGCGCTCGATGATCCCCAACGGTTATGGCCGTATCCTCAACATCGCTTCCATCGCGGGGTTGCGCGGCAATCCCCCCGGCACGCTGCAAACCATCGCCTATAACAGCGCCAAGGGCGCCGTCGTCAATTTCACGCGGGCCTTGGCGGGGGAGTGGGGGCCGCATGGCATCACCGTCAACGCATTGGCCCCGGGCTTCTTCCCTTCCAGGATGACCCGGGATGTCATCGACCACCTCGGCGAACAGGCCTTGATCGGCAACGCACCGCTCAAGCGGCTCGGTGGCGACCAGGACCTCAAGGGCGCTGCGCTGTTGTTCGCCTCGGATGCGGGTAGCCATATCACGGGCCAGATATTGGCGGTTGACGGTGGCTATACGGCGGTATGACCCCGGGCCGGTGGACGGGCCTTTCGGCACCGAGACGCAAATCTGGCGACAATGGGGCATGACCAGCGCCCAACTCCTTGAAAGCGTCGAGCACCAGACCGCCCACGACCCGCGATGGACCGTACTGTGGCTGCATGGCCTGGGTGCCGATGGCAACGACTTCTCGCCGATCGTGCCCGAGCTGGTGCGGCCGGACTGGCCGGCATTGCGTTTCGTGTTTCCGCATGCGCCGATGCGTTCGATCACGATCAACAACGGCATGCGCATGCGCGCCTGGTACGACATCCGCGATTTCAGCGCCGAGGAGTTGGCCGGCGATGAACGCGCCGACAGTGCCGGGGTGCTGGAGTCGGTGGCCCAGGTCGAGGCGCTGATCGCACGCGAAGCCGAGCGCGGGGTGCCGCCGCAGCGCGTGATCCTGGCGGGCTTCTCGCAAGGCGGCGCAGTGGCGCTGGCCTGCGGATTGCGTCGCGCAACGCCATTGGCCGGGTTGGTGGGCTTGTCGACCTACTTGCCGATGGCAGCGCAGGCCGCGTCGGACATGCCTCCAGGTGCCAGCGTGCAGCCACTTTTCATGGCCCATGGTGATCACGATCCGGTCGTGCCGTTCGGGGCGGGTGAGCGCAGTGCCGAGTTGCTGCGGGGGCTGGGTTTCAATGTCGACTGGCATCATTACCCGATGCCGCACGCCGTCTGCCCCGAGGAGATTCGCGACATCGGCGACTGGATGGGCCGGCGTTTCGCGTTGGGGTGAGCATGGCCAGTGGGAGCAATGGTGGAGCGGGAACACGACATGCCGGCAAGCGCGCCAGCGTGAAGGACGCGCACGCGCGCGACACCTGGCTGCCTGACCTGTGCCGGTTGCCTCGACTGGCGATGATGTTCGTGGTGGCCGAGCTGGTGGTGCTGGTCCTGGCGCTGTCGCCCGACGGCGGCACCCGCTGGAACCTGCAGCGCTTTGCATCGGCCAGCGGATTTGCATTGTGGCTGGCACTGACCATCGCCGTGCTGTTGTGCGTGTCGCGCAAGCAGGTATCGCGACTACCGATCGCATTGGGCTCGACGGTTGCGGTCGTGGGGTCGGCCTGGGTAGCGGCACTGGGCGCCGCGCTGGTGCACAAACTGGATCGCAACACCGGTTTCGACCTGGTGCCTGCCAGTGTTGCGTTGTCGCAGTTCGCGTTTGGCAGTGCGGCGATCGCGGCATTGATCACCGCAGTCGTGTTGCGCTACCTGTACGTCCTGGATGGCTGGCAAGCGCAGGTGCAAGCCAGTGCGCGCGCGGAGGTGGATGCGCTGCAGGCGCGTATCCGCCCGCATTTCCTGTTCAACAGCCTCAACGCGATCACCAGCCTGGTGCGACGCGATCCCGTGGTTGCCGAGCGTGCGCTGCTGGACCTGTCGGACCTGTTCCGCGCGGCGCTGGGTGCTGGCCAGTCGGGCTCGACCCTGCGCGAGGAAGTCGACCTGGCGCAGCGTTACCTTGATATCGAATCGCTGCGCCTGGGCGACCGCCTGCAGGTCGCGTGGGACAAGGTCGAACCTTTGCCCTGGACCTTGTCGTTGCCACGCCTGCTGCTGCAACCCCTGGTGGAGAACGCGGTATTGCATGGCATCTCGCGTTTGCAGGAAGGCGGCTGCGTCCAGGTCGCGATCACGGCCGACAAGGCGCAACTGCGGATCGTGGTGCGCAACCCCGCGCCAGCGCCGCGAGCGCTCGCTGACGAAGCTGATGGCAGCGACGGCGCACGGCATGCGCAACGCAGCATCGGCGATCGACTCGCTTACGCGTTCGGTCCGCAGGCAAGCATGACGTCCGGCTGGGATGCGGGCTACTATCGATGCGAACTGCGCATGCCACTGGGCAAGGACGCATCCGCGTAGGGCCTGCTCGAAGCACGAGGTTGTTCAACGCTGGCTGGAGGAAGGGGGCAACGTGAAGATCGTGATCGTGGACGACGAGCCGCTGGCGCGCGAACGCCTGCGCACCCTGCTCCAGGCCCAGGCCGATATCGAGATCGTCGCCGAAGCCGGTGATGGCCATGCCGCGCTACATGCCTGCGCCGAACACGCGCCCGACCTGGTCCTGCTGGACATCGCCATGCCCGGCATCGACGGGCTGGAAACCGCGCGCCACCTGGCAGCATTCGAGCCGCGTCCAGCGGTGGTGTTCTGCACGGCGTTCGACGCGCATGCACTGTCGGCGTTCGATGCACAGGCGATCGATTACCTGGTCAAACCAGTGCGCGCCGAGCGGCTGGCTGCCGCACTGGATCGCGTGCGGACCTTCGCGGCGGGTCGCGAGCACGCCGGTGATGCGCATGGGGCGGGCGAACGCACGCACCTGTGCGCACGCATGCGCGGCAGCCTGCGCCTGATCCCGGTGGACGACGTGCACTACCTGCAGGCCGAAGAAAAATATGTCGTCGTCCATCACGCGCGTGGCGAAGACCTGATCGAAGAGTCGCTGAAATCGCTGGAAGAGGAGTTTGGCGATCGTTTCGTGCGCATCCACCGCAATTGCCTGGTGGCGCGGCACGAACTCATCGAGCTCAAGCGCAGCGCCGACGGCCATGTCCACGCGATCCTGCGCCACGGCGAGCATCCGCTTGAAGTCAGCCGCCGCTGCGTGGCGGGGCTGCGTGAGACGCTGAAGCAGCTGTAACGCGCCCGCCGGTTTCGCGGGCAAGACTGCAAAGCCTGGCACAGCGTCGCGCAGGAGATGGGCCCGGCTGTGTCGGTGCCGTCGTTGGGGACATCCTCATCCGCTTGCGGGCACCTCGCTTGGCGCCGGTGTTGTTCGCGCAAAGCGCCCGGGCTTCCCTCGTCGCACGGTCCGCCGGCTCGCAAGCACTTGTCTCCACCACGCCTGAAGCAGGAAGGAAGCAGGAGCAAACTCCAGGGCTGCATTTTCCCCGTCCACATGCGAACCAGGGAAAGTCCGGGGATAATGCCCGCATGGACGCCCTACGCATCGCCACCCGTCAAAGCCCGCTGGCCCTATGGCAGAGCGAACACGTCGCAGAACGCCTGCGCGCCGCGCATCCAGGTTTGCACGTCGAACTGGTGCCGATGAGTACCCGTGGCGATGAAGTCCTGGATCGATCGCTGGCGGCAATCGGTGGCAAGGGCCTGTTCCTCAAGGAGCTCGAAGTGGCGATGCAACGCGGACAAGCGCACTGCGCCGTGCATTCGCTCAAGGACGTGCCGATGGCACTGGAGCCGGGTTTCACCCTGCCAGCGGTGCTGGCGCGCGCCGACCATGCCGATGCTTTCATCAGCTATGCCTTTGATTCACTCGACGCGTTGCCACGAGGTGCGCGCGTGGGGACGTCCTCGTTGCGCCGCCAATCGCAGCTGCGCGCACGTCGTGCCGACCTGCAACTGCTGGACCTGCGCGGCAACGTCAATACCCGCCTGGCCAAGCTCGACGCCGGCAACTACGACGCCATCGTGCTGGCCTGCGCCGGCCTGCAACGGCTTGGCCTGGGCGAGCGCATTCGTACACGCCTGGATGCCCCGCACTGGCTGCCTGCCCCCGCCCAAGGTGCAATCGCCATCGAGTGCCGGGATGACGATGCTGCCGTGCTGTCATTGTGCGCAGCCTTGGAGGACCCCGACACGCGCACCTGCACCAATGCCGAGCGCGCGATGAACCGTGCGCTGCATGGCAGCTGCCATGTGCCGGTTGCAGCGCTCGCCGTGCTGGAGGGCGACATGCTCCTGTTGCAGGGGTTGGTCGGTTCCGCCGGCGATGGCCACCTGGTCAGGGCGCAGGAGCAAGGCAACCGTGATGACGCCGAAGCCATTGGCACGTCCGTGGCCGAAAGCCTGTTGGCGCAAGGTGCGGGCGAGATGATCGCGGCAGTGATCTAGGCAGGTTTCAGAAGGCATTCAAGTCATGCCACTCTGCAAAATGTTCGTTCCCATTAAGCAGAGGTTTCTTTGCTTCGCTTTGCTGCGCTCTTGCCGTGGCGTTTATTGTCAAAACAACAACACACAGCAATCGGTAACCCATAGGGCGGCGGGCATGGATGCCCGCCGTTTTCGGACCGAGCCAGGAAGGCGAGTCCGAAAATCGCGATAAGTTGGCAGCTCGCGGATGCGCTGTGTCGAGGAAAGGCGTTTTCTTTGGTTCGTTTCTTTTGAGCCTTTCCAAAAGAAATGAACTCGCGCGTCAGCGTGAAAGCGTTTGATCTTTGCGGACAGAAGGGTAATTCAAGGATGTATCAGTCCGCGGCGTCACACGCCCGCAAGATCCGATTCCGTAGCCCGGGTGAGCGCAGCGCACCCGGGGAGGCCCGTGCACGCCCGTCAGTAATACAGCGTCACCATGTGTTTGGCCTGCGCAAAAAATAGCCAGCGCTCCACGAAGGCGCCGGCCAACGCCGACAAAGCCGCGACCATGAACGCTGCGGTCGTGCCGTCAAGTCCCGGCCACCAGGTTGTCGACATGCAAACTACCGGTACCACGCCAAACAGCACCACCGCCAACCAGCGCAACCGGGTGCCATGTCTGCGAGCCACCACGAACGCCATTTCACGGGTCAGGTAATTGGCTTCGGTATTGGGGCGTTCAAACACGCCCACATCGCGACCCGGCAAACCAATCGCGTCGCCGCGCGTCGCCGGCAATCGCGCAGTGTCGATATCCCGCCAGTACTTCAACTTGATCGCGATGGCCATGGCGATGGCGATCAAGGCCATCGTCGCGACCAGCTTGTTGCTGCCGTAGCCCCAGACCGAAACCACCGCCACAAGCAGCAAGCCACCGGTCAGCAACGCGAATAGCAGGTAGGCCGGCACCACGAGCCGATGCCGCCATGCCGGGATCGGCTTCAGCGACGCGTAGATCATGCCGGTGCAAGCCACGGTCAACAGTGACAACACGACCAGGGCGATGCCGAGAACCGGCGCCACCGAGGCAAACAAGGCGGGGTCATAGGTGCCGTCGACGAGCGCACGAGCCACCAGCCACAAAAGCAACACCAGCGGCACGAAGCACGCCAACGCCATGACCCCTTCGCGCGACAGCCACGACGTCCGCCACTGCGACAACGCCCGCCAGGCACGTTGCGGCTTGCCCAGGTGCAGCATGGACAACAACAGGCCAACGCTGGTCAGCACGCCACCCAGCAGCAACAACACGAGCACCAGGACCATCCATCGTGGCGTGGCTGCACTGGCGGGTAGCGAGGCAGGCAGGTTGTTGCCGGTCGTGGCCAGCAACACGCCAAGCCATGCCAGCAGGCCATAGCCGGCCCCGGAGAGGGTGGTGAAGAAAATGACGGAGAGGGCGGGATGCATGTCTAGGTACTACCTGGGCAGTGTCGTGTATGGCGTGGGTGGGGCTTTGGTGAGTCGCTGGCTGGGGATCTAGGTACCCAGGATGGACTGGCTCGCGCGGACCGCCGTGCCGGAGGCAAGTACCCATGCCAAGCCAGCGCAGTTCAGAAAAACGGTCGCCCAGAAGGTGGTCTGGAAGTCTGCCTTGCTGGATTTGTGCCGAAAGGCATCCTGCGCGAACAATGCTCCTGGCCAGCCACCAAACAACGCGACGAGATGCAATGTGCTTTCTTGCGTGCGCCATCGATTGTTCTTTGCGGCGGACTTGTCGATGGCGTAGGCGAACACGGCCAAAATACTCATCGCCGAATACACCAGCACGATGATTGCCGGGACCTTCGCAAACAGCCAGCCGAGCGCCAATAGGCCAAGGAACACGGTGCCCATCACCTTGCCTGGAAAGCGACTTGCGGCGGCGGGGTGACGGTTCGACTTCATGCTGGCGAGGCGGACAGCCGAGGCATTGAGGCGGCCCCTGGCGTCCCTGGCCAGTTCGTAGGAAACGGATAATCCGGTGACCGGGCGGCTCGGCTTTTGCTTGAATGCCGTGATGTGGACGAAAGCGCGATCGCCGCCCCCATTTGGCATGACGAAGCCAAATCCCCTGCTGTCGTTCCACTCGGTGATGCGGCCCGCATATCGCATGTCGATGGAACCTACCGTTTGACCAGACGATCAAGCCACCGCGACACGATGGTGCCGCTATCAGCCTGCGCCTGTGCATCGCGCACAGGGCTTGAAGCTTCACCGCTCCGCCTCGGCCTTGGCGGCAGGTAGCGATTGACCGGCGCGTATCCAAGCTCCGGCAACAGTGCGACACCACCCCGTTCGGCAACCAACTTCGATACATCCGAGTCCGGATCGCCCAGGTCGCCGAAATGCCGCGCCCGGGTCGGGCAGGCCTGCACGCAGGCGGGCTGGCGTTCGGCTTCGGGCAGGTGCTCGTTGTAGATGCGGTCCACGCACAGGGTGCATTTCTTCATCACGCCTTCGACCGGGCTGTACTCGCGGGCGCCGTAGGGGCAGGCCCAGCTGCACAGCTTGCAGCCGATGCACTTGTCCTCGTCGACCAGCACGATGCCGTCCTCGGCGCGCTTGTAGCTGGCGCCAGTGGGGCAGACGGTGACGCAGGCGGGGGTTTCGCAGTGCAGGCAGCTGCGGGGGAAGTGCAGGGTCATTGCCGGTTGCGGGGCGTGCGCTTGCTGGGCTTGCACCTGCGGTGCAGTGGGACTGGCACTGCCGCGGATCCGGGGGTCCAGCGAGGGTTCGTTTTCCGCCAGGGGCATTGCCACTGCACCCGCGCCTGCGCGGGATTGGCTTTCTTTGGAGGTGTGGGTGGCTTCCGGCTCGATCTCGTAGCTGTGCACGCGGTTGAACCACACCCCGCTCGGGTCCTTGCCGTAGGGATTCTCGTCGGTGAGCGGACCGGTGATGCCGCCGGCGTTCCACTCCTTGCAGCTGACGGCGCAGGCGTGGCAGCCGACACAGGTGTCCAGGTCGATGACCAGGCCAAGCTTCTTTTTCGACGGAGGCGGCAGGTCGGTCATGGCGGAGTCGATGATACGCGAGTGTGTGGTGGGTGCTTTGACGTCAAGGCACAACTGTCATTAGGGTTCGGCCGGGCCTGCGGTCTACGTGTAGGAGCGGCTTCAGCCGCGAGCTCCTGGCCAGGCAAAATAGCTCGCGGCTGAAGCCGCTACTGCAAAAGCAGGCGTGCGACGGATCCGGTTATGGATGGAATGGCCACAGTTGCGGGATCAGGTACATCGACAGTGCGCAGAACATTGCAATCAACGGGATGCCGACTTTCATGAAGTCGGTGAAGCGATAACCGCCGGCGTAATAGACCATGGTGTTGGTGGGGTAGCCGACCGGGGTGGCGAATGACGTCGCCGCGGCAAATGCCACCGCGACCACGAACGGCCGCGGATCTGCACCGACCGAATGCGCCACCGATACCGCGATCCCGACCATCAACACCACCGAGGGGTTATGCCCCATCAACTCGGTCAGCAGCGCGGTCAGCAGGTAGATCACCAGCAGCGCGACGATGGGGCCGTGTCCGCCAACCAGCCCCATGCTGGCAGCCACCGCCGCGTCGGACAGCCCGGTCTTCTCGATCGCGATCCCCAGCGGCAGGATCGCGCCAAGCAGGATGATGATCTTCCAGTCCATCGCCTCGTACACGTCCTTGCGGCCGTAGCAACCGGCGAAGGCCATGGCGATGGCGCCCACGATCGCGGCGGCGGGGATCGGCAGCCAGTGCAAGCCGGACACGACCACCACGCCGACCATGATCGCCACGGCCATCACGGCCTTGAGCGGCGTCTTGCGCTTTTCCTCGCGCTCGCTGAGTACGATGAAGCGGTCGTCGGTGCGCAGGTCCTTGACGACATCCTCGTCGACCAGGGTCAGCAACACGTCACCCAGTGCCAGCTCGACCGACTTGATGGATTTGCGCAGGATGTGGCCGCGTCGGTGGATCGCCAATACGTTGGCGTCATAACGCCATTTGAGCCCAAGCTCCGAGACCGTGCGGCCTTCGACCTGGCTGGCCGGTGCGACCATCATCTCGACCAGCACGCGCGGGTCGTCCCCGTCCTGCTCGTAGTGGTGCTCGGGAGCAAACTCGAGTTTGGCATTCTTGCGAAACGATTCGATCTTTTCCCAGTCCCCGCGCACCAGCAGCACGTCACCCTTGGCCAATTGTTGCGATCGTGGCGACCATTGCTGCTCGTCGCCGCGCAGCAGTTCCAGGGGGTACACACCGTATTTGTCGCCCATGCCGACGTCGGCGATGGTCTTGTCTATCAGCTCGGATTCCTCGGTGACACGCAGCTCGGCCACGTACTTGCCGATGTCCTGCTCGACCGGCATTTCGGCGTCGACCGTCTTGGGCAGCAGCCAGCGCCCGACCACCATCAGGTAGGTGATGCCGGCGACGGCCAGGATCGCGCCGAGCTGGGTGAATTCGAACACACCGATCGGCGCCAACCCGTACTTCTGTCCCAGCGTGTCGGTCAACAGGTTGGACGAGGTGCCGATCAGCGTGCAGACGCCGCCCATCTGCGCGGCATAGGCCATCGGCATCAGTACGCGCGCCGGCGACGTGCCCGAGCGCGCGCACACGCGCAGCGCCAGTGGCAGGAAGGTCGCGACCAGGGCGATGTTCTTAACGAACGCGCCCATCGGCGCGATCGTCACCATCAGTGCCAGCGTCAGCAGCCAGGGGTTCTTGATCGTCGCCAGCCAGTCGCCCAGTGGCTCCAGTGCGCCGGAGCGTTCGATGCCCATGCTCAGCGCGAACATCGCCGCGACCGTGATCGTGGCCTCGTTGCTGAACCCGCTCAGCGCCTCATGGACATCGACGATGCCCAGGATCAGCAACAGGCCAAGCACCACCAGCGCCACCAGGTCGATGCGTACCTTCTCGCTGGCGAATACAACCATCGCGCCGATGATGATCGCGATGGTCGCCCATGCTTGCCATGCCATGTAGTTGGGGTTTCCTGATCGGTGCGCTGTTGGAGGACGCTGGGATAGGGCAGTGCCGTCGGTGGACGGCCGTGAGGATGATGGGCGTGATCGCGGCCTGCCTTGACCTGGCCGCGCGTCAGTCGCGCCCGGCGCGCATGCGTGCACCATAGCGTAGCGGACGTTCGTCGGCCTCGCTGAAGGCGAGTGGCTCGAACTGGGGCTGGCTGGTCGCAGTGGCGCTGGCATCACCAACGGCCTTGGTGATCGTTACCCGCAGGTCGAACCACGCCGCTTGCCCGGTCACCGGATCGGCGTTGGCATAATCGCCACGGGGCGTGACGTCGGAGATCAGATGGTTGAGCAGGAAACCCTTCTGCGCTTCCGGGGCGTCGGCCGCCAGCCGCCAGGCACGCTTGCGATGGCCGATCGCGTTCCAGCTCCAGACGGTGCCGGGCTGCACGTTGCGAGCGAACTTGGCCTGCACGCGGATGCTGCCGTTGTGCGACGTCACGTCGATCCAGTCCTCGTCGTCGATGCCGTGGGTCACGCCGGTGTCCGGGTGCAGGTAAAGGTAGTTGCGCGTGGTGATCTGCCGAAGCCAGGCGTTCTGCGCGCCCCAGGCGTGGTACATGAACATCGGTCGCTGGGTAATGGCGTTGAGCGGGTATTGCTCGCGGCTGGTCTGGTCGTGCTCGAACGGCTCGTACCACAGCGGCAACGGATCGAAATAGGTGGCGACACGTTCGCGGTCGCGCTCGGGTGGCTGGATGTCGCCATGGCCTTGCGCGGCCAGGCGGAATTTCTGCAGCGGTTCGGCATAGAGCTGCAACACGATCGGATCGGTGCTGCCGACCATCCCCAGGCGGTGCGCCCATTGCAGGTAATCGCGGTTGGCCATCTTGTAGTAGCGCCCGGACTCGGGGATCTCCTCGCGCCAGTAACCATTGTTGGCGATGTAGGCGTCCAGTTGCGCCGGATTGGGCGCGCCCTTGCCGGACTGGCTGCCGTCGGCGCCGCGCCAGCCGGCGAGCAGGCCGACGCCGGGAGCGCGTTGGTGGTTGACGATGTAGTCGGCATAGTCCTTGTAGCTGGGCGTGCCGTCGGCATCGACCATGCCAGGCAGGCCCAGGCGTGCACCCAGGTCCAGCAGCACCGACTGGAATCCGCGCACGTCGCGCGGCTTGCCTTCGACATCCTGTGTCTCGGGCGCCAGCACCGGATGGCGGATCGCGTCGGCGGCGCCGTCGGCATCACCGATCGGGCGGTCGAGCATGCTGATCGCGTCGAAGCGTTCCAGGTAGGTGGTATCGGGCAGCACCAGGTCCGCGTACGCAACGGTCTCGCTGGCATAGGCATCGGAATAGATGATGTGCGGGATCCGGTACTCGCCTTCGTCGTCCTTGTCGGTCAGCCACTGCATGGTCTGGCCGGTGTTCATCGACGAGTTCCAGCCCATGTTGGCCATGAACATGAACAACGTGTCGATCTTGTACCGGCTGTCACCTGCAACGCTGCCTGCCCAGGCATTGCGGATCACCGTGTGCATCATCCCGTGCGCGGACAACGGGTAGGCCCAGGAGAAGGCATGGTCGATGCGTCGCGGATTGCCATCGGCATCGACCAGCAGGTCTTCGGGGCCGTGCACGTAACCCAGCGGGCCGGCGTCCAGCGCGCCGTTGTCCTTGCGGGTCTTGCCAGGGCGGTTGGGCAGTGGGATCGGTTTCGGATAGGGCGGCTGGTAGCGGAATGAACCCGGTGCATCGACCGCACCCAGCAGCAATTGCAGCAAGTGCAGCGCACGGCAGGTATGGAAGCCATTGCTATGCGCGCTGATCCCGCGCATCGCATGCATCGATACCGGGCGGCCGATCATCTCGTCGTGCTCGCGGCCCCAGCTGTCGGTCCATGCGATCGGCAACGTGAGTTTGCTGTCGAAGGCAGCCTCGGCCAGCTCGCGGGCGATGCGGCGGATCGTGTCGGCAGGGATGCCGCAACGCTCGCTGACGTTGTCGGGTGCGTATTGCGCGTCGAGGTAGCGTTCGGCGATCAGCTGGAAGACCGGGACGGCCTTGCGGCCGTCGGGCAGGGTGTATTCGCCAACGACGGCCGGTGAGATGTCGATGGCGTCGGCGCGGGCAAAGTTTGAGCCCCTTTCCCCTTGGGAGAGGGGTTGTGGTGAGAGTGCTGAGGACATCGATGCTGCATCGTGCTGCGCACCCTCACCCCCAACCCCGCTTCCGAGGGGAGGGGGGAGCAAAGCGCACAGCGGATTACCCTCCTCATCCCGCACGAACAACCCGTCATCCGCCCCACCCGGATTCTTCACCACCAGCCAATGCGCATTGGCATACCGCACCAGGTATTCCAGGTCGATGCGATCGCTACGCAGCAACTCATGGATCAACGCAAAGGCAAACAGGCCATCCGTCCCCGGCCGGATGCCGATCCACTCGTCGGCGATCGCACCATACCCGCTGCGTACCGGGTTGACGGCAACGATCTTGGCGCCGCGCTCCTTCAGCTTTCCCAACCCGAGCTTGATCGGATTGGAGTCATGGTCTTCGGCCACGCCCCACAGCATCAGGTACCGGGTGTGGTCCCAGTCCGGCTCACCGAATTCCCAGAAGCTGCCGCCCAGTGTGTACAGCCCGCCGGCCGCCATGTTGACCGAGCAGAAGCCACCATGCGCGGCATAGTTGATGGTGCCGAACTGCTGCGCCCACCAGCCGGTCAGCGCCTGCGACTGGTCGCGTCCGGTGAAGAACGCAAGCTCGTCGGGATTGCGTTCCCGGATCGGTTGCAACCAGTCGGTGGCGATCCGTAGCGCCTCGTCCCATTCGATTTGCTTGAACTCGCCCTTGCCGCGCTCGCCCACCCGCAGCAGCGGCTTGGACAACCGCGCCGGCGAGTAGTGCTGCATGATCCCGGCCGCGCCCTTTGCGCACAGCACGCCACGGTTGACCGGGTGCTCCGGGTTGCCCTGGATGTAGCGGATCTTCTTGCCTTTCGAGCCGTCGTCCTGCAGCCATACCTTGATGCCGCACCGGCAGGCGCACATGTAGCAGGTGGTGGTCTTGACCTCGTCACCGGGCGAGGGCGAGGTGTTCAGTTTTGGCTGGCGCATGCCTGCATTGTGCCGTGCCGCGGGATTGCCCGCACCTGCAGGGGTGCAAGGCCTTGTTGCACTGGGTTTCAAGGCGCCTGGTCTAACCACGCATGGCCTCAAGGCGAACAGTGGCGTCGTTCGTATTCGAGTTCCATCTGCAGACGCGATGAATCCCCCTGCGCAAGCAGCCCGGCGATATTGCGCTTGTTGCGCGGACATGGATCCTGCTCGTAGCCCGCCGGTGCCGTGATGTGCTGGCCTACCCAGGCAATCGCGCTGGCGGGGGTGATCTGCGCATGCATGCGAAAGCGGCCGGCATCCGCTTTCGGGATATCGGCCGGGCGGTCTGCCAGCGGGTTGTGGGTGAAGGTCGGCGCGGCATGGGCGCGTTGTTGCACCAGGCTGCGGGCCTGGTCGACCAGCGTTGGTGATGACGACGGTGCCGATGTCGAGTCCGGCACGCCTGTCATCGTGGCGATGGAAGCCTGTTGCCGCGCTGTATGGGTCGCATTGCCCCGGTGCGCGGGGACAGGCACATCGCGCACCTGCAACGTCGGCGGGGGCGGTGAGGGCAGCGGCACCGCCACGTAGACAACGTGCAGGACGTCGTCGCCCAGGTCACGGCGCGTGCCGGGCAGTGCATGCAACAACCACCAGCCCGCGAACAGATGCCATGCCAGCACCACACCCCAGGCGATGCCCCGATCGCGCCACGTCCTTGTCTGCATACCCGTCCCACCCATGACCAGGCGCGGAGTCTGGGTGGTGGCTGGTTAATCCGAAGTTACGCAGGCATTAAATCTTCCGCTGGCGGATGCCGGGCAGCTACGTCCAGGGCGTGCTGCCTGGCATGCACCTTGTGGAGCTTGCACGCTATGGAGCTTGCACGCGGATCGTCGGATCATTGAAGCGCGAATAGTGGAAGGTCACTGTGTTTGCCGACTTGCCCTTGTCGTTGACCTTGATCTGGACCGGGTAATTGTCGTTGCTGATCCACATCAGCATGTCCGAATCGGGCTCTTTCTGGTTGTGTATACGGTACTTGCGCGTCGATTTTCCATCCACGGTGTCTTTGCCGAGTGCTTCGGCCGTGATCGACTTGGCGTTCTCGTGGATCTGCAGCGGGTCGCGGTAATTGCTCAGCGTGCCCTTGGGCATCGGTACCTTCATCGTGTGGCCCTGCATGCTGATGATCATGCTGTCTCCGATGATGTACTGCGTCCCCATTCCGGAGAGCTTGATCCGGTAGCGGTCCGGTGCCGTGAAGTCCAGCACGTTGGTCATCGGACGCTTGCCTTCGACCTGCATCGTCGCGTGCCAGCTCTTGGCCGCCACGAATTTCTGCATCGAGGCCTCGACATCGTCGCGCGCACCAGCCTGGGCGATGCCGCAGGCGGCCACCAGGCACGCAAAGGCGGTAGCGCCTGCGATGCGCGGGCGTGCACGGTGCGTCAGGGGCATGCTGGCTTGTACGAGGGTCGTCATGGTGGGGCTTTCCTATTCAAGCGGGTTGTCCGGGGTAACGTGACATTGGCGGCAAAACGGACAGGAATCGTGGACGCCAAAAACGACAGGCCTCCTGCACAGGGATAGAATCACGCCATGGCATGGCTTTCCAGCGACACCGGCGTGCGCGCGTCGATCTTCATTGGCGTGCTGGTCCTGTTGACCTTGCTGGAAACGGTGCTTGCCGGACCCAATCCTGCACCCCGCAGGCGTCGACGCTGGCCTGGCAATGCCGGGCTGGTGCTGCTGGGCACGCTGTTGGCGCGATTGCTGCTGCCCGCCGGTGCGGTCGGGGCGGCCTGGTGGGCGCAGAACCATGGCGTCGGGTTGTTCAACATGCTGTCATGGCCGGGCTGGCTGGAGGGGGTGTTGGCGCTGGTGCTGCTGGACATGGCGATCTACTGGCAGCATCGGTGGTTGCATGCCATTGCGCTGCTGTGGCGGCTGCACCGCGTACACCATACCGATACCACGCTGGATGCGACATCGGCGCTGCGATTCCACCCGCTGGAAATCCTGTTGTCGCTGGTGTTCAAGATCGGACTGGCTGTCGGTTTCGGGATCGCACCGCTGGCGATGCTGGTGTTCGAGGTATTGCTGTCGAGTTTCGCACTGGTCACCCACGCCAACCTGGCGCTGCCGCCCTGGCTTGACCGGCCTGTTCGCGCATTGCTGGTGACTCCGGGAATGCACCGCATCCATCATTCCACCCATGGCGACGAGCAACGCCGCAACTATGGGTTCAACCTGAGTGTGTGGGACCACCTGTTTGCCACTTATGCGGCGCGGTCGCGGGACCAGCCACAGGATTTCGGGGTGCGTGGCGTGGACGATGCCGAAGCGTCACGGTTCACGGCGTTGTTGCGCGAGCCATTTGCACGTCGCGATTGAGAGTCGCTTGTGTAGGAGCGGCTTCAGCCGCGAGCCCTTGAAGTTGGTCCTGCTTTTGACGTTGTAGGAGCGACGCAAGTCGCGATTGCTCTCCGGGGCTCTTATCGCGACTTGCGCCGCTCCTGCAACAGCAGAAAGTTAGAAGCCAAAGGATAAATCCAGAAGCCAGAAGCAAAACCAAGATCAAACGCTCGCGGCTGAAGCCGCTCCTACAGGGGGAGGGTACGGAGCCAGTCGGCCAGGCGGGTTTGTTCCGGCAAGGGGTCCTGCAATGTATCCAGTGCAACCAGCACGGGAGCCAGGTCATCGGTCTCATCCACGTCGCGTAGCTGGCGTAATCGTGTGATCGATGCGTCGCCCAGTGCATCGCAGAAGCGTGCAGCGGTGTCTTGCCTTGACCAAGGTGTCCGTGTCCAGGCCGCCGCGGGGACGTGATCGCGGGTCGCAAACAGCCAGAAGCCGCCGTCCGTGCTTGGCCCGATCACATGGGCATGCGCACCCAGGGTGCGTGCAGCGGCGATGATGTCGTCGGCTTCGATCTGTGGCGTGTCCGCACCCAATAACAAAGCGCAGCCAAACCTTGCACGCAGTGCGTCGGCAACCCGGCCCATGCGCAGGCCCAGGTCGCCGTCGCCTTGTTCGATGCGTGGCAGCGATGCCCAGTTCGTGTCGTCCAGCGCGGTGGTTTCGGCCACGGCCCAATGCGGGATGCATCCGGGCACCTGTTGGCTGGCACGACGCGCGACCGCTGCCACGGCTTGCGCGCAGAGCAGGTGGAAACGCTCGGCTGCCTCGCGCCCGATCCCGGCGGCCAGTCGCGTCTTGAGCGACGAATGCCCCGGGGTCTTGACGAAAATCGCAATGCCCAGCTGCCGGGTCATCGTCGGCGTACCTGTTGGCAAGCCTGCCATGCAGTAAGGCGCAGGTGGCGCAGCGTCGTGCGCAGCCAACCGTGTTCGGCATATTTGCGCGCGCTGGTCGCCAGGCTGCCGTCGACTGGCCGCAAAGGCAGCCCGGCGCGGCGTGCGCGCCATATCCAGGCGTGGTCTTCGCCAAAGGGCAATCCCGGATCCATTGGCCCCAGGCGCCGGGCATCCTTGCGACGTAGAACGAAACCCTGGTCGCCAAAAGGAAGACCCAACCAGCGCGCGCGCAGGTTGGCACCCAAGGCGTTGACCGGCATTGGCCAGGGGCCGTCGTTGTCGAACGCCAGTCGGAACCAGCCCAGGGCAGGTGCCTGCGTCGCCATGAAATCCCGCAACGCCGGCAAAGTATCCGCACGCAGGCGGGAATCGGCGTGCAGCAGCCACAGCCATTGCCCTTTCGCGGCCGCGATGCCCGCATTGAGTTGGTGCGCGCGGCCGGCGGGCGCGGTCAATGCAATGAGGTTGGCGGGACTGTGCGCGGCTTGTGGATCGCCGGCGGCGAAGACCAGGAGGATTTCAGGCGCAAGCGTCCTGGTGTCTTTCCCATCATCCGGGCGGCCGGGATCCATGCTAATTGCGGCACCAACGTCAACAGGGATCCCCGCGCCTGTCGAGATGAAGGAACGGGTAGTCGGGTGTGCGTTGGCTGCAATCCGAAAGCCGCCTGGTGCGTGAACCCCTGCAGCAACCAGGCTGGTGAGCAAACCACGCCATGCATCGTCGCCGGGCCCGATGGGCACGACGATCGACAGCGATATCCCATCCGATGCCATGCAAGCCCTGTGCTCAGGCCAGGCTGCCGCCGCAACTGCTGCCCGAGCCGGCGGTGCAGCCGTAGCAGTGGCGACCAAATGCGATGGCGTGCGACTCGACCTGGTCGAGCCGGTCGATATCCCACAAGGTGGTGCGCTCGCGGCCCAGTTCGATATCCAGCATCTGGTTGAAGTCGCAGTCGTACAGGCCGCCATTCCAGCCCACCGAGACCAGGTTGCGGCACATCACCCCCAGCGCAGCCTGCGGATTGAAGTTGTCGATCAGCAGTTGCATGTAGTTGTCGAGCTCGCCGTCGCGCTCGAGCTCGTGCAGGAAGCGCTTGATCGGCATGTTGGTGATCGTGAACAGTTGGTTGAAGGCGATGCCGAAGTCGTCGTCCAGTCGTTGCCGGTATTCGGCTTCCAGCGCCGCCTGTGACGGTGGCAACGTCGCGCCCATCGGGTTGTAGACCAGGTCCAGCTCAAGGCCGCTGCCGGGTTGGCCATAGCCCAGCGCATTCAATTTCTGCAGCGCGTCGATGCTGCCGCCAAAGACGCCCTTGCCGCGTTGCCTGTTGACGTTTTCGCGGGTGTAACACGGTAGCGATGCCACCACCGCGACGCCTTGTCCGGCGAGGAAGTCGATGGTGTCCTCCTGTCCCGGCTCGAGCAGTACGGTCAGGTTGCAGCGGTCGATCACCTTGAGCCCGCGGGCGCGGCCGGCACGCACCAGGTCGCGGAATTGCGGGTGCAATTCCGGTGCGCCGCCGGTGAGGTCGAGCGTGTGCAATGCAGGCGCGGTATCCAGCAGTTCGATCAGCCGCGCAATGGCCTTGGCATCCAGTGCTTCATGGCGCTTTGGGCCGGACTCGACATGGCAATGGGTGCACGCCAGGTTGCAGCGGGCAGTCACGTTGACCTGCAGGATTTCCAGCGCCGTGCGCGGCAGTGCCAGGCCCTCGCGCTCCAGCTTGCGCACGAAGGGCAGTGTCGGGGAGGCGACGACGGCATTCATGGCGTCGCGCCGATGGAGGTGGCAGGCTTGCCGGCAAAGCTGATGTCGCCGAAATAGCTGATGGTGGACTCTCCCGTATTGTCGGTATCCACGGAAATCGCGATACCCGTGATACGCGGTGGTTTGGTGCCGAAGGCGCGTGTGTAGTCGGCCGCGATGTCGCGCTGCACGTCGACCCAGCCGCCTTCGTGCATCTTGCCGGTGGTTGCCACGACCATCTTCACGAAACCGGTGTAGGCGTTGTCGCGCAAGGTGCCGACCGGTTGTTTGTTGTCCCAGACATAGCACAGCGCCGCGGGCGGGACCTGGTCGCCGTAGCGCGCTCGGCCCAGGCGGTAGGCGATGCGCTCGCCAAACGACATCCGTGCAGGCTTGCGGTCGAAGAAGACGTACAGGCGGGCGGCGTAGTCGTCGCCGGATTTTGTGGTCAGGTCGGCCTTGTCCAGGACGTGGTCCGTCTTCCAGCGCCAGTGCAGGTGTGCTGGGCTGGCAGGTGGAGTGGCCAGCGTGTAGCGAAGCGAGGCGGCGGCATCGTCCGCGCGTGCACGCAGCACGGTGGTGCCATTGGCATCGACCAGGTCGAAACGGGTCTGGCGCTCGACCTTGGGGATCGGTTGCAGTTGCCAGCCGGCGGGCAGGGTATTGCCGGCGGGGCTGCTTGAAAATGTCGTCGGTTGCCTGGCTGCGAAGACTGGTGACGCAAGAAAAACTGCAAGTAGTGCCGCAGCAGAGGTTGCGAAGTGATGTGTGAGATAGCGTTTTACGATGAGGCCATTTGTCCCGTCATCCCCGCGCAGGCGGGGATCCATGGACGTTGCTTGCGCGCATTGAAAGCCCAAGTCCATGGATTCCCGCCTGCGCGGGAATGACGCATCCGGGAAAAGTGGCGGACCCGCCATAGAGCTTGCGGGTATCAAGAAGCTGTTCCTGGATCGCATCACTCGCCTCCTCGCTTCCAGCGGTGGTAGTGCCCCGCAAAGCGCAGCAGCTTTTCCGGCTGGTGCCGCTTGCGCCGCTCACCAGCCACGGACTTGATCGCCTCGGCGAATGTCGGATAGGCAAATACCGTGCCCAGGATCTTGTCCAGGCCGATGCCCTGTTTCATCGCCAGCGCGAACACCGCGATCAATTCACCGGCGCGCTCGCCAACCACGCTGGCACCCAGGATCTTGTCCTTGCCCGGTGGTACCAGCACCTTGACGAACCCAGCGGTGGCGCCTTCGGCGACGGCGCGATCAAGTCCAGACAACGCGTACTTCACCACCTCGAACTCGGCGTCGTTGTCTTTCGCTTCGCGCTCGCTCAAACCGACACGCGCTGCCTCGGGCTCGGTGAACGTGCATGCCGGCAGCACGCTGTAGTCGGCACGGAAAGACTTGAGTCCCCCGAACATCGCATTGATCGATGCGTACCACGCCTGGTGTGCACCGGCGTGGGTCAGCTGGAATGGTCCGGTGACATCGCCGACGCAGTAGATGTTGGGCAAGCGCGTGCGCAGGAACTCGTCGGCCTCCAGCGTCCCGTCCTTGCGCAGGCCCAGGTCGAGCTTGTCGACCCCGTAGCCCTGGACGTTGGCGCTGCGGCCGATGGCAACCAGCAATGCATCGAAGGCGATGTCGGACTTTTCACCCCGGTGTTCCACGAGCAGCGCAGGGGACGCGCCGCCCTTGACTGCGACCGCTTTGTGTCCCAGCCGAACGGCCACGCCGTCGTGTTCCAGCGCCTGCTGGACGACCGCGGCGACATCATCGTCCTCGCGCCCCAGCAGCTGGTCGCCCATCTCGACGATGGTGACGTCGCTGCCCAGGCGCGCGAAGGCCTGCGCCAGCTCGCAGCCGATCGGGCCACCGCCGAGGATCGCCAGGCGGGCGGGGAGTTGTTCGAGGTTCCAGATCGTGTCCGAGGTCAGGAAGTCGACCGAATCCAGTCCGGGAATCCGGGGCACCAGCGGGCGCCCGCCGGCGGCAATCACGATGTTGCGTGTGGTCAGGATCCTGCCGTCGACCTCGACCTCCCATGGCGACACGATGGTCGCCTCGCCCTGGACCACGTCGACGCCGAGTTTGCGATAGCGATCGGGGGAATCGTGGGGTGCGATCGTGCGGATCGAGTCGCGCACGTGTTGCATCACCTTGCTGAAGTCGATCCTGGCATCGACCACGTCGACGCCGAACCGCCCGCCATCGCGCGCCTCATTGGCTGCCCGCGCGGCGCGGATCAAGGCCTTGGATGGCACGCAGCCACGATTGAGGCAGTCGCCGCCCATCTGCGCTTTTTCGACCAGCGTGACCTTGGCCCGCACGGTCGCGGCGATGTAGCTGGTGACCAGTCCGGCGGCACCGGCGCCGATCACCACGATGTTGTTGTCGAATGTCGCTGGCCTGGTCCAGCCCTTGTACACGCGGTGTGCGCGCCAGGCATCCAGGAGCTTGCGCGCGACCAGCGGCAGCAATGCCAGCGCGGCGAATGCCAGCAGTACGCGCCAGCCGAGGATGCCGCCCAGCGACTCGAGCTGGCCCAATTGGCGGCCGGCGTTGACGTACACGATCGTGCCGGCAAGCATGCCCAACTGGCTGGCCACGTAGAACGTCCAGACACGGATCGCAGTCAGGCCCATCACAAGGTTGATGACGAAAAACGGAAATACCGGCACCAACCGCAAGGCAAACAGGTAGAAACCGCCTTCGCGCTGGACGCCGGCATCGATGCGCGCGAGGCGTTTGCCGAACTTCTCGCGCACCGTGTCGCGCAACACGTAGCGCGACACCAGCATCGCCAGCGTCGCCCCGATGCTGGCCGAGAACGAAGCAATCACCACGCCTTCGACCAATCCAAACACCGCGCCTGCAAACAGGGTCAGCACGGTCGCACCGGGCAGCGACAACGCCGTCACCACGATGTACAGGCCCGCGAAGGCGAGTGCCGCACCCAGTGGATGCGCGTCGACCTGGGCGTGTGCCTGCCCGAGCAGCGACTGCATCTTGGCCAGGGTCAGGTATTCGGACCCACCACCCAGGTAGAAGGCCGCCGCAGCGACCACCACGACGACCAGCAGGACGATCTTGCCGGGCTTCACCGGTGCATCTCAGCAGCACGCGCCGGCAATGCCGGCATCGGTGGACGGCGGTGTCGCGCAGTCGAACAGGCCAAAGTGCGCGCGGCGCGCAGTGACTTCGAAATGCGCTGCATAGCGCGTATCGGCCAGCATCGCCGCGGTGTTGCCGCAGACGCGATGCGGGCGATCTCGCTCGAACACGTGGTGGTCATCAAGCACGAATTGGTGCGGATGGTGCGCGATGCTGCCGCGATAGGTCGCCACCTGGCCGAAGTCTTCGCAGCGGTCCTCCAGGTCGAGCTTGAATGCGCGCACGGTGACGCTTTCGAAATCGACCATGCCGATCGCGGCTTCTATTTGCGGATCGAGCAGCGGCACCGGGCTGCGCGCGGTGATGCGATGGTCGGCAACGCCATTGGCGGCCAGCAATCGGCGGAAGTCTTCGGCGTACAACGCGCCGGACAGGCATTCGCCGCGCAATACCGGGTCGTCCAGGAGCGCGGGCGGGATGCGGCGGTCGGCATGGATGTCGGAAAAGAACAGTTCGCCGCCGGGCTTGAGCACGCGGAAGATCTCGGCGAAGACCTGCGCCTTGTCCGCCGACAGGTTGAGCACGCAGTTGGAGATGACGACATCGACACTGTCCGCTGCGACCCCGGCGGCAGCCAGGTCTTCGATGCGGCCATGGCGGAACTCGATATTGTCCAGGCCGGTGCGCTCCCGGTGTGCTGGCAGGGCCGCACTTGCGACCTGGATCTGCGCGGGCGTCATGTCCAGTCCGATCACGCGTCCCTTGGATCCAACCAGGCGTGAAACCAGGAAAGCATCGCGGCCGGTGCCGCACCCCAGGTCCAGGACCGTCGCGCCTTCCAGTGCGCCGGGGATCGGCGAACCGCAGCCATAGAAGCGATCCGTGACTTCGCGCGGCAGCTCGCGCAGCCAGGACTGCAGGTGGGCAGGCAGGGCGTCCGGGCTGCAGCAGGCGCCGGTTTTCAGGTCGCCGGTCCCGGTCAGGGTCTCGCCGTAGTACTGCTGGACGGCATCGGGCTGGCTTTCATGGGGCTGCATGGCGGTCCTGGCTCATTGGGGTCTCGTTCGTGGTGGCGCCTTGCCGGTGGAGTGCCAAGCCAAGGCAGTGCGTGACGCGGTATTGCGGGTTTGTGAAGGGCAGGGGCCCGGTTGCAGGCGGCTGCGCGACACGGCGCAACGCATATCGCCATGGATGGATTCGCCCACTGGTCTGGATAGTTACGTGCCGATGCTTCGCACGGTTGCGGTGGGCCATTCCGGCATGGAGGCTCCAACCCCGGTCGCAGCCCCTCGCAGTTACCCCTTTGTTACGGCACACTTTGGCCCATGGACCGTTATGAACGCATCACCGCCCTGCACCGCACCCTCAACGCTGCACGCTATCCGGTGACGGTGCCGCGGCTGCAGGAAGCGCTGGGTTGCTCGCGCGCCACCGTCTATCGCGACCTGGCCTTCCTGCGCGATGGCCTGATGGCACCCGTGGTTGGCGATGGCGAGGCCGGGTTCCGCTACGATCCGCAGGAGGTCGGGCGCTTCGAGCTGCCGGGCCTGTGGATGAGTTCGGAGGAGCTGCATGCGTTGCTGACCGCGCAACAGCTGCTCTCGCGCAGTGGCGGCAGCATGTTGTCCAGCGCATTGGCACCGCTGCAGGGGCGGATCGAGAAGCTGCTCGACGAGCATGCCGCCGGCAAGCGCTGGCCGGTCGAACGCGTGCGCGTCATCCCGCACCGGTTGCGGCACATGGACGAGCAGGCGTTCCGTAGCGTCTGTTCCTCGGTGCTCGAGCGCAAGCAACTCAGCTTTGAATACCGTGCCCGATCCACCGACGAGAAGACCCGCCGCACGGTGTCGCCGCAACGCATCACCCATTACCGCGACAACTGGTACCTGGATGCCTGGGACAACGACCGCGAAGCGTTGCGCAGCTTTTCCGTCGATCGCATCAGTGGGGCGAAGGTGCTCGACGCCAGTGCGCGTGACGTCGAGGAAACCGAACTCGACACCCACCTGGCCGGCAGCTACGGCATCTTCTCCGGTGCGCCCAAGCACTGGGCGACGATCCTGTTCAGCGCCAAGTCCGCGCGCTGGGTGGCCGACGAACGTTGGCACTCGCAGCAGAAGGGGCGGTTCCTGCCTGACGGGCGCTACGAGTTGAAGGTGCCCTACAGCACGTCACGCGAACTGCTGATGGACGTGCTGCATTACGGCAGCGATGCCGAGATCGTCGATCCGCCCGTACTGCGCGACCAGGTGCGCACGTTGTTGTCGCTGGCGATGAGCAACTACGACAAGTGATGCGCAGGGATTGATGGCCAACGCAACGACGACCCGTCGTAAAGAGAAGGTCGCCCTGGCACTGGGTGCCGGCGGTGCACGCGGATTCGCGCAGATCGGCGTGATCGAAGCTTTGGAGGCGCGCGGCATCGAGGTCATTACCGTCGCCGGTACGTCCAGCGGCGCATTGGTCGGCGGCATCTACGCTGCCGGCAAGTTGCCGCAGTTCCGCGAGCAGCTGCTGCGCATGCGGCGCAGCCATTACCTGCGGTTGCTTGATCCGGTATTCGGCCAGGCCGGCCTGTTTGGCGGGACGCGGTTGGTGGATGCGATGCGCGAGGTGGTCGGCGATCCGCAGATCGAGTCGATGGCGGTGCAGTTCACCGCGGTCGCGGTCGACCTGCAGCGCCAGCGCGTGGTCTGGCTGCGACGCGGACCGTTGTGGGAGGCGCTGCGGGCCTCGTTTGCGATCCCGGGGCTGTTCACGCCGCACCGGGTGCATGGCCGGGCGCTGGTCGATGGCGGCCTGCTGGCACCGTTGCCAATCACTGCGACACGGTTGTCGGATGCGCAGCGACTGATCGCGGTCGACATGCATGGCTGGCCGGCCCACCCGCTGGGTGAGCCTGCCCGGGGTGGACAGTCCCCGGATGGCCCAGACGCCCACCTTGGCGACGATCCGGAGCGGGAATCACTGCGTGACCGTCTCGGCGATTGGGTCGAAAGCAAGTTGGGTAGGGACGACGATGCGCCGGGACATCGCGGCGATCACCTGGGCATGGTCGAAACCATGTCGCGCTCGCTGGACACCATGCAGGCACAGATCTCACGGGTGCAGCTGGCACTGGATCCGCCAGAGCTGGTGATCCGGATCCCGCGCGATGCGTGCCAGTTCTATGAGTTCTGGCGTGCCGCCGAGCTGGTCGACATTGGTCGAGCCCAGGCCGAGAAGGCTTTGGACGCGGCGGGGTACTGAAGCCTTGCCGCGCCAGGCAATGGCCTCGTGTCGCCGGCGGCCACTGCCAGCCGGATCAGGGGTCGTCGGGGTGGTCGAACCCCAGCTTGCCTACCTGCCCGGCTTTCTGCGGTACCCGCCACAACTTGTCGCTGTCGACGTCAAAGCCACGCAGTTTTTCCAGTAGCAGCTGGTATTGCGCATCGTCCATGTCGGGCGAGCGCGCAAGGATCCAGGCCAGCTCGCGGCCAGGGTAATCGACCAGCGCCCAGGAATAATCCGGCGCCACTTCCAGGATCCGGTACTTGGCCGGTACCAGGTGGAAGAAGCGCTGGCTCCACAGGCGGTTGCCCGTGCCGGGCTCGACCTTGCCCACCGAATCGATGGTTTTCTCGGGCTGCGAAAAACCGGTGCGGTAGCTGAAGTGGACGTCGATCCGGCCGTCGTCGCGCAGCGTGTAACGATCGATGCTGGCCACGTTGCCGCGCTCGGCAAAGTAGGGGATGTTGGCAATCACGTACCAGCTGCCCATGTAGCGTTGCAGGTCGATCGGCGTGGCCTTGACTGCCGCGGGCATCGGCGGCGTTGCGCAGGCTGCGAGCAGGAACAGGCCTGCCAGGGGCAGTAGCAGGCGCAAGCCGGGGGAGGTTCGGGACATTGGTGGGGGCTCCGTGTGTCTGCGTGTAGCTTCGCAGATACGGACGAAGGGCGCGTCAAGGACGCATTGCAGACGGTCGCAGTCCGTGAGATGGCGGCGTAAGAGGCTGTCCTCCCGATCAACGAGGACCTCACCATGCCCATGCCGCACTCCTTTCGCGATGGACGTCCAACCACTGGACGTGCCTGCAATGGACGTTTCCATGACGCAGCAGGCACTTCCCGCCCGGCCACCCATCCAGCGCTTGAGCGCCTCATGCGTTGCATGGTGGTATTCGGTACGTTGCTGGTCGTCGCGCTGCCCGCCGCCCGCGGCAGCAGCGACTGGTTCGGTGCGTTGCCGCTATGGCTGGTCGGGATGCCGATGGCCAGCTGGTGGGCGCTGCATCGCTTCCATCTGCCCCGGCGGTGGGTGCGGGCCAGCAGCCAGGCAGGATCCATCCAGGCCGGGGCGATGCGACGGCGTGCGGGCAGGCCGCAGGCGCGGCGATGGGCGCCGGCATCGCGCCTGCGGCAGCGGGGCATTGCGCACGTTGCCTGAGGGCGCGCGGTGGGTCCGGCGGCGGGCCTGGGCCCGGCGTGGTGCGGCCCGCCTTGTGCTAGTGTTTTTGGCTCGCAATCAAGTTCAACCCTGCCGGGGAGGCATCGCGATGAACGACTCTGGGTCGAGACTTTCGACGGCGTGCCGCAGTCTTGCCGTCGTGATCGGATTGGCGACTGTGACCGGCGGTGCCACCGCCGCCATGCCCGGCAGCCAGGCGGATGGCCAGGCACAACACACCGAGGACACCATGCCGCCAGACAGCGCGCCCACAGGCAGCATGCCCACATCGACCACCACCGATCCCTACCAGTGGCTGGAAGACGTCACCGGCGACAAGTCGATGGCCTGGGCCAGGCAGCAGAACGCCCGCACCGATGCCGAGCTGGCTTCGGGCGACGGCTTCAAGTCCCTGCAGAACGACATCCGCACGATCCTCGATTCCGACGCCAAGATCCCCGACGTCGACAAGATCGGCGACTACTACTACAACTTCTGGAAGGACGCGAAGCACGAGCGCGGCCTGTGGCGGCGCACCACGCTGGACGAATACCGCAAGGCCGATCCCAAGTGGGACACCATCATCGACCTTGACGCGCTGGCCAAGGCCGAAGGCGAGAAGTGGGTCTGGCACGGCGCCGATTGCCTGCGCCCGGAGTACACCCGCTGCCTGATCGCGCTGTCGCGCGGCGGCAGCGATGCCGATGTCACCCGTGAGTTCGACCTGTCGACGCGGCAATGGGTCAAGGACGGGTTCGTGCGTCCCGAGGCCAAGGGTGGCCTGGGCTGGATCGACCGCGACCATGTGTTCGTGTTCACCGATTTCGGCGACGGTTCGATGACGCCATCGGGGTACCCGCGCATCGTCAAGCAATGGACCCGCGGCACGCCGCTGGCGGATGCGACGACGGTGTACGAAGGCCAGCCCAAGGACATGTACATCGCCGCCTTCCATGACGACACGCCCGGTTACGAGCGTGACTTCGTCAGCCGCACCATCGCGTTCTGGAACGACGAGTTGTTCCTGCGTGGCAATGACGGCAGCCTGGCCCGGGTGGATGCCCCCAACTCGGCCAGCAAGGGCGTGCATCGCGACTGGCTGACACTGCAGCTGCGTGAGCCGTACGAGGCCGGCGGCAAGACCTACCCCCCTGGCGCATTGATCGCGACGCGTTTCGACGACTTCATGGCCGGCAAGCGCGACTTCGACGTGTTGTTCCTGCCTACGGACAGCACCTCGCTTGAAAGCGCGACATGGACCAGGTCGCGACTGATCCTCAACGTGCTCGACGACGTCAAGAACAAGCTCAGCGTGCTGACCCCCGGCGCGGATGGCTGGGAAACATCGGACTTCGTCGGTGCGCCCGGCATCGGCACGCTCGGCGTCAGTGCGGTTGATGACGAGGTCAGCGACGCGGTCTGGTTGTCGGCCACCGGCTACCTGACGCCCAGCACGCTGGCGCTGGCCGAAGCCGGCGAGGCGCCGGAAGTGCTCAAGACCATGCCGGCATTCTTCGATGCGTCCAGGGATGTCGTCGAGCAGCACTTCGCCACCAGCAAGGACGGTACCCGCGTGCCGTACTTCATCGTCCACCCCAAGGGGCTGGCGCATGACGGCAAGGCGCCGACCCTGCTGTATGGGTATGGCGGTTTCGAGGTCTCGCTGACGCCGGCTTACTCGGGCATCGTTGGCAAGAGTTGGCTGGAGAAGGGCGGGGTGTACGTGGTCGCCAACATCCGCGGCGGTGGTGAGTACGGCCCGCGCTGGCACAAGGCCGCACTCAAGGCCAACCGGCACAAGGCCTACGAGGACTTCGCCGCGGTGGCACGGGATTTGGTCGACCATGGCATCACCTCGCCGCAGCACCTGGGCGCCATGGGCGGCAGCAATGGCGGGCTGCTGGTTGGCAACATGCTCACCCAGTATCCGGACCTGTTCGGCGCGCTGGTGATCCAGGTGCCGCTGCTGGACATGAAGCGCTACAGCCACCTGCTGGCCGGCGCGTCGTGGATGGCGGAGTACGGCGATCCGGATACCGCCGACTGGGACTACATCAAGACCTTCTCGCCGTACCAGCTGTTCGACGCGAGCAAGGACTATCCACCGACCTTCATCTGGACCACGACCCGCGACGACCGCGTGCATCCGGGGCATGCCCGCAAGATGGCGGCGCAGATGCTGGCGGCCGGCAAGGACGTGCGCTATTACGAGAACACCGAGGGTGGTCACGGGGTGGGCGCCACCAACGAGCAGGCGGCGCACTTGTGGGCGTTGACGTATCGGTTCCTTTGGAAGGAGTTGGCGGAGTAGGGTTCGATCCGTTGGGGTTGCGGCCGGACCGGTCCCAGCCCCGGTCGGCAGCCCTTCGCGGATGCGTCCTCTCCATGAGGGCGCGTGCCTCTGGAATGCATCGACTGTACGGGCAGGCAATCCAACCCGAACCGTCATGCCCATGCAGGCGGGAATCCAGTGACCATCAGGGCGAGCGGCGCTCCACCCCGAAACGTCATTCCCGCGAAAGCGGGAGTCCATGGACGTTGCTGTGTTCTTCAAGATCAAACGCTTCCACGCTGACGCGCGAGCTCCTCCAGAATCGTCATTCCTGCGAACGCAGGAATCCAGTGACTTTGCTCTTCTCCAGGCAAGGATCAAACGCTTTCACGCTGACGCGCGAGTTCATTTCTTTTGGAAAGGCTCAAAAGAAACGAACCAAAGAAAACGCCTTTCCCCGACACAGCGCATCCGCGACCAGCAGGCGTGTCGCAATTTTCGGACTCGCCATCCATGGCTCGGTCCGAAAACGGCGGGCATCCATGCCCGCCGCCCTCCGGGTATCCGGATGTTGTATGTGGTTGCTTTACTAAGCAAAGCAAAGCAAGGCAAAGCCCAAAGCCCAAAGCCCAAAGCCCAAAGCCCAAAGCCCAAAGCCCAAAGCCCAAAGCCCAAAGCCCAAAGCCAGCAGCTGGCAGACAGGTGGATCGGTCGGCGAGCGACGCAAGCCACCGTCAACACAAGCCATGACGTTGCCCGCCCGCATTACCGTCATCCCGGCGAAAGCCGGGACCCATTTGGATCCTCGTGCCGGAAAGCAACATCAACACGGGTTCCGGCTCTCGCCGGATCGACGAGAGCGTACGCGCGGCACTGTCAACCGGATGCTCCTAGAATGTAGGGAGCAAGAAGCACGTCTTCGAATCCCACTTCAGTACCCACGTAGCAATCCATCCTCATGGCGGCGACCACCCTGCTGATGACAAACAAGCCACAAGACACCAACCTCCCCGCTCCGCCGGACGCCGAGAAAAAGCCGCACGAGGTCACCACCCCGTTTGGCGCGACCCGCTCCGACGAGTACTACTGGCTGCGCGACGATGACCGCAAGGCCCCCGAGGTGCTGGCCTACCTGTCGGCGGAAAACGCATATGCCGACGCTTTCATGGCCCCACTCAAGCCGGTGCAGGACAGGCTCTACGACGAGATCGTCGCGCGCATCAAGCAGGACGACAGCTCGGTACCGTACCGCGAGCGCGGTTATTGGTATTACGCGCGATACGAAACCGGCCAGGATTACCCGATCCATGCACGTCGCAAGGGCGACATGCAGGCATCGGAGGAGATCCTGCTCGACGTCAACGCAATGGCCAGGAACAAGGACTATTTCAGCATCGGTGATTACGCGGTCAGCCAGGACAACAAGCAATTGGCCTGGGCTGAAGACGCGGTGGGTCGCCGCCAGTACACGATCCGTTTCCGTGACTTGGCCACGGGCAAGGAGTATGCCGACACGATCAACGGTGTCGCGGCCAACCTGGTCTGGGCAGATGACAACCGGACATTGTTCTATGTCGAGAACGATCCGGAAACGCTGCTGACGGTGCGGGTGAAAAAGCACGTGCTCGGCACGCCCGTGGATGACGATGTGCTGGTCTACGAGGAGACCGACGACAGTTTCTACATGGGCATCGACCGCACGCGCGACGACAAGTACATCTGCATCGGCGTGGAAAGCACGGTCTCCAGCGAGATGCGCTACGCACCCGCCGCGGATCCAGAGGCATTCACCGTGCTGGCGCCGCGTCAACGCGATGTCGAGTACGACGCCGACCATCTTGGCGACCGCTGGGTGATCCGTACCAACGCGCCGGGTACCGACGGCAGGCCGGCGTCCAACTTCAAGCTGATGACCGCCTCCAGCGATGCGACCTCGCGCACGCAGTGGCACGATTGGGTGCCGGTCCGCGACGATGTCTATATCGAAGGTTTTGAGTTGTTCGACGACTTCACCGCCGTCGAAGAGCGTTCCGGCGGTCTGGAGCGCATCCGCCTGCTGCGTCGACGGCAGCGATGATGAATTCGTCGAGGTCGACGAGCCCGCGTACTCGATCGGCCTGTCGACCAACAGCGAGCCGGACACGCCATGGCTGCGCTACAGCTATACCTCGTTGACTACGCCGGGCACGACTTACGAGGTCGATACGCAGACCGGCGAGCGCAAGCTGCTCAAGCGCGAACCGGTGCTCGGCTACGACCCGGGCGACTACGTCACCGAGCGCCAGTGGGCAACCGCGCGCGACGGCACCCGGGTCCCGGTGTCCATCGTCTACAAGAACGGTTTCAGGAAAGACGGTACCGCGGCATTGCTGCAATACGCCTACGGCAGTTATGGGCTGTCGATGGATCCGGCATTCAATGGCCCGGTCGTCAGCCTGCTCGATCGCGGAATGGCCTATGCCATCGCACACATCCGCGGCGGCCAGGAAATGGGACGCGCCTGGTATGACGACGGCAAACTGTTGAACAAGCAGAACACCTTCAACGACTTCATCGATGTCACCGGTTTCCTGGTCGACCAGGGCTACGCCGCACCTGATCGCGTCGGCGCGTTCGGCGGCAGTGCCGGCGGTTTGTTGATGGGGGCGATCGCCAACCTGGCGCCGGGTACCTACCGCGCGATCCTGTCGCAGGTGCCATTCGTCGACGTGGTCACGACGATGCTCGATGCCAGCATCCCGCTGACCACCAACGAGTACGACGAGTGGGGTAATCCAGAGCGGGAGCAGTACTACGATTACATGTTGTCCTACTCGCCCTACGACAACCTGGCGGCGCAGGCGTACCCGGCGATGTTCATCGGGACCGGGCTCTGGGACTCGCAGGTGCAGTACTGGGAGCCAGCCAAATACGTGGCGCGCCTGCGCGACCTGGATACTTCGGCCCATCCGGTACTGATGCGGACCAACATGGATGCCGGGCACGGCGGCAAATCGGGGCGCTTCAGGCGCTACCGCGAACTGGCCGAGATGTATGCCTTCCTGCTGGACCAGCTGGGCGTCCATGCCCCGGTCGTGGGCCGGTAAGCGGCGCTATACTCGCCCGATGAACGACATCACGCGCACGTTGATCGCCGCCGTACTGCTGGCCACGCTGGCTGCCTGTGGCAACAAGGGTCCACTGATCAAGCCATCGCAGATCCCGGCGACGCAGACACCGGAAGAGCCGGCACCGCAGGACGCCACGCCGGTGGCGCCCGTCGCAGCACCGGCGGCGCCCGTGTCGGACGAGACGCTTTCGCCACCGCCGTCGGAAGATGATGGCGACCCCGGCAACGGCTGAGCCATGACCGACGCGCCGCGTCCGGCAACCACGCCGCTGCGCTTCACCAAGATGCATGGTGCCGGCAACGACTTCGTCGTGCTTGATTTGCGCAATGGCCAGCTGCCGCCAACGCCATCGCTGAGTCGTGCAATCGCCGATCGCCACACCGGGGTCGGCTGCGACCAGATCCTGACCATCGAGGCACCACGCGCGGCTGGTTCGGTTGCCGCCTATCGCATCTGGAATGCCGATGGCGGCGCGGCCGGGCAATGCGGCAACGGCGCGCGCTGCATCGCGGCCTGGCTGTTTCGCGATGGTGCAGCCAGCGCGAAGGCATTCGTCGTGGACAGTCCCAACGGCAGTCACCGGGTCGAGCGCCTGGCGGATGGTCGTTTCCGCATCGCGATGGGCATTCCGGATTTTTCGCCCAATGCAATCCCGCTGGTTGGGTTCGGTACCGCGCAGGACGAATACACGCTTGATATCGACGGCCACCCGGTCCGTTTCGCAGCCGTGTCGATGGGCAATCCGCATGCACTGGTCGAGGTCGACGACATTGCACTTGCCCCGGTCGCCGCACTGGGCGCGGCGTTGCAGTCGCATCGCGCATTTCCCGATTCGGTCAATGTCGGCTTCGCGCAGGTGCATGCACGCGATCGCGTCGCCCTGCGCGTGTACGAACGCGGAGCGGGTGAAACCCTGGCCTGTGGCAGCGGCGCCTGCGCGGCGGCGGCCATCCTGGTCCGGCGCGGCCGCATTGACCGCAAGGCCACGATCATGCTGCCCGGCGGCGCACTGCAGGTCGACTGGCAAGCCGACCACGA
Source organism: uncultured Gammaproteobacteria bacterium (assembly GCA_963710825.1). Lineage (GTDB taxonomy): Bacteria > Pseudomonadota > Gammaproteobacteria > Xanthomonadales > Xanthomonadaceae > Cognatiluteimonas. The sequence goes on along the minus strand of CAVQBQ010000005.1, from coordinate 83,765 downwards.
GCCGATCACAATGGCCGGGCCGGCGACATTCGTCTTCGAAGGAGAATTTCCAGCGTGAGCAGCAAACTGGGCGGGAATGGCGATACCCATGGCGAGAAGCTCGGCACGCACGAGGTTGCGGCCTTCCTGCGTCGGCACCCGAAATTCCTGCAGCAGTTCCCGGACCTGGCGATCAGCATGGTGGTGCCGCGCGAGGACGGCCCGGCGGCCTCGTTGGCCAGCTACCAACTCGAAGTGCTGCGCGACAAGAACCGAGAGCTCACACGGCGCCTGCACGAGCTGTTCGGCAACGCCCAGGACAACGAGCGCCTGGCCGTGCGCACGCACCAGCTGACGTTGGCGCTGCTCAAGCAGGACACCGCCGCCGGCACGTTGCGCGCAATGGTGGCCTCGCTGGCCGAGGATTTCCAGGGCGACCTGGTGCGTGTGGTGCTGCTGGAGCCCGTCCCGGGGGTGGAGCAGGTCGACTGGCTGCAGGTCATTGCCCAGGGCGACGACCGGCTGGCACCGTTTCGTGATTGCCTGGGCGATGGCGAGCCGCTGTGTGGCCGACTGCAACCCGAAAAAAATGCGTTGCTGTATGACGACCGCGTCGACGAAGTCCAATCCAGCGCATTGCTGCCGATGCCTGGGCGCGGCGTGATCGCCATCGGCAGCCACGAGCCCAACCGCTTCTATCCCGGCATGGGTACGCTGTTCCTGCGGATGATGGGCGAGTCACTGGCAACGGCACTGCAAAGGTTCGATGACTGAGGGCGCGGCCGCCGTCTTTCCCCGTCATTCCCGCGCAGGTGGGAATCCAGCGACGTCGCTCTTCATTACGCATCGTGTCGCTATCCATGGAGACCAGCCGCGGGATCAAAGTCAGTGGATTCCCGCCTGCACGGCAATGACGGGCATGTGGGGACTGGCAGGTAAACGAGGAATGACAGGCAAACGGGTGCAGTCGTGATCGACGACTTCCTGTCCCACCTCCAGGTCGAACGCCGCATGTCGGCGCATACCCTGGACGCCTATCGCCGTGACCTGTCCACCTTGTCGGATTGGGCACAGGCGCAGGATCGCGACATCATCGACCTCAAGACCGAGGACCTGCGTGCATTCATCGCGGCCGAGCACCGTCGTGGCCTGGCGCCGAAAAGCCTGCAACGCCGGCTGTCCGCGTGTCGCAGCTTCTATCGCTGGCTGCTCAAGCACGGTCGCATCAAGGCCAGTCCCGCCGAAGGCATTCGCGCCCCCAAGGCACCGCGAAAGCTGCCGCAAGTGCTCGATCCCGACGAGGCCAAGGCGCTCGTCGAAGTGCCCACCGATGCCCCGCTTGGATTGCGCGACCGCGCGCTGCTGGAGCTGTTCTATTCCTCTGGCCTGCGATTGAGCGAGTTGTGTGCGCTGTGCTGGCGCGACCTCGACCTGGACGACGGCCTGGTCACCGTGCTCGGCAAGGGCAGCAAGCAACGCACGGTGCCGGTGGGATCGCATGCGCGCAACGCGTTGCAGGCGTGGCGCGAGGACGGCAGCGCAAGCGAAAAAGATCCTGTCTTCCCGGGCAGGAACGGGCCGATCACCCCGCGCGCAGTGCAGTTGCGCATGCGCAAGCTCGCCCAGCGCCAAGGCCTGTTCAAGCGTGTGCACCCGCACCTGTTGCGGCACAGCTTCGCCAGCCACGTACTGGAATCCTCCGGCGACCTGCGCGGCGTTCAGGAACTGCTGGGCCATGCCGATATCGCCACCACGCAGATCTATACCCATCTCGATTTCCAGCACCTGGCCAAGGTCTATGACGCCTCGCATCCGCGCGCCAAGCGCAAGCCAGGCAGCACTTCCTAGCCTCGTTTCGCACCGGCTTTTCGTAGGAGCGGCTTCAGCCGCGAGCTCTTGATCCCTGGGTACGTAGGCTGTTGTAGGAGCGACGTAAGTCGCGATGGCTTTCCCGAGCACCTATCGCGACTTACGTCGCTCCTACAAAAGCCAACGCAAACTGCAGGATCAAGCGCTCGCGGCTGAAGCCGCTCCTACAACCGCGGCGGTCACCCTTGCGCCGGCCGGGATCGCCCCCACCTTCGAAGGACAGCGTCCACGGAGGTCCGCATGGATCCCAGCCAGAACCCCAGCTCCAATTCGAGGATGACGTTCCACGCCACCACCATCGTGTCCGTGCGCCGCAATGGCCGCGTCGCGGTCGCCGGCGACGGCCAGGTCACCCTGGGCAACACGGTGATGAAGTCCAACGCCTGCAAGGTGCGCCGGCTCGGCCGCGACAGCCAGGTGGTGGCAGGCTTCGCAGGTGCTGCTGCCGATGCGTTCACGTTGTTCGAACTGTTTGAAGCCAAGCTCGAGAAGCACGGCCAGCTGATCCGGGCCGCGGTCGAACTGGCCAAGGACTGGCGGACCGAGCGTCGCCTCGGCAAGCTCGAAGCCCTGCTGGCGGTCGCCGACAAGGAAACGTCGTTGATCATCTCCGGTACCGGTGACGTGATCGAACCGGAAGACGGTCTGGTCGCGATTGGTTCGGGTGGGCCGTATGCCCTGTCCGCTGCGCGCGCGTTGCTGGCGCATACCGAGCTGGACGCGAAAACCATCGCCACCGAAGCGCTGCATATTGCCGGCGATGTCTGCATCTACACCAACCGCAACGTCGTGGTCGAAGAGCTCTGATCGCTACCTCGCCTTTGTAGGAGCGGCTTCAGCCGCGAGCTCTTGAGCTTGCCTTGGGCTGTTGTAGGAGCGACGTAAGTCGCGATCCATGTTTCAACGAAGCCCTGATCGCGACTTTCGTCGCCCCTACATCAAAACAAGGACATTAAAACCAGGGTCAAAGAGCTCGCGGCTGAAGCCGCTCCTACAAGAGTCATCAAGCCCGCGCACAACAACCTCGCATCCAAGAATTGAATCCCATGCAGAAACTCGAAAACACTTCCGCCTCCATGACCCCGCGCGAGATCGTGCAGGAGCTGGACAAGCACATCATCGGCCAGGCCGATGCCAAGCGCGCGGTCGCCATCGCGTTGCGCAACCGCTGGCGCCGGATGCAGCTGGCGCCCGGGCTGCGCAACGAGGTCATGCCCAAGAACATCCTGATGATCGGCCCCACCGGCGTCGGCAAGACCGAGATCGCGCGCCGATTGGCGACCCTGGCCAACGCGCCCTTCGTCAAGGTCGAGGCGACGCGCTTCACCGAGGTCGGCTACGTCGGCAAGGACGTGGAGCAGATCATCCGCGATTTGGCCGACACCGCCGTCAAGCTCTACCGCGAGCAGGCCAAGCAGCAGGTGCGCACGCGCGCGGAAGAAAACGCCGAGGAGCGCATCCTCGATGCGCTGCTGCCAAGGCGCACCGGCGGCGGCAGCGGGTTCGGCTTCAACCCCAGCGCGCAGGACATCGCCAACGAGCCGTCCGCGCAGCAGGACTCGGACACCCGCATCAAGCTGCGCCGGCAATTGCGTGCGGGCGAACTCGACGACCGCGAGATCGAAATCGACCTGGCCATGAGCGCCGGGGTCGACATCATGACGCCGCCTGGCATGGAGGAGATGGGCCAGCAGTTGCGGCAGATGTTTTCCCAGGTCGGCGGCAACAAGACCCAGCGCAAGCGCATGAAGATTTCCGCTGCGCGTCCGCAGCTGACCGAGGACGAGGCCGGCAAGCTGGTCAACGAGGACGACGTGCGCGAAGCCGCCATCGAGGCCTGCGAGCAGCACGGCATCGTCTTCATCGACGAGATCGACAAGGTCGCCAAGCGCAGCGAGGGCATGGGCGCGGATGTCTCGCGCGAAGGCGTGCAGCGCGACCTGCTGCCATTGGTCGAAGGCTCCACCGTCAGCACCAGGTACGGCACCATCCGCACCGACCACATCCTGTTCATCGCCTCGGGCGCGTTCCACCTGGCCAAGCCCTCGGACCTGATCCCGGAAATGCAGGGCCGGTTCCCGATCCGGGTCGAGTTGTCGGCCCTGAGCAAAGACGATTTCGTCCGCATCCTGACCGAGCCCAGGGCGGCGCTGACCACGCAGTACCTGGAGTTGATGAAGACCGAAGGCGTCACGCTGTCCTTCGACAAGGAGGCGATCGAACGCCTGGCCGACATCGCCGCCACCGTCAACGATCGCCAGGAGAACATCGGCGCGCGCCGCCTGCATACCGTGCTCGAACGGCTGCTCGACAGCCTCAGCTACGAAGCCCCCGACCGCGATGGCGACACCGTGGTCATCGACCGCGCCTACGTCGACGCGCACCTGGGCGAGCTGGTACAGGACCCGGACTTGAGCCGCTACATCCTTTAATCGCTGTTGGCGACGCCGATCAGTCCGCGCGCACCCGCCATGCTTCGGCAAGTGAAATCACACCGGTACGTGCCAACGTGATGGCTGCCTGGGTGAGCGGCACCATGCCTTCCTCGACCGCTGCCTCGTGGATCCTGTCCGCTTCGGCGTCGCGCACGATCAGCTTGCGCAAGCGCGGCGAAATGATCATCAGCTCATAGACCGCGCGTCGTCGTTTGACGCCGAGTCCCTCGCATAGCGGACAGCCTGCCCCCGAGTAGAAGACTTCATCCGCGCCCACGCCAAGCACCTCGCGCATGTGCGGATCGGCCGTTTCGACCTGACGGCAATGTTCGCAGGTCAACCGCACCAGCCGCTGCGACATCACTGCCAGCAGCGATGCGCGCAGCAGGTAGGCTTCCACGCCCAGGTCGAGCAGCCGCGTGACCGTTGTGGCCGCGGTATTGGTGTGCAGGGTGCTGAGCATGAGGTGGCCGGTAAGCGCACTCTCCACCGCGATCTGCGCGGTCTCCTCGTCGCGTATTTCGCCCACCATGATCACGTCCGGGTCGTGACGCAGGAAGTTGCGCATCGCCGTGGCAAAGGTGAAGCCAGCCGCGCGATTGACCTGCATCTGCTGCAGGTCGGCGATGTGGAACTCGACCGGGTCCTCGATGGTGAGGATGTTGATGCGCTGCTTGCGCAGTTCCAGCAGCATGGCGTACAGCGTCGTCGACTTGCCGCAGCCGGTCGGTCCCGTGGTCAGGAACATGCCGTGGTCGCGCGACATCACGTCATCGATACGCTGCCGATCCGTGTCGGTAAGGCCAAGCTGGTCCAGGTTCCAGAGCCCCTCCAGCGTGTCCAGCAGCCGCACCACCACGCTCTCGCCAAACACGGCTGGCAGGACCGAGATGCGCAGGTCGACATTCCTGCCGTCGGGCATGGTGAACGTGGTGCGGCCATCCTGGGGCTTGCGGTGCTCGGCCAGGTTCATGTTGGCAAGCACCTTGATGCGACTCACCACCGCCGGATGCAGGGCGTGCAGCAGATGGCGCACCGGGATCATTTCATCGTCGATCCTGTAGAGGACATCGGTGCCATCCTCACCCGGCCGCAAATGGATGTCCGAAGCGCGGCGTGCGGCGGCGTTGGTAAGCAGGTCACGCACCAGGCCGACCACGGGCTTTTCGGCTGCCAGGCGCCGGGCTTCCTCCTCAGTGGCTTCGACGGTGCGTGCCATTGGATCGTGCCCGAGCTGCCGCAGCATTTGCCCATCTTCAACCCGATCGTAGCAACGGGCGATCCACTCCCGGATAGCGCCCGGTGTCGCGACCACGGATGAGCGCTCGCGGCACAGTGAAATCCAGCATCGCGTGGACATTGCTGGCGCCCGGGTCTTCCATCGCCATCGCGACCACCCCGTTGCTGGCGCGCAGTGGCACGGCACGGAACTGGCGCGCTACCTGGGGCGTGATCAAGGCGGTGGCCTTCGGATCGCGGCAGGACCAGGACTGCAAGGCGTGCTGCATTGACGCCGGGCGATGGCGTGCAATGCCATAATCCCGTCATGGAAAAGCCAGATACGCCTACCACCACCCACTTCGGCTACCGCGACGTCCCCACCGGCGAGAAGCAGAAACTCGTCGGCGAGGTCTTCTCATCGGTTGCCGGCAGCTACGACCTGATGAATGACCTGATGTCGCTGGGCATCCATCGGGTGTGGAAGCGCTATTTCGTGGCAACCGCACAGGTGTCGAAAGGCAATCGCGTGCTCGACCTGGCTGGCGGGACCGGCGACATCGCCGCACTGCTGAAGGACCGGGTGGGTGACCAGGGCGAGGTCGTCCTTGGCGATATCAACGCCGGCATGCTCACCGTAGGCCGCGACCGCATGACCGACCGTGGCAACGTGCGTGGCCTTGAGTACGTGCAATGCAATGCGGAAAAACTGCCGTTCCCCGATGCCAGCTTCGACCTGGTCACGATTGCCTTTGGCCTGCGCAACGTCACCGACAAGGATGCGGCGCTGCGCGAGATGCTGCGCGTGCTCAAGGTCGGCGGGCAGGTCCGGGTGCTGGAGTTCTCGCAGGTGACGGCCCAGTGGTTCCGGCCGGTGTACGACTTCCACTCGTTCAAGGTGTTGCCGCGGTTGGGCAAGCTGTTTGCGCGCGATGGCGACAGCTACCAGTACCTGGCCGAGTCGATCCGCAAGCACCCGCCGCAGGATGAACTCAAGGCGATGATGGAGGCGGCCGGTTTTGCGCGCTGCAGCTATCGCAACCTCAATGCAGGCATCGTCGCGATCCACACCGGGTACAAGGTGTAGGGCGGGCGCGGCCTGACATCCCGGTCGAGGTTTCAGGCCACGTCGCGGTCCGCCAAGGCAAAACAAAAAAAGCTTGGACAAGCGGGTAATCTCCCGCGTTGCGACGCGTCGTATCGATATCGCGTGCGCAGTCAGTGGCGGCGCGGCTGCCAGCCGTAGCTCAGCTTGATGAAAACGTTACGGGAGTTGCCGAACAAGTCCGGGTTGTCGTCGTCCATGAACGCGCCATAGGATGCGCCGGCATAGATCGCGGTGTGCGGGTTGACCTTGTACGAATACACCAGCTGCGCCGCCCAGTCGCGCGCGGTGGCGTCGACGGTGTCGGCATACAGCGCCTGGTCGCGCAGCACTTCGCTGCCCTGCAGGACCAGCCGCAGGCGCTGGCGCGGATCGAATTGCCAGCTGCCGCCGGTGTTGAGCACGGTGGCCTCGAACGCGGTGCCCCCGTCGCGGCGCAGGCGCTGGCGGATCAGGTCCCAGTCCAGGGCCACGCCACGGCCGATGCTGGCATTGCCCCACAGCTCGAGCATCGTGCGGCGGCCGGTCTTGTCCGCGGCCAGGTCGATCATCGTGCCTGCCTGCACGTAGGCGCCCAGTTGCAGGTTGGCACCGGGGCGGTAGCTGCTGTTGAAGTCGATGTAATGCTCGTCGAACAGCACGCCGTGCCAGAAGCGTACCCGGGTCAGGCCATGCAGGCGCAGGTTACTTTGTTTCGGGCCCTGCACGCTGACCTGTCCCTCCAGCTCGCGCTCGAGCAGCTGGCCGTCGAAGCGGTGGGTGATGTCGAAGTCGGCATGGACGTCGAGGCGATTGAACGCCTTGTCATCGCGGTACCAGCTATGCCCGCCGCCGAGCAGCGACTTGTCGTAACCGACCTGTCCCATGAAGCCCAGGTCGGCACGGAAGCCGGGGGCGATGTCCTGGTGCCAGGCATCGAAGTTCCAGTTGCGGTTGCTGAAGGCGTATCCCAGGCGCCATGCATCCCCGGAAGGCGTCGCATCGTCGCCAAGTTCGTCGCGGTAGACGTCGACGATATCGGCCGGATACTCGGACTGGCTATGCAGGAACTGGGCGGTGGCGGTATGTGCGCCCTGCTGCCAGCGAGCGTCGACGCCGGCCACGTCGTTGGCGTAATCGTCCCCTTGGCGGAAAGTGCCGATCGCACCGACGCTGAAGTGGGTGTTGAAGTCGTAGCGGTAGCGGCCGACCGCGACGTTGGCCTCCTGGTCCAATTGCCTGAAGCTCGAGCCGAGCACGCCTGGCACCAGCACCAGGGTGGTGGCGTCGCGCGCGACCATCGCGCCGTAGGTGCTGCTGCCGCTGCGTCCGGTCACGCGCAACCCGTAATCGGGGTCGGCGATCTGGCGGGTGTACAGAACATCGAACTGGGTGGTGAAGTAGTCGGCGCCCTCTAGGAAGAATGGCCGCTTTTCCTGGTAGAACAATGCAAAGCTGTCGTTGAAGCTCAATTGCAACTGATCGGTTTCTACCTGCGAGAAATCGGGGTTGATGGTTGCGTTCAGGGTCATGCTTGGCGATGGTGCCCAGCTCACGTCCACGCCCGGTTCGATCGCCGTTTTGCCGCTGTGCCACGGCTCGCCTGCCGCGCCACGGGTCTGCTCCTGGCCGATGGTGACCGTCGGCACCACCTCCAGGTTGCGGCCCTGCTTCGCATCGGCCAGGCCGGTGTACTTGCCCCATTCGCATTCAAAGCAGTTGGAATCGCGCGGCACCTTGTGGCTGGCCAGCTGGTGACGCTTGTCGCGCGGCCAGTTGCGGTACAGCGAGATACCCCACTGCTGGTCGACGCCGCCGCCGGGAAAGCGCAGGGTGGAGAAAGGGATGCGGATCTCGACGTCGTAGCCGTCGTCGGTGATCCGTCCGGCGCTGGTCCACAACCCGTCCCAGCTCGTATCTTCCTGGTTGTCGGTGTTGGATTCGTCGCGGATGATGTCGCCCTGCACGCCCAGTGGGTTCACCACGAGCTCGTAGCCGCGACGATGGTCGTTGAAGGTATCCAGGAACACGCCGACCCAATCGTCGTTGAACATCGCATCGCGGTCGCGCAGGTGCGCACGGATCGAGGACGTGTCCGGATCCAGGGCGTGGTAGGCCAGGTACAACGCATCGGCCGTGTATCCGATGCGCACGACGGTCTTGACAGGTGCCGGGGTGTTGTCGCCGGGCTGGGTGTCGTAGGCGATTTGCTGGACCAGCGCGCCCTGCCAGGCAGCATCATCCAGCTTGCCGTCGATCGTGACCTCGCCCTGCAGTTTTGGGATGCGACCACCCGGAACGTAGTCCGTAGTCGCTGTCGATGGACCTTGCACGGACTGCGCCGGGATGGGATGAGCCTGGGCACAAGGGGCGAAGATCGCCACGAGGGCGCCCAGGGCCGCGGCCAGGACTATTGGTTTCAAGCGTTGCTCCGGAAAATGGATCGTCATGGCACGGTGGGATGCGCAGGCGGTCCGACGGGTTGCCATGACCAACGGCAGGGTCCTGGACGGTGCCGGCGACCGCTGCGTCAACGATGACGTGTGACCAGTTCAGGGCGTAGTGCCAGAAGTCGTAACGACGTTGGTCACGCCACACGCAGTACACTCCAAGGCCCATCCGTCGATCCGCGATCCCTATGCGTGCACTTCTTTCGATCTGCTTGCTCTCCGTCGCCCTGGCCGCGGGCTGTTCGCGCACATCCGCGCCCGCGCAACCGGCATCGATGCCGGAAACCAAGCCGGAGGCTTCCAACGTGACCCATGCCGACACCCACGACGAGTTCTCGTATGCCCAACCGGACAAGGTCACGATCACCGACATCGCACTCGACCTGGATGTCGACTTCGACGACAAGAAGATCGCGGGCACCGCGACTTACACGCTCAAGTGGTTGCAACCCGACGCCAACGCACTTGTCCTGGATACCCGTGACCTGACCATCGACAAGGTCGAGGGCGCCGGCAAGGAAGGCCAGTGGTCTGCGCTGGACTACGCGCTGGCCGACAGGGACAAGCTGTTGGGCAGCAAGCTGACCATCCAGGTGCCCGACCGGAACACCACGGTGCGCGTGACCTATTCAACGTCGCCGGAGGCCTCCGGCCTGCAATGGCTGTCGCCGGCGATGACGCAGGGCAAGCAGCAGCCCTTCATGTTCAGCCAGTCCCAGCAGATCCATGCGCGCAGCTGGGTCCCGTTGCAGGACACGACGCAGGTGCGCTTCACCTACACCGCGCACGTGACTTCGCCCAAGGACGCGATGGTGTTGATGAGCGCCGACAACGATCCCAAGGCGCCACGCGACGGCGACTATACGTTCAAGATGCCGCAGGCGATTCCGTCGTACCTGCTGGCGATCGCCGCGGGTGACCTGGTGTTCAAGCCGGTCTCCGATCGCGCGGGTGTCTGGGCCGAGCCGGGCATGGTCGACGCGGCCGCGAAGGAGTTCGAGGACACCGAAAAAATGATGCAGGTCGCCGAGAAACTGTACGGCCCGTATCGCTGGGGTCGTTACGACATCCTGGTATTGCCGCCTTCGTTCCCGTACGGCGGCATGGAAAACCCACGCCTGACGTTTGCCACGCCGACCGTGATCGTCGGCGACAAGTCACTGGTCTCGCTGGTGGCCCATGAACTTGCGCACAGCTGGTCCGGCAACCTGGTGACGTTTTCCACGTCCCGCGACGCATGGCTCAACGAAGGCTTCACCAGTTACGTCGAGAACCGCATCGTCGAGGCGCTGTATGGCCAGGAACAGGCCAACATGGAAAGCGTGATCGCGCGCGACGAGCTGCGCGAGGAATTCACCGATGACAACAAGCCGTTGCAGTCGCTGGCCACCAAACCCGGCGCGCTGCCCGATCCGGACGACAACCTCACCGGCACGGTCTATACCAAGGGTGCATGGTTCCTGCAGTTCCTGGAGCAGCGTTTCGGCCGTGACCGCTTCGATGCGTTCCTGCGTGGCTACTTCGACCACTTCGCGTTCCAGAGCATCTCGACCGCGCAGTTCGTTGCCTATGCCAAGACCCACCTGCTTGAAAAATATCCGGGGACGGTGAGCCAGGAAGAGTTCGACCAGTGGATCCATGGGCCGGGCATCCCGCCGACGGCACCGCAGGTGCGCTCGCAGCGCTTCAGTATCGTCGATGCTGCGCGGATCGCCTGGGATGGCAGTGGCAAACTGCCGGCATCGTCACTGACCTCGGCATGGGGCACGCAGGAATGGGTCCATTTCCTGGAAGGCCTGCCGGACACATTGAGCCAGGCGCGGATGGCTGCGCTGGATGCCGCCTACCATTTCACCGGGACGGCCAACGGTGAAATCGCACAGCGCTGGTATCCGCTGGCGGTACGCAGTGGTTACCACGCCGCGGACGATGCAATGGCCGGATTCATGCAGCGTGTCGGTCGCCGCAAACTGATCATGCCGATCTACGCGGCGCTGGTGAAAACGCCGCAGGGATTGGCATTTGCGAAGGACGTCTTCGCCAAGGCGCGCCCCGGGTACCACCCGATCACTACCGGCTCGGTTGAAACGACGATTGCCCAGGCCAAGCCGCAGGCTGCGGCGGCCGATACCGCCGCTACTGACGAATCGAATCCAGGTGACGACACGCCAGGTGACGACACGCCAGGTGACGACACGCCACCGGTCGACAAGCCACGCAATGACAAGCCAGGCAATGCCAACTTCGGCGACGCCAAGGCAGACGACACCCAGTCGGACGCGCGGCCTGCCGACGCGAAGCAGCCCTGATCGATGCGCCGCGCGACGCGTATCGCAACGGCCACCCTGGCCACCGCCGTGCTGGTCACGGGGGCCACCATTGCGTATGACCCCTACTTGCTGGTGCGTGCGCAGTTCGAGCGCCAGCGCGTCGCCGCCGGGCTGCGCAAGGCGAGCATCCAGGTGGACGGTCATCATTGGGTGTATGCCTACTCGGATGAAGCGCCGGCCGACGCACCGGTCCTGGTCATGCTGCACGGCTTCACGGGGAGCAAGGAAAACTGGTATCCGCTCATCGGTCGCCTGCGCGGGAAATACCGCCTGCTCGTTCCCGACCTGCCCGGCTGGGGCGAGAGCGAACGCAAGCCTGGTGACGATTACGGTTATGTCGCCCAGGCCGAACGGGTGGATGGGTTCATCCGTCGGCTCGTATCCAGGCCCGGCGGCAGCACGGATGGGCGCAGGGTCGTGCTGCTCGGCCATTCGATGGGTGGTGGCATCGCCGCGCTGATGGCTGCGCGCTTTCCGGACGGCATCACGCGGCTCGGCCTGCTGGATGCTGCTGGCGTGCACTTCAACGACAACGTCTTTGGCAGGCAGGTGCTGGATGGGGACAACCCGTTTGCGGTCACTGATCGCGCCAGCCTGCGGCGTTATGTCGATACCGTCTTCCATCGCGAGACAGCCAAGCCATGGATCCCGTGGCCGGCGTCGCGCGGCTTTATAAAAAAGCGCATTGCCGATGCCGGCTTCGAGCAATCGGTGCTCGACAGTATCGGTCGGGGTCCAGAGCGTTTCGCGCCCGGCGATGCAGCCACGGATATCCGCCAGCCGACACTGCTGCTGTGGGGGCGCGATGACATCGTCGTCGATCCCAGCGCGATGGATCTCTATGCAGCGAAAATCCCGCAGGCACGCAAGGTGCTGCTCGACGACTGCGGGCACATGTCGCTTGCCGACCAACCCGATGCAGTGGCCAGGGCGGTGGATGCATTGATCGTGGAGGAGGTTCGATGAAAAGCAGCCCGAAGAAGAGCCGTGCAATGAAGAGCAATCCAATGGGTCGCCATGCAACACATCCCAGGACGAAGGTGGCCATCAGCAATGCATTGGCCGGAGTGCTGCTGCTGGTCTTGGTCGTGGCGCTGCCGGCTTGCGATCGCAAGCAACGCCTCGCCGAGCAGGCGGCTGCGCAAGCGGCGCAGACCAGGCAGGCGGCAGAGCGCAATGCCGCTGACTTCGATGCCGCCGTCAGCCAGCAAAACTGGGCGCTGGCGCGCGCGCAGGCCGACGTGCTGATTGCACACTACCCCGATAGCGACGCCGCCAAGCGCGTGCGCGGCCAGTACGACGCGATCAAGGCCAAGGCCGATGCCAAGCGCGAGGATGCGCGGTTGTCCAATCTGTGGAGCTACGACTCCGAACCGGTCAAGGGCGGAAAGCAACTGTCGGCGTCGATTTTTTCCAGCGAGCCGGTCGACACCGGTGGCGGTGGCCCCGGGACCGTACGCTTGATTTTCCGCGACCACGCTTCCTGGGGGAAGAGCAGCTACCTGGTGCTCAAGTCCGGGGACTTCGATTGCTACGGCGGTTGCAAGGTCAAGGTCACGGCCGACGACGATGCGCCCAGATCGATGGCCGCTTCGCGCCCCAGGACCGACGAGGCGATCGCCATGTTCATCGAGGACGAGCGTGCGTTGTGGCGGTTGGCTCGCAAGTCCAAGGCGATCACCATCGAATTTCCTGTCAAGCCCAGCGGCAAATCCGGCCACGACAAGGCGGGCGGCAAACGCAGCGCGACCTTCGAGGTGGGCGGCCTGGATGGCAAGCGGATGCCTGGCTGGGATTAAGCGCCAGGGGACTTCTGCCCCGGTAGCGCCCTTGGCGCCATCTGCTTGCCGCGCGTGCGTGGCACCAGCCAACCCGGGACAGGGCCACGCACGGCATCACAAGAACTTATCAAGTCCGGAGTAGGCTGCAAGCGATGGCGCGTTGCCGGATGCATGCGCCATGGCACATCAGCGGCGGCGTCACGCAGGGAGGCTCGGCGCACGCCAGCGGAGGCGAGCATGCTTTCTCCACGACTGCACCATTTCCTGGACGAGCGCCACGCGCCCTACAACACCCTGAGCCATTCGCGCACGGTCACCGCACAGCAGACCGCCGATTCCGCACACATCACCAACCGGCATTTTGCCAAGACCGTGATGCTCAAGGTCGACGGCCGGTTGGTGATGATGGTGATGCCGGCTGCCTACCGCGTCGACTTGACCCGTCTGTCGAGTGCATTGGGTGGGTGCGAAGTCGAACTGGCACGGGAGGACGAGTTCAAGGACGCGTTTCCCGATTGCGAGGTGGGCGCGATGCCACCGTTCGGCCATCTCTATGGCATGCAGGTCTATGTCGACTCGCGCATGGCCGGCCTGTCTGAGATCGCATTCAATGCCGGTTCCCACACAGACCTGGTGCAGATGCCGTATTCCCAATTCGAGGCACTGGCACAGCCTGAATTGTTGTGGCTCGCGCACATGATGTGAATCTGCGCGTCGCGCTTTTGGTTTTTCGTGGGAGCGGCTCCAGCCGCGAGCTCTTCGCTTGCTCTTCGCTTGCTCTTCGTAGGAGCGACGTAAGTCGCGACAGGTGCTGCGAGATCACTGATCGCGACTTGCGTCGCCCCGACGAAAAGACAAAACAACATCAAGAGCTCGCGGCTGAAGCCGCTCCTACAATGGCCATGCCCTGTCGCGCGTTGGGACTATGATGCAGGCGGGCATCGATCCGCCCGATCCTCCCGACACCACAAGGGGCTGGCCATGAAATGGTTGCTGTCGTTCGTCGCGGGATTCTTCTCGACCCTGGTGTTCCACCAGGGCCTGCTGCAATTGCTGCATGTTGCCGGTCTGGTGCCATCGGCCGCCTGGAACATGACGCCGGTACCACCGCTGGGCGTGCCGTCGGTGTTGTCACTGGCCTTTTGGGGCGGCCTGTGGGGCATCCTGCTTTGGGCGCTGATCCACAAGCTCGTCGGCGGCAAGCGCTGGCTGTGGGGTGCGATCTGGGGTGCGCTGCTGCCGTCAGCCGTCGCCCTGTTCATCGTGTTCCCGCTCAAGGGCATGGCCATGGCAGGCGGTTTCGATCCGAAGCTCATCCTTGGCGCGTTGTTGCTCAACGGCGCCTGGGGATTGGGCGTGGTCGCGCTGATGCGGTTGTACGGGCAGCGCTGAGCGGGTGTTGATGCAGCGGTTCGGGTCTGTCGTGCTCGAACGGTAGGAGCGGCTTCAGCCGCGAGCGTTTGATGTGGTTCTTTCTCTTCGCTGTTGTAGGAGCGACGTAAGTCGCGATAGGTGCTACGGATTGCCTGATCGCGACTTACGTCGCTCCTGCAACGGCAATAACACAACCAAGCGCTCGCGGCTGAAGCCGCTCCTACAACAAGCCAGAAGGCACAGCGCGCAAAGCGTCAGAGCGCGTGGCCGAACTCTGCCTTGTAACGCGCGGCGAACTCGTCGTAATTGAACTTCTGGTTCTGGGTGCCGGGATGCTCGACCTTGAGCGCGCCCATCAGTGATGCCATGCGGCCACTGGTGGGCAGGTCGTAACCGTGCGTTATCCCGTGGATCAGGCCGGCGCGATACGCGTCTCCGCAGCCGGTGGGATCGACGATGCTGCGCTCGTTGGCGGGCGGGATGTCGTACTGCTGCCCATTTTGATGGACGATCGAGCCCCGCGGGCCCTGCGTGGTGATATATGCAGTCACTTTGCTGGCGATCGTGGCGGCATCCCAGCCGGTGCGCTCCTGCAGCAGGTTGGATTCGTAGTCGTTGACGACGACGTAGTTGGCCTTTTCGATGAAATGGCGGAACTCGTCTCCGTTGAACAGCGGCATCGCCTGCCCGGGGTCGAAGATGAAAGGGATGCCGAGCTCGGCAAACTCGGTCGCGTTCTGCAACATCGCATCGCGACCATCGGGTGCGACGATGCCGAAGTCGACGCCGTCGACATCGCGGACATGGTTCTTGTGGCTTTCCATCATCGCGCCGGGGTGGAAGGCGGTGATCTGGTTGTTGTCCAGGTCGGTGGTCATGAACGCCTGCGCGGTGAACAGCTCCGGCAGTTCGCGGACCTGGTCCAGGCGGATGCCCAGCGATTCGAACCATTCGCGGTAAGGGCCAAAGTCCTGGCCCACGGTGGCCATCGGGATCGGGTCCTCGCCCAGCAGTTTGAGGTTGTAGGCGATGTTTCCGGCACAGCCGCCAAATTCGCGCCGCATGGACGGCACCAGGAACGAGACGTTGAGGATATGGACCTTGTCCGGGAGGATGTGGTTCTTGAACTTGTCCTGGAACACCATGATCGTGTCGAAGGCAAGGGAACCGCAGATCAGCGCAGGCATGGGCAAACCTCGTGGTGCCGGTTGGACCGGCGGGCTGGAAGGAACATCGTGGTCGGGCAGGCGGGCAGGGCTCGCCGGGGGGGACTAGGGTAGCGGCACTTCACCCATGCAGGCCAGTTGCCGGATCGTGGATCGGGCATGACCCGGTGGGCAATGCAGTGGGCAATACGTGCTTTTTTAGTTGCCCGGGCAGGGGGCCGTTGCTAGGCTAGCCCATCCCCTTGCGTTTTTGGCGCCTGCACAAGCGCATCCGGGCTCGATGCTTCTATCGGGATGCTCCCACCGGATGGTTCCCATCAAGGTGCTCGCGTTGGAGTGCCTTGCAGGAACCTCCCGCCAGTCTTTGTCCACTGCCTGCCCCCACCCTGCCCCAGACGGATCCCATCCCCCGATGTTCAAGAAGTTCCGCGGCATGTTTTCCAACGATTTGGCCATCGATCTCGGTACGGCCAATACCCTTATCTATGTGCGTGGCCAGGGCATCGTGCTCAACGAGCCTTCCGTGGTCGCCGTACGCCAGGACCGCATGGGCACGGGTCCACGCTCGGTGGCGGCAGTCGGAAGCGAGGCCAAGCAGATGCTCGGCCGTACCCCTGGCAACATCACCACGATCCGACCATTGAAGGATGGCGTCATCGCCGACTTCACCTACACCGAAGAGATGCTCAAGCATTTCATCCGCAAGGTGCACAAGTCGCGCTTCCTGCGGCCAAGCCCGCGGGTGGTGGTGTGCGTGCCCTGCGGCTCGACCCAGGTCGAGCAGCGCGCGATCAAGGAGTCGGCGCTGGAAGCAGGCGCCCGCGAGGTGTCGCTGATCGAGGAGCCCATGGCAGCCGCCATCGGCGCCGGCATGCCGGTGACCGAGGCGCGTGGTTCGATGGTGGTCGACATCGGCGGCGGCACCACCGAGGTCGCCGTGATCGCCCTCAATGGCATCGTCTATGCCCAGTCGGTGCGCATTGGCGGCGACCGCTTCGATGAGTCGATCATCGCCTACGTGCGGCGCAACCACGGCATGCTGATCGGCGATGCAACCGCCGAGCGGATCAAGCTCGAGATTGGCTGCGCCTACCAGCAGGAGCTGGTCCGCGAGATCGAGGTCTCCGGCCGCCACCTGGCCGAGGGCGTGCCGAAGATGATCAAGATCGATTCCAACGCCGTGCTCGAGGCGCTCACCGAGCCGCTGGGCGGCATCGTGGCCGCGATCCGCGCTGCCCTTGAACAAACCCCGCCGGAACTGTGCTCGGACGTCGCCGAGCGCGGCATCGTGCTGACCGGTGGCGGTGCGCTGCTCAAGGACCTGGATCGCCTGCTCAGCGAAAAGACCGGCCTGCACGTCCAGATCGCGGACGATCCGCTGACCTGCGTGGCCCGGGGCGGTGGTCGGGCGCTGGAGTTGCTGGACATGCACGGCAACGAGTTTTTCGCGCCGGAGTAGGTGAAGCCGGGATTTGCTATTGGAGATTCGGGATTCGAAACACAGCTTCCCAGCGCGGAATGACGCCAGCCCCGATACTGCTCCCGCGTTTGCGGCGCTGGCTACTGCCCCCAATCCCGAATCCCCCATCCCGACTCCCGTAGCCCGTGCCTTCCTACGCCCACCCTTCCGCCCCCCGCACCGGTGAGATCGCCGGCACGCTGCGGTTGCTGGCGTACCTGGCGTTGGCGATCACGTTGATCGTGCTTGACCATCGCGGCGGCTGGCTGGCGCAGGTGCGCACGCGTAGCGAGCTGGTGGTGCAGCCGCTGTGGTGGTTGGCTGGCCTTCCCGGCCGGGTTGGCGAGGGCTTGCGCGAAGGCACGGCGACCCGCTCGCGCCTGGTCGACGAAAACAAGGTCTTGCGCAACGCATTGCTGATCAGCGGTGCGCGGCTGTCGCGGCTGCAGGTGGCTGCAGCGGAAAACGCGCGCCTGCGCGGCCTGCTTGGTGCGACCAGTCGCGGCGGACTGGACGTACAGTTGGCACCGATCCTGGACATCGACCTGGATCCGACCCGGCAGCGGCTGGTGCTGGATGCCGGCAGTCGTGACGGCGTCCAGGTGGGCCAGAGCGTGATCGATGCCGGCGGCCTGCTCGGCCAGATCATCTCGGTCCAGCCGGGAACGGCTACGGTGCTGCTGTTGACCGACCCGGACCACGCGGTGCCGGTCATGGTCGCACGCAATGGCGTGCGCCTGATCGCCTATGGCAAGGGACGCAGCGACCGATTGTCGCTGGCCAACATCCCGTTGTCGGGTGATGTCAGCGTTGGCGATGAGATCATCACCTCGGGGCTGGGTGGGCGGTTTCCTGCCGGATTCCCGGTCGGCAAGGTCACCGCGCTGCGACCGGATGACAGCCGGGCTTTCCTGGTCGGTGACGTGGAGCCGGCGGCGCGGCTGGATCGTGGTCGCGATGTGTTGTTGCTGCGGCAGCAGGTTGGGGCGGAGCCCGGGACCCGGGACCCGGGACCCGGGGAAGACCAAAAGCAAAAGCCTCGACAAAGCCGGCAGCCGGGGTCGGCGGCGGGCGACGATGGGCAGGAAACGCTCGGAAGGGGCTCCACTGACCGCGTAGTGACCGAATCACCTGCAAGTTCCCGCGCCGCACCCGGAACATCCGTTTCCGAACACCGGTCCCGGGTCCGGGGTCCCGGCTCCGCCGCATTGGCGACGGTAGCGCGGGCATGACCCGCCAAGGCAACTCATGGCTGCTGCCGCTGAGCGTCTTCATCGGATTGCTGCTCGGCTTGTTGCCGCTACCGGCCTGGCTGCTGCCGTTACGGCCCTATTGGCTGGCGCTGGTGGTGGTCTACTGGGTGCTGGAGTCGCCCGACCACCTCGGCCTGGGCTTCGCCTTCATCGTGGGCGTGCTGGCCGACCTGGCATTCGGCAACGTGCTGGGTGAGCAGGCACTGCGGCTGGTGGTGATGACCTACATCGTGCAGCGCTTCCGTACCCGGCTGCGGTTCTTTCCATTGCCGCAGCAGGCAGTGGCGGTCGGCGGTTTGCTGCTCAACGACCGGGTGATCGCGACGGTCGTGCACTTCGTGCTCGGCGAGCCGCGATTGCCGTGGCTGTTCTGGGTCGCGCCCGTGTTGGGCATGGTGTTGTGGCCCCCGGTGTACGTGTTGCTGGACACGCTGCGGCGGCGCAGGGGCTGAGGCGATGCCACGCTCACCCTTGTCGCGTTCACCCCTGCGTGGATTGTTCAAGCGATCAATACCTCGCGGACTGGCGCGGCGCCCGATGAAGAACCAGGCCGCCGAGGCGAGACAGTTCCAGTTGCGCGCCTTGATCGGTTTCGTGGTGGTCGTGCTGGTGCTGGGCGGCCTGGGCGCATGGTATTTCCGCCTGCAGGTGCTCGAGCATGCCGATTACGCGACCCGCTCGCAGGCCAACCGGATCAAGCTGCGGCCGGTGCTGCCCGGGCGCGGGTTGATCCTGGACCGCAAGGGGCGGATCCTGGCCGACAACGTGCCGGCGTTCCGGCTGGACGTGCAGCCCGACCGCGCTGGCGATGCAGGCAAACTGATTGCCGGATTGTCGCAGGTGGTTGCCCTGAGCGATGAGGAGATCGCCCGCTTCAATGCCGAGCGCAAGGCCACCGGCGGCATCCGCCCGGTCACGCTGAAGCTGCGCATCGACGATGACGAGGCCGCGCGCTTTGCGGTCGAGCAGTGGCGCTTCCCCGGCGTCGAGCTGGTGCCTTACCTCAATCGGCGATATCCCTACGGCCCATTGCTGGCGCACATCGTTGGCTATGTTGGCCGGGTCGACGAGGCCGACCTCAAGTCGCTCGGCGACGCGGGGAATGTCTTCACCCACGTCGGCAAGACGGGCATCGAGCGCTATTACGACGATGCCCTGCGCGGCAAGGTCGGGTACGAGCAGGTCGAGACAAATGTCGAAGGCCGAGCGTTGGCCACCGTTGGCCGCGAGCCGGCGATCGCGGGATCGGATCTGCGGTTGTCGATCGACGTGGACCTGCAGCGCGCGGCGGTGGCGGCCTTCGGCGATTTCGACGGGTCCGCGGTCGCTGTCGATCCCCGGACCGGCGAGATCCTTGCCATGGTCAGCTTGCCCAGCTATGACCCCAACCTGTTCGTCAACGGTATTTCGCACGCAAACTACAAGGCATTGATCGACAATCCATCGCGGCCATTGTTCAACCGCAACGTGCTTGGCGGCGGGCCACCCGGATCCACGATCAAACCATTCATGGGCTTGGCCGGGCTGGACAGCGGCTTTCGCACCGCATCCGACCGCACCCTGTCCACCGGCGAGTTTCATATCCCCGGACAGAGCCGTGGCTACCGCGATTCCCATAGCGGTGGCCACGGCTGGACCGACGTGCGCAAGTCGATCACCGAGTCGGTCAACACTTATTACTACAAGCTGGCGCTGGACATGGGCATCGACCGGGTCAATGCCTGGATGCGCAAGTATGGTTTCGGCCAACCCAGCGGGATCGACCTGGTCGGTGAGAGCAGTGGCATCGTGCCCTCGAAGCAGTGGAAGGCGGCCAATCGACGCGAGCCCTGGTATCCGGGCGAAACCGTGATCGCCGGCATCGGCCAGGGCTTCTGGAAAGCGACGATATTGCAACTGGTGCGTGCCACCGCCGCGCTCGCCGATGATGGCAAGCTGCGCCGCCTGCACCTGGTGCAGCAACGACGCGACGGCTACCAGACGCCGTGGAAACCCCTGCCGCAACCGCCGCCGACGCTGGTCAGCAAGAGCCCTGCGCACCTGGCCGCGGTCCGCGACGGCATGATCGGCACCACGACCAGCCCACACGGCACGGCTTACTGGGCGATCGGCCGCAATGCGCCCTATGTCATCGCCGGCAAGACCGGCACCGCGCAGAAGGTCAGCCGCAAGGGCAACATCAGCGTGAACCCACACGCGTTGCCGCTGGCACTGCGCCACCAGGCCTGGTTCATTGCCTATGCGCCGGCCAACGATCCCAGGATCGCGGTCGCGGTCTCGGTCGAACATGGCGGCTTCGGCTCCAGCACCGCGGCGCCGATCGCGCGCAAGATCATGGATGCCTGGCTGCTGGGCACCATGCCCGAACCGTCCAAACCCACGAACGCGGGCCAGGACGACGTAGACGCGGATTTCGAACGTGTGCGTTCCAGTGTCCGCAGTTCGGCCCAGGCGGCGGCCACCGCGACGCTTGCACGGGACAAGGCGCAGTCGGCCGCCACTGACGCCCACGCGCCTGTCGTGCCGGACGAGTTGCCATGAGCATGCATCCTATGAGCTTGCGGTCATGAGCATGCAGTCATGAGCCTGCTGCTGCGCTGGATGCTGGACGTCCTCGGGCGCCTGACCCGGACGCTGGATTGGTCGTTGTGCCTGGCGCTGGCTGCACTGATGGCCATCGGCCTGGCGGTGCTGTACAGCGCCGGCAACGAGTCCATGCATCTGGTAGTGGCCCAGGGCGTGCGTTACGCCGTTGGATTTGCCGCGATGTGGGGCTTGTCCCGGGTTCCGCCGCATCGACTGCGCAATGCCACGCCGATGGCCTACCTGGTGACGTTGGTGCCACTGTTGCTGGTGCTGGCTATCGGTACCGGCAAGCACGGGAAACACTGGATCGACTTGAAAGTGTTCTTTTTCCAGCCCGCTGAGCTGCTCAAGCTGAGCCTGCCGATGATGGCCGCCTGGTACCTCAATCGAGAAGTGCTGCCGCCGCGGTTCCGGGTCGTGCTGGTAACTGCAGTGATCATTGCCGTGCCTACCGGCCTGATCCTGCTGCAACCCGATTTCGGCACGGCGATGCTGGTCGGGATCAGTGGTGCTTTCGTGCTGTTCCTGGCGGGGCTGTCGTGGTGGTGGTTCGTGGTTGCGGCCGGCGGTGTCGCCGCCGCCGCACCGGCGGCGTGGTTGTGGTTGCTCAAGCCCTACCAGAAGGACCGCATCCTGACCTTCCTCAACCCAGAATCCGATCCGCTGGGCAGCGGCTGGAACATCATCCAGTCCAAGATCGCGATCGGATCCGGCGGCCTGACCGGACAGGGCTGGGGACACGGTTCGCAGTCCCACCTCAACTACCTGCCCGAGCACACCACCGATTTCATCTTCGCGGTGTTGAGCGAGGAGTTCGGCTGGGTCGGCGTGGCCACGGTGCTGGCGTTGTACCTGTTCGTGGTCGGTCGCTGCCTGTGGATCGCGGCCGACGCGCGTGATGGCTATTCGCGATTGCTCGCCGGTAGCCTGGGCCTGGCGTTCTTCGTCTACGTGATCGTCAATGGCGGCATGATTTCCGGGTTGCTGCCGGTGGTAGGCGTGCCGATGCCGTTGCTGAGCTTCGGAGGCACATCGGCGGTATCGTTGCTGGCTGGCCTGGGCGTGGTGATGGCGGTGCGGGCGCACAAGCCAGTACATGGACGATGATCCAATGAATAGGAACCAGTCACCCGCCAGGGACGACCGCCACCGTGCAGCATGATGCGTGACTGAACGAATCCCCATGCGTGCAACCGGGCCGTCCAGACCCCGTGCTACCCTCGCGCCGATGACCCGAAGCGCTCCGTTTTACCTGTTTCCGCTGCTCGCGTGCATGGCCCTGAGTGCCTGCGCGACACAGACGCCACCGCCGCCCGCCACACCGCCGCAGGCGGCAGCGGTGCCTGCGCCGCCCCAATCCGAACCCAGGACGCCTGCGCAGCCCGCGCTGCTGCCTCCGGTTCCACAGCCGCCCGAGCGCCCGGTCGCGCCGCTGTCGGTCACCGATCCAACGATCGCGCAGGCGCAGCGCATCGAGGCCTTCGTGGACTACACCGCCAAGACCTACGGCGTCGCGCCGGCCACGATCCGGACAGCCCTGGCGCAGGCGCAGTTCAAGCAAGGCATCATCGATGCGATGAACCGGCCTGCGGAAAAAGTCCGCAGCTGGGCCGACTACCGGCCGATATTCATCAACGCATCGCGCATCGACGGTGGCCGTGCCTTTTATGCCGACAACCGTGTCGCGCTCGACCGCATCGCAGCGCAGACCGGCGTGCCAGCCGAGTACATCGTTGCGATCATCGGCGTGGAAACGAGTTACGGACGCATCACCGGCAAGTACCGCGTGCTCGATGCGCTGTACACGCTGGCGTTTGGCTATCCCAAGCGTGCGCCTTTCTTTGCTGGTGAGTTGGCGCAGCTGTTCGCGCTGGGCAAGGAAGAGGGCATCGATGTCACCACGCTGGCCGGCAGCTATGCCGGCGCGATGGGGATGGGGCAGTTCATGCCGTCGAGCTATCGCAACTGGGCGAAGGACGGTGACGGCGACGGCCATCGCGAACTGATCGCCGACAAGGACGATGTGTTTGCATCGATCGCCAATTACTTTGTCGTCCACGGCTGGCAGCGCGGCGCGCCTGTCATCGCGCGTGCGACGCGTGCGCCTGGCACGGAGGATTTCGACCCTGGTTCGCTGGATCCGGTCTACCCGTTGTCCTGGCTGGCGCAGCAGGGTTACCGCCCGCAAGCGGGGGAGCCGGTACCCGCGGCTGGCGATGCCGCAGGTGCGACCCTGCTGGCGCTGGATGGTGAGGCCGGCAGGGAGTACTGGCTGGGCTACCGCAACTTCTACGTCATCAGTCGCTACAACCATTCACCGATGTACTCGCTGGCCGTGCATCAGCTGGCGCAGGCGATCCGCGATGGTGAAGGCACTGCCGCCAGCGGTCAGCCGGCCAATGGCGCATCGGGTCACGACGGGACATGAGTGGACGGCAACAGGCCAGGGGCTGGCTCGTGGTGGCCTGCGCCGCCACGTTGGCCGCCTGTGCCGGCACCTCACCCAAGGCCGACGGGCCCGGTTCTGCGGTCAAGGGCGACGCGCATGCCAGGCGGCACGTCAAACCCGGTTCGCGGCGCTCACCGTATGCCCCTGCGCAGGAGGATCGTGGCAAGCGCGGCAATTACACCGCCGGAGGCCTCTATGCGCCGGGTGTCAGCGACAGCGCGCCCGAAGGCGGCATCCCCGACGTCGACCTGATCCCCGAACCGGTCGTGAAGGACGAAGCGCGCTCGCGTTATGGCAACCGCTCGCCCTACAAAGTACTGGGCAAGTCGTATCGCGTGCTAGACAACGCCAAGGGCTATGACGAAACGGGGCTGGCCTCGTATTACGGCAACAAGTTCCATGGTCGCCGCACCTCCAACCTGGAGGTGTACGACATGTATGCCTTTACCGCCGCGCACAAGACGTTGCCATTACCCAGCTTTGCGCGCGTGACCAACCTGTCCAACGGCAAGTCGGTCGTGGTGCGGGTCAACGATCGCGGCCCGTTCCATGAAGGACGCATCATCGACCTGAGCTACGCCGCTGCGGTCAAGCTGGGTGTCGATCGCGCAGGCACCGCACGGGTGGAAGTGAAAGGGCTCAGTGCCGGTGAAGACGCACGCGAACCCTACGATGCGGTTGCCGATGCAGCGCCAGCGCAAGCGACAATACCGCGGCAGGCAACCGGACTGCCGCCAGGCGTGCATATCGCGACCGGCACGCCGACAACGATGGCGCCCAGTGCGATCGACAAACTGATCGACGTCCTGCCGGTCGGGGCCGCCGTCGCAAGCGGGCGCGAGGCGGGCCAATACGCATCACAGGCGACCGCGGAAACTGCCGGCGGGGCAGTAGCGACGACACAGGCCGTGGAGACGGCAAAAAACGACACCGGCTGGCGATTCAACATGTCGCAGGGCGGGCGCACCATGAGTGCCGACGAGTTCGATGCCTGGATGCGTTCGCGACAGGTCAGCGTGGCCACCGGAAAACCAGTGGTGCGCCCCATCGACGCGCATGCCGCCACTTCCAGGATCCCTGGTCCGGTGCAGGCAGACGCAATGCCGAAAGCCTCGCCTCCCATCGCGGTGGCAACACCCACCCCTGTCGCATCGCAGCCATCAGGCAGTGCCGATGCGGGCGTGACCCTGCAGGTCGCCAGCTTTGCCGCACGCGCCAATGCCGAGCGTGCGCTGGCCATGCTGACCGGCGCCGGCATCAGCGGCGCGCGCCTGCAGGATGCCGATGCCAACGGCTTGCACGTCTGGCGTTTGCGCGTCGGTCCAATCGCCACGACGACGGAAACAGAACTTGCCGCCCGCATCCGTGGTCTGGGCTTTGGCCAGCCGCAGCGTGTGCGCGAGTAAACTCATCTTTTCCACGGGCCATCGCCGCCCGTTTCATTTCCGGTCAGGGAAGGCCGGCCATCCGGAGTCTGCTGTCTTGAAGTCTGTTGTCCACAAGCCCGCGCCACCCAAGCCCCCATTCCTGAAGCACAGCGTGCTCGCCGTCCTGGCATCCGTCGCGATGGCGACCGCAGGCATGGGTCTGGCCCTTGCCCAGGCGCCCAAGCCGGCATTGCCGCAACCGGCCGTGCCCAAACCGGCAGCGCTCAGCGACTCGCTACCGATTCCGGACGCACCCGCGCCCCAGGACGCGGCTGCCTGGATCGTGATGGATTTCGCCACCGGCCAAGTCCTGGCCGGCGACAACATCCACGTCAAGCGCGAGCCTGCCAGCATCACCAAGGTGATGACGTCCTACGTGGTTGCCGCCGAGATGGCTGCGGGCAAGGTCAAGGGCGACGACCAGGTGATGATGACCGAGCATGCCTGGCGCGAAGGCGGCGCCGGCACCGAAGGCAGTTACAGCGGCTTCCCGGTCAACAAGACCGCCCCGCTGGTCGAGATGGAAAAGGGCATGGTGGTGCAGTCCGGCAATGATGCCGCGATCGCCCTGGCCGAGCATGTCGCCGGCAACGAGGAAGCTTTTGCCGCCTTGATGAATGCCTACGCCAAGCAGATCGGCATGACCGATTCGCACTTCGTCAATCCGCACGGACTGTCGGCCGAGGGACATCATTCCACGGCCTACGACCTGGCATTGCTGGGACGCGCGCTGATCCGTAATTTCCCGACGGCGTATTCCTACAACAAGATCAAGGAATTCACCGTTGGCCCGATCACCCAGCCCAACCGCAACGTCCTGTTGTGGCGCGACAAGTCGGTCGACGGCATCAAGACCGGGCACACCTCCAACGCCGGCTATTGCCTGATGGCCTCCGCCAAGCGCGGCGACCAGCGCCTGATCACCGTGGTGCTGGGCGACAGCAGTGAAAAGAAGCGCGCGAGCGACAGCCAGGCCCTGCTCAACTGGGGCTTCCGTTTTTACGAAACCCACAAGCTCTACGACGCCGGCAAGCAGGTTGCCACGCAGAAGGTCTGGAAGGGCAGTGCCGACGAAGTCGGCCTGGGTGTCGCCGAGCCCATGCTGGTCAGCCTGCCGCGTGGCAAGTACAAGCAGCTCAAGCCGACGATGGACGTGCCCAGGAGCCTGGTCGCACCGATCGCCAAGGGCCAGGAAATCGGCAGGGTGAAGGTCTCACTGGATGGCAAGGTCATCGCACAACGGCCATTGGTTGCGCTGGAAGCGGTGCCCGAAGCCGGATTCTTTGGCCGGTTGTGGGACGATTTCTTCATGTGGTGGGACTCGGACTGACGTCTCCTGGGTTTGGTTGGGAAACAAGGGCGGCTTCGCGCAGTTGGCGTAGCCCGGATCAGCGCAGCGCCCCCGGGATTGTCTTGGACACGGAAAATCCCGGGGGCGCTGTGCTGACCCGGGCTACTGCATTTGGGCCGGATGTCGACGCCGGTAGATGCATTGGACGGGCATTGGTAAAACCAAGCGTCGTCCAATCGCCATGCCAGGTGGCTCTCAGTCCTGGTTTCACAATCGGCGGCAATCAAAGCCGCACGAAATACGGCACGGCCATCAAGACCACGCCCACCAGGACCAGCACCCAGTTGTTGGAGATGAAGTAAGGGATTGCCATCAGCGCCAGGCCACAGACCAACGGCACCGGTGCGCGCTGCTTGCGTGCGTAGAGGAAATAACCCAATCCGATCGCGCCGAAGACCACGCCCCAGAGCAGGGTCGACATTTCCATCGCGCGCCTCCAAGTCGCCGGCCGGCCCGGCAACCGCATCCTAACGCGATCGACCCAAGGCACTGCATTTGTCGGCACTGCGGCGGTCTCGCGGGGCCAGGCGCTGCGGCCAGTGACCGTGAGAGGCATAATCAGCTCATGGACATCCAATCCGACAACCCCGAACACGGCTTCCAGTTTCCCGGCGAATTCGAGCTCACCGCGATGGGCCCGGCCAACAGCAACCTGGAGGAGACGATCCCCGGCCTGCTGGAGGCGGCCGGGATCGTCGTCCTGCACGAGACCGTCAGCACCCGTGAATCCAGCGGTGGCAAGTTCGTCTCGGTCAAGCTGCGCATCCGCGCCGAATCGCGCGAGCAATACGATGTGGCGCACGCGGTGTTGCGCGAGCACCCGGAAGTGAAGTGGACGCTGTAAATGTCCTGCCCCCTGCCTTGCGTGGCAGGGCAGGGCTGGGCAGCGGCGCTGCTGGCCTGGGAGCCCTTGACCCGGGATCGGACGGCTGTTTTCGTAATCAAATGCCACCTCTCGCAACCGTCCCCTTCGCGAAGCCGAACGGGGGCAGCAAACCGTGAGCCAACGCGACGCCCTTGTCCGTGACCTTGGCCGCCAATCCTACGAACCGGTCTGGCGCGCCATGCAGCGTTTCACCGATGCGCGCGATGAAACCACCACCGACGAAATCTGGCTGGTCGAGCACGATCCGGTGTTCACCCTGGGCCAGGCCGGCAAGCCCGGCCACGTGTTGATGCCGGGCGACATCCCGGTCATCCATGTCGACCGTGGCGGCCAGGTGACCTACCACGGCCCCGGCCAGATCGTCGCGTATCCGCTGCTTGACCTGCGCCGCTTGAAGCTTGGAGTGCGGGATTACGTCTGCCGGATCGAGCAGGTGGTGATCGACACGTTGGCCGAATGGAACATCGAAGGCCGTCGCCGCGATGGCGCCCCGGGCGTCTATGTCGGTGACGCCAAGATCGCCGCGCTGGGCATCCGGGTGCGGCGTGGCTGCACGTTCCACGGGCTGGCGTTCAACATCGCGATGGACCTGGAGCCGTACCAGCGCATCAATCCCTGTGGCTACGCGGGCCTGCAAGTGACATCGATGCAGGACATGGGCGGGCCAGCGGGGCTGGAGGCGGTCAAGCCCGTGTTGCTGGGAGCGCTCGCCGCGCAGTTTGGCCTGGTGCTGCAAGACATGCCGCAAACGCCCGCACAGCTCGCTGCAGCCTGACCGGCGTTGCCTGCCTTGCCGTCGTAGGAGCGGCTTCAGCCGCGAGCTCTTGATCCATCTTTTGCTTTTGCTGATTTTTAGTAGCCACGTCAGTCGCGATCCACCCTTCGTCGGGACCCTGATCGCGACTGACGTCGCTCCTACACAATGCATAAGCAGGATCAAGAGCTCGCGGCTGAAGCCGTCCCTACAGAAACAGGCAAGGGCCGGAACCGCTCTTTACGGTGGTTTACAATGGCCATTCACCCGGATTGCGTACGCATATGAGCCCGCCCAGCAGCCGCGACATCCCATTGCAGGTCGTCACCCAGGACGCCGTGCCAGCGCGCCCGGCGACATTGCAGGCGGGTGCCAAGCAGCTGGCCGGCGACAAGATCGCGCGCTCGCCGGTGCAGTTTGCCGATGCGCCGGTGCTGCGCAAGCCGTCATGGATCCGCGTGCGCATCCCCTCTGGCAATGCCGTGCAGAAGCTCAAGGCCAAGCTGCGTGAGAACCGGTTGGTCACGGTGTGCGAGGAAGCCAGCTGCCCCAACATCCATGAGTGCTTCGGGCACGGCACCGCGACCTTCATGATCCTGGGCGAGGTCTGCACGCGACGTTGCAGTTTCTGCGATGTCGCCCATGGCCGGCCCAAACCGCCGGATCCGGCCGAGCCGCTGCACCTGGCCACGACCGTGGCAGACATGGGGTTGAAGTACGTGGTCGTCACCAGCGTCGACCGCGACGACCTGCGTGATGGGGGTGCGCAACATTTCGTCGACACCATCGCCGCCATCCGCACGCACAGCCCGGGCACCCGGATCGAGATCCTGACCCCGGACTTCCGTGGCAAGGGCCGCATGGAGCGCGCGCTGGACATCCTGGCGGCCAACCCACCGGATGTGTTCAACCACAACCTGGAAACCGTCCCCGAGCTGTACCGCAACGTGCGCCCGGGCGCGGATTACCAATGGTCACTGACGTTGCTGCAGAAGTTCAAGCAGCAGCATCCGGACCTGCCGACCAAGTCCGGGATCATGCTGGGCCTGGGCGAAACCATGGAGCAGGTGCAGGGCACCCTGCGCGACCTGCGCACGCATGATGTCGACATGGTCACCATCGGCCAGTACCTGCAGCCCAGCGCGCACCACCATCCGGTCATGCGTTACTGGACGCCGGAGGAGTTCAAGCAGCTGGAAGTCTTCGGCATGGCGCTGGGCTTCACCCATGTCGCGTCCGGGCCGCTGGTGCGCTCGTCCTACCACGCCGACCAGCAGGCGGCTCATGCGGGGTTTGCCGCAGCCTGAACCGTTGCGACCATGCCCGGCCTGCGTCCAAGACGCATTAGCGCTCGTAAACTGGGTGACTGGCCGATCCGGCAACGTGTCCACGTAATCCCAGCTGTTCAGGTCAACACCACCATGCCGCAAATCCTTGCCAAGGTGCAGGGAGTGTTCACATTGGGCTTGCCGGGGCCCGGTTAGAGTGGATGTGGCTTGCTGCGGCGCAACTTTCGGCACTGTCTGGCGGTCACAACAACACCGACGATGACATGGTTCGTATCGGTAGGTTCCACAACGCAGTGCTCGACAACCCCGGCAGCGCCTGCCGTGGCTTCATCGAGCAAGGCACCCGATGATTCCCCGCCCCCCACGGCGGCTGTTGGCCGCGAGAGTATCGATGAAAGCGCATTCCAATTTCCTGATCCCGATCCTGGCCTTGGCCCTGGTCGCACCGGTGGCCTTGCTGGCGCGTGCGCCCGATGGTGGAGCTGCGGCAGATAGCCCCGCGGTTTCCGCCAAGTCCGCCATCCCCAATGGCCCCACGGCCGACCAGGCCACGACCTCCAAGCTGGTCTACGGCCTGTTGTCCGACAGCCGCTACGCCTACCGGCCGCAGCCGCTGGATGATGCGTTGTCGGCTGACATCTTCAAGCGCTACCTGAAAGCGCTGGATCCGGCAAAACAATTCTTCTCCGCGCAGGACGTCGCCAGGTTCGCTCGGTATAAAACCACGCTCGACGACGGCATCAAGGGCGGCAAGCTCGATCCTGCCTTCGCGATGTTCACGCTCTACAAGCAGCGCGTCGCCGAGCGCTCGCGGTACGCGCGCGACCTGCTCAAGCAGGACATCTTCGACTTCAGCGGCAACGACCGCTGGTACTACGATCGCAAGGATGCGCCATGGGCTGCGAGCCAGGCCGACCTGGACGCGATCTGGAAGGACTCCGTGCGCAATGACTGGTTGCGACTCAAGCTGGCCGCCAAGAAGCCGGACGAGATCCGCAAGACCCTGGACAAGCGCTACGCCAACTTTGCCGAGGCTACCGACGAGCTCAACGGCGAAGATGCATACCAGACGTTCCTCAACGCCTATACCAACGCGATCGACCCGCATACCGATTACTTCGACCCGCGCAGCGCCGAGCGCTTCAACCAGTCGATGTCGCTGTCGCTGGAAGGCATCGGCGCGCAGTTGCAGAAGCAGGACGACGTGGTCGTGATCCGCGAAGTCCTGCCCGGCGGTCCGGCGATGAAAAGCCACCAGCTCCAGGCCGGTGATCGGATCGTCGCCGTTGGCCAAGGTCCAAGTGGGGCGATGGACGATGTGGTCGGCCTGCGCATCGACGACGTGGTCGAAAAGATCAAGGGCCCCAAGGGCACCCAGGTGCGGCTGGACGTAATCCCGCCCGAGATGGGGCTGGACGCCAAGCCGCGGCGCGTGGTGATGACCCGTGACAAGATCCGCCTGACCCAGGATGCAGCCAAGGCCAAGGTGCTGGAGATTCCTGCGCGCAAGGGTTTCCCGGCCAAGCGCATCGGTGTGATCGACCTGCCCGGCTTTTACCAGGATTTCGCTGGCCGTCGCGACAACAGCGACGACTATGCCTCGGCAAGCCGTGATGTCGCCCGCCTGCTGGCCAAGTTCCGTGCGCAGAAACTCGATGGTGTGGTCATGGACTTGCGCAACAACGGTGGTGGCTCGCTCAGCGAGGCCATCACCATGACCGGGCTGTTCATCGACAAGGGCCCGGTGGTGCAGGTGCGCGAGTCCGGCGGCCGTGTCAGTGTCTCGGACGACGAGGACGCTGGCGTCGCCTGGGACGGCCCGCTGGCAGTGCTGGTCAATCGCGGCTCGGCGTCGGCCTCGGAGATCTTTGCCGGCGCGATCCAGGATTACGGTCGCGGCCTGATCATTGGCGAGACCACCTTTGGCAAGGGCACCGTGCAGAACCTGGTCGACCTGGACCGCTGGCCGGCCAACGAGAAACCGCGCTTCGGCCAGGTCAAGCTGACCATCGCGCAGTTCTTCCTGCCTGATGGCAGCAGTACCCAGAACAAGGGCGTGGTGCCGGACATCCGCTTCCCGGCGTCGGTCGACGCCACCGAGTTTGGTGAAAGCACCTACGACAATGCCTTGCCGTGGACCAGGATCGCCAAGGCGCCGCATGTCCGTTATGGCAACTTCACCCCGATGCTGGCCCAGCTCGATGCACTGCATGACGCGCGCGTGGCCAAGAACAAGGAGTTCCAGTGGTGGTCCCAGGACGTGGCCGAGTTCCGCGCCGACCGTGCCAGGAAGTACATCTCGCTCAACGAGGATGAGCGCCGCGCCGAGCGCGACAAGGATGCTGCCAAGATCAAGCACCGCCAGGACGTGCGAGAGCAGTTGGGCATGGCGCTGGATCCGCTGGCGGTGCAGACGACGGATGACGGGCTGCAGGCCGGCGAGCGCAACGTGGTGACCGACCTGGCCCGTGAAAAAGCGGCAGAAAAGCGCCCGGATCCCCTGCTGCGTGAATCAGCCGTCATCCTGGCCGACGCCACCACCCTGCTGGCCAACGACAAGACCCTGGCGGCGCAGGTGCTCCCGGAAACCGGTGCGGCCACCCATTGGGCCGAATAAGCGCCTGCCATTGCCGTTGTAAAAGCGGCGCTGTTGTAGGAGCGGCTTCAGCCGCGAGCGCTTGAGCTTGCCTTGGCTTGGGCTTTTTGGGCTTTTTGCAGGAGCGACGCAAGTCGCGATCAATCCCTCCCGAAGCCCTGATCGCGACTTGCGTCGCTCCTGCAAGAAGCAAGGGCGAAAGCTCGCGGTTGAAGCCGCTCCTGCGAAGAGCGGCCATGGGAAGAGCAGCCAGGAGAAGAGTGGCTGTTAGCCTCAATGCAAGATCCGGATAGCGGGCGCCCATGGCGCCCGCTATCGTTGCTGCCATGGCCAAGCGATCCGACAACACCCCAGCCCACGTCCCGCTGATAGCAGATCAGCTTGAGCGCGTCCGCGCACTGCTCGACAGCGGCGAGCCTACGCTCGCCCAGCTCGCCGCCGCGGTCGGCATGGGCACCTCGCAATTGCAGCGCCAATTCAGTGCGCACTACGGCCTGAGCCCGGCCGAGTACCTTGCCCAGCGCAAGCTCGGCAACCTCAAGTCCGGATTGCGCGAAGGCCGCGACATCAGTGCCGCACTGTATGACGCGGGCTATGGCTCACCATCGCGCGTCTACGCCGACGGCGCCGCCCGCCTGGGCATGACGCCGGCCCGCTTTCGCGCCGGGGGCGACGGTGAGGACATCCGTTGGAGCGTTGTCGACACCGCGTTGGGCAAGACACTGGTGGCGACCACGCGACGCGGGATCTGCATGATCGAGCTCGGTGACGACGCCAGCGCACTGGAATCCAGGTTGCGCGAGGAGTTTCCACGCGCACGGTTGCAGCGCGTCGACGCCGGCCGCGATGCGTTCCTGGCACCTCGCGTGCACGCCGTGGCCGAGCGCCTGGCAGGGCGCGCGGGCCTGGTTCCCGTGGACTTGATCGGGACGGCCTTCCAGAAGAAGGTCTGGGACGCGCTGATGAAGATCCCGCTGGGCAAGACCACTAGTTATGCCGGGCTGGCTGCACGACTGGACCAGCCCAATGCCGCACGTGCCGTTGCCAGTGCCTGCGCGCGCAACCGCGTCGCGGTGGTGGTGCCGTGCCATCGCGTGATCCGTGCAGACGGGTCGTTGGGCGGATATCGTTGGGGCTTGCCTTTGAAGCAGCTCCTGTTGCGACGCGAACGCGCAGTTTGAATCGCGGATCGGGACTTCGTTTCCGTCCGGCCTTTGGCTGTTGCAGGGGCGACGTCAGTCGCGATCCATGCAGCCCGGGGCCACCATCGCGACTGACGTCGCTCCTGCGGCTGTCAAACAGCGACCCTGCACGCCGCCGCACAGCACGGTGTGCCAGTGCAGGCACTTCCGTGCCGTCATCGCGGAGCGTAACCTGAGCACTTCGCTGTTTTCCCTTTCGAGCAACTTTCGATGAGCGCATCGTCCCCATCGAGCGTCGCGGTGCCCGTGCGCGGGATTGCCGTTGCATTGGCGCTGCTGTCCGTGTACGTGATCTGGGGTTCGACCTACCTGGGGATTCGCTTCGCGCTGGAAGGCGGTTATCCCCCGCTGCTGATGGGTGGAGGCCGTTTCCTGCTCGCCGGCGCACTGATGTATGGCGTGTTGCGCTGGCGCGG
This sequence comes from uncultured Gammaproteobacteria bacterium, assembly GCA_963710825.1. GTDB lineage: Bacteria > Pseudomonadota > Gammaproteobacteria > Xanthomonadales > Xanthomonadaceae > Cognatiluteimonas. The sequence continues at coordinate 50,411 of CAVQBQ010000005.1, read as the reverse complement.
CGAACCTGCGCCAAGCAAGCGGCAATGGTCGGCACTGGCGTTGATGGGTGCGCTGCTGATGGGGCTGGGCAACGGCATGGTCACCATCGCCGAGCAATGGGTGACCTCGGGCCTGGCGGCCGTCGCGGTCGCTTCGATGCCGTTATGGATGGGCCTGTTCACGACGCTGCGCGGTGAACGGCCCAATCGCAACGAGTGGATTGGCATGGCGATCGGGTTTATCGGTGTCGTGTGGCTCAATGCCGGGAGTGCACTGGCGGCATCGCCGCAAGGATTGATCGCGTTGCTCGTCGCGCCACTGGCCTGGGCATTTGGTTCGGTGTGGAGCCGGGGGCGTGACCTGCCCTCGCCGTTCATGTCAGCCGCCGGACAGATGCTGTGTGGCGGCGCGATGATGATGCTCGCGGGCCTGGTGCTGGGCGAGCGCCTGCATGCCGTGCCGACCACGCACGGTACCTTGGCGGTGCTGTACCTGGTGACGTTTGGATCGATCATCGGGTTCAGCGCGTACATCTGGCTGCTGCGGCATGTACGACCCGCGCTGGCGTCAAGCTATGCCTACATCAATCCCCCGATTGCCGTGCTGTTTGGCGCACTGCTGGCCGGCGAGCGCTTCTCCATCCATGCAATCGGCGCGATGGTGGTGATCCTGGTCGGTGTCGTCATCGTCACCTTGACGCGTGCGCGCCCGCGACCACCCGCCACGGAGCCAGTGGCATGACTGCCATGGGGCAGGATCGGCATGGGCAGGTGGGCATGCATGCACGGGCATGGGCATGACAGCCATGGGCAATAGCGGCACGGCACACGGCGCTCGCATCGGTTGGTGGGTTGCGGTGGCCTCGTTCGTGATGTGGGGGCTCATGCCGCTGTACTGGCACCTGCTCAAGACGGTGCCGTCGCTGCAGATCATCGCCCACCGCATTGTCTGGAGCACGTTGCTGGTGGTGCTGTGGCTGGTATGGAAATACGGCCCAGGGTGGTTGCGCGAGACCCTGGCGCAGCCGCGCGCGGCAGGGATGCTGGCGTTGAGCGGCCTGTTCATCGCGATCAACTGGAGTCTCTACATCTGGGCGGTCAACGCCGGACATGTGGTCGAGGCCAGCCTTGGTTATTTCATCAACCCCTTGCTCAACGTGGTGCTGGGTGTCGTGCTGCTGCACGAACGCCTCAACCGCGTGCAATGGGTGTCGATCGCGGTCGCCACGGCCGGCGTGCTGTGGCTGGGCTTCAACTACGGCAGCTTTCCGTGGATCGCGCTGACGCTGGCCGGGTCCTTCGGCATCTATGGCCTGATCCGCAAGGTGGTCGCGGTGCAGCCGGTCCGTGGATTGGGCGTGGAGAGCCTGTACCTGTTCCTGCCGGCAGTGGGCATCCTGCTGTGGGGCGAGTCCCATGGCCAGGGGGGGTTCGCGAGCAGTTGGGGCCTGGGGGTGGACGCGTTGCTGGTGATGGGCGGCGCGCTGACCGCGATCCCGCTGATCGGCTACGCCTTCGCGGTGCGGCGCATCCCGTTTACCGTGGTCGGTGTGCTGCAGTACATCGCACCGACGCTGCAATTGCTGTGCGGGGTGCTGTTCCTGGGCGAATCATTTGATGGCGATCGCGCGATCGGGTTCATCCTGATCTGGATTGCACTGGCGATCTTCGTCGGCGACGGCCTGCGCCGCCAACGCATGCGCAAGCCGGTGCCGGTGCATCCCTGAGCGCGATATGTCCGGTTTCTTGTAGGAGCGGCTTCAGCCGCGAGCTTTTGATGTTGCCTTTTGTAGGAGCGACGTGAGTCGCGATCAGTGTCCCGAAAAGCATCGCGACTTACGTCGCTCCTACAAAAGCAAAAGCAACATCAAAAGCTCGCGGCTGGAGCCGCTCCTACGAAGATCGCGTCGATGCGCTGGCGGGATCAGGTTTCCCGCAGCGCCGTGGTGACCGGCAACCGCGCTGCACGCAGGGCGGGGAACAACCCGCCGACCAGGCCGATGCCCAGCGCCCACTTCAGCCCGCTCCACAACAATTCGGGCGAAACCTTGAACTGGAACACCACCTGGCTGAAGTTCTGCCCCAGCGTGCTGACGCTGTAGCCGTTGAAGATCAGCCAGGCGATCAGTCCGCCCAGCACGCCACCCATCAGTGCAAGCAGCATCGTCTCCAGCATGACGGCCATGACCACCGGCAAGCCGCGGAAACCGATGGCGCGCATGGTGGCAATTTCTCGCGCCCGTCCGGCCACGGCCGCATACATGGTGTTGAGTGCGCCGAACACCGCGCCGATCGCCATGATCGCGCCGATCACCGTGCCCAGGACGGTGATGATCTTGCTGAGCTGCCCGGACTGCTTGCTGTAGTAGGCGCGGGTGGTCTCGACGTCCAGCTTCAGCCGCGGGTCGGCATCCATCGCCGCCTTGAGCTGCCTGTAGCCGTCCTTGCCGGCGGTGCGCACGGTGATCGACTGGAATGCCTGGCGTTGGTAGGTCGAGGCGACGGTCTCAGCGTCGGCCCACAGCTCCGAATCATGGGCATCGCCGGAAGCAAACTTGCCAACGATGGTCCATTGCTGGTTGCCCATGGTGATGGTCTTGCCAACGTCCAGGCCGCGGAATTGCGATTGTGCGCCCTGGCCGACATCAAGCTCCCGCAGGCCCGGCTCGAACTTGCGGCCTTCGACGATGCGGACCTCGCCATGGACTTGCCAGGATTGCTTGCCGACGCCACGGAACTGCGCATTGGCGTCGGTGCCGTCGGACATGCTGGGCAGGTTGACCACCTGCGACAGCTCGGCCGACAGCAGGGGTTTGCCATCGCTGCCCCTGGCGATGCCCGGGAGGCTGGCGACCAGCGGTACCTGGTCGCGGGTAATCACCGAATTGGTTTCGGCCTGCGAACCACCGCGCAGCACGATGGCGGTATCGTCGCTGCCCGTATTGTCGAGCGTGGCCTTGAAGCCCGCGCCCATGGCAAGCATCGCTACCAACACGCCGACGACGCCGGCGATGCCGACCACGATGACCGAGGACGCACCCCAGCGCTGCGGCAAGCTGGCGATGCCAATGCGCGCCGCAGCAAGGGTGAGCCGCCCGCCGTGGGTCAGCAGCAGCCATAGCATCAGCAGGACTGCCAAGCCCAATACGACGTACCAGGGCAGCATGATCCAGGCGGCCAGGCCGACGGCCAGCAGCACGATGGAGATGAGATTGGCGAGCCAGTTGGGCATGCCTTTGTTGCGCGTGGTTTGTTTTGGCACGACTTCACTGGGCATGGTTTTATTGGGCATGATCCTCTCCGTTACCGTCCAGCCAACGCGTCGACGATCTTCAAGCGCTTGGCACGCAATGCCGGCAACACGCCGACCACGATGCCGATGACGACCATCAGCACACCTCCGATCAGCCACGTCTGCGGCGGTACGCCAGGCAGTGCGATCGCCCCCTGGCTTGCGGCGGCAACCCCCGGCATGATCACCGAGGCCAGCCCCAGGCCGATCAATCCGCCCAGCACCACCAGCAGTACCGACTCGATCATCACCAGCACCAGCACGGTGCCGTCCTTGAAGCCCAGCGTCTTGAGGATCGCAAGCTCCGGCACGCGCTCGCGCACGGCCTGCGCCATGGTGTTGCCGGTGAGCAGCAACAGGGTGAAGAACACCGCGCCCATGATCGCAGTCACGATCAGCCCGATATCGGCAAACTGCTTGGCGAACGATTGCTGGAACGCCGACTCGGTCTGGCTCTTGGTCTCATGGTCGGAGTTGGCCGAGATCGCATCGATGGTGCGTGCCACCCGCGAGGCCTGCGCCGGGTCGGCCAATACCACCGTGAACCAGCTGACCTTGCTCTTGATGTAGTCGTTGGACTCGTCGAAATACTTCCAGTGCATCATCAGCTGGTTCTCGGCGCCGACGTTCTTGCGGTCCCTGGCGCGGAAGATCGCGCTGACCTGCAGCGGCCAGTCGTTGCTGCCATTGCGTGGAAAGATCGTCGCCTGCAGCGGGATGGTGTCGCCCAGTTTCCAGTTGAATTTCTTTGCCAGCGTCTCGCCAACGGCGGCACCCGTGCGGTTGTCGCGGAATGCCTTGAGCTGGTCGGGCGGCACCACGAAATCGGTATAGACGTCGAAATAGTTGTCGGCGACGGAGAAGTTGGGAAAGAAGTTCTTGACGTCCTGGTAGATGCCGCCAAACCACATCGCGTAGGTGACCTTCCTGACGCCCGGCACGGATGCGATGCGTGATTGCAGGTTGACCGGCAGCGTCTGCGTGATCGACAGGCGCGAGGCGACGATCAGCCGGTTGGCACCGTCGACGCTGCCGCCGGAATTGAAGGCCACGCGGACCGAATCGAGCATCCCGAACAACAGGAACGCCGCCACAACCGACAACAGCGTCAGCAGCGTCCGCGTCTTGCTGCGGAACAGTTGGGCCCAGATCAGCGAGAAATATTTCATCGCGGCCTCCGCCTCAGTGCGCCAGCGCCGGCTGGTCGACGAGCTCACCCTTGTCCAGGTGGATCGTATGGGTGGCGTACTCGGCGGCCTTGGGGTCGTGGGTCACCATGATGATCGTCTTGTCGTGCTGCTTGTTGAGTGTCTGCAGCAGGCCCAACACTTCTTCCGCGGACTGGCGGTCCAGGTCACCGGTCGGCTCGTCGCAGATCAGGAACGTGGGGTCGGACACGATCGCCCGTGCAATCGCCACGCGTTGCTGCTGGCCGCCGGACAGCTCGTTGGGCTTGTGCGAGCCACGGTCGGACAGTCCGACCAGCTGCAACGCGATCTGCGCATTGCGCTTGCGCTGCGCGCCGCCGAGGTTGGTCAGCAACAGCGGCAGTTCGACGTTCTTCTGCGCGGTGAGCATCGGCATCAGGTTGTAGAACTGGAACACGAATCCGACATGGCGGCTGCGCCAGTTGGACAGCTGTCCCGCGCTCATGCGGTCGATGCGCTCGCCTTCGATCTCGATCTCGCCGGAGCTGGGGGTATCCAGTCCGCCGATCAGGTTGAGCAGCGTGGTCTTGCCCGAACCCGAGGGTCCCATCAGCGCGATGAAGTCGCCCTTGGGGATATCCAGGTCCAGGCCGTTCAGCACATCGACCTTTTCCGGGCCACGCTGGTAAGTCTTGTGCAGGTTTCTGATGTTGACCAGGGAAGACATTGGCTGGACCTCTTGGGCTTGGATTCTGGCTCTGGATGGCGCCGGGCGCGGGCGTGCGTGTCACTGGATCGTCCGTGTCGGGCTGCTCTGCAACGCGTCCCGCTCAATCATTGTTCGGTGTCAGTCTGCGCTTCGCGTACCTTGTCGCCATCGCTGAGTGCCGTGGTTGGATCGAGGACCACCAGGTCACCGGCGGCCAGGCCCGAGAGCACCTGGCGGTCGTCACCCAGCGCGATACCGGTCTTGAGCGTGCGTTGCTCGACCACGTCGTCCTGGCCCAGCACGAAGGCGACATCGGCGCCGTCGCGCTGCACGATGGCGTCGGACGGGACGCGCACGCCCTGCGGCTGGTCGTCGGACTTGGCCGTGGGCTTTTCAAGGAAACTCACGCGCACGCCCATGTCCGGCACGATGCGCTCATCGCGCACGTCCAGCCCGACCCGCACCTTGACGGTGGCCTTGCCGCGATCGGCGGTGGGGATGATGGCGATGACCTTGCCGGGGATCTTCCAGTCCGGGTACGCATTGAGGACCGCCTCGGTCGGCATGTCGGGTTTGACGCGGCCGATATAGGCCTCGCCGACGTCGACCTCGACTTCCAGCGAATCCATGTCGACGATGGTGCCGATGCCGGTGCGGGTGAAGCCACCGCCGGCGGACAGCGGCGACACGATCTCGCCCGGCTGCGCCGCCTTGGCGATCACCACGCCGTCGAACGGCGCACGCACCACGGTGTTGTCGACACCGTGCTGGGCAATACTCAACTGGTCGCTGGCGACCTGCGCATTGCGTTGCGCGGTGATGAGTTGTGCACGCAATGCGTCGCGCTGCGCGATGGCCTGGTCGTATTGCGAGCGCGAGACCAGCTGTTGCTGGACCAGCGAGGCCAGTCGCGAGGCATTGGACTCGGCTTCGCGCAACTGTGCCTGCACGCTGCTGGCCTGGCTGCGGACGGCGAGCAGCTGCGCGCCGGCCAGGTCGCGCTGTGCATCGGCATCGATCGGATCCAACGTGGCCATGACCTGGCCTTCCTTGACGTGCTGGCCTTCCTCGATGCGCACCTCGCGCAGCTTGCCGGTGACCTTGGACGACACGGTCGCCATGCGTCGTGCGACGACATAGCCACTGGCATCGAGCACCGTGGCACTGCCACCCCCCTGGCCGACTGCGGTCACGGGCGCGGTGCGGACTTCGATGCCCTTGTCGCGGCCCAGCCATGCCCATGCGGCCAGCGCCAACAGCACGACGGCGGCAGCGATGGCAAGACCGATCCACAGCCCGCTCCGGGAGGGGGGCGGCGCCGCGTTGCGGTCGATGCGGAGTTCCTTGAGCAGGTCTGCGGAGGTTTCCATATGAGCTATTCAGACGTTCGGAAGCTTCAAGTGTGACCAGTTTCTGGTGCCGCCGCCAACGTGCCGGAAGTCAGCTTCTGCGTGTGGCCAGTTTCCTGCGAACGGTAGCTGCACATGGCGAAGATATCGCGTCCTCCGCAGCGGTGAGCACACGTTGCAAGGCCGGATCTCGTCGTCGCTACGGCGCTACGGGGGAAGAGGGTCCCGGGCACCTAGGACTGCGATCTACGAAGCGAAGAGAACAGCAGGCTCCAGAAGACCGCCGATGTTGCCAGCAGCGTCGCCGCCACGACCGGATGGCCGCTCCAGAACCATGTCGCACCGGAGGGCCCGAATTTGAAGATGCCTGCGCACAACAGCAGGAACAGCGCCGGATTGAAGTATTTGTTCTTGTATAGCGACATGAGGGATTTCCTTTTTCGCAGGGTGGGGGCAACCAATGCGCTTGCGGGGATCAACATGCGAAACGTGTGCATGGGCATGGAATGGTTCGTCACCATGATCATTGAGTGCTACGTGGGATCTCCCGTGGATGTCGAAACGCTGGCGCGGCCGGTGCCGTCGCGGCGTGGCATGGGGCATGCAGACACCCTAGGTTGCTCCGACCGCCGCGTCACCTGACGGTTGTCACCTGAAATAGGTGATTCCGTGGACTGTGGTTGTCGCCTCCTGCCTTCTAACTTGGGGTACGCAATATGGGCGCGGCCCATGACGGAGTGACTGCAATGCAAGGCAAACCCGGCCAACCAGACCAACTCGCAAGCCTGCAAGGCGTCCACAAGCGCTACGGCAAGGTCGTGGCACTCGATGGCATCGACCTGGCGCTGCACGCCGGACAAGTGGTTTCGCTGCTCGGTGCCAATGGCGCCGGCAAGACCACGGCGATCGCGTTGTTGCTGGGGTTGCTGGTCCCCGATGCCGGCGAGGCCAGCCTGTTTGGCCAGTCGCCGCAGCGGCTGCAGGCCAGGCGGCGGATCGGGGTGATGTTGCAATCGGCAGGGATCCCGGAGAACAGCAAGGTCATCGAGTTGCTCGCATTGACCCGCAGTTATTACCCGCGCCCGCGCAGTACCGCCGATTGCATTGCATTGGCAGGGCTTGATGGCTTGTTGCAGCGCCGGTATGGGCAGTTGTCGGGCGGTCAGCAACGGCGCGTGCAATTCGCGCTGGCGATCTGTGGCAATCCGGAACTGTTGTTCCTGGACGAACCCACGACGGGGCTTGATATCGAAGCGCGGCAGGCACTGTGGCGTGCGATCCGCGAACTGGTGGCTGGTGGTGCATCGGTGTTGCTCACGACCCATTACCTGGAGGAAGCCGAGGCGCTGGCTGATCGTGTCGTCGTGCTCAATCGTGGGCGCGTGGTCGCTGCCGGTGCAATGGACGAAGTGCGTTCGCATGTCGCCCAACGCAGGATCCGCTGCCTGTCGGCGCTGGATGCCGGGCAGGTGTCGGCGTGGCCACAAGTGCGTGGTGCCACCCGTACGGGCGCCCGCATCGAAGTCATCACGGACGCCGCCGAAGACGTGGTCCGGCGCCTGCTGGCCGAGGATGCCGCGCTGTCCGACCTGGAGGTGCAGCGCGCGGGCCTTGCCGAGGCCTTCATCGAGCTGACGCGCGACGACGCGACACGGGATGCCAACACGGATGCTGTGAACACGGATGACGTCGACATGGATGACGTCGATACGGATGAAACCATCAACCAGGAGACCACATGATGGATTCCATGGCCGCGCAAACCGGTCGCCGCGCCGATACGCAAGTCCACTCGAGCGCGCGCAGCTACCTGCTGGAAGCCCGTTACGAGTTCATGCGCACGCTGCGCACGCCGTCGTTCTCATTGCCCACGCTATTGTTTCCGGCATTGTTCTATGTCCTGTTCGGCGTGCTGCTCAATCGCGGCAACGGCAATGCAGCGCAATACCTGCTGGCGACCTACGGGGTGTTTGGCGTGATGGGCGTGGGCTTGTTTGCTTTCGGGGTGACCGTGGCAATGGAACGCGAGCGCGGGTTCATCACCTACAAGCGTGCGCTGCCGATGCCGCCAGGCGCGTACCTCTTCGCCAAACTGGCGATGGCGATGGTATTCGCGACGATCATCTCGTTGTTGTTGGCGTTGCTGGCCGTGACCCTGGCGCATGTATCGCTGGCGCCGGGGCAATGGCTGTTGTTGTGGCTGGTCAATATCGTCGGCGTGCTGCCGTTCTGTGCCCTGGGCCTGTTCATCGGCACGCTGGTCGGCGGCCAGGGTTCGCCGGCGCTGGTCAACATGATCTACCTGCCGATGTCGTTCCTGTCAGGGCTGTGGTTGCCGCTGTCCATGCTGCCGAAGTTCTTCAGCACCATCGCACCGGTGTGGCCCCCGTACCACCTGGCGCAGGTGGCGCTCAGGGTCGTGGGCAAGGGCGATGGTGGTGCGGTGATGATCCACCTGGGCGTGCTGGCGGTGGTGACGATGGTGTTCCTGCTGCTGGCGACGCGGCGCCTGCGTCGACACGGCTGATGTTGGTCGCGGCGGTAGCATGCTTGTAACAGCAAGGCACGCAGTAGCCTGGCGTGCAGTTGCCTGGCTTGCAGTAGCATGGTCCTGGTGAACGCAGGTGCCAGAGCGCATGTCCGATGAGTAACGACCTTCCCGAATGGCTTGCGCCGGCACCGGACTCGCGGATCGCCGAGGTGGTGCGCCAGGGCAGGCCGCCGGCCAACGAGTTCGTGCACTTGCTGTGGTCGGCGTGGGTTTTCATTACCCCGGCCTTCAGTGGTGGCTACGACATGCGCTGGGTGGCGTTCACCGCACTGTCGTATCCGCTGTTCCTGCTGCTTTATGCCAAGACCCTGCTGGCCTCGCGACATGCATCCCCGTGGTACGCGCTGGGCATGGTTGCCCTGTGCATGGCGTTGTTGCCGACCTACCCCTCAGCACTGAGCTATTTCATCTTTGGTTGCGTGATGCTGCGTGTCTATGGCGCGGCGTCGATCAGTCGCTTTCTCGTCCAGCTGCTGGCACTCAATGCGATCGTGCTCACCGAGGCCTGGTGGATCGGGTATCCATGGCAGGCACTGGCATGGGTGCCTGCGTTGACGCTGATCATCGGGATCATCGTCCAGGTCGACCGCAGTGAAAAGCAGAAGGATGCCGCGCTCCGGCTCTCGCACGATGAAGTGCGCCGGCTGGCGGCCACTGCCGAGCGTGAGCGCATTGGTCGCGACCTGCACGACCTGCTTGGGCATACGTTGTCGCTGATCACCCTGAAACTGGAACTGGCGCGCAAGTTGTCCGCGCGCGATCCAGCGGGTTCGCGCCGTGAACTGGACGATGCCGAACGTGTCGCCCGACATGCCTTGGTGCAGGTACGCAGCGCGGTCACCGGTTTCCGTTCGTCCAGCCTTGCCGCCGAGCTGGCGTCGGCCCGGCTGCTACTGGAGTCCGCATTGGTACACCTGGATTACGATCCACCGTCATTGGCCTTGCCACCGGAAGTCGAACAGGCCTTGTCACTGGTATTGCGCGAAGCAACGACCAATATCGCCCGCCATGCCCGCGCCAGTCGCGCGGGCATCGAGTTCTCGCGCGATGCCAGCACCCTGCGTTTGTGCATTTTCGATGACGGACGTGGTGGCGTGGATGTCGATGGCAACGGCATCGCGGGCATGCGTGACCGCGTGCGCGCACTAGGCGGCAGCCTGGTCATCGAGTCGCCACGCGGGCAGGGGACGCGGCTGTTGATCGGCGTGCCGCTCGACACCCGGCGGCGCGATGTCGCACCAGACTCTCCGGGAGCAATCAAGGATGATTCGGATCCCGAGGTCGTGCCCGCAGGTGCCACGTCGGTGCGTGCCGTATGAGCGGGGTGTCCTCGTTACAGGTCGCAAGGTGCGATTGCGCCGGGGGCTTGGCATGATCCCGGCAACATCATGATCCGCATCCTGCTGGCCGAGGACCAGGCGATGGTGCGCGGCGCGCTGTCGGCGCTGCTTGGGCTGGAAGCCGACATCGAGGTACTGGGCGCCGCCGCCGACGGCGAAGAAGCCTGGCGTGAACTGCAGCGGCACGGCCCCGACATCCTGGTGACCGACATCGAGATGCCCGGCCTGACCGGGCTGGAGCTGGCCCAGCGCATCCAGCGCCACGCCTTGCCGGTCAAGGTTGTGATCGTCACCACGTTTGCGCGTTCGGGTTTCCTGCGACGGGCGTTGGACGCGGGTGTTTGTGGTTACCTGCTCAAGGACGCCCCGGCCGAGGAGCTGGCCGAAGCGTTGCGCAAGGTGTATATGGGAGGCCGCGTGGTTGATCCCCAGCTGGCGGTGGAAGCCTGGTCAGAATCCGATCCGCTCAATGACCGTGAGCGACAGGTGTTGCGGCTGGCGGGCGAGGGCATGTCGGCCGGCGATATCGCCGAGACGTTGCATCTGTCGGCGGGCACGATCCGGAATTACTTGTCGGAGGCCATTGGCAAGCTGGGTGTAGGCAACCGCATCGAGGCGTACCGGCTCGCGCGCCAGAAGGGCTGGCTGTAGGCGCGGCTTCAGCCGCGAGCTCTTGATCCTGCTGTTGCCCCTGCAGGAGTGGTGGCGGCATGCCGCCACCGGTAAGTCGCGATAGGTACTGCGGGGCTGCCTGATCGCGACTTACGTCGCTCCTACACAAGCAATATCAAGATCAAACGTTTCCCCGCCATCGCGCGTGTCACGTTTTTTGCGGCAAAAGCAACCAGAACCATTCCTCCTGACGCTTGCCGATGCAATACAGCCGTATCGGTGCCCTGCGCTTCGGACTGGGGCGCATCCCCGTGCCCCACCCGCTACGCGGGCGCCATGCGGCGGCCCAGATCGTTCCAGGCGATCCGTCGCCAGAAAGGGTGCGGTGCCCAAACTCGCTCCACTGTGTTGCGCTCAGGCATAGGCACCTTTTCTCGCTTTCCGGCTGCGATGCTCGGCAAGCTTTAAATCGCACACGATCAAAAGCCAAAGCCAAAGCCAGAGCCAGAGCCAAAGCCAAAGTCAGAGCCAGAGCCAGAGCCAGAGCCAGAGCCAGAGCCAGAGCAAGAGCCAAAGCAAAAGCAAAGTCAAAGCCAAAGCCAAGCAAGCAAGATCAAAAGCAAAGATCAAAAGCTCGCGGCTGAAGCCGCTCCTACGAAAAGTAGGGGTTACGCGGTGTGGGTCAGATCCGGGCCTTGAGCATCGCGTACGCCGCGCGCAGGCCCTGGGCTTCGCCGCCGGCGGGGCGACCAGCACGGTCGCTGTCGTTCCAGCTGTAGACATCCAGGTGTGCCCACTTCTGGTCGGAGGGGACGAAGCGTTCCAGGTACAGCGCGGCGGTCACGCTGCCGGCCATCCTGGATCCGGCGTTGGCCATGTCGGCGATATTGCTGGTCAGGTAGCGCAGGTACGGGCGCCATAGCGGCATGCGCCACAACGGGTCGCGTTGCTGCTCGCCGGCTTGCAGCCACGCATTGGCGAGCGCGTCGTCATTGGCGTACATCGCCGGCAGGTCTGGGCCAAGTGCGACGCGCGCAGCACCGGTCAGGGTAGCGAAATCCAGCGTGAGGTCGGGTGACTGTTCGCCGGCATAAGCCAGCGCATCGCCGAGCACGACGCGGCCTTCGGCGTCGGTGTTGTCGATCTCGACGTGGATGCCCTTGCGCGTGGCGACCACATCGCCGGGACGATAGGCGTCCGGGCCAATTGCATTCTCCACGGCAGGGACCAGCAACGTGATCCGCAGCGGCAGCTTGCGCACCATGATCAGCTCGGCCAGCGCAATCGCGTGCGCGGCGCCACCCATGTCCTTTTTCATGTTGCGTGCGCCGGTCGCGGCCTTGATGTTGAGCCCGCCGGTGTCGAAGCACACGCCTTTGCCGACCAGTGCGATGTGCGGGTGCGAGGCCTCGCCCCACGTCAGGTGCAGCAGCCGTGGTGCGCGATGCGATGCACGTCCGACGGCGTGGATCGCCGGGAAGTTGCGTGACAGCAGGTCGTCGCCGACGATTGATTCAAACGTGGCATCGTGGGTCTTGGCGATGTCGCGCACGACGGCTTCCATCTGCTCGGGCCCCATGTGCTGGGTCGGCGTATTGATCAGGTCGCGGACACGGCTGCACGCGGCCAGCACGTCGCTGGTTTCCTCGTCGAGGGTGTCCAGCGACAGCCGTGCCGGTGCACGCGGCGGGTCACGGAACAGGTCGAAGCGGTAACTTCCAAGCCCCCAACCCAGTTGCAGCGCCTTGCGGGCGTCGTCATCCAGCTCGCCACTGACCTGCCAGTCACCCGGTGGCAGAGCGTATGGCGCGTGCGCGTAGCTGAAAGGATCCAGCCGGTCGCCCAGCCCCAGGACCGCGCCGGCCAGGCTGCCATCGCCACCGGGTAGGGCCAGGACGCTACCGGCGGAGGCGTCGAAGCCATGCGCCATGAGCCATTGCGCCATGGGTTGCGGCTGGCGTTCGCGCCAGGCGTCCAACTCGTCGCGGTTGAGCAGGTACAGCGGGCGGAGGTTGTTCCCGGAAGCGGGGGCGAAGCCATTGGGTAAGGTCATGTGCTGCTCTGCGATGCGTTGGAATGAGGTGTGTGGGGAGTCGATGCGCCAGTGGATGGATCAGTAGTTGAACCGGTCGTTGAACCAGTTGACGCTGTTGCCGATGGGTTTGCATCCAGCCAATCGGCAAGCGCAGCCAAGGTCGGGAAGGCCAGGTCGGGACGGACATCTTCGCGCGGCCAGGTGCGAAGCTGGCCATTGTCGTCGGCACGATTGATCCAGCAAGTACGCAGGCCGGCGTCGTGCGCGCCCAGGACATCCATTTCGATATCGTCGCCAACGTGCAACACCTGCAGGGGCGCACAGTCCAGCCGCGTGCAGGCGGCATGGAAGATGCTGGCATCGGGCTTGGCCGCGCCGTGCTCGCGGGCGCCGAGCTGGAAGCGGAACAGGTGCATCAATCCGATCCTGTGCAGGTCCGCGTTGCCATTGCTCAGCGCCGCCAGCGGCACCCGCGCGGCGAGACGGTCGAGCGCTTCGACGCTGTCGTCGTAGTGCTCGACCTCGCAACGTGCGCTGAAGAAGGCGTCAAACGCGGGTTGCACCAGCGCCGGATCGTCGCCAGCCGCGTCCAGCATGCGCTCCAGGGTGATCAGGCGCTGCCGGGTGTAGTCGTGGGCGAGGTGCGGGTGTTCGGCGGCAACCTCGTCGCGCAAGGCGCGCATCGCCTCGGCCGGCCAGTGCGCGGCGGTGCGCGGCGCGTGGCGGCGCAGCCATTCGCCCAGTACCGTCTCGGCGCGAATCATGACCGGTGCGATCGGCCAGAGCGTGTCGTCGAGGTCCAGGGTGATGGCGCGGACGGGAAAGTGTCGAATAGGAGAGTGCTGTGTTGGGGAATACCGGACTGGGGAACGCTGGATTGGGGATTGCTGGGCGGTGTAAGGCACGCCTGCATTCTAGTCGCTTGCCCATGATGACTTCATGCAGGCCGGCCGTCGGGCCCGCGTACGCTGCTAAACTGCACGTTCCGGACCCAGATGCCGCGCCCTTGGCTGGATGACCCATGGCTGAAACGACCCTACGCTTGGCCCCTGCACCGGCCAATGCCCAGCAACGCTACGAAGTACATCGCAGTGACCTGCCGTTGTGCTGCCCGTTGCCGTCGATGGCCTTGTGGAACTCGCATCCGCGCGTATACATGCCGATCGAGGCAGACGGCGGCGAGAGCCAGTGCCCGTATTGTGGCGCGCACTTCGTGTTGGTGGACTGACTCCACTGCGCATGCCTGCTTTCAGCGAGCCTGGCCGCGGCACGCCTGTCCACGGCGAGCGTGACTACCCCAGATCCACGAGGCGATGAACCAAAGGCACACCGTGGTGCAGTTGTTGCCGGCGCTGCAGGCTGGCGGTGTAGAACGCTCGACGATCGAAATTGCCCAAGCACTGGTGCAGGCAGGTCACCGCGCGATCGTGGTGTCCGCAGGGGGGCGGTTGCTGCCGCAGTTGCAAGCAGTCGGCGCGGAACACGTCACGCTGGACATTGGCCGCAAGTCACTGCGCGTACTGCGCCACGTGAAGACGTTGCGGCAGCTGTTCGCCGATGAGGACGTGGATATCGTGCACGCCCGCTCACGCCTGCCGGCATGGCTGGCGCGTTTTGCGTTGCGTGGCATGGCATCGGGGACGCAGCCAAAGTTCGTCACCACCATGCACGGCCTCAATTCACCCTCCCGCTACAGCGCGGTGATGGTGTCCGGCGAGCGCGTGGTCTGCGTGTCGGACACGGTGCGCGATTATGCGTTGCATCACTATCCAGGTACCGATCCGGACAAACTGGTGGTGATCCCACGCGGAATCGACCCGTCGGTCTTTCCGCGCGCCCCGCGCCCCGACCATGAGGCCCGCCGGCGCGTCACGGCCCTGCATCCACAGCTCGACGGCGACGGGCCACTGCTGCTGTTGCCCGGTCGCGGCACGCGCCTGAAGGGCCACGCCGACGCGTTGCGCCTGCTGGCAGCATTGCGCCAGGACGGTAGCGACGCGCGCCTCTGGCTGCCGGGTGCGCGGCAGCCGGGGCGCGAGGCGTACTTGAAGGAACTCGAGGCCGAGGCCAGTCAACTGGGAGTCGCCGACGTCCTGGCAGTCACCGCACCGACGTCCGACATCGCGCAGGCCTATGCCGCCAGCGATCTTGTCCTGCAGCTTTCGCGCAAGCCCGAAGCGTTTGGCCGTACCGTGCTGGAAGCGCTATCGGTCGGTCGCCCGCTGCTGGGTTGGAACCATGGCGGCGTGGGTGAGTTGCTGCGGCAATGGCAGCCTTCCGGCGCCGTGAAACCCTTTGATGCCGCCGCGTTGACGACCGGCGCGCGGTCGTTGCTGGCACGTCCGCCGCCGCCTCCGGTTACGATGCCCGACAGCTTGCACGCCATGCAGCACGCTACGCTGGCCCTTTACGGAAAACTCGTGGATGACCGTGCCCCTCGCAACACCAAGACAGCCACTGAAGCCCCGCCCGGTTGGCGCTGGGCGCCGGCTTGGATCCTGGTCTTCGTGGCCTTGTGGCCCGCCCCGGGCTATGCCGAAGGCGTCATGGTCCTGGGTGCGCTGGCGGCGGTCGTCATGTTGCTGGTTGCGCGTTTCCGTGGTGGGACGCAGTTGCTCAGCGGCCCGGCATGGGCGTTGACCAGCGTATTGTTTGCCGCTTACTGGGTGCCAGAATTGTTGTCGTCGCTGGATGCCATCGACCACCTGCGCGCGCTGCGCGAGGTCGCGATCGACCTGCGTTACCTGCCGTTCCTGTGGCTGGTGGCCTCGGCCGTCGCGACGTCGCATGGCCGACAGGTCACGTTTGGCGGTCTGGGCGTGATCATGGGTATCTGGACGCTTGATGCGCTGGCCCAGGCCGTGTTCGGCACCAGTGCGTTGTTCTGGGGGATCGACCAGGTCAAGCAACTGATCAGTGGCCACGGCATGTGCCTGGCCAGCGAGGCCGCGCAGGTCGACCGGCTCAGCGGCGTGCTGGGGCCGTGCAACCTCAAACTCGGACTGGTGCTGGCGAGTCTTTCGCCGTTCGTGCTGCACCTGGCCGGAAATATCCTGTCCAAAACCCGCTTTCGCAATATCGGTTGGGTGCTGGCGGCGGTTGCGATGGGCACGGTGGTGTTGATGGGTGGCTCGCGTGCGTCGTGGTTGACCTTTTCGCTGGTGCTGCTGTTTTCTGGCTGGCGCGTGCTGGGCTGGAAGAAACTGGCAGCATTGTTTTTGTTTGGCGCCTTGGCGCTGGCCGCGTTGACGTCGACCGTGCCGCAGGTGCGCGAACGGATCGTGCGTACCACCTACGCCTTGACCGCCAGCGACCAGGGAATGGACGTGGCGCTGTCCGGTCGCACCCGGATCTGGCGCGGGGCGCTGTGCATGGTGCGTAACCATCCCGTCAACGGCGTCGGCGTGCGCGGTTTCAGGGATGCCTTCCCGGCCTGCGACCCGGATCGCGGTGAGGTGGCTGCCTGGGGCGACGGCCCGGCCCTGCATGCGCACCAGGTCGTGCTGGAGGTGTTGAGTGAAACCGGGATCCTGGGCCTGCTGTGCTGGCTGGCAGGCGCCGCGATGGCCTGGCGTGCCTGGTATTTCGCCGATGACGTTGCCCGTGATCGCGCCCGACCAGCCATGCTGGCATTGGCGGTGACGGTGTTTCCGTTCAACACGCACCTGGCGTTCTATTCGACGTTCTGGGGCGGGCTGGCCCTGCTGTTGGCGGCGCTGTATGCCGGCAGCCTGTTGGCGCGCGAGTCGGAGCCCGGACCTGGCGTGCGGACGACGTGAGTCGGAGGCGCGGGTGATCCTCGTGGCGCACAGACAGGTGCATGCAGTCATGGGACTGCGCGCGTGAGCAGGCACGTGTGAGCAAGTCGGTACCACGCTGCTGGCTGGTGGCTCCCGGCAATGCCTTGGCCTCGGGCATCGCACGATTGCCGCAGGCGTGGCTGTTGCTCCTGGGCAGCGTACTGACATGGATGCTGTCGCCGCTGCTCGGTCGCAGGCGGCGTTATGCGCGCCGCAACCTGGCGTTGTGTTTTCCGGAGCTGGACACGCCAGCACGCGAGCGCCTGTTGCAGGCCACATTGCGCGCCACGGTGACGGGGATGCTGGAATCGCTGCGCGGTTGGTTTGCACCGGCATCGACGTTGCGGGGATTGGTCGATGTCGAAGGCCTGGAGCACTTGCAGTCCGCACGTGCGCAAGGGCGTGGCGTGTTGTTGGTCACGGGGCATTCGCCCCACCTGGAACTGGGCGGCCGGATGCTGTCAGAAGCCTCGGGAGATCCGATTGCGATCGTCGTGCGACGCCAGGGACGTCCATGCCTGGAACGTTTCATCGACGGAGGACGGCGGCGTGCATTTGCCGACACCATCGGCAAGAAGGACATGCGCGGGCTCCTGCGTGCCCTGTCCGGTGGTGGAGTCGTTGCGTATGCCGGCGACCAGGATTTCAGCTACCAGAACGCCTTCGTCCCGTTCTTTGGCATCCAGGCCGCCACTGTCACCGCGATCCCGGAGCTGGCCCGGCGCGGCAATGCCAGCGTGCTGACGTACTGGTTCCAGCGCAAGCAGGACGGGCGCTACCGGTTGTGGATCGATCCACCCGCGCCGGATTGGCCCAGCGGGGATGCTGTTGCCGATGCTGCACGCTACATGGCCATGCTTGAGCATGTGGTGCGCCGGCATCCCGAGCAATACCTGTGGGTGCATCGGCGGTTCAAGACGCGACCGCCGGGCGAGCCGGATTTGTATGCGGACCTGTCATCCAGAGCGTAGCGAAGGATCTGCTGTGCTGTCGCTTTTGCAGGAGCGGCTTCGGCCGCGAGCTCCCGTTTGACGAACAGCTCGCGGCTGAAGCCGCTCCTGCAAACGCAAAAACAGATCCTTTATCCTCAGGATGACAAGTTGTCATAAGGGTCGTCAGTCCCTTCCGGCCGCCGTTTGAAACGCCGGTGGATCCACAGATATTGCGACGGTGCCGCACGCACCATGCCTTCCACCGCCGACATCACTTGCGCCGTGTCGGCGACGGCATCGCGCGATGGAAAACCTGCCAGCACCGGTGACAGGCGCAAGGTGTAGCCGCCATCACGGCGACGCTCATGGGCAAAGGCCATGACGTGCGCGCCGGACAACCGCGCCAACTGGTGGGTGGAGGTCAGGCTCGAGGCCGGACGACCAAAAAACGGAACAAAGACGCTGTCACCGCGTCGCGTGTCCTGGTCGGGCGCGAACCACAACAGGCCGCCGTCCTTCAGGTGCCGGATCGCCGGCCGCAGTTCATCGCGCGAGAACATCGCCGCGGCATAGCGCAACCGCCCGCGCTTGACCGCCCACTCCATCGCGGGGCTGGCATGCGGCCGATACATGCCCGCCAACGGCGCGTGGTCGCACATCAGGCGGCCGCAGATTTCCAGGGTGGTGAAGTGCCCGGAGATGACGATCACGCCGCGGCCGTCGGCGCGCGCGGCCTGCAGGTGTTCCAGGCCCTCGATGCGCAGGTGGTCGCGCATCGGCGCGATCGAGCCCCACCACGCGCGTGCGAATTCGAACACACCGATGCCCAGCGCAGTGAAATTCTCACGCAGCAAAGCCTTTCTGGCATCGTCCCCGAGTTCCGGGAGGCACAGGGCGAGGTTGCGCTCCGCGACACGGCGGCGGCGGGCCAGCGCCACGCGAAAAACCGCTCCCAGGGCACGACCCAATGCGCGCTGCAGCGGCCACGGCAACCAGGCCAAGGCCACCAGGGCGCCAATGCCGAGCCATGTTGGCCAGGTACGCGCGCCGAGCGGCGGCAAGGCAGGTTCGGTGGAGGAGGAGCGGTGGGTGGAGCTCACTTTAATGGTGCACGCCCGGAAGTTGCCGGAAGTAGATGCCATGGCCATCGCAGACCCGGATATCGCCTCCGCGATAAGTGGGTTGTGACTTGATGAGCCCGGTTGGTGAACAGAAAATAGTCGTAATTACCCGAGAAGAGCCGTCCATTATGGACCCGTCTTCCTGCCCCTCTCGGGGGAGCGGTGGGGACGCCGCAGGGTGGCGTGGCCACCTTGCCATGCAATGTCCAGCGAGTCGCCGCTGGACATCATCCTTGAAGCGTCGCGGATTGCACCGCAGGAATCGTCCATGGCCTGGCCGTTGATCGAGGTGACGCGGTCGCCGACCTGTATTCCGGCTTGCTGCGCGGGAGAGTCTTCCCATACGAGGGAGACTCGTGGATGCCCTTCGAAACTCAAGGCCAATCCGTAGGAATTCCGCGAGTAGTCCCCTGCCTGGTATTGGTCGAAGTACGCCTGTGAATTGCTTGCGTCCAGCGTGACCACGAAATGCTCGAGGATCGAGGCGCCAATGAGGCTGGGTGGCCCCTCGCGCACTACCGCTTCGGCATTGGGCAATGCGATGTCGCCGATCTTCAGCCGGTGCAGCTGCACGCGCGTGTGCTTTTGGCTTGGAGCCAGGCCTCCGATCGACCCGCCCAGCGAACCAAATCCCGATCTCGTGCGAACGACTCCCCGGTTCCGCGCGGCGCCCTGCAAGTCAGGCGGCGATATTGCCATCAGCTCGGGCGAGCCGGTATCGAACAGGGCCTTGCTGTGGGCATCATCCGCGAGTTCGATATCAATGATTGGTGCGTGTGGATATCCCGCATCATGCAGGCGCAGCGAGGACGCACCATCGACATGATCGAGTGCCGACACCTTGCTGCTGCAGCGCAGCATGGACTGCGGCAAGTCGATTTGCCATGCACACAATGGCAGTACCTCGGAACCCAGCACGCCATCGAACAGGCACTGCGCCGTCTTCGGGAATTCTGCGACGAAGACAGGCACCTTGTGCAGCCGCATGGCACCGACGCCGATCTCGGCCTGCACGATGTCGGTGCGTACGACCGCACCGTGCGAGTCGCGACTGAGCCGGTGATCGACCGCTTCCAGGCCCAGTTCCCTGGCCAGTGCCTTGCTCATCATCGATGGTGAACCGGTATCGAAGAGGAAGCGCCTGGGCTTGCCTCCCATCTCGACCTCCACGAAGAGCTTGTTGCCCGCGTATTCGATCGGCACCAGGGCGTGGGTGCGGGATGGTCGATCGTGGGGCCTTCGCCCATCCACGCAGGCGGTCGTTCTTCGGCGATGGACGTGCCGAGCGCAATGATGGCCAGGAGAAAACCGCTGGCAATCTGATGCGGGGTCATGGAAGACCTCCTTGGATGAAGGCCTGCCTGGAAAAGGCAGGATCGGCTGACCAGGCGCGGTCCGTGCTTGCACAGCGATCGCTCATTCGTCCTGGTGATCGTAGCTGAACTCGCGTTTCAACTTCCAACCGTCGTCGACGCGCTGCCAGACATGCATGAACCGCGCGCTGGACACCGGCGCGGGGCGCTTGCCATCGCCGCTGCGGTAGAACTCGTGGACACCTTGCTGGAGCGCACCGAAGCCATGCAAGGCAAACGTCTTGACGCTGTCGGCGATGAGACGGCGATGCAATCCCGGCTCCTGGTGGCCAGCGATCGATGCAATGAATGCATCTCCGGTTTCGCTGACCAGCCCGTTGCGGTCGTGGTAGAACTCGAAGTCATCTGTAAGCAGGGCGCGAGCGGCATTGAAATCGTGGGTGACGAACAATGCATCGAACAGTGCCTGGTCGGCCGCAGCCAGCTCCTTGGACAGCGTGTCCGACTCTGCCGACCCGGTCGGTTGTTCCGGCGTTACAGGGCTTGTTTCCTCGCTGAGGATGATCCATTGCCCGTTGTCGTTGCGCAGGGTGCGGCGGAAAGCGGAGGTTTCCACGAGTTGCTCCTGGCCTTCGGCGACTGCAAAGAGCTTCTGCACGCCCTCGAGGATGGCCGTATCGCCTTCGCGGTGCGCGCGGACGCTGCCGTCGACCAGCTCGCGTCGCATCCGCATGCCGCCCTCCATCTGTTGCCACATCTTTTCCAGGTTGGCCAGGAAATGTTCCCGGCTCCGGGTCTTGCCAGCGGCGGTAAACGTGAACCCGGGCGCCAGCATTTGTTCGACCGTGGATTCATCGCGCGTGGTGAAAACCGCGGTGAAAAAACGCGTGTCCGATGCTACCAGCTGATCGGCCAGCGACGCGGTCGGTGCAGATGACGCCCAGGCGGTCGTGCAGGCAAGCGCCATCAACAACACGAGCCAAATCTGTTTCAGGTGTTTCATTGCATTTCTCCAGTGGTTGTTTGCTGCCAACCTCCAGGACGGCAGGCAAGCCGGGGTCGTCCGGCCGCGGTATCTGCGTGGCCGTCCGGATGCGCCATGGCATCGAAGTGCGGTCGTCCGGACCGCGGTGGTGTAGCGGTTACCCGGGTGGGCCTTCCTGCTGCAGGAACCGCTCGTAGCGCTGCTGCAGGTCCGCCAGGTCCAGGCCGACCAGTCGCATGGTGCGGAACATCGCGGGCAGGTCATCGTCGATGAATCGTTGCTTGCGGACCTGTCGCAGGCGCTCGCGCGCATCGTCCTCGACGAAGTAGCCCACGCCGCGACGGTTTTCCAGCACCCCCTGTTCCTGCATCAATAGACAGGCGCGGACCACGGTATTGGGCGTCACTGCCAGCGCTGCGGCCAGTTCGCGCGCAGAAGGTGCACGGTCACCTGCCTCCAGGGCGCCGGTGAGGATCTGCTCGCCCAGGTAATCCACGATTTGCAGGAAGATGGGCCGGTGTGCGTCGAACTCCATGTCACACCGCCTTTTTCTGCAAGGCGATACCGGCGGCGAGCCATGCCAGCACCGGTAGCAGGTAGAAAAAGGCGGCGTGCAGCAACGTTGGCAGCACTTTGCCCGCGAACCAGTTGCTGTCGGTATGGAAGTGGATCTTCTCGACCAGTCGCCATCCCGCAAAGTGGTCCGGGTATCCCAGGCGCAGCAGGATCCATCCCGACAATGCCCCAAGGACAAGCACCGCGGCCATCACGGCGAGCGTCCGTGCCAGGGCGTGGCGATCGAACACGATCGCCCCAAGCACCAGCAGGCCCTGGATGGCCAGGAAGACCGGCACCAGTGTCGTCGAACCGGCAGCGAAGGGATCGAAGTGCTGGATGCCGTTGAAGCCGACGGCGGCAAACGCGGTGTCGATGGCGATCGAGACCAGCCAGTAGCCGCCAAACAACGCAGCCAGGTAAAGCGGCACCACGACGATGAACTTGCTCGCAAGTTTTTCCCACGGCCGTGCAGGCAGCCGGAGGTATTCGACCTTGCGTGCCTTGTCGGAAAAGCAATCAAACGAACCAGTGGATACAAGCAGTCCGGAAACGCAGAACAGCGCGTTGAAAATGATGGTGTGGATATCGCCGATGCCATGCCCCGCTGCACCGAACCAGGCCGTGGCGGCGGCCAGCGCAAGTACGACCAGGCCCCAGCGCGTAAGCGCGGCACCCACGCCGACAAGCTCCATCCGCAGCAACGCAGCGATACGCACGATGGCCGGCCTCATGATGCATGGACTCCGAAGGCGGGCAGGTTTCCGGGCACGGCGACGACTGCCTGGTACAGCATTTCCAGGTCCGGACGGCTGATGCGTCCATCACCGGGCAGGATGAAGGCGAAGCCTCCCGCGCGCGGCACGCAATGCAGGGCGTGTTCCGGTGCAACCGGGCCGCTGGCGAACAACAACGACTCGCCCAATGCATCCGTCTGGGCGTGCAGCAGCAGGCGCTGCCGGCCCAGGATGGACACATGGTCGACAAGACCTTCGAGTTCCCGGATGCCATGCGTGGCGAGGATGATCGTGCGTTCGGGATCAATGGCTTCGGCCAGCAGGCAGCGCAGGACCGACTTGGCTTCGATGTCGAGGCCATCGGTGGGTTCGTCGAGCAACAGCACGCGTGCGCCGGTGGCGAGCATGAAGGCAAGGTGCGCCTTCCTGAGGGTGCCTGTCGCCAGGCAGGACTGGGGCGTGGATGCATCCACGCTGAGGCGATCGAGCGCACCGAGGAACATCGATTGGGAAAACCGGGGCCAGAGCGCCCCGTGCATTCGCCCGTAGGCGCGGCTGTCCAGGCTGCCGGGCGAGAGCATCTGCGGGAGCAGGGCGATGTCGCCAAGTGTTGCCAGCGTACGCGCGAAGGGGTCGCGCCCGTCCAGCCGCACGGAGCCGCGTCCCGGCCGGGCCAGACCAGCCAGCAGATGGAGCAACGTCGATTTGCCGGCGCCGTTGGCTCCCAGCAAGGCGTGGACCAGTCCAGGCTGGAAGCTGGCGGTCAGCCCCTGGAGGACGTTTCCGCCGCTCCGGTAGGAATACGAAAGGTTTTTGATTTCGATCACGTGCGGCCCCTGGCTGTCATCTACTGTGCTGGTTAACCAGCACAGTCACACCATAGGGTCGTCATTCCTCTGCGTCAAGCCCCAAGGAATGCCATGGGTCGATCAGACCCTGATGCGGCCCGGCTGCGGGGTACGCCTGGCCCAAGCGCAGGCGCGCGATCAAGCATGTCTGCGGGCTTCAGGAACGCGTCTGGCTCGCCAGGGTGGCTGGGCGGCCGCCCCAGAACTTGCCGAGGCGGGTTGGGGACACCCGCAGGTCAGGGCGTCACGCCGCTGACGCATCCGACGTCGGGCCACGCACCAGCAGCCGGTCTACCCCCCATGCCACGGCGAGGCCGAATCCGGTGGCAACGAGCAATGGCCAAGGCAGCGCCCGCGACGCGACCGTCATGAGCGGGAACGATGCAACGAGACCGGGAACGACGAACAACCCCACCGCAAGCGCCGACAGGCCGGCGACCAATCCAAGGAGCCAGTTTTCCACTGCCGCCTGCTCCGGATGGTCCGCGGTGAGCCGTTCCATCTGCAGTGCGAAACTCGGGCCGGGCTCGGGCATCGGGGCCATGCGGACCGCATGGTAGATGTATCGGTAGCGGTCGACATCGGGATCCACCGCCCCGTCGGCTTGGAGCGCGCGTGCTTGCAGGCCACGCCGCTCCAGCAGGGCTGCGGCTTCCTGCAGCTCGGCTTCGCGATGCATGCCGGGAACAGATTCCACTGCGGTGGACGAAGGTTTGTCTTGTGGAGTCATGCAATGTCTCCTGTCATGGATTGGAGCTGCTGCCGCAGTCGCAGGCGCGCACGGAAAAGATGGCTCTTGATGGTTCCCGACGGCAACCCGGTGATACGGGCCACGTCGGCGATGCCGAGTTCATCCAGGTGAAACAGGGTAACGACGGTGCGCTGCAGTGGCGGCAACGTTTCGATCGCGTCCGACATGCGCTGCAGCAGCTGGTGGTCGGCGCACGCGCGTTCCAGGTCGAAACCGTCGCTGACGCGTTCGACAAGTGCCTCGACCGCGCCATCATCCTCCACCATCGGCAGGCGCTTGCGTTGCAGGTGGCGGTTGGCGACGCTGAAGGCGATGCGGCCGATCCAGGTGGCCAGCGTGCTCTCGAACCGGAAGCGGTGCAATTGCCGGTGCACCACCAGGAAGGCTTCCTGGCACAACTCACGGGTTTCCTCCGGGCGCTGGACCATGCGATGCACCAGGTGCCAGACCAGTTTCTGATGCCTGCTCACCAGCGTCTCGAAAGCACCGGGGGTGCGCGCGACTGCCGCGCCCACGAGGTCCCGGTCGGACACATCCCTGTCCTGCATGCACCTGTCCTGCACGCACCTGCCCAGCCTGTCCGTGTCTGGCCTGTTGATCTCCGGCATGCTCCTGTCCGGCATGTTCCTGTCCTGTCCCATCACCCTGATGGAGACACGGGTGGCCGCATTGGTTGCAGGTATTCGCAGGTCGGATCCATTGCAACCGAGCGTGTACCCGACGACTCCATCATGGCAAGCGCGGCCCGGCCGCAAACAAGGACCCACCCATGTACGACATCATCGCCATCCTGATCCCCCTCTCCCTCGCGGTCTGCATCGTGGTCGCGATCCGCATCGTGGTCGAAGCGCGCCTGCGTCGCCGCCTGGCCGAAACCCATGCCAGCGAGGAGCTGTTGCAATCGCTGCTGCTCGCCGATGGCGAAAACAGGCGCGCTTCTTCGCTGAAGTGGGGGTTGGTGTCGGTGGTCTCGGGCATCGGCTTCGTGGCCGTGGACGTGCTCGGACTGGCGGTCGATGACCCGTCGACGTTTGGCGTGCTGTTCGTTGCCATCGGCCTGGGACTGATCGCCTACTACGCAATCACGCGACCCAAGACCCCGCGTTGACTCCTGGCGCCGTCCAACGGCGCCCCTTCCAGTGTTTACCCCCGGATGCGCATCCCGCGTCCGTCGGGCGCGGCTTGCCCGCCATCCCGCATCGATCATCCCAACCATGAAGGAAACCCATGAAAAGCTACCCTCTGTTCGCCTGTCTCGCCTTGGCCGTCGCCGCCGCAAGTGCCTGCGCCATGGACGCCCAGCCTGTCGCGGCACGCATGTCCGATGCTTCGCCGCAAGCCGCCGCGCCAGCGATGGCGGCCGCGCCGGCCTCGCTGTCCTCCCAGGTGCCCGGATGGATGCGCAAGGCACATGTGCCTGGTATCGCGATCGCCAAGATCGAGCATGGCCGTGTGGCATGGACGGCCACCTTCGGCGAGCGTGCACCCGACACGCCGATGACTCCCGGGACGGTGTTCAACGTCGCCTCGCTCACCAAACCGGTGTTTGCGCTGATGACCCTGCACCTGGTGGCCGATGGCAAGATCGGCCTGGATACGCCGCTCGCAGGCGACTGGGTCGACCCGGACATCGCCGATGACCCGCGTCGCAACGCCTTGACGCCACGCCTGGCCCTGAGCCACCAGACCGGGTTCCAGAACTGGCGAGGGGCAGACAAGCTCGCGTTTTCGTTCGCGCCCGGAAGTCGCCACGAATATTCCGGCGAAGGCTATGAATACCTGCGGCGCGCCCTGGAGCATCGCACTGGCAAGTCCCTGCCCACGTTGATGGCGGCGACGGTGCTGGACCGCGTCGACATGCAGCACACGTCCTTTGGTTGGAGCAAGGCCGTGCACGGCCCCGTCGCAACCGGATTCGAATCTTCCGGCACGCCTTATGACATGGACTACCTGCATGACCGCAAACCCAGCGCAGCTGCCAGCATGCTGACGACGATCGGCGACTACGGGCGATTTGCCGCGTGGGTCGCGGGCGGTGCGGACCTGCCCGAGGCGCTGTTCGACGACATGCGCCGCCCGCAGCTTGCGGGTGAAACCGCTGAGCATTTCGGGCTGGGTTGGCGGCTCATCCGGATGGGTGGACAGACGGTGTTGTCCCACGACGGTCGCGAGAACGGCGTCCGCACGCAGGTCTATGTCCTGCCTGCAACGGGCGAGGGGCTGGTGATCTTCACCAACAGCGACAACGGTGAACTGATGACCCGGCCACTGACCAACGCCATGCTGGACGACGGCAAGCAGCTCGTTGCGGCGGTGGATGGCGATATCTGGACCTACCTGCAGCGCATGCCACGTGCGCAGTTGCCCAGGATCGCGCAGGTGGTGGTGTCCTCGCCTTCCTTCATGTCCAAGTGGCTGCATGCGGTGGACGTGGCGCTGGTCCAGGCCTCATCGCTCACCGACCGCGACAAGCGCAAGGCGCAGGCTGCGATCGAACCGTTCGTGCAGTCGATGCTCGACGGCAATGCCAGCCCGGACCAGGCCAAGGCGCTGGTCGAACTGGCGGTTGCGTCCGATGCGCAGGGGCCGCGTTGGCGCGATCGGTTCACCCCGGCCCAGGCCGGGCAATGGGTGGCCGCGCTGTCAGCGCGATCTGGCAGTCACGGCAAGAGCGTCCCGGATGCGGTCGTCGGTGCAAGCGCAACGCAGGACAACGATCCGGCAGCGGTTGTCCCCGACGCCCGTCTTGCAGCCTACGTGGGTGAATATCGCCTGCCGTCCAACCAGTTGCTGATCAGCATCCGCAAAACGGGGTCGGGCCTGGAAGCCGCGGCCGAAGGCATGCCGGTGGTCAAACTCTATCCGCTATCGCAGACCTTGTTCATGTTCAAGGAGGATAAGACGCGGTTTGAATTCGTGACCGGGGATGCGGGCAAGCCGACGGGTCTGCGGGTGATCTGGAGTGCATCGCGATCCGAGGTCGCCGATCGCGTCGACTGAAGGATTCGTGTCCAGGGCAGCGCCACCTTCGGGTGGCGTTGCCGCTTCCGGCCGGCATGTGTCGGCGTCCCTGGTCTGTAGGTACGACCCCGAACCACGCGCGGCATGGTCACTCAAATGCATCGATGTTGATGGACCGGCTGCGGTCATTGGCCTGCTCGACGGAAGCCAGCATCGCGTCGAGCTTGCCTCGATCAAGGACCTGGCCGCCGAGGATCACGGCGTCGATGTGGCTGGTGTTGGCGATGTCGACCAGCGGGTTGCTCCGCAGCAGCACCAGGTCGGCGCGATTGCCAGGCGCGATCGTGCCAGACCGGTCTTGAAGCCATTGGCCGGGAGCGGACGTAGCTGCGCGCAGGCTGCTGGCATTGCTCATGCCGGATGCGTGCATGGCCTGCAATTCGTCGTGCAGCGAAAAGCCGGGCACGACCACTGCGTTGTCCGCGTCGGTGCCGGCCATGACCTGGACGCCATTGGCATCCAGCGCCGCGAGCACGATCTGATGCGCACGCGCGTAGGTTTGCCAATACGTCCTGATCCTTGCGATATCGTCCGGGCTGGTACCCGCTTGGATCCCGCCCACGCTGTTACCAGGCAGCCAGCCCGGCGACAGGCGAGTGCCTTCGATCAAGCCGGGGTTGGCATAGCGTAGGCGGGTCTTGCCAAGCAGCGCCTCCAGATTGAATTTCTGCTCTGGAATGCTTTGGATCAACCAGATTGTCGTGGTCACCGCGATGTGGTGGTCACGCAGTTGTTTGGCCACTTCATCGCTTCGCCGTGCGACGAAAGACAGGAATGCGTCTGCATTGCGACTGTTGAATCCGCCAAACTCGCGGTCCAGGGCCTTCACCAGTTCCTCGACATGCGCGACATCGCTTTGGTTGGAGGCCCAAAGCTGGTCCAGCGTCACCTGCAGGGGCAGGTGGCCGACCACGGTGATGCCTGCTGCTTTCGCGTCCTGGTTCACGGCCTGGTACATGCCCGGGCTGAGGAAACTCCCGAGCTTGACCGCGTCATAGCCCTGTGTGGCCAGCGAATGGACCTGCGCGTCGGCCTGCTCCTGCGTGTTGACATTGATCCGGTTGCGCGTCCAGCGCTGGAACAGGCCATCGGCCCATCCCCAGGTGCCCAGTTTCTGCGAGGCGACATACATGCGTGGACCCACGCGGCCATTTGCGATGTCGTCGCGCCACGCCAGATGGTCCGGGTTGCCGCTCATCTCGAAAATGCGGGTGACGCCATTGGCCACGTACAGCAGCAGGTCGTTGGGACTTCGCCGCAGGTGCACGTGGGCGTCTGCCAGGCCGGGGATCAGGTAGCGGCCGCTGCCGTCGATCCTCTTCACGTCCATGCCATCCGGGCGGCTGCCGGTGATCGAAACGATGCGCCCCTTGTCCAACAGGACCGTTTGGCCATCGATCATCGTATTGCCGTCGGGTGACAGCACGCTGACGTTGGTGATGGCCAGGCGTTGGGGAGGAGCGGTGAACCTGGGTGGATCGGCTACCTGCGTATGGGCGCCTGCGAAGCGGTTGAGCTGGCGGTCTGCCCAGAGAAAGGATCCCGCGGCGATGATCGCCAGAAAGAGCAATCCCCACGACGTCCATTTCCTGATCGACTGGTAATTCAAAAGCTTCTCCCCGGTTGCAGCAATCAAAACAATCAATGGCAGGACAATCATCCGATTTCAAGGTTGATCTCGGATCGCGGCCACGAAAGGCACTTGGGGGTTGTCCCTGAAGCAGGTGTGCTGAGGCGCGCCATCGAAGCGATGCAACATGGACAGAGACCGTCGGGCCGCCTCCGGTACCGATGCCCGGCGATGCACGACAAGCGGGATCGTGGTGGTGGTGCCAGCGGGGTCGAAGATCCGGTGATGCCGACGCTACGCTTGCGCGCATGCGTAACGGGTGTCTCAGTACAGCAGCACCAGGCATGTCGTCGCGATTGCATTCCACCCGGCATGTGCTGCCATCGCTGCTGCGATGCGTCCTTGGCGCCACAGCGTGAGCAGCGACAGCGTCAGGCCGCCATAGAGCGCGGTATCCACGACGCCGGCCCAGCCCTGGTACCCATGCATGGCTCCGAACAGGACGGCCACGATCACGACGGCCCACGCGCGATGGCCCGGCGTACGCCGCAGCAACGTCGCCAGGCCCGGGAGCAGCAGTCCGCGAAACAGCAGTTCCTCGGCCAGCGCACCCAGTACGGCCAGTGTCCCCAGGCTGGCTACGCTGGCCGGTCCCCCCGACATCTGTGCGAGATTGGCCACGACATCGCTGCGCGCCGCGCCGCCGGTCGAGGGGATGATCAGCCCGAACTGCAAGAGTGCGAACAGCACAGCCAGGGCCAACCCGATCAGGATGTCCCTGCCAAGGCGCTCACGCGTCAATCCCAATTGCCGCCAGGCCAGCCCACCCATGCGTCGGGCAAGTGCCAGCACCGGCACCATCAATGCAAGTTGCACGACACCGACGCATGCCAACGCCCAGGGGGGCTGTCCACCATCGGCAAGCACCTGCGGCAGCAGGAACGACGCGCCGAATGCCGCGACGGCGAGGACCA
This sequence comes from uncultured Gammaproteobacteria bacterium, assembly GCA_963710825.1. Classification (GTDB taxonomy): domain Bacteria; phylum Pseudomonadota; class Gammaproteobacteria; order Xanthomonadales; family Xanthomonadaceae; genus Cognatiluteimonas. Next base: position 20,789 of record CAVQBQ010000005.1, on the reverse strand, counting down.
GGCCCGTGGCGAGCGTAATGGCCCAGCGGCGCCGGGACGTGGTGGTGTCGGGAATCGAATTGGCCATGCGTGTGTTACCGATCGATTTCCGCCACCTTCGCGCATGGCGCCTTGGGGCGCATGGCCCGTCGGTCATGTCATGGCCATGGTGGAAACGTGGGCGGACGACCTGACGCAGGTTGCAGGTGCCACCACTATCAATCATTGGCGGCAGGATGTTCGCGCGATGCGCGCCTGCGCAGTCGCATCGGGGCGAGCCCAGCTTGCAAGCATCAGCGAAGTGAGCAGCAACAGGTATCCGCATCCCGCCCCATGCCCGTTATCCTGTCGCGATGCGGACGGATCCCATCGAGCGTCTCCTGCGCGGCCTGTATGCGGCCGCGCTGTACCTGTTGGTGCCGGTGACGGTCTACCACCTGATCTGGCGTGGCTTTCGCCAATCCGCCTACTTCCAGCGCTGGAACGAGCGTTATGCCATCTATGGCGACGCGCCGCAGGCCTCGACGCTCTGGGTGCACGCGGTCTCGGTGGGCGAGGTCAATGCCGCCGTTGCACTGGTCAATGCCCTGCGCCGCGAATATCCACGACAGCGCCTGCTGGTCACCACGATCACCCCGACCGGCTCGGCGCGCGTGCGTGCGATCTGGGGCGACAAGGTCGAGCATGTGTACCTGCCCTACGACTTGCCCGGTGCGGTGTCGCGTTTCCTGCGGCATTACCAGCCGTCGCTGGCCTTGATCCTGGAAACCGAGCTGTGGCCAAACCTGTTGTTTGGCTGCCGCGACCACGCGATCCCGGCCTATGTCGTCAACGCACGCTTGTCGGACCGCTCGTTGCGCGGCTACCGGGTGCTGCGTCCGCTGGTGTCGCGCGCGTTGCGTACCCTGCGCGGTGTACTGGCGCAATCGGTGGCGGACGGCAAGCGATTCGTCCGCCTGGGTGCGGCGCGCACCGATACGCACGTCACCGGCAACCTGAAGTACGACATCACGGTGGGCGAGGGCTGGCCGGCTTTTGCCGCTGCGTTTGGCCAGCGCATCGGCGGGCGCCCGGTCTGGATCGCAGCCAGCACGCATGCCGAGGAAGAAACGGCGGTCATCGCCATCCATCGGCGCCTGCGCGAGCGCTGGCCGGATCTGTTGCTGTTGTGGGCGCCGCGCCATCCCGAGCGTTTCAAACCGGTGGCGCAGCAGGCGGTCGTTGCCGGCTGGCGGGTCGCCACGCGCCAGCTGACGCAGTGGCCCGATCGCGATGACGCGGTCTTCGTGATCGATACCCTGGGCGAGTTGATGCCGTTCTACGGATGCGCCCGGGCTGCCTTTGTCGGCGGCAGCCTGCAGGACGTGGGCGGGCACAACCTGTTGGAGCCGGCTGCTGCCGGTGTCGCCGTGGTCACCGGGCCGCACCTGCACAACTTCAGCGATATCGCCAAGCAGATGGATGCAGCCGGTGCACTGCGCATTGGCCAGGATGCCGACGCAGTGGCCGATCAGCTGGAAGCGTTGCTGGCGAATCCGGACCTGTGCAAAGCGATGGTCACGGCCGGCCACGCCCTGGTCGACCAGGGGCGTGGCGCGCTGGAGCAGACCTTGGCCCGGCTGGCACCGGACCTGCCGAAGTCAGCCGGCCAGGGGCGTTAAGGCATCACCCCTGGGAAATGCCGTCACCCCGCAGCGTGGGGATCGATGCAGCTCATGCACTGATGACATGAGGCACCGGGATAACCAGGGCACTGGATGGGTAGAAATCCATCTGCCTAGGGCCCCGTCCTGCCCGAATGGCGAGCACCTCGCGAGTTGCTCCGGGCTTGCTTGAGTGGTCTCAGTTCTTGCGCGTATCGCCCGGTGCGAGCTGTGCCTCGGCATCGGCCGTCAGCAGGCTGTTGATGTCCTTGACGTCGTCGATGTCCAGAGTGCCGGCCGCCTGCTCCAGCAAAAGCCGGTTTTGCAGGAAGTTGTACTTGGCCAGCGCATACTGGCGTTGCGCATCGAACAGGTTCTGCTGGTTGATCAGCACGTCGAGCACGGTTCGCGTGCCGACCTCCAGGCCAACCTGCGAGGCGTCGTACGCACTCTTGGCCGAGAACAGCGCCAGCCGTCGTGCCTCGACTTCGCTGATGCCGGCGACCAACGTCCGGTAGGCGTTGCGCGTGCTGCGCTCAAGCGCACGCTTTTGCTGCACCAACTGGTCGTGGGCAACGTCGCGCTGTGCGATCGCCTGCCGGACGCGCGACTGGGTCGCGCCGCCGGAGAAGATCGGCACGCTCAACGTGACCCCGAAGCTCGGTCCACGGCTTTGGCTGTTGGACGGAAACGTGCTTGAAAACGGCGGCACCGAACCCGGGATGCCATTGCTGCTGAAGCTGCTGTTGCCCCAGGAGGCATTCTTGCCATAGCTGCCGCTCAGGTACAGCGTAGGCAGGTGCCCGGCGCGCGCAGTGTCGACGTCTGCATCGGACGATTGCACCTGCAGTTCCTGGGCTTTCAACGCGGGGTTGTTCTCGATGGCGGCCGTGACCCAGCCATCGGCGTCGCGCTCGACGGGCAGCGCCGGTTTGAAGTCGTCCGGCAAACCCTTGAGGTTGCGCACCGGTTGCCCGGTGATCTCGGCGACCGCCTGGTAGGCGTCTTCGAGTGCGTTGCGGGTGATGATGGTGTTCGCACGGGCAGCATCGTAGGTGGCCCGCGCCTCGTGCACGTCGGTGATCGGGGCCAGGCCGACTTCCAGGCGCTTGCTGGCAAAGTCGAACTGCTTCTTGAGCGCGGATTCGGAAGCCTCGGCCGCGGCCAGGGTTTCGATGGCCACCAGTACGTCGAAGTAGGCCTTGGAGGTCCGCGTCACCAGCGAATCACCGGCTGACTCGAGCTGGAAGTCGGCAGCGCTGCTGAGGGCGCTCTGGCTGCGCACGCGGCTGAACTTGCCGAAATCGAACAGCACCTGGTCGGCATTGACGCCATAGTTTCGGCTGCTGCGGTTGGATTCGGCCTGGCCGTTGAACACGATCGGCAGCCCGGTGTTGGGGTCTGTGGTGTTCTGCGTCGACGGCCCGGTGCTGCGCGAGTGGTTGTAGGTGGCGCTGCCATTGAGTTGTGGCAACAGTGCGGCCTTGGCCTGCACGGCGCCTTCCTTCGTGGCCAGGCGGCCGGATTCGGCGGCAGCCAGTTGTGGGTCGCCGACGCGCGCGAGTTCGTAGGTCTGCAGCAGGTCTTCGGCATGCACGCCGGTCACCGGCAGCAGGGCGAGCGCCAAGGCGAGGGTCAGCGGGCGGCGGAGCATCTGCGGAAGAAGCATGGGAACATCCTTGAAGGGCTTGCGTGGCATGGCTTGCAGGATTACAGAGTGGGTCTTACAGCGTGAACTGCGCAACAGGCGCGGCGCCGACCAGGTACGGCAGGTCGGTTTCAAACAACGTCTGCACGTGCAGCGCGTTGACATCGAAGGCGTCGTCGGTCTGCGTGGCCGGACGTTGCACCAGCAATGCGGTCATCGCAGGGGCTCGGCCGTGGACCACGAACATCCGTCCGCCAGGGCGAAGCCAGCGTGCAAATTGCGAGGGCACCTGGTCGACCGCGCCGCCGACGCAGATCGCGTCGAAGCGTCGCGTGGTGTCGTATTGCAATGCGTCGGCGACTTCGATCCGGATGTTGCTGCCGGATGCATTGGTAGCCAGTGCCGTCTTGGCCGCTTCGGCCAGCTCCGGGTGCAGCTCCAAGGCTCAATACGTCGCGTCCAAGTCGCGCCAGGCAGGCAGTGAGGTAGCCGCTGCCGGTGCCGATCTCCAGAACGTCGTCGCTTGGCGCGACCAACAACGCTTGGAGGATGCGGCCTTCAACCACCGGTTTGAGCATCAGCTGGTCGTGGCCCAGTGGCAGCGGCAGGTCGGCGTAGGCCAGCGCACGGTAGGCCTCGGGAACGAACGCTTCGCGGGGCAACGTCGACAGCGCTTCAAGTACGCGCACATCAAGCACGTCCCAGGGGCGGACCTGCTGCTCGACCATGGTTTCCCGTGCTTTGGCGTAATCGATCGTAGTCATGGGTGGAGTCTCGTACGTGGACAGCGTGTGCGTGGACCACGCGTGTGGGCCAGGAGCGGCCGGGTAGGGTGCGGATGAGCCCCGGGTGCAAATGTTCTGCGCTGGAAACACACCCGGTGCGCGATTTTACCGCTACTGGCCCCGGCGGGAGCGACCTGCCTGATGGTCGTCTGCTGCCTGGGCCACAGCATGGCCTTGCTGCCACACCGCCACTGAGTGCCAGAAGTCACCAAGACTGACGTCACCACGGTGCTGGAACCTTGCCGACAACGGGCTCAACGCGACGCATAGGCGCGCAGGAACAGGTCGACGCTGGCGGCGAGGTGGTGTCGGGTTTCCGCTGCGTCCGGCTGTCCGCAGCCAAAGACCTGCATGGCGTGCGGCTCGCCCTTGAGCAGGCAGAAGAATTGCGCGGAAGCCCGAGGGATATCGTCGATCTGCAGTTCGCCCAGCGCCATGCGTTGGCGCAGCAGCTCGGCGAAGGACGCCTGGACCCGCATCGGGCCCGCTTGCCAGAACAGTTGCGGCAGGTGCGATTCAGTCATTCGCGGCGTGCACAGGATGCGGTGACCGGCGATCGCCTGGGGTGAGGCGACCATGGCGTGGAAGGCGAGCGCGACCTGCAACAAGCGCTCGCGCAGACCGATCTGCGGACGGACCTCGAACACCGACTCGGGCAGCTGCTGCTCGCAATAGGATTTCACCGCCTCGACAAACAGGTTTTCCTTGTCGCCATAGTGGCTGTAGACGGTGAGCTTGGAGACACCGGCCTCGGCCGCGATCTGGTCCATGCTGACGCCATCGAATCCCTGGGTGGTGAACAGCTCCTTGGCGGCCTCCAGGATCGCCAGGCCCTTGCCCAGGTCCTTGGGTCGGCCGGGTGCGACAGGCTTGGCAGGTACGGGGACGGGAGCGGGTTTCGACGACATGCGACAATACTAGACTAACCGGTTTGTTATTTATACCATACCGGAGGGTTCACTAATCTCCCATTCGGGAAACCCCTAAGCGGCCCCTGGGCAACGGAGCAAACATGGTCAACGTTCCAGTGGCAGGGCTGAAGACGGCACGTCGCCTCCTGTGGTTGACGCTGCTTGCGCTGGGGGCATGCGGCGGTGAGCCCGCCCAGGCTCCACCCCGGCCGGTCCTGGTGGCCCACCCGGCCGCGACGGCAGGCAGTGCGGTCTCCGCCTTTGCCGGCGAAGTGCGTGCCCGCGAGGAAAGCGCGCTGGCATTCCAGGTGGGCGGGCAGCTGGTCAAGCGCGAGGTCGATGTCGGCGACACGGTCAGCCGCGGCGACCTGCTGGCCGAACTGGATCCCGGCGACCTGCGTGCGCAGGCCCAGGCCGCACAGGCACAACTGGCCGCTGCCGAAGGAGAACTCGCGCGTGCCCGCGGCGACCGGGCCCGCTATGCCAAGCTGGCTGCGCAACAACTGGTGAGCCGTTCCGCACTGGATGCGCAGGACGCGGCCTACACCGCTGCCGCCGGACAAGCCAAGGCTGCGCGAGCCAATCTCGAAGTCGCCCGCAACCAGGCTGCCTACACCCGCTTGTTGGCGCCACGCGACGGCCGCATCGCCACCCGCCAGGCAGAGGCCGGGCAGGTGGTCGCGGCGGGGCAGACGGTATTCACGCTGGCTGGTGCCGAAGGACGCGAAGTCGCCATCGCCCTGCCCGAATCGGACATCAACGATTTCAATGTCGGCCAACCGGCGCTGATCGAGCTGTGGAACACCCCCGGTGCGCGCCTGCCCGGCAAGATCCGCGAGATCTCCCCGGCTGCCGACCCGCAGACGCGAACCTACGCTGCACGCGTCAGCCTGGCCGCCGGTGCGGCTGGCAAGGTCTCGTTGGGCCAGAGCGCCCGCGTCTTCATGCAGCCGGCTGGGTCGGGTGCGTCGACGCCCGCGACCCTGCAGATACCGCTGGCAGCCGTGCAGCGTGGTGACAACGGCGGGACGTCGGTTTGGGTCGTCGATCCGGCGACACGAAAGCTCCACGCCACTGCGGTCCGGCTGGGCACATACGGCGAAGACAGCGTGCCGGTGTTGTCTGGCCTGGCTGCCGGTGACTGGGTCGTGGTGGCCGGCGGCCACCTGCTGCGCGAAGGCGAGCAGGTGGCGCCGGTAGACCGGGACAATCGCCCGGTGGCGCTCAACACCGCCCCGGGATCGGCCGGGTAACGCGGGTGCGCAAGTTCAACCTGTCCGAGTGGGCGCTGCACAATCGCGCGCTGGTGCTGTACGCGATGATCGTGCTGGCGCTGGTGGGCGCATGGTCGTATAGCCACCTGGGCCAATCGGAAGATCCCCCGTTTACATTCAAGGCGATGGTCGTGCGCACCCTTTGGCCCGGTGCCACCGCCGACCAGGTGTCCAGGCAAGTCACCGAGCGCATCGAAAAGCAGTTGATGACCACCGGCGAGTACGAGTTCATCCGCTCGTATTCACGGCCAGGCGAGTCGCAGGTGATCTTCATGGCGCGCGACTCGATGCGTTCGAAAGACGTGCCGGACCTGTGGTACCAGGTGCGCAAGAAGATCGGCGACATCAAGCCAACGCTGCCGGCCGGCGTGGTTGGCCCGTTTTTCAACGACGAGTTCGGCGACACCTTCGGCAACATCTATGCGCTGACCGGCGATGGATTCGACTACGCCGTGCTCAAGGATTACGCCGAGCGCATCGAGCTGGAACTGCAACGCGTGCCGGGTGCCGGGAAGATCGAGTTGCTCGGACTGCAGGACGAGAAGATCTGGATCGAGCTCGACAACACCAAGCTGGCGACGCTGGGCATCCCCTTGTCGGTCGTGCAGGAGGCATTGCAGCAGCAGAACGCAGTGACGCCGGCCGGGTTCTTCGAAGGCAAGGCTGCGCGCATCCAGTTGCGTGTCGATGGCGCGTTCGATTCGATTGAAGCGATCCGGGATTTCCCGATCCGCGCCGGTGGTCGCACGATCCGTCTAGACGATGTCGCCCAAGTGCATCGCGGTTTCAGCGATCCACCGGCACCACGGATGCGTTTCATGGGCAAGGACGCGATCGGCATCGCGGTGTCGATGAAGGACGGCGGCGACATCCTCCAGTTGGGCAATGCGCTGGATGCCGAATTCGCACGCCTGCAGCACACGCTGCCGGCCGGCATGCAGCTGGGCAAGGTGTCCGACCAGCCCGAGGCGGTGCGCGAATCGGTCGGCGAGTTCATCCGCGTTCTGGCCGAGGCCGTGGTCATCGTGCTGTTGGTCAGCTTCTTCTCTTTGGGCTTCCGCACCGGATTGGTGGTGGCGGTCAGCATCCCGCTGGTGCTGGCGATGACTTTCGCGGTGATGCAGTACTTCGGCATCGGCCTGCACAAGATCTCGCTGGGCGCGCTGGTGCTGGCGCTGGGGTTGATGGTGGATGACGCGATCATCGCGGTGGAGATGATGGCCATCAAGATGGAGCAGGGGTTGTCGCGATTGAAGGCGGCCAGCTTTGCCTACCAGAGCACGGCGTTCCCGATGCTGACCGGTACGCTGGTCACCGCGGCGGGGTTCCTGCCGATCGCGACGGCGGCCTCGAGCACCGGTGAATACACGCGCTCACTGTTCCAGGTGGTGACGATCGCGCTGGTGGTGTCGTGGATCGCGGCGGTGCTGTTCATCCCCTACCTGGGCGATCGCATGCTGCCCGACCTGGGGCAGAACGCTGCAACGCCTGCACCTGGCACCCTTGCAGGGCGCTGGCGCGCGTGGCGTGAGGGCCTGGCTGACCGCTGGCCGCAGTACGCCTTCGTGTTGGCGCCCAAAGAGCCCGTCGCGCACGACCACGACCCCTACCAACGTCCGTTCTATCGCCGCTTCCGCACGTTGCTGGGTTGGTGCTTATCGCATCGCTGGCTGGTGATTGGCGCAACCGTGGCCGCATTTGCGTTGTCGATCGGCCTGTTCCGCTTCGTGCCACAGCAATTTTTCCCGGACTCGACCCGGCCCGAACTGATGGTGGACATGGAGCTGGCCGAAGGTTCGTCGCTGCGCGCCACGGCGGCACAGGCACACAAGCTGGAAGCGATACTTGCGCACCACGAAGGGATCGACAATTACGTCGCCTACGTCGGCACCGGTTCGCCCCGCTTCTACCTGCCGCTGGACCAACAACTGCCGGCACCCAACTTCGCGCAATTCGTGGTCCGTGCCCAGGACATCCATGCGCGCGAGACGTTGCGCGACTGGCTCACCAACACAGTCGCACCGAAATTCCCCGAGTTGCAGCTGCGCGTTACCCGGCTGGAGAACGGGCCGCCGGTTGGTTACCCCATCCAGTTCCGCATCTCGGGCGAACACATCGATCGTGTGCGTGCACTGGCGCACCAGGTCGCCGGAAAAGTCCGCGCCAACCCGCACGTCGCCAACGTCAACCTGGACTGGGACGAACCCAGCAAGGTGGTACGGCTCCAGATCGACCAGGACCGCGCCCGTGCCCTGGGCGTGAGTTCCGAGCAGCTGTCCAAGTTCCTGTCCGGTTCGCTGTCGGGCCTGCACGTGAGCACCTACCGCGAAGGCAATGAACTGATCGAGGTGCTGCTGCGCGGTAGCGATGACGAACGCTCGCACATGGAACTGCTGGCCAGCCTGGCGGTGCCGACGAGCAGCGGGACGCCCGTGCCGCTGTCGCAGATCGCAACGCTGGAATACGCCTTCGAGGACGGTATCATCTGGCACCGCGACCGCTTGCCGACGATCACCGTGCGCGCCGATATCCGCGACGCGGAGCAACCGGCCACCGTGGCATCGCAGATCTCGCCGACACTCGACGGCATCCGCGCGGACCTGCCCGAAGGCTACCTGTTGCAGACCGGCGGCACGGTCGAAGATTCCGCCCGCGGACAGGACTCGATCATCGCCGGCCTCCCGCTGTTCCTGCTGGTGGTCGTGACGCTGCTGATGCTGCAGCTGCGCAGCCTGTCGCGTACCGCGCTGGTGCTGCTGACCGCGCCGCTGGGACTGATCGGCGTGACCCTGTTCCTGCTGGTATTCCGGGTGCCGTTCGGCTTCGTGGCGATGCTTGGCACCATCGCGCTGGCGGGCATGATCATGCGCAACGCGGTGATCCTGGTCGACCAGATCGAACAGGACATCGCTGCCGGACACGACCGCTGGACCGCCGTGATCGACGCCACCGTGCGCCGTTTCCGGCCCATCGTGCTGACCGCGCTGGCCGCGATCCTGGCGATGATACCGCTCTCGCGCAGCGCCTTCTTCGGGCCGATGGCGGTGGCGATCATGGGTGGGTTGACCGTGGCCACGGCGCTGACGCTGTTGTTCCTGCCGGCGTTGTACGCGGCGTGGTTCAAGGTCAAACAGGACGAGCAGGGACCGGCATAGCGGGGTGGCCCTGGCGGGCATCGCGGTCACGGTCGTCACCATGGCCTCTGCGTGCCTTTGGTCGTGCATGTCCATCCCCGTGACCACCATCCATGACGCCAGACGCCGATCGGGTCTAGACTCAAGCTGCCAGCGAAGGCCGATGTCCTCGGCCAGGCAGCGGGGCGCGCGGTGAAGCCGACCGATATTCGCAATCCCGACGTCTTCCACAAGGTCGTCGACTGCCAGTGGGCCTGCCCGGCGCATACGCCGGTCCCGGAATACATCCGCCTGATCGCAGAAGGCCGTTACGCCGATGCGTACATGGTCAACTGGCATTCGAATGTCTTCCCCGGGATCCTGGGCCGCACCTGCGACCGCCCGTGCGAACCGGCCTGCCGGCGTGGACGGGTCGAGGAGAACAACGGCCCCGGGTCGATGCGCGACAAACCCGAGCCGGTGGCGATTTGCCGGCTCAAACGCGTCGCTGCGGACTTCAAGGGTGATGTGCGGGCGCGGATGCCGCAACCGGCAGCGAAACCCAATGGCAAGCGCGTCGCCTGCATCGGTGCGGGGCCTGCGTCATTGACGGTCGCCCGCGACCTTGCCCCGCTGGGCTACCACGTCACCGTGTTCGAGGCCGACCCCAAGGCCGGCGGCTTCATGCGTACGCAGGTGCCGCGTTTCCGCTTGCCCGAGGCAGTGATCGACGAGGAGTGCGGCTACATCCTCGACCTGGGTGTCGATTTCGTCGGAGGCCGCCGCATCGACTCGATGCGGACGATGCTGGCCGAAGGCTACGACGCGGTCTTCGTCGGCAGTGGTGCTCCCCGCGGACGCGACCTGGACATCCCTGGCCGACTGGAGGCCGCGGATAACATCCATGTCGGGCTGGACTGGCTGGCCAACGTCTACTTCGACCACGTCAAATCCATCGGCAAGCGGGTGCTGGTGCTGGGCGGCGGCAACACCGCGATGGATTGCTGCCGCAGCGCGATCCGCCTGGGCGGCAAGGACGTCAAGGTGCTGGTGCGCTCGGGCTTCGACGAGATGAAGGCCAGCCCGTGGGAAAAGGAGGACGCCATGGAAGAGGGCATCCCGATCCTCGACTTCCGCGTGCCCAAGACCTTTGTCCTGGAAAACGGGCGCCTCGCTGGCATGACCTTCGAGCGGGTCCGCGCCGAATACGACGACGACGGCCGTCGCAAACTGATCCCCACCGGCGAGCCGGACGAGTTTCACCCCTGCGACGACGTGCTGCTGGCGATCGGGCAGGAGAACGCCTTCCCGTGGATCGAGCGCGACTGCGGCATCACCTTTGGCGAGTGGGACATGCCGGTGGTGGACAAGCTGACGTACCAGTCGTCGCTGCCGCACGTGCTGTTTGGTGGCGATGCCGCGTTCGGGCCCAAGAACATCATCTGGGCGGTCGCGCATGGGCACGGTGCCGCGATCACCATCGACAAGCTGCTGCATGGCGAAGACGTGCGCGAGCGCCCGGATCCGATGGTGCAGCTGTCCTCGCAGAAGATGGGCATCCACGAGTGGACCTACGACAACGCGGTGTCGCCGGACGAGCGTTTCCTGGTGCCGTGGTCCAGGGAAGCAAAGAAGCTGGACAGCATCAAGGTCGAGGTCGAACTCGGTTTCGATGCCGACACCGCCTGGAAGGAAACGCAGCGCTGCCTCAACTGCGACGTGCAGACGGTGTTCACCCGGGACAAGTGCATCGAGTGCGATGCCTGCGTCGACATCTGCCCGACGGATTGCATCACCTTCACGGCGAATGATGAAGAGGACACGCTACGCACCCACCTGACGGCCCCTGCGCTGAACAAGCAACAGGATCTTTACGTGTCCACGCCCCTGCCGACGCTGCGGGTCATGGTCAAGGATGAGGATGTCTGCCTGCACTGCAGCCTGTGCGCCGAGCGCTGCCCGACGGGGGCGTGGGACATGCAGAAGTTCCTGTTGCTGGAGACGTATGCGGGGGCGTCGTGCCGGAACAGGAAAGCGAGGGAGGCTGCATGAGAGCAGCGCGCGAGATTGGCCGTCATTTCCTTTGCCCGTCATTCCCGCGAAGGCGGGAATCCATGGACGTTGTCCTTCATGAAAGGGCGAAGAGCGAAAGTCCATGGATTCCCGCCTTCGCGGGAATGACGGTATCGGGGGTCATGGGAATCAGGGCATACGGTGTCATGCAGTGACTGACGAGATGCTCCCCCTGCAATCCACCAACGACTTCGTCGTCAAGTTCGCCAACGTCAACGGCTCCGGGTCGGCATCGGCCAACGAGCTGTTCGCCAAGGCCATCCTGCGCATGGGCGTGCCTGTCAGCCCGCGCAACATCTTCCCGTCCAACATCCAGGGCCTGCCGACCTGGTACGAGGTGCGGGTGAGCGAGCGCGGCTGGCTGGGCCGCCGTGGCGGCGTCGACCTGCTGGTGGCGATGAACCCGCAGACCTGGGATGACGATCTCAAGGAGTTGCCACCTGGCGGTTACCTGTTCTACGACAGCAGCAAGCCGATGCCCAGGTCGAAGTTCCGCGACGACATCAGCATCATCGGCGTGCCGCTGACGCAGATCTGCAATGCCACCTACGACGATCCGCGCCAGCGCCAGTTGTTCAAGAACATCATGTACATCGGCGCGTTGAGCCGGCTGCTGGACATGGATCCGGCGGTGATGGAAACCCTGATCGGCGAGCAGTACAGGAGCAAGCCGAAACTGCTGCCACCCAACATCGAGGCATTGCACCTGGGCCGCGATTGGGTACGCGACAACCTGTCGTATCCGCTTGGTTTGAAAGTGCAGAAGGCCAATGCCGTTGGCGACCGGATTTTCGTCGAAGGCAACGCTGCCGCTGCACTGGGTTGCGTCTATGGCGGCGCCACCGTCTGCGCCTGGTATCCGATCACGCCATCGTCGTCGCTGGCCGAGGCCTTCCAGGCGTATTGCCAGAAGTACCGGGTCGATGCGGATGGGCACGCACGTTTCGCGGTGATCCAGGCCGAGGACGAAATCGCGTCGATCGGCATGGTCGTCGGCGCCGGCTGGAACGGCGCGCGCGCCTTCACCACCACCGCCGGCCCCGGGGTGTCGCTGATGAACGAGTTCATCGGCCTGGCCTACTTCGCCGAGATCCCGGTCACGATCCTCAACGTGCAGCGTGGCGGCCCGTCGACGGGGATGCCGACGCGGACCCAGCAGTCCGACATCCTTGCCTGTGCATACGCATCCCATGGTGACACCAAGCACGTGATGCTGTTCCCCGAGGACCCGAATGAATGTTTCGAGTTCGCCGCGCAGGCGCTCGACCTCGCCGACCGCCTGCAAACCCCGGTCTTCGTGATGAGTGACCTGGATATCGGCATGAACCAGCGCCTGTGTGCACCGTTTACCTGGGACGACGCCCGCACCTACGATCGCGGCAAGGTCATGACGGCCGAGGACCTCGAGTCCGGCCGCGAATTCGCGCGTTACAAGGACGTCGATGGCGACGGCATCCCCTGGCGGACCTGGCCGGGCACGCATCCGGACAAGGGTGCGTATTTCACCCGTGGCACGTCGCGCAACCCGCAGGCCACGTATTCCGAGCGCGGTCCGGACTACATCTACAACATGGAGCGCTTGCTGCGGAAGTTCGACACCGCGAAATCGCTGGTGCCCGCGCCGGTCATCACCAGCGCACCGACGCCTTCGCGGCATGGGGTGATCCATTTCGGTTCGACCAGTCCGGCGATGGCCGAGGCCTTCGAGCACCTGCAGGACGAAGGCATCGCGCTGGACATGCTGCGGGTGCGTGCCTTTCCTTTTCCCGATGCGGTCCGCCGGTTCATTGATGCGCATGATTCCGTGTTCGTGGTCGAGCAGAACCGCGACGGTCAGATGCGCAGCCTGTTGGTCAACGAATTTGGCATCGATCCTGCCCGCTTGGTCGCGGTGTTGCATTACGACGGGACTCCGATCACGGCGCGTTTCATCGCCCTGGCGATTTCAACGCGGCTCGGGGATTTGGCGCGTGCGGAGAAGGTGGCATGAGCACGTCGTCACCAAGGTCCGGCGTTCCCGCGCAGGCGGGAGCCCATGGACGTTGCTTTCCATCGAGGCCCGGACCGCGAAAGTCCATGGATTCCCGCTTTCGCGGGAATGACGGTTTCGCTGATGGGCGCTTTACGGTTGCCGTTTTCGTCATGGATGCAGAGTCATCACCATGACCTACCTGGCCAAACCAAAACTCCACCACCCGACCCTTGCGCGCAACGCGATCGGCTTCACCCGCCGCGATTACGAAGGCGCCGTGTCCACGTTGTGCGCGGGATGCGGACACGACTCGATTTCGGCCGCCATCATCCAGGCTTGCTGGGAGTTGGACATCGCCCCGCACCGCGTCGCCAAGTTGTCGGGCATCGGTTGCAGCTCCAAGACACCGACCTATTTCCTCGGCCAGTCGCATGGCTTCAACACCGTCCACGGCCGCATGCCGAGTGTGTTGACCGGCGCCAACCTGGCCAATCGCGAATTGATCTACCTGGGCGTGTCCGGCGACGGCGACTCGGCTTCGATCGGCATCGGCCAGTTCGTGCACGCGATCCGACGTGGCGTCGACATGGTCTATATCGTCGAGAACAACGGCGTCTACGGCCTCACCAAGGGCCAGTTTTCCGCGACCGCCGACCAGGGCTCGGTGTCGAAGAAGGGCGTGGCCAACACGGACACGCCGCTGGACATGGTGACGATGGCGCTGCAGCTGGGTGCGACCTATGTCGGCCGCAGTTTCTCTGGCGACAAACAGCAACTGGTGCCGCTGATCAAGGGTGCGTTGTCGCATCGCGGTGCGGCGTTCCTTGATGTCATCAGCCCCTGTGTCGCGTTCAACAACCATCCCGGAAGCACCAAGAGCTACGAGTACGTGCGTGAGCACAACGAGGCGCTCAACCGCATGGACGTGATACTGCCGCGTGCAGAAATCGCGGTGCAGTACGACGCAGGCGACGTGCTCGACATCGCGCAACACGATGGATCCCTGTTGCGCCTGCGCAAGCTGGAGCACGACTACGACCCGCGTGATCGCATCGCGGCGATGAACCTGATCCAGCAGCGCCAGGCGGCGGGCGAGGTGGTCACGGGATTGCTGTATGTCGATCCACAGGCCAATGGCCTGCATGGGCATCTCGGCACGATCAAGGCGCCTCTCAATAGCCTGGATGCGCATGAGTTGAGCCCCGGCGAGGCAGTCCTTGACAAGATCAACGCGTCCCTGCGCTGATGCAGCTGTTCGTAGGAGCGGCTTCAGCCGCGAGCACTTGATCTTGTCTTTTAACTTCGCCTTTGTAGGAGCGACGCGAGTCGCGATCAAGCAATCCGGAGCAACTATCGCGACTTACGTCGCTCCTGGAAATGCCAAAGCCTGGGTCAAGAGCTCGCGGCTCAAGCCGCTCCTACACCAAGCGGTTGGCGCGATCGCAGGCGCCATGCTTCAATGGCATCCGAAGCGGGGGTACCGGCACGCCGGTTGAGACAGACCCTTCGAACCTGGGCAGACACTGCCAATACCGGCTGATACCGGCGTAGGGAAGCTTCGCGAGGTGACATGGCCCCCGGCCTGGCTGCCCGCGCCGCCGCTTCGTCGACGACCCTCCAGGACGAATGCCATGAATGCAGTACCCAGCGACCTCGTGCGCGACACACAGCGCCTCTCCGAAGACGTCACCCGGCCGATCCCGGGATCGCGCAAGATCCACGTGCCCGGCAGCCGCGCCGACCTGCGCGTGGCGATGCGCGAGATCGTGCAGTCGCAGACGCCGACGTTGTTCGGCGGCCAGGAGAATCCGGCGATTGCGGTCTACGACACATCGGGGCCGTATTCAGATGCCGACGCAGACATCGACCTGGCCGCCGGCCTGGCGCAGCTGCGCGCAGCATGGATCGCCGAGCGCGGCGATACCGAAGCGCTGACCGCATTGTCGTCGTCCTTCGGTCGCGAGCGTGAAGGCAATGCGCGCCTGGACGACGTGCGCTTCCCCAACCGGCCGCTGCCGCGCCGTGCCAAGGCCGGCGCCAACGTCAGCCAGATGCATTACGCGCGCCAGGGCATCGTCACGCCTGAGATGGAATACGTCGCCATCCGCGAGAACCAACGCATCGATGCCATCAGCGACGCCACCTTGCTGCTGCAGCATCCCGGCCAGGATTTCGGCGCCAACATCCAACGTCGGATCACGCCCGAATTCGTGCGCGACGAGATCGCCCGTGGGCGCGCGATCCTGCCTTGCAACATCAACCATCCCGAAAGCGAGCCGATGATCATCGGCCGCAACTTCCTGACCAAGATCAACGCCAACATCGGCAATAGCGCGGTGTCGTCGGGCATCGCCGAGGAAGTCGAGAAGCTGGTCTGGGCGATCCGCTGGGGCGCGGACAACGTGATGGACCTGTCCACCGGCAAGCACATCCACGAGACGCGCGAGTGGATCGTGCGCAACTCGCCGGTGCCGATCGGGACGGTGCCGATCTACCAGGCGCTGGAAAAGGTCGATGGCCGCGCCGAGGAGCTCACCTGGGAAATCTTCCGCGACACGCTGATCGAGCAGGCCGAGCAGGGCGTCGACTACTTCACCATCCACGCCGGCGTGCTGCTGCGCTACGTGCCACTGACCGCCAAGCGCGTTACCGGCATCGTGTCGCGCGGCGGGTCGATCATGGCCAAGTGGTGCCTGTCGCACCACAGGGAAAGCTTCCTCTACGAACATTTCGAGGATATCTGCGAGATCATGAAGGCCTACGACGTGGCCTTCTCGCTGGGCGATGGCCTGCGCCCGGGCTGCATCGCCGACGCCAATGACGCGGCGCAGTTCGGAGAGCTGGAGACGCTGGGCGAGCTCACGAAGATCGCGTGGAAGCACGACGTCCAGACCATGATCGAGGGCCCCGGCCACGTGCCGATGCAATTGATCAAGGAAAACATGGACAAGCAGTTGGTCGAATGCGGCGAGGCGCCTTTTTATACGCTTGGCCCGCTGACCACCGACATCGCGCCGGGCTACGACCACATCACCAGCGCCATCGGGGCGGCGATGATCGGCTGGTATGGCTGCGCGATGCTCTGCTACGTCACGCCCAAGGAGCACCTGGGACTGCCCAACCGCCAGGACGTGCGCGACGGCATCATGGCCTACAAGATCGCCGCGCACGCTGCGGACCTGGCCAAGGGCCATCCCGGCGCGCAGGTGCGCGACAACGCACTGAGCAAGGCGCGCTTCGAGTTTCGCTGGGAAGACCAGTTCAACCTGGGGCTGGATCCGGAGAAGGCGCAGGAATTCCACGACGAGACGCTGCCCAAGGATGCGCACAAGAGCGCGCACTTCTGCTCGATGTGCGGCCCCAACTTCTGCTCGATGAAGATTACCCAGGACGTGCGCGACTACGCCGACGAGCACGGGCTCGGCGCGCAGGAAGCACTGGAAGCGGGCATGGCGGAAAAGGCCGCTGAGTTCCGTCAGGCCGGGGCGGAGGTTTATCGTCAGGAATAACGCTGCAGGACAATGCCTGGATGCCAGGCCGCCGGCCGGATGCGCAGCATGAATCATTCAGCCGGCAGCGCATTTGCCTGGCAGCGGGCGGCGTATAGTCAGGCCAACGCCACGACAGACCGATGCGTGATCTACATTCAACGCAATCCTGATTCGACACACTCCTGGCCAAGCGCCTTCGTGGAGGGACACATGCCTACGACCTGTTCGCCGCAACACCCGACGCCACTCCGCTTCCATCGGTGGCTGCTGGCTGCGTGTTGCCTGGCATTGCTGGCTGGCCTGGCTGCATGCGCGACCGGGCCAACCATCCGCACCGACTTCGATCCCGAGGCCAACTTTGGCAAGTACCGGTCATGGGCCTTCTACCAGCCCATTGCCATGGAGGAGTCGGGTTATTCCACCTTCCTGACCGATCGCATCAAGGCCGATGTCCGTCGCGAAATGCAGGCACGCGGTTACACCTATGACGCAGCGTCTCCGGACCTGCGGATCAATTTCCAGGGCATCGTCCAGCGCAAAACCAGCGTGTACAGCGTGCCGCAGACCGATTACCAGTATTTCTACAGCTATCGTAGCCGTCGCTATTTCGCGGTGCCTTTCTGGTACGACCAGACCATCGTCAACCAGTACCGCGAAGGCACGCTGACCGTCGACCTGGTCGATGCCGCGCAAAACCGGCTGGTATGGACAGGCGCGGCGATCGGCCGTGTCACCCGCAAGTCACCGCAGGAGAAGGCGGAGGATGCGGATCGGGCGATCGCGGAGATCTTCCTGCGCTATCCGTATCGTGCGGGCTCTGCGCAGGTCCTGCCGGTGCAGTAACGTTGTTTGATGCAGTTGGCTTGCCAGGCACCCTGCCGTGGTGCACGCCTGCCCAGGTGAAGCCAGCTTGCCCCCTGGACGTCGTTCCGGCGAACGCCGGGACCCATGCTGGTTTGCGGTGTCGATGCGGGGCAGTACACCGCGCCCCGCTGATCAGGCCGAAGCAGGATCAGTACGGCAGCCTCGGCAAGGCACAAGGTCACACAAGGCACCAAGGTCACAATGGATCCAGGCTTTCTCCGGGATGACGGCGTGGTGCGAAAAGCCGGCTGGGTCCCAGGGCGGCTTTCCGAGACGCGCACCCCGGTACTGCGCTGACGACATGGCAGCGCGTGTCGGCCAGTTCCGTGCCGCTCAGAAGTGAGGCTTTTCCGGTGCCGCGTTGTAACGCTTCATCGCATCCACCAGCACCGCCTTGGCTTCGGCTGCGCCGCCCCAGCCGTCGAGCTTGACCCACTTGCCCTGCTCCAGGTCTTTGTAATGCTCGAAGAAGTGGCCGATGCGGTCGCACCAGTGCGGGCTGACCTTGCCGATGTCGTCGATGTGGCTGTAGCCGCCGAAGACCTTGTCGACGGGCACGGCCAGGATCTTCTCGTCGCTGCCGGCCTCGTCGGACATGTTCAGCACGCCGACCGGACGGCAACGGATCACCGATCCGGGGATCAGCGGCAACGGCAGGATCACCAGCACGTCGGCCGGGTCGCCATCGCCGCAGACCGTGTGCGGCACATAGCCGTAATTGCACGGGTAGCGCATCGGCGTGGACAGGATGCGGTCGACGAAGATCGCGCCCGAGGCCTTGTCGACCTCGTACTTGACCGGCTCGGCGTCCTTGGGGATTTCGATGACGACGTTGATTTCGTCCGGCGGATTGTTGCCGGTATCGACCAGGTCCAGGCCCATGGGGGAAACTCCGAATAATTCGTGCAGTGATGCTGTGGGGGGGTGCCTGCGCGCCGCACCAGGCGTGTCGAGCGGCTGCGGAGGACGGCATTCTACGCGGGAGTTTGCTGCACTGCAGTCGGGCTGTTGCCAGGCCATGCGCTACCAGTTCGCCCGCTTGCTGCCACCGTGGCCATTCCCCAAACGCAGGAACCACCCTGGTCAAGTACGCAGTGCCCGCCCAGCTGGAAGCCAGACCAGGGCCAGGAGGCGGAACTCGAAACCATGGTTGGCAGCGCCTTGCCGCTTGCGCAGGCCCAGGCCAACACGCGCACCTGGTATGCCTTCAAGCTGGGACCGACGACCTTTGGCATCTTTGACAGTTTCGACGACTAAGCCGCACGCCAGGTCCACCTGGAAGACGAGATCGCCAAGGCGCTGATGGACGATGCCGATCGCCTGCTGGCCAGGCCGCCGTGGATCGACAAGGTCGAAGTGCTGGCTGCGAAGTAGCAGGACTCCGGTCAGTAAAGCATCTGGCCCACAAAGCCTCCGGACCGAAGGGTTTGTCGCCGGCAAAATAGAAAGGGCGACCCGCGGGTCGCCCTGTTTTCGTGCATGGCCTTTCGTCACATGTTGCCGGAACCAGACTTGGTTGGATCGGGCCCCGTTGCACCAGGCCCGACCTGATCAGTCCCGGTGACGCGAGAGGTAACGGTTCGCCCAGCGATCCGCCACCTTGCCGGCCGCCTCGCGGCCACCCAGCCCGAACGCCAGGGCGATCGCCACGGCGACTGCACCCAGGACCAGGCCAAAGGCCAGGTTGACGATGTCGTCGGCCACGCCCATCGCGCGCAAGCCCATCGCGATCACCAGGCCCAGGATCGCGACCCGCGCGATCTGCGCCAAGCCCCGACTGTCTGGATTGGCGCGCCCGACGGCCTTGGCCGCCACATCGGCCAGCCAGTAACCGACCACGAAGATCACCAGGCCCAGCAGGATGTCCGCACCGAAGGCGATGAAGTCCTCCAGCAAGGCATGCACGCCGTCGAAGCCCAGCAAACCTGCAGCCTCCACGGTAGCGAACAACATGATGAAGAACAGTGCGAGGTGTCCGGCCAGTTGCGACAGGCTGCCTTGCGGCCTGGCTGTCATGGAGGTGTCGCCCACTGTCGTGGAGTCCAGCAGATCAGGCGGCGTGGGGGTTGCCTGGACCGAAACACCGACCGGTGTCGCAGAGAACGCCTGTCCCAGGCCGATCCGCTCAGGCAGCCGATCGAAACCCAGGTTTTCCAGCAGCCGTGCCACCAGGTCTGCGACGAAGCGGCCGATGAACCAAGCCAGGATCAGGATGGCCGCCGCGGCCAGCACGTTGGGCAATGCATCCAGGAAGATCGCCAGCATGTTGGTCAGCGGATCCGAGATCGCTTCGATCCGCAACGCATCCAGCGCTGCGATCAGCGTCGGTACGATCACCAGGATGAACGCCAACGTGCCACCCAGCTGGGACAGTTTCAGGCCACGTGTTTCGTCACGATCTTCGCTGAACTTGTCGATGCCGGTCGCAGCCAGCAGGTTGGTGACCAGTCCATTGACCGCCTTGGCGATGATCCATCCGACCACGCCGATGATCACTGCGGCAAACAGGTTGGGCAGCATGCCCAGGAAGTCCTCGGTCATCGCCGTCAGCGGCGCCATCAGGCCATCGATCTGCAGCGCGCCGACGATCGCCGGCAGGAACAGCAGCAGGACGAGCCAGTAGGCAACGTTGCCCATGGTATTGGACAGCGGCTGCATGTCGGCCGATTCGGACAGTTTCTCGTCCATGCGGGTGGCACTCAACGCCTTGTTGACGACGGTGCGCACCACGGTGGCAACCAGCCAGGCGAGCAGCGCCAATGCCAGTGCGAGCAGCAGCCGCGGCAGGTACAGCATGACCGTGGTGGCCAGCGTCGACAGTGGTCCGGACACCCCGTCCAGGTGCAATACGCTGAACATGCCGACCAACGTCAGCAACATCAGCGCCCAGAAAACGATCCGCCCGCCAACGCGCTCGAAGTTGAAACTGGTTTCGGTTTGTGCCGACAGGCGTTCGTTGGTGTGCAGGGCACCCAGTGCCTTGCGGGTGACCGCGGCTGCAATCAGCGCCACGATCCAGCCCACCAGCAAGATCGC
>CAVQBQ010000004.1:0-794568 GCA_963710825.1 uncultured Gammaproteobacteria bacterium | reverse complement strand
GATCTTGGCGGTCAGCGCAACAGGCTTGAACTGTCCTCGCGCCGTTGAATTCAATGCGGCGCGCTCGTATTGGGCGGCATCTGCTTGGGTTGGCGCCAGGAAGCCAGTTGAACTTTCAGACCGTAGCGTGAGCGGCATACCGATTGCCAAGCAAAACAGTGCCGGCGTCACCAGCCACCAGGCCCGCCGCCGATCACGATTCGAGACGTATTCCCTGGCCCGCAGCGTGTCACGTCCCAGCAAGGGGGCCGATACAGCAGCGATCAGCAGAGCTACTCCCCAGCGCACGAACACCGCGCCCCTAGTTCCGTTTGGCCACGCAATGACTTCCAGAACCTGGTCGTACGAAGGGTCAACGCTTGGAAACGGCAGGATAGGGATTTGGTTCCCGGAACCGCCGTCGATAAAAATAATAAAGGCAATCATCGCGCCGATCGATGCCAGGTACCCCACGATCCTGTTCGGAGCGGCAGCGATAACAAAAATGAAAAAAAATGTGGAAAGCAGCAATCCGGGAATGTGCTGGACACACACGTATTCAAGAACGGCCGAGGGGTCCATGGCCTTCATGTTTGACAAGAACATGGCCGAGATCGTCATTAAGACAACCCCGTAGAAGATCGCCACCGCGATGAGACAGCGCCCAACGATTCGCATCAACCTGCCCCATCCGCCCAGGTGCGACATGCTCTGGAGCGAATGGAATCCGGTTTCGCGGTCATCCCATACCAGTTTTCCAGAGAGAATCAAAATGCCGGCAAGGATAGGGGCCTGCGTCCCAGGCAAAGCACTGCTCAACAAGAAGGCCATATCCGGCTTGATCTGATAGAAGAGGAGATTCTTGGAGAAGTTGCTCTGCAGATTGCTTGCCGCAATGGCGCCGGCGATCAAGCCAATGAAGACGGGCGCAAAGTTTTGACTGGCAAATATCGCGAGCGGCTTGCGTTTTGTTTTGATCAGACCATAGGACTCCTCAAAAATCGATGGCGCGCGCAGATAAACCGCAACGCAGAACGCACTGACTGTCAGAACGATGCCGCGGTTGAGCAAAAGCGGCCACCATAGTCCCGAGCGCACATCTCCCCAGCCAGCGCCGGTCGTGAGTTGGCTAAGCTCCGAAAAGTACAGCGTCGCCGTAGGTTCCAGTGCGCTGAGCCACACATTGACAGCAGGATCCTTAACTGTCTTGGCTAGCATTCCAACCGCGGCTAGCCATAGCACTGGCGTTGCCAAACCAACAGCCAGGGCGATGGCCCGATCGCCCATCCTGGTCAGCATCGCGGCAATGCAGCTCGCCATGACGATGTTTGGCAGGTACACCACCAACGATGCGATCGCCAAGTCACGACTCCAGCGCCAGCCTTGGCCCGTGGCATCGTGGTGCACTGCCAATAGGCAAATCAGGGCCGAGGCGAGTGCCAATATCAATGCCAGCAGCAAGGCAGTTGAAATCCTTGATCTGCGATAGCTGGCTTCCGTCATTGAGGAGGAGAACAGAAGTGTCAGAAAGCCGGTCCGCTCGATCCGGTTGATGATCTGCTCCTGCCACAACACGACAAACGGCATCGCGACCAGGCTCATGGCTGACAGAAACCATAATGCGGTCAGCGGCTGATCGTTCTCGCCCGCGGAAATTCCGATCAGTGCAGACTGTGATTGATCCGCCGACCCCAGATCTTTTGTCGCGAAATAGACGGTCAGCAACACGATTGCGTATACCCACGGCGAGAGCACTACTGGCGCCACAAGGTTCATCGCTTTATCGCGCAGCCTCATGATTTGGAGACTAGCGCAGCGACGGCATAAGCATCCCGGATCGTGGGCTTGTCTCGTTGCGCTTGCAATGGTGAAACCGATGGGGCTTCAACGAAGAAGCGTTTAACTGCGCGTCCTTCCAGTATGGTTTCGTAGGGTAGTAACACCGACGAGATGTCCGCCTCTTTTGAAACGAAGATTTTTCCTGCAAGCGGCTCCGAACAACTGTTGCCTGCGGCCTTGTGAGATCGACTTCCCGTCGGCCATGAACGCAATTGATCCACGAAACCGCTTCCACGTCGTTGAATTCGAATGCGTCGAGAGGATGACGGTGGCGTCCTGAGCGTAGTGGGATAGATGCGGCGAGAAGCGTTCGCGCTCTTCTGTAGGTACAGGCCAACCGTGGGTTCGTCGAGAATCAGGAGCTTCGGGTGGTGTAGGAGTGCCTGGGCAATCCCGAGGCGTTAACGCATCCCGCCTGAGAGCTTCGCAACTCGCTTCTTTCGCCGGTTCGCCAGATTCAACTGGGTTAGCACTTCGTCGATACGAGCATCCAATTCCGCGCGGTCAGACATCCCCCGTAGTCGTCCCAGATACGTGAGCACCCAATCCAATGTGGCAGCAGGTGGAAATCCGAATCGCTGCGGCAGATAGCCAATGTTGGTGCGGTAGGCCTCCAGATCAGTCTCCGGCGCCAGGTCCGCTTGCCCACCGTTCCCACGGATAGTCACCGCGCCCCGTGTGGGACGTACCAGCCCGGCGATGATGTTCATCAGCGTCGTTTTACCTGCTCCATTCGGACCAAGTAACGCGATAGCGCCCGTACCAAAATCCGCGTCGAATCCAGACAGCGCCACATGGCCATTCGGATAGGTGTGGCTCAGATTGGACAATTCAAGATGCATAGATCGCCACTGCCGTTATCAGGACAAGCAGGAGTGCACTGAAGATGAGCAAAGAGCGGCTCATGCTCAACGGGATTGCGTTGCGGATGAAGGCATCAACGGGATGAATCGCTTCCGACAACCACTTCACATGGCGGCGGAAGATCCAAAGCTGGAGGCTGGATGCCAGCAAGCAGAGCACGCCAAAGACGGCGACAAGCCAGGGGCCCTGGATAAGTCCGAGCTGCGACAGCAACATGACCGGGAAATAGCCGACTGCCATTGCCACCGAAAGCATCGCCACCAATGAAAAGACGATGGCTGGAAAAATCACCAATGCGTAGTGTTCCTGCGCGTTCTTGGCCAGCGTCCTGCTGGTAATCCATGCAGGTATCGCCAGCACCGGGCCGATCAGGGGAAACGTCAGCAGGCTGAGCAGGAATAGTCCTTGGCTTACCAGGGCTGGACCCCAGGACTCGCGAGCGCTGGATTCGCGTGGCTTAAGTTCGTCAGCCTCGGCAAGAATTTCCGCTCGCAATCTGCCCACGAGCAGTTTGACTTCCGTTTCATTGAGTGAATTGTCCCCGGATAATTCTTCCAAGTGCTCGCTGAGGCTGGTGGCGAGGTCATCTGCATCCAAACCACTGTGTGCGGCCACCTTCTGAATTTCATCTTGGAAATCCAGCCATATCCGCTCTGCTTCCGGAGTCAATTTAGCCATCGTCATTGTTCTCCTACCAAGAGCGTATTGAGACTGGTCACCATCGGCTTCAATAGCTCAGCCATTGCCGCCATGCGTGCCTTGCCGAGCGGGGTGATCGAGTAGTACTTCCGTGGTGCACCGAGCTTGGATTCCTCCATCCGGACAGTGACCCAGCGCTCGGCCCGGAGGCGGCTTAGAGCCGGGTAGACCGTCCCTGCCGAGACGTCAAAACCCATTTGTTCGACGCGTTGGGCAATCTCGAAGGCGTAAACAGGCCGCTCCGAAATACATCGCAGCAAGACGTAATCCAACAACCCTTTTCGGGCTTGCTTGACCCAGTTATCCAAGAAGAGCCTCGGGCTGACACTAGTTCTCGGCTACAAGGTACCTTGTTATACAAGATTGTCAATGCCTTCTATTCGGGCAGGCCTAGACTGGTATGAAGAGAGAGATCTGGCGGTCCAGCGTCGCTTGATGGCCAGGGGGGGCGTCTTGCGGTCGTGTGGCTGATGGACAAGCTCCGGGCACAGCGTCACTATCGATCGGGGGCGGTTCATCGATAAATGACCCACAGATGAGCGTCTAAACGCAGTTGGGCCGCCAACAAATCTATGCAGCAATCAATTGCCATATCGCTCTGTGGTCCGCGACTACGACGAAACACTCGCCTTCTACGTAGACAAGCTTAGCTTTCGCGTAGTCGAGGATCGCTTCCAGCCTGAGCAGGAACAAGCGCTGGGTGGTCATCTCGCCACCTGGCACTTCCAACACATCGTTGTCTTGGCGCGGGCCTCCACCCAGATCAAGCCGGGTTCATTGGCAATCAGGCAGGTGGCCGGGTATTCCTCTTTCTACAAACCGACGACTTTTGGCGAGACTACAACCACATGGTCGGTGTGGGTTTCGCTTTGTGCGCCCACCGAGTGAGGAGCCGTACGGTACGGTCGCCGTGTTCGAGGATCTGTATGGCACGCGCTGGGATCTTCTGGAGTACAGAAAGGGTTCTGACCCCGTACATCCCGGGTGCGGCCTGACTCTTCGTTTAAGCCGAGACCGCTTCGCGACTGGGCTTGCCCGGTGATGTGTACCAATCCGCCGAGCCGCTACGCGTCCCGGCTTAACTCAGGTGATGTCAGGGAACAGCAGGATGGATGGAAGAAGCTCCTAAAACGGAGCTTGGCCCCGGTATCTCTATCCATACCCCTTGCCAAGGCTTTGGGCTTTGTGAGTAGAATAGTGAGTAGATAATTCAGTAATGAATTGAGAGCTAGATGAAATACGAGATTCCGGGTCCTCTTCTGGGCACCATCTTTGGCCAGACCCGGCTTGCCGGCGTCCAGCGGATGACAAAACAACCCCGCCAGGTGCGGGGTTTTTTTGTGCCTGGGTGGTGGGGTCTACACCCCACGACACCCGGCACCCGGTAATATGGCTTTTCTGCAACGTGACCCTGCCGCCATGCCCGAATCCGAAAGACGTCAAAGCGCGAACCAAGTCGACACCGAGCAGCTGCGTAAGGGCCTGAGCCAGCAGCAAAACGCGACGCTGGATACGATGCATGCGTTCGGCTGGGAGCTCAAGTTCGTGCGTCGCAAGTTGTTCCAGCCACCGATCCCCGTAGTCTTCGACCGCAAGCGTGAGCGGTTGGCGGTAGTCGAGGTGGACGGCAACATCAACGAATCGCCGGGGTTTCAGATTCGGCAGACGCCGTAACCGGCAGCCTGGCCACCGGTTCGCAGCCTGGGTCGGGCCGCTCTGGAGCCAGCGCTACCAGATGGCTTGCAATAGGCGCTGAACCACGGGTCGAACCACGCATCTGGGCAGGTCCTGCATGCGCCAGCCTTGCGTCCGGTTGCGACATGGATTTCATGCCAGTGTGAGACCATGACGGCATGAGCAAAACATCTGGTGGCGGCAAGCCGGGCGGCCGCAAGTCGAGTGGTCGGAAATCCGGCAACGACAAGCCCGGCAAGGGCAACTCCCCGAGGTCCAACGCCTCGAAGACCAAGAAGTCCAGGTCGGCCAAGGCCGGTGGTCCTGCGGGCAAGACGACAGGCAAGGCGACAGGCAAGGGGCCGCGCGGCAAGGCCGCCAAGCAGCCGGGCTGGCTGCCCGAGCCTGATCCGCGGGGCGCCCGCAAGCCGCCTTCAAACACGACCAAGCCGCCCACGCGCGATCCGCATGCGGCGCGCGAAGCAAAACGCTACGAGCAGCCCATTGCCAGCCGCGAGATGATCCTGCAGGTGCTGGCTGCGCACGACGGGCCCATGGATGCCGAGGCGCTGGCCGGCAAGCTCGACCTGACGGCACCGGACCGTGCCGACGCGCTGGGCAAGCGCCTGGGGGCGATGCTGCGTGACGGGCAGCTGTTGCAGAACAGGCGCGGCGGGTATGTCCCTGCCGATCGTGCCGACCTGGTCGCTGGCAGTGTGATCGCCAATCCGGACGGGTTTGGTTTCCTGCGCCCGGACAAGGGCACTGGCGACGACCTGTTCCTGCCGCCGTCCGAGATGCGCAAGGTGATGCATGGTGACCGCGTGCTGGGTTGCGTCACCGGCGTCGACAACCGCGGACGTCGGCAGGGCGCGATCGTCGAAGTGCTGGAGCGTCGCCTGAGTCGCTTGATCGGCCGTTACACGGTCGAGGAAGGGATGGGCTATGTCGAACCCGATGATGCCCGCATCCAGCGCAATATCCTGATCCCTCCCGAAGCGCGTGGCGAAGCGCGCGAAGGCCAGTTGGTGGTCTGTGAGATCACCAAGCCGCCCGAGGCCCGCAAACCGCCGATCGGACGCGTGCTGACCGTGCTGGGCGATAAATTGACCGCGTCGCTGGCCGTCGAGGCAGCGATCCATGCACACAACATTCCACACGAATTTCCTCCGGAAGTGCTGTCCGAGGCGGCTGGCGTGCCGGTCGATGTCGATGCAAAGGTGGCGGCAGGACGGGTCGATCTTCGCGACACGCCGCTGATCACCATCGATGGCGAGGATGCCAAGGATTTCGACGATGCCGTGTATTGCGAAAGCAATCGCGACGGGTTCCGGTTGATCGTCGCCATCGCCGATGTCTCGCATTACGTACGCCCGGGTTCGCCACTGGACGACGAGGCGCAGAACCGCGCGACCTCGGTGTATTTCCCCGGTTTCGTGGTGCCGATGCTGCCTGAGACTTTGTCCAACGGCATCTGCTCGTTGAAGCCCAAGGTCGAACGGTTGTGCTTCGTCTGCGACATGCAGGTCGACCGAGAAGGCAACGTCGGCAAGTCGAAGTTCTACGAAGCGGTGATGCGCTCGCACGCACGCCTGACCTACACGCAGGTCTGGAACGCCGTCGGCGAAGGCATCCTGGATGAGGATCGCGAGCAGGGTCTGGCGGCAGTTGGCGACCTGCTGCCGCAGGTCAAGCAATTGCAGCAGCTGTACCGGATCCTAGACAAGGCGCGGGCAAAACGCGGTGCGATCGAGTTCGAGACGTCTGAAGTGCGTTTCGTGCTGGACCAGAAGGGCGAGGTCATGCAGGCGGGCATGATCCAGCGCAACGATGCCCACAAGCTGATCGAGGAATGCATGATCGCGGCCAACGTGCAGGCCGCCAGGTTCCTGCTGGGCACCAATGTGCCGGCACCTTACCGCGATCATGACAAGCCGCCGGAAACCAAGTACGCGGACCTGCTGGAGTTCCTCAAGGAATTCAAGCTGACGTTGCCGCCGTGGAGCAAGCTCAAGCCACGCGACTTCCGGAACCTGCTGGAAACCATTCGCGACCGCCCCGATGCCGCGCTGCTGGAGTCGGTGGTGCTGCGCAGCCAGAGCCTGGCGGTGTACGCGCCCGAGAACATAGGCCATTTCGGCCTGGCACTGGAGGCCTACGCGCACTTCACCTCGCCGATCCGGCGTTATGCCGACCTGCTGGTGCATCGCGCGATCAAGCATGCGCTGGCTGGTGGCGACGCGGATTCGTACGAGTATTCCAATCACGAGATGGCAGCCTTGGCGCTGCAGTGCTCCGAGCGATCGCGCCGTGCCGACGAGGCCCAGCGCGAAGTCGACGATCGCTATCGCGCCGCTTGGATGGAGCAACATGTCGGCAGCGAGTTTGATGGCGTGATCAGTGGCGTGACCAGCTTTGGCCTGTTCATCGAACTGGATCAATCCAAGGTCAACGGCCTGGTGCACGTCACGCAATTGCCCAATGACTATTACCACTTCGACCCGATCCGCAAGACGCTGACGGGCGAGCGACGTGGGCGGGAATTCCGTCTCGGGGACCGCGTGCGCATCAAGGTGCTCAAGGCGAGCCTGGAAGAGCGCAAGATCGATTTCAGGTTGGTCGAGGACGACGACTCCAGCCCGCGCGAATCAAAAGCCCCGCCACCGCGTGGCAAGCCGGCAAAACGGACGAAGAAGAAGTACTGATTGGATCCTGCTCCTCGCGCGTTCGCGGGGGGAAGGGCGGGGACAGTGTCGACAGCCGCCCCGTCTCTTCAGGCAAAATACCCGCATGAGCAACAAAGACAGCCAATGGATCGTCGGCATCAATGCCGTCACCGCCGCGATCGAGCATGACGCCGACAACGTCCGTGAGATCCTGCTGGAAGCGGGCGGACGTAATCCGCGCATCACCGAGATCGAGGGCAATGCCCGTCGCCGCGGCATCGAGGTGCGGCGGGTGCCGCAACAAGCGCTGGACGGCGTCGGTGGCGGCATCCGCCACCAGGGCGCGGTCGCGCGCTACGCCGCGGCAAGGACCTGGGGCGAGGAAGAACTGCCCGCGCTGGTCGAGGCCGCCGGGGGGCGGGCGTTGTTGCTGGTGCTCGATGGCGTGCAGGACCCGCACAACCTGGGCGCCTGCCTGCGTAGTGCCGCGGCGGCGGGCGCCACCGCGGTCATCATTCCCAAGGACAAGGCCGTGCAGGTCAATGCAACGGTGCGCAAGACATCGGCAGGCGCTGCCGACAGCATCCCGGTGGTCCGCGTGACCAACCTGACCCGCTGCATGCGCGATCTCCAGCAACAGGGTGTCTGGCTCTATGGTTTGGCGGGCGACGCCGACGCGTCGCTGTATGCGCTGGACATGACAGGCAACATCGCGCTGGTGCTGGGTGGTGAGGGCGGCGGCCTGCGTCGGCTCACGCGCGAGCATTGCGACCAGCTGGTGACGATCCCGATGCCGGGTGCGACGGAAAGCCTCAATGTGTCGGTTGCGACCGGGGTGGCGCTGTTCGAGGCAGTGCGGCAAAGACGCATGTAAGTCGTAACCTCACACCCGATTGCAATAGCGGCTCACATGCCGCGCCGCGCCGCGCCGCGCAATGCTGGACTGGCGACTGACCGGGTGCCTTCAACCACAGGACATGCGGGAGACCATGACGATGTCATTGCATTTGACGTGGTACGACTGGGTCGGCATGACCGGCATGGCGATGACCCTGGTTGCGTTCTGGCTGCTGCAGGCGCGACGCCTGTCCGGTACCGGGATCGTCTACCAGTTGCTCAACCTGTTTGGCTCGGCTGGCGTACTGGTGTCGCTTGTTTGCGACTTCAACCTCTCCGCCTTCCTGCTGGAAGCCGTCTGGCTCCTGATCAGCTGCTACGGGATCATGCGCTCGTTCCAGGCCCGCAACGAGCTGGCGACGCACGGTTGACGGTGGCCCGGCAGTCAGCTGGCGCCGCGTACTGATGGCGACCATTGGTTGGCGATCGCGCAGAACACTTCGGCGGTGCGCTCGGTATCGTAGACGGCCGAGTGTGCCTCGTCGCTGTTCCACTCAAAACCGGCCGCCTGTACCGCTCGCGCCAGCACGGTCTGGCCATAGGCGACACCTGCCAGTGTCACCGTGTCGAACACGCTGAACGGGTGGAACGGATTGCGCTTGTGCTGCACGCGCGCGACTGCGGCATTGAGGAAATTGAGGTCGAAGTGCGCGTTGTGCCCGACCAGGATCGCGCGCTGGCAACCATGCTTGCGCACCGCGGCCCGGACCCCGGCAAAGACATGGTCGAGCGCTTCTTTCTCGGGCTTGGCCAGGCGGAAGGGGTGGTCCAGGATGATGCCCGTGACCTCCAGCGATTTTGGGTCGATCTGGGTGCCGGGAGCCGGCTCCAGGTGTGCACTGGTGGTTTCGCCCAGGATGAACCTGCCGTTGTCGTCGAGATCGATCGGGATCGCGGCGATCTCCAGCAGCGCATGCTTGTTCCAGTCAAAACCACCGGTTTCGACATCCACGACCACCGGCAGGTAGCCGCGGAAGCGTGTGGACATCGGCGGGAACGCCGGGGCGTCGGCGTCCAGCGGGTCGGCGGAAGGAATGTCCTGTGTCATCGCGCAAGCGTAGCAGAGCCCCAGCCTGCAGGAGCAGGGGAGAATCCGTGGGAGCGACGTAAGTCGCGACAACATGCTGCGTGAAAGCAATCGCGACCTATGTCGCTCCTACATTGCTGCAACGTGGATCAAGGCGCAGCCGTGTTGGTCTCGTCGCGCTTGTCCCGTGGCGGCAGGCTGTCTTCGCCATGCACCAGGAACCAGATGTTCTCGGCGATATTGGTGGCATGGTCGCCGATGCGCTCGATGTTCTTGGCCATGAACAACAAGTGCGTGCACGGCGTGATGCTGTGCGCATCCTCCATCATGTAGGTCAGCAGCTCACGGAACAGTCCGGTGTAAAGGACGTCGAGTTCCGCGTCTCGATCGCGCACGCGCTGCGCGGCTTCCGCATCCTTGTCGCGGTAGGCGGACAGCACGTCGCGCACCTGTTGCGCGGCCAGCACACCCAAGGTGCGAAGGCCCCGGGTGTGAGGCAACGGCGGTGTCATGTTGAGCGCCTTGGAGCGCTTGGCCAGGTTGGCGGCATAGTCACCGATGCGCTCGATGTCCGATGCAATGCGCACCGCGGCCAGGATCTCGCGCAGGTCGCGTGCCAGCGGCCCGCGCAGGGCAAGCTTCATCACGTCGTGGCTGACTTCCAGTTCAAGTGCGTCGATCGCCTCGTCGTTGCCGACGATGCGATCCGCGGCCTTGTCATCGCGCCGCTCGATCACGTCGAGCGCGGCTTCCAGCTGGGCGACGGACATCTCGCCCATGCGCTGGATTTCGTTGAGCAGGCGTTGTTGCTCCTGGTCGTGGCTTTTTACGATATGGCCGTGCGGTTGGGTGTTCATATGCAGGGATTCGGGATTGGGGATCGGGGATTTTGGATTGACGCGTATCGTCCGGGGCGTGGCCGTGCCAGGCAACAAGTCGAGGCCGGGGCTGCGTGGGTTTGGGTGGAACGAGCCTGGTTGAAACGCCCTGTCCAATCCCCAATCCCAAATCCCCCATCGCGGCGCTTCATCCGAAGCGCCCGGTGATGTAATCCTCGGTCTGCTGCTTCGAGGGGTTGGAGAAGATCGTTTCCGTATCCGCGTGCTCGATCAGCTCGCCCAGGTACATGAAGGCGGTGTAGTCCGATACGCGTGCCGCCTGCTGCATGTTGTGGGTGACGATGACGATGGTGTAGTCCTGCTTGAGTTCCTCGACCAGCTGTTCGATCTTGCTGGTGGAGATCGGATCCAGCGCCGAGGTGGGCTCGTCCAGGAGCAGCACCTCCGGGCGCAGCGCGACCGCACGCGCGATGCACAGGCGCTGTTGCTGTCCACCGGACAGGCCCAATGCATTCTGCTTGAGTTTGTCCTTGACCTCATCCCACAGCGCGGCCTGTTTCAGTGCGTGTTCGACGCGATCGTTCATGTCCGGCTTGGACAGGCGCTCGTGGTGGCGGATGCCGTAGGCAACGTTCTCGAAGATCGTCATCGGAAACGGAACCGGCTTCTGGAACACCATTCCCACCTTGCTGCGCAAACGGTTCATCGGGTATTTCGGGTCGAGCACGTTGTCTCCATCCAGCAGGACTTCACCGGATGCGACCTGCTTGGGGTACAGCGCATAGATGCGGTTGAACACCCGCAGCAGCGTGGACTTGCCGCAACCCGACGGGCCTATGAGCGCGCTGACACGGTTCCTGGGCATCTCGAAGTTGATGTCGCGGACCGCATGGAAGTCCCCGTAATAGAAGTCCAGGCCACGTGCGACCAGTTTCGCGGGTGGGGTCGTATCGCTTGTGGCTTCGCGCGTCGGCGTCGACACGGAAAGGCGGGCGTCATTCATGGCCGGTGTCCAGGCATCGGAAGGGGGGGTGGGCTCGCGGGAGCTGTCGTTGCGCAGGGCAGGGTCAGTCATTGGGGACCCTGCTGCGCGATACCACCGCACGCGCGACCAGGCTGACCGCGAGCACGAACAAGGTGAGGACGAAGGCACCTGCCCAGGCCAGCGTGTGCCAGCTCTCGTAGGGACTCATGGCGTACTGGAAGATCACGACCGGCACATTGGCCATCGGGGCAGTGAGGTCGGTGCTCCAGTACTGGTTGTTCAGTGCGGTGAACAGCAGCGGCGCGGTTTCGCCGCTGATCCGCGCCAGCGCCAGCAGGATGCCGGTGACGATGCCGGGCAAGGACGACCGGTACAGCACCTGCACGATCACCTTCCACTGCGGGACACCCAGCGACAAGGCGGCCTCGCGCATCTGCGTCGGCACCAGTCGCAACATCTCGTCGGTGGTGCGCACCACGACCGGCAGCACGATGAAGGCCAGCGCGATGCCGCCGGCAAGCGCGGAGAAGTGCCCGACCTGCGCGACGACGAGGGTATAGACAAACAGCCCCAGCACGATGGAGGGCGCCGACAGCAGGATGTCGTTGACGAAGCGCACGGTCTCGCCGATCCAGGACTTCTGCGAATACTCAGCCAGGAACGTACCCGCCAGCACGCCGATGGGTGCGCCGATGACGATGCCCAGCAGGCTCATCACCATGCTGCCGAAAAAGGCGTTGAGCATGCCGCCGGACTCGCCTGGCGGGGGCGTCATCTGGGTGAACAGCGCCAGGTTGAGCGAGCCCAGCCCCTTGGTCAGCGTGGTCCACAGGATCCAGGCCAGCCAGAACAGGCCGAAGATGGTGGCAATGATCGCCAGGACCTGAGCGACGGCGTTCTTGACGCGACGCATGCCGTACAGCGGCAGCCTGTTTGAAAGCAGGCTCATGTCGTGCCTTCCCGTTTTGCGAGTTGCCGCAACATGAGCCGTGCGGCGGCAAGCACCACGAAGGTGACCAGGAACAGCACGAAGCCAAGTGCAATCAGTGCCGAGCGGTACATTGCCGAGTCGGCCTCCGTGAACTCGTTGGCGATCGCCGCCGCGATCGAGTTGCCAGGCATCAGCAGCGAAGCGGAGAGTTCATGCGCGTTGCCGAGTACGAACGTCACCGCCATGGTTTCGCCAATGGCGCGCCCCAGGCCCAGGAACACACCACCAATCACCGCCGATCGCGTGTAGGGCAGCACGACATCCCAGATCACCTCCCACCGGGTCGAGCCCAAGGCATAGGACGACTCCTTCAACCGCCCGGGAACGGTCACGAACACCTCGCGCATCACCGAAGTGACGAACGGGATCACCATGATCGCCAGCACCAGGCCGGCGGTCAGCATGCCCAGCCCCAGTGGCGGGCCGGAAAACAGAGCGCCGACCAGTGGCCATTGGCCCAGGTGGGCGTCGATCCAGGGATAGACATGCTCGGCCAGCACGGGCACCAGCACGAACAGGCCCCACATGCCATAGATGATCGAAGGGATGCCGGCGAGCAGCTCGATCGCGGCACCGACCGGGCCACGCAGCCACTTGGGCGCGATCTCGGTCAGGAACATCGCGATACCGAAACTCACCGGGACCGCGATGATCATCGCGATCACCGAGGTCACGATGGTGCCGTAGATCGGCACCAGCGCGCCGAACTGTTGCCCGACCGGGTCCCAGACATCCGACCAGAGGAATTTGAATCCGAATTCGGCGAAAGCCTCGCGCCCGCCCCACAACATCGAGAACGCCGCTGCGCCCAATGCCACCAGAACCAGCACGCCGGCACCGGTGACCAGCCAGCGGAAGCCGTTGTCGGCCAAGTGGTCGCGCGCATTGCGCTTGTCGGCGGCAGCGATGGGCAGGGTCGTTGCGTTCATCGGCTTCTATACCCCGTCATTCCCGCGAAGGCGGGAATCCATGGACTTTTGCCTTGTGCTGCCTTGTGCTGCCTTGTGCGGGATGGGCATTGGAACAATTGCATGGTCATCGCTGGCTTCGGGTGTGCGAAAAGAGCAACGTCACTGGATCCCCGCTTTCGCGGGGATGACGCACAGGCAAAGCCGCCCGCGCAAGCGCGGACGGGCCGATGCGTCACTTGAATTCACGCCCCCAATACGCCTCGACCTGCTCGACCAGTTGCGCGGGCAGCGGCACGTAATCCAAGGCCTGCGCTTGTGGCTGTCCGTTCTCCAGGGCCCACTTGAAGAAAGTGAGCGCGTCCTGGGAGCGCTTGGCATCCTTGGGCTGCTTGTACATCAGGATGAAGTTGGTGGCGGCCAGCGGCCATGCGTCCGCGCCCGGTGCGTTGGTGATCACCAAGCTGAAATCCTTGGCATTGGCCCAGTCTGCAGTCGCGGCCGCGGCCTGGAAGCTCTCGGTGCTGGGTTGGATCCAGTTGCCGGCGCTGTTCTGCATCGCGGTATACGCCATGCCGTTCTGCGTGGCATAGGCCAACTCGACGTAGCCGATCGATCCCTTGATCTGCTTGACGTAGGCGGCAACGCCTTCGTTGCCCTTGCCGCCGATGCCGCCTGGCCACTGCACCGAAGTCCCTTCGCCGACGCTGTCCTTCCATGCCGGGCTGACCTTGGACAGGTAGTTGACGAAATTGAAGGTCGTGCCGGAACCGTCGGAGCGGTGCACCACGTTGATCTTGGCGTCTGGCAGTGGCACGCCAGGATTGATCGTGGCAATCGCCGGATCGTTCCACTTGCTGATCTTGCCCAGGTAGATGTCGGCCAGTACCGGACCGGTCAGGCGCAGCTTGCCGGCATCAATGCCTTCGACATTGACGACTGGCACCACGCCACCGATCGCCGAAGGAAACTGGCCCAGGCCGGACGCTGCCAGTTCATCGCTGCCCAGCGGCTTGTCCGACGACCCAAAATCCACCGTCGCGGCCTTGATCTGTGCGATGCCGCCGCCCGATCCGATCGACTGGTAGTTGATCTTGTGGCCAGTGGACTTGTTGTAATCGTTGGACCACTTCGACAGCAGCGGGTAGATGAAGGTCGCACCCGCGCCGGTGATCTGCGCGGAGACCTCGTCACCGCCACGTGGCGCATCGGCGGTCGGCAAGGCGTTGTCGCCCGCTACCGGTGCTGCATCGTTGCCCGGCTTGCACGCCACGAGCACCGCAGCGATGGCCAGGGACAGGGTGAGGAAGCGAAGTGGCGATTTCATGCGCGGCTCCATGGCGAAGTTTTCTGGACAAGGGGCCGAGGGATATCGGCCGACCCGGTTATGAAATGATGTTTTTGTTACAGCTCCATGACACCCGTGGTCGTGGGCTCGCAACCCGCGCTGGCGGCGCTTGCGGGGTCCCGGCGAAGCTTTTGGCCGGTCGTTCCAGTCCGGCGCAGCCTTTGGTTGCGCCATGCCGGACGCCCTGCGTGGCCAGGACCCGATGCGTCGCAGGAGCATCGAATTGTCAGGATGACATCAGCGCTGGCGGTGGCGACCCGGTCCAGCAGCGCATCCGGGGGCTACCAGGCCCCGCGTACAAAAAAAGCGGGCCCGAAGGCCCGCCGTGTCGATACAAGCCAGATCAACCCAAGGTGGGGGTGACTGGATCCGGACGACAATCGTCGGATTACTTGATGTTCTTCGACCAGTAGCTTTCGATCTTCTGCACCAGCGAGTCGGGCAGCGGCACGTAATCCAGTTCCTCCGCCTGCGGCTGGCCATGCTCGAACGACCACTTGAAGAAGTCCAGCGCGGCCTTGGACTGCGCGGCATTTTTTGGCTGCTTGTACATGATCGCCCAGGTGGTCGCGGTGATCGGCCACGCATCCTGGCCCGGGGCGTTGGTCATGATGACGTTGAAGTCCGGTGCCGAAGTCCAGTCGGCGGTCGCGGCGGCCGCCGAGAAACTTTCGCTGCGCGGCTGCACGAACTCGCCTGCGGCATTGCGCATGCGGGTGAACGCCAGCTTGTTCTGCAGTGCGTAGGCATATTCGACATAACCGATGCCGCCGTTGATCTGCTTGACGTAGGACGCGACGCCCTCGTTGCCCTTGCCGCCGATACCGGTTGGCCACTGCAGCGAGGTGCCTTCGCCAACCTTGTCCTTCCACTGCTTGCTGACCTTGGACAGGTAATTGGAATAGTTGAAGGTGGTGCCGGAGCCGTCGGCGCGATGCACGACGGTGATCTTGAGGTCGGGCAGTTCAAGACCCCCATTGAGGCCGGCGATGGCCGGATCGTTCCATTTGGTGATGTTTCCCAGGTAGATGTCGGCCAGCAGCGCGCCGTCGAGCTTCATCGCACCAGAAGCCACGCCCGGGACATGGACCACCGGCACGATGCCGCCAATGACGATAGGGAACTGGCCCAGACCGAATTTCTTCAGGTCCTGGGCAGGAAGCGGTTTGTCCGAAGCCCCGAAATCGACCGTGGCGGCCTTGATCTGGGCGATGCCGCCACCGGAGCCGATCGACTGGTAATTGATCTTGCTGCCGGTCTGTTCGCTGTAGCTTGCCGACCATTTTGACAGCACCGGGTAGACGAAGCTGGAGCCGGCCCCGGTGACGTCAGCGGCCCGGCTGTTGAAGGACAGCGTTGCAGCCAGCGCGGCTGCGGCGATGAGCAGGGAAGTGGATTTCACGAAACATCTCCTGGGGTGTCAGGTAGGTGGAGTAACAGGCGCAGGCTTGGATTTGCCGACGCCATTGCAAGGCTGTTTCGTGACAGCAGCAAGACAAATCTCCCGCGATTGTGTCTTGGTTCCAAAAACAGGGGAGCAAAGCCGACGGGGTATGCACGGGTTTGTCGATTTGCCGTGCGCTCTTGCTCGATCTTTTATTCGCGCTTGGCACCAGGCTTGTGGTCGCGTGGTGCATGGGCTGATGGATTTGTCCCCCGACTGTCGCAAAACGGTCATGTTCTTAGCGGATTCTTAACGCCGTTCCGACGATGCGGTCCTGCCGCAGTACAGCCAACGCACTTTCAACCTTCCCCATGGAGACCACCCATGCGTTACAACATGCTCGCGATCGCCGTTGCAGCCAGTCTCGGCCTTGCAGGCCTGGTCGCGACCAACCCTGCCCATGCCGCTGGCCAGAGCACCACGGTCACCGACACGCAATTGCAGCAACTCCAAGCCCAGATCGCCGCCTTGCAGGCGCAGTTGGATGCCCTGCAGGAGCGCACTGATGCACAGTCCAGCATCAATACCGCCACCGCGCAGGATGTCGAGGCGGCGCAGGCGACCAAGGCCAAGGTCGACAAGCTGGAGAAGCTGGTCAACGACACCAAGATCAGCGGCCGCATGTACTACGACCTGACCAACATCGACGACACGAGCCACGGCAACAAGACCGACAAATCCGGGTTTGCATTCGACATCAAGCGTTTCTACCTGGGCGTTGACCACGCGTTCGACGATGTGTGGTCGGTAAACCTGACCACTGACTTCCAGTACTCCTCGGCCATCGGCGCGACCGAGATCTACATCAAGAAGGCCTACCTGCAGGGCAAGTTCAGTGATGCCCTGGTGGTCCGTGCCGGTGCCACCGACCTGCCCTGGGTTCCGTTCGCCGAAGGGTCGTACGGGTATCGCTACGTCGAGAACACGCTGATCGACCGGCTGAAGTACGGCACCTCGTCCGACTGGGGCCTGCATGTTGCTGGCACGGTGGCCGATGGTTCGCTGCAGTACGCCGCCGCCGCGGTCAACGGCAACGGCTACAAGAACCCCAGCCGCAGCCAGGGCGTGGACTTCGAAGGACGCGTCAGCTACAACCCGACCGATAGCATCGTCCTGGGTGTTGGCGCTTACTCCGGCACGCTGGGCAAGGAAAAGCAGAACGTCAACGCCGAGCACAACGCAAACCGCGTGGACTTCATGGCGGCTTACGCCTCGGGTAACACGCGTTTGGGCGTGGAGTATTTCCAGGCCAGGAACTGGAACAACGTGTTGACGGTCGCCTCAGATAAAGCCAGTGGCTATTCGGTATGGGGCAGCGTTGGGCTGACCGAGGGTGGCATCACTTTATTTGGTCGCTACGACCAGGCCGATCTCAGCAAGACGCTGGATCCCAGCTTGCAGGACACCTACTACAACATCGGTGTCGAGTTCCCGATCGTGAAGGGCGTGAAGCTCGCCACGGTGTACAAGCACACGCAGCGCGATAACGATTCCAAGAGCGTGGACGTGCAGACCGATGAGTTTGGCGTGTGGGGCGAATTCCGCTTCTGATCCGACGTTGCATGTGATGCAAGTCGATACGGCGGGCTTCGGCCCGCCGTTTCCATTTGCACGATCCGTGGCCATGCATCCTTCGCAACGACGCAGGTCATTGCGCCGCCGTCTTGTCCGGATATTTGCACAGGTCGTGGATCGGGCACTGCGGACACATCGGCTTGCGCGCCTTGCAGGTGTAGCGTCCATGGAGGATCAGCCAATGGTGCGCGTGCTGCAGGTAATGAGGCGGAACCACCTTCACCAATCCGTCCTCGACTGCGCGCACGGTCTTGCCTGGCGCCAGCCCGGTGCGATTGGCGACGCGAAAGATGTGCGTGTCCACGGCAATCGTGGGCTCGCCAAAGGCAGTGTTCAGCACGACATTGGCAGTCTTCCGGCCGACACCGGGAAGCGCCTCGAGCGCTTCGCGCGATTGCGGTACCTTGCCGTCGTGTCGTTCCAGCAATAGCCTGCACATCGCAACGACATTCGCCGCCTTGGCGTTGTAAAGGCCAATCGTCGAGATGTATTGCTTGAGGCCGTCCTCACCCAGCGAGAGGATCTTGCGCGGTGTGTTGGCGACCGGGTACAAGCGGCGCGTTGCCTTGTTGACGCCGGCATCGGTCGCCTGCGCGGACAGGATGACCGCGACCAGGAGTTCGAAGGTGCTGGTGTA
Source organism: uncultured Gammaproteobacteria bacterium (assembly GCA_963710825.1). GTDB lineage: Bacteria > Pseudomonadota > Gammaproteobacteria > Xanthomonadales > Xanthomonadaceae > Cognatiluteimonas. The sequence continues at coordinate 776,196 of CAVQBQ010000004.1, read as the reverse complement.
TTCGAGTTCCGTCTCCGGGGTGGGGTCGAGTTCGGCCAGGCGTGAAAACAACTCCTCGATTTCGGCCTGTCGCAGCTTGCTGGCGCGTGGTTTGCGCGCCTTTGCCCTGCGTGTGGCCGGCGGCGTGGATCCGGGCCTTGTTGCCGTCATTTCCCGTCGCGTCCTGCCGCTTTTGCCTTGGCCCGTGCCAGCGCGGCTGCGGCTGCGGGAGGTAGCCCTGGTGTAGCGGTATTGGCAGGACTTCCGGTCGCTGGTGCCTTGCGTCGCGCGTCACGCTCTTGGCGTCGGCGAGCCAGGCGCGCATCGCGTTTGCGAAACCGCTCGCGTGCATCCAGGGCCCGCTGGCGTGCGATGCGGGAGGCGTGCAGCGATTCGCGGCAGGCCTGCGTGCAGGCGACGCAATCGTTGCCTGCGTCCAGCAGCCCGAGCCTGATCGCGGTGTCCATGTCGTCGATACGCAGCGCCGCCTGGATCGCGTGGGCAGCGCCGCCCACGCCAGCATCACAGCCACAGGTGGGGCAGGGCATCGCCATGCGATCAGTCGACCTGCGCTGGCAAGGATGCAGTCAACCAGCCCTCAGCGGCCGACGAAGGTCGGCTTGCGGCGCTCCAGGAAGGCGGTCGTTCCTTCGCGCATGTCGTCGGTGGCAAACATCAGGCCAAATTGCGCCGCCTCGTAGGCCAGGCCTTCTTCGATGCTGCATTCACCGCCCACGTTGACGCAGTCCAGCACGCCGCGCAGCGCCAGCGGAGCCGAACCGGCGAGCTGTGTTGCGAGTTTCATGGTTTCGTCTTCAAGCTGGTCTGCCGCGACGACCCGGTTGACGATGCCCAGCTGCATTGCCCGGGCCGCGTCGATCGGCGCGCCGGCCAGGCACAGTTCCAGGGTCGCGGCGCGTCCGGCCAGCCGCAGCAGGCGCTGGCTGCCGCCAAAGCCCGGGATCAGCCCGAGGTTCACTTCCGGCTGCCCGACCTTGGCCGTGTCCGCGGCGATGCGCAGGTGGCAGCACATCGCCAGCTCCAATCCACCACCCAGCGCAAACCCGTTGATCATCGCGATCACCGGTTTGGGAAGCGTTTCGACCCGGCGCATCATGCGTTGGCCGCGTAGCGAGAAATCGCGGCCCTGGACCGGCGTCAGGTTGTTCATCTCGGAGATATCCGCGCCGGCAACAAACGCTTTCGGGCCGGTGCCGGTCAACACGATGACGCGCACGCCGGTATCGGCCGCGGCGGCCTCGAAGGCTACGTCCAGCGCGTCCAGTGTGGCGCTGTCGAGGGCGTTGAGCTTGCCCGGGCGGTTGATGGTGATGGTGCGGACCGCGTCGCGGTCGCTGGTCAGCAAGAATGAATCGGTCATGAGCGCTCGTCGTTATGGGGGTTCCGGGGCCCGACACCCCGGAACTTGTCGGGGAAAGGGCGGTCGGATTACCGTGATGGGTAGGGTGCGTCAGTGGCGGTTAAGCCCCATGGCCGTTATCCTATCGCGTCAATTGTGTCTGGTTTGCAGGGGCGGTCGTGATCGCCCCGCTGTCTGGCCGGATATCGATCCTGCAAGCTCCATCTACCGGAGGTTCCACCGAATGAAGTTGCGTTTGCTTGCTGCCACCCTGGCGGCCCTGACCCTGACCGCCGGCATCGCCAGCGCCCAGGACACCTCCTCCGCCAAGGGCAAGCTGAGCTATGCGCTCGGCTATCAGCTTGGTCGCGAGGCCATCGAGAGCGGTGAAGCGCTCGACCTGAACACCATGACCAAGGCCGTGCAGGACGGTTACGCCAAGAAAGACCCATCCGTGTCCATCGAGGACATGCGCACAGTCTATGGCGACATGCAGAAGCGCCAGCAGGCCAAGGCAAAGGCCGCGTATGACAAGGCTGCGGCCGAAAACAAGACCAAGAGCAGCACCTACCTGTCCCAGAACAAGGCCAAGCCGGGTGTCAAGACAATGCCCAACGGCATCCAGTACAAGGTCCTGGAAGTCGGCAACGGTCGCAAACCGACCCAGTCCAGCACCGTGTCGCTGGAAGTCGGCGGCCCGTATCCCTGGGGCCAGCATCCGAACCCGGACAAACCCGCCCAGAAGATGCCTGAGATCCAGTTGAGCAAGATCGAGATGGCTGCGATCCGCGACGTCCTGGTGCAGATGCCACAGGGCTCCAAGTGGGAAGTTACGCTGCCGTCAGACAAGGCCTTCGGCGACGACCCGCGCTCGCCATATCCGCCCAACGTGGCGGTGGTGTTCGACGTCAAGCTGATCAGCGTCAAGTGACGCAACGGCCCGTTCGCGCTTGCGCGAGCGGGTTTGCCGATGTGTCATCCCCGCGAAGGCGGGGATCCGGTGACTCAAGGGCATTCGCGAGCGCGCAGCGCTAGCCATTGTCAGCGTGTCATCCCCGTGGAAGCGGGGCCCCAGCGACGTTGATCGCCATGCGATTCAACTCGCCGGCCAAAGAGCCACCATTGCGCCGGCATTTGCCGGCGCAGTCTTTTTAAAGCGCCGCCAAAGCCGGTTCACATTGCCACCTTCAGGCCTCGATTCGAGACGTCACCATGCCACCCGCGGCACTGCTCATCCTGCTCGCTACACTTCTGCTCGCGCCAAGCCTGGCGTGGGCTGGCAATGCTTGCGATTTTGGTGTCGAGCCGGAGACGAGCGGGTTGCCGCTGAATCCGATCCCCGACAAGTTGACTGACGCCAGCGCAAGGCCTTCGGCTCCTGGGAACGCCAGCGCGTTGATGGTCGGTGGTCAAATCCTTGCATTGAACAAGCATGTTGTTGCTGGCGCACGCGCCCTGAAAGTCAGGGGATATTTCAAACAGGTAGAAGATGGCGAGTCATACATTCTCAAGGTAAAGCGCGGCGACAACATCGTGCTCGTGAGCACCAGGTGAGAATCGACAGGGTTGGCAATGCATTCAAGCCGGAAGGGTTTTGCGATCCCAATTGCAAGGCATGTAAAGCGTGCCTTGGCGTTGATTCAGCTGCGCAAGCGGGCTTGACCTAGGCGATGAATGCCCCATTCCGCGCCGTCCTGAGCCCATGCATTGGCGTTTGCACGCTGGATGACGCCGGCCTGTGCCACGGTTGCCACCGCACCGTGTCCGAGATCGCACACTGGTCGCAACTCAACGACGACGAGCGTTTGCGGATCATGGAGTCGGTTCTCCCGGCGCGCGAAAGGTCGACAGCGGGAGAGGGCTGACATGGCGGATCCGGCGTCACTGCTTGCAAGGATCCGCGACGTCCTGCACCCGCTGCTGGCGCCGCCGACGACAGCGTGCTGGAACCTGCATGATATTGCCGACGTGCTGCCGGCCACGCCCCCCACTCCGGCAGCTGTCCTGGTCGGCCTGGTGGCGCGCCCCCAGGGGCTGCAGGTGCTGCTTACCCGACGCAACGACGTGATGCGACACCATGCCGGGCAGGTGAGTTTTCCCGGTGGTCGTATCGAGGATACCGATCGCGATGCCTGTGCTGCCGCGCTGCGCGAAACACACGAGGAGGTCGGCCTGACTGCGGTGCAGGTCACGCCCTTGGGATGGCTCGATCCACTGGCGACCATCACCGGCTTTGCCGTGGCGCCACTGGTTGCCACCATCACGCCCGATTACGTCGCACGGCCTGATCCTCGCGAGGTCGCGGAGGTATTCGAGGTGTCGTTGGACTTCCTGATGACCCCACGCAACCTGCAGCGCAACCGCATCGACTGGCGCGGCCGGCCGCGCGAAGTGCTGGAATACGTGGATGATGGTATTGCCGGACAACGGATCTGGGGTGCGACCGCCTCGATCCTCTACAACCTGCGACATCGACTGGAGGGCGCGTAATGGCTGGATGGACGACGCTGGTGCAGGCCGAGACCCTGTCGGTTGGACTGGGTCGTGCGGACCTGGCGCTGATCGATTGCCGTTTTTCGCTGGCCGAGCCCGATGCAGGCGAGCATGCCTACCGGCAGGCGCACCTGCCCGGTGCCGTCTACGCGCACCTGGACCATGACCTGTCTGACCTGGGCAGGCAGGGGCAGGGGCGGCATCCATGGCCAGACGCTGCCGACTTCACTGCCAAGCTAGGGGCCTGGGGTATCACGCCGCAACACCAGGTCGTCGTTTACGACGGCAGTGACGGCGCATTGGCCGCGCGCGCCTGGTTCCTGCTGCGCTGCCTGGGACACGAAAAAGTGGCGGTGTTGGATGGCGGATGGGCGCGGTGGACAGCGCTCGGGTTGCCTGTGGACTCCCACCGTCCCTCCCCCATGGCCACTGAATACCCTGCAACTGCGTTTGACGAGAGCCGGCTGCTGGATGCAAAGGCCGTCCAGGCGCGCCTGGAGGCCGGCGACCTGTTGCTGGATGCACGGGGTGCCGATCGCTTCCGGGGCGAGAACGAGATGATCGATCGCGTCGCTGGCCATGTGCCCGGTGCGCGCAGCCGTCCGTATGCCGAAAATCTCGTCGACGGCCGCTTCAAGCCACCGATGCAGCTGGCAGATGAATGGCGCGAGACGATCGGGGAGCATGCGCCAGGGCAGACAATCGCCATGTGCGGCAGTGGCGTTACTGCCTGCCACCACCTGCTGGCGATGGAACGCGCGGGACTCAAGGGCGCGAAATTGTTCACCGGGTCGTGGAGCGGATGGATTTCCGACCCGACGCGACCGGTGGCGACGGGCGCGGACTGACGCCAAGGCGCGGGTTCTTCGCAGGAGCGGCTTCAGTCGCGAGCTCTTTCTGTCTGGCTCTTGGCTCTTGTAGGAGCGATGCAAGTCGCGATGAGGTGCCACGGGACAGCAGTCGCGACCTACATCGCTCCTACAACATCACGATCAAGATCAAGAGCTCGCGGCTGAAGCCGCTCCTACAAAAAGCAACAGCGTATCTATTTGCCCAGTTTGGCGACCAGCGCATGCAATCCGGCCTGCGTATCGGCCTCGTACCAGCCATCGATGAAACGTGGCAGGTCGATACGCTCGGGCTGCAGTGTGGCGATCAAGTCGCCACGGGCGATGGCGCGGGTGGCCAGCATCGGTTGTCGCGGCAATGCCAGCAGCGATTCCAGCCACACGACGGCACGCGCGCTGACGTGGTCGATATCCACCAGTTCGTCGACCAGCCCAATCGCCTTTGCCTGTTCGGCCTCGACCAGTTCCCCGGCAACCAGCAGGCGCTCGGCGCGATGCGGTCCAACGACACGAGCCAGCACGGACTGGATGCCTTCAGGCGCGACCAGCCCGACCTGGGTTTCGTTGAGGCCGATCCGGAACGGGCCATTGGCCATGATCCGGTAGTCGCAACACAGCGCCAGTACGCAGCCTCCGGCCGGCGCGTGCCCGGCCATCGCTGCGACCACGGGAACGGGTGATGCAACCAGTGCGCGCGCAGCGGTAAAGAATGCTTCCCACGCGGCCTGCAACGCCTCGCGGTCGTGACCCAAGGAGAGCAGGTACGGGACATCCAGTCCCGCCGAGAACACTTTCGGGCCACCACTCAGGACGAGGCCTTGCACGCCATCGGTGACGGCCTTCGCGATGGCATCGGTCAACGCGCCGCATAGCGCTGGATCGAGTGCGTTGACGGGCGGTCGGGTGAGTTTGAGTTCACGGATGGTGCCGTGATCGATGGTGTCAACGAGTTTGGTGGGGGTTGTCATGGTTTGACGTCCTTTGGCCAGCGATAGCGGGCGGTGTGAATGACAGCGACAACGGTATCCGTGACAGCAGGCGTTTCATCGGACGGTTCCGGCGATGGCTTGCGCCTTATCATAGGCGCATGAAGACGTATTGCATGCGATTGTCGTGGGTGCTCTTGCTGGGCTGCCTGCCATGCATGGCGGCTTGTACGCGCGACTGCACGCAACAGGTGGTTGGTGGATGGGTGCGCATCCCTCCCGCGGGAATGCAGGCAGGCACGATGATGGTGATGGCCGGATTTGGGCGCATTGAAAATCGATGCCCCCGGCCTCTGGATATCGTTTCCGCACGCAGTCAGTCGTTCGCGGAGGTGTCCATCCACGAGACGCGCGTCGTCGACGGGATCAGCCGCATGCGTCCGGTTCCGACGCTGACGATCGGACCCGACGACGCGGCAGTATTTGCACCGGGTGGGATGCACCTGATGCTGATGCAGCCAAGTGTCGCGTTGCAGCCAGGCGACAACGTCGAGATCGAATTCGGGCTGGAGGATGGCGGCGTGGTGAACGGGAAATTCCAGGCCCGCAGGCCCTGAGAAAGCCGTTGCAGGAGCAGCTTCAGCCGCAAGCTCTTGATCGTGCCGTTTCCCTTTGTAGGAGTGGTGACGGCACGCCGCCACCGGCAAGTCGCGATCAGGTGTCCCTTAGAGCAATCGCGACTTACGTCGCTCCTACAACATCCAGATCACGATCAGGGGCTCGCGGCTGAAGCCGCTCCCACGAAACGCATTCAATGCGCATTTGATGCGGGCTCAGGCGCTACGGCAGGCCATGCGCACCACTTCCGGCAAGGCGGCCGCCTTGCCACCTTGCTTGTCTATCCAGACCATCACCACGTGGCCGTCGGCATAATGCGCATCACGATCGCTTGCCCCGATGATGCGGTGCCCAATGGTCAGGCTGGTGTTGCCCAGGCGCTCGACGAACAGTTCGATCGCTATGTCGTTGGGCCATGCGATCGGGCGCAGGTAGTTGATGTGCGCCGCGGCGACGACCGGTGCGATGTTCTCGTCGATCCACTCACCCGGGAGCGTCATCAGCCATTGCAATCGTGCTTCCTCGAGATAACTGAGGAACTTGGAATTGTTGACGTGGTTGAAGGCATCGAGGTCGCGCCAGCGGACACTCATCGGAACGCTGATCAGGTTCATGGCTGCGATGGACTGAGCGGTTTGCGTGGCCGCTTCATCGGTGGGCGCGGCTTTGCGTGCAGGCGATTTACGGGCAGGTGGCTTGTTGGATTTCGCCGCGGGCTTGCCGGTGCCAGGCGCACGGGACCGAGCGCCGGATTGCTTCGCCTGCTTGGGGGTGGCGCGTTTGCTGGATGCTTTCTTCAGCGCGGCCTGCTTTGGCTTGGCTTGCCCGGGCGTTGCTTTTTCCGGGGTTTGTTTCCGTGACGCGGATTTGTCCTGCTTGCTCATGCAGTGGCTTTCCTTTTGGAAGGTTTGCGGTCGATACCCGGTGTCCTGGCGAGGAACTGCCCGGTCCAGGACTGTTTCATCCTGGCCACGTCCTCGGGCGTGCCGGTGGCGATGATCTGGCCGCCGCGATGTCCGCCTTCCGGCCCCAGGTCGATGATCCAGTCGGCTGTCTTGATCACGTCCAGGTTGTGCTCGATCACGACCACGGTATTGCCGTCGTCGCGCAGGCGATGCAATACGGCCAGCAGGTGCTCGATGTCGTGGAAATGCAGGCCGGTCGTCGGCTCGTCGAGGATGTAGAGCGTCCGCCCGGTGTCGCGGCGCGAGAGTTCCTTGGACAGTTTCACGCGTTGCGCTTCACCCCCTGACAACGTGGTCGCGCTCTGGCCCAGCTTGATGTAACTCAGGCCGACATCCATCAGCGTTTCCAGTTTGCGTGCGATCGATGGCACCGGCTCAAACAGGGTCAGTGCGTCCTCCACGGTCATCTCGAGGATGTCGGAGATGTTGTGGCCCTTGTAGAGGATCTCCAGTGTTTCGCGGTTGTAGCGCTTGCCTCCGCAGACATCGCAGGCGACATAGACATCGGGCAGGAAGTGCATCTCGACCTTGATCAGGCCGTCACCCTGGCAGGCTTCGCAACGGCCGCCGCGGACGTTGAAGCTGAAACGGCCCGGTGCGTACCCGCGCTCACGCGACTCCGGGACCTGTGCAAACAGTTCGCGCAGCGGCGTGAACAGCCCGGTGTAGGTCGCGGGATTGGATCGTGGCGTGCGACCAATCGGCGACTGGTCGATGTCGACGACCTTGTCGAACAGATCCAGCCCCTCCACCTCGCGATACGGCGCGGGTTTGTGGGATGCACCATTGATTTCGTTGGCGGCGAGCTTGTATAGCGTGTCGTTGATCAGGGTCGACTTGCCCGAGCCCGAGACACCGGTGACGCAGGTGAACAACCCGGACGGGATCTCGACGTCGACGTCGCGCAGGTTGTTGCCGGACGCGCCTTCGAGCTTCAGCATCATCTTTGGATTGGGTTTGTGCCGTTGCTCCGGCACCTGGATCTTCTTCTTGCCACTGAGGTACTGGCCTGTGATCGAGCGCGGCGCCTTCAGCACGTCGGCATAACTGCCCTGGGCGACGACTTCACCACCATGCACGCCGGCACCTGGGCCAATGTCGACGATATGGTCGGCCAGGCGGATCGCTTCCTCGTCGTGCTCGACCACGATCACGGTATTTCCCAGGTCGCGCAGTCGGGTGAGCGTGCCGAGCAGGCGCTCGTTGTCGCGCTGGTGCAGGCCGATGGACGGCTCGTCGAGCACGTACAGCACGCCGACCAGGCCGGCGCCGATCTGCGAGGCCAGTCGGATCCGCTGCGCTTCGCCGCCGGACAACGTGCCCGCGCGGCGTTCAAGTGTCAGGTAGTCCAGGCCGACATCGACGAGGAAACGCAGTCGGTCCCCGATTTCCTTGACGATCTTGCTGGCGATCTCGCCGCGCCAGCCGGGCAGCGTCATCTGTTCGAAGAAGGCCAGTGCCTCGTCGATCGGCAGGACCACGATGTCCGGCAGCGGCTTGTCCGCCACGAAGACGTTGCGTGCGGAGCGGTTGAGGCGCGCGCCTTCGCAGGTGGGGCAGGGCTGCTCGCTGATGTACTTGGAGAGCTCCTCGCGCACCGCTGAAGACTCGGTTTCGCGGTAGCGACGCTCCAGGTTGGGCACGATGCCTTCGAACTTGTGCCTGCGCTGGCGGCGTCCGCCGGCATCGGTGAGATAGGTGAAGGCGATGGCCTTGCCGCCGCTGCCGTAGAGCACCGCCTGTTGCACGTCCTTGCCCAGGTCCTGCCAGTGCGTGTCGACGTCGAAGTCGTAATGGCGCGCAAGCGAGGCGATCAGCTGGAAGTAATAGGCGTTGCGTCGATCCCAGCCGCGCACGGCGCCGGCAGACAGCGACAGTTCCGGATGCACGACCACGCGGGCCGGATCGAAGAACTGGCTCACGCCCAGGCCGTCGCACTCGGGACAGGCGCCGACCGGGGAGTTGAACGAGAACAGTCGCGGCTCCAGCTCCGACAGCGCGTAGTCACAGACCGGGCAGCTGTAGCGCGAGGAGAACAGCAACGGCGGGATAGTTTCATCGTCGATCGACTGCACCGTCGCCATGCCTTCGCCCAGGCGCAATGCAGTCTCGAACGATTCAGCCAGGCGTTGCTTGAGGTCCTCGCGCACGCGGAAGCGATCGATCACTGCTTCGATGGTGTGTTTTTGCCGCAGGGCAAGCGTGGGGACGTCGTCGATCTCGTACAGGATGCCGTCCACGCGCACGCGTACGAAGCCCTGAGCGCGCAGTTGCTCGAACACCTGCGCATGCTCGCCCTTGCGTTCGCGGATCACGGGCGCCAGCAGCATCCAGCGTTGCTCGGCATGGCTTTTGCCAGCAGCGCCTTTGTCGTTGCCCAACGCCATGACCTGGTCGACCATCTGGCTGACGGTCTGTGCCTCCAGCGGGAAACCATGGTCGGGGCAGCGCGGCGTGCCTACGCGGGCGTACAGCAGGCGCAGGTAATCGTAGATCTCGGTGATGGTGCCGACGGTCGAGCGCGGGTTGTGCGAAGTCGATTTCTGTTCGATCGAGATCGCTGGCGACAGGCCCTCGATGTGGTCGATGTCGGGCTTTTCCATCACCGACAGGAACTGCCGGGCGTAGGCCGACAACGACTCGACGTAACGGCGCTGTCCTTCGGCATAGATCGTGTCGAACGCCAACGACGACTTGCCCGAGCCGGACAAACCGGTGATCACGATCAGCTTCTCGCGCGGCAGGTCGAGGTCGATGTTCTTCAGGTTGTGGGTGCGGGCTCCGCGGATGCGGATGAAATCCATCGCCATCAGGGCGGTTTTCCTTGGGTAGCGCTACTTGGGGGATATCCGGGTGGGATTGGCCCGGACCGGGCCGTCGCGGGGACGACAGGCAACGAACAAGCGTAACGAGCCAATGATTTGGGGGCAAACCCGGGCAGATGCCAGTCTGGGGGTGGCGCGTTTCAGGGGTTGCGACCACAAAGCAGGGTGGCTGTTCAGCTTTCGGTGGGCACCAGGGCCTTTGTCGGGCCAGTTGCAAATGCAATCTGAAAGCTACTACACACTCCTTTTGTCATTCTGGGCGCAGCGAAGGATCTGTTCCTGCCCTTGCCGCGCCCGGAAAGCCAAGCAGATCCGTCGCTGCGCCCAGGATGACAGGGTGGCCGGGCTGGCAAGCAGGGGCGCGAGCGGGAGGGTGGGCCGACGAGAGTAGCCGTAGCCCGGGTCCCGGGTAAGCGAAGCGCACACGGGGGCCAGGCAGCACCAGAGGCGGGCGGCTGGCCCCGGGTGCGCTTGGCTTCCCCGGGCTACGGCTACGGCAGGGACTCCGTGCCTTGGTGGAGTTGACCCTAACTCGCTGAATACCCTACAATTCCGCTTCTGTCCGCACTCGATTGCGGCAGGTACCTAGAAGAACTACATAAAAGGAAAGCAATCATGTACGCAGTTCTGGTCACAGGCGGTAAGCAATACCGCGTGATGGAAGGCGAAACGATGCGGGTCGAGAAGCTCGACGCGGAAGCCGGCAAGGAGATCACGTTCGACAACGTGCTCATGCTGGGTGACGGCGACGGCATCAAGCTTGGCGATGCGCTCAAGGGCGCAAGCGTCACCGCAAAAATCGTCAGCCACGGTCGCGCCGACAAGATCCGTATCGTCAAGTTCCGCCGCCGCAAGCACCATCGCAAGCAGATGGGCCACAGGCAGCATTACACCGAAATCGAAATCACCGGCATTGCCGGTGGTGACAACAAGAAGTAAGGAGACGCAGCCATGGCACATAAAAAGGGCGTAGGTTCCTCGCGCAACGGCCGCGATTCCAACCCGAAATACCTCGGCGTCAAGATGTATGGCGGCCAGGCGATCGAAGCGGGCAACATCATCGTGCGCCAGCGCGGCACCCAGTTCCATCCGGGCACCGGCGTCGGCCTGGGTCGCGACCACACGCTGTTTGCGTTGGTCGACGGCAAGGTCGAGTTCTCGGTCAAGGGCGCAAAGAAGCGCCGCACCGTGAGCATCGTCGAGGCCTGATCCTCGCGACGCTTCGACGAGAGCCCCGCTTCGGCGGGGTTTTTCGTTTAGGAGCCGGGATTCGGGATTGGTGATTCGGGATTGGCAAAAGCCGTCCTGGTACCAGCACCGTCCCGGTTAAACTGCTGGAGTAGCGCCCAGCCGCACTTGCGAACATTCAATCCCCAATCTCCAATCTCCAATCCCCACTCCCGGCCCTTATGAAACTCGTAGACGAAGCCAAGATCACCGTGACTGCCGGAAACGGCGGCAATGGCTGCGTCGGTTTCCGGCGCGAGAAGTTCATCCCGCTGGGTGGTCCGGATGGAGGCGATGGCGGCAATGGTGGCGACGTCTGGCTGCAGGCCGACGAGAACCTCAACACGCTGGTCGACTTTCGCCACCAGAAGCAGTTCCGAGCGCAGCGCGGCGAAAACGGCATGGGCAGCCAGATGTACGGCAAGGGTGGCGATGATGCGATCGTCACCGTCCCGACGGGCACCGTGGTCACCAACGTCGACACCGACGAGGTGATCGGCGACCTGACCCGCCATGGCGAGCGCCTGCTGGTGGCGCGCGGCGGCAAGGGAGGGTTGGGCAACATGCATTTCAAGAGCTCGACCAACCGTACGCCACGCCAGTCCACCCCGGGCGCCGAGGGCGAGCAGCGGGAATTGCAACTGGAACTCAAGCTGTTGGCCGATGTCGGCCTGCTGGGCTTTCCCAACGCCGGCAAGAGCACCTTTGTCCGCGCAGTGTCGGCGGCGACGCCACGGGTGGCCGACTACCCGTTCACCACGCTGTATCCCAACCTTGGCGTGGTCAGCGTCGAGGCGCACCGCAGCTTCGTGATTGCTGACATCCCGGGGCTGATCGAAGGCGCGGCCGACGGTGCAGGATTGGGCGCGCAGTTCCTGCGCCACCTGCAGCGCACCCGGCTGCTGCTGCACCTGGTCGACATGGCGCCCATGTCCATGGAGGGCGACCCCCAGGCCGGTGGCGTGGATGGTGCCGGCCCCGTGGAGCAGGTCCGCGCGATCGAGCGCGAACTCGAGCGGCATGACCCGGGACTACTGGACAAGCCGCGCTGGCTGGTCCTCAACAAAGCCGACCTGTTGTTCGAGGACGAAGCCCGGGCCCAGGCCGAACGCATCGTGTCCGAACTGGACTGGAAGGGCCCCTGGTACCTGACGTCCGCGATCGCGCGGCAGGGGACCTGGCCGATCATGCTGGACGTGATGGCGTTGCTGGACCGCCAGCGCGAGGAAGCGGCCGAAGCCGCGGCGATTGCCGCGCCTTACGAACCCACTGGCGATGCAGGCTGACAGACGGTTGCCGGGCAAAGCTGCGTCGTCGTCAGGTTGTCGTCGCCGACGCGTTCGATGGCAGCGTCACCGATGAAGGCAGCGCTGATGACGGCAGCCCCGACAACGGCAGCACTGGCGGCATCCGCAACGACGGCGCGCCTGTCTAAAATATCCTGCCATCCTGAGCGCAGCGCAGGATCTGCCGTCCTGCGCGGGATGCATGAAGCAGGTCCTTCGGCGTCGCCTCTGGATGGCACTGCTGGGTTGGATGACAGTGGATTGGATGACAGTCATGCGTGCGTGATGAGTGCATCCTGGCGGGGGAATTGCCGACCCAGCCATGGCCTGTTTGGCCGCGGGACGGTTGCAGCCTCTTTTGTGCCCACCACGAAAAAACCCGGCCGGAGCCGGGTTTCTTGTCAAACCCCGAGCGTTGGCTCAGGCGGCCTGCAGCGACTTGATGCGCGCGGTGAGGCGGCTCTTGTGGCGGGCGGCCTTGTTCTTGTGGATCAGGTTGCGTGCGCTGAAGCGGTCGATGATCGGCTGCGCTACGGCAAACGCGGCCTGGGCACCGGCCAGGTCGTTGGCGTCGAGCGCCTTGAGGACCTTCTTGATGGAGGTGCGCAGCATCGAGCGCTGGGCGCTGTTGCGGGCATTGCGCACGACGGCTTGGCGGGCGCGCTTCTTGGCGGACTTGATATTGGCCACGTAGGAATCCTGGGAACTGTTGTAATTTGGGATGGGGCTGCGAAAGGTTTCGCAGACGCTGCAGGGGCAGGCGACTGCCCGACCAGACAGGAAAGTATGGGCGATTCAGAGGCTTGCGTCAATATCCGGGAACTCCCACGGTCTGAAGCCGTTGTAGGAGCGGCTTCAGCCGCGAGCTCCTGTCCTGCGCCCTGCCATGGGAGCACCTGTAGGCGTGGAAGTGGCATGCCGCCACCGGCAAGTCGCGATCAGAGAGTCCGGAAAGGCGATCGCGACTTGCCGGTGGCGGTATGCCACCACAACGCCTACATAGGCAGGAGCAGGAGCCAAGTCAGCCAAAATCAAAAGCTCGCGGCTGAAGCCGCTCCTACGAAAAGCCTGCAACTTTCCTCGTGAGTGCACCCGATCCCGGCGTCCCGGCCGCCAAAGCCCCGCGCAAGGGCGGCCTGCTGCGCTCCACTGCCGTGTTCAGCGGGGTGACGTTTCTCTCGCGCATCTCCGGCCTGGTCCGTGACCAGGTCTACGCAGGCGTGTTTGGTGCCGGTCCGGCCATGGACGCCTTCGTGGTGGCCTTCCGCATCCCCAACTTCATGCGTCGGCTGTCGGCCGAAGGCTCGTTCTCGATGGCCTTCGTGCCGGTGCTGGCCGAGTACAAGGCGCGTGGCGACCATGCCGCGGTGAAGGCGCTGGTCGACCGGGTCGCCGGTACGCTGACTGCTTTATTGCTGGTGCTGACCGCGATCGCGGTGCTGGCGGCGCCCTGGATCATGCCGGTATTCGCGCCCGGGTTTGGTGCCGATACCGAGCAGGGCCGGTTGGCGGCAGAGATGCTGCGGATCACCTTCCCGTATGCCTTGTTCATTTCATTGGCGGCGCTGGCTGGCGGCATCCTCAACACCTACGACCGGTTTGCCATCCCGGCACTGTCGCCGGTGCTGATGAACCTGTCGATGATCACCGCGGCGCTGTGCGCGGCAAAGCTGCTGGACCTGGACGAGCCTGTCATCGCCCTGGCCTGGGGCGTGTTTGCCGCAGGCATCCTGCAACTGGCCGTGCAATTGCCCTCGTTGCACAAATTGGGTTTGCTACCGCGGCCCCGCTGGGGGATCGCAGATCGCGGCGTGCGCAAGATCATGCGGCTGATGGTGCCAACGCTGTTTGGCGCCTCGGTGGTCCAGGTCAACCTGCTGCTGAACACCATTGTTGCCTCGTTCCTGGTCGGCGGCAGCGTGACCTGGCTGTATTACACGGATCGGCTGCTGGAGTTTCCGCTGGGGATGTTTGGAGTTGCGATCGGTACCGTGATCCTGCCGCACTTGTCCGGGCGCCATGCCTCGACCGATCCGAAAGGCTTTTCCAGGGCGCTGGATTGGGGGTTCCGGCTTTGCCTGCTGATCGGCGTACCTGCCTGCCTGGGATTGATCCTGTGCGCCAAGCCGTTGATCGCGACGTTGTTCCAGCACGGCGAGTTCACCGCATTCGATACCCGAATGACGCAACTGAGCATGATCGCCCAGGGCACGGCGCTGCCGGCCTTCCTGCTGGTCAAGGTGCTGGCGCCGGCATTTTATTCGCGGCAGGACACGCGGACACCGGTCAAGGCTGCGTTGGTGGCAGTGGCAGGCAACGCGCTTTTCACGGCGCTCCTGATGCTGGGCCTGCTGTGGCTGACCACGGCTGGACACGAAGCGCTGGCGACAACAAACGGCAACATCTTCCAGGCACTGGGACGCGTGCCCGGCGCACACGCTTGCCTGGCCATGGCGATCGCACTGGCCGGCTGGCTCAATGCGCTGCAGTTGTGGTGGTACCTGCGGCGTGCGGCGGTCTACACGGTGGAGCCGGGTTGGGGGCGCTTGCTGCGGCAATTGCTGCTGGCCGTGGCCGGGATGGTGGCCGTGGTGCTGGCGCTGCTGTGGCTATGGCCGGATTGGACCGCATGGCACTGGACGACGCGTATCTGGCGCCTGGCGGTGTTGGTTGGTGCCGGCGGCGTGACCTATGCGGCGCTGTTGTGGCTGCAGGGCATGCGGCCGCGCGACCTGCGGAACTGAGCGAGGGTTGGTGCACGCTGCCCCTGGACATGCCATCCGTGGACATGCCGTCGCTATACTTGAAAGCTGACATGACTCGATTGTTCCGCGACCTCGAAGGCGGGCCTGTGTGCCCCCAGGGCAGCGTGGTCTGCATCGGTGCTTTCGACGGCCTGCACCTGGGCCATCAGGCCCTGGTGCAGCACGCGGTCACGCGTGCGCGTGCGCTGGGTGTGCCGGCGGTGGCGCTGAGTTTCGAGCCGCTGCCGCGCGAATACTTTGGCAAGCGGGCCGCACCGCCACGGTTGACCCTGCCCAGGACCAAGTTCGAGGGCCTGAGGGCCCTGGGCGTGGATGTCGTCGGCCTGCTGCGTTTCAACGCAGGACTGGTGGCGATGTCGGCGCAGGATTTTGTCCGGGCAGTGCTGGCACGAAGGTTGTCTGCTCGGGAAGTCTGGGTGGGTCCCGGGTTTGGTTTCGGCAAGGGCCGGGAAGGGGACCTGTCGACCTTGCAGGA
Source organism: uncultured Gammaproteobacteria bacterium (assembly GCA_963710825.1). Taxonomy (GTDB): domain Bacteria; phylum Pseudomonadota; class Gammaproteobacteria; order Xanthomonadales; family Xanthomonadaceae; genus Cognatiluteimonas. The sequence continues at coordinate 760,429 of CAVQBQ010000004.1, read as the reverse complement.
CATGGGCCGGGAGCTTGGTTTCAGTGCCGGTGAAGTCGAGCCAGTGCGACTCGATGGCGAACGCATTTCCAGTACGCGCATCCGCGCTGCATTGCGGGCTGGGGACTTCGATGCAGCAGCGCGGTTGCTCGGACGCCCTTACGCCATTGCCGGCAAGGTAGTGCACGGCAAGCAGCTCGGGCGCACGCTGGGCTTTCCAACGGCCAACCTGCGTTACGCTGGCAAGCTGCCGCCGCTGTCCGGAATCTTCGCCACGCGCGTGCATGGTGTCGATGCGCGGGCACACGCCTCGGTATCGAGCTTCGGCACCCGGCCTACCGTGGATGGCAGCGAGCCGTTGCTCGAGGCGCACCTGTTCGACTTCGATGGCGACCTGTATGGGCGCCGGATCGCGGTCGAGTTCGTCGCCAAGCTGCGCGACGAGGAAAAATTCGACGACCTGTCGGCACTGGTCGCACAGATGCAGCACGACGCCAGGCAGGCACGCGGTATCCTCGCGTCCGCTGGCAGCATCACCGACAGCAAGCTTTCAGACAGCAAGCTTTCAGACAGCATGCTTCCCGACACCCCTTTGCAACAGGCCACCGCGTGAGCGCCGACAAACCACAGAAAGCCGACAACCCGTACAAGGCCACGATCCACCTGCCGGCCACGGACTTCCCGATGCGGGGCGACCTGCCCAAGCGCGAGCCGGACACGCTTGCACGCTGGGAGGGCGAGGATCTCTACGCCCGCATCCGCGAGCAGGTGCGTGGACGACCGTCGTATGTCTTCCACGACGGCCCGCCGTATGCCAATGGCGCCATCCACCTGGGCCATGCTGTCAACAAGGTGCTAAAGGATGCGGTCGTCCGGTCTCGCCTGCTGGCCGGCTTCGACGCGCCCAACGTGCCCGGTTGGGACTGCCACGGCCTGCCGATCGAGCTGGTGGTCGAAAAGAAACACGGCAAGGTCGGCGTCAAGCTCGACGCCGCCGAGTTCCGTGCCAAGTGCCGCGAATACGCCGACGCGCAGATCGACCTGCAGCGTCGCGACTTCAAACGCCTGGGCATCGTCGCTGATTGGGCCAATCCCTACCGCACCATGGATTACGCCTACGAGGCGGAGATGCTGCGTTCGCTGGCCAGGATCGTAGAGCGCGGACACCTCACCCGCGGTGTGAAGCCGGTGCATTGGTGCTTCGATTGCGGTTCGGCGCTGGCCGAGGCGGAGATCGAATACGCGGACAAGCAGTCGCCCGCAATCGATGTCGCCTACCTGGCAAAACAACCCGACCGACTTGCATCGGCCTTCGGCGCGACGCTGCCCGACGGCGCGCAGGTCGCGATGCCGATCTGGACGACGACACCGTGGACGCTGCCGGCAAGTCTTGCCGTGTCGGTCGGCCCTGAACTTGGATACGCCCTGGTCGAAGGACCGCAAGCCAGTGACGGCAGTCGCCGCCTGCTGGTCGTGGCTGAAGCATTGGTCGCGCGCGTGCTGCAACGCTACGGCGTTGAAGACGTCGTCGTGCTTGGCCGCACGCAAGGTGCCGGGCTGGAAGGCCAGAAGCTGTTGCATCCGTTCTACGACCGCGAGATCCCCGTCATCCTCGGCGACCACGTCTCCGATGAAGACGGTACGGGTGTCGTGCATACGGCGCCCGGTCACGGCCAGGATGACTTCATCGTCGGTCAGCGCTACGGCCTGGTCGAAAAATACACGGCCGGGCAACTCAACCCGGTCGATGGTCGCGGTGTGTACCTGCCCTCGACGCCGCCTGCGGGTGACACGGTGCTGGCCGGCACGCATATCTGGAAGGCCAACGACGCCATCGTCCAGGTGCTGCGGGACGACGGCAGCCTGCTCGCCTTCGAGACGATCACGCACAGCTATCCGCATTGCTGGCGGCACCGCACGCCGGTTGCGTTTCGCGCTACGCCTCAGTGGTTCATTTCGATGGAGCAGGCCGGGTTGCGCCGCGCCGCGCTGGCTGCGATCGAGACCGTCGCCTGGTTCCCCGAATGGGGCAGGGCGCGCATCGCAGGCATGGTCGAGGGGCGTCCGGACTGGTGTATCAGTCGACAGCGCACCTGGGGCGTGCCAATCGCACTGTTCCACCATCGCGAAACCGGTGAGCCGCATCCGCGCACGCCGGAACTCATGCGCCAGGTCGCCGACCGCGTCGAACGCGAAGGCGTGGAAGCCTGGCATGCGCTCGATGCCACCGAACTGCTTGGCGACGAGGCCGCACACTACGACAAGGTCACCGACATCCTCGATGTCTGGTTCGACTCGGGCGTCACCCACGCCTGCGTGCTGGCCAAGCGTCCACAAGATGGGCTGCACAAGCCGGCCGACCTGTACCTGGAAGGTTCGGACCAGCATCGCGGATGGTTCCAGTCGTCGTTGCTGACCGGCGTGGCGATGGATGGCGCGGCGCCCTACAAACAGTGCTTCACCCACGGTTTCACGGTCGATGCGCAGGGCCGCAAGATGTCCAAGTCGCTGGGCAACGGCATCGAGCCGCAGGACATCATCAAGACGATGGGCGCGGACATCCTGCGGCTGTGGATATTGTCCACGGACTATCGCAACGAAATGTCGTTGTCGCAGGAAATCCTCAAACGGACCGCAGACGCGTACCGGCGCATCCGCAACACGTCGCGTTTCCTGTTGGGCAACCTGCATGGATTCGACCCGTCACGGCACGCGATCGCGCTGGACGACATGGTCGCGCTTGATCGCTGGATCGTGCATCGCACGCACGACCTGCAACAACGCATCGCTGCCGCGTACGAGCGTTATGACTTTGCCGAAGTCGTGCAATCGCTGTCCAACTTCTGCAGCGTCGACCTGGGGTCGTTGTACCTGGACGTCACCAAGGATCGGCTGTACACGATGCCTGAAGACTCGGCTGGCCGTCGCAGCGCACAGACCGCGATGTACCACGTCACCGAGACCCTGGTGCGCTGGATCACCCCGATCCTTGGCTTCACCGCGGACGAAATGTGGCATTACCTGCCAGCACCGCCGGGTGGTACGGCACGTCCGGACAATGTGCTGTTCGCTACCTGGTACGACAGATTGCAGTCGTTGGACGATGCCGCTGTCCTGTCCCCGGAGCGATTCGAACGGCTGCTTGCGCTGCGCGAGGAGGTCAGCGCGATCCTGGAGCCGATGCGTGCCAGCGGCGAGATCGGTGCCGCACTGGAAGCCGAGATCACCTTGCGCTGCGGCGTCGCCGACCAGAACTGGCTGGCGCCTCTGGCCGACGAACTGCGCTTCCTGTTCATCAGCGGCGATGTCGCGATCCTGGCCGACGACGACGCCAAGGACATCACGGTGTCGGCAACGCGCACGGCCAAGGCCAAGTGCGTGCGGTGCTGGCACCACCGCGATGATGTCGGCAGCAACGAAGCGCATCCGCAGCTGTGCGGGCGGTGCGTGGGCAACATCGAAGGGCCCGGCGAGACGAGGTCGTGGTTCTAGTCACCATGGCCAGTCACTACGGTGGCTGGAGCACTGTTTTCAGGTTTGTCGCTTGGCTTACCTGTGGTTCTGCCGAACGCCGGAATCCCCCGGGATCCCTCAGGATCCCTTTCGATCCTCCAGCACGACCACACCAGCCAAACACCACTGGATCCCGGCTTCGGCCGGGATGACGGGACGAGACCATATGTCGAACAACAATAAAAACGCACTGCCCTGGCTAGCCATTTCAGCCTCCATCGTCGTAGTGGACCAGCTCAGCAAGTTCTGGGTGTTACGCAACCTGCCCGAGTTCGAGCCGGTACCCGTGGTCGACGGCTTCTGGAACTGGTTCCGCACCTACAACACCGGCGCGGCGTTCAGCTTGCTCAGCGATGCGGGTGGCTGGCAGAAATATTTCTTCGTGGTGCTGGCCCTGGCAATCTGCGCGATGCTGGGCTGGTGGTTGGCAAAGACCCCGCGCAGTGACTGGCGCACGGCGTTGCCATTTGCACTGGTGATTGGCGGTGCGTTTGGAAACCTCATCGACCGCCTCCTCCATGGCCATGTCATCGATTTCATCCAGTGGTACTGGCGCGACCACTACTGGCCTGCCTTCAACCTGGCCGACTCGGCGATCGTCGGGGGAGCGATCGGCATTGCGCTGTTCGGGCTGCTGCAAGGACGCGGGGACAAACAACCAAAGCGCGGATAAGCGCGGCGCATCCGGGGGCTTTCATCCACGACTGCGCATCGACAGCCGCTTGCAAACCCACTGCTGGGCGCGCGGCCGCTCGCCAGGCCGTCTGCATCCCGATCTCCCACTGCCCGGCGGGTGCACTGCGCTTAAGCGCACAACGCGTAAAATAGGCCCATGGACGTCATTCTCGCCAACCCCCGTGGCTTCTGCGCCGGCGTCGACCGTGCGATAGAAATCGTCAAACGCGCCCTGGACACCCTGGGCGCGCCGATCTATGTCCGCCACGAGGTCGTACACAACCGCTACGTGGTCGACGAACTCAAGCATCGCGGTGCAGTCTTCGTCGAGGAGCTGGACGAAGTCCCCGATGGCGCCACGGTCATCTTCAGTGCCCATGGCGTTTCGCAGGCCGTGCGCCAGGAGGCGGATCGACGCGGCCTCAAAGTGTTCGACGCGACCTGTCCGCTGGTGACCAAGGTGCACCTGGAAGTCGCGCGCCAGTGCCGCGCCGGGCGCGACATGGTGCTGATTGGCCATGCCGGCCATCCCGAGGTCGAAGGCACCATGGGCCAATGGAGCGCCGAAGCCGGCGATGGACACATCCACCTGGTCGAGGAGCTGGCTGACGTCGGGACATTGCAGCTGGCCCAGCCGGATAACTGTGCCTACACCACCCAGACCACGCTGTCGGTGGACGATACCCATGCGATCATCCAGGCGCTCAAGCAGAGATTCCCGGCCATCCAGGGCCCGCGCAACGACGATATCTGCTATGCCACCCAGAACCGCCAGGATGCGGTGCGCGAGCTCACCCGCGATTGCGACCTGGTGCTGGTGGTCGGCTCGCCCAACAGCTCCAACTCCAACCGCCTGCGGGAGCTCGCCGAGCGCGAAGGCGTCGAAGCCCACCTGATCGACGGCGCCGCCGAGATCGACCCGGTGTGGATCGATGGTCGTCGCCATATCGGCGTGACTGCCGGGGCATCGGCGCCTGACGTGCTGGTGCATGGTGTCATCCAGCGCCTGCACGAGCTGGGTGCCCATTCCGTCCGTGAGCTGGAAGGCGAACCCGAAGGGATGGTCTTCGCATTGCCAAGGGAATTGCGCCTGCAGCTGGTCGATTGAGCGTCGACCGGCTAGAATTCGCTCCCTGCGGCGTCACGATGGCCTACGGTCATCATCGCCCAGTGTGTGCAGGCACCATGCCGGAGTAGCTCAGTTGGTAGAGCACGTCACTCGTAATGACGGGGTCGTAGGTTCGATTCCTATCTCCGGCACCAATCCTGCCATACCCCAAAGCCCGTCCTGCGGGCTTTTCCCTCTACGCGCCCAGCCACGGCAGATGGATGGCCTGGATCCCCGGGTGGTGGCATGATGCAGCGACTTGACCAGGACAATGCCGTGGATCCCATCTCTCTGGAAGACCTTGCCCTGCTCGAAGTGCTTCAGCGGATCGACCAGGCCATTCCGCTGGAATCGGGCGATACCGAGATCCGCCAGCGCATGGTGGAAAGCGGGCTGGTGATCGAGCAGGATGGAAGGGCGGAGCTGACCGCTGCAGGCATCGAGCTATGCAAGTCGCTGCAGCATCGGGTCGCTGCAGATACGCACGCGGCCAGGATCGTGGAGCAGCGCGATGTCGATACGGATGCCGAGACTGGGCGTGCCGATACGATTGCTGCGAAGACCGAATCGGTTTCCGCACCGTCGGCTTGACGCCCTGGCGCATTGTCCGGCTTGGCAGTCCGGGGACAATCGGGTAGGGCAGGTCGATCAGGGCGTGTGATCCGATGAGCTGCCGCCCCCGGAGGGCGAAGCGGCAGTACGAAAGATTCCGGCGACACCTGCGTCCCTCGAACGGCTGCTTGCTGGCTCCGAGTGCAACTGATCATCCAGCCCGGACTGCAGGCGGCCTGGAAGGGAAAACGCAACACGCCGCGCTGCCGTTTCCGTTGCCGCAGGGGAAGGGAAGCCATCCAGTCCGGGAGTCTGCAAGCTTGCACTGCGACGGGCAGGGTTGGGCCGAAAACGTCCAACCGTCTTAGCCGTTGCGACCAAAGCCGATTACAGTGGTGGCCGTCTCCCCGATCGTGACCTGAATGGCCAACCCAGCAGCGAAAGCCCGCACTGCCTATGTCTGCAACGAGTGCGGCGCGGATTACAACAAATGGCAGGGGCAGTGTGGCGCATGCCGTGCCTGGGACACGCTTTCGGAAATCGTGCTCGAGTCGGCTGCCGCCGCCAAGTCGTCGGCGAGTCGCCGCGGCGGATGGGCTGGCAAGGTGCAGGCACCGGCCATCACCGCGCTCAAGGACGTCCGGCACAGCGAAGACGCCCGGGTATCGACCGGGATCGGCGAGCTGGATCGCGTGCTCGGTGGTGGCCTGGTCGAAGGCGCGGTCGTGCTGGTCGGTGGTGATCCGGGCATCGGTAAATCGACCTTGTTGCTGCAGGCCGTCGCACGGATGGCATCGTCGCAGTCCGGACCCGGCTTTGCCTGCCTGTACGTGACCGGCGAGGAGTCCCTGGCCCAGGTCGCCGGACGTGCGGCCAGGCTGGGTCTTCCGCTGGACGGACTTGGATGCACTTGGCCGAAACCGGCGTCGAGCGGATCCTTGCACACGCCGCAGCAGCCAAGCCGCGGTTGATCGTCGCCGATTCCATACAGACGCTGTGGACCGAGTCGCTGACCGCCGCGCCGGGCTCGGTAAGCCAGGTGCGTGAGTCGGCGGCACGACTGGTGCGCTATGCCAAGGAGACCGGGACGGCGGTTTTCCTGGTCGGCCACGTCACCAAGGAAGGCGGCATCGCCGGACCGCGCGTGCTGGAGCACATGGTCGACGCGGTGCTGTATTTCGAGGGCGAGTCGGGATCGCGGTTCCGCGTGCTGCGCGCGTTCAAGAACCGCTTCGGCGCCGTCAATGAGTTGGGCGTCTTCGCGATGGGCGACAAGGGTTTGAAAGAGGTCCCCAATCCGTCCGCGATCTTCCTGTCCGGTGGCAGTACCCGGCAGCCGGGCAGTTGCGTGATGGTCACCCGCGAGGGCACGCGGCCGTTGCTGGTCGAGGTGCAGGCGTTGGTGGATGCATCCCCATTGTCCAACCCACGCCGGGTCGCTGTTGGCCTGGAGCAGAACCGACTGGCGATGCTGTTGGCGGTGCTGCATCGGCACGGCGGCATCGGTGTCGGCGACCAGGATGTCTTCGTCAACGTCGTTGGCGGCATCCGCGTGCAGGAAACCGCCGCCGACCTGCCGGTGCTGCTGGCAGTGTTGTCGTCGTTGCGCGATGCACCGTTGGCGGACAAGACGATTGCTTTTGGCGAGGTCGGTCTGTCGGGCGAGATCCGTCCGGTGCCCAATGGCGAGGAGCGCCTGCGCGAGGCGGCGACGCATGGGTTCGTGCGTGCGATCGTACCCAAGGGTAACGCGCCAAAATCGGGTGCATTCAAGGGCATGGAAGTAATTGCGGTCGAGCGGCTGGCCGAGGCGCTTGAAGCCGCTGGCTGAGGCACACTTAGGCGTTTCTGATCAACACCTCGGTTGCACGCAGAGAGCGCCTCCAAAACCCAAGCCTTTAACTCACGTACGGAGCCCTAGACTTAAGCAGCATCCCGCACGTTAGCGGCGTGATGCTGGCCAGGAATCGACGATCTGCAATATTCCGACACGCGCCTTCGCAGGCAAACAGCGCCATCCTTTCAAGAGCTTTCGCTCGACCTCGCACTCCACCAGCACCGCGTCCACTGCAGGTGTGTCATGCCAATGGGCTGGCAGTGTCATCTCACCGCGGCCGGTTGAAAGCCATTCGTGGTTGACGTTGAGAAGGCATGCGAGCCGCTCTAGGTTGGTTGCAGATGGACTGGTCAGCCCTGATTCCCAGTTGGCGACCGCGCTCCGGTTGACCCCAATGGCTTCAGACAGTTTTCTCTGTGACAGCGTACAGCGAGTGCGGGCCAACCTGATTCGTTCCTTGCGTGTCATGTTTTGACGAATCCATTCGGTCAGGCAAGAGCATAGCGTCGCGCCCAGAAAAGGGCAATGCGCACATCAATGCTGACAGCGTTGTCAATAATGGCAAAACATGTCCTATTTTGATGTCGCTTGTTTCATGAGTCGGGGCAAATCAACCGGTTGCGTTGTGAGGCGTCAGTTGATTGTCGCCGGAAAACCTGGTTTTGAGCCCGGGGGGCAATTGACAGGCGCGGCTGTTCGGAAGAACTTGCCTGCGGCGCGAATCATCGTGCCACTTCATTGTCTGCGATCTTGTAGGCATTTTAAAAATCTGGGGAGTTAACAACATGGATTTCATGCATTTCAGTTTGGATCAGGTCGCCAACATGATGTCGGCGGCGGATCACATCAGTGTGTCAATTTCCAATCTAATTTCTTCCGCCGAGCCGCCAGCAGAGCACACGACTTGCACTATCTGCAAGTGCACTTGGTAATCAATTCCGGGTGAGCGACTGGCACGGAAGGTCCTGGACTTTCCGTGCTTGCTTCTGGGCGGCTAAACAGGAATCTGAAGTACGCATGGTCAAGAATCATCACATTGACGTGACTGGCATGACACGGCGCGAAGACATTTCTGTTTTCTGCATTCCGACGACATCACGGAATCTGAGGGAGGCAAGTAGACTATTGAGCCACGGTGAGATATGTGTCGTAGGCGATGAAAAGCGGTTTCCCAGCATCAAGGGTGCAATGACCCCAGTGCAGATGCTGGATGCATGCCCACCGCGAAGCAAACTGCAATTGTCCATCATTAGTTTTACGGACCAGTTTGTATGCACGACAAATGCACCTTTGGTCGTGGAGCTGGAAGGGCTACATGAATATCGCTCCAGCTTCGAAGTCGTTTGTTCGGCACGTTTTCGGGTGCCAATTCTTTATGCCTGCAGTAGCGATTGGACGCCGCCGCACGTGGTAGGTAGTGAATCGAACATGGTCCAAGCGTTAGCGCTGATGTCTAGGTACTTGGATGCCTGTGAGTTGCTGGGTGACGAGTGGCTCGCACGTCACATGCAGAGTGAGCGCTCTATGGAATACCGTCGTCGGCACGCCGTCCTATTGAGACGGCAATACTCTTCTCTGGTCATGGCGGCGGCTATCAATTCGGATTTGACCCCGACGCACGCGAGAATCATCGATTCGCTTTTTAGACAGGGGCGCCATAAATATGTCGGACAAGCTCGGAAGTCGGGGGTAGTTAGATGACTTTTATTTTTGCTTGCTGGCTGCTCTCCCCGTTGCGGATACTTGGACGTAACAAACTTCTCGAACGAATTCTGGATATAGAATTCACCGAAGTTGAATTCTCCAGGATTCAGGAAGTATGCGCCAACGATGGGCGAAAATTGGGCGACTTCTACTACTGGAAGGCCGTCAATGCCATGCTGTTAGTCTGGATGAAGCGGCTTGGTTCGAAGGGGATTAGACACCTGATATCGATGTTGGAGATTGGCGATTCTGGCTTTCCGATTCTGGACAAGGATCGTGGGGCAATTTTTGCAATACCGCATTACGGTCATTTCGTCATGTCGATCATCGCCATCGCATCAAGTCTGTCGGATGACCGCGAGGTATATCTTTTCTATGAGGCGCCCGAACACCATGCGTCAAATGTCTTGTTCGATGTCCTACACGACAAGATATTCCGAGCCGAGTGCATGAACGTCCATGTTGTCAACAACAATCGTAATGGCCTAGGTACCGCCCTCAAGGCGCTGGCCAATGGGGCGGCCTTGATCATTCTCCCGGACGTCTATCGGGATGTACGCGATACATTCATCGTCCCATTCTTAGGTAGGCAGCAACACGTCATGTTGGGAGCTGCGACCCTGGCCAGGAAGACTGGCGCCACTGTTTATCCGGTTGTCTCGATGCCCGATCGCAACTTGTATCACTTCAGGACCCATGTCGGCTCACCCTTGGATGTAACTGCGGCCCCGGGCGACCTGCGAGAATCGAGCAATCAGTACCTTGATTATCAGGTGACGTTCAGAATGTTTAAGTGGTTCGAAGAGCGTATCGGGTCAGATATCCTATGGTGGCAATATGCCAGTAAACTATTTGGACAAGAGGCCTTCCCCTTATACGATGAACAGTCGATCATTCGCAATGAAGAGCTACTCTTGAGCGACCCGCGTTGTAATGTCGATACGACCGGTGCCATCCGGTTATTCGAGATCCAAAGCCAAACTTGATGGAACTCGTTTTTCGCGCGCCAAAGGATGACAAAAATCATCTGTTCCGGGATCGCCTGCGCAGTCTCATCGCTGCCTTGGTCAGCGCCCTGTTGACTGTCCTGCCCATTATTTTCTTCTTCACGCCGCTGCGTGTCGATAACACCATTGGTGAGCGGGAAGCGATCAGGGTTGTACTCGTTACTCCCCCGGATGTGGTGCAAACGCCGATCAAGGAAGCGAGCAAAGTGGTGCCCGCCGTAGCACCAGCACATGAACGGAAAACTGTTCTGAAGCCGCCAATCCGGGTTTCTCCACAAACAAGCGTTGATCTGGCTGCACCTGCACCTTTGGAGGTGGTTGAAGTTGAAGGTGACGATACGTGGATGCCTCAACCGTCCTCAGGCACCAAGTTCACATCCCATTACCAGCGCGTTTTCAGTCAAGCTCCCGTCGACCATATCGTCGATCACGTGGAAAGGGTGCACATCAGGCTCAAACGCCCGGTTTCAGGAAAATGGCTGGTCGAGCAGGCTGCTCAGACACTGGGGTTCTGGCCGCCCGGGTATAACGATGATCCCTGTCCGGGTATCAAGAAGCTTGCCAACTACTACCGCGCCAACCCGGATGCGTCGAAGTTGGAGGTAGTGAAGGAAGCCTTCAATCTTGAAGGTCAATGTGCTGGAAGCTAATACGCTTGAACACGCAAGCCGAGCAGGCAGCTTTTCGTAGGAGCGGCTTCAGCCGCGAGCTCTTGATCCTGAGCATTCAGCTTTTGTAGGAGCGCCCCATGGGCGCGATCCGAGGACCAATCGCGCCCATGGGGCGCTCCTACAAAAGTATCAGGTCCGTCGCAAGAGCTCGCGGCTAAAGCCGCTCCTACAAAAGAGCGCGGGGCTCAATGCCCGCCACTTGCTGCAGCGCCACTGGACGGCTTGGCTCCGAACGGTGGTTTGGCAATCCATACGAAGGCGATCACTACCAGGAAGATGATCCCGAGCAGGTGGAAGATTTCGTTGAAACCGATCTGCGCGGCCTGTTGCGAGATCATGCGGTTCATGATCATCGCGCCGCGCTGAACATCACCTTGGCCAAGTGCGGTGATCGCATGCATGACAGTAGGGTTGGTAGCGCTGATGTGTTCGGTCAGCTGGGCATGATGGGTGACCGTGCGCTCGTTCCAGGCCCAGGTGGTGAGCGATGCAGCGAAACTGCCGCCGAGCGTGCGCACGAAGGTCGCCAGACCGGCGCCCGAGGCGATTTCATGGGGCTCCAGGTCCGACAGCAGGATGGTCAGCACCGGCATGAAGAACAACGCCACGCCCAGGCCCTGCCAGAACTGCACCATCGCGACATGCTGGAAATCGACCTCGAGGTTGAAGTGCGAGCGCATGAAGCTGGTCGCAGCCATGACGATGAATGCCAGGCTGGCGACCAGGCGCAGGTCGAAGCGCGTCGCATACATGCCGACGAACGGAGTCAGCACCACGGGCAGCAACCCGATGGGCGCGGTGGCAAAGCCAGCCCAGATGGGTGTGTATCCCAGGTTGCGCTGCAGCCAAAGTGGCACCAGCAGGCCGATGCTGAAGAACGCGGCATACGCCAGCACCATCGCGATCGTCCCACTGGCAAAATTGCGATGGCGGAACAGCTTGAGGTCGACGATCGGATCCTTCTCGGTCAGCTCCCAGATCAGGAACACCGTCAGCGCGATCACCGCAACGATCGCCAGCACGACGATCCGTGTCGAGTTGAACCAGTCGTCGTCGTTGCCCAGGTCAAGCAGCACTTGCAAGGCGCCGACGCCAATGACCAACGTCGCCAGGCCCATGTAGTCCATCTTTGGCTTGTCCAGCTTTTCCGGGCGTCCGCGCAGCTGGCTGCCCACGACGAAGCTGACGAAGATGCCGATCGGCACGTTGATGAAGAAGATCCACTCCCAGCTGTAGTTGTCGGTGATCCAGCCGCCCAGCACGGGGCCTGCGATCGGCGCGACCACGGTCACCATCGCCAGCAGCGCAATGGCCTGTCCGCGTTTTTGCGGTGGGTAGATCGATATCAGCAGTGCCTGTGCGACCGGATACATCGGCCCGGCGACGAATCCCTGCAGCGCGCGCGCCACGACCAGAAGGCCCATGGAGTTGGCCAGTCCGCACAGCAGCGATGCCATGGCGAAGGCGAACGTCGCCCAGACAAACAACCTGCGCTCGCCGAAACGGCGTGTCATGTAACCGGTCAGGGGCAGCGCAATCGCATTGCTGACCGCGAACGAGGTGATCACCCAAACCGCCTGGTTGGCACTGGCGCCCAGGTTGCCGGAGATGGTCGGCAACGACACGTTGGCGATGGTGATGTCCAGCACCTGCATGAACGTCGCCAACGAAATGCCGATCGTGGCCAGCGCCATGTTTGGTGGACGAAAAGGGGCCGGCTTGCCGTCTGGGGCGTTGGCGGCGGTGTTGGGTGTCGAAGCCATGCTGGGTTGTCCTGTCCGTCATTCCGGCGAAAGCCGGAGTCCATCCCACGCTGTATTGGCGACTGCGCCAGGTTGCAGGTGCGCCGGGATACAGGGATGGGAGAGCAAAATGGATCCCGGTTTTCGCCGGCATGACCCGGTCGTCAGCCGTGCTGCGGCCTGGGCAGGTTCTTTTCCACGATGCGATGGATCAGCGCGTCGGCATCGGCGAGCTGTCTGGCATACGCATTGGTCGAAAGTATCGGTTTGGTGGGCGTGACCGCGGGCAGTACCGGACCGTCCTGGTCGCGTATCAAGACATCGACCGACATGCTCATGCCCAGGCGCAGTGGATGCTTGGCCAGCTGTTTGGGATCCAGTTCGATCCGCACCGGGATGCGTTGCACGATCTTGATCCAGTTGCCGCTCGCATTTTGCGCGGGCAACAACGAGAACGCACTGCCGGTGCCCAGGCCCAGGCTCACCAGTTTGCCGGTGTAGGCAACGTCGCTGCCGTAGATGTCGGAGGTGACCGTTACCGGCTGCCCCAGGCGCATGTTGGTCAATTGCGTTTCCTTGAAGTTGGCCTCGACCCATGCCTGCTCCAGGGGGATGACACTCATCAGCGGCAAGCCAGGTTGCACGCGCTGGCCGAGCTGCACGCTGCGCTGGGCGACGTAACCGCCGACGGGCGCCACGATCGCCATGCGTTGCAGGTTGAGGTAGGCAGCGCGCAGTTGCTCGGCGGCCGCCTGTACCTGCGGTTGGTCGCTGACGGTGGTGGCATCGACCAGGGCGCGGTTGCGCGACAACTCGCCATTGGATGCCGACAACGCAGCCTGGGCAGCGGACAACGCATCGCGTGCATGCGCCAGTTCCTCGGCGGAGACCGCACCGGTGGCGACGAGATCCTTGCGGCGATCAACGTCTGCGCGCGCCTTCTGCACGGCCACCTGCCGGGCCTTGAGGTCAGCCTGGCCGGCGTCGACGACGCTGTACAAGCCGCGGACCTGGCGCACGGTGCCAGCCAGGTTGGCGACGGCCTGCGCGTAGGCGACCTTGGCGTCGCTTGGGTCAAGCTGTACCAACACTTGTCCTGCGACCACCTTCATGCCGTCTTCGGCATTGATCGCAACGACGGTGCCGCCGGTCTGTGGGGTGATGCTCACCATGTTGCCTTGGACGTAGGCGTCGTCGGTGCTTTCGTGCCAGCGTGCGACCAGCAGGTACCAGAGCAACCAGGCGACCAGGGCGACCACGACGACGGCGGCGACGACCAGCAGGGCGCGGTTGCGCTTGCTCTTTTTCTTTTTCTGCGGCGCCGTGGCGTCGATGTTCGGGTTGATCTCAGTCGTCATGGCTGGGTGCCTTTGGGGTCGTGCAGTTCGGGATCATCTGGTTTGGAATCGTGTATCGCGGAATGCGGGTCACCGGTCGTGGTGTCGTCGGGCATGCCCAGGTCAAGGCCGCCACCCAACGCGCGATCCAGGTCAACCGAGGCATCGACGCGCCGTGCACGCAATGCGGCACGTTGCTGTTCGGCTTGCAGTAGCGGCGCTTGGGCGGCAAGCACATCCAGTTGCGTGCCCAGGCCTGCCTTGTAGCGGGTCTGCGCAAGCGCCAGTGCTGCGTCCGCAGCATCGCGCGCCTGCGTCGCGGACAGGATCTGCCGGTCGAGCGAGCGGGCTGCCTGCACGGCATCGGTGACTTCATGCAGCGCATCGACCAGGGTCTGGTTGTAACCAGCAACGGCAAGGTCGTAGCCGGCGTCGCTCTTGGCCAGGTTGCTGCGCAAGCCACCGCCGTCGAAGATCGGCAGGCTGATCGCGGGACCACCGAAGCCCAGCAGTGCCTTGCTGCTGAACAGGTCCGACAGCCCGGAAGAGGCCACGCCGACAATGGCATTGAGATTGACGCTGGGCTTGAACGACGCCTGGCTGGCATCGATGCCACGTTGTGCGGCTTCGACGCGCCAACGTGCCGCGACGACATCGGCCCGGTGGCCAAGCAGCTCGCTGGGCAGCACATCCGGCACGACGGGTGTCGAGGTGTCGAGCAGGTGTGGCGGGGTAATGGCCAGGCCGCGATCCGGACCCTTGCCGAGCAGTGCGGCCAAGGCATTTTGCAATGCGTCGATCTGTTGTTGCGCTGCTTGTACCTGCAGTGTTGCGCGGGCAATGGCCGCATCGGCCTGGCGCAGTGAAAGCTGGTTGTCGATGCCGGCCTTGACGCGCTGCTGGCTCAGGTTCGAGAGGTGCGAGGCGCGCTGTTGTTGCTGCTCGGCAACGCCGCGCGTGGCGTACGCCAGCGACAGCGCGATGTAGGCGTGGGCGATGTTGGACGACAGGGTCAGGCGCGCGGCCTGCGCATCGACCTGGGCAGCACGCGCTTGGCCCACTGCTGCTTCGTACTGCGCACGCTTGCCACCCCACAGGTCCGGGGCGTACTTGAAGTCCAGCATCAAAACCGTGCTTGCCTGCAGGTCACCGCCCAATGGCGCGGGCGCCAGGGTTTCCGGGATCTGCACGACGGTTTCCTGTGCGCTGGCGCCGAGCGTCGGCTTGCGCGCGGCGTCGGCCAGGCCAGCCTGGGCGATCGCCTGGCGTGCGCGTGCGTCGGCGGCATCCAGCGATGGGTTGCCGGCCAGCGCTTCCTTGATCAGGGCATCGAGTTGCGGGTCGCCGAGGGCTTGCCACCAGTCGAGTCGTGGGAAGGCGGCATCGGAGGTCTTTGCATCGCCAAGGCTACGGGTGCTGGCGAGCCGGTCGGCGTCGCGCTGGTCGGCGTCATGCATCCGGCCTTCCGGAGCGAGTCCATGGGTGCTCGCACACCCACCCGCCAGCAGGCTGGCCAAGGCCGCCAGGCAAGCGAGCAGGGCGACCAACGGAGCGCCTGCGATGACCCCGGCAATGGGTACCCGGGATGCCTTGGGTTGCATGCGGTGTTGGTAGCGTGGGCGGTTCATGGTGTCGTGCCCTGGTTGGTGTGGGACGCCGTCGTCAGGTTGTCGCGCACCCGCTCGAGCAGCCCGGTCAAACGTGCGCGCTCACTTTCGTCCATGCCGGCCATGGCCTGCTCGCGCACGCGCTCGCCGCAGTGGTTGATGTCCCGCCAGATCGTCCTGCCGACCTCGGTCAGGTGGACGTGCACGGCACGGCGATCGTTGGCGTCGTGGAGACGGGTTACGTAGCCCTTGGCCACGAGACGGTCCAGCAGCCGGGTCATCGCGCCGGGGTTGAGCTCGGCGGCGCGGGCCAGGTCGGTGACACCGGCCATGCCGTCGGCCAGCTTCTTGATGGTGATGTACTGGCTGAAGGTCAGGTCATGGCCGGCTTGGGCCATTTCATCGGCCATCCGCGCCCACATCGCGTCGCGGGCCTGGCGGAACAGCAGGCCCAGGGAGGAGCCGTTGCAGGGTGAGGGGGCTGGGGTTTTCATGGCCGCGCACTTTGCCCGACCGCGCAATAGTTGTCAATGCAACTATTGTTCCAGCAATGGAATGCCGTGTTGCAGGATGCCGAACAGATCAGATGGGGCGGTGGAGGATGAGTTCCAGGACAAACTGGCTACCAAAAAACGCCAGGACCAGGCAGATCATCGCTACCAGTGTCCAACGAACGGCCACCGCGCCACGCCACCCTCGACGCCAGCGTCCGAGCAGCAGTCCGCCAAACAGCAGCCACGACAACACGCTGAGCACGGTCTTGTGGACCAGATGCTGCTCGAACAGGTCATGGACGAACAGCGTCCCGGTGAGCAGGGTGACGGTCAGCAGCACGAAGCCAACCGTGATGGTGCGAAACAGCAGGGTTTCCAGCTCGGTCAGCGGCGGCAGCAGGCGCTGGCCTGGCTGCGAGGTCGCATGGTTGCGCAATGCCCGCTCCTGCGCCCAGAGCATCAGTGCCAGCAACGCGGCGATCGCCAACGTGGCGAACGCAAGCAGGGCGATGAAGGCATGCAGTTGCAGCTGCCAGGCGATGGTCTGCTCCGGGCCGGTGCCGTACAGGCCGTAGGCGAGCACCGTCAGCAAGGCGATCGGAAACACCACCAACCCGACGAGTGCCGCATTGCGGCGCCAGGCCAGGGCCAGCGAGATCAATGCCATGCCCAGCCCCACCCAGGACAGTGCAGCGAAGAAATGCAGGTCCGGCCCACCCAGCCGGTCCCAGGCCAGGACGTGCACGCTGGCATGGCAGGCGACGGCAAGGATAGCCAGCACCAGGCTGATGCCGGCGGGCAACTTACGGCCAAGCGCATCCCGCACGCGCGGGCTGCAGCCCAGCGTGGCCAGGCCGTAGAACACGACGGCGGGAAGGGCGAACGGCAACATCGCGGCAGTGTCGCATAGCCAAACGCTTTTGTAGGAGTGGCTTCAGCCGCGAGCTCTTGGTTCGGCTATGGCTGTTGTAGGAGCGACGTAAGTCGCGATCAAGTGTCCCGGAATAGAAATCGCGACTGACGTCGCTCCCACGGAAAGCCGAAGCAAGATCAAGAGCTCGCGGCTGAAGCCGCTCCTACGAAGAACGTTACTGGCGCGGGCTATAATCTGCGTCCGTTTTCCGTGGTTTCCCCCATGTTTGAATCCCTGACCCAGCGCCTGTCCGGCACCGTCGAACGCCTGCGCGGCCGTGGCCGCCTGACCGAGTCCAACATCGCCGAGGCCACCCGCGAGGTGCGCATCGCGCTGCTCGAGGCCGATGTCGCGCTACCGGTGGTGCAGGCCCTTGTCCAGCGCATCAAGGTGCGCGCCCTTGGCCAGGAAGTCCTCAGGTCGCTGACGCCGGGCCAGGCACTGATCAAGATCGTGCGCGACGAGCTGACCACGGTGATGGGTGCCTCGGCCACCGAGCTGAACCTCAACGTGCCGGCGCCAGCGGTGATCCTGATGGCAGGCTTGCAGGGTGCGGGCAAGACCACCACCGTCGCCAAGCTCGCCAAGCACCTCAAGGAAAAGCGCAAGAAAAAGGTGATGGTGGTCAGCGCCGACGTGTATCGTCCGGCCGCGATCGAACAGTTGAAGGCGCTGGCGCAGCAGGTCGACGTGCAGTTTTTCGCGTCCGATGCCGGTGACAAGCCCGAGGCCATCGTCCGGGCTGCGATCGCTGATGCGAAGAAGTCCTACGTTGATGTGCTGATCGTCGATACCGCCGGCCGCCTGGCCGTCGACGAGGCGATGATGACCGAGATCCAGGCACTGCATGCCGCGGCCAATCCGGCCGAGACCTTGTTCGTGGTCGATTCGATGACTGGCCAGGACGCGGCCAACACCGCCAAGGCGTTCTCCGAAGCCCTTCCTTTGACCGGTGTCGTGCTGACCAAGACCGACGGCGACGCGCGTGGTGGTGCAGCGCTGAGCGTGCGCTACATCACCGGCAAGCCGATCAAGTTCATCGGTACCGGCGAGAAGCCCGACGGCCTGGATGTGTTCCACCCCGACCGAATCGCCAGCCGCATCCTGGACATGGGCGACGTGCTCAGCCTGGTCGAGCAGGTCGAGCAGCAGGTCGACCAGGACAAGGCGGCCAAGCTGGCGCAGAAGGTCGCCAAGGGCAGGAAGTTCGACCTCAACGACATGCGCGACCAGCTTGAACAGATGCAGGGCATGGGCGGGCTGTCGGGTTTGATGGACAAGCTGCCGGGCATCGGCAAGATCCCCGACCACGTCAAGGCGCAGGTCACCGGCAAGGAAGTCCCCCGGATGGTGGCGATCATCAACTCGATGACCAAGAAGGAGCGTCGCAACCCGGCCTTGCTCAACGGTTCGCGTCGCCAGCGCATCGCCAAGGGCTCGGGGATGCAGCCTTCGGACGTCAACAAGCTGATGAAGCAGTACCAGCAGATGGAAAAGATGATGCGCAAGATGGGTCGCGGCGGCATGAAGGGCATGATGCGCGGCATGCAGGGCATGATGGGCGGACAGGGCGGGCAGCCGTTCCGTTGAGCGTGGTCACTCCAACAAGGGGCTAGCGATGCCACATCGGGGAAGGGAACGACACCGCGGCGCGCACAGCGGCTGGCTGCGGGCCGCAGTGCTTGGTGCCAACGACGGGATCGTCTCCACCGCCAGCCTGGTGATCGGCGTCGCGGCGGCCGGATCGAGCCACGGGCAGGTGATGCTGGCGGGGCTGGCTGGCCTGGTCGGCGGTGCCATGTCGATGGCGGCCGGGGAGTACGTCTCGGTCAGCTCGCAATCCGATACCGAAGCCGCGGACCTGGCCAAGGAGCGCCTGGAGCTGGAGCAATATCCCGAAGGCGAGCACCTGGAGCTCAAGGCGATCTACGTCGCCCGCGGTCTCCAACCGGACCTGGCCGACCAGGTTGCCACCGAACTGGCTCGCCACGACGCGCTGGGCGCGCATGCACGTGACGAGCTGGGAATCACCGACACGCTGCGTGCGCGACCGGTGCAGGCCGCACTGGCATCAGCCGGTGCCTTTGCCTGCGGCGCGCTGCTGCCGCTGGTCGTTGCCTGGCTGGTGCCGCTGGATCGGGCCAACCTGTGGGTCGGCGGCCTGTCGTTGGCCTGCCTGGGCGCGCTGGGCGCACTGGCCGCCCGTGTCGGCGGGGCGTCGCTCTGGCGTGGAGCGTCACGGGTGATGCTCTGGAGCGCGTTGGCGATGGTATTCACCGCGGCCGTGGGCAGGATGTTTGGCGTCGCGGTAGTTGGCTGATCGCGGACGTCGCCATCGCGCCATGGATTACCCATCGGCCTGCCAATGGCTTATAATTGTCGGCTTACCTCGGCAGTTCGCCGACTGGGCAACAAAGGAACAGCAACAATGGTCAAGATCCGCCTGACACGTGGCGGCGCCAAGAAGCGCCCCTTCTACCACATCATCGTCACCGATAGCCGCAGCGCACGCGACGGCCGCAACATCGAGCGCCTGGGCTTTTACAACCCCGTCGCCGCCGGTGCCGAGAAGCGCATCGAGCTCAACACCGATCGCGTCAAGCATTGGGTGGGCCTGGGCGCGCAGATGACCGACAAGGTCGCTGACCTGTACAAGCAGGCGCTGAAGTCTGCCGACCAGCCGGCCGCTCCGGCCGTTTGATCCGGGTGTCGTGCGCATGGCGCGCGACCGTCGCATGGATAACGATCAAACCACGACTGCCGGGCAGGAGGCTGCCGGGCAGCAGCTGGCTGGGCAACGCCAGCCCGACCAGCGCCAGCTCGACCAGCGCCAGCTCGACCAGCGTTTGATCCTGCTGGGTAAATTGCACGGCGCGTTCGGCGTGCGCGGCGAGCTCAAGCTCGAGTCGTTCACCGATCCCAAGTCCGCGATCTTTCGCTACCAGCCGTGGACTCTGCGCGATCTGCAGGGTGCAGAGCGTGCGATCGAAGGCGCGCATGGGCGTGAGACCAACAAGGGTGTGGTCGCGACGTTTCCCGACGTCGCCGATCGTGATGCCGCCGAGGCGATGCGTGGTTGCGAAATCCTTGCCCCGCGCTCGGCATTGCCGCCGCCCAGGCCGGGCGAGTATTACTGGATCGACCTGGAAGGCCTGCGCGTGGTCAACGTCGACGGCACCGACTTTGGCACCGTCTCGCACCTGTTTGCCACCGGTGCCAACGATGTCCTTGTCGCGCGCGGCGATCGCGAGCGCATGATTCCGTTCAAGCAACCCGATTACGTCCAGTCGGTGGATTTCGACACGGGCATCGTGACCGTCGATTGGGATCCCGATTTCTAGCCAATCGGCAAGACAAGCCCTTGTAGGAGCGGCTTCAGCCGCGAGCTCTAGATCCTGTTTTTTGCCGTTGCACGAGCGACGCAAGTCGCGATCAGTTGTCGCAAAAAGCCATCGCGACTCACGTCGCTCCTGCAACGGCAGAAGCCAAGATCAAGAGCTTGCGGCTGAAGCCGCTCCTACAGTCAAAGCCTGTTCGGTCTTTGGGGCCAGCCTACAATCGCAACCATGCGCATCGACCTGATCAGCCTGTTCCCCGAGTTTGTCGCCCAGATCGCCGGCCATGGCGTCGTGGGTCGTGCCTTGGACAACCAGCTGCTGTCTCTCCACGGCTGGAACCCACGCGATTACGCCGAGGGCAACTATCGCCGCGTCGACGACCGTCCCTTTGGTGGGGGGCCGGGCATGGTGATGTTGATCGACCCGCTGCGCGCTGCCATTGCCGCCGCCCGCGCAGCCGATCCGGCGCCGGCCAAGGTTGTCTATCTCAGCCCGCAGGGTGAGCGCCTGACCCAGGACAAGGTCCGTGAGCTGGCGCACCGCGAGCGCGTCATCCTGTTGTGTGGTCGCTACGAAGGCGTCGACGAGCGCCTGGTCACGGCCGAGGTCGACGAGGAACTGTCCATCGGCGACTACGTGCTGTCCGGCGGCGAGCTGGCGTCTGCCGTGGTGATCGATGCCATGGCAAGACTGCAGGAGGGTGCGCTGAACGATGCAGAGTCCGCCGTCCAGGACAGCTTCGAGGACGGCCTGCTGGATTGCCCGCATTACACCCGGCCACTCGACCACGACCTGGGCGAAGTGCCTGCGGTACTGCTGTCAGGCAACCACGCCGAAATCGCCCGTTGGCGCCGCCAACAAGCGCTGGAGCGTACCTGGCGGCGTCGACCGGACCTGTTGGCAGCGGCGGGGCTGACCGCAGCTGACCACCGATTCCTGGCGACCCTGAAGCGGTAGGGCGGGGGCTGGGGCCAGGTGCATTGTGTCGATCACGGCAACTGGCCAGCAATCCGGTGGCGGATAGCTGCCCGCCCAACGCCCGTAACCCACTAGCACCACAGGGGAAAACCCCGCTATAATGAGCGGCTTCGCGTCACCGCACCACCTCAAGCCGTCCCAATGCCAAGACGCGGGTCCACGTGCACTCGCGCTACAACACGACTGGATCCACATGCCGCCACGCCCGATTGACGCGTGCCGGACTGGAGGACACCGGCACTCCAACAGGCAGGCCACTCGTGGCCAACACAACAGGTCCCACCATGAACAAGCCATCGCTCAACACGCTGCTGCAGAACTTTGAATCCGGACAGGCGCAGCGCGAGCTGCCCGTCTTTGGCACGGGCGACACCGTGGTCGTCAACGTCAAGGTCAAGGAAGGCGCCCGCGAACGCCTCCAGGCCTATGAAGGCGTGGTCATCGCGCGCAAGAACGCCGGCCTCAACTCCTCGTTCACCGTGCGCAAGATCTCGCACGGCTACGGTGTCGAGCGTGTGTTCCAGAACCACAGTGCGATCATCGATTCGGTGGAGGTCAAGCGCCGCGGCGCCGTGCGTGCCGGCAAGCTGTACTACCTGCGTGGCCTGGAAGGCCGCAAGGCCCGCATCAAGGAAGACCTGGCCGGCAACGCCAAGGCCAAGGCCCTGGCCACGGCCGCCGCTGCCGATGCCAGGAAGGCTGGCAAGAGCGAAGGCGCCGACGCCTGATCCATCGTTGCGTCATGCCACCAACGGCCGCCTCCGGGCGGCCGTTTGCGTTGATGGGCTGCGAGCGCACATTCCAGCACGTCGCGAACGACGCTGCGCTTTGCCGATCCGCACCGTTCCGGACCTCATCCCGCGAAAGCCTGTATCCGGTGACTTGTGCAATGCAATCCCATGCCACGCATTGGAATCGAACGCATGTGCCTTGCTGATGCCACATGGATTGAGTTGCATGGCACCGCGCCTGCCCGCGTCGACAGGGATGACAGAGGTTGAGCGCAACGAGGTGGCTGGTTTGTCCCACGACTTGTCCTGCGCCCACTGCGGCGCTAATTTCGAAACATGACAACCGACCCTCCAACTGGCGTGCGCCTGGACCTGTGGTTGTGGGCCGCGCGCTTCTTCAAGACCCGCAGCCTGGCGCGACAGGCCGTGGTTGGCGGCAAGGTCGTGGTCGACGGACAGCGCGCCAAGGCGGCGCGTGTCGTGCGCATCGGCAATGCACTGCAGATCGAGCGTGGGGAAGAGGCATTTGAGGTCGAGGTGTCCGGGCTCAGCAACAGCCGTGGCCCGGCGCGCATCGCACAGTCGCTCTACATCGAGAGCGAGGCATCACGCCTGGCACGCGAGCAAGCACGTGCTACCCGAGCTGCCGCACGTGCCGGCTATCGTGCGCCGGAGACCAAGCCTGACAAGCGTGCTCGCCGGTTGATTCGTGCGTTAGGCGATATCGACGCCTCGTGAGGCGATGACTGTTGTCGGCACGCCACAAGAAAGCGCGGTAGCGACCTGGTTGCGACGCCCCTGACACCGCGACTACCTGGCATCGGGTGCTTGCGGAATCAGGTGGTTGTATTCCCCTCGCTGCCAGGCACGGGGAGTGGCGGTTGTGCATTCCAATTGAATGATCTCCACCAACATGCCAGCTATCACGAGGCAAAAGGCCGGACCGCGTCGCAAAGATGTCCCGCTGGTGATGGCATGACGCGATCTATTTCGCACCTCGCGATTTGGCAACAAACACCGCGCCGATTGCGATGAAAGCTGCGCCAACGCCGTAAAAAGAAATCTGTTTTCCGACAAACGCCGCGACCAGGAACGCAATTCCGCTGGCCATGAATAGGATGCCGGCCCGCTTCAGCGCAATTGGATCTGGTTCCGGCATGTCAATCCTGGGGGATCGCTTGTAAAAGGGAATCGTGCAGGTGCCTGGTCACGGTGGAGTGGTCGCGATCGAATCAGCGGCCCAGTAAACCACTACCCATTTTCAGCACGTCGCCAATCCCCAGTTCACCGTCGCCGTCCTGGTCCAGCACGGCACCGAGCAGTCCGCCGGCAAGGCCGCCCTGCTGTTGCACGCGCTGGTGCTCCTGGCCCAGCATGTCGCCTAGTGCTTGCGGTCCCGGCTGCGCAACGCCTTGTCCAGAGCCGCCTTGGCCCAGGAAGTGCTTGGCCAGGTAGGCCATCACGATCGGCGCCAGGATTTTCAACAGCGTGCCGGCCTGTTCTTTGCCGATGCCTGCCACCTGGCTGACGCCCGCTTCGGCCCGGGGCTGCTTGCCGCCGAAGATATGGCCCAGGATCGGTCCACCCTGTCCGCCGCCACTGCCCAGCACCGAGCCCAGCACGTTGCCGATGTCGAGTCCGGCGTGGTCGTTTTGCAGGGCACCAAACAGCGACTGCGCACCTTGGGGCTGGCTGGCATTGCGGCCAAGCGCACCAAGCAGCAACGGCAGCGCGGCACCGACGGCGGCGCTGGCTTGGGTGGGATCGATGCCCAACTGTTGCGCGATCCGATCCATCGGCATGCCCTGCAACTGGGCTGTGAGGTCGGAGGAGAGAGGAGTGGTCATCGCGTTGTCTCCGGGAGGCAGGCTTCACAGCATAGTCCGCCTGTCGTGAGTCCCGGGTGCGCAGCGCTTACGTGGGCTACGAAGGATGTCGATTCGCGTGGCCGGCGACTACACGGCTTACAACCGATACCACGCTTCCAACGCCTGCTTGGGCGTCAGTTCGCCGGGATCCAGCGCCGCCAGCGATTCAAAGTCCCCCGACCTGGGGGACGGGTGACGAAACTTGCTCGTCATTACGAGGAAGGCCGGGTCTTTTGCCGGGGCGACGGGTCTTCGGGGCCGCCGTCTAATCGCGAGTTGCGTGACCCGCCGTGGATCCGGGATACACGGGCAACTCCGGGTTGCGTCGAAAAGAGAAGATCAGTCGGGTCTCGATATGTGCCACTTCCTTGCGCTCGGTAAAGGCTTCCAGTGCAAAGTCGCGCAAGTGGGCGCTGTCGCGCACGCCGACATGTGCCAGGAAGTCGTCTGCACCGGCGAGGTGGTAAAACGCCAACACCTCGGGTTGCGACGACAAATGGGCGTGGAAGCTGTCAACCAGCGTGCGCGAGTGCCTGGCCAGCCGGACCGAAACCAGCGCTTGCAAGCCAATGCCGACTGCCTCCGGTGCCACCTCTGCGTGGTACCCCAGGATTGCCCTGCTCGAGCGCAGGCGACGGACGCGTTCGAGTGCGGTCGACGCCGCAATCCCGGTCTGCGCCGCCAGCTCCTTGTTGGACAGCCGTGCATTCTTCCTTAGAAGGCGCATCAGGGCGAAATCGATTCGATCCAGTACGGACATTTGCATGATCCAGTGAATATAATTCGGCTATAGAGTACCAGCACAAACATCGTTCTAGAATTGGCGTCCATCTAGTCGGATTGCCGCCAATGCCCCACTTCGAAACGCAGGCCGTCCACGCCGGACGCGAGGATTTTGCCGAGCTTGGCGTGCATGCGCCGCCGCTGGATTTGTCGACAACCTATCCGGTCACCGATCTGGAACAGGGCACGGCCAGCTTTGACGCGCTTGTCGCCGGCCAGGCCACGGCCGCGAACCCGATCTACGCACGACTGCACAATCCCACGGTTGCACGCACTGAAAACGCGTTGGCCAAGCTCGAAGGCACGCAGGCTTGTGTCGCTTTTGGCTCGGGCATGGCGGCACTGACCGCAGTGTTGCTGCAGCGTCGCCAGCACGGCGCGCATGTGCTGGTGGTGCGGCCGCTATACGGAACCTCGGACCACCTGCTGGCCAGTGGTCTCTGCGGACTGGAGGCGGAATTCGTCGACGTTGGACAAATCGCTGAACGACTGCGGTCGGAGACCACGCTGGTGATCATCGAGACGCCGGGTAATCCGACCCTCGCCCTGGTCGATATCGCTGCCGTGGTGGCAGCAGCCGGCGATGTCCCGGTCCTGGTCGATTCCACCTTCGCCACGCCGGTGCTGCAGAACCCGGCCGAATTCGGAGCCAGCTACGTACTGCACAGCGCCACCAAATTCCTCGGCGGCCACGGTGACGTGATCGCGGGCGTGGTCTGTTGCAGCGAGCAGCTCGCGCAGCCTTTGCGCACGGTGCGTGCGGCGACCGGGGGATTGCTGCATCCCCTGGCTGCCTACCTGTTGCATCGGGGGCTGCCGACCCTGGCGTTGCGGGTGGAGCGGGCGCAGTCGAATGCGCGGCGGCTTGTCGAGCGACTGGCCGAACATGCGGCGGTGTCGCGTGTGTACTACCCGGGAAGCGGCGATGCCAACGAGGCGGCGCTGTTGGCGCGCCAGATGCGCGGCCCGGGCACGCTGATCGCTTTTGATCTGTTCGGTGGGCATGCGTCTGCAGCCAGCGTCATGCGTTCGGTGCGCCTGATGACCCCGGCGGTCAGCCTGGGTTCGGTCGACACCTTGATCCAGCACCCGGCGGGCCTGACCCATCGGGTCGTGGCTCCAGAGGCACAGGCGGCACATGGCATCACGGCTGGACTGATGCGCCTGTCGGTTGGCATTGAACACGTCGACGATCTCTGGCAGGACCTGTCGCAGGCCTTGTCGCAATGCCAGGTCGGCGAGGTTTCGCAGGCAGCTTGATCAACCCGTCACCGGGTTGCCCAGGTAGGTGCAGCATCTTGCCCGGGTTGGCGCAGCACACCGCACCACGACGGGACTCGCATGCAAGGTGGGCACGCCGCGCCGCCGCGCGCCAAGCAATGTGTTTGCAGGCGGTTGTAAGGGAGTGCTGATGGCCAGGGCTACGGATGATGTCGAGTCGCCTGGCCGACGACTACAGGGCTTTCAACCGATACAACGCTTCCAACGCCTGCTTGGGCGTGAGCTCGTCGGGGTCCAGTGCCGACAGCGCTTTCAATGCCGCCGACTCGGTGGCGAACAGGCCAATCTGTTGCGGAGAGTCCAGTGCCTGCGCGGTCATCGGTGTCGACGGAGTATCGCGGTTGTGTTGCTCCAGTTCCGCCAGTCGCGCACGCGCCTGTTGCACGACGGTTCTTGGTAAACCCGCAAGTGCAGCGACCTGCAGGCCGAAGCTGCGATCGGCAGGCCCGTCCTTGACGGCATGCATGAAAACCAGCGTGTCGCCATGTTCGCGGTCATGGTGTTCGACGGCGTCCAGGTGCACGTTGGCGATGCCGCTGCCGGGTTCGGCGAGGGCAGTGAGTTCGAAATAGTGGGTGGCGAACAAGGTGTAGCTGCGGTTCGACGAGGCGAGATGGCGCGCACAGGCATCGGCCAGCGCCAAGCCGTCGTAGGTCGACGTGCCGCGCCCGATCTCGTCCATCAGTACCAACGATTCGTCGGTGGCGTGATGCAGGATGTAGCTGGTCTCGGCCATCTCGACCATGAAGGTCGATTGCCCGCGGGCGAGGTCGTCGCCGGCACCGATGCGGGTCAGGATGCGGTCGATCGGGCCGATCACCGCGCGTGATGCCGGGACGAAGCTGCCGATGTGCGCCAGCAAAACGATCAACGCGTTCTGGCGCATGTAGGTGCTCTTGCCGCCCATGTTGGGCCCGGTGATCACCAGCATCCGGCGGTCGCGGCCGGTGGCGTCCTCGTCCCGTACGCCTTCACCCAGCACCAGGTCGTTGGGCGTGAAGGGTTCTTCGCGCACGGCTTCGACCACCGGGTGGCGGCCGTTTTCGATGCGCAGGCCGGGTGCGTCGGTGAGTTGGGGGTTTGACCAGTCCAATGCCTGCGCGCGTTCGGCAAATCCGGTGAGCACATCAATCTCGGACAACGCACCCGCGCAACGCTTGAGCGACTCCAGGTTTTCGTTGAGCGCGTCGAGCAGGCCTTCGTACAGCAACTTCTCGCGCGACAGGGCGCGTTCGCGCGCGGATAGCACCTTGTCCTCGAAGGCTTTCAGTTCTTCGGTGATGTAGCGCTCGGCGTTGGTCAGCGTCTGGCGCCGGGTGTAGTGCGCCGGTGCCTTGACGGATTGGGCCTTGCTGATTTCAAGGAAATAGCCATGCACGCGGTTGTAACCGACCTTCAGGGTCGGGATGCCGCTGGCTTCGCGTTCGCGCGCTTCCAGGTCGACGAGGAACTGGTCGGCGCTGGTCGACAATCGCCGCAACTCGTCGAGTTCGCTGTCGTAACCGTCGGCAAAGATGCCGCCGTCACGCGCCACGACCGGCGGTTGTTCGACCAGTGCCGACGCGAGCAGGTGTGCATGTTCACCATGCTCGCCAAGCTCAGCGGCCAGCGATTGCAGTCGCGGCGAGTCCAAAGGCGACAGTAGCGCGCGCAACGACGGCAGCAGGCCAAGCCCGTCGCGCAAGGTGCTCAGGTCGCGCGGACGCGCGCTGCGCAGGGCGACCCGGGTGAGGATGCGTTCCAGGTCGCCAAGCGCGCGGAACGCTTCGCGGATGTCGTCATCGCTGCGTTGTTCGACCAGGGTGGCGACGGCATGGTGGCGTTCGCCCAGGACACGCCGGTCGCGCAGCGGGCGATGCAGCCAGCGTCGCAACAGGCGTCCGCCCATCGGCGTGACGGTGCTGTCCAGCACGCCGAGCAGGGTGTTGCTGGTGTCGCCGTCGATACGGGTGTCGAGTTCCAGGTGGCGTCGGGTCGCGGCGTTCATCGCGATCGCGCCGTCGCTGGCCTCGACCGCGATCGCGGTCAGGTGCGGCAGGCGCTGCTTCTGGGTTTCCTCGACATAACCGAGCAGGGCACCGGCGGCGGCGACGGCCAGGTCGCCCTTTGCGGCCATGCCCTCGTCGATGCCGAAACCATTGAGATCATGCACGTTGAAGAAGTCCAGCAGCTGGCGACGGCAGCTGTCGGTTTCAAACAACCACGGTGCACGTCGCCGGATGCCGTCGCGACCCGTCACTGCTTGCGGCCAGCCATCCTCGTCGGGGAGCAGCAGTTCGGCGGGGTCCAGGCGTGCCAGTTCGGCTTCCAGCGCGTCCTGGCCGGAGACCTCGTTGACCAGGAAACGGCCGCTGGAAAGATCCGCCCAGGCCAAGCCATAACGATGGCCCCTGGCATCGCTGCCACCGCGGGCAAGCGCAAGCAGCAAGGTGTCGCGACGTTCGTTGAGCAATGCCTCGTCGGTGACGGTGCCGGGGGTGACGATGCGTACCACCTTGCGCTCGACCAGGCCCTTGCTGGTCGCCGGGTCACCGATTTGCTCGCAGATGGCGACCGACTCGCCCAACGCCACCAACCGTGCCAGATAGCCTTCGTGCGCATGCACGGGCACGCCGGCCATCGGGATTGGCTTGCCCGCGGAGCTGCCACGCTGGGTCAGGGTGATGTCCAGCAGTTTTGCCGCCCGCCGCGCGTCGTCGTAGAAGAGCTCGTAGAAATCCCCCATACGGAACAGCAGCAGCACGTCCGGATGGTCGGCCTTGGCGGCCAGGAACTGCTTCATCAGGGGCGTGTGTTGGTCGGTTGCCATCTGTGCTGTGTCTTGCCTGTTGTCGGTCGCGGTCGGGCGGAGTTGCCGGGCCGGCTAGTGTGCCTGATCGGGCGGGATGGCCGGGGAATACGGCGCGTGGATGTGCTAGCTTCGGCCCGTGGTGGAATGAATGCGTCATGGACGCGCCGAGGCCGCACTTGGGGACGCATTGCGTCTGTAGCTGTTAGCGACCGTATTCCTCGATTGTTTGTTGCCTAGCGTCATCTTTCGGGAGGGGGACTCCATGAACAAGCGCCACTTGCAACGCCAACCACTCGTGGTTGCCATCATCGCCGCATGCCTGTCGATGTCGACGATCCCGTTTGCCCAGGCTGGCGATTACCCAGCCCAGGATGCCCAGTCCGGAAATGAAACTGGCCAGGATGCGCCTGCACAGGATGCACCTGCCCAAGCCCAGCAGGCTCCGGCGACCAAAAAAACGGACAAGGACGAGCCCACCACGCTCGGCTCGGTGACCGTCACCGCGCAGAAACGCGAAGAGCGGATGCAGGACGTGCCGATCATCGTCAACGCTTTGCCGCAGCAACTGCTGCAGGACACCGGCGTGCACGACATCAAGGACATGCAGACGCTGGTGCCGGGCCTGACCGTGACCAGTACGCAGAGCGAGGCGCAGACCACGATCCGCATCCGTGGCATCGGTACGGTAGGCGACAACGCTGGCTTGGAGTCGTCTGTCGGCGTGGTCATCGATGGCGTCTACCGGCCGCGCAACGGCGTCGGATTTGGCGACCTGGGCGAGCTGGAGCGGATCGAAGTGCTCAAGGGCCCGCAGAGCACGGTCTTTGGCAAGAACACCTCGGCCGGCGTGGTCAACGTGATCACGCGGCGTCCGGACTTCGAGACCTCGCTGCAAGGTGAATTCACCTACGGCAATTACGGGGCCTTTGGCGTGGCCGGTGCATTCAACAGCGCGATGGGCGACAACGCGGCCTTCCGCATCTTCGCCTCACGGCGCAAGCGCGATGGGTTCACGGACGTGGTGACTGGCGCAGGCCCGCGCACCGAAACCGAGGACGGCAACCAGGATTTCCATTCCGTGCGTGCCCAGCTGCTGGTCGAGCCGACCGACAACTGGGAGCTGCTGCTGATCGCCGACCAGACCGTGCGCGACGAGGATTGCTGCGTCGGCGTGACGACCGACCGGGGGCCGACCGCGGCGATCGTCAATGCGCTGGCTGGCGGCGAAGGCGTGATCCCGGTGGCTGACCCGGGCCGCCGCATTGCCTACAGCAACCGTTCGACGGCGCAGCACATCAAGGACCAGGGCGTGTCGTTGCAGAGCACCACCGACCTGGACTGGTTCGGCGGCGCGACGCTGACTTCGATTACTTCCTGGCGCGAGTGGGACAGCGTCAACGGGCTGGATTTCGACTTCAGCACCGCGGATATCCTGTACCGAAATCCAAAGGAAAATGAATCCTTCACAGGTTTCAGGACCTACACCTCCGAGTATCGCCTGACCGGTAGTTCCGACCACGTCGACTGGCTGGTGGGTGCGTTCTTCTCCCATGAAGACCTGGATCGCAAGGAGTCCTACCGTATCGGCCAGGCCTATGAGCCTTACTTGTCGATCGCACTGTTGTCACGCATCAATCCGGCACTGGGCGGATTGCCCAATGCGGCGACCTTCCTGTCCGACACGACCGGCCAGCCGTACGGCACGGCGTTTGCAGGCTATGGCGCGCAGGATGCCTACCAGCAGGCCGCCACGAGCACCGCGCTGTTCACCAACAACACCTGGCACGCCACGGACGCGCTCGACCTGACCATGGGCCTGCGTTACACGAAGGAAGACAAGACGCTCGACTCGGTCTACAGCAATCCCAATGGCAGTGCGGGCTGCGCCTCGTACTTCGCGGCGGATGGCTCGATCAGCCCGGTGGCGATTGGTCGCATCGCCACGGCCCTGACCACCCGCGGGGTGCCGTTCGCAGCCTTGCCGCCGGCGCAGCAGCAGGAGTTGATCAGCAATATCGTGGGCTTCAGCTGCCTGCCGTGGGCCAACGTGCTGCACAACGGTCGCAGTACCCACCAGGAGCGCACCGAGAAACAATGGTCCGGCACGCTCAAGGCGGCGTACCGCTGGAACGAGCACGTGATGACCTACCTGTCCGGTGCGCGCGGCTACAAGGCCGGCGGATTCAACCTTGATCGGGTGCAGTCGTCCAATGGCTTGTCCAGCGGCACTGCCGGGATCATCCCGGTCAACGACACGTCGTTCCCGGGCGAGTTCGTCAACAGTTACGAGCTGGGCGCCAAGACCACCTGGGCCGGCGGCAACCTGTTGCTCAACGCCAGCCTGTTCCACCAGACCTACAGCGACTTCCAGCTCAACAGCTTCCTGGGCACCAGCTTCGTGGTGCGCTCGATCCCGAAGGTGGTGTCGCGGGGCATCGATGCCGAGATCCTGTGGCAGTCCGACAACGGGCTGTCGTTCCAGGGCGGCGTGACCTACGCTGATACGAAGTACGGTGACGATCCACTGCCCGACGCCGACCTGGCTGCGCTGCCGGGCAGCACCGCCAGCTTTGCGCCGAAGTGGTCGGCGACCGGCTCGGTGACCTACGAATGGGACTTCTCCAGTGCCCTGCAAGGCCGCTTCAATCTTGGTGCCAAGTACTCGTCCAGCTACAACACCGGTTCGGACCTGGACCCGCAGAAGGAGCAGCCCGCCTATACGCTGTTGAACGCCCGCTTCTCGCTGGGTCCGCAAGACGGTAGCTGGAGCGTCGAGCTGTGGGGCCAGAACCTGACCAACAAGACCTACAAGCAGGTTGGGTTCGACGCGCCATTGCAGACCGGGTCTTGGAATGCATTCCTGGGTGCGCCAAGGACGTACGGCGCGACGCTGCGTTTGCGTTACTGATCGGCTGCAACTGCATACCCTTGGCCCCTCTCCCGGTGGGAGAGGGGTGAGGGTTCGACGCAGGTACGGCATCGGGCGAGCGACCCCAAACACCCAACATTCCTGATGCAAACGCTCCGTGCGCCCCAACCGGCAACGCGACAAGTCGATGCCTTTCGGTTAAAACGAATCCATCGTTGCCTGCCTGGACCGTTTTCCTGATGTCGACCCCTACCGATAGCGACCTGTACGCCCTGGTCGAGTCGCTCGCCGCCCGCCTGCGTGCCAGCCACGATCGCCTGGTCACCGCCGAAAGCTGCACCGGCGGCTGGATCGCCAAGACCGTCACCGACCTGGCAGGGTCGTCGGACTGGTTTGATTGCGGCATGGCGGCCTACAGCTACGAAGCCAAGCAGGCGCTGTTGGGCGTGCGCCCGGAAACGCTGGAGGTCCATGGCGCAGTCAGTCGCGAAACCGTGGTCGAAATGGTCTCCGGCGCGCTGGTCAACTCCGGCGCCAGTATTGCTGTTGCCGTCACCGGCATCGCCGGTCCGGATGGTGGCAGCGACGACAAACCCGTCGGCACCGTGTGGATTGGTTGGAAGCGCCGTGGTGGTTATGCCGAGGCCGAGGTCTTCCATTTCGACGGTGATCGCGAGTCCGTCCGCCGGCAGACCGTTGCCGCGGCGTTGCGCGGGCTGGAGAGCCTGGCGGCCTGACTGTCCTGGGTTGCAGGGCCGCACTCAGCCATCGCGCTGGTATTCCAGCAGGTCACCTGGCTGGCAGTCCAGCGTCTCGCAGATCGCCTGCAGCGTTTTGAACCGGACGCCCCGGACGTGGCCCTGCTTGAGCAGCGACAGGTTGGTCTCACTGATGCCGATGGCATCGGCAAGCTCCTTCGACTTCATCTTGCGCCGGGCCAGCATCACGTCCAGGGTGACGACGATGGCCATCAGACGAAAGCCTCGTTTTCTTCCTGCAGCTGCACCGATTCAAGCAGCAGCCAGGCTGTCACATAGATGCACAGGCAACCGACGGCCAGCAGGTAGAGGGTAGGGAACGACAACCGTTCCAGGCCGATGTACGCCTGCCCGGGGAGCTTGTGCAGGGTGGGGGCCGGCACCACGAGCCCGAACAGTCCGAAGGCCAATAGCGAATGCCCCAGACGTCTGAATGCCACGGCAAGCTTCTCGCTGATCCCCGGTGTGTGCAGCAGGGCCGCGCCAACGCCACGCAGCTGCCACAGGTTCCACAACTGCAGCAACAGCACGGCGACCAGTAGAAGCCGGCTGCCCGTGTTCCATGGCATTGAATACTTGGAGGCGGACATCCACTGGGCAGCCCCATCGATCGTGTAGGCATAAAGACTGCACAGGATGATGCCAAGCCAGGCGGAGCCGATCAGGCCGATGGGCAAGAGCCGTTTGTTATTCATATCACTCTTCATTTATTAATTTATGTAAAAGATAAAATAATTTCAAAATCTGTCAAGAGATTGATTCCCGCACACGTTAGTAGTAATACTACTAACCATGAATGACCTGACCGAAACCCAGCAAGCCATCCTCAGCCTGATCGCCGAGCGCATCGAGGCCGAGGGCATGCCACCGTCGCAGGCGGAGATCGCACGCGCGTTCGGTTTCAAGGGGGTGCGTGGCGCGCAGTACCACCTGGAAGCGCTGGAAGCGGCGGGGGCGATCGAGCGCATTCCCGGGCGGGCACGCGGCATCCGGGTCTGCCGGATGCCGATGCCTCCACAGCAACAGTTGGCGCTGGGCACGCAAGTCCAGGACCAGCAAGTCCAGGCCGCCAACGACAATGCCTTGTACCTGCCGGTGCTGGGGCAGGTCGCCGCGGGTCCACCCATTGGCTCCGGTGCTGATCCGTTTGGCGCCAGCGACGACGTGATGATCCTCGACCGCGTCCTGTTTTCACCTGCGCCTGATTACCTGCTCAAGGTCAAGGGAGATTCGATGCGCGATGAAGGCATCTTCGAGGGTGACCTGATCGGCGTGCACCGCACCCGCGATGCGCGGTCCGGACAGATCGTGGTCGCACGGATCGACGACGAGGTCACCGTCAAGCTGCTCAAGATCGGCAAGGACCGCATCCGGCTGCTGCCGCGCAATCCCGATTACGCACCGATCGAGGTCCTGCCTGACCAGGATTTCGCGATAGAAGGGTTGTATTGCGGACTGGTGAGGCCAAACCGGTGACCGCCAGTGCGGCACGCCACCGCAGAGTTTCCCGACATGCCAACCCCGGGTTTCCGGATACCCCCGCATCCGTCATCCAGCCAACCTGATGCCGTGATCGCCGCAATCTCAAGCTGCGCGACACGGCTACCGTAACCTTCAATCAACGCCTGACAACACCCCGAGGACACCACGATGGACGAGAACAAGAAACGCGCTTTATCCGCTGCCCTGACCCAGATCGAGAAGCAGTTCGGCAAGGGCTCGGTGATGCGCATGGGTGACAATGTCGCAGCGCCGGCCGAGGTCATCTCGACCGGGTCGATCCTGCTCGATACCGCCTTGGGCATCGGTGGCCTGCCCAAGGGGCGCGTGATCGAAATCTACGGGCCAGAGTCCTCGGGTAAAACCACGCTGACGCTGCAGACCATCGCCCAGTGCCAGAAACAGGGCGGCACCGCGGCCTTCATCGATGCAGAGCATGCGCTCGACCCGATCTATGCCGCCAAGCTGGGCGTCAATGTCGACGACCTGTTGCTGTCGCAGCCTGATACCGGCGAGCAGGCGCTGGAGATCGCCGACATGCTGGTGCGCTCCAATGCCGTGGACATGGTGGTGGTCGACTCGGTCGCCGCGTTGACCCCGCGTGCAGAGATCGAAGGCGAGATGGGCGACCAGTTGCCCGGCCTGCAGGCCCGCTTGATGAGCCAGGCCCTGCGCAAGTTGACGGGCAACATCAAGCGCAGCAACTGCATGGTGTTCTTCGTCAACCAGCTGCGCCACAAGATCGGCATGATGATGCCGGGGCAGAGCCCGGAAACCACCAGTGGCGGCAACGCCCTCAAGTTCTATGCGTCGATTCGACTGGATATCCGCCGTATTGGTGCGGTCAAGAAGGGTGACGAGATCATCGGCAACCAGACCAAGATCAAGGTCGTCAAGAACAAGCTGGCACCCCCGTTCAAGATCGTGCTTACCGAGATCCTGTACGGCGAGGGCATCAGCCGCGAAGGCGAGCTGATTGACCTGGGTGTGCAGGCCAAGCTGGTCGAACGATCCGGTGCCTGGTACAGCTGCGGTGACGAGCGCATCGGGCAGGGCAAGGAAAACGCGCGCCAGTACCTCAAGGACAACCCGGCCGTCGCCGACAAGCTGGAAGCCGAGCTGCGCGAGATCATGATGCCCAAGCCTGTCGAGGCGAAAGTGGAAGCGGATGCAGGTGACGCCCCGGAAGTGGACTCCAAGGCCAAGACCAGGTCTGCAAAGGCCGCTAAGGACGAGAATGTCGAGGAAACGGACGCCTGAGGCAGCGATGCGCGGTGACCGCAAGCATGCGGCCGGGCCACCGGCATCAATGCCGGAAGGCACGGCAGGCCCAGGCAAGCGACGCCGGCGTGAACTCACGCCGGTGCAGCGCGCCCTGGGCTTGCTGGTGAGGCGGGAGCACTCCAGGCAGGAGCTCGACCGCAAGCTGCGCGCCAAGGGCATCCCAGATGACGAGGCTGCCGCTGCGGTCCGCAAGATGAGCGATTCCGGCTGGCAGGACGACGCCCGGTTTGCAGTCAGCCTGGCGCGCACCCGCGCCAACAACGGCTATGGTCCGATTCGCATCCGTGCAGAGCTGGGCACCCACGGATTGGAAGGCGGGGCAATAGAAGGCGCGTTCGACGCACTCGCCGAGGCCGGGGAGGACGATTGGCTTGCGAATGCCCGGTCACTGATCCAGCGGCGCTTCGGTGAGGCAGCGCTGGACATCCGCCAGCAGCGCAAGGCTGCTGACCTGCTGCTGCGCCGGGGCTTTGATGGCGGCAGTGTGCGGGCGGCGCTGGGTAGTGGCTTCGACGATGAGTGACCGCACGGACACAACGCAGGCTCCGCGAAGGCTGGGGTAACGATCCGACTTGGATTGGATCAACCCTGCTCAAGCGGGGCCTTTGGCAGATGTGTGTCTGGCCATCCAGTGACTTTGCCTTGGCATCGATATCGCTGTCGCAGCATCCATGGACATGCATTCGCCATGCGCCCAACTTGCCTGAAAACAGCAAGCTGGGGAGCGAGTCGAGCTGGGCAGCGCTGGCAGTCGGCAGGCAGCCCACAGCCTGATAACCTGTCAGGCATTGGGTTGTTTGCTCGAGTCCACATCCGCATCCTGCGGATGTCACGGCCGAGTGCCGTGCCCGCTTCCTGACAGTATCCCGCATGAAAACCACTTCCGAAATCCGCAGCGATTTCCTCGATTTCTTTGCGCAGCGCGGCCATACCGTGGTGCCGTCGGCACCGCTGGTCCCGGGCAACGACCCGACCCTGCTATTCACCAACTCGGGCATGGTCCAGTTCAAGGACGTATTCCTGGGCGCCGAGAAGCGCAGCTACGTGCGTGCGGTCGACGTCCAGCGCTGCCTGCGTGCCGGTGGAAAGCACAACGACCTGGACCAGGTCGGTTACACCGCGCGGCACCACACCTTTTTTGAAATGTTGGGCAACTGGTCGTTTGGCGACTATTTCAAGAAAGACGCCATCGCCTGGGCGTGGGAGCTGCTGACCCATGTCTGGAAGCTGCCGCCCGAGCGCCTGCTGGTGACCATTTACCAGGATGATGACGAAGCGTTTGAGATCTGGCGCCAGGACATCGGCTTGCCGGCCGATCGCATCATCCGCATCGGGGACAACAAGGGAGCGCCTTACGCCAGCGACAACTTCTGGCAGATGGCCGACACCGGCCCATGCGGCCCATCCAGTGAAATCTTCTACGACCACGGCCCCGACATTCCCGGCGGCCCGCCCGGCTCACCGGACGAGGACGGCGACCGTTTCATCGAGATATGGAACCTGGTGTTCATGCAGTTCGACCGCCAGCCCGATGGCAGCCTGCAGTCCTTGCCTGCGCCCTGCGTTGATACGGGCATGGGCCTGGAGCGCGTTGCCGCGATCCTCCAGCACGTGCATGGCAACTACGAGATCGACCTGTTCCAGGCGCTGATCGCCAATGCAGGCCGGCTGACGGACACCACGGACCTCGACAACAAATCGCTGCGCGTGATCGCAGACCACATCCGTGCATGCAGCTTCCTGATCATCGATGGAGTACTGCCCTCCAATGAAGGCCGTGGCTACGTATTGCGCCGGATCATCCGCCGCGCCTTGCGCCACGGCTGGATGCTGGGCGTGCGCGACGAGTTTTTCTGGAAGATGGTTGCCCCGCTGGTGGAGGTCATGGGTGCCGCGTATCCGGAGCTGGTCGCCCAGCAGGCGTTCGTCGAGCGCGCGCTGCAAGCCGAGGAGCAACGCTTCAGCGAGACCCTGGAGCAGGGCATGCGCATCTTCGACGAAGTCGCCGCACGCGACGCCGTCGCCAAGTCCGCCGCGATCCCCGGCGCGGATGCCTTCCGCCTGTACGACACCTATGGCTTCCCGGTCGACCTGACGGCGGATATCGCGCGTGAGCGTGGCTTGTCCGTTGACATGGCCGGTTTCGATGCGGCGATGTTGAAGCAACGCGAAACCGCACGCGCGGCCGGCAAGTTCGGTAGTGGCGTCAGCTTGCCCGCAGAGCTTGTCGCGCAATTGCAGGCCACGGAATTCCTTGGCTACGACGCCCACGAGGCCGGCGGACTGGAAGTCGTCGGGTTGCTCAAGGACGGTCGTCCAGTCGACAGCATCGACGCGGGCGACGAGGCGATCGTGCTGCTCGACCGCACCCCGTTCTACGCAGAGTCCGGTGGCCAGGTCGGCGATGCCGGTGAGCTGGCCGAACAGGACGTGCGTTTTGACGTCATCGATACGCAAAAGCTTGCAGGCCAGTTCCATGGCCATGTCGGCCGTCTGGCGGCAGGCACGCTCAAGCGCGGTGACCACCTGGTCGCGGTGATCGACACCGACCGTCGTTCTGCGACCGTACTCAATCACAGCGCCACGCACCTGCTGCACGCTGCGTTGCGCCAGGTGCTGGGCACGCATGTCACGCAAAAGGGCTCCCTGGTCGCGCCTGATCGCCTGCGTTTCGACTTCTCGCATTTGCAAGCCATGACCGCCGCGGAGCTCGCCGAAGTCGAGCGCCGCGTCAACACCGAGATCCGCGGCAACCACGCCACGGAAGTCCGGCACATGGACATGCAGGAGGCGCTGGATTTTGGCGCGATGGC
Source organism: uncultured Gammaproteobacteria bacterium (assembly GCA_963710825.1). Lineage (GTDB taxonomy): Bacteria > Pseudomonadota > Gammaproteobacteria > Xanthomonadales > Xanthomonadaceae > Cognatiluteimonas. The sequence goes on along the minus strand of CAVQBQ010000004.1, from coordinate 722,296 downwards.
ATTGTTCGGTGAAAAATACGGCGAGCGTGTCCGCGTGCTGCGCATGGGTGAGACGTCCACTGAATTGTGTGGCGGCACCCACGTTGCGCGCACCGGTGACATCGGGCTGTTCAAGATCCTGTCCGAAGGTGGCGTCTCCGCCGGCGTGCGTCGGATCGAAGCCGTGACAGGGCAGGGCGCACTGGACCATGTCGATGCCGAAGAGCATCGGCTGCAGGAGGCGGCTGGACTGCTCGGCGCAAACGCCGGAGAGATCGGCGACAAGTTGCGCGCGTTGATTGATCGCCAGAAAAAGCTCGAGCGCGAACTCGAAGCCCTCAAGGCCAAGGCGGCGGCAGGCGCCACAAGCGACCTGGCTTCGCAGGCGAAAGAAATTGGTGGCGTCCACGTACTTGCCGCCCGCCTTGAGAACTTCGACGGCAAGGCCTTGCGGGAAGCGGTGGATCGCCTCAAGCAGCAACTGGGCGATGCCGTGATCGTGCTGGCGGGTACCTCCGGCGGCAAGGCGGCGCTGGTGGCAGGGGTCAGTGGCGTGGCAAGCGGCAAGGTCAAGGCCGGTGAACTATTGGCGCATGTTGCTGGTCAGATCGGCGGCAAGGGCGGCGGCCGTCCCGACATGGCGCAAGGCGGCGGGGAAGATGGCCCGGCGCTGGCGGCGGCGCTGGCTGATGTGGGTGACTGGGTCGCTGGCCGATTGGATTAGGGATTCACGTCACCCAAACATGACTTCCTGCCTCTGTCGCGTGGCGCCCGGGACCGGTAGTATCCTTCGATAATTATGAATACTTGTCATGCGCTTGCCCGAGGGCGGGCCCCGGCTGAACGGTCGCCGGTCACAGGAGAATGGACATGCTGATTTTGACTCGTCGCGTAGGCGAGACCCTGATGATCGGTGACTCGGTCACCGTGACCGTGCTCGGGGTCAAGGGCAACCAGGTGCGGGTAGGTATCACCGCGCCCAAGGAGGTCGCCGTGCACCGTGAGGAAATCTACCAGCGCATCCAGCGCGGTGGCGAGCCTGGAGACGACGCGTCCGGTGGCGTTGAGGACGAGGATTTGCCGCCAGCGGGGTGACCCGGTATCCTTCCGCATCCGCTCAGGCGGCTGCAGTTGTACCGGAGAGTTGCCCGAGTGGCTGAAGGGGCTCCCCTGCTAAGGGAGTATAGGGTTTATAGCTCTATCGAGGGTTCGAATCCCTCACTCTCCGCCAGTTGCGTTACATAGCGTTCCACACGGTTCCATTGCATGTTTTCAATTGACGGAATCGCCCCCGATTCTGCACAATTCTGTTTCAGCGCCCGTAGCTCAGCTGGATAGAGCACCAGGCTACGAACTTGGGGGTCGGGAGTTCGAATCTCTCCGGGCGCACCATACGCAACGAAGCCGGCAAGTCCACTTGCCGGCTTTTTTGTTTTTTCGATCCAGTTGTTTTAACGGGGCTGCTTGCCCGGCCAAACAGCTCGGCCGGTCACCCGGGACCGTTTCCCAACCACGCCGTGGGTTTCAGCGGATTCGCCCTGCGCCAAAATGGTCCAGCACGCTGACCTTGCCCTGGCCTGGCTGGAAACCCCCACGCAACGCATTGGCGACGAACTGGACGGCACTTTCGCAGGCCGCTTGCAGGGTCAGCCCCAGGCACAGGTTGGCAGCGATCGCGGACGCGAGGCTGCAACCGGTGCCGTGGCCTTCGATGGCGATCCTGTCGTGGACGAATGCGGTGCTGCCATGGTCGTCGATGAAGCGGTCAACCACGGTGCTGCCTTCGTCCAGGTGTCCGCCCTTGAGCAGGACGGCCTGCGGTCCAAGCGCGTGCAGCTCGATGAGTGCGCGTTCGGCATCTTCGCGGTTGGCGATGGCGTGGTCGAGCAGCAGTCCAGCTTCCGGGATGTTGGGCGTCAGCACGCTGGCCAGCGGCAGTAGCCGGCTGCGCAACGCAGCAAGGGCGTCGTCGGCGAGGAGTTTGGCGCCGGATGTGGCAACCATCACCGGATCCAGCACGATGTATCGCGGTCGATGCGTTTCCAGCGCATCGGCAACGGTAGCGATGACTTCCGCGGTCGCCAGCATGCCGATCTTGACCGCGCCGACCTGGAAGTCGTCGAAACAGCTGTCAATCTGCGCACGCAGGAAATCCACGGGTGGGACGTGCACGGCGGTGACGCCCCGGGTGTTCTGCGCGGTCAAGGCCGCAATCGCACTCAACCCGTGCACGCCGTGCGCGGCGAAGGTCTTCAGATCGGCCTGGATGCCGGCGCCGCCGCCGGAATCGGAGCCGGCGATGCTGAGGGCGCAGCATGGGCGTTGTTTGGATGTCGGGAGGTTCACGGTGCTGCCATTGTAGGAGCGGCTTCAGCCGCGAGCTGTTGATCTTGGCTTTGTGCTTTGTGCTTTGTGCTTTGAGCATTAGGCTTTGGTAGGAGTGGTGGCGGCATGCCGCCACCGGTAAGTCGCGATCAGTGCTTCACGGAGCTCCTGTCGCGACATATTTCGCTCCTGCAAAAAGCGAGAATCCCAGCAAGATCAAGAGCTCGCGGCTGAAGCCGCTCCTACGAAAAGCGAAAAGCGAGAAGCGAGAAGCGAGAAGCGAAAAGCGAGAAGCGAAAAGCGAGAAGCGAAAAGCGAGAAGCGAGAAGCGAGAAGCGAGAAGCGAGAAGCGAGAAGCGAGAAGCGAAAAAAACATAGGCAGGCAATACGCGCTACAGGACCTCGGATGCGTAATCGGCCAGGCGCGAGCGTTCGCCGCGACGCAGCGTGACGCTGGCGCTGTGCTCCCAATCCTTGAACCGGTCCACGGCATAGGTCAGGCCCGATGTTGTTTCGGTCAGATAGGGGGTGTCGATCTGCTCGACATTGCCCAGGCAGATGATCTTGGTACCGGGCCCGGCGCGGGTGATCAGGGTCTTCATCTGCTTGGGGGTGAGGTTCTGCGCTTCGTCCAGGATCAGCCAGCGACTCAGGAAGGTGCGGCCGCGCATGAAATTGAGCGAGCGGATCTTGATGCGCGATGCCAGCAGGTCATTGGTCGCCGCGCGACCCCAGCTGCCGCCTTCCTCGTTGTGGGTCAGCACTTCCAGGTTGTCGGTCAGGGCGCCCATCCACGGGGTCATCTTTTCCTCTTCGGTACCGGGCAGGAAACCAATATCGTCGCCGACGCTGACCGTGGCGCGGGTCATGATGATTTCCCGGTAGCGCTGCTGGTCCATCGTCTGCGCAAGACCTGCTGCCAGTGCAAGCAATGTCTTGCCGGTGCCGGCGTGGCCAAGCAGGGTGACGAAGTCGATCTCCGGGTCCATCAATGCGTTGAGGGCGAAGTTCTGCTCGCGGTTGCGCGCCAGGATGCCCCAGACTGCATGCTGGCTGTTGCGGTAGTCGTCGACGATCTGCAGGGTGACTTTTTTCTCGTCGACCCGGGCGACCTTCAACTCCGCTTCGTCGTCGCCGGGCAAGTACAGGAACTGGTTGGGGTGCCAGTCATCGTCGTCGGCCCTTGCGATCTCGTAGAACGTGCGGCCCTTGTCGGTCCACGAGCGCAGGCTCTTGCCATGGCGCTCCCAGAAGTCCGCCGGCACCTCGGTGGCGCCGGTATACAGCAGGCTGAAATCATCCAGTGCGCGGTCGTTTTCGTAGTCCTCGGACACGATGCCTGCGATCGATGCCTTGATCCGCAGGTTGATGTCCTTGGATACGAACACCACCGGCGCAGTCGGATCACTTTCCTGCAGGTGCAGGATCGCACCGAGGATATGGTTGTCCGGGATGACCGCGCCGAAGCGCTTGCCCGAGTCGAACTCGCTGGTCTGGAAGCGCAGCGTGCCGCCACTCTTTTCCCCGCGCAGCTTCAGTCCGTGCGGATTGGTCAACGGGATTCCGCTGGCGATCTTGTCGCTGCCTTGCGCCTGGATCAGTTCGTTGAGGAACCTGCTGACCTGGCGCGCGTTGCGGCAGGCCTCGGAGGTGCCTTTCTTGGCGTTGTCGAGCTCCTCGATCACCTGCATCGGCAGGAACACGTCGTGCTCTTCGAACTTGAACAGCGCGGTCGGATCGTGCATCAGCACGTTGGTGTCCAGCACGTAGATGCGCTTGCCTTTGGTCATGTAATGCAAATCCTGCAGGAAGGGGCGGTGGAAGAAGTGGCCTGGATTCCCGGATCGCCATTCCCGCGCAGGCGGGATTGACGAGGTTGGATGGCGTAGCGCCTGTCACCGGACAAGCCCAGGTTGCGCGGGAAACCGGACGCGCTGCAAACCACCGCAGCCTGCAATGCAGGGCGGTGGCGCGCGATGGAGACCGATGTGGGCACTGCTATTTGGCGGCCTGCTTCTGCAACGCCTTGAGTGCATCCAGTACGGCCTGGGCATGGTCGGCGACCTTGACCTTGCGCCATGACGCCCGGATGACGCCATCGGGGTCGATGAGAAAGGTGCTGCGCACCACGCCCATGACCTTGCGGCCATACATGTTTTTTTCGTGGATCACGTCGAAGGCCTGGCACAGCGCCTCGTCCGGGTCGCTGACCAGGTCAAACTTGAATCCCTGCTTGGTGCTGAAATTCTGATGCGACTTGATCGAGTCGCGCGAGACCCCGAGCACGGTGGCGCCGGCACGTTTGAAGCGCGGCAACAGGGCATTGAAATCGTTGCCCTCGGTGGTGCAGCCGGGGGTCGAATCCTTGGGATAGAAATACAGTACGACCCATTGCCCGGAGTAGTCGGCAAACTTGACGGTCTCGTCGCTGGACAGGGCCAGGTTCAGTCGGGGTGCCTTCTTGCCGATCATCTTGTCGGTGCCGGGATCTGTCATTTCGGGCGCGCCTTTCAGGATTCCATCGGGCCAGTGCCTGGTCGTGCCGGGCTATTTCGCGTCAACACTTCATGCTTCAGAACTTCATGCTTCAAAACTTCATGCTTCAAAACTTCATGGGATCCATGATCGCGTCCAGGTTCAGGTGGTCGCAGAATTCCAGGAAATCGTCGCGCAACGCGGCGATATGCATGTCCGCCGGGATACCGATGGTGACTTGCGCGGTAAACATTTCCGCGCCGGTCTGCATCGCCCGGTAACGTGAGCAATGCAGGCCTTCGATGGTGATGCCCTGCTGGTCGAAGAAGTCCGCCAGCTGGAACATGATCCCGGGCTTGTCCGCAGCCACGACTTCGACCACGTAAGGCAGCAGGTTGGATTGCACCGGCTTGGGCCCGGTGCGATACCAGACCAGCTTGAGGTCTTCCTCGCGCTCGAGCCGCGACAGCATCGCCTCGAGCTTGGCGACCGAATCCCACGAGCCGGTGGCCAGCGCGGTCACGGAGACATCGCGGCCGACCGTGGCCAGGCGGGTATCGACCATGTTGCAGCCGCTGTCGGCGATGCGCCGGGTCACCGCCAGCAGCGGTGAACGCGGATGCGTCGTGTAGGCGTTGATCAGCAGGTGGTTCTCGGTCGGGGCAGGCCGGGCGGCGGAGGCAGGGTCGGTCGAAGGGTCGGTCAAGGTTGCGTCCGCAGGGTGGTGATTGGTTTGACAGCTTGGTTGGTTTGACGGCTTTGGGCTGGAAGGTGTCCGACACTCGCCGGGACATCGTGGCCAGCATACTTGCCCGCGCTTTGGCCCCGCAAGTAACATCACGGCCAGTAATATCGTTGCCAACGTGCAACCTGGGCGCGTCGCTGTCCGGCAGCCCCGATCCACCGGGCCCCGGGTGCTCGCTGTAGGGCTGGCGGCTCCAGGCTGGCGACTGCAAGCCTGGTTTGCGGGCAACTGCCTCCTGGCGACTTTTCCCCGATACTTTCCATCATGAGCAATCCCTTGCGAATTTCCGGCAGCATCACCGCGCTGGCGACCCCGTTCACGGCCGCTGGTGAGATCGACCTCGACGCTTGGCAGCGCCTGTTGCAGCTACAGCTGGATGGCGGCACGCAGGCGTTGGTCGTCGCTGGCTCCACCGGCGAGGCCGCGGCCCTGTTGGATGCCGAATATGACGCCATCCTGCGTAGTGCCGTGGAATTCGTCGCGGCACAGGGCGATGGCCGCACTATTCCGGTCCTGGCCGGCACCGGTCAGTCCAATACCGCCAAGACCATCGAGCAGACCCGACGCGTCGCCAACCTGGGCGCCGATGCAGCACTGGTGGTGACGCCGCCCTACGTGCGTCCCACCCAGGCTGGGCTGGTCGCGCATTACCGCGCCGTGGCCGACGATGGCGGCTTGCCGATCGTGCTCTACAACGTGCCCGGCCGGACCGGTTGCGACATGCAGCCGGAGACCGTGGCGGAGTTGGCGGGGCACCAACGCATCATCGGCATCAAGGAAGCGGTCGATGCTCCGGCCCGAATGGACGCCCTGTTGCAGTTGCGTGGGGACGGTTTCAGTGTCCTCACTGGCGATGACCCCACCGCCGCGCGGGCCATGCTGGCCGGCGCCGATGGCGTGGTGTCGGTGGCTTCCAACGTGCTGCCGCACGCCTTCCGCCGATTGAGCGACCTCGCCCGTGCCGGCAAACGCGATGATGCTGAAGCGCTGGACGCCCGGTTACGCGCCAGCTATGAGTTCCTGGGCGTCGAGCCCAACCCCATCCCGCTCAAGGCACTCCTGTGCCAGATGGGCATCGGCCACGGCCTGCGCCTGCCGCTGACGACTTTGTCGCCGGCCCATGCCGAGACCGCGAGCCGGTTGGCCAGGCAGATCCAGCAACTCGAAACCTCCTGTCGCGATATCATGGCGGCCTGACTCAAAGCTGCCTGACTCAAAGCAGGCTGGCCCATTGAGCCACGCCCATCCAATCGGACCCTTCCAATCAGGCCCTTCGAACCAGACCCACTACAGCTAGACCCGCAGGAGAAACAAATGCGCCAGCTCCAAGTCGATCAAGCCACTGCCCCCCGCGCCATCGTGTTGCGTTCGCTCGTCATCGCTGTCGCCGTGGTTGCCGTGCTGGGCGCCTCGGGCTGCAGCTTGTTCAAGCACAAGACCGAAGCCTACAAGATGAGTGCCGAGAGCCGGCCACTGGAAGTGCCGCCCGATCTCGCCCTGCCCAATACCGCCGGCGCCATGGAGCTGCCAGGCAACCAGGACAAGTCGGTCACCCGCTCGTCGATGGGCGCCTCGTCCAGCGTCGCCAACGGCTTCACTGTCCCGGGCGATCGCGATGCCACGTTCGACAAGGTCGGTGACGCATTGGCCGCGATCGACGGCGTCACCATCGCCAGCAAGGCCCAGTTGCTGGGCGTGTACGACGTCAGCTACGAAGGCGCCAATTTCCTCGTGCGCGTGGCCAAGGTCGATGACGGCTCGTATGTCTCCGCGGTCGATCCGCGCGGGCAAGCCGCCACGGCGACGGCACCGGCCAAGTTGATCAAGGCATTGAAGGCAGCAGTCGGCGGCTGAGACCGGGCGTCATTGCTGTTTACCAAACGGGCGCTTTCAAGCGCCCGTTTTTCTATGCGGTCCGACAGCTGAGTCGACCTGACCGAGTGGGGTGCGTGGCATGGATCAATTGTTGGCACTGCGCAGTGGAACGGCACGCAGGATGCATAGAACCGCAAGCGCAGCCACCAAGTGCTTCAAGGGGTGTCCGCCCACGACATGCGTCAATTGATAGACGCCATGATCGAATTGCTCGAGTGCCTTGGCCAAGCCATACCATGCAAACGCATGAAGCAGTAGGCGGCTACGCAGATACCTTGCAGGAAACAGCCACAAGACAAGGGGCATCAGGACGATGGGCAGGAATTGCACCAGAACGTACGGCCTGAGGTCACCCCGCCCCTGGGACTGCGTCCACGACCAGTACAAAACAGAGCAGACACCCAATGCCACCAGGGGCCAGAGCGAGGTGTGTTTGAAGCGGTTGGTGACACGCTCATCCAGCAAGAGTGAAAACAAGGCCATGAATGCGATCGTCATGGGAAGACGATCCCACAGTAGCGAGGCATTGGAAGGCGCCAGATGGTAATAGGTCGATCCGAAGCCGACGAGCAGGACACCCAGGCAAAGAAGCATGTAGGCGGACTTCGTCCCCGGGACGGCCAACCGCGGATACCGCCAAAATCCGAAGGTACCCACCAGCAGGAAAGGCAGGTTCGAGACCACGTTCCAGGCATTGTCGATGCCACCGATATGGCGTGTATCAGCGAACTGATGGTAAGCGGGGTCTTGTGGAATACGTCCGGCAAGGCACAAGCCGAATGCCGCCAGCACGCAGATCAGTACCAGCAGCCATGTTTTCGCTTCTCGATGCCGCACGGTAGATTCGGATCCAGGACGGCGATTGGTCGTCCGTCCATCACCGTCCTTGATGATGTCCAAGCGGTCTACCGCTCCAACAGCGGCAACTTGTCCTTCTTGTCTTCCCACTCCTTGGCATCCGGGGGGGCGTCCTTGCGGACGGTCAGCACGGGCCATTCCTTGGCCAGCTCGGCATTGAGGGCGACGAAGTTTTCCTGGCCGCCGGGGACGTCGTCCTCGGGGTAGATCGCGTCGACCGGGCACTCGGGCTCGCACAGGGTGCAGTCGATGCATTCGTCCGGATCGATGACCAAAAAGTTGGGGCCTTCGTGGAAACAGTCGACCGGGCACACCTCGACGCAGTCCGTGTACTTGCATTTGATGCAGCTTTCGGTGACGACGAAGGGCATGGCGTGGCTCCGAAACTGGTGCTTTGGACTGCTGGTTAGTGTACGACCGTCGCGTGCAGGCTGTCGCGTGCATCAGGGAAAATCAATCGGCTGCCGGCGAGTGGACGAGACGATTCGACGTACCACGGTTCCAAGCCCATGCAGTCAACGATATTGTCGTCCCGGGCGTCGCCAAGGACCAGCTTGTGCCTTGGAGGTCCTGGAAAAAGCAGATCCTTCGCAGCGCCCAGCATGAAAGTGACGTGGGCCCCCGGCTTGCATTTCTTTACCTGCATGCCAAACAAGAAAGCCCGCCTTCTTGAGAAGGCGGGCTTGGGATGGATGGTGCTCCCTACGAGATTCGAACTCGTGTTTTAGCCTTGAGAGGGCCACGTCCTAGGCCTCTAGACGAAGGGAGCAGGTTGGTCGGCACTACTGCGTGCGCGGCCGCCGGCGGGAGGGCCGGCCTGTCCCCGGGGCGGACTTCCTCAAGCCCCGGTACACAAGCTTGCTAGTATATGGGGCGCGCCTGCCGCAGGCAACGCAAACCCACCATTTTTTCCATATTGCCTTGCGGCCCTGCCGCCACCGATGCCTACCCAAGACCCGATACCTCAAAGCCCGGATACAGCAGGTCCGCAGACGGCCGATCCGAACAAACCTGGTCCGGGCACGCCCGGGCCCCGGTTGCAACAACGGGTCATCCCGCGCGACGCGCACACGATTTCGCGCAAGGACATCAGCCCCAATGCGCTGCGGGTGCTGTATCGCCTGCGTGATGCCGGCTATGCCGCCTACCTCGTGGGCGGGGCCGTCCGCGACCTGCTGGTCGGCGGCCGCCCCAAGGACTTCGACATCGCCACCGATGCAACGCCAGAGCAGGTCAAGCAGCAGTTCCGCAACTGCCGCCTGATCGGTCGGCGCTTCCGGCTGGCGCACGTGGTCTATGGCCGCGAGATCATCGAGGTCGCCACCTTCCGCGCCAACATCGACGACGGCAGCGGTGACCGCCAGCAGCACGCCGATGGCCGGCTGCTGCGCGACAACGTCTACGGCAGCATCGAGGATGATGCGATCCGTCGCGACTTCACCGCCAACGCGCTGTACTACACCATCGAGGACTTCTCGGTGCGCGATTTCACGGGCGGTTTCGAGGACGTGCAGAACCACGTGCTCAAGTTGATCGGTGACCCGGTGCAGCGCTATCGCGAGGATCCGGTGCGGATGCTGCGCGCCGTGCGGCTTGCGGGCAAGCTGGATTTCAGCATCGATGGACCGACCGCCGATCCCATCCCGGAACTGGCGATCCTGCTGCGCGAGGCTGCACCGGCACGCCTGTTTGAAGAGTGCCTGAAGATGTTCCTGTCCGGCAACGCCGTGGCCAGCTACGAAGGCCTGGAGCGCCACGGCCTGCTGCCGGTGCTGTTGCCAGAAAGCGCCGCCGCACTCAAGTCCAATCGGAGCGGTGCGTTGCGCAAGATGCTGGTCGAAGGCCTGCGTGGCACCGACCAGCGCGTGGCCGATGACGAGCCGGTGTCGCCCGCCTTCCTGTTTGCCTTGTTGCTCTGGCCCGCCTACTGCCGTGCGCTGATGGAGTTGCAGGCACAGGGGATGCATGCGGCCGAAGCGCAGCGACGTGCCGCCGACCGCGTCACCGTGCACCAGCTGGAAATGATCGCGCTGCCACGCCGGTTTTCGCTGCCGATGCAGGAAATCTGGCTGCTGCAATCGCGCCTGACACAACCCCAGCCCAAGCGCGTTGGCCGCCTGCTGGCACACCCGCGATTCCGCGCCGCCTACGACTTCCTGGTGCTGCGCCAGTTCGCCTCGCCCGAACATGCCGACGAGGTCCAGTTCTGGGTCGACGCCCAGGCCGCGGCCGGCACGATCACCACCGACGACGACCATGAGCAACTGGTGGAGGATGGCCGCGAACCGCGCAAGCGTCGCCGCCGTCGCCGTCCCCCGACGTCGGCGTAATCCGAACGTCGTGAGGCTGGCTTGAACCCGCATCCGGTCGTTGCCGCCATTGGCCTGGGCGGCAACCTGGGTAATGTTGCCGCCACCTTGCGCGCCGCCTTTGACGCACTGGATACCTTGCCGGGGACACGCCTGCTGCAGGCGTCCCGGCTGTATCGCACGCCGGCGTGGGGCAAGGTCGAGCAACCCGACTTTCTCAATGCAGTGGGCTTGCTGGAGACATCACTGCCGGCAGCGGCATTGCTTGCTGCGTTATTGGGCATCGAGCGCGACTACGGCCGCGATCGCGACCACGGCGAGCGCTGGGGGCCGCGCACACTGGACCTCGACCTTCTGTTGTATGGCGACGCGGTGATCGACGGACCCGGTTTGACGATCCCGCACCCCTATCTTCATGAACGGGCATTTGCGTTGTTGCCTTTGTTGGAGATTGCGCCGGACGCCCTGATTCCCGGGCGAGGCCGTGCGGCCGATCTGTTGACTGGCGTAGATGCTGGCGGTTGTGTCGTACTGGAACACTGAGGGCACTGCCTCGACGGGGCACTGCCTCGACGGGGCACTGCCTCGACGCACGGGACAGCTGCCGGGTTCCAGCATCGTCATCCCCGCGAAGGCGGGGATCCATGGACGTTTGCCGTGTTGCTTACGAGTGCCCGTGGATTCCTGCCCTAGCGGCAGTGACGTGAATGAATGCAGTGGCGAAAATGGAAGCAGTGGCGTTGATCACCACTGGGCCCGATAATCGGACGCTCTCAATGACAGGACCACGCCGTGTACGCACAGGCCGCCGACGCGCCCGACCGCAAGCCCTGGACCGTACCCATGCTGGCCGAAGCCAAGACCGACGGTCGCAAGCTGGTCATGCTGACCTGCTACGACGCCGGTTTCGCACGGACGGTGGATGCTGCGGGCATCGATATCGTCCTGGTCGGCGATTCGCTGGGCATGGTGGTGCAGGGTCACGACAGCACGCTGCCAGTGACGGTCGACGACATGGTCTACCACACGTCCTGCGTCGCGCGCGGGCTGCGCACTGCGTTGCTGGTGTCCGACCTGCCTTTCCAGGCCGATGCGACGCCCGAGCGCGCCCTCGACGCCTCGGTCCGTTGCCTGCAGGCAGGTGCCGGGATGGTCAAGCTCGAAGGCGCCGGCAACAAGCTTGAAGTCATCCGGTTTTTGGTCGAGCGCGAGATCCCGGTGTGCGCGCACCTGGGGCTGACGCCGCAGTCGGTGCTGCGGTTGGGTGGATACAAGGTGCAGGGACGCGATGGGCGCGCTGCAGCCAAGCTGCGCGAGGATGCCATCGCCGTGGCCGACGCAGGTGCGTCGTTGCTCGTGCTGGAGTGCGTGCCGACACAGGTGGCCGCCGACATCACCTCAGCGATTGGCATCCCGACCATCGGCATCGGTGCCGGGCCCGGGTGCGACGGCCAGGTATTGGTGCTGCATGACATGCTGGGCCTCAACAGCGGGCATCGGCGGCCGAAGTTCGTCAAGGATTTCCTGGCCGAAGGCGGTTCTGTAGAAGGCGCCATGCGCGCCTATGCCGATGCAGTACGCGATGGCAGCTTTCCGGATGATGCGCATTCGTACGCCAGGTGAGCACGGACATTCGGTTCCGACCCCCTTGTAGGAGCGGCTTCAGCCGCGAGCTCTGGATCTTGGTGCTTGGTCCAGGTGTTTGATCCAGGTGTTTGTCCAGGTGTTTGTCCAGGTTTTTCGGTTCGTGCTCTTGATCTTGGCTTTTGATCCGGCCCTTGTAGGAGCGACGTCAGTCGCGATGCTTCCTCGAAACGCTGATCGCGACTGACGTCGCTCCTACAACAGTCAAAGCATCAGCAAGGTCAATATCAAGAGCTCGCGGCTGAAGCCGCGCCTACTACGGCAGCGAGAGCTGAAGCCAAGCCGGCTGCCGATCCAGCTTCCGGAAAGACGTATTTACTGGATGTTCGCGACATGATCGAAACCATCGACCAACTCATCGCATTGCGCGAGCGCACCAGCCAGTGGAAACGCGCAGGCCTGCGCGTCGGCTTCGTGCCCACCATGGGCAACCTGCACGCCGGCCACCATTCACTGGTGCGCCTGGCGCGAGAGCATGCCGACCGTGTCGTCGCCAGCGTGTTCGTCAATCCAACCCAATTCGGCCCCAACGAGGACTTCGCACACTATCCACGCACCCCCGATGCCGATGCGGCGGGGCTGGCCGCTGCCGGTTGCGACCTGCTATGGCTGCCCTCGGTCGAAACGATGTACCCCTACGGTGTCGATGCCACGGTGCAGGTGAGCGTGCCCGGTGTCACCGAGGTGCTGGAGGGCGCGCATCGGGCCGGGCACTTTGACGGCGTCGCCACGGTGGTTGCGCGGTTGTTCAACCAGGTGCAGCCGGACGTGGCGGTCTTTGGCCGCAAGGACTACCAGCAACTGGCGGTGATCCGCTACATGGTGCGTGACCTGGCGTTTGGGCTTGAGATCGTGCCGGGCGAGACGATGCGCGAGCCTGATGGGCTGGCAATGAGTTCCCGCAACCAATACCTGACCGAGAGTGAACGCATGCGAGCGCCTGCACTGCAGCGCACGCTGCAGGCGATGCGCGATGCCTGCCTTTCGGGACGGCCACGGGTTGAAGTAGAGGAAACCGCCCGCAAACGGCTTGTATCGCAAGGATTCGATGTCGATTACATCGTGGTGCGACGGCTGGACCTGACCGAGCCCGATGAAGGCGAGCGTGGCTCGCGCGTGGCCCTGGTGGCGGCACGTTTGGGGCGGACGCGGCTGATCGACAATCTCGAATTCGAGATGGGCTGAGATTGCGCTTGCAGCGTCGCAGAGTGCAGGGCATCGCCGTCCTTCACGCAAAAGCGGGAATCCAGTGATGTTCGCTGCTCATTTGGCCCAAAGTCCCCGCATTCCCGCCTTCGGGGGAATGACGGGGCAAAAGCGGCTCCCTGGCCGCATACTGGCACCATGCCGTCCCTGCATGTTGCGCCGCGACAAACCCTGTTAAAATCAGGGCTTAGCCGTGCCAAAGACGACCAGCCCCATGCAACTGAGCCTGCTCAAAGCCAAGATCCACCGTGCCACCGTTACCCACGCCGAGCTGCACTACGAAGGCTCGTGCGCGATCGATGGCCGTTTGCTCGACATTTCCGGCATCCGTGAGTACGAGCAGGTGCACATCTTCAACGTCAACAATGGTCAGCGTTTCATCACCTACGCGATCCGTGGCGAAGAGGGCAGTGGCGTCATTTCAGTCAACGGTGCCGCTGCGCATCGTGCACAGCCAGGCGACCTGGTGATCATCTGTGCGTATGCCGCGATGGACGAGGCTGAAGTCGCCAAGTTCAAGCCGACCCTGGTGTATGTCGACCGCCACAACCAGCTGACGCACACCAACGATTCGATCCCGGCGCAGGCGGCCTGACGCGCGGCCAAAGTTGCTGTCGCCCGGTCAGGATCGCAGTGCCCGGGGTGGCGTGCCATCAGCGATCGTGCAACCCACGATGACCGATATGCCCGCCGGCTAGCTAACGGCAAGCTGATAACGGCCGAGAATTTTTTAACACGATCGAGCCTAGCTTCGTGTGCAAGCCCACTTGTGATGTCGGGCATCGCACAGTCGAGGGCATGGAGGCCCGGGTTGACGTCCGGTGCCCGGCTGCGGAAATGCCCGAGCGACCATGCCATCGCGAACCGGAAGCCAACACGTACCAAACCACACCCTCCGCGGTGGCGGCCTGGCCATGCTCCTGGTCGGGTATGCCGCGCTGCATCTGCTGTTGCTGCGCAGCGTGCCGGTGGACTCCGACGAGCCGCAGCACCTGCACGTGGTCTGGGCATGGAGCCAGGGGTTGGTGCCGTACCGGGACGTCTTCGACAACCATGCCCCCTTGTTCCACATGGTCTATGCCCCGCTCCTGCGCTTGATCGGCGAGACGCCGGACGTCCTGCTGAGGATGCGGCTGGCGATCATTCCGCTGGCCGTGGCCGCGATCGGCCTGGTCGCGCTGCTTGGCCAACGCCTCTGGAATGACCGGGTCGCGTTGTGGGGCGTGGCATTGGCCTGTGCGTTCCCGCCCTACCTGCTGGTCTCCAGCCAGTTCCGTGCCGACGCGCTATGGGCAACGCTGTGGATCGCCTCGATGCTGGTGGCGCTTTCGGGGCGATGGTCCTGGCGCCGCGGGTTCTGGTTGGGGGTGCTGCTGGGTGCCACGTTTGCCAGTTCGCTGAAAACCCTGGCCCTGGTTGGCGGGCTTGGGGTCGCATGGCCGATGGTCCACTTCGCCCTGCCGCCGCGGCTGCGGCCATCGACGCGTCAATGCCTGGCTGGTGCGAGCGCGATGCTGGGTGGCTTGCTGGTGGTGCCGGTGCTCGTGGTCGGACTGGTGGCGTCCAAGGGTGGGCTGGATGCGATGTGGTACGGCGTGGTCGAGCACAACATGCTCTCCGGGCTGGGTCGCGCCCACGGTGATACCCGCCGGTTGTGGCTGCTGTTGCCCGTGCTGGGACTGCTCGCGGTGGCGGTGCGTCGGGCGGTCCGGCCGGCCAGCGCTCCCTGGCTCGTGGCCCGCCGCTGCCTGGTCGTCGTGCCGGCCATGGCCTACGTATTGTTGCTGTACGCGTTCTGGCCGCTGTTGACGCGCCAGGACATGGCGCCCTGCCTGCCGCTGCTGCTGGTCGGGCTCTCGGGTTGGTGGCTGGGCCGTGCGCGACAGCGTCCCTCGACATGGGCGCCTGCCGTGTTGGTCGGCATCGGCCTGGTGTTCGTGGCCTGGCGCCATCCGCCCTGGGTTGATCGCACCGCAGGGTTCCGGATGTCATTGACCGACGTGCTGGCGCTGACGACGCCGCTGGATCCTGTCATGGACGCGAAGGGGCAGGCGATTTACCGGAACCGGCCTTACTACTTCGCACTCGAAGACGTCACGCGCGCGCGGATCGAACGCGGGTTGATCGCCGACGACATTCCCGCGCGACTGGTGGCCACGGATACGAGAGTGCTGCTGCCGTTGCGCATCCCCGCGCGCGACATGCGTTTCGTCGATGCCAACTACATCCCCATCGACGATGCGGTCATGGTCGCCGGCCATGACTTCGGCCGGCTGCCGGCCGGCGCCGTGCGCAGTATCCGCATCCTGTTGCCGGGCTGGTATGCCCTGGTCGACGACAACCCCGCCGATCCGGTCCGGGTCGACGGCGTGGCCTACAGGGCCGCGCGCTGGCTGGGCAAGGGCAACCACGTGCTGGCGTTCGCCCGCCCGGGACGCTATGTGCTGGTCTGGCGCAGGGCTTCGGCACGGGTCCACCTTCCCCTGATGGCCCGCTAGACGATGGAAACTTTCCCGATCCGGCCCGGCGGAAAGGTGTTGGTGTTCGCGCCGCATCCCGATGACGAAAGCCTGGCGTGCGGCGGCCTGATCCAGCGTGCGCTGGCCCGGGGTGCCGTGGTGGACGTGGTCATCGCGACCGATGGTGATGCCAACCCCTGGCCGCAACGGGTGGCGGAGCGGCGCTGGCGCCTGGATGCGGATGCACCGCGCCGATGGGGCCGGCGCCGTGTCGGCGAGGCGCTGGGGGCGCTGGCCCGGTTGGGGGTCGACGCGTCGCATGTCGAATTCCTGCACTGGCCCGACCAGGGCATTACCGAACTGCTGATGACGCAGGCGAACCCGGGCGTCGAGCGCCTTGCAGGCATCATCGCGCGGCATGGCCCGGACCTGGTGCTGGTGCCCGCCATCCACGACTCGCACCCCGACCACAATGCGCTGGGATTGCTGCTGGATGCGGCCATGCGCAGGCAGTCGGGCGCTCGCCAGGTGCTTGCCTACCAGGTCCATGGCAACACACCCGCGCAAGGCCGTCCGCCCGGAGGCCTGCAGTTGCTGCTGTCGCCGAAGGAATACCTGGGCAAGCGCGACGCTGTCTTGCTCCATGCCAGCCAGGCGATATTCGGTAACGGGCGGCTGTTGCAATACGTGGGCGGGATCGAGCGATACCAACCTGCATGCATTCCCGTGCTGCGTGCCCAGGCACAGTGGCGCTGGCATTTTTCGGCGTCCTGTCCGTGGGCGGCACGCGCGGCGCGGACCTTGCAAGTCGTCGCGATCGATGCGGGGGGCGGCATGCGGGCCGTACGGTTGGATCTGGCGACCGCGAATGCCTGCGGAAACCTGCGCATCGCGCGCCGGGGCCGGAACCTGGAGATCGAGGCCAAGCCATGGTGGCCCGGGGTCCTGGCGATGGTGGCAAAGCCTGATACGGGACATCGCCGGGTCATCTACGACGCATTCGGATGGAACTGCAGCGACATGCGGATGCACGTGCCCGAGCCGGACCTGGTGGAGGGTGAGGCTCAGGTCGAGCTGGCTTCCGGCACGTGATGACCATGGCGCCCCAGTGCCCAAGCCACGTGTTCGCGCACGACCGCGTCGGTCTCGTCGCTGCGCGATTGAAGTGCGGCCACGACTTCGGTCGAGGTCGGCGCATTGCCCAGGGCGATGGCGATATTGCGCAGCCAGCGTCGGTAGCCGCTGCGGCGGATCGCCGAGCCTTCGGTGCGGCGCAGGAATTCCTCCTCGGTCCATGCAAACAGTTGCGCCAGCGTTGCCTTGTCGAGATCGTTGCGGGCGCGGAAATCGGGTTCGTCAGTGGTCTTGGCGAACTTGTTCCAGGGACACACCAGCTGGCAGTCGTCGCAACCGAAGATGCGGTTGCCGATCAGCGGGCGCAGTTCCTCGTCGATCGCGCCCTCGTGCTCGATGGTCAGGTAGGAAATGCAGCGGCGCGCGTCGAGCCGGTAGGGCGCGGTGATCGCCTGCGTGGGGCACACGTCGATGCAGCGCCGGCACGTACCGCAATGCTCGCTGGCCGGCGCATCGACGGGTAATGGAAGATCGATGTAGATCTCGCCCAGGAAGAACCAGCTGCCACCGTCCTTGTCGATCAGGCAGGTGTGCTTGCCGATCCAGCCCAGGCCGGCGTTGCGTGCCAATGCGCGCTCAAGCACCGGTGCCGAATCGACGAAAACGCGATGGCCGAATGGGCCGACTTCCTCGGCGATGCGGTTGGCCAGCAGCTGCAATCGCTGCCGCATCAGCTTGTGGTAGTCGCGCCCAAGCGCATAACGCGCGACGTAGGCGCGTTGGCCGTCATCGATGGTCTGCCATGCCTCGTCGACGTCACGCCCATAGTCCAGCCCGACCGACACCACCCGCACCGTGCCCGGGATCAATTCCTGTGGTCGTGAGCGCTTGTCGCCATGGCGCGCCATCCAGTCCATCGATCCGTACAGTCCTTGCGCCAGCCAGTCGCGCAGGTGCGCCTCGTCCTCGTCCAGGGCAATGTCGCTGATGCCGCAGCGCTGGAAACCGAAATCGGTCGCCAACGTCTTGATGCGTCGGGTCAATGCACCGTAATCAGGGCTGGGATTGGTGATGTTTTTCGCGGTCGGGTTCACGCTGCAAGTATAGAATCGGATCATGCCCCCTGCCGCCATGACAGCAACGACCGCGTTGCACGACATCACTGCCTTGCGTGCGCTCGAAACACAGGCGGCGTCGGCACTGGGCGACGAATACGCCTTGATGGAGCGTGCAGGCGAGGCCGGCTGGCGCTATGTGCTGGAGCACTGGCCACAGGCCCGGCGGATCGTCGTGGCCTGCGGGCCGGGCAACAACGGTGGCGATGGCTATGTCCTGGCCCGCCATGCGCGGCAGGCAGGCCGCGAGGTGCGGGTGGTGCAGGCAAAGGCGCCCGGCAGTGCGCTGGCAAAGCGTGCCTGTGCTGAATTCCAGGCAGGAAACGGCCGAGTCGATGGTTTCGAATCGACACTGCCCAGCGCCGATGTGGTGGTGGACGCATTACTTGGCATCGGGCTTGCGCGCGCCCCCGAGGGCACGCTCGCGGCATGCATCGCTGCCATCGATGCGCAGCAGGCACCGGTCCTCGCGCTGGATGTGCCCAGCGGTATCGATGCCGATCGCGGGCACGCACCGGGCCGGGCGGTCCATGCCACGCGCACCCTGCAGCTGATCGCGGCGCACCCGGGGTTGGTGACCGGCACGGCATTGGATCATGTTGGCGCTTGCGATGTAGACACCCTTGGCCTGGATCCGGAATTACTGCAGCAGATGCCAGTCTTTGCGCGTGCACTGCGTGCCGATGACCTTGTCGGCTGGATGCCGCGGCGCAAACGCGACAGCCACAAGGGAAGCAACGGTCACTTGTTGTGTATCGGCGGCGACCTTGGCAGCGGTGGCGCGATCATGTTGTGCGCCGATGCCGCCTTGCATTGCGGGGCAGGGCTGGCCAGTGTCGCAACGCGTGCCGTGCATGTCGCGGCCTTGCTGGCACGACGGCCTGAAGCCATGGCGCACGCGATCGATTCAGCTTCTGGCCTGGACGCGCTGGCTGCACGGGCCGATGCCATCGCCATCGGTCCCGGACTTGGCAAGTCGCAATGGGGCCGCGGTTTGTTTGAGCGCGCATTGTCCGGCAACAAGCCCCTGGTGATCGATGCCGACGCGCTCAACCTGTTGGCCATGCAGCCACGCGACCTGCCGCCGGACACGATCCTGACGCCGCACCCGGGTGAGGCCGCACGGCTGCTCGACTGCGATGGCGCCCAGGTGCAAGCCGATCGCTATGCCGCCGTTGCATCGCTGGTCTCGCGCTATGGGTGCGTCGTCGTCCTCAAGGGTGCGGGGACGATTGTTGCCGCACCCGGGCGCACGCCATGCGTGATCGCGGCTGGCAATCCCGGGATGGCAGTGGGTGGCATGGGAGACGTGCTGACCGGCGTGGTGGCGGCGTTGCATGTGCAAGGCATGGATGCATTTGATGCGGCGGCTTGCGGTGCACTGCTGCATGCAGTCGCAGGCGACGTGGTAGCGAGGCAGGGACAACGCGGCATGCTGCCCAGCGATTTGCTGCCGGTATTACGCCAATGTGCAAACCCGGCAAGCCAGGAACCCAACTGATGACAGCGGCATCCGTTGCGATGTGGCTGCCGGATGCCGCGGCGACGGACCGGCTTGCACGCGCCCTGGCGCAAACCCAGCCTGAATCGGCCGTCGTCTACCTGCATGGCGATCTGGGCGCTGGCAAATCGACACTGGCACGGGCCTGGCTGCGGGCGCTTGGCGTGACCGGCGCGATCCGCAGCCCGACCTATACCCTGGTCGAGCCTTATCTCTTGACCGACCCACGCTGGCCGTCGGGCGGCCGGGCGCTGCACCTGGACCTGTACAGGATCGCCGATGCGGGGGAGCTTGAATTCCTGGCGCTCGACGAAGCAGACAACCTGCTGTGGCTCGTGGAATGGCCTGAACGTGGCGGCCATGGCCTACCGCCAGCGGATCTCCGGATCAGTCTCGCTGTCTCGGGAGACGGGCGGTCGGCGTGCCTGGAGGCGGGTAGCCAGCTGGGCCGGGCTTGGCTGCTTGCTCTGGGAGGTCGCCTGGATCAAAACCCTGAGTTGCGGGCCTTTCCTGAATCGGGGCCGTAGGAAGTTGCGCCAGCTTACGGATAAATAAGGGAAAAATAGTTGCAAATTGTGCGACATGGTGCTTGAATCCAATCCATGCGCGCCCAGGGGACCACCATCCAGCAATTCCTGCTTGCCATTGCCTTGGTGGCCGGGCTGTGCTGGAACCCCGTCCATGCCGGCCCGCTTCCGGGCAGCAAGTTGCAGACGGTGGATTTGACGGCCGGTGCCACGGGCACCCGTGCCGAAATCAAGCTCGATGGCGAAGCGCCCTTCAATGTCATCTCGCTGTCCGGCCCTGACCGGCTGGTGATCGACATGACCGGCATCGCCATGGACGAGCACCTGCAGCTGCCGGCCGGCCATGGCGTGGTCAAGAGCGTGCGCAGTGGCCACCCGGTGGCGGGCACGACCCGGATCGTGTTTGACCTGAGCGAGTCGGTGGTGGCGATAAAGCCCCATTTCGAGGCCGGCCCAAGCGGCACGCGGCTGGTCATCGAGTGGCCCGGAGACACGGACGGCCGCAGCAGCGCAGCGACGGCGGCCATCGCTGTACGCCAGGCACAGGTGCAAATCCCAACCGCAACATCCACTCCTGATCCGCAGGCATCCCGGCAAGCCACCTCGCAGCTGATTGCCTCGCTGCCCAAGTCGACTGCCGCCGATCCCACCCCGGCGCAGGCCAGGCAATCGCAGGCAGATCCTGCTGCCATCCTGGCGGGGTCATCATCCGATGCTGCGATTATTCGTGAAAGCTCGGGGGCCGTCGCCACGGGCGTCCCGACGCGGGTCGCGACGGGAGTACCTGCAACCAGTGTGTCCAGCGTCCCGGCGGCGACGCCGCTGCCCTCCGCCCCGCAGCCCACAGTCCCGCAACCTGCTCAACCGGTGGCTCGCGGCAGCCAGGCACCGGTCAAGACCGTGCAGGACATCGCGCGACGCGCGGGCATGCGCCCGCTGATCATCGCCATTGATGCGGGGCATGGCGGCCAGGATCCCGGTGCGCGCGGTGCGACCGGCAGCCGCGAGAAGGACATCACCCTGAAGATCGCGCGCGAGCTGGCACGCCAGGTCGATGCCACGCCCGGACTCAAGGCATACCTGACCCGCAGCACCGATGTCTTCATCCCCTTGGCGCGGCGGTACCAGCTGGCGCGCGAGCACAAGGCGGACTTGTTTGTCTCGGTGCATGCCGACTCGTTTACCAGTCCCAGTGCATCGGGTTCGTCGGTCTTCGTACTGTCCAAGCGCGGGGCGTCTTCGCAGGCTGCGCGCTGGCTGGCCACCCAGGAAAACTCCGCGGACCTGGTCGGCGGCGTCAAGCTGCAGGACAAGGACAATACCCTGGCATCGGTGCTGCTGGACCTGTCGCAAAGCGCGACCCAGAAAGCGTCCGAAGACATGGCCAACCAGGTGCTTGGTGGTTTGAAGGGCTTGGGTAAAGTCCACAAGAACCATATCGAGCGCGCCAACTTCGTGGTGCTGCGCTCGCCGGACGTGCCTTCGATGCTGGTCGAGACCGCCTTCATCTCCAACCCGGACGAAGAGCGCAAGCTCAACGACACCACGCACCAGAAGCAGTTGGCCACGGCGATCCTCAACGGCGTCACCAACTATTTCACGCGGCAACCGCCGCCGGGCACGTTGTACGCGGCTCGTGCCGAGGCCGCGACGGGTGGCAGCAGCTTTGGTGGCGGCGCGCCCTAGTCGAAGGCGCGTGCGTTGAGCCTCTGGCTTTTGCTGCTTGGCCGTCATCACGGCAGAAGCCGGGATCACGGCTCGATTTGCTGTGCGGTCCAGCGGTCCATTGCGCCCCTTGGTTGCCACGCTAGTTATCATGGCGTGTGCCTATCCAACAGCTCCCCGACACCCTGATCAACCAGATCGCCGCCGGCGAAGTCGTCGAGCGGCCGGCGTCCGTGGTCAAGGAACTGGTCGAAAACGCCCTGGACGCCGGTGCGCGGCGCATCGACATCGACCTGGAGCAAGGTGGAGTACGCCTGATCCGCATCCGCGACGATGGCGGGGGCATTGCCGCCGACGAATTGCCGTTGGCCGTGGCGCGCCATGCCACCAGCAAGATCGCTTCGCTGGATGACCTGGAAGCCGTCGCCACGCTGGGTTTCCGTGGCGAGGCATTGCCGTCGATCGCGTCGGTCAGCCGGTTTTCGCTGACCTCGCGCCACGCAGGTGAACCGCATGGTGCCGGATTGCAGGTCGAAGGCGGGCGCATCAGCGACATCGTTCCCAAGCCGCATCCACCCGGCACCACCGTCGAGGTGCGCGAGTTGTTTTACAACGTACCGGCGCGGCGCAAGTTCCTGCGTGCCGAGCGCACCGAGTTGGGGCACATCGAGGAGTGGTTGCGATCACTGGCGCTGGCACGTCCGGACGTTGAGTTGCGGGTATCGCACAACGGCAAGCCGTCGCGGCGTTACCGTGCACTGGACCTGCTCGAGCAGGCATCGGACGACATGCCCGCCGAGCGCCTGCAGGAAACGCTGGGCGAGGAGTTTGCGCGCAATGCGCTGCGCGTCGAGCACAGTGGTGCGGGTCTGCGCTTGCATGGCTGGATTGCACGGCCGGCCTACAACCGTGCCAGCACCGACCAGCAATACCTGTACGTCAATGGCCGCAGCATCCGCGACCGCAGCGTCGCGCATGCCGTCAAGCAGGCTTACTCCGACGTGTTGTTCCACGGCCGCCATCCGGCCTACGTGCTGTTCCTCGAACTGGATCCACATGGCGTCGATGTCAACGTGCACCCGGCCAAGCACGAGGTGCGGTTCCGCGAGGGGCGGCTGGTGCATGACTTCGTCTATCGCACGCTGCATGCGGCGCTGGCGCAGACCCGCGCCGGTATGGCCAGCGGCCATGCGACTGCGACAGGTCTGCACGCTGCCAGCGCATCGCTGCCCGGGCCGACCGGGTTTGGCATGCATCCAGCGTCGAATACGCACCCGCAGCCAGGGTTGTCGCTACGTGTCGACGCGCATCGCGTCGACGAGCATCGTATCGACGAGCATCGCGCAGGCTATGCCGCGTTGTATGGCGACGTCTCGCCTGGCTCCGAGGCGGCATCGCGCATGCCGTTGCCGCCGGTCAACGACGAGGCCGCTCCGCCATTGGGCTATGCGATCGCGCAACTACACGGCATCTATATCCTGGCCGAAGCCGCCGATGGCCTGGTCGTGGTCGACATGCATGCCGCCCATGAGCGCATCGGTTACGAAAAACTCAAGACCGCCCACGACGATGCCGGCCTGCGCACGCAACCCTTGCTGGTCCCGCAGTCGGTAGCGGTGTCCGAGCGCGAAGCCGATATCGCCGAACGTGAAGCACGGACGCTGGCAGCACTGGGGTTCGAGCTTACCCGGGGCGGGCCGCAATCACTGCTGCTGCGCAGCGTGCCGGCGCTGCTGGCCGACGGAGACGTCGAAGCGCTGCTACGCGACGTACTGGCCGACCTGCGCGAGCACGGGGCCACGCGCAGGATCGCCGAGAAGCGCGACGAGTTGCTGTCCACCATGGCCTGCCATGGCGCGGTCCGCGCAAACCGGCGCCTGACGCTGCCTGAAATGAATGCCCTGCTGCGTGAGATGGAGGCGACGGAGCGTTCCGGACAATGCAATCATGGTCGACCGACCTGGACCCGTTTCGGGCTGGGCGAGATCGATCACTGGTTCCTTCGAGGACGTTGACATGCCGCGACCGTTTCCCGCCAATCCGTCCCACGCCATCCTGCTGGTGTTCCTCGTGAGTGCATTGGCCATGGCCGGTTGCGGGAATACATCGGACACGTCGGCCGCCGACGCTGCCGCCAACCAGAAAGCCACCGCCGCTGCAAAGGCCTTTGCCATGGAAGAACACAAATGGCGCGCTGATCGCGTCGAGCGCCTGCTCAAACCCGACGGGTGGGCCAGCCTGATCGGACTGCACTGGATCGATCCGGGCAGCCATTACCTGGGCAGCGTTGGTGACAACGGTATCCGCCTGCAGATGGGGCCGCCGCACCTGGGCATGCTGGACCTGGAAGACAAGCAGGTGCGCTTCGTGCCTGACAGGCGCGCGACGTTGACGCTCGATGGTGAGCCGTTGACGGCTCCAATCCAGCTGCGCACGGACATGGCCGAGCAAGGCCCCAGCGTGATCGGTTTCGATGAGGGCAAGGGCCAGGCCACGGTGATCGAGCGTGGTGGTCGCTATGCATTGCGTGTCAAACATGCCGATGCGCCGACCCGGACCGGATTTGCCGGGCTGCAGTACTGGCCGGCCGATGCGTCATGGAAGATCCAGGGCACCTTCGTTCCCAATCCCCCCGGCCAGACCATCGAGATCAACAGCATCATCGGCACCATCGACCAGGTGCCCAACCCGGGCAGGATCGAGTTCCAGCGCGACGGAAAGACCTATCGCATCGAAGCGCAGGATGAAGGCGGCGACGACCTGTTCCTGGTCTTCGCCGACCGCACCAACGGACATGGCAGTTACGGCGCAGGGCGCTTCCTCTACACGGCCAAGCCCGACGCCAACGGCAAGGTCATGGTCGATTTCAACCAGTCCTACAATCCTCCGTGTGCGTTTACCGACTTTGCGACCTGTCCGTTGCCTCCGCCGGAAAACCGGCTCGACCTGGCGATCACTGCCGGTGAGAAGGCCTACGACAAGCCCGGCCACCCATGATGATGCGCGCAGCCATCCACCGTAGGGTGCTGTCCGCGTGGTGCGTCATCCTGCTTGCGACCCTGCCGCATGTGGGTAGCGCCCGGCAAGCGGCTGCTGCCGGAACACCACCGGTGCCTTTGCTGTGGAAGGTCTCCGACGCAGACAACAGCGTGTACCTGCTTGGATCCTTCCACCTGCTCAGGCCCGGGGACTACCCGTTGTCTGCAGACGTGGACGCGGCATTCGATGACGCGGAATCGTTGTTGTTCGAGATGCCGCCCGAAGAAATGGAGTCGCCCGCGCTGGCGATGCAGATGATGCAAGCAGCATTGCGCTCGGATGGCACCACGCTGGACAGTGAGCTGTCACCGGAGACGGCGGTCAAGTTGCAGGCATGGCTCGATGCGAATGGTGCTTCGGGTGGCGGTACGATGCTGTCGTCTGGCGTGCTGCAATCCTTCGAGCCCTGGTTCGTTGCACTGACCATCAGCATCACCGACATGACCAAGGCAGGCCTGGATCCGGCACTCGGCCTGGACCGGCATTTCGCCGAAGCGGCGCAGGCGGCGGGCAAGCCCACGGGTGGCTTCGAGACGGGTGCCCAGCAGGTCGCCTTCCTTGATGGGATGGGCCACCAGGAGCAATTGCAATTTCTCCGCGAGACCCTGGATGAATCCGCGCAGGGCGGGAAGGCGGTCGACAAGCTGCACGTGTTGTGGCGTGCGGGGGATGCCGGTGATTTGTGGACCGGGCTGGCCGCGGACATGAGGCGTGACTATCCACAGCTTTACCAGCACATCAACGTCGAGCGCAATGACGCCTGGTTGCCAAAGATCGAGCAGCGGCTGGAGGCCCCCGGTAGCGACGACACCCTGGTCGTGGTCGGCAGCCTGCACCTGTTGGGCAGCGATGGCCTGGTCGAAAAGCTGCGTGCGAAAGGCTACAAGGTCGAGCGCATCTGCTCGGCCTGCAAGCCCTAAGCGCCTTTGCTTTTGTAGGAGCGGCTTCAGCCGCGAGCGCTTGATCCTGATTTTGATTTGGATTTTGATTTTGTAGGAGCGACGTAAGTCGCGATCAGGAGTACAGGGTTTCCTATCGCGACTTACGTCGCTCCTGCAAGGGCAGAAGCCGAAAACAGGATCGACAGCTCGCGGCCGAAGCCGCTCCTACAGGGCTTGCGTGTCCTGCTGCGGCAACGCCAGCAACTCGATGCAATCCACCGGGCATGCGGGGATGCACAACTCGCAGCCGGTACACAAGGGCTCGATCACGGTATGCATGTGCTTGGCGCCGCCGATGATCGCGTCGACCGGGCAGGCCTGGATGCACTTCGTGCAACCGATGCAATCGGCTTCGATGATGACCACGACCTGCGCTGGTGCATGCACGCCGCGGCTGCGGTCGAATGGCTTGGGCGCCGTCCCCAGGACATGCGCCAGTGCGCGTGCACCCGCATCCCCGCCGGGTGGGCATTGGTCGGTATCGGCATCACCTGCTGCCATTGCCTCTGCATAGGGACGGCAACCGACATGGCCGCATTGCCCGCACTGGGTCTGCGGCAGGATGCGGTCGAGGCGTTCGATCAGGTCAGGCTTCATTTCCCACTACCCAGATCTCCCACTACCCAGATCTGACGACGCATTGAAATTGTCATCCGGAGCGAAGCGAAGAATCCGTTGTTCGTGACACAACGCTGGCAGCAGATCCTTCACTACGTTCGGCAAGGCAGGGTGTGCGGGGTGCTCGCTCATAGGCGTGACCGCACTCAACGCACCGGCATGCCCGGCTGTACGCCGTCATCGGCATCCAGCAGGAACAGCGCGCCACCGTCATTGCCAGCCGACAGGATCATGCCTTCGCTGATGCCAAAACGCATCTTGCGCGGTGCCAGGTTGGCGATGAAGACCACGCTGCGGCCGACCAGCGATGCCGGGTCGCCGTAGCTTGCGCGGATGCCGGAAAAGATCTGCCGCTTGCCCAGGTCGCCAGCGTCCAGCTCGAAGCGCAGCAGCTTGTCCGAGGTTTCGACCGCTTCGCAGGCCAGCACCTTGCCGACCCGCAGGTCGAGCTTGGCGAAATCGTCGATGGAGATCTTGCCATCGCTCTTGGTGGCAGCGGTTTCAGCCGCGGGCCTTCTGCTGGTGCTACCCGAAGAGCTAGCGGCAGAAGCCGCTCCTACAGGTGCTGCTGTTTTAGACGTGTCTTTGCTGGCTTCTGTCATGGCGTCGAGTTGCTTGGTGTCGATGCGGGTAAACAGGGGCTGGTACGGCTTGATCGCGTGCGCAAGCAGCGGCGTGTCGAGTGTTGCCCAGGTCGCCACCGGTGCGGCGAGGAAGTCTTCAGCCTGCCCGCTGGTGCGCGGCAGGATGGGTTTCAGCGCGGCAGCCAGGACCCGGAACAGGTTCATTCCCTGCGTGCAGACCGCTTGCAGCTCATCGTCGCTGCCATCCTGCTTGGCGATTACCCAGGGCTTGCGCTCATCGATCCAGCGGTTGGCCTCGTCGGCCAGCGCCATGATCGCGCGTACGGCCACTGCGGCTTCGTTACGGTCGTAGGCGGCCGCGATCGAGGGCAGTTGCGCCACGAACCGTGCGTACATGTCCGGGTCGGGCAGCGCTGCTGCCAGCTGGCCATCGAACCGCTTGTGGATGAACCCGGCGCAGCGGCTGGCCAGGTTGACGAACTTGCCGACCAGGTCGCTGTTCACGCGCGCGACGAAGTCGGACAGGTTGAGGTCCAGGTCGTCGGTGCCGCCGGAGGACTTGGCGGCGTAGTAATAACGTACCGCTTCCGGGTCCAGACCCACGTCGATGTAGGTGCGCGCCATCACGAACGTACCGCGGGACTTCGACATCTTGTCGCCATCCACCATCAGGTAACCATTGACGTGCAGGCGCGTGGGTGCCCGCATGCCGGCACCATGCAGCACCGCGGGCCAGAACAGGCCGTGGAAGTTGACGATGTCCTTGCCGATGAAGTGGTGCAGCTCGGCGCTGCTGTCGGGCGCCAGGAACTGCTGGAAGTCCAGGCCGGCGCGATCACACAGCGCACGGAAGCTGGCCAGGTAGCCGATCGGCGCATCCATCCAGACATACAGATACTTGCCTGGATGGCCCGGTATCTCGAATCCGAAGTAAGGCGCGTCGCGGGAAATGTCCCACGCGCGCAGGCCGCCTTCGCCATCCATCCATTCCTTGAGCTTGGCCTTGACCCCGGGCGCTGCCACGTCCCCATCCAGCCACTTGCGCAGGAAGCCCTCGAACTGCCCGACCTCGAAGAAGAAGTGCTCGGACTTGCGAAGTTCCGGCGCCGCGCCGGACAGCACCGAGCGTGGCTCTTTCAGGTCGGTGGGTGCATAGGTCGCGCCGCAATGCTCGCAGTTGTCGCCGTATTGCTCGGGCGTGCCGCAATTGGGGCAGGTGCCCTTGATGTAACGGTCGGGCAGGAACATGCCCTTGGCCGCATCGTAGAACTGCTCGACGCTGCGACGCGCGATATGGCCATTGTTGTCCAGCTTGGTGTAGATCGCCTCGGTCAGCACGCGGTTGCCGGGTGAGTTGGTCGAGTCGTAATGGTCCACCACGACGCCGAAGGCCTTGAGGTCTTGCTCATGCGAAGCCTGCATGCCGGCGATGAAGGCTTCCGGCGAGGTGCCGGCCTTTTCCGCGGCCAGCATGATCGGCGTGCCGTGGGTGTCGTCGGCGCTGACGAAATGCACCGTGTCGCCGGCCATTCGACGTGCGCGCACCCAGATGTCGGCCTGGATGTAGCCCACAAGGTGTCCCAGGTGCAGCGGGCCATTGGCGTAGGGCAGGGCAAAGGTGACAAGCGCGTTGCGGGACATGGCGGGGTGTCTTCAGGCGGCGTGCGGTGAGGGGCAGGCAAGGCAGGCCGGACGTCAGGCGTCGGGCGGCATGCAGGAGCCGGGCAGGCTGGCGATTATCGCATGCGGGCAGACGGGCTTCCGGGCCGTGGCGGCAGGACGCGACCGGATGCAAAAGGCCCGGCATTGCCGGGCCTTTGCGTTACGCGGTACGTGACCGCGATACAGCGGTTGGATCGACGCGCGACTGCACGCGACAGTCGACTGCCTGATCCATGGATTTACTGGACGCGTTGCCAGGTCTGGGTGCGACCCAGCAGCGAAAAGCCCCGGTAACCGCGGACATCAAGCGTCCTGCCGTCTTCGCTGGGCGACATCTTGGCCGAGTAGATCTTGCCGCTCTTCGGGTCCAGGATCTGGCCGTCCTTCCACGTGTCGCCGTCCTGCTTCAGGCCCCAGGCAATGACCATGCCGACGATCGGCTTGTTATGGCGCGCACCGTCGCATTCGTCGCAGACCGCGTTGGGCCCCTTGTCGGAGTTGATCAGCTCCAGGATCTTGGCTTGCAGGGTGCCGTCGCTGGTCTGGTAGATCTGGACGAGCGATTTCACCTTGCCGGTCTTGTCATCGATGGTGTGCCACTTGCCGACAGGCGTGCTTTGGGGAGACACGTTCTGGGCGAAGGCCGCCAGCGGCAGCATCAGGGCCAGTAGTGCGAGCAGGGCGATGGATTTGATGCGCATGGTTTTTCTCCGGGGTGCGGGTCGTATCGAACGGCGAATACCGTCCTGACCCGGGTTTTATACCGCATCCGGCGCCGTATGGAAGAACCGCCGGCGGTATTTGTTCAGGTGGGGTGGTTCACGCCAGACCGTCCAGGTGCCTGCATCCAGCTGCAGCTGCAGGCGTGGCGGCAATGGGAGAAGCCTGCGTCGCCGTTACAATGGCCTGATGGAGACCAACGAAGAGCACATCGCGACAGCGACTGCTGGCGTCATCGATCCGGCCTGCGGGCTGTCCCTGCGTGAAAGCCGTGCACGTATCGGTGTTACGCGCGGGGACGACGCAACCCGGGTATCCATCGTTCTGGGCTATGCCTTGGACGAGCAGGCAACAAGCGCGTTGCGCGCTGCAGTCGAGCAGGCGTTGAGCGCCGCTCACCCGGCTGCCATCACGGTGGAACTGGCGTCCCGCATCGCCGGGCATGCCCCGCAACCCAAGGTGTCGCCGTCGCCGCGCGTACGCAACATCATCGCAGTGGGGTCGGGCAAGGGTGGGGTCGGCAAGTCGACCACCGCCGTGAACCTGGCCCTGGCGCTGGCCGCTGATGGCGCGCGGGTCGGCGTGCTGGATGCCGATGTCTATGGCCCCAGCGTGCCGACCATGCTGGGCCTGTCCGGTCGTCCGGATAGCCCCGATGGCAAGGCGATCGAGCCAATGCGGGCGCATGGCATCGAGGCGATGTCGATCGGCCTGCTGGTCGAGCAGGACACGCCGATGATCTGGCGGGGGCCGATGGCGACTTCGGCGCTGACGCAGTTGCTGGAACAAACCTTGTGGGGCGGCGAGGAGGGTCTGGACTACCTGGTCGTCGACCTGCCCCCGGGGACTGGCGACATCCAGCTGACCCTTGCCCAGAAGATTCCCGTCGCCGGTGCCGTGATCGTCACCACGCCGCAGGACGTGGCCACGCTGGACGCGCGCAAAGCACTGAAGATGTTCGAGAAGGTCGAAGTGCCGGTGCTTGGCCTGGTTGAAAACATGGCCATGCATGTCTGCACCCAGTGCGGCCACACCGAGCATATCTTCGGCAGTGGCGGCGGCGAGCGCATGACCACGCAGTTCGGGGTGCCGCTGCTGGGCAGCTTGCCGCTGGAGCTGGCGATCCGAGAGCAGGGCGACATGGGGGTGCCGGTGGTGGCATTTGCGCCGGATTCGACGGCAGCGCAGGCCTACCGCAGGACGGCACGACGGATGGCGGCCCTGCTGGCAGCACGACCGCGTGCGGCGATGCCGATTGCTGCGTCGATGGTCTAGGCGCGACCGGCATGGCTGTCATCCTGAGCGAAGCGAAGGATCTGCCGTGGTTGCATTGTTGTAGGAGCGGCTTCAGCCGCGAGCTCTTGATCTTGCCTTTGCCTTCGGCTCCTACAAAAAAGCCAGGGCCAGGACAGGACCAAGTTCAAGAGCTCGCGGCTGAAGCCGCTCCTACAAAAGCAGATTGCTTGGCTCGTTCAGGGCGACAGGTGCTTGGGAGGCGACGAGGCGTCCTTCTCCCCAGGGATCGGGCTCGCACGAGGCTGGGCCTACACGCTGCGCAGAGGCCCTACAATGCGCATTCACTAATTCGTCGATTGCCGGGAATTGCTGCATGAGCATCAAGTCAGACCGCTGGATCCGAAAAATGGCTACCGAACAGGGCATGATCGAGCCGTTCGAGCCAGGCCAGGTCAAGCATGCCGCCGACGGCAATCGCATCGTCAGCTACGGCACCTCCAGCTACGGTTACGACGTGCGCTGCTCGCGTGAATTCAAGGTGTTCACCAATATCAACTCGACCATCGTCGACCCCAAGGCCTTCGATCCGGGCAGTTTTGTCGATGTCGATGCAGACGTCTGCATCATTCCACCCAACTCGTTTGCGCTGGCAAGCACGATGGAATTCTTCCGCATCCCACGCGATACGCTGGTGGTGTGCCTGGGCAAGAGCACCTACGCGCGTTGCGGCATCATCGTCAACGTGACGCCGCTGGAGCCGGAGTGGGAAGGGCATGTCACGCTGGAGTTCAGCAACACCACGCCGCTGCCGGCGCGGATCTATGCCGGCGAAGGCGTGGCGCAGATGCTGTTCTTCCAGGCCGACCAGGATGACATCTGCCAGACCAGCTACAAGGATCGCGGCGGAAAGTACCAGGGCCAGAGGGGCGTGACCTTGCCACGGACCTGAGCGCGGAAAGCGTTGGACACTATCTTCGAGGCCTCATCGGCAATGCCATTGCCGCATTGCTGTCATGGGGTGGGCTGGTGTAGTGACCGGGGCGACAAGGCAATAGCCACTGGAGTCCCGCCATCCCGGTCCCGTTGATGAAGCCCCGCGATAACCAGGTGCGACCATCTGGTTTGCAACATCGCCTGGAACCCACTGCAAAGCCCGGCCCTCCACAATCGTGCCCGTTGGGGCTTGCCCGGGCGGCAGGCATCAGGGTGTCTGGTAGGTGACGAAGAAGCCCTGCAGGTCGCCGTTCTCGATGTAGGGCGACACGTCCACCACCTTGTAGCCGCGACTGACAAAGGCCTGGTGGGCCCGGCTCAGTGAATTGGCGGCACCGTTCTTGCGGAAGCCCCAACTGGCATCGACCCAGATCGTCACCGCACCCAGGTGCTCGCTGACGGCTTCTTGTGCGGCTTGCTCAGGGGACTTCGCGAACAGGCTGGCATTGGCAGGCAAGGCGGCTGCGATGCATGCGAGTGCAAGCAGGATGGTTGTCAGCAAGCGTTTCATTTCGGGGCTCCGAATAGGATTGGATTGCGTTGGTTGTGGGTTAGAAAAATCATTGGGGCTGACCGGCATGGGCCCCAATGCTTTTCGTAGGAGCGGCTTCAGCCGCGAGCTCTTGGCTTCTGCATGTGTAGGAGCGACGTAAGTCACGATCGTGTGCTACGGGGTAGCCATCGCGACTTACGTCGCCCCTACAAAAAGCAATAGCAAGATCAAAAGCTCGCGGCTGAAGCCGC
Organism: uncultured Gammaproteobacteria bacterium; assembly: GCA_963710825.1. Classification (GTDB taxonomy): domain Bacteria; phylum Pseudomonadota; class Gammaproteobacteria; order Xanthomonadales; family Xanthomonadaceae; genus Cognatiluteimonas. Next base: position 690,002 of record CAVQBQ010000004.1, on the reverse strand, counting down.
TCCTACAACAGCAAGCCTCTACTGCGTTGTGGCTGGTACGACAGCTGCTTTCGTCGGCGCGGTCCACAGCTTCGCCTCGGGCTGGCCACCCAGCATCTGTGCGCGCACCAGCGGGATCGGTGGGCCGCCATGGGACAGGAACTCGTCGTGGAAGGCTTTCCAGCCCTCGCGCCCGCCATGGTCCCTGGTCCAGTCCTGGCGCAGCTGCATGATCATCAGCTTGCCCATGGTGTAGTTGAGATAGGCCGGGTCGTAGGTGCCGCGCGCGGCCTGCTGCCTGGCGTTGCCAGGATCCTGGAAACCCTTGTCCAGGAACATCCGTTCCGACTGCGCCATGGTCATGGTGCCGGTGTGCAGGCCGATCGCCGAGAGGAAGCGCACGTCGCGCAGCAGGGCATTGGTGAGCTGGCCGATGTGTACCTCGGGCGTGGCGCCGTCGACGCCGGCGTCATACATCATTTCTTCGGTGTAATGCGCCCAGCCTTCGGCAAACGCATAGCCGACAAACAACTGCCCGAACTTCCAGTCCGAGCGGTTGGAGTGCAGGAACTGCAGGAAATGTCCCGGCCAGACTTCGTGCGAGGACACGAACAGCAAATTGGCCTTGCCCGGAACGTAAGCGTCCTGCACGGCCCGGGTCCATGTTGGGTCCGGGGGCGCGATGTAGTAGACCGATGGCAGGTTCTTCTCGTACGGGCCGGGGATTTCGATGTAGGCGAAGTTCCAACGGTTGAACGGGGGCGCTTCCTCGACCTTGGCCTGTTCGGTACCTGGAATGCTCACCAGGTCCTTGTCGAGGATGAACTGGCGCAGGCTGGCCAGTTGGTCGCGCGCACCTTCGACCGCGCCGCCTCGTGGTTTGTCGGCGGATTCCCTGGCGACACAGTCCGGCAGGGACTGGCCGGGCGCGAATTCGCCACAGGCTGATTCAAGCGCGGCGAGGTTGCGTTCCAGGTCGGCCTCGCCGATCGCCTTGAGTCGGTCGAGCGGGATGTCGACGCGTTCGGTGTCGTGCAGCATCTTGGAGAACTTGGCAGCGCCCAATGCAAAGTCCTGCGTGGCGTTGGGCTTCTGCGCCTTGAACCAGTCGGCCATGTCCTGCGTGGCCTGTATCGCGGCGGCATTGCTGGCCTTGAAGCGGGCCTGCAATGCGTCGTCCTTGACGTCGGTGAAGATCGCCGGGACGTCGGTCTTGAAGAAGCTGGCGTAGCCGCCAAAGCTGTTGATGCCCAGCTCGACATAGGACGCAGGCAGCGGCGGCTTGAAATTGGCCTTGATCTGTTCGATCGCCTTGGGCAGGGCTTCCTGGTAGGTGACGAACGCGGCCATGCGTTCCGGCAGCGGTGCATACGGGCGGGTCAGGTACATGCTGGGCGACAGGTCGCCGGTATAGAACGACGGGTTGCTGTACGCGAAGCCGGAATCCTCCAGCCAGAACAGCGCACCATCGATCACGGACAGTACGTAATCGCGCTGGAACCGGGTCTTGTCGTCGAGGCTGCCATCGTCAAACGCAGCGAATTTCCCGCGCTGTGCATGCAGCCAGTCGGCGTTTGCCTTCAACCCTTCCGGGCTGTAGTCCGGCAGTTGGCCGTCGTATTGGTGCTTGCCGGCATTGGCAGCCGAAACCGGATTGTGCTGGAAGTAGCCATCGATGAACGCGTCGACCGAGGACTCGAAGGCACCGTCGTTGGCGGTGGTGGGCGCGGTCGCAGGCGCAGGCGCAGGCGCGTCGGGCCCCGTGGGTGTAGCGTGCGCGCCCTGATTGCAACCGGCAGCAAGCGCGACGGCGACAAGGGCGGAAAGGGTGGCTATGCGCATTGCGGTCATGTGGCAGTCCCCGGTAGCGGAATGCCCGAGACTAGGCGCTTGCCGGCTGGGGCGCAATGCACGGGCATTGGGCTGCAGGTGGTTGCCTCGCCTGCTCCCGCTGCATTGGGAAATGGGAATAAAGGGCTGTGTTGTGGCCAAGCAAGCAAGGCCTTCACCGTCATCCCCGCGCACGCGGGAATCCATGGACGTCGAGGTCTCTGGATCTCAAGGGGAAGCTGCAAAGTCGCTGGATTCGCGCCTGCGCGGGAATGACGATGGTTGGTTGCCGGAGTGCGGGAGTGCCGGAGGTGCACCTTGCTGAATGGCAAGCACCGTGATGCTGCTATGCAGACAATGTGGCCTGCAACTGATTGATCCGGTCCACCAACTGCTCCGGGCTGTAAGGCCGTGCGTCCACGCGCCCCCAGACCGGTGCCGGCCATGCGGGATCGTCGTGGAAGCGTGCAATGACATGCACGTGCAGCTGTGGCACCAGGTTGCCAAGCGCGGCGATATTGAGTTTGTCGGGCCGGAAGGCATCGCGAAGGGTGCGCCCGGTACGATCGATTTCCTCGGTCAGCGCCTGGCGCTGGTGGGGATCCAGGTCGATCAGCTCACTGGCGCCTGCCAGTCGTGGCACCAGGATCAGCCAGGGATAATTGGCATCGTCCATCAATCTCAGGTCGCACAATCCCAAGGTGGCGAGCGGATGGGTGTCTGCGGCGAGCTGCGGGTGCAATTCGAAGCCGCGTGGTTGCTGGGCGTGTTGTCTGTGCATGGATATGGTGTCCCTGAGTGGGCTTTTCCCAACCACGTGGGCTCTTAGCCAAGTGCCTCGGCGAACATCGCCATTGTCCGGCCGTGCGCCAGCCGCGCGCTGGATGCGTCGTGCACGGAGGGATCGACTTCTCGATTGAAAGCGTGTCCCGCGGGATAGGTGTAGACAGCAGCCTGCGGGTATTTTTCACGATGTGCCGCGATGGTTTCAGCCGGGATGCTGGCATCGTGCTCGCCGAAATGGAACTGCGCCGGCGCGCGTAGCGGTTCGTCAAGGAACTGGCTGTTGCGTGCACCGTAGTAACTCGATGCCGGCAATCCGAGCCGCAGGTTGGCGAGCAGGGCGACGGTGCCTCCCCAGCAGAAGCCGACCGCTCCCACCTTGAGTCCTTCCTGTTGCAACAGCTTGGCGGCGGCAGCCACGATCGCAAGCGCATTGTCCAGGCCCAGCTCCATTACCAGCGCCTTGCCGTGTTGCACGCTGGCTTTATCGTAGGCCAGCTCCAGTCCGCGTTCGAGCGGGTCGAAGAATGCGGGTGCCAGCGCGACATAACCTTCAGCCGCGTAATGGTCGACGACACTGCGAATGTGGGTGTTGACGCCGAAGATTTCCTGGATGACCACGAGTGCTCCACGCGGTGCTTCGACTGGATCGGCACGCCAGGCGCCAATGCTTCCGGAAGGCGTGTCCAAGACGATGTCGCGGCCCATGGTCGGCTCCTGCGTGGGTCTGGTGGTTGATTCTAGCGCCGTCGGTGGCTGCGGCCGTTACGTCTTCGTGAGCAGGGGGAGGGCAACGATCCGGCGGCCGGGGCGAAGGATCTGCTTTACAGCCTTTTTGCAGGAGCGGCATCAGCCGCGAGCTCTTGCCGTGGTTTTTATCTTGTGCCTTATGTAGGAGCGACGTAAGTCGCGATCAGGTGTGCCGAATAGCATCGCGACTTACGTCGCTCCTACAACAGCCAATGAAACAGCAGGATCCAGAGCTCGCGGCCGAAGCCGCTCCTACGAAAGGCTACAAGCAGATCCTTTCCCCTGCGTTCGCCGGTGCCAAGGCCAACTACGCTCGGGGTGACGTTTTGGATTGTCCATCGGGACTGAGGATATGAATGCCTGAAGAAACCAGCGTCTCGTGCAACCGTCGGGCGAAGCCGGGTGCATCCTTGCGGTCACCATGCAGGCAGATCGTGTCGACACGGATCGCGATGGATTCGCCGGTGCGGGCCGTGACCTGCCCGTGATCCAGCATCATCCGCACCTGCGTGATGGCGTCACCGATTTCTTCGACCACCGCCCCTGGCGTGCCCCGTGGCGTCAACGTGCCATCGGCCTCGTAACGGCGCTCGGCGAAGACTTCATGGGCGACGTGCAATCCGGCGGTTTCTCCAGCGCACGCAAGTGCCGATCCCGACAATGCATACAGCACCAGGGATGCATCGTGCGAACGGACCGCATCGACGATGGCTTCGGCGACATCCGGGTCGCGTGCAGCGATGTTGTACAGGGCGCCATGCGGTTTGACGTGGGACATCTGCACGTCGCCCTGGGCGCAGGCCGACGCGAGTGCTGCAATTTGTCGTCGGACTTGCGCATGGATTGCATCGGCCGTGATCGCCAGCTCCCGACGGCCAAAATGCTGGCGGTCCTCGAAGGAGGGATGCGCACCGATCGCGACACCCTGCTGCCGGCACAAGGCTATCGCCATGCGCATGCTTGCCTGGTCACCGGCATGGCCACCACAGGCGATGCTGGCCGAGCTGATCCACGGGACGATCGCCGCATCGTCGCCGCAGCCTTCGCCCAGGTCGCAGTTGAAATCGATGCGTTTCATGCGCGTTGGTCGCCACGCGCCGCGATGGCAACGGACATCCTTGCCAGCCGCTGCCGCTGTTCGCACGCCAATCGCCGCGCCTGCATCGGTGTGCAGGGCTCGAAGCGCACTACGTCGCCCGGCCGCAGTTGTGCCAATCGCGGCCGATCGGCCTGGATGGCATGGCCGATGCGTGGATAGCCACCATGGGTCTGGGCATCGGCCATCAACACGATGGGATTGCCGTCGGGCGGTAGCTGGATGGTGCCCGGCGCGACTGGTTCGGTGATGGCTTCGTGTGGTTTTTCCAGCGTAAGTCCTTCGCCTTCCAGGCGCAGTCCCTGCCGGTTGCTTGCCGGTGCGATCCGCCACGGTTGGCCATACAAGGCGTCGTACGTTGTCAATGCATCGCGTCCGGGAAGAACGTGGATGATGGCCGGCCGATCGAAGTCCAGATCCGGAGCCGGATCGATCCACCAGGGCGTGATCGCCACTTCCTCGATGCTTGCGCGTCCTGGTTCCAGGTGATCCTGCAGCTGATCCTGGGCGCGTGCATGGTCCGTGGCGACGGGCAGCACATCGCCCGCTGCAAGCGTGCGCCCGCGCATGCCGCCGAAACCGCCGCGCAGGTCCGTGCTGCCACTGCCCAGCACGCGCGGCACGACAAACCCTCCCGCGACAGCCAGCGACACGCGTGCGCCACGCCGACATGCGCCCAGCACCAGCGTGCTGCCGGCAGGCAAGGTGACAGGTCGCCAGCCGGGCACGAGCCTGCCGTCCACGTGGGCCTGGATGTCGGCGCCGCACAGTGCGATACGCGTGGCGTGCTCGAAGCGCAGGTGCGGTCCGTGCAGGCTGATTTCCATGGCCAGGCTGTCATCCGTGTTGCCGACCAGCCGATTGGCTACCGCGTGCGAGAAAGTATCGAGCGCGCCGGAACTGCCGACGCCCAGGTGTCGCCAGCCGTGGCGCCCATTGTCCTGCAAGGTGCTCAACAGGCCTGGCGACAGGACGTGCACGCTCATGGGTTCTTGTCCCGCGGATTGGCATCCACGACGAAGCGGACACGGTCGCCTGGGGCCAGGGCGCTCGGCGGCTCGCGTGCAGGATTGAACAGTGTCATCGCGGTCTGGCCGATCACGTGCCAGCCACCGGGTCCGGTGCGCGGATAGATCCCGGTCTGTGCACCTCCGATGCCGACGCTGCCGGCAGGTACGTGCGTGCGCGGCCTGTCGAGTCGTGGCGTCTGCAGGCGTGGGTCGAGTCCGGTGAGGTAGGGAAAGCCCGGTGCGAAGCCGAGCATCGCCACGGTGTATTCGCACGCGGCATGCCGTGCGATCACGGCATCAGCGGTGAGTCCTGCGTGCCGGGCGACTGCTTCCAGGTCGGGGCCGGATTCACCGCCGTACCGGACTGCAATCTCCACCAGATTGCCTTGGGAGGAATAATCGGCAGATTCCTGCAGGCTGCTTGGTGCCTCGAGCGTCGCCAGCCACTCGCGCGCTTGCGACAACGGGTCCGCGTCGTCCGCGAAGGCATCTCCATCGATGAACAATGCGAGGCTTGAATAACCCGGCACCAGATCACGAAGCCAGGCGGGACGCTGCCCGGCGATGCGTGCTGCAAGCCGGTGGACCTGGCGGTTTGTGGTGGCATCGATGCCATCACCAAGGCGCAGCAGCAGGGCGTCCTCGCCCAGGCATTCGATCGCAGGCCAGCTCATGGTGGCGACGTCTCTTGCGACGTGTGGGCGTGCTTGGCGTCCATGGCCCCATCTTAGCGCTGGTGCATGACATCCGTGGCCACGGCGCTCGACCTGGCCCGGTCGTGTTTGCGCGCGTTTTCCAATGTTTTGCAGGTCGGCGACGAGGGACGCGATGAGCGACCCGTCGAGCCGGGACTCGCGGCCTTGCCGGTTGGTTGGATGTAACTTTGCTGTCTTGCGCGCGTATGCTCTGGTAACGGAAGGAGACCAACCATGGCAATGCGTCCAGGACTGGCCAGCGACGAGCTGGCCCATGGCAGCGGTCCAAGGCGTGCAGCACAAAACGATGCAGTTTCGCATGTCGTGCTGCGACACCGCTGGCCTTTGCGGGCCATGCACTGGATCAACCTGCTATGCATGCTGGTGCTGGTCGGCAGCGGGTTGCAGATCTTCAATGCGCACCCGGCGCTTTACTGGGGCAACACCGCGACGTTCGACAACCCGGCGGTTGCCTTGCAGGCACGCGATGGCCGTGGGATCACCCGGATTGGCGACGCCCAATTCGATACCACGGGTGTCCTGGGGCTCTCCAGGCGGGCCAACGGACAACTGTCGCGGCGTGGTTTCCCGGAATGGGCGACGATTCCCGGGCCACAATCGCTGGCGCTGGGGCGGCGCTGGCATTTTTTCTTTGCCTGGCTGTGGGTCATCAACGGCGCGTGCTTCCTGTCGTGGTCGCTGGCCAGCCGGCACCTGACGCAGGTGCTGGCGATGCAGGGGCGCGACTGGCGCGGCATCGGCAAGTCGATTCTGGACCACCTGCGATTGCGCCATCCGCGCGGCGCCGAAGCGATCCGGTACAACCCGTTGCAGAAACTGAGCTACCTGCTGGTCATCTTCGTGTTGGCGCCGTTGGCGGTGCTGACGGGCCTTGCGATGTCGCCACAAATGGACACGGTCCTGGGGTGGTGGCTGGACCTGGTTGGAGGCCGGCAATCGGCACGCACGATCCACTTCATCGTGATGTCGTTGTTCGTGCTGTTCACGGTGGTCCATGTGGTGATGGTGGTGTATGCCGGTCCGATCAACGAGATGCGATCCATGATCACCGGGCGCTTCAAGGTGCGCGGTGCGCTGCCCGATGAAACGCAGGACGCGCAAACCGATCCCGACACGCAGGGGACACCATGAGCCAGGATCTTTTCCGCCAACGTCGCCGCCTGCTGCGCGGGGCCCTGGCCGGTGCCGGCGCTGGCATGCTGGCTGGATGCGATGCGCTGTCGCACAACCAGCGCTTCGTCAGGTTGCTCAGCACGGCCGAGCCGGTCTCGCAGGGCGCGCAACGCCTGCTGACCGGCAAGCGGTTGGCACGGGAATATCCCGAGTCGATGATCTCGCCGCTGTTCCGGCCCAATGGCACGATCAGTCCACAGACGCCCGAGTACCTGGCCCTGAAGGCTGGGGGGTTCAGTGGTTACAAACTGGGGATCCGTGGCCTGGTCGAGACACCGCTGGAATTCACGCTTGATGCGCTGCACGGCATGCCGCAACGCACACAGGTCACGCGACACGACTGTGTCGAGGGTTGGAGCGTGATCGGGAAGTGGCAAGGCGTGCCGTTGTCGCATTTGCTCGACCTGGCACGGCCCAGACCCGGTGCGCGCTACGTCGTGTTCCATTGTTTCGACGACCTGAGTGGAAACGGGTCGCGTTATTACGAAAGCATCGACCTGGTCGATGCGTACCACGCCCAGACCATTGCCGCGTATCGGCTCAACGATGATGCGCTGCCGGTCGCCAATGGCGCGCCTGTGCGGATGCGGATCGAGCGCAAGCTTGGGTACAAGCAGCCCAAGTACGTGCATACCATCGAGCTGGTCGACGGCTATGCGACGTTGATGGGCGGCAAGGGCGGCTATTGGGAAGATCAGGGGTACGACTGGTACGGCGGGATCTGACGCCACATGGCCGTGACGCCGTCTTCGCGCCCCACCTGCAGAATGCGCCAACCCCACTCCCGGAGCAGGTGATGCGCAAGCTGGGCTGGTTTACACGCATGGCCAAGGCCGCCTCGCGTTTCACCGGGCGACCGCTTTGCTTCGCGCTCGCGGGCGGCACGGTCGTGGCCTGGGCGATCAGCGGGCCGCTTTTCGGCTTCAGTAATACCTGGCAGCTGGTGATCAATACCGGCACCACCGTCATTACATTCCTGATGGTGTTCCTCATCCAGAACACGCAGAACCGCGATACACAGGCGCTGCAGATCAAGATCGACGAGTTGATCCGCGCCACCAAGGGCGCGCACAACGCGCTGCTGGACCTGGAGGAGTTGGAAGAAGCGGAGTTGCAGGCATTCCAGGATCGTTACGAAGCCCTCGCCGAGAAAGCGCGCAATAGCAATCCAATGGATGAAGATGAGTCTGGTAGCCCCGAGGTCGAAGCACCCGCACGTTAGCCTGTGTGCTGGCAGGGCCCGACGGCCTCTTCGGCCAGCGATGGCGGGGTAGCGCGCGTCAGCCGTCGCTGGTGTCCGGGTAATCGACTTGCACGATCACGTAGCCGACATCGCCGCCGGGCAGGGCGGCTACGAACTCATCATCGACACGTTTTTTCAGCATGGCGCGCGCAAGCGGTGAGTCGATGCTGATATGGCCCAGCCTTGCGTCGGTCTCATCGGGGCCGACGATCCGGTAGCGCCTGGATCGTGCGCTGGATATCTCCTCCAGCTCGACGACTGCACCGAAGAAAACCGCTGTGCGATCCGATGGTGCGGTAGCGATCACACGCAGGACCTCCAGGCGTTTGCTCAGGTAACGCACCCGGCGATCGATCTCACCCAGCTGCTTCTTGCGGTAACTGTATTCGGCATTTTCAGAACGGTCGCCTTCCGCCGCGGCTGCCGCGAGTGCCGTGACGACTTCGGGGCGGCGCACGCGCCACAATTCGTTGAGCTCGGCCTTCATCCGCGCATGCCCCGATGGCGTGATCAGCGCGGTGCCGTTGGCAGCAGGTGGACGCCAGCGTCCCATGGGGCCTACGGGGTGCTGCGCTTGAGGGTGAGGTCGACGGGGCTGTCGATACGCTCGCCATCCATGCCCAGCGGCGCCAGGCTGTCGTTGCCGTCGATTGCGAAGGCACGCTCGACGTCACGCGGCTTCTCCGGATCCAACCGGAGAACCCGAAGCGCGCCACCGGCTTGCACCGTCCAGGTGCCGCGCACGACATGGGTGCTGTCGGGGCGGGCACGATAGACGTCGGTCAATTCGAAATGGCCGGTGGCATCGAGCAGCAGTGTTTCGTCGATACCCGGGCAATCAGCACAGGGCAGGGTGCCCGTAAAGGTGCCTGCGAATGCGGTGCGGTCGAAGTTGCTGCCCGCGGGCTTGGTACCGGCGGCCTGCTGGTCGGCTACCGTCGCCGAAGCCCCGCCAGCGGCAGCTGACACCGTCGGGGCCGGTGCAGGTGGCGGACTGCTGGATCGTGGGGTGCCGGGTTGTTGCGGTTTGCAGCCAGTCGATGCCAGCACGATGGCGACGCCAAGACAGAAAAACGACCACGGGATTCGGCGCATGCGCCCTGCGTCCTGCGCAGGACGTGGGACTGCATTGCCGGATGCCTGCATTGGCTCAAGCCTTGTGTTCAACGCTTGCCTCCAAAGATGCTGCCCAGCACGCCACGCAGGATTTGCCGGCCGACCTGGCTGCCCATGGTGCGTGCCGCCTGCTTGGCCATCGACTCGACCATGCCCTGGCGGCGCTTGGTGCCAAACACTGCGTCCTTGATGCTTTGGCCAAAGCCGCTGTCGTCGCCGTCATGCGTCGCGGTGCCCTTTGCTGCTGGCGCGTCGGCATTGGCAGCGGCTGTTTCGGCGCGCTTGGCCAACATTTCAAAAGCCGACTCGCGGTCGACGTCCTTGTCATATTTAGCGCCCACCGGGCTGCCGGCGCGTACCTGCGCACGCTCGGCGTCGGTGATCGCGCCCATGCGGCAACGTGGCGGTGCAACCAGGGTTTTTTCGACCGGCATCGGTATGCCCTTGTCCTGCAACGTCGATACCAGCGCTTCGCCGACACCCAGCTGCCCGATGGTGCTGGCCACATCCAGCGCCGGGTTGGCGACGAAGGTTTCCGCCGCGGTCCGGACCGCTTTCTGGTCGCGTGGCGTGAATGCACGCAATGCATGCTGCACGCGATTGCCAAGCTGGCCCAGGATGTTGTCGGGCACGTCATCGGGGAACTGCGAGCAGAAATACACGCCAACGCCCTTGGATCGGATGATGCGCACGACCTGTTCGATGCGCTGCTGCAGCGCGGCCGGCGCGTCATCGAACAACAGGTGCGCCTCGTCGAACACGAACACCAGCTTGGGCTTGTCCATGTCGCCGACTTCGGGCAGCTGCTCGAACAGCTCGGACAACAGCCACAGCAGAAAGCTCGAATACAGTCGCGGTTTGAGGATCAGCTGGTCGGCGACAAGGATGCCCAGCACACCGCGACCGTCGGTGTTGGTACGCATCAGGTCGGCCAGGTCCAATGCCGGTTCGCCAAAGAAGTGCTCGGCGCCGTCCTGCTCCAGTCGCAACAACGCGCGCTGGATCGCACCGACCGACTGGCTGCTGACCAGTCCGTATTCGGTGGACACCGACTTGCGTTGCTCCACGACCAGGTTGAGCAGTGCACGCAGGTCCTTGAGGTCGAGCAGCAGCAAGCCGCGGTCGTCAGCGAGCTTGAACACGATGTCCATGACGCCCGACTGGGTGTCGTTGAGCTCCAGGATGCGCGACAGCAGCATCGGCCCCATCTCGCTGACCGTGGTGCGCACCGGGTGGCCGCGCTTGCCATAAAGGTCCCAGAAGATCGTCGGGCTGCCTTCGCTGGTGTAGCCATCGATGCCGATCTCGTCGATCCGCGCCTGCAGCTTGTCGCTCAAGGTGCCTGCGACGGATAGTCCGGATACGTCACCCTTGACGTCGGCCACGAACACCGGCACCCCGATCCGCGAGAACCCCTCGGCCAGTGTCATCAAGGTCACCGTCTTGCCGGTTCCGGTAGCCCCGGCGACCAACCCATGGCGGTTGCCGAAACGCGGTAGCAGCTGCACGTGGCCATGCGTTGCCGGAAGCGAGTCGGGCGTGGTGACGGCCTTGCCGACGAGGATGGGGTCCATGCGCGGGCCTTGGAGATGGGTGGAGACGATTCTATCGGTCTGCGGGATTGTTTTTCATTGCATCGGGGCGTTCATGGGTTCGGGGCGCGCTGTGACGCGGCCCGGATTTCGATTGGACGACCCGGCCCCGGGTCGGCCAATCCAGTCGGCAGGACGTTATCGCCGGTGGTGGCTTCAAGCCACTGGCACGGTTGCCGCCACGGCGTCGTGGCAGCTACCCTGCGTGTTACCCCACCATGCATGTTGCAATGACCCCCATCACCAGCGGCTCCCGGTGTCTCCTGCCGATCCTCCTCGCCGCGGCTTGCCTGCTGGCGACATCCCAGGCCTGGGCCTTCTCGCGCCGCGACCAGGCCGCCACTGAAGCCATCCAGCAGCGCATGGCCGCCGCCGAAGCGCGTTATCGCGATGCCCTGGTCAAGATCGGCAACAGCGACCCGGGCGGCCAGAAGCAGGGCGATGCCGCGCTGGAGGACATGGAGGACGCGGTCGCGGCCTGCAGCAAGCAGCGTGGCTGCCAAGTACTGGCCCTGCTGACAACGTACAAACGCTTGCTCAAGCAGGCCGCCGATGGCGAGGCGATGGACGACGACGAGATCGATCCGGACGATCCCGACCCCGATCACATCGGTTCCGGCCATGCCGGTGCCGGACAGGCCGGCACGCTCGCCGCTGACGTCCCCGAAGTCGCGCGCGCAGCCAGCCTGCTTGACGACAGGACCCACAACTTCGACGACATGGTGCAGTACAACCCCGCCGTCCAGGCCGGCATCCGCCGCTGGCTGACCGACATGCGCGGGCAGCTGATGGACAGTTACGAGAATTACGAGTACCTGCGCCGGACCATGTGGCCCTCGTTCGAGCGTGCCGGGCTGCCCGAGGCGCTGCTGTTCGGGATCATGGCCAAGGAGTCCAATGGCAAGGTGCATGCGACTTCGCGTTCGGGCGCGGCCGGGCCGATGCAGTTCATGTACGCGACCGGCCAGCGTTTCGGGCTGGGCAAGGATTCAACCGGTTTCGACACCCGCTACGACCCGCATGCCGCGGCCGAGGCCAGCGCTGCCTACCTCAACGAGCGCATGGGCCAGCTCAACAACAGCATCGAGATGGCGCTGGCTGCCTACAACGGGGGCGAAGGACGCGCACTGCGTGTGTACCAGGGCAGTGGCGGACGCGGCTTCTGGAATGCCGACGTCCATGACCAGTTTCCTGCAGAAACGCAGGATTACGTCCCGATGGTGATTGCCGCGGCGTGGCTGTTCCTGCACCCCCGGCAATACGGCCTGAGCTTTCCTCGCGTGGAGACGCGGCCGGCGCTGCTGGAAATCAAGCAGCCGACTTCGATCTATGCCCTGGCCATCTGTCTTGGCAACCGGGGCGAGCGTGACGGCTACATGCGCGCTCTGCGCAACCTGAATGCCCGCTACCAGCCCGATAGTCCGATCCCCGCCGGCGTGTCACTCAAGGCGACCACCCGGATCGTCGGCCTCTACAACCGCTACTGCCTGCGTGGGCCGCGCGCGTCGCTGGCGCAGCAGCTGGTGCGTAGCGACCCGACGTTGGCGATCGTGCGTGGCAATGGCATGCAGGGGTCGGGCGAGGGCAACGGTGGCGTCGCAAGGACGGTTGCAACGGCCAGCGGGTCGGCCGTGGCCAAGGCGAAGCGTCCGCACGTTTATACGGTGCAACGTGGCGAGACGCTGACATCGATCGCGAAGAAGTTCCAGTGCGGGACGGCTGCGTTGGCGAAGTCCAACAGGATCAAGGCACCGCGCTACAGGATTCGGCCAGGGCAACGGTTGAAGTTGGAAGGCTGCAAGGACTGACCTGGCAATCGGGCGGCCCGTTTCGGCCGCATGCGGTTGTAGGAGTGGCTTCAGCCGCGAGCTTTTGTGTTCGTTTTTGCAGGAGCGACGCAAGTCGCGATCAGGGTCTGGGATTGCGATCGCGACTTGCGTCGCTCCTGCAACAGCAACAGCAACAACAACAGCAACAACAAGATCAAGAGCTCGCGGCTGAAGCCGCTCCTACAACGGCTGCAGGGTTGCCAGCTTTTCGCCCAGCCGGACAGGCGACTGCGCCCCCAGCCCCGGGTCCAGCTCCGCGACACCCTTGGGCAACAACACGATCACCGTGGACCCGTAGTTGAAACGCGCCATCTCGGCGAATCGCTCCAGCACGATGCCTTGGCCGCGATAGTCCTTCGTCGTGACCGGGCCGCCGTAGGGGGGGATCTCGACACCACTCCATACGGTTTCCACGCCCGACACCAGCAGCGCGCCGACCATGACCACGGCCATCGGGCCGAAGTCGGTGTCGAAATGGCAAGCCACCCGTTCATTGCGCGCAAACAGCCCCGACACGGATCCGACGGCATCCGGGCCGACGCTGAACAACCGTCCCGGGATGTGCACGGTTTCGCGCAAGGTCCCGGTCCAGGGCATGTGCACGCGGTGGTAGTCCTTCGGCGACAGGTAGACCGTGGCGAACAGGCCCCCGTCGTACGTGCGTGCTGCGGCTTCATCGGCCAGTAATTCGGCCGCGGTGAAGCCGTGGCCCTTGGCCTGGAAGATGTGGCCGGCGTCCTGGTGCGGTACACCTGGATCGGCGAGGCCGCCGACCTGGCCGACCCGTCCACACTGGCTGATGCGGCCGTCCGCAGGCATCAACAGGGCTTGGGGGTCGGGGTCGGGCGTGCGCGCGTCGGGTTTCAGGGCGCGCGTAAAGAAGGCGTTGAAGCTTGCGTACGCGCGCGGATCGGGCTCGGCGGCCTCTGACAGGTCGACGCCGAATTTCGCCACGACAGTATCGATCAACCATTGCTTCAGTCGCGGGTTGGACGAGTACGCGAGTGTGCGCGCCAGTGATGAAAGCAGCCTGTGCGGCAGGACGTGGGTCAGGGTGGTCATCAGGCTCATGGCGTTGCTGCCCTTGCCTTGCTGCGCGTCAGTAGCAGCATGTCGGCCGCAATTGCCTTGGGATCCAGTGGCGCCACGATCACGCCTGCCATCCGTGCCTGTGGGTCGAGTACCGCCAGCGAGCTTGAATGGTCGACGCTGTACTGGTCGGCTGGTGCGCCTTCGGCAGCAGGGGTCTTGGCGAAGGCCAGTGACATCGATCCGGCCAGTGTTTCCAGCGCCGGCATGTCACCTGTCGCTGCCAGCGTGTCCTTGTCGAAGCCATGGGCGTATTCGCCGACCCGGTCAGGCGTATCGCGTTCTGGATCGACCGAGATGAAGAGCACGCGTGGCCGTGATGCATCCGGCAGTCCCGCCCATTGCTTCTGTGCCTGCGCCAATTGCGCCAGCGTGGTGGGACAGACGTCCGGGCAATGGGTGAAGCCCAGGAAAACAAGCGTCCAGTGTCCTTTCAGCTCGCCGGGGATCAAGGGCGTGCCATCGGATTGCTGCAGGTTGAAGGACGGCAAGGGGTGCGGGCGTGGGATGAGTTGCACTGCCTGCAGGGCTGGCGCGTCTGTTGCACGGTCATGGCCGAGCCATTTCTGCCCAGCCCACAGGCCGATGCCCGCGATGAGTGCTGCGACCAGGATGATGGCGGTGGCACGGTTGAACATCGCTTCCTACTTAACGGATGACTTGAAGTTCGGCCATGATAGCCGCGTCACCGCTATAATTCCCGGTCCTGCCCCAGCATTGGCCGTGGCCGCCGACATGACCGACGAACTCAGAACGATCATCGACCTGATCCGCTACGGTGCCAGTCGTTTCAATGCGGCTGGGCTGACGTTTGGCCACAGTTACGACAATGCAGTGGACGAGGCGACCCAGCTGGTCCTGCACGCGCTGCACCTGCCGCACGACATCGGCCCGGCGTACGGCCAGGCGCGGGTGACGCTGGCGGAGAAGGAAGACGTGCTGGGACTGTTCCTGCGGCGGATCGAGGAGCGGGTGCCGGCTGCCTACCTGGCCGGCGAGGCATGGTTTGCCGGCCTGAGCTTCAAGAGTGATCCACGTGCACTGGTGCCGCGCTCGCCGATCGCCGAGTTGATCGAGTCCGGCTTCGAGCCCTGGCTGGGTGGCCGCGAGGTGCGGCGCGCGTTGGACCTGTGCACCGGTTCGGGCTGCATCGCCATCGCGATGGCGCACTACAACCCGGATTGGCATGTCGATGGCGCCGATCTCAGCGAAGACGCCCTGGCACTTGCACGCGAGAACGAATCGCGGCTGCATGTGGACAATGTCCGCTTCGTGCAATCGGACCTGTTTGCCGGGTTGTCCGGCGAGCACTACGACCTGATCGTCAGCAACCCGCCGTATGTCACCAATGATGAAACCGACGCATTGCCCAGGGAGTATTCGCACGAGCCCGAGATGGGCCTGCGTGCCGGCGATGATGGCCTGGACCTGGTCCTGCAGATCCTGCGCGATGCGCCGCTGCACCTGACGGACGACGGCCTGCTGATCTGCGAAGTGGGTGAGTCCGAGCGCGCACTGGTGAAGCTGCTGCCGGAATTGCCGCTGGCGTGGGTCGAATTCAGGGTCGGACAGATGGGCGTGTTTGTTGCCGAATGCCATGACCTGGCGACGCATAATGCACGTATTGCCGAGTTGGCTGATGCGCGCGGGGCAACGACCGCGAGTGTACCGGGAACCCTGCTTTGAGCCACCCGGGCACGCCACTGCGCACTGCCGCCCTGAGCCTGAATGTCATCCCGAGCGCAGCGAAGGACCTGTTGTTGTTCTTGATACGGCCGAAAAGCAGATCTTACGCCGGGCTCAGGATGGCAATGGATTGTGGGTGCTTGCCGCAATGAACACCTTCGGCCACCTGCTGCGCGTCACCACCTTCGGCGAATCGCACGGGCCCGCGATTGGTTGCGTGGTCGACGGCTGTCCGCCAGGCATCGTGCTTGCACCCGATGACTTCGGCCACGACCTCGCGCGACGCGCTACCGGCAAGACCCGGCATACCTCGGCACGGCATGAAACCGATGTCATCGAAATCCTTTCTGGCGTCCATGAAGGCCGGACGACCGGTACGCCGATCGCGCTGCTGATCCGCAACACCGATGCGCGCAGCAGGGATTACGACAAGATCGCGGCGCAGTTCCGCCCCGGGCATGCCGACTACACCTACTGGCACAAGTACGGCACGCGTGATCCGCGCGGTGGCGGGCGCTCTTCGGCACGCGAAACCACGATGCGTGTCGCCGCTGCCGTGATCGCCAAGAAGTGGTTGCGCGACCGACATGGCGTCGATGTGCGCGGTTGCATGACCCAGATCGGCGAAGTCGTGCCTGATATGCATGACTGGGATGCCGTTGCATCGAACCCCTTCTCCTGGCCATGCACGGCGCAGGTCGCAGCGCTGGAAACCTACATGGACGCACTGCGCAAGTCGGGCGACTCGGTCGGCGCGCGGGTCACCGTTATCGCCGACGGCGTGCCACCGGGCTGGGGCGAGCCGGTGTACGGCAAGCTGGATGCCGAACTCGCCGCTGCGATGATGTCGATCAACGCGGTCAAGGGCGTGGAGATTGGTGACGGTTTTGCATCGGTGGCACAGCAAGGCAGCGTGCATCGCGACGAGGCGACACGGGACGGCTTCACCTCCAACCATGCTGGCGGGGTGTTGGGCGGGATTTCCAGTGGACAACCGGTCGTCGTGTCGGTGGCGTTCAAGCCGACCTCCAGCCTGCGACTGCCCGCGCGCGGCCTGGACGTGGACGGCAACGAGGTGGAGATCGTCACCACCGGCCGCCACGACCCATGTGTCGGTATCCGCGCCACGCCGATCTGCGAAGCCATGCTGGCGCTGGTGCTGATGGACCAGGCGCTGCGACATCGCGCGCAATGCGGGGATGTCGGGGAGATGTCGCCGCGTATCCCGCCGCAGGACAAATCAAACCTGTAGGAGCGGCTTCAGCCGCGAGTTTTGGCTTCAGGTCTTTCGCCTCGACTTTCGTGGGGCGACATGTAGGAGCGACGTCAGTCGCGATCATTGGCCACGGACAGAGCTATCGCGACTCAGCGGTGATGGCATGCCATCACCACTCGTACAAAAGCCCAAGGCAAGAGCTCGCGGCTGAAGCCGCTCCTACTACAGCAACAGCAACAGCAATATGGAACGGAAGGATATGGGCAAGCAATTCAAGGTCGCGGTCGTCGGTGCCACCGGCGCGGTAGGCGAGGTCATGCTGTCGGTGCTGGCCGAGAGGCAATTCCCCATCGGGGAGCTGGTCGCACTGGCCAGCGAACGCTCCGCTGGCGGGAAGGTCTCCTGTGGCGACCACGAGGTCGTGGTCCAGGACCTGGCCACATTCGACCCCACGGGTGTTGATATCGCGCTCTTTTCCGCAGGCGGCTCCATCTCGATGCAATACGCACCGAAATTTGCTGCGGCCGGCGCGGTCGTCATCGACAACTCCTCCGCGTTCCGGCAGGACGATGACGTCCCGCTGGTGGTCAGCGAAGTCAATCCGGAGGCCGCCAGGCAGCGTCCGCGCGGCATCATCGCCAATCCCAACTGCTCGACCATGCAGATGCTGGTTGCGCTGGCACCGATCCATCGCAAGGTCGGGATCAAGCGCATCAACGTCGCCACCTACCAGTCCGTGTCCGGTACCGGCCGCCGCGCGCTGGAAGAGCTGGGCCGGCAGACAGCCCGGCTGCTCAACTTCCAGGCCGCGCAACCCGAGGTGTATCCGGTACAGATCGCCTTCAACGCGATCCCGCACGGCGGTGATTTCATGGACAACGGCTATACCAGCGAGGAAATGAAGCTGGTCTGGGAAACACACAAGATCCTGGGTGACGAAAGTATCGGCGTCAACGCCACGGTGGTGCGGGTGCCGGTCTTTTACGGCCACTCCGAGGCAGTCAACATCGAAACCCGCGACAAGTTGTCCGCCACCGACGCCCGCAAGTTGCTGGAAGCCGCCCCCGGCGTGGAAGTCGTCGACGAACATCGTGATGCCGGCTATCCCACGGCAGTGACGCACGCCTCGGGAAACGACCCTGTCTATGTTGGCCGGATCCGGGAAGACCTCTCGCATCCACATGGGCTGAACCTGTGGATCGTGGCCGACAACATCCGCAAGGGTGCGGCCCTGAACGCGGTGCAGATCGCCGAACTAATCGCCGCCGGGACCGCGTGACAGCTGCCCCGCCATTGCGGATGACAGCCGTGGGCAGCTAGAGTCTGGCACTGAGATGCCATGGGGGATGGGCGTGACCAGCAAGTCGCCAGCCAAAGCGTCATCGATTGTCGCGATCCTGCTCGCCGTTGTATTGACGCTGCTGGCGGTACCGGCGTGGGCGTTGGGCCTGGGGCAGTTGCAGGTCAAGTCCGCACCCGGGCAGCCGCTCGTTGCCGAAATCCCGATCATTTCAGGCGATCCGTCCGAGCTTGAAAACCTGCAGGCCCGACTGGCCTCGCCGGAGACCTTCCGCCGGGTCGGCCTGCAGCCGCCGGGTACGGAAGTGCGGGGATTGCAGTTTTCGGTGGCGCTGGATAGCCGCGGCAATCCGGTGATCCGGGTCACCAGCGTGGCACCGCTGCAGCAGCCGCAGCTGACCTTCCTGCTGGAAGTCGACTGGGGCGAAGGGCGCCTGGTCCGCGAATACTCGGCGCTTGTGGACGTGCCGCGCACGGTGGCTGCCCCGATCCAGCCGGTGCAGGCACCGACCGTGGCGCCCTCCAATACGATCGTGCGCGCGCCGACCACGGTGTCCAATCCGCCGCAATCGACTGCCGCGCCGGCAACACCCCAGGCAGCAGCCGCTCCGCCACCAGCCAATGCGATCACGCCAACTGCGCCAGCACCACGGCCGGCAACCCCTGTGCCTGCGCCGACTGCGCCTTCCATCCCGGGTGACTACCGGGTGCGTACCGGCGATACCTTGAGCCAGATCGCGGCGGGCGTCGGCCAGGATGGCCACAGCCTTGCCCAGACCATGCTGGCCCTGTTGCGTGCCAATCCCGAGGCGTTCATCGGCGACAACATCAACCTGGTCAAGGCCGGTGCGGTGCTGCGGATGCCGCGCGGCGAGGAGCTCTCGCAATACAGCAAGAGTGAAGCAGCAACGCTGGTGCGCACCCAGATCGCGCAATGGCGGCAGATGCAGGCGCCGCAACGGCAGCCGGATGCGGTTGCGCAAACCGAGGCCGGGAATGCTGGCAATGCCGACAACGGCAATGGCAATGGCAATCGCAACAACAAGGCGGCACCGGGTAAGACTGGTGCGCGTCTGGAGATCGTGCCGCCGTCTTCCGGCGACGGCAAACGGGCAGGTACAAGATCCGGCATTGCTGCTGGAGGCGAGGGCGACATGGAGCGACAGCAACTGCAGCAGACCAAGGAAACACTGGCCGCACGTGATGCCGAAGTCAGCGAGCTCAAGTCGCGCGTGGCCGAGCTTGAAAAAGTGCAGGATCAACAGCAGCAGCTGATCCAGATGAAGGACAGCGCGCTGGCGGCGGCGCAGCAAGACCTGGCCAAGAGCAACGCTACCCAGGCCACGACACAGCAGCCTGAAAAAGCCGCCGATGGTGGCACCAGTTTGTGGCTGTGGGGCGGTTTACTACTGCTGGTGGCCGCCCTGGTGGCCTGGCTGTTGATGCGGGGTCGGCGCGATGACACTCCCGTGCGCCGGCGTTTCGATGCCAGCGGCTTTGGCCTGCCAGGTCCCGTCCACCACCGATCCCCGGGTATCGCGCCAGGCGATGACGACGCGAAGGCGGTTGAAGAGCGCGCGGACGAAGGCACAGTTCTGGCTGGCCAAGCGCATGGCGATGCATCCGACGTCGATACGCCCGCTTCGCAACCACATGACCCACAGCCGCACTGGACCGCCGCACCGACCCTGGTAGGCACCGCGCCAGCTTGGCATGCGGGCGACCCGATGGCCGGAGATGCGCAGCATGCCGAAGCAGGAAAGCCGGCTCAGGCCAACGACGCTGAAAGCCCGGCCCGGCAGATCGAGCTGGCACGCGCCTACCTGGATCTGGGCGATGACGATGCCGCGCGCGCGCTACTGCTGGAGGCGCTGGACGGACGTGATCCTGGCGCCCGCGAAACGGCTGCACGCATGCTGCGCGACCTGTGATCCCACATGGCGCGCGTCATGACGGCATGCGCGATGCCAGCGGCTGACCATGCGCTACGCGCTGGGCATTGAATATGACGGCAGCGGATTTTCCGGCTGGCAAAGACTGAACAGGCCCGGTGAACCCGAACGCCGCGGCGAGCCGACCGTACAGGCTGCCGTGGAGCGGGCGTTGTCGTTTGTCGCCAGCCATCCGGTCGAGATTGTCTGCGCGGGGCGCACTGATGCCGGCGTGCACGCGATCTGCCAGGTCGTGCATTTCGACAGCGATGCAGACCGTGACCCACGCAGCTGGAGCCTGGGCACCACTTCGCGACTTCCGCCATCGATCTGCGTACGCTGGTGCGTCCCGGTCGTCGGCGACTTCCACGCCCGGTTCTCGGCACGCGCCCGGCGCTACCGGTACCGGATCTTCAACCGCGCCGTGCGTCCGGCATTGCAACGTCAGTACCTGTCATGGGAACGGCGGCCGCTGGACGTGGATGCGATGCAGCGTGCGGCGCAGGCACTGGTCGGCGAGCACGACTTTTCCGCGTTTCGCACCGTGCATTGCCAGGCGCCGCATGCACGTCGTGACATGCAGCGGCTCACGGTGTCGCGTGTGGGTGGTGCCACGGTTGCGGACGTGGTTGAAGGCGATCTCGTCGACATCGAAGTGCAGGCCAATGCGTTCCTGCACCACATGGTGCGCAACATCGTCGGTAGCCTGCTACCGATAGGACGGGGCGATCGGCCGGTCGAATGGATCGCCGAGCTGCTGGCGGGACGCGACCGCGCCGTGGCCGGGCCGACGGCGTCGGCGGACGGTTTGGTGTTCGTGGGGCCACTGTATCCAGCGTCCTGCAGGCTGCCCGAAGAAGTGTCGCTGCCATCCTGAGCGCTCAAGGCGCGGCTCGACCTGGCTCGTGCATGTGCAGGAGCGACGCAAGTCACGATGAGGCGCTCCGGAGCACCTGGTCCCGACTTGCGTCGCTCCTAACTTGCGCCTGCAAGGTGCCAGGTAGATTGTTTCATTCTGCGTGCCCATTGACCCGAAGAGTAAGCTGCACGTACCAGTCTTTCCCGGATACACATGAACAAACCCCTGTTCCGTACCCGCATCAAGTTCTGCGGCCTGACCCGGCCGGGCGACGTGCGCCTGGCCAGCGAGCTGGGTGCCGATGCGATTGGATTCGTGTTTGCCAAGGACAGTCCGCGCCACGTGCCGCCGACGGAAGCGCGATTGATGCGCCATGCGCTGGCGCCACTGGTCGACGCCGTCGCGCTGTTCATGGACAACACCACCGAAGAAGTACGCGATGCGGTCAAGCAGGTGCGTCCGACCCTGTTGCAGTTCCATGGCGACGAGGACGATGCATTCTGTCGCGGCTTTGGCGTGCCGTACATCAAGGCCGTGGCCATGGGTGAAGGGGTGCAGGGCGCGGGCGCGAGCACGGCCTTGCAGGTGCGCTACCCCGGCGCGGCGGGCTTCCTGTTCGACAGCCATGCCCCGGGCACGGCGGGTGGCAGTGGCCGCCGCTTCGACTGGGCGCGGATGCCGCGCGACGTCAATAAACCGGTGTTGCTGGCAGGTGGGCTGGACCACGACAATATCTTCGACGCGATCCTGGCGACCTTGCCCTGGGGCGTGGATGTCTCCAGTGGCATCGAAAGCGAGCCGGGCATCAAGGATGGCAACCGCATGCGCCGTTTCGTCGAAGAGGTCAGGCGCGCCGATTGCCATGTCGAACACGACGACAGCAGTTCCGATGACTGCGCGACCTGAACCGGCGACTCTCGACGGCATTTGCCCCTACACTGGTTGGCCGCGCCCTGGTTCACGCCAGGCCATGCCCTCCCAGCTGCTTGCGTTTAACCATGAACCACGAGTCTTCAACTGTCCCGGCGCAAGCCACCCCCGACACCGATCCGTCCAGCATGGATTACCACGCATGGCCGGATGCCAGTGGTCATTTTGGCCGCTACGGCGGGCGTTTCGTCGCCGAGACCCTGATCGGCCCGCTGGAAGAGCTGGCTGCCGCCTATGACGCCGCGCGCGTCGATCCCGCGTTCATCGCTGCGTTCGAGGACGACCTGGCGCACTACGTCGGCCGCCCCAGTCCGATCTACCACGCACGACGGCTGAGCGAGCAAGTCGGCGGCGCACGCATCCTGCTCAAGCGCGAAGACCTCAACCATACCGGCGCGCACAAGATCAACAACACCATCGGCCAGGCTCTGCTGGCCAGCCGCATGGGCAAGACCCGGATCATCGCCGAGACCGGCGCTGGCCAGCACGGCGTCGCCAGTGCCACCGTCGCGGCGCGACTGGGGCTGGAGTGCGTCGTCTACATGGGCTCTACCGACATCGAGCGGCAGAAGATCAATGTCTATCGCATGCAGTTGCTGGGCGCGAAGGTGGTGCCAGTGACCAGCGGCTCGGCCACGCTCAAGGACGCGCTCAACGAAGCGATGCGCGACTGGGTGACCCATGTCGACGGCACCTTCTACATCATCGGCACCGTCGCCGGTCCGGATCCATATCCGCGCATGGTGCGCGACTTCAATGCCGTGGTTGGGCGCGAGGCACGCGCCCAGATGCTGGCCGAATACGGGCAACTACCCGACGCGGTGACCGCCTGCGTCGGCGGTGGAAGCAATGCCATCGGCATCTTCCATGCCTTCCTCAACGATGCCCAGGTGCGCCTGGTCGGGGCGGAGGCAGCGGGCGAAGGGCTATCCAGCGGACAGCATGCGGCATCGCTGGCGGCAGGACGCCCGGGCGTCCTGCATGGCAACCGGACATACGTCCTGTGCGACGACGATGGCCAGATCGCGGAGACGCATTCGGTTTCGGCAGGGTTGGATTACCCCGGCGTGGGCCCCGAGCACGCCTTCCTTAAGGATACCGGTCGCGCGGACTACGTCGGCGTCACCGACGACGAGGCGCTGGCGGCTTTCCACCAGCTGGCGCGCAGCGAAGGCATCCTGCCGGCGCTGGAGTCCAGCCATGCCATCGCCCAGGCGATCAAGCTTGCCCGCGACCTGCCCGGGGACGGCATCGTGCTGTGCAATTTGTCCGGCCGGGGCGACAAGGACGTGCATACGATCGCCGCACGCGAGAGAATTGACCTGTAATGGTCGCTTGCAGAGGCTGGCGACCGGCCCAATAGATAGCCTGTGGCTGCAGTACGCGCAGCCCTTTTCCAGACAAACAACCTCCAATACGTAAAACCAAGGAAATCCCGTGAGCGAAAATACCAAGAAGCCGGACCAGTCCAACCAGGACGGCACCGAGAGCCAAGCCAATCCCCCCAACCAGCTCGATCCGGCGTTCTTCACCTGCGTCAACGAGTACCTGGAGCTGACCAACAAGCAGTCCAAGGAACAGGGCCTCAAGCGCATCAGCATGGCCAGCATGTATGCCGCGGCGCGCTTCAATACCCATGTTTATCTGGCTAACGCAGGCGAGAATGCTGCCCGTGACCGCTCTGGTTTCCTGGATTACATGACCAACATGTACCGCCGCATGCTCAACGAGCACCTGGACGGCCTGGGCGCCGAGCGTGGGATCGATGTCGGCGAGTCCGAGCTGGCTGAAGAATATGCAGCTGCCGGCTACACACCTCCAGGCCCCATGACGCCTGGTCCGCAGACCCCTGAAGCGGACAAATGAGCCGCCTGCAGGCGCGTTTCGACGCCCTGCGCAAGGACGATCGCAAGGCGCTGGTGCCATTCATCACGGCCGGCGACCCTGCGCTGGATGCCACCGTACCGGTCATGCATGCCCTGGTGGCAGCCGGTGCGGACCTGATCGAGCTCGGTGTGCCGTTTTCCGACCCGATGGCGGATGGCCCGACGATCCAGCGCAGTTCGGAACGCGCGCTGGCCCGGGGCGCCGGACTGGCGTACGTGTTCGATACCGTCCGTGCGTTCCGTGAGCACGACGGCGACACGCCGGTGGTGCTGATGGGCTATCTCAACCCGGTCGAGATCACCGGGGCGGTGGACTTTGCCCGGCAAGCCACCCAGGCGGGAGTCGATGGCATGTTGCTGGTGGACCTGCCACCGGAGGAGGCCGACGACTTCCGCGCCGCTTTCGTTGGACCTGGGCTTGACCTGATCCTGCTGGCCGCGCCGACCACCTCGCAGGCACGCATGGCGCAGCTGTGTGCTGATGCGCAGGGCTATCTCTACTACGTCAGTTTTGCCGGCGTGACTGGCGCCGATCAGCTGGATACAAGCACCGCCAGTGCGCGGCTGGCAGCGATCCGCGCCGACAGCGCGGTCCCTGTCGTGGCTGGTTTCGGGATCAAGGATGCAGCTTCGGCTGCTGCGATGGCTGCCCAGGCCGACGGGGTCGTGGTCGGCAGTGCGCTGGTGGCCGCGATGGCCGACGCACAGGATCCGGAAGCTGCTGCTGCGCGTGCCGGGGCCTTCCTGGCGCCGTTGCGCGAGGCATTGGACCGGGGCTGCCAATAGTTGCCCGGCAGTCATTGCCCGCGGTGGGACCAGGACGACCGCACCAGGACCCGCCACGCAGGCGCACGTAGCCAGGACCACTGGATCGCGTCGCCAGACAGCATCCTGAACACTGAAGGTGGTCACCGTGTACGGGTCGGGCTGGACGCCTGCGCTAAACTCCCGGCCTGACCTGATCCCACGGCAACAAGGCACTCTTACCGCATGTCCTGGCTGAAGAAAGTAATGCCCGCGCGCATCCGCACCGAAGCGGCCTCCAGCCGCAAGCGCAGCGTGCCCGAAGGTTTGTGGGAAAAGTGCGACAAGTGCGGTGCCGTGCTGTACCGCCCCGAGCTGGAGGAAAACCTGGAGGTCTGCCCCAAGTGCGGCAAGCACCGCGCGATCCGCGCCCGCGCCCGCCTGTCCGCCTTCCTGGATCCGGACAGCGGCCAGGAGATCGCCGCCGGGCTGGGTCCTGTCGACGTGCTCAAGTTCAAGGACCAGAAAAAGTACTCCGATCGCATCAAGGCCTCGCAGAAGTCCACCGGCGAGCGCGATTCACTGGTAGTCATGCAGGGCACGCTCAAGGGGCGGCCGCTGGTGGTGAGCGCGGCCGACTTCGTGTTCATGGGTGGATCGATGGGTTCGGTGGGCGGCGAGAAGTTCGCGCGCGGCGCAGAGCAGGCGCTGGCTGGTGGCATGCCATTCGTCAGCTTCGCGGCCAGTGGCGGCATGCGCATGCAGGAAGGCCTGTTCTCGCTGCTGCAGATGGCCAAGGTATCTGCGGCTTTGGCGCGCTTGCGCGAGGCCGGACTGCCTTACATTTCAGTCATGACACATCCCACCACCGGCGGCGTATCGGCGTCGCTGGCGATGCTGGGCGACATCAACATGGCCGAGCCCGAAGCACTGATCGGCTTTGCTGGCCAGCGCGTGATCGAGCAGACCGTGCGCGAGACCTTGCCCGAAGGCTTCCAGCGCTCGGAATTCCTGCTCGAGCACGGCACCCTGGACCAGATCTGCGACCGCCGCGAAATGCGCGACCGCATTGCCGACCTGCTGGCACTGCTGATGCGCCAGCCGCAGCCGCAGGATGACGCGGAGGCAGGGGCATGATGGAGCAGCGATCGGGGATTCGGGATCCGGGATTGGGTGGCGGTGGTTTGCTCCTGCCGGGCTCCTGGTCGCTTGCGTGTGAAGCGCGGAGAGACCCGCTCCTGCTTGCCCGAATCCCCAATCCCCAATCCCCAATCGCGGAAGTGGCGTCGTGAAACGACGCTACTTCGGCACCGACGGCATCCGTGGCCGGGTCGGCGAGGGCGCGATCTCGGCCGATTTCGTGCTGCGGCTGGGCAACGCCTACGGACACGCGCTGCCGCGCAACGACTGGCGCAAGCCGGTGGTCATCATCGGCAAGGACACGCGCATCTCCAACTACATGTTCGAGGCCGCGCTGGAGGCCGGGTTGGTCGCGTCCGGTGTCGACGTGCAATTGATGGGCCCGATGCCGACGCCTGCCGTGGCGCATTTGACGCGGTCGTTGCGTGCCGATGGTGGCATCGTGATCTCGGCATCGCACAACCCGCACCATGACAACGGCATCAAGTTTTTTTCGGCCAAGGGCGAGAAGCTGGACGACGCGACAGAGGAGGCCATCGAGTTGGCGCTCGAACAGCCATTCCGCACCGTCGCGTCCGAATTGCTGGGCAAGGCGGAGCGCACGCGCGACGCGCTTGGTCGCTATGTCGAGGCCTGCAAGAATTCCGTCCCCAAGGGCTTCGACCTGGGCGGCATGCGCATCGCGATGGATTGCGCCAATGGTGCCACCTACCAGCTCGGGCCCCTGGTATTGCGCGAGCTGGGTGCGCAGGTCGACCCGATCGGTATCGAGCCCAATGGCACCAACATCAACGATGGCGTTGGTTCCATGCATCCCGAGGCGTTGGTCGCCAAGTTGCGCCAATCCGGCGCGGATGTCGGCATCGCCTTCGATGGCGACGGCGATCGCGTGCTGTTCGTCGACGCCGACGGCACGGTCTGTGATGGCGACGACCTGCTGTACGTGCTGGCGACCGACTGGCAGCAGAGCGGTCGCCTGCGTGGGCCAGTGGTCGGCACGTTGATGAGCAACTACGGCTTCGAACGTGCGTTGGGCGCGCGCGGCATCGATTTCATCCGAGCCAAGGTCGGGGACCGGCACGTGCACCGCGCGCTGCTCCAACACGGCGGCGTGCTGGGTGGCGAGGCGTCAGGTCACCTGCTGTGCCTGGACCAGACCAACACCGGCGACGGCATCGTCAGCGCGCTGCAGGTGCTCGAGGTGCTGCACCGGCGCGGGATGTCGTTGCGCGATGCGCTGCAGGGCATGCAGCGCGTGCCGCAGAAGACGGTCAACGTGCGTTATGGCAATGGCGCCAGGCCAGCCGAGGCTGCCAGCGTACAAGCGGCGTTGGCTGACGCGCAGGTCGCCGTGCAAGGGCGGGGCCGCGCGTTCCTGCGCCCGTCCGGCACCGAGCCGGTGGTGCGGGTGACGGTCGAGGCCGACGATGCGGCGTTGATGCAGTCCACGCTGGACACCCTGGCGGAGGCGGTGAGGGCGGCGGTCTAGGACGCTTCCTTGCAAAATGCGCCAGACCAGACATTACCGTCATCCCGGCGAGCGCCGGGATCCATCTTTGACCATCCAGCAACGACCGACGCCGGACATCCCGGCAACAGGGGTTCCGGCTTTCGCCGGAACGACGACCACGACCCATCCAGCGCCTGCCCAGTCATGAACACATCCCAGATCCCAACCCTCGACATCCAACGTTTCACCTCCCCGGCAAGCGATACCGATCGTGCCGCTTTCGTCGATGAATTGGGTGCTGCCTACCGCGAGTGGGGTTTCGCCGGCATCCGCGGCCATGGCATCCCTGGCGCCCTGATCGCCGACGCCTATCGGGTATTCGCCGAATTTTTCGCGCTGCCGGAGGACGTCAAGCGCAAGTACCACGTGGAAGGTGGCGGTGGTGCACGCGGATATACGCCGTTTGGCGTGGAGACCGCCAAGGGTGCCGCGCACTTCGACCTGAAGGAGTTCTGGCATATCGGGCGCGAGATTCCGCGCGACTCCCGCCATGCCGACGTGATGCCTCCCAACCTGTGGCCGCAGGAAGTACCGGACATGCGGCGCGTCGGGTACGGGTTGTTCGAATCCCTGGATGCGTTGGGGTCCAGCGTGCTCGCGGCACTGGCCTTGCACATCGGCTTGCCCGAGGGCTACTTCGCCGACAAGACCGACAACGGCAATTCGATCCTGCGTCCGATCCACTATCCGCCGATTACGGCTACAGACATTCCCAACGTCCGCGCCGGTGCCCATGAGGACATCAACCTGATCACGTTGCTGGTCGGTGCCAGCGCCGCCGGGCTGGAAGTGCGCTCACGCGCTGGCCAATGGGTTCCGTTCACCGCCGATGCCGATACCATCGTGGTCAACATCGGCGACATGCTGCAACGCCTGACCAACCATGTGTATCCGTCCACCACGCACCGGGTTGTCAATCCTCCGGGTGAAGCGGCCCGCCAACCGCGGTATTCGATCCCGTTCTTCCTGCACCCCAATCCGGACTTCCTGATCGACGTGCTGCCTTCCTGCATCGATGCGGACAATCCCAGCCGGTATCCGGAACCGATCACCGCGCAGGGCTACCTGGAGGAGCGGCTGCGGGAGATCAAGCTGATGTAGGGCATGCTGAAGCAGGGCGCGCTGCAGTAGGGCGCGCTGAAGGATCGAAGGTTGAATGAAAGCGCCGGTCGCAGATGACAGTTGCAGATGGGCGACTGGCAACGTGGCCGTTCAAGCCATCCAGAAAAACACCGCAGCCATCCGCTTCTCCGCCAGGGTCTGCCCGCAATACGCACTCGCGCTGTGGATCATGTTGGCGCGGTACAGCAGCAGGCTGTTGAAGCGGTGTTCGACCCGGACATCCTCTTCGAACGACCCCAGTGCCACGTAGCGGGTCCCCAGTGCTTCGACCAGGTTTGCATGCGGCGGCATCACGGCGTTGCCACCCAGGCGGCCATCGGGCAGGCGCTGGCGGTAAAAGCCGGTGCCGCAATGCGCCGGTGCATCCGGGTTGAGGTAGAGCACCGCAGCATAGCGGCAGAGCGCGCGTGAGTCGGTGTGCGGCTTGGGCCCGGACTCGTCTTCGCCGACCACCTGCACGCAGTTGTGATTGAGGTGACCGCCGTCGGGCAGTGTCTCCACCCAGAGCCGCTTGGCGCCGGTGGCCTCGCGTACGCGCGCTTCCAGCGGTTCGAGTTCTTCCGGCGTCAGCGCGGGCAGGGCGCGCATCCCCGGCCAGGCCTCTGGTTTGTACGGATAGCCTTGGCTCCAGTCGTCGCGCGCCAGCAGCCGTTCGCGCACGGCCAACGGATTGGCCAGTGCGTCGTCGAGGATCCAGTAGTCGCGCCCCAGGGTGGGTTTGCGGTAGGGCAGCAGCTTGATTGGCGGTCCGGGTCTTTGCATGTGCGTGGCTTCATCGGCTTGTTTGTCTGGTGGCTTGTCGCTGGCGCAGGTTAGTCCATGTCGCGGAAGTCCTTGCTGCGCCTGCCGATCAGTGCGCGTGCGGCGGAGTCGGGCAGGAGTTTGCACAACGCGGCGATCGCGCGGTTGGCACCACCGGTGATGCAACGCAGGTCGCCGCGTTCGACCGCGTCGACACCGAGCCTGGCCACCCGGTCGGCATCCAGCCACAGCCACCCTGGCAGTGTCGACACCCGCTCGCGCATGCCGTTGACGTCGTGGAACTCGCTATGGGTGAACCCCGGGCACAGGGCGGTGACATGGACACCGCGCGATCGCGTTTCCTGCGCAAGCGACTCGGAGAAGCGGATCACCAGGCTCTTGGCCGCGCCGTACAGCGTGTGTCCACCCGAAGTCGGTGTCAGCCCCGCCAGCGAGGCGACGTTGAGGATGCGTCCATGGCCAGCAGCCTCCATGGCCGGCAGGAAGCGCCAGCTCAGCTCCGCGACCGCGGTCACCATCACCTGCAGGAAGTCCGCGTGGACCTTCCAGTCCGAGGACAGGAAACGTCCCGGCACGCCATAACCGGCGTTGTTGACCAGGTGCGAGACGGCCAGCCCACGACGTTCGGCCTCCTCGTACAGGTATCGTGGCGCGCCTGGATCGGCCAGGTCGGCGGGGATGCATTCGACCTGCACGTGCAACCTCAGTGCCTTGGCGAGCGCCTCCAGTTTGTCGACCCGGCGCGCGGTCAGGATCAGCGGGATGCCCCGATGGGCGTATTGCCTTGCAATCGCGGCACCGATACCACTGGATGCGCCGGTGACCAGGGCGAAGTCCTGGAGCCTGGGCATGGACGGTCCGGGTGCTGCAGGGTTCGACGCCTCGACATTGGACCAGATGGGGTCGGGCGTAGTGGAGTTCGGCACGGTACGGGCCCCGAATCAGGATTGGCCATGATGGCACATGGGTTAGCGCCATCTGGTGCTGGGGGTCAACAGGGCCGCCGTGATGCGAAACGCGACGGCAGCGATGGCGATGATGCACCGCTCCTGCGAGACCGATGTGCATGTGTCGATCGACGATTCCGGCAGCGGGTATTCCTCGCTGGCGCGGCGAACCAGCCTGCCGGTGCAGGAAATCAAGAACGACAAGCGCTGCATCGCGTTGCCCAACGACGCCGGTAACGTCGGGTGACCATGCGTTCGGCGACCGGGATCAGGCGCCACATGGGCCTTGGCGTGATTGCCGGGGCATCGACAGTTGGTGGTGCACGGGCAGCTGGGCCCTGCCAGTACCGGGCTGGCGGACGCTTCCTGCGGGCTGTTGCAGTTCGAGAAGGTAGGCGGCCACGCGCGTAGCCGGTATCCTTGCGCCATGGCCAGAGGAAACGAAACCATGCGCCGCAGGATCGTGGCTGGGAACTGGAAGCTGCATGGCGACCATGCCTTCGCCCATGCCTTGCTCGATGCCATCTCGGCCGAGCCATCCCCGGACGGGGTCGAGCGGGTGGTGCTGCCGCCGTTGCCGTACCTGGGTGACCTGATCGAGCACTACGCCGACAAGGGCGTCAGCTTCGGTGCCCAGGATGTGAGCGCCAACGAACAGGGCGCTTATACGGGCGAGGTCTCGGCGTCGATGTTGGCCGATGTTGGCGCCAGGTATGGGCTGGTGGGCCATTCCGAGCGCCGCCAGTACCACGGCGAAAGCAGCGAGCTGGTCGCGCGCAAGTTCATCGCGGCACGCAATGCCGGGCTGGTTCCCATCCTGTGCGTGGGCGAGACCTTGCAGCAACACGAGGCTGGGCAGACCGAATATTGCATCGAAAGCCAGCTGCAGCCACTGTTCGAGCTGGGTGGGGCTGAAGTGCTGGACGGGGCAGTGCTCGCCTATGAGCCGGTCTGGGCCATCGGCACGGGCAAAACAGCCACCCCGGAGCAGGCGCAGGCGGTCCATGCCTTCATCCGTGGCGAAGTGGCGGCCCGCGATGCTAAAATTGCCGGCTTGCTGCCGATCCTCTATGGCGGCAGTGCCAAGCCCGGCAACGCGGCGGCGCTGTTTGCGAAACCGGATATCGACGGCGGATTGATTGGCGGCGCTTCATTGGTGGCCGCGGATTTCCTCGCCATCGCTGCCGCAGCGTCACCCTAGAACGAATTGCCCTGGAAGTATCTGAATGTTGATGTTGATTGCAAATATCGTCTACGTGCTGCTCGCGATCGCGATGGTGGCCCTGATCCTGATGCAGCGCGGCGCTGGCGCAGCCGCGGGTGCGGGCTTCGGCGGTGGAGCCTCGGCGACCGTGTTTGGTTCGCGCGGCGCGTCCAGCTTCCTGTCCAAGGGCACCAAGTGGCTCGCGGTCGCCTTTTTCGGCATCAGCCTGGGCATGGCCTGGTACGCGACCCACAGCGCGGTCCGTGCCACACCTGACCAGCAGGATCTTGGCGTGATGGCGCAGACGCAGACGCAGCCGGCACCGGCCAGCGGCGGCGCTGCCGGGAGTGCTGCTCCAGCATCAGGCGACGCTACCGTGCCGGTTGCACCGGGACAGAAGTCTTCGGCGATGCCGGACTCCATCGTTCCCGATGCCCCCAAGACCGATGCGCCGGCTTCCAATACGCCAGATTCCAGTCAACCGGGTGCGGCAGCAACCGCGCCTGCCGTCCCCCAGGAGGCACCGAAGCCGGCTTCTGGTGGTTGAACCAAGTGGTTGAAGTCCTCGATTGAGCACGTTTGAAGCTTTGGGTCACAGACCCCAAGCCGTTTCACCAACAACACCTGTCCAGGTGGCGGAATTGGTAGACGCACTACCTTGAGGGGGTAGCGACTTCGGTTGTGGGGGTTCGAGTCCCCCTCTGGACACCAAGATCAAAGCATCAGGATTCACCGTCAGATTTCCTCGTCAAGATTTCCTGTTCAAGACCAGCGTCAAGTACATCGCAACTCCCGGTACAGGCCCGGCATCGCCGGACTTTCCACACAACAGCGAAGGACCCTGGATTCCCGTGCTGTCCGAATACCTGCCGACCCTGTTGTTCCTGATCGTTTCCGCCGGCATCGGCGTGGCCCTGATCGTGATCGGGAACGTGCTTGGGCCCAAGCGCCCCTCGGCCGAGAAGCTGTCGCCGTACGAATGCGGGTTTGCCGCGTTCGAGGATTCGCGCATGCAGTTCGACGTGCGCTACTACCTGGTGGCCATCCTGTTCATCGTGTTCGACCTGGAAATCGCATTCGTCTTCCCGTGGGCGCTGGTGTTCCGTGACCTGGGTGTGTTCGGGTTGGTCGAGATGGGTGTCTTCCTGTCCCTGCTGGTGGTCGGCTTCATCTATGTCTGGAAGAAGGGAGCGCTGGAATGGGAGTGAGGCACCTCGTAGCGTCGGATCGGGCCTCCAGCCGCGACCGCCGCGCGAATAGCCGCGGCCAAGCCGTGGCCATTCGCCGCGGAGTCTGCTTGCGCAGCCACCGCGCCGGCACATCCATGTGCCGGATCAGTAACGCCTGCGGAGGCTTTGAATGGGCCTGAGTCAAACCGTCGAGAAGTTGATGAACAATCCGCTGCCCGAAGGGCGGCTGGACGACATCCTGCGTCCGGATGGCGAAAACCCGATGCAGGAGCGCGGGTTTGTCACGACCAGTTCCGACGCATTGCTCAATTGGGCGCGTACCGGGTCGATGTGGCCGATGACCTTCGGGCTGGCCTGCTGCGCGGTCGAGATGATGCACGCTGGTGCCGCGCGCCTGGACCTGGATCGTTTCGGGGTGGTGTTCCGCCCGTCGCCACGCCAGTCCGACGTGATGATCGTCGCCGGCACGCTGGTCAACAAGATGGCTCCGGCCTTGCGCAAGGTCTATGACCAGATGCCGGATCCCAAGTGGGTGATCTCGATGGGCAGCTGCGCCAATGGAGGCGGCTACTACCACTACTCGTATTCCGTCGTCCGTGGGTGTGACCGGATCGTGCCGGTCGACATCTACGTGCCCGGCTGCCCGCCGACAGCCGAGGCGCTGGTCTACGGCATCCTGCAGCTGCAGAAAAAGATCCGCCGGTCGACCAATTTTGGCGACAGCAAGACGGGTCTGCGCTGATGGGAGAGAGCATCCCCACCTTCGTGGATCAACTGCGCGCGCGGTTCAAGGATGCGCAGGTGTCCGTTGCGCAGCCCCGTGGCGAAGTCAGCATCCTGCTTTCCGCCGATGCCTGGCACGACGGTTGCCGCGCACTGCGCGACCAATTCGGCTTCGAGCAGTTGATTGACTTGTGTGGCGTCGATTACCTCGGCCACGGCAGCGATGAGTGGGATACCGACACGTCCTCCGAAGGCTTCAGTCGCGGTGTCGAAGGCAGGGGGCCGGGTCGTTTCAAGTTTGGCGAGTTCCCAAGCAAGCAGGTCCCGCAGCCCGAGGGGGAGCACCTGCTGGTCATGCCGGAACAGCGTTTCGCGATCGTGGTGCAGTTGCTGTCCGTGCAACAAAACCAGCGGGTCACGGTGAAGGTATTTGCCCCCGATGATGCGCTTCCGATCATCGATTCGGTGACCGATGTCTGGCCTGTCTCGAACTGGTTCGAGCGCGAGGCATTCGATCTGTTCGGGATCGTCTTCAGCGGCCATCCTGATTTGCGCCGTATCCTGACCGACTACGGCTTTGTCGGCCATCCGTTCCGCAAGGATTTCCCGCTGATCGGCAACGTCGAGGTGCGTTACGACGCCGAGGCAAAACGCGTGGTCTACGAGCCGGTGACCTCGGTCGAGCCGCGCGTGCTGGTGCCGCGTGTGATCCGCGATGACGCCCGATACGCCACTGCACGGGGCGAAGACAGGGACCTCAAGATCGGTAGCACCCTGGGCCCGGCCGGAGACGGTACCGCGGACGAGGTAGCGGCCAAGGCATTGCCGGGAGTCACGCAATGAGCAGCCAGCCTTTGGGCAGCGAACCACGGCCGGCCTCGACCAGCACCGCGTTTGCCGCGGAGCCGCCTGCGCTGGCCGGTCGCCCGGAAATCCGCAATTACACCTTCAACTTCGGTCCGCAGCATCCGGCGGCGCACGGTGTGCTGCGCCTGATCCTGGAAATGGATGGCGAAACAGTGCGCCGTGCGGATCCGCATATCGGGCTGCTGCATCGCGGTACCGAAAAGCTGGCCGAGTCCAAGCCGTTCAACCAGTCGATCGGCTACATGGATCGCCTCGACTACGTGTCGATGATGTGCAACGAGCACGCCTACGTGCGCGCCATCGAGACCCTCATGGGTATCGAAGCGCCCGTGCGCGCGCAATGGATCCGCACGCTGTTCGACGAAGTCACGCGCATCCTCAACCATTTGATGTGGATCGGCTCCAACGGACTGGACCTGGGCGCGATGGCGGTGTTCCTGTACGCCTTCCGCGAGCGCGAAGAGCTCATGGATGTGTATGAGGCCGTGAGTGGAGCGCGCATGCATGCGACCTATTACCGTCCGGGCGGCGTCTATCGCGACCTGCCCGAGCGCATGCCGCAGTACCGCGAATCGCCGTGGAAAAAGGGCAGCAACCTCAAACGCTTCAACGCCTGGCGCGAAGGCTCGATGCTCGACTACCTGGAAGCCTTCGCCCATGACTTCCCGACCCGAGTCGACGAATACGAAACCCTGCTGACCGACAATCGCATCTGGAAACAGCGCACCGTCGGCATCGGCATCATCCCGCCAGAGCAGGCGTTGGCGTGGGGCATGACGGGCCCGATGCTGCGTGGCTCCGGCGTCGAGTGGGACCTGCGCAAGAAACAGCCCTACGCCAGGTACGCCGAGGTCGATTTCGACATCGCGGTTGGCGTGGAGGGTGATTGCTACGACCGTTACCTGGTCCGCGTGGCCGAGATGCGCCAGTCGGCGCGGATCATCCAGCAGTGCGTGCAATGGCTCAAGGCCAATCCGGGCCCGGTGATGGTGGACAACTTCAAGGTCGCGCCGCCTCCCCGCCAGGAGATGAAGGACGACATGGAAGCGTTGATCCACCACTTCAAGCTGTTCTCGGAAGGCTACTGCGTGCCTGCCGGCGAGACCTACGCCGCAGTCGAGGCGCCCAAGGGGGAGTTCGGTTGCTACCTGATGTCCGATGGCGCCAACAAGCCCTTCCGATGCCATCTGCGCGCACCGGGCTTTGCCCACCTGTCGTCGATGGACACCATCGTCAAGGGCCATATGTTGTCCGACGTGGTGGCGATGATCGGTACCTACGACCTTGTCTTTGGCGAAGTCGATCGATGAGGCCCGGCGACCAATGAAAGCAACTGGAAACTTCGAAACCGCACGCAACGTGGATCCGCAGGTCGCCCTGTCGGACAAGACCCGTGCGCATATCGACCACTGGCTGGAAAAATTCCCGCCTGATCGCAAGCGCTCGGCCGTGTTGCAGGGCCTGCATGCCGCGCAGGAGCAGAACGGTGGCTGGTTGACCGACGAACTGATCGCGGCGGTCTCCAAGTATCTCGGTATCCCGCCGGTGTGGGGATACGAGGTGGCGACGTTCTATTCCATGTTCGAAACGCACCAGGTCGGTCGCAACAACGTCGCCTTCTGCACCAACATCAGCTGCTGGCTCAACGGCGCCGAGGCACTGGTCGCCCATGCAGAGCAGAAGCTGGGCTGCAAGCTGGGTGAATCGACCAGTGACGGCCGCGTTTTCCTCAAGCGCGAGGAAGAGTGCGTGGCTGCCTGCTGTGGCGCCCCGGTCATGCTGATCAACGGTCACTACCACGAGAAGCTCGATACGGCGAAGGTCGACGAGCTGTTGGACGGGCTGGAATGATGGCTCGCACAGGACACATTTCCCGTCAGTACGGCACTTGCAGGAGCGGCTTCAGCCGCGAGCGCTTGCTCGCGAATGCATGCAGCCCAACCCAAGAGCTCGCGGCTGAAGCCGCTCCTACAGGAGCGCATTGATCCATGACCGAGCATTCCAGCCACGCATCCAAAGGCTACGGCCCTGTCGGCCCGGCCCCGAAAGAGCACAGCGTCGTTTACACGACACTGCACTTCGACAAGCCGTGGTCGTACGAAAACTACCTCAAGACCGGGGGCTACAGCGCGCTGCGCAAGATCCTGGAAGAGAAGATCGCGCCGGCAGACATCATCGAGATGGTCAAGCAGTCCGGCCTGCGTGGCCGTGGCGGCGCGGGTTTCCCGACCGGCCTGAAGTGGAGCTTCATGCCCAAGGGTGAGGGCACCAAATACATCCTGTGCAACTCGGACGAGTCCGAGCCGGGCACTGCCAAGGACCGCGACATCCTGCGCTTCAATCCGCATGCCGTGATCGAAGGCATCGCCATCGCCTGCTATGCGACCGGCAGTACGACGGCCTACAACTACCTGCGCGGTGAATTCCACCACGAGCCGTTCGAGCATCTGGAGGAGGCCACCGCCGAGGCCTACAAGCACGGTTGGCTGGGCAAGGACATCCTCGGCTCCGGCATCGACATCGACATCCACAACCTGCTCGGCGCCGGCGCCTACATCTGCGGCGAAGAGACCGCGATGATGGAGTCGATCGAGGGCAAGAAGGGACAGCCGCGTTACAAGCCGCCGTTCCCGGCCAACTTTGGCGTGTACGGAAAGCCGACCACGATCAACAACACCGAGACCTACGCCTCGGTGCCGGCGATCATTCGCAACGGCGCCGAGTGGTTCCTCAACCTGGGCAAGCCCAACAACGGCGGTCCCAAGGTGTTTTCGGTGTCCGGCCACGTCAACACACCCGGCAATTACGAAGTGCGCCTGGGCACGCCGTTCTCCGAGTTGCTGGAGATGGCCGGTGGCGTACGCAGGGGCCACAAGCTCAAGGGCGTGATCCCGGGTGGATCATCGATGCCGGTGTTGCCGGGCGACACGATGATGGCGGTGACCATGGATTACGACGCGCTGCAGAAGGCCGGTTCCGGCCTCGGGTCCGGCGCGGTGATCGTGATGGACGAGACCACCTGCATGGTCCGTGCCTGCCAACGCATCGCGCGCTTCTATTACGCCGAGTCCTGTGGCCAGTGCACGCCCTGCCGCGAAGGCACCGGCTGGATGTACCGCATGCTGACCCGCATCGTCCAAGGCCAGGCAACGGTGGATGACCTGTTGATGCTCAAGGCATCGGCGGGCCAGATCGAAGGGCACACCATCTGCGCCTTTGGCGAGGCAGCGGCGTGGCCCGTACAGGGTTTCCTGCGCCATTACTGGGACGAGTTCGAATACGCCATCGTCAACAAGCGCTTCCTGGTCGACGACCAGCGCGATGGCACCGTCGTGCAGAAGCGGGCCGCACCCACGCAGGTGGTTGCATGACCGCATCCGCCGCTACTTTCATGTCCGCCATTCCGACGATGGAGGCCGCAGCGTGAGCGTCGGATCCAATACCCCTGCCGAGCAACTGGCTGTCGCCGACGATCATGTCTCGCTCGAGATCGACGGCGTGCCGATGACCGCGCCCAAGGGCTCGATGATCATCCAGGCTGCCGACAAGGCCGGGATCCCGATCCCGCGCTTCTGCTACCACGACAAGCTGTCGATCGCGGCCAACTGTCGCATGTGCCTGATCGACGCCGAGATGGGCGGCCGCGCATCGCCCAAGCCGCTGCCCGCCTGCGCCACGCCGGTCGCCGATGGCATGAAGGTGTTCACGCGCAACGACAAGGCGCTCCAGGCCCAGCGCAACGTGATGGAGTTCCTGCTGATCAACCATCCATTGGACTGCCCGATCTGCGACCAGGGTGGCGAATGCGAATTGCAGGACCTGTCGCTGGGTTACGGGCGATCCGTCAGCCGGTTCTCAGAGCGCAAGCGCGTCGTCGCCGACGAGGACATGGGCCCGTTGGTGGCCACCGACATGACCCGTTGCATCCAGTGCACGCGCTGCGTGCGCTTCACCGCGGAGATCGCCGGCACCTACGAGCTGGGCGGCATGCGGCGCGGCGAGGACCTGGTGATCGGCACCTACGATGGCAAGCCGTTGACCACGGAACTGTCCGGCAACGTCATCGACGTGTGTCCGGTCGGCGCACTGACCAACAAGGTGTTCCGCTTCCGTGCGCGTCCCTGGGAGCTGATCGCGAAGGAGTCGCTGGGCTACCACGACGCGCTGGGAAGCAACCTGTTCCTGCACTCGCGGCGCGGCGACGTCTTGCGCACGGTGCCGCGCGACAACGACTCGGTCAACGAATGCTGGCTGTCGGATCGCGACCGTTATTCGCACCAGGGCCTGTACGCGGAAGATCGCGCGACCGTACCGTTGATCCGTGAGGGCGAAGGCTTCCGTGAAGCGACCTGGGACGAAGCCCTGGCCAAGGCCGCCCGGATCCTGCGTGACAACGCTGCCGACGACCTGGGAATCCTGGTGCATCCGGCGACGTCCAATGAAGAGGGCGCATTGCTGGCGCGGCTGGCCAGGACGCTGGGGACCGGGAACATCGATCACCGCATTGCGCAGCAGGACCTGTCCGATGGCGCGGTCGCGGAAGCCTTCGGCATCGCGTCGGCAGACATCGAGCACGCCGATGCAATCGTCATCCTTGGTTCGCAGCTTCGCCACGAACTGCCCTTGCTGCATGCGCGCATCCGCAAGGCGGTGTTGCGCGGGGCCGAGGTGCATGTCATCAATCCGGTCGATTTCGACTTCAGC
Organism: uncultured Gammaproteobacteria bacterium; assembly: GCA_963710825.1. GTDB lineage: Bacteria > Pseudomonadota > Gammaproteobacteria > Xanthomonadales > Xanthomonadaceae > Cognatiluteimonas. The sequence goes on along the minus strand of CAVQBQ010000004.1, from coordinate 651,076 downwards.
TTCGACGTTGCGTCCCGTCGGATCGTGCCGCCATCGAAGATGGCTGCGGCACTTCGTGAGGTGGACGTTTCCAGCGCCGGCAAGTGCGTGGTGATCGTCGGTGGGATTGCCGAATGCGGCCCGCACGCCGCGGCGATCCGTGCCGCCGCGCGTGATTTCGCGTCGCCGGCCAAGGCTGCGTTGTGTCGTATCCCGCAAGGCGCAAACGCCTTGGGCCTGGCCCGGCACGGCGTGCTGCCTGCTAGCCGCGACAGCCGGGGCATGCTCGCCCAGGCGCGTGGTGCCTATGTCATCTATGGCATTGAGCCCGGCCTGGATTTTGCCGACCAGGGCACCGCCATGCAGGCATTGGGTGGCGCGCAGGTTGTTGCCTTCAGCCATTTCGCGTGCCACTCCACCCGCTCGATTGCAGATGTGATCCTGCCGATCGGTGCGCTGCCTGAAGTCGACGCAACCCTGACCAACCTGGATGGTGTCGATCAGCGGGCATTCGCCGCTGGCAAGCTCCCGGCCCAGGCGCGTGCCGGTTGGCGCGTGTTGCGCGCGCTGGGCGCGACACTTGAAGCCGCCGAGGGCTTCCAATTCACCGATCTTTCCGGACTGCGTGCCGGCATGACGGCCAACACCGAGCCGAGTGCCGCTGGGAATTCCGTGGCTGCCGCCGAAGCCGGTGCAGGGAAAACCGGGGCAGGGCTGGAAGTTGCCGCCGTGCAGGCGATCTACCGTACCGACGCAATTGTTCGTCGCGCCACCGCATTGCAGGCCCATCCGCTGAACATCGATGCGCGCGTCGTACTGCATCCGGACGATGCCAAGGCCGCCGGCGTCTCCGACGGGACGGTCGTCACCGTGGACAACGGCAAGGGCAGTGCGACATTGCCGGTCGTGACCAGCACCGATGTCGCTCCGGGTTGCGCCTGGATCGAGTCGGGCCATGGCGCGACTGCGCCGTTGCTCGCCAACACCCGGGTGGAGGTTCGTAGCGCATGAGTGGAATCATGTTCCTCGTCGATCCCCTGCGCGACTGGCTGCTGTCGTTTGGCGTGATCGGCATGCTGGCCTGGATCGTGCTCAAGATCCTGGCGATCGCGGTGCCTGTGATCCTGACAGTGGCGTTCTACGTCGTCTGGGAGCGCAAGCTCATCGGCTGGATGCATGTGCGTCACGGCCCGATGTATGTCGGCATGGGCGTGCTGCAGGCGTTCGCGGACGTCTTCAAGCTGCTGATCAAGGAAGTGATCCAGCCAACAAAGGCGCAGAAGTCGCTCTTCATCCTTGCACCGCTGATTGCCATGGTGCCGGCGTTCGCGGCCTGGGCGGTGGTGCCGTTTGATGCGCAGGCGGTCCTGTCCAACGCCAACGCGGGCCTGTTGTACCTGCTGGCGATGACCTCGTTGGGGATCTACGGCGTGATCATCGCCGGCTGGGCGTCCAACTCCAAGTATGCGTTCCTCGGCGCGATGCGCGCGGCCGCGCAGATGGTCAGCTACGAGATCGCGATGGGCTTCGCGCTGGTCGGCGTGCTGATCGCCGCCGGCAGCCTCAACCTGACCGATATCGTCAACGCGCAGGCCGGCAATGCCGGGTTGTTCGAGTGGTTCTGGCTGCCGTTGCTGCCGTTGTGCGTGGTGTATTTCATCTCCGGGGTGGCCGAGACCAACCGCGCGCCGTTCGACGTGGTCGAAGGCGAGAGCGAGATCGTCGCCGGGCACATGGTCGAGTATTCGGGTTCGCAGTTCGCGCTGTTCTTCCTGGCCGAGTACGCCAACATGCTGTTGGTCAGCACGCTGGCCTCGCTGTTCTTCCTGGGCGGTTGGCTCAGCCCCGTCCATGGCATGGGCATCCCGCTGCTGTCTGTCGACGGCTGGTGGTGGTTGTTTGGCAAGATCTTCTTTTTCGCCAGCTGTTTCATCTGGTTCCGGGCGACATTCCCGCGTTATCGCTACGATCAGATCATGCGCCTGGGATGGAAGGTGTTCATCCCGATCACCATTGCCTGGATTTTCGTGACTGCGCTGATGGCGTATTACGGCGTGTTCGAGGTGGGCAGCTGATGGGCAAGGTATTGAAATGGTTCCGGGGGCTGCTGCTGATCGAGCTGCTGCAGGGCATGTGGCTGACGTTGAAGTACCTCTTCCGCCCCAAGTACACACTGATGTACCCGATGGAGAAGACGCCGCAGTCGCCACGGTTCCGCGGGCTGCATGCACTGCGCCGCTATCCCAACGGCGAGGAGCGCTGCATCGCCTGCAAGCTGTGCGAGGCGGTATGCCCGGCGCTGGCGATCACCATCGACTCCGAGCAGCGCGCCGACGGCACGCGCCGCACCACGCGCTACGACATCGACCTGTTCAAGTGCATCTACTGCGGTTTCTGCGAGGAGTCCTGCCCGGTGGACTCGATCGTCGAGACCCACGTGCTGGAGTACCACTTCGAGAACCGTGGCGAAAACATCATGACCAAGTCGCAGCTGCTGGCGATCGGCGACCGGCTGGAGCCGGAGATCGCCGCGCGCCGCGCTGCTGATTCCGCGTACCGCTGACCTTATTCCTTCGAGAGCCTGGATGGATTTCCCACTACTCGCCTTCTACGCCTTTGCCATCGCGGCCGTGCTGTCCGCGGGCGCGGTGATCAGCGTGCGCAATCCAGTGCAGGCTGCGCTGTTCCTGGTGCTGACGTTTTTCACGGTCGCCTGCACATGGATCCTGGCTGGTGCCGAGTTCCTTGGCATTGCACTCGTGCTCGTCTACGTCGGGGCGGTGATGGTGCTGTTCCTGTTCGTGGTGATGATGCTGGACATCGATGTCGCGCGGATGCGGGAGGGCTATGTCCGTTACCTGCCGGTCGGATTGATCGTGGCGGTGGTGATGCTGGTCGAGATCCTGGCACTGATCGGGGTCAAGGCCAGGATGGCCACGCCGTTTGCTGCCAATGCCGCGATGTCCAGTGATGGACGGATCCCCAACACCACATGGCTGGCACAGGCCTTGTTCACCGATTTCCTGCTGCCTTTCGAGGTCGCTGCAGTCATCCTGACCGTGGCGGTGGTCGCGGCGGTCATGCTGACCCTGCGCCGCCGGATGGGTGCCAAGCACCAGAGCCCGCTCTACCAGGCCAATGTCCGGGCCAGGGACCGCTTCCGGATGGTGAGCATGCCTGCCGAACGCAGGGATGCCGTGGACGCGCCGGTCGCGCCGGATCCCACGCCGGACGACGCGTCCGCCCATGACGGGGGCAGCAAGCCATGACCGATATCGCCAGCCATCTCGCACTCGGCCACTACCTGGCACTCGGTGCCGCGTTGCTGTGCATCAGCGTTGCGGGCATCTTCCTGAATCGCAAGAACGTGATCGTGCTGCTGATGTGCATCGAACTGCTGCTGCTCGCCGTCAACATCAACTTCGTCGCCTTCTCGCGAGAGCTTGGCGATGCGGCGGGGCAGGTGTTCGTGTTCTTCATCCTGACGGTGGCCGCCGCCGAGGCTGCGATTGGCTTGGCGATCCTGGTCACCGTGTTCCGTAATCGACGATCGATCGACGTCGAAGACATCGATAGTTTGAAGGGCTGAGGCGATGCCAGGCGTTGAACACATGATCTCCAGGTCCCTGCTGCTGGCCATCGTGCTGGCACCGCTGCTGGGTGCGGTGATCGCTGGGCTGTTGCGCAAGCAGGTCGGGCGCGTGGGCTCGCATGTCGTGACCATCGCCGGAGTCGGCGCCAGCTGCGCACTGTCGTGCTGGGTGCTGTGGCAGCTGGTGGGGCAGGGTGCGCCGCCTTTCAATGAAAACGTCTATACCTGGTTCCAGGTCGGCGACCTGTCGGCCCATGTCGGCTTCATGATCGACAAGCTGACCGCGATGATGATGGTCGTGGTGACCTTCGTGTCGCTGCTGGTGCATGTCTATACCATCGGCTACATGGCCGAGGACCCGGGCTACCAGCGCTTCTTCAGCTACATCTCGCTGTTCACCTTCAGCATGCTGATGCTGGTGATGAGCAACAACTTCCTGCAGCTGTTCTTTGGCTGGGAGGCCGTCGGCCTGGTGTCCTACCTGCTGATCGGGTTCTGGTTCAACAAGCCGACCGCGATCTTCGCCAACCTCAAGGCATTCCTGGTCAACCGCGTTGGCGATTTCGGCTTCCTGTTGGGCATCGCGGCCGTGCTGTACTGGTTTGGCACGCTGGACTACGCGACCGTGTTCGCCAATGCACCCGACCATCGCCGGGATGACCGTACCGGTCATCAGTGGCCACGAGTGGGCCGTGCCGACCGTGATCTGCATCTGCCTGTTCATCGGCGCCATGGGCAAGTCGGCGCAGGTGCCGCTGCACGTGTGGCTGCCCGACTCGATGGAGGGCCCGACCCCGATCTCGGCGTTGATCCATGCAGCGACCATGGTCACCGCCGGCATCTTCATGGTGGCGCGCATGTCGCCATTGTTCGAGCTGTCGGCCACCGCGCTCAACTTCGTGCTGTTCATCGGTGCGACGACGGCCTTGTTCACCGGGCTGATCGGCATCGTCCAGAACGACATCAAGCGCGTCATCGCGTATTCCACGTTGTCGCAGCTGGGCTACATGACCGTGGCGCTGGGTGTGTCTGCCTACAGCGCGGCGGTCTACCACCTGATGACGCACGCGTTCTTCAAGGCGCTGCTGTTCCTCGGCGCCGGCTCGGTCATCATCGCCATGCACCATGAGCAGGACATGCGCCGCATGGGTGGGCTGCGCAAGTACATGCCGGTGACGTTCTGGACCATGTTGATCGGTACCCTGGCACTGGTCGGTACGCCGTTCTTCTCGGGGTTCTATTCCAAGGACACGATCATCGAGGCCGCGGCCGAGCATGCGCACGAGGCGCACAACTGGATTGCCTCTTATGGGTACTGGGCGGTGCTGCTGGGTGCCTTCATCACCTCGTTGTACAGCTTCCGCCTGCTGTACCTGACATTCACCGGCGAAGAGCGCTTCCGCCAAGTCGCGCATGGCCATGGCGACGCCCCGGTGGAAGTCGTCGACGACCACGGCGACGGCCATGGCGCGCACGAGCCGCACGAATCGCCGTGGGTGGTGACGCTGCCGTTGATCCTTCTGGCGATCCCGTCCGTGATCATCGGTTTCCTGACCGTTGGCCCGATGCTGTTTGGTACGGACATGATGGGACATGCCAGGCAGCTGCCGTTCTTCCTCGGTGCGATTGATGTATCCGCTGGCAACGACGTGGTGGCCAGGATCGCCGGGGAGTTCCATGGCCCGATCCAGTTCGCGTTGCATGGATTTGCCGCGCCTGCGTTCTGGCTGGCGCTCGCCGGGTTCGTGGTCGCCACGGTCATGTACTGGTGGAAGCCGGAATTGCATGCCAGGGCGCGCAAGGCGCTGGCCTGGCCGGTGCGCATCCTTGAAAACAAGTACGGCATGGACGACCTGTGGATCAAGGGCTTCGCCGGTGGCAGCGTCAAGCTCGGACGCCTCTCGCGCATCAACGACGAGAAGGTGATCGACGGCTTCTTCGTCAATGGCAGCGTGCGCCTGATCGATTTCTCCGCGGGACTGCTGCGCAAGACCCAGTCCGGCTACCTCTACCACTACGCTTTCGCGATGATCCTCGGCCTGATTGGTTTGCTGGCCGTGCTGCTTCGCTACTGGCAATGACCCAAGGATCGGCAACGTGACCTTGCAACACTCCCTGCCATTGCTGAGCTTGTTGATCTGGCTGCCGGTGCTCGGTGGCATGCTGTGCCTCGCACTGGGTAACGAGCGTCCACGGGTTGCGCGCTGGGTGGCGTTGACCACGGCGTTGGTGACGCTGGCGTTGAGCGTGCCGCTGTTCAGCAGCTTCGATTATGCCAACGCGGGCATGCAGTTCGTCGAGCAACATGCATGGATCCCGGCCTACGACATCCGCTATGCGCTCGGTGCCGATGGCATCTCGGTTGCACTGATCGGGTTGACCACGCTGACAACGGTGCTGGTGCTGGTCGGCGCCTGGAGCTCGGTGGACAAGCGCGTCAACCAGTACGTCGCCTCGATGCTGATCCTCGAGGGCGTCATGATCGGCGTGTTCGCGGCGCTGGACTCGATGCTGTTCTACGTGTTCTTCGAAGCGATGCTGATCCCGATGTTCATCCTGATCGGGATCTGGGGCGGGCCGCGCCGCGTGTATGCGTCGGTCAAGTTCTTCCTGTACACGTTCCTGGGCTCGGTGTTCATGCTGGTCGGGCTGATCTACCTGTACGTCAAGGGTGGCAGCTGGCAGATCGCCGACATGGTCACGCTGCAACTGACGATGTCAGAGCAGGTGTGGTTGTTCTTCGCCTTCCTGATCGCTTTCGCGGTCAAGGTGCCGATGTTCCCGGTACATACCTGGTTGCCGGATGCACACGTCGAGGCACCGACCGGCGGTTCCGTGGTGCTGGCCGCGATCATGTTGAAGATCGGCGGGTACGGCTTCCTGCGCTTTACCCTGCCTATCGTCCCTGACGCAGGGCACGAATGGGCCTGGTTGGTCATTGCACTGAGCCTGGTCGCGATCATCTACGTCGGCCTGGTGGCGCTGGTGCAGGACGACATGAAGAAGCTGATCGCGTATTCGTCGGTCGCCCACATGGGTTTCGTCACCCTGGGCATCTTCATCGCCTTCGCGCTGGTGCGTGATTTCGGCAATGTGCAGGCCGCGCAACTCGGCCTGCAGGGCGCGATGGTGCAGATGATCTCGCACGGTTTCATCTCCGGCGCGCTGTTCTCCTGCGTCGGCGTGCTCTACGACCGCATGCATACGCGCAGGATCAGTGATTACGGCGGCGTGGCCAACACGATGCCGTGGTTTGCGCTGTTCTGGATCTTCTTCGCGATGGCCAACTCCGGCTTGCCCGGCACCAGCGGCTTCGTCGGTGAGTTCATGGTGATCCTTGCCAGCTTCCAGCAACATCCGCTGATTGCATTCGGTGCGGCGACGACGCTGATGACCGGCGCCGGTTATTCGCTGTGGCTGGCCAAGCGCGTGATCTGGGGCAAGGTGGCCAATGCCCATGTCGCGGAGCTGCACGACATCGACATGCGCGAGTGGATCGTGCTGGGTGTCTTTGCCATCGGCGTGCTGTGGATCGGTGTCTATCCCAAACCGCTGACGGACCTGATGGATCCTTCGATCGCGCAACTGGCTGGCCAGTTGTCGGCGAGCAAGCTTTGATGCTTCATTACAGGATGATGTTGTCCAGATGACACCCAACATGCCCGCCGTATCCGACCTGCTGCCCCTGCTGCCAGAACTGGTGGTGATGGGCGGTGCCTTCGTGCTGCTGATGCTGGACCTGTTCCTCCACGAGCGCCACCGTGTCGTGACCCAGGTTGCCTCGATGCTGGTACTGGTCGCTGCCGCCTGGATGATCTGTGTCGGCACGGGCGGGCAGGGCACCGTGCTCAACGGCATGTTCGTGCGCGACACCATGGCCGACGTGCTCAAGGTCGGAGTGTGCCTGGTCACGGCGTTGTCGATGGTGTACGTCTGGCCGTTCCTGCGCGAGCGCGGGTTGTACAAGGGCGAGGTGTCCGTACTGATGCTGTTCGCTGTGGCCGGCATGATGCTGCTGATCTCCGCGGGCAGCATGGTCATGGTCTACCTGGGGCTTGAATTACTGGCGCTGTGTTCGTACGCGCTGGTGGCGCTGGACCGGGACAACCCACTGGCGTCGGAAGCGGCGATGAAGTACTTCGTGCTTGGCTCGCTGGCGTCCGGGCTGCTGCTTTACGGCATGTCGTTGATCTACGGCGCGACAGGTGTGCTTGACCTGGCACAGATCAACGCCGCCGCGGCGGCCTCGACCAACACCGGGTTGCTGCTGACGGGCACCGTCTTCCTGATTGCGGGTATCGCCTTTAAATTTGGTGCCGCGCCGTTCCACATGTGGCTGCCGGACACCTACCACGGCGCCCCCACGCCGATCACCGGTTTCATCGGCTCGGCGCCGAAGCTGGCGGCGTTCGCGATGGTGTACCGCTTGCTGGAAGCAGGCTTGGGGCCCCTCGACGGACAGTGGCACCTGCTGCTGGCCGCGTTGGCGGTCCTGTCCCTGGTGATCGGCAACGTGGTTGCCCTGGCGCAGGTCAACCTCAAGCGGATGCTGGCGTATTCGACGGTGTCCCATGTTGGCTTCCTGTTCATGGGCCTGGCAGCAGCCGACGCGCAGGGCTATGCCGCGGCAATGTTCTACGCGATCAGTTACGCGATCATGTCGACCGCGGCTTTCGGTGCCATCGTGATGTTGGCCGGCAAGGGATTCGAAGCCGATCGCATCGACGACTTCAAGGGGCTCAACACGCGCAGCCCATGGCTGGCCGGGATGATGCTGGTGGTGATGATGTCGTTGGCGGGCATCCCGCCGTTCCTGGGTTTCTGGGCCAAGCTGGCGGTGCTGCGCGCGGCATTGCACGGCGACATGCTGTGGCTGGCGATTGTCGGTGTGGTGTTTGCCGTGATCGGTGCTTTCTACTACCTGCGTGTGTGCAAGGTCATGTATTTCGACGCACCCGACGGCCACCAGCCGATGCCGCGGCGCGATGGCCCGTCACGGATCGCTTTTGCCGTGAATGCGCTGGCATTGCTGGTCCTGGGTTTCTTCTGGAGTCCGATCATGGCGTGGTGCCAGCAGGCATTCCTGGGCTGAGGTTGCATGCATCACGGCAGCGATTTTGGTGTGCGGACTTGCAATTTTCGACGCAGATCACCATAATCCCGCCTCTGATGCGGGGTGGAGCAGTCTGGCAGCTCGTCGGGCTCATAACCCGAAGGTCGCAGGTTCAAATCCTGCCCCCGCTACCAGCTTTTGCAGGCGAAAAGGCTCCTCGGAGCCTTTTTCGTTTTGCAGGGCCTGGTCCAGGCAAGCAGTACTGGCAGATTGCAGTGCGGGCAAGGTGGGCTCGGTGGTCGTAGCGGTATCGCGACCACGCCGACATCCAGCAAGATCGGACAAGGGGCCCCTGGGGCCCTTTGTTGTTTCTCGCCCTTTGTTGTTTTTATACCCTGTCGTTGTTTTCCAGGCTTTTTTACCGGCCTTTCATTGTTTTCAGCGGAGATGGATCGCACCAACGCATGACCGACAAGGCAAGCCAAATCAGCGCATTGCTGGCCCCGACCGTAGAGTCGCTGGGCCTGGTGTTGCTTGGTGCCGAATACCTGCCGACACCAGGCGGCGCCGTGCTGCGTCTGTATATCGACGTGCCGGCCGATACGGCAGCTGGCGAAGATGGCGAGCCGCGCATGGTGGGCATCGAGGATTGCGAGGCGGTGAGTCGCGAGGTGTCGGCGCAACTGGATGTCGAGGATCCCATCAGCGGCAACTACACGCTGGAGGTGTCTTCGCCTGGTGTCGATCGCCCGTTGTTCACGCCGGCGCAATTTGCCCAATTCATTGGTGAGCAAGCCAAGGTCGGGCTGAAGCTGCCGCAGGGCGGCCGACGCAAGTTGCGTGGACAAATCATTGGCGTCGACGACGACGGACGCATTGAATTCGACGTCGACGGCGAGCCGTTCAAAGTGTCCATCGACAACATCGACAAGGCGCGCCTGGTCCCCGATTGGGTTGCGCTTGGTTACGGCCCCGCGAAGGATGGATCAGGGCGCGATGCGCGGCCTGGAAAGAAGCAAGCCAAGAAGAAACCCAACAAGAAACCAACCAAAAAGCCGACGGCCAAGCAGCCGTCACGTGCGGAGCAAGAGAAATGAGCAAGGAACTGTTGCTGGTGGTCGACGCGGTCGCAGCCGAGAAAGGCGTGCCGGAGTCCGTGATCCTGGAAGCCATCGAGGCCGCGCTGGCCACGGCTGCCAAGAAGCGTTACGCCGACCAGGAGGTCATGACCCGCGTCGTGATCGATGCCAATGACGGCAGCTACGAAACCTTCCGTCGCTGGGAGGTCGTCGCCGACGACGCGGTAATGGAATCACCGGACCACCAGATCCGCCTGATGGACGCCGTCGAGGAAAGTGAAGGCGTCGAAGTCGGCGATTACATCGAAGAGCAGATCGACAACGTCGATTTTGGTCGCATCGCAGCGCAGGCCGCCAAGCAGGTGATCGTGCAGCGCGTGCGCGAGGCCGAGCGCGCACAGGTCGTCGACCAGTGGAAGGATCGCGTCGGCGAGCTGGTCACCGGTGTCGTCAAGCGTGTCGAGCGCGGCAGCATCTACGTCGATCTTGGCGGCAATGCCGAGGCCTATATCCCCAAGGACAAGGGCATCCCGCGTGATGCGTTGCGTGCCGGCGACCGCGTCCGCGGTTACCTGTTCGACGTGCGCAGCGAGCTGCGTGGCCCGCAGTTGTTCATCAGCCGCGCTGCACCCGAATTCATGATGGAGCTGTTCAGGCTGGAAGTGCCCGAAGTCGGGCAGGGCCTGGTCGACATCAAGGCCTGCGCCCGCGATCCGGGTGATCGCGCCAAGATCGCGGTGCTGGCCTACGACAACCGGACCGATCCGATCGGTGCCTGCATCGGCATGCGCGGTTCGCGCGTGCAGGCGGTGTCCAACGAGTTGAATGGTGAGCGCGTCGACATCGTGCTGTGGTCGGACAACCCGGCACAGTTCGTGATCAACGCGATGGCGCCAGCCGAAGTGCAGTCGATCATCGTCGACGAGGACAAGCACTCGATGGACCTGGCCGTGGCCGAGGACAAACTGGCGCAGGCGATCGGCCGTGGCGGCCAGAACGTCCGCCTGGCCAGCCGCATGACCGGGTGGCAGCTCAACGTGATGACGGCCGAGCAGGTCGAGGCCAAGAGCGAGGCCGAGCAGGTCGCGGCCAAGGCGCTGTTCCAGGGCAAGCTTGAAGTCGACGAGGAGATCTCCGACATCCTGGTTGCCGAAGGCTTCAGCACGATCGAGGAAATCGCCTACGTGCCGGTCGGCGAGTTGCTGGCTGTCGAGGGTTTCGACGAGGACATCGTCGAAGAACTGCGCTCGCGTGCCCGTGATGCGCTGCTCAACGATGCGTTGGCCGTCGAGGAAGAGCTCGACGAGCACCAGCCGGCAGAGGACCTGTTGGCGTTGGAAGGCATGGATGAAGAGACCGCCTATGCACTGGCCAGCAATGGCATCCAGACCGCCGATGACCTGGGCGAGCTGGGCGCGGACGAGGTCGTCGAATTTGGCATCGATGGCATGGACGAGTCCCGCGCCGCTGCGCTGATCCTGGCCGCACGCGCCGAGGAAATCGCACGGCTGGAGCGCGAAGGCTAAGCCCTGGAGCGGGCGTACACCGGGCGTGAATGGCGCCCGGCTTAGAATTGACAGATGCATCCCCGCGCGGGCCACCGCCCGCGCCACAGGACACGGAATTCGAATGTCGCAAGAAACCACGATCCGCAAGCTGGCCGAGCTGGTGAACAAGCCGGTCGACAAACTGCTCGAACAGCTGGCCGAAGCCGGCATGACCTTCGATGGGCCCGACCAGGTCGTGACCAGTCGCGAAAAGGTCAAGCTGCTGGGGTTCCTCAAGCGTGCGCACGGCAAGCTGGAGTCATCCGGCGACGAGCCGGCTGCGCCGAAGAAGATCACCCTGAGCCGCAATCGCAAGCAGGAGCTGACCGTTGGTGGCGGCCGCAGCCGCAATACGGTGGACGTGGTGGTGCGCAAGAAAGTCGTTTTGATCAAGGGCGAAGAAGCGCAGACCGAAACCGCCAAACCGGAAAACGACGAGCAGGCCGAGATCCTGCGCAAGCTGGAGGAATCCAGGCAGCGCAACCTGTCCGAACAACAACGCCTGGCCGAAGAGGACAAGCGTCGCGTCGAGGAAGCTGCCGAAGCCAAGCGCAAGGCCGAAGAAGCCGCGCGCGTCGAGGCCCAGCGAATCGCTGCTGCTGCCGCGATGCCGCCGGAGGAAGATGTCGCCGCACCGCGCAAGACCGCGCACGGGCACGGCCATCCCAAGCCCCCCGCGCGCGAGGAGCGCCCGGCACACAAGCACAAGACCCGCGGATCGCATGCAATGGTCGCCGGTGTCGAGGACGACGACCGCACCAGCCGGTTTGCGGGCCAGATGCACCTGAGTGCTGCCGACCGTGCGCGTCGTAGTACCGGGCGTGGTCGCGCCAAACCGTCGCGCCGGCACCCTGACCAGGCGCGTTCGGGCACCGGCTTCACCAAGCCCACCGCACCGATGGTGCGCGAAATCGCCATCGGCGACGCGATCACGGTTGCCGACCTGGCCCAGAAACTGGCGATGAAGGGTGGCGAGGTCGTCAAGGCGCTGTTCAAGATGGGCGTGATGGCGACCATCACCCAGTCGATCGATCACGACACCGCGGCGCTGGTCACCGAGGAGCTCGGCCACACGGTGGTCCACGCCGATGCCGATGACGCCGAGAACACGCTGCTGGCGCACGTCGAGGACATCCAGGGCGAAGGCGTGCCGCGCCCGCCAGTGGTCACCATCATGGGCCACGTCGACCACGGCAAGACCTCGCTGCTGGATTACCTGCGCAGTACCCGTGTCGCCACTGGCGAGGCGGGTGGCATCACCCAGCACATCGGTGCCTACCATGTCGAAACCGACAAGGGCGTCATCAGCTTCCTGGATACGCCGGGCCACGCCGCCTTTACCTCGATGCGTGCGCGCGGCGCCAAGCTGACCGATATCGTGATCCTGGTCGTGGCCGCCGACGACGGCGTCATGCCGCAGACCATCGAAGCGATCCAGCACGCCAAGGCGGCCGGCGTGCCGCTGATCGTCGCCATCAACAAGATCGACAAGGAGGGGGCCGATCCCACCAAGGTCAAGAACGAACTGCTTGGGCACGACGTGGTTGCCGAGGACTTCGGTGGTGACGTGCAGATGGTCGAGCTGTCGGCCAAGACTGGCGATGGCATCGACAACCTGCTCGACGCGATCAGCCTGCAGGCCGAAGTGCTCGAGCTCAAGGCGGTTGCCGAAGGCCGTGCGACCGGCGTGGTCATCGAGTCCGCGCTGGACAAAGGTCGCGGCGCCGTGGCGACCGTGCTGGTGCAGCAGGGTCAACTCAACAAGGGTGATTACCTGGTGTGCGGCACGCAGTACGGCCGCGTGCGCGCGCTGTTCGACGAAACCGGCAAGCAGGTGGCCAATGCCGGTCCATCGATCCCGGTACAGGTGCTGGGCCTGTCGGGCGTGCCCGACGCGGGCGACGACTTCGTCGTGGTCAAGGACGAGCGCCTGGCCAAGGACGTGGCCGAGCAGCGTGACGCCAAGCGTCGCGAGACCCGCCTGGTCACGCAGGCCGGCAATCGCATGGAAGACATCATGGCGCAGATGGGTGGTGGCGAAGGCCAGCTCAGCCTGCCGCTGATCATCAAGGCCGACGTGCAGGGTTCGGTGCAGGCATTGCGCGAAGCGCTGACCGCGCTGTCCAACGACGAGATCAAGATCACCGTGATCGGTTCCGGTGTGGGCGGCATCACCGAGTCCGACGCGCAGTTGGCCGCGACCTCCAAGGCCACGATGATCGGCTTCAACGTCCGTGCCGATGCCTCTGCGCGCAAGCTGGTCGAGACCAACGGCGTTGACTTGCGCTACTTCTCGATCATCTACGACGTCATCGACCAGGTAAAACAGGTGGCTTCGGGCATCCTGGGCGTCGAGATCCGTGAAGAGATCATCGGCAATGCCGAGGTTCGCGACGTTTTCCGCAGCTCCAAGTTCGGCGCCGTCGCCGGCTGCATGGTCACCGAAGGCGTGGTCAGGAAATCCAAGCCGATCCGAGTGCTGCGCGACAGCGTGGTGGTGTTCGAGGGCGAGTTGGAATCGCTGCGCCGCTTCAAGGAGAACGTCGAGGAAGTCCGCGAGAACACCGAGTGCGGCATTGGCGTGAAGCAGTACAACGATGTCCAGCCGGGCGACCAGATCGAGTGCTTCGAGCGGATCGAGGTGCAGCGGACGTTGTAAGAGCCGGGATTGGGCAATGGGGATTCGGGATTCGTAGAAGCGGAGAGTCGTCGCGCTGAATCCGCTTCACTGTCATCCACCCCGCTGTCATCCCGAGTGCAGCGAAGGATCTGCTGGAGCTTTGCAGCTCCCGCCATGGAGCAGATCCTTCACAGCGCCCAGGATGGCCTTGGAAGAGGCCGGGCCGGCTTTTTCTCCGACTACTCACACGCCCACGATCCCGCATCCCCTACGATCACCCCCATGCCGCAAAAAACCTTCTATCGCACCGATCGTGTCTCCGCCCAGCTCCGACGTGAACTGGGCACGTTGGTGCACGCTGCAGTGCGCGAACACGGCCTGCCGATGATGAGCGTGTCCGACGTCGAGGTCACCCGTGACCTGGCGCATGCCAAGGTCTTTGTCACGGCACTGCAACCCGAGCGTGCCGTCGAGGCGATGAAAGCACTCAAGGCGCTGGCCCCGGAGGTCCGCTACAAGCTCGCGCATGCGGTCAAGATGCGACACGTGCCCGAGCTGCACTTCCACTACGACGAATCGGTGGACGAAGGCGAGCGGATCGAAAACATCCTGCGCACGCTGCCCGAACTCAATACCCGGGCCGATCCCGACAACGAAGGCGAAGACGGGCAGGCCTGAGCCGTATGGTCGCCCTCGCAGGAGCGGCTTCAGCCGCGAGCCCTGGCTTGTGCTTGTGCAGGAGCGACGTAAGTCGCGATAGCATGTCCGGAAAACCTGTTCGCAACTCGTATCACTCCTGCTCACCGCAAGATCCAAGATCCAACGCTCGCGGCTGAAGCCGCTCCTACAATAGAGCCGATGAGCAGCAAGCCACGCACCCAGCCCCCCAAGACCGTGTTCCGTCCTGTGGACGGCATCCTGCTGCTGGACAAGCCGCAAGGGCTCAGTTCCAACCAGGCGCTGCAACGCGTGCGCCACCTGTTCCGGGCAAGGAAGGCAGGCCACACCGGCAGCCTGGATCCGCTGGCCACGGGGTTATTGCCTGTGTGCTTCGGCGAAGCCACCAAGATCGCCGGCGGCCTGCTCGGCGCACGCAAGGCCTATGACACGGTCGCCCGCCTGGGCGTGACCACCGATACCGACGACGCCGAGGGCATGCCATTGCGTGAGCGCCCCGTCCCCGAGCTCGACATCCAGACCATCGACACCGCCCTTGGCGACCTCACCGGCCGCATCCAGCAGCGCCCACCGATCTACTCCGCCCTCAAGCGTGGCGGTGAGCCGTTGTACGCCAAGGCACGGCGGGGGGAGACTGTCGAAGTTGAAGCACGCCAGGTCGATGTCCACACCTTCGACCTGCAATCTGCCGCCGACCTGCTCGATGGCGATGATCCCTTGCTGCGCCTGCACGTTGAATGCGGCTCCGGGACCTACGTCCGCAGCCTGGTCCGCGATCTCGGCGAGGCCTTGGGGTGCGGTGCACACGTCGCCGAATTGCGACGGCTCTGGGTCGACCCTTTCCGTGAGCCCAGGATGTGGACCCTGGAAGCACTGCAGGAGCTGGCCGAACGTGGCGAACGCAGCCTGGATGCCTGCCTGCTGCCGATCGAAGCCGGCATGACGGCTTGGCCCGAGGTCCAGGTTTCACCTGAACAGGCCAGGCAACTGGGGCATGGACAACCGGTCGAAGGCGATTTCCGGCCGCCGGGAGAGGTCGCGATCTGCGACCTCGAAGGCAAGGCACTTGGCTTGGGCCAGGTCGACGTCGATGGAAGGCTGCAGCCGCAACGATTATTCGCGTGGGTCGTGCAGTGAGCAGGCCGCAACGGCGACTCTCCCGCAGCGCGTCCCCGCGCGCCTGAGGACCCGCATCCGGAAAAGACCTAAACCCTTGTCCGTCAAAGCCTTGGGGCGCTACAATTACGGGGCTCGATCGAGCAATTCCGGATTTGACGTCGAATATCTCGGCCACCAGCTCCGGGGAATCAACCGCAAGCGGCGGGCTGGCGGTGCGTCCCATCCTGGATCAAGGGTGCGACGTTCCTGCCAACCACGCATCTATCAGAGGCAACAACATGTCCATCGACACCTCCAAGGTCATCGAAGAATACAAGCGCGGCGCCAATGACACCGGCTCTTCGGAAGTCCAGGTCGCCCTGCTGACCGCACGCATCGCCCATTTGACCGAGCATTTCAAGACGCACAAGAAAGACCACCACAGCCGGCGCGGCCTGCTGCAGATGGTCAACCAGCGTCGTAGCCTGCTCGACTACCTGCATCGCAAGGATGCCGACCGCTACAAGGCCCTGATCAAGAGCCTGGGCCTGCGTCGCTAAGCAATACCCCAACCGCGGCGCAGCGATGCGCCGCGGTTTTGTTTTTGGGCTGCCTGACCTTGCTGGTGCAGCTGACTGGGCCTGCAGCGACATCGTCATCCCGGTGAGGGCCCGGGCCATCGTGATCCGGGGACGGACGGTCGAACGTCGGAACGCACGATCAAGGTGGATTCCGGTTTTCGCCGGAATGACCTGGCGGGTACCGGCGCCAGCCACACGCAATAGATGTATTTCCAGCCAGGCACCAAACAGCACCACGCCACACTGATCCACCAACCAGCATGCAATGCCGTCATCCACGGCGGCCACCCGGGCGGGGCAAGGGTCTCGTCCGGTTCAACGAACAAAGACATCCGAGGAATCCAACCGTGTCGAAAACCACCAAGACCTTCAAGTACGGCAACCACGACGTCACCATCGAGACCGGCGAAATCGCCCGCCAGGCTGGCGGCGCGGTCATGGTCTCCTGCGAGGGCACCGTGCTGCTGGTCAGCTGCGTCGCCAGCAAGAGCGCCCGTGAAGGGCAGCACTTCTTCCCGCTGACGGTCGACTACCAGGAAAAGTTCTACGCCGGTGGTCGCATCCCGGGTGGTTTCTTCAAGCGTGAAGGTCGCCAGACCGAGAAGGAGACCCTGATCTCCCGCCTGATCGATCGTCCGATCCGCCCGCTGTTCCCGGATGGGTTCCGCAACGAAGTCCAGATCATCGCCACCGTCATGTCCATGAACCCGGAAGTCGACGGCGACATCCTCGCCCTGCTGGGCGCGTCGGCCGCGACCTCGCTGTCCGGCGCCCCGTTTTCCGGCCCCATTGGCGCCGCCAAGGTCGGTTACAAGGACGGCCAGTACCTGCTCAACCCGACCAAGACCGAGCTGGATGACTCCGCGCTTGAACTCGTCGTCGCCGGCACCAGGGACGCCGTGCTGATGGTCGAGTCCGAAGCCGACGAGCTGTCCGAGGACGTGATGCTGGGCGCGGTCATGTTTGGCCACCAGCAGATGCAGGTCGCCATCGATGCCATCAACGCCCTGGTCGCCGAAGCCGGCAAGCCCAAGTGGACATGGGAAGCCCCGGCTTCCGATCCGGCCCTGGTCGACGCACTCAAGTCTGCCTTGGGAGATCGCCTGACTGCCGCCTTTGCCGTGCGCGACAAGCTGGAGCGCAAGGACGCCATCTCGGCGCTGAAGAAGGACGTCATTGGCTCGATGTCCGAACAGTGCGAAGCCAATGGCTGGTCCGGCGAAGACGTGTCCAAGGCCTTCAGCGATCTTGAATACACCACCCTGCGCAACTCCGTGCTCAGCAGCAAGGTCCGCATCGACGGCCGCGCATTGGATACCGTGCGCCCGATCAGCTCCAAGGTCGGCATCCTGCCGCGTACGCACGGCTCGGCGCTGTTCACCCGCGGCGAGACCCAGGCCATCGTGGTCACCACGTTGGGCACCGCGCGCGACGGCCAGATCATCGATGCCGTTTCGGGTGAGTACAAGGAGCACTTCCTGTTCCATTACAACTTCCCTCCATACTCGGTCGGCGAAGCCGGTCGCATGATGGGCCCGAAGCGCCGCGAGATCGGCCACGGCCGCTTGGCCAAGCGCGGCGTGCTGGCCGTGATGCCGACGATGGAAGCCTTCCCCTACACCATCCGCATCGTGTCCGAGATCACCGAGTCCAATGGCTCGTCCTCGATGGCCTCGGTCTGTGGCAGCTCGCTGTCGCTGATGGATGCCGGCGTGCCGATCAAGGCACCGGTGGCCGGTATCGCCATGGGCCTGGTCAAGGAAGGCGACAACTACGTCGTGCTGAGCGACATCCTGGGTGACGAGGATCACCTGGGCGACATGGACTTCAAGGTCGCCGGTACCTCCGACGGTATCTCCGCGCTGCAGATGGACATCAAGATCCAGGGCATCACCGAGGAGATCATGAAGACCGCGCTGGCCCAGGCCAAGCAGGGTCGCCTGCATATCCTGGGCGAGATGGCCAACGCGCTGACCGCGCCGCGTGCCGAGTTGAGCGACTTCGCCCCGCGCCTGATCACCATCAAGATCCATCCCGACAAGATCCGCGAGGTGATCGGCAAGGGCGGTTCCGTGATCCAGGCCATCACCAAGGAAACCGGTACCCAGATCGACATCCAGGACGACGGCACGATCACCGTCGCGTCCGTCGATGCCGCCGCCGGCCGCGCCGCCAAGGAGCGTATCGAGCAGATCACCTCCGACGTCGAGCCCGGTCGCATCTACGAAGGCAAGGTCGCCAAGATCATGGACTTTGGCGCCTTCGTGACGATCTCCCCCGGAAAGGACGGCCTCGTGCACGTCTCGCAGATCTCCAACGATCGCGTCGAGAAAGTCAGCGACGTGCTCAAGGAAGGCGACGTGGTCAAGGTCAAGGTGCTCGAGGTCGACAAGCAGGGCCGCATCCGCCTGTCGATGAAGGCCATCGAGGAAGGCGAGGGCACGCCGGCGTAACCTGGCGTTTCATTGCAAGTGATATAAAAAAAAGCGGGCTTTGGCCCGCTTTTTTTTGTTTTCGTGGTCATGCCCGATCCCGATGCGTCCCCGCCCGAGCCACCCCCGGCATCGTCATCCCGTGCGCAGCGAAGGATCTGCTTGTGGCCGAGCCAGTGGATGGCAATCAGCGCATGGCGTGGGTGCGGAATGGATTGCGCAGACCACGGTATCCATCGCGCAACCATTCAAGTTTGATGGGTATCACAACGTTGGACCCACCACATGGTCCCTGCACCAGCATCCATTGCGACGATCGCCCACGAGCCCTTCGGGGACGCAGGTGAACGTCTACCGGTGACGCTGCAACTGCGGACAACCGTGCGCACCAGCCCGGCCGTCATGATCGATCCGGTCCGACACGTTGACCGGCGGTGGATTGACCTGGGTCAGGAGTCGGTGCCCAAGCGACGCCTAGCATGGGGCATTGCCCCAAAGACCACGCAAACAGGAGATCTCTCGATGCAGGTTCATATCCTCCCCGCTGCCCTGGCGGCATTGCTGGGTTTCGGCTACATGGTGCCAGCCGCCGCGCAGGACCATGCGCACCATGCCACTGCGGCGCCTGCGTCGGCCCCCGCACCGGCACGGCGCTGGGCCACCGACGCGCCGCTACGCAAGGGCATGGCTGACATCCGAGGCGCGGTACAGGCACTCGCACACTACGAAATGGGTCACATGGGCCAGGAACAGGCGCTGGCGCAGGTGTCCACGATCGATCAGTCGATCGGCTACATCGTCGCCAACTGCACGCTGGATCCGCAGGCCGACGTGGCGCTGCACGGCATCATCGCAAGGCTTGCACAGGGCACCGCGACGCTGAAAGCCGATCCGAAGGACATGGCGGCGATCGCAACGCTGCGCAGTGCGTTGGAATCCTACCCGCGGTTGTTCGACGATCCGGACTGGAACGCGGACTAAACCCAACGGAATGCTCGCCTGGCGACTTTCTGGCAATGGTTTGCGCGGCGGCAGCGCCGGGCGCGCTGGGCGAATCGATCATGGCGCCACCCATCAATCGGCCTTGGTGCACGGTGGCTATTGCCCGTGGCCCGATCCATCCTGGGGTTGCCCAGCTCGAATGCGGGCCATGCGCGGGGGCGCGATCCCAGCGGCATGTCGGCGTCGTGGCAAGGCATGCACGTACCAGCCCAGCAAGCAGCCGAGCACAGCCATCGCTGCGATGTATTGCGCCGGGGCCTGTGGGTGGTCACGCAGCAGCAGTGTCAGCAGCACCGGCGTGGCACCACCACAGATGGCGTAGGCAACGTTGTACGAAAACGACACGCCACTGAAACGCACGTGCGCGGGGAACGCAGCGACCACGATCGAAGGCACCAGCGCGGTCAGGCCGACGCTGAAACCGACGACCGCATACAGCGGATACAGCCACGTGGCATCGTGCTGCAACGTCGTGTAGAACAACCAGAAGCCGATGCCCAGCAGTGCACTCCACAGCACCAGCATGCGACCGGCACCGTAACGATCGGCCATGCTGCCGGCGACGAGGTTACCCAGCATCGTGCAGGCGATCGCCACGGTGTTGGCCGACAGCGCCATCTGTCGATCGATGCCAAGGCCCTGCAGCAAGGTGGGCGTCATCAGCAAGGTGACAACCACGGCGGCCGTCAACAGCCAGGTCAGCAACATCGACAATACGACTGCGCCCGGATGGTCGCGCAGCACTGTTTTGAGCGGGAATTCCGCGGCCAGGGCCCGTCGTTCGCGCAGCTCCGCGAATACCGGGGTTTCGTGCAGCATGCGTCGCAGGTACATCGCGCCTAGCCCGAAGACGCCGCCAAGCAGGAACGCGATCCGCCAGCCCCAGTCCAGCAGTTGCGCGTCGGCCAGTGCCGAGCCAATTGCCTGGGCCACCAGCGAACCGAGCAGGATGCCGCCGCACAATCCCGCAGACAGGGCGCCGCAGGCCAGGCTGCGATGGCGTGGACCAGCATGCTCGCTGACAAAGACCCACGCTCCGGGTGCTTCGCCACCGATCGCGGCGCCCTGCATCATGCGCAACAGCAACAGCAGCAACGGGGCAGCCATGCCAATGGTGGCGTAGGTTGGCAGCAGGCCGATCAGCAGCGTCGGGATTGCCATCAGCAGGATACTGAGCATGAACATGCGCTTGCGACCAAGCAGATCGCCAAAGTGCGCCATGACGATGCCACCAAGTGGTCGTGCCAGGTAGCCTGCGGCGAAGATGCCGAAGGTCTGCACCAGTCGCAACCATCCAGGCATGTCGGCGGGGAAAAACAGCGCGCCCATGGTCGATGCAAAGAATACGAAGATGACGAAGTCATAGAACTCGAGCGCCCCGCCGAGGGAGGCAAGGGCGAGTGTGTGGATCTGCTGGCGGTTGAGACTGGAAGACCTGGTCATGCGGCTGGGTGTTGTGTCGTTGCTGGACCGGATGGTATCGCTGAAACCGTCACGAAGCCTCTCCCGCTGTCCAAGCCAGTGGCGTTGAGGCCTCTCCCGCCGGGAGAGCGGTGGGCTCGAGGGTACGAAGCAGACGGGATTGCCTTGTGTTGCGGACCCTCATGCGTCGCTTCGCGCCGCCTTGTCCCGGTGGGAGAAGGCACGAGCAGGCACCCTGGATGAGATGGGAGGAGTCGGTAGCGCTGAAATCCGCGTCCTTGTCGTCACGACACAAGCTTGAACTCGATCGCACGTGTGGCCGGGTCTGCGACGACTAGCTGAACTTCA
This sequence comes from uncultured Gammaproteobacteria bacterium, assembly GCA_963710825.1. Classification (GTDB taxonomy): domain Bacteria; phylum Pseudomonadota; class Gammaproteobacteria; order Xanthomonadales; family Xanthomonadaceae; genus Cognatiluteimonas. The sequence continues at coordinate 629,645 of CAVQBQ010000004.1, read as the reverse complement.
ACGCTGTCACCCAATGGCAGGGCCGCGGCGTCAGTGGTGACCGTCGCCTCGACCGCCGGCTCCCGCACCATCACCACCCCTCGCGCAGGGTTGCGGTCATCCACCTCCACGATGACGCCAAGGAAGTACTCGCCGATACGCGGCTGTAGCCGGATTGCTTCGGCAAGGTCCAGGATCGCATGTTCGTAGCGACTGGCGCGACGTGCCGATTCACCCATGGTCGCGGGCAGGCTGGGCAGCGCTTGCAACACCCAGTCCGGTACCGGCTGCTTTGCGCACAAGGACACGCAGGTTTCGCCGACGTAGCGATCCACCAGCCGTCGCAGCGGCGCGGTGGCATGGGCGTAGGTCGAGGCCAGTGCCGAATGCAGCGGCTGCTCCGGCAGCGTGCCGTTGAAGTCGGCGTAACCCGCGCCGCGCAGGACAGACGTGCAGCTGGTCATCATCGCGATGTCGCGCGGTCTGGAAGGATCGAGACTGCGAATGAAATCGGGGTACGACAGGCCGTTGGGCCAATCGATATCCAACGCCTTGGCGGTACGCTTCAAACGCTTGATCGCGTTCGGCCACGGCGGCGGCAACGTGCGCAGCAGACCGACCCTGGCATCGACCATCAGGTGGGCGGCGGCCATGCCGGTGAGCAGGGAGATCTGTTCGTTCCAGTCTTCCAGCCGATGGCGGGCGCGGAATTCCAGCGTCCAGTGACCGTCATCATCGATATGGATTTCCTGTTCCGGCAGCGGCAGGCTGATGCCGCCGCGCATCTTTTCGCGTGCGATGCGCAACTCGCCGATTTCCCGAAGCACGGTCCACATCGGGTCGGCTTCACCGGCATCGATACTTCGCTGCAAGCCAGCGTAGTCGAGCTTGGCACGACTCTTGACCAGTGCACGATGGACATCCACGGCAATGCCTTCCCCGGTCATGTCCAGGTCGATGGTCCACAGTAGCGCCGGACGCACACGGTCCGGCAGCAGTGAGGAGGCGTCCTCGGACAGCACCCTGGGATGCAGCGGGACCTTGTCATTGGCGCCGTAAAGCGTTTCTCCCCGTCGGTTGGCTTCCAGGTCGATGGGGTCGCCGGGTGTGACAAAGGCAGCCACGTCAGCGATGGCGTAATGCACCCGGTAACCGCCGCCGATGCGCTCGACATGCATCGCCTGGTCCAGGTCCATCGCGCCACCCGGGTCGACGGTGACCAGGGCGATGTCGGTGCGATCCTTGCCTGGCAGGCGCGGACGGCTGGCAGCCCTGGCTGCGGCGGCTTCGACTTCGGGCGGAAAGTGCGCAGGCAGGTCCAGTTCGCGTTTTATCGCGTCGATGCCGGGAGCCAGGGTGGATGCGCAGTGCGGATCGAGTTGAAGTCGCCGGGTTGGGGACAAAACGGATTCCTTGTTGCGTTTGGCTGGTGACGGGGCAAGAGCTGTCGCGGTCTTTGGATTGTAGCGCTGGGCGTCACGCGCACTGTCGCAGGCGCTCCAGGGCCGCACCTTCGGCAAAGGTGGGGCTTTGGCCATGAGGATGTCCTGGCCATCCACGGCGCCCAGCCCCATGCCGTCGAAGTCACTGGATGGACAGACATGCGTCTGCCAAAAGACCCCGCCTTGGCGGGAATGACGGTATTGGTGTGCGATTTACTGTCGCCGTCGCCGTCGCCGTCGCCGTCGCCGTCGCCGTCGCCGTCGCCGTCGCTGTTGCTGTTGCTGTTGCTATTGCTGTCGGCTTTGGCTTTGGCTTTGGCTTTGGCTTTGGCTCTTGATCTTGATCTTGATCTTGTGCGACTTAGAGCTTGCCGAGCATCGCAGCCGGAAAGGGGGAAAAGGTGCCCATGTTTGAGCGCAGCGAAGCGGAGCGAGTTTGGGCACCGCACCCTTTCCGGGGACAGATCGTCCGGAACGATCTGGGCCGTCGAATGGCGCCCGCGTAGCGGGTGGGGCACACGGATGTGCCCCAGTCCGAAGCGCAGGGCACCGATGCGGCTGTATCGCATCGGCAAGCGCCAGGAGCCATGGTTTTGGTTACCTTTTGCCGTAACAAAAGTAACCCGCGCGACAGCGCGGAAGCGTTTGATCTTGATTTGGCTGTTGTAGGAGCGACGTCAGTCGCGATAGCTAACCCGCAGCACCTATCGCGACTGACGTCGCTCCTACAAAAAGCGGGAGCTAGATCAAGAGCTCGCGGCTGAAGCCGCTCCTACACATGGCCAACGTCCATGGATGGACAGACATGCGTCTGTCCGAGGGGCTGGTCGCGAGGACATGGGGCGGTAGCCACGCGTTACCCCTGCAGCTCCCGCAACGTCACGGACGGCGGAGCATCCAGCACGCTACGCGTCGCGAACAACCCGGCGACCAGCGCGGCAAGCATCCCAAGACCGCCGCCGACTGCGGCCAGCGTCCAGTTGGGTTCCCAGGGCAGGTCAAACACTCGGGTAGCGACTACCCCGGACAACACCGATGCAGCAATCGCCGCCACCAGTCCCGACAGCAGCCCGATCGCTGCAAACTCCGAGGCCTGCGCCAGTCGCAGCTGTCGACGGCTGCCACCCAGTACGCGCATCACACCACCTTCGAGCAGGCGCTCATCCTGGCTGGCGCTGATTGCTGCCAGCAGCACAAGTACGCCGGCAGCCAGTGAAAACCAGAACACCACCTGCACCACCTTGGAGACCTGGTCAGCCGTCGCGCGCACCTGCGCAAGCACTGCATCGACATCGATCACCGACAGGTTGGGGAAACGTTCGACCAGCTGCGCGGTGAAACGCGTGTCGCCCGTCGGGACATGCACGGCGGTGATGTAGCTGGCCGGGTATTGGTCCAGCGCACCAGGCGAGGCGACCACGAAGAAGTTGGGTTGGAAGCTTTCCCATTCGACGCTACGCAGGCTGGTGATCGGTGCCTTGAAGCGCTGGCCGGCGATATCGAAGGTGACGGTGTCGCCCACCTTCCATCCCAGCGACTCCGCAAATCGCTCCTCGACCGACAGTTGTGGCTTGATCCCTCCACCCACGGGCCAGAACGTCCCGGCCACGACCTTGTTGTGGTCGCCAATGGTCGTGGCCGTGGACAGGTTGAACTCGCGCTCGGCCCGGCGTCGTGCAGTGGGATCATCCTTGGCGACGGTATCGCCCCCGGCAGCCTTGCCGTTATGCGACAACAACCGGCCACGGATCATCGGGTACAACCGTGGCGCCTGCAGCCCCTGGGCGGTCATGAACTGCGTGATCGGCTTGAGCTGGTCCGGCTGCGCGTTGATGACAAACCGGTTGGGCGCATCCTGGGCCAGGGAGAGTTGCCAACGGTTGAGCAGGTCCGTCCGCACGAACGTCAGCAGCAGCAAGGCCATCAATCCCAAGCCCAAGGCGGACACCTGCGCGATGCTGGTGCCGGGGCGTCGACTGACGTTGGCCAGCCCATAGCGCAGGCTGCCGCGCAGGCGTGATCGCAGTCGCCTCACGACCACGATCAGCAACCACGCAAGCAGTGCGAGTACCGCCAGCGTCGCGGCGATGCCGAGCAGCATTGCACCGGCCAGTTCGGCCGACCCCGCCTTCCACCACAACAGCGCTGCCATTCCGCCAAAACCGGCCAGCGCAACCAGCCAGGCGCTGGGTTCGCCGCCATCCAGGTCGCGGCGCAGCACGCGCAGTGCCGACACCCGGCGCAACGCCAGGACCGGCGGTGCACCAAACGCGAGCAGCACAACGACTCCGACGCCCAGTCCCTGCAATGCAGGCAGCCAGCCCGCGGCAGGGATCGACAGCGACAACGTGCGTGCAAGCCAGTTGCCAACCGCCCATTGCAGGGCAAAGGCGATCAGGACACCGGCCGCGCTGGTGATCAATCCCAACAGGACAAGTTCGCCTACATGGATGCCGACCAGCGTGCGCTGGCTGGCGCCAAGACAGCGCATGACCGCGGCACCGGACAGATGGCGCTCACTGTGGCGGCGCGCCGCCATTGCAACCGCGACGGCGGCCAATACCACCGACACCAATGCCGCCAGTCCCAGGAAGCGGCCGGCGCGGTCGAGTGCCGAGCGGATTTCCGGACGGGTCTCGCCCACGGTTTCCAGGCGCTGGCCACGTGCCAGCGCGGGCTTGGCCGTAGCGACGAACCGTTCGACGGCGCCAGCATCGCCCGCCACGACCAAACGGTAGTGGATGCGACTGCCTTCCTGCACGAGTCCCGTCGCAGGCAGGTCGCCGAGGTTGAGGAAGACCTTTGGCGCGACCTGGAAATAGTTGAACGACGCGTCGGGTTCTTGCGTGACCAGAGCGACCAGGCGCAGTTTGGACGTACCTATGGTGATGGTGTCGCCGATCGACGCATGGAGCGTCTGTGCGCCGGCGCGACTCATCCAGACCGTCCCGGGTGTCGGGATGCTCGTGGTGAGGTGTTCGCGCTTGTCGGCAGCGACGATCGTGTAGCTCCCACGCAACGGGTAATTGGCACCCAGTGCGCGCAACTCTCCCAGGCGAAGGTTGGCGCCGGGGCCTTCGCCCACGCGTACCATGCTGTCCAGCTCGACGGTCTGCGCATGCCTGAGCGCAGTCACGTCGGCGGCCTTGCGCACCACGCCGGTGATCGGTGCGTCGGCCCGGACGACTGCATCGCCGCCAAGCAACCGGTTGGCTTCGATTACCAGTGCGCGGTCGGCACGGTCCGTGATGAAACCCACTGCCGTCACCGCGACCACCGCAAGCACCAACGCCGCGATCAGGATGCGGACCTCGCCGGAGCCCAGGTCGCGCACCAATTGTCGCCACGCCATGCGAACCAGGCCGGGTCGGACCCCCCGGGCCTGGTCCACCACGGATCGGGTCGTTGCACGACTCATGCGTCCACCAGTCGTCCGCCTTCCAAACGCAGGATGCGATCGCAGCGCTGGGCAAGGTGTTCGTCGTGGGTGACCAGTACCAACGTCGTGCCGGCTGCCGCGTTCAGTTCAAACAACAATTCGATGATCGCCTGTCCGGTGTGGGTGTCCAGGTTGCCCGTGGGCTCATCGGCGAACAGCAGTGATGGTCGGGTCACGAAAGCGCGTGCCAGCGCCACGCGTTGCTGCTCGCCGCCGGAGAGTTGCCGCGGGTAGTGCGCAAGCCGCTCGCCCAGCCCGACCTGTTGCAGGATGTCCCGCGCTGGCGTGTCGACATCCGCGTCACCACGCAGCTCCAGCGGCAGCATGACGTTTTCCAGTGCGGTCAGCGACGGCAGCAGCTGGAAGCTCTGGAATACAAACCCGACCTTCTCGGCACGCACCCGTGCACGGCCATCTTCGTCCAGCATCGACATCCGCTCGCCCTGCAGCACGACGCTGCCGTTGCTTGGCACGTCCAGGCCTGCCATGAGCGCCAGCAGCGTGCTCTTGCCAGATCCCGAGGCGCCGACGATGGCGACTGCCTCGCCGCCTGCGATGGTGAAGTCGATGCCCTCGAGGATGGTCAGTTCGCCAGTGGGCAGCTGGACGCGCTTGCCCAGGCCGGAGACTCGCAGTGCGTCGGGGCGGGAAGGGCTTGAGGGCGTCGTGGATCCGGCTTCCGCTTGCGGTGGCGTTGGAGCGGCCTTATTCATGGTTATCTAGGGCACCTTGATGGAAAGCGGGTCGTGGGCTGGTCTGGAAGGCATTCCAGACTAACCGGCAAAACTTCAAACCGTCATTCCCGCGCAGGCGGGAATGACGATACTGGCGGAAGCCCTGTGCCGGTGCGGCAGCGGTGCGTGGCTGGCTCAAGATGACAGACCGGTCATTTCACTGTTCATTTCCCAGCACGCACAGGATCAAACACAACGAGGTCGAATGACATGAATCCAAGATATGCGGCATCCCGAGGCTACCTTCAATGGGCCATTGGTCCTGCCTTGCTGGCTTTCCTGCTGGCTTTCCTGTTGCCGGCCCATGCCCAGCCCGCAACTGCATCCGCACCCACAGCCAACAAGGCCCCCCCGCATACCGTGCTGGTGCTCGGCGACTCGCTCTCGGCGGCCTATGGACTGGCACCTTCGCAAGGCTGGGTTGCCCTGACCGGCGAGCGCATCGCCAAACAACGACCAGGTTGGCGCATCGTCAATGCAAGCATCAGTGGCGAGACGACCGCAGGCGGTGCATCGCGCGTGGTGCGCGAAGTGGTCCTGCACCGCCCGGCTGTCGTCGTGATCGAGCTGGGTGCCAATGACGCATTGCGCGGATTGCCGTTGAAGCAGATGCGCATCAACCTGGCGCGGATGATCGGTGCGGCGCATGGCGTCGGTGCCAAGGTGCTGTTGATCGGGATGCGGATCCCGCCCAATTACGGGGCTGACTACACACACGAGTTTGAACAGAGCTACCGGGATCTTGCCAAGCGCTTCGACATCAAGCTGTTGCCGTTCCTGCTGGAGCCGATTGCGACCGATCGTGATGCTTTCCAGAACGACAACCTGCATCCGGTGGCGAAATCGGGGCCAGCGTTGCGTGATCATGTGTGGGCGATGTTGGGGTCGATGTTGAAGTAGCAAGTGTTGGTTGGACTGAACGCCGTCGCCTCAATACCGTCATTTCCGCGCAGGCGGGAATCCAAGGACGTTGATTTCAACGCTGAGAGTCCATGGATGGACGGACATGCGCCTGCCAAAAGACCCCGCCTGCGCGGGAATGACGGCCAAAGGGTGCTGAATCATTCACCGGCGTGAGTCGGAGGGCGGGGAAGCGTGTGGCCTGTTGCAGGACGCATCGTCGAGCCGCATAGCACTCCTAGCCGTGCGCGTCGTCACCCGCACCACCTACAAACAACTCACTTTGCGCCTGCACGCTGTCCGCATCCACGAACCCGGATAGCCCGACCCCCACCAACCGATACCGCGTACGCGAAGGTTGTCCAACACGTTCGCGCAGGTCGCAAGCAATCCGTGCCAGGTCGTCCAGCGATTGCGGTCGCGCGTCCGGCGTGAGGCTACGGGTCAGGATGCGGAACTCGCTGGTCTTGAGCTTGAGCACGACGGTCCTTGCGATCCGCCCGCCCTGGCGTGCGGATTCGCGTTGGTAGGCGGCCCAGGTTTTTTCGGCAAGCCGTTGGATGTGTGGTTGCAGATCGGCCAGCAACAGGTCGTGCTCGAACGTGTCTTCGGACGAGATCTGTACCGTCGGCCGCTCGGTCACCACCGGGCGTTCGTCGATCCCGAACGACAACTGGTGCAGCCGTCGCCCCCAACGCCCGAACCGTTGCTCCATCAGTTCGACGGACAGGTGGCGGATGTCGGACACCACCGACACCCCCAGCTCCGCCAGCTTGCCCTGCATCACCTGGCCCACGCCGGGCAGCCGACCCACGGGCAGCGGTGCCAGGAAGGCGTCGACCTGCCGTGGCCGCACCACGCAGATACCATCGGGCTTGTTCCAGTCCGAAGCAATCTTGGCGACGAACTTGTTGGGCGCCACGCCGGCGGAAGCGGTCAATCGTGTTTCTTCGCGGATCGCGGCGCGGATCGCCTCGGCGGTCGCAGTGGCCGAGGGCAGGCCGGACAAGTTGGCGGTGACATCAAGGAACGCTTCGTCCAGCGACAACGGTTCGACCAGGTCGCTGTGGCGCGCGAAAATCTGCCTGATCTGCCGGGATACCGCCTTGTAGCGCGCGAAGTCAGGCGGGACGAACACTGCCCGCGGACACAGTCGCTCGGCGCGAACGGCTGGCATCGCCGAGCGCACGCCAAACTTGCGGGCCTCGTACGAAGCCGCGCAGACCACCGAACGATTTCCGCGCCAGGCAACCACCACCGGCTTGCCACGCAGCGACGGATCATCGCGCTGCTCCACCGATGCGTAGAACGCGTCCATGTCGACGTGGATGATCTTGCGGCTGGCTGGCGGGCTGTCCACGCCCCGAGTTTAATGGTCGCGCCGCGTTGGCGTCCGGCGCGACGGTCAGCGCCAGAAGGGGATGCGGTCCCATTCCCAGGGGTCGGGGCGCGCGGAAACCTTGCCCGAATCGTGTCCCGGGGCGGGGATGAAACGATGGCCAACCTTCAGTTCATGTCGTCCCGGCGGCAACATCCGCACGTCGATCATTGCCAGCAGTGCGGGTCGATCGGTCCGCGGGTCGCTGCCGGCCTCGAACGACAGGCCAGGTATGGCTTTGCCATCGAGCAGGATCGGATGCAGCGACTGCAGGCAATCCAGCAATGCCCCTGCCGCCGCCTCGCTGGCCGGTGCCGCAACCGCATGTGGGCAGGCTGCCTGCTGGGCAGCGTCATCATGGCCGGGGCGGTATGGCACGGTGAGGCGCAGGTACGGGCCGATCACCACCGCTGACTGCACGAACGGCAACGCCGCATCGCGCAGCGCCGCACGGCGGTCGTCGTAATGGGCATCGTCGACGACCCGGCCAGGCAGTCGATCTGTATCGGGAAACAGTGCGTAGGCACCCAGCCTCGTCGGGTCGTGCTGGACGCGCACGCTGAAGATCACGCTGCTCACCGCGACCATCATCAGGACCGCGACCGCCAGGTTGACGCGCCGGCGGCCGGCATGGCTGGAAGCCAGCGCCACGACCGAGGCATGCCGGGACAAGCCGACGACCGCATAGGCGCGGAAGAAGGTGGCGAGCAGGCGGTAGGCAAACGAACCCTCACGCAGACGACCACCAAACCAACGATCGATCAGCGGCGCCAGGAGGAACGGGACGAGAAAGGCCAAGGCACAGCGCGAGAAGACGGTGGTCGGGTCGGGATGGCGCCCGAGGAGCCACAACGTCGCCATCACCGCGACGAACAGGGTGCCGATCACCAGGCTGACCATCAGCAATGCGGTGGCCAGCTGTACGCCGATGCCGAACACGATGGTCGCGCGGTTGTCTGCCCGTTCGATCTGCTCGGCGGGCGAACCCAGGCGCTTTCGGTCAACCGCGATCTGCACAGGCCCGCTGCGCAGGCGGTCCCAGCGGATGCCGGAAGGGAACACCGAATGCATGCCGACCAGCGCGATCCAGTGTGCGCGCAGCATCAGGTGCAGCACGAACGTCGCGGCCAGGATCGCCGACGCGCTCTTGGCATAGATGAAGAACATCTCGATCGGCGCCTGCATGCCAGTGGTGATGCGGGGCAGCAGTGCAAACAACTGGTCACCCAGCCACCCGGCAAGCTGCAGCATGGCAAACACCGCCACGCCGGAGATCAGCAGTTCGACTTCCCAGGTCGGGGTGGTGTCGCGCGGCAGTCCATCGGACGCCGGGGCGTCGGGCGCCATCGCGAGCCTGTCAGTCGCCACGGCCGCTGTTGCTTCCGTTTCACTGGTCATTGCCGTGCCCCCCATCGCCAGCGTGCAGGCTGGCAAAGCCATCGCCTGCTTGCAAGCACTTCAGGCCAGGGGTCGGACGGAATCCTCAGACCACGCCAGTGGCGTAAAACACCCCGATCACCACGAACACCGCCAGGGTCTTGACCATGGTGATCGCGAACACGTCCTTGTATGCCTGCCGGTGGGTCAGCCCTGTCACGGCCAGCAACGTGATCACCGCGCCGTTGTGGGGCAGGGTGTCCATGCCGCCGGAGGCCATGGCCGCGACCCGGTGGAAGACATCCAGTGATATCCCTGCCGCCTGTGCGTTGGCGATGAAGGTGTCGGACATCGCCGCCAGCGCAATGCTCATGCCGCCGGAAGCCGAGCCGGTGATGCCGGCCAACGCGGTGACCGTGACTGCTTCGTTGACCAGCGGGTTGGGAATCGCGCCCAGGGCATTGGCCACGACCAGGAAGCCGGGCAGGGCGGCGATCACTGCGCCAAAGCCATACTCGGAGGCGGTGTTCATCGACGCCAGCAGCGCACCGCCGATGGCCGCCTTGGTGCCGACGGCAAATTGGGTGACGACCGGCTTCCACGCAAACGCCATGACCGTGAGGATGCCAACCAGCAGGGCACCTTCGACCGCCCAGATGGCGGCGATCTTGGAGACTTCCTGCACGATCGGCGCGGGATCGCCGACCACGCCGGGCTTGAAACTCGCACTGGTGCCGTACCACTGCGGGATCCAGCTGGTGAACAGCTTGTTGGCGACACCCACCAGTACCAGCGGCAGGATGGCGATGACTGGATTGGCCAGTTTCCCACCTGTGAACGGTGCGGGTTCGTTGATCAATGTCGCCGCATCGCCATACCCTTCACCCGCCCTGGCCGCGGCGCGGCGCCGCCATTCCAGGTAGCCCATGCCCACGCCCAGGATGAACACCGCACCAATCGTGCCCAGCCACGGCGCGGCCCAGGCGGTGGTGCCGAAGAACGACGTCGGGATGATGTTCTGGATCTGCGGCGTGCCGGGCAGCGCATCCATGGTGAAGGTGAACGCGCCCAACGCAATGGTGCCCGGGATCAGGCGCTTGGGGATGTCGCTCTGGCGGAAGAGTTCGGCGGCAAACGGATACACCGCGAATACCACGACAAACAACGACACGCCACCATAGGTCAGCAACGCGCAGACCAGCACGATCGACAGGATCGCGCGCTGTGCACCAACGATGCGGATGGTGGCTTCGACAATCGATTTGGAAAAACCGGACAGCTCGATCAGCTTGCCGAACACCGCACCCAACAGGAACACGGGGAAATACAGCTTCAGGAACCCGACCATCTTCTCCATGAACAGGCCGGTGAACATCGGCGCCACCAGCGACGGGTCGGTCAGCAGCACCGCGCCCAGCGCCGCGATCGGCGCAAACAGGATCACGCTGTGCCCGCGATAGGCCACGAACATCAAGAAGCACAGTGCCGACAGCACGATCAGAAACGCCATTGACTAGATCCCTTGCCCGTCACGGGCCCTGTCCAGAAGGCGAGTGTCCGCATCCCGGCGTGCCGGGCCCATTGTCCAAAGGTACGATGCCGCCCGGCGCCGCAAGGACCTAGCCTGTCGATCACGCCGTGGCACATGCCGCGAAGACCGCACCCGCGTAGCCGTTATCCACACATCCAAGATCCATGGGGAGCAATCGATGAAGCGCAAGACACTAAGCCTGGCGATCGCCTGCACACTGCTGTCGCCGTTGGCCTGGGGACAGGACGCCATCGAGCCTGCAGCCACTGAGCCGGCAGCAACAGAACCTGAAGCAGCTGACGCTGCGGCGACCACCGCATCGACACCCGAGTCGCAGCAGCCAGCGACCAACCAGGTCTCGTCACTGGGCACTGTCAAGGTCACGGCACGCAAGCGCGAAGAGACCCTGCAGGAAGTGCCGGTGGCGGTCACTGCATTCACCGCGGATGCGCTCGAGAAGCTCAATGTCAACGACATCAGCGACATCGGGTCGCAGGTTCCCAACCTGACCATCTACGCTGCGCGGGGTTCCAGCAGCACGGTCACCGCCTACATCCGCGGTGTCGGCCAGTCCGATCCATTGTGGGGCGTCGACCCGGGCGTCGGCATCTACCTGGATGACGTCTACATCGCGCGGCCGCAGGGCGCATTGCTCGACGTGTTCGATGTCGACCGCATCGAGGTCCTGCGCGGCCCGCAGGGCACGTTGTACGGCAAGAACACCATTGGCGGCGCCATCAAGTACATCTCCCGTCCCCTCTCCGAGAAAACCGAAGGGTTCGTCGAGGCCACCGTTGGCAACTACAACGAACGCAACCTCAAGGCTGCCATCGGTGGATCGCTGGGTGGCAATGGCACGCTGCGTGGCCGCGTGGCGATCGCCAGCCTCAACCGCGACGGTTTTGGCGAGAACCTGATCACTGGCGACAGCGCAAGCAACAAGCAGATCAACGCCTTCCGGCTCAACCTGGGTGCGTACTTCACCGACGATTTCGACATCCAGTTTGCCTACGACCGCGTCGACGACCGCTCCAGCGTACGCGCTGCCAAGATGCTGGCGCCCAATCCATTCACGCCGACCTATCCGCCGCTGGAATCTCGCTATGACGTGCGCAACGGCATGCCCAACATCAACGACACGTTGCTACAGGGCATCTCCGCCACCGCCAACTATCGAGCCAGCGACAACTGGAGCTTCAAGTACATCGTTTCCAAGCGTGAATCCGACACCGAGACCAATATCGACTTCGACACCACGCCGCTGCCGATTGCCGATGTCAAGGCGTATTACAGCGACCAGCAGGTCAGCAATGAGCTCCAGGCCAACTACGATGCCGGTGGTCGTTCGCGCGGGGTCATGGGCCTGTACATCTTCGACGGCGAGGCCGGTGGCCAGGTACTCAACAATTTCTTCGGCGCGTTGTTCGGCGATACGCAGGGCATCGTCTATACCAAGAGCTACGCGTTTTACGCGGACTGGACCTTCGACCTGACCGACAAGTGGCAACTGGATGTCGGTGCCAGATATACCAACGAGGACAAACATGCGGTCGTGCTGAACCGCGGCTATTCCGACGGTACCTACACCACACCGACTGCCATCGTCGCCAACTTCGACAAGACCATCGGCTTCAAGAACCTCTCGCCCAAGATGTCGCTCAACTACCAGGCCACGCCGGACATCATGCTCTATGCGTCGGCGTCGCGCGGCTTCAAGTCGGGTGGTTACAACATCCGCGCGCAAACCGTCGCGGTGCCGCGATCGGCCGAGCCGTTTTCCGATGAGTCCGTCGACAGCTACGAGGTTGGCAGCAAGATGGGGTTCCTCGACCAAAGCCTGTACCTGAACCTGGCACTGTTCCACAACAAGTACAAGGACATCCAGTTATCGGTGTTCACTGCCTACGACAGCAACGGTGACGGCACCGATGATGCCTTCTTCGGCGATTTCGCCAATGCCGGGTCGGGTACGGTCAATGGTGCCGAGATCGAGTACCAGTGGATGCCCAGCGCCCACTTTGCGATCAACGGCAACCTGGCGTGGCTGGACACCCAGTACGACGAGTTCATCACCGGCGGCGTCAACATCGCCGACAGCCAGCGGTTCACCAACGCCCCCAAATTCTCGGGTGCGATCAACCTGGAATACCGCACCGGGCTGGCCAGTGGCGGGGACCTGTCGGCACGCGTGGGTTACAGCTACCAGAGCGAGGTCTACCCGACGACCGACCTGTCCGAGGCCATCAAGCAGGATGGCTACGGGCTGGTCAGTGCCGGCGTGATCTGGAACACCGGTGGCGCATGGACCGTCTCGCTGCAGGGATCAAACCTGACCGACAAGGAATATCGAACCACCGGTTACAACATCCCGGTGCTGGGTGTCCTGACCGGTTTCTATGGTGCGCCGCGCCAGTACACATTGAGTGCGCGCTACAAGTTCTGAGCAGGTTCGCTAAGGTGTGGATGCCGGGCGTGCTGGAGCGTCCGGACGGTGGCGGTGGGCCTATGGCCTGCCGCCACTTTTTTGTTTTTATCATGGCGCGTTACGGCGGGATGCTTGTGTAGTGCTTGGCAAGGCGAAATTGGGCATGCCCTGGTGGGTGATCGCCGCTTTTGCCCGTCATCCCCGCGCACGCGGGGATCCAGTGACTTTTGCGCAGACATGACCTAAGACACTGGATTCCGGCGTTGACCGGGATGAGGATATGGTCAACTCCAGGTTTCCGGATGTGCTGGAGCATCCGGATTGCGGCGGCGGGCCTTGGTTCGCCGTCGTTTCTTTGTGAGGCGTCTGCTGGCAGGCGCATGCCAGTCCAACCATGGACATTGCTCGTTTTGTGGGAGCGGCTTCAGCCGCGAGCTCTTGATCTTGCTGTTGCTTTCTTTTTTTGTAAGAGCGACGTCAATCGCGATAGGTGCTGAGGTATCGCGACCTACGTCGCTCCTGCAGAAAGCCAAAGCCAGATCACAGCCACGGCGACAGCCACGGCTAATGCCACCGCCACCGCAGCAAACGAACCATTACCGTCATTCCCGCGAAGGCGGGAATCCAGTGACCTTTTCCAATCAACAGCCAGGTCGGTGCATTCCCGCCTTCCCGGCAATGACGGGATGCAGGCCGCCGGCTCCTGGATGTGCTGGAGCACCCCGATTTCATGAAGGGCCGGTCGACAGTCCTTTCCGGTCGTAGCCCAAAACAGCCCTGCGCAAGCACCACGCATTGCAGCCAAACACCGCATAAGATATTGCAATGATCCGGCGCACCCACCAGCCACATGGTTTCGTTGCACCCCATCGCCCACCGCATGCGCACGGGCGATGCACTCGCCATCGCGCACTGTCGCAAAGTGAGACGCAATGCTGAGTGTCGGCCTGGTCGTCAGCGCCGCCTTGCTCTGGTTGGCACTGCTGTTTGGTGTTGGTCTCTACGCCGAGCGCAACCCGGGCGTGCTCGCATCGCGTTGGCGGCACGTCTACGCGCTGTCGCTGGCGGTGCACTGCACCTCGTGGACGTTCTACGGCACGGTCACGCAGGCCGCACGTTACGGCTGGCCGTTACCGCCTACCTTCCTCGGCGGGATCCTGCTTTACGTATTGGCGGGCGTGTTCATGCTGCGGCTGGTGCAGTTGGCGCGCGAGACCAACGCCACTTCGATCGCCGACCTGATCGCCACGCGGCTGGGCAAGGATGCCTGGCTGGCCGCCACGGTCACCCTGGTCGCCGCGCTGGGCTTGATCCCGTACATCGCTTTACAGCTCAAGGCGATGGCGATGAGCTTCGCCATGCTCACGTCCAGTAGCGCGCAGGCCTTGCCGGCCTGGCAGGACAGCGCGCTCTACGTTGCGCTGGCAATGGCGTTGTTCGCGATGCTGTTTGGCACCCGGCGTGCCAGTGCCGCCGAACACAATCGCGGGCTGGTGCTGGCGATGGCTTTCGAGTCGCTGTTCAAGCTGGTGGCGATGCTGGCGCTGGGAGGGTTTGTCTGGTTTGGGCTGGGTGACCTGCCCGACGCACCGTTGAAGGCAGTTCCACTGTCGGCAACAAGTGGCTTCGCTCCACTGGTCGTACTGGGCGCGTTTGCGATGTTCATCATGCCGCACCAGTTCCATGTCGCCGTGGTCGAGTGCCGCGACGAGCGCGCCGTGCGCACCGCGCGCTGGCAGTTTCCGCTGTACCTGATCCTGATTGCCTTGCCGGTGTTGCCCCTGGCGCGTGCAGGCGAGGTGCTGTTGGCCGGGAGCGGTATCCCTTCGGATCTGTACGTGCTGGCCTTGCCGTTGTCGCAAGGGCAACACGGACTGGCCCTGTTCGCGTTCCTGGGCGGCCTGAGTGCGGCCACCGGCATGGTCGTGGTCAGTACGCTGACGCTGAGCCTGATGATCGGCAACCATTGGTTTGCCCCGGGGTTGCTACGTGGCGCGTGGTCGCGCAACGACGGTAGTGACTTGCGTGGCAGCGTGCTGGCGCTGCGGCGCTTCGGCATCGTGGCGATCATGCTGCTGGCGTGGGCATACAGCCGGTTGGTCGCAGGCAACGAAGCGCTGGCTGACGTGGGTGCGGTTTCCTTCTCGGCACTGGCGACACTGGTACCCGCGCTTGCCTTTGCGGTATGGCGCCCGCAGACGCCACCGCGCGCGGCGGTGCTCGGCGTGCTGCTGGGCTTTTTTGCGTGGAGTTGGGTGACGCTGGTACCGATGGCCTTCCAGCTGCGTGGGCTGGATCCACTCTGGCTGCATGACGGCCCCATGGGTTGGCAATGGCTATCGCCTGACGGCCTGTTTGGCCTGACTGGTTGGAGTGGGCTGGCGCGGGCAGTCGCGGCCAGCCTGTTTATCGGCACGCTTGCCACCGTGCTGGGTGCAACCTGGCGACGCGAGACACCCCGTCGCTCACGTCGCGGCCTGGACGCACAAACCTTGCGCGATGCCGGCGTACGTTTCCTGCCACCCGAGCGCGTTGACGAGTTGCTGCACGATGCCCCGCCCGCCGGTGCCGTGCCGGCGCGCACCGAAGCGCTGGTCGAGCGCGATCTGGCTGCTGTCCTGGGCTCTGCTTCGGCACGTGTCCTGCTGGATGCCGCGCGCCGCGAAGCCGGTCACCTGGACACCGTTGCCGCCATCGTCGGCGAGGCCTCGCGCGACCTGCGCTTCAACCAGCGCCTGCTCGAAGCGGCGATGGAAAACATGAGCCAGGGCATCAGCGTGGTCGATGCCCAGTTGCGGCTGGTGGCCTGGAACAGTCGCTATGCCCAACTGTTCGATTACCCGGACGCATTGCTGCAGGTCGGCACGCCGATCGCCGAGCTTGCGCGCTGGGCGTTGCGGCAACTGCCGCCAAGCGGCGACCTCGATGCCGCGCTGGCGCGGCGCCTCGCGCACATGCGTGCCGGTACCCCGCACCTGACCGAACGCGTGTTCCCCGATGGTGGCATCGTCGAGATCCGTGGCGTGCCGATGCCCGGCGGCGGTTTCGTGGCGACCTTCACCGACGTCACCGACTTCCGCCGCACCGAGGCCGCGCTGCTGCAGTCCAACGAAACGCTTGAACAACGCGTCGAGGCACGCACCACCGACCTGGAGGCCGCCAAGCGCGAAGCCGAGCACGCCAACGACGCCAAGAGCCGCTTCCTGGCCGCCATCGGCCACGACCTGCTGCAGCCGCTGCACGCCGCGCACCTGTTTACCGATGCCCTCGCGCAGCAGTCGCTCGAGCCGGGGCAGGGTGCGTCCGTGCGCCAGATCCGCGGCGCGCTGGATTCCACCACCAACCTGCTGACCGGCCTGCTGGACATGTCGCGGCTGGAGGCGGGCGGCCTGGTGCCCGAGCCGCGCAGCTTCCCACTGGCCGAAGTGCTCGAGCCGCTGGCCTCCGAGTTCCACGCACTCGCCGCCGAGCGCGGCCTCGCGCTGCGCTACCGCCCCACGCGCGCCTGGGTGCACACCGACCCGCAGCTGCTGCGCCGGGTGCTGCAGAACTTCCTGGCAAACGCCGTGCGCTACACCACGCGCGGCGGCATCGTGCTCGGCGTGCGCCGCAGCGGCGATCAAGTGCGGATCGAAGTGCACGACACCGGCATCGGCATCGCGTCCGATCAACAGACGGTGATCTTCGAAGAGTTCCGTCGTGGCGACGATGCCGCCGGCCAGGGGCTGGGCCTGGGCCTGGCCATCGCCGACCGCATCGCGCGCCTGCTCGATGCGCCGCTCACCCTGCACAGCCAACCCGGCACCGGCACCGTGTTCGCCGTCCAGGTCGCGCGCGCACCAACGCCATGGCCAGCGACCGGGGCAGGGCGCGCACCTGCGTTGGCAGGGCTGGATGTGCTGGTGGTCGACAATGAACCGCTCGCACTGGACGCAATGGTGCAGGTGCTGCGCGGCTGGGGTTGCAACGTCATGCCCGCCACCAACCTGCACACCGCGCAGGTCGCGCTCGACGGCAACACCGCTGATCTCTGGCTACTGGACTACCACCTCGACGACGGCGACACCGGCGTCGAATTGCATGAATATCTATCAGCCATCCACGGCCCGCGCCCGACCCTGGTGCTGACTGCCGACGCCGGCGAAACCGTCCGCCGCGCTGTGCACGAGGCCGGCCTACCGCTGCTGCTGAAGCCGGTCAAGCCGCTGGCGTTGAAGTCGGTGCTGGATCGGTTGTTGGCGGCGCGCAGGGTGCAATAAAGCCATGTCCGACAGGCCCGCGACCTGACGACGGCAGGCGGGCGGAGTATCGTCCGGGCAGGAGCCGGGGAGATATATATGAGCGCAGACTACGGAAAGTCTGGATTCAATGCGCTGGCGGCTGTGCCGTGGCAAATCGGACTCGTCGCGGGAATCATTTTCATCGCCGTGCGTCGTGGCTTCGTCTGGTGGATGGGCAACCACGGCGGAATACTGGCGCAAGGGTTTAATCCCGGTATGGGCGTCATACTGTCGCCTGTGGCGTAGATGCTGCTGGCGACCTGTTGGCTTGCGGCTCTTGTGTCTTTCGTCGCCGGCCGCCACGCCGCAAACTCATAGAGCCGTACTACTCGCGCAAAGTCCACTGCCACAACTGCCGTGATGTCTGCGACGCTGAACTGATTTGCGGCAATGAAATCGCGTCCAGCAGTTTGCTCGTCGAGCGTCGCGAATAACTGCTGGGTCCGGGCCGGACCGCGCTGGCCCAGCTGGGGAATTTGCGCGGAGTCCACAGGGCTTGGCAGGGCGCAGTCCACCATGGCGGGGTTGCTGTTGCGAAGCGCGTCGGCCACCGCCACAGGCCTTCAAACTCGACGCGCCACTGCCAGCTGGCGATCTGCGTCATGTCCTGCGACGTACGCCCCATCATCGGCGCCTGCGGGTAGCAAGCTTCGCGGTATGCGGCAATGGCCGCACTGTCCATTTGCGCCGTGCCTTCTTCCGTGCGCAGCGCAGGCATGGTGCATCGCGGGTTGATCTGCCGGTAGTCCTCGCCCGGTTGCTCGCCGTCGCGCAGGTTGATCTGCGCGGTGTGCTGCACGCCCTATTCAGTCAAAAAAATCTTGGCGCGGCGCGGACTCGGCGCGGTGGCGCAGTCGTACAGGGTGATCATGGTGCGTCGTTGGCTACAGGGGCCAACTTGTCCTGGGTCCGGTCCTCGAAGTCGCTGGCATCGTGGCGTTCATGCAACTGGCTGGACGGCTCCCCCCAGGCACGGTTGACCTTGCGCCCGCGCTGTACTGCTGGACGCATCGCAACCTCGTCGGTCCAGCGCAGCAGGTGCGTGTACTCGCGCACGGCGAGAAACTCGCCTGCCTCGTAAAGCTCGCCTTGTACCAGCGTGCCGTACCAGGGCCATACCGCCATGTCGGCGATGGTGTACTCGTCGCCCGCCACGAAGCGGTGCCCTGCCAGCTGGCGATCCAGCACATCCAGCTGACGCTTGACCTCCATTGCGTAACGGTTGATCGGGTACTCGAACCTGGCAGGCGCATAAGCGTAGAAATGCCCAAACCCTCCTCCCAGAAAGGGTGCGCTGCCCATCTGCCAGAACAGCCACGACAGGCATTCGGCCCGCGCTGCGCCACTGGCGGGCAGGAAGGCTCCGAATTTTTCCGCCAGGTACTGCAGGATGGCGCCGGACTCGAACACCCTTACCGGCGTATCACCACCGTGATCCATCAGCGCCGGGATCTTGGAATTGGGATTGGCGCCCACAAAGCCACTGCCAAACTGGTCGCCTTCGTCGATCCGGATCAGCCACGCGTCGTACTCGGCGCCCCTGCAGCCGATCGCAAGCAGTTCTTCGAGCAGGATCGTCACCTTGACGCCGTTGGGTGTGGCCAGCGAGTAAAGCTGCAGCGGATGGCGACCGACAGGCAGGGCCTTGTCGTGCGTGGCGCCAGCTACCGGCCGGTTGATGCTGGCAAACTTGCCCCCGCTTTGCTGGTCCCCCGTCCAGACCTTGGGTGGGGTGTACTCGGATGCGTTGCTCATGAGGTAGCCTCGAGGATGTCGCGCGGTTGTCGGCGTGGGGGTTTCTGGGTGATAAATCATGGTACATGTCGGTGCTCGACACGATCTCGAAAGATGGCGCCTGGCCGCGAGTAGCCGCGCAGGTGGGGGCGCTCACCCAATGCACCGTTGTCTCCGGCCAGGGAGTGAAATTCATGGCTTGCATCATGATTTGCACAGTGCAGGGCGCTGCGCAGGGTAAAGGTGCGAGACCATCTAAGTTGAAACCGGTTGGTGTCGTGGCGGCTTTATTGCTGCATGCTTCGTCTATGGCGTATCGGCCCCAGCCGACAGCGAAGTATCGCGCTGACGAGGCGGACACTGTCTGAAATGGCAACCCAGGTGTACCGCATCACACTGCTGACGTTTATGGCGATGCTCGCATTCGCTGCCAATTCGGTACTTTGCCGGATGGCGTTGATGCAAACCACGATCGATGCGGCGGGCTTCACGACGATCCGACTGCTTTCAGGCGCGTTGATGCTCTGGGTCATCGTCTGCCTGCGCGGTGGCGCACGTGGTGAAATACCTGCCCAAGCACGTGCCGAAGCCGGCAGCTGGTTATCGGCACTGGCCCTGTTCGCCTACGCCGCGGGATTCTCCTTTGCCTATGTCAGCCTGCCAACGGCCACGGGCGCGTTGCTGCTGTTCGGCGCGGTGCAGGTGACGATGATTGGCCAGGGCGTCCGGGCCGGTGAACGTTTGCAGGCTCGCCAGGTTACGGGATTGCTGCTGGCGTTCGGCGGTCTCATCGGCTTGTTGCTGCCCGGGGTCGCGGCGCCACCGCCATGGGCAGCCTTGTTGATGCTGGGTGCCGGCGTCTCGTGGGGGATCTATTCGCTGCGAGGAAGATGCGCGGTAGATCCGCTGCGGACGACCACTGGCAACTTCCTGCGGACACTGCCGATCTTGCTGGTGCTTGTAATGTTTCTGTCGCGCGATATCCGTGTTGATCTGGCGGGCGTGGGCTATGCGATCGCATCGGGTGCGTTGGCGTCTGGCATCGGCTATGCGATCTGGTATGCGGCTTTGCCATCGTTGAAGGCGACGACGGCTGCGACCGTCCAACTGGGCGTGCCGGTGCTTGCAGCCATTGGCGGTGCGCTGTTTCTTGCAGAACCGCTGACGATGCGATTGGTGCTTGCAGCCATGGCGGTATTGGGCGGGATCGCGTTGGTGATCCTTCGCCCTGCGCAGCGAGAAAAGTATCGCAAGGCATGACAGGTATTTTTTTGCAAAAAAGTACCGGGACGTATTTTATCCTTGAGCTGCGACGGGCGATCAGCGTGCGCTTTCTCCGGGCAGCGGACTTGGATTGAATCGCGGAGCTACCAAACCAAGTCGTCTGGCACCTGGAACTGTGCGTAATACGCGTCGTCTTCGGGGTTTCCGGCGCAGGGAGCGGTGCCTGCCTCCTGGCGGTGGTCGAGCACGATCATGCTGGGGTCGCGTTCGCGGACCTTGTCGCCCGCCGCGCGCGGCAGCAGCTCGTAACGGTGGCCGAGACGGACGATCACCAATGCCCCGGAAGACAGCATCTTGCGCAGGTCTTCGTTGACGAGCAGGGTGCGGATGGCTCCGTCGGCGGTGAATCGGTATTCGATCTCCCCCGCACACGGCACTTTCTTGTCTTCGATGATCTGCCGCGCCTGGGCAGCGAGTTCGCCGGCCCGGACCTTGGCTTTGCGCTCGGCGGAAAGCGTGCGATCGCGCTCGGCTTTCTCGGCGCGCGAGCGCTCTACTTCCACCTGGATCTCGTTGGGTCTCGATGACCCTTTGGCATGCCGGGCCTTGTTCTGCTCGCGCGCCACCTGGGCCACCTTGGATTTCTTGACCAGGCCTGCCTTGAGCAATTGTTCCTGGAGCGGTGTCGGCTTGGCCATGTCCCGGGTTTCGCATTCTGGTGTTCCGGCCCATCATACCGGTCCTGCCCGAACCGCTTTGTCGTCCTGCTGCCGATGGAACCACTCAAGTACCTGGCTGGTTACCCTCAAAGCGTACTGGTGCAGGTACGTGCATTGATCGCGCAAGGTCGGCTGGGAGCGATGCTGGACGACAAGTACTGCGAGCCACACGCCGTGCGCGGCGACGGCCAGCTGTACGATTACGTCCAGGCGCTCAAGGACCGCTACCTGCGAAAGTCGGTGCCGCTGCGCAAGGTGGTCTATGACGACAAGCTGCAGGTCGTGAAACACGCACTCGGCACTCACACCACGGTTTCGCGGGTGCAGGGCAGTAGGCTCAAGGCCAGTCGCGAGATCCGCATCGCCAGCATCTTTCGTGATGCGCCCGCCAGCTTCCTGGAGATGATCGTCGTGCATGAGTTGGCGCACTTGAAGCATGCCGGGCACGACAAATCGTTCTACCGGCTGTGCACGCACATGCAACCGGACTACCACCAGGTGGAGTTCGATCTACGCCTATACCTGACGCATCTGGATGTGGGCCGGCGTCAAGCTTGACCCGGGTGGCGTAGTGAAGACAGGTCGGCCCACTCGCGCACCGCCGCATCTGGCCTCCATACGGGTGCGGACCTGCCAGCTGGCGACCATGCGGCTGGTCCGCGAAGCGTTGGCGACACCGGTGCACCTCAAGTAGTGGAGCATGCCCGAGGCCGGGGGCTGGGTCGCAGTACGTAATGGACATTCGGTCGGGCGGCACCTCGAGTGTCGACATCGCCTTGCCGGACGGCCGGCAGTCCACCGGCCTTGGTGGTCTACTGGAGGTTGCCCTGACGCAGCGGATTGTCTGGACGGCCATGCTGTTTGTCGGTTATCCCCGGCTGTCCTCGACCATGTTCCGATCACCGCGACCATGACGATGCAGAGCGTGCCAAGCGGCACCCGCTACGTCCTTGCGGCGCTGCAGGGGGACGAAGCCGACTTCAAAGGAATCAGGCGCCAAGCCGACTGGAGGGCTCCGCGGACGGCGTCGATCAGTTGGTAGCGCAGGTGGACTCGATGAACCAGGTGGGCCGGGCCCCAGGGAAGCGATGCGTGGAAATGCGAACGTTGGTTGAGCGACCCATTCCGATTGAATCGAATGTGACTTCCAGCCGCCGCGTTTCCTGGCGGATCAATGCATCCGCCAGGCATCGGCCAGGAAGCGCGCTTCGAACTGCGCACAGGCCAGCGGGGGACTGACGAGGTAACCCTGGATTTCGTCGCATTCGAGCGAACGCAACAGGCTTGCCTGCTCCGCGGTTTCCACGCCTTCCGCCACCACCCCCAGCTTCAGCGAACGCGCCAGTGTCAGCATGGTCGAGACCAGGCTGAGCCCCTCGGCCGATGCGACCATGTCGACGATGAACATGCGATCGATCTTCAATGTGTCAATCGGCAACTTGGCCAGGTAACCCAGGGACGAAAACCCGGTGCCGAAGTCATCGATGGCGACGCTGATGCCCATGTCGCGGATCACCTTGAGCGTTGCGATGCTCTGCTTCACGTCATCCATGATCATGGACTCGGTGATTTCCAGTGCCAGTCCCTGTGCGGCACCCTGCGCGACGGAGGTCGCCCGTCCCAGCTGGGAGATGAAGGCCGGGTCGCGCAATTGCAGCGGGGAGACATTGACGGCGATGGGAACTGCGCGCAGTCCGTCCCGGCGCCAACGCAACCAGTCGGATATCGCCTGCTGCAGTGCCCAGCTGCCGACCTCGTTGATCATCCCGGTCTCCTCCAGGATGGGGATGAACAGCCCCGGCGGCATCAGTCCGGTGCGTGGGTTGTTCCAGCGGATCAATGCTTCGGCGCCGCTGAGCTTGCCGCTGGCAAGATCGACCTTGGGCTGGTAGTGCAGCACGAACTCCTCGTTTTCAAGGGCGTTGCGCAACTGGCTTTCCAACGCAAGCCGCGCGGAGACGGCGTCGGTCATCTTCTGCGTGTAGAACAGGTGGCGGGCGCTACTCGCACCTGCTTTCTTCAGCGCGGCCTCGGCGCATTTGAAAAGCGCCTCTGCGTCCTCGCCGTCAGTGGGGTAGATGGCGACGCCGGCACGGGCGGCTATGCGCAGGCTTTCGCCATTGACGTCGAAAGATGCGCCCAGGAAGGACGCCATCATCGACTCGATGACATGTGCGATTTCGCCGCTGCCCCGGCCTGCCGGGATGACAATGCCGTAACGATCGGCATAGATCCGGGCCAGGAGACTGGCGTCGCCCAGATGACCGGTGAGCCAGTCCGCGACCTGCCTGAGCAACTGGTCGCCCGCATCACGTCCCAGGCCGTCGTTGATGTTCTTGAAGCGTTCCAGGTCGAACATGAGCACGGCAACCTGCTCACCCGCGCTTTCGGCGGTGCGCAAATGTTGGCCGACCCGCTCAAGGAAGAGGCTTCGGTTGGCCAGCCCGGTCAGCGGGTCGTAGCGGGCGAGGAACGCCAACCGGTCACGCTTGTCCAGGTGACCGGCGGCCAACGCGACGTCGTCGGAAAGTTCGGTCAGCAGCTTTATTTCCTGGGCCTGGAAAAAGTCGTTTTCGGCCGCATAGAGCACCATGACTCCTACCGACGCACCATCCGACAATAGCGGAAGGATGGCCATCGAGTGGACGCCATGGCGCACATGCAGCTCCCTGGCAACGACCTCTGGGTCCAACTGCGAGGCATTGGACACGCACGCGACCTTGTCCCGCATCGCACGCGCGGCCAGCGGGCTGGGTACGGCGCCGCGGGAGGCCATGACGGCCCGGACATCGCGGACAGCGTCGTCCTTGGTGCCATCGAATGCGACATAGTCCAGTCCACCTGGCGCGACGACGCCGATCATCGCAACCTGGAAACCACCGACCCCCACGGCGATGCGACAGGCTTGCTGGAACAGGTCTTCGCGGTTGCCAGCGTGCACGATCAGCGCGTTGACGCTGCTGGTCATGGCGTGGACGCGGTTGAGGTAGCGGATGTGCCGGTCGGCCTGCATCTGGTCGGTGATGTCGCGGTTGGCGCCGATCATGCGCAGGGCAGTGCCATCGGCTGCGCGCTGCACGAGGCCATTGGCCTCGATGTCTCGTACCTGCCCGTCACCCCGGATGATCCGGAACCTCGTGCGGTACTCCCCTCTGCCAGCCAGGGCATCCGAGATTTCGGACTGGACGCGCTCGCGGTCGTCGGGATGGAGCAATTGCACCCAGGCCTCGTAGGCTTCGGCGAACTTCCCGCTTTCAAGGCCATACAACTGCAGCATCTGGGCGTCGAATAGCAGCGTGTTTGCCGGTACGTCCCAATCCCAGATGCCGATCCGTGCCGACTTGGTCGCCAGTGCAAGGCGGTCGCTGGTATCGCGCAGGACCGATTCAGCCTCCTTGCGCTCGGTGATATCCAGCGCACTGCCGACCATGCCGAGGAAATCGCCGTGCTCGTCGTAGCGCGGCAAGCCCTGGTCCATCATCCATCGGTATTGCCCGTCGGCGCGCCGGAGCCGGTACACCACGTTGAGTGGATGGCAGCCTGCAAAGGCGGTTCGACGCGCAGTTTCCACGTCGGCTCGGTCCGCCGGATGGATACCCCTCATCCAGCCGTCGCCCAGCGAGTCCGAACTGCCCAGGCCGGTGAAATCCAGCCAGGGCCTGCTGACGAACGTGCAGGCGCCGCTGGCATCGGCCTTCCACACCAGCGAAGGCACGACTGCCGTGACTTCGTCGAACTGGCGCAGGTTTTCACGCTGCGCGATGTCAGCCGCGCTGATCCGACGGACCGCCTGCTCGATGCATCGGCAGATGCTCTCCAGGAAATTCTTGTAGGAACCATCGAAAGGCAGCTGCGCGCTGATCCCGAAAACCAGATAGGCGTCAGGGGTTGAATAATTGACGTAGCACAGGGGTTCGATGGCGAGGGTCTGGACAGCCAACGCCGGGGGTGGATCGAGCAGCCAATCGGTTACCGGTTCCGGAAGCGACACCAAACGTGCAACAGGCGTATTGGAATCGATTGCCTGTCCGAGTATCGACGCATCATCGTGCCCGTCCAACTGCCGGCGTATCGGAGCATCGGTTGAAACCCCGCAGGCCTCGACCAGGCGCCAGGACCCGGGCGGGTCGCCGCGGTCGTACCAGAGCAGGAACGGCAGGTCGCTCCGGTTGCCTTCGACATGGTCGCGCACTGCCTGGCGCAGCTCGCCGTGCGTGGTCGCGGCGGCCAGCTGCTCGTTGAGCTGCAGCAGTCCCCGCTCGCGCCGCTTGATGATGACTTCATCGGTGGTTTCCAGGGCCACCGATGCCACGCCGCAGACCTTGCCGGCCAGCGACTTGATCGGGCTGTAGGAAAAGGTGAAATAGGATTCCAGCAGATCGCCGTCGCGGTCCAGCATGATGCGGGCGTTTTCCATGGCGATCGGCTCGCCCGTGGTCAGGACCCGATCCACCAGCGGCCAGAGGAAGTCGCCCCAGATCTCAGGGAAGCTGTCTTTGACCTTGCAACCGAGCGCAGCAGGATGCTTGCTCCCGGTCAGTATCGGGATGTAGCCGTCGTTGTAGAACTGCAGCAGGTCGTCGCCCCAGGCGATGAGCATCGGCGTGCCGGAATTGAGCACGGTGCTGACAGACGTCTTCAGCGTTACGGGCCACTGCGCTGGCGGCCCCAACTCGGTGTCCTGCCAATCGCGACTGCGGATGAGTTCGCCCATCGCGCCACCGCCTTGCATGAAGGCGAGAGGATCATCGCCGCGCGGCGGCTCAGCGCTTGCGCTCGAAGACTTGTCTGGGCGCGGCCCGTCGCTGGTTGCCTTGACAAGCATGTCAACAGTATGAGGCCGCATGCGTGTGAATGCGAGGTGATGCGAGAATGCCCTCCGGGCAGTCGTTGCGCGCACTGCCGTCCGCGTTTCATATGCGTTCAGGCAGCGATGCATTCGTGGGCGTCTGCGGATTGGCAGTGCCTCAGCGGCTCGTTGCGGCCGCAGGCGTCGATCCGTTGAGCGCGCATCCTGATGATCAGGTATTTCGTTGCGTGGCCATGCGTTCTGCTTCGACGTCACCAGCCGATACCGGCGCAACTCCCATCGATGCGTGCGTGCCGTGAAACGCGCGTCAATTTCCAACGTCGATGGTCACGCAGATCGTGTTTTCCCGGCGCAATCCATCTTCGGTACTTCTGGTCCTGCGCCATCTGCAGGAACCTAACCGCCAACCTGCTGGGTCGTTGGGAAGCGGCTGCGCGTGCCGTTGGCGATGCGCACCAGCGCCAGCATGACCGGCACCTCCACCAATACCCCCACCACCGTGGCCAGCGCTGCCCCGGATTGCAGGCCGAACAGTGCGATGGCGACCGCGACGGCCAGTTCGAAGAAGTTGCTTGCGCCGATCAGGGCCGCGGGAGCGGCGATGGCATGGGGTACCTTCCAGAGCCTGGCCCAGCCGTAGGCAATGAAGAAGATCAGGAACGTCTGGACAGTCAGCGGGATGGCGATCAGCACGATGTCCAGCGGGCTGGCAAGGATCACCTCGCCCTGGAATGCGAACAGCAACACCAACGTGATGATCAAGCCGACCTGGGTGATCGGTCCCAGACGCTTGAGGAACACATCGTCCAACCACGCCTTGCCGTGGTGCTTGATGACCGCCCGGCGCGTCAGGTAGCCGGCCGCGAGCGGGATCACGATGTAGAGCAGCACTGACAGGATGACCGTGTTCCATGGCACCTGGATGTTGGACACGCCAAGCAGGAACACGACGATGGGCGCAAACGCAAACAGCATGATCAGGTCGTTGAGCGCCACCTGGACGAGCGTGTAGGCGGCGTCGCCGCGGGTGAGGTAGCTCCACACGAAGACCATGGCGGTGCAGGGCGCCGCACCCAGGAGGATGGCGCCGGCCAGGTATTCCCTGGCGCGCTCGGCTGGAACCAGGGGCGCGAATACCACGGTCAGGAAGAACCAGGCGATGGCAAACATGGTGAACGGTTTGACCAGCCAGTTCACTGCGGTGGTGATGACCAACCCCTTGGGTTGGCGGCGGACCTCCAGCACAGACGTGAAGTCGACCTGCACCATCATCGGAAAGATCATCGCCCAGACCAGCATGGCCACCGGGATGGACACCTGGGCGTACTCAAATCGAGACAAGGTCTCGGGGACCAAGGGCGCGAACCGCCCGATCAGCACGCCCGCGACGATGGCCAGGCCAACCCAGAGTGAAAGCAAGCGTCCAAACAGGCCCATGCCTTCCGACGTGCTGGGGGTTGGTGGGGCCTTGCAGGTCGTCACGTTACGTTTCCTTGCGGATTGGTCGATGCACGCAATGCAGGTTGCGCAAAGGGGGCGGGGCATTGAGCGATGTTTCGCCGGGCTCGTCCGCCCCGGCGTCATTCAATCAAACAGCTTGCCGGGATTCATGATCCCGTTCGGGTCCAGCACCGCCTTGATCCCGCGCATCGCCAGGATTTCCAGCTCGCTGCGGGTACAGGACAGATAGGGCTTCTTGACCAGTCCGATGCCGTGTTCGGCCGAGATGCTGCCGCCATGCGCCTGCAACACGTCGGCCAGCAGCCTGGTGACGCGCTCGCAATCGGCAACGAAGTCCGCCTGCGCCATGGCATCGGGTTTGAGGATGTTGATGTGCAGGTTGCCGTCACCGATGTGGCCGAACCAGACCACCTCGAACTGCGGATACTCGGCGTCCAGCAACGTCTGCGTGTCGGCGAGGAAGGCCGGCATCGCCGACAGTCGCACCGAGACGTCGTTCTTGTACGGCATGTCAGCGGCAAGGCTTTCGGTAATGGCCTCGCGCAAGCGCCACAGTTGCGCCGCCTGCGCATCGCTCTGGCTGATCACGCCGTCGGCGACCAGCCCATCCGCCATGCAGGACTCGAAAGCGGCGAGCGCCTCGGCGTCGCTGTCTTCGTCACTGTCGAATTCGGTGACCACGTAAAACGGATGCACCTCGGCGAAGGGTGCCTGGTCGCCATGGGCCAGCACGTGGTGTAGAGCGCGATCGGTGAGGAACTCGAACGCCTGCAGCTGCAGGCGTTGCCGGAACGCCGCGAACACCTGCATCAACGCGTCGAACGAGGGCAGCGCCAGCAACATGACCTTGCTCGGCGGCGCCGGCCCGGTAAGTTTCAGGGTGGCCTCGACCACGATGCCCAGGGTGCCTTCCGAGGCGATCGCAAGGTGCCGCAGGTCGTAGCCGCTGGAATTCTTGACCAGGCTGCGCCCGAGTTCCAGCAGGTCGCCATTGCCGGTCACCAGCGTCAGCCCGGCGATCCACTCGCGGGTGTTGCCATGGCGCAGCACGCGGATCCCGCCGGCATTGGTGGCGATGTTGCCGCCGATGGTGCACGACCCACGCGATGCGAAGTCGACCGGATACTGCAGGCCGTGTTCGCGTGCCGCGTCCTGTGCGGCCTGCAACGGGACACCGGCCTGGACCGTGAGTGTGCGGTCGACCGCATCGAACCCGAGCACCTTGTTCATGCGCTCCAGGCTGACGACGAGCTCGCCGTTGGCCGCGACCGCGCCGCCGGACAAGCCGGTGCGTCCGCCTGAAGGAACGATCGCCACGCGCTGTGCGTTGGCCCAGCGCACGATGGCCTGGACCTCGGCCACGTTGGCGGGAAACGCGATGGCCAACGGTGCCGGGGTCCAGCGCCGGGTCCAGTCGCGGCCGTAGTGTTCCAGGTCGGCCGGGTCGAACGTCAGTCGCAGTGCCGGCACGGCATGGGCGAGGGATTCCAGGCGCGGGTCAGCCATGGCGTGTCCGATGCGCTCCTGCGCAGTGGGGTCGAATTGCGGTGCTCGCGGATCACGGCCAGCGTGCCAGCCGCCCGCGCCCGCGTCCAGTGCGGCGGCGCAGCAAACCCGATCCGTAACTGGCAGACTGGGGATTCCGATCGCAATGGTGCTCCAATGAAAAAGACGTCGTACCCCAAGCAGGACATCAAGATCCTGTTGCTGGAAGGCATCAGCGCCAATGCGGTGGAGACGTTCCGGGCCGCTGGCTACAGCAACGTCGTCACCCATGCCAAATCGCTGCCCGAGGATGCGCTGCGCGAGGCGATTGCGGACGCGCATTTCATCGGCATCCGCTCGCGCACCCAGTTGACCGCCGACGTGCTGTCCGAAGCCAAGCGCCTGCTGGCGATCGGCTGCTTCTGCATCGGCACCAACCAGGTCGACCTGGAAGCAGCGGAACTGGCCGGCATCCCGGTCTTCAACGCGCCGTACTCCAACACCCGCAGCGTCGCCGAACTCGTCCTGGCCGAAGCCATCATGCTGTTGCGCGGCATCCCGCAGAAGTCGGCGCAGTGCCATCGTGGGGGCTGGAGCAAGTCCTCCGACGGCAGCCACGAGGCGCGTGGCAAGACCCTGGGCATCGTCGGCTACGGCCATATCGGCACCCAGGTCGGCGTGCTGGCGGAGTCGCTGGGCATGCAGGTGTTGTTCCACGACATCGAAAGCAAGCTCTCGCTGGGCAACGCGCGGGCATCAAAGGACCTCGACAGCTTGCTCGAAGCCTCCGACGTGGTGACTTTGCACGTCCCCGAGACCGCAGCGACGAAATGGATGATCGGCGCCGAACAGATCGCGCGGATGAAGCCGGGTGCGCACCTGATCAATGCCTCGCGCGGCACGGTAGTCGTCATCGATGCGCTGGCAGATGCGATCAGCTCCGGGCATCTCGCCGGCGCGGCGGTCGATGTCTACCCGGAGGAGCCCAAGGGCAACGACGACCCACTGCAGTCGCGGCTGTGTGGCCTGGACAACGTGATCCTGACGCCGCATGTCGGTGGCAGCACGCTCGAGGCGCAGGACAACATCGGGATCGAGGTCGCGGCCAAGCTCGTGCGCTACAGCGACAACGGCAGCACCCTGTCGTCGGTGAACTTCCCCGAGGTCACCCTGCCCGAGCACGACGGCAGCCATCGCCTGCTGCACATCCACCGCAACGTCCCGGGCGTGCTGTCGCGGATCAACGAAATCTTCGGCCAGCGCGGGATCAACATCGATGGCCAGTTCCTGCGCACCGATGCCAATGTCGGCTACGTCGTTATCGACGTCACCGCTGAGGATGCGCAGGCCGAAGACCTGCGTGCGACGTTGGCGGCCATTCCGAGTACCTTGCGTACCCGCCTCCTGTACTGAGCGTCTAGGAGTGCCAGCTTGAGCCTTCCTGACGCTTGGTTGATCCAGGCAAGACACCGACATCACGTCAAACGTCAATGGAGGAAGATATATGTCCTCCTTGCAGTCTCCGCGGTACTCATGTCGATTGCTGCATACGGAATCAAGCCATCGGTAGCCCGACATGCGGCGCAGGGGTTCATCGAGGCAACCAGCTGGCATTTCCCTGAAGTCCTGCACGCTCGTTTTGGTGCCTACGAACGTCCGTGGAACGCAGTCTTGGCGTTGATGGTGGCGTGGACTACGAGCCCCCTACAGTTGCTCGGTGGATATATCTGCTTCACGGCAGCCAGGCCCGACGTCGAACGGATCTGGTCGACGAGTACGATGCCACTGCCACTGCGCGCCCTTCTATGTCTGGCGCTGGCGGGCATCTTCGCTTTCGTTCTCGTCGCCCTACCAGGAATCGATAGCGTATTTTGCCGCGGATGCGAGCAACGCTCGATGCTCTTCATGCTCATCGTCACGTGTGTTGGTCTGGTGATTCCCGGTGTATGTCTGGCTGCCGCCATTTTTGCCCTGCGTCTTGCCATTTTCGACAGGCAGAAACGTTGATGCTCTTGTCGTAGTGTGCACGGTTTCAGCCGCTCGCCACGAGCAGACCTGCATGAAAGGCAAGGGACACTTCAACACTGTAAATGGCGCGGGCGGGCAGCTTAAATCTGCCGTGAGGGGTCGCTGAGTTCGAGTTCGCGCAACACCACGCCGGCCTGCGTACGATTGCGCACCCCGAGTCGCTCGAAGATCGCAGTCAAGTGCGCCTTCACCGTGCGTTCCTGGATGTCCAGGCGATCTGCGATCTGCTTGTTGAGCAGGCCTTCGGCGACCAGCACCAGTACGCGGAACTGTTGCGGGGACAGGCTGGCCAGGCGGGCGGCCAACCGGCTGTCGTCGGTGGAGGTGCGCGTATTGGCCACCGCGCCGCGCATCGCGGGCGGCAGCCATTGCTCGCAGGCCAGCACGGTGCGGATGGCGTCGCGCAATTCATTGAGGCCGGTGCTCTTGGGCAGGTAGCCGGCGGCGCCGTGGTCCAGCGCGCGGCGGATGACGCGTGGGTCGTCATTGGCGGAGACGACCACGACGGCGACGCCCGGATGCTGGGCACGGATCGCCGCCAGCCCGGCCAGACCGTGATTGCCGGGCATGTGCAGGTCCAGCAGGACAAGGTCGATGTCGGGGTCGGACTCCAGTGCAGCCAGCACGCCATCCAGGGATTCGGCTTCGCGCACCTGCAGGTCGGCGATGGCATCGGCCGCGGCGCCGCGCAACGCTGCGCGGAACAGCGGATGGTCGTCGGCGATGAGCAGGGTGGGCATGCGTTGTCGGCGTGTGTCGCGTTACTGCACGGTCCAGCCGCCATCGACTTCGATGGTGTGGCCGGTGATGTTGCGCGCGTGCGCGGACATCAGGAAGGCGGTGATGCCGGCCAGCTCGTCGAAGCCGATGAACACGCCCTTGGGCATGGGCTTGAGCATGACTTCGCTGACCACCTGCGACTCGGGGATGCCGCGCGTTTTTGCCTGGTCGGCGATCTGCTTGTCGACCAATGGGGTCTTCACGTAGGTGGGGCAGATGGTGTTGATGGTGATGTCGGTGTCGGCGGTCTCCAGCGCCATGACCTTGGAGAAACCCACCAGCCCGTGCTTGGCCGCGACGTAGGCACTCTTGTAGGGGCTGGCGACCAGCGAGTGGATCGAGCCGATGTTGACGATGCGACCAAAGCCACGCTCGCGCATGCCCGGCAACACGGCGCGGGTCAGGCGGGCGACGCCGACAAGCATCACCTGTACGAGGAAATCCCACTTGGCGATGGGGAAGTCTTCCAGCGGTGCAACGTGTTGCAAGCCGGCATTGTTGACGAGGACATCGACCGGCCGTGAGGCATCACGCATCGCGGCGGCGACGCTGTCGTCGGAGGTGACGTCCAGGGCAAGTGCTTCGGCAGAGCCGCCCTCGCTGCGGATGCTTTCAGCGACCTTGCCGGCTGCGTCTGCGTCAAGGTCGGTCACGACGATATGGTGGCCGGCCGCTGCCAGCTCGGTGGCGATGCCGGCACCGATACCGCTGGCGGCACCGGTGATGAGGATGGTGTGTTGGGTCATGGGAGTCTTGACGGTGTGGGGGTGGCCTGGCTGGGGCGTCTTAAAGTGTTCGTGCATTGTTCGTGCATTGTTCGTGCGACGTGTTGGACCGTCATTCCCGCCTTCGCGGCAATGACGGGTCCAGTGCCTGTTTCGGCGAGGGCTGGTCGTGGGCAATCCCGGGCGGGCTGACCACGAACCAACAGCCTAGCAGGGCAGTCGTCGCCCAACGGCTGGACGAAGGTACGATACCCGGCGCCTGGGGGCTTGGTAGTGTGGTGTCATGAAAATGACGACCCGCACGGGCGCGACGGCGCTTCTCTGCATAGCTGCCGGTATTCTGTCCGGCTGTTCAGGCATCCCGTCGCGCACTGGCGCCGCGACTGGCGCGCAGGACGCGATGCCGCCCCAAGGCACGGCACAGGAGGCGAGCATGTTTACCTTGCAGCGGGTCACCGAGCACCGTGGTCCCGACGATGATCTGTTGACGGCAGGTGTGGGTCTGGGTGGCCTGCTGGCGATGGCGCCGCCACGGTTCGAGGAGGGTGATCATCCAACGGCAGCGGAGTTGCGTCGGCGTGCGATCTGGAGCAGCTGGCGCGGGATCGCCGACCTGGTGCCGGGCAGTGGCTATGGCAGCCTCTACGGCACGCTCGACGCGATGCCCGGGCGCGAGTTCAGCGCGCTGGCCAGGTTGCCCGGTGCGCACCAGCCGCATCGCGTGCTGGTGCAGCTGCCGGACAACTTCGACCGCAAGCGCCGCTGCGTGGTGGTCGCGCCGGCATCGGGCTCGCGCGGGGTGTATGGCGCGATCGCGGTGGCCGCACCATGGGCGCTGCCCAAGGGTTGCGCGGTGGTATACACCGACAAGGGTGCCGGCAGCGATTATTTCGACATCGATGCCGGCCAGGGCGCTGGTGTCGATGGCGTGATGACATCGGACCGTGGCGACATGGCATTCGCGCCGCAGGTGCCCGATGGCGCGTCGGGGGTTGCGTTCAAGCATGCGCACTCGCAGGATAACCCGGAGGCCGACTGGGGCCGACATGTCAAGCAGGCGGCCGAGTACGCGCTGCAGGTGCTCAACGAGGCATATCCCGGGGACAGGTACGACTTTGCCACTACGCGCGTGATCGCGGTTGGCATCTCCAACGGCGGCGGCGCGGTATTGCGCGCTGCAGAGCTTGACGGGGACTGGCTCGATGCGGTGGTCGCCGGTGAGCCAAATGTCCATGTCCAAGGCGATGGCGGACGGCCGCTGTATGACTTCGCCACTGAGGCCGCGCTACTGATGCCCTGCGCACTGCTGCACCTG
The DNA here is from genome assembly GCA_963710825.1 of uncultured Gammaproteobacteria bacterium. Classification (GTDB taxonomy): domain Bacteria; phylum Pseudomonadota; class Gammaproteobacteria; order Xanthomonadales; family Xanthomonadaceae; genus Cognatiluteimonas. The sequence goes on along the minus strand of CAVQBQ010000004.1, from coordinate 595,879 downwards.
CCGGCGGCGTCGCTGCCGCAACCGCCGTTGCGTGCCCAGGTCGAGCCGCTCTGGATACAACGCTGCGCATCGCTCAAGGCGGCAGGCAAGGTCGAAGGCGATACGGTCGCGGCACAGGCAGCGTCGGCCTACCAACAGCTGCGTGCACAGGGCTGGACCGACGGCAGCTTGCATGGTGGGGCGGCTTCCGTCGGCTTCGACCTGTGGCGCGCGGTCGCGGTGACGTATGCTTCGGCATATGGTCGCTATGGGATTGGCGAGCATCCCTGCGGCTACAGTTTTTCAGCGCAGGAAGCCACCTTCAGCCCTCGTGCGGCGAGCGCCGCCGAGCGTGCGGCCTGGTGGTCGGACGCGGCAGGGATCCCGCCGGGGAACGGGGTCGGTATCAACGATTCGAAACTGGCACTTCCGGACATGACCCTGCCGGGCCTGCAGTGCCTGCGTGCACTCTGGGACGGCGACAGTGTCGATGCCAAACGCGTGCGTGCCGGTGTCGCCGAGACCCGTGCATCGCTTCCGCGCGAAGGCCTGCCGGTCATCGTGATCCATGGCCTGGAGGACGGGCTGGTGCCACCGGCGTTCAGCAGCGCGCCATATGTCCAGCAGGCGCAGGCCGCTGGTCGCAACGTACGCTATTGGCAGATTGACCATGGCGAGCACTTCGACGCCTTCCTCGCGTTTCCTGATTACGCCGCGCGCTTCGTGCCGTCGCTGCCGTATGTGTATGCGGCGTTGGATCGGGTCGATGCCTACCTGGACCAGCGCGGTGCGCTGCCGGCCGATGCGGTGATCCACGCCACGCCACGCGGGACCGAGGCATTGACGGAATCAGACTTGGCGATCCCCAGGAACTGAGCTCTTGGCCGGTCGCGAGAAGGCGCTCGCGTCGCCATCGCGATGGGCAGTGCGCACGAGCGGATCACATCGGGTTGGGTTAGGCTCAAGCGTACGGACTATTTCCAGCCACCGGCGTACGCACCAGGAGTCCCCGCTTGAACGCAAACAACCCATCCCCCGCCGGGCGCAAGCCACGTTTCGCAACGCTGCGCGAGTTCCATCTCGCGGACTTCTTCACATTGGGCAATGCGTTTTGCGGGACGGGTGCGATCTTTGCCGCGATGCGGTTCCTGCAGGACGGCCGTGTGGGGGATTTGCTGCTGGGGATGGCCCTGATCCCGCTGGCCTTCATCTTCGATGTGCTCGACGGTCGCGTGGCGCGCTGGCGCAAGGTGGCCTCCACGCTTGGGCGCGAGCTGGATTCATTGGCCGATGTGATTTCCTTTGGCGTCGCGCCTGCGGCGTTGGCCTACGCCTGCGGACTGCAGGGCGGCTGGGACTGGGTGGTGCTGTCGTACTTCGTCGGTTGCGGCGTCAGCCGGTTGGCGCGTTACAACGTCACCGCCGAATCCTTGAGTGGCGACGAAGGCAAGGTCAAGTATTTCGAAGGCACGCCGATCCCGACCAGCGTGGTGCTGGTGGGAGTCCTTGCACTGGCCGCCTGGAACGGGCGGCTCGGAGCCGACATCTGGGTTGGCGTCTGGCACCTGGGTCCGTGGCAGCTGCATCCGCTGGTACTGATGTACGCGTTGTCCGGCTCACTGATGATCAGCCAGCGGTTGCGTATTCCAAAATGGTGAGCTTGTGGTCGCGTCGTCGTTGGATACGGCGCTTCGCACTTGTATTCCGCCGGCTTGTACCGCAGGGTTTGATCCCACTGTGATGTGACGGTGCTAGCATCTTCGCAACACAGGAGGATGCATGGCGACGACCGGATCTGGTGGCAACGATTTCCAAACACTTGCCAGGCAGTATTGGCAGGCATGGGGCGATGCCATGCGGCAGGGCGGGGCGCCCATGCCCGGCGTCTCTGCGCCCAACAGGCCCGGCATGGGCGCGCAAGCCATCCCCGGCTGGCAGGAGGCGGTCGAATGGTGGAGCCATCTTGCCCAGGGTGGCAACCCGCAGACCGACGCTGTCGTCCAGCGCTTCAACACGCAGGCGCGGGACTGGTACGGCGCCATGCAGCAGATGGCTGCGCGCTTTTCCGGACAGGACACGGGTGCGGCGGATATCGCCGCCGAATGGAAGCGGGCACTGGGTGCCATGGGCGAAAATCCGTTTCCGGACATGTTCAAGGCCATGCGTGGGGACGGTGCGCAAGACCTGGACCAGTGGATCGAAGCTTCGAAACCTTACCTGGACAGCCTGCGTCGTGAAGGCAACAGCTGGCTGGGCATGCCAGCCTTTGGCCTGGGTCGCGAACATCAAGAACGCCTGCAGGCGCTGGCACGCGCGCAACTGGAATACCAGCAGCGCGACGCGGCTTACAACGCGTTGATGCTCAAGGCGGTACAGCGTGCCCATCAGTTGTTTGCCGACAAGCTGGCCGCACACGAGGAGCCCGGGCATCAATTGACTTCGGCACGGGCGTTGTTCGATCTGTGGATCGATGCCGCCGAGGAATCTTACGCCGATATCGCACTGTCGCAGGAATTCCGCGAAACCTATGGCGCGCTTGTCAATGCGCAGATGCGTCTGCGCCAGGGTATACAACGCCAGGTCGAGCAGGCGGGCGCCATGCTCGGCATGCCGACGCGCACGGAGCTGGACGGCGCGCATCGCAAGATCGCAGAACTCGAGCGCGTCGTGCGTCGGCTGCGGGATGCTGTCGACAAGATGGGATCGGGGCAGCCGGCCACTGGCAAGCCCGGGGCTACCCCGAAGCGGGCTGCGGGCAACGGCGCGCAGCCTGCTGCAAAAAAGGAATCGGTGAAGAAGGCAACGAAGGGTGCCGTCAAGGAAGCCCCAAAGAAAACCAGCACAAAACAAAACCAGCAACAAAACCAGCAACAAAACCAGCAACAAAACCAGCAACAAAACCAGCAAGAACACGACGGCTGGCAAACCCGCTGCCAAACGCACCGCAGCAAAACCCGCTGCCGGCAAGAAGGCAGGCAAGGCGGTAAAGAAGGGAGGTCGCTGAGATGCACGGTCCATTGAACTTCAGCCCACAAGCGCTGGCCGAGGAAGCGCTGCGCACGCAGGGCAAGCTCGCGGCCGGGCTGGAGACGCTGCGCCGGGTCGACGACGTCGATTACGGTGCGACCGAAAAGCAGGAAGTCTGGCGCGACGGCAAGGTCGTGTTGTACCGCTACATCGGCGAAAAGACGCCGACCGCAAAAGTCCCGATGTTGATCAGCTATGCGCTGGTCAACCGTCCCTACATGGTCGACCTGCAGTCCAACCGCTCGCTGGTCAAGGGGTTGCTGGAGCGCGGGGAGGATGTCTACATCATCGACTGGGGCTATCCCGACCGTTCCGATCGCTTCCTGACGCTGGAGGATTACATCGAGCGTTTTCTCGGTGGCGCAGTCGATTACCTGCGCGACACCCATGACCTGGATGCGATCAACCTGCTGGGCATCTGCCAGGGCGGTGCGTTTTCGCTGTGCTACGCGTCACTGCACCCTGACAAGGTCCGCAACCTCATCACCATGGTCACGCCGGTGGATTTCCATACCAAGGACAACATGTTGTCCAACTGGGTGCAGGAGATGGACGTCGACCTGTTCGTCGACACGCTGGGCAACGTGCCGGCGGACTTGATGAACTACTGCTACCTGATGCTCAAGCCGTTCCGGCTCAACATGCAGAAGTATGTCGGGCTGGTGGACATCCTGGACAGCAAGCCGGCGGTCGAGGACTTCCTGCGCATGGAGAAGTGGATCTTCGACTCGCCCGACCAGGCGGGTGAAGCGTTCCGGCAGTTCATCAAGCAGTTCTACCAGGGTAATGGCTTCGTCAATGGCGGCATCACGATCGGTGGTCGCGAGGTACACCTGGGACTGGTCGAGATGCCGGTGCTCAACATCTTTGCCGAGCAGGACCACCTGGTGCCGCCGGATGCCTCGCGTGCACTCAAAGGGCTGATCGGCAGCGACGACTACACGGAGTTGTCGTTCCGGGGCGGCCATATCGGGATTTACGTTTCGGGCCGTGCGCAGAAGCAGGTGCCCGACACCATCCACGATTGGCTGGCCAAGCGCGCGCCTTGATTCTCCTTTTGTCGCGCTCCTGCGGGGCGACAAGGAGCGTTTGCACACCTTGGTTCGCGCGACGATGAACGCCAGGGCGCTGTGTGCAAAGGCGGACGTGCAGCGAGATGCCCGATAAGGGGATGGGGGTGCCACGTGCGGATGCTGGGGCCTGGGTTCGATCGGCCTATCGTCACGACATTGCCGCTTGGGCGGGAATCCAGCGACTCTCGTGGTTGCAGGACCAGGCCACTGGATTCCGGCTTTCGCCCGAATGAGGGCTTTGAGCCGGAGCTGCTGGCCGCTTTTGCTTTCCCCACACGATCCGGGCGCTAGACTCCTGTAAACGCACCGGAGGACTCACCATGTCGCAGACCCACACACTCGCCCGCTCCCGCCACGATCGCGTCCTTGCCGGCGTTGTCGGTGGCCTGGCCAAGCGCTTTGGCTGGAACTCCACCCTGCTGCGTGCGCTGTACGTCATCGGCTCGGTGATCTCGGCCGCCTTCCCGGGCATCCTGGTTTACTTGATCCTTTGGCTGGTGATGCCGGAGGAGGGTGCCTGAACCAGGCGCTGCAACTGGCGCTGCGCACGGTGGGCGTGGCATGGGCCGCGCCATACACCCTGGTGGGCGTGCTTATTGGCACGGTTGGTTTGTGCTTTGGTGCCAAGTCACTGTGGCGCAGGCACGACATGGCCGTCGTCTTCCAGCGCATCCCCTGGGGTCCTGGCGGCGCGCTGACGCTGGGTAACGTGATCCTGCATACCGGTGACAGCCTGGACTGCGCATGCAGGACATATGCGCACAACGCCGGGCACGGCGACGAGGCAGCCATCGTCCTGGTCGACCACGAGCGCGCACACGTCCTGCAATACATGGTCCTGGGGCCGCTGTTCCTGCCGGTCTACCTGGCCTGCGGTGGTGTCAGCGTACGCAACCGCTTCGAGCGTGCAGCCGACCGCTATGCGCAAACAGGGCAGGGCTGGTGGCCATGGCCTGAGCCACGACCGGCAGCTGCAGGCAAAACTGACCCGGAATAACCAGATCCGGATCAATTCGAGCCGACGAATGGTCGTTCTGCTTTACGCTCCGGTAACAGTCCATGCGCTAACCTGCCTGTGTCGGAGAAGTGGAAGCCGGCAAAAGGTGGATCAAAGACGCAAGTCGGCGGAAAGCCCGCGCAGGACAAAGCAGATTCGACATCGAAGGCTCAGCCGATCGGGATCAAACCCGGAAGACTGGGCCTTCAACTCGTGCGTGACTGGTTCCTGCATGGGACGACCCATTCAGGGGACAACCCTTTCAAGGGATGACTCGCGCGACAATCGAGCAACAACAAAGGGATGCGCAATGCATCTCATGGCATGTCGGAAGATCACCTGGCAACGCATTGAATCACCTGCGCCCGATCGTGCTGATGGTTTCGCCTGCGGCGTTCGACCGCCAAATGGAACGATAAACCCTCCGCACGCTTGACGATTTTCTAACGGACGATGGACTAGCGTGCAGGTGTTGGAGAAAAAGAGCCAGGCAACAGCGGGTCGAGGCGCAAGCCGACGCACCCGTTGCAACAGGTTCAATCGCTCCGGCATGGAAGGCTCGATCCCCTGCGGAGGTCAAACTCCGTGAGATCGGGCCTTCTTCATTGGCGCCGGTTCAATTGCATCGATTTCAGTTGCATCGATCCAAGAGCTATCGTCACCACCGCCACTTACAGGCCTTCGGGCGGATCCGCATCCATGACCTGCTGGATGCGTCCGGTGGTGTCCGGCAGGATCGGGTCGTCGGTCAGCACCATGACCGCGCCTGGACGCAACTGCGCATGGACGGCTTCCACGAAACCAATCGGCACGGACACGCGACTGAAAGTGTCTGCCCCGATGATGCTGCCCGCGTCGCCGTCCTGTCCCGGAAGGCCGATCGCCATCCAGTTGTGCAGTGGCTTGCCTGGAAGCAGCGGATTGTACGAGGTGGTGCCTGCCTTCATGATGTAGGCGTGCGTCCCCACCGGTTGATCCGGATCACGCAATGCAATCCGGGTGCGGCCGATCTCGATACCGTTGCGCAGCACGATGACACGCCGGTCGGCACGGCTGACGATCATCGAGATCTGTCCCTCCGGTGCCAGTTCGGGCTGCCACCGATAGAGTGCGCCGCTGGCCAGGCGGGGGATGTCGAGGGCTTCGCCCGTCCCGGGGTGGATCGGGCTCAACAGGCGTGGATGGACCAGCGTGGTTGGCGACACGCCCTGCTTGGTCACCACGACCGTCATGCCCATGTTGGAGGCACCGAACAGCAACCGGGCGAATTCGGTCGGCAAGTGCACGCAACCGTGCGACTCGGGGTAGCCGGGTAATCCGCCGGCATGCAATGCCACGCCACCCCAGGTCAGCCGTAGCTGATAGGGCATGGGGGCGTTGTCGTAGATGTTGGAGCGGTGGTCCTTGTCTTTCTGCAGGATCGTGAACACGCCGGTCGGGGTGTCGTAGCCGGGCTTGCCGGTGCTGACCGTGGTGGTCCCGATCAGGATGCCGTTGCGATAGACGTACGCACGTTGTTCGGTGAGGCTGACGATGACGGCGATCGGACCCAGCGCCGCGTTGTCGCCTCCCCAGATCCATTCGCCCGGCTGCAGCGTGGCCAATGCCGAGGTCGGACTCGACGTGCGCGCGCCCCAGAAGGGCACCCCGGCGATTGCGATCGAACTCATCGCCAGCGCCAGGACGATGACGATCAGGATGCGCGATGCCATGACGGTCCTCGAACAGTGGCCTCGATCAAGTCTAACCGTGAATCGGAGTGGCCTGCGTAGCGGCAGGAAGGGTGTTCAGCAACGGTCGCAAGAGGCCCGATGGCACTTCGTGGGAGCGGCTTCAACGGCGAGCTCCTGGTCTTGGTCCAGCTTTTTGTTACAGCAAGTCAAAGAGCTCGCGGCGGAAGCCGCTCCTACATGGGCGGTGTGTCATTGGGCATCCTGCTCAATAGGGCCGTGCTTTCGCCAAGCGGTATTCCATCGGGCCCGAAGCGACGCTCGATGAAGCCGATGTCGGTGTCGCCCACCAGCACGACCGTGCTGCAACGGGTGCCATAGCGCTGGCCACGTACGAATGGGGGTGACAGCACGCGTTCCAGCTCCAGCCCGACGCCGGTGTCCGGCAACAGTGCGTCCGGCGCCTGCGCGGTCTCGGCCAGTGCGGCGAACAGGGGTGTGGGATCCGTGTCGGCGACGGCGCCGTGGCTGCCTTCCGACTGCAGCCATGCGGCCAAGGCGCGCGTGGCATGGCCACTCTTGGGCCAGGGCGCATCGAATGCGCCATTGCTCATTGCGTGGATGCCCGGGGCGACGGCGTGGGATTCGAAGACAGGATGATTGGTCGCGAACCCGAGCGCTTCGCCGTCCCAGACCAGCAGGTTGAATCGACCATGGTCGGCGGCGGTTTCGCGCAGGTTGGCGAGGAAGTCGCTGCCGGATGCCGTGCCATGTGCAAAGTCGTGGACCAGCGCGCCCCGCGATCGCGGGGCGGTATCGGTCGCCAGCCCCGCGCGGACATTGGTCACGGCGGCCAGCCGTCCACGCGTGGATACCAGCAACCAGCTGCCGCCGGCCTGCAGGTCGCGCCCGCCATGGACATCGGCGGCATCCGGGTCCGGCCCGGCCGCCGCCGTGGGACGCGCATGCGATTCGTCGCGATTGGCGATCAGTGCCAACGGGTAACGAGCATGGACGCGCCAGGCGAGGGCGATCAGGCACATGCGGGCATGCTAGCCGAAGCGCGCCAGGACCTGGCGGACGCCGTCGAGATAGCCACCGCCAAAGAGATTGAGGTGGTTGAGCAGATGGTAGAGGTTGTAGAGCGGTGCGCGCGCCTGCCAGTCGTGGGCAAGTGGAGCGGATTGCGCATAGGCGTCGAACAATGGCCTTCGCGGCGTGCCGAACAGGGCCAGCATCGACAGCTCCGCTTCGGCCCAGCCATGGTGCACCGCGCCGGCATCGATGAGTGCCGGCGTGCCATCGCCGCAGGCATGCAGGTTGCCGTGCCACAGGTCGCCATGAAGCAGTACGGGCGGCTGCACGGGGACCAGCTGGTGCAGGCGTTGGCACAGCGATTCGACACCAGCCATGTCGCCGGCTTCAAGGCGCCCTGCGTCCACTGCGCGTCGGGCCTGTGGCAGCAGTCGGCGCTCGGCGAAGAAGCGATGGCCATCCGTGTCCGGCGTATTGTCCTGGGGTGAGTCCCCGCACCATCCATCGGTTTGGAAGCCGAATGCCTTGCCGCGGCACGCGTGTTGCCGGGCCAGTGCATCGCCGGCAGCGGCATCGAAGCCGGGCCCGGGCCTGCCGCTGCCCAGGTCTTCGATCACGATCCAGTCCTGGCCGAGTCCATGCACGCGTGGCACGCGCAACCCGTCCGCATCGTGCAGCACCTGCAGTCCACGGGCTTCGCTGGCGAAAAACCCGGCCGGCATCCCACGTCGTCGTTTGCCGATCGCCTTGCGGCCGTCCGGCAGCACCAGTTGGTGTAGGCCATCGTGTGCGGGGACGCGCTTGGACAGGTCGTCCGTCATGGTGGACAGCATAGGACGATTGGCCCGGGTCGTTCGACCAACCCTCGTCCCGCCACCTTCTTGAAAAAAAGCCCGCGATCACTCGCGGGCTTTTCAATTGGTGCCGAAGGGGGGACTCGAACCCCCACAATGTCTCCATCGGCGGATTTTGAATCCGCTGCGTCTACCGATTCCGCCACTTCGGCGCGGGCGGGAATTATAGCTTGTTGGGCGCGGTGTTGTAGGAGCAGCGTGGGTCGCAATCATGTAATGCAGTCGGCGGACGGCAACAGTCGCACTCATGCAAGACCCGGGAGATCGCGGCTGAAGCGGCTCCTGCCAAGGGCACTTGTCAGGCGGTTTCGTCGGTGGCCAGCGGCTTGGGGGCGCGGGAATACCACTCGCCCCGTTGCGGGACGAACATCGAGCAGGTTTCCATCGGCGCCTTGTAGATGTGCAGGGAGATGGCGACCGAATCGGTGCTGGGATTGCGGATGCTGTGGTATTCGTGGGGAGGGATCAGGCTGCCGGCGCTGCCGGGACCGGCCTGGATGCCGCCGGCGGCACGGAAGCGGAAGCGGTCTTCGTCGTGTTCGAGCAATTCGTACTGGGTGATTTCCAGTTGCCCGTCCCAGACGCCTTCGACGCACCACAGGCCACAATGATCATGGATCGGCGTGCCCTGGCCGGCCCCCCAGGTCATGGCGACGATGCTGTAGCCATGTTCGGGGCTGCGATAGAGCTCGCGGCGCGCGTAGTGATCTTCGATCGGGTCATGCACGCAGTCGGGCAGTTGCACGTCATGGTCACGGATCAGCTTGCACAAGGTGTCGCGCAGCGCGGCGGTGATGGCGTGCTGGTCGCCACTGGCGACGGCTGCGTCGATGGCCTGCACGAGTTTGTCGCGGCCCGGGAAGTCGGGGGCGGACAGGTTGGGGCAGGGGCTGGTCTGGGCAGGCATGAGGCGGATTTTACGCCTTGTGCGCGTGTGATGCCGAGCGCCTGCCCGCGGCTGGCAAGGCGGCTCCATATCCGCCCTCCGGGCACATTGCCGCGCCCCCTGCGCGCATGATCTTCAGGCGCTCCCCGTCGCCCAGGCCGGTGGCTTGCAAACGCCCGTGCCATGGGTGGCAAGGGTCACTGCATGGCTACAGTTTGGCGAGGAAACCGGCGACGGCGGGGCCAAACCGGTTGATGTCGACCAGAAAGGCATCATGGCCCTGGGGCGAAGGTAGCGGCAGGAATTGAGCATCGGCGCCGCCCGCGCGCAGGCCTTCTGCGATCTGCTCCTGCTGCTGCAACGGGAACAGGATGTCGGTGGCGACGCCGATCGCCAACGCCTTGTCGATCTTGATCCTGGACAGCGCGTGCAGGACGTCGTCACTGCGTTTGCCGCAGGGGGCGTCACAATATTCGGCCAGGTCGAACCAGTCCATCGAGCGACTGAGGTAGAGGTAGCAGTTGGGATCGAACTGGCGCACGAAGCGGCGGGCGTGGGCCTCCAGGTAGCTTTCAACCTCGAACTCCAGGCCAAACGGATCCTCGTCGTCACGGCGGTCCGAGTCCAGGCGCACGCGACCGAAACGACCGTCCCACTCCAGCGCCGAGCGGTAGGTGATGACGCCGAGTTTGCGCGCCATGCGCATCCCGGACTCGGGATAATCGTCTTCGTCGTAGTTGCCCTCGTTCCATCGTGGATCCAGGCGGATCGCTTCGCGTTGCAGCGAGCGGATCGCGATGGAGAATGGTAGTGCCATCGCCGCGCCAGAAATATTGATGTGGCTGCGCGCGCTGCCCGGGTGCTTGTACAGGTAGGCCAGTGCGTTCATGCCGCCCATCGAATTGCCGATGAGGCAGGCGAGCTGTCCGATACCCAGGGCCTCGACGAGATGCCTGGCGGACTGGGCACCGTCCTCGATGGACAGATCGGGAAAGTCGAGTCGATAGGGCTGGCCAGTGTCAGGACGGTTGCTAGCCGGGCCTGTGGAGCCTTTGCAGCTGCCCAGGGCATTGGGGCAGACAACGAACCAGCGATCGGTGTCGATCGGTTTGCCGGGGCCGAGCATGGCTTCCCACCAACCGGGCTCCGGATTGCCCTCGTTGGCGGCGGCGTGCGCATCGGGCGACAGGCCGGTCAGGATCAGGATGGCGTTGTCGCGGGTCGCGTTGAGAGTGCCCCAGGTTTCATAGGCCAGGCGTGCACCGTGCAGTGCACCACCGCGTTTCATCGGGAACGGTGATGGCAGGTCAAGGTATTGCGTGCCGGGCGGAATGAATTCGGTCATGGAGGAAGTTTAACGGGTCGCGTGGATAGGCTCTTGGTAGGAGCGGCTTCAGCCACGAGGTGTTGGTTCTTGCCCCGGCCCTTGTAGGAGCGACGTAAGTCGCGATAGCTGTCTCGTGGGGCACCTATCGCGACTTACGTCGTTCCTACAGAAAGCTGAAGGTGAAGCCCGGAACAGCATCAAGAGCTCGCGCTTGGAGCCGCTCCTACGAAGCGCTGCGCTAATCGACGGAGTCGATGGTCAGCTCGATCGGGCCCCGGGCCGGCAAGGTCACGCGCACCGGTCTGGAGGCAAGATCGCCAGGTTGCGAAATGGCATCGCCGCTCATCGACAAGCGTGCAACGACTTCGACCTGCTTCATGCTGGAGAGGGTTTGTGTCGGCATCGGGCTGTCGCCGTCATCCAGGGACACGGTCAATGGCAATTCCGCGGCGGCGTGCTTTTCCACGGCGATCGGCATGGGTGGGCCGTCGGGGGCGCGGGCGATGATGAAGACGCTGGCGTTGGGGTGCGTGGCAATGCGACTGGCAAACGCCGGGTCGAGTCGCACCGCGACCTGCAATGTTGCCGGCGGAGCAGGCGCCGGCGTGGGCAGCGCAGGCAAGCCGGCATCGCGGCGCGCGTCGTTGATCTGGACGCGCAAGGGTGCCGCTGTCCTGGCATCCACCATGGTCAGCAGGGGCTCCCAGGTCGCGGCGGCCTCGGCGTCGTCGCCAGCCTGGCGTTGGGCGATACCCATGAACCAGCGTGCGCGCTGGTGTTGTGGCTGTTTTTCCAGTGCATGCTCGAGCATCGCCACGGCTTTGTCGTCGAAGCGGCGTTCGGGAGCGGCCAGCGCACGCGCCTCGGCAGCCTCGACCAGCACGTCGGGATCGTCTGGTGACAGTTGCGCGGCGCGTGCGTAGGCATCGCGGGATTTTCCCGGTTGCTTGTCGGCAGTAAAGGCTTGGCCAAGCAGGCGCCACCCCTCGACCTGGTCCGGGTCTTGTCGCAGTCGTTGCTCAAGCTGTGCGATGGCATCTTGCAGGGTATCGGGTGCTTTCAGTGCCGCAGGGTCCAGGGCAGGGGGCGTACCCAGCATCCGGTACAGTCCAAAAGTGATCAGTGCCAGCGCGGCAACCATGGCAAGCGTCGATCCACGGCGCGGCCAGAGTGGACGCAACACGACAGCAAGTACGGCCAGCGTGGCAACGCTGGCGATGGCGGCAAACTGGATCGCGGATGGCTGCATCACCACTCCTGGGGCGCGTCGTCTGGTATCGGACCCGAAGCAGTCCGTTTGCGCACGATCCTGGCGACCACGATGCCGCCCAGCAGCAACAGCAACGCCGGGCCGAACCACAGCAGCCAGGTCCTGGACTCGACCTGCGGCCTGTACAACACGAACTCGCCGTAGCGGGCGACCAGGAACTGCTTGATCTGCGCATCGGTCCTGCCCTCGTGCATCAGTTGCAGCACTTCACGACGCAGGTCATGGGCAATCATTGCATTGGAGTCAGCCAGCGACTGGTTTTGGCACATCACGCAGCGCAATTCGCTGACCAGGCCATGGAAGCGGGTTTCCTCGGTGCGGTCCTTGAATTGCAGGGGGGCGGGATTGGAGGCTGCTTGTGCAAATGCCAGTAGCGGGGCAAGCGCCAGCAGCGTTGCAAGGAGCCAGCGGGACATGCGCGCCCCGCCTTTGGAAGGACGCTGGGGCGAGGGCGCGAAGCACGACGCGAATGCAGCGTTCTGCTTACCCCCGCCCCAACCGCGGGGCCGAAGGCAGAGGGGCTTTGGATCAGGTGCGTGTCTGGCGTTCATCGTGACCCTTCCGCTTTTTCCAGCGCCGGCAACAACTCGTCACGCACCGTCTCATCGGTCATCGGCCCGACATGCTTCCAGCGCACGATGCCATTGGCGTCGACCAGGAAGGTTTCCGGCGCGCCATAGATGCCCCAGTCGATGGCATACCGACCATCCTGGTCGGCCAGCACCACCCAGAAAGGGTTGCCGAACTGCTCCAGCCATCGCATCGCATCGGCGTGCTCGTCCTTCCAGTTGTAGCCAATGACGCGCACGCGTTTGGTTTCGGCGAAACGGGTCAGCACTGGATGCTCGACGCGACATTCCGGGCACCAGCTGCCCCAGACATTGAGGACGAACGGCGCGCCCTTGAGGTCATCCAGGGTGACCAGGCGGCCAGCCTCATGCAGGACCGGCAGCGAAAATTGTGGCGCGTGCTTGCCGATGAGCGGCGAGGGCAGGGCTTCACGGTCGGGCTTGCGGCTGAGCCAGACACCGGCGGCAAGCAGCACGCCCAGCAGGGCGAAGATCGCCAGTGGTAACCAGCGCGCGGATCGGGAGGCGGCGGTCATGCGTTGGCCTCCTGGTTTTCCAGTGCTGCGCCAACAGTGTCCTTGCGCCTGAAGCGGCGATCCGTTGCAGTGACGAAGCCACCCAGTGCCATCAATGCCGCACCCAACCAGATCCAGCGCACGAATGGTTTGACATGCACGCGCACGGCCCAACTGCCGTTGCCCAATGGCTCGCCCAATGCGACATAGAGGTCACGGGTGATGCCTGGCGCGATGGCTGCCTCGGTCATCACCTGGCCACCGCTGGCGTAGCTGCGCTTTTCAGGGTGCAGGGTCAAACTTTGTGCGCCGTCACGCAGGACCTGCACGGTGCCGTGACTGGCAACGTAGTTGGGTCCGGGGCGTTGCTCGACACCGTCGAAACGGAACTCGCGGCCGGCCAACATCACAGATTGCCCGGGCGCCAGCGCCAGCTCGCGCTGCATGCTGAGGCCTTCGGTCAGCAGCGCCCCGACCAGGAACACCGAAACACCGACGTGCGCCAGGCTCATGCCCAGCATCTCGGCGGTGAATCGGTTGCCTTTGTTGGCGATACGCGTCCAGGCAAAACGGACGGTGCCCAGCAACACCCACGCGGCACCGGCCACGCCGGCAGCGACTTTCCATGGGCTTTGCGGAGCGAGGAAAAACGCGGCGATCCCGATGCCCAACGCCAGCCCCAGCCAAGGCACCAGCATCGCCAGCGGACGCGAAGGCTGCTCACGCTGCCAGCGCGTCAATGGGCCGAACGGCAGCAGTGCCACCAATGGAGCCATCAGCAACACGAACAGCAGCGCGAAATACGGAGGGCCCACGGAAATCTTTCCCAACTCCAGTGCATCGGCCAATAGCGGGTACAGCGTCCCGATCAACACCATCGCGCACGCGGCGAGCAGCAGCAGGTTGTTGATCAACAGCAGGGTTTCACGCGATGCCGGGGCAAAGCGCGCTCCCGCATCGCTATCGGGTGCACGCAGTGCGTAGAGCACCAACGAGCCGCCGATGACGAGTCCCAGGAACACCAGCACGAACAATCCGCGTGTTGGATCAGCGGCAAATGCGTGCACGCTGGTCAACACGCCCGAGCGCACCAGGAAGGTGCCCAGCAGCGACAGCGAAAACGCAGCGATGGCCAACAGCAATGTCCAGCCGGCGAAACTGCCGCGCTTCTCGGTCACGGCCTGCGAATGCAGCAGTGCGGTGCCGGCAAGCCATGGCATGAAGCTGGCGTTTTCGACGGGGTCCCAGAACCACCAGCCGCCCCAGCCCAGTTCGTAATACGCCCACCACGAGCCCAGCGCGATGCCACAGGTGAGGAAAGCCCAGGCGACGTTGGTCCAGGGCCGCGTCCAGCGCAGCCAGCGCACATCCACCTTGCCGCCGAGCAACGCGGCGATGGCAAACGCAAACGGCACGCTGAAACCGACGTAACCCAGGTACAGCATCGGCGGATGGATGATCATCCCCGGATCCTGCAACAACGGATTGAGGTCGCGTCCTTCGGCCGCTGCCGGCAACAGCCGCGCGAACGGATCGCTGGTGAACAGCAGGAAGGCCAGGAAGCCCACCGCGACCAGTCCCATCGTGCCGAGCACGCGGGCGATGACTTCGTCGGGCAAGCGTCGCGAGAACCGCGCCACGGCGCCCGTCCAGACGGCAAGGATCAGCGCCCACAACAACAGCGAGCCCTCGTGCGCGCCCCAGACCGCGGTATAGCGGTAATACCAGGGCAGCAGCGAGTTGGAATTCTGCGCGACGTACTGCACCGAGAAATCCTGGGTCACGAAGGCGTGGGCCAGGATGGCGAATGCCGCCGCCACCAGCAGAAGCTGGGTGTAAGCAGCTGGGCGCGCCACGGCCATCCAGGAAACGATCCCGCGATGTGCGCCGACCAGTGGCAACACGGCCTGCAAGGCCGCGACCAGAAGGGCCAGGATCAGGGCGACTTGTCCGAATTCAGGCAGCATGTTTCACACCCGTGTGTACGCGCATTGTCATCCCGGACGCAGCGAAGGATCTGCCTGGGTTTCCATGCATCTGGAGAGCAGCAGATCCTTCGCTGCGCCCGGGATGACGGCAAGTGGGACGCGCAGAGGCATGTGTCATTCCAGATCACCCATCCCTGCATCGGCACCGTCGGGCTTGACGCCATCGACAGCAACGTCATGCTTCTTGTGCGCAGCGGCCATCTTGTCGGCGACTTCCTTGGGCATGTAGGTCTCGTCGTGCTTGGCCAGCACTTCTTCAGCGACGAAGGTGTCGCCGCGCATCCGTCCGGTTGCGATCACGGCCTGCTTTTCGCGGAACAGGTCGGGAAGGATGCCCGTGTAAACGACCGGCAACATCGCGTCGCCGTCATCGACCTTGAAGTGCGCTTCCATGGATCCGGGCGTGCGCTTGAACGAGTCCGCAGCCACCATGCCACCCAGTCGGAAACGCGCGTGGCCGCCGGCCTCGCCCTTGAGGACTTCAGATGGCGTGTACAGGTAGGCGACATTGCGTTGCAGGGCCATCGAGACCAGTGCAGTGGCAATGGCGGCAGCGACTACCAGTGCAAGTACCAGCCAAAGGCGACGTTTACGGGTCGGGTTCATGGATTGATCGGTTTCATGAGGAGGGGGTGCGTGAGTATGGGGTTCATGAGCATGGTGTTGGTCAATCCCGCGACAGCGGTAATGCAGTGCTTTTGGCCTGGCCCTGCGCGCGTTGATCGTGCAGGCGTGTCGCACGCAACCGCGCTGCACGCAGCTGCTGCCGGATGGCGATTCGCGGCGCGACGTAATCCCACAGCATCACGATGCCGAACACGGCATAGGCGGCAACCACGTACGGCAGGTAGTTCATGTCGTTCCCTCCGCGCTCTTGCGTACCCAGTCCTTGCCACCTTCGCGGCGCAGGTTGTCGGCGCGCGCACGCGACAGCAGCGAGCCGACAAACCAGACGTGCGTGCCGGCCACCATCCACCACAACGGCGGCAGCATGCTCGGGTCCATCTTCGATCCGCCAAACAGGCTGATGGTCTGGCCCTGGTGCAGGGAGTTCCACCAGGTCACCGAGTAATGGATCACCGGCAGCAGGGCGACGCCAACGATCGCCAGCAGGCTGGCCGCACGCGCGGCGGCACGGCGATCGTCGATGGCGTTGTACAGGCCGATCACGCCCAGGTAGAGGAACAGCAGGATGAGCTCCGTGGTCAATCGCGGGTCCCAGTCCCACCAGGTGCCCCACATGGGCTTGCCCCAGATCGAGCCGGTGACCAGCGTGACCAGGGTAAAGGCGGCGCCCGCGGGCGCACAGGCCATCGCCAGGATCTCGCACAGCTTGATCCGCCAAACCAGCGCGATGGCTGCATACACGGCCATCAATGCGAACACCGCCATGCTCATCCATGCACTGGGCACGTGGATGTAGAGGATGCGGAAGCTGTCGCCTTGCTGGTAGTCGGCGGGCACCGAGAACAACGCGCCATACAAACCCCAGGCCATCAACAACAGGCCAAGCAGGTAAGCCCACGGCGCCCAACGCGCGGCGAAGCGGTCAAAGTAGGGTGGTGAACCAAGTTTGTGGAACCAGCGGATGACAGGATTCATTTCTTTTCACTCCCTGCCTTGCGAAGCAGGGGAGGACTGGGAAGGGGTGCTGTCGCCGTTGCCATCCATGGACCTCAACCCAGCGCAATCCGGATCGCGGCAGCTGCCGCCAGCGGCGCCAATACCAGTGCCAGCGCCAGCCCGGCACCGAGCAACAGCAACGCACCGACCGGATCGAGACCTTGGGCTACAGCTGAAACGCTGCCCGCACCAAAGACCAGCACCGGCACGTACAAAGGTAGCGCCAGCAGGGCGACTAGGATACCGGAGCGGCGCATCCCGACGGTGAGTGCCGCTACCACGGCGCCCAGCAGGCTCAACAGCGGCGTACCCAGCGCCAGCGACGCCATGAGCACCGGTAATTGACCACGCGGCAGGTGCAGGAGTTCACCCAGCAGCGGGGTCACGATGATCAGCGGCAAGGCGGTCGTGCCCCAGTGCGTGAGCGTGCGTACCAGCACCAGCCAGGGCAGCGGCACTGGCGCCAGCATCCATTGCTCCAGCGAACCGTCCTCGGCATCGCCGCGGAACAGGCTGTCCAGCGACAGCAGGCCGGCCAGCAATACGGCTAGCCACAGCACTGCCGAGGCGACTTTCGACAGCGCTTGCGCTTCGCCGCCCAGTGCCAGCGCGAACAGCACGACCACCAGCAGCGCGAATAGCGCGGGCTGCAGCGCGTCGCCGCGGCGACGCCAGACCAGTAGCAGATCGCGGGCGACCAGTGCCTTGGCTGCGGACCACATCACGAGAGTGTCCCCTGCGCCATTGACTCCAGCACCGTCGCTGTGATGCTCGACGTTCCTGCGAAAACATGAACCCAGTGACTTTTGCTTTCCCCATGCAACGCGGGCAAAGACACCGGAGTCGTGCTCTGGCAGGGATGACGGGTAAATGTGTCGAGGCGACGAAGGGCGGCAGGCGTCATGCGCTGCCACCCAGCGCCAGCATGCGGGTGCGCACAGGTGGTGCGGCGTAGGCGCCATGCGTGGTCAGTAACGTCGCGCCGCCATCGTGCAGGTGTGCCTGCACCATGCGGTTGACCAGGTTGATGCCGTCCAGGTCGAGGTTGGCGTAAGGCTCGTCCAGCAGCCATAGCGGTGCGGGCGCCAACCATAGCCGTGCGAGTGCGAGCCGTTTCTTCTGGCCGGCGGACAATTGGCGTACCAGGCTGTCCTCGAAACCAGCCAGGCCAACCAGAGCCAGCGCGTCGGTCGGTGCCTGACCGCGACGTCGGCCGTGCAGGCCGCAGAGGAAGTCCAGGTTTTCCAGTACGCCCAGATCGGCCTTGAGCGCGGGAAGGTGGCCAAGATACGCAATGGCAAGCGCGCGTGACGATGGTTTCGCGGCGTGGCCGTCGATCTCGATCTGGCCAGCGTCGGCACGCAACAGGCCGGCCAGTACGCGAAGCAACGTCGTCTTTCCGGCACCGTTGTCGCCCTGCACCAGCAACGCTTCGCCGGCATCGACCGAAAAATCCAGCGGGCCGAACACCGGCAGCTCGTTGCGCGAAAAGCACAATCCATGCGCGGCGAGCAATGGCGTGCTGCCTGCCGGAAGGTCGTCCATCAGCTGGCCGACACCCAGTCGACACACTCCATGTCCGGTGCGCCTGCCGGGCGGGGATGGTACATGCGCAAGCGGATCGGCTCGTCGCGTCGGCAATACAAGCTGCCCAGTTGCCTGAAGTGCCGGGACAGTTGGTCGATCTGAAGGCGTGGCAGGTTGATCGTCACCCAGCTGGGTTCACGCCAGCTGCGATTGCGGGCCGAACAGAACCCGGGGCGGAATTCGATGTCGCACGCGCGCAGCGCAGCATGCATGGCCGTGTCGGCTGCACGATTGACCGATTCGGGTTGTTCCACGGACTGCGGGTTCCACGCCGACAACAGGCCAAACTCGCCGGCATCGGGGAACATTGTTTCCAGCTCGGTCGCGGGTGTGCCGATTTGCAGTCGATACCACTCACCATCGCGCTCCCAGCGGTATTCGGCATCCAGGTAAGCCTGCATCAGTGCGATGACGCGTGCTTCGTCCAGGTGCGCGTCGTGATGAAAGTTGGAGCTGCGTGCGTCGGGATGCTTTTCGGAACTCACTAAATGCTGCCTGCCGCCATGCTACAAAGTCCGATATTGTAACGATTCCGACGCCTGATTTTGAGGCTTGGACCGACCCTTGCCCGCCCCCGGATGCCGATGACCGCCATAGCTGACCGCCAACCGCTCAAGCCCGCCACCAAGCTGCCCCGTGTCGGTACCACGATCTTCACGGTGATGTCGCAACTCGCCGCTGAACACAAGGCGGTCAACCTGGGACAGGGGTTTCCGGACTTTCCGCCACCGCCGCGCCTGGTCGAGGCGCTGGACGCGGCAATGCGCGCCGGCCATAACCAGTACGCGCCCTCGCACGGCATTCCGTCGTTGCGGCAGGCGATCGCCGACAAGACCGAGCGCTGTTACGGCTGGCGGCCGGATGTCGATGGCGCGATCACCGTGACCTCGGGGGCGTCCGAGGCGATCTTCGACGCGATCCATGCAGTGGTCCATGCCGGCGAGGAAGTCGTGGTGCTCGACCCGTGCTACGACTGCTACGAGCCGGCCATCGACCTGGCTGGCGCGCGCGCGGTGCATGTGCCGCTGGATCCGGTGACGTTTGCGCCCGACTGGGACAAGGTGCGCGACGCCATCGGTCCCAGGACGCGGATGTTGATGGTCAATTCGCCGCACAATCCGTCCGGCGCGATGCTCACCGCCGGGGATCTGGACACGTTGGCCGCGATCCTGCGTGATACCGAGGTCCTGCTGCTGTCGGACGAGGTCTACGAGCACATCGTGTTTGATGGTGCGCGCCATGAGTCGGTACTGCGGCATCCGGAACTGCGCGAGCGCGCATTCGTGGTGTCGAGTTTCGGAAAGACCTACCACTGCACCGGCTGGAAGGTGGGTTACTGCGTCGCGCCGCCGGCGCTGACTGCCGAGTTCCGCAAGGTGCACCAGTACAACACCTTCTGCACGTTCGCCCCGGCGCAGCATGCGTTCGCGGCGATGGTCGTGCAGGCGCCGGAGCATTACGAGGGGCTGGGCGCGTTCTACGAAGCCAAGCGCGACCGCTTCCGTGCGCAGTTGCTGGATACCAAGTTGAAGCCATTGCCGGTGCCGGGTGGGTATTTCCAGCTGGTGGATTACTCGGCGGTGAGCGAGCTGGATGATCTGAGTTTTTGTCGCTGGCTGACCACCGAGCACGGTGTCGCCGCGATCCCGTTGTCGCCGTTCTACGAAACGCCGCCGAAGCGCCAGCACCTGGCGCGGTTGTGTTTTGCCAAGAACGAGACGACGCTGGATGAGGCGATCGTGCGCTTGAAGACGCTCTGAGACACCTGTAGGAGTCGCTTCAGCCGCGAGTATTTTGGATTGAATGGCGACCGACGCGGGAGCTCGCGGCTGAAGCCGCTCCTACAAAGGCACGCTCCTGCAGTCGCAAGAACCGGGGTTACCCATGCAAGACCTGCGCATTTCACTGGTACAAGGCGCCACCCGCTGGCACGACCCTGCGGGTAACCGGGATTATTACGCAGAGCTGATCGCGCCGCTGCATGGCACCACGGACCTGGTCCTGTTGCCTGAAACCTTTACCAGCGGCTTTTCCAACAGTGCCATCGACCAGGCCGAAGGGATGGATGGGCCGACCACCGCCTGGATGCGCGAGCAGGCACGCACGCTGGATGCGGCCATCACCGGCAGCGTTCAGATCCGCACCGATGCTGGCGTGTTCAACCGGATGTTCTTCACGACGCCGGATGGGCACATGCAGCACTACGACAAGCGCCACCTGTTCCGTTACGCCCGCGAACACGAGCGATATGCTGCCGGGCGCGAGCGCATCACGGTGGAATACAAGGGTTGGCGTATCTGTCCGCTGGTCTGCTACGACCTGCGTTTCCCGGTGTTTTCCCGCAACCGTTACGACGTCGAGCGCGAAGGTGCGCTGGATTACGACCTGCTGCTGTTCGTCGCCAACTGGCCGGCTGCGCGTGCGTATGCATGGAAGACGTTGCTGCGCGCACGTGCGATCGAGAACCTGTGCTTCGTCGCGGGCCTCAACCGGGTCGGCACGGACGGCAACGAGATCAATTACGCCGGAGACAGTGCGGTACTCGACTTCCTGGGCCATCCATTGAGTGAGTGCAACGACCAGGAAGTGGTTGCGACCACGACCCTGCAGGCCGCGCAGTTGCAGGCGCATCGGGAGCATTTCCCGGCGATGCTGGATGGCGACAGGTTTGTCATTGGCTGATTGCCTGGATCAGTCGGCCGCGTCGCCTTGTTCCAACCCGCCACGAAAACCCTTGCGGGAGCCGTTGCGAAGCCCACGTTGATGGAAATAAACCGCTTCGGCTGCCCAGCGCAGGGGTGGCGAATGCAACAGCAAATCGAACGGCCAGTCCATCTGCAGGTGATCGAAGGCCCAGCGCAGCATGCGCTTGGTCCGGAAACGCGGCGCCGCCTTTTCGGCGATGTGTTCAGGGCGCGGCCCGCCATCGCGTACATGCGCCGCCATTGCCTTGCCCAGCGTCCACCCGTGTGTCCAGGCAGAGTGGATACCGCCCGCGGTGACGGGCGAGACGATCCCGGCTGCATCACCCGTCAGGGCGACGCCCTTTCTGGACAAGGGAGAAACCGGGCCGCCGCAGGGGATCAGTCCGGCACGGATGGCATCGGGTTTGATGGCTTCCGGTATCCCGACGGTTTTAGCGATGTGTTGCAGGAAGCCTGCAATATCCGGCGCCTGTGCCTGCGCGGCACGATGGCGCAACGCCAGCCCTGCCTGCACACCGGTCGGACCTTGCACGACCCAGCCAATGTATCCGGGCGCAAACCGTTTGCTGATGAAACAGTGCAAGGCGTGAGGCTCCGGCAACTGCATTCCATTGAATTCGTATTCCATCCCGTACAGGAAATCCTTTGCCCGGCCCAGGCCCGTGCGCTCGGCCACGCGTGACTTGGCGCCGTCGGCACCGACCAGGTAACGGGTCTGTCCGACGCCGTCGATGTGCCAGCCGTCGCCTTGGCGGGTGGCGTCCTGGAAGGGTGTGGCCAGTCGCAGTGTCACGCCATTGGCTATTACTTCATTGGCGAGCCAGCGCATGACGTTGGGCGTGTCGGTGGTAAGGAAATAGTACCCGGGCGACGATAGACGCAGCGTACGCAGGTTGGGCGCATGCAGGTGGACGTCGCCGACGCGATGGACGAGGTGGGCAGGCAGGCGGCTGAGCCAGGTCCGCTCGGCGGCTTCCCTGACGATGATGCCGGTGGTGTGGAGCTTGATGCCCGGATCGCGCTTGCGTTCGAGCACGCAGACGCGCAGTCCCCGTTGTGCCGCGGCCAATGCGCAGGCTGCACCGGCGAAGCTGGCGCCGACGATGACGACATCCCACTGGCGTTCGTTGTTAGTCCGCATCTGTCCTGCCCTTGTCCGTGCGGGCAGCTTCGCGGCCTGGTGCGTCGTGCGAATGGGGTGCGGGTGAAGTGGGTATGAAGTCCGCTACAGGGACGCGACACACTGTTCGATCAATGCCGGCTTCATCGGTCAGTTGCAGCCGCAGCTTGGGTCAGTCGCAGCTTGGCTCGTCATTCCCGCGCAGGCGGGAATCCAGTGACTTTGCATTGACCCGGCAGCGTGCAAATTTTTTTGGCACGCAGTGGTTTGCCAAAAGATATCGTCTTCGCAGGTGTGGCGAGTGACGCGACATCCGTGGCTAAGGGCGAATCAGCGATTGCCGGACCGGTCGCCACCACCGCCGCCACCGCCACCGCCGCCACCGCCACCTCGTGGTCCCCGATGACCCCCTGGACGCGGTCCACGGTGTCCCGGCTTGCCGCCACCAGGTTTGCCGCCACCCGGCTTGCCACCGCCCGGCTTGCCACCGCGCGGGCTACGTGGCTTGTCGCCATAAGGATTGAAGCCGCCGGGATTGGCATGGTCCGACGGAAAGCTAGGCGCGCTGCCGGCATGCCCGCGGGAATGCTTGCGCGGCGCGTCGGAGCGGTTGCCCGGCGGGCCGGCATGCGACTTCTTGCCGTAAGGCTTCTTTGCGTACGGTTTGTCGCCATGCGGTTTGCGTGGGCCGCGGGCGTCGGCGTTGCGGTGGCCACTGGGCCCGGTGTCGACGCCATCGGGCACGTACCAGGTGCGGAACGCGGCCGGGTTGCCATCAGGCAGGGCGCGCGCGCCCTTGTCCTTGCGCTGCTTGAAGGGTTTCTGCGATTGATTGGCTGCGGCCTCGCCACTGACGGTCAGGCCGCCCGGCTTGCGTGGACCGCCGCGTCCACGTCCACGTCCACGGTCTTCGCGGACGTGGTCGAAGCGGCGCAGTTCGCGTCCTTCGTCGGCGGCGCTGTCCTGGCCGTTGACGTAACCCTGGGTGCGTTGGCCGCCGACATGCACGGTGGATTTGGACGCCCGTCGCTGGCCGATCACCGGCTGCAGCGTCAGTGCGGGCGGGGGGCCGTCTTCCAGCCCGAGTTCCTTGCGCATGGCCTCGACCTTGTCGGTCGGCAGTTCCTGCGACTGGCTGCGCAGCAGCGGCTGTGGCAGCTCGACCTTGCCGTAGCGCACGCGCTTGAGCCGGCTGACCTGGCAACCCTGCGATTCCCACAAGCGGCGGACTTCGCGGTTGCGGCCTTCCTTGAGCACGACCTTGAACCAGTCGTGCGAGTCGGTACCGCCGATGCGCTCGATGGCGTCGAATTTGGCCGGCCCGTCTTCGAGGGAGACACCCCGCGCGAGCAGTTCAGCCAACTTGTCGGACACGGTGTCTTCGCCCTCGGGTGCGCGCACGCGGCACACGTACTCGCGCTCGACTTCGTGCGAGGGATGCATCATCGCGTTGGCGAGTTCACCGTCGGTGGTCAGCAGCAGCAGGCCGCTGGTATTGATATCCAATCGGCCGATCGCGATCCAGCGCGCACCCTTGAGCGCGGGAAGGGCCTCGAAAATGGTCGGACGCCCCTCGGGATCGTCGCGGGTGGTCATCTCGCCTTCGGGCTTGTTGTACATCAGCACGCGTGCCGGCTCGGTCAGCGCGCTGGCGACAAAACTCCTGCCGTCCAGGTCGATCCGGTCGCCGCCGGTGACCGACATGCCGATCTGGGCGACTTCGCCGTTGACCTTGACCATGCCATCGGCGATGCGCTGCTCCAGTGCGCGACGCGAACCCAGGCCGGCCTGGGCAAGCACCTTGTGCAGGCGCTCCTCTAGGCGCGGCGTGGTCTTGTCGACGTCACGCTTGAGCGACAGCTTGCCACTCGAAGGCTTGCCTGCCGAGGGCTTGTCGTTGGAAGGCTGTTTGGCGTCTTGATTGCGGGGATTGTTGCCCGCGGATTGGTTACTCATCTTTTTGCTCCGACGAGGCCGCGATGGCGTCGTCATCCATGGGGTTGTGGACTGTGTCGTCATGACCGGTGCGGTCGTTGCTCGTTGCGTGATCCCCATGCCGCGGATCACGCGGCATGGTGTCGGCGACGCCTGTTGGCGTGGCCTGGCCTGCGGCATCCTCGTCCACGAATTCCGCACCCGCCTGGTCTTCGTTTTCGGGATCTTCATTTGCAGCTTGAACAACAAGAGGCTGGGTGTCGTCGTCGCCTGCATCGTGATCGTGCTGGTCCGCACCGGCGTCGACGTTGCCGACCCGGGCGCTGTCGGCCATGCCGACATCGCCGACCGGCATGTCGCTGGCGTCGTCGGTAGGGTCGGTATCGTCGTTGCCGGCGTCGTCGTTGGCGCCTTGGCCACTGGCCTGCCTGCCATCGAACTGGAACTGCGGTTCCAGCTCGCCGATGTCCTTGAGTTCGGACAAGGGGGGCAGCTCATCCAGTCGCTTGAGGCCGAAGTAGTCGAGGAAAGTCTTGGTGGTCGCCAGCAGCTCCGGCTTGCCGGGTACGTCGCGATGGCCGACGACCCGGACCCACTCGCGCTCTTCGAGCGCGCGGATGATGTTGCTGTTGACCGAGACGCCGCGCACCTGCTCGATTTCGCCGCGGGTGATTGGCTGGCGGTAGGCGATCAGCGCCAGGGTTTCCAGGGTG
This sequence comes from uncultured Gammaproteobacteria bacterium, assembly GCA_963710825.1. GTDB lineage: Bacteria > Pseudomonadota > Gammaproteobacteria > Xanthomonadales > Xanthomonadaceae > Cognatiluteimonas. Next base: position 571,006 of record CAVQBQ010000004.1, on the reverse strand, counting down.
GCGCGGGTGTAGCGCGTCTGGCGTTCGGTCCACAATCGGGCGACCCACTCATGCACGTCGTGCTTGACCTGGTAGCGGAATCCCGAAGCGACTTCCACCAGTTCCACGCCGCGTTCGGCGCAGCCTTGCTGCAGGGTTTCCAGTGCACGCGCGACGCTGTCGTCCGGCGCGGGCTGGTCCAGTGGGAACAGGCCGTGCAATTGCACCAGCGTCAGCGGCTGGTTGGCCGCCAGCAGGGCGGCTTCGACGATGCGGGTGATGAGTTGTTGGTCCATGGAGTGTCGGGTTCTCTTCAAGCCGTCATTCCCGGGAAACCAGGAATCCAGTGGCTTTGGCTGTGGTCAGGCGTACATGTGTCGGATGTGCTGTTGCCGGGTGTGCCGTTTTCGGGGGTTGCAGGATGCATTCAAGGCGCTGGATGGCCGCTTATGCAGGAGTGGCCGGCGACGACCCTGGTCGACGGGAGCAGGCGTCAATGCGCATCATCGGTGTTGTTTTCTGCGTCGTCGTCGAACTCGCTCGAAAACACCAGTGCCGAGCCATCGGCGTCCATGCTGGCCAGTGACTTGACGTAGATCGGAGCCAGCTGCGCCGGGCGTGGTTCCTTGGAAGCTTCCTGGACGATGTCGAGCAGCTGCTCCTTGGCCAGTTCAAGCAGGCCCAGGAAGGTCACGACCACGCCAAGCTTGCCTTCGCGCGGGTCGAACAGCGACTCGAACTGATGGAAGGCGCCGTCGGCCAGCCGTTGCAGCAACTCGCCCATCCGCTGGCGCACGCTCAGGGCATCGCGCTTGATCGCGTGGTGCGTGTACAGCTCGGCGCGCTTGAGCACGTCGGCCAGTGCCAGCAGCATTTCGCGCAGGTCGACCGGGGGTGGGGGCCGCACGGCGGCGCGGTCGGGGACATGCGCACCGGCCGGCGCGGTGTCGCGCTCCATCCGCGGCAGCGTGTCGATGTCTTCGGCAGCCTGCTTGTAGCGCTCGTATTCCTGGAGCCGGCGCACCAGCTCGGCGCGCGGGTCGTCCTCCAGGCCTTCCTCCATGACCGGACGCGGCAGCAGCATCCGCGACTTGATCTCGGCCAGGATCGCGGCCATGACCAGGTATTCGGCGGCCAGCTCGAAACGCATCTCGTGCATGGCCTGGATGTAGTCGACGTACTGGCGGGTGATCTCGGCCACCGGGATGTCCAGGATGTCCAGGTTCTGCCGACGGATCAGGTACAGGAGCAGGTCGAGCGGGCCTTCGAAGGCCTCCAGGATGATCTCCAGCGCATCGGGCGGTATGTACAGGTCCTGCGGGATCTGCAGCACCGGTTGGCCAAGCACCACCGCCAGCGGGATCTCCTGCTGTTTGGGGCGTGCGGCTTCCTGCGGGGCGTCCGGCATCGAAGCGACCTGCAGCTGGACTGCGGGCTCGTTACTGGGCTCGGACATCATGTGTTCTGGATGGCTGCATTTCTGGCGGCATCTATTGTGGCAACTGCTTGTCGTGGTGGACGCTTCGTCGACGGCTGCATTCTTGCGGGCGTCTGCGCACTGTTGCGGCAGGGCTCCACCCGGTGGCCGACCTGCGCACCACAAGGCCGGCAAGGCGCGCACGGTTGGCGTGCGCTGGTGACTGCGATTTCAACGGGTGGCTGCTTGGGTCGTCGGTCTGGATCTGGGCTGGCTGGATCTGGGCTTGGATCTGGGCTTGGATCGAAATCCCCGGGTGCGGTGCAACGCCATGCAACAACAAATCATTCCATGAGCCACATGCGTCGCGCGCCGCGAAGCCGCGGCAGTGCGATGGCAACGGAAGTCTCAGGTGCGGACGGGTGGCTTGCGGGCCGGCCGTCGTGTCGGCGTGGCACTGATTCCCCTGGTATCGAATCCACGTGCCACCGAATCCCGGGCTGGACCGCGACGGTTTGAGCCACGAAGCCCGAACCCAGACGGCTGCAGCCGTGTCCTGACCGCGAATCTAGCGGACAGATTACGGGCTGGGCAGGGGCCTGTCCAGCACAGGGCTGAACGAGGGTGCGGTGCCGGGATCGGTGCAAGTACGGCTTGAAGGATTGCTTGGCAGGTGCAAGCCGGCACCAGCCACCTTGCGAGCGTCGCTACACTTGGGCACCGCCAGACCTGGGCTTGGCCCGCGAGGATGACACGACCATGTGGTACGCGATCGAAGGACATGACGGAGAGGATGTGCTCGCCAGGCGGATGGCAGCGCGTGGCGAGCACCTGGCGCGATTGCATGCGCTGCGCGACACCGGACGCCTGCTGCTTGCCGGGCCGTGCCCTGCGATCGACGCAGAGGATCCGGGTCCGGCCGGGTTCAGCGGCAGTATCGTGATCGCCGAGTTTGCCTCGTTGGACGATGCCCGCGCCTGGGCCGATGCCGACCCCTACCTGGATGCCGGCGTGTACGTGCGCGTCGAGGTCCGGCCGTTCAAGCCGGTGCTGCCATGAGCACGCTGGTTACGGACTTGCTGCCATCGACCATGCAACGCGCTGGCTTGCAACCCGCGGGCATGCAGCCATGAGCGTCCCGGCCGCCAATCCGATGCGCATCGAACGCATGCGCGCACTGCTCATGGCTGCATTCGAGCCGTGCACCCTGGAGGTGATCGACGACAGCCACAAGCATGTTGGCCATGCCGGCGCGCGCGACGGGCGCGGGCACTTCACCGTGAACATCGCCAGCAACGCGTTTGCCGGGTTGGCACCCCTGGCACGCCACCGGGCGGTCTACGCAGCGCTGGGCGACATGATGGACAGCGATATCCATGCATTGTCGATCCATGCCCGCCCCTTGGAAGCGGCTGGCTGAGTCATTCGGTTGCAGGCTGCCATGGCCCGTGGCCCAAGCAGCTTGCTCAAAACCAGCGAGTTCGAAGCCAGGCCGTTCAGCGCCACGGATTGTTGCGCTGCAGCATGGCCGAGTGGTGGTGTTGCCGGAGACCCGCAACGTAAAGGGGGCTCGCCGCCGGTCATTGACAGGATTCGGGTGCGGTGTCCCTGTACTTTTGCGTAGGGATCGCGAAAGGGTTAGGTTCGACGGCTTGTATCGGGGGGGGGATATCTGATGGGCGGGGACGGCGTCACCATCAAGGACGTGGCACGTTTGGCCAACGTCTCCGTAGCCACGGTATCGCGCGCGCTCAATGGCCATGAAAACGTGGCCGAGGCCGTCCGCCAGCGGGTCGTGGATATCGCCGCCTCGCTCGACTATAGCCCGCACCACGCCGCTCGCAGCCTGAGCAGCCGTCGCAACCATACCGTCGGCGTGGTGTTGCCGGATTTGCCGTGCGAATTTTTTGCATTGCTCATGTGCGGCATCGATGGCGCTGCCCGCGAGCGTGGCTTGCAACTGCTCGTCTCCGGACATCACCGGTCATCGGAAAGCCAGGCTGCCGCCCTGCGTGCGATGCGCGGACGTGTCGACGGCATCCTGGTGATGTCTCCGCATGCCGGGGCCGACGTGCGGGCGGCGGGGTTGCCCGGGTCACTGCCGGTCCTGCTGCTGGATAGCGATGTGCCCGAACCCGACTTCCGCAGCCTGCGCGTGGATAACCATGGCGGTGCCAAGGTCATGGTGCAGCACCTGGTATCGAGCGGATACCAGCGGATTGCCTTCATCGCCGGGCGGGAGCTGCATTTCAATGCCAGCGAGCGCTTGCGGGGGTATCGCGATGCCATGTCCGAACTGCTGCCTGGTGTGGAGCCGTGGGTGGTGTCGGGTGATTTCGACGTCGCTTCGGGCCACCTGGCTGGTTGTGGGCTGCTGGCCGCGGAACAGCGACCGGATGCGGTGTTCGCGGCCAACGACATGATGGCGCTGGGATGCATGTTTGCGTTCCACCAGGCAGGTGTTTCAATCCCTGCTGACATCGGCGTCGCCGGGTTCAACGACAGCCCGATGGCGGCCCATGCCCCGACCCCTCTGACGACCATGCGCGTCGATATCCCGGGCCTGGGGCGCCAGGCGTTGAACATGTTGATCGAGCACACTGGTGACGAGGGCAGGCCATCGCTCCCCTTGCTGCAGCCTGGACTGGTGGTGCGTGCATCAACCAGCCGCCGCGCCGTTGAAGATGCCCTCCTGCAGGCAAGCGCCAAGAAGACCTTCGCCAGCGTCGGATTCCGTGCGACGGGTTGGAGCGTCTAGCCGTACCAAATGTCGCGATGATCAACTTCGAAAAGAACATCATCGAGCGCTGCCGGCCTCACGGGCACCAATACACCTGCAGCCGCGCACCCGGCGTGGTGAACGCGATACGGATCGGTAGCTCACGGGCGTCCTGGCCGTGCATTGCGCGTTCGAACACTTCGCGTTTCTCCTGGCCCCGGATCAGCAGCAGACGGGTATGCGCAGGCGCCAGTCCCGCTGGCGTCAAGCTGATGCGGCGATGCCATGCGCCGGCACCTGGGCAACCCGTGCCGTCGGTGATCACGTAGGCATTGCGACTGGACAGCGCGGCGTCGAAGTTGCGCATCCCGGGGAACAGCGAGGCGGTATGTCCGTCCCCACCCATGCCCAGCAACACGATGCCCGGCGGTTGGGTTGCGTGCAGGTTGGCGGTGCTGGCGGCTTGCTCGATGCTGCGGCCGGGCGCGGTGATGGTTTCAAGGCGTGCGGCAGCGGCGTAGCCCTGCAGCAGGTGTTCGCGCACCAGGTGTGCGTTGCTGTCGGGATCGTCGGGCAGCAGCCAGCGCTCGTCGACCAGGGCGATATCGATCCGCGACCATTGGATTGGCGCCTGCGAGAGCGCACGGAAAACGGGGGCTGGCGTATGGCCGCCCGATACCAGCAGGCGCGCCCGGGGGTGCCGGGCCAGGTCGCGTCGCAAGGCGGCCCGGATCGCCACGGCCGCGGCCCAGGTCCACTGGTCCTGGTCCTGGTAATCGTGGAAATCAACGTTGGCTGATTGCGGCATCATCGACACATTGCTCCACGCAGACGGTTTGCCTGGAGGGTGCTTGCATGAGGCCGGCTTGCCTGCATGCGTACATTGCGTGCATTGACTTTCATCGTCACGTTCTTCCTGTCATCGACCGCGCCATGGCTGCGGCACCCAGTAGCCCCGGTTGTGGATGCAGCACCACGCGTAGCGGGACCCGTGCCAGCAAGTCCGCATAGCGTCCCTTGTCACGGAAACGATGCAGCGCATCGGATTGGCGCAGCGCCGGCAACAAGTATTGCAGCATCCCGCCGCTCAGGTAGGCGCCATCCCACGCTCCGTACGCCAGGACCAGGTCCCCGGCGATGGCCCCCAGGATGTCGCAGAACATCGTGACGGCCCGCTTGCAGCAGGGATCCCCAATCGTGGCGGCGCCGGTGATCTGCTGGGGCGTCAGCTCCGTGTCGCCCGCATCGCCCGAAGCTGCCTGCCCGGACATCGCGCGCAGTGCGCGATGCAGGTTGACCAGCCCTCCGCCGCTGACCAGGCGTTCGTTGGAGACCCGTCCGCATGACGCTGCCAGGTATTGCAGGACGGCCGCCTCGTCGGGCGTGCGGGGCGCAAATCCGAGGTGCCCGCCCTCGGTGGGCACGGCGATATCGTGCCCATCACGGTGCAGCAGGGCGGCCACGCCCAATCCGGTGCCCGGCCCCAGGATCACATGGCTGCGGATGGCGCGCGCATGCGTGGGTGGCGTCGGGGTACAGAGGTCGAGCCGGTCCTTGTCCGACAGCAGCGGGATCGCCATCGCCTGCGCCGCGAAATCGTTCACCAGCAGGGCCTGGTCCAGTCCGAGGGCTTCGCACAACCCTGTGCTGGAGATCTCCCACGGGTGGTTGGTCATGCGCACCACGTCGTCGTGGCCCGGGCCTTCACGAACCGGGCCGGCGACCGCGAACACTGCGCGGTGCACGTTCACATTGCGTCCGTACAGGTACGCGCGCGCCGCATCGGCAAGCGTGGCATGGCCACCGACCGGCTGCTGGTCGATGCTGTCGTCCAACAACGGCGCGGGCCTTGTCGGGTCGGCCAAGGCAAAGCGGGCGTGGGTGCCGCCGATGTCAGCGACAAGGACGGGTTGGCTGCTCATGCGCGGCCGCCGACCACTTCGGCCACGGGGTTGTGCATGCGCACCGTGGAGCCGTGCGATGCAGGGTGTTTCGCGCCTGCACTGGAGCTGCAGGTGGGCATGGACGGCAAGGGCATGGTCGGCAGGCGCGTGGTCGGCAGGCGCGTGGTCGGCAGGGGCGTGGGGCATGGCCTGCGCAGGCGATCGTGCATGTTCCGATTGATGCTCGAATCCATCCTTCAACCCCTGGTGAAGCCCGTCGTGCGCCGGGCGGTTGGTTTGCCTGGCTATCTGCCCGGCGCTGGCGTGGGTCAGCTGCACCCACGCGAACCGATGCCGTTGTCAATCTACGACACGGCCATGACAGCCCGTTATACTCGGGCGCTTGTGCGGACTGTGCGCCGCATTGCGATAACCCGTATCCATGTAATTTCTGGAAAATAAACAATTAACATCAACGGGTTATAGCAAAAACCAAACATTCCACATCATCTACGCGACGTCGGCTTTGCCGGCAACGCCCGGGGCCCGCCGACCGCCGTATGCGCCTGTCCACGATCAAGCTGTCCGGTTTCAAATCCTTCGTCGATCCGACCACCCTGCACCTGCCCACCAACATGACCGGCGTGGTGGGTCCCAATGGTTGCGGCAAGTCCAACATCATCGACGCCATTCGGTGGGTCATGGGCGAAAGTGCGGCCAGCCGCCTGCGGGGCGATTCGCTGACCGACGTGATCTTTTCCGGCAGCTCGTCGCGCAAGCCGGTATCGCAGGCCACCGTCGAGCTGATCTTCGACAATTCCGACCATACGATCACCGGCGAATTTGGCGCGTTCGACGAAATTTCGGTCAAGCGCAGCGTGTCGCGCGACGGGCAGGGCACGTACTACCTCAATGGCGGCAAGTGCCGGCGGCGCGACATCACCGACCTGTTCCTGGGCACGGGCCTGGGGCCGCGCAGCTACTCGATCATCGAGCAGGGCATGATCAGCCGGATCATCGATGCCAAGCCCGAAGAGCTGCGCATCTACCTGGAAGAGGCCGCGGGCATCTCCAAGTACAAGGAGCGCCGCCGCGAGACCGAGAGCCGGATCAAGCGCACCCGCGAAAACCTCGACCGCCTCACCGACCTGCGCGAGGAAGTTGGCAAGCAACTCGACCACCTCAAGCGGCAGGCGCGCCAAGCCGAGCAGTACACCGCGATCCAGGCCGAACGCAAGATCAGGGACGCCGAATGGAAGGCGTTGCAATACCGCGTCCTGGACCAGCAGCTGCAATCCATGCGCGAGGGCCTGTCGCAGGACGAGACCCGCCTGCAGCAGTTGATTGCCGACCAGCGCGAAGCCGAGCGCCAGATCGAGACCGACCGCGTCAACCGCGAGCAGGCCAGCGAGGCGCTCAACAAGGCCCAGGGCAAGGTCTACGAAGTCGGCGGTGCGCTGGCCCGGATCGAACAGCAGATCGCCCACCAGCGCGAGATGGCCGAGCGCCTGCAGCGCGCCCGTGACGAAGCGCAGAGCGCACTGAGCGAGATCGGCACCCACATCAGTGGCGACGAAGCGCAGCTGACGGCCCTGCGCGCCGCCACTGCCCAGGCCGAGCCGGAGCTGGCGCAGTTGCAGTCGCAGGACAGCCAACGGCAGGACGCCCTGCGAGACGCAGAGGCCAAGCTGGCCGACTGGCAACAGCGCTGGGATACCCACGCACGCGAGCAGGCCGAGGCCGCGCGCGCTGGCGACGTCGAGCGCACCCGCGTGGATTACCTGGATCGCCAGTCGCTGGACGCCGAACGTCGTCGCGAGCAGCTGGCCACCGAGCGTGCGGGCTTTGACCTGGATGCGATGGCGGCTGCGTTTGGTGATATCCAGCAGAAGCATGACACCCAGAAAACCGCGCTCGATGCGATGGGCGCGGATGTCGAATCACGCAAGAAAGCCGTGACCGAACTGCAGGACCAGCAGCGCACGGCGCAGACAGAACTGGCCGATGTGCGCCGACAGGCGCAGGAGAAACGTGGCCGGTTGTCGTCCCTGGAAGCGCTGCAGCACGCGGCACTGGGCCAGGAGCAGGGCGCTGCCATCGATTGGCTGCGACAGCGCGGGCTGGATTCGTCAGCGCGTGTCGGCGAGAAGCTGGTGGTCGAGGCAGGCTGGGAGAACGCCGTCGAAGGCGCGTTGGGCCAGTTGATCGAAGGCGTGCTGGTCGAAGCACCCGAAGCATTGGTCGAAGCACTGGGTGACCTGGGCGAAGGCCGGCTGACCCTGGTCGCACCCGACAACGATGCGACGCAATACGCCCCCACTTCGCTGGCAGCCAAGGTGCAGGGGCCCACCGCGATCCGCCGCATCCTGTCCAAGCTGCATGCTGCTGAAACCCTCACCGAGGCACGCGCGCTGTTGCCTGGGCTAGGCGACGGCGAAAGCATCATCACCCGTTCGGGCGAGCGCATGGGTGCTGGTTGGGTGCGGGTGCTGCGCTCGGGCGCGGCCAAGCAGGGAGCGTTGCTGCGCGAACGCGAGATCCAGTCACTGCGCGAAGAAATCGAGCAGCTGCAACATCGCGAAACCGAACTCCAGCGCAGCCTGTCCGCGTGGCGTGACCGCGCCCTGGTCGCCGAGCAGCAGCGCGAAGACGCACAACGGGCGTTGTACATGGCGCATCGTGGCGTCTCCGAGCTGGCTGGCCAGTTGCAGAGCCACCAGGGCAAGCTGGACTCCGCGCGTAGCCGCATCGAGAAGATCGAAGCCGAAACCGCGCAGCTGGTCGAAGTGCTCGACACCAGCACCGAGCAGGCGCGCGAAGCCCGCTCCAACCTGGAAGACGCCGTCTCGCGCATGGGCGATCTTGAAACCGCCCGCCAGGCGCTGGAGACCGAACGCCGCGAGATCGGCGAAGCCCGCGACGCCGCACGCGTCGCAGCGCGCGAATCCGGTGATCGCGCGCACGCCCTGGCCCTGACCGTGGAAACGCAGCGCGCGCAGATCGCCGCGTTGGCGCAGTCCCTGGAGCGCATGGGTAGCCAGCGCGGCCAGCTTGATACCCGCCTGGCCGAACTCGCTTCGCAGCTGGCCGACGGCGACTCGCCGGTGACCGCGCTCGAAACCGAACGCCAGCGCGCACTCGAAACCCGCGTGGACTGCGAAAAGTCACTGACCGCGGCGCGCACCGCGCTGGACGCCATCGACGAGCAGCTGCGTGGTTACGAACAAACCCGCCACGAGCGCGACGAGCAGGCGCTGGCCCAGCGCGAAGCGATCTCGCAGCGCAAGCTGGACCAGCAGGCGCTTGTGATCCAGTCCGGCCAGCTGTCCAAGGCCGTCACCGATGCCGGCTTCGTGCTGGACGAAGTGGTCGCCGGCCTGGCAGAAGATGCCGAAGTCGCCGTGTGGGAAAAAACGGTCAACGACTTCGACGCCAAGCTGCGCCGGCTGGAGCCCGTCAACCTGGCCGCGATCCAGGAGCATGCCGAGGCCGCCCAACGCAAGGAATACCTCGACGCCCAGGACACCGACCTGACCTCGGCGCTGGATACGCTGGAAGAAGCGATCCGCAAGATCGACCGCGAGACCCGTGGCCGCTTCAAGGACACCTTCGACCGGGTCAACTCCGGCGTCCAGGAGCTCTACCCGCGCCTGTTTGGTGGCGGTCACGCCTATCTCGAACTTACCGGCGAGGACCTGCTCGACACCGGCGTGGCGATCATGGCGCGACCACCGGGCAAGCGCGTGTCCAACATCTCGCTGCTTTCGGGCGGCGAGAAAGCGATGACCGCAGTGGCACTGGTGTTCTCGATCTTCCGCCTCAACCCGGCACCGTTCTGCCTGCTTGACGAAGTCGACGCCCCGCTGGACGAGGCCAACGTCGGCCGCTTCACCGCAATGGTGGACGAGATGAGCGAGCACGTGCAGTTCCTGTTCGTCACCCACAACAAGTCGACGATGGAAGCCGCACGCCAGCTCAGTGGCGTTACCATGCGGGAGCCAGGCGTCAGTCGCATGGTTTCGGTCGACCTGGACGAGGCAGCGCGCATGGCAGGCGCTGCCTAAACAACCAGGGACTCGGTATTCGGTATTCGGGATTCGTCTACGCAACGCACTTGCGAGCCCCGTTTCCTGAATCCCCAATCCCGCTCCGAAGGAGTTAGCGATGTCCGATGTGTGGATGCTGCGAGCCGGGATCATTGTTGCCGGCCTCTTGCTGATGATCGCGATCTATTACTTCGGTCGGCCGACGAGCCGACCGGGGCAGGGGCGCCGTGTAGGCGGTGGCCGTGACAAGAGCGTCCGTGACAAAGGCGCTGGCCGCGGAAAGGGAGAGCGGGTCGAACCCAGCTTTGGCGAACAGCTTGAGAGCGAGCTGGCCGACGAGGATGCCGTGCAATCCGAGATGGAGCTCGGCGGCGTCGATACCGGCGAACCATCGCCTGCGCACGAGCTGGGTCGGCGCACCAGCGAGGACTTCGACAAGATCGTGACCCTGTACGTCGCCGCCAGCGCCGGCCAGAAGCTGCGTGGCCCGGACATCATCGTGGCTGCCGAGAAGACCGGCCTGACTTATGGCCACATGAACGTCTACCACCGCCTGGTCGAGGCGCACCCGGACCGCGGTCCGGTGTTCAGCGTTGCCAACATCATGAAGCCCGGCAGCTTCGACATGCCCGATATCCAGTCGATGGAAACCCCCGCGATCGCCTTCTTCCTGACGCTGCCGGCCCCGCTGCCGGCACTGGACGCCTGGGAAATGATGCTGCCCACCGCGCAACGCATGGCCGAGCTGCTGGGCGGGCTGGTACTGGACGAATCCCGCAATGCCCTTGGCCGCCAGCGCATCCAGCACCTGCGCGACGAGTTGCGCGCCTACGACCGCGAGCACGAAGCCCCGCCGATGACCCGCCCGCCACGCTGGTAACCAGCCGCCTGGCTTTTCGTAGGAGCGGCTTCAGCCGCGAGCATTTTGCTTTTGCTTTTGCTTTTGCTTTTGCTTTTTCTGCTGTCTGTCGGCTGTTGTAGGAGCGACGCAAGTCGCGATAGGCGCTTCAGGAAACCCATCGCGATTTACCGGTGGCGGCATGCCGCCCCCACTCCCACATAGGCGTGGCGTCAAAGGTGCGGAAGGCGAGGAAGGCACATAAAGCGCCTAGAGCACGGGAGCTCGCGGCTGAAGCCGCTCCTACAAGGGCGATGACCTGCAGGGCGACTGCCTGCGCCGCGCCAATCTGCGCCGCGCCAACCTGCTTTGACACGCCAGTCACGCTCTCACCGCATGCCCCGCACTAGACTGCTGTCCACCCCTTCAAGCAGGAGTCGCAGCGTGGCCAAGCACATCAAGGACCGCATCGCATTGGTGACCGGCGCTTCGTCCGGAATCGGCGAGGCAACGGCATTGGCACTGGCCCAGGCCGGCGCAAAAGTCGCCATCGCCGCACGCAGGCGTGACCGCCTGGACGCGCTGGCCAAGCGCCTGGAGGCCTTGGGCGCCGAAACCCTGGTACTTGAAGCTGACCTGCTGGACGAACATGTCGCGCAACGCATTGTCGCGGACACCGAAGAACACTTCGGCCGCCTCGACATCCTGGTCAACAACGCGGGTGTCATGTACCTCGAACCGGTCGCGGAAGCCGACCTGGGACGCTGGCGCAGGATGCTGGAACTCAACGTGCTCAGCCTGATCGCGTCGAGCCAGGCCGCCCTGGCCGGCATGCGCCAGCGTCGCGACGGCCACATCGTCAACGTCTCCTCGACAGCAGGCCGCATCGCAAACCCCAATGCCGCTGGATATTCAGCGACCAAGTTCGGCGTGGTGGCGTTTTCCGAAGCACTGCGCCGCGAAGTCTGCGGCGACAACATCCGGGTCAGCATCATCGAACCGGGCGTGGTGCAGACCGAGCTGCGCGACCACATCGGCGATGCCAAGGTGCGCGACCAGCTCAATGCCTGGGCCGACGGGATGCGCCAGCTGCAATCGGAAGACGTGGCCGACGCCATCACCTTCTGTGTCAGCCGGCCGGACCACGTCAATGTCAACGAAATCCTGATGCGGCCAACGGACCAGGAGCGCTGAGCCTGCGCAATGGACGCGGTGCGGCACGCCGCCGGATCCTCCCGCCGCGCAGGTAGAATCCCTGCATGCCCAAGTCGCCCACGCCCGCCGGCCGTGCCCAGGATCTGCGTCGACGCCTGGACGACGCCAACCATCGCTATTACGTCCTGGACGACCCGTCGATCCCCGACGCCGAGTACGACGCCTTGCTGCGCGAACTCGAAGCGCTGGAAGCCGAGCACCCCGAACTCGCCACTGACGACTCGCCAACCCGCACCGTAGGCAGCCGTCCGCAGGGTGGCTTCGCCGAGGTGGATCACGCGATCCCGATGCTGTCGCTGGCCAATGCTTTCGCCGATACCGACGCCGACCCAGCAGACGATCGTGCGCGTTACCACGAGGTCGCCGAATTCGAACGCCGGATCGAAGACAAGCTCGGCGTGCGAAAGCCCGTGTTCTCGGTCGAGCCCAAGCTGGATGGCCTGGCCATCAGCCTGCGCTACGAGAACGGCCGGTTCGTGCAGGGCGCCACGCGCGGCGACGGTGCCACCGGCGAAAACGTCACCGCCAACCTGAAGCAGGTCAAGGCGATTCCGCTGCGGCTGCGTGGCGACGGCAAACCGCCGGCGGTATTGGAGGTGCGTGGCGAGGTGTACATGCCGCGCGCGGCTTTCGAGGCATTCAACCAGCAGGCGCTGGCGAACAACGAAAAGCCACTGGCCAATCCGCGCAATGGTGCTGCGGGATCGCTGCGCCAGCTCGATCCGGCGGTGACGCGCAAACGGCCGCTGGCGTTCTTTGCGTATTCGGTGGGTGTGGTCGAGGGGCTGGCCTTGCCAGAAACCCATTCGCACACATTGCAAATGCTGCGCGGTCTGGGCCTGCCTGTCGCACCCGAAGTCGATACCGCAACCGGCTTCGACGGCCTGGTCGCCTATTACCACCGCATTGGCGAACTCCGCGATGCGCTGCCCTACGACATCGACGGTGTCGTCTACAAACTCGACCGTTACGACCAGCAACAAGCGATGGGATTCGTCTCCCGCGCACCGCGCTGGGCGCTGGCGCACAAGTTCCCGGCGCAGGAACAGTCGACCGTGCTGCGTGCGATCGAGATCCAGATCGGGCGCACCGGTGCAGCGACACCGGTGGCGCGGCTGGAGCCGGTGCAGGTCGCCGGTGTCATCGTCACCAACGCCACCCTGCACAACGCCGACCAGATCGCGCGCCTGGATGTGCGTGTTGGTGACACGGTGATCGTGCGCCGCGCGGGCGACGTGATCCCCGAAATCGTGCGCGTGATCGAGGAGCAGCGTCCTCCGGATGCCGAGCCATGGACGATGCCCAGCGCCTGCCCGGTGTGCGGCTCTGACTTGCTGCGCGAAGAAGGCGAGGCGGTTTACCGTTGCAGCGGTGGCTTGGCGTGCGCCGCGCAGCGCAAGGAAGCAGTGCGCCACTTCGCCTCGCGCCGGGCCATGGACATCGAAGGGCTGGGAGAACGCCAAGCCGATGCGCTCGTGGAATTCGGCTTTGTTGATTCCGTTGCCGAGTTGTATGTGCTGACCGTTGCCGACCTGGTCCGGATGAAGGTCGCCAGCGACGTCACTGGTGCGACCGGGCTCCTGCAAGCCGTGGCGGACAGCAAGGGCGCATTGCACCTGGACATGGACGGCGCAGCACTCAATGCGATCGACCCGGGTGAGTGGAAGCGCGCATCCTGGCTGCGCCAGCACCTGGACGTCCGTGATGATGGAAAGCTCGCGACGAAATGGGCAGACAACCTGGTGGCGGGTATCCAGGCCAGCAAGCGGACCACGCTCCCGCGCTTCCTGTTTTCGCTCGGGATTGGCCATCTGGGTGAAACCACCGCCAAGACACTGGCGCAGTGGTTGGGTTCGCTCGAGCGCATCCGCACCACGCCCGCGGCCCTGCTACGCGCGCTGCCGGATATCGGCGACGAAGTCGCCAGGTCGATCGCCACGTTCTTTGCGCAGCCGGGCAACCGTGGCGTCGTCGATGGCTTGCTCCGTGCCGGCATCGTTTTCGACGATGAGACCGCGCCCAGCGCCCGGTTGCACGCACGCATGGACCTGGCACATGTGTTGGCATCGCTGCCAGTCAAACACCTTGGCGACAAAAGTGCACAGCGGCTTGCCGCACATTACGGCAGCTTGCAGGCATTGATGGATGACGACGAGGCGGGTTGGCGTGAAGCCGGCGCCTCCACGGCCGGTGCCGGGAACCTGGCGGCATATCTTGCAGACGAGACGCGCCGTGCCGCATTGCTTGCAGACGACGCAGTGCTGCGCAGCCTGCTCGATGCCGCGCCGTCGGACTGCGCAGGGGAGAAAGGGCCGCTTGACGGTTTGACCGTGGTGCTGACGGGGAGCTTGTCGTCGATGACTCGCGACGAAGCCGCCCAACGCCTGCAGGATCTGGGCGCGAAGGTGGCTGGGAGCGTGTCGAAGAAGACATCGATCGTGGTCGCCGGCGAGGCGGCGGGTAGCAAGCTGGCCAAGGCGCAGGAGCTTGGGATCGAGACCTGGGATGAAGCCGCGCTGCTCGATTACCTGGAAAAGCATTAGCACGAGTTCTTCGTAGGAGCGGCTTCAGCCGCGAGCTCTTGAGTTTGCTGTTCGCCTTGGCTTTTGTAGGAGCGACGTAAGTCGCGATAGGTATTCCGGAAGTCAAATCGCGACTTGCGTCGCTCCTGCAAAAGCGACAACAGGATCAAGCGCTCGCGGCTGAAGCCGTTCCTACAATGCAATCAAGCGATACCGAGACGATATGACCGACTGGCTCCCCTCTGCCTCCTTCGACGCGATGCGCCTGCGCGCACGCCTGTACGCCTGCATCCGTGACTTCTTCACGGCACGCGACGCGCTTGAGGTGGAGACGCCGGTATTGTCGCTGGCCGGCAACACCGACCCCAACATCGCTTCGTTCGCCTTGCAATTTTCCGGCCGGACAGAAGGTGCCCCGCGCACCCGCTGGTTGCGTACGTCGCCCGAGTTCCCGATGAAGCGGTTGCTTGCCGCCGGCCTGGGTGATTGCTACGAACTGGGCCGCGTGTTTCGCGACGGTGAGGCCGGGGGGCGCCACAACCCCGAGTTCACCATGCTGGAGTGGTACCGCGTGGGGTGGAGCCATCATCGTCTGCTGGACGAGGCCGTCGAAGTGGTGCGCCTTGCCTTGGCCCTGGTTGGGCGCGAGGCAATCCTCGAGCGTATCGCGTATCGCGAGCTATACCATCAGCGGCTGGGCATCGACCCGTTCACGGCCAGTGATGACACCCTGCGCAATGCCCTGGGCACTATTGAAATCGACCCGTCCGGCTTGGCCCGGGACGATTGGCTGGACCTGTTGATGACCCATTGCCTGCAGCCGGCATTTGCTTGCGGGAAGTTGTTGGCGATCCATGACTATCCTGCATCCCAATGCGCGCTGGCCAACGTGCGAGGGCAGGGCAGCGATGCGGTTGCGGAGCGGTTCGAGCTGTACCTGGGCCCGCTGGAGTTGGCCAATGGGTACCACGAGCTGCGCGATGCCGGCGAGCAGCGAGTCCGGTTCGAGCGCGATCTGCGGGTGCGTGAGCAGCGTGGCGATCTGCAGCCGCCGCTCGACGCGTCATTGCTTGCTGCGTTGGCCCATGGATTGCCGGCGTGCGCGGGCGTGGCAATGGGCGTGGATCGGTTGTTGATGGCGATGTTGCAGAGCGAGCGTATCGACAGCGTGTTGGCGTTTGGTTTCACGCGCGCTTGAGGCGGTGCAACAAGGCAGGCTGCGGTCATGCCACGTGCTTGATTTGGGCGTGCTGTTGTAGGAGCGACGTAAGTCGCGATCAGTTGCTTCACGGGGGCAATCGCGACTTACGTCGCTCCTACAACATCGAGGATCCACAAAATGGTGTCTAGACTTGCCCGGCCTCAATCGACAACGGCAACTTCCACCCGGTTGCGACCCTCGCGCTTTGCCTGGTAAAGCGCGGCATCGGCCATCTGCTTGAGGCGGTTGCCATCGCTGGCATGAGCGGGATACATCGCCAGCCCGATCGATACGGTGACGCCACCAATGGTGCGATGCAGGTGGTTCACCGTCATCGCCTGGACCGCAACGCGGATCGACTCGGCGCGCTCGCGGGCGATGTCGAGATCGGCTTCGGGCAGGATCAGGGTGAACTCCTCGCCGCCGTAGCGGCAGGCGATGTCCTCGAAGCGGCAGTGGCTCTGCAGCAGGCGTCCGAAGTTGGCTAGCAACAGGTCGCCGCCTTCATGTCCGTGGGTGTCGTTGAAGGTCTTGAAGTGGTCCATGTCCAGCATCATCAGCGCCAGTGGCTGGTTGCGGCGCTCGCAGCGCGACAGCTCGCGGGTCAGGGATTCCTCCAGGTAGCGCCGGTTGTAGAGGCCGGTCAACGCGTCGCGGATCGATTGCTGTCGCAGGCTTTCGCGCAAATTCAGGTTTCCCAGCGCAAGCGACAGTTGCTCGGCGGCGGCGACCGCGATATCCAGCCGTCGGATCGGGCCGCTGCCTTCCCGTGACAACGCCAGGAAACCAAGGTTCTGGTTCTGCGCGCCCAATGGCAGGCAAACGGTGGTCGCAATGCGTCCATCGGCCGGAGGCACCGTATGCGCGCAGACGGTGCCCTCCTGGACGTTGTCGACGGCATGCAACTTGTTACGGCGCAGGGCCCAGCATTCCTCGGGTAGCAGCAGGGGTTTGTTGCCAGTGACATGTTCGCCCCAACTGGCTTCGGCCTCGACATGGTCCAGGGAGTCACGCAGCAGGTAAATCGTGCCTGCACAGTTGGGCATCAAGGTCATCAAGGTGCGACGGGTGGCGTCCAGGGCTTCGGGGACGTTACGGCACCCCTGCAGCAACCCGGCGTAGCGGCTGATTTCGCGCAGGTCACTGCCGGCGTTTTCAAGTCGTTTGACAGTGTCGCCAAGGCTGTCGTTGAGCGCCGCAGTGGCCTGCTCGGCGCGCGCGCGTTCGCGGACCTCCCGCGATAGCAGCAGGTAGATCCATATCAGGATCACCAGGCTGATCGGGATGCCCAGCGCGCCCAGGCCCAGCAGCAATCCCGCACTTTGCTCGGTGTTGGTACTGCGTTGCGTGAGCAGGCTGCGCTCAGCCGTGACCATCTGGTCCATCAGGTCGCGGGTTTGCTGCATCAGCAGCAGCCCGCCGTTGCGACGGCTGAACTCCTGGGCTTGCGCGAGGCCTTGCTGGTGGAAGATGCGCACGCCTTTGTCCGCCAGGTCCAGGCGTTTGTCGATCAGTGCGCCCAGCCGGTCCATGCGACCGGCCTGTCCCGGATCATCGCTGACCAGGATCGAGAGCCTGGTGACATCGCGCAATACGCGTGGACGCGTCCTGTTGTATTCCTGCAGATACCCGTCGATACCAGTGAGCAGGTAGCTACGCTGCGAGGAGACGCCATTGAGGACCGCGGCACGCAGTGCCTCGGTCTGGGAGATCACGTCATAGGTGTGCAGGACCTGGCGGCTGTCGCGACGGAACTGCTGGGTGGCCAGCATGATCGCGATCCCGATCAACACCAGGATCAAGGCGGCAATGCTGAAACCGAGCAGGTAACGCGTGCGGATGATCTTGCGCATAGCCAATCAATACTCGTACTGGGCGGCGGAAGCTAAACAACGCCCGGGGTGGACGCCTGCGCCTGGAAGGCCCTGCTGCGAGCCAACCCAGGATGCAGGCCCACGCAAGATACGGGCCAATACCCTGTCTGGATGTGATTGTTTGCGCATAATGGACGGATGGAGAGCATCGTTGACTATGCCCGTTACGACAGGATCCGCCCGATCCGCTGGACCGGGGAGGCATTGGAGCTGCTGGATCAGCGCAAGCTGCCGTTCAGCGTTGAATACATCGCCTGCCACGGGAGCGACGCGGTGGCAGATGCGATCCGACACCTTGCGGTCCGCGGGGCACCAGCGATCGGCATCGCCGCTGCATGGGGCGTCGTGCTTGCAGCCCGGGCGCTCAAGCCTGCCGACCCCGCCCACGTCGCCTCCGCACTCGAGCCGGCCTTGCAGCGCTTGAATGCGGCGCGGCCGACAGCCGTCAACCTTGCCTGGGCCCTGGCGAGGATGCGCAGCGCCCTGGCGCGGGCAATCGATGATGCGCCTGCAACCTGGCAGCAGGCCCTGGAAGACGAAGCCCGTGACATCGAGCGCGAGGACCTGGCAGCCAACCGCCACATGGGTGCACTGGGGGCGGAGCAGATCGCACCGGGCAGTGGCGTACTGACGCATTGCAATACCGGGTCGTTGGCAACGGCCGGGTTTGGCACCGCGCTGGGTGTGATCCGTGCAGGCGTCGCCCAGGGTCGGATTGGTGCGGTCTATGCGGGCGAAACCCGTCCCTGGTTACAGGGTGCGCGCCTGACCGTGTGGGAGCTGCAGCAGGATGGCATCGACGCGACGCTGATCGCCGACTCCGCGGCATCCCACCTGATGAAGAGCGGCAAGGTGCAATGGGTCGTCGTGGGTGCCGATCGCATCTGTGCCAACGGTGATGTCGCCAACAAGATCGGGACCTATCAGCTGGCGATCGTGGCCAGGCACCATGGGGTGAAGTTCATGGTCGTCGCGCCATCGTCGACCGTCGACATGGCCACGGCCAGTGGTGACTTGATCGAGATCGAGGAGCGCGAAGCGGGCGAGCTGCATGGCGTTGGCGGCACTCGTACCGTGGCCGATGGCATCGCAGCGTGGAATCCGGTGTTCGACGTCACCCCGCATGACCTGATCGACGCCATCGTGACCGAGGCGGGCGTCATCCTGAAGCCCGATGTCGAGGCAATGCGGTCGGTTTTCAAACCTGATTGAAACAAGGACCACAGCCGCGCGCCGCAAAGCGATGCGATTGGCTGTTGTAGGAGCGGCTGCAGCCGCGAGCTTTTGCCTGATCGATCCAACGCCAGGAGCCCGCGGCTGAAGCCGCTCCTGCAACAGCTGGATCAACCTGCCTCGTCGTAGCAACCGGTCTGCGGGGCCGCTTGCATGCGGTATGCATCGCCGCTTGAATCACCTTGTGCCCCCACGAGGACGAAAACAGTCCAAAGAAAGTCGTAAGTGCTTGTTTCTACGTGGGAATACAGACGTTTCACGGCCGCTAACCGTGATAGAATCAGGCCTTCGCCGAACCCATCGCCAGACAGCATTGCGGATATCCATCCGCAGGCTTGCCGCGGGCCCGGCATTCGCACACAAACGGAAACCCGATGGCCGAACTCGCCAAGGAAATCATCCCGGTCAATCTCGAAGACGAGATGCGCCGCAGTTACCTGGATTACGCGATGAGCGTAATCGTCGGACGGGCGCTCCCCGACGTCCGCGACGGCCTCAAGCCGGTGCACCGCCGCGTCCTGTACGCGATGAGCGAGCTCGGTGCGCACAGCAACAAGCCCTATTACAAGTCGGCGCGTATCGTCGGTGACGTCATCGGTAAATACCACCCGCATGGCGATCAGTCCGTGTACGACACGCTGGTGCGCATGGCGCAGCCGTTCTCGCTGCGTTACCTGCTGGTGGACGGGCAGGGCAACTTTGGGTCGGTCGACGGCGATTCGGCTGCCGCGATGCGTTACACCGAGGCACGCATGGCCAAGCTCACCCATGAGCTGATGGCCGACATCGACAAGGAAACCGTCGATTTCCAGCCCAACTACGACGAGAAGGAGCAGGAGCCGTCGGTGATGCCGGCGCGCTTCCCCAACCTGCTGGTCAATGGTTCGGCCGGCATCGCGGTCGGCATGGCGACCAATATCCCGCCGCACAACCTGTCCGAGGTGATCGACGCCACCATCGCGCTGATCGACGATCCCCAGATCGACATCGACGGTTTGATGGAGCACATCCCCGGCCCGGATTTCCCGACCGCCGGCATCATCAATGGCGTCGGTGGCATCCACGTGGCATATCGCACCGGTCGCGGTCGCGTGCGCATGCGTGCCAGGGCCGAGATCGAGGACATCGGCAACAATCGCGAGGCGATCGCAGTCACCGAGATCCCCTTCCAGGTCAACAAGGCACGGCTGATCGAGAAGATCGCCGAGCTGGTCAAGGAGAAAAAACTCGAAGGCATCAGCGAGTTGCGCGACGAGTCCGACAAGGACGGCATGCGCATCTACATCGAGGTCAAGCGCGGCGAAGCCGCTGACGTCGTGCTCAACAACCTGTACCAGCAGACCCAGATGGAGTCGACATTCGGCATCAACATGGTCGCGCTGGTCGATGGCCGGCCGCAGCTGCTCAACCTCAAGCAGATACTGGAAGCCTTCGTCCGCCATCGCCGCGAAGTGGTCACGCGCCGCACGATCTTCGAATTGCGCAAGGCACGTGCGCGCGCCCACGTCCTGGAAGGCCTGACGGTCGCGCTGGCCAACATCGACGAGATGATCGAACTGATCAAGACCTCGGACAATCCGCAGGAAGCCAAGGAACGCATGCTCGGCCGCACATGGCAGGCAGGGCTGGTGGGGGCGTTGCTGGCATCGGCCGGCAGCGACGCGTCGCGTCCCGAAGACCTGCCCAGGGGTGTTGGCTTGCTGGATGACGGCTACCAGCTCACCGAGATCCAGGCGCAGCAGATCCTGGAGATGCGCCTGCATCGCCTGACCGGGTTGGAGCAGGAAAAGCTCACCGAGGAATACAAGCAGTTGCTGGAGACGATCCGCGGCCTGATCGAGATCCTCGAAGACCCCAATGTGCTGCTGGATGTGATCCGTACCGAACTGCGCAACGTCAAGGAAGAGTTCGGTGACGAGCGTCGCAGCGAGATCCGCGCCAGCGAGGAAGACCTGGATATCCTGGACCTGATCGCGCCCGAGGACGTCGTCGTGACCCTGTCGCATTCGGGTTACGCCAAGCGCCAGCCGGTCAGCGACTATCGTGCGCAGCGCCGGGGCGGCCGCGGTCGAAATGCCGCATCGACCAAGGACGAGGATTTCATCGACCAGCTGTGGCTGGTCAACACCCATGACACGCTGCTGACATTCACCAGTGCCGGACGTGTGTTCTGGCTGCCTGTGTACCAATTGCCCGACGCCGGCCCGCATGCACGGGGCCGGCCGATCATCAACTGGATCCCCCTTGAGCCCGGTGAGCAGGTGCAGGCCGTGTTGCCGGTGCGTGAGTACAGCCAGGACTTGTTCGTGTTCTTCGCTACCCGCAACGGCACCGTCAAGAAGACACCGTTGCCCGAATACGCATATCGGCTGCAACGCGGCAAGATCGCGATCAACCTGGGTGATGGCGACTCCCTGATTGGCGTGGCCTTGTCGGACGGCACCCGCGACATCATGTTGTTTGCCAGCAACGGCAAGGCCGTGCGTTTCCCCGGCAGTGCCGTACGTCCGATGGGTCGGACTGCGACGGGAGTGCGCGGCATGCGCCTGGCCAAGGACGCAGAAGTGCGCAGCCTGATCGTGGTCGATGGCGATGGAGACATCCTCACCGCCAGCGAACGCGGCTACGGAAAGCGCACCCCGGTGGCTGATTATTCCACCAAGGGTCGTGGCATCCAGGGCGTCATCGCCCTGCAGACCACGGCACGCAACGGCAAGCTGGTCGGTGCGATCCAGCTGGGCGACCAGCATGAGGTGCTGCTGATCTCCGATGGCGGCACGCTGGTGCGTACACGTGCTTCCGAAATCGCCCAGGTCGGTCGCAATACCCAGGGCGTGACCCTGATCCGGCTGGCCAAGGACGAAAAACTGCAGGCCGTGGAGCGCGTGGATGCGTCGTTGGAGGACGAGCAGGAGGATGAGGTCGCTGGCGTCGCCGACGTCGACGCCGACGCCGCAGGGATGCAACCACCGGCCACTCCACCCGAGGCCTGACAAGCTTGGAGGGCATGGAAAAAACACCGCACACGGGGCGGTGTTTTTTTTGCGTTGCGATTTACTTGCGCGGTGCCTTTGAAGGGGCGGCTCCAGCCGCGAGCCCTTGGTCCGGTTCTTGCCTATGCAGGAGCGACGTGAGTCGCGACCAGGATTTCCGTAGCATCTGAATCGCGATTCACGTCGCACCTACCAACGCTGCAATCAAGAGCTCGCGGCTGAAGCCGCTCCTACATGAGATCAGGTCTTCAGCCGATCCAGCCATCGAGCATGTCCGCGAACTCGTCGGCATGCTCTTCTTCCTGCGCCAGGATGCTTTCCAGGATGCGCTTGGTGGTGGTGTCGGTGTCGCCGATGTAGTTGATCATCTCGCGGTAACTGTCGATGGCGATGCGCTCGGCAATGAGGTCCTCGCGCACCATGTCCTTGAGATCCTTGCCGGTCTTGTATTCGGCATGCGATCGGGCAGTCAGCGTATCGGGGTTGAGATCCGGCTCGCCTCCAAGCTGGACGATGCGCTCGGCCAGCAGTCCGGCATGCTCCTGCTCCTGTTGCGCATGCTCCAGGAACTCGGCCTTGACCGAGTCGGCCAGCATGCCCTTGGCCATGAAGTAATGCCGGTAATAGCGCAGCACGCAGACCCATTCGGTCGCCAGTGCCTCGTTGAGCAGTTTGACCACGGTCGCCTTGTCGGCGGTATAGCTGTCGGTGATCGCGCCCCGGTCGAGGTTCTTGCGGGCATTGCGACGCAGGGTGGCGACGTCGGTCATGCCGGCCGTGCCTGGTTGCGCAGTGGCTGGCGTGGGCACTGGCTTGGCTTTCTTCGCGGCAGTCTTCTTCTTGCTCATGGGAGTATCCCTACGTGGTGGTCAGGGTGGTCGGGGAGTACTGGATCAGGTGTCAGGATCAGGCAGCCTGGTGAGGCTGTCTCGACCAGGCCATTGCGACCTGTTGTCCTGGTCAGGACAGCAGCGACAGGACGTGTTCGGCCGAGGACACGCGAAACTCGCCGGGCGCTTCGACCAGGACATGCTTGGCGACACCGTCCTGGGCATAGATCGCGAAGCGCTTTGCACGCGTGCCCATGCCATAGGCGGTGGCATCCATTTCCAACCCCATGGCGCGGGTAAAGTCGCCATTGCCGTCGGCCAGCATCTGCAACCCGTCAGGGACGTGCTGGCTTTGCCCCCAGGCCTGCATCACGAATGGATCGTTGACCGACAGGCAGGCGACCTCGATGCCCTTGGCCTTGAAGTCGTCGAAATGCGACACGAAGCCGGGCAGGTGGCGTTCCGAGCAGGTCGGGGTAAATGCGCCAGGTACGGCGAAGATCACGACCTTCTTGCCGTCGAACAGGGTGCGCGTGTCCACGGTCTCCACGCCGTCCCCGATACGTTGCAACTGGGCTTCAGGCAGGCGGTCTCCGGCTTTGATGGTCATTCGTATGGCTCCTTGGAAAGATGGGCAGTGTGCAGGGCGTCATGCAAAAAGCGCGTCAATATGGCTTGGGTTGTGCCAACCGGCCCATCCTCGGGTCATTGGAGGATTCGCCTTGCGCAGGAAACGCTCGTGGCTACCATTGCCCGGTCATTCACGGCCTGCGCACGATGCGCCCGTGAACCTTGCGGGCGCGGCCCGTTAAGCGTCACGATGGCAGGGTAACCACGGAGACATCATGCAATTCAAGGATTACTACGACATCCTCGGCCTGGAGCCCGGTGCGGGCGATGCCGAGATCAAGACCGCCTATCGCCGATTGGCGCGCAAGTACCACCCTGACGTCAGCAAAGAGGCTGACGCCGAGGAAAAGTTCAAGGCGGTCAACGAGGCCTATGAAGCACTGCGCGATCCTGAAAAGCGCAAGGCCTATGACCAGCTGCGGTCCAGCGGCTACCGCCCCGGCGACGAGGTTCGACCGCCCCAGGGTGGGTTTGGGCAGCGTGCGCCCGGTGGTGGGTATGACGACTATGAAGAGATCTTCGCTGGCGGGGGCGCGGGTGGTGGCTTCAGTGATTTCTTCGAGGAGATGTTTGGGCGCCGACGCGGTGGGGGCGGTCCCGGCCCTGGTTTTGGTCAGCCTGGCCACCAGCAACGCGGGCCAGGCGTGCAGCGTGCGCGCCTGGCGGTGCCGCTGGAGTCTGTCTATCGCGGCGACAGCGTACGCATCAACGTCAACGGCAAGACCCTGGACATCAAGGTGCCCAAGGGCATCAAGCCAGGGCAGGCGATCCGTCTGGCCAGGCAGGGCGCCGGCGGCGGTGACCTGATGCTGGAGATCGAGTTCGCCGCGCATCCGCAGTTCGAGGTCGACGGCCGCAACATCATCCACGTGCTGGCAGTGGCACCGTGGGAGGCCGCATTGGGTGCGACAGTGAGCGTTCCGACCCTGGGTGGACCGGTGGAGCTCAAGATCCCGGCCGACTCCGAAGCCGGGCGCAAGCTGCGTTTGCGCGGACGCGGGTTGCCGGGCAAGCCCGGGGGGGACCAGATCGTGGAGTTGGAAGTGCTGGCGCCGCGTGCCAACAACGATGCCGAACGCGAGGCCTATGAGCGACTGAAGGAGGCTTTCGGCGACGACTGGCGGCGTGCGTAGGCCGACTTTACCCGCAGGCCCACCTCGCGGGGATGCACGCGGATTCGGGGTCGCGGACTGCGTTGACGTCCCGCGTTAGCCGCCGGTTCCGGGCGTCGCGGGACATACGGACGTATCAGCTGGGGCAGCTCGACAGCGCAGTCCCATGGGACGAGCCCGGATTACGCTGCGCCAGGTGCGTCGCTGCCGCTACCGATCGTCGCGATGACGACTTCCGACAGTTCTTCCTCACTGAAGGGCTTGGTCAGGTACGCCTTGGCGCCCTGGCGCATGCCCCACATGCGGTCGGTTTCCTGGTCCTTGGTGGTGACCAGCACGACCGGGATGTGCTTGGTGGTCGGCTCGCGCGTGATCGAGCGCGTGGCCTGGAAACCGTTGAGGTTGGGCATGACCACGTCCATGAGGATCAGGTCGGGCAGTTCGCGCTTGGCGGTTTCGACGCCTGCGGCGCCATCTTCCGCGGTCAAGGCCTCATGGCCGAGCTTCTCGACGATGCGGCGGATGCCCATCAGTTGGGACGGCGAATCGTCAACGATCAGGATGCGTGCCATATTGGTTTCCCCGAAGTACTCAGTCGATTGTAGCCGTCATCCCGGCCGCCGCAAGCAGGTCGTTGCACCCGTTGATCAAAGCGTGACAAGTGTGCGCCCCAGCGAGCCGCCCGCCAGCATGCCATCGAAGACATCCGGTAGCTGTGCCAGGCTTGCCTCGCGGGTGCAGATGCGGTCCAGGTGGCGGGGTTTCCAGTCGCTGGCCAGGTGTTGCCAGACCGCCTCGCGGATGTCGCGTGCGGTACCTGCCGAAGCCACGCCCAGCAGCGAGACGCCACGGATGATGAATGGCATCACCGTGGCATCAAGCATGTG
Source organism: uncultured Gammaproteobacteria bacterium (assembly GCA_963710825.1). Taxonomy (GTDB): domain Bacteria; phylum Pseudomonadota; class Gammaproteobacteria; order Xanthomonadales; family Xanthomonadaceae; genus Cognatiluteimonas. The sequence continues at coordinate 545,627 of CAVQBQ010000004.1, read as the reverse complement.
CGAGGCCGCCAGCCCGGCACTGGCGACATTGCCGTAGGGCGCGGTCTGGGCCAGCAGGCTGGCGAGCATCGGCCCGCCAACACTGTCCAGCCCGCCACCAAAGCGGGTCGATTCCATCGGACGCGTGGTGGCGAGTGCCTCGCGGCCGAAGACTTCGCTGGCACCGATCGACTTGAGGTAGCCATGCTGGTCGGTCTTGCCGCTGATCGCGTGCACCGTGTAGCCGGCGCGGCTGAAGATATCGATGGCGAGCGAGCCGACTCCGCCCGTGGCGCCGGTGACGCACAGTGGTCCCAGGTCGGGTGCCTGCCGGTTGTCGCGCATCCGGTACAGCGCCAAGGCCGCAGTAAATCCAGCGGTGCCCAGGATCATGCTTTCGCGCAGGGTCAGCCCTGCAGGCAACGCGATGGCCCATTCTGCCTGGATCCGCGCGTACTCGGTATAGCCGCCATCCCGCGTTTCGCTGAGGCCGCAACCGGTGACCAGGACCGGGTCGCCCTCCTTGAACTTCGCGTCGGTCGAGGCGACGACGTGTCCGGCGACATCGATGCCGCCGACCAGCGGAAAGCGCCGTAGGATCTTGCCTTTGCCGGTGCCTGCCAGTGCGTCCTTGTAGTTGACCGATGAGTGCGCGGTCTTGATGACGACCTCGCCGGGGGACAGGTCGTCGAGCGTTACCTCCTCGATACCGCTGCGGTAGCCATCAGCGTCGTCGTGGATGCGGAAGGATTGAAATTTTTCCGGAAGACCCATGTACCTTTCCCGTCATTCCGGCGGAAGCCGGAATCCATTTTGCGTGTATGTCAGATGATATCCGGATACAAGTCACGCCACTGTGGATTGGACGATTCGATCAACTCCAATTTCCAGGCGCGCTTCCACCCTTTGATGATCTTCTCGCGGGTGATGGCCGACTCCATGGTTTCGTGCATTTCATGCCAGACCAAAGTGTGGATGCGATATTTCTTTGTGAATCCGCCTACGAGTCCGCGCTTGTGCTGCCAGATGCGCTGGATAGGGTCGGAGGTAACACCCACATACAGCGTGCCACGCACGCCACTTGCGAGCATATAAACGCATGGAAGCCGTTGGCGCATCCTTGCTGCCTCTTTTCGTCATGCCGGCGAAAGCCCAGATCTAGTTTTTACTTTGATCTTATTAGGCGGAAAGCAAAATGGATTCCGGCTTTCGCCGGAATGACGGTTAGGAGATCACCTCAGGTCTTGTCGGTGTTTTAGTCTCGCCGTAAGTAAAATATTGAAAATTTTCAGCGAGCCCTTGATGCCTTTTCCGTCATCCCGGCGAACGCCGGGATCCATTTTGACTTGGATCCTGGTCAGATGAAGTCAAGATGGATGGACACACCTGCGCCTGCCAGAAGACCCGGGTTTCGCCAGAATGACGATAAGGAAATCACCGAAGATCTTTCCTGCGTTTTTCATCGAGCCATTTGTCAGCCTGCGCCGGCTTGTAGTCCTTCATCCACTGGAACAACGCGTCGATGTCGTCACCATGCCACAGGTCGTTGCGCTGTTCTGCGTGCAGGAAACGCTCTTGCACCATGCGATCCATCATCGCGGCCAGTGGTGCATAGAACCCGTCGACATCGAGGAAGGCACAGGGCTTGTCGCCCAGCCCCAGCTGGCGCCAGGTCAGCATCTCGAACATTTCGTCCAGGGTGCCAAAGCCGCCGGGCAGGGCGATGAAGGCGTCGGACAGGTCGAACATGCGCGCCTTGCGCTCATGCATGTTGTCGACGACCTCGAGCCGGGTCACGCCCTTGTGCGCGACTTCCCATTCCGCGAGTTGTCCCGGAATGACGCCGACCACCTCGCCCCCTGCGGCGAGCGCGGCATCGGCAGCGATACCCATGAGGCCAACATTACCCCCACCGTAGACCAGGGTGATGTCTTCTTGCGCAAGCCGAGCGCCCAACTGCGCTGCGCGCTCGGCATAGATTGGCCGGCCACCTGCATTGGAGCCGCAATAGACGCAGACAGCACGCAACTCAGTTCGCTTCATTTTGGCTTGCCTGTAGAAGGACGATGCCGGACATGCGGCGGTTTTCTTCGCGCTTGCGTGCAGGAAGCAGTCGCGACACCAGCTGCCAGAAACCGGCCCCCCGCATCTTGCGGTCGAGACGGATGGATTCGTCCCAGGTCGAGTGGAATTCGGCTTCATGCCAGCCGTGGGGTGCGAAGAACGCAGTACCCTCTGCCGGGCCGAAACGGAATGGTGCATTGGCCTTCTGCTGTACCGGATGCCAGCGCTTTTCGAGCATCCGCAGCAACCGGGGAGAGGCCAGGTCGCTCAGCCACCAGCGTGCCTTGGCAATGTCGTGGAGGTCACGGGCCAGGTCCGCGACCTGCGCCGCTTCGAGGTAAAGCAGCAGGCCTTCGGTGATCGCCAGCACCGGGCCATCCGCTGCAGCGCGTGCAAAGACCTCGCGCCGGCTGGCGGCATCGCGCAGGTCGGCAGGGACCAATTCAAGCGCGCAGCGCGGTATCTCGCCAGCCATGCCCGCGCGGAAGTGCTCGACCATGTCCGGCATGTCGACATGCATCCAGCGCAGCGATGCGGGCAGGTCGAGCCGATACGGGCGTGCGTCAAGACCAGCGGCGAGGTTGAGTACGGTGGCCGCACCCTGCTGCACGCAGCGCAGGACGATGTCATCCATCAACGCCGTGCGCACGACCAGCGGCCAGGCCATCGTCTCCCCGTGCGGCATGGCGTCGATGATCGCCTGCCCGCGCTCGCCGGCCAACCGGCGTGCGTACGGATCGTGGAACAGCGCATCGGTGCGTTCGCTTTCCATTGCCCGGTACATGGCGACCCAGAGCGCGGTGTCGGAGACGTTGCGTATGGTGCCTTCGGTCCCTGGCATGTTCAGGTGCCCGCGCCGGTATGCGTGATGGCCCATTGGGTCAGGACGACGCCGATGAAACCGGCGAGCACGGCGACGCCGAAGGACAGGACTACGTGCCAGCCTTGTCGCAGGGCAAAGGCGAGTACCACGAAGAAAGGCAAGCTTCCCAGAACGAACCAGAAGATTCCCATCGACAGGTCGGCGACGCGCACGGCGTCATGGGTGTCGGCGTAGAGCCAGGTCAGTACAAGCAACGAGGTCAGGGGCAAGGACGCAACCAGTGCGCCCAGCCAGCCGGTGCGTTTGGCAAGGTACGAGGCGACGAGCACCGTCGCCACGGTGATCAGTAGTTTCAGCAGGAATTGCAGGTTCATGGTGGGTCGTCCTGCCTCTGTGCCGTTGTAGGAGCGGCTTCAGCCGAGAGCTCTTGAGGTTGACTTTGCGTTTGCAGGAGCGACGCAAGTCGCGATCAGTGCTCGTTAGACGTGATCGCGACTTACCGGTGACGGCATGCCGCCACCACTCCTACAACAGCCGAAGGAGGATCAAGTGCAACGGTAGTCCTGATTGCGAATTGCGTTGCCCCGAGAACAGCCGAAGCCAACAGCAAGATCAAGGGCTCGCGGCTGAAGCCGCTCCTACGAAGGGCGGATGCTAGTTGGCCTTGTGGATCGCGCGCTTGTCGACGGCCATCGCGGCATCGTGGATCGCCTCGGACAGCGTCGGGTGGGCGTGGCAGATGCGGGCGAGGTCGTCGGCGGAGCCGTTGAACGACATCGTCAGCACGCCTTCGTGCACCAGCTCGGAAACGCCGACGCCAACCAGGTGCATGCCCAGGACGCGATCGGTTTCGGCATGCGCGATGACCTTGACGAACCCGGCCGGCTCGCCCATGGCCACGGCACGGCCGATCGCCGCGAACGGGAAGCTGCCGGTCTTGTACGGCGTGCCTTCGTCCTTGAGCTGCTGTTCGGTCTTGCCGACCCAGGCCAGCTCCGGCTCGGTGTATATCACCCAGGGAATCGTGTCGTAATCGACATGGCCGGGCAGGCCGGCGATCAGTTCAGCCACCGCGATGCCTTCCTCGAACCCCTTGTGCGCCAGCATCGGCCCACGCACGCAGTCGCCGACCGCCCAGACGCCATCGACGCCGGTATGGCAATGCGCATCGACTTCGATCATGCCGCGCTTGTCGAGCTTGACGCCGGTGCCCTCGGCCAGAAGGCCGTTGGTGGCGGGACGGCGTCCGACCGCAACCAGCAGCTTGTCGAAAACGACGCTCTGCTCGCCATCCTTGTCGGTGTAGCTGACGTGGACCTCTTTGGCTTTGCCTTTTTTCTTGATGTCGGCCTTGCTGACCTTGGCCCCCAACTTGATGTCCAGGCCTTGTTTCTTGAATTCCTTGGCGGCGACCTTGGCCGCTTCGGTATCGGCGGCAGCGAGGAAGTCGGGCAGGGCTTCGAGGATGGTGACTTCACTGCCAAGGCGCCGCCACACGCTGCCCAGTTCCAGGCCGATCACGCCTGCGCCGATGACGCCCAGGCGCTTGGGAACGGCGGTCAGGTCGAGCGCACCGATGTTGTCGATGATCGTGGCGTCGTCGTCGAACTTGGCGAACGGCAGCTCGATCGAATCGGAACCGGCTGCGAGGATCACGTTGCTGCCCTTGAGCTCCACGTCAGGGCCATCGTGTTGCTTGACCTTGACGACGTTGTCCTTGTGCAGCGTCCCGAAGCCGTAGAACGTCGTGATCTTGTTGGCCTTGAACAGCATCGCGATGCCGCCCGTGAACTGCTTCACGATCTTGTCCTTGCGGCCGACCATCGTGCCCACGTCCATCCTGGCGTCCTTGAAGCTGATGCCGTGCTGGTCGAACAGGTGGCCCATGTTCCAGAAGTTGCGCGAGGAGTCGAGCAGCGCCTTGGACGGAATGCAGCCCACGCGCAGGCAGGTACCGCCCAGCGCCGGCTTGCCATCCTTGCCGATGCCGGCGTCGATGCAGGCGGTCTTGAGGCCAAGTTGCGCGGCGCGGATCGCGGCGTGGTAACCGGCAGGGCCTGCGCCGATGACGATGACGTCGAAGTTTTGTTGTTCGCTCATTGCATTCGCTCGCGTGATTCGTGATTGGTGATTCGTGATTCGCAAGGGCTGCCGGCATTGTCCGGAGCATCGATTGGCTCTTTCGAATCACCAATCACGAATCACGAATGACGACTACATCCCCAACAACATGCGATGGGGATTTTCCAGCTGGTTCTTGATGTCGACCAGGAACAATACCGCGTCCTTGCCGTCGATCACGCGGTGGTCGTAGCTCAGCGCGATGTACATCATCGGCGCGGCGACGACCTGGCCGTTTTCGACGATGGCACGCTCCTTGATGGTGTGCATGCCCAGGATCGCGGACTGCGGCGGGTTGACGATCGGGGTCGACAGCAGTGAACCGAACGTGCCGCCGTTGGTGATCGTGAAGGTGCCGCCCTGCAGGTCTTCCAGCTTCAGGCCACCTTCGCGAGCAGCGGTAGCGTAGTCGGAGATACCTTGCTCGACGTCGGCGAAACTCATCCGCTCGACGTTGCGCAGCACTGGCGTCACCAGGCCGCGGTCGGTCGAGACCGCGATCGAGATGTCGGCATACCCGTGGTAGATGACGTCGTCGCCATCGACCGAGGCATTGACGGCCGGGTGGCGCTGCAGCGCACTGGCAGCGGCCTTGGCGAAGAAGCTCATGAAACCGAGCTTGATGCCGTTCTCCTTCTGGAACTGCTCGCCCAGCGCCTTGCGCATCTGCATGACCTTGGACAGGTTGACCTCGTTGAACGAGGTCAACATCGCGATCGAGTTCTTGGACTCCATCAACCGCTCGGCGATGCGCTTGCGCATGCGGGTCATCGGCACGCGCTCTTCGGGGCGCGCGGCGCTGCCACCGACGCCGCCGGTCTTGCCGCTGGCGTAATTGACGATGTCTTCCTTGGTCACCGCGCCGCGTCGGCCGGTGCCCTGGACGTTGGAGGCGTCGATGCCGTCTTTCTCGGCGGTGAAACGGGCGCCTGGCGGCAGTGCGTCGTTGCCAGCGGACGACTTGGCCTGCGGCGTCGCCGCTGCCTTGGAGGGGGCGGCTTGCTCGACTTTCTTCTCAGCCTTGGGCGCATCGGCCTTGGCTTCGGCCTTCGGCGCTTCGGTCTTCGGCGCTTCGGTCTTCTCCGGCGCCGCGCCTTCCTCGATGATCGCGATGACCTGCTGGCTGGTCACCGTCGCGCCCTGCTCGAACTTGATCTCCTTGAGCACGCCATCGACCGGCGAGGGCACTTCCAGCACCACCTTGTCGGTTTCCAGGTCGACGAGGTTCTCGTCGCGCGCGACGGCATCACCGGCCTGCTTGTTCCAGGTGGCGATGGTGGCGTCGGAAACGGATTCCGGAAGGACCGGGACTTTGACTTCGATGGCCATGTGATGTGTCCTGAGTGGTGCTGTATGTGTTTGTCGGATGACGCTGATGCGGTGGCCGCGACAGTGATGTTGCGGGTGGTGCGGTGATTGTCGTGCAGTGGTTATTCGGTGGTCGCATCGCCGTTGAGCGGATTGACCAGTGCATCGGCGATCAACTGCTTCTGCTCGGCGACATGTTCGGCCATATGGCCGACCGCCGGGGACGGCGACCGCGAGCGGCCTGCGTAATGCACGGTCTGTTTGGGCTGCGCGCAGTGGCGCAGGTGATGCTGGATCTGGTACCAGGCACCCTGGTTGAGCGGCTCTTCCTGGCACCAGACGATCTTGGCCGTCGGACCGTGACGCTTGAGTTCCTTGATCAGCTGGGGGCGCGGGAACGGATACAGCTGCTCGATGCGAACCAGCGCGACGTCCTTGATGCCTTGCTTCTGCACTTGCTCGTACAGATCGTAGTAGACCTTGCCGGCGCACAGCACCACGCGCTTGATCTTTTTCGCGGTCGCGGTGGTGTCCGGGATCAGCTCCTGGAAGCTGCCCGTGGCCAGGTCGTCCAGCGACGACACCGCCAGTTTGTGGCGCAGCAGCGACTTCGGCGTCATCACGACCAATGGCTTGCGCGTCTTCATGCGCATCTGCCGGCGGATCATGTGGAAGTCCTGCGCCGGCGTCGTCGGGGCGCAGACCAGCATGTTGTCCAGCGCGCACAGCTGCAGGAAACGCTCCAGGCGCGCGGAACTGTGCTCCGGACCTTGGCCTTCGTAACCGTGCGGCAGGAACAGCGCCAACCCGCACAGGCGATTCCACTTGGCCTCGCCCGAGGAGAGGAACTGGTCGATGACCACCTGCGCACCGTTGGCGAAATCGCCGAACTGCGCCTCCCAGATATCGAGCGTCATGGGGTCGGCGGTGGCGTAGCCATATTCAAACGCCATGACGGCTTCTTCGCTCAGCAGCGAATCGATGATCGTGACTTTTTCCGGGTCGTCGACGAGCTGGCGAAGCGGCAAGTAGAAGTTGCCGGAGTTCTGGTCGTGCAGGATCGCGTGGCGATGGAAGAACGTGCCGCGCCCGGAATCCTGCCCGACCAGCCGCAGGTTGTAGCCTTCGTCCAGCAGGGTGGCGTAGGCCAGGTTTTCGGCGAAGCCCCAGTCGGCGGGCTGTTCGCCAGCGGCCATCTTGCGACGGTCGTCGTAGATCTTGGCCACGCGCGCGTGCAGCCTGGTGTCCTCGGGGATCGTGTTGATCGCCAGTGCCAGCTTGTCCAGCGTCTTGCGCGCGACCCGGGTGTCGACCTTGTCGGACAGCTTCCCGCTGACGAAAGGCGACCAATCCACTGCCAGCTCATCGGGCGCGACGTCGGCGACGTCCGCGGTGACTTCGCCGGCATCGAGCTTGTCGCGGATGGTGTCGGCGACCGCCTTGACGTCGGCGGCCGACAGCAGGCCCTGTTCGACCAGCTTGTCGCCGTACAGTTCGCGCGTGGTCTTGTGCGCGCGGATGATCTTGTACATCAGCGGCTGGGTCGCGGCCGGCTCGTCGGCTTCGTTGTGGCCATGGCGGCGGTAGCAGACCAGGTCGATGACCACGTCCTTGCCGAAGCGCTGGCGGAAATCGAATGCCAGCTCGGCGCAGAACACCACGGCTTCCGGGTCGTCGCCATTGACGTGCAGGATCGGCGCGCCGACCATCTTGGCCACGTCGGTGCAGTACAGCGTCGAACGCGCATCGTCCGTGGCGCTGGTGGTGAATCCGATCTGGTTGTTGATCACGATGTGCACCGTGCCGCCGACGGCAAAACCGCGCGCCTGCGACATCTGCAGCAGCTCCATCACCACGCCTTGCCCCGCGAAGGCGGCGTCGCCGTGCATCAGCACCGGAAGCACCTGCCTGCGGGCGTTGTCGCTGCGGTGGTCCTGGCGGGCACGCACGCTGCCGGCGACCACCGGGTCGACGATCTCCAGGTGCGACGGATTGAATGCCAGGGCCAGGTGCACCGGACCGCCGGGCGTTGCGATGTTGGCGGAAAAGCCCATGTGGTACTTGACGTCGCCGGTGAGCGCGCGGTCGCCATCGGTAGCGTGCTCGAACTTGCCTTCGAACTCGTCGAACAACTTGCGTGGCGACTTCCCGAGCGTGTTGATCAGTACGTTGAGGCGGCCGCGGTGGGCCATGCCAACCACGATATCCTTGACACCGTCGCTACCGGCGCGGCGGATCATGTCGTCCAGCAGCGGGATCAGGCTATCGCCGCCTTCCAGCGAAAAGCGCTTCTGTCCGACGTACTTGGTATGCAGGTAACGCTCCAGCCCCTCGGCGGCGGCGAGGCGCTCGAGGATGCGCTGTTTGTCCTGCGTGGAGCGGCCGTACTTGCCACCGGCCTTTTCCAGCCGCTCGTACACCCAGCGACGCTGCTCGGCATCGGTGATGTGCATGAACTCGGCGCCTATGGAGCCGGTATAGGTGGCCTTGAGCAGTGCGAGCAGGTCGCGCAGGCGCATGCGGTCGGTGCCCGCCACGCCACCGTTGAAGAACTCGCCGTCGAGGTCCGCATCGGTCAAACCATGGAACCCGAGCGTGAGATCGGGTGCATCGGGCTTCTGGGACATGTCCAGCGGATCGAGATCGGCCGCCAGGTGCCCACGTGAGCGGTAGGCCGTGACCAGCTTGCCGGCGGCGCGATCGCGGTCGTCACCGGTGGCGTTGGCCGTCACCGCACCGTGTGCCGCTGCCTTGCCGGCGCGCGCGATGGCGTCGATCACCGCCGAATGCGGGATATCACCGGCGTCGCGGCCCTGGAAGCCATCGAAATAACGTTTCCATTCGGGGCCGACACTGTCGGGCGAGACGAGGTATTGCTCGTACAGGTCCTCGATATAGGCGGCGTTGGCGCCGAGCTGCGAGGACTGTGCAAAGTGTTTCAGGAGGCTAGCCACGATGGGGACGGGAGGCTCGATTGGAGTGGGGGTGTCGCACTGGCTGTTGCATCAATCAGGTAGCACTTGCAGATCGCACTTGCGCCGTTGACCGGCGTTGGGATGCGAGCCTGTATTCCAGGGCTGTACTCCAACCCCGTACTCCAGCCTGCACGGCAGACCTGGTCTGAATGGGGTTCTGGACATCCCGTGCGAGCCACTGCACAGACCTTGAATTATAGCCGGACGGCCTCGGCGACTGCACCCGTTGGCCTGTTTCCCGTTGTCTTGCGGTTTCAATGCCGGCATGACCGGCGGGCAGCCTGGCAAGTCGAAAACCGGTCGAGCCCCCGGTCATTGCACCTGATGGGACAGGCGGGCACTCAAATCCCCAGCGCGCGATACTCGGTCACCGGGCGTGAGCGCTCCCAGACCCGCTCGAAGTCGCCGCGCAGCTGGCGCGCGCGGCCGGGCGCATGCAGGTCGGCCTCGCCATCGAAGCGATGGCCCAGCGTGCGGAAGTAATATCCGCCGGCATCATTCGTGATGAAGGCCGAGGGATAGGTGATGTCGACCGGATCGGAGACCTCGCGGAACGCGAACACGCTGGGCAATCGCTGCGCGAGCGCCAGCAGTGGCGCGTGTGCGTTTTGCGCAGCGGCAGCGGACTGCAGCAGGATCTTGATTTCGGCCTGGTCGCGGGCGGTTGCGAGTCGGCGCATGGCCTGGAGCACGTCGGGATCATCAAACAAGCCCGGGTCCAGGTCGCGGCTGTAAATCCAGAGCCCACGGCGAGACGCCTGGACCAGGGCCGTCGTGACGGCGATGGCCGTCTCGCGATGCTCGATCGCACGGGCGCCCAGCAGGTGTCGTCGCATGGCCTGGTGCTCGATCCCGGCTTCCACGAAGCGATCCCCAAATGGCATGAAGGCATGGCGCAGGTAGAAGTCGAGCGCGGTCACCTGGGCGGACAGGACGACCTCGTGCCACCCGTTTGCCTTGGACAGGTCCAGCAACGCCTGCAGCATCGCAGCGCCGATGCCCCGGCCACGCCAGTCCGACAGCACGGCCAGCCGGCCGATGCGCGCAGCACCCTTGGCGTGGGCCAGGTTGGGCGGCACCAGGCGTCCGGTGCCCACGGGGGTGCCTTCCGGCGTCCGCGCGATCACGTGCACGCAATCTGGATCCAGGGCGTCGGCTTCAAGCTCGGGCGGCACATCGAGCTCGTCGACGAAGACGGTGGTGCGCACTTTGCGCAGCTCGGGTTTGCCGGCCGCAAAGTCGATCGGGGTGACCAGGAAACCCGGGTTCTGTGTCGAATTCATGGTGTGGATGCCTCCCCGTTGTCAGGAAGTGGATCATCAGGTGGCTGGTCACTGGCAGCTGCCTCATCCGGCATCTGGTAATGGCCTTGGGCAAACAGGTCCATCACCAGGTCGCGCCCGGCTGTGGACAGGCCGGCATAGGTTGTACCGTCGATGCAGGCGGCAGCGGCCAGTTTGCGCGCATCGCGCAAGGGTAGCGGGTGGTCGTGTCCGTTGACGTAAAGCCGTGCGCCGGGCCTGGCCTTGCGCCAGGCCATGCGCGTGAGTGGATGCCGGGACAGGGACAGGCCGTGCTGCAGCTGCCACTCGGCCTCGATGCGCGGCGGTGGCGGCTGCTCCGGGTCGGCAGCCACATCCCCGGCGCTGCGATACGTGGTGATGAAGCGGCCAAACCAGTCGCCCAGTCGCTGGGGGTCGTTCATGCGCAGCAGGTTGAGGGCCTCGATGACGCGAGCCATCGCGGCGTCGTCGATTTCGTTGGGGTCCTGGGGCGGGACCAGGTCGGGGTCGCGGTAACGCAGGCTGTCGTCGGCCTCGCTGGCCAGCGTATCGACGAAGTCGCCAAGAAGCTCCGCCGCCGCCGGCGCGCGCATGCCGATCGAATACGTCAGGCAGGCATCCTGGGCCACGCCATGGTGCGGCACGCCCGGTGGCAGGTAGAGCATGTCGCCAGGGCCGAGCAGCCAGTCGTGGGTCGGGTCGAAGCGCTGCAGCAGCCTGAGCTCGACATCCTCGCGGAATTGCACCGGCGGGTCGGGCCGGCTGTCGACCTGCCAGCGCCGATGTCCCTGCGCCTGCAGCAGGAACACGTCGTACTGGTCGACGTGTGCACCGACCGAGCCTCCGGGTGCGGCAAACGACACCATGACATCGTCGATCCGCCAGCGCGGCAGGAAGTCGAATGCGGGCAGCAAGTCGGCGACATCGGCGTCCCACTTGTCGACATCCTGCACCAGCAACGTCCAGTCGTGCCGTGGCAGGTCCGGGAACATGTCCTCGGGGAAAGGCCCGTGCCGCAGTATCCATTTGTCGGCGGCACCTGCATGGGGTGCGGGTTCGTGCGCGACGATACGCGACAGCGCGGCGCTTTCGCAGGCAAGACCGGCAAGGTCCTCGGCGGTGATCGGTGGGATGAAGCCGGCGACGGAAAAATCGGGAAAGGCGTTGCGGATCAGCAGCGGACGCTTTTGCCAGTAATCGCGCAGGAAATCGGCTGGCGACATGCCAAGTGGTGGTCGCGACGTCGCATCGACTTCGATGGGCGGCAGTGTGTTCCGGGCGGGTTTGCTTGTCGTCGACCGTTTTGAAGCCGTCTTGCTGGAAGCCGCCTTGCTTGAATCCGCCTTGCTTGAATCCGCGCTATGTGATGGTTGTCTGGCCACTTGTCCGCCTGTCGATCTGGATCGTCATTCCGGCGAACGCCGGGTCTCTTGGCAGGCGAGTGTCTGTCCGTCCGTGTTGACTTGCTCGTCCTGCCACTGGAGCGCGGGCCCGCTACACGCACGATGGATCCCGTTGGCCGGGATGGTGGATCAGATATCCCGCGCCAAAGTTGCAGCCAGTCCGGTGTAGGTCCCGGGCGTCATGTCCAGCAGGCGCTGCCTCGCATCCTCGGGCAGCTCGAGCGTGGCGATGAACTCGCGCATCGATCTCTCGTTGATGCCGTGGCCACGGGTCAGCGCCTTGAGTTGTTCGTAAGGATTGGGAAGGCCGTGACGGCGCATCACCGTCTGCACGGCTTCGGCGAGGACTTCCCATGCCCCGTCCAGGTCGGCAGCGACACGCTCCGGGTTGGCCTTGAGCTTGCCCAGGCCACGCAGCAGCGCGTCATAGCCAATCAGTGTGTGGCCGAAGGCGGTGCCCAATGCGCGCAACACGGTCGAATCGGTGAGATCGCGCTGCCAGCGGCTGATCGGCAGCTTGGCGGCGAAATGCTCGAACAGTGCATTGGCGATGCCGAAGTTGCCTTCGGCGTTTTCGAAGTCGATGGGATTGACCTTGTGCGGCATGGTCGAGCTGCCGACTTCGCCTTGCTTGAGCGCCTGCTTGAAATAACCCAGCGAAATGTAGCCCCACACGTCGCGGGCCAGGTCGATGGCGATGGTGTCGATGCGCTTCTGCGCATCGCACAACTCGGCGATGCCATCGTGCGGCTCGATCTGGGTGGTGTACGGCTGCCAGTCCAGGCCGATCGACTGGATGAAGCGCTGCGAGAACGCCGGCCAGTCGATGTCGGGGTAGGCGGCCAGGTGCGCGTTGTAGTTGCCGACCGCGCCATTGATCTTGCCGGGCATCGGTAGGTCGGCCAGCAGGGCGCGTTGGCGATCCAGGCGCGCGACGACATTGGCGAATTCCTTGCCCACGGTGGTCGGTGAGGCGGTCTGGCCGTGCGTACGCGAGAGCATCGGCACCGTGGCGTGCTCGTGCGCGATCGCACGCAGGCTGGCAATCAGGCTGTCGAGCTTTGGCAACATCACTTCGTCACGCGCTGCCTTGAGCATCAGTGCGTAGCTGAGGTTGTTGATGTCCTCGGAGGTGCAGGCAAAATGCACGAACTCACGCGCCGCGCCCAGCTCGGGGTCGTCCTGGAGTCGCTCCTTGATCAGGTACTCGACCGCCTTGACGTCGTGGTTGGTGGTGCGCTCGATCTCCTTGACCCTGGCGGCATCGGCCGTCGTCAGGTTGTCCGCCAATGCCCGCAGTCGGGCGACGGCGGCATCGGGGAAGGGCTTGAGCTCGACGATGCCGGGCTCGGCCGCCAGCGCCAGCAACCATTCGACCTCGACCCGTACGCGGGCCTTGATCAGTCCGTACTCGGAAAAGATCGGGCGCAGCGCATCGACCTTGCCGGCATAGCGGCCATCGAGTGGGGACAGGGCGAGCAGGGTGGCGTCGGACATGGGCAGGCGCGAGGTGGGAGGCAGTCAAGGATTCTACAGCCTCTGCCCGAGTCGGCCGGTTAAGCGCGGCGCACCCGGGTTCACCTGCGTCCCGGGTGCGCTGCGCTTACCCGGGCTACGTTTTGCATCACGGCCGAACCATGTTTGCCGGCGTATCCTGATCACGATCGCGGCATACAGGAGATTGTTGATGGCAAAGCCTGCTTCCAATTCAAAGGTCCGCATCGAGCACGACAGCATGGGCGAGCTCGAAGTCCCGGTCGACGCGCTGTGGGGCGCACAAACCCAGCGCGCCGTGCTTAATTTCCCGGTCTCCGGTCAAGCACTGCCCCGCGAGTTCATCCGTGCACTGGGGCTGGTCAAGGCGGCTGCGGCGCAGGTCAACGGCGATCTTGGCCTGCTGGGCAAGGGCGCATCGGCGTCGATCCGCAAGGCGGCGATGGCAGTGTCCAGGGGCGAGCATGACGACCAGTTCCCGGTCGACATCTACCAGACCGGCTCGGGCACCTCCAGCAACATGAACGCCAACGAGGTCATCGCCATGCTGGCCACCCGCGCCGGCCGGGGCAGCATCCACCCCAACGATGATGTCAACCTGGGGCAGAGCTCCAACGACGTGATCCCGACGACGTTGCGGGTGTCCGCGCAACTGGCGACGGTCGAGACGCTGCTGCCCACCCTCAAACACCTGCGCAAGACCATCGACCGCCGCGCCCGTGAGCTGGACAAGGTCACCAAGACCGGCCGCACCCACCTGATGGACGCCATGCCGCTGACGTTCGGGCAGGAGCTGGGCACCTGGTCGGCGCAACTGGCATCGGCGCAGGCGCGGATCGAGGACGCCCTGCAACGCGTGCGGCGACTGCCGATTGGCGGTACGGCAATCGGCACCGGGATCAATGCCGACCCCCGCTTCGGCAAGGCGATGGCCAAGGCACTATCCGTTTTGGCCGGGACGAAGTTCGAATCGGCCGGCAATAAATTCGAAGGCCTGGCATCGCAGGACGATGCCGTCGAACTGTCCGGCCAGCTCAATACCCTCGCGGTCGCCCTGATGAAGATCGCCAATGACCTGAGGTGGATGAATTCCGGGCCGCTGGCCGGTCTGGGCGAAGTCGAATTACCGGCGCTGCAGCCTGGCAGCTCGATCATGCCTGGCAAGATCAATCCGGTGATTCCCGAAGCGACCGCGATGGTCTGCGCGCAGGTCATCGGTCACAACGCCGCGATCACCGTCGCCGGGCAGAGTGGCAACTTCCAGCTCAATGTCATGCTGCCGTTGATCGCGACCAACCTGCTGGAATCGATCCGACTGCTGTCCAACGCCATGCGCCTGCTCGCCGACGACACCATCGCCGGCTTGAAGGTGCGCCGGGCGCGCGTGGACGAAGCATTGGCGCGCAACCCGATCCTGGTGACTGCGCTCAACCCGATCATCGGTTATGAAAAAGCGGCGAAGATCGCGAAGCGCGCCTACAAGGAGCAACGCCCCGTGCTTGAGGTTGCCTTGGAAGACACCGACCTGTCCGAGTCGGAGTTGAAGAAGCTGCTCGATCCGGTGGCATTGACCAAAGGCGGCGTGGGCGGATCCGGCAAGAACAAGAAGTAGTCGGTCGCTTCACTCAATTGATCGCCCCCACCCAATCGATCGCCCCCACTCACATTGTCATCCTGATCGCAGCGCAGGATCTACTTGCATCTTGCAGGAGCGGCTTCAGCCGCGAGCTCTTGCTCTGGCCTCGGCCTTCGCAGGAGCGACGTAATTCGCGATAGCTGCCACGACAGGGTAATCACGACTTGCGTCGCGCCTACAACAGCCGAAGCAAAACCTAGATCAAGAGCTCGCGACTTACGTCGCTCCTGCAACAGCCAGGAGCAACATCAAGAGCTCGCGGCTGAAGCCGCTCCTACGACGAGCAATGGCGTGGTTACCGCCCAACGCAGGAGCGCTTGCATGCTGGTCCACGCAGCGTCATGCAGTTACCTGCTTGCCGTGTCCTGGTCCGACTCCTGGTCGTGATCATCCATGCAGTTGTCGATATCCTCCTGCGTCATCCTGGCGTAAGGCCTGAACGCGGGGAGTGATGCGGCCAGCTTGTCCTGGCTGTCCAGCATCGCGGGCAGGCGCTCGCAGAGTTTCCTGGCGCTGACCTCGATCTTCTTGCCTTCGGCCTCCATGCGCTGCTCGAAGCCTTTCTTGGAATCGCTGTCGAAGATGCTGGCCAGGCCTTCGGACACGGCCTTGCTGGCCAGTTCGGAGGCCTGGGTGCCGATGTCCATGCCGGCTTCGGCAACGTCGATGACGTCGTGGCGGTAGTCGAGCAGCATGCCGCGCTGGCTGGAGTCGATCGCGACTGCGTTGCCTTCGATCAGCAGGTCGCCCTTGGGGGTGATCTCGGCCTTGGGCAGGCCGTCATTCTTATCGCCGCCCCAGACGCCCTTGCCGTTCTTGCTGATGTGCACGCCGCCGTTGAGGCCCAGGTTGTTGGTCTCCAGTTCCTTGCGTGCCTGCTGCATCTCCTTGGCGACCGCTTTGCCCAGCGCGCTCGTGGGCGCGGCGGTAGCTGCGGTTGCGTCAGGAGTCGCCGATGCATCGGCGGCGGGAGCGGTCGACGGCTGGTTGCATGCGCCCAGCATGGGGATGGTCAGCGCGAGCAGCAGTGTAGTGGTCAGGGTGGTCTTGTTCATGGCTTGGTTCCCGGTATGGCTTGGGTTTGGATTGGGTGTCGACCTGCGTTCGTTGCCATCCATGGCAAGACGAACCTCGCTTCGGGTCGTTGGCGAAGCCATCCTTGGCCCCGGCATCACGTCTCTTTACCCTTCATCGCGCCAGCGGCGCAGGCGGATGGCGACGAAGATCATCGCGGCGCCGGCGACAACGCCGATCCAGAGCTGTGGCGAGGCCAGGCTGGCCAGCTGGTAGGCGGGCGACAGGTGGTGCTGGAGCATGCCTTCGAGGTTCTGGTGGCCGTTGCCCTGGCCAAAGCCGCCGCGGTAGAGCAGGTCCGTGCCCGGGAAGGTACCCAGCAGCAGGCGTCCGACGATGTTTGTCCAGAACCAGGAGCTGGCTTCGTTGAAGACCTTCATCAGGTCGAACCAGGTCACGAAGATACCGGCGAACAGCGGCACCATGATCGCCCAGAGGAAGGGCTTGCTGCGGGCCCATGCCGAGCACAGCAGCAACCAGCCAATGGTCGGCATGGCCCAGAGTGCATAGACCGGGATCCAGGCCAGCAGGGTGCCGACGATCTGCAAGGGATGCGCGGGACCCCACAGCAGGGTGAACGGGTTGCCGCCGTACAGCAGGGCAACGACGCTGAGCACGATCATGAAGCCAACCATGGTCAGGATCGCGGCAGCCACTGCCAGTGCGGGGGCGACCAGTGCGGCACTGGCAAGCTTGGACAGCACTGTCTGGCTGTCGGACAGCGGCAGCGATTTCCAGAACAGCACGCTGCGATCCTTGCGCTCGTCGTACAACGCGCCCAGGCAGTAGAAGAACACCACGAAGGCCAGCACGATGAACGGCCATGAGGCGCTGAGCAGCAGGCTCAGGTCCAGGCCTTGCCCGAATTTCTCGAGTTGTTGCGGCCCGATCTGGGAGGTCAGTGCACCCAGGTCCAGGCCATTGATATTCACGTCCCGGTCGCCGATATGCATCTGGGAGGGGGCGCGATTGGCGGCCACCAGGCCGACGATGATCGCCATCACGGTCAGCAGCAGCGAGATCCCGCCCGCGACCAGCGGTGCCCAGAAGAAGCCACCCTTGTGCTCCCAGAACTCGCGCTGCAACAGCAGCTTGAATTTGTGGGTCGGGTGCACGGGCATGAATGCGCGCGGTGCGGAGGGAAGGTTGGAGTCGTCCATGGACCGGTCCATGGCGGTGTCTTGGGCATTCATGCGTAGGCTCCCTTCATCGTGGCGACGAACAGGTCGGCAAGGCCGGGTGTCCGGGTTTCGCCGAGGGTTTGCAATTGGTCCTTGGGCACGCCGTCGAACAACATCACGGTCTTGCCAAAGGGCAGCGAGCGCTCATCGATCGGTTGCAACGCACGTGCGGCATCCATCCGCGCTGCATCGACCAGTACTTCGACGTAGCGGGTGCCGACATCGTCCATCGCCGATTCCAGCACCATCTTGCCGTCCTGGATGAACATCACGTCGGTCAGGATGTGTTCGACTTCCTCGACCTGGTGCGTGGTGATCAGGATGGTCTTGTGCTCGTCGAAGTAGTCTTCCAGCAGGCGCTGGTAGAACTGCTTGCGATAGATGATGTCCAGGCCCAGGGTTGGCTCGTCGAGCACCAGCAGGCGCGCGTCGATCGCCATGACCAGGGCCAGGTGCAACTGCACGATCATGCCCTTGGACAATTCCCGGATCCGGGAATTCATCTTCACCTGGGTGTTGGCCAGGAAACGTTCGCAGCGGGCCCTGTCGAAGCGCGGATGCACGCCAGCGACAAACTCGATCGCCTGCTTGACCCGCATCCAGCGCGGCAGCACCGCGACATCGGCAATGAAGCAGACATCGTTCATCAGTTCGTCGCGCTGGCTGCGTGGATCGCGTCCGAGCACGTTCAACTCACCCTCGAAAGGGATCAGGCCAAGGATGGCTTTGAGTGCGGTGGTCTTGCCGGCACCGTTGGGGCCAATCAGGCCGACGATGCGACCAGCGGGAATGGCAAAGGTGGTGTTGTCCAGCGCAAGCTTGTCCTTGTAGGCCTTGCGCAGGTTGCGGGCTTGTACGACCGGATTGGATGTGGCTTGCATGCCGGCCTCGGCGCTATTGGCGGCGTTCATTGCGCGCCTCCCTTGGTGGCGGTCTGCAGCAGTTCCTGCGGGCTCAGGCCCAGGCGCATGATGCGCTCCAGGACCAGCGGCCATTCTTCCAGCAGGAAGCGTTCGCGCTCGCTGGCGAGCAGTTTTTTCGATGCTTCTTCGGTGACGAACATCCCCAGTCCCCTTCGTTTTTCGACAAGAGCCTCGTCGGCCAACTCTTGGTAGGCGCGCGAGACGGTGATCGGATTGAGCTGGTAGTCGGCGGCAACCTGGCGTACCGACGGCAAGGCATCGCCGGGCTTGAGGACGCCGTCGAGCATCATCGCCACGACACGCTCCTTGAGCTGGCGGTAGATCGGAGCGCCGTCGCTCCATTGGATCGCAGTCATGGCTTAGCTCCTGGTGGGGCGCAGGCCCTGCGCGAACGAGAAATAGGGCAGGGCGAGCAACGACCGGATGCGATCCGGGCTGCGGTGATGGATCGCGCTGGTCGGCGTGCCGGTTTCGATATCGATCGGCGGCACCAGCTCGGTGGCTTCGGTCACATCGGTGGCGTCGGCCGAGATGTTGTCGTTCGTCAGCGTGTCGTCCAAAAGCATATGGGTAGACAGCGTGTCGTTGGGCAGCATCAGCGCGGAGGTCGTGTCTGCACTGGGCAGTGCCGGTGTGCCAGCCAGCAAGAGCACGCCAAACACGGCAGCACTCGCGGACAGGGCCAGCAGCGTGTGGTGGAGCTTGCGGCTCAGAAGCTTGCGGTTCATGGGGAACATCCTGCTCTGGGTAACTGGTGTTGTATGCAACTATAACACCAAAACACACCCTGTCAATACCGATGCAACCCAACTGATGGCATAGGCGCCGTGGATGGCCTGGATGTGGAAGGGTTGACGCGCGCGTTGAGTGGCAGGCCTGCTATTGGGCCGTCCGGGTGGGCTCGAGACGGGCCAGGACCCGTGCTGGACGGGTCTGGCGAGGCCCACCTTGTCCGGCGCAGTGCCCAGGCACTCTGGCGCCTGCGCACCCTCAGGTGGCGCAGGGAAAGCAGGGGACGCGGCACACCACAGGCCTACAATGGCGATCCGTCCTCGATGGATCATGCTGATGCGCACGAAGCCTTTACCCACGACGCGTGCCCGAGCCATCCGTGGGTTGGCTTTGCTGTTGCTGCTGGTCAGTTCCACGGCCATTGCCGCAGACGGACTGCTTGACCACAGCTATCGGCCACTTGCGGGGAGGCAGTCGATCGATCTCAAGGAGAGTTATGGCGGTGATGTGCTGCTGATCGTCAATACCGCCAGCAAGTGCGGCTACACGCCGCAGTTCGAGGCACTGGAGGGCTTGCACGCCAAGTACAAGGCGCGCGGCTTCGCGGTGCTGGGCTTCCCGTCCGGGGACTTCCAGGGGCAGGAGTTCCAGGATGAAAAGAAGATCCGCGAATTCTGCACGCTGACCTACGGCGTCAAGTTCCCGATGTTCCAGAAGGTACATGTGGCCGGTGCCGACGCCACTGCGCTGTACCGGGACCTGGAGGCCGCGACCGGTGAAGTGCCGGAATGGAACTTCCACAAGTACCTGGTCGGTCGCGACGGCACGGTATTGGCCAGCTTTCCCAGCAAGACCACCCCGGACGATCCTGCGATAGTCCATGCGATCGAGCAGGCGCTTGATGCACCCCGGGCGGCGACGCCCTGATCCTCTCGGTATTGTCGGCCGGGTGGTCGCTGACCATCGCGTCATCGCTATCGACACCCTCTGGCATTGCCGCCAGCAGCCGGGCTGGCGACAATATGTGGAGTCATGCACGCGTCCAGCGCGCGTCCCACCTTGTTTATTCCGTAGCCGGCAACGTCCGGTCACACACCAGGAGTCAGCGATGAAGTTTCTGTTGCGCGCCACGGCCGCATTGATGTTGGGCGCCTGCCTGCTGGTCCCGGCCCTGTCCCCGGCATACGCCCAGGGCAAGACCACGCTCACCACAGAGCGCGAAAAAGTCAGCTACATGGTTGGCCTGGACGTGGGCAAGTCGCTGGTCGTGATCGGGCCGGACATGGACCTGGCGGCATTCCAGCGGGCTGTCGATACCGCATTCAAGGGCGGCGAGCCACTGATTGCCGAGGACAGGATCCAGCCGCTGGCGCAGGCGCTGATGGAGCGCGCTGCGGCACGCCAGGGCAAGCTCCCGGCCGACGGCAAGCTCCCGGAGGTGGACAAGCAGCAGGTCGGTTACCTGGTCGGCGTCGACATCGGCAACAAGCTGTCGCCGATCAAGGACGAGCTGGACCTGCCGATGCTGGTCGAAGGCGTCCGCGCCCGGCTGACCGACGGCAAGCCGCTGATGACGCCGTCCGAAGCCGATGTCCTGCGCTCGGCCTTCACCGAGCGCATGCAGGCCAAGCTGCAGGCGGACCAGGCCCGATTCCAGGCCCGCCAGTCCGAACTTGGGGAGAAGAACAGGATCGAGGGCGCGGCGTTCCTGGCAAAAAACAAGCAGGTCAAGGGTGTCTTCACGACGGGCTCGGGCCTGCAGTACATGGTGTTGCGCCAGGGTGCCGGCCCCAAGCCGTCGCGTAGCGGACAGGTGCGGGTGAACTATGCCGGCAAGCTCCTCGACGGGACGGTGTTCGACAGCTCCTATGAGCGTGGGCAGCCGGCTAGGTTTGGCCTGGACCAGGTCATCCCCGGCTGGACCGAGGGCCTGTCGATGATGCCTGTCGGTGCCAAGTACCGGTTCTGGATCCCGGGTGACCTGGCCTACGGTGCCTCGGGAACTCCCGGCGGCCCCGTGGGGCCTAACGCGACGCTGGTGTTCGATGTCGAGCTGTTGGGCATCGAGTGATCGACTGGTCGATGCCTGGATTGTCCCGGCACTGCACTCTCCCGGCACTGGCACAGGCCAGGTCCCGATCAGTCAATGAAACCCCTGTTCAGCGGCACTGCGTCACAGTGGTGCCCATGCTTGTCTCACGCAGCCGGCAGTGGCTGCCCACCCCCTTTGGAGTGTTTTAATGCGTAGATTTCCCCGTCTTCCCATGGCCGTGCTGGCCGTGGCCCTGCTGGCCGTGACCGCGGCTGGCTGCAAGCCCGGCGACAAAACCGCCAACGCTGGTGATGCAGCGGACAAGTCCGCTGCCAAGACCGACGATGCGGCCGCCTCCGCCGACAAGATCCCCGGCCTGCCGACCGAGAAGGACCAGGTCAGCTACATGGTCGGCATGGCGCTGGGCAAGCAACTGGAGCCGATGAAGGACGATGTCGACGTCGACACCATCGCCAAGGCGATGAAAAGCTCGCTGGCAGGCGACAAGATGCTGCTGACCGAAGAACAGGCACAGAAGATCGGCACGGACTTCGGCCAGAAGCTGCAGAAGCAGCAGATGGAGAAGATGGCGGCCGATGCCAGGAAGAGTGCGGAGGAAGGCAAGGAATTCCTCGCCAAGAATGGCAAGCAGCCCGGCGTGGAAACCACGGAGTCTGGCCTGCAGTACCAAGTGCTCAGCGCTGGCAAAGGCGCCAAGCCCGAGGCCAGCGATACGGTCAAGGTCAGTTACAAGGGCACCTTGCTTGATGGCACTGTATTCGACGCCTCGTCCAAGCACGGTGGCCCGTCCGAAATCCCCTTGTCGCAGGTCGTGCCCGGCTGGCAGGAAGGCATCAAGCTGATGCCGGTCGGCAGCAAGTACAAGTTCTGGATCCCCTCCGAGCTGGGTTATGGCGAGTCGGGCGCCGGTCCGATCCCACCCAATTCGACGCTGGTGTTCGAGGTCGAATTGCTTGACATCATGAAGCCGGAAGCGAAGTAAGCCAGGCGATCAGGCAGATCCCCACCCCATCTTGCGGGGTGGGGGTGCCGCTGTCGCGATGGTGTCCAAAGAGCGCCACTCATCCGCCCCGAGGGAACCTCGCTACACTTCCGGTCTCCATGCACCGCATTTCGCGTCCTTCGTCGCGCTAACCGCTGGCTCCCTAGTGCTGATCTTCTCCCTGGCAAAGGCCGCAAAGACGCGGGTAGAAGGAACGGTTTCGCGTCAGCGGGGCAGGGTGCGCGGTGCGGCTTTCGACATGCGACCTCCCAACCCCGCCCCGGCCGAAAGCGCCGCCCAGTAAACTATCCGGCCATGCCGGCGCGGTATGGCGTCCTTCCTGTGACATCCGCTCCGACGGCATGCTGCACAACGTAACCGACAACAGGGGCTCCACATGCACGTCACGATCTTCGGCACCGGTTACGTCGGCCTGGTGACCGGCACCTGCCTGGCGGAAGTCGGGCATGACGTGGTCTGCGTGGATATCGATGCGGCCAAGGTCGCAGGCCTGGAAAACGGCGTGATCCCGATCTACGAGCCGGGCCTGGAACCGATGGTCGTGGCCAACCATGCTGCCGGGCGCCTGCATTTCACCACCGATGCCGCGGCCGGGGTCGACCACGCCGAGATTGTATTCATTGCCGTGGGAACGCCGCCGGACGAGGACGGCAGCGCCGACCTGCAATATGTCCTTGCGGTCGCGCGCACCATCGGCGAGCACCTGTCGCGGCCAGCAGTCATCGTCGACAAATCCACGGTCCCGGTCGGCACCGCGGACAAGGTGCGCGCGACGATCTCGCAGGTGCTGGGCAGGCGCGGCGTCGATATCGCCTTCGATGTGGTGTCCAATCCGGAGTTCCTGAAGGAAGGCGCCGCGGTCGACGACTGCATGCGCCCGGACCGGATCGTGATCGGTGCCGACAATCCCGAGGCGGTCGACACCCTGCGCCGCCTGTATGCGCCGTTCAACCGCAACCATGATCGGGTCGTGGCGATGGACGTGCGCTCGGCCGAGCTGACCAAGTACGCGGCCAATGCCATGCTGGCCACCAAGATCAGCTTCATGAACGAGATGGCCAACATCGCCGAGCTGGTGGGTGCCGACGTGGAGATGGTCCGTCACGGCATCGGTTCGGACCCGCGCATCGGCTGGCATTTCATTTATCCCGGTGCGGGTTACGGGGGCTCCTGCTTTCCCAAGGACGTGCAGGCGCTTGCACGCACGGCGCACCAGCTTGGCTATGAAGCCACGCTGCTCAACGCCGTGGAGAGCGTCAACGATGTACAGAAAGGGCACCTGTTCGAACTGATCGGTCGCCATTACGGCGACGCCGGCGTGCGTGGCAAGACCTTCGCCGTCTGGGGGCTGGCATTCAAGCCCAACACCGACGACATGCGCGAAGCGTCCAGCCGACGCCTGCTGCAGCAGTTGTGGGATGCCGGTGCCACGGTCAGGGCGTATGACCCGGAAGCAGAAAAGGAGGCGCGTCGCATTTTTGGCGAGCGCGACGACCTGGTGTTCTGCAGTTCGGCTGCCGGGGCGCTGGAAGGCGCGGATGCGCTGGTGGTGGTGACCGAGTGGAAACAGTTCCGCAGTCCCGATTTCTCGCTGCTGGTGTCGGCGCTGGCAGATGCGGTGGTGTTTGATGGCCGCAACCTCTACGAGCCCGTCGACATTGAAGCTGCGGGGCTGGCGTACTACGGCATTGGTCGTGGGCGCTCGTTGCGGCGCCAATGACACTGCAGATGCATGTCCAGGACGATGAGCCCATGAGCGATTCCACGAACCAGCATGCCGCCATCCAGGCCGAGGCGCTCGAGAGCCGCCTGGCCGAACTGGAAACCCGGCTCACGTTCCAGGAGCACGCGCTGTCGGAGCTCAGCGATGCGCTGGCCGCTTCACGTAGCGAGTCCATGCGCAATGCCGAACGACTGCGTCGGGTGCTGGACGAGCTCAACCAGTCGCGTGACGCTTTCCCGGCCAACCAGGCCGAAGAGCCGCCACCGCCGCATTACTGATCACCGATCCCGATCCAGTTTCCACGGACCATCTACGCTGACCATGACCGATTCACTGCGCGATCAATTGCTGGGCCTGGGGTATAAGCCCATCCCCGGCAAGCCCAGGCCAAGCAAGCCTGGCAATCCTGGCCAAGGCAAGGCCGACGGCCGCAGGCAGGACGGTCGGAAGGCCGGCAGCCTCAAGAACGACGGTCGCAAGAACAATGACCGCAGGCAGGGCCACGACACCCAGGTTCGCGGCAAACCAGGTCGTCGCGATTCCTCGCAAAAGCCTGCAGATGCAAGGGCAGGAGCGCGTGGCGCGCGCACTGGCGAGATGGATCTTGGCAAGGCTTACGCGTTGCGCGCGCAGACCGAGAAGCACGAGCGCATCGAGGCAGAACGTATCAAGCAAGAAGAAGCACGCCTGCGCCGCGAGGCGCGCGCCCGGCTGGTTGAACTACTTGATGGCAAAGTCCTCAACGACGAGGCGGCCGACATCACCCGTCATTTCCAGTACGGCGAGAAGATCAAGCGGATCCACGTCACCGCGCCGCAGCTCAAGGCGCTCAATGCAGGCGAGCTGGGCGTGGTGCAGCTCAATGGCCGCTACCTGCTGGTCAGCGCCGAGGTGCTGGCCAAGGCAGAAGAGACCTTCCCCGCGGCAGTTGCGCTGAAGGTCGATCCGGATGCACTGGCACAGGACGATCCCTATTCGGATTCGAGATACCAGGTGCCTGACGACCTGGTCTGGTGACGCGCGCCCGGACGTTGTCGCCCTGCTTGTGCAGGAGCGGCCTCGCTCTTGCAGGCGCGGCTTCAGCCGCGAGCTCTTGATCTTGATTCCTGCGTTTGCTGTCGATGTTGTAGGAGCGATGCAAGTCGCGATGACGGCTACGGGAACCACCTGTCGCGACTGACGTCGCTCCTGTGACTGCAAGAACCAAATCAGGACCAAGAGCTCGCGGCTGAAGCCGCTCCTACGGGGCGCAGTCGCTATTCCGGGTCGTAATCGAGGTTTGACGCGAGCGACCGCTCCGCCTGTTGCAGGGTAATACCCTTGCGCTTGGCATAATCCGCGGCTTGCTCCTTCGACACACGGCCGACCACGAAATACTGGCTGCCCGGGTGGCTGAAGTAATAGCCGGACACCGACGAAGCCGGCGTCATCGCGAAGCTTTCCGTCAGGTGCATGTCGGCGTTGGATTCTGCATCCAGCAACTTGAACAGCGTCGCTTTCTCGCTGTGTTCCGGGCACGCAGGATAGCCCGGTGCAGGGCGGATGCCGCGATATTGCTCGCCGATCAGCGCGCCGGCATCCAGCGACTCGTCCCTGGCATAACCCCACAGCTCCTTGCGCACGCGCTGGTGGATGCGTTCGGCCAGGGTTTCGGCCAGGCGGTCGGCCAGCGACTTGAGCAGGATTGCGTTGTAATCGTCATGGTCGGCTTCAAAGCGAACGATGTGCGGTTCGATACCCAGGCCAGCGGTGACGGCAAACATCCCGATCCAGTCCTGCTTGCCCGAATCCCTGGGCGCGATGAAGTCAGCCAGGCAAAAGTCGGGACGCTCGGCCGGTTTGTCGGCCTGTTGTCGCAGGAAGTGCAGCGTGGTCGGCCCCTCGTCCGTCTCCACCACGACGTCGTCGCCCACGCTGTTGGCTGGCCACAGCCCGATGACGGCCTTGGCCGAAAGCCATTTTTCATCGACGATCCGTTTCAACATCACCTTGGCATCGTCGAATAGTTCACGGGCCTGCGTGCCGACCAGGTCATCGTCCAGGATCGCCGGGAATTTCCCGGCCAGTTCCCAGGCATTGAAGAATGGGCCCCAGTCGATCAGCTCGACCAGGTCATCGAGTGGGTAATCGTCGAACACGGTGATGCCGGGGTGTATCGGCGTGGGCGGCGTGTAGTCATCCCAGCTGCCGTCGAAACGTTGTGCGCGCGCCTGGTCCAGCGACACCAGACGCTTGCCGCCTTCCTTGTTGCGATGGCGCTCGCGGATGTCGGCAAAGTCGCTGTCATTGGCTGCCATGAAGCTGGTACGGCGCTCGGTGCTGATCATTGTCTGCGCGACATTGACGGCACGCGAGGCATCCTTGACCCACACCGTCGGCGATGTGTAATGGGGATCGATCCGCAACGCCGTGTGCGCGCGTGACGTGGTCGCGCCGCCAATCAGCAGCGGCATGGTGAACCCCTGCCGCTGCATTTCGCGGGCCACGTGGCTCATCTCTTCCAGCGACGGCGTGATCAGGCCGGACAGGCCGATCATGTCGGCGTTCTCCTTGCGCGCGGTATCCAGGATCGTCTGCGCGGGCACCATCACCCCCAGGTCGATGACCTCGAAGTTGTTGCATGCCAGCACGACGCCAACGATGTTCTTGCCAATGTCGTGCACGTCCCCCTTGACCGTCGCCATCACGATCTTGCCCTTGGGCTTGCCGGTGTCGCCGGTGCGCAGTTTCTCGGCCTCGATGTAGGGCAACAGGTGTGCGACGGCCTTTTTCATCACGCGTGCGGACTTGACCACCTGCGGCAGGAACATCTTGCCGGCGCCAAACAGGTCGCCAACCACGTTCATGCCGTCCATGAGCGGGCCCTCGATCACGTCCAGCGGGCGGCTGGCCTGGGTGCGTGCTTGTTCGGTGTCTTCGACGATCCACTGGTCGATGCCGTGGACCAGCGAGTGGCTCAAGCGCGCCTGCACCGGTTGCTCGCGCCAGGAGAGATCCTCGACCCTGGCTTCGCCCTTCTTGCCACGGTACCGCTCGGCCAGCGCCAACAACGTCTCGGTGGCTTCCGCGTTGCGGTTGAGCACCACGTCCTCGACTGCGTCGCGCAGTTCCGGATCCAGGTCGTCATACAACGGCAGTGCGCCGGCATTGACGATCCCCATGTCCATGCCAGCTTGTATGGCGTGGTAGAGAAACACGCAGTGGATCGCCTGGCGCACATGCTCGTTGCCGCGGAACGAGAACGAAACATTGGAGACGCCGCCGGAGACGTGGCTGTGCGGGAAACGCTTCTTCAATTCACGCGTGCCCTCGATGAAGGCCACGGCGTAGTCGTTGTGCTCCTCGATGCCGGTCGCGATCGCGAACACGTTGGGGTCGAAGATGATGTCCTCGGGCGGGAAGCCGATCTCCCCGGTCAACAGCTTGTAGGCGCGCGAGCAGATCTCGACCTTGCGCTCGACCGTGTCGGCCTGGCCGTCCTCGTCGAAGGCCATCACCACGACTGCGGCACCATACCGTCGCACCAGCCGTGCCTGGCGCAGGAACTCTGCCTCGCCTTCCTTCATCGAGATCGAGTTGACGATGCCCTTGCCCTGCAGGCACTTGAGCCCGGCCTCGATCACGCTCCACTTGGAGCTGTCGACCATGAACGGCACGCGTGCGATGTCCGGCTCCGCGGCAATCAGGTTCAGGTAGGTCACCATTGCCTTTTCGGAATCCAGAAGCCCTTCGTCCATGTTGACGTCGAGCACCTGGGCGCCGCTTTCTACCTGCTGGCGCGCTACTGCCACCGCCTCGTCGTAACGGTCCTCCTTGATCAGCTTGCGGAATTTCGCACTGCCGGTGACGTTGGTGCGCTCTCCAATGTTGATGAAGTTGAGCCGTGGGGTGACCTCCAGCGGTTCGAGGCCACTGAGCCGGGTGTTGTGGGTGCCGGTCATCATGCCTTCGGCTCATCCCCTTGCCAAAGCAGGGGGAGGTTGGGAGGGAGTTTTTTCGGTGCAGCGCCTGCCTTCACGGCGACGTGCGTGTCAAATGCACCCCGCGCCGACCCTTCCCCGTTTCGCAAGGGAGGAGGCAAAAATCGGAAGTCCACTGCCTCTGGAATCACGCCGCATCCTCCAGTCCTGGCAAAGCACGCGGCGGCAGGCCACGTACGGATTCAGCGATCGCCGCGATGTGCTCGGGCGTCGTCCCGCAGCAGCCACCCACCAGGTTGACCAGCCCGGACTGCGCGAACTCCCTGAGCATCGCGGCCATGTCTTCGGGGGTTTCGTCGTACCCGCCAAATGCATTTGGCAGGCCGGCATTGGGATGCGCACTGACAAAGGTGTCGGAGACCTGGGACAGCACGCTGATGTGCGGACGCAGTTCGCGCGCACCCAGCGCGCAGTTCAGGCCGACGGACAACGGCTGTGCGTGACGCAACGAGTACCAGAACGCCTCGGCCGTCTGCCCGGACAGGGTGCGGCCGGATGCATCTGTGATCGTGCCGGAAATCAGCACCGGCAGTCGACCGCCGGCATCGGCGAAGGCGTCATCGATGGCAAACAATGCGGCCTTGGCGTTGAGCGTGTCGAAGATGGTCTCGACCATCAACACGTCGCTGCCGCCTTCGATCAGGCCGCCAGCCGCTTCCCGATAGGCCGTGGCCAGATCGTCGAAGCTGGTGGCGCGGAAGCCGGGTCGGTTGACGTCCGGGCTGAGCGAGGCAGTGCGGCTGGTCGGGCCCAGTACGCCGATCACGAAGCGGGGCTTCGACGGGTCCTTGGCTTCGGCGGCATCGCAGGCTTCGCGTGCCAGCCTGGCGCCTTCGCGATTGAGCTCGCGCACCAGGTGCTGCAGGTGGTAGTCGGCCAGCGACACCGAGGTGGAATTGAAGGTGTTGGTTTCGACCAGGTCGGCGCCCGCGTCAAGGTAGGCGGCATGGATGTCGCGGATCAGGTCCGGGCGACTCAATGACAACAGGTCGTTGTTGCCGCGCTGGTCGTGGCTGGTGCAACCGCAATCGGCGCCGTGCACGTGGCCATCGTCTGCGAACAGGCTGTCGTAACCCTGCGCGAAACGTTCGCCGCGGTAATCTGCTTCCCCCAGCCCGTGGCGCTGGATCATCGTGCCCATGGCGCCGTCGATGACCAGGATGCGCTTGGCCAATGCCGCTTCCAGCTTGGCGACGCGATCGGGATGCAACCAGGGCAGCGTGCGCATGGCTTGATCCCTCATGGCTTGATCCCGATCAGCGAGATGACCTCGAAATGTGGTGGTCGCTTCTCGCGGGTGACGGTCTCGCAATTCTCGACGCGCAGGCCGGCCTTGCCGACGAATCGCTTGAGGTCCTTTGCGGCGAACCCGAGGTTGACGTGGCCGTAGGCGTCGACCGCGGTGCGGTGCTCATGCCGGGCCAGGCTCGACAGCAGCAGGCGGCCGCCCGGCTTGAGCACGCGTGCTGCCTCCAGGACGGCCTGTGCCGGTTTGGCGGCGTAAGTCAGCGCGTGCATCAGCACCACCAGGTCGAACTCGCCGTCGGCAAAAGGCAGGGCGTGCATGTCGCCTTCCCGGACATCGACGTTGGGCAGGTGGCGCAGGCGTTCGGCGGCGGCGGCGACCACGCGGGTGCTGGTGTCGATGCAGACGTAGCGGCGTGCGTGCGGGGCGAGCAGTTCGGCCAGGACGCCGTCGCCCGACGCGATGTCGAGCATGTCGCCGGGCTCGAGCAATGGCAATGCCGAGCGCGCGAGGGCTTCCCAGGTGCGGCCGGGAGAGTAGTGACGCTCCATGTCGCCTGCGACCGAGTCGGCCCAGTTCTGGTCGGCAGCGCGCATTGCCAGCACCGATGCGACGCGCTCGGCATCCTGGCGCAGCAGGGGATCGTCGCTGCCATTGGCGATCGACTGCCACAGGGCACGCTGTGCGGGATCCAGAACGGTTTCGTCGAAGCGGTAATAGGCGGACACACCCGAGCGCCGGTCGCGCACCAGGCCGGCGTCCTTGAGGCGAGCCAGGTGGGTCGAGACACGTGGTTGTGCCAGTTGGGTGATCGCGGACAACTCGGCGACCGTCAGCTCTTCACCCTCGAGCAATGACAGCAGCCGCACCCGCGTGGCGTCGGCGAATACCTTGAGCCGGGTCGACCAACCTTCCAGATCCATACGTATCTCGTTATCGCGATATAGAGATGGATAGTGTCCGCCGCCCGTGGGGTTGGGTCAAGCGTGGGGCTGCTGCTCGCATTGGAGTGTGGGTGTGCCATCAACGCACGGGCAGGGTGGTGTCGACAGCAAAAGAGCTTCGTGGCAGCGTCTACTCAAGCACATCGCCCCTACGGCCAGCCGTTCCCGCGAGCGCCTGGATCCAGGTTGACGCCGCCCTGATGCAACCTGTTTGCGGGGTGGCTGACAGGTAGCCAAGGGCAAAATGGTCCCCGAAGTTCGCCGGGACGACGGCCAAGGCGGACCTGGATGGCCGTGGCAACGAAAACCGTGGCAACCACATGGTTGCCGGCAGCCGTCCACACGCCCACGAGGGGGCTGCGGCGCTACAATGGCAACAATCAGTCTCAGATCGGGGTACGAACGTGGATTTTGGCTTCACCGAAGAGCAACTACTGATCCAGGACGTGGCCCGGCGCATCGCGCAGGAAAAAGTCGCGCCCAGCGCCGAGGGCTTCGACAAGTCCGGCGAGTTTCCACTCGACAACATCCGGCTGCTCGGCGAAAACGGGCTGATGGGCATCGAAGTCCCGGCCGAATACGGCGGGTCCGGCATGGATCCGATCGCCTACGTGCTGGCGATGGTCGAGATCGCCGCGGCCGATGCCGCGCACTCCACGATCATGTCGGTCAACAATTCGCTGTTCTGCAACGGCATCCTGACCCACGGCACCGAGGAGCAGAAGCAGAAATACGTGCGCGCGATCGCCACCGGCGAAGAAATCGGTGCGTTTGCGCTGACCGAGCCGCAGTCGGGTTCGGACGCCACCGCGATGCGTTGCCGTGCCGTCAAGCAGGACGATGGCAGTTACAGGATCAATGGCAAGAAGAGCTGGATCACCTCCGGCCCCGTCGCCAGGTACATCGTCTTGTTTGCGATGACCGACCCGGACAAGCAGGCGCGCGGCATTACTGCGTTCCTGGTGGACACGACCCGTGAAGGCTTCCGCCGTGGCAAGACCGAGCCCAAGCTGGGCATCCGCGCCTCGGCCACCTGCGAGATCGAGTTCGAGGACTATGTCGCCCAGCCCGACGAAGTGCTTGGCACGGAAGGCCACGGCTTCAAGATCGCCATGGGCGTGCTCGACGCCGGCCGGATCGGCATCGCCAGCCAGGCCGTCGGCATCGCGCGTGCCGCCTACGAAGCCAGCCTGGAATACGTGCGCGAGCGCAAGGCCTTTGGCCAGCCGATCGGCGCCTTCCAGATGATCCAGGCCAAGATCGCGGACATGAAGTGCAAGCTCGACGCATCCTTGCTGTTGACGTTGCGTGCGGCATGGACCAAAGGGCAGGGCAAGCGCTTCACCACCGAAGCCGCGGTCGCCAAGCTCACCGCGTCGGAAGCGGCCATGTGGATCACCCACCAGGCGGTGCAGATCCATGCCGGCATGGGCTATTCCAAGGAAATGCCGATCGAACGTTATTTCCGCGACGCCAAGATCACCGAGATCTACGAAGGCACCAGCGAGATTCAGCGGCTGGTCATCGCCCGCCATGAGACCGGTTTACGCTGAGGCATGTGCAATCGCCTTGCCCGGCATCGTCGTGGCTGCAATGGTTCCACCTGCCACTGCCGCATCATCCGTGAGATTTACGATGTGAGCCGGCCCGACGTGAGCGGGCATGATGCGGGCGTAGCCAACGTCGCAGGCGTCGCCCTGGCAAGCCAAGCAGCCCAAGCAGCCCAAGCAGCCAAGATGTAACCAGCATGTAACCAGATCGAAGGGGCCCGCGCGCGAGTGCGGGCCTCACGCCATCCAGCATCCATACGCCCCCAAGCAGATATTTCCAGGTAGCCATGAACACGAAGCGCAAAGCGCCTGCCACGAAGGCAGTTGGGAAGAAAACGGTTTCCAGTCGGGCTTCTTCCAGCAAGACGGCGTCCAAGGTCGTGAAAAACGTCACCAGGCATGATGTCGGCACATCTTCTTCAAAGCCGGCCTCTTCCAAACCAGGTTCCGTGAAGCCAGCGTCCGCACGGTCCCGCGCGGCCCATCGCGACAGCGTCTCGATCGCGCCGATCCTCGCTGCCTTGCGCAAGCGCGTCCCCAAGGACCGGCAGGCACAGGCTGAAGCTTTCGCCAAGGCGTTTTACGTGCGCATGGGTGCCGACGAGGTGGTCAAGCACAGCGCGGACGGCTGGGCGGCGCTTGCCAAGGATTTCCTTGACATGGCACGCAAGCGCAAGCCCGGTACCGCCGAGGTGCGGGTTTTCAATGCCTCGCTCAAGGACAATGGTTGGGAGTCCCCGCATACCATCGTGCAGATCGTCAACGACGACATGCCGTTCCTGGTCGACTCGGTGACGATGGCGCTGGCCGAGCAGGGCATCGGGCTCCACGTGCTCGGTCACCCCGTGGTCAAGCTCAAGCGCGACAAGGCCGGCAAGCTGCAAGACGTGGGTGAAGGCCCCGGTGAATCGCTGATGCACCTGGAGATCGACCGGCAGACCGCCGATGAGATGCCGGGCATCGCGCGCAGCCTGCATGCCGTGCTGGACGACGTGCGCGCGATGGTGACCGACTGGCGTGCAATGCGCGACAAGATGCTCGAAGTCGCCGACGAACTACCCGAGCGCAACATGCCGGTATCCCGGTCCGGGCGCGCCGAGGCGCGGGAATTCCTGCGCTGGGCCGCGGACGACCACTTCACGTTCCTGGGTTACCGCAAGTACAACGTCGAGAAGCATGGCAAGCAGGAGTTGCTATGTGCGGTCGAGGCCTCCGGCCTTGGCCTGCTACGAGGGCGGGACACTGGCAAGACCCGCGACCTCAAGAGCCTGGCCGCCCATTACATGCCGCAATCCGGGGCGGTCGATGCGCTGATCCTGACCAAGACCAATGCCCGCGCCACCGTCCATCGTCCGGGCTACATGGACTACATCGGCGTGCTCGAGTTCGACGACAAGGGCAACCCCGTCGCCGAACAGCGCTTCCTCGGGCTGTATACCTCCAGTGCCTACAAGCGCCGTCCGTGGGAAATCCCGTTGGTACGCGTGCGCCATGACCACGTGATGCGCAAGTCCGCCCTGGCCAGCACCGGCCACAGCGGCAAGGCCTTGCGACACATCCTGGAAACCCTGCCGCGCGACGAGTTGTTCCAGGCCAATGAGGACGAGTTGCTGGAGACGGCGACTGGCATCCTGGGGCTGCAGGAGCGTGTGCGTCCCCGGTTGTTCCTGCGCCGCGACCGCTATGGCCGCTTTTTCTCCGCGTTGGTGTATATCCCGCGCGACCGGTTCAACACCGAGGTGCGCCACCGCATCGAACGCATGCTCAAACGTGCACTGCATGCGCAGACCGTCGATACCAACGTGCAGGTCGGTGAATCCCCGCTGGCGCAGCTGCACCTGATCATCCGGCCCAAGCCCGGCGAGCCGTTCGAGGTCGACATGCCGGGGTTGGAGGCCAAGCTCGCCGTCATCGTGCGCAATTGGCAGGACGACCTGCGTGAGCAGCTGGTCGCGGCCCATGGCGAAGAGCGTGGCATGAAGTTGGCGCACCACTATGGACGCGCCCTGCCTGCTGGCTACATCGAGCAGGTCACCCCCGCGATCGCCGCGACCGACGTCGAGCACCTCTCGGCCCTTGGTCGCCGCGACGACCTGCGGATCAGCCTGTATCGCCCACGCACCGCCGAAGGCGGCCTGCGGCTGAAGTTCTACCGCCTCGGTGAGGACATCGCGCTGTCCGATGCGATGCCGATGATGGAGAACATGGGCCTGCGCGTCGTCACCGAGCACCCCTACAAGATCGAGTTGCCTGACAAGGGTGCCGCCGACAGCGATGGCGAGCGCATCGCCTGGATCCAGGACTTCGAGGTCGAGTCCGACTACGCGGACCTGGATGTCGACAACCTCAACGCATCCTTCGCCGAAGCCTTCGAGCAGATGTGGCGGGGGCAGGCCGAGAACGATGGCTTGAACCGCCTGATCCTTGCCGCCGGGTTGTCCTGGCGGCAGGTCGCGATGCTGCGTGCCTACAACAAGTACCTGCAGCAGGTCGGCGTGCCGTTCTCGCAGTCCTACGTCGAGGAAACCTTCAACCGGTATCCGATGCTGGCGCGGTTGCTGGTGGAACTGTTCGAGGCGCGTTTCGATCCATGCACCGGCAATGAAAGCAAGGCCGACATCAAGGAAGGCAAGGCCGACCTGTTGCGACAGTTCGAGTCCCTGGTCGGCGACGACACCGGCGCGCTGGCCACGCTCAAGAGCGTCGTCGATGCGCGCAACGGGAGTCGCGAGCGCCAGGTAGAGGCGACGCGTGCCGCGTTGCTGGGCCTGATGGATCGCGTCGACAGCCTCGACCAGGATCGCATCCTGCGCAGCTTCATCGGTTGTATCGACGCCACGGTGCGCACCAGCTACTACATGGTCCGGCCCGGCGTGTCGCTCAGCGACAACCCTTGCGATCCCGGGGACGAAGACATCGTGCCGTGCGCGCAAGGCCTGCGTGCCGATGGTGGTCCGGCGGATTATGTCAGTTACAAGTTTGATTCCGCGCTTGTACCCGACCTGCCCAAGCCGCGCCCGTATCGCGAGATCTTCGTCTACGGGCCACGCGTCGAAGGTATCCACCTGCGCTTTGGCCCGGTGGCGCGTGGTGGACTGCGCTGGTCGGACCGGCGCGAGGATTTCCGTACAGAGGTGCTGGGCCTGGTGAAGGCGCAGATGGTCAAGAACACCGTGATCGTGCCAGTCGGCTCCAAGGGCGGCTTCTTCTGCAAGCACCTGCCCAACCCCGCGGTCGATCGTGATGCCTGGCTTGCCGAAGGCGTGGCCTGCTACCAGCGCTTCATCAACGGACTGCTCGACATCACCGACAACCTGGTCGATGGCGAGGTCGTCCACCCGGAAAACGTGGTGCGCCACGATGGTGACGACCCCTACCTGGTGGTCGCCGCGGACAAGGGCACGGCCACCTTCTCGGACATTGCCAATGCCATCGCCCAGGCGCATGGCTACTGGCTCGACGATGCCTTCGCGTCTGGCGGTTCGGTCGGATACGACCACAAGGGCATGGGCATTACCGCACGCGGTGCATGGGAGTCGGTCAAGCGTCATTTCCGTGCGCTGGGCCGCAACAGCCAGAAGCAGGATTTCACCTGCGTTGGTATCGGCGACATGTCTGGCGACGTCTTTGGCAACGGCATGTTGCTGTCCAGGCACATCCGCTTGCTGGCCGCGTTCGACCATCGACATATCTTCATCGACCCCGATCCCGATGCTGCCACCACCTACAAGGAGCGGCAGCGGATGTTCAAGCTGCCGCGTTCTTCGTGGGAGGACTACGACACCAGGCTGATCAGCAAGGGCGGCGGGATCTATCCGCGCAGCGCCAAGTCGATCCCGTTGTCAGCACAGGCCAAGGCGGCGCTTGGAATCGATCACGATGTGCACGCGATGAGCCCAGCCGAATTGATGAGCGCCATCCTGCGAGCACCCGCCGACCTGTTGTGGAACGGCGGGATCGGTACCTACGTCAAGGCCACCAGCGAGACCGACGCCGATGTCGGCGACCGTGCAAACAACGCGCTGCGCGTCAATGGGTGCGAACTGCGCTGCAAGGTGGTGGGCGAGGGCGGCAACCTGGGCCTGACCCAGCTAGGTCGCATCGAGGCGGCGCAGAACGGCGTGCTGCTCAATACCGACTTCATCGATAACTCCGCCGGCGTGGATACGTCCGACCACGAAGTCAACATCAAGATCCTGCTCAATGCCCAAGTACAAGCGGGCAAGCTCAAGTACGACGCGCGCAACAAGCTGTTGGCATCGATGACAAACGAGGTCGCCGACCTGGTGTTGGTCGACAATTATCGCCAGAACCAGGCGATCAGCCTGATGGAACGGATGAGCGTTACACG
Organism: uncultured Gammaproteobacteria bacterium; assembly: GCA_963710825.1. GTDB lineage: Bacteria > Pseudomonadota > Gammaproteobacteria > Xanthomonadales > Xanthomonadaceae > Cognatiluteimonas. The sequence continues at coordinate 509,781 of CAVQBQ010000004.1, read as the reverse complement.
TCTGGGGTCCAAGGCGCACTTCATCCGCACACTGGAATCGCAAGGGCTGCTTGATCGCCAGATCGAGTACCTGCCAAGCGATGCAGAGATGGACGATCGCAAGTCCCGCGGCGCGGGATTGACCCGGCCTGAGTTGTCGGTGTTGCTGTCGTACGCCAAGCTGGTCGCTTACCAGCAGATGCTCGAGTCCGACGTGCCCGAGGACCCTTACCTGTCCAAGGAGCTGGTGCGCTATTTCCCAGAGCCGCTGCAGGAAAAATATGCCAAGTCGATGGAGCACCTGCGCCTGAAGCGCGAGATCATCGCCACGGCAGTCACCAACTCCACCATCAACCGAATGGGTGCGACGTTCCTGCTGCGCATGCAGGAAGACAGCGGACGATCACCGGGCGAAGTCGCCAAGGCATTCACCATCACCCGCGAAACGCTCGAGGCACGCAGCCTGTGGGCGGAGATCGATGGGCTGGACGGCAAGGTCGACGAGTCCGTCCAGATCGATGCCCTGCAGGTGATCTGGACGCTGCAACGCGCCTTCACCCGCTGGTTGTTGTCGCGCCCGGGTTCGATCCCGGATATCACCACGGCGGTCGACCGTTACCACGATGGGTTCCGTAATATCCGTGCCGGCGAAAACATCCTGCCCGACGCGATGCGCCCCGCGTACGAATCCGCCCGGCGTGACTGGAAGGCCAAGGGCATGCCCGCCGGGCTGTGCGGGCAATTGGCGGCACTGCCGTACCTGGAGGCGTGCCCGGACATCATCGAGCTGGCGCGCGAGCGCAAGCTGCAACCGATCGACGTGGCCAAGGTCCATTTCCGCCTGGCTGCAGCACTCAACCTGCCCTGGCTCGCCGAGCAGATCGACGCACTGGCCGTCGACGGCCGTTGGCATGCGGTTGCCCGCGGCGTCCTGCGTGAGGAGCTGTCCGTGCAGCAGCGTGCGCTGGTCGGGCAGGTGCTCAAGATGCCGGGATCCAGCCCGGATGCCAAGGTCCAGCAATGGTTGCAGCGCGACGACCAGTCATTGCACTTCACGCTGTCGATGCTCAACGAGTTGGCCGCGCAGAAGACCATGGACTACCCGACCGCCTCGGTGGCCGTGCAGAGGTTGTCGCAGCTCGCATCGCGCGGCTGACAGGCTTGCGCACTTCGTAGGAGCGCTAGCACTTCGTAGGAGCGGCTTCAGCCGCGAGCTCTTGATCCTTGCCAAACCCTGGGCAAAAGAGCTCGCGGCTGAAGCCGCTCCTGCACAAGTGCTGCGGGCGGCAGGGTATCCTCGTCCTACGTCCACCGCCCGTGCGTGCCCATGACCCAGGCCCAGCCAAGCAAGCAAGCCGGCAAGCTCCCGAGCCAGCCCAAGATTGCCTTCCTCGCCAGTAGCGCCGACAGCGCGGAAGGCGCGCTGGAAGAACTGGTCGATGCGCATGGACAACATGCCCCCGACGCCGCCGACGTCATCGTCGCCCTGGGCGGCGACGGTTTCATGCTGCAGACCCTGCATCGCCATGGTGCGCTGGGCAAACCCGTTTACGGGATGAAGCACGGCGGCGTCGGTTTCCTGATGAACCATTACCGCGCCGATACCCTGGTCGAGCGCCTGCACGCCGCCGAACCGGCCGTGCTGCGCCCATTGGAGATGCTGGCGCAGACCGAGTCCGGTACCAGCGTGCACTCACTGGCCTACAACGAGGTCTCGCTGCTGCGCCAGACCCGCCAGGCCGCACATGTCGCCATCGAACTCAACGGCAAGCTGCGCCTGGAAGAGCTGGTGTGCGATGGCGTCATGGTCGCCACCCCGGCAGGCAGCACCGCCTACAACTATTCCGCACACGGCCCGATCCTGCCCCTGGGCTCCAGCGTGGTCGCATTGACCCCGATCGCCGCCTTCCGCCCGCGTCGCTGGCGTGGCGCATTGCTCAAGGCCGATACCCAAGTCCGTTTCACGGTACTGGATCCCGACAAGCGCCCGGTCAGCGCCACCGCCGATTCGCATGAAGTCCGCGACGTACTGGAGGTCACCATCCGTGAATCGCGCGATCGCACCGTGACCTTGCTTTTCGATCCCGAGCACAATCTCGAGGAACGGATCCTGAGTGAGCAGTTCGTGGTTTGAGGCGATTTGGTTTTTCCAGTGAAGTCCATCTGGCACGAGCCCAGATTGCGAGAGTTGCGAGTGCCTATCAACGTGACGCTCGATGCGAACGGTTTTTGCACCATCGCGAACGTGGTGATCACGGAACACGGAAGCAGGCAGGTGTCGCCATGTCTCGGACTTTGAGACGGCGATGATCGATACTTGCGCGATGGAAACAGCCGAGCTTCCCCAGCCGCTCACCGTTGCGATCTCGTCGCGGGCGTTGTTCGACCTGGAAGACAGCCATGCCCTGTTCGAGTCCGAAGGCATCGCCGCATACAGCGCCTACCAGCGGGATCGCGAGGACGACGTACTTGCGCCGGGTATTGCCTTTGGCCTGGTGCGCAAGCTGCTGGCGTTGAATACGGGTGGGCAGGTCGTCGAGGGAGCCAGCACGCAGGGGTCCGATGCGTCGCGCCAGCCGCCTCCGCGCGTCGAGATCATCCTGCTGTCGCGCAATTCGTCCGATACCGGGTTGCGTATCTTCAACTCGATACAGCATTACGGATTGGCGATCACGCGGGCGACATTCACCTCGGGCGCACCCACCTGGCCGTACATACGGCCATTCGGGGCAGACCTGTTCCTGTCGGCGAATCCCGAATCGGTGCGGCTGGCACTGCAGGCCAATGTCGCCGCGGCAACGATCCTGCCTGCGGAACGCAAGCCATTGCCGCAAACCATGGTTGCCGATGCGCAGCAAGGCGCGCACCCGGAGCAGATCAGGATCGCCTTCGATGGCGATGCGGTGATCTTTGGCGACGAAAGCGAGCGAGTCTCGCGCGAGCAGGGTGTCGAGGCCTTTGGGCGGCATGAGCGCGAACGCGCACGCGAGCCGTTGTCGGGTGGGCCGTTCCGTGGGTTCCTCGATGCCCTGCACCGGCTGCAGGCGGCCTACCCGCCGGGCGACGATTCGCCGATCCGCACGGCGCTGGTCACCGCGCGTTCGGCGCCGGCGCACGAACGTGTGATCCGCACATTGCGCGAATGGGGTGTGCGGCTCGACGAGGCGCTGTTCCTCGGCGGACGACCCAAGGGGCCGTTCCTGGAGGCGTTTGGTGCGGATATCTTCTTTGACGACTCCGAACACAACATCAGCTCGGCGCGCGATCATGTCGCGGCCGGGCATGTGCCCCATGGGGTGGCCAACCCGTAGGCCGAGTCGTCATGCCATGGCTTTTTGTAGGAGTGGTGACGGCAGGCCGTCAACGGTGAGTTGCGATTGCGGATTCCGGATATCCTGATCGCGACTCACCTCGCTCCTACAACAGCCAAAGCCAGAGCTCGCGGCTGAAGCCGCTCCTACAGTGGCAGGCGGATGTCCACGAGCTTCCAGTCCAGGCCCTCACGGCGTAATACGAACACCACCGGATCCCCGTCGGCATCGGTCACGGTCGCAGTGAAGCGCGACGGGGATTCGTAGTGGTACTCGGCTTTGCGCATCGGGCGCGCTCCTGGCTGCCCACTGCGCTCGGTCGCAAAACTGTCGCGCGCGCTGCGCCAGGTTGCCCGTCCCTGCATCAGTGCACCGATGCCGCCCGGGCTGGCGACCAGGTCGACCACGCCATCAGCCAGGCCTGCTCCCAGCGACAGCGCGATTCCGCCCAGCAGGCTTGACTGCACGTCGCTGCCAGCCTTGCGGACCATTTCATCCACCAGCTGCGCCTTGAGGCTGGCGCGCAATGCGGGAAAGTCGACATGTTCAGAAAAGGCCGCGGCATCCTGCTGCTCGATGGCATCGCGCATGCCGTGCCAGGTGCGATAGGGACCGCTGCCGACCCAGGCAACAAGGGCAAGCAGTAGCACGGCAACAAGGATGATCCATTTCTTCACGACGACCTCCACGGGCGATAGGCACCAAAATGTAGGAGCGGCTTCAGCCGCGAGCTCCTGATCAGCTTTTGGCTCTTGTAGGAGCGACGTGAGTCGCGATTGCTATCCGGGACGCTGATCGCGATTCACCTCGATCCTACAAAATCCGAAGCAGATCAAGAGCTCGGGGCTGAAGCCGCTCCTGCAAACGCGGTCAAAACTCGAGGTCCAGCGCGGCACACAGGTAATCTACAAACGGTGCCAACGCCTTGATGTCACGCTCCAGGACCTGGCGCAGGCGTGGCCCGGTCATGGTGCTGTCATCGATACTGCGCACGGCGACGAAGTTCTTGTGTCGCAGGTCGTCGATGAACTTGAAATCCGGTGGAAATCCGCGTGGCGGCCGGACCAGGGTTTCACCCGACTCCAGGTCGTAACGCCGGCGAAATGCGGGAGCATGGGCGGTTTTCTGCCAGCCTGCAGGATTGTCGAAGATGAACTGGCGGATGCGTCGCTGGGTCGGGGTTTCGGGATGCCACAACCCCGCCCCCACGAAACAGCGCCCGGCTTGCAGGTGGATGTAGAACGAGGGTGCCGCGAGCTCCCGACGACGCTCGTGGAACAACCTTGCACCTTGCCAGGATTTGTAGGGTGACTTGTCGTTGGCAAAGCGGGTGTCGCGCTGGATCCGGAACAGCGAACCGCCGACGGTTTTGGGTTCCGCACGGTAATGCAGGCTGACCTGGGCCAGCGTCGGCTGCAGGTCGACCAGCAAGCGCTGGAAGGGTCCGCGCACGAAGTCCTCGTATTCGGCCTTGTGGGCGTGGAACCACGCGCGCTCGTTGTGGCGGCCGAGGGCGCGAAGGAACTTGAAGCTGCGGGCGTCGAAGTACTGGGTCATGGGTCGAGCCAATCTTGCCATGCTTTGTGTGTAGGAGCGGCTTCAGCTCCGAGCTTTTGGTCCTGCTCTGGCTTCGGCTTCGGCCTTTGTAGGAGCGACGTAAGTCGCGATCAGGCATCCGGGAAACCAATCGCGACTTACGTCGCTCCTACAACGGCCGAAGCAGGATCAAGAGCTCGCGGCTGAAGCCGCTCCTACGAAGGCTTGGGTGTGTCCAGGGAGGCTTTGAGCTGATTTCCCCAGAGCTGCAACTGGTCCAGCAACCCCTGCTTGGCGGCATTGTCGGGGTACTCGGTGCGCAGGGTAGTGATTTCTTCCTCGAAGGACTCGAATGTCGACTCCGACAGTCCAGCAGCTGGATCGGCCAGGCGCCGACGCCTGTAATCGTCCCACTGGCTGCGCTCATCCACGGAAAGCGTGTCCGGCCAGTTGCGCGCCCGATAGCGGAAGAGCAGTTCTGGCAGTCGCTTGTCGGTGAAGCCGAACTCCCGGCTGCCGAGTGCTTCCGGTGGCGTCGCACGCACGTCGGTACAGCGCCGTTTGTCGCCATCCCCAACAAAACCGTCATACAGCGCCGCATCGGGATCCGCAGGGTCCCGGGTCGCTTCCTGGGCGTAGATGCGGCGTACCTTTTCGGCCAGCGCCGGGCCCTGGGCACGCAGGATCGCGGCGCGGGCTTCGATGGCTTCCGGATCAATCTGCAGGCGGTCGAAGTCGGCTTCGCGAAGATGGCTCCATTCGATCAGCGCCGGGCTCTTGTTGGTGTGGACTTCCTTCAACGCGATCCGCGCCGTGCCTTCAGGCAGTTTGGACGCAGGCATGTACATGCGTTCAGCGATCGTCTCGGGCGGAAGCGACAGCAGGTCCGTCGGGTCGCTTTCGAGGTCGAACACGATCACGCGGCTATCGATCGTCGGGTGGCGTGCGAGGGGCAAGACCGGTGCGGCGCATAAACGGCTTGCGGGATAGCGCTGTGAGATATGCAGCAACGGCGCCATCGCCGTGGTGTCCAGCAGTTGCGCAGCGAACCGCTTGTTGCGCAGTCGCAGTGTGTAATCCCACAGTTTTGGCTGCGCGTCACGCAGCTTGCGGGCCAGGCCGATCAGGGCGCGTACGTCGGACAGGGCTTCGTGCGCATCACCGGTGCGGACCTCATTGGCGATGGCCAGGTGTTCGAGCTTGAACGACGGTGCACTGTCTTCACGCAAGGGCCATTCGATGCCTTCCGGGCGCAGGGCGTGTGCCAGGCGCATGACGTCGAGCAGGTCCCAGCGACTATTGCCGCCGCGCCATTCACGCTCGTAGGCGTCGTAAAAATTACGGAACAGGCCGTGGCGTACGAACTCGTCGTCAAAGCGGATCGAGTTGTAGCCCAGGCTGCAGGTCTCCGGGCGCGACATCTCGTCGAAGATACGCGCGAAGGCTTCCGCCTCGTTGACGCCGTCGCGCAGCGCCTGTTGCGGCGTAATGCCGGTCACCATGGTGGCGCCGGGCGAGGGCAGCAGGTCGTTGGCAGGTTGCACGAAGAAGCTGATCGGGTCATCAATCTCGCGCAGGTCGGCGTCGGTGCGGATGGCGGCGAACTGCGCGATGCGACTGCGCCGCGGGTCGCGGCCGAAGGTTTCAAGATCGTAGAAGAGGAAGCTGGATGGCATGGATGTGTGGTGCAGGTCCGGCGTTGGCTGAGGTTGCGGCTCCGACCTCGGTTTTGGTCGGCTGACGCAGGTCGTTACAAGGAAGGGGTCATGCTGGGACTTTGGCTGCCTCGCAATACCTTGTCATCCTGAGCGCAGCGAAGGATCTGCTGCATGTGGCCAGGGCAAAAGCGACAACAGATCCTTCGCTGCGCTCAGGATGACAATTTTGAGTGGGAGCTGGTTGCGTGTGTGTGGTTGCGCGTGAGCGGTTAGGTGTGTGTGGTTGGGTGTGTGTGGCTGGGTAGAACGTGACTGAGTGGGGCGTGAGTGACCTCTGGTTGCAACGTGGTTGGCAATGCGACGCCGGGGCAGCATGCATCGAGCGAGTCTCACCCAGCGCGATGCGCTTCGCCTGATTCAGCAGCCAGCACCGGCAATCGTTTCTCCACTTCCGAATCCAGCCAGTCCCAGTCAATGCCATCAAGCGTCGTCCGGTCGGCCGTGGCCTCCATCAACAAGCGGCGCTGCACTTCACCACGCGCCAGCGCGGTGGCGTAGGGCATGCGCCGGAAGGTGACCATGGTGTAGCGCGGGACAAAGCGGTCGGGGTGGCGCTCGGCGAGTCGCCGCTCCAGCGCACGCTGCAGCAGGTAGTCGGCATCGTCAACGCGATCGCGCATTTCCAGATAGTTTTCCAGCGCCATCTGCTGGATCGCGCGGGCATCGGGCAGGCGTTGCGCGGCGAATGCGGCGAACGCATCTTCCAATCGCTCGTGTTGCTGCAGGCAGTCGTTCAACAGCGTGCAGTCACCGAAAGCGCAGTTCATGCCCTGGCCGTGGAACGGTACCATCGCGTGCGCGGCGTCGCCCAGCAGGACTGCGCGGCCGTCCATGTGCCAGCGGTCCAGGTAGAGGGTGGCCAGCATGCTGGTCGGGTTGTTGTCGAAGTCCTCTTCCAGGCGCGGTATCAGCGGCAGCGCATCGGCAAAGTCGTGTTCGAACAAGGCGCGCGCCTGGCTGCTATCGGTGACCGATGCAAAGCTGGGTTCGCCAGGATTGTCCGACTTGTTGGGCAGGAACAAGGTGACGGTGAAGGTGCGCTCATCGTTTGGGAGGGCGATGCACATGTAGCGGCCACGTGGCCAGATGTGCAGCGCGTTGGGTTCTATCCGGAACCCACCATCGGCTGCTGGCGGGATTTCGAGCTCCTTGTAGGAGTGCCCCAACGATTCAAAACGCTCGCCCAGGTCGACCTGCGTGGCCATGGCGTGGCGCAGCGCGGAACCTGCGCCATCGGTGCCGAGCAGCGCAGTGAAGTCATGGGCGTGGCGGCTGTCATCCTGCTCGTCACGGAAGTGCGCTGTCCTGGCATCAAAGTCTACGGTTTCCAGGCGGCGGTCGAAATGCAGTGTCGCGCCCGCTGCTTCGGCGGCATCGAGCAGGGTGATGTTCAACTCGCCGCGGCTGACCGACCAGATGACCTCGGAGTCGTCGCGCCCATAGCGCTGCAACTGCTCGCTGCCGTCGGCAAAATGCACCATGCGTCCGCGCATCATGACGGCCTGCTTCAACACGGCAGCATCCGCACCGGCCGCACGCAGGGCATGCAGGCCGCGCTCTGCCAGCGCAAGGTTGATGGACCGGCCACCGAGGAACCCATGGACGCGTGGATCCCTGCGACGCTCGTAGACGTCGATCCGCCAGCCAGACTTGGCAAGCAGGGTTGCCAGCAGTGCGCCAGCCAAGCCGGCGCCGATGATGGTGAGGTGTTTGCCGTGAGTGTTGTTCAAGATTCTCTTCGCCCGTCATTCCTGCGAAAGCAGGAGTCCAGTGTCTTGGCTTTGCTTTGCATTGTCGATGGGTGCGTGAGTTGCGGTAGTGAATAGAGCAGGTCTATCAACGTGCCGTGGTCAGGAATGAAGCGCTGGAACCTGAGGGATGCTGGAGAAGGCGAAAGTCACTGGGTTCCCGCTTTCGCTGGAACGACGGCTTAATTTTTCCATGCAGCGTGTGTAGCTCTGATCGCATTAACGCCCTGCCATCCCTGGAAACAATCCCGTCATTCCTGCGAAAGCAGTAATCCAGCGCCGTCGCCTTGTCCGGTGATCTCAGTCCATAGGTCACGCCAATACGGGTTCTTTGCCTTGATGAGTTCAAGTTTCCACTGACGTTTCCATGCCTTGATGCGCTTCTCACGATGAACTGCGCCCTGCATTGTCTCGTGCGATTCGGACCAGGCCGATTGGATCACTTCGTGGCGTTGAGTAAACCCTTGGGCCAAATGTTCCCGATCTTGCCAGATGCGTTGAATCAGATCGCTGGTCACACCGGTATACAGAGCGCCGTTTCATTGGCTCGCAAGGATGTAGACGACGGGTTGCTTGCGCATGGAGTCCAAAGGCGCTGGATTCCAGCTTTCACTGGAATGACGGTCATGAGGCGGTTTTGCGCCATGCCTCTACCTCGCGCACGAAGCGCAGGATATCGGCGTGGTTGTTGTAAAGCGGCGCTGGCGAGATGCGGATCACATCCGGCTCCCGCCAGTCACCGATCACACCGTGGGCAGCCAGGTGTTCGAACAACGCGCGCCCATGATTGCGCCCGCCTTCGACCCGCAAGGACAGTTGCGCGCCGCGTTGTGCGGTGTCGGAGGGGGTAACGATATGCAGCACATCGTCCAGGTGTTCATGGATCAGGGCTTCCAGGTAGCCGGTCAGGCGCAGTGAACGCTGGCGCAATGCGCTGACGCCACCGGCCTGCGCGAACAGGTCCAGCGACGCACGCAACGGTGCCAGCGCCAGTACCGGGGGGTTGCTCAGTTGCCAACCTTCGGCCCCTGGCGTGGGGACGAAGTCCGGGCCCATCCTGAATCGTGTTGACTTGTCGTGGCCCCACCAACCCGCAAAACGGGGTCGATCCGTCTGCGCGTGCCGTTGGTGCACGAAACAGCCACCCACTGCACCTGGCCCTGAATTCAGGTATTTGTAATGGCACCACACGGCGAAATCGACGCCGTCATCGTGCAGTTGCAGCGGCAGGTTGCCGACGGCATGGGCCAGGTCAATCCCCACGATGGCGCCGGCAGCGTGCGCGAGCCGCGTGATTTCGCCGATATCGAAGAATTGACCGGTGCGGTATTGGACGCCGGGCCACAGCACCAGGGCAAGCCGGGAGCCATGCGTGGCGATGGCGCGCTCGATCGCAGCCATCGAAATCGTGCCTTCGGGTTCATCGGGCTGGACTTCGATCAGGTCGGTGTCCGGATCGAAGCCGTGGAAACGGACCTGCGACTCGAGCGCGTAACGGTCGGACGGAAACGCTCCGGCTTCCATCAGGATCGCCGGGCGCTCGCGGGTGGGTCGGTAGAAACTGACCATCATCAGGTGCAGGTTGGCGGTCAGCGAGTTCATCGCGACGACTTCCTGCTCACGTGCACCGACAATGGTAGCCAGGCCAGGTCGCACCAGTTCGTGGTAGGGCATCCACGGCGCGGGATCGAGGAAGTGACCCTCCACCGCCTGCGTCGACCACTTGCCCAGGACTTCCTCGACCATCGCCCGGGCACCCTTGGGCTGCAGGCCAAGCGAGTTTCCACAGAAGTAAGCCTGCGGCGCGCCTTCGTGCAGCGGAACATGGAATTGATCGCGCAACGTGCGCAAAGGATCGGCGGCGTCGTGCGCGTTGGCGTAGTCGTTCGAATACGGTTCGTTCATGGGATGCACATCGGTTTGCGTCGCAATCGGTTTGTTTTATCCCGTGATTCCTGCGAAAGCAGGAATCACGTGTCCTTGATCGCGCTCAGATCGGCTGTGCACAAACAGGGTTGCGAAAAAACAGGCGGTTCGAGCGAAAGCGGACATTGGTTCACCCTGCGGGCCAGATGGAAATCGAAAGCAAGGAGACGGGGCCCCTGCTTTCGCACGGGTGACGGTGTTTGTGGGAAGTGCGGTCAACCGACCTCACGCAAAGCGCGCTTTCGACAGCCCCAGCCATTCCAGCGCGGTGCCGTGGTACAGGCGCGACTGATCCTCATCCGCAAGCCCCAGGGCATCGATGCCAGCACCTGGAGACTGCTCGCCCAGCGGAAACGGATAATCCGTGCCCAGCATGACCCGATCCGCACCAGCCACGTCCAGCAGGTAGCGCAATGCGCGGTCGTCGGCGACCCAGGAGTCAAAATACAGACGCTTGAGGTAATCGCGCGGGTTGCGGAAGTTGTCGGTCGCAACCAGGTCGGGCCGCATGTTGAAACCATGCTCGATGCGGCCGATGGTATATGGAAACGCGCCGCCGCCGTGGGCCAGAGCGATGCGCAGCTTGGGCAGGCGTTCCAGCACGCCGCCGAACACCAGGCAGCACGCCGCGCGTGCCTGTTCGGCCGGCATCCCGACCAGCCATGGAAGCCAGTACTTGGGCATGGTGTCGGTGCCCATCATGTCCCAGGGGTGCACCAGGATCGCAGCACCCAGCTCGCTGGCAGCTTCGAAGAATTCGAACAGCTCCGGCGCATCCAGGTTCCAGTTCTCGCCCGACGGCGTCTCCACGTGCGAGCCGATCTGCACGCCCTGGAGGTTGAGCTGGTCCATGCAGCGCTCAAGCTCACGCGCGGCCAGTGATGGCGACTGCAGCGGCACCGTGCCGATGCCGGCGTAGTTGCGGGGAAACTCGCGGCAGGTCAGCGCCATGTGGTCGTTGAGTGCCTGGTGCAGCGCCAGCGCCTGGTCGGGCTTGGCCCAGTAGCTGAACATCACCGGGACCGTGCTGAGCACCTGCACCTGCACGCCGAATTCGGCGTAATCAGCCATCCGGATCTGCGGGTCCCAGGTCTTGGGCCATATCTCGCGGAAGAACTTGCCGTCCTTGTAGATGCGATGGCGGCCATCGTCACCGTGGTGGATGACGGGGAAGCGCTCGTCGCCGTACTTCCTGGCAAGGTCCGGCCAGTCGCGCGGCAGGTAATGGGCGTGGGTGTCGATCTTCAGCATGGTGGCATTGTAGGGGTCCGCGTGGCTCGGTGATGTCGAGGTGGGGTGTCCATGGGAACTCCGCTTGGCAGCTCGTTATTGCGGCCGGCGTTTGGAAACCTGCACGCCTAGGTGATGTCGGCTTCCGAGTCGGCATTCATATCGTAGTGCGTCGGACGCGGATTGAGCGTGCCGCACTGGCTGCAGGTGCGCAGCGCCTCGTCGCGGTAGAAACGTTCGAAGACCCGGAAGAAATCCTGTTCGATGTCGACCAGGTGGAAGGACTCTTCATACAGCTTGTTGTTGCAGTTGATGCAGAACCACATCAGTGCGTCGTCCTCGTGCGACAGTCGCTTGCGCTCGATGACCAGCCCGACCGAGCCGGGCATGCGTTGCGGGGAGTGCGGTACGCGCGGCGGCAGGTAGAACATCTCGCCAGCACCGATCCGGATGTCGCGCGGCGTGCCGCTGCTGCCATCGAAGTCTTCCTGGATGCGCAGCACCATCTCTCCCTCGAGCTGGTGGAAGAATTCCGGGCCGTCCTCGAAGTGGTAGTCGGTGCGGGTGTTGGGGCCGCCGACGATCATCACGATGTAATCGTCATCGACGATGCATTTGTTGCCGACCGGTGGTTTGAGCAGGTGGCGGTGCTCGTCGATCCAGGCTTGCAGGTTGATGGGGGCGGGTAGTGTCATGGGTCCTTACCTTCGTCATTCCCGCGAAGGCCGGAATCCAGTGACGCGTGCTGTTTGGTTGCTGACCTGTCCAGCAGGGGCTGCAAGTCTGCAGTGACAAGTGGCGATGCCATGCAGCGAAACACGGCAGGGCCCGAAGGCACTGGATTCCTGCTTGCGCAGGAAGGACGGTTTCGGGTCGCGAATGCAGTTGCGCCAGTCATTGTTTGCCCTCCACCACCGCAACACACTTCAGCTCGATCGCGATCGGCGTCGGCAATGCGGTGATACCGACCGTGGTCCGGCACGGCGCCTTGGCGGGGTCGGGGAAATACTCGGCCCAGACCGCGTTGTACGGTTTGAAATCACGTGCCATGTCGGTCAGGAAGACAGTGACGTCGACGAGGTCCTCCCAGCGTGCACCGCTGGCCTCGAGCACGGTACGGACATTGTCCAGGACGGCGCGGGCCTGCGCCTGGATGTCGTAGCTCCGCACGCGGCCGTCGGCGAACATGTCGTTGCCTGGCACGCTGTTGTCCGACGGGCTGCGGGGGCCCAGGCCGGAGAGGAACAGCAGGTTGCCGACACGCCGTGCATGGGGGTAGAGCCCGACGGGCTTTGGGGCCGAGCCCACCTGCACGACATCGAGCCCGGTGCCGTCGGCATCGATGCCAGTCGACATCAGCGATCCTCCCGGTCGTGGCGGATGCGCGCAAGCGCGGCATCGTATTGCGAGGCGAACGCGTCGGGCGCATGGACGTCCAGGCCCAGGTCGTGCACGCGTCCGTCGCGCAGGGTATACACCCAACCGTGCACGGCTAGCGACTGTCCGCGGGCCCAGGCGTCGCCGACAATCGTGGTGTGGCAGACATTGGCGACCTGCTCGAGCACATTCAACTCGCACAGGCGGTCGTGACGCAGGCCGGGATCGTCGATCGCGGACAACACGGGCGCATGCTTTTGTGCAACGTCGGTCACGTGCCGGATCCAGTTGTCGGCCAATCCCAGGCGTTGGCCTTCGATGGCCGCCTGCACGCCGCCGCAGCCGTAGTGCCCGACCACGAGGATGTGCTTGACCTTGAGTACGTCGACCGCAAACTGCATCACCGACAGGCAGTTGAGGTCGGTATGCACCACCACATTGGCGATGTTGCGGTGGACGAAGACCTCGCCGGGCGCCAGGTCGACGACCTGGTTGGCGGGTACGCGCGAGTCCGAGCACCCGATCCACAGGTATTCGGGCGCTTGCTGCCCCGACAGGCGCGAGAAGAACCCCGGGTCTTCGGTCTGGATGCGTTCGGCCCAGGCGTGGTTTTTTTGCAGCAGCGCTTCGAGTGTGGTCATGGGGTCTTCTTCGATGGCGTCGTGGTTGACGGCGTGGTGATGGATCGTGTCGTCACCGGGCAGGATCGGCATGCAGGGCGATGCAGATGTTTCGTGGCTCGCTGAAGAATCGCATCGCTTCCTTGCCGCCTTCGCGGCCGAGGCCCGATTGTCCCATCCCGCCAAACGGCGTGCGCAGGTCGCGCTGCAGCCAGCAGTTGATCCAGACAATGCCTGCATTGACGTGGGCGGCGAAGTGGTGGGCGCGATCCAGGTCGCGGGTCCAGATCGATGCGGCCAGGCCGTAATCGCCGGCATTGGCCAGCGCCAGCGCGTGGGCGTCGTCCTGGAAGGCTTGCAGCGTGGCTACGGGGCCGAAGATCTCATCGCGGTTGGTCGCGCAGTCCGGGCCCAGGCCATCGATCAGGGTGGGTGCGACAAACCAGCCGGGGCGATCCAGCGCCTCTCCGCCGCACAGGACATTGCCGCCTTCATCGCGGGCACGCTGGATGGCGGCGATGACCTTGTCGAAATGCGCTTGGGAGACCAGTGGCCCGAGGTGGTTGTCCTGGTCGATCGGATCGCCCATGCGCAGTTCCAGTGCCCGCTCGACCAATGCATCGCGAAACGTGTTGTAGATGCTGCGCTCGACCAGGATGCGCGAACCACACAGGCAGATCTGCCCGGAGTTCTGGAAAGCCGATCGCACGATGACATCCAGGTGCCTGCGCCAGTCGCTGTCGGCGAAGACGAGGGTCGGGTTCTTGCCGCCGAGTTCAAGCGACACTTTCTTCAGCAGGGGCGCGGTGATGCCGGCGATGCGGCGGCCTACCACTGTGCTCCCGGTGAATGACACCGCCTTGACGTCGGGATGGGTGAGCAATGGCTCGCCAACTTCGGGGCCCAGGCCGTGCAGGATGTTGAGCACGCCTTTGGGGAAGTCGATGTCCGCCGCCAGCTCTCCCAGCAGCGTCGCGGTCTGCGGCGTGACTTCGGATGGCTTGGCGACCACCGTGTTGCCGGCGGCCAGCGCGGGCGCGATTTTCCAGGTCAGCAGGTACAGCGGCAGGTTCCACGGCGAGATCGTGGCGACGACGCCCAGCGGTTGCCGCAGGGTGTAGTTGAGACCGGCCTGGCCGTGGTGCGATTCGCTGGAAAACTGCGTGGCGGCATGCGCGAAGAAGCGCAGGTTGCTGATGGCGCGCGGGATCTCGATGTCACGCGCCAGCTTGATGGGCTTGCCAGCATCGCGCGATTCGGCGTGGGCAAAATCGTCCAGTCGTGCTTCCAGCGCGTCGGCGAGTTTTTCCATCCAGCGGGCGCGCTCGGAATTTGGCAGGGCCGTCCAAGCAGGCAAGGCGTTGCGTGCGGCCGCGGTCGCCAGTCGCGCGTCGGTTTCATCGCCTCGGGCCACCTCCGCGAAGGCCTGCCCGGTGGCCGGGTCGAACACCTCCAGCCAGCGGCCGCTGGCCGCTTCGCGTGCTTCGCCGTCGATCCAGTGAGTCAGGCGCATCGGGATAGCTTAACTCCCGGCGGCCTGGAAGGGATGGTCGTCCATTGCCTGAAGCGAGCCGCTCGCGGGCCCGCCATACCCGCGAAGGCGGGAATCCAGTGGCTTTGCGTTCGACTCCATGGTGCTTGTTGCCTCGAAGCTTCGTCGTCACAGACAGGGCCGCTGCCCGCCAAGGCCGTTGATTACCGACTGTTTGCGCTTGAAGTCACCGGATGGGCAGACATGCGTCTGCCTGACGACCCCGCCTTCGCGGGAATGACGATCCGATGGGGTGATACTTGACTGTCCCGCAGACAACGGCGCTGGGGCAAGCATGCGACTGCCGTAAAGACCCAGCCTTCGCGGTCAGGACGGCCCGAAGGAAAGCCTTCGGAGGCTGCCGTCATCGCGACTTGGCGGTCGGCGGAACCGTCTGCGACTCGTGGTATTCGAAGCCGATCTGGCGGTCATTGATGCGGGCTACCCGCGCCGGGACCATGACCGCAGGGGCGCTGTCCTGCATGTAGAAGAACAGATGCACGACCTGCTCTTCCTCCAGCGTGGATCCCTCGGGTCGGAACACGGCGCAGCCGCCTTCGGACAAGTCGAGCAGGTCCACGAACCAGGCGACAGTGCCGCGCACCACCATCAACCGGGCAGCAAACGGGACGCGTTCGGCGGCGCGCGGCGGGATGGAATCGGTCATCGTCATCGTGGCGATACTCCTAATACCTAGTAGCGCTGCGCAGTGACAGGGGCTGGCTTCAAAGGGAATGTGTCCGGCCGCCATCGACCGGCAGGTTGACGCCATTGACGTAAGCCGCTGCCGGTGAGCACAGGAAGGCGATCACGCCACCGATCTCCGCCGGCTGCGCGAACCGCCCGGCAGGGACCAGCTTGCGCATGTTGGCGGCCACGGTATCTTCCGTCTCGCCGCTCTTGCCGGCGCGGTCGGCGACGATCTGGGCGATACGACCGGTTTCGGTGAAGCCTGGCAGCACGTTGTTGACGGTGATGCCGTCGCTGGCGACTTCCCGGGACAGTGTCTTGGCCCAGCTGGCGACTGCGCCACGGATGGTGTTGGACACGCCCAGGCCCGGGATCGGTTCCTTCACCGAAGTCGAGATGACATTGACGACACGGCCCCATGCCGCGCTGCGCATGCCGGGAAGCACCACCTGCACCAGGGTCTGGTTGGCGACCAGGTGCTTGTTGAAGGCGTCAAGGAACGCGTCGATCCCGGCGTTGCTGATCGGCCCGCCCGGTGGACCGCCAGTGTTGTTGACCAGGATATGGACGGGCTTGGCCGCGGCCAGGGCTTCGACTTTTGCGCGCAGGGTGTCGGTGTTGGAGACATCGGCATCGATCCAGCCATGCTGCTGGGCATCGTTGCAGGGCAGGGCGGCAACGACCTGCTTCAGTGCATCGACACGGCGCGCAAGCACGGTGACATCGGCGCCCAGTGCGGCCAGTTCGTGCGCCGCCGCGCGGCCGATGCCTTCGGAGGCGCCGCAGACGAGGGCGTGCTTGCCTTTGAGATTCAGGTCCATCGGGGGTGCCTGTCGGGTCAAGTGGGTTTGTTGGGTCCCGCGGTGCCGCTGGCAGGTTTGGCCAGTGCAGGGGCGGTCAGGGACTGGAACATGTGTCGTGCCAATGCCTCGTCGCTGGCTGCACTGGGTGGCTGCACTTCGTCCATCCTGAAACCACGCGCCAGGGCGTCTTCCGGGTCGATCCCGTCCCACGCGACGAACTCCGCATCCATCAACGCCGCACGCGCGGTGTCCTCGCTGTCGTAGGACAGCGTGTTGCCGTCGCTGTCGAAGACCTCGGCCGTGCCGGCTTCGCGCACGCGCAGCCGTGCCCAGACGATGTTGCGACCCAACGTCGCGAGCCACCACTGGTCGTGCAGGGATGGATCCTGCAGGGATTGATCGCGGGGCGGATCCTGTGTCGTATCACTCATGCAACCATGCCTCCGGATAGTGGCCACAGCACGGCCACCATGACGATGCCTGCCACGGCCGCAATGAATGAAATGCGCGCCGGTGTCGCCAGTCCACTCAGGGAAAGGTCCGCAGGTGCACGATAACCGCCGCGCAGCAGCCAGCTGATCGCGGAAGGCTTGATGAAGGCGCCTGGGCCCAGGCTTGTAGCCAAGGCAGCGTGACGCTCCTGCAGATGCACCAGGGTCAGCGACCAGAAGATTGCAAATGCACCGGTGCCTGCGATGGCGCTGGCCGCGGACAACATCAGGATGAACTGGATCATGGGTTGCAGCGCGGGTCGCGGCGCGGGTAACCACGTGGAGCAGGGCGTGAGCTGGCACGCTCCACTGATGGCCAGGCGCAGTCCACTACACCTTCAATACAACCAGCACCCGTCATCCCGGCGAACGCCGGGATCCAGTTTGACCTTCCATCCAGCCCGCGACAGTCACTGGATCCCTGCTTACTCAGGGATGGTGGTGTCGCGACGCATGACGTTGTCGCGGCGGATGACAGTGTCGCGATGCAAAGGGGCGAGGCCAGCAGCATCTTCAGAACTCCGCGTTACCCGGCGCACGAGGAAACGGGATGGCATCGCGGATGTTGGACAACCCGCACACATAGACCACCAGCCGCTCGAAGCCCAGCCCGAAACCTGCATGCGGCACGGTGCCGTAGCGGCGGAAGTCGCGATACCAATCGTAGTGATCACGATCCAGCCCGAACTGTTGCATGCGTTTGTCGAGCACGTCCAGACGTTCCTCGCGCTGCGAACCACCGATGATCTCACCGATGCCGGGTGCCAGCACGTCCATCGCAGCCACCGTCTTGCCATCGTCGTTCAGGCGCATGTAGAACGCCTTGATGTGCTCGGGGTAATCGGTCACCACGACCGGGCGGCCGATGTGTTGCTCGGTCAACCAGCGCTCGTGTTCGGTCTGCAGGTCCAGGCCCCACTCGACCGGGAACTCGAACTTCTGGCCGGACTTCTGCAACATGGCGACCGCATCGGTATACGCGATGCGCTCGAACGGCACGTTGACGAAATCCTCCAGCCGGGTGATCGCATCGTTCTGCACGCGCTGGGCGATGAACGCCATGTCGTCGGCGCGTTCTTCAAGGACCGCACGGAACAGGTACTTGAGGAACTCTTCGGCGACGCGCGCATCCTCGTCCAGGTCGGCAAAGGCGATTTCCGGCTCCACCATCCAGAACTCGGCCAGGTGGCGGGTGGTGTTGGAGTTCTCGGCGCGGAATGTCGGGCCAAACGTATAGACCTTGCTCAGCGCCAGGCAATAGCCCTCGACGTTGAGCTGGCCGGACACGGTGAGGAAGGTTTCCTTGCCGAAGAAGTCCCGGTCGAAGTCCACTTCGCCGGCGGCATTGCGCGGCAGGTTGGCCATGTCCAGCGTCGAGACCCGGAACATCTGACCGGCACCCTCGGCATCGGACGTGGTCACGATGGGCGTGGTGATCCAGAAGTAACCCTGCTCGTGGAAGTAGCGATGCACGGCCTTGGCCAGGCAGTCGCGGATCCGGGTCACCGCGCCAAACAGGTTGGTGCGCGGCCGCAGGTGCGCCACCTCGCGCAGGAATTCCAGCGAATGCGCCTTGGGCTGGATCGGGTAGGTCTCGGGGTCGTCGACCCAGCCGACCACTTCGATCTTTTCGGCCTGGATCTCGAACGACTGCCCCTGGCCCTGCGATGCCGACAGCGTGCCCGTGGCGATCACCGAGCAACCGGCGGTGAGTTTTTTCACCTCGGACTCGTAGTTTGGCAGCGTGTCTTGCGCCACCACCTGGATCGGCGCGAAGCACGAGCCATCACTGATATTGACGAAGCTCAGCCCCGCTTTGGAGTCACGCCGGGTCCGCACCCAGCCGCGGACGGTGACTTCGCCGCCTTCGGGTAGCTTGCCTGCCAGTGCGTGTTCGACGCTGACCGTTGTCATGCCTTGGAATCCTGCCTGCGTTGCGGGCGAACCGACGCCCGTGGGAAGAGCGCCACAGTTTACCGGAGCCTCATCGGCCGCGCCGACGGACAGGTATAATCGCCGCATGAGCATTCAACTGGCACCCGCAGCACTCGAACGCGTCCGTGGCTACCTCCAGGAGGCCCCAGATGCGCTGGGCCTGCGTTTCGGCGTCAAGCGTACCGGCTGCTCCGGTTGGGGCTACCTGGCCGACCTGGCGCGCGACCAGCGCGAGGGCGATACCGTCTTCGAGCACGAAGGCGTGCGGATCTTCGTCGATGCCGACAGCCTGGAACTGGTCGACGGCACCCGGATCGATTTCCTCAAGCAGGGGTTGAACGAGCAGTTCGTGTTCAACAACCCCAACGTCGCTGCCGAGTGTGGTTGTGGTGAGAGCTTCACGACCGACGCGGATCGCGCTGCATAGCATTTGCGTTCAACCTTCCCGCTGCGATCGGAGGTAGAGGTTCAAGCCGCAGCACGCTGGCTTCCCCTTCGCCCCCCGGGAGAAGGTGCGCGAAGGGCGGATGCGAGCGCGTAATCCGTTGCTCCATCAATGTGCTGCGCACCCTCACCCCAACCCCGCTACGCGCCCCGGCCCACGCCAGGGGCGTGCGCGCGCGCTCCCACGCGCGCCAGTTGCGCGCAAACCGTGCGATTGCGCCCCGGGGGGAGAGTGGTTTTGGCCCAAGGCACTTCGGGCCAGCATCAAGCTGCAGCGCTAGACTGGCCCCCTTGACGCCCGGGGGACCATTGCCATGAACCGCTTCCTTGCCTGCACGGCATTCGCACTGCTTGCCATCGCCGCACCACTGCGTGCGCAATCGCAGGACACATCGCCTGCCAGGACCCTGCACGCCCTGTTCGCCAGCGAATGGGAACGCGGCATGGTCGAGTCGCCAGAGAATGCCAGTTACCTTGGCGACCCGCGCTTCAACGACCAATGGAGCGACAACAGCCTGGCCGCCATCGAACATCGCCAGGCCGAAGACCGCACCGCTCTGGACAAGCTGCACGCGATCGACCGCACGGCGCTGTCGCCGGCCGACCAGCTCAATTACGACACCTTCCAATGGCAGCTCGAAAAATCGGTAGAGCGCCAGGCATTCCATGAATACCTGCAGCCGGTCGGCCACCAGGGTGGGGTGCAGACCGCCGACGGCATCGCCGAGATACTGCCGTTCGCCGACACCAAGGACTACCGCGACTGGCTCAAGCGGATGGACGCGGTCCCCACGCTGGTCGACCAAGCCATCGCCCTGATGCGCGAGGGCGTCAAGCAAGGCAGCGTGCCCCCCAGGGTGCTGATGGAGCGCGTCCCGGGCCAGATCGACGCGCAGATCGTCGATGACCCGACCCAAAGCCCGTTCTACCGCCCGTTCCTGAAGTTCAGCGACGCCATTGCCGACGCAGACCGCAAGGCCTTGCGCGCGCAGGCGAAGCAGGTCATCACGGATCGCGTCGTGCCGGCTTACAAAAAGCTCGGCACCTACTTCAACGACGACTACCTGCCGCACACCCGGGACACCATCGCCGCGGCAGACCTGCCCGACGGCAAGGCCTATTACGACTTCCTGGCCCGCTACTACACCACCACCGACCTGACCGCTGCGCAGATCCACCAGATCGGCCTGGAGGAAGTCGCCCGCATCCGCAGCGAGATGGAACAGGTCAAGGCCCAAACGGGCTTCAAGGGCACACTGGTCGAATTCTTCACCTACCTGCGCACCGATCCGAAGTTCTACGAGAACACGCCCGAGGCGCTGCTGCAGCGCTACCGTGCCACCGCCAAACGGATCGACCCGGAGCTGGTCAAGGTCTTCCACGTCATCCCGCGGCTGCCCTACGGCGTGCGCCCGATCCCGGAAAACATCGCCCCGGACACCACCACAGCCTATTACCAGCCCGGCGCCAGCGACGGCAGCCGGCCCGGTTATTACTACGTCAACCTGTACAAGCCGGAAGTGCGGCCGACCTGGGAAATGGTGCCCCTGACCCTGCACGAGGCCGTGCCCGGCCACCACTTCCAGTTCGCACGCGGCCTGGAGCTGCCGGGCGCGCCGGAGTTCCGCCGCAACGCCTACTTCGTCGCGTATGGCGAAGGCTGGGGCCTGTACGCCGAGCAGCTGGGCTTCGACATGGGCCTGTACGACGACCCCTATGACCATTTTGGCCAGCTCACCTACGAGATGTGGCGCGCGGTCCGGCTCGTGATCGACACCGGCATGCATTCGATGGGCTGGAGCCGGGACAAGGCGATTGCCTACTTCAAGGCCAATGCCGCCAAGACCGACCAGGACATCGTCAACGAGGTCGACCGCTATATCGGCACCCCGGGACAGGCGCTGGCCTACAAGATCGGGCAGCTGAAGATCTCGGAACTGCGGGCCAGGGCCAAACGTGAGCTGGGGCCGGAGTTCGACCTGCGGGCCTTCGATGATGCCGTGCTTGAAACCGGCTCGGTGCCCCTGGACGCGCTGGAGCGGCATATCGATGCCTGGATCGCGACGCAGCGGGCGGGGTGACAGCACGGGCAGACGCGGGTTTGCCGCAAACTTCGGCGCTCCGGGTGCCCCCGTGTCGCGACGATTGCCGGTCAGGCGCAGTGCCGCCAGTGGCAGCGTGGTCGGTAGTGGACGGCAGCAGCAATAAGGTACTTGCGGACCCAAGGCCTCGGTTGAGTCGTGGCAGATTGGCCTTGTGCGGCTGTGACGGGAACTTGTTCCTGGTCTGTGTGCGACGACGGTCCGTCGATCTGGATCAAGCAAGAGCGCATGACACCACGGCATGCCCCTGCTGCTTGCCCTAGACTGTTCGCATGAGCGAGGTCGGGATTCTGGATATCGACCGCCTGCGGCGCAGTTGCAGTCGGTGCACGCTAAGGGAGTTGTGCCTGCCAGCGGGGATCGGGGCGGCAGGCCTGCAGCAGCTCGACAACATCATCAATCGACGCCACGCATACACGCGACACGAGCGCGTTTTCACGGCGGCATCGGCGGCCAAGGCGCTGTACGTCCCCCGCGAGGGGGCGTTCAAGACGGTGGTCCTGGCCGAGGACGGCGAACGCCAGGTCATCGGCTTCCACCTCCCGGGGGAAGTGATGGGGCTCGATGCGCTGGGTACCGGCTACCACCGTTGCGAGGCCGAAGCCCTCGAACCCAGCCTGGTCTGTGAAGTGCCCCTGCAAGACATGGAAAGGATCGCGGCACAGGTGCCAGCGCTCCAGCGCCAGCTGATGGGCTTGATCGGGCAAAGCATGGGACGCGACCAGGATCACCTGGAGATGATGGGGCGTCGCGTGGCCAGCGACCGGGTGCTTCTCTTCCTGCACAGCCTTGCCGGGCGCTACCGCGAGCTGGGTCACCCACCGGACGTCCTGACCCTGCCGATGAGCCGCGAGGACATCGCCAATTACCTGGGTCTGGTGCTTGAGACTGTCAGCCGCTGCTTCAGTCGCCTGCAGAAACAGGGCCTGATCACGGTGCAGGGTCGCAATGTGCGGATCCTCGACCCGGCCCTGTTTGCCCGCCAGGCGCACGCCGCGGTCGCGCAGGGTGGACGTGGTTAAGCGCCGGAGCGGCGCATCGAGGACTGGATCGTCGACAGTAGGGAAGGAGGGCTTGCCCCCCATCGGTCGCCCGGGAACTGCCCGGCGGGTTGAGCCCCGCCCGACGCCTTGCTTGCTCCCAAGCCCTTGACCCTGCGATAATTGCCGGCTTCCTGCGCGTACAAGCGCAGGACCCTTGCTCCACTGCGCCGACATTCCGCGTGAATGCGGCGACGGGGAGCTGTCCGGCCCGCCGCCTCCCTGCGTCAGGCCACACCCACGAGGAAACAACATGCGTCATTACGAAGTCGTGTTCCTGGTCCATCCGGACCAGAGCGAGCAGGTCCCGGCCATGATCGAGCGTTACAAGACGCTGATCGAAGCCGGCAACGGCAAGATCCATCGCCTGGAAGACTGGGGCCGCCGCCAGCTGGCCTATCCCATCCAGAACCTGGTCAAGGCACACTACGTGCTGCTCAACATCGAGTGCGACCAGGCCGTGCTCAACGAGCTGGTCGAGGCATTCCGTTTCAACGACGCCATCCTGCGCCACCTGGTCATGCGCCGCGACGAAGCCGACACCGAGCAGTCGCTGATCATGAAGAACAAGGACGACAAGGGTGACAAGCCCGAGCGTTCCGAGCGTCGTCGCCGCGACGATGATGGCGACGACAAGCGCGCCAGCAGCAATGACGACAACGACAACGACGACGACAGCGACGACGACGACCAGTCCGACGACGCCGACGCGAAAGCCGCCTGAGGGGTACTGACATGTCCAAATTCTTCCGCCGCCGCAAGTTCTGCAAGTTCACCGCCGAGGGCGTCAAGGAGATCGATTACAAGGATCTCAACACCCTGCGCCAGAACATCACCGAGAACGGCAAGATCGTCCCAAGCCGCATTACCGGCACCAAGGCCAAGTACCAGCGCCAGCTGGCAACCGCAGTCAAGCGCGCGCGTTTCCTGGCCCTGATCCCGTACACGGACAACCACAACATCTGACGAACCGGTAGGGGCGCCCCAGGCGGCATTGCTGTACTGCGCGCTCCTTCAATTTCTTCGATACCGTCCATTCGGACAGCAACAGTTGCGGTGCCATTTGAAACGCCGCTAACGAATACGGAGCAACACCATGCAACTGATCCTCCTGCAAAAAGTCACCAACCTGGGCAACCTCGGCGACAAGGTCGACGTCAAGCCGGGCTTTGGCCGCAACTTCCTGGTGCCGCAGGGCAAGGCCGTGCCAGCCACGCCTGCCAACCTGGCCGAGTTCGAAGCCAAGCGCGCCGACTACGAAGCCAAGGCCAAGGCGCAGATGGGCGAGGCGGAAACCCGCCAGGCCAAGCTTGCCGAGACCAGCGTCACGATCTATGCCAACGCGTCCACCGAAGGCAAGCTGTACGGCTCGGTTGGCCCACGCGAGATTGCCGACGCTTTGACCAAGGCGGGTACACCGGTCGAGAAGTCGGAAGTGGTGATGGGCGAGGGCGCATTCCGCCATGTCGGTGAGTTCGAGGTCGTCGTGCACCTGCACGCGGATGTCGAAGTGCCGGTCAAGGTGATCGTGGAGCCCGAGGCTGCCTGATCGCTGCTGCAGATTGCGATACCCACGGGCGCCGATAGGCGCCCGTTTTGTTTTGGCCATCACTTCCAAGCAGCCGCAAGTCGCCCTTCGTAGGAGCGGCTTGAGCCGCGAGCTCTTGATCTTGCTCCGGCTCTTTGTATTTGTAGGAGCGACGTAAGTCGCGATAGGTGCTACGCGATCGCGACTCACCGTTGGCGGCATGCCGTCACCACCAGCCAGAGCCAGGTCAAGATCAAGATCAAACGCTTCCGCGCTGTCGCGCGGGTTACTTTTGCCTTGTCAAAAGTGGCCCGCGCAAAGCGCGGAAGCGTTTGATTTCAAAGGCGCTCGAGAAGCAGCCAAGCATCACCCAACCCAAACCAATCCCCCCCGAAGCCACGCAGGGACCAACCCGCCTTCAACCCAGTCGCAGGATCTGCGATACCCACCGGTTATCCACAGTCTTATCTGCAACGCTCCGGGCACCAACACGACTAGGATGACCACTCCAGAACAACAACACGACTGCATCGATGGTCCGTATGACGCCGGCACCGGCAAGGGAGTCACGCAACTGATGAGCGCGCGCCAGGGATTCCGTTCCGATCCGCCAGGGTTCCAGGGGCGCGACAACAAGATCGAACAACTCCGCGTCCCCCCACAGTCGATCGAGGCTGAGCAGGCCGTACTCGGTGGCCTGATGCTGGCCCCTGAGGCCTTCGACCGCGTCTCCGACGTGCTGGCCGACAATGATTTCTACCGGCGCGACCACCAACTGATCTATCGCGCCATCCGGGAGCTGTCCGAAAAGGGCAAGCCTTACGACGCCGTCACCCTGGGCGAGTGGTTCGAGTCGATGGGCGAAAGCGAAGCCGTGGCCGGTGGCGCCTACCTGATCGAGCTGGCCAGCACCACGCCGTCAGCCGCCAACATTGCCGCCTATGCCGAGATCGTCCGCGAAAAGGCGGTGCTGCGGCAGCTGATCGAAGTCGGCACCGGCATCGTCAACGATGGCTTCCAGCCCGAAGGCCGTGGCACCGGGGAGATCCTGGATGCCGCCGAATCCAGGGTGCTGGCGATCGCAGAGCACAGCGCCAAGGGGCGCATGGACTACGTGTCGGTGCACAACGCCCTGGCCGAAGCCTTCGACGTGCTGCAGAAACGCTACGAGAGCGGTGGCAGCGTCACCGGCTTGCCGACCGGCTATACGGAATTCGACGAGATGACCGCCGGCCTGCAGCCGTCCGACCTGCTGATCCTGGCTGCGCGCCCATCAATGGGCAAGACGGCATTGGCGGTGAACATCGCCGAGTACGCGGCATTGAAATCCAAAATGCCGGTGGCGATTTTTTCGATGGAAATGTCGGCGAGCCAGCTCGCGTTGCGCATGATTTCATCACTTGGCCGGATCAATGCCACGCGATTGCGCACAGGCCAGCTCGAGGACCAGGACTGGTCGAGCGTGACCAGCACGATCCGCTTGCTACGCGAGGCCAAGATCTTCATCGATGACGAGCCCGCGTTGTCGCCGGAAAAACTCCGCGCCAAGGCCCGCCGGATCAAGAAAGAGCACGGCCTGGGCCTGATCGTGGTCGATTACCTGCAGCTGATGGCGGTGCCCGGCAGCAAGGAAAACCGCGCCACCGAGATCTCCGAGATCTCGCGCTCGCTCAAGGGCCTGGCCAAGGAGCTCAACGTGCCCGTGATCGCGTTGTCGCAGCTCAATCGATCCCTGGAAACCCGTACCGACAAGCGCCCGATGATGGCCGACCTGCGCGAGTCAGGCGCCATCGAGCAGGATGCCGACGTGATCGTCTTCATCTATCGCGACGAGTATTACAACAAGGAAAACTCAACCGACAAGGGACTGGCCGAAATCATCATTGGCAAGCAGCGAAACGGACCGACAGGCTCGTTCAAGCTCAAGTTCTTTGGCGAGTTCACCCGGTTCGACAACCTGGCGCATGACTCGGTGGGGAGTTTCGAGTAATTGTCGTCGTCTAGACGGCGTCAGGCTCATGCAAATTCATCTCAAAATACTGATCACAATCGCGCTTGCTGCTTCCGGGATATCTTCTAGTGCCGGCGCAAGCATCAATACCGTCGATGAAGCCGTGCCTGTGGTCAAGCTCCGCGTTCTCATTGACGAGCGCGGCAACGCCAAATCCGCATCGATAACGCAATCAAGCGGTGACGAGTCCGCGGATGCCTCAGCGCTCGCCTCAGCAAAGCTACGCACATTCAAGCCAGTGATGGTAGACGGGAGGTCAGTCGAATCTTGGATAAACATCACCATGGCGCTTAAAACCCAGACCGTTGATTGCAAGGCGGAGAAAATTGCCTTGCTCAAGGAATCGACACCGATTGTTCACGCGGGTGCCAATCTAACGGCAAAACCGGACCAGGATTCGCACACGATCGAGTTCTTTATCATCAAGGACCTGGCGCCCGAAGCCAGCTACACCTCAGCGGACGGACAGGCAATCCATGTCTCCGAATCAGGCATGAACTCCACCAAAGACGGATCCTATGGCGCGAAATATTTTGCACAAGCAGTCGATCGCAAGCTCGCTATCAAGCTTGGTAGTGCGTGCCCCGCCATAGCCATTCCATAGTTCAGCCTAACAATGCGTTCAAGCTGAACCCACTTCGCTCCACCAAACACACGGCAGAGAAAGCTTGCCATGTGTTTGGCTCCGCTATGCGGTTCGGCTTAACTTAGGCGTCAAGCGCCAGAGAAACCACGGATTGCTCCCGATGAGTCACGAACAGCCGGCACAATCGCTTCAAGGTTCCTGCCATTGCGGAGCAGTTCGCCTCACTCTTCCGTTTGCGCCCGAGCAAGCCACGAGTTGCAATTGCTCGCTCTGCCGTCGCTCGGGAGGCATCTGGGCCTACTACGAGTTCGGAGCAGTCACTGTTCAAGGTCATCCCGCGAACACGGAAGACTATATCTGGGGTGATCGTGCGCTGAGGAACGTTCGATGCAAGACGTGTGGAATTGTTACCCATTGGGAGCCACTGGAACCGAAGCTGGGCGCTCGGCACGGGGTGAACCTCCGCAATTTCGAGCCAGCGATACTTGAATCAGTGGTCGTCCGGCGCTTCGACGGTGCAGATACCTGGACATTCCTCGATTGAGCGTTTGCCGCGTGGCGTCGCCTGACAACGCGTTCAAGCTGAAAATCCTTCGCTTCGACAAACGCATGGCAGATGAATCTCACCCTGAGTCCGGTTCCCCTGCAAAGGTCGGCTCAACACAGGCATAAGGTGGTGAAACAATGTACAAGCTCCTTGCCGCAATCATCATCGCCGCCGTTGCCTACTTTGGCTACGGCCACTTTCACTCCGACACACTCGGTGCGCCGGGTACGGAATTTGGTGCAGATGCAAGCAACGCCCAAGTGCATGGATCTGGCGTTGTGACTAGAGTCCTTGCTGACGACAATCGCGGTAGCCGGCATCAACGCTTCATTCTCAAGTTGCAGTCGGGTCAAACAGTGCTGGTTGCACACAACATTGATCTCGCCCCGCGAATTTCCGGGCTGCAACAGGGTGACACCATAGAATTCAATGGAGAATTTGAGTGGAACTCCAAGGGAGGTGTGGTTCACTGGACGCATCGTGACCCCTCAAACAGGCATGTTGCAGGTTGGCTGAAGAGCGGGGGGCGAACATTCCAGTAATCCCGCCTGGCAATTCGTTGGGGCGGGGCGCTTCGCTTTCCCGGTTGCGTGAGAGGTCAGGCGTGCTACCTGGCCGGCTCCACTCACGCTTTGGAGCACACACGACACCGTGGGGTACTCATGTACACACCTCCAGGATTCACGACAATCACTCCGTACTTCTTCGTCAGGGATGCGAAGGGCTTCGTGGACTTTCTGGTCAATGCTTTCGGTGGGGCCGAGGAGCTGCGTTCACTTCGTCCGGACGGCCGCATTGCAAACGCACAGGTACGGATCGGAACATCGACTGTCATGGTCAGCGAGGCCAGTGAACGCTATCCACCCATGGCTGCCCCCTTCTATCTATACGTCGAGGATGCAGATGCCGCCATGGCACAAGCTATGTCAGCTGGCGCGGTGCTGGAGATGGAAGTCGACGACATGCCTTACGGTGACCGCCAAGGTGGGGTCAGGGACGCTCACGGAAATATCTGGTGGATCTCGGAACGACTGGTTCAGGCCCCATACTCGGCGTAGCAAGGCGGGGTTGTTGATCAACACGCCAACTGCAACAGTCCTGAATGTCCTCGGGTGCGTCATGCCCCAGCTTGCGTAGCCCAGGTAAGCAAAGCGCAGCCGGGTGACCTTCGCGGATTTACAAAGGTCCCAGGTCAGGCCCAGGGCATTACCCGGCCTACGGCTGCTAACAGAACCCATGCTTCACGGCAATTTCCATGCACGGTGTCAGTGACCGCGACAGGAGCGACCAGTGCCCTTTGTCGCGCACGAATACCGCCATGAACTTCATCGGCCCCAGCTTACCGACCGGCGCCATGACCCCGTCGATATCCAGCCGCCCGACCACGACGGCCGTGTCTGCGTGCATGGCCACGCGTTCGCCACTGATCGTAATGCCAACGGCATCGAACGACTGCGCACCTGCGGCGGATTGCGTCTTGTCCTCGACCCGGCCACCAGGAGCGACCACGAGGAATGCGGCGTCCGCATGCTGCAGGAAAAGGCGCGCATCGTTATCCACGATCAAGGCCCGCAGGATGCGGCTGTTGAGGTCGCTGACTTGCCTGGCATCGGCGTCGGTGGCCTGGGTACTGGGTGTCCCGGGGACGGCTGTCCCCAGCAACAGCGAGAGCGCGGCGGCAAGAAACACGGCGCGGTTGGTTTTTAGTGGCTGCATGGTCATCTCCGGAGCGGCTGCGGATGTCGCGCACTCGATGCGACCGCCAGGCATCCCAGGCATCCTGCGACGCGATCATTGATGGACAACGCACCTGCTTGCCGGTGCAGGCCAAGGCGGGAACCACCGATCCGGGTCCGCAGCCGACTCGGTTCACGGCATCCCCGCTAGAATCCAATCCATGTCCCGCCCCACCACAGCAACCATCCACGCAGCCGCCCTGCGCCACAACCTGGCCCAGGTCCGTACCCGCGCACCAAACTGCCGCGTCATGGCCATGGTCAAGGCCGATGCCTATGGCCACGGCCTCGAACGCGTTGGCCGCGTCCTGTCCGACGCCGATGCGTTCGGTGTCGCTGCCCTGTCGGAAGCAGAGCGCCTGCGTGAGTCGGGCGTAACGCAACCGATCCTGCTGTTGTCCGGCATCGACACCGTCGAAGACCTGGCCCGTCTGCGCCAGGCCAACATCGAAACCGTCATCCACGACCCCAGCCAGCTGCAACTCCTGGAGCAGGCCCCGGTCGGCGCGCCCATCCGTTGCTGGCTCAAGCTCGACAGCGGCATGCACCGCTTGGGTTTTGCCCCTGGTGCCTTCCGCGATGCGCATGCGCGCCTGCTGGCGATGCCAGGGGTCGCGAATGAAATCGTCCTGATGAACCACTTCGCCAGCTCGGACGAGTTTGGCGGGACTGCCGACAGCGGCAGGCAAACGCGTGAGCAGATCCGGGTGTTCGAGGAGGCCACGGCCGGGTTGGCCGGACTGCGCTCGCTGGCCAACTCCGCCGCGGTGTTGGGCTGGCCGCAGTCGCACGCGGACTGGGTGCGGCCCGGCGGCATGCTGTACGGGGTGTCGGTGGTGGCGGGCAAGCCCGGGACGGACTTCGGCCTGCGACCGGCAATGACGCTGGCGACGCGCTTGCTGGCAGTCAAGCAGGTCGCCAAGGGCGAACACATCGGCTACTCGGCAACCTGGCAATGCCCGCAGGACATGCTGATCGGCGTGGCTGCGATTGGTTATGGCGATGGCTACCCGCGTGGCGTGCCCTCGGGCACGCCGGTACTGGTCAACGCGCAGCGTGCCGATATCGTCGGCCGCGTGTCGATGGACCTGATGACGGTCGACCTGCGCAGCCAACCCGATGCGCGTGCCGGTGACCCGGTCGTGCTCTGGGGCGAGGGCTTGCCGGTGGAAACGATCGCCGAGGCCGCAGGTACCATCGGCTACGAGCCGGTCTGCTCGATTACCCGCCGGGTGGATTTCCTGGAAGACTGATGGGCCGCGGCCGCACGCTGGCCTTCATCCCATGTGTGCGCCCTTCCGGTAGCGTACTGCCATGTCCAATGCGATCATCTGGTTCCGCGACGATCTGCGCCTGGCCGACAACCCGGCGCTGAAGGCGGCGCTCGACAGTGGCTATCTGCCGATCATGGTGCATATCCACGACCCGGACGGGGAGGGTGACTGGGCGCCGGGTGCAGCATCGAATGCGTGGCGGTACAAATCCCTGAAGGCACTGGACGATGCCCTGCGCAAACGCGGCAGCCGCCTGCGCTGTTTCCATGGTCCCAGCCTGCCGATCCTGGAAATGCTGGCCGATACCAGCCGTGCCGACGCCGTGTTCTGGAACCGGCGCTATGAACCCGCGGTCGAGCAACGTGATGCGGCCATCAAGCGTGCGCTGCGCAGGCGCGGGTTGCGGGCGGACAGTTACAACGGCGCGTTGTTGTTCGAGCCATGGGAGATCGAAACCAGGGCCGGCGATCCGTACAAGGTGTTCACGCCGTTCTGGAAGACGGCGCTGTCGCAATGGCGCGATCTCAAGCTGTGGGACCCGCCAGCGTCGTTGAAGGACGTAAAAGACAGCGACATCCCCACCGGCATTGCCCTGGACACGCTCAGGCTGGCGCCGGACCGCGACTGGGATGCCGGCTTCTGGGAGCGATGGTCACCGGGTGAACGCGGAGCGTCGCAGGCGCTGCGGCAGTTCAGCTCGGAAGCGTTGTCCAGGTACAAGGCACATCGTGACCTGCCGTACGAGCAAGGTACTTCACGCCTGTCGCCGTACCTGCATTTTGGCGAGGTGTCCGTGCACCGCGTCGTTGATCGCCTGCAACACGCCGATGCGCCGCAGGAGCAAATCGATGCCGCCATCCGCCAGCTGGGTTGGCGCGAGTTTTCGTATCACCTGATGCACCACTTCCCGCAAACCGTGGACCAGAACCTCAACCCGAAGTTCGAGGATTTCGACTGGGCACGCGTCGATCCACGCCGCCTGGCCCGCTGGCAGCAGGGCAGGACGGGACTCCCGATCGTCGATGCCGGCATGCGCGAGCTGTGGCACACGGGCTGGATGCACAATCGCGTGCGCATGATCGTGGCCAGCTACCTGACAAAGCACATGCGCACGCATTGGTTGCGTGGCGCGCGCTGGTTCTGGGACACGCTGGTCGATGCGGACCTGGCCAACAACACCCAGGGCTGGCAATGGACGGCGGGGACGGGCGCGGATGCCGCGCCGTATTTCCGTGTCTTCAACCCGTTGCTGCAGGCAAGAAAGTTTGATCCAGACGGTGTGTACATCGCGCGTTGGGTGCCGGAGTTGTCGCAGGTGCCGGTGCCGGCGCGTTTTGAACCCTGGCTGCACCAGGATGCCATGCAAGGTGAGGCACGCAGGTACCCCAAGACACCGGTGGTCGATTTGAAGCAGGGCCGTGATGCGGCGCTCGCCGCCTACAAGCGCTTGAGCGGGAAGGGGTGAGCAGGTAGGGGTCAACGCGGCACGAGCGCCCGGGCACTGCGTCTGTCGCACCCTTCAAATCGTCATTCCCGCCAAGGCTGGAATCCAGCGACCTTTTTGAGCTTGCAGGCGACAGTCGCTGGATTCCTGGTTTGGCAGGAGTGACGGTCGAGGATATGAAGGCGATGTCCCACGACCCGCATTGACGCCTTTCCATGCCCCGTGATTCACTCGAAAGCCACCCGGGAGCCATCGATGGCCACCTCCAAGCCGCGCAAACGCCTTCGCCGCGACCCGATGTCGCGGGTCGATACCGCCTGGTTGCGGATGGAGCGACCGACCAACCCGATGATGATCACCGGTGTGCTCATGCTCGCCGAACCGTTGTCGCTGGCGCGCCTGAAGCGTGTGGTGGACAAGCGCTTCCTGTCCTACAGGCGCTTCGGCCAGAAACCCGTGGAGACCTCGACAGGCACGGCCTGGCTGCAGGACGAGCATTTCGACCTGGACTGGCACGTGCGCGAATGTGCGTTGCCCGGGCGTGGCGGGCGGCGCGCCGGCAAGCGTGCGACCAGTGGCGCAGGCGTGGTTGCCACCCAGGCGGAAAAGCACGCGCTGGAACGTTTCGTCAGCCACCTGGCCTCCAGCCCCTTGGATCCGGGGCGCCCGCTGTGGCAGTTCGACCTGGTCGAGCGGTACGGGGGTGGCTCGGCCCTTGTCGTGCGCATCCACCATTGCTACGCCGACGGGATCGCGTTGGTGCAGGTGTTGCTGTCGCTGACCGACACCACGCCGACCCCGGCCAAAGGCAGCGATCTTGCGCGTGCGTGGCTCAAGCGCGATGGTGCGCGGGTGGCCAAACGCATCGGTGCGGTCGACAAGTACATGAAGTTCGGCGGCAAGGTCGTCGAGAAAGGCATGGAGATGTACCACCACCCGACCCTGGCGGTGATGCTGGCCAAGGAAGGCGGGGAGATCGGCCGTGAACTGGTCAATGCACTGGCGCTACCGGATGATCCACCCTCGTTGCTGCGTGGAAGCCTGGGTGTCAGCAAGCGCGTGGCATGGGCGGCGTCACTGGATCTGGACGAGGTCAAGGCGGTCGGCCGCGCCTGCGACTGCACGGTCAACGACGTGCTGATGGCCACTGCGGCGGGCGCCTTGCGCCATTACATGCTTGGACGCGGCGAACTGGTCGACGGCATGACCTTGCGCGCCACTGTCCCGGTCAACCTGCGACCGCTGGAGCATGCGCGCAAGCTGGGCAACCATTTTGGGCTGGTGTTCCTGGAGCTGCCGGTAGGCGAGTGCAATCCGATCGCCCGCGTCGAGCGTGTTGCAAAGTCCATGAATGACTTGAAGACATCACGGCAAGCTATTGTTGCATATGGACTTCTTGCTGCCATTGGAATGGCTCCGGCGGCGCTGCAGGGCCTGGCCCTGGAGTTGTTCAGTCGCAAGGCGACCACCGTGGCGACCAACGTCCCCGGACCCGAGCAGCCGCTGTACATGGCCGGCTGTGCGGTACGCGAAATGATGTTCTGGGTGCCGCAGACCGGGTCGATCGGCATCGGACTGTCGATCATGAGCTACAACGGCCGGGTCCATTTCGGGCTGGTTTCGGACGCAAAACTGATCCCCGACCCGGATGTCGTGGCCAGGCGATTTGGTGCCGAGTTCGACAAACTCGTGTACCTGGCCATGATGGGTGATTGGGATCGCGCGCTGGATGCAAGGGCGGCCGAAGCGCTGGCCTGAAAGCAGGCATGGTCGCTGCAGTGCAGGGCCACCCGCCCGGGTTCGCGGGGTGCGTGGCTTGCGTGGGCATGGCATCGGGCAGGAAGACTCCTGCTGGCAAATGAACGCGAAGCAGCCCATCACCTTGCGCTGACGATGCCGTGGGTATCTTGGCTGCCTGTTCAGGTGCGATCGGCAACGCTACGCAGCGCATGTTGGCAATAACGCAAATATTGGCCCATGCCAGCGTACTGCGCCTGCAGATCCCACCAGCACGCCTGCAACCATGCAGGCACACCCTCGATACCCCCTCACGAAAGGAGATGCCCATGAGCAAGCTCACTACAGCAGGACTCTGTGCCGCCGTTGCTGGTGCAATGCTGATGACCAGCTGCGCCACGTACACCGGCCAGACCAGTAACCCCAATGATCCCAACCACACCCGGAACAATGCGTTGATCGGTGCAGGCATCGGCGCGGTCGCCGGATTGCTCAGTGGCGGCGATGCCGTCGAGCGTCGCCAGCGCGCCATGGTGGGCGCGGGCGTGGGCGGGTTGGCTGGTGCCGGAATCGGCGCTTACCAGGATCGCCAGGAAGCCGCATTGCGGCGTGACCTTGAAGGCAGCGGCGTCGACGTCGTGCGCCAGGGCGACAACATCACCCTCAACATGCCGGGCAACGTGACCTTTGCCTTTGACAGCAGCAACCTTCAAACCCAGTTCTACCCGGTGCTGGACAACGTCGCCAATACCTTGACGCAGTACGACCAGACCGTGATCGAGGTGGCCGGCCATACCGACAGCGTCGGCAGCGAATCTTACAACCGCACACTCTCGGAGCAGCGCGCCAATTCGGTCGCCGCCTACCTGCGCGGCCATGGCGTCAACCAGCAGCGCATGATCATCGTTGGCGCGGGCGAAAGCCGCCCGATTGCCAGCAACGATACCGAGGCCGGTCGCGCGCAGAACCGTCGCGTGGAAATCACCATCGTACCGGTGCAATCCTGATCCACGGAGCGTGTCACGGACAGCGTTGTCCGGGCTGAAGCAAGACCACACGGGCCGCGTTAGCGGCCCGTGTCCATATGTGGGGTGTGTCGCGGGATGTGTTTCACCTGCGACGCATGGAACCCTTGTAACCGCGACCCGGTCTTAACCCGCCATCGATTAAAGTCGGACTCCGTCCCCCAAGGTCGGAATGGCTGGTCGAAAAGCCCGCCAAGCGGCACCAGTCCATCTACCCATCCGCCATGTGAGCACCGGACAGCTGGACATTGGCCAGCTTGTCGGGAGTCCATCGCGATGGGTCCGGCCACGCAAGGCCAACCGACCCAAGGTCAACCGACCCTGGGCCAACCAAAGGAGCCTGCGTTGAGCAAGCGGTCCAAACAGTCAGATGCCCTGGTGTTTTTCGGTGCCACCGGCGACCTCGCCTACAAGAAAATCTATCCCGCGTTGCAAGCCTTGGTGCAGAACGGCGAGCTGGACATGCCGGTCATTGGCGTGGCGCGTGCCGGCTGGACGGTGGACCAGCTGCGCGACCATGTCCGCGACAGCCTGGAACATGCCGGGGACATCGACGAGGCGGCCTTCGAGAAGCTGGCCGCGCAGCTGCGCTATGTCGATGGCGACTACAAGGAGCCGGAAACCTTCAAGAACCTCAAGCAGGCACTCGCAGGTGTCTCGTCGCCGCTGCACTACCTGGCGATCCCGCCCTCGCTGTTTGGCACCGTCGTGCAGGGGCTGGGCAAATCCGGTTGCGCGGACAACGCAGGCGTAGTGGTCGAGAAACCCTTTGGTCGCGACCTGGCCTCGGCCAGGAAACTCAACCGGGCGTTGCACGAAGTCTTCGACGAGGATGCGATCTTCCGCATCGACCATTACCTGGGCAAGGAAGCCGTGCAGAACCTGCTGTACTACCGCTTTGCCAATGCCTTCCTGGAACCCGTCTGGAACCGCCAATACGTCGACAACGTGCAGATCACCATGGCCGAATCCTTCGGCGTGCAGGGCAGGGGGAGTTTCTACGACGAGGTCGGGACGATCCGTGACGTCGTCCAGAACCACCTGCTGCAAGTCGTCGCACTGCTGGCGATGGATGCCCCGATTGGCGACGACGCCACGTCCATCCACGCCGAGAAGCTGCGCCTGTTCCGGGCGATGAAACCACTGGAGCCGGGCAATGTGGTGCGCGGACAGTTTCGCGGCTATCGCGACGAGCCAGGCGTGGCGGCGGATTCAAACGTCGAAACCTTTGCCGCACTCAAACTGGAAATCGATACCTGGCGTTGGGCGGGCGTGCCGTTCTACATCCGCGCCGGCAAGAAGATGCCGATCACGGCGACGGAAGTCACGGTGGACCTGAAATCCCCGCCGATGGCATTGTTCCAGGCGGACCTGCCCCAGGCGTTGCAGCCGGAGCACTCCAACTACTTCCGCTTCCGGCTCAGCCCGGAAGTCGTGATCGCCGCCGGTGCGCGGGTCAAGCGCAACGGCGAGGCGATGCGCGGTGAGGACGTCGAGCTGGTCGCGCGCCACCAGCGGATCGGCGATGCGCCGCCCTATGTGCGGCTGCTGGGCGATGCCCTGGCCGGCGATGTCGCATTGTTCACCCGCGACCACGCGGTCGAAGCCGCCTGGCGCGTTGTCGAGCCGGTGCTCGACATGCCGGACAAGATCGCGATCTACGAGCCCGGCAGCTGGGGCCCGTCGGCCGCTGACGGCATCATCAACCATGACCACTTATGGTATGCCCCGGAGCCGGAAGACAGCGCGCCGTGTTGACGATGGTCAACGGCAGAGCGGCCAGTGACGGCGGCCACGACACCAGGCGCGGCATCCAGATCTTTGCAACCCCGGGCACAATGCCCCGGGTAGCGCAGCCATCCACGGAGACACGATGAACCACAACCTGAAACACCTCCGCGCCACCGGACAGAGCATCTGGCTGGACAACATCACCCGCACGCTGCTGGACGACGGCACCCTGGCGCGTTACATCGACGACTACGGCATCACCGGGCTGACCTCCAATCCGACCATTTTCGAGCATGCGATCGGTGGCAGCGATGCCTACGATGCCGCGATCAAGGAAAAGACCACCGCGGGATTGAAGGACGAAGCGCTGTTCGTCGAACTTGCACTGGAAGACCTGCGCCGCGCGGCCAGGCTGTTCGAGCCTGCGCACAAGGCCAGCGATGGCGTGGACGGCTGGGTGTCGATGGAGCTGTCGCCATTGCTGGCCGCCGATACCCCGGCAAGCATTTCGGCGGCAAAGCGCATCCATGCGCAGGCCGGCTGCGACAACCTCTACATCAAGATCCCCGGCACGCCAGAAGGTATTCCGGCGATCGAGGAATCGATCTACAACGGCGTGCCGGTCAACGTCACGTTGTTGTTTTCCGCCGACCAGTACGTGGCGGCAGCCGAAGCCTACCTGCGAGGCATCGAGCGCCGGATCGCGGATGGGCTCGACCCGGTGGTGTCCTCGGTGGCGTCGCTGTTCGTCAGTCGTTGGGACAAGGCAGTCATGGAAACCGCCCCGGCCCAGCTGCGCAACAAGCTGGGCATCGCGGTCAGCCAGCAGGCGTACCAGGCCTATCGCAGGTTGCTGGATTCAGAGCGCTGGAAAAAGCTGGCCGCGGCCGGCGCGCGACCACAGCGACTGTTGTGGGCCAGCACCAGCACCAAGGATCCGGACGCCCCGGATACCTTGTACGTCTCCGCGCTCGCAGCTCCCGATACGGTCGACACCGTGCCCGACAAGACCCTGCGTGCGTTTGCAGACCACGGCAAGGTCGACAGCGTGCTGGACGATGACGGGGGTGATGTGCTGCAAGCATTCAACGCCGCGGGTATCGATACAGACGCACTGGCGATGCAACTGCAGCAAGAGGGCGCAGCATCCTTCGTCAAGTCCTGGAAACAATTGATGCAACAGATCGGCGAGAAGGCGAAGGCATTGGCATGAGCACCTCGAACCAGGCAGGCGCCAGGCTGCCACTGGCAAGGCAGCCGCAATGGCGTGCGCTGATGCAGCATGCGCAGGCGACACAAGGGCATCGGTTGCAGGATCTGTTTGCCGCTGATCCCGGGCGCGGTGAGCGCTTAAGGGCCGAGGCAGCCGGGTTGTACCTGGATTACTCCAAGCAGCGGGTTGACGACGACACCCTGCGCCTGTTGCTGGAGCTGGCCGATGCCTGCGGCCTGCGTGGGCGGATGGACGCCATGTTCCGGGGCGACCACATCAATACCACCGAGGATCGACCGGTATTGCATGTCGCCTTGCGTGCTCCAAAAGGCGAACGAATCCAGGCCGATGGCATTGATGTCGTGCCTGGAGTCCATGACGTGCTCGACCGGATGGCGGCGTTCGCGGACAAGGTCCGCGATGGCCGCTGGACCGGCGCCAGCGGCAAGCGCATCCGCAACGTGATCAGTATCGGCATCGGTGGTTCCGACCTGGGGCCGGTGATGGCCCATGAGGCGTTGCTGTACTACAGCCAGCGCAATCTGCAGGTCCGTTTCGTGTCCAACGTCGACCCGACCGACTTTGTCGAAGCCACGCGGGATCTCGATCCGGCAGAGACGCTTTTCATCATCTGTTCCAAGACCTTCACCACCCAGGAAACCCTGACCAACGCCCGGGCGGCGCGCGACTGGTGCATACAGGCGTTGGGTGACGAAGATACCGCCGACCAGCATGCAGTCGCCAAACACTTCGTCGCGGTATCGACCAATGCCGATGGCGTGCGCGACTTCGGTATCGACACCGACAACATGTTCGGTTTCTGGGACTGGGTGGGCGGCCGCTACTCGATGGATTCAGCGATCGGGCTGTCCACGATGATTGCGATTGGTCCCACGCATTTCCGCGACATGCTGGCAGGGTTCCATGCCATGGATACCCATTTCCGCGAGGCGCCGTTCGAGCGCAACCTGCCGGTGCTGATGGCGCTGATTGCGATCTGGAACAACGATTTCCTCGGTGCCGGCACGGTCGCCGTGCTGCCGTATGCGCAATACCTCAAGCGCTTCCCGGCTTACCTTCAACAGCTCACGATGGAGAGCAACGGCAAGCACGTGACGCTGCAGGGTGAGCGGGTCAGCGTGGACACGGGGCCGATCTACTGGGGCGAGCCGGGCACCAACGGGCAGCACTCGTTCTACCAGTTGCTGCACCAGGGCACGCGGCTGGTGCCCTGCGACCTCATCGGCTTCTGCCAGCCGCTCAACCCGCTGGATGCGCAACATGATCTATTGATGGCCAACCTGTTCGCGCAGGGCGAAGCGCTGGCGTTTGGCAAGGATGCCGATGCCGTGCGGGCCGAGGGCACGCCCGAAGCACTCGTGCCGCATCGCGTGTTCGACGGCAACCGCCCCAGCACGACGATCCTGGCCGATCGACTGACCCCGCACGCGCTGGGCACCCTGGTGGCGCTGTACGAGCACAGCGTGTTCGTGCAGGGCGTGATCTGGGACATCGACAGTTTCGACCAGTGGGGTGTCGAGCTGGGCAAGCAGTTGGCAAGGACAACGCAAGCCGAACTCGCTGGCAGTGATCCGGACCTGTCGCACGACAGTTCCACCAACGCGCTGATCGAACACTACAGAAAACATCGCAAGTGAAGAACAGCACCCCTGGTTTTCCCGTCATTCCCGCGAAGGCGGTAGTCCCTGGACGCTGCTGTCCACTGGGCTGGAGCCACTGGATGGACAGACAGACGTCTGCCAAAAGACCCCGCCATCGCGGGAATGACGGAGCTTTCAAGTTTTGATGCGCGGTGTTGACGCGCAACGCCGACAAGGAGACGACATGACAGACCCCATCGACAAGCAATGCATCGATACCCTGCGCTTCCTTTCCGTGGACATGGTGGAGAAAGCCAACAGCGGCCACCCGGGACTTCCGCTGGGTGCGGCAACGATGGCCTACGTGTTGTGGCAGCGCTTCCTGAAGTTCAATCCAAGCAATCCCGGCTGGTCCGACCGCGACCGCTTCGTGTTGTCGCCCGGACATGGCTCCGCACTTTTGTACGCGTTGCTGCACATGACCGGTTACGAGGTCAGCCTTGAAGACATCAAGCAGTTCCGGCAGTGGGGCAGCAAGACACCCGGCCATCCCGAGCGCAACCACACGCCCGGCGTGGAAGTCACCACCGGGCCGCTGGGGCAGGGCATGGCGAATGCCGTGGGCCTGGCGATCGCCGAGGCGCAGCTGTCCGCGCGCTACAACCGTCCGGGCCATGACATCGTCGACCACCGCACCTGGGCGATGGTGAGTGATGGCGACCTGATGGAAGGGGTCTGCGCCGAGGCCGTCTCGTTGGCCGGACACCTGCAGCTGGGCAAGCTCAACTGCCTGTATGACGACAATTTCGTGACCCTGGCCGCGGGCACCGACATGACGTTCACCGAAGATCGCGGTGCACGCTTCCAAGCCTGTGGCTGGCATGTGCAGCACGTGGACGACGGAAACGATATCGATGCGATCGATGCGGCGCTGCAGGCCGCGCATGATGAAACAACGCGTCCATCCCTGGTCGTCGTGCGCACGCACATCGGCTACGGTTCACCGGAGCAGGACAGCTACAAGGCCCATGGCTCGCCATTGGGTGAGGAGGATGTCCGCAAGACCAAGCAGGCGCTGGATTGGCCGGTGGAGCCGACCTTCCTGGTCCCCGACGAGGCACGCGATCACATGCGCAAACCCGGTACCGCCGGTGCCGACGCCGAGGCCGCCTGGGAAAAGCGCTTCAAGGCCTTCGCCGATGCGGAGCCCGCACTGGCTACGGAACTCGAGCGCAGCCTGCACGAAGGCCTGCCCGACGATTGGGATGCTGACATCCCGGTGTTCCCGCCCGACGCCAACGGCATGGCAACGCGCGTCGCCTCTGGCAAGGTGATCAATGCGATCGCGGGCAGGCTGCCGCAGCTTACGGGCGGCTCGGCTGACCTGGACCCTTCCACCAAGACCGCGATGAAGGGATTGGGCGATTTCAATCCCGTGCCCGATGGCGATGCGGACGACAACGACAGGCAGGGTTCGGATGGCGGTGGCTGGAGCCACGCCGGCCGCAACCTGCACTTTGGCGTGCGCGAACATGCCATGGGCGCGATCGCCAATGGCATGGCTGCCCACGGCGGCTGCATGCCGTTCACCGCGACGTTCTTGGTATTCGCGGACTACATGCGCCCGGCGATGCGACTGGCTGCACTGTCGCAGTTGCATGTCATCCATGTATTCACCCACGACAGCATTGCCGTTGGCGAAGACGGGCCAACCCATGAACCGGTCGAGCAGATCGCCAGCCTGCGCGCGATCCCGGACCTGACCGTCATCAGGCCCTGCGACGCAAACGAAGCTGCCGTTGCCTGGCGCGTCGCGGTGGAAACCCGCGACACACCGGTGACGCTGGTGTTCAGTCGACAGGACGTGCCGACACTGGATCGCGACAACCTTGCCAGCGCGGATGGCCTGCGACGCGGTGCTTATGTGCTTGATGACGCCGTCGTGGACGACGCTGCACCGGCGCTGATCCTGATCGCGACCGGCTCGGAAGTGCACCTGGTCGTCGAAGCCGCCGAGCGCCTGCGCAAGGACGGCAATTCCGTGCGCTGTGTATCGATGCCCAGCTGGGAGCTGTTCGAGGCGCAGACCGACGAGTACCGCGAAAGCGTGCTGCCCGCGTCGGTCACAGCCAGGCTCGCGGTGGAGGCCGGTGTTTCACAAGGCTGGTCGCGCTACGTCGGCGATGCCGGCGACATGCTGTGCGTGGATCGCTATGGCGCTTCTGCACCAGGCGAGACCGTGATGGCCCAATATGGATTTACGGTCGACAACGTGTGCGAGCGTGCCAGGGCGTTGTTGTCGAAAAAATAGTGGCGATCGCCGTCTGGCCGCAATCATTGATTGCTTCAAATGTAGGAGCGGCTTCAGCCGCGAGCTCTTGCTCCTGCCTTGGCTCTTTTGTAGGAGCGACGCAAGTCGCGATCAAGACTCCGGGCAGTAGCTATCGCGACTTATGTCGCTCCTACAAAGAAATAAATCTGGGTCAAGAGCTCGCGGCTGAAGCCGCTCCTACGAAAGGCAGGAGGATGTGCGTGTCCAGTGATCAGAAAATCGTGTTCCTGCTGGATGTCGACAACACGCTGTTCGACAACGATGGGTTCAGCGATGCCCTGGACGCGCGGCTGGTGCGTGATTTCGGCATCGATGGCAAAACCTCCTACCGCAACCACTACGAAGCGCTGCGCGACGAACTGGGCTATTCCGACTACCTGGGCGCCGTACAGCGCTTGCGCAATGAGTCCGGCGATGATCCCCACCTGCTGGCGCTGGGTGGTTTCATCCTCGACTACCCCTTCGCCGACCACCTCTATCCGCATGCCATGGAGGTCAT
The DNA here is from genome assembly GCA_963710825.1 of uncultured Gammaproteobacteria bacterium. Lineage (GTDB taxonomy): Bacteria > Pseudomonadota > Gammaproteobacteria > Xanthomonadales > Xanthomonadaceae > Cognatiluteimonas. The sequence goes on along the minus strand of CAVQBQ010000004.1, from coordinate 468,036 downwards.
CGCACACATCAAGACACTCGGGTTGCCGGCCATCCTTTCCGATGGGGACATGGTCGTGCAGCCGCGCAAGGTGCAACGCGCGGGCCTGTGGCAGGCGATGGATGGCCGGGTTGCGATCACCCTGCACAAGCAGCGCCGCCTCGACTTCGTGCAGCAGCGCTGGCCTGCCGATCATTACGTGATGGTCGAGGACAAACCGGCGTTGCTGGCGCAGATGAAACAGCAGCTCGGCCATGCATTGACCACGATCTTCGTGCGCCAGGGACACTATGCCCGGGAGCAGCAGCTGTCCCGGGGCGAGCCTGCACCGGACATCGTCATCGAGCGCATCGGCGAACTGCGCTCGCTCAAAGCACACCACTTGCTTGCGGCAGCCTCGGACAGGGACGCAGGACGCGTTTCCGCACACAGACTGGAGTGACCATGGGTACCCAAATCGATCCACTCGCCGGAAAGCCCGCGCCACGCTCGATCCTCGTCGACGTGCCCCGCCTGGTCACGGCTTACTACACCGGCAAACCCGATCCGGCAGAGCCTTCCCAACGGGTTGCGTTTGGTACGTCCGGCCATCGCGGCACCGCGTTGGATGACAGCTTCAACGAGAACCACGTACTGGCCATCAGCCAGGCGATCTGCAGCTATCGCAAGAAGCAGGGTATTGATGGACCCTTGTTCATCGGGTTCGACACCCACGCATTGTCCGCGCCCGCATTTGCCAGTGCGCTGGAAGTCCTGGCTGCCAACGACGTCTGCGTGATGGTCTCCACCGATGGCGAGTACACGCCGACGCCAGCGGTCTCCCACGCGATCCTGGTCCATAACCGTGGACGCGACACGGGGCTTGCAGACGGCATCGTCATCACGCCATCGCACAATCCGCCGGACAACGGCGGCTTCAAGTACAACCCGACCAACGGCGGTCCCGCCGACAGCAGCATCACCGGCTGGATACAGGATGAAGCCAACCGCCTGCTAGAAGCTGGCCTCAAGGGTGTCGATCGCATGGCCTACGCCAAGGCGCGCAAGGCCCGAGGCACGCGTGAGCACGACTACATGCGCAACTATGTCGCCGACCTGCACAACGTCGTGGACTTCGACGCGATCAGGGGCGCCGGACTCAAGCTGGGCGTGGACCCGATGGGCGGCGCAGGCGTGCACTATTGGGTGCGCATCGCGGAGCACTACAAGATCGACCTGGACGTGGTCAGCGACGAGGTCGATCCGCGGTTCGGCTTCATGACGGTGGACTGGGACGGCAACATCCGCATGGATCCTTCCTCGCAATACGCGATGCAGCGGCTGATCGGGCGCAAGGACCAGTACGACGTCGCCTTTGCCTGCGATACCGACCATGACCGCCATGGCATCGTCACCAGGGGCGGTGGCCTGCTGCCGCCAAACCATTACCTTTCAGTGATGGTGGATTATCTGTTCGACAACCGGGGGCCATGGAGCGCATCGGCTGGCGTCGGCAAGACAGTGGTCAGCACTGCGATGCTGGATCGGGTCGCATCCCGGCTCGGCCGCACGTTGTTCGAGGTGCCGGTCGGTTTCAAATGGTTTGCCAAGGGCCTGTTTGACGGCTCCCTGGGCTTCGGCGGCGAGGAAAGCGCGGGGGCGGCGTTCCTGCGTCGTGATGGCAGCGTATGGACCACGGACAAGGACGGGATCGTGCCCGCATTGTTGTCGGCCGAGATCACGGCGCGGCGCGGCCGTGATCCAGGCGAGCTGTATGCGGCGTTGACCAATGACCTGGGTGCGATGTTCGCCGACCGCATCGAAGCGCCGGCCTCGGACCAGCAGAAAAAAACACTCTCCAGGCTGTCGCCGGACCAGGTCAAACTGGACGACCTGGCTGGGGATCGTGTCGAACACACCTTCGACAAGGCACCCGGCAACGGGGCGCCGATCGGCGGCATCAAGGTGGTGTCCGAGGGCGGCTGGTTTGCCGCGCGCCCCTCGGGCACCGAGGACATCTACAAGATCTACGCCGAAAGCTTCCGCGACAAGGCGCACCTGCAGAAGATCCTCCAGCAGGCGCAGCACGTGGTGGACAGGGCGCTGGGCGGGTAGGGCGTTGGCGCGGCGCGCCGGTGCAATACCACCACGTCGCGACCACGAGCAGGTGTGCACAAACTGCGGGCAGTTACTTCTTTTCCACCCCCGGCGAGACATCGGGCATGACCGCATGCTTTACCGCGTGCCCACCAAACTCGTTGCGCATCGCCGACAACAGCTTGTCAGAGAATGACTCACTGTCGCGCGAGCGCAGGCGCTCGATCAGCGCCTGGGTGATGATCGGTGCGGGCACGTCCAGGTCGATGGCTTCCTTGACCGTCCAGCGGCCCTCGCCGGAATCGGCGACATAAGGCGCGATGCCGTCCATGCCCGGGTTCTTGTCCAGCGCGTTCGCGGTCAGGTCCAGTAGCCACGATCGGATCACGGTGCCGTAACGCCAGATCTCCGCGACCTGGTGCAGGTCAAGGTCGAAATCCTTCTTGTGCTCCATGATCGAGAAGCCTTCGGCATAGGCCTGCATCAGTCCGTATTCGATGCCGTTGTGCACCATCTTGACGAAGTGCCCCGCGCCGACCTTGCCGACGTGGCCCCAGCCCTTGTCCTTGTCCGGCGCCAGCGTCTCGAACACGCTGGCCAGCCGCTGCACGGCCGCCTCGTCACCGCCGACCATCATGCCGTAGCCTTCCTTCAGGCCCCAGATGCCGCCGCTGGTGCCGCAATCGATGTAATGGATGTCCTTGCTGGCCATGCGTTCGGCGCGACGCAGCGTGTCCTTGTAATTGGAGTTTCCGCCGTCGATGACGGTGTCGTCCGCGCTGAGCAGCGGCACCAGGCCATCGACCGTCTTGTCGGTGATTTCGCCGGCCGGGACCATCATCCAGACTGCACGCGGCGTTTTGAGTGCGGCGACCAGCGACTCAAGCGAGTCGGCCGGTTCGCCGCCCTTGTCCTGCAGGTCCTTGCGCGCTTCGGCCTTCGGATCGAAACCGACCACGCGATGGCCGCCTTCCAGCAGCCTCTGGGCCATGTTGGCGCCCATCTTGCCGAGTCCGATCATTCCGATGTCCATGGATGTCTCCTTGTTGTTGATGTCTGGTGGTCGTGCCGAGTGCGGTCCAGGAAGACCTGTTCCAACGCGCTCAGTGGTCGGTCGGGACCGGCGTACCTTCCGGGAAGCTCCGGCAAGGCCGGCTCGTGCGACGCAGGGACGAGCCAAAGACACTTTGAGGTCTTCGCGACCACGCGATGCGCATGGTCAGACTGCGGGTGGATAACGGGGTTCATCCAAGCATGGGCGCACCGCCCTCGCGACACGGTGAAAGTGTCCATGCAGGCAGGCAGGCATGCGTGCATGCAGCTGTCCAGGCTCACCGTCGCAACCACCAGCGCAGCAAGCCAGCGATGAACGGTGTCAATCGCTGGCGCCTGCAGGCATCGGCGGCCTGGTGGATGGCCTCGGCCTGGGTCGGATAGGCGTGGATCACTTCGGCCAAGCCGTTCAGCCCGATGCCGTGGACCATGGCGACCGTGATTTCGTTGATCATCTCGCCGGCATGGCTTGCAACGATGGTTGCGCCCAGGATCCTGTCCGAGCGTTGGGCGACATGGATCTTGACGAAGCCGGCCTGCTCGCCGTCCAGGATCGCGCGATCGACCTGGTGCATCGGTATCGTGAAGCTGCGTATGGGGATGCCCAGCTCGTTGGCCTGGCGCACGTACAGGCCGACGTGCGCGATCTCCGGGTCGGTATAGGTGCACCAAGGGATGGTCAACGCACTGGCGCGTTGCCGGCCCGGGAACAATGCATTGCGCACCGCGATCCGCGCTGTGGCGTCGGCGACATCGGTGAACCTGTGCTCCATGCAGACGTCGCCGGCTGCGTAGATGCGGCCGTTGCTCGTGCGCAGGAAGTCGTCGACGCGCACGCCACCTTCGTCCGAGGTCTCGACACCCGCCAGCTGCAGGTCCAGGCCTTCCACATTGGGCAGGCGGCCGACACCGGTCAGCACCGCATCCACCGCCACGCTGCTGTGGTAATCGTCGCTGACCATGTCGACAAGGTATTGACCATCCTGCATGCGTACATCGGTCACGGTGGTGTTGAGCCGCACCTCCAGGCCGTCGCGGGCGAATGCATCCGACAGCAGTTGCGCGGCGTCGCGCTCCTCCCTGGGCAGGAACAGCGGCATGTCCTGGGCGATGATGGTGCGCGCACCAAAACGTGAAAACGCCTGTGCCAGCTCGCAACCCAATGGGCCGCCACCGACCACCAACAGCCGTGGCGGCAGCTCGGTCAGGTCGAAGATGTTTTCGTTGGTCAATAGTTCGACCCCGTCCAGTCCCGGGACGCTGGGTGTGTCCGGTCGCGAGCCGGTGGCGATTAGGGCCTTGGCGAAGCGCAGTCGGGCTCCGTCCACGTCCACGGTGTCGCCGGAGATAAAACGCGCAGCACCAAGGAAAACATCGATACCAGCGGCCGCCAGCCCATCGATCGAATCCCAACGGCTGATCCGCGATCGCAACTGGCGCATGCGTGCCATGGCCGCGGCAAAGTCGACCTGCACTTCGCCGGGCGTGCTTGCGCCGTAATGCGTTGCGTTGCGCATCTGCGCATAGAGACGCGCTGTCCGGATCAGGGCTTTGGACGGCACGCAGCCGACATTGAGGCAGTCGCCACCGATCAGGTCGCGCTCGATCAGGGCCACGCGCGCTCCCAGCGCAGCTGCGCCCTTGGCCGCAACCAGGCCGGCTGGACCGGCGCCGATGACGAGCAGGGTGTAACGACTGGCAGGCTGGGGATTGGTCCAGCCGGGTGGGTGCACGTTGGACAAGCGTTGCTGCTCGAAGACGTCGTCAGGCGTTTTCATGGCTGCGTCCCGGACCGGGCCTCGTCGAGCCAACCACCGCTGAATCCGGCGGCGCGCAGGCCGTTGACCAGGTACGGGCACCGTCGCATCAGCTGCCACGGTAATCCGCTGCGGTGGTTCTCGATCATCAAAGTGACGATGCCCTGGTCCAGGCCGAAATGCCCTTCCGAGACCCAGGGCATTGCGTCCCTCGTCGGAAGTCCCGGGTTCAAGCCGCTGGCCAGCCGGCCGGCAGTGGCTGCGTCGGGATACCGTTGCAACAAGGTGCGTACGCTGCGCAGGGTGAGTCCCGGCTCGAAGGGCAGGCAGGCCAGTACCGCAGGCGGGGAAATCGTGCCGTCGTCTGGACCAAACGGCACGCCACGCGCGGCGTAGCCAAACAGCCGGCGCGGCTCGGCTTCGACAAGCGGCAGCGCGTCACTGGGGCCGTCGCCGGCACTCAATCCCCAGCAGTGTTCGTCGTAGCCGGTATGTCCGAGCGGATTGATGCGCGTGTACTGGCGTTGAACATGGACGGCCCGGCGGCTGTTTTCGAAATAATCGCTGCGCTTGCCACGCATGAAATCATCCTGGATGCCGCGCAGGTCGACCCACGCGTGCGAGAACTGGTGCACGAACAGCGGCCCGGCATGGAGATAGGCCTGGCCATAGATGATTTCCCACTGGTAGGTCGACGTCCAGCCGCGATAGCTGTCGTCATGCACCGGATACGTGGGCGAACCCATGGCCAGCGCATAGAGCACGATCGCTTCGCTGTAACCTTCCCAGCCGTAATGCAGGAAGCCCGACTCGGGTTTCCAGCCCTGCATGATCGTGGCGTTGCCGTTTTGCGCCCAGCGCCAGTCGATGCGCCGGTACAGCATGTCGGCAATGCTGCGCAGTTCTGTTTCTTCCGAAGTACCGGCGTCGAAATACATCGCGGCCGCCAGGGCACCGGCAATCAGCAGCGCGGTGTCGATCATGGACAGCTCGCAACGCCAGACCCGGGTGCCGTGCTCGCGGTCCAGGAAGTGGTAATAGAAGCCCTTGTAGCCGGTGCCATCGGCGCTGCCTTGCTGGTCGCTGTCACGGAAGAACCGCAACGCAGCCAGGCTGTAACGCAGCGCATCAGCGCGCGTCATCCAGCCGTGTTCCACGCCAACGGGGTACGCCGACAAGGCAAAACCCACCACTGCGATGCTGGCAGGCGCGCCCTCGCGGGAGGTGTCGGCGACCAGGCCGTTGCCAGGATTGACCTGCTGCAGGAAGTACATGAAAGCCGCGTGTTGCAGCCTGTCCAGCAGCACGTCGTCGTCCGATGGAAGCAACGGGCGTTCGACAGGCTGGGATCCGGACGGGTCGGTTGCGGAGTCAGGGCCTTGCATGCCTGTCCAAAGATAGCGCAGCAGCTGCACTGCCATCGTGAGCGCGGCGCCGGGCAGATCGTCCGGGATGGTGGGATTCACCTGGCCTAGTCGGTGCATGGCCCACACTTCAACGGTTATCACCCGACCGCTGGTCAAGCGTGCCCTGGCCTGCATGCGGCCCGAGGACCCGTCATCGCACATGGAGTGAAGTACCGGATGCCACACCCCAGCTCGCCATCGCCGCTGCCACGTCGCGTCCAGTTGCTGGGTAATGGGCGTTATAGCGTGGTGCTGAGCAACGCTGGTGGCGGTTTCAGCCAATGGCGCGGCGTGGCGATCACGCGCTGGCGCGAAGATCCCACCTGCGATGACTGGGGTAGCTATATCGTGCTGCGCGACCTGGACAGCGCAGTGCAGTGGTCGCCCACCAGGCAGCCGCTGGGTGGTGGCACACCGGATGTCGATGGCCTGGACTGGAGCGATGGGTTTGTCGACGGCAGGGCGTCGTTCTCGTCCTGCCAGGGCGGGCTGGACGCAACACTTGAAGTCGCTGTGTCCGAAGAGTTTGATGGCGAGGTGCGGCGGATCACCTTGCACAACCCAGGCGATACGCCCCGCGCGATCGAGCTGACCTCGTATGCCGAACTGATCCTGGGTTCGGCCTCGGCCGATGCCAGCCATCCGGCGTTCTCCAAGATGTTCGTGCAGACCCATTGGGATGCGGACAGCGAAGTGCTGCTGGCGACCCGACGCAAACGTACCCCGGACGGGTCCGATGCCTGGGCCGCGCATTGCGTCGCCAGCGATGCACGGCCGGACGACGGCGGATCGCAGGATGCCAACGTGACGTTCGAGACCGACCGCGCACGTTTCCTGGGTCGCGGCAATCGCCTGGCCAATGCGGAGGCGCTGCGGCCTGGCGCAGCATTGTCCAATACGGTCGGTACCGTGCTCGACCCGGTCTTCAGCCTGCGTACCCGGGTTTGCGTTGCGCCCGGGGCGAGCGTTCGCGTTGATTTCTGGACGCTGGTCGCGCGTGGCCGCAAGCAGGTACTGGCCGCCGCACGAGGCGTGGATTCCACGGCTGCGGCTACGCGTGCGATTGCCAGCACCCACAAGGCCAGCACGGACGTGGTCGATGACACTGCATCGTTGCTCGTGCCCCTGCTGTATGCCGACCCTGCCTGGCGTGCGGAGCCCGATGTCCTGCGTCGTGGCGGCGGTGGCGCGCCGGTGCTGTGGAGCCATGGCATTTCCGGTGACCGTCCGATCATCGTCCTGCGCATCACGGATGCGCAGGGCTGTGGGGCAGCGCGAACCCTGATGGCTGCACAACGCCGCTGGCGCAGGCACTGGCTGGGGGTCGATGTCGTTTTGCTTGACGTGTCGGGGGATGGCGACGGGGTATTGAAGGGCCAGCTGGAAGCGCTGCAAAAGCACCAATCCGATGCGATCAAGGCCGATGGTGAAGGTGCCAGGGCCGATCTGTTCGCATTGAGCGAAAGCGACCTGGATCATGGCTTCCGCAACGGTCTTTCGACGGTTGCGCGCGCGGTGCTGGTAGCTGACGGTACGGATTGGAAACCTGTGCGAGGCATGGACCAATCCCCACCGGGATCCTGTGCGACCTTGCCAGGAGCGGGCAGGGTAGCCGTCGTGGATCAAGACGATGGGCAGGAAAGCCAGCAGGCCGATGCGGGCCAAGCAAGCGCCGATGCAGGGACACTCGAATTCGGCAACGGCTCCGGCGGCTTCGCCAACGACGGGCGCACCTACCGCATCATGCTGGACGATGGCGACTGCACCCCGATGCCGTGGGTCAACGTCGTATCCAATGCGTGTTTCGGGTTCATCGCCACGGCCGAGGGTGGCGGCTACACCTGGTCCTGCAACAGCCAGCAGAACCCGCTGACGCCCTGGCCCAACGATCCCGTCACCGACGCGCCCAGCGAGATCCTCTACCTGCGTGACGAAGAGACCGGCGCCTTGTGGAGCGCGACGGCAGCGCCCATCCGGGTGCCGGGCACGCGCTATGACGTGGAGCACGGCAAGGGCTGGTCCCGGCATGCGCACCAGGCACACGGCATCGACGTCGAACTGCTGCAGTACATCCCCGTCGACGACAGCATCAAGTTGTCGCGACTGCGGCTGCACAACACATCCGACCGATCCCGCACGCTGGCCGTGACCGGCTACGTGCAATGGGCGCTGGCACCCAATGGCACCAACGCAGCGCCTTATGTGGTGACTGAGTGCGACGCAGTCACCGGCGCGCTGTTCGCACGCAATGCATGGCGTGCTGAATTCAACGAGCGTGTCGCTTTTATCGATCTGGGTGGTGTGCAGACGTCCTGCACAGCAGACCGGGAAGACTTCCTCGGCCGTTTCGGCAGCAGCCAGGCACCGCAGGCCTTGTCGGGTACGTCATTGTCCGGCCGCGTGGGCGCCGGCCTTGATCCCTGCGGTGCATTGCAGGCGCGGCTGACCCTGGCGCCAGGACAACAGTTGGAAGTGGTCTTTGCTTTGGGCGATGCTTCCTCGGCCGAGCAAGCGCGGGCGCTTGTGCAGCGATACCGCCAAACCGACCAGCAAGCCGTGTTGCAGGCGGCCAGCGCATCGTGGAATGGCATCCTGGACACCGTGCAGGTCAAGACGCCAGATCGTGCGCTGGACATCCTGCTCAACGACTGGCTGCTGTACCAGACACTGGGTTGCCGGCTCTGGGGGCGCAGTGCGTATTACCAATCCAGTGGCGCCTACGGTTTTCGCGACCAACTACAGGACGTGATGGCGTTGTGCGTGGCGCGCCCGGACCTGGCACGCGAGCACATCGTGCGTTGTGCAGGTCGCCAGTTCCCCGAGGGCGACGTGCAGCACTGGTGGCTCCCTCCGTCGGGGCAGGGCATCCGCACCACGATGAGCGACGACCGGCTCTGGTTGCCGTACGTCGCCGCGCACTACATCCTGACCACCGGTGATGCCTCGGTGCTCGACGAGTGCGTGCCGTTCCTGCAGGGAGAGACACTCAAGGACGGGCAGCACGAAGCCTTCTTCAAGCCCGAAACCAGTGACGAAACCGCCAGCGTCTACGAGCACGGCGCACGCGCGATCGAAGTCAGCCTGGCGCTTGGTGCGCACGCGCTGCCACTGATCGGCACCGGCGACTGGAACGATGGCATGAACCGCGTCGGTATCCAGGGCAAGGGAGAAAGCGTCTGGCTGGCGTGGCTGTTGATCGCCACCATTGAAGCCTACGTGGGATTTGCGCAGTCACGCGGCGACGACACGCGCGCAACCCGCTGGCGCGAGCACGCCAGGCACCTGCGCAAGACCGTCGAAGACACCGGGTGGGATGGCGATTGGTATCGCCGGGGCTATTACGACGACGGCACGCCGTTGGGGTCGGCCGACAGCCTGGAATGCAGGATCGACACCATCGCGCAATCCTGGAGTGCCATCGCTGGTGCATCGGACACCACGCATGTCGCATCGGCCATGGATGCCGTGCATGCGCGCCTGGTGCGTGCAGACGACCGGGTCGCACTGTTGTTCACACCGCCCTTCGACGACGGCCCCACCGATCCCGGTTACATCAAGGGGTATCCGCCCGGGCTGCGCGAAAACGGAGGCCAGTACACGCATGGCGCGATCTGGTCGGTGTTCGCCTTCGCCCGCCTGGGCCAGGGCGATCGCGCCGGCGCGCTGTTCGACCTGCTCAACCCGGTGCGTCATGCTGACTCGCCTGGAGAGGTCGACCGCTACAAGGTCGAACCGTATGTCGCGTGCGCCGATGTGTATTCGGTGGCGCCACTGATCGGTCGTGGTGGCTGGACCTGGTATACGGGTTCGGGGGGCTGGCTGTACCGCGCCGGGCTCGAAGCCATCCTCGGCTTCCGGTTGCGCGGCGACACGTTGCTGCTGGATCCGTGCATCCCGGCGGCATGGCCAGGATTCGAGATCGCCTACCGCCATGGGTCCACGCGCTACGTGATCCAGGTCGACAACCCGGCCAATGTCCAGCGCGGCGTGGTGTCGGCCACGCTGGATGGTGAACCGGTGACCACGACGCCCGATCGAATCGATCTGCGGGACGATGGTGGCAGCCATCGCTGGGAGTTGACGATGGGTATTGCAGCTTGAAAGGGATGGACGCGTCGATGAGCCAAGGCACCAGCATGCCCATGGACAGGGCAGGACGCTGATGGCGACGGGAAACCCGCTATCCCGTGTCTTGCAGGCCGTGCGGCGCCTGAGCCAGGAGCGCAGCAATGCCCGCCAGCGTTTGCATAGCGAGTCGCCGCTGCGCGCACAGCTGTTCAGCGCCGAGCAGATGGAGCGCCACGGCAAGGCGCTGGCCACGATGCATCGCACCAGCCCATCGCATGCGCGCGACCTGCTGCTGGCCCGCCTCAGCGACAACCAGAAGGTACTCGAACGCACCTGCGACCTGCTCGGCGTGGCTGCGCGCGACAAGCGCCGGCTGACGCCTGCCAACGAATGGCTGCTCGACAATATCTACCTGATCGAAGAGCAGATCAGGATTGCGCGTCGCCACTTGCCCAAGGGCTACAGCCGGGAATTGCCACGGCTGGTGGATGGACCTTCAGCCGGGCTGCCACGTGTCTACGACATCGCGCTCAATGCGATCTCGCACGGCGATGGCCGGATCGATGCCGAGACCCTGGGACGATTCATCGCCGCTTACCAGACCGTGACGCCGCTCAAGCTGGGTGAGCTGTGGGCGATCCCGATCATGCTGCGGCTGGCGTTGATCGAAAACCTGCGACGTGTGAGCGCGCGGATCATCATCGACCGCACCCATCGCAGCCTTGCCGACAGTTGGGCCGATCGTTTCAACGAAGTCGCACTGTCCGACCCCAAGGACATCGTGCTGGTCATCGCCGACATGGTGCGCTCCGAGCCACCCGTGGCGAGCGCCTTCGTCGCCGAACTGACGCGTCGGCTACAGGGACAAACCCCCTCACTTGCGATGCCGTTGACCTGGATCGAACAGTGGCTCGCGGATGGCGGGCACAGCGTCGAGCGCATGGTCGAGTCCGAAAACCGCCAGCAGGCCGCCGACCAGGTGTCGATCAGCAACAGCATTGGCAGCCTGCGCTACCTGGAGCGCATGGACTGGCGGGAATTCGTCGAGGGCATCAGCGTGGTCGACGGGATCCTGCGCCAGGATCCGGCGGGCACCTACCGGACGATGGATTTTGCGACCCGGGACAACTACCGCCATGTCGTCGAGCGCATTGCCCGGCATGGCGGGCTTGAAGAAAGAGAGGTCGCGCAAGCCACGCTCGCACTGGCGATGCAGGCAGCAGGGCCGAGGTCCGACGAGGTGCGGATCGATGAAGCACGCAGCGATGAAGCACGCAGCGATGAAGCACGCAGCGATGAAGCACGCAGCGATGAAGCACGCAGCGATGAAGCACGCAGCGATGAAGCACGCAGCGATGATGTCATCGACACGCACGTGGGCTATTACCTGATCGACGACGGGCGTGGGCAACTCGAAGCTGCCGTGTCCGCGGGCGGCGGGCTGACCGGTTCGATGCGACGCACGGCACGCCGGATTCCGTTACTTGCCTACACCGCGCCGATCCTGGCTGTCGCAGTGTTATTCACGCTGGGACTCGTGCTGAAGGCGCAATCCGAACTCAACGAACGCGGGCTGGTCTGGCTGGTGGCCGTGCTGTGCGTGATCGCCTTCAGCGAGCTGGGCGTGACCCTGGTCAACTTGGTGGCGACGCTGTTGGCCACGCCGCGCGTGTTGCCCAGGCTGGATTTTTCACATGGCATCCCGATTCAGGCACGCACGGCGGTTGTCGTCCCGACGATGTTTGGCGATGTCGCCACCCTGGAGGCGCTGGTGGAGGGCCTGGAAGTGCGATTCCTGGCCAATCGTGATCCCAACCTGCGCTTCGTGCTGCTGACGGACTTCTTTGATGCCGATGCGGAGACGCTGCCGGGAGACGACCGCCTGCTGGCGGCTGCGCAGCAACAGATCGATGCACTGAATGCACGCCATGCCAATGGTGGCGACGACCTGTTCCTGCTGATGCACCGGCCGCGATCCTGGAATCCTTGCGAAGGCGTCTGGATGGGCCTGGAGCGCAAGCGCGGCAAGCTTGCGGCATTCAATGCGGTCCTGCGCAATGGCGTGGACGACAGGATTGGCGGTAGCCATGGCGACGATCATCCCGGTGGGCATGACCATGGTTTCAGCCTGATCGCCGGTAACCCCAAGTCACTGGCAGGCGTGCGTTACGTGATCACGCTTGACACCGATACCAGCCTGCCGCGCGGGGCAGCCGCCGAACTGTCCGCGACACTGGCGCACCCACTCAACCAGGCACGCTTCGATCCGCGGCATGGCCGGGTCACGCGCGGCTACACGATCCTGCAGCCGCGCGTCGGGGTGAGCATGAGCAGCCAGCGGCAATCCTGGTACGCGCGCCTCTACGGCAGCGAGCCCGGCATCGATCCCTACACGCGGGCGGTGTCGGACGTCTACCAGGACCTGTTCCTTGAAGGCTCTTTCGTCGGCAAGGGCATCTATGACGTCGCTGCCTTCGAGCGGGTGCTGGAAGGACGTTTCCCGGACAACAGCATCCTCAGCCACGACCTGCTGGAAGGGTGCTACGCACGCGCCGGGCTGGTCAGCGACGTCCAGCTCTACGAGAGCTATCCCGCCCGCTATGCCGCCGACGTCAAGCGCAGGCACCGTTGGATCCGTGGCGACTGGCAACTGCTGCCCTGGCTGTTGCCGACCACGCGGCGACGCAACGGCATGCGCGAGCGCAACGCGTTGTCGATGCTGTCCCAGGGCAAGTTGCTGGACAACCTGCGACGCAGCCTGGTGCCCACGGCAATCACCGCATTGTTGCTGATGGGTTGGTTGCTTGCCCCGACGCCGCTGTCATGGACCCTCTGGGTGCTGGCGATCCTGGTGGTGCCGCCGCTGGTGGCCTCGTTGCGGGACGTGGTGACCAAGCCCACGGACTTGCCATTGCGTGCCCACCTGCAACAGGCGGGCAGGGCGATCCTGCGCAATTTCTCGCAGGTGCCACTGGTTTTGGCATGCCTGCCATTCGAGGCGTTTTTCAGCCTGGATGCCATCGTGCGGACCTTGTGGCGGTTGTTCGTGTCACGGCGGCACCTGTTGCAATGGAGCCCGTCCAGCGAGGTCGAGCGGACACTGGGCGATGGGTTGTCGGCCGCATGGCGGGTGATGTGGATCGGACCCGTCGCAGCGATCGCGACCGCCGTGCTGCTCCTGCGCCTGCACCCCTCCGCGCTGCTGGTGGCTGGTCCCTTCCTGCTGCTGTGGTTTTCCTCGCCAGCCTTGATGTGGTGGCTGGGCCGACCACGCAAGCGCAGGCCTGCCGTGTTGTCGTCGCAACAGGTCGAGTTCCTGGGGCGGTTGGCGCGGCGGACCTGGGCCTTCTTCGAGACCTGGGTAACCGAGGCCGACCACTGGCTGCCGCCCGACAACGTGCAGGAACACCCGATGCTGCAGGTTGCGCATCGCACCTCGCCCACCAACATCGGGCTGTCGCTGCTGGCCAACCTGTCGGCCTACGATTTTGGCTACCAGCAGGTCGGTGGCGTGATCGCACGGACCGCGCCGGCACTGGAGACGATCGAGTCACTGCCGCGCCATCGTGGCCATCTATACAACTGGTACGACACCGGCACCCTGGAGCCATTGCCGCCGCTGTACGTCTCTACCGTGGACAGCGGCAACTTCGCCGGCCATCTGCTGACCCTGCGTCAGGGACTGTTGGCGCTGGTCGATGCGCCGTTGCTGGCACCGTGTACCTGGCAGGGCCTGGTGGATACCTGCGCGGTGCTGGTCGAGTCGTTCGACGATGCGCCCCTTCTGGACGGGTTGCCGCAGTTGCAGCGGCAGCTCGACGACCTGGCGGCAGCGCCGCCACCCACATTGCAGGCAGCGCTGCGCAGTATCGATCCGCTGCTGGGGCAGGCTACGCGGATCCATGCTGCGCTTGCGCCTTTGGCAGACGAGCGCACGACATGGGCGGATGCGTTGCGGCGGCAGTGCGTCGCCATCGGCGAGGAAATCCGACGGTTGGCGCCATGGGCAATGCTGTCCGATGAGTGCATCCCGGCCGGCTGGCTGCAACGGATGCCAGCCCTGCACGAGCTTGTGGCCACCGAGGCTCCGCCGGCGCTTGGCGCACAAGAGAAAGCCGACTGGCAACAGGCCGGCATCCAGGCACAAGCACGCATCCTGGAGCTCGAACGCCTGGCGCATGTCGCAGGCCAGCTTGCGCAGATGGACTTCGGTTTCCTCTACGACCGCAGCCGTCACCTGCTCAGCATCGGCTACAACGTCACCGAGCACCGTCTCGATGCCGGCTATTACGACCTGCTGGCGTCCGAGGCACGACTGGCGAATTTCGTGGCCATCGCCCAGAACCAGTTGCCACAGGAAAGCTGGTTCTCGCTGGGTCGTTTGCTGACCGAAGTCGATGGCGATCCGGGGCTGCTGTCCTGGAGCGGCTCGATGTTCGAGTACCTGATGCCGCAGCTGGTGATGCCCAGTTACGAGGGCACGTTGCTCGACCAGACCTCCAAGGCAGCCGTGCAGCGCCAGGTGGAGTATGGGCAACAGCGCAACGTGCCATGGGGCATCTCCGAGTCGGGCTACAACATCGTCGATGCGCACATGAACTACCAGTATCGCGCGTTCGGCGTGCCGGGGCTGGGGCTGCGACGTGGCCTGGCGCACGACCTGGTGATCGCGCCCTACGCCAGCATGATGGCGTTGATGGTGTCGCCCGAAGTCGCCTGCAGCAACCTGCAACGCTTGTCCAGGGCCGGGTTTGGTGGACGCCTGGGCTTGTACGAAGCCATCGACTACACCCCGGAACGCCTGCCGCGTGGACAGGACCATGCAGTGATCCGCTCCTACATGGCGCACCACCAGGGCATGGGTTTGCTGTCGCTGGATTACCTGCTGCGCGACCAGCCGATGCAGAAGCGTTTTGTTGCCGACCCCGAGTTCCAGTCCACGTTGCTGCTGTTGCAGGAGCGCATCCCGCGCACCGGCGCGTTCCATCCGCACACCGCGGAGGCATCCGATACCAGCTTTGGATCCAACGTGGACGAAACCCGGTTGCGCATCTTCCATTCCACCGGGGCGGGGCGTCCGGCGGTGCAGATGCTGTCCAACGGCCGCTACCACGTCATGCTGAGCAACGCCGGCAGCGGCTACAGTCGCAGTGGCGACCTGTCCGTCACCCGCTGGCGCGAGGATGCAACGCGTGATCCCTGGGGCAGCTTCTGTTACCTGCGCGATGTCGACAGCGGCGAGTTCTGGTCGACCGCCTACCAGCCGACCGCCGTGGATGTCGACGGTTACGAGGCGATCTTCTCGGACGCCAAGATCGAGTTCCGCGGGCGCAAACGCAATTTCGAGACCCATATCGAGATCGCCGTGTCGCCAGAGGACGATATCGAGTTGCGCCGCCTGAAGATCTCCAACCTGTCGCGCAAGACCCGCACCATCGAGGTCACCACCTACGCCGAGGTCGTGCTGGCACCGGCCATCTCCGACGAGTTGCACCCGGCCTTCAGTAATCTGTTCGTGCAGACCGCGCTGGATCCAGGCCGCCAGGCCATCGTCTGCACCCGGCGGCCGCGCTCGGTGCAGGAAAAGCCACCGTGGATGTTCCACCTGCTCAAGTTGCATGATGCAAAGGGCGATGCGATCTCGTATGAAACCGATCGTGCGCGCTTTGTCGGCCGCGGCAACGATCTGCGCCGCCCGCAGGCACTGGTGGACGACGAGGTGCTATCGGGCAGTGCCGGCTCGGTGCTGGATCCGGTGATCGCGATCCGTTGCCGCATCACGCTGGCACCCGAACAAGTCGCGACGGTCGACATGGTCACCGGCGTCGCTGCAGACCACGAAGCGTGCGACACGCTGATCGACAAGTACCGCGACAGGCGACTGGCCGATCGCGTGTTCGACCTGGCCTGGACGCACAGCCAGGTGGTCCGGCGCCAGATCAACGCGACCCAGGCCGACGCGCAGTTGTACGAGCGCATGGCCGGGCTGGTCCTGCATGCGCATCCGGCGCTACGTGCCGATCCCTCGATCCTGCTGCAGAACCGCCGCGGTCAGTCGGGGCTCTGGGGACAGGCGATCTCCGGCGACCATCCCGTCGTGCTGCTGCGCATCGCCAACCCCGACAACATCGAGCTGGTGCGGCAGATGGTGCAGGCGCACGCCTACTGGCGACTCAAGGGCCTGACGGTGGACCTGGTGATCTGGAACGACGACCAGGGCGGTTACCGGCAACAGTTGCAGGACCAGATCATGGGCCTGATCTCGGCAGGGGTCGAAGCGCATGCCCTTGATCGGCCGGGTGGGATCTTCGTGCGCGCTGCACAACAACTGCCGCACGAGGACCGCATCCTGCTGCAATCGGTCGCGCGGCTGATCATCAGCGATGCGCAGGGAACGCTGGCCGAGCAGGTGCGCCGTCCGCAACCGCGTGAGCCGGTCGTCCCGCTGTTGACCGCAGCGCCGACGCAGTACGAGTTGATGCCCGCTGTGCTGGAGGACGGAGCCACTGCCGCGGTAGCAGGGGGTACGCAGGGACATGCGCAGGGACATGCGGAAAAAACGCGCATCGCGCCGGATGCGCCTGGCGACGTACTGTTTGACCCATGGCCTTTCGATCCCGTGGTCGAACCCGTTGAGATGGACAACGGCCTGGGCGGGTTTTCCGCCGACGGACGCGAATACGTCATCGACCTGGCACCGGGCAGGACGACACCTGCGCCCTGGTCCAACGTGCTGGCCAACCCCGACTTTGGCTGCGTGGTCAGCGAAAGCACGCCCGGCTACAGCTGGGGCGAAAACGCGCACGAGTTCCGCCTGACGCCCTGGCACGACGACCCCGTCACCGACGCCTCGGGCGAGGCGTTCTACCTGCGCGACGAGGACACCGGACAGGTCTGGTCGCCACAACCGTTGCCATGCCGCGGTCAAGGCCATTACCGCACCCGCCATGGTTTTGGCTACAGCGTCTACGAGCATGTCGAAAACGGCATCGCCAGTGAACTGTGGATCTATGTCGCCGTGGACGACGCGGTCAAGTACAGCGTGCTGAAACTACGCAATGTCAGCGGACGCCGGCGGCGCCTGTCGGCGACCGGCTACGTGGAATGGATCCTGGGCGACCTCAAGGCCAAGACACGGATGCACGTGGTCTGCGACAGGGATGCGGACAGCGGGGCACTGACGGCGCGCAACCCGTACAACTCGGAATTTGCCGGGCGCATGGCGTTCTTCGATGCCGACGGGCCGGACATCGATGCCGAGCATCGGAGTTTCACCACCGATCGTGTCGAATTCATCGGCCGCAATGGCAGCCTCAGGGCCCCCGATGCGCTGCTGCGCGAGCACCTGTCCGGAAAGCTGGGGGCAGGTCTGGACCCGTGTGCGGCGATCCAGTTGCCGTTGGATCTCGAGCCAGGGCACGACAGCGAAATCGTCTTCCGCCTGGGCATGGCCTCCCAACACGACGCAGCGCTGGGGCTGGCACGACGCATCGGTGGCAGTGACCACGCACACGATGCCCTGGATGCGGTCCGTATCCACTGGCTGCGCACGCTGGGCGCCGTGCAGGTGGAGACCCCGGATGCCGGTCTTGATGCACTGGCCAATGGCTGGCTGTTGTACCAGACGATCGCCTGCCGCTACTTCGCGCGCAGTGGCTATTACCAGTCCGGTGGTGCCTTCGGCTTCCGCGACCAGCTGCAGGACAGCATGGCGATGCTGCATGCCGAGCCGGCGTTGGCACGACAACACCTGTTGCGCTGCGCCGCCCATCAGTTCCCTGAAGGTGATGTGCAGCACTGGTGGCATCCGCCCATGGAGCGCGGCGTGCGGACGCGCTGTTCGGATGATTACCTGTGGTTGCCGCTGGTTGCCTGTCGTTATATCGAGGCCACCGCAGATGAAGCCGTCCTTGATGAGGTCGTGCATTACCTGGAGGGCAGGCCGGTCAATCCCGACGAGGAGTCCTACTACGACCTGCCCACGCAGTCCGCATTGCGCGAACCGCTTTACCAGCATTGCGTTCGTGCGGTGGATCGCGCCCTGGGCCTGCTTGGCGGACGGGGCTTGCCGTTGATGCGCACCGGCGACTGGAACGACGGCATGAATCGCGTCGGCGACGGGGAGCAGGGCGAGAGCGTCTGGCTTGGTTTCTTCCTCTACGACGTCCTGACGCGCTTCGGGGGCGTGGCCCACGCACGCGGCGACCTGCTGGTTGCCGAACGCTACGTGCAAGCCGCGAGCACCCTGCGCGACAACCTCGACCAACACGCCTGGGATGGCCAGTGGTACCGTCGCGCTTGGTTCGACAACGGCGCGCCCCTGGGCTCGACGCAAAGCGACGAATGCCGGATCGACTCGATCGCGCAAAGCTGGTCGGTGCTGTCCGGTGCCGGCAGGCCAGAGCGGGCACGCCAGGCCATGGACTCACTCGACATGCACCTGGTGCGACGCGAGGCCGGCCTGGTCCAGCTGCTCGACCCACCCTTCGACAAGACCCCGCAAGACCCCGGCTACATCCGTGGATATGTCCCGGGAGTTCGCGAAAATGGCGGTCAATACACGCACGCCGCGATCTGGGCGACGATGGCCTTCGCCAAGCTCGGTGACCAGAAACGCGCCTGGGAGCTGCTGCGCCTGATCGACCCCGGACGCCACGGCAATACGCCTGAAGGTATCGCGCAGTACAAGGTCGAACCCTACGTCGTCGCCGCCGATGTCTATGGCGTCGTGCCACATACCGGGCGCGGCGGCTGGACCTGGTACACCGGCTCGGCGGGCTGGATGTACCGCCTGATCATCGAGTCGCTGCTGGGGATCCACCTGGAAGGAAAGCAGTTGCGGATCGCGCCGTGCATCCCAGCGGATTGGCCGGAGTATCGCGTGCGCTATCGCCACGAGGACACCGTGTACCGGATCCGAGTGAGTCAATCCCGGCACGCAGGCGAGGGCAGCAGCCTGAGTATCGATGGTGTCGAGCAGTCGGGGTTGGTCATCGCGCTGGGAGGAGACCACGACGTGCATGATGTCGAGGTCATTCTCGGGCAGGCCATGCCGCCGGAGGCGAACGCATGAAAAAAGCCGGAATCCCTGGGGATTCCGGCTTCAGTTTTCCATTCCAGTAGCTTGCCACGCTTGGAGCTTGCCACGCTTGAAGCTTGCCACTGTTGAAGATTGGTGGAGGTGGGCGGAATCGAACCGCCGTCCGAAGGAACTCCATCTCCGGCACTACATGCTTAGCCCGCCGTTTGGTCTCGTCCTGCGGCAACACGACGTGCGAAGCACACCGCCGGACATACCCGCTTCAAGTTAAACCAGAGCTGGCGGGTCGCCACTCCGATCGATCCCGTGATGATGACCCTACACCGACTAGCACGAGCACAAGTGGGTTCGGGGCTTACGCCTTAAGCGGCGAGAGCGTAGACGTCGTCGTTGGCGTCTGAGGTTTTGCAGCTGGATTTACGAGGAAAGCTACCCCCTCGGCATGCGCCAGACGATTTCGCAACCCCCGTCGAAGCCAGTGCACCCCCGGGAACTGTCGTTGTCGCCGACCAGAGCAGTATAGGCCCAGACGGGACCGTGGCAAGCCGGTGGATGCGATTGATGCAGGCGCGGTTCATGGCCTGGGACCTCTTGCAGAGTCGGTATGCTGCACCCATGGATCCCACGAAATCGTCCCCTGAGCCACGGCCGCCGCACCCGGGCACCTCGGCGCGTGGGAGTTATCTCCTCGCTTCCTTTGTGCTTGTGGCCTCAATGCTGGTTGTTCTTGCCTATTGGCAAACGGCCTACAAACGCCAGTTGGACGGGGCCCGTGCCGACTTTCTTTCCCGCACCGTGCATGTCAGGGGGCTTATCGACCAGCGGCTGGACAGCAATGAGCTCGTCGCCAGGAGCGGTGCATCCCTCGTGTCGACCGTTGGCCGACCGAGCCGGCAACAGTGGCGTGCCTACGTCGATGGCCTGGACATGGAAACACGTTTCCCTTCGCTGGTGGCGCTGGGTTATTCCGTCTATCTCACGCCAGGCCAGCTCACCGCGATGCAGCAGATGCTGCGCGACAGCGGCCAGGGGAGGTTCGTCATATATCCAAAAGGCGTGCGCGAGCATTACGGCCCGGCCCTGTACCTGGAGCCCAGGACGCAAGGCAACGTATCCGCCCTTGGCTACGACATGTACTCCGAGCCAGTCCGCAAGCGCGCGATGGCGTTGGCACGCGACACGGGGGCGCCGCAATTCACCGCGCCGATCATTTTCATCCAGGATCTCGGGAAGGGTCGAAACCTAACCTCGCTGATTCTGTATGAACCCGTATATCGCAGGGGCGATCTGCCCGAGAGCCTCGCCGCCAAGCGTGAATCGATGCAGGGCTGGGTGCTGGTTGCGTTCCGGGTGAATGCCTTCATGGAAAGTGCACTGCGCAACAGTGGCCCTCGGCCCTGGTTACGCATCACGGATGTGACCGGCGGTGATGGGAAGCTGCTTTACGAAGACCCGAAGCCCGATGGCACCGCCACGCCCGCCTTCAGCCACAGCGTCACGGTGGTCAAGTTCGGCCGCCGCTGGCGACTGGATTTCCATTCCAGGTCGCTTGCCGCCATGCAAGCGGACATGACGGGCCTGCACATGACGCTCATGGTTGGCTTGCTGGCTTCCTTGTTGTTGTTCCTGATTGCGCTGGTGCTCGCACGCACCCGCCACCGTGCCGAGCAGCTTGCCGGACGCATGAGCGAGTCCTATCGCCGCAGTGAGCTGCGCTTTCGTAGTGCGATGCAGTACTCGGCGATTGGAAAGGCCTTGCTGGATGATGACGACCGCATCGTCGAGGCCAATCCGGCGCTGGCTGCGCTGCTTGAAAGCACGCCGGATGAACTGGTGGGCCAGCAGTTCGACTCCTATCTGGTTGGCCTGTCCGAGGCGCTTGAAAAGGCGCCTGTCACCGATGGCCCCAAGGTGCAGCGTATTTCCGCCGACCTGCACCGCGAAGACGGTGAAGTTCGGCACGTTGAGCTCATTTACGTCCCGGTGCCCGGTGAAATCGGACAGGACGTGGTCCGGCTTGTCCAGGTGCAGGACATCACCGAAATGTTGCGTGCGCAGCGGCAAAGCCTGGCCTTGAATCGCACGCTGGAAGCCCGTGTGCAGGCCAGGACCCGGGACTTGTCGCGTGCCAACGATGAGCTTGAGACCTTTGCCTACAGCGTCTCGCACGACCTGCGCGCGCCATTGCGCGCGATCGACGGCTTCAGCCGCTTGTTGGCCGAGCGTTACGGCGAGTCGATCGACGAAGCCGGCCGGGAACACATCGCACGCGTCCGTGGTGCCGCCAAGCGCATGGGCGAGTTGATCGACTCACTGCTCAAGATGGCACGCCTGGGGCGCGGCGGCCTCAAGCCTGAACGGCTTGACCTGAGCCGCATGGCCGAGGACGTCCTGTCCGCGCTGGGCACGGACGCGTCGGGCCGGGAAGTGACTGTCGACATCGCTCCCGGCCTGCATGCGACGGGTGACCGGGGCCTGGTTTTCAACCTGATGGAGAACCTCATCGGCAATGCCTGGAAATTCACGCAAGGCCGTGCCGATGCGCGCATCGAGGTGGGGCAGAATGATGGCGGCGAGTTTTTTGTCCGCGACAACGGCGCTGGCTTTGCGCCCGAATACGGCAACAAGCTGTTCCGCCCGTTCCAGCGGCTGCACAGCGAGGAGCAGTTTGCGGGGCACGGCATTGGACTGGCGTCGGTCAAGCAGATCGTCGAGCGCCATGGCGGCGTGATCCGTGCCGAAGGCAAGCCGGGGGAAGGAGCGACGTTCTACTTCACGTTGCCTGATCCACACCCGGAATAAACAGGCTTTTCGTAGGAGCGGCTTCAGCCGCGAGCCTTTGATCGTGTTTGTTTGGGTTTTTGCAGGAGCGACGCAAGTCGCGATAGGTGCTTCAGGAGTCCCCATCGCGACTTGCGTCGCCCCTGCAAAAAGCCAAGGCGGCTATCGAGGACAAGGTCAAGAGCTCGCGGCTGAAGCCGCTCCTACAACAGCCGGCAGCCCGTCGAGCGCATGCATCCAAAAGCCCGTCGAGACTACGCGTCCTTGTTGTGCTTGCGCATGACGCGCTGCTTTTCGCGATCCCAGTCGCGCTGCTTGTTGACCTCGCGCTTGTCGTGGGTTTGCTTGCCCTTGGCCAGCGCCAGTTCGGCCTTGACCTTGTTGCCTTTCCAGTACAGCGCGGTCGGTACCAGGGTGTAGCCGTCGCGCTGCACGCTGCCGATCAGGGTGTCGATCTCGCGCCTATGCAACAACAGCTTGCGCGTGCGCCGGTCGTCGGCGACGACATGGCTGGAGGCGGAGATCAAGGGCGTGATCTGGGCACCAAACAGGAACAGCTCACCGTCGCGCACCACGGCGTACGCCTCGGTGATGTTGGCGCGGCCGGCGCGGATCGACTTCAACTCCCAGCCTTGCAAGGCCAGCCCGGCCTCGACGCGGTCCTCGAAGTGGTACTCATACCGCGCACGCTTGTTCAGCGCGATGGTGCCGCTGCTGTTTGCCTTGTCCTTTGCAGATTTCTTGGCCATGCGTCCATTGTCTCCGATGGCGGGTAGCAAACGCACGCCCGTTGGCAGGCCATTGGCTGGAATACCCGTGACCCTCGCCCTGCGGTGGTGTGCGCACGCCCGTAGAATGAAGTGCCATGCCCGGGTATCGACCCGGGTCCGTGGCGCGACCTGGCCCGACCAAGGCAAGGCAGCGCGCCCCACCCGGTGATCGTGAACAGCTTCCCATGCCAAGAATCCAACGCAGCGCCCTGGTCGAGCACTCCGCCGCCCGCATGTTCGGGCTGGTCAACGATATCGAGGCCTATCCGCGACGTTTTGACTGGTGCGACGCGGCGCAGGTGCTCGATACCGGCGAGAACCACCTCACTGCACGCCTGGACCTGGGCCTGGGTGCGTTGCGCACGTGGTTTACGACCGAGAACACCTTGTCGCCACCCCGGCAGATCGACATGCAGCTCCGCGACGGTCCGTTCCGCTCGCTTTCCGGCCGCTGGCAGTTCAATACGCTGGATACCCACGCGTGCAAAGTCATGCTGACGCTGGAGTTTGAACCGCTCAGCCGCTTGCTGACGCCGGCATTGACGCTGGGATTCCAGGGGCTGGCCGACCGCATGGTCGATGATTTCATCCGCGTCGCGGATGCCAACACGCATGAAGATGCAGGTCGCAATGAGCGAGATCGGGATGAGACAGACCAGGATGGGCAGGCCCAGGACGAGCAGGCCACATGAGCGGTGACAAGGCAGTCGGCGACGGCCTGAGCGCAGTGATCCGCATCGAAGTCATCCGTGGCTGGCCGCGACACCATGAAGCGATGTCCCTGGTGTTGCCGGCCAACGCCACGGTGGCCGATGCGCTGGCGGGATGTGGCTGTTCCCTGGCGGGGATCAGCGGTTATGCGGTGTTTGGTGAAAGCGCTACGTGCGCAACCCGGCTACGGGACGGCGATCGGCTGGAATTGTTGCCGCCCCTGCAGGCGGACCCCAAGGACGCTCGCAGGCGCCGCGCACGCCGCTGACGCCACGCCGCTGGGGCCAAGGGCCACAGCGCCGAAAGCGGCGCCAAGGCTGCGTTATTTCTTCTTGCCGTCATCCTTGGACAGGTTGGGGCCGAATTTCCTGATCACGCTGCGTGCCAGGGCCTCATCCTGCTCGGGGAAGTAATCACCCTCCCACTTGCTGACCTGGTCGTTCTGGAACCAGACGGTCAGGTTCTTGATCTCGAGATGACCGACACGATCCGTGCGCTCGCTGGCGGTGTAGTCCCAGCGATCATGGTGGAACGGGTCTGCGATCGACGGCGTCCCCAGCAGGGTTTGCACCTGCGCCTTTGACATGCCGGCCTGCAGTTGGTCGGCAGCGGCCTTGTCGATCAGGTTGCCCTGGTAGATCGGCTGCTTGTAGATGATGCCGCAGCCGGCGATGACCAACGCGATGCTGGCGGCTACCGCAATGGTGGTCAGCGGGCGCAGGATTGTCGTGGACAGGCGTGTGGACAGCAGCGTGGATGGCTTGGGCATTCGGATTCGCGGTTGAGTGAAAACGAGCCGATAATACCACCCATGCCCGGTACCAGCGGCGGCGAACTGCCTGCTCGTTCTGGGCCATTGCCCCCAAGCTGGAAGCCTGAACCCACATGGACTCGCAAGAACTGCGCAAAGCCGGACTCAAGGTCACCCATCCGCGGATGCGGATCCTGCAGTTGCTGGAGCGGGTCAAGCCGCGCCACATGACGGCCGAAGACATCTACAAGCTGCTGTTGCAGCAGGGAGACGAGATCGGCCTGGCGACGGTCTATCGGGTGCTGACCCAGTTCGAGGCCGCCGGGCTGGTGCTGAAGCACAATTTCGAGGGTGGCCACGCGGTCTACGAACTGGACCGGGGCGAGCACCACGACCACATGGTCGATATCGACACAGGCAAGATCATCGAGTTCGAGAGCGACGAGATCGAGGAGCTGCAGCACCGGATCGCAGCCAAGCATGGCTACGAAATCGAAGAGCACTCGCTTGTGCTGTACGTGCGCAAGAAACGCTGATCCAGCCCCTTGCTTCCACCAAGCGGGTAGGAGGGGGCTGCTGTTGTAGGAGCGGCTTCAGCCGCGAGCTACTGATCCGGGCTCCTGCCCGGGATTTCGGCCTCGGCTTCGGTTTTTTGCACGAGCGACGTCAGTCGCGACAGGAGTTTCGTGCAACCCTTATCGCGACTGACGTCGCTCCTACAAAAGCCAACGCCCCTACAAACTCCAGCGCGACAAGCCTAAGCAGGAGCAGGAGCTCGCGGCTGAAGCCGCTCCTGCAGGGGCGATGGCAAGTCGACGGCACGGCCGTCAGCTTGCATCCTTCAGCAATCGGCGCGCAGCCGCATGCGCCTCCTTGCCGACTTCCACTCCACCCAGCATCCGGGCCAGTTCCTGCTCGCGCTGTTTGGTATCCAGCAATTGCACGGCGCTCTGGGTCATGCCGGATGTTTCGGCCTTGCTGACCCTGTAATGCCTGTGGCCCTGCGCCGCTACCTGCGGCAAGTGGGTCACGCACAGCACCTGGCGGGTGCCGCCCAGTGCGCGCAGCTTCTGGCCGACGATCTGGGCGACGGCGCCGCCGATGCCCGAGTCGACCTCGTCAAAGACCATCGTGGGCACGATGTCCAATCCCAGTGCGGCGACTTCGATGGCCAGCGAGATGCGTGAAAGCTCGCCGCCCGACGCCACTTTGCGCAGTGGACGCGGTGGCTGGCCGGCATTGGCGGCGACCAGGAACTCGGCGCGCTCGGCGCCCTGCGGGTCCGGGCGCTCGTCAGCGATGGGAGACAACTCGATCTCGAAGCGACCCGCCATGCCAAGCTCGCCCAGCAGGGCCGTCGTGGCCTTGGACAGGGAGTTTGCCGCGCTTGCGCGGGCTGCGCCCAGGGTCTTCGCTGCCTCGCGCCATTGGCTGGCCGCGGTCGCGATTTCCTGGCCCAGCGATTCGGCGCGTTCGCCTGCACCACGCAACTGCTCAAGCTCCGTCGTCAGCGCATCGCGCTGCGCGGCCAGCCCTTCCGGGGCGACGCGATGCTTGCGCGAGAGTTCGTGCAGGCGGGCAAGGCGCTGGTCCAGCTCGTCGTAGGCGGCTGGGTCCAGGTCCAGGTCGGCGCGGACCTTCTCGAGCAGGGTCAGTGCTTCGTCGAGCTGGATCGCGGCCGAATCGAGCATGGCATCGACTTCGCCCAGGCGCGGTTCGTGTTCGGCTTCGCGGCCAAGCTGGTTGCGCACGTCCTGCAGCTGGCGGGTCAGGGCAGGGCCTTCGTCGCCGCCCAGGCGCACAAAGGCGTCATCGCAGGCCTGGATCAGCGTGGCGGCGTGGGCATGGCGGCGATGGTCCGCGACCAGCTCGACGATCGCGTCGGGCTCCAGCGATTCGCGTTGCAACTCCTGCAACTGGTGTTCCAGCCAGGCGATGCGCTCGCTGACGTCGCCCTGCTGAGAGAGGACGTCGCGTTCGCGCAGCAGCGCCGACCAGGCGTGGGCGGCTTCCCGCACGGGGGCAAGTTGCGGCTCGGTGCGGCCGAAGGCGTCGAGCAAAGCCAATTGGCTGTTTTTTGACAGCAGCGCCTGGTGCTCGTGCTGGCCATGGATCTCGACAAGGCATTCGGCCAGCGCACCGAGCTGGGTCATGGTCGCCGGACGGCCATTGATCCAGGCGCGCGAGCCGCCGTCGGCACGCAGCGTGCGGCGCAGTTGGCAGTCCGTGCCTTCATCGAATTCGTTGTCCCGCAGCCAAACCAGTGCCGCGGCCGCGTCACCCAGGTCGAAGGCAGCCACCAGTTCGGCGCGATTCGCGCCATGGCGCACCATCGCGCTGTCTGCGCGCAACCCGGATAAAAAGCCCAACGCATCGACCAGCAATGATTTGCCGGCACCGGTTTCGCCGGAGATGACGGTCATCCCGGGCCCGAATTCAAGTTCTGCAGTGGCCACGACGGCGAAGTCGCGGATGGCAAGGTGGGTCAGCATCCCGATAGCGTAAGAGATTGCAGTCGCAAACGCAGCGAATCATTGGTAGCGGCCAGGGCCAGGGCCAGGGCCAGCCAGCCCGCCAGCCAACCAACCAACCAACCAACGCAACACAGGTGCCGTCGCCCCGGCGAAAGCCGGAACGACGGGGAAGGTGGCAGGGCGTGGGCCATGGCTGCCTCGCCACGGGGCTGATCGGCAGGCAAGCCAAGCGCCAAAACTTGCACGCTGCCGTCCGGGGGCTTATATCCGATGGCATGCCCACCGCTTTCATCGACAACGACAGCCTCGACCCCCGCGCACGCCAGTTGCTGCGCACGCTGATCGGGCGTTATATCCGCAACGGCGAGCCAGTGGGGTCGCAGAC
Organism: uncultured Gammaproteobacteria bacterium; assembly: GCA_963710825.1. Lineage (GTDB taxonomy): Bacteria > Pseudomonadota > Gammaproteobacteria > Xanthomonadales > Xanthomonadaceae > Cognatiluteimonas. The sequence goes on along the minus strand of CAVQBQ010000004.1, from coordinate 440,785 downwards.
GCTGGCCAGGCACGCGGGGCTGGACGTCAGCCCGGCCACCATTCGCAACATCCTGTCCGACCTGGAGGACATCGGCCTGCTCAGCTCGCCACATACCTCGGCCGGGCGGATACCCACGCCCCAGGGGTATCGGGTCTTTGTCGATACGCTGTTGCAGCTGCGCCCGTTGCCTGAAGGCGAAATGGTGCGCCTGCGCCAGGAACTGCCAGCAGGCGGCGGCACCCAGGCGCTGTTGGGCAGCGCTTCGGAATTGCTGTCTGCCATGAGCCACTTCGTCGGCGTGGTCAGCGTGCCGGGGCGCGAGCAGTTCGCCTTCCGCCACATCGACTTCGTCGCGCTGGATGGCCAGCGGGTGCTGGCGATCCTGGTTTTTGCCGACAACGACGTCCAGAACCGCATCATCCAGACCCGCCGCCCCTACGATGCCGGCGAACTGGAGCGCGTCGCCAATTACCTCAACCACAACTTTGCCGGCCGAAAGCTGGCAGACATCCGGCTTTCGCTGTTGGCCGAGCTCAAGGCCGCGCGCAACGAGATGTCCGCCTTGCTGACCAGTACCGTGGACCTGGCCGAACAGGCGCTGTCCGAGGATCCGGCGGGCACCACGCATGATGGCGTGCTGCTGGCGGGCCAGACCCGGCTGATGGGCGTGCAGGACCTGTCCGACCTGGACCGCCTGCGTGAGCTGTTCGAGGCGTTTGCCCGCAAACGCGAGATCCTGCAGCTGCTGGAACGCACCATCCAGGCCCCGGGCGTGCGCATCTTCATTGGCGAGGAGACAGGGATGGCACCGTTGCAGGGCATGTCGCTGGTCACCGCGCCCTATGTTTCCGGCGACCGCACGTTGGGCGTGCTGGGCGTGATCGGGCCGTCGCGGATGGCCTACGACCGGGTGATCCCCGTGGTCCAGGCGGCGGCCGACGTGCTGGGTGCCGCGCTCAAACCAGGCGCCTGAGCTGGGCGCTTGCCCACGTTGACACGTCGGTGACTTGAAAGCGGCCGTCGGGGCCCTCATCCAGAAAGCCCGGGCGGCATTGGGCCGCGAATGGATGCTGGAGCATGACCAATACACCCACGCAGGACACCGATCCGGCGCAACACGACGACGATCTGGACAACGGACTCGACCCTCGCGACGCCGAGCTCGAAACCCTTCGGGGCGAGCTGGAGCAGTTGCGCGCCGACTCGCTGCGCGAGCGCGCAGACCTGGAAAACCAGCGCAAGCGGCTCACCCGCGAAGTCGACACCGCGCGCAAGTTTGCCAACGAGCGCTTGCTGGGCGAGTTGCTGGACGTCTTCGACAGCATGGAGGCCGGGCTGGCTGCTGCACCCAAGGCAGATCCGCTGCGCGAGGGGCTTGAGCTGACCTTGCGCCAACTGCACCGGATTGCCGGGAACAATGGCCTGATCGAAGTCGTTCCGGCTGCCGGTGACGCCTTCGACCCCGAGCGCCACCAGGCCATGAGCCTGGTTGACGCCGAGGGCGTGCCGCCCGGCGCCGTCGCGCAGACCTTCCAGAAGGGTTACGTACTGAATGAACGCTTGCTGCGGCCGGCGTTGGTGGTGGTTGCCAAGAGCGACTAAGTGCTCTTCGCTCTTCGTAGGAGCGGCTTCAGCCGCGAGCTCCTGATTCAGATGCGGCTCCAAGGAAGAGCTCGCGGCTGAAGCCGCTCCTACAACAGCACCTGAAAGCCAAACAAATACGGGGTAAAGCGCTTGAACCGCGCTCCAACGCCCCCAAATCACGAACATCGGGCGGTAAAAACCGCCTCAACAGACAACGAATCACCGAGGGAGCAATACATCATGTCCAAGATCATCGGCATCGACCTGGGTACCACCAACTCCTGCGTCGCCATCATGGAAGGCGGCAAGGCCAAGGTCATCGAGAACAGCGAGGGCGATCGCACCACGCCTTCCGTGGTCGCCTTCAGCAAGGATGGCGAAGTCCTGGTCGGTGCCTCGGCCAAGCGCCAGGCGGTCACCAACCCGCACAACACCCTGTACGCGGTGAAGCGCCTGATCGGCCGCAAGTTCACCGACGCCGAGGTCCAGAAGGACAGCGACCTGGTGCCGTACAAGATCATCCAGCACGACAACGGCGATGCGTGGGTCCAGACCAGCGACGCCAAGAAGATGTCGCCGCAGGAAGTCTCCGCGCGCATCCTGGAGAAGATGAAGAAGACCGCCGAAGCGTATCTCGGCGAGACCGTCACCGAGGCCGTGATCACGGTGCCGGCGTACTTCAACGACTCCCAGCGCCAGGCGACCAAGGATGCCGGCAAGATCGCGGGCCTGGACGTCAAGCGCATCATCAACGAGCCGACGGCCGCGGCACTGGCCTATGGCATGGACAAGAAGGGCGGCGACCGCAAGATCGCGGTCTACGACCTGGGCGGCGGCACCTTCGACGTGTCGATCATCGAGATTGCCTCGGTCGACGACGAAATGCAGGTCGAAGTGCTGTCCACCAACGGCGACACCTTCCTGGGAGGCGAGGACTTCGACAAGCGCGTCATCGATTACCTGGTCGACGAGTTCAACAAGGATTCGGGCATCGACCTGCGTAAGGATCCATTGGCCCTGCAGCGCCTCAAGGACGCCGCCGAGCGCGCCAAGATCGAGCTGTCGACGGCCCAGCAGACCGAGGTCAACCTGCCATACGTCACCGCCGACGCGTCCGGCCCCAAGCACCTCAACATCAAGCTGACCCGCGCCAAGCTCGAGGCACTGGTCGAGGACCTGATCAAGAAGACCATCGAGCCGTGCAAGACCGCGCTCAACGACGCCGGCCTGCGCGCCAGTGACATCAACGAGGTGATCCTCGTCGGTGGCCAGACCCGCATGCCCAAGGTGCAGGCGGCGGTCGGCGAGTTCTTCGGCAAGGAGCCACGCAAGGACGTCAACCCGGACGAGGCGGTCGCGATCGGCGCGGCGGTGCAGGGCGGCGTGCTGGCGGGCGACGTCAAGGACGTGCTGCTGCTGGACGTGACCCCATTGAGCCTGGGCATCGAGACCCTGGGCGGCGTGTTCACCAAGATCATCGAGAAGAACACCACGGTGCCGACCAAGGCCTCGCAGACGTTCAGCACGGCCGAGGACAACCAGTCCGCGGTCACCGTGCACGTGCTGCAGGGCGAGCGCGAACAGGCGCGTTACAACAAGTCCCTTGCCAAGTTCGACCTCACCGGCATCGATGCCGCGCCGCGCGGCATGCCGCAGGTGGAGGTGTCGTTTGACATCGACGCCAACGGCATCGTCCACGTCACCGCCAAGGACAAGAAGACCGGCAAGGAACAGAAGGTCGAGATCAAGGCTGGCTCGGGCCTGTCGGACGAAGAGATCCAGAAGATGGTGCAGGACGCCGAAGCGCACCGCGAAGAGGACAAGAAGTTCCACGAGCTGGTGCAGGCCCGAAACCAGGCCGACGCCCTGATCCATGCCACCCGCAGCGCGATCACGGACAACGGCGAGAAGTTGGGTGGTGACCTGATTGGTCGTGCCGAGGGTGCCATCGCCGAGCTGGAAACCGCCATGAAGAGCGACGACAAGGGCCAGATCGAGGCCAAGTCCAAGTCGCTGGAAGAAGCCAGCCAGGCACTGTTTGCCGCCGCCGCGGCCGCGTCCGAGCAGGGCGACGGTGCAGCCGGTGGGGCCCAGGGCGAGCAGGCGCCGAGCGGCGATGACGTGGTCGACGCCGAGTTCACCGAAGTCAAGGACGACGAAGAAAAGAAGTAATGGAGGCGCGGCCCTGCCTCCTTGCGGGAGGAGGGTTGTGATGAGGGTTCGGGATCGCGCAAGGCTGTCCCGAACCCTTTTCGTATCACATGTCCCGCCACGGCCTTTGACCGATGGGCAGGGCACGGAATTGAAGCATGGGTAAGTGAGCATGGGTAAGCGAGCATGAGCAAGCGCGACTATTACGACGTCCTGGGCGTGTCCCGGGAGGCCTCCACCGACGAGCTGAAAAAGGCGTATCGACGCTGCGCGATGAAGCACCACCCGGATCGCAATCCAGGCGATGCCGCGGCGCTGGATTCGTTCAAGGAATGCAAGGAGGCCTACGAAGTGCTGGCCGATGCCGGCAAGCGGCGCATGTACGACCAGCACGGCCACGCAGCTTTCGAGCACGGCATGGGCGGCGGCGGTGCAGGCCCCGGCCCGGGCGCCGGCTTTGGCGACATGGGCGATATTTTCGGTGACATCTTCGGCAACATCTTCGGTGGTGGCGGTCCCGGGCGCGGTCCGCGTCGTGGTGCCGACATCGGTTACGTGATGGAACTGGATCTCGAGGAAGCCGTCGCCGGGACCGAGAAAAAGATCGACATACCCACCATGGCCACCTGCGAGCCCTGCAATGGCAGTGGTTCCGAAGACGGCAAGCTGGAAACCTGCGACACCTGCCAGGGCCACGGCCAGGTGCGCATGCAGCGCGGCATCTTCTCGATGCAGCAGGCCTGTCCGCATTGCGGTGGACGTGGCCAGACCATTGCCAATCCATGCAAGGCCTGCCACGGCAATGGTCGCCACGAAGAAGAAAAGACACTGTCGGTCAAGATCCCGGCAGGCGTGGACAACGGCGATCGCATCCGCCTGTCGGGCGAAGGCGAAGCCGGTCCGGCCGGCACCACGCCGGGCGACCTGTACGTTGAAGTCCGCGTGCGTCCGCATGCGATCTTCGAGCGCGATGGCGACGACCTGCATTGCGACGTGCCGATCCGGATCACCCAGGCCGCCCTGGGCGATACCGTGCGCGTACCAACGCTGGGAGGCGAGGCCGAAATCCGCGTCCCGGCAGAAACCCAGACGGGCAAGGTGTTCCGCCTGCGCGACAAGGGCGTCAAGTCGGTGCGCAGTCGTCGTACGGGCGACCTGTATTGCAAGGCCGTGGTCGAGACCCCGGTCAACCTGACGACCGAGCAGCGCGACTTGCTGGACAAGTTTGAAGCGACGTTTGTTGGTGAGGGCGCGCGCAAGCATTCGCCGAAGTCGAGCACCTTCATTGATGGCGTCAAGGGTTTCTGGGAACGGATGGTGTCGTAGTAATGACGCAGCGTCTCTTCAGCACATTGGCGTGCCGTTGCGGTGGGCCTGCAATCTGACCGTTATTCCCGCGAAGGCGGATTCTTTTGCTAGACGAATGCCTGTCCATCCATGGATGTTGATGTTTTGTAGGAGCGACGTAAGTCGCGATAGGTTTGCGGATGTGCTATCGCGATTTATGTCGTCCCCTTTACAAGCTAGATCAAGGTCAAGCCAGATCAAGGTCAAGATCAAACGCTTCCGCGCTTTGCGCGGGTCACTTTTGTTGAGGCAAAAGTAACCAAAACCATCCGCGACGGGCGCTGCGCCGGTGACGATGAAGCTGTCACCGGTGCCCTGCGCGCCGTAGCCCAAAGCGGCACGGCACCCAAACTCGCTGCGCTCGAACATGGGTGCCTCTTCGGCCGCTTTGGACTCCGGTGCTCGGCTTGCTTAACGCCGCACGAAATCAGGAGCCAGGAGCCAGGAGCCAAGAGCCAAGAGCCAAGGGCGTAGGGCGTAGGGCGTAGGGCGGACTGAGTGTTGATCGCGTGGTTTTGAGCTGTGCCCGCGCCCAGGATGATCCCGGAAACAGCCTGGATGATGGATCACGGAAGATCCGGTGCGCCGCGGATCCCATCTTGTGGCATGGCCGCCGCACCGCTAGCCTGCGACCATGAGCGAACAGACCCGGTTGTTGATACACGGCGCCTCCGGCCGCATGGGGCAGGCTTTGTTGCGGTTGTGTGGTGAGTCAGATTCCTGCAGGGTCGTGGCTGGCGTGTCGCGCAGGCCATCGCAACGGGTGATCGATGGCGTCCCGCAGTTTTCCGCAGGAGAGCTAAACGGCGTGCCGGAGTTCGACGTCGCCATCGACTTCACCCTGCCGCAGGCCTTCGACGACATCCTCGCGTTGTGCGTCGAGCGCAAACTGCCGCTGGTATCAGGCACGACCGGACTCGACGATGCCCAGCGCGCTGCGCTGCAGTCGGCTTCGAAAACGATCCCGGTGCTGTGGGCATCCAACTTCAGCCTGGGCGTGGCGGTGCTGGCCGAGCTGGTCGAGCGCGCCGCGCAAGCACTGCCCGGTTGGGATTGCGACATCGTCGAGGCGCACCACGTCCACAAGAAGGATGCACCCTCGGGGACAGCGCTGTCGCTGGGTGACGCGGCCGGGCAGGGGGGCGCGCAGCCGAGCTACGCCAGCTTGCGCGCCGGTGATATCGTCGGCGAGCACACTGTCCAGTTCACCGGTGCCGGGGAACGGATCGAGCTGATCCACCGGGCCACCCATCGCGATGTCTTCGCCCGTGGCGCACTGCATGCGGCCAGCCGGTTAAGTGGGCGGCCTGCCGGCCGCTATCAACTACGCGACCTGCTGTAATGGCTTGGCTGGCGTAAGTCCTTGGTTGCGCCCGGACAACGTCTGCCCGGGGTCATTTCGAGCGCCAACATTGCACTCGTGGCTTGGACAAGGGGTCACGCGAGGCTGTCCAGGCGTCGGGTAGCCTCCATCCAGAAAGGCCACGACGCGGCGGTTGCGGCCGCCGGTTCCAGCGCCATGTCAGTCCATTCGGGGTCTGGGGCATCCCAGGAGCGTCTTCACGGCAGGGGAGGCATGCGGCGGATGCTGGCGAAGTGCTCGCTTGGTCGGTACAATTCCCGCTCGCCTGATTCCACTTTCCCCGGACCGGTTTGCCCCGTTTCGGTGGTTTTCTGCAACCTGACGTAGGCGATGCCCGTGACTGATGCTGCCATTCTTGTCCTCGAAGACGGAACCGTGTTCGAGGGGGATTCCGTTGGCGCGCCCGGCCTTTCGGTCGGCGAGGTGGTGTTCAACACCGCCATGACCGGGTACCAGGAGATCCTCACCGATCCCTCCTACGCCAGGCAGCTGGTCACGCTGACCTATCCGCATGTCGGCAATACCGGCTGCAACGATGCCGACAACGAATCCTCGCGCGCGTGGGCTGCCGGCCTGATCGTGCGTGACGTGCCGCGGCGACCGTCCAGCTGGCGCAACCAGATCGCGCTGCCGGACTGGCTGCGCGAGCGCGGCATGGTTGCGATCGCCGGCATCGACACCCGCAAACTGACCCGCCTGCTGCGTGACCGGGGTGCACTCAATGGTGCGCTGATGGCCGGGGACGCCATCGATGCCGACAAGGCGATCGAGGCGGCACGCAAGTTTGCCGGCCTCAAGGGCATGGACCTGGCCCGGGAAGTCAGCACGGCCACGCCCTATCCGTGGCACGATGGGCAGCTCGACCTGGACTCCGGTGAGTTCGCCAAGGCCGACGCCCGATTCCGGGTCGTCGCTTACGATTTTGGCGTCAAGCAGAACATCCTGCGGATGCTGGCCGAGCGCGGTTGCGACGTCACCGTCGTCCCGGCGCAGACCACTGCTGCCGATGCGCTGGCACTGAAACCAGATGGCATCTTCCTGTCCAATGGCCCGGGTGATCCGGAACCGTGCGACTACGCGATCACAGCGATCCAGGCGTTCATCGCCAGGAAGATCCCGATGTTCGGCATCTGCCTGGGCCACCAGCTGCTCGGACTGGCCGCGGGCGCGAAGTCGATGAAGATGAAGTTTGGCCATCATGGCGCCAACCACCCGGTACAGGACCTGGACAGCAGCCGCGTGTTGATCACCAGCCAGAACCACGGCTTTGCCCTCGACGAAGCCAGCTTGCCGGACAATGCGCGGGTGACCCATCGCTCCCTGTTCGACGGCAGCAACCAGGGCATTGCGCTGGACGATGCGCCGGCCTTCAGTTTCCAGGGGCACCCGGAGGCGAGCCCGGGGCCGCATGATGTTGCCTACCTCTTCGATCGTTTTGTTGCTTCGATGGAGGCTGTGCAATGAACTCGCGGCTCCGTTTATCCGCATGGCCTTCAAGACTGCGCTGGATGCTGCTCGCGGCCTTTATTCTTGTTGCCTATCCGGTGTTTGTTCTGGGGACGGTCTACACGCATTGGTTTGCGGCAGGACTACCGGGCGGGCGTAACGGGCCTGCCGATGCCTACCGGCATTCACTCGCTAGCGCAACGGTCGCCTATACCGGTTCACCACGTTGGGTGGAGTGGGTCACCCGTGTGATGGAGCGTGACGGGCTCGGCACCGACAGCCGCGCGATGGATGCGCATAACAACCGGCTGGGCGAACGGATCGGTACCCGGGCGGAGAGTTGGCGTGCGATGCAGGCCGATGTCCTGGCCGCGGTTCAATCTGGTGGCATCGATGTCGATGATGCTGATCGAATCACCTGGTTGCCGGCGGATCGCTGGCAAAACCGAATGTACTGAGGACACGATGCCAAAACGCACCGACATCAAGACCGTCCTGATCATCGGCGCAGGCCCGATCGTCATCGGCCAGGCCTGCGAGTTCGACTACTCCGGCGCGCAGGCCTGCAAGGCGCTGCGCGACGAGGGCTATCGCGTGGTGCTGGTCAACTCCAACCCGGCCACGATCATGACCGATCCGGGCATGGCCGACGCGGTCTACATCGAGCCGATCAACTGGCAGACGGTGGAGAAGGTCATCGCCAAGGAAAAGCCCGACGCGCTGTTACCCACCATGGGTGGACAGACCGCACTCAACTGCGCGCTGGACCTGGCCGACCATGGCGTGCTCGAAGCCCATGGCGTCGAGCTGATTGGCGCCTCGCGCGATGCCATCCGCATGGCCGAGGATCGTGAACTGTTCCGCGTGGCCATGGGCGAGATCGGGCTGGATTGCCCGAAGGCCGAGGTCGCGAAGACCTTCGAGCAGGCCGTCGACATCCAGACGCGGGTCGGCTATCCGACCATCATCCGCCCGTCCTACACGCTGGGCGGTAGCGGCGGCGGGATCGCCTACAACAAGGAAGAGTTCGAGGCCATCGTCAAGCATGGCCTGGAGCTGTCGCCGGTCAACGAAGTGCTGGTCGAGGAATCGGTGCTGGGCTGGAAGGAGTTCGAGATGGAAGTGGTCCGCGATAATGCGGACAACTGCATCATCGTCTGCTCGATCGAAAACTTCGATGCGATGGGCGTGCACACCGGCGACTCGATCACCGTGGCGCCGGCGCAGACCCTGACCGACAAGGAATACCAGCGCCTGCGCGATGCATCCCTTGCCGTGCTGCGCAAGATCGGTGTCGATACCGGTGGCAGCAACGTGCAGTTCGGCATCAATGCACAGACCGGCCGCGTCGTGGTGATCGAGATGAATCCGCGCGTGTCGCGATCCTCGGCGCTGGCGTCCAAGGCGACTGGTTTCCCGATCGCCAAGGTCGCCGCCAAGCTGGCGGTCGGCTATACGCTGGATGAATTGAAGAACGAGATCACGGGCGGGCTGACCCCGGCGTCGTTCGAGCCGGCAATCGATTACGTCGTCACCAAGATCCCGCGGTTTGCCTTCGAGAAGTTCCCGGCGGCCAACTCACGCCTGACCACACAGATGAAGTCGGTGGGCGAGGTGATGGCGATCGGTCGCAGTTTCCAGGAGTCGCTGCAAAAGGCGTTGCGCGGCCTGGAAACCGGCAAGATCGGCCTGGATCCGACCGGGATCGACTACACCGACGAAAGCGGTTTGGCCATGCTCAAGCGCGAGGTCAAGGAACCGGGTCCGGATCGCATCTTCCATATCGCCGATGCCTTCCGTGCCGGCCTGGACGTCGAAGAGCTGCACGCCCTGTCGTGGGTCGATCCCTGGTTCCTGGACCAGATCGAAGAGATCGTCGCCTGCGAAAAGCAACTCGCCGCCGATGGCCTGGATTCGCTCGATGCACGCAGCATGCGCCGGCTCAAGCGCATGGGGTTTTCCGATGCGCGCCTGGCCCAGGTCACCGATACCAGCGAGCTGGCCGTGCGTGCGCTACGCAAGGCCTTCGGCGTGCGCCCGGTGTACAAGCGCGTGGATTCCTGTGCGGCCGAATTCGCGACCACCACCGCGTACCTGTATTCGACCTACGAGGACGAGTGCGAAGCCGAGCCCACGGATCGCAAGAAGATCATGGTGCTCGGTGGTGGCCCCAACCGGATCGGCCAGGGCATCGAGTTCGACTACTGCTGCGTGCACGCCGCGCTGGCACTGCGCGAAGACGGGTACGAGACCATCATGGTCAACTGCAACCCGGAAACCGTGTCGACCGACTACGACACGTCCGACCGGTTGTACTTCGAGCCATTGACGCTGGAAGACGTGCTGGCGATCGTCGACGTCGAAAAGCCTGCCGGGGTAATCGTCCAGTACGGTGGCCAGACGCCGCTGAAGCTGGCGCAGGCGCTGCAGGACAACGGTGTGCCGATCATCGGCACTTCGCCCGACTCGATCGACCTGGCCGAGGATCGGGAGCGTTTCCAGCAACTGGTCGACAAGCTCGGCCTCAAACAACCCCCGAATCGTATTGCGCGCAGTGCCGAGGAAGCCCTGGCGCTGGCGGGCGAGGTCGGCTACCCGATGGTGGTGCGCCCCAGTTACGTGCTGGGTGGGCGAGCGATGGAGGTCGTGCATTCCGATGCCGACCTGGCGCGCTACATCCGCGATGCGGTCAAGGTGTCGGACAAGTCGCCGGTGCTGCTGGATCGCTTCCTGGACAATGCGGTCGAGGTTGATGTCGATGTCATCGCAGACAAGGATGGCAACGTCCTGATCGGTGGCGTGATGGAGCACATCGAGGAAGCCGGTGTGCATTCGGGCGACTCGTCGTGTTCGTTGCCGCCGTATTCGCTGACGCCGGCAGTGCAGGCTCAGCTGCGCGAGCAGGTTGTCCTCCTGGCGCGTGCGTTGAATGTCGTGGGTCTGATGAATACCCAGTTCGCGGTGCAGATCGATGCCCAGGGCGAGGCGAATGTCTACTTGCTTGAAGTCAATCCGCGTGCCTCGCGAACAGTACCGTTCGTGTCCAAGGCCACCGGCATCCCGCTGGCCAAGATCGCGGCGCGCTGCATGGCCGGAAAGACGCTGGCAGAGCAGGGTGCCACGACGGAAGTGGTTCCCGAATACTTCTCCGTCAAGGAAGCCGTGTTTCCCTTCGCCAAGTTCCTGGGCGTGGATCCGATCCTCGGCCCGGAGATGCGTTCGACCGGCGAGGTCATGGGCGTGGGTCGCAGCTTTGGTGCGGCCTTTGCACGCGCCGAGGAGGCAGCCGGCATCCGTGCGCCCGCCGTCGGCAAGGCATTCCTGTCGGTGCGCGACCCGGACAAGGCGCGCCTGCTACCGGTGGCCAACGAGTTGTTGCGCCGGGGATACACGCTGGTCGCCACGCATGGCACGGCGCGCTGGCTGGGCGAGCAGGGCATCACGTGCGACTCGATCAACAAGGTCATCGAAGGCCGGCCGCACATCGTCGACCTGATCAAGAACGGCGAGATTGCCTACATCGTCAACACCACGGAAGGCCGGCAGGCGATATCGGACTCGTTCTCGATCCGTCGCGAGGCCTTGCAACAGCGTGTGGTTTATTCGACCACGATTGCCGGCGCCAAGGCGTTGCTGCACTCGCTGGACTATCGCGATAGCGGGCCGGTATGGTCGCTGCAGGAGCTCCACAAGGAGCTGGAGACAAACCAATGAGAGCACCACGATGAGAGCGCCACTGACGACACAAGGCGCGCAGCGACTGCGCGCCGAGCTGGAAGAATTGAAGTCCACCAAGCGGCCGGCCGTGATCGCGGCCATCGCCGAAGCGCGTGCGCACGGCGACCTCAAGGAAAACGCCGAGTACCACGCTGCGCGTGAGCAACAGAGCTTCATCGAAGGGCGGATCAAGCTGCTCGAAGGCGAGCTGTCCCATGCCCAGGTCATCGACATCACCAAGCTCGATGCCGGCACGCGGATCGTTTTTGGCGCCACCGTGGTGTTGGCCGACACCGAAACCGACGAGGAAAAGACCTACCAGATCGTCGGCGACCTGGAATCGGACATCAAGCAGGGCAAGATCGCGATCTCCTCACCGCTGGCTCGCGCGCTGATTGGCAAGAACGAAGGCGACGAAGCCACCATAGAAGCGCCTGCCGGCAACCGCGACTACGACATCATCAAAGTCAGCTACGGCGACTGAGCGATGGCGCAGGCGACGTTCCTGCTGCCGGCGGCTGCACGCTTTGGTGGGCAGCGGCTGGGTGCCGGGATGGCGCGGGCATTGGGGCGGTCCGATCGCGATTCGGGTGGCTCGCCGACCCGGCAAGCGGGGCGCAAGGCGCAACTCCTGCGCCACTTCGAACTGATCCCCAATCATTGGCCGATAGCGGCCTTGACCCGGCAGCTGGATGTCGGTGATGCCGTCGGTGCCTTTTGGCTGCGCGCGGATCCTGCCTACGTGCGTCCGGAGATCAATGGCGTGCGGTTGCTGGCATGCGGTGAGTCGCTGGTGCCTACGGTTGAGGACAGTGTGGCGTTGCTGCCTGCGCTGCGGCCCTTGTTTGGCGACGCCGGGTTTCCCCTGGATGCCCCCACGCCCGCGCGCTGGTACCTGCGCCTGCCGGCAGAAGCCAAGCCCCCCCGGTTTGCCGCGCCAACCGAAGCGTTGGGCAGCGACTTGTTCGAGCACCTCCCGCAGGGCGATGGCGGGCGGCGCTGGCGCAGCTTGGCCAATGAAGCGCAGGTCGTGCTGCACAACCATCCATGGAACGCCAAACGCGTCGCGCAGGGCAAGCCGCCGATCAATTGCCTCTGGTTCTGGGGTGGCGGCATCCTGCCTGATTTCGTGCGCACGCCGCACGCCAGCATCCATGCCGACGAAACGCAATTGCGCGCGTTGGCTCATGCAGCGGATCAGGGGACGCTGGAAGCCCTGCCTGTTGCATTCAAACAAACCGATGACGACAGTCTGTTCGACCTGCGCGACGCCCGGGACCTGGCAGCTCTTGAAAGCGACTGGCTGCAACCTGCGTTTGACGCATTGGGCAAAGGCGAGCTGCAACGCCTGGTACTGGATTGCGAAGACGGCAATGCCTATGCATTGCGTAGCAGCCAGCGCTGGCGTTTCTGGCGCAGGCCCTTGACGCGTTTCCCGTCATGACGATGGCGCGCACGATCCAGCGTCGCGAATGTGCACCCCAGGGCGACTGGCCCGAACGCGTTTCGCCCCTGTTGCGACGCGTCTATGCCGCGCGCGGTGCGCTCGATGTCGCCAGCGCACACCCTCGGCTGGCCGACCTGCTGTCACCCGATGACTTGCTTGGCATGGAGGCTGCTACGGCACTACTGGCTACGGCCATCGCCGAAGATCGACATATCCTGATAGTCGGCGATTTCGACTGCGACGGCGCGACCGCCTGCGCGGTTGGCGTACGCGGACTGCGGATGCTGGGGGCGCGCAATGTCTCGCATGCCGTACCCAATCGCATGGTGCACGGTTACGGTTTGTCGCCCGCCTTGGTTGCGGAGCTCGCTGACAGGTCACCTGATCTGCTGGTGACCGTCGACCACGGCATCGCCTGCCATGCCGGCGTCACCGCGGCCAAGGCGCTGGGCTGGGGCGTGCTGGTGACCGACCACCACCTGCCTGGCGAGGCATTGCCGCCGGCAGATGCCATCGTCAACCCCAACCAGCGGGGCGACGGTTTTGGAAGCAGGATGCTCGCCGGTGTGGGTGTCATCTTCTACGTGTTGTTGGCCTTGCGCGCCAAGTTGCGATCGCAGGGCGCTTTCGCCAATGACGTACCTGACCTGTCGACCCTGCTCGATCTTGTCGCCGTAGGGACCGTCGCAGACCTGGTGCCCCTGGACAGGAACAACCGCGCGCTGGTCTCGGCCGGGCTGCGCCGCCTGCGCGCCGGGCAGGGCTGCGCCGGGCTGCAGGCCTTGATCGAGGTTTCGGGACGCAAGGCAGCCTCACTCAATGCCGCGGACATCGGGTTCGCGATCGGTCCGCGGATCAACGCAGCCGGCCGACTGGAGGACATGGCGCTCGGGATCGAATGCCTGCTTGCTGACGACGCCACGACCGCGCGAGGACTTGCCAGTGTGCTCGACCGCATCAATGCCGAACGCCGTAACGTGCAGCAGAAGATGGTGGACGATGCGGACCTCGCGTTGACCGGCCTGGCTATCACCGAAGCCGGTCCACGCGTCGCGCACTGCTTGTTTGATGCCGACTGGCATCCTGGCGTGGTTGGACTGGTTGCCTCCAAGGTCAAGGAACGGCTGCATCGGCCGGTCATCGCGTTCGCGCCCGCCGAGCCTGGTAGCGACCAGTTGCGTGGCTCCGCGCGATCGATCCCCGGCTTCCATATCCGTGACGCACTGGCGCGGGTGGATGCGCTGCACCCCGGTTTGATCGGACGATTCGGCGGCCATGCCATGGCCGCGGGCCTGAGCCTGCCGCATGCGCGGCTTGCCGATTTCTCGGCGGCTTTCGAAACCTGTGCGGGGCAATTGGTCGACCCCGCGTCACTGCAGGACATCGTCGCCAGCGATGGCGTGCTTGCCGCCGAGGAATTCGATATCGGCAATGCCTGCGCCTTGCGCGATGGCGGCCCATGGGGACAGGGTTTCCCAGAGCCCGTATTCGATGGCGAGTTCGATGTCGTGCGCTGGCGCGTGGTCGGCGAGCGACACCTCAAGCTGGAGCTCATGCACGACGGCAAGCCACTCAACGCCATCCACTTTGGCGGCTGGGGCGGGACGCCACCCGACGACCGCATCCGTATCGCCTATCGTCTTGCACCGGACGATTACCGTGGTGGTGATGCCATCCAGCTGATCGTAGTGCATCGCGAGGCGATCGATTGAGATCGTCGCCGGGTCGTTTACCCGGCCTGCGTCATGGAGCCACCGCCGAGCGCTGCGTCCGCCATGCCACTGCGGAACAGCCCAAGCCATCTGGCCAGGGCGACACCACCCAGGAACATCGTGGCGGTCGCGGCAATCGTCACCGGGAACCACATCAGGTTGGCATCGTCCCAGCCGGACACTCCGGCAAGCGCCCTGAGGGCAAGCTTGACGCCAAGATAAACGGCACATACGCAGGCAACGCGTCCGGCACGTTGGGCCAGCGTGCCGGAATCGTCGGGGAAACCCTGCCACGCCAGCACGCCCAGCACGATGACCAGCCCGGCCAGCCGGCCAAGCGTGGGGCCATCCAGCAGCGGTGTAAACGGAACCAGCAGGCACAACACGAGCGTGGCGATCGCCAGCCCGCCAAATCGCGTTCGTGATCCATGCGGTGCCGCTTGGGTTGGCAACAACCAGGCCGCAAGCAAGGCCATCAGCACGCCGGCCAGCAATCCACCCAATGCGTCGCCCAGGAAATGCCTGCCCAGGTACATGCGCGACAACGCCATCAGCACGGGCCACGCGCCCAACGCTATCCACAATGCCCGTCTGCGGACCCGGAAGCACAGCAACAATCCCAGGCACATCGCAGTGGCAGCGGCGACATGGCCGCTGATGAAGCCATAGTCCGGTTCGGGCGATGCGCGGATCGCAGCGCGTGCCTCGGGCGAAGGCAGGCCGAGAAAGCGATCCGCACCGCCGTGCGCCACCAGCGGCGCGTGGAGCTCGCCGCTATCGAGGACACGCACGTCGAGATCGCTTGGCCGCGGCATTTCGAAACCGGTCTTGACCGCATGGGTGACCAGCCCCGCCAGCAACAGGGCAAGCATCATGCCCAGGGTCGGCCGCAGGCGTAGCCCAAACCCAAGGACAACGATCAGCACGATGTAGAACCAGTCGTAGCCCAGCGTGGTAACGGCAAGCATGAGCCACTGCAGGACAGGGGAGGCAAACGATTGCAGCCAGAGGTTGGGGTCTACTTCAAACATGCGTGCTCCGTTCAGGCGTCCTGCCGGTCAGGCAATCGGTTGTGCGGCGGGCATGGGGGTGCTGCCGTGGATTTGCGTGCGTTTCAGCTTGAGGCCGAACAGTGGCCGCAGGATCGTAACCCGGCGGATCACGAACTCATGCAGCAGCAGGCATCCCAGCACCGTGCCACAAAGCACCAGCACCGGCTCCAACACCGGGCCCAACTTCAATGGCACCAACAAGAAGGCCAGCGGCACGATCAGGCTCTGGTGCAGGATGTACCAGGGATAGACGGCTTCGGTGCAGTAGGGCAGCCAGCGCATCGGGCGATTCAGCAGCAGGTGCCCCCATCCCAAGATCGCCAGCAACGCCGTCCACAGGTACAGGGTCTGCGCGGCATGCGACAGGCACATCCAGAAGACCATCGGCACGACATGCGGGATATGGTCCGGCGGCAGGTAACGGCCGGCTGCACGCAGCAACAGGTAGGCGGTGATCGATACCATTGCGACCCACAAGGTACGGTGGCGCAGCCTGACCAGCTCTTCCCACAGTCCGTCGGCACGGGAGATCGCATAGCCGTACAGGAACGCCGTGAAGTACTCCGCATGCAGGTACCAGTCGCCAAACAGGGCGTGGGTTTCCGGAAACCGCGGCTTCAGCACGAACAGGTAGGCCAACATGGGCAGCGCCGGCAACAACACCAGCGTCCATCCGCGGCGCTCGTTGAGCAGGCCGAGCACGCGTTGTCCCACGCCGGTCTTAAGCAAGGGCAGCAAGGCCATCAGTACCAGCGTGTATATCCAAAGATAGGGCAGGTACCACAGGTGGTTCCAGGTGATGCCGTGTTCCCAGCCGTCAAAACTGCCCGCCGGCCACGGCCGCACCTGCCAGTACCGCAGCAGGAAGTTCCAGAAACCGGGCGCGACGTGGCCGTTGGCCACGCCCTGGCAATACGCCTGGACGGAAACCACGGTGAACATTCCGAAGATCAGCGGCAATAGCAGCCGCCAGGTACGCAGCGAGGCGAACTTGAACGGCCCGCGCCCGGGTTGCTTCAAGTTGGGGTTGTACAGCCCGATCGCGATGCCCGAAATCATGAACAGCAGCGGCATCCGCCAGCGATTCAGGAAAATCATCGGCCACTGCAGCCATTCGGCCTGGTAGCTGCTCTTGATGTGATACCCCCAATCGAACACGTAGACCATGCCAACGTGGTAGAGGATCAACAGGGCAAAGGCGAGGATGCGCAAGGCATCGATATCGTGGCGACGAGCCATGGGTGCGGCCGGTAGTGGAGATGGCCACAGCGTCGTCTTCGTCGAGTATCTGTAACAGCGTCAAGTGGCGTACTGACGCCATCGAGGGACGAATCGCGGAACCCGGGGACGAATCGGGGCTGCCCATGCACGCGCGCTGGCTAGAATGCAGGGATGCCCACGTCGACCCAACAGACGCCACCCAGACCCTGGCGACAGTTCTCTCCCTGGCAACGTCCCGTGGAAATGGCGATCTGGGTGGCGATCTTTGCCTTGGCTGCCATCGCCAACAGCCTGGGTGAACTGCTGGATGCAGCGCGATATGGCGAAGGGCTGCCCTTTTGGAAGCCAGTCATCTGGGAAGCCAGCAGCGCGATTGCCTCACTGGCGCTGTTGCCTTTGGTGTTTGCGCTGTGTCGGCGCTGGCCCCTGCACTGGGATACCTGGCGCCGGTACTTGCCCATCTACCTGGTCGCAAGCATGGGCTGGTCG
Organism: uncultured Gammaproteobacteria bacterium; assembly: GCA_963710825.1. Lineage (GTDB taxonomy): Bacteria > Pseudomonadota > Gammaproteobacteria > Xanthomonadales > Xanthomonadaceae > Cognatiluteimonas. The sequence goes on along the minus strand of CAVQBQ010000004.1, from coordinate 423,274 downwards.
TTGCTGCACGTGGTCGGCATGGTGCTGCTGCGCAAGATGGCCTATGCCGCAATGGGTGGACACTACGACTTTGGCAACTGGCCGCGTGAAGTGGTCTATGAGTACCTCAAGGACTTTCGCACCTTCAGCATAATCGTCGTGGTGCACCACAGCTACCAGTGGTTCTGGCGCCGATGGCAAGGTGAAGCCCATCTGCTGGATGCGCCTGACGACGCCCCTCCGGCTGATCCTGTCGACCGCCCCCAACGCTTCCTGGTGCGCAAGCTGGGACGTGAATTCCTGGTCGCCGCCAACGATATCGAATGGCTGCAGGCCGCTGGCAATTACGTCAACCTGCGTGTGCGCGAGCGCGACTATCCTTTGCGCAGTACCGTGGCCGCGATCGAAACCAAGCTCGACCCGGCGCGCTTCACCCGCATCCACCGCAGTTACATCGTCAACCTGGATCAGGTGGCTTCGATCGAACCGCTGGACACCGGGGATGCGCGCGTGCACCTGAAGGATGGGACCCAGCTGCCTTGCAGTCGCAGCTATCGGGATGTCCTGAAGGCGTACTAGGGAATGCATGGGCCAGCTTCGACGCCGTCGACGATGCCTCGGCACGTACATGCAGTCGTGGGGAGCCAGCCCCAGCTGTTAGAATCCACGGTCTTTCGCACCCTCACGACCGCACATGATCGAACTCAATCCCATCCGCCAGCGCATCGCCGACCTGATTGGACGGCTGGATGCGCTCAGGGGGTACCTTTGACTACGACGCCAAGGTTGAGCGTCTGGAAGAAGTCAATCGCGAGCTGGAAAACCCGGACATCTGGAACGATGCCGACCGCGCCCAGGCGCTAGGCAAGGAGCGGGCGCTGCTGGACAGCACCGTCAACGGCATCCGCGACATCGGCGAAGGGCTCCGCGGCGCCGACGAACTGCTTGACCTGGTCGAGGCAGAGGATGACCAGGACACCGCCGACGCCGTCACCGCCGACGTCGAGCGCCATGCCAAGGGCGTGGACAAGCTCGAATTCCAGCGCATGTTCTCCGGCGACATGGATGCCAATGCCGCATTTGTCGACATCCAGGCCGGTGCCGGTGGCACCGAGGCCCAGGACTGGGCCGAAATGCTGCTGCGCATGTACCTGCGCTGGGCCGAGGCGCGTGGCTGGAAGACCGAATTGATGGAAGTCAGCGGCGGCGATGTCGCCGGCATCAAGTCCGCCACGATCCGTGTCGAAGGCGACTACGCCTACGGCTGGCTGAAGACCGAGATCGGCGTGCACCGGCTGGTGCGCAAATCACCCTTCGACTCGGATAATCGCCGGCATACTTCGTTCACGTCGGTGTTCGTGTCGCCGGAAGTCGATGACAACATCGAGATCAACATCAATCCTGCCGACCTGCGCACCGACGTCTATCGCTCATCCGGGGCCGGCGGCCAGCACGTCAACAAGACCGAGTCGGCGGTGCGCATCACCCACATCCCGACCAATACCGTCGTCGCCTGCCAGAACGGCCGCAGCCAGCATCAGAACCGCGATACCGCGATGAAGATGCTCGCCGCGAAGCTATATGAGTTGGAGGTGCAAAAGCGCAATGTCGAAAAGGACGCGCTGGAAGCGACCAAGTCCGACATCGGCTGGGGCAGCCAGATCCGCAACTACGTGCTCGACCAGTCACGGATCAAGGACCTGCGCACCGGCGTGGAGCGCAGTGATACCCAGAACGTGCTGGATGGCGATCTGGACGAATTCATCGAAGCCAGCCTGAAATCGGGCCTGCAGGCCGGTTCCAAACGCAGCGATGCGGTGTGATGCTTCAACTTCCAGCCATCCACTGCGCTGGGTTCCATCGTAGGAGCGACTTCAGCCGCGAGCTCTTGCCTTGAGAAAAAGATCAAACCTGAAGCCGCTCCTATACCTGCACATCATCTGATCACGACTTCCATGACCGACGAAACGCCAGCCACCCCCATCGACGAAAACCGCCTGATCGCCGAGCGCCGCTCCAAGCTCACGGCATTGCGCGGGCAGGGCGTTGCCTTTCCCAACGACTTCCGTCGGGTGGACTACGCGCGGGACTTGCAGGATGCCTACGTCGACGTCGACCAGTGGACCGGCGAAGCGCTCGAAGCCGAAGGTCGAAGCGTCGCCTTGGCTGGGCGGTTGATGGCCAAGCGGGTGATGGGCAAGGCGGCCTTCGCGCAAATCCAGGATACGTCCGGGCGCATCCAGTTGTTCCTGCAGTCGGCGACGTTGGGCGATTGCTATGACGCCTTCAAGGGTTGGGACGTCGGCGATATCGTCGCCGTGACCGGCACGCTGATGCGCACCCGCACCGGCGAGCTGTCGGTCAAGGCGCAATCACTGCGCTTGCTGACCAAGTCGTTGCGGCCATTGCCGGACAAGTGGCACGGCCTGGCCGATGTCGAGCAGCGTTACCGCCAACGTTATGTCGACCTGATCGTTTCGCCGGAAGCGCGCGACGTCTTCGTGCAGCGCTCGCGCATCATCGCCGCGATCCGGCGCTGGCTCGATGCGCGCCGGTTTTTGGAAGTCGAGACGCCGATGATGCATTACCTTGCCGGCGGCGCTACTGCCAAGCCGTTCACGACGCACCACAATGCGCTGGACCTGGACCTGTTCCTGCGCGTTGCGCCAGAGCTGTACCTCAAGCGCCTGGTGGTCGGTGGGTTTGAACGCGTGTACGAGATCAATCGCAACTTCCGCAACGAAGGGGTCAGTACCCGGCACAACCCGGAGTTCACCATGCTGGAGTTGTACGAGGCCTATGCCACGTACGACGAAGTCATGGACCTGACCGAATCGATGATCCGCGACGTCGCGCACGAAACACTGGGCACCACGCAGCTCCAGTGGGAAGCGCATGCCATCGATCTGGGCCCGCGTTTCCGGCGCTGGAAGATGGAAGACGCGGTGCGTGAACTCAACCCGGAGATCACGGCCGCTGATTGCCGAGATCGTGATGCACTGGCAATGCACTGCGCGCGCCTGGGGGTTGTCGCCAAACCCGGGCATGGGTGGGGAAAGCTGCTGCTCGAGATTTTCGAAAGGACCGTCGAGGATGGTTTGATCCAGCCAACGTTCATTACCCACTACCCGGTGGAAGTGTCGCCCCTGGCACGCGAGTCCGACACCGAGCCTGGCATCACCGACCGTTTTGAACTCTTCGTGGGGGCCAGGGAGCTGGCCAATGGCTTCTCGGAGCTGAATGATCCCGAAGACCAGGCTGCGCGCTTCCATGCCCAGGTCCAGGCCAAGGCGGGCGGCGATGATGAAGCGATGCATTTCGATGCCGATTACATCCGCGCACTGGAAGTTGGCATGCCGCCGACCGGCGGATTGGGCGTGGGTATTGATCGCCTGGTGATGTTGTTCACGGATTCGGCCTCGATCCGTGACGTGCTGCTGTTCCCGTACCTGCGGCCTGAGACAACCGCCTGACGGCTGGTCCAGCGCAGGGTAGGGCAGGTCCGGTGCCCCCGGCTGCGTGCCGTGCAGCGTGACGGAGTATTCTATCGATACGTGGGACGGATCACGGCATGACCGTGCATTGCCGGGGTTCACGTTATTACCGGCAGCTGGATGCGCCAATGGCCCGGATGGCGGGCATGGATATTGCTTTCCATGGAAGGGAGTGGACCAGGACGATGACCAGCGTGTTTTTGACAGGTGTGCTTTTTGGCGCGCATGCTTTCAAGCGGACACGCCCAAGGTGGGCGTGCTTCAGGCAACCATCTTCCAGAGAGGTTGGATAACGCCGTGAACATCGCGATCGTCGACGACCAGACTTCTGCCCGCTCGATGCTGCGGCACATCCTCGAGGACATCAGTCCCGAGTTGCAGGTGTTCGACTTCGGGAATTCGCAGGTCGGACTGGACTGGTGCATGGAAAACCGCCCGGACCTGTTGCTGCTCGACTATCGGATGCCGGGCATGGACGGGCTCGAGTTTGCCCGTCAGTTCCGTAAACCGATGATGCATCGCGACGTGCCGATCGTGCTGGTTACGATCGTCGGCGATGCTCCCATCCGGCAGGCAGCGCTGGATGCAGGGATCATCGACTTCCTGGTCAAGCCGATCCGCCCGCGGGAAATGCGCGCGCGCTGCCGCAACCTGCTGCAGTTGCGCCAGCAATCCGAGTCGGTAAAGCAACGCGCGTTGTCGCTGGAGCAGCGACTGCTATCCAGCATCAATGAGGTCGAGGAGCGCGAACGCGAGACCTTGTCGCGGCTGGCGCGTGCGATCGAATACCGCGATGCGGGCACCAGCGCCTACCTGGAGCGGATGGCACACATCGCAGGCCTGGTGGCCGAAGAGTTGGGCATGTTCGAGGACGAGGTACGCCTCATCGAGCTGGCCGCACCATTGCACGACATGGGCAAGATTGCCATTCCCGATGCGATCCTGATGAAGCCCGGACCGCTCGAGGACCACGAGGTCGAGGTCATGCGGCGCCATCCGAGGATCGGTTTCGAGTTGCTCCACGGCAGCCAGAACCGGTTCATCCAGATCGGCGCCGAGATCGCATTGCGCCACCACGAGCGATACGACGGCAGCGGGTATCCCGACGGCCTGGTCGGCGATGCGATCCCGTTGTCCGCACGGATCGTTGCGGTGGCCGACGTGCTGGACGCACTACTGTCGCCACGACCCTACAAGAAGGCCTGGACACTGGACGATGCGCTGGGCTACCTGCGCGAGGAGGCCGGCAAACTGTTCGACCCACGTTGCGTCGAAGCCCTGCTGGTCAACCGCGAACGCCTGCTTGAGATATGCGAACGATTCTCGGTGCCCACGCGCCAGCCGGGTCTGTACTGACCGCGATGCTCACCCGCCTGTCCGCTGCCATGGTTCCGATCAGGCAACGCTTGGCCGAGCGTCCGGATAGCGAACACGGCCAGGCCAGTGTGCGGCTTGCCATCGCATCGTTGATCCTGGCCTACCTATGGGCCTTGCATCATTTCAATGGCGGTAGCCACATCGACGTCATGATCCTGGTCATGCTTGGCGAACTCCTGGTTGCCATGGCCATCATGGCTTCGATTTTGTGGCACCCGGGCACATCGCACGCAAGGCGCAGCGTCGGGATGCTGACTGACTACGCGACGCTGGCGATCCTCATGTCGCTCAACGCAGCGGCCCTGTCGCCTCTTTACGTGATCATCATGTGGGTCACGATCGGCAATGGCCTGCGCTATGGCACCCGGTACCTGTATGCCGCGGCCGTGCTGTCGGCCGGCGCGTTCCTGACGGTAATCCTGGTCAATCCATTCTGGCGTGACCAGCCCTTCCTCGCAGGTGGGCTGTGGGTGGGGCTCATTGCGATCCCGGGCTACCTGTCGTCGCTGATGAAGAATTTGCAGCGGATCACCCTGGAAGCACGCCGCGCCAACCAGGCCAAGTCACGCTTCCTTGCCAACATGAGCCATGAGTTCCGCACGCCGCTCAATGGCATCGTGGGCATGTCCGAACTACTCGTGACCACGCGCCTGACCACCGAGCAGCGTGACAGCGCGCACATCATCCAGACATCCGCGCGGGCACTGCAGTCGCTGGTCGACGACGTACTGGATTTCTCCAAGATCGAGGCAGGCAAGCTCAGCCACGACGATGCGGACTTCTCCGTGCAGGAGCTGGTAAAGAGTACGCGTTCGATGCTGCAGCACAGTGCGCAGTCCAAAGGCCTCGTGTTTGATGTCAACCTGGGCAAGGACGTGCCGGAAATGTTGCACGGGGATAGCAACCACTTGCGGCAGGTACTGGTGAACCTGCTCTCCAACGCGATCAAGTTCACCGATAGCGGCCGGGTATCGCTGGACGTCTCCCTGCTGGAACCTTCAACGGGTCCGGGACTCCCGGGCAGGGCGACCCTGCGTTTCGTCGTCAGTGATACCGGGATGGGGATTTCCGAGCCGGAGCTCGCACGGATCTTCGACGCTTTCGAACAGGTCGAGAGCGGTAGAGGGCGTCGCTTTGGCGGCACGGGGCTTGGGACGACCATCGCCAAGGCCCTGACTGAAGAGATGGGCGGCCGGATAGGGGTCGAAAGCCAAGTGGGTGAAGGATCGCGATTCTGGATCGAATTGCCGTTCGGGATTGCTGCCCGCAAGCAGGAAAGCCCGGGCAGCGCGGATAACGTCATCTCTTTCGACGACCCCTTCGTACGCCATCGCGCACGCGTGCGGCCGATGCGGATACTGGTCGCCGACGACCAGTCTGCCAACCTGATGGTCATGCGCAGCCTGCTGGAAAAGGCCGGGCATCGTCCCCTGGTCGCCGACGACGGCGAAGATGTGCTGACGGCGATTGAGTCGCAGAGTTTCGATGCCGTGATCATCGACCTGCACATGCCCGGCGCAAGCGGGCTGGAAGTAATGAAGCAGACACGGTTCATGGAAGCGGGTCGCAAGCGCACGCCATTCATCGTGCTGACAGCCGATGCGACGAAGGAAGCCAGGGTCGAGTGCGAACGCGCAGGCGCTTACGCCTTCATGACCAAGCCGCTCGCGGTTGGGCTGCTGCTGGAAAAACTGGCAGAGATCGCCGAGGGCGCGGCATCGGGCAAAGATACGGTTGTCGCGCCCCCGGTTACCGTGGACAAAAGCATCATTTCCCAGCATATCCTCGACGAATTGCGCGAGATGGGCCTGGGCAAGGATTTCGTGCAGCGATTCCTGGTCGAGTGCGCCAGGGATGCCAGGAAATGTGTTGCCGAGCTGGAGGTCAGTGGGACCGCAAGGCACTGGGACACGTTCCATGATGCGTGCCATGCCCTCAAAGGTACCGCAAGCAACATGGGTGCCGTGCGCCTGGCAGACAGTGCATCCGAGGCCATGCGCAAATCCCCCGATCAGTTGTCATCGGAATGGCGGGGGATGATCAAGCTGCTGCGGCAACAACTGGAACAGGCACTTGCCGCATTGCGCGACCGGGGAGACCTGGCCGACGAAGGGACACACACCGATAAAGGCTGATCCGCCATGGCCTGCGTGGGTAGCGCCTGCAGGAAACGTGCCAGCTGATGTATTCCTTTTTGCATCCTGATGGGATGAAGCTGGCCATTGGGCAGCCACGCGCAAGCGCTCTTATCCCGGGGCGTGCATCCCGGCGCAACGCATTCCTTTACTCTGCGCCGGTAAGCAATCGGGATCCGTCGTCCAGACGGGGTCGATAATCCACAGCAATCCGTCCACCTTGACGATCCGCCCCTGCATCAATGCATGCCTGAACCGCCATGGCTACGATCAGCACGAGGCGATAGCTTGCTGTGGTAACGGGTGTGCGGTAGATGTGGACTCGGCGCGACGTTGTTGTGCGCGGATCAGGCGTTCCATGGTCCTGAGTCCGCGCTCGTTGAGCCGCATGGCGGCATCGACCCACTCCGTGGTCACCGACAACAACTCTTCCAGGCTGACCGGACGGCAGGCCTGGCGCACGGTATTCATGGAACGCATTGCGTTGCTGATCCGCTGGTTCCGACGGATGAGGTTGCGCGCTTCCAAAAGGCCCTCGCCCTTGGGCACGACGTAATCGACGACACCCATTTCCAGCAACTCTTCGACCGGATAGACGCGTGCGTCCAGCATCATGCGCTCGGCTTGCGCGGCAGGTATGCGACGGGTGAGGAAGGTGTAGGCACCCATGCCCGGGAACAGGTCGAACAGTACCTCTGGGAAGCCCATCCCGGCACCTTCCTCGGCGATGATCGTATTGCAGCACAATGCGGCTTCAAACCCGCCGCCCAGTGCATCGCCCTGGATCACCGCGATACTGTGCACCCGGTCCTCATACAAGCGCGAGAAGTTGTATGCCACTTCGACGCACAGCTTCGCGTAATCGAGCATGTGCCCGCGATTGCCGTTGCGGATCATCTTGGAGAACAGCGCCAGGTCGCCGCCAAGGTTGAAGACATCGGCATCGGAAGCAAGCACCAGATGATGGATGCCGGCCGCGGGATCCTTCTCCGCTGCGAGCGACCGGCGGATACCTTCCTGTGTGCGTTTTAGTCCGTGCAACAGGCGCTCGGAAAAGCAAGGATGGTAGAGGGTTGGCGGATTGGCATGCATGTAGCACCAATCCACCTGTCCATCGTCGTCAGTGACGCGGCGAACGAGGGAAGAGTCGAGGTTGATGGAAACGCTTTCAAGTAAGGACATGGCGGGGCTCCGGGGTCGGTCAGGAACGAGGGTTGATTCAGTGTCCCTAATCATGTAGGGCAACGAGAATATACACCCGCAACCGTGTCTGACCCGTAGCGGCACACAGCCAGTAAAGGCGCCTTCTTGCTTCGATGATTGTGACGTGGAACGTCACATTTGCCGCTTTCGCAGGCGCTGGAAGCGGTTAGCCCGTGGGTACGTGGTCGTCCCGCAATTCACGCCGCAGGATCTTGCCAACGTTTGTTTTGGGCAGCTCGTCACGGAACTCAACGTACCGCGGGAGCTTGTAACCGGTCAGGTTCTCGCGTGCATGCGCCTTGACCTGCTCTACCGTCAACGCAGGATCCTTCTTCACGATCACGACCTTGACCGCTTCGCCGGATTTCTCGTCGGGTACGCCGACGGCGGCGACTTCCAGCACGCCGGGCATCAGCGCTATCACGTCTTCGATCTCGTTGGGATACACGTTGAATCCCGACACCAGGATCATGTCCTTCTTGCGATCGACGATGTAGAAGAAACCCTTCTCGTCCATGCGCGCCATGTCGCCGGTATGCAGCCAGCCATCGCTATCGATCACGTTGCTGGTTTCCTGCGGACGGTTCCAGTAACCCTTCATGACCTGCGGGCCCTTGATGCAGAGCTCGCCGACTTCACCCGTGGGCAACCGGTTGCCGTCGTCGTCCTTGACGCAGGCATCCGTCGACGGGATCGGCAACCCAATCGAGCCGTTGTAGTCATCCAGGTCCCACGGGTTGATGCACGCGGCGGGCGAGGTTTCAGTCAGGCCGTAGGCCTCGACCAGGGTGCAGCCGGTCGCCTTCTTCCACTGCTCGGCGACGGCACGTTGCACTGCCATGCCACCGCCCAGTGTCAGGCGCAAGTGCGAGAAATCGATCTTGTCGAAGCCGGGTGTATTGAGCAGGCCGTTGAACAGTGTATTGACGCCGGTAATCGCGGTGAAGGGGATCTTGGACAGTTCCTTGACGAATCCGGGCATGTCACGTGGATTGGTGATCAGGTAGTTCAGCGCCCCGAACTTCATGAAGACCAGTCCGTTGGCCGTCAATGCAAAGATATGGTAGAGCGGCAGGGCAGTGACGATCAGTTCCTCGCCCTCGCGTACGTTGGTGCCGATCCATGCGGAGGCTTGCTGCATGTTGGCGACCAGGTTGCGATGCGTGAGCATCGCGCCCTTGGCAACGCCGGTGGTGCCGCCCGTGTACTGCAGGAAGGCGATGTCATCCGATGCAATGGAGACCGCCGGAAGTTTCTGCAGCTGCCCGAGCACCAACGCGTCACGGAAGCGGATCGAGCCGGGGATGTCGTAGTCGGGCACCATCTTCTTCACGTACTTGAGCATGAAGTTGACGATCCCCCCCTTGGGGAATCCGAGCATGTCGCCCAGGCCGGTAGTGATGACCTGCTTGACGGGGGTGTCGGCGAGTACTTCCTGCACGGTATGGCAGAAGTTGTCCAGGACCACGACCACGCTGACACCGGCATCGTCGAGCTGGTGCCTGAGCTCGCGCGCGGTGTACATCGGATTGACGTTGACCACGGTCAGTCCGGCACGCAACACGCCAAAAGTCGCGATGGGGTATTGCAGGCAGTTGGGCATCATGATCGCCACGCGATCACCCTTCTTGAGTTGCAGCTCGCCAAGCAGGTATGCGGCGAACTGCGTGCTGAGACGGTCGATCTCGGCGTAGGTCAGGGTCTTGCCCAGGTTGGAGAAGGCGGGGCGGTCGCGGTAATGGGCGATGGCGTTTTCCAATACCGACACGACCGACGGGAACTCATCGACATCGATCTTGGCCGGCACACCGGGCGGGTAACTGGCGAGCCATGGCTGGTCGAAACTCATCGCGATCTCTCCCTGTTCGGCGTGGTCCATCCCGGGAATGGCCCCGGAAATGGCGAATGCGCCAGCGTACGGTACCTGCAGGATTTGAGCATAGGCCCTTTTGACTGGCAAGGCAGACATCGAAAGCCGGCTTTCATGAGTCTATGGGGGGTGCTCCCGTAAGTGGTGGCAGCACGAGGGCGTCATGAGTGACCAGCAGTGAGGCAACATTGGGCGCAGGCAGGAGCCGGCAGACTTCAGCACCGCCGGCTTGCGGGGCCGGATCCACCTGGATCTCCCCGACGTGGCCATGCTCGCTCGGGTGGCATTGCACGATCCAGAATGGATCGACGCAGGCATCTTTGCCGTGCAGCCCGCTCTGATATGTAATGCGTAGCAGATCGTACTTCGTCGAAGCACAACGATGCGCACAAGGATGCCCAGGCCAAAGATGGTTACGCTAGGGTTGGATTGTGGAGGAACCATGGACACGCCCCAACTGGCAATGACACGCATCTTCCAGGTCGCCGTACTGGCGATCCTGCTTGCGGCCTGTAACCGGACTCCGCCTGAGCAGGCGTTGCGCAACCGGATCGATGCGTTGCAACAGGCGATCGAGTCCCGCGACGGCGCCGAGATCCGTGAAGCGCTTGCCGATGATTTCATTGGGCCCGATGGGCTTGATCGCGATGGTGCCAGGCGGCTGGCACAGGGCTTGTTCCTGCGCAACCAGCAAATTGGCGTGGTGGTCGGGCCGCTGGATGTCGAGATGCAGCAAGACCACGCGACCGTCCATTGCACGGCGGCATTGACCGGCGGCTCCGGCAATCTGTTGCCTGATAGCGGCCAGGTATACGACGTCACCTCGGGCTGGCGACTGGAGGATGGAGACTGGCAATTGACGAGCATCAAGTGGTCTTCCCACTGATTTTTCGTAGTGCCTGCTGGTTGATGCAAGTGCAATGAACAACAGCCGCCGTTGCGGGTGAGCGGGGGCTGCTTGCGAAGCACCGCTTCGCGGCCGCCGTGAACGCCCGGCGCGCTGCGCCGGGCCGGGCTTGCGCCCGACCCGAAGTCCAATTACGCGGCTTTCTTTGCTGCCAGCTGTCGAAGGACGTAATGCAGGATGCCGCCGTTGCGGGTGAGCGGGGGCTGCTTGCGAAGCACCGCTTCGCGGCCCCCGTGAACGCCCGGCGCGCTGCGCCGGGCCGGGCTTGCGCCCGACCCGAAGTCCAATTACGCGGCTTTCTTTGCTGCCAGCTGTCGAAGGACGTAATGCAGGATGCCGCCGTTGCGGAAGTAATCGACTTCCTTGGGCGTCAGCACCAGCACGTCGACATCGAACTTGACGTCGCTGCCATCGGCCTTGTGCGCGACGACCTGCACGGTCTTGGCCTTGCCGTCGTCCAGCCCGCTGATGTCGAAGGTCTCGGACCCGTCCAGGCCCAGCGATTCGGCGTTCTGACCGTTCTGGAAGCGCAGCGGCAGCACGCCCATGCCGACCAGGTTGGAGCGGTGGATGCGCTCGTAGCTTTCGGCGATCACCGCCTTGACGCCCAGCAGGATGGTGCCCTTGGCTGCCCAGTCGCGCGACGAACCCGTGCCGTATTCCTTGCCGGCCAGAACGACCAGCGGGGTGCCGTCGGCCTTGTACTTCATCGCGGCGTCGTAGATGGCCATCTTCTCGCCGTCGGCCTTGCCCTTTGCACCCTTGCCGAAGTACAGCGTATTGCCGCCTTCCTCACCGCCAAACATCTGGTTCTTGATGCGGATGTTGGCAAAGGTGCCTCGGACCATGACGTCATCGTTGCCACGACGCGAGCCATAGCTGTTGAAGTCGGCCGGCTGCACGCCGCGCTCCTGCAGGAATCGGCCCGCAGGCGAATCCTGCTTGATGTTGCCGGCCGGGGAGATGTGGTCGGTGGTGATCGAGTCTCCAAACAGCCCCAGCATCCGTGCGCCCTTGATGTCTTCGACATGGCCGATATCCATGGTCATGTCGTCGAAGTAGGGTGGGTTCTTGATGTAGGTCGACGCATCGCTCCAGGCGTAGCTTTCGCCATCGGGCGATTCGATCGCGTTCCACAACGGGCCACCCTTGAACACATCGGCGTAGTTCTTCTTGAACATGTCCGGGCCGACACTCTTGAGCACCAGGTCGGCGATTTCCTTGCTGGTCGGCCAGATGTCCTTCAAGTAAACGTCGTTGCCGTCCGGGTCCTGCCCCAGCGGCTCCGAGGTCAGGTCGATGTCGATGGTGCCGGCCAGCGCATAGGCCACGACCAGGGGCGGCGAGGCGAGGTAGTTCATCTTGACCTCGGAGTGCACGCGGCCTTCGAAGTTGCGGTTGCCCGACAGCACCGCGGCGACAGCCAGGTCGTTTTCATGGATGCCTGCGGATACGGGATCAGGCAACGGGCCGGAGTTGCCGATGCAGGTCGTGCAGCCGTAGCCAACCAGGTAGAAGCCCAGCTTCTCCAGGTCGTCAAGCAACTCGGCCTTGTTGAGGTAGTCGGTGACCACCAGCGAGCCCGGTGCCAGCGAGGTCTTCACCCACGGCTTGGTCTTCAGGCCCTTGGCCAATGCATTGCGCGCCACAAGGCCCGCCCCCAGCATCACCGACGGGTTGGACGTGTTGGTGCACGAAGTAATCGCTGCGATCACCACCGAGCCATCCTTGAGGTCGGCATCCTGCTCATGGATGCGGATCCTGGAGACCGGCGCGGCGGCCAGATGGTCGGCCTGGACCTGGTCGCCACCCTCGGCGTCCATTTCCCTGATTTCTTCCTCGGTCTTGCCGTTGTTGCGGCGGCGCTCGGTCATGCCGATGACCTTCTCGCGGAAGTTGGCCTGCATGTCCCCCAGCAGCACGCGGTCCTGCGGACGCTTTGGGCCAGCCAGCGACGGCATGACAGTGCCCATGTCCAGCTCCATGGTCGACGAGTATTCGGCGTGCGGCGAGTCCGGGGTATGCCAGAGCCCCTGGGCCTTGGCATAGGCTTCGACCAGTGCGATCTCCGCCTCGTCGCGGCCTGACAGGCGCAGGTATTTCACGGCTTCGGCATCCACCGGGAAGATGCCGCAGGTCGCGCCGTACTCGGGCGACATGTTGGCGATGGTGGCGCGATCGGCCAGCGGCAGGTGCTGCAGGCCGTCGCCGAAGAACTCGACGAACTTTCCGACCACGCCATGGGCACGCAACATTTCGGTGACGGTCAACACCAGGTCGGTGCCGGTGGCGCCTTCGGGCATCTTGCCTGTGAGCTTGAAGCCGACGACCTGCGGGATCAGCATCGACGAGGGCTGGCCCAGCATCGCGGCCTCGGCCTCGATGCCGCCAACGCCCCAACCCAGCACGCCCAGGCCGTTGATCATGGTGGTGTGGCTGTCGGTACCAAAGACCGTGTCCGGGAACGCCATCAGGGTGCCGTCAATGTCTCGTTCCATCACGACGCGCGCCAGGTGCTCCAGGTTGACCTGGTGCACGATGCCGGTGCTTGGCGGCACGACCTTGAAGTCCTCCAATGCCTTCTGCCCCCAACGCAGGAAGCTGTAGCGCTCCTTGTTGCGGTTGAATTCGATCTTCGCGTTGAGGTCCAACGCCTCGGCGTTGCCGTAGGCATCGACCTGGACGGAGTGGTCGATGACCAGCTCGGACGGGATCTGCGGGTTGATCTGGCTGGCATCGCCACCGAGCTTGACCACCGCATCGCGCATCGCAGCCAGGTCGACCACGCAGGGGACGCCGGTGAAGTCCTGCAGCAGCACGCGCGCCGGCATGAAGGCGATTTCGGTCGCCGGTTCGGCCTTGGGATCCCACTTGGCGACCGCTTCGATGTGCTCCTTGCCCACCGAGGCGCCACCATCCTCGTTGCGCAGCAGGTTTTCCAGCAGGATCTTCATCGAGTAGGGCAGCCTGGCGATGTCGAACTGCTTGCCGAGCTTGGCCAGGCTGGAATAGGTATAGGACTTGCCGTTGATCGCAAGCTGGTCGCGGGTGGAAAAAGAGTCGGCCATGCGTGAATCTCCGTGCAGATGGGGGGAGGCGGGTGGAAAACACCGCGTCGAGCCCCGTAATTATGCCGGAAATGACGTTGAAATGGCGTCAGTACGCACATCCTGTATGGGTTTTGGGTAGTTCCTGGCGTGCCGGATGGCAAGCCCGTGCACCCGTGGGCAGCCAAGTCGGCGCGGCATCGCGTAACCCTGTTCGTGTCTGTGGCGAACTCTTGACTACAGGGTCGTCCACTCGAGTCAAGGCGGCCGGATGCTCAAGGAAGCGTTGCATGTCGGGATCCCTCCATCGTGCCCATGGGCCATCACTTGCGATGCAATCGCCGGGCGCACGGGGGTTGCGTGCGTGTTGGCTGACGATCACCCCGGATGGTGATCCCGCGCAGAGGCCCAGGGATGCATGCAGACCCTTTGCATCACGCCACCTGATTGATCCACGCCACCTGATTGATCCGGGTCCCTGGTAGCCACATGATGTCGACTATCCTTCCATTCCCAGCACCGGATCGCCCGGACCACTTGGAATCCACGGACAACCAGACCGACGGCCTTGCCGGCAATCCTGCGCCTGCCGCGTCCCCACATGCCGGCAGCGCCCACTGGGGCGACTGGATGCTGCTCGCGCAGGAAGGCGATCGCGAGGCCTACCAGTCGTTGTTGCATGCGATCGCACCCTATCTGCGCGCGATCGCCCGGCGATACCTGGGCCCGGGCGAGGACAGCGAGGACGCGGTACAGGACGTCCTGCTGCTGGTCCACGACATCCGGCACACCTACGAATACGGACGTCCATTCAAGCCCTGGCTGAGCACCATCGCAACCCGGCGCTGCATCGACCTGTTGCGCCGCCGCTCGCGGCGTGCGGTCCACGAGGCACCCGGACAGGACGATCCATACACATACGTTGCCGACCCTGCGCCAGGCCCTGAAGACGCCATGCAACGGCAACACGCCATCGCCCGGTTGCACGACGCCGTTGATGGATTGACGCCGCGCCAGCAGGAAGCCATCCGCCTGCTTCGCCTCAGGGAGTTGTCGCTGGATGAGGCGTCCGCTGAAAGCCGGCAAAGCGTCGGCGCACTGAAAGTCGCCTGCCACCGGGCATTGAAAACCCTGCAACGGAATTTTGCCCACAAGGGGCGAGATGATGAATGAAACTCCACACCATTCCATGCACGACACACGCATGCTGATCAACCAGCTCGGTACGCGTGCCGTGCCGGTGCGGCGATTGTCCTCGCCGCTGCGACGTACCCTGGCCTGGTTGCTGTTGGCAGCGGTGGTGATCGCCCTGGTCACGGCCAGCTTCGGGCTGCGTACGGGACTACTGCAATCCATGTCCCAGGGTCCGATGGCCGTTGAGTGGATCGCCAGCGTGATGACCGGTGTGCTGGCGGCGTATGCGGTCTTCCAGATCAGCGTGCCGGGACGCTCGCCGGCATGGGCCTGGTTACCCATGCCAGCCTTGCTGCTCTGGGTCAGCGGACTGGGTTGGGGCTGCGCTGCCGATTTCGTACGCATGGGCAACGCGGCCTTCGCCTACCAGGGCGCAAGTTGGGAGTGCGCCAAGGCGATCACGTTCATCAGCATCCCGCTGGGGCTGGTGATGCTGTTGATGGTCCGTCATGCCGGTGTAGTGCGTCCAGCGTCGACGGCAATGCTGGTCGCGCTGAGCGCGGCCGCGTTTTCCGCGGCTGGCGTCAGCCTGTTCCACCCGGGCGAGAGCGCGCTGATGGTGTTGCTCTGGCATGTCGGTGCGGTGTTGCTGCTGTCGATCCTGTGCTGGCTGTCTGGACGCCAGTTGTTTGCATGGATCGGGCACGCCAAGCGTTGATCCTGCGCGCCTGCTCCAGCGTGCTGGCTCAAGTTCGCAACAAACAGCTGTCATTCGCGCAAAGCACCTGGATTACGCAAAAAATACCTGAGCGGCGGACACCAGCTGCAAGGCGTCGACTGCCGCACGACATCTCGAGCAACGCGGTTAAGGGTTTGCGATCCGCAGAGCACGACAAAAGGGGTCACAGTGGCCCGCACCGACTCTTCATGACGCTTTATTCCGCCATTCACTCGCAGTGGCCGGCCTGAGATCGGCGATCCGTTGGCCCATCTAGGCTCATAGTCGGGTACCGGACATGAAATATTGGGGATTGGCCCTCTTGCTCCTTGCCGCTGTCGCTTGTGGGCGCACTGGTGAAGCACCCGATCCGTCCAGGGTGGATTTACAAAACGTGGCTGGCCAGGCTGGGGCACAAGCACGGGACACCGTGGATCGGGCACTGCAGGGCAGGGCGCCGCTTGAAGGCGGGCAAGGCACTGGGATGTGCCGTATTTTTGATTCCGGCCTGATCCCGGGACTATTTGCCGTTGAGCCATCAGCGGTCCGTTATCGGCGTTCGGTTCCCGTGAAAAGTGCCGGACACGTCCTCTG
Organism: uncultured Gammaproteobacteria bacterium; assembly: GCA_963710825.1. Classification (GTDB taxonomy): domain Bacteria; phylum Pseudomonadota; class Gammaproteobacteria; order Xanthomonadales; family Xanthomonadaceae; genus Cognatiluteimonas. The sequence continues at coordinate 406,816 of CAVQBQ010000004.1, read as the reverse complement.
CATGGCGTCGTGGGATAAACCGGACAAGGCAGAACTGGACGCGGCCTACAAGACCGGGATGATGGAATGGGCCAAATCAATGCGTAAGCCAAACAAGACGCCCCAGCCCAAGCCTCCAAAAGGTACCAATCAGGTGTCGCTGACAATCCTGGGTGATTCCTTCAATTCAGCTGACGAGGCCGCCGCCAACCTGGAAAGCAAGGTCGCGACGCTTTCGGAAGGCGTATCGGCAACCATAAACGGCAAGGTCCATGAAACCAGGATGGGTTTTGGCGACTGGATCGATGGGGTTGGCGACAAAGCCATTTTTTCCGACAAGGGCGGTTTGATGGTTGCAGCCAATGGCAAGCAGTTTTCGGTGAAGGTGTCCGCCATGGAAAACCCGGAAATGGATCATGAAAAGGCCATGGAGCTGGCGCAAAAAATCATTCCGCAACTGTAAATGCAACTGCATCGCCAAACACGAAGCTATCGCTGGCAATTGTAAAAATACAAGGGCCCGTCTCGACAGGGCCCCGTCCCCGTCAAAGCGCGCAGTGACGATCTGGCGGGAGCTCCTTGGCTAGGCTTCAAGGTGGACACGATCTGGCGGGAGTTCCTTGGCTAGGCTTCAAGGTGGACACTTCACGTCACGGCACCCTGCGCAGATTCCCAACGCACCGGACGACCATGAAATCCGCCTCACGAGCCCATGCGGGAACGGCAAGATCGTTTCCGCCATTGGTCCAGGCGGCCGAAGGCCCAGCTACGCTTACCAAGCAACGCTGCTTGCAACAAAGCAGGCGGGGGGCGAGGACTGTTCTCGTCCAAGAGGAACGTGAATTCTGCAGTGCATGAACGGGCCCCGTTTCCTGACGCCGCTTCTGGCATGGTCGTCCAAGAAGGCTCCCTGGGGGCCTCCGGGTGAAGACAACAATGCTTGGCCGCTCTTCCCAACCGATCACGTGTGAACACTCAATGGCCTCAACAGTTCACATCACACAACGGGAGCCGTCATGCATGCCTGCCTTGCATCAACCACCACCATCGGCTTGGCCGCGATATTGCTCTTTTCCGTCGCGGCTGGTTGCACGCCAGGCACCAGCGACACAACCGCGGACAAACCAACGCAAGCGGACGACAAGGTCGCTGATCATGCAAGCGTGGCAAATGCACCCCTACCCGGGTCGGCGATCGGGAATGCAGCACAAGGCACTGCCCAGCTCCCCTCGAATTTCCCGCAGGCGTTTCCGATGCTGGACGATTTCACGATCACCACTGGAACATTCACGCCCGGCGATGCCATGACCCAGCCCAACTTCCTGGTGCAAGGCACCAGTCCGTCGAGCATCGCGGACATCGCTGGGTTCTACAACGACCGGTTGCCCAAAGCCGGCTACGAGGTGCAGCCATCGCAGCCGGTGACCCCGGAGATGAAATCGGCACTGGTGTATTTCCGTGGCAACGGATTCAAGGACGCCAGCGTCCAGGTCAGCGACCAGGACGGTCAGTCGCACGTCTTGATCTCATTGCCGCTGGACGAGTGAGCTAGGCAACAAGGCAGCAGGTTCGCTCAGGGCGTTGCTTGTGCGGATGGTGGCCAGGTTTGGCACCAGCCTATCGCTGCCTCTTGGCTTTTATCGCGGCACGGACGTCGTCTTTCCCCAGTGCGCGTTGCTGTTGGGGACAAGCGCGTATCGCCGCCATGTCTTCGTCGGACAGGGCATTGCGCAAAGCATGTCACCGTGAAACGGATTCAGATGGGTCTATCGGCAGCAGGGCAGCACGCCACCCTCGCATGGTACTTGGCCTCTCCGGGAGCCTGCGTGCGTTGCTGCATCCAACACTGCTTTATTGCGCGGAAACCTGACTGCATGGCGACGCAGTCCCTGCACAAGCACGGGCTGGCGCATAACATCGCGTTGATGCGCCAGCGTGACCACCGAGGGAGAATGAGCATGTCGAAGCTCTCCAGCCTGTCCATGCGTCGTGCGACGGCGCAGGTCCTGTTGGTCTTCGCATTGGCGTTGCCGGTGCTGCAGTCGGCCCATGCCCAGTCGCGACCCTGGCCGACCCGGAAGTTCCAGGTCGTCGAGATGACCCAGGACGAGATCGCGCACGATACCGGCGGCACCTTCAACGATGCGATCGACGCGGTCGTCGGCGCGTTCTCGGACGATGTCGCAGGCGATCCCGCGCGGGCGCGACAGCGTGCGCAGGTTGAACACTACCTGGGCCAGGTCGCCCATCAGCTGGAAGCCTGGGGCTTTCCGCCGCCTGCGCTCGGCCGCGTGGTCGCGCTGGAGAACGGCGAGCTGGCTTATCGGGTCTATTCCGTCGCCTCTGTCGGCGCGAGCAGGTACGTCCCGTCCAATGGTGGAGACGGCGCGAACGGCGGCCACCTGAGGCTCAATCTGAGGGACCCCCAGCTTTCGCAAGCGCTCGATTTTCAAAACTACGCCACCATCGCGCACGAGCTCTTCCATGCCGTCCAGTACAACACCCGGTTCTTCAGCGTCGAGCCGGGCATGGTCGGCGACTGGATCACCGAGGGGCAGGCCGAAGCGGTGGGCGAAGACCTCGCGTTGGCCTATGCGCCGCCCGATGCGTCGCGCGACACGATGGACTGGGGCCGACGCAGCTATTCGCGGCCGCTGCCAATCGCGCGCCGTGATCCGGGAGGCACTGGCCAGGCCTACGACACGGCGTCGTTCTGGCGCTACCTCGCCGAGCGCGATCATCTCAACCTCACGGCGGGACCGACGGTGCTTCCCGGGATCGCCAACCCGGCCGGCGCCGTGCGTTACGGTTACCTGGCGAGCCTGCTGTCCAATCCGCCGCAGCCACGCGACTGCCATGCCGACGACGACCGCTGTCGGCTCGAGCTCCAGTGGCTGGACGCCGGATTGCGTGGCTACGACAACTTCCAGCAACCGCTGCGCAAGGTCTTTCCCGAGTTCGCAGTCACGATGGCGGCTTACGGCGATCCGGGCGGACGGGTGTCGGCGGACAACAGCAGTGGGCTGGGGGCGGACTACTGGCGCAGTGGCGTCCTGCCCGATTGCGTCAAGGAGATCGTCGACGGACCGATACTCGAGTACAGCAGGACCCTGCGGCTTCATGGGGTCTCGGCGAACTGTGTCTACGTTCCGGACTTTTTCAACGATGCCACCGAGGTGTTCGTCGAAGCGCACGCCAGTGGTTCAGAGCTCCTGGATCAAATCGTCTTCGGCCTGGCTGGCATTCCGAAGAGCGCAAAGCCGATGCTCACTGACATTGCGCGTGCACATGGGGAAACCTCCGCAGCATGGCCGGTCCGGCTGACCCCGGGTCGCGACAACGTGCTGGTGTTCGTCAACATCGCACTCGATGCTCCGGAGACCGAAGACCAGGAGCTGGAGGTCGTCATCTCACGCGAATACGCCTCGATAGGCGCGCCTGCCAACGACAGTGGCTCGATCGCCGATGCAATCGATACCCCGCTGGAGATGGAATTCGGCGAATACCGGGGGTACGTGCATCCCGGCGATTTCGAGAAGAATGCCGACAGTTTCGTCGGCAAGCAGGGGGGAGTGAGCCAGGGGATTGTCGAGCCCTGCATTTTCAGGATGAAAGCGTGGCAGCCCGCGGGATCCGATCGTAGTTTCGTTCAGGATCTCCATATCTCCTTGCAGACCGCAGGCCCGATTACGCCAGGCAGGTACCCGATAGCGCCTTGGGTTGATCCCAGAACAAAATCGGGCAGCGACTGGTATACGGATATGTTCCCTCAGTCCGCGGTCGCAACGGTGACACTCAATGACATACGCGACTACCCGGCCGATTTGGCCTTCGAATCCGGAACGCTGACTATCGATTCAATCAACCGCAGCCGTGTCGTTGGCCATATTGCGGGCGTTGCCCACCTGCGCAGTGGATCCTCCGACCCTATGCCCCAGTACACGATCACGGAAAGTCGGACGCTCGCCGCCAAATTCTCGCTCCGGGTACGCAATGGTCTGGGTGCAAAGAGGTATTCGGATGCTCCCTATCCCTGTATCGACCCCGGCAATTGACAGGCTGAAAGGGAGCCTGACAGCTCCAGTTGTTGCGATCCATGTTCAATGTCGCCGCAGTCATGGAATATCAGGTTAAACAATCACCAGGCATCTGTTTTGCGTGTCTGGAAGCACAGGAACTTCAGACACCGTTTTCGAAGTGCCAAGCGAGCAGGCCTTGGTAGCGCAACCGCCGGATTGGGCGGTTTGGGCGCGTGTCGGACGTTCCCGGGTGGGATTTCAAAAACTGGATCAGAGTGCCTCTTGTGCCAAATGAAAGAGGTCGTCGGGTGCGTCGCGGTCAGGTTCGTCGGCTCAGGCCAGCGCCGCCTCGGCGGCGGCCAGCATCGCGCGCCGACGCAACAGGAAGTCCCACAGGCTGCCATCCAGCTGTCGCCACAGCACGGCTGAGCGCAGTGCCGCCAACAGCACGGCGCGGATTTCCGCGACCACGTCCGGCTGGCCGAGGTAATGCGGGTTGCCCTGCACCAGCACGCGCGGGCGCAGGTGGCTCACGGTGTCTGCATAGAGTTTGCCAAGGGCGGCCAGTACCTCGGGATGGCTGCTGCCCTGGCGCGCGGCCTCGGGCGCGATGGCGACGATCCCGTCATGGACACGGCCGGCCATTTGGTCGTTGCTGAAGCGGCGTTCGAGTTGCAGTATCGCCAACGCGAGTCGCGGCAGCTGGGCATCGGCCGGGGTGCCGTTACCCTGCTTGAGGAAATAGTCGCGCAGCAGGCGAAGACCCGGGCGAAGCGCGGCCTCGTCGCCGTACACGGCCACGGGCGACTCGGCGTCGATGCGGAACACGCTGTCCAGTGCGGTCTCGATGACCTGGCTGTCGGCCTGGCCGGTGTCTGCGATACGTCGCACCTGTGCCAGGGCCTGGACCACGCCGGCCAGGGCAAGGATGCGGGCGTCGAACCTGGAAGGCTCGGATCGGGATGGCTCGGGGCTCATGCGGCTCCTCGTTGCTGCAGTTCCAGTGGGGCGTCGGTGGCGGCGATCACGGCGCCGCCCAGGCAGATGTCATTGTCGTACAGCACCAGTGATTGCCCCGGGGTGACGGCACGCTGGAGGTCGTCGAAACGGACTTCCAGGCTGCCATCGTCCATGACTTCCACGGTGCAGTCCTGGTCCTGCTGCCGGTAGCGGGTTTGGGCGCGGCACTGAAAACCGCTGGATGGTGGTGTCCCGGCTATCCAGTGTGCGGGCTCGGAACGCAGCCTGCGCGATTGCAACCAGGGGCTGTCATGGCCCTGGTCGACGTACAGCACATTGGCTTGCACGTCCTTGCCGACGACGTACCAAGGCGCCGGCTCGCGTCCGCGCAGGCCACCCAGTTGCAGTCCACCGCGTTGTCCTAGCGTGAAGTAGAACGCGCCAGGGTGTTCACCCAGGACCCGACCTTGCGGATCGCGGATCTCACCGGGGCGGGCAGGGAGGTAGCGGGACAGGAATCCGCGGAAATCGCGCTCGCCGATGAAACAGATACCGGTCGAATCCTTTTTCGTGGCCGTGGGCAGGCCGGCATCGGCGGCGATCCGGCGCACGTCGGCCTTGGGCAGTCCGCCCAGCGGGAAGCGTGTCGCCGCCAGTTGCTCCTGTCCAAGCTGATGCAGGAAATAACTCTGGTCCTTGTCGCGATCGGCCGCACGCAGCAGCCGCCAGCTGCCATCGTGGTGTTCGGTACGGGCGTAATGACCGGTGGCGATGGCTTCGGCACCCAGGTCGCGGGCAGCGTCCAGGAAATGCTTGAACTTGATCTCGCGATTGCACAGCACGTCGGGATTGGGCGTGCGCCCGGCGGCGTATTCATCGATGAAGTGTGTAAAGACGCCGTCCCAGTACTCGCGTGAAAAATCACGGAAGTGGATCGGGATGCCAAGCTGGCCGCAAACCGCGACCGCATCGCGACGGTCGTCCTGGGCGCGGCAGTCACCGGAGCCGTCGTCGGCCCAATTGTCCATGAACAGTCCCGCGATGGCCGGCTGCGATTGCTGCAGGAGCAGGGCAGCGACGGAGGAGTCCACGCCGCCGGACATGCCCACGATGAGGCGGGGCGAAGAGGAATGCGAAGACGGCGGCCGAGCGGCACTCATGGCATCTGCTGCAACAGCGACAACGGGTGGCGCCGTCCGGAAAGATAGTCGTCGACGGCCTGCCAGACCAGCGGGCTGCGATGGCGGGTGTGTTCGGCTTGCAGCTCGGTCGGGGTCAGCCAGAGTGCGCGCACGATGCCGGTATCGAGTTCACGCTCCGGGTCGTGGTGTTCGGGTTGCGCGGCAAAGGCAAAGCGCAGGTAGTGGCGGCCGTCGCGCTCACCCGGACGCGGCGGTGCCTTCCATTGGTATGCGCCAATGAACGCGGTCAGCAGGACCTCCCAACCGGTTTCCTCACGGGTTTCGCGCAATGCAGCATCGGCCAGGCTCTCGTCGGGTTCCAGGTGGCCAGCCGGCTGGTTGAGGACCAGCATGCCGGCAACCCGTTCCTCGACGCACAGCAGCCGGCCATCGCGGACCACCACGGTGGCGACGGTGACGTCGGGTTGCCAGAAGCGTCCTTCGCGATAGCTCATGCCAGCGGTGGCTCCGGTTGCGGGTGGGTGGGTAGTGCGTGCGGGGCGCTGTTGCGGTTTCAGGGCCGCTGCAGCGTGGTTCCCGGTTCGATCCTGGAGATGCAACACGGCCATTGTCCTTCGTAGTACCTGACCGCGTCCATGAACGCCACCCACTGCAGGCCATCGAAAGCATTTGACCGGGTTCGTATAATCACGGCATGCCCCGTCCACCAGACCACGAACATGGCCACGACCACGGTGTCATGGTCGAGACCAGCAAACCCGAAGTAGAGCGGCCGCCGCTGTATTCGGTCCTGCTGCTGAACGACGACTACACGCCGATGGACTTCGTCGTCGAGGTCCTGGCGCGGTTTTTCACCATGGATGAAGCCCGTGCCGTGCAGGTCATGCTGCACGTGCATACCCGTGGGCGCGGCACCTGCGGCGTGTTCACGCGCGAAGTAGCTGAATCCAAGGTGGCCCAGGTCAACGAATATGCAAGGCTCAACCAGCACCCGTTGCTGTGCACCATGGAGAAGGCGTAGAAAGGCATGGAGGGCAGCCCGCATGACATCTGCAGGGCAGGGCTTCCGGGACTTGTGCAATGCCGGTCGCCACCCCATAGAGTAGGTAGTGATTGACGGAGGCAAATGCCCCATGTTCAGCAAGGATCTCGAGTTCAGCATCGGCCAGTGCTACAAGCGCGCCCGCGAGGCGCAGCACGAGTACATGACGGTCGAACACCTTTTGCTGGCACTGCTCGACAACCCGTCGGCCGAGGGCGTGCTCAAGGCCTGCGGCGTCGATTTCGTTCGCCTGCGCGAAGACCTGGAGGAGGCGATCAGCCGCTCGGTGGCCACCATCGATGCCGATGCCGGCCGCGACACCCAGCCGACGCTGGGTTTCCAGCGCGTGCTGCAGCGGGCCGTGTACCACGTCCAGTCATCGGGCAAGACCGAAGTCAGCGGTGCCAACGTGCTGGTGGCGATTTTCGGCGAGAAAGACTCGCATGCGGTGTACTACCTCAACCAGCAGGACGTCAGCCGGCTGGACGTCGTCAACTACCTGTCGCACGGGATTGCACGGCAGGACGACGGCGAGGATGCACCTGCGGCAGAGGAGGTTGCCAAGGGCACCGAGGGCGAATCCAAAGGGGACGCGCTCGAGGAGTTTGCCAGCAACCTCAACGCGATGGCGCAGGAAGGCCGGATCGATCCGCTGGTTGGCCGCGCCGAAGAAGTCGAGCGCACGATCCAGGTGCTCAGTCGTCGACGCAAGAACAACCCGCTGTACGTCGGTGAAGCCGGTGTAGGCAAGACCGCGCTGGCCGAAGGGCTGGCGCGGCGCATCGTCGAGGGCGACGTCCCCGAGGTGCTGGCCGACGCGGTGATCTACGCACTGGACCTGGGCGCGCTGGTCGCGGGCACCAAGTACCGGGGTGACTTCGAGAAGCGCCTCAAGGCGGTCCTGGCTGCGCTGAAGAAGATCCCCGACGCGATCCTGTTCATCGACGAAATCCACACGATCATCGGCGCAGGCAGCGCCAGTGGCGGCACCATGGACGCGTCCAACCTGATCAAGCCGATGCTGGCCTCGGGCGAGTTGCGTTGCATCGGCTCGACCACGTTCCAGGAATACCGTGGTGTCTTTGAAAAAGACCGTGCGCTGGCACGTCGATTCCAGAAGATCGACATCATCGAGCCGACCGTCGGCGAGGCGGTCGAGATCCTGCACGGACTGAAGTCCAAGTACGAGGCGCATCACGACGTCAGCTACGCCGACGACGCACTCCAGGCCGCGGTCGACCTGTCGGTCAAGCACATCGGCGACCGACTGTTGCCTGACAAGGCGATCGACGTGATCGACGAGGCCGGTGCACGCCAGCGGCTGCTGCCCCTGGACGAGCGCAAGAGCCTGATCGATGTCGAGGAGATCGAGATGATCGTGGCCAAGATGGCGCGCATCCCGACCAAGCAGGTGTCGGCGTCGGACAAGGACGTACTGGCGCACCTGGAGCGCAACCTGAAGATGGTGATCTTCGGGCAGGATCCGGCCATCGAGACACTGACGTCTGCGATCAAGCTGGCGCGCTCGGGACTTGGGCATCCGGACCGACCGATCGGCAACTTCCTGTTCGCCGGCCCCACCGGCGTGGGCAAGACCGAGGTCACGCGCCAGCTGGCCTTGCAGCTCGGGATCGAGCTGGTGCGCTTTGACATGTCCGAGTACATGGAGCCGCATTCGGTATCGCGCCTGATCGGTGCGCCCCCGGGTTACGTGGGCTTCGACCAGGGCGGGTTGCTGACCGAGAAGATCGTCAAGACACCGCACTGCGTGCTGCTGCTGGACGAAGTCGAGAAAGCGCACCCGGACATCTTCAACATCCTGCTGCAGGTCATGGACCGTGGTGCACTGACCGACACCAATGGTCGCGAAGCCAACTTCAAGAACGTGATCATCGTGATGACGACCAATGCCGGCGCAGCGCATGCGGCGCGGCGTTCGATCGGGTTCACCACGCAGGACAACTCGACCGATGCGATGGAGTCGATCCGTCGCGGCTTTTCGCCCGAGTTCCGCAACCGCCTGGATGCGGTGGTGCAGTTCCAGCCGCTGGCGATGCAACACATCCTGCGCGTGGTCGACAAGTTCCTGATCGAGCTGGAAGAACAACTGCACGAGAAGGACGTCACCTTGTCGGCAACGCCCGAAGCCCGCGAATGGCTGGCCAAACATGGGTTCGACCCACAAATGGGCGCAAGGCCGATGTCCCGCGTGATCCAGGAAAAGATCAAGCGCCGGCTTGCCGACGAATTGCTGTTTGGCAAATTGCTGGGCGGCGGCCGGGTCACGGTCGATGTCAGCGACGGCGAGTTGGTGGTCGATGCCAAGCCGGAGCCAGAGAAGCTGTTGCCCGCGACAGTGGAGTAGGGCTGCCAAGCCTGAGCAGGAGCGGCTTCAGCCGCGAGCTTTTGATCTTCGCTTGGGACTTGGGCATCGGCTTTTGTAGGAGCGACGCAAGTCGCGATGACGGCTATCGGAGACCCTGGTCGCGACTGGCGTCGCTCCTACCAAGAGCCAACGCCCGAAGCCAGGAGCTCGCGGCTGAAGCTCCCCTACGAAAAGCCAAGCTGGAGGGACAGGCATGAAAAAGGCGGCTTCTAGCCGCCTTCTTTCTATCTGCAGTCCCGGAGGATCACTTCATCCGGTAGGTAATCCGGCCCTTGCTCAAGTCATAGGGCGTCATCTCAACCTTGACCTTGTCACCGGTCAGGATGCGGATGTAATGCTTGCGCATGCGTCCGGAGATATGCGCGATGATTTCGTGGCCGTTCTCCAACTTGACCCGGAACATGGTGTTCGGGAGTGTTTCGGAGATCGTGCCTTCGAACTCGATGACGTCGTCTTTCGCCATGATTGCCTGTATTTCGTTGCGGACGGCTGACCGTCCAAAGTCGGGCATTATCGCACGCAGATGGGTCTGGTGCAAAGATTTCGTTAATTCAACGACGGGTTGGCAGGCTTGCCGGCAAGCTCGATTGCCGCAAGCTGGCCGAAGTGTCTATCCCAGTCCAGTGGCAATGCAGGTTGCCGCGTCAAACCCTGCACAGCCTGTACGAACTTGCGCCGTGGCCATGCCTGGGCACCGAGTGTGTCGAGATGGGGATTGCCGACCTGTGCATCGATCAACGGCCAGCCCCAACCCTGCAGGCGGCGGGCAAGTGCGGCCAACGCCACCGTGGAGCCGCCGGATCGTGCACTGAACATGCTTTCGCCGAAAAACATCCGTCCAATGGCGACACCATAAAGGCCCCCGACCAGCTGGTCTCCATCGAAGACCTCGATGCTGTGGGCGTGGCCCAGGCGGTGCAGCGCGATGTATGCGGCCTGCATGTCGGCTGTGATCCAGGTCCCGGCCTGGCCCGGTCGAGGGGCCTTTGCACAGCTCAAGATCACCTGAGCAAAGGCGGTATCGGCACGAACCAACCACGGCGATCGGCGTAGTTGCCGGCGCAAGCGCCTGGACAGGCGTACACCGTCGGTGGCAAAGACCACCCGTGGGTCCGGACTCCACCACAGGATCGGCTGGTCCTGGGAATACCAGGGGAAGACCCCGTTGCGATAGGCATTGAGCAGCCGGGCAGGGGACAAGTCGCCGCCCATGGCCAACAGTCCATCGGGGTCGGCCAGCGCGGTTTCCACAGGCGGGAAGGGAGCCTCGGGATCGACAGGTAGCTGGGGAAGGCGCATCCCACCATTGTAGGAGCGGCCCGTGTAGGAGCGGCTTCAGCCGCGAGCTCTTGATCTCGTTTTGGCTTCTGCCTTTGGTAGGAGCGACGCAAGTCGCGATAATTGCTTCGGAGGACATATCGCGACTTGCGTCGCTCCTACGACAGCAAGGCCCAAGCCCGCGGCTGACGCCACTCCTACAATGACGGCTGTCGTGGCTCGCGAAACGGGGTATGCGACGCCAACATCGCCGCATACCTGCGCACGGATACCGCCTCCTCGCCGCACCATGCACGCAACGCATCGGCAAACGCGGGATCAGCGATCCAGTGCTGGCTTTGCACGAAGCTGGGCAGGAATCCCCGCGCGAGCTTGTGCTCACCCTGTGCGCCGGGTTCAAAGCGGGTGAGTCCTTCGCGCAGGCAGTACTCGATGCCTTGGTAATAGCAGGTCTCGAAATGCAGCCCGGGCAATTGCACGTCCGCCCCCCAGTACCGACCGTACAGCGTGTGGCCACCACGCAGGCACAGGGCGCCGGCGATGGTCTCGCCGTGCAGATCGGCCAGGATGACGACCAGCTGCCGGGGCATCGTGCGGGCCAGGTGCTGCACGAAGCCGAGCGTCAACGCCGGTGTATTGCCATATTCGACAAACGTGCGCAGGTAATAGCCGTGTATTGCGGACAAGTCGTCGTCGCTGGCTTCATCGCCATGCAGCACGCGGAAGCTGACACCGGCACGCGCAACCTTGGCGCGTTCCTGGCGGATGTTCTTGCGATGCTTGTGGTCCATTGCGGCGAGGAACGCATCGAAGTCTTGCCAGCCGGCGTCGTTGTACCAGTGGTACTGGACGTCGATGCGCGCCAACCAGGCATCATCGAAAGCCGTGGCGTCAGCCTCTGCATGGAAGTTCACATGCGCCGAAGACAGCCCGGCCGCCTGCGTCGCCTCGATCATGGCCTGCAGCAAGGCGCGCCGCCGGGCATCGTCACGCGCCAGCAGCCGTGGCCCGGTCACGGGCGTGTACGGCACGGCGCACAGCCACTTGGGAAAATAGTCCTGGCCGTATTGGGCGTAGGCGTGCGCCCAGGCATGATCGAAGACAAACTCACCGTGCGAGTTGGTCTTGATGTATCCGGGTGCGGCGGCGACCAGCGTGTCGCCATCCCAAAGCGTCAGGTGGCGAGGTGACCAGCCGAATCGTTCGCGCAATGCACCGTGTTGCTCCAGGCCGGCAAGGAAGGCGTGCGTGACGAATGGATTGCGTGCGTCGTGCAGTCCATCCCATTGCACGGCGGGAATATCCGCAAGTTGATGGTCGAGACGTACGACAGGCATCGAGTTTCCTTACCGTCATTGCGGCGAACGCCGGAATCCATTTTGGACTTTGGATTGGAGGCCTTCACGAGAGCTGGCAATGGATTCCGGCGTTCGCCGCAATGACGGGGAGGCGTGGCTCACGGGAAGGCGGAACTGCATGGATCGACGGAACCCGGAGAGACTGGACTCGGGCAATCCAACATCCCTGAACCCGCATTCCGCATCCCGACTCCCGAATCCCGTTATTCCTTATCCAGGAACTTCTCTGCATCCAGCGCTGCCATGCAACCAAAGCCTGCCGAGGTAATCGCCTGCCGATAATGCTGGTCGGTGACGTCGCCGGCGGCGAAGACGCCCTGGACGGAGGTCGCGGTCGCACCGCCGGCCAGGCCCGAGCGGATCTCGAGATAGCCGTTGTCCATCGTCAGCTGGCCCTCGAACAGCGAGGTGTTGGGCGTGTGGCCGATGGCGATGAACACACCATGGACCGCCAGCTCCCTGGCGCTGTCGTCCAGTGTCGACCGGACCCGCAAGCCGGTCACGCCTTCATCGTTGCCCAGGACCTCGTCCACCACGTGGTTCCACACAGGAACGATCTTGCCCGCCTGGATCTTGGCCTGCAGCTTGTCCTGCATGATCTTTTCAGCACGCAGCGTGTCGCGGCGGTGCACCAGGTAGACCGTGCGGGCGATGTTGGACAGGTAAAGCGCCTCCTCGACGGCCGTGTTGCCACCGCCGACCACGGCCACGTCCTGGTCGCGGTAGAAGAAACCGTCGCAGGTGGCGCACGCGGAGACGCCGCGGCCCTTGAACTTTTCCTCGGATTCCAGCCCCAGGTATTTCGCGGTGGCACCCGTGGCGATGATGATCGCGTCGGCGGTGTACTCGCCATTGTCGCCGACCAGCTTGAACGGGCGCTGCGACAAGTCGGCCGTGTGGATGTGGTCGAAAATGGTCTCCGTGTCAAACCGCTCCGCATGCGCCTGCATGCGTTCCATCAGCGCCGGGCCCTGCAGGTCGTGGACATCGCCGGGCCAATTGTCGACGTCGGTGGTGGTCATCAGCTGACCACCCATCTGCAGGCCGGTGATCACGACGGGCTTGAGGTTGGCGCGAGCGGCGTAGACGGCGGCGGTCCAGCCGGCGGGACCGGAACCGAGGATGAGGAGGCGACAGTGCTTGGATGTGGTCATGACGATCTGGACTCGGGATGGGGCGCTGGAAACGGGCGCTCTGGGTATAATTGGCGGTGGATAACAGGGCCGTCTTGCGTGGCCAGGCTACATAGAGTGGCGGCGGGGCTTTCGCAAAACAAGTTAAGGCGGCCAGGACCGCCACCCAGGCCACGACCAGATGCCCGACACGGGCCCGCGCGCAACCACTGCGGGCCGGTACCGCGACCGGCGAAACGCACGATCCATTGATGCTGCAAATGAAGACGCTTCAAATGAAACCCGCTCTCAACTGAAATCTCAGGACATACAACCATGCGCATTGGCGTTCCAAAGGAAACCAAGACACTGGAAGGGCGTGTCGCCCTCGTTCCCGCCGCAGCCGGCGATCTTGTCGTGCGCGGCCACGAGGTCTGGATCGAGCAGGGTGCGGGCATCAAGTCCGGCTTCAGCGACGAGCAGTACACGCAGCTGGGCGTCAAGATCGCGCCGGATGCCGCCGGGCTGTACGAGAAGGGAGAGATGATCGTCAAGGTCAAGGAGCCGATCGCCGGTGATTTGTCGCACCTGCGCAAGGATCACCTGTTGTTCTGCTACCTGCACCTGGCCGCAGAGCCTGCACTGACCAAGCGCCTGCTGGAGATCGGCCTGACCGGCGTCGCCTTCGAGACCGTCGAATTGCCCAATGGCGACCTGCCGTTGCTGGCGCCGATGTCGATCATCGCCGGAAAGATCGCCGTCCAGGTCGGCACCACGCTGCTGCACCAGCCACATGGCGGCAAGGGCAAGCTACTGGGCGGGTTGCCTTCGACCGAACGCGGCAAGGTGGTGGTGTTTGGCGCCGGCAAGGCCGGTGGTGCCTCCGCGGCGCTGGCCGCCGCGGCGGGCAGCAATGTCGTGGTCTTCGAGATGCGCGCCGATCGCCTGGACGAGATGATGCGCCTGGGGCCCAACGTCACCGCGCTGTATCCGTACCACGATGTGGTGATGCACGAGTTGGCGACCGCTGACCTGGTCGTCGGCGCGGTGTTGGTCACCGGTGCCCGTGCACCGCACGTGGTCACCCGAGAGATGCTCAAGATCATGGAAGACGGCAGCGTGGTCGCCGACATCTCGATCGACCAGGGCGGCTGCTTCGAGACCTCGCGCCCGACCAGCTGGAAGGAGCCGACCTACGTCGAGGAGGGCGTCACCCACTTCTGCGTCACCAACATGCCCGGCGCCGTACCACAGACCTCCTCGCAGGCGATCTGTGCCGCGATCCTGCCGTGGGTCGGCAAGATGGCCTCGGATCCGGATTGGCGCGCCAACCAGGCGCTGCAGCGCGGCATCAATGTCGAGGGCGGCAAGCTGGTGCACCCGGCGCTGTTGGACATGAAGCTTTAAGGCCCGCCCCCTGTAGGAGTGGCTACAGCCGCGAGCTCTTGTTCTTGAGCGGGTGACTTGGCCTTGGTAGGAGCGCGGTAAGTCGAGATGCCTTTGCCTCGTGCGAGTGTGATCGCGACTTGCGGCGCTCCTGCAAAGGCAGCAGCAAGAGCTCGCGGCTGAAGCCGCTCCTACAAGAGCGGGGAACCTGATTGGCTCGGCACTCGCGCTTTACCCTTCCCCATTTTTGCGTAGAATCATGCGATTAGGGGAATTTCTTAAGGTCTGACTGCACGGTGGCAGCTTCGTCCAAACGCGCCAGCAAGGATCTCGGCAAGGCCGCGCGCAAGCGCGGCGACAAGGCCGCGTCCGCGCCCAACCCGCGTCGCCAGCGGATGTGGCGGGATATCGCCCTGATCCTGGTCGCGCCGCTGCTGCTGTACCTGCTGGCCAGCCTGTCAACGTATTCGCCGTTGGACCCGGGCTGGTCGAGTTCGGGCGCGGTCACCGCCCCACTGCACAACTGGGGCGGGCGGGTCGGTGCGTACCTGGCCGATGTCCTGCTTGCGCTGACCGGTTACGTCGCCTTCGTGTTGCCCTTCGTGCTGGGCTTCGTCGCCTGGATCGCGCTGTTCGGCATGGACAGCGACGGCGATGGCGAGGCCGATCTTGGGCCGGCCCTGCGACTGGTCGGGATCGTCGGGTTCCTGGTCGCGGCAACCGGCTTGCTGCATCTGCGGTTGGGCCCGGTAGTCAACTTCTCCGGCGGCAGTGGCGGTTTCCTCGGCGAGCTGGTCGGGCATTCGCTCTACCGCGCCTTTGGGCCGGTCGGTGGCAACCTGTTCCTGCTGGCCTTGTTGCTGGTCTCGGTGACGCTGGCCACGGGCTTGTCGTGGTTGGCTGTCATGGATCGCATCGGGCAGGGGGTCCTGGCGCTGCCGGCACTGTTCCGGCGCAGCAGCAAGCAGGCGCAGGACTGGAAACAGGCGCGCAACTATCGCGAAGAGCGCGAGGTGGTGCGCCGTACCGACAGTGAGCTGCGGGCCAAGCGTGCGCCGGTCAGGATCGAGCCGGTAGCCACGGCAGTGGTCGAGAAAAGCGATCGCGCCAAGCGCGAGCAGCAGATCCCGCTGTTCAATGTCGGCGACGGCACCGGCATCCCGCCGCTGGCGCTGCTGGACGATCCCAAGGCGCAGCCGCAAGGCTACGACGCCGACACACTTGAAACACTGTCGCGGCAGATCGAATTCAAGCTCAAGGATTTCCGCATCGATGCCGAAGTCGTCGGCGCTTATCCCGGCCCGGTGATCACGCGTTTCGAGATCGAGCCGGCACCCGGCGTGAAGGTCAGCCAGATCAGTTCGTTGGACAAGGACATCGCCCGTGGCCTGTCGGTCAAGGCCGTGCGCGTGGTCGAGGTGATCCCTGGCAAGTCGGTCGTCGGCCTGGAAATCCCCAACAGCCACCGCGAGATGATCTATCTCAGCGAGTTGCTGCGCTCCAAGGAATACGACAAGTCCCCGAGCCCGCTGACCCTGGCGCTGGGCAAGGACATCGGCGGCCGCCCGACCGTCGCCGACCTGTCGCGCATGCCGCACCTGCTGGTTGCCGGCACGACCGGCTCGGGCAAGTCGGTCGCCGTCAACGCCATGGTGTTGAGCCTGTTGTACAAGGCGTCCGCACGCGACGTGCGGATGCTGATGATCGACCCGAAGATGCTGGAACTGTCGGTTTACGAAGGCATCCCGCACCTGCTGGCACCGGTCGTGACCGACATGCGCGAGGCGGCCAACGGCCTGCGCTGGTGCGTTGCCGAAATGGAGCGTCGCTACAAGCTGATGAGCGCGGTCGGCGTGCGCAACCTTGCTGGGTTCAACAAGAAGGTCAAGGACGCGATCGACGCTGGCCAGCCGATGCTTGATCCTTTGTTCAAGCCCAATCCGGAGATCGACGAGGCACCGCCGCACCTGGAGACGCTGCCTTACATCGTGGTGGTGATCGACGAATTCGCCGACATGATGATGATCGTCGGCAAGAAGGTGGAAGAGCTGATCGCACGGCTGGCGCAGAAGGCACGTGCCGCTGGTATCCACCTGTTGCTGGCGACGCAGCGGCCGTCGGTCGACGTCATCACCGGCCTGATCAAGGCCAACATCCCGACACGCATCGCGTTCCAGGTGTCGAGCAAGATCGATTCACGCACGATCCTTGACCAGTCCGGCGCGGAGACGCTGCTTGGGCATGGCGACATGCTCTACCTGCCGCCCGGTACGGCCATGCCCGAACGCGTGCATGGCGCCTTTGTCTCCGACGAGGAAGTCCATCGCGTGGTCGAGCACATCAAGCAGAGCAGCAACGGCCCGGACTACATCGATGGCGTGCTGGAGGAAGTGCAGACAATGGGCGACGGCATCGTGGTCGGTGCCACCGGCCTACCGGAAAGTGGCGGGGGAGGGGACGAGTCCGACCCGCTCTATGACGAGGCGGTCATGATCGTCACCAAGTCCCGGCGCGCGTCGATCTCCAGCGTGCAACGCCGCCTGAAGATCGGCTACAACCGCGCCGCGCGCATGATCGAGGCGATGGAGGAGGCCGGTGTCGTCTCCCGCCCGGAGAACAACGGCGATCGGACCGTGCTGGCACCACCGCCACCGGAATGAGCACGCGCTGAAATCACAGCGCACTCATTACGATGGACTCATACGACACTCCAGATTGTCATTCCGAGCGTAGCGAAGGGTCTGCCTGGTTGGCGTGCGCGTGTGAAACAGGGCGCGCAACACACCGCAATTGCTTGCCGCCATCTGAACCGATGGCTGTCAATCCGGCGGCATCGCCGTGGCTTGATCCCGCATTCAGCCACGCCTGCACAGACTAGGCACAGACGCCCCCGGAGAGATTTCTGATGACCCGACGCATCCATTCCAGCCGCATCAAGGCACTTACCCTTGGCTCGGTCCTGCTTGCCTTGGCAATGGCCTTGGCCGCGACGCCTGCCTTGGCTGGTGCGCGGGACAAGCTTGCGGCCTTCACGAAGGATCTCAAGACACTCGACGGCCAGTTCACCCAGCAGGTCTACGACAGCAATGGCCATCTCAAGGAGACTTCCAGCGGTCGCGTCGCACTATCGGCGCCACGCCTGTTCCGCTGGGAATACGTCAAGCCATACGCGCAGCTGATCGTCGCCGATGGCGAGACCGTGTGGGTTTTCGACCCGGACCTGGAGCAGGTCACGCGCCGTCCTCAGGGCTCCCGGGAGCAGGACAGTCCGCTGGCTGCGCTGGTCGATCCAGCGCGACTGGATCGGGAATACATTGTTGCCGAGGCAGGCCAGGCCCAGGGCAAGCAATGGCTGACGCTCAAGCCCAAGCAGGCGGATGCAGGCAATGCGGCTTTCGAATCTGCCCGCCTTGGATTCGATGCCAACGGATTGGCGTCGATGCAGGTCATTGACGCGCTGGGACAGAAGACGGTGATCGCGTTCAGCAACTGGAAGCGCAATCCATCGCTGGCTGCCGATGCGTTTCGTTTCGTAGCGCCCAAAGGCGTGGACGTGATTGGTGGTGAAAGTTGATCGCCTGCAACCTGCATCATCCGCATGCGCATCCGTGCCATGCAGGCGGGCTCTAATTACCAACTGAACGACGGTGTGCGGTACGCGGGGACGGGATGCTGCCCAACTGGCGGGGGCAGGTCCAGCACCGACTGCTGATCGTTCAGGGGCTCGCTTCCAGTGGCCTGGTCAGCCAGGCATGGTTTTCCGCTCAGGTTGTTTCGTTCAGGTTTTCCATTCAGGTTTCCCGTTCAATCCCGGGATCACCTCACGGGCCGTGGACGCGGGCATCGGCATATTGCTTTCGAAGGTTCCAGCCCTGCGTGCGACGCACCGGCGGGGCCAGCCACGAAACCGGAAGCTGCCATGCGACGTCTCTTACCCACGCTGCTCATTCTCGTCACCGGATGCGGCTTGGCCGTCACAGCATCCAACCCACCCGGGAACGCTACGACGGGCTCGATCGTGGGTTCTGCCGTGGGTGGCGGACCACAGTCGCGTGCCGAAGGCGCCCGGGCGATCGACGATGCCCTGGCGGCCGCCCTGGTCGGGGCCATCAGGACGCAATTCGACGAACGCATCATCGAGGTGAAGCTGGATCACGTCGAGTCGACACTTGCAGGCTTCCTGCAACGCGACCTGCATGGCGATGCACGCCTGAAGATTGGTCGCGACGGCGAGTGGATCCCCGTGGGTTTCTCGGCGCTTTACGACACGAGCGACGGCACCGTCGGCTTTCCAGAATTGGTCCTGGGCTCGGATGCGTCGGAGCAGGCGTTGCCTGCCGATGACCCGATCTCCCGTCAGCTGGCAACGGAAGTCGATGCGCGCCTTGACAGTGAATTCACGAGCCAGGACGTGCGGTTCAAGATCGACCAGGCCCGGGTCGTGCACGTGGGTGGCCGTTTCCTGCAACTGGATGCCACTGGCGTCGCTGATTTTGGTGTCGAAGGCACGACCAATGCGAGTATCAATGCGTTGTACAACCCCGACACGAACCGTTGGATCCAATTGAGCTATGAGTTGGGTCCGGCCGCGAACCGGGGTGACAGCGACGCCATGGACAAGGCCGTTGCGGCCCGCTGAACCGTCGGTGTCGCTTGGCGGATTGCAACGTACAGGCGACAAGACGGATGCCTTGCTATGGTGTGCGGCCATCCCCCGATAGCGCCCCGTGGCCACGCGCATGCCATCCCGCAAGTCATCCAATGACCCAACCGCCGTCGAGCGCGACCTGCTGAGTGTCGACAACAACGCACTGCGTCCGCTCGCCGAGCGCATGCGTCCGCGCACGCTGGACGAGATGGTCGGGCAACGCAGGCTGCTGGCACCGGACTCGGCGTTGCGTCGCGCAATCGAGTCCGGGCACGTGCACTCGATGATCCTGTGGGGGCCGCCGGGCTGCGGCAAGACCACCCTGGCATTGCTGCTTGCCGAGTATTCCGATGCCCAGTTCAAGGCGATCTCGGCGGTGTTGTCCGGTTTGCCCGATGTGCGCAAGGTGCTGGCCGAAGCCGCGGAACGCTTTGCACAGGGCACGCGGACCGTGCTGTTCGTCGACGAAGTGCACCGCTTCAACAAGGCACAGCAGGACGCCTTCCTGCCGCATATCGAGCGCGGCACCATTCTCTTTGTCGGCGCGACCACCGAGAACCCTTCTTTTGAACTGAATTCGGCCCTGTTGTCGCGTTGCCGCGTCCACGTAATGGAGGCACTCTCGGTCGAAGACATCGTGATCGCGCTGCGCCAGGCACTGGACGACGACAAACGGGGCCTTGGCAGTCGTGGCTTGCAAGTGGGTGGCAAACAACTGTCATTGATCGCGCAGGCTGCCGATGGCGACGTGCGACGTGGCCTGACCTTGCTGGAGATCGCCGCCGAGCTGGCGTTGGAAACACCGCAGGGCAAGGGAGCAGGGCAGGGCACCATCACCGAAGCCATGCTGGCGCAGGTGCTGGCCGACCGCACCCGTCGATTCGACAAGGGCGGCGAGCAGTTCTACGACCAGATCTCGGCACTGCACAAGTCGATACGCAGCTCCAACCCGGACGCGGCGCTGTACTGGTTTGCACGCATGCTCGACGGCGGCGCAGACCCCGGCTACCTCGCACGTCGCCTGACCCGGATGGCGGTCGAAGACATCGGCCTTGCCGATCCACGCGCACTGCAGATGTCGATCGAAGCCTGGGATGCCTATGACCGGATCGGCAGCCCGGAAGGCGAGCTGGCGCTGGCACAGGTCGTGATCTACCTGGCCAGCACCGCCAAGTCCAATGCCGCCTACATGGCGTACAAGGCGGCGCAGTCGGACGTACGCGAGCACGGCACCCAGGACGTGCCGATGCAATTTCGCAATGCGCCGACCAAGCTGATGAAGCAACTTGGCTACGGCAAGCAATACCAATACGACCACGACGCCGAAGGCGGTGTCGCGCTGGACCAGACCGGGTTTCCGGACGCCATGGGGGAGCGTGTCTACTATGCGCCGGTGGACCGGGGCCTGGAAATCAAGCTCAAGCAGAAACTTGATGCCTTGCGGACGCAGCGCGAGCAAGCGCGCAAGGCGCGTGATTCGAAGGCATAATCGACGGGGATCCAATCAATGGACGATGTTGTTCAGATGATCCTGGTCAATAGATGTTCCCGATCCATCAGGGAGATGGCATCCTCCCAAACCGTCGTGCCCGCCACGGCTGATGATGCCTGCCATTGCCCGACCCGTTGGCGAGCGCGTTGACGGTGTCCGGCGGCAGGTGAATGCGTTGGGCCTGCTGTCATGCCGACCATCGGAACCATCGCAGGAGGGGAGTTATGCCGCTGTCTTTCTTGGCCATCGGCCTGGGCGCCGCCATCGGCGCCTGGCTACGCTGGGGGCTGGGCCTCTGGCTCAACCCAAGCAACACGACGTTGCCGCTGGGCACTTTGGCCGCCAACATGATCGGCGGCTATGGCATTGGACTTGCGCTGGTCTGGTTTTCGCAGCACCCAGGCATCAGCCCGGAATGGCGTCTGTTTGCAATCACCGGATTGCTGGGTGGCCTGACCACGTTTTCGACGTTTTCTGGCGAAGTCATGGCGTTGATCACGCGCCAACAATATGGCTGGGCCATGACCAGCATCGGCGCGCATGTGGTCGGATCGTTGTCGATGGTGGCGCTGGGGATATTGAGCTGTCGCTGGTTGCTGCGCGGAGCGGTCAATACCTGAGTTGCCACCGGTACCTGGTAGCAACGAAAGGTGGCAGCCAGGTGCGACCTGGGCACACGATCCAAGCAAGCAAGCGAAGGAGATCAGCATGCAAGAAGGTGTCTACCTGAAGTTCTTCGCCTTGGAGAACGCACATCACGGCAAAAAGCTGCTGTATCAATGGATGGTCGATCTCGCATTGGAGATGGGCCTGCCCGGCTGTTCGGTGTTCCATGCGATCGCAGGCTTTGGCCATCACCACAAGCGCCATTCACAGGGTTTCCTTGAGTTGCAGGGAAACCTGCCGGTTGAAATCGTGTTTGCGGTGACCCAGACCCAGGCTGACGCCCTGCTCGACAAACTTCGGGAAGAAAACATCAATCTCTTCCACATTCGCGTGCCAGCGCAGTTCGGTTTCATTGACGACGTGGACTGAAAATTTCTGCTCCCTTGCCTTTACGAAAGCCTGTAGGGACAGCAGTCCAGTATTTCAGGCGTTGCCAGCGTCGCTGACTTTGCTTGGTACACGATGTTGCACAGTGCACATGCATGGCGAGGCTCTTGCCGACACGCTCACGGCACATGACCTTCATCCAGGCGATGGCCCTGCCTGGCAATGGAACTGCACCGGGAGTGTGCAGTGCGAGGTCGCGCTGGCGTTGTGGCCAGGCTTATTCGTCCTGTTTGCCGTTGCTATAGGTTGCCGCGCAAGCCTTGGTTGATGGATTCAACAAGGGCCTCGGCGTTCCAGGGTTTGGCGAGGAAATCATGCAGTCCTGCTTCGTGACGGGCGCGATCCACCGCAGCGGTGTCGGCGTGGCCGGACAGCATGATCTTGATGACCGACGGGAACCGCTGGTGCGCCTGGACCAGGAATTCATCGCCTTTCATGCCCGGCATCAGCCAGTCGGACACGATCACCAGCAAGGTGTGACCGTCTTCAGCCAGCTCGTCGAGCAGCTCCAGGGCCTCTTCGGCGCTTTCGGCGACATCGATCACGAAATCATTGCCAAATGCGCGCCGAAGCTGGTCTTTCAGCGCTGTCAACACGATGATCTCATCGTCTACGCACAACAAAATACCTTTTTCCATTATCCGGCTCCGGCGATTGGTAGGTGTACGGTGAAAGTGCTGCCACGCCCGACTTCGCTTTCCACTTCAATCCTGCCTTGATGCTTTTCCACGATCTTGCGCACGATGTCGAGCCCAAGACCCGTCCCTTCGCCCGCGGACTTGGTGGTGAAGAAGGGTTCGAATATGCGCTTTTGCACCTCCGGTGACATGCCGCTACCGGTGTCGCTGATCGACACCAGTGCCTCTGCGTCCTGTTGGCGCAGGCTGACGGTGAGCGTGCCTTTGTGGTCCATCGCTTGCAGCGCATTGTGGATCAGGTTGGTCCAGACCTGGTTGATCTCGTCGGGCAGGCAGCGCACCAGCGGTATTTCCTGGAATTGCCGGACCAGCTCGGTGCCGTGCTTGATCTGGTTCTGGTAGATGGTCAGCACCGTCTCCAGGCCTTCGGCCAGATCCGATTCCGTCCACACCTGGACGCCGCCGAAGCGCGAGAATGACTTCAACGCGAAGATGATCTTGGCTACCCGATCAACCGCCGTATTGATGTTGCCGGCGTTGGTGGAAATGGTGGAGATCCCGTAGGCGATCTCCAGGATGCGATCGACTGCCGGGTGCCGCAGCAGTGGCAGCATCTGGTCGATGTCGGTGTGCGATTGCAACTGAACCAGCAGGTCCGCGCGATGTCGCGCCTGGTCCAGGCCCAGCGCCTCCAATGCCGAGGTCACTTCGCGAACGACTGCGCGTTCCTCGCGTGTACTGAGCATCCGCTTTGGTTGGTTTGCGCGCGCCACCAGGGCACTGAAGCGTTCGCGGTCGGTGGTGTCCAGCACGTCCAGCAATGCCGGCAGGCCGAGCAGCGCGCTGTCGAGCGCATCCGAGATGTTGTGGCCGCTGGACTTGATTGCGCCGATCGGGGTGTTGATCTCGTGCGCCACGCCTGCGATCAATTGGCCCAGTGCGGCCATCTTTTCCGAATGCACCAGGTGCGCTTCGGCCTGCTGCTGGTCCTCCAGGGCCTTGGCCGCCTGCCTGCGTGCCTCCTGGGCGGTGGCAAAGGCGTCGGCATTGGCCAGCGCAATCGCCGCGAACGCCGCGGCTGATCGGAATACCTCCAGCTCGCGTTCCTGGTAGGCGTCGGCCTGGTGGCTTTGCACGGTCAACACGCCAATGCGGCGACCATTTGCGATGAGTGGACGGAATACCGCCGACAGGATGGGCGTGCTCTCGTCGAAGCAGCTGGCGCTGGGCGCACCGGTCAGCTGCGTTTCGTTGAACACGGTGAGCTCGCGATCCTCACGCAGGGTCAGTGCCGCGAGCGAGGTGGGATGGTCAAGCGGGAACGAGCTGGGTTTGTCGATCACGCCGTCTTCGACATAAAACAGGTAGTCGAGCGTATCGCCCGCCGGCGAGAGTAGGGCGACCCCAAACACGTCCACCGGCAGCAGGGCGGAAAAGCGTTTCTCAAGCGTCCTGCAGATCGCCTCGCTGTCCAGGCTGCCGGTCAGGTCCTTGCCGATGTTGCCCACCAGTCGAAGCGTTTCCGCCGACGCCGCAAGATCGTCCATCGCGTTCTTCAGTGCAGCGTTTGCCTGCCAGCGTGCCGCTGTAGCCCCCACATGGCTGGCCACGAAACTGAGCAGGTCCAGGTCGGCTTGTGTGTAGCTGATGTCCGCGCTGTAGCTTTGTACGATGATCAGACCGTAGACCTGCTCTTGCGCGATCAGCGGTGCGCCCATCCAGCTGTTGAAGTCGACCGTGCCGTGTACATCCCGGATTTCGCCCTCGGCGACCAGTGACTTGAACATCGCATCATCCATCAGCCACGGCCGGCGGCTGCGGATCACCAGCGAGGAAATACCTTCACCGTAAGGGAATGTCACCGCCACCTCGTTGGGATCCTCGTCCACAAGGTATTCCTGCCGGATCAGGCCCTTTTCGGCGTCGTACGTGGCAATGATGAAGTTCTTGGCATACATCAGGCGCCCGACAATCTCGTGCAGGCGCGCATAGTGCTCGTGCTCCGGGCTGTCTGCGGTCGACAGCGAAGCGATTTCGTAGAGAGCGCGCTGCAGGGACTCGCCTTGGCGGCGTTCGGCCACTTCACGTTCGAGTTCGGCGATGCGCTCGTTCAGCTGTGCAGCGGTCATCGATTGCCGGGCGCTGGCGTCGGGACTCAGTCAATTTCCACCTCCACGCGATTACGACCGTTGGCCTTGGCACGGTACAGCGCGGTATCGGCGCGGCCCAGCAGACTGGCTACCGTATCGTCGTCCCGGGAGGCGGCCACTCCAAAACTCGCAGTAATCGGATCCAATCCGGCGAAAGCATGGCCGGCAATCGCGGCGCGCAGGTTTTCGGCCGCGGCCATCCCGCCTTCGAGCGTAGCGTGTCGACACACCACCACGAATTCCTCACCGCCCAGGCGCCCGATCGCATCGGAATCGCGGGTGCAACCACGAAGGATGTCGGCGACGCCTGCCAGCACCAGGTCGCCCGCGGCGTGCCCATGGCGATCATTGACTTGTTTGAAATGATCGATGTCGATCATGATGATGGCAAGCTGCATTGCATAGCGACGGCTGCGGGACAACTCTTCTTCCATCTCTTCATCAAGCTTGCGGCGGTTGAACAGACCGGTCAGCTTGTCGGTGACAGAGAGTATTTCCAGCTGCTGGTTCTTCTCCACCAGTTCCTGGGTGCGCGCCGCCACCAGCGATTCAAGTTCGGCGTTCATGCGGCGCAATTTTTCGTTTTGGTCGATCAGGTCGCGCTCCTGGCGGTATGCGCGGATCGCCGCGCGTACCGTGAGCACGATATCTTCGTTCAGGAAGGGCTTTTCCAGGAATCGGTACAGGTTGGCATCATTGATGGCGCGCTTGACACCGCTCAGGTCGCTTTGCCCAGTGAGCAGGATCGTGATCGTGTTGGGCGAAAGCTCATGCAGGCGCGCCAGCAGCTCATCGCCCCGCAGGCCGGGCATCATGAAGTCGGAGATGACCACGCTCAGTTCGCGCCCCTGCGCGCGCAGCTCGGCGTCAATTTCAAGTGCCTCTTCACCGCTTTCGGCAAACTCGACCTGGAGGTTCGGGTCGAGATTGGTCTTTATCACGGTGCGTAGCGCGCTGAGCACGGTCGAATCGTCGTCGACGCATAAAATGATGTCGCACTCAGCCATGCACTGGTTTTCCCAAAAAATTGGATGTCAGTAGAACAGAATGCACGTTAGCGTGCAGTTGGGACGTGCCCGCCAGTCCGCCCGCGATCCACATCGTCGTCTAGCCACTGGGCTGCCCGGGAGGAGGTTGGGGGCAGGGTGGTTTCGGCCGTGTCGACCGACTGCGCATACCGCTTGTCTTCCGGATCTGCGGTGGTACGTCACCGCTGATCCTGCCAGCACCATGGACCTGGTTTGCGCGCAACGTTCTGCGAGGCATCGCGTCGGATCCGACGAGCGCCGGACTCCCGTGACAAGGTCGACACCAGCGAAGAGCTTCGGGATCGAAATCGCACCGGTGGGAACCTGCGGGTTTGCGTCGCGCAATAGACCACTGGTTGTAGTGAGCGTGGGTGCAACGTAACCGCCTGGCGCCGCATTCGTCCTGCGTCGCTGCCAGGGTCGCGGATGAAACGCTGGCTTGAATACGTCGGAGCAGGGCCCAGCTTGCCAGGAGCGCCACGTCGAGACGAGGGATTGCCTCCATTTGGCCCGGTTGGGTTGCCTTGGCCAGCCATCTAGCACTTCGCATAATGCATATTATGTAACATAAAGGTGTCAGAAGGGCTCAGGGCTTTGTTTGTGTTTGTTCCCGTGGAAGCTCGGACACCAGCTCTCTGGCCAGAATCTCAAGCATCGCCCTTACCTCGGCATGGTCCTCCGGTGACCAGCGCGCCAGAAACTGCGACAGGCGTTGGCGGAATCCATCGACGATGCGCTCATAGGTGTCGCAGCCGCTGTCCGTCGCCCGGAGTGCGCCTTTGCCGTCGGCTGGAACAGCTTCATGCGTGGCCAGGCCTTGGGAGCACAGACGAGTGGCAATCGCGTCGAGGTCGGGCCTTGTGATCGAAAAGCGTGTTGCCAGGTTGTCCAAGGCCGGCGGCGCATCGCGGTCGCGACTGAGCTGGATCAACAGCCAGATCTCGTCCGGTTTCAATGCCACGCCTAGGCGCTCCGAAATCCGCTGGTAGGTATTCCATCGATGTTGATGGCTGCTGAGCCGGGACAGGATGCCTTCCAGCTCAGACAGTGACGTCGCATCACGCGGCATGGCGAAGCTTTCACCGACGGTATCGGCACCTGCAGACTCCCTGAGCGGGATCTCCTTGAGCAGCAAACTGGCAAGGAAACCGAACCCGGCGATGACCGCCGCGGACAGGAACACCGGATGCAGTGCAGCAGTAAATGCTCCCAGATAGACGTCGCGCAAGGCAGCGGGCAGGGCCTGGATCGCCACCGGATCAGTGGCGGCAGGCAACTCCCCTGCCCCGGGCACCTGGCTGGACAACGCGCTGGCCAGCGTGGTCGCGAAAATCGCACCGAATAGCGAAACACCCACGGCGCCGCCGATCGAACGGAACAGCGTCGTCCCCGACGTGCCAACACCCAGGTCGCGATAAAAGACCGAGTTCTGAGCCGCACCAGGACCTGCTCACCATGCCAGGCCAGCCCCAGGACCAGCATGTAGCCAGACGCCATCAATGCGCTGGTGCCGGTGTCCACGGTCACCAGCAGCCCAACCCATCGTCTCTGCCTGCCCGCGATGGGAAAGATCCAATAGCGACCGATCTGGCTGATGAGTTGCCCGCTGATCGAGCTGACAAGTACGCCGGCCATCATCGGCGTCAGTTGCATGCCTGCCACGATGGATGACGCCCTTCACCACATGGAGGTACATGGGCTGTAGGTCAGCGACCCGGACAATGCCAGTCCGACGATGAAACCCACCGTGCACGACACCACGAAGATCTGGTTGCCGAACAATCGCAAGGGAAGGATGGCTTGCTCGGTTCTTTGTTCGACAAGCACGAAAGCGGCAAGCCCAATCACCGCTGTTGCGATCAATCCGAGGATCGTGGGCGAGCTCCAGGCCAGCGTGTGTCCCCCCAAGCTGGTGAACAGCACGACTGCGGTCAATACAATCGCCAGCAGACCGGCTCCGGCGTAGTCGATCCGGGGACGCTTCTGCCTTGCGGCAGACTGGAAGACCCACGCAATCACGCCCAGTGAAACCAGGCCCAGCGGCAAGTTGATGTAGAAGATCCACCGCCAGCTCAGGTGCTCGACGAAAAAGCCACCGATCAACGGCCCAATGACTGTCGACAAGCCGAATACACCGCCAAAGATGCCCTGGTAACGGCCGCGCTCGCGCGGCGGGATGATGACGCCTTGGCTGCCATCGTGGTCACCATCAGACCGCCGCCGCCCAGGCCCGGATCGCGCGGAACGCGATCAGCTCTCCCATTATCGGCTCATCCCGTACAACGCGATCCGCGAGGAACAGCACGATGGCAACCTGCAGGATGATCTTTCGACCGAATAGTTCGCCAAGCTTGCCGTACAGCGGCGTCACGATGGTCGTTGCAACAGGTAGGCGGTGACGATCCACGTCAGATGCTCAATGCCGCCGAATTCGCCGACGATGGCGGGCAGCGCCGTAGAGACGATGGTCTGGTCCACGATGCCAGAAGCATGACCAGCATCAACGCACCGAAGATAGTCGTTCCGATCGATCGGCCAGCGCCCCCTCGCCCGTGGGTCACGACTCATGCTGGTATTCCAGAAGGATTGACTTGCCTGCTTGATCCACTGGCTAACATCGTACGAGCAGAAACGCTTGTTGGCTCCCTGCAGGCCAGGCGATCGAACCCATGTCCAGGCGCTGCTGAGCTCCGCCAAGGCGATGCGAAAGCTGTCCATGACGCACAGTCCAAAAGCCATCGGGATTGCCAACATCGATTTCAAAGACGCGGTGATCATGTCCCGACAACTTCTGCCGCAATACGCTTCACGACGTCCGATCCTGGGCCGAGGCCGGTCCTGATCGGCAGCAGCCCCGCCAGAGTGGCGGTAACGGTCATCGAGATTGGCCGCACTCGGCATCGACCCTTCGCCGATCGCGACATCCAGTTCAAGCTCCCCGGCTTCCTCGGTGCCCGTGCTTGGCTCTGCTGCAGTCATCCATGCGGGCGGCGCGGGCTTGAATCCTGGGCCGCAGTCACTGCCTATCCGGTTCAGCCAGCCAGATACGCAGGTGTGTAAATCAAGCCTGCGCATTGCGGCTACAGGCCTGTCAGCCTGGCTCTGCTGCCAGTCAGCGACACCATCCGCAACCGAAGGCATTGCAGATCACAGAAACGGAACTCAGGCTCATTGCCGCGGCAGCGACGATAGGGCTGAGCAGGATGCCGAAGAATGGATACAGCACGCCGGCAGCCAATGGGATGCCGACTGTGTTGTAGATGAAGGCGAAGAACAGGTTCTGGCGGATGTTGCCAACGGTGGCCCGCGACAGGGCGCGGGCCTGGACGATCTTCATCAGGTCACCCTTGACCAAGGTCAGCTTGGCGCTTTCCATTGCAATATCGGTGCCCTGCCCCATCGCAATCCCGACATCGGCGGCGGCCAGCGCGGGCGCGTCGTTGATGCCGTCGCCAGCCATCGCCACACGCCGCCCCTGGGCCTTGAGCTCCTCGACGATGCGTGCCTTGTCCGCGGGCTGGACGTCGGCTTCGACGCGCTTGATGCCGAGGTGCTTCGCCACGGCCCGCGCGGTCACGGCGTTGTCGCCGGTGAGCATGATCACGTCAAGGCCTTCCCTGCGCAGTGCCTGCAGGGCATCGGCGGTGGTGGACTTGATGGGGTCGGCGACCGCGACCAGGCCGCGCAATGCGCCATCGATGGCGAGCAGCATCACCGTCTTTCCGTCTTCGCGCAGATTGTCCGCACGTTGCGCTGCTTCGTCGCCAATGGCGATGTCGTTGGCTTCCATCAATGCACGGTTGCCCAAGGCGACCACTACTCCATCGATGTTCGCGCTGACGCCCTGCCCCGTGTGTGATTCGAAATCGACGGCGTCCGGCAGCTCCAGTCCTCGCTCCCTGGCGCCGGCGAGGATGGCTGCGGCCAGCGGATGTTCGCTACCCAGCTCCAGTGCCGCGGCAAGCGCGATGATCTCGTCATCAGGCTGTTTCGCGAAACCAACGACGTCGGTCAAGGCGGGTTTGCCGACCGTCAGGGTGCCCGTCTTGTCGACGACCAGGGTATCGATTTTTTCCAACGTCTCGATCGCCTCGGCGTCGCGGAACAATACCCCCATTTGCGCGCCGCGGCCGGTGGCGACCATCACCGAAATCGGCGTCGCCAGGCCCAATGCGCAGGGACACGCGATGATCAAGACGGCCACGGCATTGACCAGCGCATAGGCGAATTTCGGGTCGGGGCCGAAAATCGACCATGCAGCAAACGTGAGCACTGCGGCAGCAACCACAGCCGGCACGAACCAACGCGCAACGCGATCGGCAAGCCGCTGCAATGGCGCGCGCGTGCGCTGCGCATTGGCGACCAGCTGCACGATCTGCGCCAGCATCGTCTCGGCACCGACCTTGTCGGCGCGCATCACCATCGATCCGGTCTGGTTGAGCGTGCCCGCGGTCAACGTGTCGTCCGGGTTCTTTTCGGCCGGGAACGGTTCGCCCGTCAGCATCGACTCATCGACGCTGCTGCGGCCCTCCAGGACGATGCCATCGACGGGGATCTTCTCGCCTGGCCGTACGCGCAGTCGATCGCCCTGCCCTACTTCCTCCAACGGTACGTCGTGCTCTTCGCCCTTGTCGTCGATCCGGCGCGCGGTTTTGGGTGCCAGGCCGAGCAAGGCACGCACGGCATCGCTGGTGCGGTGGCGCGCACGCAGTTCCAGCCATTCACCCAACATGACCAGCGCGACGATCACCGCGGCCGGCTCGAAATACAGTCCGATGCGCCCGTGCGCGTCGCGGAATGCATCGGGAAAAATGCCCGGTGCCAGCAACCCGACCACGCTGTAAAGATATGCCACGCCCACGCCGAGCCCGATCAGCGTGTACATGTTGGGGGAACGGTTGCGTAGCGACTGCCAGAAGCGCTGGAAGAAGCTCGCACCGGCCCAAAGGACCACGATCGATGCCAGCACGAACTCGACCCACGGACTCCACGCCGGCGCCGCCCAGAAACCCATGTGCGGACCCATCGCCAGCACCAGTACCGGCAGGCTCAAGGCGACCGCGGTCCAGAACCTGCGACCAACCTTGGCGATCTCTTGTTTTGCTCCGCTGTCGTCGGCACTGGGTTGTTCCGGTTCCAGTGCCATGCCGCAGATCGGGCACGCGCCGGGTCTGTCCTGGCGGATTTGAGGATGCATCGGGCAGGTGTAGATCGTGCCTTCTGGCGCCGGAGCATCGTCCTTGTCTTGCGTTGAAAGATACTTGTCCGGGTCGCCTTCGAAGCGCTCGCGGCAACGCGCCGAGCAAAAATGGAATGCGTGCCCGTCGTGCTGCGCGTGGTGCGTCGTCGTGTCGGGATCCACCTGCATGCCGCAGACCGGATCGACCACGCCTTGGTTGGTGCTATCGGGGACGTGATGAGAAGTCATGGTTCCTCGCTCGCAAGCACATTGAGATTCGGGCACTGCGCCAGTGCGCCACGCCCAGGGTAGTTGTCAAGAAGGTTTGCAGGCCATCGCGGATGCGTGCCAGCGCGCAAGGACGGATCCCATGAATGAGACCTCGCTACTTGGTCGGCACCGGCGCAAGGTCCGGTGCGTCGTCCGGGACCGGATTGTCCTCCAGGTCCGAGATCAACTGCTTCATTTCGTCGATCTCGCGGACCTGGGCTTCGATGATTGCATCGGCCAGCTTCCGGACGCGCGGATCGCGAATATGGGCGCGCCCACTGGTGAGGATGGCGATCGAATGGTGCGGGATCATCGCCTTCATGTAGGAGACGTCGTCGACCGTTTCCTGGCTGCGAACGAGCCAAAGCGCAAGCCCGAAGACAACCACGCTGGACACCACGATCGCGGTGTTGGCTTTCCTGTCTTCGTACATGCCGAGCATGAAGAACAGCATCACCAAGGCCATCGAGGCACCCATCACCAATGCCATGTAGAGGCGTGTTTCGCTGAAAAACAGATGGTCGATCGCGTAGGTGTTGAGATACATCAGGAAAAACATCACCACGGTCGAGGTGGCGATCATGGCACCGAATTTCATGTATTTGGACATCAGCTACTCCTCCGTAAGGGGGGCTGCCCTGTCGTGGCGGGCCAGCCCCGTCATCTTGTACCGGGTCGTCCGGTTTCGATGTGAGCGTTGATCACGGGACTGCCGCGGACAAGGACCATTCAAGGCTATTCAATGCACACGGGGCTGAACCTCGTGCTCAGCACCCCGGACCTCGACTGCGTCAGGCCCATGCCTGCCTGCGCGCCTGCGGCATCGTCGTGCGCCATCCCCGGCACCAGGCCGGCAGCATGACGATCGTCGAACGACGAGAGCGGTGACGATGTGTCGGCTCTGCGGTTTCATGATGATCTCCTCAGAACCAGATGCGTACGCCGGCGGCCAGCTGGGTTTCCTGACTCGCACCACCAGCATCGTGGGCGTAATCGGCGGTACTTCCAAACTTGCGTGACCAGAGAATGCCGACATAGGGCGCGAATTTGCGCGTGACCTCGTAACGCAGTCGCAAGCCCACATCAAGGCTGGACAAGCCTGAGCCAATCCCACGGGCGGGATCGTCCCTGCCGTAGAGGTTGACTTCGACATCGGGCTGCAGGATCAGACGCTGGGTGAACAGCAGTTCGTACCCAGCCTCGACGCGCAACGCAGTGCGACCGGACTGGCCGATGTATGCCGTCGCCTCCAGATCGAACCAGTAAGGCGCCAAGCCCTGCACGCCGAGCGCAGCCCAGTCGCGTGTCGGCCCCTGTCCAAGATCGTGCCTTAAGCCGGCTTGCACGTCCCAGTAGGTTGCAATCGCGTGGTTCCACATCGCCTCGGCTCGAGTCGCTTCCAGGTGGCCATCAGCGTGCTCGCCATCGAGCTTCAGCCACAGCTTGTCTCGATCACCGCCATACCAGGCCTGCGCACCGACGGCCTGCGAGGTGCCATCGTCGCCGCGCCGATATTCCAGGTGGTCGATCAGTACATACAGTTGCCTGGCATCGTCGGCCATGTCCATGCCACGCATCGATCCGTATCCGACCCCATCGGAGTAGTCCGGGTCGCGGGCGTTTGCAGGCGGAGCACCTCCCTGCATGCCCATCGTCGGCATGTCCATGGCCGGCATGTCCATCATCTCCATGTCCATTTCGGAACGATCCCTGCCGCGCGAACTCGATTGCTCCATGCCTGCCATCTGCGAATGATCCATGCCATCCATACCCGATGGCGCTTCACCTTCCATCTTTGCGTGATCCATTTCTTGCGTATTGGCCGAATCCACTCCCGGCATGCTGGATGGATCGATGCCCTCCATGCCGGATGAGGGCATGTCCACTGCGCTGGACTGGTCCATTGCCTGCATCGGGGAATGCTCCATGGGTGCGGCAGGAGTGGTCGACTTGTTCTCACCTTGCTTTGGTCGCTGGGTGCATTGCGTTGCGTACTGCTCACTGGCCTGTTGACCCGTGGCCAAGAGTCCACGGCAATCGGGCCTTGGTGCGCCTGGTGTGGCTGCTGCCTTCCTCCTTGGCGGTGTTTTCCTTGCCTGCGGGTTTCATTGGCATCTGCATGCCCGGCATCGATTGCGTGGGCTGTGCGTCGCCTGTGGACTGTGCGCCAGCCGACGAAGGCATTGCCACCAAAAACCAGGTTGCCACGCCCAAGGCAATCGCCATCTGGTTTCGAGAGAAGGGCTTCATGACACCACCACCTCGCGGAACATGCCCGCTTCCATGTGGTACAGCAGGTGGCAGTGATAGGCCCAGCGTCCAAGGGCATCCGCATTGACCAGGTAGCTGATCCGTTGCGCGGGTTGCACCATGATCGTGTGTTTGCGTACCTGGAACTCCCCGGCCGGACTCTCCATCTCGCTCCACATGCCGTGCAGGTGGATCGGGTGCGGCATCATGGTGTCGTTGGACAGGGTGACCCGCAGCCGCTCTCCATGCCGGAAATGGATGGGTCTTGCATCGGAGAACTTCTGACCGTCGAACGACCACATGTAACGCTCCATGTTGCCGGTCAGGTGTAGCTCCATCTCGCGACCTGGCCCGCGCGGGTCCAGCGGCCCGCCGATGGTATGCAGGTCCGCGTAGGTCAGCACCCTGCGTCCGTTGCCACGCAGACCGATGCCGGGATCATCAAGATTGGTCCTGGGCATATCCACCCGCATGTCCACGCCCGGACCGTATTCAGTGCGGGCATGGCGGGCATTGGCCGTGCCTGCCCTCCCGGGCTGCGCACCTGCAAGGGCGCCGTCTTCGTCCATACCCTCGCCACCGTGCATGCCATGCCCCGCACCGGGATGATCCATGGCACCCATGTCCATGCCAGTCATCGTCATGGTCATCGCGCCCATCATGTCGGTCATCGTCAGCCATTGCGGCGCGTCGACAGCCGGGACCTCGGCCTGCAAGCCCGGGCGCGGTGACAATGTGCCGCGGGCAAACCCCTGGCGGTCAATGGATTGCGCGAACAGCGTGTAAGGACGGTCACCAGCAGGTTCCACGATGACGTCATACACTTCCGCCACCGCGATACGGAACTCATCGACGCTGACCGGTTCCACGTCCTGGCCGTCGGCCGCGACCACGGTCATCCTCAGGCCCGGGATACGCACATCGAAGATGCTCATCGCGGAGCCATTGATGAAACGCAGGCGCACTTTTTCGCCGGGCGAAAACAGCCCCGTCCAGTTTCCGCTGGGCGTGGTCCCGTTGATCAGGTAGGTGTAGGCGTGCCCGGTGACATCGGCCAGGTCCGTCGGGCTCATCCGCATCTGGTTCCACATGCGACGCTTGGCCAGCGCTTTGTGGACGCCCACCTGCGAGACATCACGGGTGAAATCAGCGGCGGTGGGCTCGTTGAAATTGTAGAAGTCGGACATCTTCTTGAGGTTGGCGAAGATGGTTTCCGGGTCCTGGTCCGACCAATCCGACAGCATCACCACGTAGTCGCGCTGTGTCGGGAAGCGCTCGCCTTCCCGCGGCTCGACCACGATCGGGCCGTAGAGGCCGGACTGCTCCTGGAAGCGACTATGGCTGTGATACCAGTAGGTGCCGCTTTGGCCAACCTCGAACTGGTAGACGAACGTCTCCCCTGGTCCGATACCGTCGTAGCTCAGGCCAGGGACTCCGTCCATTCCGGTCGGCAACAGGATGCCGTGCCAGTGGATCGAGGTGCTGACCGGCAGTGTATTGCGGACACGCAAGGTGACGGAATCGCCTTGTCGCCAACGCAGGGTCGGCCCGGGCAACCGCCCATTGACGGTGGTCGCGGTGCGGGTCCGGCCAGTGAAATTGACGGGCAATTCGCCGATGGAGAGGTCGAACAAGGTTCCGGACAATGCCGCGTCGGGTCCGGACACGCCCTGTGCGGAGGTGCCCAAGGCCCTGCCCAACCCTGGCAAGGATGCAAGGCCGGCTACGGTGCCGCCGACAGCAAGGCCCTGTACGAATCGGCGACGTGCGCCGTTGAAACCACCGCCTTGGCGGGGGTCGAATGCATCAAATGACATGGATCACTCCGTGGGCATCGGCTTGGCGATGCAAGGCATCGCGCAGATCCGCGCAGGGACCGACACGGATCGCTGCCGGTCATGCGGGCGCACCAGGTGCGCTGAGGCACCAGGAGGATCAGGCGATCGGAGGTCTTAGCAGTGCATCCGGCACGGGGGCCGGCCGTCCGTCGGCCAATGCGTGCAACACAATGCCTGCCAAGCCGATGGAGGGTCCTGCGCTGAACAGGATGACGCCGACCTGCGCATGCTGTGCACAGTCGCATTGACAGGTGCCGTACCTGCAGCAATCCGGAGACGGATGCGGGTGGCCGTGGCCGTCGTGTTGCATCGCCCTGGTTTGGCCAGTGTCAGCAGGCATGTCCCGTTCATGGCAACCGACGTCGGTAGTTGCAGCCGAGTGCATCGTATCCGACGCCATCGCGCTGCTTGCAACCGCCGCTGGCGTCATCTGCACGGCCGCCATGGCCGTACCTGTCCCATCCAGGACCAGGCATAGGCAAAGCAACGTTCTCAGGATGGCGGACCGGATCGGCATGCTGCGAAGTTACACCAGGACGACTCGCTTTGCGTGAAGCAAGCCCTCCCCGGTTGCTGCACCAACCAGGATGTCCCGGGTTGTCACCGTTGTTGAATCAGTGCGATTTGCCTGTGACCCCGGCTGGTTCGCCTGCCCCGGCGGCAATCTTGTCCGCAGCCGCGTGGTTGGATGTGTCCACGCCCATCAACCCATGCTTGAAGCGGAAGCTGGCGGTCTGGTAGTAACGGACCGCTTCGCGTGCAAGCACCGGATCGGTCGGCACTTCGGGCTGCGGATTGTCGCTATGGAAATCCGGCTTGACCTCGCGCAGTGTCTGGTTGGGACCCAGTTCAACCAGGCGGTCGTCCTTGAGATAACCAAGCTTCTGGTAGTTGCCGATGAAAGCGCGCTCGTGCCCTGTCCCCGGCACCAATGCATCCTGGCCATAGAAGCGCGTGTTGTAGCTGAAACCCAGCAATCCCAGCAACGTCGGGGCGATGTCGATCTGGCTGATCATGCGTTCGACGCGCTGTGGCTTGATGTGCGCGGGCGAATAGATCCATAGCGGGATGTGGTAGCGATAGGTTGGCAGTGCCGCGATCCCGCCGCTGGATGCGCAGTGGTCGGCGGTGACCACGAAGACGGTGTCGGCAAACCAGGGCTTGGTGCGGGCACGCTTGATGAAATCGGCGATGGCCCAATCCGTGTAAACCACTGCGCTGGCACGCTCCCCCTGGGGCTCATCGATGCGTCCGGTCGGAAACGTATAGGGCCGGTGGTTGGAGGTGGTCATGATGTGCGCGAAGAATGGCCGTTTGCCGGCATGGATGCGGTCGAATTCGGACATGGCCAGGGTATAAAGATCCTCATCGGCGACGCCCCAGACATTGGAAGCGTGGACCTTGTCGTCCGCGATGGCTTCGCGATCCTTGACGATGTAGCCGTTGTGCGCAAAGAAGTAATTCATGTTGTCGAAGGTGCCGTAACCTCCATACAGGAATTCAGAGACGTAACCCTTGCGATTGAATACGCTCGCAAGGCTGAACAGCCCTTCGTTGTGCGGACGCTTGACGATTGAATCACCCGGTGTCGGCGGCACAGACAGCGACAATGCCTCGAGCCCGCGTACGGTGCGCGTGCCGTTGGCATAGAGGTTGTCGAAGACCAGGCTGTGCTTGGCAAGCCTGTCGAGGTTCGGTGTCAGGTCGTCGCCGCCGAAGTCTTTCGAAAAACTGGCCGACAGGCTTTCGACGCTGATCAGCACGACGTTGAGTTTGCGCTCAGGCTGATGCGCCGTGATTTCGCGGGTCAGGTCGTAGGGATTGTCGTTGACGAACCGCGAGTCGGGGGACTGCAATTGCCCGCGTACGCCCTTGAACGCCTCATCGACCGGCTCGGTGCGGTAGAAGCGCGCGTAGTCGATGCTGGCATTGCGGTAAGCGGCGAAAAACTGGTAGGTGCCGTTGCCCGACAGCGTGTTGACGTATTCGTTGTCGGTATGGTTCTTCAGGCCTGCATTGACAAACCATGTCCCGAGCACGGTCGCGACCAGCCATCCCAGGGTAAACAGGCTGCGACGGCCAAACCCGACATCGCCGGCTTCGGCTTGCCTGCCCACTTGTGGCACCAGCCACCGGCGCCCCCACCAGCACAGCACGCAGGTCAGCAGGAACAGCACCGACAGGATCGCGGGCACCGGGTACGACTCGCGGATGTTGCCGATCACCTCGGTCGTATAGACGAGGTAGTCGACGGCGATGAAGTTGAAGCGGGTCTGGAATTCTTCCCAGAAGGTCCATTCGGCGACCGCGATGAACAGGATGGTCGCGACCAGCAGCCAACCAAGCACGGTCACCGGCCAGCGTCCGCGTCGGCGCGTAAACCAGCGCTTGGGCAATACCCACAACAACAACACCAGCGGCCATGCGAAATACACGAAGGTCAACAGGTCGTAACCCAGTCCGATCAGGAAGATGGACAGCCACGTCCCCGGCGACGCCGGGACGCCGGGGCCAGCCTTGACCAGCAGGACCAGCCGGGTCAGCGCCTCGACAGCCAGGAACACCACCAACAGCCAGGCCAAGGGGCGATAACGGGTCGAAATCCGGATGGACGTCATGATGGGAAGGCACACGCAAGCGCGCCGGACGGCGCAGATGTCCATAGTCTGACAGAGCCGCGCTAAGCTGCCCTCAGCGGAATCTCAGGCGCGCGTTAAACCGTCCTGCGCCACCGCTGCATCCTTGGCATCCCATCTGCCGCTGATCGACGAGTCTTTGCCCACTGCCATGACGCCGTTCGCCCGCGTGCTAGTCATCGAAGACCAGCATGACATCGCCGCCAATATCTGGGACTTCCTCGAGCGCCGTGGCTACGAGGTCGACCACGCGGCGGATGGCACCTCCGGCCTGCAATTGGCCATGCATGGCCGGTTCGATGCCATCGTGCTTGACCTGGGCCTGCCGCGACTGGATGGACTGGAGCTGTGCCGGCGCTTGCGCGAAGCCGGCGATGGCACCCCGATATTGATGCTGACCGCACGCGACACCCTGGACGACAAGTTGCGCGGGTTTGCCGAGGGTGCGGACGACTACATGGTCAAGCCGTTCGAGCTGAAGGAACTCGATGCACGCCTGCGCGCACTGCTGCGCCATGCGCTGCCAAGCAAGGAGACCAGCCTGTCGGTCGGTGACATGCGATACGACCCGGGCGCGATGCTCGCGACACGCGCTGGCCGGCAGATCCCGTTGACGCGGGCGCAGGCTGCGATCCTGGGGCTGTTGCTGCAACGCTCGCCGGCAGTGGTCTCGCAACAGGACCTGATCGACCAGGTCTGGCCACGAAACAACGGCGACGTGGCTGCGCTGCACACCCACATCTACGAGTTGCGTGCACTGGTCGACAAACCCTTCGACCGGGCGATGATCCAGACCGTGCACGGCATTGGCTACCGGTTGATGGAGAGCCATCGTGAGTGACGGCAAACATGCTTAGGCGCGTGCTTGGGGTTCCGTTGAGGCTGCGGGTGACGCTGCTGTATGTCTTGCTTGGGCTGGTGATGAGCTTGTTGTTTGCCTGGACAGTGCGCTTCATCACCGAAGACTACGAAAACGTGGTGGTCGCAGAGATCCTGCGCAGCCAGGCGAACGACTACTCGGCGCGACTAGGCGTCGAACCTGACGCGATCCTGCCCCGCAGCCGTCGCCTGAGTGGCTACGTCCGCCACCATGACGGCAGCGGTGAGGTCCCCGATGTGCTCGCCGCGCTGGCTCCGGGCGTGCATGAATTCGAAGCGCAGGGGCAGCAGGCGGCCGTGTTCGATACCGATGTCGGACGCCTGTATTTCGTCATCGACCTGCAGGATATCGAGCAACTGGAACAGCACATGGCCTGGATCCTGGTCGGCGTCGTGCTGTTGGGCACGCTGTTCAGCGCCTGGCTGGGCTGGATCCTATCCAGCAGCGTCGTGCGGCCCGTGCAACGCCTGGCCGATGCCGTCGACCAGCTCTCCACCCGGCCTGCCCGCACCCATCTGGCCGCCACCCTGCCCCGGGATTCGCTTGGACGACTTGGCCAGTCCATCGATGACTACCAGGCGCGCCTGGTTGACAGCGAGCAGGCCGAGCGCGCGTTCTTCGCCGATGCCAGCCATGAACTGCGCACACCGATCGCCGTCGTCCGCGGCGCCACGGAACTGCTGATCGAGGATGGCCAGGACCTGCCCAACCTCCAGCCGCGCCTGAAACGGCTGGATCGTGGTGTACGGCAACTGTCGGAATTACTGGATGCCCTGCTTGGTTTGGCCCGGCACAAGGTCGGCAGCATCGAAGCGGTGGACCAGATCGACTGGCTGACCGCCTGCCTGCATCCCACCGACGCAATGCGCGATGGCGTGGTCCAGCTGGAAGTGCGTGGTGACAACGTGCGCCGCGCGCTGCCCTTGCACGAAGGCGCACTGGTGTTGAGCGGGATGGCACGGCAACTGGTCCCGACCGGGTCTGTCGGCACCTTGCAGGCGACGATTCTCGGCGACGTGCTGACGTTGCAACTGCTGGACGAGTCGGGGCAAGCAGTGGTCGATGACGCGGCCCCTGCTGCCAGTAGCGATCGCGGCTTCGCGATGACCCTGATCGGCCGGCTTGCCAGCCACATCGGCTGGATGGTCGATGAAGACCTGGCGCACCGACGCATCCAGATCCAGCTACCGCCCCAGCCGGATGATCAGACCGGCAAGCCGCCAGTCACAGCGACAGCTTGACGCTCTATCGACGCGCCCGCTAAACTGCCGCGCTTTCCAGTACGTGGGGCCATAGCTCAGCTGGGAGAGCGCCTGCATGGCATGCAGGAGGTCGGCGGTTCGATCCCGCCTGGCTCCACCATTTGCTGGAAAGCTTGGAAGCTGTCGTCACCTGTTCGTTCCATCCAGGGTTTGAAACCATCAGGGTTCCCACCCGGACAGTACGGACCAGATCATCTGTCCCCATCGTCTAGAGGCCTAGGACACTGCCCTTTCACGGCGGCAACAGGGGTTCGAATCCCCTTGGGGACGCCATCTAAAAGTCCTGAAAATCAGGCAGTTACGACGAGGGCCGCGCAAGCGGCCTTCTTCGTTTTCGGGACTTCGGAAACGGTTCGGAAACTTTCCAGTTTCGGGCTCCCGGCGCGGCCCCTCCCCTCCCATCCTTCGAGGGTGAAACGAGCGAGCGTTTACGGCGGACAGAATCACTCCGGGTCGTCAGTGCTGACCGGATGTGGGCGGTGGCGTCGGGTCGTCGCCGTGATCAAGCCTTCGAAGTTCCTCGTACTCAGCGACAAGGCTGTCGCACTCCTCAATGTTGGCTCTCGTTTTGTCCAGCGCATCCCGAGTCTCAGCGTCGTAGTGCTCATGTTCTCCGTATCGCTTCCTCACCGGCTGCGAGATCAAAGTTGAAGTCTCGTGGGACTTTGGCTGAAGCTCTTTGCACTTTGCTTCAGACATCCTTTGCTCCTAAGAGATGCGCGCGGAACGCGAGCGTGTATCTACGGCGGACAGACACAATCCGGATCGTCGTGCGGCTAGGGCTCGTTCGAAGGCAACGACCAGCATAGGTATCGCCGGTCCGCATGCACGAGGCGCGGCTGAGATACTGATTCCACAACATTTGTATCAATCTCCAATTCCTATCGACGAATACAGCAATTGAGGAACATATAAAGGGAGTAGGATTAGTCCATAACCCAATGTTCGTAGTGAAAAGTCTTGGCAACTTGTTGTCCGCACTTTCCTCTTCGATAATCTACCCTCGCGCCAGACATATCGCTGCAAAAAACGCGCTTAAATTTTGCGTCTTGTACCCACCATAGAACTACTACAGTTGGCACATTTTTGACGCCCCGAAAACGCGCTGGCAAATTAAATTCCGTTACCATCAATGTTTCTTCATTTTGGGAATACCTCATGGAGCTTGCTGAATACCCTAAAGGTTCGTCAGAATTGGATAATTTTGATTCTCTTTCAAGCTGAGAAGTCATTTGATTTTCGAGTCCATCGATAAACTCACGAGTTATCACAGTCTCTGTGGTATTTGGATCCGGAAGCTCTCTATGGCTTCACTAACCTCGACTGAATCACCTGCTACCTGATGTGCGTTTGGATTCGAGGATGGTCCTCTTGATGCCTCTGCATTTGGATTTAAATTATCAGTTGGCGTCGTTGATGGCCTGCATGCACACAGCATTAAAATGAATACTAGTCGTAAGACGTGCTTGCCCTGACCCGATATGAAATATACGGTGTGTTTCTTAGGCATAATTGATAACCCCTGAGATGTATGCTGCCGCCTAACGCCTGAGTTGAGCTGGCGTGCGAAGCCGATTCGGCTCAAATTCAAACCGACATCGACTACGATCTTTTCTTAGTACCCGGCAGCAGCCGGAAATACGTACCGATAATTGCAGCAACAAAATCCCCAAGATAAATATATCGGCCGTAATTGTGGCCAAATATCTCGCCAGCTTCACGTGAAGCTTGTGCGCCCGGCGATAGAGTCGCAATGATCATGCTGGCACCAAAACGCTCAGGATCAAGAAAATAAGGAGCCATACCAATCCGAATATCATTCGTCTCATAAGCCTTCCCCTAGAACGAGTTTTTCAATTCTACGAATGCGCACTTGAGACCTAAAACATTGGTTAAGCTGAATTGTGTGGTGGAGCGAAGCAAGACGGCTTGGATGATTTGGTAGGCGGCAAACCTACTCGCTCAAAGTCCACGACTGCAGCTTCTTCTCATTGCGGCGAATCTTCGGTGGTTGGCGCAAAGGTTTGCGACGCGACTCTCTGACAAGTGGGTGTTGGAAGAAATTGCCTCGTACTGCGGAAGCCAAAGCCAGTAGCAGGCTTGGAGCTGACCAGAAAGTTGTAGATGGTTTCACTATCACGGCGATCTCTGCATGATTTAGCCACCCATCCAATGACTGTAACAACCGCCGCTCCGACGAGTGTAGAAGCTAAAGCATTGTTGCTTATGAAATCTATCGAGCGATTCATAACCTTTCCTGGCGCCTAACGTCCTTTCCTGGCGCCTAACGTCTACTCAGTTTCAAAATAAAATGTAGAGCAACTGTCTAAACCGGATGTGGATGTGAGAGAATCGAAAACGTGGACGTAGCAATTCTGTGCAGTCGATTCCTGCAGCTAATCTGCCAATGCGTACTGTGGAACGCTGGCGAACTTAATTTGCCCTCCCCGCCAAGCCTAGCATCAATAGGGCCGTATCAACTCGATTTGAGTCGCCATGGCGTTCTGCAAACACCCGTACCGGCAAGCATCCGCACCATAGTCAGGGCCA
This sequence comes from uncultured Gammaproteobacteria bacterium, assembly GCA_963710825.1. Lineage (GTDB taxonomy): Bacteria > Pseudomonadota > Gammaproteobacteria > Xanthomonadales > Xanthomonadaceae > Cognatiluteimonas. The sequence goes on along the minus strand of CAVQBQ010000004.1, from coordinate 364,280 downwards.
GTCGTGTCCACGTCTTCAATCCGCTTCGAGTCGCGGGCGTGCATTGGCACCGTATCCCAGAGGTACCGGCTCCGCCGGGGGGGGCGGGCAACAAAAAGGCCCGCATCGCGCGGGCCGTTTTTTTTGCGCCCTGCCTAGGCAGCAGTCAATGCATCGACTTTGCGCAATGTCGCCACGCCATGGCCACGCTCGGCCAGGTATTCCAGCCACTTGCCCAGGAAGGTGTTCATGCGCATGCGGTGGTCGAAGACCTGCTTCGGCGGCGGGTACATGCCGATGACGTCCTGCCAGCGACGGCCGATGTAACAGTGGGTGGCTTCGGCCTGTTGCGTGTCCCGATACAGGCGCACGAAGGCCGACGGGTCGGGCTGGCCGGTGACCGGGTCGTGCATCGTGTAGGTGAGTCGCAGCTCGGTGGTGTAGGCGTGTTGCTCGCTGATTTGCAAGGACAGGTCCAGGCCATCGCCGATCGACGACACGTACTCGCCAGGCAGCAAGAGGCCCGGCGCCAGCAGCCGGACCAGTCGATCGTGGTTTTCCGCATAGAGCCCCATCAGCCAGCCAAGGCGGCTGAGCCGGGGGACAGGTGTAACGCGGGCGAGGACTTCGGGCATGGCTTGATGCTACACGCCAAGCGACGAATGCGGCAGATTGACTCACTGCCACAAGCAGCCTAACGTGGTGATTCGCAGGCGTGTACGACCCGCTTGCGCCCTGCCTGTCCAAATAGTGCCTGCCGGGGATTGCATGGACTTGGAATGCAATACATAGGTGGCCTGCGTCCGGCTGAGTCCTGAACGCAAGCGCTAGAACATCTCCCGGTTGATCCCGAGCTCTTCCAGCACGCGGCTGGAAATCTCCTCGATCGAGGCATGGGTGGTGCTGAGCATCTGGATGCCCTGGGTGCGCAGTAGCGACTCGGCCGCGGCAACTTCGCGCCGACAGGTGTCCAGCCGTGCATACCGCGAGTCCGGGCGTCGTTCCTGGCGGATCTGTTGCAGGCGGACCGGATCGATGGTGAGGCCAAACAGTTTGTTGCGACAGGGCCGCAGGCGCAGCGGGAGCTCGTCGCTTTCCAGGTCTTCTTCGGTCAACGGGTAGTTGGCCGCGCGCACGCCGTGATGCAGCGCCAGGTAGATGCAGGTCGGCGTCTTGCCGGCGCGCGACACGCCGACCAGGACCACGTCGGCATCGTTGTAGTCGACGCTGATGCCATCGTCATGGGTCAATGCGTAGTTCATGGCGTTGATGCGGTGGTGGTAGGCCTCGAAATCGACCATTCCGTGGGCACGGCCGACATGCGACTGGCGTTGTTCACCCAGTTCGCGCTCCAGCGGGGCGATGAACGGCTCGAACACATCCAGCATCAACGCACCGCTGTCGGCCAGGATCGCAGTGAAGCTGGTGTCGACGCAGGAGCTGACCACGATCGGGCGGACGCCGTGCGACACGCCACTGGCGCGGATTTCATCCGCGGCCTCGCGCGCCTTCTCCGGCGTATCCACGAAAGGGATGCGGTCGGTGGTGAATTCCAGCCCCGGGAACTGCGTCAACGTGCTGTGGCCAATGGTTTCAGCGGTAATACCGGTGCCATCGGAGACATAGAAGACCGGACGGACGGGGCGTGTGGGTTCAGACATGGAGACTCCAGGCAATGCGGCAAGCACCACGATAGGCAGGGTTGCTAAAATAGCCGCTTGGTCGGCACTTGTCCGACCCTGCCCTGCCGTCCACCCCACTGACGACCCGGAGTCCCGCCTTGAGCGCCCCCGACTTGACCAGCAACATCCTGTGGCTGCACGACCTGCGCTTGACCGACCTGGCCCAGGTCGGTGGCAAGAATTCCTCGCTGGGCGAGATGATCAGCGAGTTGGACGCGCTGGGCGTGTCGGTCCCCGGCGGCTATGCGACCACGGCGGATGCATTCAAGGCGTTCATCGCCCACAACAACCTGGAGCAGCGGATCTTCGACCGGCTGGCGTCGCTGGATGTCGAGGATGTCCGCTCGTTGACGCAGGCCGGTGGCGAAATCCGGGGTTGGGTGATCGATGCGCCGTTGCAGCCGGAACTCGACGCCGACATCCGCAAAGCCTATGCCGAGCTGTGCGCGCAGAACGGCGGCGGTGAGGTTGCGGTGGCCGTGCGTTCTTCGGCCACGGCCGAAGACCTGCCCGATGCTTCCTTTGCGGGCCAGCAGGAAACCTTCCTCAACGTCACCGGTGCCGACGATGTCGTGCGCAAGGTCAAGGAAGTCTTCGCCAGCCTCTACAACGACCGCGCCATCGCCTATCGCGTGCACCATGGCTTCAAGCACGAGGACGTGTTCCTGTCCGCCGGCGTGCAGTTGATGGTGCGCTCGGACGTGGGGTCGTCGGGCGTGCTGTTCACGCTGGACACCGAATCGGGTTTCCGCGACGTCGTGTTCATCACCTCCAGCTATGGACTGGGCGAGATGGTCGTGCAGGGTGCGGTCAATCCGGACGAGTACTACGTCTACAAGCCCACCCTTGCCAAAGGCAAGCCTGCCATCCTGCGACGCTCGTTGGGCTCCAAGCAGATCCGCATGGTGTACTCGGACCAGCCCGGCGAGCGCGTGCGCAACGAGGAAACGCCGGCCGAACTGCGCTGCAGGTTTTCGCTGTCCGATGCCGACGTCCATGAGCTGGCAAGGCAGGCGCTCGTCATCGAGAAACACTACGACCGCCCGATGGACATCGAGTGGGCGCAGGACGGCATCAGCGGCAAGCTGTTCATCGTGCAGGCGCGCCCGGAGACGGTGAAGTCGCGCGGCCATGCCACCCAGATCGAGCGCTACACCTTGCAGCAACGCGGCGACATCCTCGTCGAAGGCCGCGCCATCGGCCAGAAGATCGGTAGCGGCGTGGCCCGCGTGGTGCGGTCGCTGGAGGACATGAACCAGGTCCAGCCCGGCGACGTGCTGGTCGCCGACATGACCGATCCCGACTGGGAGCCGGTGATGAAGCGGGCCGCCGCGATCGTCACCAACCGGGGTGGCCGCACCTGCCATGCCGCGATCATCGCCCGCGAACTGGGCGTGCCGGCCGTGGTTGGCACCGGCAATGGGCTGGACCTGATCAAGGATGGTGCCGAAGTCACCGTCAGCTGTGCCGAGGGAGATACAGGCTACATCTATGCCGGCACCCTGCCCTTCGAGTGCACCACGACCGACCTGGGCGACATGCCCGAAGCGCCGCTCAAGATCATGATGAACGTGGCCAACCCGGACCGCGCGTTCGACTTCGGCATGCTGCCCAATGCCGGCATCGGCCTGGCGCGGCTGGAGATGATCATCGCCAGCCACATCGGCGTGCATCCCAAGGCGTTGCTCGAGTACGACCAGCAGGATGCCGCGACGAAAAAGAAGATCGACGAGCGCATCGCCGGTTACGCCAGCCCGGTGGATTTCTACGTCGATCGCCTTGCCGAAGGCATCGCCACGATTACCGCATCGGTCGCACCCAAGCCGGTGATCGTGCGGCTGTCGGACTTCAAGACCAACGAATACGCCAACCTCATCGGCGGCAAGCGTTACGAGCCGGAAGAAGAAAACCCGATGATCGGCTTCCGTGGCGCCAGTCGCTACGTCGATCCCTCGTTCAAGGATGCCTTCGCGCTGGAATGCCGTGCAGTCCTGCGGGTCCGCCAGGACATGGGACTGGACAACCTGTGGGTGATGATTCCCTTCGTGCGCACGCTGGGCGAAGGTCGCAAGGTGATCGAAGTGCTTGCCGAGAATGGCCTCGTGCGGGGCCAGGACGGCTTGAAGATCATCATGATGTGCGAGCTGCCATCCAATGCGCTGATGGCCGATGAGTTCCTTGAAATCTTCGACGGCTTCTCGATCGGTTCCAACGACATGACCCAGCTGACGCTGGGGCTGGATCGTGATTCGGCGATCGTCGCCGAGCTGTTCGACGAGCGCGACCCGGCGGTCAAGAAGATGCTGGCGATGGCCATCAAGGCGGCCCGCGCCAAGGGTAAATACATTGGGATCTGTGGACAGGGCCCATCGGACCACCCGGACCTGGCGCAATGGCTGATGGAGCAAGGGATCGAGTCCGTGTCGTTGAACCCGGATACCGTGGTGGACACCTGGTTGCAGCTGGCCAAGATCAAGGCTGCGGGCTGAATCGCGTGGACACGCCCCAGGACGGAAAGGCCGCTGCGGCATTCACTTCGAATCACAACCCATGACGGCGTGCTAACAGGAGCTGCGCTAGATTGAACCCCACAACGCCCCGCATTGCGGGGCGTTGCACTGACAAGCCGCACTGGGCATCGACGCACGCACCGATCCTGTCGTACCGGGATACACACCGGAGCCGTCGAGAACAGCCCTGGACACAATGGACCCCGCCGGCTTTCCACGGGGTGACGGACCGGCAAGGCCGAGGCTCGAGGATGGGTTTGGTTTCTTCGCGCATCTGGAGTCTTCGCGCAAAAGAGAGGTAGTCATGCAAAACCTGTGGACGAAATTGCAGCAGCTCATCTTCAGCGAGGCCGCATTGGCGCTGGGACTCAAGCTTGCAGGTGCACTGCTGATCTTCATCATCGGGTTGCGGGTGGCCAAATGGATCTCCGGCATCGCCGGGAGCGCCTTGACCAAGGCGGATGTGGAACCAACCGCGGTCATGTTCCTGCGCAAGGTTGCCTATGTGGTCCTGCTGGTGGTGCTGATCCTTGCAGTGCTGCAGGTCGTTGGCGTACCGATGACTTCGATGATCGCGGTACTGGGTGCCGCAGGCCTGGCGATCGGCCTGGCGCTGAAGGATTCGCTGTCCAACATCGCATCCGGGGTGATGCTGGTCTCACTGAAGCCGTTCAAGGTCGGTGATTTCGTCACCATCAACGGGGAATCCGGCACCGTCGAGGCCGTAAGCATCTTCCAGACCCGGGTACGGGGCCCCGACAACCAGACGATCGTGTTGCCCAACAGCTTGATCACCAGCGATTCGATCATCAACCTGACGCCCGACACGATGCGTCGCATCGCCCTGGTCGTCGGTATCGGCTACGACGATGACATCGATGCCGCGCGCGCCGCTGCACTGCAGGTCATGCAGGCGGATTCGCGCGTCCTGGCCGAGCCCGCACCCAGCGTGCTGGTTTACGAGCTGGGTGAAAGCAGTGTCAACCTGGGCATCCGCTGCCATGTCGCCAATGGCGATTATTTCGTGACCAAATGCGAGTTGACCGAACAGGTCAAGAAGGCGTTCGACCGCGACGGCATCAGCATCCCGTTCCCGCAGCGCGACGTGCATTTGTTCCAGCAGGCTGACGAAGCAGGTTCGGAAAAGTCGCAACGGGGTGATTGAGGCACGGGCCGACACCTCCATGTGCTGCAAGGCTTGGCTGTAGAAGCTTCCTGAAAGGGTTTCATGGCGGATGTCCGTGGCATCCACGACTCCGGTCGCCAGTCACTCCGTCATTACGGCGAAGGCGGGGTCTTCCGGCAGGCCCATGCCTGTCTATCCTGCGACTTTGAACGGGCGAAAAGTCGCGTCCCTGGAATCCCGCCTTCGCGGTAATGACGGTTCCTGGAATCAATCAGGACTTGGCGTGCCACGCCGACATCGCCCTGCCCAGCGTCACCGCAAACCAGCTTGCAGCAATGGCTAAAGCCCGCCGAGCTTACCCATCGACTTGCGGTAATGGCGCAGCTCCTCGATTGAATCCTTCACGTCGCTCAACGCGGTATGCGCCGCGACCTTGTGCATCTCATCCAGCAGCGAGGGTGCCCAGCGCCGGGCCAGCTCCTTGATCGTGCTGACGTCCAGGTTGCGGTAATGGAAGTATCGCTCCAGCGTAGGCATCAATCGATGCATGAATCGCCGGTCCTGGCAGATGGAGTTGCCACACATCGGCGACGCTTTCTCAGGCAGCCACTCGCGCAAAAACGCCAGCGTCCGGGCTTCGGCCTCGGCAAGCGAGACCTTGCTGTCGATCACGCGTTGCCACAGGCCCGACTGGCTGTGCTGGGTGCGGTTCCACTCGTCCATCGCTTCCAGTGTCGCCAGTGGATGTGATATCGCCAATTCGGGGCCTTCGGCAAGCACCTTGAGGTCGGAGTCGGTCACGACCGTGGCGATCTCGATGATCGAGTCGGCATCGGTATCGAGACCCGTCATTTCCAGGTCGATCCAGATCAGGCGGCCTTCGCCGGGTTGCATCGTGGTCATGGGTTTCCGCATTGGTGTGGTCGGGGTCATGATACGCACTGGCCTGCATGGAAGTCCCGCGATGCCATTGCCGATGCTGCACGACACGTCACACTACGCCGTGGTCACCGCGATGATCACTCCGGCGTTCTTCCTGACTGCGACCAGCTCGCTGCTGGCCACTTCCAATGCGCGGCTGGCGCGGGTCGTGGACCGCATGCGTGCGGATCTGGCCGAGCTCAAGAACCTTGCCAGCGGCCTGCCAAGACAGGTCCTGGGCGGGCGGGTCTCGATCCATCGACGACGTTCCAGGCTTGTGCTGGTGTCGTTGCGCCTGCTCTACGGCGCGGTCAGTGCCTTCGTGGGAACCAGCCTGGGGATCGCGATCGACAGCCTGGTCGGTTATCGCCTCGGCATGCTGCCGACCCTGCTGGCCGTGGTGGGCGTGCTGCTGATGCTGGTCGCATCGATCTGCCTGGGCCTGGAAGCCAGGTTGGGCGTGCAGATGCTGGATGCCGAGCTGGACCAGGAACTCGGGCGTCTGCCGGGTCACGATGGACGAGACGCCAGCGGCGCGAAAACCTAGCTCGCCGGCCCCTGGCCCCGCTTGCGACGGAAATATTGCCGCAGGCGCGCGGCGGCTTCGTCCGCCAGGACGCCGCCCTGGACCTGGACAAGGTGGTTGTGGCGTGGATCCGCCAACAAGTCGAAGACGCTGCCGGCTGCGCCGGTCTTGGGGTCGCTGGCTGCATAGACGACCCGAGCGAGCCTTGCGTGGACCATGGCCATGGCGCACATCGCACAGGGTTCCAGTGTCACGTACAGGGTGCAGCCGAGCAGGCGATGGTTGCCCAGACCCTGCCCCGCCCTGCGCAACGCCACGATCTCGGCATGGGCGCTGGGATCATGTTCGGTGATGTTGCGGTTCCAGCCCTCGCCAAGAAGCGTGCCCTGCGCCGAGATCACTACGGCGCCGACCGGGATTTCGTTGTCCTCGCGCTCGGCGCGATCGGCCAGCGCCAGCGCGTGGCGCATCCAGTGCAAGTCTGTTTCAGTGTCCATCGAATCGCGCGTCGTCATGCCTGTTTAGTAGCCGCTTCAGCCGCGAACGTCGGCTTTGGCCCTGGCTTTCTGCGTTTGTAGGAGCGATGTCAGTCGCGATCGCTCTTGCTTGTCGGCTGATCGCGACTGACGTCGTCCCTACAAAAGAGCAGTCTTTACTCCCACTCGATCGTTGCAGGTGGCTTGCCGCTGATGTCATAAACAACACGAGATATACCGCGTAACTCATTGATAATTCTATTTGAAACCCTGCCAAGAAACTCATAAGGCAGGTGTGCCCAATGCGCCGTCATGAAGTCGATGGTCTCCACCGCACGCAGCGCGATCACCCATTCGTACGCCCTGGCGTCACCGACCACCCCGACCGATTTCACCGGCAGGAACACGGCAAATGCCTGGCTGGTCTTGTCGTACAGGTCGGCCTTGCGTAGCTCGTCGATGAAGATGGCATCGGCCTTGGCCAGCAGTTGCGCGTACTCGGGCTTCACTTCTCCCAGGATGCGCACGCCCAGGCCGGGTCCCGGGAACGGATGGCGATAGACCATCTCGGCCGGCAGGCCCAGCTCGACGCCAAGCCGGCGGACTTCGTCCTTGAACAACTCACGCAGCGGCTCGACCAGCCCCATCTTCATGGTGTCAGGCAGGCCGCCGACGTTGTGGTGGCTCTTGATCACGTGCGCCTTGCCGGTCTTGCTGCCTGCCGACTCGATCACGTCCGGGTAGATCGTGCCCTGTGCCAGCCACTTGGCGCTGGTGAGCTTGCGTGACTGCTCGTCGAAGATCTCGATGAACAACCCCCCGATGATCTTGCGCTTGGCCTCGGGATCGGACACACCCTCCAGTGCCTTGAAGTAGCGGTCGGCGGCATCGACACGGATCACCTTGATGCCCAGGCCATGCGTGTCGGACGCGCCTGCAAAGGTCTCCATCACCTGGTCGCCTTCCTGCCAGCGGAGCAGTCCGGTATCGACAAACACGCAGGTCAGCTGGTCGCCGATGGCCTTGTGCAACAGCGCCGCGACCACGGAGGAATCCACGCCACCGGATAGGCCCAGGATCACTTCGTCATCGCCCACCTGCGCACGTACGCGAGCGATCTGGTCGTTGATGATGTGCTCTGCCGTCCACAGCGTCTGGCATCCGCAGATGTCCACGAGGAATCGGCGCAGGAGCGCCTGGCCTTGCTTGGTGTGGGTGACCTCCGGGTGGAACTGCACGCCATACCAGCGCTTGTCGTCATTGGCCATGGCCGCGACGGGGATGCGATCGGTACGCGCGGTGATGGTGAATCCCGGCGGCGGCGTGGCGACGTGGTCGCCGTGGCTCATCCAGACATCGAGCCGCGGTGGTGAGCCGGGGTGGTCCTTCAAACCGTCAAGCAATGCATCCTGTGCCACGACATCGACAGTGGCATGGCCGAATTCGCGCGCGTCGGCCGCTTCGGTCGAGCCTCCCAGCTGCGTTGCCAGGGTTTGCATGCCGTAGCAGATCCCGAGGATCGGCAGGCCGGCATCGAAGACCTGTCGGGGTGCACTCGGCGCGCCATGCAACGTGGTCGACTCCGGGCCGCCGGACAGGATGATGCCCTTGGCACCAAACCGGGCGATCTCGTCCGGATCGTGGTCCCAGGCCCAGATCTCGCAATAGATCCCGATCTCGCGGACGCGGCGGGCGATCAGCTGCGTGTATTGCGCGCCGAAATCGAGGATGAGGATCTTGTCGGTATGGAGGTCGGTCATGAAAGCCGGGGTTCGAGATGGGAGATTCGGGATTGGAGTCGGTTGCAACGGTTCATCGAATCCCGAATCTCGACTCCCGAATCCCACGTGCCGGCTTCAGCCGGCGCGATAATTCGGCGGTTCCTTGGTGATCTGCACGTCGTGCACGTGGCTCTCGCGCGCACCGGCGTTGGTCACGCGCACGAACTCGGGCTTGCTGCGCATGTCCTCTATCGTCGCGCAGCCGACATAGCCCATCGTTGCGCGCAAGCCGCCAGCGAGCTGGTGCACCACGCCACTGAGCGGTCCGCGGTAAGGCACCCTGCCCTCGATACCCTCGGGCACCAGCTTGTCGGCCTCGGTGGCGTCCTGGAAATAACGATCCTTCGACCCCTTTTCCATCGCGCCCAGCGAGCCCATGCCGCGATAGTTCTTGTAGCTGCGGCCCTGGAACAGCTCGGTTTCACCCGGTGATTCCGCGGTGCCGGCAAACAAGCCGCCGACCATGACGGTCGAAGCACCGGCGGCAATGGCCTTGCCGATGTCGCCGGAATAGCGGATGCCGCCATCGGCGATCAGCGGGATGCGATCCTGCAGCGCTTCGGCGATCATTGCCACGGCGGTCACCTGGGGCACGCCGACGCCGGCCACGACGCGGGTGGTGCAGATCGAACCGGGGCCGACACCGACCTTGACCGCATCGGCACCCGCGTCCATCAGTGCCAGTGCAGCATCGCCGGTGACGATGTTGCCGCCGATCACCTGCAGGTCGGGGAATCGCTTCTTGATCCACGCCACGCGATCCAGCACGCCCTGCGAATGCCCATGCGCGGTATCGACGATGACCACGTCCACGCCGGCAGCCGCGAGGGCTTCGATCCGCCGCTCGGTATCGCCGCCAACGCCCACCGCAGCACCGACCAGCAGGCGTTCGCTACCGTCGTAGGCGGCATTGGGATTGTCGGACTTCTTCTGGATGTCCTTGACCGTGATCAAACCGCGCAGCGCGAACGCGTCGTTGACCACCAGGACCTTCTCGATCCGGTGCTTGTGCAGCAAACCGATGACTTCGTCGTCACCTGCGCCTTCACGCACGGTGACCAGGCGATCCTTCTTGGTCATGATGTGGCGCACCGGATCGTCGAGCTTCTTCTCGAAGCGCATGTCGCGACTGGTGACGATGCCGACCAGTTGCCCGCCATCGACCACCGGCACCCCCGAGATGTTGCGCGCACGGGTGAGCTTGAGGACCTCGCCGATGGTGGTGTCCGGGCCGACGGTAAACGGCTCCTTGATCACCCCGGCTTCAAACGTCTTGACCTTGGCGACCTGCTCGGCCTGCCGCTCGGGGGACATGTTCTTGTGGACGATGCCGATGCCGCCCAGCTGTGCCATGGCGATCGCCAGTGGTGCTTCGGTCACGGTGTCCATGGCCGCCGACACGATTGGCAGCTTGAGGTGCAGGTCGCGTGTCAGCCGGGTGGCGAGCGAGACGTCGTTGGGCAGCACGGTAGAGTGCGCTGGCACCAGGGAAACATCGTCGAAGGTCAGCGCTTCAGCCAGGATGCGGAGCATGGCAAGTCCGGGGAGGATGAAGCGGATCATTGTACCGCGCCGTGACAATAAAGGCAGGCCGAACTCCATCCCGAGCCGCCGCGCGCCTGGTGACTGGCTCGCGGGCTTTCTGTCTTCGTGGCAGGTCCGTATGTGGTTGTAGGAGCGGCTTCAGCCGCGAGCTCTTCATCGGAAACCGAACTGCCCGGCATTCGAGCAAACAGCTCGCGGCTGAAGCCGCTCCTACGAAGAGCCCTTATCGCGCGCTTCGGCGGCTTCCAGCGTGTTCTGCATCAACGTCGCCACGGTCATTGGCCCAACCCCGCCCGGTACCGGGGTGATCCAGCTGGCCCGCTTGGCGGCTTCGACAAAGCCGATGTCCCCGACCAGCCGGCCGTCATCGAGGCGGTTGATGCCGACATCGATCACCACCGCGCCGGGTTTTACCCATTCGCCGGGGATCAACCGGGGCTTGCCTACGGCCACCACCAGGATGTCCGCGCTACTGATGGCAGCCTGCAACACGTCCGGCGGCGTGAACTTGTGGCAGCTGGTCACGGTGCAGCCGGCGATCAGAAGCTCCAGCGCCATCGGCCGGCCGACGTGGTTGGACACGCCAACGATGGTGGCACTGGCACCGCGCACGGGACGATCGGTCCAGGCCAGCAGCGTAGTGATGCCGCGCGGCGTGCACGGGCGCAGGCCAAACTCACGCAAGGCCAGGTGGCCTACATTCTGCGGGTGGAAGCCGTCGACGTCCTTGCGCGGGTCGATGCGATGGATCAGCGCCGAACCGTCGCGGCCATCGGGCAGCGGCAACTGCACCAGGATGCCGTCGACCCCGGGGTCTGCGTTGAGCTCGTCGATGAGCGCGAGCAGCTGGTCATCGGTGGTCGTTTCAGGCAGGTCATGGTCGATGGCACGGATGCCGACCTTCTCCGCCGCACGGCGCTTGTTGCGCACGTAGACGGCCGAGGCAGCATCGCTGCCGACCAGTACCACCGCCAGCCCGGGTCGCGGCTTGCCTGCCGCGACCCGGGCATCGACACGCAGCTTGAGCCCGTCGAGCAGGTCTTCGGCAATGCTGCGGCCATCCAGGATGCGGGCTTGCGGATCGGTCATGCGCGCGTGGTGTCGTTGGCAAGGGCCGGTATTATCGCCCATCATCATCCTGGGCACCGCCGGGTGCCGCCCGTGCTTGCAGGAGCGTGCCGCCATGACCGAACCAGGTTGTAGAGACATCACGAGTGACGACATCACGCGCGAAGACATCGAGCTCCAGGCGGCAGTGTTCCGCCGCCTGCGCCAACACTTGCTGCAGGCGCGTCCCGACGTGCAGAACATCGAGCTGATGACGTTGGCCGGCTTCTGTCGCAACTGCCTGGCCGACTGGTACCGCGAGGCAGCAGCAGAACGTGGCATCGAGATGGACAAGACGCAGGCACGCGAAACCATCTATGGCGAGCCGTTTGCGCAATGGAAGGCGAAACACCAGTCCGAAGCCACGCCGGAGCAACTCGCGGCCTTCGACGCAGCCAAGCGTCGCACAGCCTAGCCCCTGCCCTGGGCGGCCCCAGCAATCTTGGCAACCGTCGGATCACTCCCCGGGAGGGTCACTCACCAGAAGGGCTGGGGCATCGCGGCACGTCGGCTCCGACCACGCAGTTGACGCAGCACTGCGCCTGCGCAGGTCGGGTTGGCAGGATCGAATCAGGCACGGCAAGCGGCTGCAGCTGCTTCAATTTCAACAGCACCGCCCAATCCTGGCGACTGAAACTGCACAGCGCTGGATTGTCGGGGGCGCATCCGGAACTGCTGCCACGCGGCAATCCCCAGATCATGCCGTTGCGATTCAGCGCGAATATCCGCAGGGTCACGCCTTGCAGTACGTTGCCACCGACCAGGTACATGTGACCGTCACCGCCCGGGTTGGCGGCGATGACGATGTCGCAATGCATCTTCAGCCCGCCGCTGTCGCTGGATGACAAAAAGGTGCGCAACCCTTCGAAGCCATACCTGTTGCCTGCCTCGCGGACGTAACACAGCAGGTCGCCGGGCGCTGCCTTTTCGGTGTCGATGTCCGCGAAACGAAACGGGCTGGTTGCTGGTGAACGGTAGGCATCGCGGACGTAGTTGACATGGCTGCTCGACGGATTGAACCCGGGCACGCCGGCCCGGACCATCACCCAGGAGACAAACGCCGCCGACCAGGGTTGGTCGACCACGAAGGCGCGACAGCCTGGCAACGGGTATTGGCTGGTACTGGAATAACCGCAATCCGAAGCGCCGGGGAAGCGGGCCATGCGCGGCAGCAGCCCACTGCCTTGCCAGTAATCAACCACGCGTTTCCAGGCAGGCGTGGCGCCATCGGCGAGCGAGGCGTTTTCTGCCTCGACCACGGTCACGCTGGCCAAGCGGCCTTTTTCGTCGATGAACGGGGCATGCCACAAGGTATTTTCCCGGCATGCGATTTCAGCGATACGCTCGGCGAGCACGCCGGCCTGGGGTTGGGCAATGCGGGTACACAGGTCGCTGGCGAACGCAGTCGAGGCGATTGCCATCCAGCCGACCAGCAGCAAGCAGATCCCGGTCATGCGGCTCGTAAACGAAGAGTGCAAGCGGATGCTTTCGGACGATGCGTTGTTCAACGATGCCTCCTTGTGCCACGTCGGACAAACGATGCCAGGCAGGATGGCTGCGTCAGGATTGCGGTGATGCCGAACAGAATGCTGCGTAGTCAATATAGCCGGGGAACACCTTGCCCGGCGCGCAGACAGCACAAGCCGGATCCGGGGCAAGCCTGGTTTCGCGGAAACGCATCCCCAGCGCGTCGAAATGCAGCAGGCGGCCGGTCAGCGGCGTACCCAGGCCCAGCACCAGCTTGATCGCCTCGGTAGCCTGCAGCAGGCCGATCACGCCGGGAAGCACGCCCAGCACGCCGGCTTCGGCACAACTGGGTGCCGACCCGGCCGGTGGCGGCTCGGGAAACAGGCAGCGATAGCATGGCGCCTGCCCGCGTTGGCGGCCTGCATCGAACACGCTGGCCTGCCCTTCGAAACGATGCACGGCGCCGTAAACCAGCGGTTTGCCGAGTTTCACGCAAGCGTCGTTGAGCAGGTAACGCACCGGGAAGTTGTCGGCACCGTCGATGACGATGTCGATGCCATCGAGCAGCGCTTCGACGTTGCCGGCCGTCACGCGTTGGGCAATGGCATCGATGGTGGTGCGTGGATTGAGTGCGGACAGTGTCGTAGCAGCAGAAGCCACCTTGGGTGCGCCGATGCGCGCGTCGGTATGCAGGATCTGGCGTTGCAGGTTGCTGCGCTCGACAACGTCATCGTCGGCGATGCGTAACGTGCCGACACCGGCGGCTGCGAGATAGTACGCTGCCGGTGAGCCCAGTCCCCCGGCCCCAAGCACGAGCACGCGGGCATTGCCGAGCTTGCGCTGCCCTTCCAGGCCCACCTCGGGCAGGCGCAGGTGGCGCGAATAGCGTTCGGAGAAATCGTCGTCGATATCGGGCTTGCGCATTGGCAGTCCAGCACTTTCCCACGCGCTTGTGCCACCTGAAACCGAAACGACGTTGCGATAACCGCGCCCGACCAGGACCTGGGCACAGGACTGCGAGCGTAGACCGCTTTGGCAGATCAGCAGGATCTCGGCATCACGATCCGGCAGGTGCGTGCCTGGCTCGGCCTCCAGCGCTTCGCGGGCGAGGCCTTGCGCACCTTCGGCCATGCCCAGGGCGCGTTCGTGCGGATCGCGGATGTCGATCAGTACGATTCCGTTGCGTTGCCGGTACAAGGCATCGGTTGGAGTCATTGTGCGCGTCGCCATCGGCTCATTATCCTCCGCGCTGCCAGTCCAGCACTTCGACGACGTCGCCCGTGGTGAAACGACGCTCGCCTTCGGGCAATACGATCAGCACGTTGGACTGCGCGGCAGCGGCCAGCCGGTGCGATCCATCCGCCGGGTTGGGCTCGACCTCGAGCGTGCCATTGCTGCCTGGCAGCAACCTACCGCGCAGGAATTCGCGGCGCGAGTTGCGCTTGTCGAAATCCGCTGACAAGCGTGCATGCCAGCGCGGTCGATGTTCCGTGCGCCCCTGCAAGCCATCGATCAGGCAACGCCCCAGTGTGAGCCATGTCGCCAATACCGACACCGGGTTGCCGGGCAGCCCCAGGAACTGCGCGCCACCCAGGTGTCCAAACAGCACCGGCATACCAGGCTTCATCCGCACCTTCCAGAAATGCACGGCCCCGCTGCCGTCCGCCGCAGCCTGTTGCAGCAGGGCCGGGATATGGTCCTTCTCGCCCGCGGACACGGCACCACAGGTGACCACGATGTCGAAACTGGATGCAGCATCGCGCAACATGGCTGAAACCCGCGCCGGGTCGTCAGGCAATGTCGGCCAGGCGGTCGGTTCCAGGCCATCTTCGCGCAACAGGCCAAGCAACAGTTCGCGATTGGAGTTGTAGATCTGGCCCGGTTTGAGTGGCAGGCCCGGCTCGACGAGCTCGTCGCCAGTCGTGAAGACCGCGATGGTTGGGCGAGGCGCCACGTCGAGCTGGTCGATACCCAGTGCTGCCGCCAGCGCAATCCGCGTTGGCGTGAGTCGGATCCCCCGCCGCAGGACCAGGTCGCCGATGCCGACGTCCTCGCCTGCGTAGCGGACATGCGCGCCGCGACGCATGTGCGTGCCGATGCGCACGGCAAGGCCAGTTGCATCGGCAGCACCCTGCGTGATTGCCCCGGAAGTGAGGACCGTGGCGTCTTCCTTGACCACCACGGTGTCGCTGCCCGGGGGCAGCGGCGCCCCGGTGGTGATGCGGATGCACTGGCCTGCACTGACAGACACGTCCAGTGCGCGGCCTGCAAACTGCTCGGCGACTACCTGCAATGTCGTATCGCCCTCGTCTGCCAGGTCGGCATGACGTACAGCGAATCCATCCATCGCGCTGTTGTCGAAGGACGGCAAGGCGATCGGAGCAACAACGTCCTGGGCCAGGATGCGGCCATGCGCACGTGCGATGGCGATACGCTCACTGCCCGGGAATGCCTCCTGCGCAACGCTGGAAACGATGTCGCGGGCTTCGGCAAACGCAATCCGGCCGGGAAAGGTGGGCTGTGTCGGCATGTTGTTTTTCGCGTTGTCCCTGGTCGGAATGGTCATGGTGTTTGCATCTTCAAGGTGTCGTCATTCGCGCTCCAACACGCCTGCACGCAGCAGGTCTTCGGGCGTGTTGATGTTGCCAAAGCGTACGCCCGCAAAGCAGGCTTTGGCCATGGCGAGCCGGGCTTGCAGTCGATGGATCGCAAAATCCCCGGCTTTAAGGCGGTGCTGGGCCGCATCACGCAGCGCCGGGACATCCCATAGCGCAACCAGTGGCTGTACACCATCGTCGTCCTCGGCAAAGGCACCGTGCGCAGCGGCCATGGCCTGCAAGGTTTGCAACAGGCAATCGTTGACATCCACCAGGTCAACCGGAAGGGTCAGCAACCAGGGCGTGGCGCAAGTGTGCGCCAAGGCGTCCAGGCCCGAGAGTGGACCGCCATCGGTGATGCGATCCGGCACGGCACGCATGCCGGCAGTTGCGTACCGCGCAAGGTTGCGGTTGGCGCTGACCAGTGTGGTGTCGACTTCGTTGGCGAAACGCTGTTGCCAGCGCAACACCTGGGGGACACCGTTGCGCTCGAGCCATGCCTTGTCGATGCCCGCCAGCCGCGAGCCTCGGCCGCCGGCGAGGATGCCAAGTGTGACGCGTGACGATTCCATGGCCATCGACATTGTCATCGTGGGGGCAGCGAAGGATCTGTTTTACCTGACGCCTTTGGTGGGTACTTTTGCAGGAGCGGCCTCAGCCGCGAGCGCTTGCTCTTGTTTCGGCCCTTGGCAGGAGCGACGCAAGTCGCGAACGCGATCCGGGGCTCTGATCGCGACTTACGTCGCTCCTACACAAGGGCACCGCAAGAGCAAGCGCTCGCGGCTGAAGCCGCTCCTACAAAAAGCAAAAGACAGATCCTTTGCTACCCTCAGGATGACAACTGGCCGTTGGACAATGGTCACTTTCCGCGTTTGACGTGGCGGATCAATCGCTTCTTCTTTGCCACCTGGCGATCGCTCAGGACGTTCTTTCGATCCTTGTAGGGGTTGTCGGATTCCTTGAACAGGAATCGCACCGGGGTCCCGACCAGCTTGAAGCGCTTGCGGAAGAAGTTCTCCAGGTAGCGCTTGTAGGTGTCCGACAAGGTGCGCAAACGGGTGCCGTGGACGATGAAGGTGGGTGGATTGGTTCCACCCGGATGGGCGAAACGCAACTTCGCGACATGCCCGCGCACGACCGGTGGCGGGTTGGTCTCGTAGGCGACCTCCAATGCCTTGGTGACCTCCGAGGTCCCCAGCTCGCGCGTTGCCGAGGCATGCGCACGATGGACCGCCTTGAACAATTCACGCAGCCCCGAACCATGCAGCGCGGAAATGCGAACGTGCTCGGCCCAGCTGATGAAGGTCAGCTTGCGCTCCAGCAATCCTTCGGTCTGCTTGCGCTGGTAGTCGCTCTGCCCGTCCCACTTGTTGACCGCGATCACCAATGCGCGACCGGCATCGAGAACCGCGCCCAGGACAGTGGCGTCCTGGTCGGTGACGCCCTCGCCGGCATCAAGCATGATGACGGCGACCTGGCACTGCTCGATTGCCTGCAGCGTCTTGAAGATCGAGAACTTCTCGACGGCCTCCTCGACCTTCGACCTGCGGCGCAGGCCGGCGGTATCGATGAGCCGATACTTGCGTCCATCGCGCTCCAGGTCGACGGCGATCGAGTCGCGGGTGGTGCCGGGCACATCCGAGGCGATCATCCGCTCCTCGCCAAGGATCCGGTTCACCAGCGTGGACTTGCCGACGTTGGGGCGGCCGACGAAGGCTACCCGGACGCGTTGCGGATCGTTATCGAGGATCTCTGCATCGCCATCTGCAGGCAGTGCCGCGAGCACGTCTTCGAGAAGCTCTTCGATGCCCTGCCGGTGCGCGGACGACACGCCGAACATCGTCTTGATGCCGTAACGCGCAAACTCGTTGCGCGCGGTCTGTGCATCAATGCCATCGATCTTGTTGACCACCAGATAGATCGGGGTTTCGACCTTGCGCAGCCAGGCAAGCAGGTCGTCGTCAAGCGCATTGGCGCCCTCGCGACCATCGACCACGAACAGGATCAGGTCGGCCTCCTCGGCAGCAGTACGTGACTGCCGCGCGGTGGCACCAGCCAAACCCAGTTCATCGCCACCGATACCGCCGGTATCCACCAGCACGAACGGACGTGATTCGTCGAATCTGCAGATACCGTAGTTGCGATCACGGGTGACACCCGGGGCATCGTGCACCAGCGCATCGCGCGTACGTGTCATGGCGTTGAACAACGTCGATTTTCCGACATTGGGGCGGCCAACCAGGGCGACCAGGGGCAACATGACTGGATTGGGTTTCCTGTGGCGGTGATGACGCGCGTGCGCCAGCGTTGGGATGGGATGTGCTGTTTTGCAGTCGGGCCGTGCCGGTCCAGGCACCGCCATGAAAGCATGCCAGTCAACGCAGGCGACCCCGGCTGCATCAGCGCCGGGGTCGTGGGAGGTTGCCGTAGGCGGCAGGCTGCGACCCGTGCATGCTCCTATGAATGATCATGGCAAGCCAGGATTATCGCAGGTCGGCATGGCTCCGGGCCAAGATCATCGCAGGTTGGCTCCTGCCGACCTGCCCTTTACCCACCTGCTACCCAGCTTGCAGCCACCCATGAGGGACCTGCGTGTTGCGTGGGCTGTCGCTGATTATTGCTGCAGCTGGTATGCGCTGAGTTCGCCTTTGACCGTCTGCACCACGAGGATGCCATCGGATGAAGCGGGTGTTGCACGCACGGCATCGCCGGTATCCACGCGGGCCGCAAAGGCGCCGTCGCTCAGGTTCAGCCAGTGCAGGGTGCCTTGGTAATCACCGACCACCGCGTAATCACCCTGGATCGCAGGGGCGCTGAGGTCACGGCGCAACAAGGCATCCTGTTGCCATAAAGCCGATCCGGTGCTCTTGTCCAGGCCCCAGACCACGCCGCCCGGGTCCGAGACCACCACGCGATCCGAAGACACAGCCACCCTGCCCGGACCACCGGAGTCATGCGACCACAACGGCTGGCCACTTGGTCCGTCGATCGCCATGGTCTGCTTTTTGTAGCTGGTGGCATAGACGGTGGTGTCCTCCAGGACCGGAGTGCCATCGATATCGGCCATGCGGTCAAGCTCGGTGCGACCTTCGGCGGCTGCGACGGTCTGTTGCCACACCTCGCGGCCATTGGCCAAGGTCAACGCGGTCAGGGTTCCATCGTCGTTGCCGATGAAGGCAAAGCCAGGGCCCATCAGGGGGCTGCTGTCACCACGCACGCTGAGCGTCGGGGTTTCATGCGTCCAGAACCATCGGCGCTCACCGGTGGCAGCATCCAGTGCGGTGACGCGGCCATCATTGGAGTGCACCAGGACCAGCCCCTGGCCGATCGCTGGTGCAGCAACGACCTCGGTACCGACCTTGGCTTTCCACTTTTCGTTGCCGGTGGTGGCATCGAGCGCGATCACATCGCCATCCAGGCTTCCCACGACCACCAGGCCATCACCGGCCCCGGGGCTGCTGGACAGTGGCAGCTCACTGGCATAACGCCAGACCGATTGACCTGTGCGCAGATCGATGGCGCTGACCCCACCCTCGATCGCTGCGGCGTAGACACGGCCATCAAGGATGGTCGGCCCCTGCCGGGTACCCAGATGACCTTCACCCTTGCCAGCGCTGACCGACCAGAGCTTCGCCACCTGGACAGTAGGCACGATCTGGGTCAGCTCCGCTGGTTTGAGTTCCTTGCTGCTCTTGCCGCCAAACCAGCCTTTGACCGTCGTGCAACCACCCAGGACCAGCATGCAGGCCAGCGCCGCGATCATGACTGCTGGAGCCGTGACCGAGCTGACCTTGGCAGCGGGGGCAATTGCCTTTGCGGGCTGCACCGACACGGATCGCTTGTTCAATGCCTTCATCAACTGCGCGCCTCTGGCTTGGACGGCGTTCCGCCGACCTGGGAAAGTTTGAGTTCAACGATATTGCGTTGCGGGCTGCCGACTTCCAGTAAGACCAAAGCCTGCTGGTAGGCAGCCTGCGCCTGCGCGTCCTTATCCAGCGCGCTGTACGCATCGCCCAGTATCTGCAGTGTTTCAGGGTCCTTGCCGTGGCCATCCAGCAACACGACTGCCTGCCCGGCCTTGCCGCCGGCGATCAACAGCCTGGCCAGGCGTTGGTCAACCACCGATTGCAGCAAGGGACTGCCAGCGTGCACGCCTTGCAACGTGGTGATGGCTGCATCGGCCTTGCCAGCCTTGACCTGGGCCGCGGCGAGGTCCAGCGAACCCAGCGTTGCGTAAACGCCGGCAGGCAATGTCTTGACCTGCGCAACGCCCTGGTCGAGCTTGCCGGCATCAATGGCTTTTTGGGCGAGGTGGTATTGCTCACCGGCCTGCGTGCGTTGCTGCAAGAGGTGGGTCTGCCACCACTGCCAGCCCAGGATCAGGGCCAAACCCAGGGCAATGCCACCGATCAGGCCGGCGCCATTGTGGCGCAGCCAATCCAATACGCGTTCGCTTTGTTCGTGCTCGTCTAGCGGATCATCAATTGCCATGCGGCCGTGCTGCCTTGTGCCCGGTACAGTTGCCTGCATCCGGTGTGGGGGTGGACTGGCTCGCTGCCGTCAGGACTGCGACGGATACGCCGCGACGGAACTCAGTCGGCTGCAGGCGCGAGGGAACCGTCAGAGGATACCGTAAAGCGTGCGACATTCGCTCGCTCGAACGGTGTCAGGTCCTGTGCCTTGCCGTGATGGAGCACCTGGACCGCGGCGGCATTACCCAGAACGACGCGGGCGACAGCGCCACGGGCGTACTGGCGATGCTCACCAGCATGCAACAGGGATTGCTCCAGTGGCTCGCCATTGGAACCAATCACCTCGACCCAGCTATCGCCCATGACGGTCAGGGACAACACCGGCGTCGAGGCTGTTGTCACAGGCTGTGGCACCCCAGGCTGCGGCAACCCCTGGTTTGACGCCGGGCGCCGCGCCGGCAGGGATGCCAACGAAGCGACAACCGTGCCTGGGTCATTACTTTCACTTTGTGGCCCCGTGCCATCGCGCGTCGGCATCGCCCCCAGGGTGGGGATATCCAGTGGCGCGGCATCAGGGGTGACGTCACCCAGGTGGGAGCGCGTGGCCAGCCAGACCGGAATCGCGATAGCAGCGGTCAGGACGATGTAGACAAACCTGCGTGCCAGCGACTCGGTGATCCTGCGCGAGGTCGGGATGAAAGTGCGTGGCTTGAGCTGGGGCGGCTCGATCGGCGCGACACCGGACGCATCCATCATCGGCGCGGTGGTCAGGCCCAGCAGGCGCGAGTAGCTCCGCAGCTGACCCCGGACGAATACCGGTGCGCCCAGCCGGCTCCAGTCTTCTTCCTCCAGGGAGTTCACCACGCGCACGGGCATTTTCAGCCGTTCCGCGACATCGGCCTGGCTCAGTCCCGCGGCCTCACGCGCCTTGCGCAAGCGCCGACCACAGCCTTGGTCGCCGTCGGGCATGTTGGGATCGTTCTGCTTCATCACTTGCCTGTATCCCCAGGCGCAGTCGTCCGCGCTTGCGGGAACTCCGCCCTTATCCGCTGAACATAGCCGGCAGCAGCAGCCGTGTCGCCGAGCTTTTGTTCGATTTGTGACGCAAGTAACAACACATCCGGCGATGCCGGCGCGGCCGCGAGGCGGCGCTGGGAAAACGCCCGGGCATCCATGTACTGTCCGGCTTTGTACGAGACCCGGGCCAAAGCAGCCAGTGCCACCGGATTATCCGGGTCCAGCTCAAGGGCGCGGCGCAGGTACTGATTGGCGCGCGCATCCTGTCCAGCCGTCAGGGCACACGACCCTGAATTGGCCATCGCCGCCGCGGGCGAGGGGTAACGGCGGTCCAGCAGGGCACGGTCGAAATAGGCCAGTGATTCGGCGCTGCGCCCGTTGGAGCACAACCAGGTGCCGTAGTTGTTTTGCACAGCGCCAGTGTCCGGGGCCATCGCGGAGGCTTTTGCGTACAGCGTGCCAGCCTGCGTGGACTGTCCGCGCTGGTCGGCGATCACGGCCAGCAAGGTATAGGCATCGACTGACGTCGGATCGGCCTTGAGTGCGGCCTGGGCCTGCGACTCGGCCTCGTCGAGCTTGCCGGCGCGCAGCTGCTGTCCCGCCAAGCCGATCCTTTCCATTGCCAGGACGCGTTTCTTGTCCTGCGGGTCCTCGCGCAGCGTGTATTCGGGGGCGGACTCTGTCATTTCGCCGCGGCCCAGCTTGGGCCTGACAAAGGTCAGCCGCGAGCAGGCCGACGCGACAATACAGACCAGTACAGCCAATACAATGGCCTTGCCCGGCAGCGACGCCCGATGCCGCCTGCCTCCAGGCACCCCGCGCCCAGGCAAGCTGGATGTCTGCGGCGCGACCTTACAGGGCATGGCCGACCTCTTCTGCATCGATCCGTACGTCCTCACGGGAGTCCGCAGCGATACCGCGCGCCTGCAACTGTTTCTTGAAATCAGCTTGTCGACGCGTCCTGTCCAGCACCTGGCCCTTGAGCTGGCCGCACGCGGCATCGATATCGTCGCCACGGGTGCGACGTACGGTAGTGAGGACGCGCGCGTCCTGCAGGATCTTCTGGAAGGTACGGATATCATCCTCGGGCGAACGCTCGAAGCGCGTCCCCGGGTACGGGTTGAACGGGATCAGGTTGACCTTGGCGGCGTCGTGCATCTGCACCGCATTGTCAAACTGACGCATCAGCCGGGCCAGCGCGCGTGCATGCTGCGGCTGGTCGTTGACGCCCTTCATCATGGTGTACTCGAAGGTCACCGACGCACGCGGCTTGCGCTTGACGTAGCGCTCGCAGGCAGCCATCAGTTCGGCGACCGGATACTTCTTGTTGAGCGGGACCAGCGAGGTGCGCAGTTCGTCATCGGCGGCGTGCAGTGAGACGGCCAGCGAAACATCGCTTTCCTGCCCAAGCCGATCGATCATCGGCACCATGCCGGCGGTCGACAGCGTGACCCGCTTGTTGGCCAGGCCGTAACCCAGGTCGTCGCGCATGATGCTCATCGCGCGCACGACGTTGTCGAAATTCATCAGTGGCTCGCCCATGCCCATCATCACCACGTTGGTGAGCTTGCGGCGCTGGTGCGGCAGGTTGCCCAGGTGCTTTGCCGCGACCCAGACCTGGCCGATGATCTCGGCGGTGGAGAGGTTGCGGTTGAAGCCCTGCGTCGCGGTCGAGCAGAACTGGCAGTTGAGCGCGCAGCCGACCTGGCTGGACACGCACAACGTGCCGCGGCCGTCGACCGGGATGAAGACGGTTTCGATGGCGTTGCCGCCATCCATGCCCAGCAGCCATTTGTGGGTGCCGTCGACCGAGGGCTTCTCGAACTGCACGCCCGGCACGACGACGTGGGCATGCTGCTGCAGCTTGGCGCGCAGCGCCTTGCCCAGGTCGGTCATCTCGTTGAAGTCGGTGACGTAGCGGTGGTGGATCCACTTCATCACCTGGTGGGCGCGGTAGCGCTTCTCCCCGAGGGTCTCGACGAAGAAGCGCTCCAGTCCCTCGCGATCAAGGTCAAGCAGGTTCTGCTTCGGCAGGCCGTCACGCGCAGGCTTGACGGGCACGCTTGCAACAGGCGTGCTTCCGACGGGCATGCTTCCGACGGGCATGCTGTCGGCAGGCTCACCTTTGAGGGGTGTGCCCTGGATCGGTCTGCTTTCTGCGGACTTGTTCGCTGTCACTACATCGTTACCGCGCGCAGACGTCGGTGGCGGGGAAGAAATACGCAATCTCGATCGCGGCGTTCTCGGCCGAATCCGAGCCATGCACGGCATTGGCGTCGATGCTGTCGGCAAAGTCGGCGCGGATCGTGCCTGCGTCCGCGTCCTTGGGATTGGTCGCGCCCATCAGTTCGCGGTTCTTCAATACCGCGCCCTCGCCTTCCAGCGCCTGGATCATCACCGGGCCGGAGCTCATGAACTCGACCAGCGCAGCGAAGAACGGACGCTCGCGATGCACGGCATAGAAGCCTTCGGCCTCGGACCTGGACAGATGCTTCATTTTCGCCGCGACGATCTTCAGGCCGGCGTTTTCGAAACGGGAATAGATTTGACCAATGACGTTCTTTGCAACGGCATCGGGCTTGACGATCGACAGGGTGCGCTCCAGCGCCATGGGGGAATACTCCGGGCAGGCGGGTCGCTGAGATCCGGTTGCGGCAACGCCTCTTGCAATCGCTTGCCAGGCAGCCCGCTGGGCTGTTTGCCTGACAAATACGGTCGCTTGAAAAGTACCGAAAGGACGCTCAGGGACCCAAGATGGTAACAGAAAACCCGCGACAGAACACGGGTTTAGCCGATATGGCTACGACAATTCTAGACATTGAGACGCTAAATGGCAAAGCCATTTATTGACCTTGCGCGGCATGCCCGCTAGGATCAAACAAGCGTTTGATTATATGGATGGCTTCGTGACGACCAGCACCCCTTTTTCGACCAAGGACCGCATCCTGGGCGCGGCCGAAGAGCTGTTCGCGCAGCATGGCTTTGCAGGGACCTCCCTGCGCCAGGTCACCAGCCGGGCCGACGTCAATATCGCGGCAGTCAATTACCATTTCGGAAGCAAGGAAAACCTCGTCAACGAAGTCTTCCGCCGGCGCATGGACGAGATGAGCGCGCAACGGCTGGCACAGCTCAAGCGCGCACTGGAGGCACACCCGGGTGAACTGGAACCCGTACTTGCCGCGTTTGTCGAGCCTGCACTGGCCCTGGCCCGGGATCGACAGGGAGGCGGCGCCTTCATTCGCGTGATTGCGCGTGCCTACGCCGAGAAGAACGACAGCCTGCGCAAGTTCCTGTCTGATCAGTACGGCCACGTACCGCGTGAATTCGCCAAGGCAATCGCAAATTGCATCCCGTCACTGGGCAAGGAACAGTTGTATTGGCGGTTGGATTTCCTGGCCGGGGCGCTGACCTATGCAATGGCCGACTTCGGCCTGATCAAGCGTCCGGCGGGCCTGCCCGAGCGTGCCCATCGTGAGCGCGCAGCCAAGGAGCTGATCAGCTTCATGGCGGCCGGATTCAAGTCCTGATGCTGGTGTGCTGGTGATGCAGCCCTGATCAGTAAAGACATGACCAGCAAGCATTGATCATTAGTTCAAACTCAATAAAACACCTATCTATTCTTTAAAATCAAAAGGTTGCAGCAAATGCCTGAGAAACTACTTGTTCGACGTGCCGCGATCCTGG
Organism: uncultured Gammaproteobacteria bacterium; assembly: GCA_963710825.1. Taxonomy (GTDB): domain Bacteria; phylum Pseudomonadota; class Gammaproteobacteria; order Xanthomonadales; family Xanthomonadaceae; genus Cognatiluteimonas. Next base: position 339,390 of record CAVQBQ010000004.1, on the reverse strand, counting down.
GGGCTGGCGTCATGGGCGCACAGATCGCCGCGCACCTGACCAATGCCGGCGTGGATACCGTGTTGTTCGACCTGTCGGCCAAGCAGGGCAACCCGGACGGAATCGCCATCCAGGCCATCGCACATCTGGGTAAACTTTCGCCTGCCCCGTTGGCCAGCAAGTCGCTGGCGACCGCGATCGTTCCAGCCAACTACGACACCGGGCTGGAACAACTGCGCGACTGCGACCTGATCATCGAGGCCATCGCCGAGCGCATGGACTGGAAACAGGATCTCTACCAGAAGATCGCGCCCTATGTAGCCGACCACGCCGTGCTGGCCAGCAACACCTCCGGGCTGGGGATCAACAAGCTCGCCGAGGTACTGCCCGAACAGCTCCGGCACCGTTTCTGCGGCGTGCACTTCTTCAACCCGCCGCGCTACATGCACCTGGCCGAGTTGATCCCGGCCAAGGGCACGGACGCCGATGTGGTCGCGGGCCTGGAAACCTTCCTGGTCACGACCCTGGGCAAGGGCGTGGTCATCGCCAAGGACACGCCCAATTTCATCGGCAACCGTATCGGCGTGTTTTCGATGCTGGCAGCGATGTATCACACCAGGGAGTTCAAGCTGGGCTTCGACACGGTCGATGCGCTGACCGGGCCGCTGGTCGGCCGGCCGAAGTCCGCGACCTATCGGACCGCCGACGTGGTCGGCCTGGACACCATGGCGCACGTGATCAAGACCATGGGCGACACCCTGCCCGACGATCCGTGGCACGCATACTTCAAGACCCCGAAATGGCTGGCCGCGCTGGTCGAGAAAGGCGCTCTGGGACAGAAAACCGGCGCCGGCATCTACCGCAAGGTCGGCAAGGACATCCAGGTACTCGACCTGGGCGAACAGGACTATCGTCCCAGCGGCGCCGAGATCTCGCCGGACGTCCTGGCGATCCTCAAGGAGCGCGACCCGGCAACCAAGTTCGCCGCCCTGCGCGCCAGTGACCATCCGCAGGCGCAGTTCCTCTGGGCCTGCTTCCGCGACCTGTTCCACTACAGCGCCTTCCATCTGTCCGACATCGCCAGCACCGCGCGCGATGTCGACCTGGCGATCCGGTGGGGCTACGGCTGGTCTATGGGCCCGTTCGAGACCTGGCAGGCCGCAGGCTGGAAGCAGGTCGCCGACTGGATCGCCGAGGACATCGTCGCGGGCAAGGCGATGAGCGACGCGCCGTTGCCTGACTGGGTTTTCGACGGCCGCGATGGCGTGCATGGTCCCGAAGGCAGCTATAGCCCCGGGCAAAACGCCAAGCTGCCGCGCTCCTCGCTGCCGGTCTACAAGCGCCAGCGTTTCCCCGACCCGTTGCTGGGCGAACGCCCGGATGCGGGCGAGACGGTGTTCGAGAACGATGGCGTGCGGCTTTGGCACGACGGCGACGGTATTGCGGTGGCTTCGTTCAAGACCAAACTGCATACGGTCAACGACCAGGTGATCGATGGCCTGCAGCAAGCGATCGGTATCGCCGAGCGCGACTTCCGCGGCATGGTGATCTGGCAGTCCAGGGAGCCGTTCTCGGCCGGTGCGGACCTGGCTGGTGCGATGGGGTTGCTGCAAGCCGGCAATGTCGAAGGTTTCGAGGCAATGGTCGCCAACTTCCAGGCCACCAGCCAGCGGATCAAGTATTCGCTGGTCCCGGTGGTGTCGGCGGTGCGCGGCATGGCACTGGGTGGAGGTTGCGAATTCCAGATGCACAGTGCGCGCACGGTCGCGCATCTGGAAAGTTATGTCGGATTGGTTGAAGCGGGGGTCGGGTTGCTGCCGGCCGGCGGTGGACTGAAGGAGATCGCGGTCCGTGCTGCACGCGCGGCAGGTCCCGGTGGGGATGTGCTGGCCGAACTGAAACGATATTTCGAGACCGTGGCGATGGCCAAGGTATCCAAGTCGGCGGTCGAAGCGCAGGAGCTTGGATTGCTGCGCACCAGCGACATGGTGATCTTCAATACCCATGAAACGCTGCATATCGCCAAGCAACAGGCCCTGGCACTGGCCGAGTCCGGCTATCGCCCGCCCCTGCCCGCTCGCGCCATCCCGGTAGCCGGCGATGTCGGTATCGCCACCTTCAAGATGCTGTTGGTCAACATGCTGGAAGGACGTTTCATCAGCGAGCACGACAACGAGATCGCGACGCGCATCGCGACGGTACTGTGCGGCGGCGACGTCGATCGCGGCTCGCTGGTCGACGAGCAGTGGCTGCTCCGGCTGGAGCGCGAGCACTTCGTCGCGCTGGCGCAGATGCCGAAGACGCAGGCGCGGATCGAGCACATGCTCAAGACCGGCAAGCCACTGCGTAACTGACCCTTCCAATGGTGCCCCTGTAGGAGCGGCTTTAGCCGCGAGCTTTTCAAACCAGTCGCTCTCCTGGAAAGAGCTCGCGGCTAAAGCCGCTCCTACAACAGCAAGACACAAATACACCGCCAAAATACAACCGAGAATCTCAATGGCCAAACAAATCCAGGACGCCTACATCGTCGCCGCAACCCGCACGCCGGTTGGCAAGGCGCCACGTGGCGTGTTCCACAACACCCGTCCCGACGACATGCTTGCGCACGTATTGCGCGCCGTGGTGGCGCAGGCGCCCGGCATCGATACCAGCCGCATCGAGGACGCCATCATCGGTTGCGCCATGCCGGAAGGCGAACAAGGCATGAACGTCGCACGCATCGGCGTGTTGCTGGCCGGACTGCCCGATACGGTTGCCGCGCAGACCATCAACCGCTTCTGCTCGTCGGGGTTGCAGGCTGTCGCCCTGGCCGCTGACCAGATCCGGCTGGGCAATAGCGACCTGGTCCTGGCTGGCGGTACCGAGTCGATGTCCATGGTGCCAATGATGGGCAACAAGGTTGCGTTGTCGCCTGCGGTCTTCAAGGACGACCACGTTGCGATCGCCTACGGCATGGGGATCACCGCCGAGAAAGTCGCCGAGCAGTGGAAGGTCTCGCGTGAGGACCAGGACGCCTTTGCGTTGTCATCGCACCTCAAGGCGCTGGCCGCGATAGAGGCTGGCGAGTTCAAGGACGAGATCACGCCCTACGAAATCATCTCGCGCCAACCCGACTTGGCCGACGACACGGTACGGGTCAACAAGCAAACGATCGATACGGATGAAGGGCCGCGCGCCGGCAGCACGGCCGAAGGCTTGGCGAAATTGCGGCCGGTCTTCCGCAATGGCCAGTTTGGGGGCACCGTCACCGCCGGCAACAGCTCGCAGATGAGCGATGGGGCCGGTGCGGTCCTGTTGGCCTCCGAGCAGGCAATCAAGGATTACGGGCTGACGCCGCTGGCCCGGTTTGTCAGCTTCTCGGTCGCCGGCGTGCCCCCGGAAGTGATGGGCATCGGCCCGATCGCGGCGATTCCCAAGGCGCTGAAGCAGGCCGGCCTGACCCAGGACCAGCTCGATTGGATCGAGCTCAACGAAGCCTTTGCTGCCCAGTCGCTGGCCGTGATCCGCGATTGCGGACTGGATCCGGGCAAGGTCAATCCGCTGGGCGGGGCAATCGCACTGGGCCATCCGCTGGGTGCGACCGGCGCAGTGCGAACGGCGACCATCGTGCACGGCTTGCGTCGACACCAGCAGAAGTACGGGATGGTCACGATGTGCATTGGTACGGGTATGGGGGCGGCCGGTATTTTCGAGGCCCTGTAATGCAAAAAGGGCGGCTCGAAAGCCGCCCTGCTTTGCCATAGCGCTATTCTGTCGACCAGTACCCCTAGGCGGGCGTACCGACATCGTCCACGTACTCGATCAACGTCTGGTTGATCGTGACGTCGACGGGCAGGGTACAGTTCGCGCCCATGCCGAACACGGCCCACTGGCCGGTGAAAGAAGCCGAACCCTCCCCGCCGGAAGCGGCGAGCGATAGCAGCGTGGTCATCGAGTGCCTCCAACGCCATAGATCGTCACCCTCGACGTTCCGTCCGGGTTGGTCGAGTAGGCGTAGGTTTCCTTGTACATGCTGGCGCCCGCGTTCATGAGGAAAAGCGTCAACCAGTCCTGTGCCGCGCTGTGCCGGAAAAAATCAGCCTCCACCCGACAGGTCGTCGATTTGCAGTCCACGTCGAAATGTTCTGGTTGCGCATGCAGGCCCGCAATCTGGCCGGCACCACTTGCCTCGAGTAGCGTTGAATGTTGCGCAGCGGCCCAACCTGGGTCGACGTGTTCGGCCGCGAAGCGCGCCTGGAGCGCCAAGTGCTGGCTCTTTGCCTTGCGTTGCGACTCGCGTTGCGCCGCTTGCCGGTCCTGCTGCCAATGCGCCGGGTCGTCCAGATGAGCACTGCGCGCAGGCGGCCGCTGCCTGAATGCGGATCGCGATGCGATCGGGGCGGGCCGCACGGCGACTGGTTTTACACCTGCATCGGCTGCGCGGTTTGGCTGCCATCCGTGCAGACGCGTCACTGCGACGATCGCGGTGATCGCGACGATCGCAACCAGCATTGGAAGAATCATCTTGGTTTGCACGCGCACATCGAAACGGGCATGCGCATGATGGTGACGTGAAGTCGCGCCATCGTTGTGAGAGTGCAGGCACGCGAGGATTACGACTGGCGAGCAGCGACGTCGTCGCTCAAACCAGCGTCATCGATCTCGCCGAGCGTGTTGATGCGATCCGGAAATACCGGTCCGAGGCGATGCCAGGAACGACTTCGCGGTCCAAATCTAATCGTGCAGTCGGCGGCCGTGATCCGAGGTTGCAACCTGGATACCGCAACGGCAGGCCAGTTGGAGCACAGTGGTGCGGTGGCATCCGGCCGGCTCTTCTGGAACGATCCGCACGACGACCATCATGCACGGCCCGCATCGTCGTCAAGACAGGCATGGCGTGGTCATCATGTGTACTCGTACGGCCATGTACCGGCGGGAATTGAAGGCTGTCCAAGGAAAAGAAGACCAGGTAGTGACGACCAGGGATCGTGCACAAGGTGTTGGGGTCTTCGAACTGCCGCTAGTGGTGTGACGGTGCGAGCGAAAAAGGGTGGCCTTCGCCACCCCCTTTGCCCTGGAATCGATATTGTTGGTGCCAGCAGATTCCTATGCGGCGGGGCCAATCATCACGGATTGGCATCGCTGTAGCGAATGATAGTTTGGTAAATTGTCACGTCGCTCGGAAGAGTACAGTTGATACCAATTCCGTACACTTCGTAGGGGCCATTGAACAGGGCAGAACCCGTGCCGCCGCCCGCACCAAGGGCCACCACCTTGGTCTCAGCGGTACCGAAGGTCCCGCTGCCAGGCAGCATGGTGCAGCTGACGTCGACTGCCACTGCACTGTCATTGCGTAAGTAGACGCTCACGTCGTCCGTCGTGACAGTGCCTGCTCCCTGAAGCTCTTTCAGTTCAAAGACGCAGGCGACCGCGATAGGTGACGCGCCCACGTTCTGGGTACCTGAAACGCGATTGCGGACCGTATTGGTGACGCCAGGTGTAAAAGCGGCGCACTTGTCAGGTCCGTTGCTGGACAAAAAGTAATCCGTGGCATGCGCCGGCGTGACCGCACCCAAGGCCAAGCCCAGGCTGGCGGTGAGGATTGTGAAGCGGTTGAATAAATGCATCTGGATGTTCTCCGTTGGAAAGTTGTGACTGGTGTCACGCCTCCTTAGACGGCGAAACCCAAACGCACCGGACACACGCAACCCGGTGCCTAGAAAACTTGCCACATTGGACAGGACAACCACGGCCAAGTGGTCTCAACTTGGTGGCCCTGCCGTCAAGCCTGCCTCCCGCCATGGCAAGGTCAGCGGGGTGAAGCTGACACGCCGTACACGGTCAATCTTGCACTGCCGTCCGGGTTGGTCGAATACTCATAACTGGCATTGCCCATGCCCGTGCCCATGTTCATCAGGAACAAGGTCAACCAGTCTTCAGCCACGCTCCGGCGCGTAAAATCCGCCGCGACCCGGCAGGTGGAAGACTTGCAGTCGACATCGATCTGCTTGGGTTGGGCCTGCAATTGCGCGATCTGTCCGGCCTTGCTGGCCGACAGGATGTCCGCCTGCTGTGCAGCGGCCCAGCGTGGGTCAACCTTCTCTGCCGCAAAGCGCGCGGCCAGCGCGAGATGCTGGTTTTGCGCCTTGCGTTGCGCTTGCGCCTGGGCCGCATCCATCCTTTCCTGGAAGTCGCCTGGATCGACGGTGCTGGCGCCACGGATCAGCTCAGCTGGGCGTGGGCGCGTTTCCACGCGTGCTGGGGCACTGGTCACGCCGTCCCGCGAGGGCTCAGGTGCAGCCCTCGCGATATCCTTGTTCCATCCACGCAGCAGGGTCACGGCAAGTATCAACCCGATGACTGCGATTGCGACAATCATGGGAGCCATCATCCTGCGTCGCGTGCGGACATTGGAAGCAGCGGAAGTGTGCATGTTGATTACCTACCAGGTCGCCGGTGAATATAGTTGCCGCTGATTGCGTCATCTGTGCGCAACAGCCATCTTCTACAACGCGAATGACGACCCTGTGCGGACAACATGCAAGAGCCATCCCGTCTGCAATGGTGATGGCCAGGCGCGTCATCAGGCGGCAGCGATCGACGCAGCGCCCCGGCCCTTCGAGCACAAGCTCACTGCATCTCTTCGATGCCCAGCTCGTCCAGTGCATCTTGCATGAGCTGCCTTGCTGCGTCGCTGAGCTTTTCGTGGTCCAGTGCGAAACGGATCGTCGCCTCGACAAGGCCGATCTGTGTGCCGCAGTCGAAGCGGGTGCCCTTGAACCGATATGCCAGCACGGGTTGTTCGCGCAACAAGGCCGAAATCGCATCGGTCAGCTGGATCTCGCCACCACTGCCGGGCGTCGTGGTTTCGAGCAGGTCGAAGATCCGTGGAGACAGGATGTAACGGCCGACCACGGCCTGGGTGCTGGGTGCATCTTCGGGGGCCGGTTTTTCGACGATTGCTTTGATCTTTCCCTGCCGACCCGAAAATTCCTCGGTATCCACGATCCCGTAACTGGCGGTCTGCTCGCGCTTGACATCCAGGGTGGCAATGACGCTGGCGCCGGTCGCCTGTGCTGCATCGGCCATTTGATGCAAGGCACCAGGTTGCCGTACACCATCAGCGTCGTTCCTGGTCCAGATCAGGTCGTCGGGCAACAGCACCGCAAAAGGCTCATCGCCGATTACCGGTTTGGCACACAGCACGGCATGGCCCAAACCCAGCGCCTCGGCCTGGGTGACAAATACGGCGCGCACGCCCTTGGGAAGGACGTTGCGGATCAATTCCAGCTGTTGTGTCTTGCCGGCGCGCTCAAGCTTCTGTTCCAGCTCGTAGGCCTTGTCGAAGTAATCAGCGACCGCGTGTTTGTAGCGATTGGTGACGAAGACCAGTGTGTCGCAGCCGGCTTCGATCGCTTCGTCGACCGCGTACTGGATCAGCGGCCGATCGACGATCGGCAGCATCTCCTTGGGTACGGTCTTTGTCGCGGGCAGGAAGCGCGTGCCGAGGCCGGCTACCGGGAAGACCGCTTTGCGGATGCGTCGACCTGGCAAAACTTGAACAGGCGATACTTTAGCGGGCGATACAGGTCCTATCAGGTCGTCAGCCATCAAGTCTTCCGTGACATGCGCGAGGGAAAGGCGACGACCGTCTGGGATATGGGGCTTTCACCCAGCGGTGTGAACTCGGGAACGGCGTGCCGCAAGACCTGCGCAAGCGTCACCAGGTCGTAGTCTGCGACCGCGGCGCGCAACTGCATGCTCGACGCTATGACATGCTCGGCGGTCACGCCCCTGGCTTCTGCCTGCAGGATCTTGGGATGAGATGTCGGGCGGTAACGCTCGTCGGCATGAAAGAGGCTTTCATGGAGTTTCTCCCCCGCCCGCAGGCCAGTGTAGACAATGGCGATATCGTGTTCGGGCTGTTTGCCTGCCAACCGGATCATCTGTTCAGCCAGCAGCTTGATCGCAATTGGCTCGCCCATGTCCAGCGTATAGACCGCATGGCGCGACCCGATCGCGGCTGCCTGCAGGATCAGCTGGCAGGCTTCGGCAATGGTCATGAAGTAGCGCGTGACTTCGGGGTCGGTGACAGTCACCGGCCCGCCCCTGCGGATCTGTTCGCGGAATAGCGGGACCACGCTGCCAGCAGAATCGAGAACGTTGCCAAAACGCACGGTGACCGAGCGCGTCGAGTGCGACTGGGTCGCGGGCGACTGCGTCATCGCCTGTGACACCATCTCGGCCAAACGCTTGGTCGCGCCCAGCACGTTGACCGGATCCACCGCCTTGTCGGTCGAGATCAACACGAAGCTGCCCACTCCCGCACGCTGGCTTTCGCTTGCAACGGTTTCGGTGGCCAGCACGTTGTTGCGCACGGCTTCACGCAATTGCGTTTCCAGCAGTGGTACCTGTTTATAGGCAGCCGCGTGGAAGACAGCTGCGGGCGTGGATTGGGTCAGCGCGTAGCGCATGACCGCTGGATCGCCGCAATCGCCAAGGATGGAGACACAGCGGACATCGGGGAAATCGCGGCGCAGTTCCGCCACGGTCGTGGTCAGGGCAAGCTCATCGATCTCCACCAGCGCGATCTGGTGCGCGCCGTGTCGCGCGCATTGGCGGCAGAGTTCAGAGCCAATCGAGCCGCCCGCACCGGTGACCAGCACGCTACGCCCGCCCAGCCAGCTGCGGATTGCCTTCCAGTCCGGGGTGACCGGCTTGCGACCAAGCAGGTCTTCGATTGCGACTTCCTTGAGTTCGCCCGGAAGCGAGCGACCCTCAAGCAGGTCGTCCAGGCGCGGTACCCGGCGGAACGGCAAGCCAGTGCCTTCACAGGCGCTCACGATCCTGCGCATCGCAGCAGCATCCAGGGATGGCATTGCGATCACGAGCAGTTTGGCTGCTGTTTCCGGTGCAATCCGTGCCACGTCCTCGATACTGCCCAGCACCGGAATCCCTTGCAGGTGGCTGCCACGCAGCTTGGGCGCATCGTCAAGGAAACCCACCGGCTGGTAGGCCCCGGCCCTGCGCAGGTCACGGACAAGCGCTTCGCCCGCTTGCCCAGCGCCCAGGATCAGGACCCGCAAGGAGCCCTGCTCGTGGCTCGCCATGCGGTAATCCTTCCACGAGCGATACAGCAGCCGAGGCATGCCCAGCAGTGCTGTCAACACCACCGGGTAAAGCACCAGCACGGTCCGGGGCACGAGGTTGAGGCGGTTGTACAGGAACAGTGCGGCCAGGATCGCCAGTAGTCCAAACACGCACGCCTTGAGGATGTTGATCAGGTCCGGGACGCTGGCGAACCGCCACAATCCGCGATACAGGCCCACGCGCCAGAACACCAGGCCCTGGGCAAGAACGACCAGGCCGATCTCGGTCGACCAGACCGGGAAAGCCGGCGCGCTGTCGACGACCGAATAACGGAACAGGTGCAAGCCATACCAGGCCAACCAGACCATGCACAGGTCGTGCAACACAACGGCGGCACGCGGGGCAGCGGCCTTGGTCTGCTCCAGCCACGCGCGCTTGGGTTCAATGCGTTCAATTGGGGACATTACCGCCCTGCTCCACAGTCCAACTTGCTTGCCTTCCTTTGCAATCGCCACCAGATGATGGCTCCGGCCAGATACGTGCCCCCCAGCGTGGCCATGATAACCGTTGGCGTACTGCCTTTCACGGAAATTGCCACCGCAATCGCGATTGCAGTCCAGCCGGCATATGCCCAGGTCGCCACATCATGTCGTTTCATGCTCCGTGCCCAGCGTTGGTAGGCATGGCAGGTATGCGGCTGCCACCAGCGCTCCCGCCGCACCATGCGCGACCCCAGCGTCAAGGTGGCGTCAATGGCAAACGCGGACAGCGGTATCAACAGGACAGGCAAGCGGCCAGGGGTGGCGATCAGCAATAGTGACAACAGCGCAGCCAGCATGAAGCCCAGTGCCCCGCTGCCGACGTCGCCTAGAAAGATCCTGGCCTTGGGGAAGTTCAATGGCAGGAAGCCCATGCAGGCAGCCATCAATGCCAGGGCAAGCCACCCAGCCGCCCCGATACCGGCCTGCACACCGGCAATCAATGCCAGCCCCAATGCCACCAGCGCTGCCTGGAGCGCAGCCAGCCCATTGATGCCATCCATGAAGTTCCAGATATTGACCAGCACCAGCGCCAGGATGAATGCGGAGCAAGCCGCGATGCCATCACCGCCGGCACCATGGACTCCCCAGGCCAGCAGTGCGGCCGCGACGACATGCGTGGCCAAGCGCAAGAGGACCGGCAGCGGCTTGTGGTCATCCATCCAGCCAATGCCGGCGACCAGCGCCAGACCGGTTGCAATCGCGGCATACAGCTGCGTGCGGGCGGTATCGATGGATGCGACCCATGCCAGGGCCAGCAGCATTGCGACCCCGATGGCGATGCCGCCGCCGCGCGGTGTCGGTGTGGCGTGGCTGCGGCGCTCACCGGGCTGGTCGATCATCTGGCGGCCGATCGCGTACCTGCGCGCCAGCCATGTCCCGGCAAGGCCAATGCTGAAATACAAAGCAAGCCAGCACCCGAGTGCCGACCACGACAGGCTTGCCGACGAGGATCCCGGCACGGTCATGCTCAGACCACCGCGTAGTTCAGCAGCGGCTTGACCGTGCCCCACTCCTTGCAACTCGGGCACTGCCAGTGGTGGCTGCGCGCGCCGAAGCCGCAACGACTGCAGCGATAACTGGGGTTGCGCACCAGCAGCTGATCGGTGATGTGCTTGAGGTCGTGCAGTGTTGCCTTGGGGTCCGCCTGGTCAGCCAGGGACAACTCGATCAGTGCGGCCTCGCCACGAACAGAAGGCCGATCCTTCAGTTGCTGTGCCAGGTAGTTGCGCGCGGCGCTGGTGCCCTCTTCGGCTTCGACCAGACGTGTCAGTGCCAGCACCGGGGAAATACCACGGTAATGCTCGATCATTTCGCCCAGGAACGCACGCGCGCCCGGATTGTCGTCGACCCGCGCATAGCTGGCGAGCAAGGCAGGAAGGATTTCCGGCAGGTAGTCGGGGTCGTGGCGGGCGGCGCGCTCCAGTGCGCGGATGGCGGGGGCATCGTGGCCGGCCTCGACTTCGATCCGACCCTCGAGCATGCCTGCCCGGACCGAGGTCGAGTCTGCCGCGTACGCACGCGCGATCGAAGCACGCGCGGCATCGGTATCGCCAGCGGCGCGCTGCCGGTCGGCCTGCTCGCATTCGAACTGTGCGATCAGCTTGCCCATCGGCTCGTCGGTCGCGGCTTCGTAACGGCTGGCGTTTTCGATCGCCTTGGGCCAGTCACGCTCGGCCTGGTAGATGGCGATCAGGTGGCGCAGTGCATGTGGCGCGCGCTGGTCGATCATTGCCAGCTCGGAGAACACCGTTTCGGCGCGGTCAAGCAACCCGGAGCGCATGTAATCCTCGCCCAGCGCCAGTAGTGCCTGTACTTTCTGCGCGTCGCTCAGGTCTGGCCGCTGCACCAGCGCCTGGTGCAGCCGGATGGCGCGGTCGACCTCGCCCCGACGGCGGAACAGGTGGCCCAGGGCCACCTGGGTCTCGAAGGTTTCCTTGTCGAGCTCGGCGATGTGCAGGAACAGCTCGATCGCCTTGTCGGGTTGCTCGTTGAGCAGGTAGTTGAGGCCACGAAAATACGTGGTCGACAATTTGCTGACCTGGCTGTCGCTATGACGCTCCCCCCCGCGGCGCCCGATGACCCAGCCACTGAGCGCGGCCAGTGGCAACAGCAGGACAAACCAGATCCAATAGTCGAGGAAGGCCAAGTCCTAGATTCCGTCTGCGTGGGTGGCGGTGGGCGTGGCCTCGACGGCCCCAGGCGGTGTCGGCACCGGCTTAATGGCCAAGCGCAGGCGACGCCGTAGTGGCAGCACCACGCTGGCCGTCAATACCAGCCCTCCGGCAATCACGCCGACCAGCAGGGCAATCAGGACGGTGACACCCAGGCTCGCATGCAGGGTGGCAATGCCCAGGTCCAGGCCCACGGGTTGCGGATTGAGTGCGCCGACGATCAGGCCGACGGCAAGGAACAGGATGGCAATGAGCAGTCGGATCAGGCGCATCGTACGTCTCCAGACGAATGTCCAGCTTAGCCGAGTGCACGGCACAGGTCAGGATGGGGGCGTGGCATGACGGTTTTGAACAACCCTGTGATCCCGCAGGACTCCCGGGCAATCCGGGTCCATCGGTCAATCCGCCTTGCGTGGGTCAGTCTTCGTGGGACACGGGCATGGCATCGCAGACCTGCTCGCGCAGTTGCTTGCCCGGCTTGAAGTGCGGCACGTGCTTGCCCGGGAGCGCGACGGCATCGCCGGTCTTGGGGTTGCGGCCGACGCGCGGTGGCCGGTAATGCAGGGAAAAACTGCCAAACCCGCGTATTTCGATGCGCTGCCCATGGGCCAGCGACGAACCCATCATCTCCAGCATCGACTTGACCGCCATGTCGACGTCGTCCGCCTTCAGGTGGGCCTGGCGCTGGGTGAGGATTTCGATCAGCTCGGATTTGGTCATGGACACGATGGTATGCAGGTGTTGCAGGGAGTACGGCGTTCAGCGGTGCTGCATGTGGCTGTAGCGCCTGGAGCAGCAATGGCCCGGCGATCGCTCGCCGGGCCATGTTTCACTGATCCTTACTCGGAGTCGGACTCGGACTTGCTGTCAAGCTGCTCGCGCAGCAGCGCACCCAGCTTGGTGGTGCCGCTGGAGGCCTCGGCCGACGACTTGTTGTAGTCGGAAACGGCGCTCTTGGTCTCGGCTTCGTCCTTGGCCTTGATCGACAGCTGCATCAGGCGGCTCTTGCGATCGGTACCAATGATCTTGGCCTCGACTTCGTCGCCGACCTTCAGGCGCTGGCTGGCATCCTCGACCCGCTCGGCGGCGATGTCGCGTGCCGCCAGGTAGCCCTCGACGTCGTCACCCAGGTCGATGGTCGCACCCTTGGCGTCGACTTCCTTGACGGTGCCCTTGATGATCGAGCCACGCGAGTTGGTGGCGACAAACGTCCCCATCGGATCCTGCTCGAGTTGCTTGATGCCCAGGCTGATGCGCTCGCGCTCCGGGTCCACGGCAAGCACGACGGCTTCCATGGTGTCGCCCTTCTTGTAGTTGCGCGCGATCTCCTCGGCGTCGGTGCTCCAGGTGATGTCGGACAGGTGCACCAGGCCATCGATACCGCCGTCCAGGCCGATGAAGATGCCGAAGTCGGTGATCGACTTGATCTGGCCCTCGACCTTGTCGCCCTTCTTGTGGATCGCGGCGAAGGTCTCCCACGGGTTGCTGGTGACCTGCTTGATGCCCAGCGAGATGCGGCGACGCTCCTCGTCCACGTCCAGCACCATCACCTCGACCTCGTCGCCAACCTGCACGACCTTGGACGGGTTGACGTTCTTGTTGGTCCAGTCCATCTCGGACACGTGGACCAGGCCTTCGACGCCAGGCTCGATTTCGACGAACGCGCCGTAATCGGTGACGTTGGACACCTTGCCGAACACGCGGGTGGTCGCCGGGTAGCGACGCGCGATGTTGTCCCACGGATCCTCGCCCAGCTGCTTGAGGCCCAGGCTGACACGGTTGCGCTCGCGGTCGTACTTGAGCACGCGCACGTCGAGCTCCTGTCCGACTTCAACGACTTCGGACGGATGGCGCACGCGCTTCCAGGCCATGTCGGTGATGTGCAGCAGGCCATCGATGCCACCCAGGTCGACGAACGCGCCGTAATCGGTGAGGTTCTTGACGACGCCCTTGAGCACGGCGCCCTCGACCAGCTTCTCCATCAACTGCTCGCGCTCTTCCGAATGCTCGCTCTCGACCACCGCACGACGCGACACGACCACGTTGTTGCGCTTGCGGTCGAGCTTGATGAGCTTGAACTCCAGCTCCTTGCCTTCCAGGTACGCCGGGTCCCGGACCGGGCGCACGTCGACCAGCGAACCGGGCAGGAAAGCGCGGACGTCCTTGATGTCGACGGTGAAACCGCCCTTGACCTTGCCGGAGATCTTGCCGGTGATGGTCTCGTCGTTCTCGAGCGCTTCTTCCAGCTCGTCCCAGACCATGGCGCGCTTGGCTTTCTCGCGCGACAGCACGGTCTCGCCGAAGCCATTTTCCAGGGAGTCCAGCGCCACCTTGACGATGTCGCCGATACCGACGTCGATCTCGCCGTCGTCGTTGCGGAACTGTTCGATCGGCACGATGCCCTCGGACTTGAGCCCGGCGTTGATGACGACCACGTCCGAACGCACGTCCACGACGGTGCCCTTGACGATGGCGCCGGCCTTGAGGGTGTTCAGGAAACCCTGGCTCTGTTCAAACAGTTCTGCGAAGGATTCGGTTGGTTCTGTGACGGTTTCGGTTGCTGCTGGAGTCATTGATAAATCTCGGTTGATGACACAGATCGACGCGCGCACCTGCTTGGGCATCTGCTCCAAGCAAACTGGGTACCGTGGCGCCGATCCACCCGTTGTCGGCCGTGGCGGGATTGCCTGGCCGTGAGTGTTGTGATGGACGAAATGTCCGGTGGTGGAACGGGATCCGCACGTCGCCGTGCGGGGCTTTTGCTACTGAACCTTGCTTCTTGTTACGAGTGCTTTTCTTTATATGGGTGCCTATTTACATGAGCGTCCTGCCCTGAACACTTCCCATCGTGAAGCCTCCACCTGGAAGCCGGCCTGGCCTCCCATGCATGGAGCTTCGGGAAGAAAGACCATGAATCATGGGCGCATGACAGCCAGCACGCGCTCGACCACTACCTGGATCGGCAACCCGGTGGTGTCGATGCGCACGGCGTCTTGAGCCGGTCGCAACGGTGCCACCTCGCGATTGGCGTCGCGGGCATCGCGGGCAAGAATCTCCCGCAACAGACCGGCCAATGTAACGGAAACCCCTTTGTCATTCAACTGCTTATAGCGTCTTTCGGCTCGCTCCTCGGCGCTGGCCGTCAGGAAGACCTTGAACGCCGCATCCGGAAAGATCACCGTCCCCATGTCGCGACCATCGGTCACCAGGCCTGGCAGCTGCCGGAACGCGTGCTGGCGGTCGGTCAGGGCCGCCCTGACTTCGGGGATGGCGGCAATCGCGGACGCCGCTGCGCCGGCGGTTTCGGTGCGCAGCTCGTCGGTTGCATCGACGTCGTTGACAATCACCCGGGGTTCGCCATCTTCACTGTCGCGGAAGCTGACCCGGGTCTCCCGGGCGCAACGCACAAGCGCTTCGGGGTCGCTCAGATCCAGGTCGGCCCAAGCAGCCGCCAGGCCCACGGCCCGGTAAAGGGCCCCGGAATCCAGGTAATGCCAGCCCAGTGATTGCGCGACCAGGCGGCTGATCGTGCCCTTGCCCGACCCGGAGGGACCGTCGATGGTAAGGACGGGGGCTTGGGCGCTGGTGTCGGGCATGGGGGCTCCTGGTCTAGGCTGAAGAGGCGAGGCTTCCGGGTTGAAGCGGGCCAATTGTAGCCGTGTCGCTGAACGAAACCACGCAAGCACTTGAATGGCTGGGGAAATTCCAGCTAAAATGCGCGGCTGACGTTTTAGCGCCCTGCCCGGTCGCTGTTTCCATCCAAAACGTGCCGTCCCATACCCCTATTTCCAAAGCTAACCGAGGTTTCGTCATGAAGGTCCTGTCCTCCCTGAAGTCGGCGAAGAACCGTCACCGCGACTGCAAGATCGTCCGCCGCCGTGGCAAGGTCTTCGTGATCTGCAAAACCAACCCGCGTTTCAAGGCGCGCCAGCGCTGAAAGCAGAAAGTATGGTCAAGGCGCGCCAGCGCTGAAACCAGAAAGTATGGTCAAGGCGCGCCAGCGCTGAAACCAGAAAGCATGGCCAAGTCTGGTCAACGCTGAAGCCATTCAGCATGCAAAAAGCGCATCAGCGCTGGATTCCAGGTAATCAGTACGCTTTTTTTACAGGCGTAATTCCGAAAGGCCGCAGCGATGCGGCCTTTTGCGTATTAGGATGCAGGGCGATGGCATCACCCTGCGTGCAGTCTGGTGATAAGGATGCGCAGTCGGCCATCTGCCGTTTCCCGCCCGTCGGCACCAACGTCCACGGGCCTCATTGAAAGGAGTCGTGCCATGAAACGTCTTTGCATCCTTCCGCTGCTGGCCCTGCTTGGATTGGCTGGCACGGTCTCGGCCGAGACCCTGCTGGTTGATCGCGTTCATCAGGAAAACAGGGCTGCCATGCCTGCCCACGGCATGAGCATGGCCCAGGTGCAGGCCCGCTACGGCGATCCCAGCGCCAAGCTCGATCCGCGTGGTGGCCAGAAACAGCAATGGCCAACGATCAATCGCTGGACCTACCCGGGCTTCGTCGTCTATTTCGAGAAGAACAAGGTCATCAATGCAGTCGCCATCCAGGCAACCCCAAGCGAGACCGGCCCCAAGCCAGCCATTCGCTGATCCCCGCAGCACTAATCACGCGCCAATTCAATGATTCCCCCGGATGCGCTGGCGCACCCGGGGCGATCCGAGACCCTGCCGAAACGATGCAACCCTCTACCATGCGCTTCCCCGCGGAGTGGGAACCCCAGTCCGCGGTACTCATCGCATGGCCGCACGCCGGCACCGATTGGGCTGAGCGGCTGCACGCAGTCGAAGACACCTACATCGCGCTGGTCGCAGCAATCACGCGGTTCCAGCAGGTCCTGGTCTGCGTCGCCGACGACGATATCGAAGCCTATGCGCGTGCACGACTGTCCTCGGCACGCATCGACATGTCCCGGGTGGTTTTCAACACGATCGCCTACGACGACACCTGGCTGCGGGACAGCGGTCCCATCACCCTGGTGCATGACGCAGCTGCGGGAGGCTTGAATTCCAGCCTCGATACTGCCCCTGCTTCGCCCAGCCTGCTGGGAGAAGGTGCCCCGAGCGCGGATGACCGGCGCTCTGGCGAAAGTGACGCACGTCATTTCCAGTTACTGGATTTCCGTTTCACCGGCTGGGGCGGCAAATTCGATGCGCGCCAGGATGACCAGCTGGTCGAAGGCCTGGAGGCATCTGGAATATTTCTTGACAGTACGCGCCAAGCCATTGATTTTGCATTGGAAGGCGGCGCAATCGAGACCGACGGCAACGGCACCCTGCTGACTACCTGGCACTGCCTGCACGAACGCCACCCCGATGCCACGCGCGCCACACTGGCAACACAGCTTGGTGCCTGGCTGCAGCAGGATCGCGTGCTGTGGCTCGATCACGGCGCATTGGAAGGCGACGATACAGACGCCCATGTCGACACCCTCGCCCGCTTCGCCGGGCCCGATGCGATCGTGTACCAGGCCTGCGATGACCCGGAGGACTCCCACTACGCCGGGTTGCGGGCGATGGCTGCCGAGATCGCGGCCCTGCGGACCACCGCGGGCAAACCCTACCGCTTGTTTCCCCTGCCCTGGCCCCGCCCGATCGTGGACGACGGACGGCGCCTGGCCGCCAGTTATGCCAACTTCCTGATCATCAACGATGCGGTGCTGATCCCCGCGTATGACGACCCGGCCGATGTCGACGCGCAAGCCATGCTCGCCCAAGCCTTTCCGGATCGCGAAATCGTGCCAGTCCCATGTCGCTCCCTGATCTGGCAGAACGGTAGCCTGCACTGCATCACCATGCAGCTGCCCAGGGGACTTGTCGCATAAGAGACCCCTCCTCGCGTTACGGGGCTGACCTGCGCTCGGCCTTGCCGCAACCCAACGGGCAAGCTTGGCTGAACCGTGTCGCCGATCCGATCCGAACAACCGGCGCCAGCCCCTACAATGACCCTGGCTGCACCTAACGCAGCCCCAATCAACGTGACCCAATGACCTACACAACCCTCCCCGTGGCCCTGGTGCAAGACAGCAACCAGGGCGATACCGAAGCCAACCTCGCCCTGATCGAACAGCGCGTCGCCGAGGCTGCACGCCAGGGGGCGAAGCTGGTCTTGCTGCAGGAGCTGCATAACGGCGCTTACTTCTGCCAGCACGAATCGGTGGGCGAATTCGACCGCGCTGAACCCATCCCCGGCCCCAGCACCGAACGGCTGTGCAAGCTGGCCAAGACGCACGGTGTCGTGCTGGTCGCCTCGTTGTTCGAGCGCCGCGCGGCCGGGCTGTACCACAACACCGCGGTGGTCCTCGAGACCGACGGCAGCATTGCCGGCAAGTACCGCAAGATGCATATCCCGGACGATCCCGGGTTCCATGAAAAGTTCTACTTCACCCCGGGCGATCTTGGCTTCCAGCCGATCGACACGTCCGTGGGACGCCTGGGCGTGCTGGTCTGCTGGGACCAGTGGTATCCGGAGGCGGCCAGGATGATGGCTTTGGCGGGTGCCGAAGTGCTGCTGTACCCAACCGCGATCGGTTGGGATCCGGGCGACGACCAGGCCGAGAAAGCACGTCAGCGCGATGCCTGGATCCTCAGCCATCGCGGGCATGCGGTCGCCAACGGATTGCCGGTGTTGTCGTGCAATCGCGTCGGCCATGAGGCCTCCCCGCTGGGTACGGCCGGCATCGACTTCTGGGGCAACAGCCATGTGCTCGGACCCCAGGGCGAGTTCCTGGCCGAGGCCGGTGGCGAGCCGCAACTGCTTCTGGCCGAAGTCGACATGCAGCGTAGCGAGGACGTGCGCCGGATCTGGCCGTTCCTGCGCGACCGCCGCATCGACGCCTATGGCGACCTGCTGAAGCGCTACCGTGACTGAGGCCTCGACGGAAGTGAACCCGACGACGGAAGCTGCCCAGCCATTCGACTGGCACGCACAACCGCATGCCATCGTCGAGCGCGACGGCGTGCGCTACACGTTGCTGGGCACAGCGCATATTTCGCGCTCCAGTGTCCAGGCCGTGCGTGCTGCCATCGACAGCGGCGAATTCGACGCGATCGCGGTGGAGCTGGACACGCAACGATTGGCGGCGCTGACCGACCCCGACGCCCTCTCCCGGCTCGACCTGGTGCAAGTGATCCGGGATGGCAAAGCCGCACTGTTCGCCGCCAACCTTGGACTGGCGGCCTATCAGCGACGCCTTGCAGAGCAACTCGGCATCGAGCCGGGCGCGGAACTCAAGGCAGCGGCACAGGAAGCCCAGGGACGCGGCCTGCCGCTGCACCTGATCGACCGCGATGTCGGCATCACGTTCAAGCGCGCTTCGCAGCGCCTGGGCTGGTGGGGCCGGGCGAAACTCGGTGGCGGCCTGGTGATGAGCCTGTTCGGCGACGAGGAAGTCGGCGCTGAAGAGATCGAGAAGCTCAAGCAAGGCGACATGCTGGAAGCCAGCTTCGGTGAATTCGCCGCTGGCAGTCCGGCGCTCTACGACACCATCATCGCCGAGCGCGACCGTTACATGGCCGCGCGGTTGCGCGAATCGGCCGGGCCATCAGAGCCCTCACGCGCAGTGCTGGCCGTTGTAGGTGCAGGCCACCTGCAGGGTTTGGCCCGGCACCTGCGCGAAGACAGTGATGGGCCATCGCAGGTCCGCGAAGAGCTCGAGTCGCTGCGTAAGAAATCAAGGATCCCCTGGGTGACGCTGGTAATCAGTGCACTGTTGGTTGGAGGCATCGCCTGGGGCGTCTCGCGTGGCGGTTTTGAAGTGGGTGCCGGCCTGTTGCTGCAATGGATCGCAATCACCGCTGCCGGCGCCGCCATTGGCGGTGCGTTGGCAGGTGGACACCCCTTGAGCGTGCTGGCCGCTGCGGTCGTCGCCCCCTTCAAGCCTTTCCGCCCGGCAATCCCGCCCGGCGCGGTCGGTGGCCTGGTCGAAGCGCGGTTGCGCAAGCCGACCTACGCCGATTTCATGGCTTTGCGGGACGATGTCCGCGACCTGCGCGGCTGGTACCGCAACCGCGTGGCCCGGGTCCTGCTGATCTTCGTGCTGGTCAACATGGGGACCATGCTGGGCGAATGGCTGGGCCTCGTGCGGATCTTCGGCAAGCTCACCGGCTGATGGGCACAGTCGCCGGGAGTGGCCGACTCTAGTGCCCGTGTTGCGATGAACCTGCTTGGGGTGTATGACGACCTGCCCCACTTCAATAAACAGGACACCCGACAGCGCACGCCGCCGGGTGGTCTGCTTGTCGGATCAATACTGCACACCAGCACTTTCGGCCGAAGGCTTAGCCAATGAGTGGCTCAGTAGTCATCATTTACTCCAAACAGCCAGCACGCAATCGGAAATTCCATGCACATTTCGTGAATCAATTCGCTCGTCGGCATTCTCTGGCGAGCCGATGCAGTGCCGGACAGGCAACCGAGCAGGACCAGTGACAGGATGATTTTCCTTTTCATCGCAATTCCTTTTTTTGATGGGCACCATGCCCATACGGAGCCTATGCCACTGTAACGAACGACGTCAATCCGCCCCGGTAACTGATTGCCGCGGCAATGCAGCCCCCGTCGATCTGCGTTCGGCGTGGTCACGACCACCACGCCGACGCTTTGCGCGCTCGATCAACCGCGACGTCCCCTGGCTCGCATCGTCCAGCATCGCGTAGATCGTCGGCAGGAACAGCAGGCTGACCACGGTCGAGAATGCCAACCCACCAGCGATGGCGCGCGCCATCGGGTAGTACGGCGGCCCTTCCCCGCCAATCTGCGTGCTGCCCATCGCGATCGGCACCATCGCCAGAATCGCGGTGCCCATCGTCATCAGGATCGGTCGCAAGCGCTCCCGACCACCGGTCACCAATGCCTCGGTCCGGCCCATGCCGCGCCGTCGCAGGTTGTTGATGTGCTCGACCAGCACGATGCCGTTGTTCACCACTACGCCCATCAGCACAAGGATGCCGATGAAGGCCATGACATTGAACTCGGTACCGGTCAGCCAGAACAGCCAGAACACGCCGAACACCGAGAACAGCACCCCGCTCATGATCGCCAGCGGAAACAGCAGCGACTCGAATACCGCCGCCATCACGATGTAGATCATGATCAGCGCGATGCCCAGGTTGAACATCATCTGGCTGGTGGCCTCCGCCGAATCCTGAAAGCCGCCCCCGCGGAAACTGTACGAATACCCCGGCGGGAAATTCATCGATTTGAGCGCCTGCTCGATCGCCGCCTGCGCCTCGGGCATCGTCGAGCCCGACGCGATGCCCGCCTGGATGGTCAGGGTGGTCTGGCGGTCGTTGCGTTCGATTTCGGTCGCAGACGGCTCCACGTCGACATCGACCATGGCCAGCAGGGGCACGCTGCGGCCATCCGTGGTGCGCACGGTGAACCCGTCCAGATCCTTCACGTTGTATTCGTCGGCACCGGCAAAGCGCACCGTGACCGGCAGCTCCTTGTCGGCGTGCCTGAACTCGCGCAATGGTGCCCCGCGCAATGCCAAGCCGACAAAGCTGGCCACCTCCTGCGCACTGAAGCCGAACGCAGCGGCACGTTCGCGATTGACGTGCACCGTCAACTCGTTGTTCTGGTCGCCGGTGTCCACGCGGACGTCCTGCAGCTCCTTGCGCCGGGACAGCACCGGGATGACCTGCCTGGACAGATCCTCCAGGGCCTCGGCGGAGTCGCCGACCAGCCGGAACTGCACGTTCTGCCCGGGTGAGCCGCCGCCCTGCCCACCCTGGCCGCCGATGCCCAGGTTGACGCGCGCCGACTTGGGCATGCCCTTGCGGATGGCATCGACGATCGGCGTGGTGACGTTCTCGTCCTTGGTGTCGAAATCGATCGATGTACGCCCCCAACCCTGCTCACTGAAGCGCGAATACACCTGTTCGATATGGAATCGCTTGCGGTTGGCATCCAGGTACTTTTCGACCTTGGCCACCTCGACGGACATCTGCTCCTGGGTATAGGCACCTTTCCACTGGTAGTAGATCTGGGTCTGGCCGGGGTCCTGCTGGTCGAACATGTTCTTCTTGGTCATCATCATCGGCACGATGCTGATGGCGATCACCAGCAAGATGCCCATCACGCTCCAGCCCCGATGCTCCAGCGTCCAGCGCAGGAAGCCGGCATAGCGTCGTTGCAGGCGCACGATCAGGCTGCGTTCGTCATTGACCGTCGGAGGGGTCTTCAGGCGCGCGGACAGCATCGGGATCAGGCTGACCGCGACCAGCCACGAGGCCAGCAATGACACCGAGATGGTGATCGCGATCTGCGACATATAAATGCTGATCATGTTGCGTTCGCCGAACAGGGTCGGCACGAACACGATGCAGTGGCACAGCGTTCCCGCGGTCAGCGCGATGGCGACGTGGCGGGTGCCGACGATCGAGGCCAGGCGAGACTGGCCGGGCATGCGTTCGCGTTCCTGGTAGATGCTTTCCACCACAACGACGGCGTTGTCGACCAGCATGCCGATCGCCAGTAGCAGGCCCATCATCGACAGGATGTTGAGCGTGACGCCGAAGAAATACATGAAGCCAAGCGTGATCACGAAACAGATCGGGATGGCCAGCGTCACCATGGCTGTCGATGGCCAGTGGCGCAGGAAGAAGAACAGCACCGCGATCGACAGCAGCAAACCGATGGCGCCGGCTTCTGCGAGTTCAGTCAGCGAGGACGTGACGTTCTCGCCCTGGTTTTCGGTCACCTTGACATTGATTCCCCGGGTCGCAGGGTCATTGGTGATGTCCTTGACCTCGGCCAGCACGTCCCTCGACATACTCACCAGGTTGGCACTGGGCTCCTTGTAGATATCGATGCCGATCGAAGGATGGCCATCGACGCGACGCTCGTAGTCCATGCGCTCGGGCTTCATGCGAACGTCCGCTATATCGCTCAATCGCAACCCATTGCTTCCAATCACCATATCCCGCAATTGCGAGAGGTCGGATATCTCCCCGACCGGCTGCACGCGCAGGCGCTGGCCATTGTCGGTGATCTCGCCCGCGGAAACCGAGAAGTTGGCGTTGCGCAATCGCTGCGTCAATGTATTGAGGTTCAGGCCATGCGCGAACAGGCGGTCGGGCTGGATCGCTATCTCGACCTCGTTTTCCGGCACACCCTCGATTTCCACCCGCGCGACACCGTCGATACGTTCCAGCCGTCG
This sequence comes from uncultured Gammaproteobacteria bacterium, assembly GCA_963710825.1. GTDB lineage: Bacteria > Pseudomonadota > Gammaproteobacteria > Xanthomonadales > Xanthomonadaceae > Cognatiluteimonas. Next base: position 316,460 of record CAVQBQ010000004.1, on the reverse strand, counting down.
TTTGAACTCACGGTCGATCAGCTCGAACTGTCCGGACAGATCCATCTTGCTCGTCAGCCGCAAGCTGATCGCCTCTTTCGCGTCGTTGGACCACTTGCGCACCATGTAGCGCTGCAGGTCGTCGGGCAGCTCGTCGCGGATCGCATCCAGCCGTTCCCGCGCTTCCGATGCGGCGATCGCCGTGTTACGCGTGAAGTCGCTGAACATGATGAAGATGCCGGCACCGCTTGCACTGGCCCTGGACCGCATCGACTTGATCCCGGCGATCGAGGCTAGCGCATCTTCCGCCGGCCGCAGCACGCTGCGCTCGACTTCTTCCGGCGTCGATCCTGCATAGGGCAGGTTGACGAAGACGAAGGGGTAGTTGATTTCCGGAAATGCCTCCAACGGCAGTCGCACTGCCGCGATCAGTCCGACCACGAACAGCGACACGAAAATCATCACCGTCGTGACCGGCCGCTTGATGCTGAGCTCGGTGATGTTCACGCCGTTGTTGCCCCGCCTTCATCCTGGCCGCCGTGGGCCAACGGATCGTGCTCATGGCTGAGCCGCTCTGACGTCGCCTTTGCATCAGCTCGACTGCGCTTCACGCGCTCGCTGTAGTAGTCGTCCGGACGCCGATCCAGCAGGTCGTAGACCACCGGGATCACCACCAGTGTCAGCAGCGTCGACACCAGCAGGCCACCGATCACGGTAATCGCCATGGGCGAGCGCACTTCGGAGCCATCGCCAAACGCCAATGCCAGCGGCAGGAAGCCAAACAACGTGCACAACGTCGTCATCATGATCGGCCGCAGGCGCGAGCGTGCGCCCTGCAGCAGCGCATCGCGCTTGGCCACGCCTTCCTCGCGCAACTGGTTGACCTTGTCGATCAGGATGATCGCGTTCTTGACCACCAGGCCGACCAGCAGGATCAACCCGATGAACACCACCACCGACACCGGCGAGCGGGTCAGCAGCAGCGCAAGCACCGCGCCGACCAAGGCAAGCGGGATGGTGAACAGGATCACGAACGGATGTAGCAGCGACTCGAACTGCGAGGCCATCACCAGGTAGACCAGGAAGATCGCCAGCCCAAACGCGAACAACAACGATCGGATCGAATCACCCAGTTCTTCGCCTTGTCCGCCGATATGCACGCCAATGCCTGGCGCCAGTGGATGCTCAGCCACCAACTGGTCCACCTCGCGCACCGCCGTACCCAGGTCGATATCGCGCAGGTTGGCCGAAATGATGGCGACACGCGCCTGGTCGGTGCGGTGGATCTCGCTGGGCCCAAGGGTGGACACGATGTTGGCCACCGATTGCAGGCGCACCGGCCGGGCACTCCCCGGATTGACGATCAGGTTGCGAATATCCTCGACCGAGGCACGCTGGTTTTCCTGCGCCCGCACCAGCACGTCGATCTTGCGATCCTGAAAGCTGTAGCGCGTGGCGACATCGCCCTTGACCTTGTTGACCACGATGTCGGCGATCTGCCGCGTGGTCAGGCCCAAGGCGGCAGCACGTTCCTGGTCGAAACGGATCTGGATCTCGGGGAAGCCCTGCTCCACCGACGACTTGACGTCGGCATAGTGGTTGTTGTCACGCAGCAATGTCGTCAGCTTCTGGCCGGCGACGCGCAACGTTTCCAAGTCGGGCGATTGCAGCTCGATTTCAAGCGGCGCGGAAAAGCTGAACAGCTCCGGTCGACTGAAGTCGACTTGGGCATCGGCGAAATTCTTCATCGATGCACGCAGCTTTTCGGTTTCAGCCGCTTCCAGTTCCGAGCTGCCGCCATCAGCCATGACCACGGTCACCCTGCCGATGTTGTCACCGCTTTCCGTCGGGCTGGCATCCAGCCGCGTGCCGCTACCACTGACGCCGTACAGCGCACGGATGCCCTGGTCACCGGCGTGATCGCCTTGCAGCTTGCGCACCAGCGCATCGGTTTCGCGCAGTGGCGTGCCCGGAGGCAGCTTGACCGTCATGTCAAAACGATCCTGCGCCAACTGCGGGATGAGGTCGGTCCCCAACAACGGAACGACGGCCGCGGTCGCGACGATGGCCAAGCCAGCCAATCCCAGCACCAGCCCTGGACGCCGCAGCGCGTTTGGCAACAGCGTCATGTAACCGCGCTCGGCGCGGCCGTAAGGTGCCATCGCCAGGTCGCTTGCCTTGCGCATGACTGGACCTACAACGGCCACCAGTCCGCGCCAGATGCGGATGATGAGCCATGCGATCCCGAAAAACACACCGCGCACCGCATGGCCAATACCACGACCGGTTGCCGCAACTGGTTTCTGAAAGCGCGATTCCGGTCGCCATTGCGCATGTGGCTGTTCGTCGGGAAATGCCATGGGTGGCCTTCCCTTGAGTGCGCTGAGCATCGGGATCAAGGTCATCGCCACGATCAACGACACGCCGATCGCAAGCGCCACCGTCAGGGCCTGGTCGCGGAACAGCTCGCCCGCGATGCCCTGCACGAACACCAGCGGCAGGAAGACCGCCACCGTGGTCAAGGTCGAGGCAACTACGGCCATGCTGACTTCACGGGTGCCCGCAATCGCAGCTTCGAGGACGCCCAACCCGCGTTCTCGCGCCTTGGCGATCGATTCGAGCACCACGATCGAATCATCCACGACCAGGCCGGTCGCCAGCGCCAAACCTCCCAGCGACATCACGTTGAGGTTGAGCCCCAACTGTCCCATGAAGAAGAAGGTGGTGACGATCGACACCGGCAACGAAAGGCCGATCACGAACGTGCTCCAGCCATCACGCAGGAACAGGAAGATGATCAGTACCGCCAGCAGGCCACCGATCACGCCATCGCGCTTGACCTCGTGCACTGCGCTGCGAATGAACTGCGACTGGTCGTCGATGGTGGTGATCTCGATGTCAGGCGGACTCTGGGCCTTGAGATCGTCCAGCCGCTTGCTGATCGCATCGGCGGTGGCGACGGTATTGGCGTCACCTTCCTTGTAGATCGCCAGTTCGACCGCCTCCTTGCCGCCCAGGCGGATGATCGAGTCGCGCTCCTTGTAGCCCTGGCGCACTTCTGCGACGTCCTTCAGGCGCACGGCCACGCCGCCCGCCGCCGAGGTGTTGTCGGACGACGAGGCGCTTTGCACGGATGCCGCGGCTGCCATCGCACTGGCATCGCCGGAGGCCGCGGCCACGCGTGCCATCTGCGCGGCCGCATTCGCGCTTTCACTATTGCCGCCGCTACTGGTGGTGACCAGCATGTTGCGGATCTCGTCCACGGTCGCGAACTGGTTCACGGTGCGCACGAGGTACCGTTGCGAGCCTTCCTCCAGCCGCCCGGCGGAGACGTTGATGTTTTCCTGCTGCAGCCGGTTGATGACACTGCCGATCGGCAGGTGCAACTGCGCCAGCTTCTGCTGGTCGACATCGACCTGGATCTCGTCCTCGAGGCCACCGCCCACCTTGACCGCGGCCACGCCATCGACCGGCTCGAGCTTTTTCTTCAGGTCATCATCGGCATAGCGTCGCAACTGGGTCAGGTTGCGCTCGGTATCCGCAGGCGTCTTGCCGGCCGTCTTGGCCGACAGCGCCAACCGCATGATTGGCTCCGTACTGGGGTTGAACCGCAACAGCACCGGCGGTTTGGCTTCCAGGGGCAACTGCAGGGCTTCCATCTTGTCGCGCACGTCCAGGCTGGCCTGGTCCATGTCGGTACCCCAGGCGAACTGCAGCACGACGTCACTCTGGCCGGTGCGCGAGACCGAAGACAGCTTGCGCAGGTTCTTGACCACGCCAAGCGCTTCCTCGGATGGCTCGGTGACCAAGGTCTCGACCTCGGTCGGGGCGGCGCCCTCGTACTCGGTGCGCACTGTCAGCGTGGGGTAGCTCAGGTCAGGCAATAAATTGACACTGAGTCCATTCAGGGCAATGAAGCCGAACAGCACGAAGGTCAGCGTAACCATCGCGATGGTTACCCGGCGCCGGGTGGAGAACTCGACCAGGTTGAAGCCTGTTGGTACGCCGTGGGATGCGTCGTGGGGCGCACCCGATTGCTGCGGACTCATCGTGCAGCGCCCGTCCCGGGGGCACCTTCACCGGCCGCCGGTTGGATTTCAGGCACCTGGTCGGCGTCAGTGATGACCTGCACCGCGCTGCCTTCGCGCAAGGCGACCTTGCCGGCCGTGACCACCTGCTGCCCCAGCTTCAGTCCATCGATCAACTCAACCCATTCGCCATCGGTATAGCCCAGCTTGACAGGCGTGCGGACGGCCTTGCCGTCCTTGATGGTGTAGACCGCCGACTGCGCCTGGTCATCCAGCAATGCAGCCCGGGGCAGTACCAGCGCGTTGGCGCGCTGGTCATAGTCGATCTGCAGTCGCCCGAACATGCCAGGCTGCAGGATGCCCGCGCTGTCGAAGGCGCAGATCACGCGGAAGGTGCCACTACCCGAATCCACCACCGGCGCGACGCGATCGACCGTACCCTGGTAGGTCTTGCCCGGCAACGCATCGACAAGCAGGGTGACCGGCAGCCCGGGCTTGAGGGTTTCCAGCTCGCGCTCAGGCACGTTGAGGGTCGCTTCCAGGCGTGAAATGTCAACCACGCGGATGACCGGCGAGTTGATCTGCACGAAGTTGCCCGGCTTGATCGAGACCTGCGCGACCACGCCTGCGATCGGCGACTTGACGTTGGCATAGGACAACTCGAGGTTGGCCATGCGATTCACCGCACGTGCGTTTTCCAGATCAAACTTGATCTGGTCGATGTCGTTGGCGCTGATCAACTGCTGTTCGGCCAGCTTGAGCGAGCGGGCGTAATTGCTTTCCAGTTTGTGCATCTGCGCCGACGACTGCGCGGCCTGCAATGCAGCGCGCGAGGAGTCCAGCCGCACCACCGTCTGACCAGCCTTTACCTGCTCGCCTTCCTTGACGAGGACGTCCAGCGCGACGCCAGACGTCTTGGCGACCACCTGCGATTCCGCGCGTGCTTCCAGCGGTGCGGTGCCGGTATAGCTGGCGGCGATCGCACGCCGGGTGACCTTGGCCACTTCCACGGGGATGGCTTCGACCGCTTTGGCGCCCTCGGCTCCGGGTTTGCCCGAAGCGCCATCGGAGGGGCCGCCGCCACGCCCGCAGGCGGCCAGCAACAGCACGCTGGTCAACAGCAGGCCTGATAGCAACAGGCGGCAGGACAATGGCGGCAAAACACGCGATCGGCCACGGGTGGGGTCGGTCGTACGGATCATTGGGGGCAACTCGTTGTGGGGTGTTGTATGCAGGTATATCACCTATGGCTCCAACGCCAATCGGCCAGAGGTCATGGTGCCTTGGGCTGCAGCAGTCGACGGCTGCCCGCATTATCCACCTCATTTACCCATCCTGCTGCTTTGATATGCGCTGTCCGCATGTACGTGCCCGCGTGGCCGGCACACAGGGCTGGATTGGGTTGCAGCCACTACGCCGCTATACTTCCGGGATTGCGTGTACGGGCAGTCGCGGCTGATGCGGTCTGTGCAACACCTGCCAATGCGCCCCGCTTTTGATAACCCAGACTACGGACAACTCCATGCTGCGCACCTTGCTGATCCTCTCGCTGACATTGGCCGCCACGCCTGCACTGGCCCAGCAGGCCGGGACCGCCCCGGCTACCGCCCCGGCTACCACACCGGCCACCGCGCCAGCCACCGCCCCGGTTGGTGACGCCGCCCGAGGCAAACAGTTGACCTACACGTGTCGTGGCTGTCATGGCGTGGAGGGTTACAAGAACGCCTATCCCAATTTCCATGTTCCCCGGATTGGTGGCCAGGCGCCTGAATACCTGTCCAGCGCACTGCATGATTACAAGCAGGGCCGGCGCACCCATCCCACGATGCAGGCGCAGGCACAAAGCTTTTCCGATCAGGACATCGCCGACATCGCCGCCTTTCTTTCAGGCCTCAAGTGAGCCGCCCCACCATGACGAAGACCACGATTGCCACCGCCCTGTTCGCCACCTCCATGGCAATGGCCCTGGCCGCCTGCACCTCGCCGGACACCACACCGGCTGAACACTCCTCTGCCGACCGGGCCGAGGGACACTCCAAGTCATCGTCCGGCCTGCCCGCTGGCCATGCCGAAGTTGGTGAAAAACTCGCCAGCACCAAGAACGCCACCACCGGTCAAGCTTGTGTCGACTGCCACGGTGCAGCGGGCAATGCGCCGATTGCCCCTACCTATCCAAAACTCGGTGGCCAGTACTACGACTACCTGGCGCATTCGCTGCAGATGTATCGGGATGGCGACCGCGAAAATGCGTTGATGAACTCGCAGGCAAAGTCGCTCAGCGACCAGCAGATTGCCGACCTGGCTGCTTACTTTGGTGAGCAGGAATCGCATCTGCGTGACCTGCACGCCCTTGACTGAACGCCGTCTTGTAGTTGCAACGATGTTGCTTTCATCGAAACCCGGCTTCGGCCGGGTTTTTTGTTGGTGTGGGTTTGGTTTATGGGAGCAGTTGTTGGTTGAGGCTGGATCAAGGTCAGGATCGAGATCAGGCAAGATACGAGTAGAAGATGGTCAAGATCAAACGCTTCCGCGCTGCCGCGCGGGTCACTTTTGTTTAGGCAAAAGTAACCAAAACCATCCGCGACGGGCGCTGCGCCGGTGACGATGAAGCCGTCCCCGGTTCCCTGCGCTCCTCACCCAAAGTGGCACGGCACCCAAACTCGCTCCACTACGTTGCGCTCAGACATGGGTGCCTCTTCGGCCACTTCGGGCTCCGGTGCTCGGCTTGCTTAACGCCGCACAGGGTCAAGAGCCAAAGGCAAAGGCAAACGCAAGGACAAAGGCAAAGGCAAGGACAAAGGCAAAGGCAAGGGCGGCGATTGATGCTGTCCATACGCTAATGATCCCATCCACCCCTGACCGTCATTCCCGCGAAGGCGGGAATCCAGGGACGTTGCTGTTGATGGGGCCAAAGTCATTGGATTCCCAACTTCGCGGGAATGACGGTACTGGTGTGCGTGTCGCTATCGTTGTTGGCTTTGGCTTTGGCTTTGGCTTTGGCTTTGGCTTTGGCTTTGCTCTTGATTCTGTGCGACTTAAAGCTTGCCGAGCATCGCAGCCGAAAAGGGGAAAAGGTGCCCATGTCTGAGTGCGCGCAGCGCGCGAGTCTGGGCACCGCACCCTTCTTGAGGACAGATCGTCCGGAACGATCTGGGCCGCCGGATGGTGCCCGCGTAGCAGGTGGGCACAGGGATGTGCCCCAGTCCGAAGCACAGGGCACCGATGCGGCTGTGTCGCATCGGCAAGCGTCAGGAGCCATGGTCTTGGTTACCTTTTGCCGTAACAAAAGTAACCTGCGCGACAGCGCGGAAGCGTTTGATCTTGAGGTTGATGTTGATCTGGCTTGTGTAGCAGTGGTGGCGTCATGCCGTCACCGGCAAGTCGCGATGCGCTCACGCATGGAAAACACGACGACTCAATGCGGCGTGGTCGACGGCTGCCGCAACGCATCCTGGTCTTCCTGCAACTCCGGCTTGAACGGAATATCCGGCGGCGGCCGCGCAATCACCTCCTGGTCCTGCATGTTTGGATCATCGATACCGCAGCCACCACCCGCCTGCAGGATGGAGACCACGCACTTCAGCTTTTTTGAAGTCCCCGGGATCGGGATCGAGATATTCTTGATGCCCCGCCTGACCCACTCCTGCAGCAGCGTACCGCCTGGGATCCAATACTGATCGAAACGCGTTGGCCGGAAGTCGATCGGCGGACGTTTGAGCCAGGTGCCGGAACGGTCGAGGTTGGCGATGTTTTCCTCGACGGTGCCCGGCGGCAATCCACCTCCCGCCTTGGCTTGATGACCCGGCGGCAGACGGGGTCGGCCATTTTCGTCGAACAGCCCCTGCTTGCCGCTCTGGCCACCCGGCCGATTGCGATCCGACAACCCCCAATCATCCCCTGTCCTGGGGGTCGACCAGGCGCCGGGTTTCGCTGCTTTTTCCGGTCCCGCGCCCGCTGTCGCGGGATTGCCCGCCACGCCATTGACCGCTGCCGGTGGCCCACCGGGCCGAAGAGCGTCGGCATCGGTCCTGCGACCTGTGCCCTCGTCTTGGGCAGCAATGTCCGCACTCCGTTTTTCGGCGGCAGCTGCCGCTTCCTGTGCGGCCTGTGCCGTTGATGCATCCGGGGTTGGCAAGTCAGCCACCGCATCCTTCAGCGTCGGCGCACGCAACCGTGCCTGTGGCGTTTTGACATTGCGCGGGCGCACGGCTTGCAGGGTTGCCTGCGGCTGCGGTAGCTCTTCGGACTGGACCTGGATGTCCGGGACGGTGATGCGCGCAGTCGGCAAGTCGGGCCGGACCTGCGCCACAGGCGCGGGCGCAGGGAGTTCGACCGCCTCCAGCGTTTCGGCAGACGCACTCAGCTCGGGCACCACGATCCGAGGCTCGGGTATCGCGGCGATACGTGGCGTCGTGGGTGCCAGCACGAAACTACTGTCCGGCTGGCTGGTCTGCGTGACCTCCAGTGGTTGCGCCCGTGGCGCGGGGGGCGGCACTGGCCGGGGGGGTGTTGGTTGCGTCGGCTGTTGCCGCGGTTGGGACAGGGGCGACACCTGCGTCAGTTCCGCCCGGGTGGGCGCCATTGCGGCCGGTGCTTGCGGTGTGTGAGGCACCGGCTTGGGCTGCACGGTCTTTGAAGGAGCAGCAGCAACTGGCTCTGCGTCCTGGGCCTCCGGTGCGCCACCACCCTCCTCGCGGGGCGTGCCTTCGCCTATGAACTCAACCTGCACGATCTGCTCGCCCGGCGCTGCCGGCATGCCATCCACGCGCATCTCGCCCAGCCATAGCAGCAACACCGCCAGCAGCAAGTGGGCAACGAGGGTGATTGCGCAAGCGGCGACCCGCTGGCTGCGGCTTGCGCCTTCGGCCGGCGCCCATTCCTGCCGCCAAAGCGTCCCGAACGCTTGCCAGCGGTTCAGTTCGGCCAAGCGCCGGGGGGGCAACGACAGTTCGCGCTGCACCAGCACATCAACGATTGCGTCGCTGCTTGCCCCGCTGACGACGCCTTGCCGCCCACGCATTGCCGAAAACCACGTCTGCCAACCGTGTGGATACTCGCCAGGAGGCGGCAATGGACGTAGTGAGCGGCGCATCCGCCGCTGCATGGCCTCGATCAGTTCAGCCGAGGAATACATTCGCCAGCCGCCGCGTGCGCCGCGCCGCCGTCAAGCCGCGTCGCGCGGCATGTAGGGCGCCTGGCCAGTTTCGTGGTCGGTCGCGTCGCGGACCGCGGTGACGCCCGGCACCTTGGACATCAGCGTCTTTTCGATGCCCTGCTTGAGGGTGACATCAACCATGCCGCAGCCGTGGCAGCCGCCCCCAAAGCGCAGCACCACCACGCCATCGCCGGTGACTTCCTGCACATCGACGTGGCCGCGATGCTGGGCCAGTTGCGGATTGATCTCATGCTCCACCAGCCAATGCACCCGTTCGACCAGCGATGCCGACTCGGCAGGTACCTCGCCCTTGATCTTGGGCGCGCGGATCTGCAATTGCCCGCCCGTGGCCTTGTGCTCGTAGTCGATCTCGGCACCATCCAGGAAACGCACACTGTCGGCATCGACCCACAGCGTGAAACCCTCGCAGTCCACGGCCCACTCGTCCCCACCCAGGTCGGCTGGCTCGGCAAACTCAAGGCGCACGTCGGCGTTGGCCGTGCCGGGTTGATGCGCGGCCAGTCGCACGCCCATGCCGGGGATCTGTTCGCGTTGGATCAGTTTGCGGAAGTGTGTCTGTGCGGATTCTGAAATCTGGATCATCCGGCTATTCTAACGGCCCGCGCGCCTCTGTACGCCGCCCTTCCACTGGATGAGCACATCGGATGTGGTTTGTTCATGGAAGCCAGGTTCATGGACCGCGGTTTCCTGGACTGCAATTCCACTGACCTATCAATGACTTCATAGACCCCACAACGACGACGCAGGACACCACCATGACCAACCAGACACCCCTTTCCCAAGCCCATTGCAGCGCACGCAGCGGCAGCGAGCACCGCTTGACCGAGGCCAGCATCCGCGAGCTTATGCCGGATATCCCGGGCTGGGAGCTGGCCAAGGATGGCAAGGTATTGAGCAAGACCTTCCGGTTTGACGATTATTACCGGACGATGTCCTTCGTCAACGCATTGGCGCACATGGCCAATCGCGAGGACCACCACCCGGACCTGGGCGTGCACTACGACCGTTGCGTCGTGCATTACTCGACCCACGATGTCGGCGGGTTGAGCGAAAACGATTTCATCTGTGCTGCGCGCGCTGATGCGCTTGCTGCTTGATGCCATCGCGCTGATTGGGCTTGCGTAGCCCAAGCCTGCATATGTGCATCCATGCAGGAGCGGTTTCGGCCGCGAGGTCTTGATGGTGGCGTTGCTTTTGCAGGAGCGAAACAAGTCGCGAAAGATGCTGCGGTTTAGCAATCGCGACTTACTGGTGACCGCATGCCGCCACCACTCCTACAACAGCCGGATCAAGGCTTTAAGGTCAAAGCCAAAAAATAAAGCCAAAGATAAAAACGGCAGATACATCAATACCGTCATTCCTGCGACAGCAGGAATCCAGCGACTTTTGCGTAATCAACAGTAACGTCCATGGATGGACAGGCATGCGTCTGCCTAAAGACCCCGCCTTCGCGGGAATGACGGTAAGGGAACAGCTTATCCAGCCCTACCGTGGAGTGTGCGAGCACGGCCCATGCCCAGCTCACTGGACTCCGGCACGGCGTCCCTCGCAGAGGGTCTTGATTGTGTGTCCCAAAAAAAGTGCCCCATGCACCCCACTCTGCTGGTGGCCAATGTCAGTGGCCCCCCATCGTCGGACCAGCGCTCGGCGCCTGGGCCCTGGGCATCTGAATCATCCTCTCGAGACCCTCGACCCGCGTCACCTGCTCCGCTTGCACCTGCTGCATGGTCTGCGCGACAGCGGGTGCCGACGCCTCCAAGCTCTGGTGTGCCCGGAAACCCGGGATGTCCGAGACCACATGAAGCGTCGTGTTGTCGTTGCTGAACACGTAGCGGTTCTGGGGACCTGCACGCAAACCATTCAAATCCATCTTGCCCGTCACTTGGTGCAGGCGGTCCTCGGGAAGCGCGCGACCCATGCTTTCCAGGGCGCCCTTCAACTCCGAATAAAGCTGATGCTTGGGATGAGTCGGGTCGCTGTACGGCATGAGGGTCGCGGATGACGTGGCATTTCTCACAGGCATCTGGCTGATCCCACGCCCCTGTACTGGGCGCAGAACTGCCGCATCGGCCAAATCGACAGGTGCGTGCATGAGGTTGTCGGATAAATGATCACTGGCTGCAATTCCGTTTGCCCGCTGCAGCGCAGCGTGGCGTGCGTGGACCTGCAGGTCCTGCAACGTTTGCGCATCGGCGATACCCGTGGGCTCGCGTCCTGTCCATAGCTGGAACTGCTCGACCGCGCCACGGGTACGGGGGCCATAGGCTCGATCGCTTTCGATCTCCCTGCCCTGCCGATCCCGCGCGCCGAGGGCTCGCAAGTGATCCTGCAGGGCCAACACGCCTTCACCCTGGTCACCAGGCCGCAAGTTGCGCGTAACGGACAACGGACGCAATGCGGACGACTCCGCGTGCGCAGGGGTCGGGGCTCTGTTGCGGGGAGACATTGCTGAGGCTGCAACTCGGTCCGACACGTCGCGGCCGTGCAGCAGGTAATCGGCCACACCGCTCGCCGTGCGAGGTGAGGGTGACTGCTGCATCGTTTCAGGCAGGATGTCGCGCAGGCTTTGGTCAAAATCGAGTGTTTGCCTGGTGCGCAATACCACCGCGGTGGCGCTAAGCAGCTGGCTGGAGCTCATCTCTCCGGTCATGCCGAATTGGTGCTGGAACGCGGCGATCGCCTGGTTGGTACGACTCCCAGGGCCGCCACGATTGCCATCCACCACCAACGATTGGCCGCGAGCATCGGTGATGCCCATGGTGTTGAGGTTTTGTTGGATACTTTGAATCATGGGGGCGATAGCGAATCGGTCTCCGACCTCTCCAGGTATCCTGACTTCGCCTTTTGAAAGCCCCTCGACGACATCGAGCGTCAGCAATCCCTCCCACCTTTCATACTTTGCAAGTCGCGACGCCTGTTGATTCGGCAGCTTGTCTGCATTGCCTGTATTGATTGAGCCGCCAGCACGCGTAAGGCTTTCACGAGCATTTGGAGGAACGTTTGTCTTCCAATACCAAATTGCGATCTTGGCAGCACATTCCGGTTGAGTGGCCAGCCCCGGGTTGTTGACCAAGTCCAAGCCCAACGCGCGTCCAGCGTGCTCGTATTGATTCTTGCCAGTCAGCTGGATATAGCCACGGCCATGATATTTGAAGCCGTCACCTGGCTGATCGTTACCCATGCGACCGCCATACATCAATTCCGCCAATTTCTGAGGTTTGCCACGAAGTGCTTCCAGACGAGCAGCTTCCAGTGCCTCTGGCCCTTCCCGCAACGCAGAGGCGACCCCGGCGCGCGTTATCTGATTGATACCCTTTGTGTATCTAAAGCCTTCGTCCATGCGTTTCAGGTCGCCTGATTCATGAGTTACCTGCGCCATGAAAATAGCAAGCTCTGTCGGCGAGCTGATACCCGCTTGATACGCCATTGTTAGCAGTTGCAACTCACGTTCCGTAGTCATACTCCAATCTCCTTATTAGAGTCACCTAACAAAAAATCTATGGCAGCCTCAATTCCGGCAAGCGAGATGGGTCGAAGTCTGAAAAGAGAACCACTCCAAATTCCTCCGGCCCCAAAGTTTCGGATTTACTTTCCTCAGACAATTGATCAGAAACCCCACGATTTATTTTGAGTAGCACCCAATCTTCCAGTTTCGGTGAATAAACGAATTTAAACTCATTCCACCAGCGCTCCCGGGAGCCACTGCCGCTCGAAACCGTGAAACCATTTGGAGCCACCCGTATGTATCCGAATGGGTCGCCTGCCAGACCTCCACACATTTCGCAAGGCACGATCAGGTTATTTTGCGTGACCCTTCGCAGTTGGCCTTCTTCATCGCGCACCAACAACATCACGACCCGTGCTGGCCCTTCCCCGAGCTTGTCGTTGTCAGACCCTGGTGGGCTAACGACGATCACCGCATCAATCCGACCATCACCGTTTAGATCCCCTGTCGCGGACATCAGGATTTTTTTGCCTTTTGTGGCGAATGCATCCAGGCTGTCCGTATCAGGACGTGCCGACGGATGTGCGGATATCGTGGGCGCATTAACTACTGCGGGGGTATGGGCCTCCGAAGGATGCCTCGCAGGTTGTGGCGCCGATTGGTGCTTGGAGGTTTCAGACACGCGATTGCCGGACGTTCCATTCACTCCGCATCCCGCCAGCATGCCAAAAGCAAAAGACACGGCAATCCTCGCCGCATAGGGAAATTTCATGGTTTCATCCTGCGTGCAAAGCCCGTCGCGGCGCGTCGGCGCCGGGGCTTTGGCTTGCTTCTGGTAGGAAGTGCAAAGCGTTTCGCGGAAACGGACTGGAATCCGGCTCACTGCATAAGCCAAGGGTCGCCAAGTGAAGCGACGGGCGGTTACCGAAGGGCGAACCGAGCGACCCCGTCAAGGTGTCGCTTCCCACGTGGGTACCCGGAGCCCGGCACGCCTGATCTGAAATCGCGTGCCGCTCCTGGAAACAAACCGTCGACAACATCCGTGTCGCCTCCATATCGCTCTATGTGTGGGCAATCGTCGCGCGGGTCAAGAAGGGTGTCAATAATCCAGCCAAGGCATCCGAACTATTGCGCGCCCTGCCCTGCCACATCTATTGACCAACCAACCTGCGGCACTTCCAGAAGTTGCAATCGTCCACCATTATCCAGAAGCAACAGCTGCCCTCACCATCATGTCCCCGCCCCGGATTTTGACGCATACATTGGCAACGACCCGAGACAAGCAATGCGATCGCTGGTCAGCGCGCGGCAAGCACCACTTGCCTGGGGTTGGCGCCGCTTCCACGACTACTTTTCAGCTGTGCCAGCGCTGGTGCCACCTTTCGAGGCCAACCGGTCCAGCACCTCAACCAACTCATCCGCCAACGGCGCATTCAATACGTACGGCGCTTCGCCACCATCCAGCGAAAACTCCAGCGAAGCTGCGTGCAGGAACAACCGCTTCAACCCCAATTGATCCCGCAAGCGCTTGTTGACCGCCTGATCACCATATTTGTCGTCCCCCGCCACCGCATGTCCGATGTGCTGCGCATGGGCACGTATCTGATGCGTGCGTCCGGTTTCGATGCGCACTTCGCAATACGAATGCCCCCCTCGGCGCTCCAGCACCGTGAAGTGGCTCAAGGATGGCTTGCCGGCGGCATTGACCTGTACATGGCGCTCGCCGCCCTGCCGTAGACCGACGTGCAACGGGACGTCGACGCTCATCACTCCATCGGGCATGCGCCCGACCAGCAAGGCAAGGTAACGCTTTCGAATGCCAGCACCCTCATCGCGGAGCAAGGCCTGCAATTCGCGCAGCGCAGCGCGCTTCTTGGCGACCAGCAGAAGCCCGGAGGTATCCCTGTCCAGCCGGTGCACCAGCTCCAGCTCCTGGTTGGGCCGCAAAGCGCGCAGGGTCTCGATGGCCCCGAAGCTGATCCCGCTGCCGCCATGGCTGGCCACGCCAGAGGGCTTGTTGATCGCCAGCAGGCGGGCATCTTCGAAGACGACGCTGGCTGCCAGCGCCTCCATCAGCCCCTTGGCCGGGGCCCCCTTGTCGCGCGGTTCGTCGAGCCGCACCGGCGGGATCCGCACCATGTCCCCGCCTTCCAGCCGACGCTCGGCCTTCACGCGACCGCCGTTGACCCGCACCTGCCCGGAGCGCAGCAGCTTGTAGACCAGGCTGCGCGGGGCACCCTTCAGGTAGCCAAGGAGGAAGTTGTCGATGCGCTGGCCATCCCGATCTTCCGCGATCCGCACGGTACGGGCCGTGGCAGGCGGACGATCGTCCGGTCCGTGCGCCTGCCGGGGAAGATCTGGTTGGGATGGATCGGGGCTGTCTGAATGGGTCATGGCGGCTCTTGATCTGCTACACTCGCCGCGCGAGATAAGGGTTTGATTTCGCAGGGAGTTGATGACACGGGGCCGAAAGCCCACCTCCCTGGCGATTCCGATGCAGTGCGCGACCACCACCCCCGGGGTGGACATGTTAGCGGCTGATCGGCAGGCCCGGCTATCGCCCGACGCATCGCGTCGGCGTTGAACATGTCCCGCGCGACGCCCCGGTATCCCCGGGACGGTCGCCGGCCCAGAAGACTACATTTGGAAAACAAGCGCTCCCGCGGCTCGCCGTGGTGTCGTAGCGCTGGAAATCTTGAAGCCCTGCCGCGGTTCGTCCGCGATGCGAGGCTTGCGGTATCCAGAGGCGAAACGCCCACGGCGTTGTCGCGTGGTGCCCTGACAGTCCTGCCCTCATCGGCAGCCTGGCGGGCACGAAGCGCGCGAGGAACGTCAACAATGAAACGCATGCTGATCAATGCGACGCAGGCAGAAGAGCTGCGCGTCGCCGTCGTCGATGGCCAGAACCTGTACGACATCGACATCGAGCAACCCTCCAACGAGCAGAAGAAGTCCAACATCTACAAGGGTCGCATCACGCGGCTGGAGCCGTCGCTGGAGGCGGCCTTCGTGGAGTACGGCGGCAACCGCCACGGCTTCCTGCCGCTGAAGGAAATCTCCCGCGACTACTTCCAGTCCGGCGTCGACCCCAACAAGGCCGGCCTCAAGGAAGTCCTGCGCGAAGGCCAGGAAGTCGTGGTCCAGGTCGAGAAGGAAGAGCGTGGCAACAAGGGCGCCGCACTGACCACGTTCATCTCGTTGGCCGGCCGCTACATGGTGCTGATGCCCAACTCGCCCACCGCAGGCGGCGTCTCGCGCCGGATCGAGGGTGACGACCGCGCCGAGCTGAAAAGGGCGATGGACGCATTGGCCATCCCCGACGACATGGGCGTGATCATCCGTACCGCCGGCGTCGGCCGCGATGCCGAGGAGCTGCAGTGGGACCTGGATTACCTGCTCAGCGTCTGGAAGGCCGTCGCCGAGGCCGCGCTCAGCAAGCCCTCGCCGTTCCTGATCTACCAGGAATCACGCCTGATCATCCGGGCACTACGCGACTACATGCGTCCGGACATCGGCGAGATCCTGGTCGATACGCCTGAGCTGTTTGCAGAAGCCCAGGAGTTCGTCGAGCAGGTCATGCCGCACAACCTGCGCAAGCTCAAGCATTACACCGACGACACGCCACTGTTCAACCGCTACCAGATCGAGTCGCAGATCGAGAACGCGTACGAGCGTGAAGTGCGCCTGCCATCCGGCGGCGCCCTGGTGATCGACCAGACCGAAGCGCTGACTGCGATCGACGTCAACTCCGCGCGCGCAACCAAGGGCAGCGACATCGAGGAGACGGCGTTCAACACCAACCTGGAAGCAGCCGAGGAAGTCGCCCGCCAGATGCGCCTGCGCGACCTGGGTGGCCTGGTGGTGATCGACTTCATCGACATGTCGTCCAACAAGCACCAGCGCGAGGTCGAAAACCGGCTGCAACATGCGCTGCGCCCGGATCGTGCGCGCGTGCAGCTGGGTCGCATCTCCAAGTTCGGCCTGATGGAAATGTCGCGCCAGCGCCTGCGCCCCAGCCTTGGCGAATCCAGCCAGCTGGTGTGTCCGCGTTGCGAAGGTCACGGCCGCATGCGTAGCGTCGAGTCGCTGTCGCTGTCGATCCTGCGCGTCGCTGAAGAGCACGCAATGAAGGAAAACACCGGCCAGGTACTGGTACAGACCCCGACCGAGATCGCCAACTACCTGCTCAACGAAAAGCGCTCTGCGTTGGCCGAGATCGAAAAGCGCCACAACGCGCCCATCGTGATCGTCGCCGATGCCCAGCTGGAGACACCGCACTACGAGGTGACCCGCCTGCGTGAAAACGAGATGGGCGAGGAGTCCAGCCGCCCCAGCTACCAGCGCGGCACCCCGCGCAAGCTGGCGACGATCGCGCTGAAGAAAACCAATCTCAACGTACCGGCCGCACCCGCCGTGACCAACGTCAGGCCCGCCCAGCCGGCCCCCGTGCGCGAACCGCGCGAGGAGATGCCGGTGTCATGGGAACCCGCCGACGCGCCCGCGTCCGCCCCGACCCATTCCGGCGGCATGGTCGACCGCATCCTGCGTTTCTTCCGTGGTGCGCAGCCGACAGCCGCGCAACCACGGCCGGAGCAGCCGGCTTCGCGCAGCCGCGGTGACGGCCGCAATCGTGATGATCGTAGTGACCGCAATGGCCAGCGCCGTGGCAAGGGTCGTGATGGACAGGGTCGCGATGGACAACGACGCGACAAGTCCCAGGCCGACAGTTCATCACGCCAGGACAAGCCACGCGGCGAGAAGAAAGCCCAAGGCGACAATGCCAGGAAGGAGCCTGCCAAGAAACGCGCCAGGCAGTCGACACCCAAGACCGACATGCAAGGCGACAACCAGCAGGCTGACGGCAAGCAAGCCGACGGCAAGCAAACCGACAACCAGCAGGCACGCAAGCCGCGCACACCTCGCGCACCGCGCAAGGCAAGCACGGACGACCAGCAGGCAAAACCAGCAGCCGTCGAGACGGAAGAAAACCTGGCCACGACCGCATCGCAGGCAACTGCGCCGGCTAACGATACGGACAAGCCCGCTGCAACAGCCGACACCGCGCAAACGACGGAATCGCAAGGCAATACCAACAGCGATGGCAATGCCACTGATGACGGCGCAAAAACCGATGGCACCGGCCGTCGTCGTCGTGGTCGTCGGGGCGGTCGTCGCCGTCGCCGCAGTGGTGGTTCGGATGCGTCGCAAACCGACGGGTCCGGCAACACTGAGGACGCAGCAGCCGCAAGCGACGTTGCACCCGCGCGACGTTCGCAGCCGGAGTTCGATTTCGACGACATTGCGCCGCCGACACCGACATCTGCGCCCACACAACCGACTGAAGCGAAGCCTGACAACGCCTCTGTTGCACAGACGCCTGCCAAGCCAGCAGCAGAACCGCCGCAGCCGGCCAAACCGCAGTCCACACCCGTGCCACCAGCCGCAGTGAAATCGCAAGCGGATACAGCCGGAACCCATGAGCCGGACGCGCAGAGCACACCGGCACAACCCGCCGTTGCAACTCAGAACACGGCACCGGCATCGGCAACCAAGGCCGACGTTGCCACCGACAGCGCCACGACGCCCCGGTCACCAGTGCAACAGGCACCTGCTCCAGCTGCGCCGACGCCAGCGGTTTCCACGCCTGTTGCTGCGCAGGCGCCGGTCGCACCGGCTCCTGTAGTCCCGGCTCCAGCCGCTTCGGTACCGGTTGCTGCAACGACGGTTGCTCCGGTAGCAACTGCTCCCACACCGGTTGCTGCCCCACCAGCTCCTGCCGCGCCGGCAACACCCGCGCCGGTTTCGCCGCCGCCTGCCGCTCGCGCAAATCCGCCAGCCGCAGACGCCACGCCTGCACCTGTTGCGCCCAGCCCAGCCCTGCGTGCAGCCAGCCCAGCCGTGACAGTCACTTCCCCGGCAACCCCGCCCGGACTGTTCGACAAGCCCCAGGCACCGGTACCGGCAGCCGGCAACCCTGCCGACGCAGCAGCCAAGGCAGCCGAACGGCTGGCAGAAGCAAAAGCCGACGCGTCAGCTGCAGAAGACGAGGCGTCGACCAGCTGACGGTGACCCGCGCACGGACGTCACAGTGCGTGCGCGGGGTCGGCTACTCCGTATTGCCCGGCCAGCCGGGCCAATGCAATGTTGTCCTGGACGCCAAGTTTCTGGAACAGCCGGGACTTGTGCGTATTGACGGTCTTGGCGCTCAGGCTCAGTTGCCTGGCGATCACTTCCTGCCGCAAGCCCTGGGTCAGCAGCATGGCCACTTCCAGTTCACGCGGGGACAGGCTGTCAAAAGGCGAGTCATCCCCACCGATGCCCGCCAGCGCCAGGTTCTGCGCAATGTTGTTGGCCAGGTAGCGCTTGCCGCGCGCGACATCGCGCACCGCTCGCAACAACTCTGTCGCGTCCCCACCCTTGCCGACATAGCCCGACGCCCCAGCCTCGATCATCCGCTTTGGCATGGGTCCTTCTTCCAGCACCGACACCACGACCACCCGCGTGCCATGGTCTCCGCGGACGATACGCTCGGTGACCTCCAATCCACTGACACCGGGCAGGTGCAGGTCGCACAACACCACGTCCGGCTTGAGCTTGCGGATCTCTGGCAGGGCTTGCTCCCCCGATTCGGCCTCGCCGACCACTTCGATATCGGTCTCGCCTGCCAGGATCATGCGCATCCCTGCGCGCACGAGTGAATGGTCGTCGACCAGGTACACACGAATCGACATCGCGGTTGACTCCCCATCTGCACATCCTGTGCGGTGCGACAAGCCTAAGCATGGCCGCGATTGCGGGCAAGCATGCAAACCCCACATCGTCGTGTAGGAAAAGCCTGACACTGACGTGCGCACAGCCAGCAGCTGGGAAGCTAGAATGTCAGCCCTGACCCGGAGAGGTGGCCGAGCGGTTTAAGGCACCGGTCTTGAAAACCGGCGTGGTAGCGATACCACCGTGGGTTCGAATCCCACCCTCTCCGCCATATCCGCGATGAAGTCTGCTTCAATTCAAGGACGCTGGTTCCCGTGTCGGCGGGCGGTTCCCACGATCGTCGCTGCCAGGGATCTTTGTCCATGCCATCCTCGCCTGCCGGAAGGTTGACCGTCGTTGCCTCGGCCCTGGCACGCAGGTCGTTGGGTTGGACAGGGGTCATGCATTGATTGCCTCGGTCAGTTGCTTGCCCTGGTTGCGCACGTTGCCCACGGCTTTGGCCACCTCGTGACATGACATCGGCGGCTCCGGCGCAGTCGTGGCCAGTCCCATTGCGGTATCGCCATCGGCTTCGATCCAGTCCGCCATGGCGTCGGCGTCGAGGATCAAGGGCATGCGATCGTGCAGCTTGGCAATCGAAGGGTCTGCCTGCTTCGTGACGATGCTGTAGGTCAGCAGTTTCTGGCCTTCCCCGTTGTCGCGCTGCTCCCATAGACCGCCGAACAGCAGCACGGGTGCGTCGCTGCGGCGGATGAAATGCGGGCGCTTCACGCCGTCAATGACCGGCCACTCGTAGTACCCCGAAGCCGGGATGATGCATCTCCTGGACTTCCATGCCGAGCGGAATGCTGGCTTGACCGTGACTGTTTCGATCCGGGCATTGATCGTGCTGTAGGCGATCTTGGGATCCTTGG
This sequence comes from uncultured Gammaproteobacteria bacterium, assembly GCA_963710825.1. Taxonomy (GTDB): domain Bacteria; phylum Pseudomonadota; class Gammaproteobacteria; order Xanthomonadales; family Xanthomonadaceae; genus Cognatiluteimonas. The sequence continues at coordinate 296,207 of CAVQBQ010000004.1, read as the reverse complement.
CCCAGGGTGGGATCAGGCCCCACTTCATCTCCACGGCGGCCAATCCTGATTGGCTGTCCGCGATAACCCATCCGGACTGCGTTGGCGCAATGTTGTATGCAGGTTCCGGGTCTGCATCGGGATACTTCACCGTCCCCGAGTACATGGCGTGGATGTCCGACCAGGTGTAGTCGCGGGTATACCTTCCGCACATGGCGTGCTCCCGGTTGGTGTGCCTTGATTGTAGTCAGGTCGCTGGCTGTGTATGCAAACGCGAAACGTGGCCATGTGTGCCCGTGAGCCGGGCCATGTTTTCAGGCTGGCTTGCCACAGTCCAGACGGGCTGCGTCCAGCAAGGACGGCATTTTTTCCACCAGGAAATCGATGAAGACCCGCACCGCCGGCAACAAGCCACGGCGCGAGGCGAACACGACATGGCAGGTGCCCTGCGGCAATCGCCATTGCGGTAGAACAACTTCCAGATCACCATTGCGCACCAGCTCGGCGCACAGGATCTCGGGCAGCATGGTAATGCCAACACCCTGCTGCACCAGCGAGCGCAGCATCGGGAAGTCAAATGCGCTGACGCGTGGTTTCAGCTCGATCCGCCGCACTTCGCCCTTGGGGCCATGCAGCTCCCAGCGTTGGTGCGCTTCCTCTTCGCTGACGCTGAGGGTGACGTGGCCCGACAGCTCGTCCGGATCACGTGGCCGGCCCATGCCATCCAGGTACTTGGGGCTGGCCACCAGCAGCTCCTGGACCTGACCGAAGCTGCGCATGACCAGGCTGCCGTCGTCGTCCAGCCTGGAGCGTACGCGCAAGGCCAGGTCAAAGCCCTCGTTGATCAGGTCGACGCGGCGATTGCTGACATGCAACTGCAACCGCACCTGAGGATAGCGGGCCATGAATTCGGGCAGCAACATCGGCATCTGCTGCTGCGCAAGGCTGACCGGAATGCTGATCCGTACAACGCCACGCGGCTCGGCACTGAGTCGGTCCACCACGTCGCGTGCAGCCTGTGCTTCGGCCAGCATCGTCTGCGCATGGCGATACACGCCGTTGCCGACGTCGGTGACCGAAAACCGGCGGGTGGAACGTTGCAGCAGGCGCACGCCAAGGTCGGATTCAAGCTGGGTAATCCGGCGGCTCAGCCGGGACTTGGGGATGCCCGACGCGCGTTCGGCAGCGGCGAAACCGGCATGGTCTACGACCAGCGCAAAGTAGTAGAGGTCGTTGAGGTCCTGCATGGTTGCCTCGCCCTGTCGTTCTGTATTTGGAACACGCCCGGGGATTCAAACTTATTTGTCCCGAATTGGCAACAACCAAGTGCGCCGGCACCCCTGACCGGGCAACGGGCAGGCACGAGCGCGAAGCAATACAGGCGACGCGCGCATCGTCGGGCGCGTGCCACCACATCATCGGCTGCAAGCCCAAGGTGCCGCTGCATGGCGGCAACACCCCTGCTGCATTTGAATTGATCCGGGTCAAGGCCATTGGCACCGCGCCGCAATAGTCTGGTCGCATGCACCCCACCCCCGCCCCCGATACGCCTGTCATGGATGCCGCACTGTTGCGCCGGTACGATGTGCCGGGTCCGCGCTATACCTCCTATCCGACGGCGCCCCGCTTCACGGGCAATTTCGACCGGCATGCGCTGGCTTCCACGATCGAGGCCAGCAACCAGGAACCCATCCCGCGGCCGTTGTCGTTGTACGTGCACGTGCCGTTCTGCCTGAGTCCCTGCTTCTACTGCGGCTGCAACCGCATCATCACCCGCGACAAGGCGCGCGCCGGCACCTACCTGGCACGGCTGTATCGCGAGATCGCCATGGTGGCGGAACTGTTCGACCGTGACCGCGAGGCAATCCAGGTCCATTTTGGCGGCGGCACGCCCAACTTCATGGACCCGACGCAGCTCGAAGAGCTGATGGATACGCTGCGCCATCACTTCCGGTTTTCACTGGCGACCGAAAGCGACATTTCGATCGAACTGGACCCGCGCTTCACCAGTCCCGATGACATCGCACTACTGGGCGCGACCGGGTTCAACCGTGCCAGCCTGGGCATCCAGGATTTCGACCCCGTGGTGCAGGCCGCGGTCAACCGGATCCAGGGCGTGGACGAGACCCGCGCCATCATCGAGGCCTGCCATTCAAATGGCTTCCGCTCGGTCAATGTCGACCTGATCTATGGACTGCCCAAGCAGACTCCAGAAGGCTTCGCACGGACGCTGGACACGGTACTTGCCATGCGCCCGGACCGCCTGGCTGTCTACGGTTACGCGCACCTGCCGGACGTGTTCAAGGCACAAAACCAGATCAAGGCAGCCGACCTGCCCACTGCCGAAGCCAAGCTGGGCCTGCTGCAACTGGCGATCCAGAAGCTTGGGCGTGCCGGCTACGTCTATATCGGCATGGACCACTTCGCCCTGCCCGATGACGAACTGGCCCGGGCGCAGGCAAACGGCAGCCTGCATCGCAACTTCATGGGCTACACCACCCACGCCCAGAGCGACCTGGTTGGCCTGGGCGTCAGTGCGATCAGCCACATCGGCGACACATTCAGCCAGAACCCGCGCGACCTGCCCAGCTGGCAGGTTGCCATCGACGAAGGCCGCCTGCCGGTGTTCCGTGGCATGCGGCTGGACGAGGACGACCGCCTGCGCGCCGACCTGATCCAGCAGCTGATGTGCCAGGGCGAAATCGCGATCGACGTGCTTGAACGGCGTCATGGCATCACTTTTTCCGAGTATTTCGAGGATGCCATCCACCGGCTCGGGCCCTTGCAGGACGATGGGCTGGTCCGGTTCGAGCCGGGCCGGATCATCGCGACCGCGCAAGGCCGGCTGTTGTTGCGTAACATTGCGATGTGCTTCGACAGATACCTCCACGCCGACACCACGACCGCGCCGCGCCATTCACGCGCGATCTGAGCGCGTGGGCTCGCCGTCCCTCCGGCTGGAATCCATCAGAGGCCACGGTTTGAGCGGCCAGGCCATGTTCCCGCGCGTCGACGGCAGCGTCATGGCCGACGACGGCAACAAGCTGCGGTTCTGCTCGACATGCGCCTTCTCGCAAGCGTGCCTGGACCAGGGCATGGACAAATCCGGCCTGGCCGACCTGCACATGCTGGTCCAACACGTCGGTCCGCTGCACGCGGGTGAGCACGTGTTCCGGGAAGGCGATCCGTTCGAGGCCATCGCCGCAGTGCGCGCTGGCACCGTCAAGACCTACAGCATCGACCGCGATGGTCGCGAACACGTGCTGGGCTTCTACCTGCCCGGCGAGGTGATTGGCCTGGACGCGATCGATGGCGACACCTATCCATGCAATGCAGTTGCACTGGACACCGTGATGCTATGCCGGTTTTCGTTTCCCAAGATATCGGTTTTGGCCACCCGCGTACCGGGTTTGCAGCAACAGCTGTTCCGGCTGCTCAGCCGCGACATCGGTCGTGCGGCGATGCTGGCCGGCGACTGGACCGCGGACGAGCGGATGGCAGGCTTCCTGATCGGCCTGTCCCGCAGGCTGGCAGCGCGCGGTTTTTCGCCGGATCGTTTCCAGCTGACGATGGCGCGCACCGATATCGCCAACTACCTGCGGCTGGCGCCCGAAACAGTGAGCCGCGTGCTCAAGCGCCTGCAGGACGATGGCGTCATCCGCGTCGACCGGAGGGAGCTGGAGCTTCTGGACCGCGCACGCCTGGAAACCATTGCCGGAGCCGTCTTGCGCGCTTGATCCGGTCGGACACCCTGATCGATGCGCGCTTGACCTAGGTCATCGAGTAGCCAAGCGTGCTGAATACACTGGCCGGAATCTCACGGGGAAGTGGAGAAACTGGTGGACACGACACGCAAACTCTGGATCGGGTTGATCCTTTTGTTGGTGGCTGGCTTTGGCGTGCTGCTGTGGATGGGAGGCGTGATCCACCAGAAAGCGCCGCCCATGCCCTCGCGCGTGGTCAGCGAAAGTGGACAGGTCGTTTATACCAAGGCCGACATGGAAGAAGGCCGGCAGGTCTGGCAAACCTTCGGCGGCCAGCAATTGGGTTCGATCTGGGGACATGGTGCGTTGGTGGCGCCCGACTGGTCGGCCGACTGGTTGCATCGCGAAGTCGAGACAATGCTCGAGCTGCAGTCGCGCGCGACCACCGGCGCAGGCTACGACACGTTGAACGCCGGCGAGCAGGCACGCGTGCAGGCCGACGTGCAGCCGATGATGCGTACCAACACGTATGACGCGACCAGCGACGAGATCGTGGTCAGCGACGAGCGCGCGCAGGCGATCACCCAGGTCGCGGCGCATTACGAAAGCCTGTTTTCAAACGATCCGGCCACGCACGACCTGCGCGTGGGCTATGCGATGCGCGAGGACACGGTGCCCGATGCGCAACATCGCCATGCGCTGACCGCATTCTTCTTCTGGTCGGCTTGGGCCACGGCGACCAACCGGCCGGGCGAGGCCATGAGCTATACGCAGAACTGGCCCTATGAACCACTGGTCGGCAATCGCCCGACCTCCAGTACGTTCATGTGGACGGTGTTCAGTGTGCTGTTCATGATCGCGGGCATCGCGTTGCTTGCCTGGCACTACGCGGTCTGGCACAGCAAGGAAGACCACTTCGCGCCCGCCCCAGCAGGATCCCCTTGCCAAGCTCGTGATCACGCCCTCGATGCGCGCGACCGCGAAGTATTTCTGGCTGGTGTTGGCGTTGTTCCTGGTGCAGATCCTGTTGGGGGCCACCACGGCGCATTACCAGGTCGAAGGGCAGGACGCCTACGGATTCGCGATCTCCAATTTCCTTCCCTATTCACTGACCCGCAGTTGGCATACACAACTGGCAGTGCTGTGGATCGCAACCGCCTGGCTGGCGACCGGTCTGTACATCGGTCCGGCGGTTTCAGGCCATGAGCCGAGATTCCAGCGGCTGGGGGTCAATTTCCTGTTCGGCTGCCTGATCGTCATCGTGGTCGGGTCCTTTGCCGGGCAATGGTTCGCGGTGATGCAGAAGATGGGATTGCAGTACAACTTCTGGTTTGGCCACCAGGGCTGGGAATACACCGACATTGGTCGCTTCTGGCAGATCTTCCTGTTCATTGGATTGCTGCTGTGGTTGCTGTTGGTCGGCCGCGCCCTTTGGCCTGCGATGCGACGCAAGGATGAGATGTCGTCCATTGTCGGACTGCTGTTCCTGTCCACGGTCGCCATTGCCCTGCTCTATGCAGCCGGCTTGATGTGGGGCGAGAAAACCTCGCTGTCCATGGTCGAATACTGGCGTTGGTGGGTGGTGCACCTCTGGGTCGAAGGCTTCTTCGAGGTGTTCGCCGTGGCGGTGATCAGCTTCCTGTTCGTCAAACTGGGTCTGGTGCGCGGCAAGACGGCCACCATCAACGTGCTGTTTGCCACGATCGTGTTCATGGCTGGCGGCATCCTGGGCACCTTCCACCATCTGTACTTCTCGGGCACGACCACGTCGGTGATCGCACTGGGGGCCAGCATTTCGGCGCTGGAAGTGGTGCCGCTGGCGCTGATCGGCATGGAAGCGTACGAGACCTGGAGGCACAGCCGGGCAACGCCCTGGATGGAGCGCTATCGCTGGCCGATCATGTTCTTCCTGGCAGTCAGCTTCTGGAACCTGGTCGGTGCCGGCCTGTTCGGCTTCCTGATCAACACCCCGCTCGCGCTGTACTACATGCAGGGCCTGAACCTGACCGCCTTGCATGGCCATACCGCGCTGTTCGGCGTGTACGGCATGCTGGGACTGGGGCTGATGCTGTTCTGCATGCGTGGCCTCAAACCCGACAAGGTCTGGCTGGACGGTCCACTGCGCGGCGCATTCTGGTGCTTGAACATCGGGCTGACGCTGATGGGGCTGTTGACCCTGTTGCCCATGGGCGTGCTGCAGCTGCAGGCGGCGCTCGAGCACGGCTACTGGTACGCACGATCGGCCGAGTTCATGGGCCAGCCCCTGATCCACCTGCTGGTATGGATGCGGGTGCCGGGCGATACGCTGTTTGCCGTCGGCGCTTTCCTGGTCTGCCTGTTCGTGCTGTCGCTCTGGATTGGCCGGCGACCGCTGCTGGCGCGTAACCAGGCAAAGCGCATTAAAAGCGACGCCTAGCTCGTCGTCGCCAGCTCCGGGACGGCCAATGTCCCGGGGCTGGATCTACTGCATGCCGCATTTGCCCAGACTCTGGATGGCAGCGCAACGGCCACCCATGGAAACCATGCCACTTATGTCTTCAACTGCCCCCGGGTCCCCTGCCACAGACGCACCGCTTTCTCCACGCCTGCTGGGCACTGCTCCGCACCGGTTGATGTTTTTCATCGGCGCCAGCAACATCCTTCTGGCGATGGCCTGGTGGGCAGCGTGGCTGGCGACGACGCGCTGGCCGGTCCTGCACATGGCACAGCCCACGCCCTACGCCGGCTGGCTGCACGCGTTCGTGATGCAGTACCAGGTGTTTCCCAGTTTCATGTTCGGCTTCCTGCTGACGACGTTCCCGCGCTGGATGGGGCTGCCGGATTTTCCGCGCTGGCGCTACCTGCCGATCGGCCTGGGCATGTTTGGAGGACAGGCCGCGACCCTGCTGGGCGCGATCGGTTGGGATGTCGGCATCGTCGTTGGTTTCTGGATGACGCTGGCCGGCTGGATCGCCGGACTCGCCACGCTGGGTCCGCTGTTGTGGCGCGAGCAGGGCACGACGTGGCATGCGCGCTCGAGCTTCGCTGCGCTGGCGTTTGGGCTCATCGGTCTACTGGCATGGGGCGTGGTGGTTTCCGGTGGCTCCGCGTCGTGGGTCTACGTCAACATCAAGGTCGGCACGTTCGCATTGCTGCTTCCGGTCTATGTCACCGTGGCACACCGCATGTTTCCGTTCTTCGCAGGTACTGTCGTCGCCGGTTACAAAGCGTGGCGCCCGATGTGGCTGCTGGCGGCCTTCTGGCCATTGACGCTGGCACACCTGGTGCTGGAGTTGCTGCACGCTTACGGTTGGATCTGGCTGGCCGACGCACCGTTGCTGGCACTGTCGGCAACGATGCTGTGGCGCTGGTGGCCGCGTGGCCCCAAGCCCAGGATCCTTGCGGTGCTGTTCGTGGCGTTGGGATGGCTGCCGATCGCGTTTGCGCTGTATGCGGGACAAAGCGTGGCGTATGCCGTGACCGGCACTGACTGGCTTGGACGTGCGCCGGCGCACGCATTGTTCATCGGCTTTTTCGCTAGTGCGCTGGTCGCGATGGTGACGCGGGTGACGCAGGGACATTCAGGCCGGCCGATGCTGCTTCCCGCAGCGGCATGGTTCGCTTTCGTGGCCCTGCAGGTGGTGACGCTCGTGCGGATCGTCGCCGAGATCGCAACGGACCACATGGCATGGCAGGCGGTTGCCGCGCTGGGTTGGCTGGTTGCGTTTACGCCCTGGGTCCTGCGCGTCGGCCGGATTTACCTGACGCCGCGTGCCGACGGGAAACCGGGATGAGGCGCTGCACGGCATCCATCGTTACCGGGGCATCCCGGTGATCGAGTTCTATTCGCAGATCAAATGGGTGCACGTGGCTGCGGTGTTGCTCAGCGGGACGATCTTCCTGCTCCGCGGCCTGCTGGTGCAGCTGGACAGGCAGCGCCTGGCGATGGCCGCACCGGTGCGCTACCTGAGCTACAGCGTGGACACGATCCTGTTGACAGCAGCGCTGATGCTGCTGAACATCCTGCCCGGCGCCGTGTTCGCCAACGGATGGCTCACGGTCAAACTCGCCTTGTTGGTGCTGTACGTGGGCCTGGGTACCTTCGCGCTCAAGCGTGGGCGCACGGCGAAGGTGCGCGCGGCTTGCTATGCCACGGCTTTGCTGGTCTATGGCACCATCATCGGCATTGCACTGGCACACAATCCATTGGGCTGGCTGCTATGGCTACGGTGAGCACTTCGTACCGCCGTGCAGCCGGCGATCCGGACCGCACCTGGGTCAACGACGCGCTCACGCAACTGCGACGCGAGGCGGGGCGCTCGGCAGACACGCACCTGCTGCGGGTCGACTTGCCCGCGTTCCCCGACATCGCGTTCTACTTCAAGGATGAGTCCGCGCATCCATCGGGCAGTCTCAAGCATCGCCTCGCACGGTCGCTCTACCTGTATGCACTGTGCAATGGACGGCTGCGGCCGGGCCAGCCGGTGGTCGATGCATCTTCGGGCAGCACCGCCATCTCCGAAGCCTGGTTTGCGCGGATGCTGGGGCTGTCGTTCACGGCGGTGATGCCCGCGTGTACCGCACCGCGAAAAATCCACGACGTGCAGGCATTGGGTGGCATATGCGACCTGGTGGACGATCCCGGACAGGTCCATGCACGCGCTGCCCAACACGCCCAACGTGGCGCCTGCCACCTGGACCAGTTCGGTTTGGCAGTGCAAGCCACCGACTGGCGCGGCAACAACAACATCGCCGAATCCATCCTTGGCCAGCTGGCCGCCGAACCGCATGCCGAGCCGGCATGGATCGTCTGCGGCGCAGGCACCGGAGGCACCTCCGCCACCATTGGCCGCTACCTGCGTTACCGCAGCCTTGCGACACGGTTGTGCGTGGCCGAACCCACGGGTGGTGCGTTCGCACGCGGATGGGACATGCGCGACGCGGAGGCACGCGCGGATCGCCCAACCTTGATCGAAGGCATCGGACGTCCGCGCGTCGAACCGGGATTCCTGTTCGAGATCGTCGATGCCGTGGAAGAGATCGACGATGCCGACTCGATCGCAGCTGCCTGGTTGCTCGAAACACTGCTTGGACGTCGTTACGGCGGTTCGTCTGGAACCAACTTCATCGCCTGCCTGCGCTTGGCAAGCAGGATGCAGGAACGCGGCGATGTCGGCAGCATCGTGACGCTGCTGTGTGATCGAGGCGAACGCTACAGCGAAACACTGTTTGACCACGACTGGCTCGCACGGCAGGCAATCGATCCACAACCAGCAGCGGATGCACTGCGCTCGCGGATCGCGGTCGTGCCCGAGGCCCTGTAAACGGGCCTGCCGTGGGCCATGCCGATTGGCTGCGTGCCCCGATCCAGGTACATGGAGGATTCGGCAGTCGGAGCGGGAGCTCTCGGCTGAAGCCGCTCCTACGACGCACTGGGTCTGGTTGCCCCTTGGTTGGCACGATGCTGCACGAGATGACCTTGTAGCAAGGTGCCGGGTCTGCCCGCTTCTACTTGGCGTTCACCCATTCCAGTTGCAACCACACCTTGGTCGTGTCGCGCGCATAACCCTGGCTGCGGTAGTCGGCCACTTTGACCAGCGCCTGCACGCCCTTGGCCACGGGGAATGCCACTGACGCATCCCACTCGCGACCATAGTCCCCGAGACCGGGTGTGTTCTTGTCCGGCCCGAAGTCGTGGTATGCCGCACTCCATGCAAATCGTCCCTCGCCAATGCGGCCAAATTTTCCACCGGCCGAAACATAGCGGTCCTCCAGCCCCCCCGCCGGTGTAACGCCGAACTTGTCCGCCCAGCCATCGAACGCATGCAGCGTTGCCAGTGGCGTCTGCAAGGCATGGCGACCATCGCCGCCCAGGTGCTCCCAACCCACCCGGAACGTGGTGCCTTGCACGGTGTACGCAGGTTCGATCAGCCAATAGGCGTGCGAGTAGTCGAGCGGACTGTTGCCATGGTCGCGTTGTCTCGCAGCCTCGACCGACCAACTCCAACCACTACCGTTCTCTACCAGGTCTCCGCTATAGCGCAGCCCGATGGTTGCGCTGGACGCGGTTGGCAAATCCTTGTCACGGTGCAGGTAGGTGTAGGCGGTCCATTGTTGCTTGCCGTGCTGATAGACGACATTGAGCAGGTGTGTGTCGAGCCTGCGGTCGCGCGCCAATGGATCGAGGGCATGGTCACCGCTGATGCGCTGGACGTCGGCAAGCCAGTCGTACTTCACCGTGATCGCTTCGCTGGCCTTCCACTGGGTGGTGATCGCATCGAAAGTCTGCTCGTTCTGGCGCCAGCCAACGTTGCCGACCCAGCGCTGGTTGTCCAGCAGGATGCGCTGGCGGCCAACGGCCACTGCAAAGCGTGCGTCATGCCAGCCCAGCCAAGCCTGGTTGAGCTCTGCACCTTCGGGATCAATCACGACCGGATACTGCGTGCGGCCATTGGCGCCACTGTTGTATTGGTTTGAGGCGTTGACCACGCCCTCGCCTTCCAGCAGCGCCGTCCAACCCTCGCCGAAAGCGAACCGCAAGCCGGCCCGCAGCCGCAGGGTATCGGCACGTGCATCGCGCGCGAAGCTGTCGTCGTCCACCATTTCGTGGCGCAATCGCAGGTTCCAGGTCGGCTGGACGGATTCGGATTGCGCATGGGCAAGCGCTGGCAGGGAAAACAAGGCCGCAGCCAACAAGCATCTGGCAGGCGTCATGGAAGATGGCCATCAGGAAACATGCGACATCCTGGTCGGATTGCGCCGACGCCGTATTGAGCCAGATCAAGCAAGCACGTCTTTTCAGGCACGGCCCCGACAATTCCCCGGAACCCCTGTCCGGCGAAGGGCGCACTCGAAGAAGAGCCTTGGCAGACGCAATCACTCCGCGCTTGATCGGGATCAATCGCCCGCTGTTGCGGTTGCCTAAGCTGTGGCCTTGCAGCCTTCAGGACAACATGCAAAACCTGCCATGAACCAGCAAAACGCAACCAGTCGCCATGCCCTCGATGCCTGCTTCCTCGGGCCGTATGGCGAAAACGACACGCTGCTCGAACGCCTCGTGGTGGAGTTCCTGCGCGACCATGTCTATTGGCGCCGCAACTTCCACCCCGAAGATCCACCGGCGATTTCCACGCACGCCTCGCACGATCCGGGCTACCAGGATTTCGAAGCGCGGCTGCGCCGTGAACTGCACAACCTGTCGGCATCACTGAAGAAGTCGGTGCCGTTCCACAGCCCGCGTTACCTGGGGCACATGGTGTCCGACCTGCTGATCCCGGGGTTGGCAGCGCAAATCCTCACCCTGCCCTACAACCCCAACAATGTCAGCGAAGACGCAGCACCGGTCACCGTGGACCTGGAGGTGCAGGTGGGGCTGCAGCTGGCGCGCATGTTGGGCTATCCACACGACCCCTCGCGTCCTGATTGCGCCTTCGGCCACCTGACATCCGGCGGCACCGTGGCCAATTACCAGGCACTGCGCATGGCGCTGGCGCTGAAGGCGTTTCCGGTCGCTTTGCGCGCTGCGAAGGTACCAGACATCGCACTGCCCGACGACGACTGGACGGCGTTCAACCTGGCCCCGGCAGCCAGCATCGACTTGCTTGAGCAGTGTCAAGCTTGGCTTGCCGCGCAAACGGTCAGTGACCGACGACGCTGGCAGGCCGCCGTGGAAGCACAGCGTCTCGAGCATCGGGGGATCGCGGATTTCTTCGCGGTCCATACGCAACTACGCGTGCCCAGGGTGCTGGCGCCTTTTACTGCGCACTACTCCTGGAGCAAGGGGCTGAAGCTGCTTGGCTTGGGCCGTGCACAACTGCAGCTGTTGCCGGAACGTGACATGCGCCTGGACCTGGATGCGTTGCAAACGGCGCTGGAACAATGCGAGCGCGAAAAGCAGCCAGTGCTGATGGCTGTCGCAGTGCTTGGCACCACCGAATACGGCACTGTCGATCCTGTCGATGGTGTCGCCGACGCGCGCGACCGGTTTGCGAAGCGTGGCCTGGGCTTCGCCGTGCATGTCGACGCGGCCTGGGGCGGCTACCTGGCAACGCTGTTCCGCAGCGCGGATGGCAGCCTGCGCTCGCTGGCGGACGTACGCAACGGCTTCACGGCGTTTCCCGCGCCGGAGGTCTACGCAGCATTTGCTGCATTGGGGCGCACGGATTCGGTCACCGTGGATCCACACAAACTGGGCTACCTGCCCTACGGCGCTGGCGCCTTCATCTGCCGCGACCATCGAGCGACGGCCTTGCTGGCGGAGCACGCCGACTACGTCTTCCACGACACCACCCCTGCCGATTACCTCGCCCGCTACCGGAACCTGGGACAGTTCATCCCCGAAGGCTCCAAGCCCGGCGCGATGGCTGCAGCGGCTTACGTGACGCACAAGGTGCTACCGCTGGATCACGGCGGGTTTGGTCGGCTGCAGGCGCAGACGATCATCGCAGCGGAGGCTTTCGATCGGCGAGCGCGGCAATTTGCCGATGAGATGAGCGGGACGCTGCATGCGCTGGTCCCGTTTGCGGCGGACAGCAACCTGGTCTGCGTAGCCGTCAACCCAGCCGGCAATGATGACCTTTCACGCGCCAATGCCTTTGTGCGCCGGTTGCACGACGAGATGCGCAGCGATCCCAGGCAGCCGCTGCAATCACGCGAATTCTTCGGGTCGGTGACGACACTGAGACCCGAGGTGGTGGGCGACGTGGAAATGCAACGGATCCTGCAGGCGCTTCGGATCGACCCGGCCACGCTGGGTGGCGACAACGACGACCGCCTGATGATCCTGCGCCACACGCTGATGAACCCGTATGTCTTCGACCACGAAAACGGCATCAGCTACATCGATCTGTATTTTGAATTCCTGTCACGTCGCGTGCGATCGTTGCTGGCCTGACCATTCATTCGACTGGACATCGAGATCGCTCCCGGGACCACCCGTGGTGCCAACGGGTCGCAACATCGACCACGGGAACGTCGACATAGGAACGAAAACCCTGAAAGTTCGGGACACGGCTCTCTGGATGCAGCCATGACAGTTGGCGTGACGTCACAGGCTTGGCGGGGAACCGTCCATCGTGTCGCGGTTGTGTGCGTCCCAACGTCCAGCTGGCGCAGGTCGCTCGCAGGAAAGCCCTGCTCAAGCTTGCGATCGAACGCGATCCGCCATACCCGTGGAAACGCGTATCAGCACAAAGCTCCATAGGTGCATCAAACGGGATTCCCATCTGCATCGACGACCAACCTCACGCGCTTGCCGTCGTGGTAGAAGCTGGCGCGATACAGACCCGCGTCTTCGCCGACTCCGCGTTCGCACAGCACTGTGACCTTGCGGTGCTCCATCAGCTGCCGGAAATCGGCAAGCGCCAAGCCAAGGCCTCGCGCTACGAGTGAACCGTCGATCTCCACCAGATCGGTAGGATTGAGTTCAACGGGAATGCTTTTACCCATGCCTCATCACTATTGGCTTGGACAATACTGTTCCGGTCACTACATGCCTGCCCGTTGCCGGTCGGGGGTTGTTGAAGTAGAAGAATCGCTGGTTGGGAGGTTGCCAACCAGCGAACACCATGATTGCCGGCGGGTCGCGAAAGACCCTCCGACAGTCAATACGGCCGGCGATGCAATGGTTACTCGACCGAGATCGGCCCACGCATCACCGCAGCATGGCCCGGGAACGTGCAGAAGAACTCGTAAGGACCTTCACCCTGGATCTTGCTGATCGGGAACGTGACCGACGTTGTTTCACCACCGCCAATCATCTTGGTGTGGGCAATGACATTGGCATCGTCTGACTTGATGTAACCGTTGTCCAGGCCGGCACTGATACCCGCTGCCACGACGGCGTCCATGTCTGCCGCCTTGGAGATCACCACATCATGGCCCATCGCTGCCACGGGCATCTTGCCGGTGTGCACCAGGGTGATCGTGAAGTCGGTGCACGAGGCGGGCACCGTGATCGAGCCGACGTTGTACTGCATCGCGTCCGTGCCCTCGATCTGGGTGGCGCAATCCTTGACGACCGCAGCGGGCTTGTCATTGGCGGGCGCAGCCGGTTGCGCGGCTGGCATCTCGGCCGGGGTATCCACTGCTGCAGGAGCGGCAGCGGGCGTGGTTTCGGTAGCAGTCGGCGCCGCTGTGGCGGCTGGCGCGCTGGGCGATTTGTCGCCGCAGGCAGTCAGGGCCACTACACAGGCAGCGGCAAGGAGAGTGAGGCGCGTGTTGCTCGTAGTCATGGGGGTTCCTTCAAGTGGAATTTCGCAGGCCATTATCGGCCAACGCGCTCCCCAGTGTGTTACCAGCGCGTCATGAAAACGACCAGAAGCAGCTTCAGTTGACATGGATCAAGCCGCTCGAGCAGTGATTGCCACATCGTTCCAGGCCTGCTGATTGCGTCGGCATCACTTCTTCTTCATCTGGATACCAACAAGGAAGCAAAAATGCAGTTCGAACTCTCCACCCATGACCTTGACGCCCCCAAACTGGCCGCAGCACTGCGTCCCCTGGATCCAGAGGCGCGCATCGCGTTTGACAGCGACCACGGCAGCCTGGAAGTCCTCTCCACCGCAACAGCCACGCAGGTGCATGCTGCGTTGCAAGAGCTGGGTTACGAAGCAAGGCTGCTTGAGCAGGATGTGCACATCAGCGGCGGCAGCACCTGCTGTGGTGGCTGCAGCTGATCCGACCGCAGACACGCATCGACGCCTGCAGCCTCGATACCTGCAGGGTCAGCGCTGGGCGGTCATTGCCAAACGCGGCGACACCGCCCGCGCCTGCTGGTCACCGCTCGCCCCGACTGCTCGCGATCCAGGCACGGGAACGTGGCGCAGCGGTGAGATCACGGGGCGAGAACAGCAGGTAGGGCATCCTCCGCGGCGCGCCCGGTAAGCTGTACCGCCCGACCCGCATCCGGGGCCACCCCGGATGCGGACTCTGGCGATGGAATCGATACCGCATACAATGGACGGCCCTGCATGCCGGACATGAAGACCGTGAATTCACACTCCCGGATTTCCCTGTTGGAGGCGTCGTGACACGCCCCTCCTCGTACGATCGCGAACAGTTGCTCGCGTGCGCCCGTGGCGAGCTGTTTGGCCCGGGCAATGCACGCCTGCCAGCACCACCCATGCTGATGTTCGATCGCATCACACACATCAGCACCGAAGGCGGACGGTACGGCAAGGGTAGCGTCCGCGCCGAACTCGACATACGCCCGGACCTGTGGTTTTTCGCATGCCATTTCGAGGGCGACCCGGTCATGCCGGGCTGCCTGGGCGTGGACGCCATGTGGCAGCTATGCGGGTTTTACCTTCCCTGGCTGGGTGCCCCGGGACGCGGTCGCGCGCTGGGTGTCGGGCAGGTCAAGTTCAGCGGGCAGGTGCTGCCCGATGCACGGTGCGTCAGTTACGAACTCGACATCCGCCGGGTCATGCGCGGCAAGCTCGAACTGGTGATTGCCGACGGTCGCACGCTTGTCGATGGCCGCGAGATCTATACCGCCTCGGACCTGCGGGTGGGCCTGTTCCAGTCTACCGAGGGATTCTGACCATGGCCGTCGAGAGCCGCCGTCGGGTCGTGATCACCGGGATGGGCGTGGTGTCGTGCCTTGGCAACGACCCTGCCACGGTCAGCACTGCCTTGCGCGAAAGCATCAGCGGGATCCGTTTTGTCCCTGAATATGCGGAGCTGGGATTGCGCAGCCAGGTCGCTGGCGTCGTCGACATCGATCTGGCGGCGTTGATCGACCGCAAGCTCAAGCGCTTCATGGGCGACGCCGCCGGTTATGCCTACGTGGCTGCACGGGATGCGCTGGCCATGGCCGGCCTCGATGACGACCTGGTGCACAGCCCGCGGACCGGACTGATCGCCGGGTCTGGCGGCGGCTCGCCGCAATGGCAGATCGAAACCGGTGACCTGCTGCGCAACCGGGGCGTGCGCAAGGTCGGGCCCTACATGGTGCCGCGTACGATGGGCTCTACCGTCTCGGCCGCGCTGTCGACGGCACTGGGTATCCGTGGCCTGAGCTACTCGATTTCCGCAGCTTGTGCGACGTCGGCGCACTGCATTGGCGCCGCCGCCGAGCTGATCCGCCATGGCGCCAAGGACACGATGCTGGCCGGTGGTGGCGAGGAGCTGCACTGGGGCATGACGGCGCAGTTCGATGCCATGGGAGCACTGTCCACCCACCATAACGACACCCCGTCGACGGCATCGCGTCCGTACGACACCGACCGCGATGGTTTCGTCATCGCAGGCGGTGGTGGGATCCTGGTGCTCGAGGAGTACGAGCAAGCCAAGGCACGCGGCGCTGATATCCTGGCCGAACTGGTCGGCTACGGGGTGACATCGGACGGTGTCGACATGGTCGCCCCATCCGGGGAAGGCGCGACTCGCTGCATGCGCGCGGCGATGGCCGGCTTTGATGGCAACGGCGTCGGTACGATCGACTACCTCAATACCCACGGCACGTCCACGCCGGTTGGCGACGTGGTCGAACTCCAGGCAATCCGCGAAGCTTTCGGCGATGCCGTCCCGCCCCTGTCCTCGACCAAGGCGCTCAGTGGCCATTCACTGGGTGCGGCCAGCGTGCACGAGGCGATCTACTGCCTGTTGATGCTGCGCGACGACTTCATCGCAGCGTCGGCAAACATCGAGCACCTCGACCCCGAGGCCGAGGGTTTCCCGATCGTGCGTGAAACCCGCCAGGTGCGCTTGGATACGGTGCTGTCCAACAGCTTCGGTTTTGGCGGCACCAACGGCACACTGGTGTTTGCACGCGTTTAGCCCTGTCGACATGGATGCAACCGCAGGCCAGGACGATGGATGCGTTGATCCTCGCCCGCGCGCTGCATGTCGGCGCGCTGCATGTCCTGGGAGAAGTGACCTGAAGTCGTGACCTGAAGTCGTGACCTGAAGTCGTGACCTGCCCTGAGTCGTGACCTGGAGTCGTGACCTGGAGTCGTGACCTGGAGCGTCGCATTGGTCACCACTGCGTTCCTTGCCGCGATCCGGGCAGACTTCGTTTCATGATCAAGGTGCTTCAATGGTGCTGCAGGCCACCGGCGGGCTGACGGAACGGCCAGCTTGCGCACATTGGGTTTGGTAGTACGTCCCGGCCAGTCATCACTCGATGCATTTGCCGGGATTTGGTGCTACACAGGGGATATCCGGTACCGATGCCGCGTGGATGCTGCAGCCCGGATGACTACCCGCTGCAACCACCGCAGCAGATCGACGGCAGCTGTCGAACTTGTGCCGGCGTTGTCGGATAACCCGCGCGATCGAGCAGGTGCTCCAGCTGGGCCACATCGATGGCTGCAGCAATCCTGAGCAAGCAGCCGCTGGCATCGATGTCCAACACCGCCGACGGATCGACCTGCTCAATCATCGTGCGCACTGCCTCCAGGAGCGCATCGCCATGGCCGTGCAATGCAGCCAGGTGGTTGTCGATCCGGACATGGAATTCCATTGAAAGGGTCCGCGGCTCATGCCGTGTTCGCTCTGGATGGCCATCTTCGAACGATAGCGACACCACTGCCTTGACCATGGTCAAGGCAGCGTGCGTCCACCTTCATCGCGCGGTGGTTGCCGCGCAATCCATGCGCAGCTTGACTCAGGTCAACCACGCCAGCAGGAGGATGTTCAACACTTGGCACACCTCCTTACCAGTGCTGGCAATGACCATGAAGCGCCTTCTCACCTGCTTGCTTGCAATCACCGTGCCGACTCTCGTCGCCTGCCGCGCCGACCGGACCGATCATGCCGATGACACGCCAGAGGTTGCAGCCACCACTGAAACCGGCGGCTCGCTGAAAGGCGACTTCGGACCGCCGCAGGGCAAGCCGATCGATGCAGTGCTGACCTCGCCCCCGCATGTGCCACCGCCGACCGGCCGCAACTACCCGGCCAAGGTCAACGTGACGCTGGATGTGATCGAAAAGGAGATGGAAATCTCCGAAGGCGTCAACTACACCTTCTGGACCTTCGGTGGCACGGTGCCGGGCAGCTTCATCCGAGTGCGCCAGGGCGACACGGTGGTGTTCCACCTGCGCAACATGCCCGACAGCAAGATGCCACACAACATCGACATGCACGGTGTTACCGGACCAGGCGGCGGCGCGGCGTCGAGCTTTACCGCGCCAGGCCATGTCAGCCGCTTCACCTTCAAGGCGCTCAATGCCGGCCTGTTCGTCTACCACTGCGCCACGGCACCCGTCGGCATGCATATCGCCAACGGCATGTACGGACTGATCCTTGTCGAGCCGCCCCAGGGACTGGAACCGGTGGACAAGGAGTACTACGTGATGCAGGGCGACTTCTATACCAAGGGCAAGTACCGGGAGAAGGGCCACCAGGACTTCGACATGCAAAAGGGCATCGACGAGAACCCGACCTATGTCCTGTTCAATGGCGCCGAAGGCGCGTTGACCGGCGACAAGGCCCTGACCGCCAAGGTCGGCGAGAAAGTACGCCTGTTCGTGGGCAACGGCGGCCCCAACCTGGTCTCCAGCTTCCATGTCATCGGCGAGATCTTCGACAAGGTCTGGTACGAGGGCGGCACCAAGTTCCAGGAAAACGTGCAGACCACGCTGATCCCCTCGGGCGGCGCCGCGATCATGCAGTTCCACCTGGAGGTTCCAGGCAGTTACGTGCTGGTCGACCACAGCATCTTCCGTGCCTTCAACAAGGGTGCGCTTGGCATCCTCAAGGCCGAGGGCCCGGAGAACAAGGCCATCTACTCGGGCAAGGAGGTCGACGCGGTGTACCTGGGTGACCGTGCGGGCAGCGGCAACCTCAAAGCGGTGTCCGTGGCCGCGCAGGCCCACGCCAGTGGCGACCTGACCAGGGAAGAGCAGATCAAGGCGGGCGAAGCGTTGTTCGCCGGTACCTGCTCCACCTGCCACCAGGGCAACGGCCAGGGCATGGAAGGCGTGTTCCCGCCACTGGCCGGCTCGGACTACATCAAGGCCGATCCCAAGCGCGTGCCCAACATCATGTTGCATGGACTGCAGGGCAAGGTGACCGTCAATGGCCATGAGTACAACTCCGTGATGCCACCGATGAACCAGCTCACCGATGACGAAGTCGCCAACATCGCAACCTACGTCCTCAACAGCTGGGGCAACCCGGGCGGCGTGGTGACCAAGGACGAAGCCGCCAAGGCCCGGGCGAGCAAGCCTGTCGGCGTGGCGGACGGCCACTGATCGCCATGCGCCGATTGGCTGCCCTGCTGTTGTGTGCCCTGCCCCTGGCCGGGGTGCTCGCCAGCGACCAGGGCTGGGTCCGGGTGCCAGGTGGAAGCTTCCGCTCGGCGCTCAAGTACGAAGACGCACCGATCACGAAGGTTGCCGGTTTCGAGCTCCAACGCAGGCCCGTGACCAACGCCGAGTTCCTCGCGTTCGTGAAGGCAAATCCGCGGTGGCAGCGCGGCAAGGTGCCGTCGGTGTTCGCCGAGCCGCGGTACCTGTCGCAGTGGGCATCACCGACCACGCTTGGCAAGACCGCATTGCCCGGACAGCCAGTGGTCCAGGTGAGCTGGTTCGCGGCGTCGGCGTACTGCCAGGCGCAGGGAGGCCGGCTGCCCACCTGGTCGGAATGGGAATACACAGCGGCAGCCGACGAGACACGACGCGATGCACGCCGGGATCCTGTCTGGCGTGAGCGCATCCTGGGCTGGTATGCCAGGCCGTCCAATACGGCGTTGCCGCGCGCAGGACTACAGGTACCCAATGTCTACGGGGTTCAGGACCTGCATGGCCTGGTGTGGGAGTGGACCGAAGACTACGCGTCGCTGTTGATCTCCTCGGACAACCGCAACCAGGGCGATGCCGACCGGCTCAAGTTCTGTGGTGCGGGCGCGCTGTCGATGGATGATCGCGAAAACTACGCCGTGCTGATGCGCGTGGCCATGTTGTCGTCGCTCGATGGCAGCGACACCACCGCAAACCTGGGTTTCAGGTGTGCACGCAATGCCAGGTGAGGACTCCGAGATGAAGCGCACGACATTCACGCAGGCCCTGATGTTGCTTTGCTGCCTGTTGCTGGTGGCGCCCTCCATGGCAAAGACGCCTGCCGCCGCGTTGCCTGGTGACTCGGTGTACCAGCTCCCGCTGGTGCTGATCGACCAGGATGGCAAGGCACGCGACTGGCGCAGTCGGCGCGGTCGACCACAGGTGGTGACGATGTTCTACACCTCCTGCCCGTACATGTGCCCTTTGATCATCGATGCCGGCAAAGGCATCGACAAATCACTGACGGCGGTACAACGCGGGAAGTTCGACTTGCTGTTCATCAGCATGGATCCCGCCAACGACACGCCTGCGGCACTGATGGCGCTGGCGAAAAAACGCAAGCTGGACACGGCACACTGGACGCTGGCCGCTCCGCAGCAGCAAGCCGTATCGTCGGCCGCCGGCGTGCTGGGCGTGCGCTACCGCAAGCTCGCCGATGGGCAGTTCAACCATAGCAGTGTCCTGGTACTGCTGGATCGCAGCGGCCGCATCGTGGCGCGTACCGAGCAGATCGGCGCCAAGCCCGATCCGGAATTCCTCGCCGCCGTGCGGCACGAGATCGCCCAACCGTAGCGGCGGGTGAGGTGCAAGCAAGCAGCGCGGACGTCGAGCACGATCACGCGTCGACGCGGCATTGCGAGCAAGCTCCCCGAGCGGGGCAGCAAGCGCAGACAAGCACGATAAGAAAGCGCATCTGCCTGACCGAGACAGGTTCGACCGCCTTGTCATGCGGCCGACAGCCTGGTGACCCGGGGCCGGCTGACCACCCTGCCCGTCCCGACGCTTCCACGATGACCATCCATTCCGGCGTTATCACAGGAGCATCAGGCGCAAAGTGGCCGCCAACCTGGACGGCACGCTGCGCGCCAACCTGCTAGCGATCCAGCTGCGCGACACACTGCAGGCGGGGCCTGTGCAAACCCAAGCCCGCACCATGACGTCCATACCAAGCGCGTCCACGAAGCACTCGGCGAAGCCCGCACTGCCGCACTGCCGCGGGGGTGCATGCCTTGTCACATGAGCAGGCCAATGCCGCGCGCTGGCGGCAGAGGCCGTGGGTGCTGGCTCCTCCAGTCCTGCTTCATGACGCTTGCCGCATGGACTGCCGGATCCGCTTTGATCTGAATCAAGTTTGAGGCTCCCGGCATCCGTGATAATTTGCAGGATCATCCCGGGTGCAGGGTAAACAGATGACGGTGCGTGACGCAGTGACACTCCAGGACAGGCCGGCATCCGCCACGCAAGCGGGCCAACGCGGCTTCTACAACGACAAGGTGGTGCGGCAGTTCACGGTGATGACCGTGGTCTGGGGCATCGTCGGCATGCTGGTCGGCGTGTACATAGCCGCCGAACTGTATTGGCCGCAGCTGGGCTTCGGGGTGCCGTGGCTCAGCTACGGACGACTGCGCCCCCTGCATACCAATGCGGTGATCTTCGCCTTCGGTGGCTCGGCCCTGTTCGCCACCAGCCTGCACGTCGTGCAGCGCACCTGCCATGTCCGGCTGATGTCCGACAAGCTGGCGGCCTTCGTGTTCTGGGGCTGGCAGCTGGTGATCGTGTCGGCGGCGATCACGCTGCCCCTGGGCATCACCCAGAGCAAGGAGTATGCCGAGCTGGAGTGGCCGATCGACTGGCTGATCGCGGTCGTGTGGATCTCGTATGCCGTGCTGTTCTTCGGCACGATCGCGATCCGTCGGGTCAAGCACATCTATGTCGCCAACTGGTTCTACGGCTCTTACATCATCGCCATCGCATTGCTGCATATCGTCAACAACATCGCGATTCCGGCAGGTCCCTGGAAGTCATACCCGGTCTACAGCGGCGCCGTCGATGCCATGGTGCAGTGGTGGTATGGCCACAATGCCGTGGGCTTCCTGCTCACGGCCGGGTTCCTGGGGATGATGTACTACTTCGTGCCCAAGCAGGCCGGGCGCCCCATCTACTCGTACCGGCTGTCGATCGTGCACTTCTGGGCGCTGATCGCGGTGTACATGTGGGCCGGGCCACACCACCTGCATTACACCGCGCTGCCCGACTGGGCACAGTCGGTCGGCATGGTGTTTTCGCTGATCCTGCTGGCCCCCAGCTGGGGCGGCGCGATGAACGGGATCATGACGCTCTCCGGCGTCTGGCACAAACTGCGGACCGATCCGATCCTCAAGTTCCTGATCGTGTCGCTGTCGTTCTACATGATGGCGACGTTCGAGGGGCCGATGATGTCGATCAAGACCGTCAACTCGCTGTCGCACTACACCGACTGGACGATCGGCCACGTGCACGCCGGTGCGCTGGGCTGGGTGGCGATGATCAGCATCGGATCGATCTATGCACTGTATCCGCGCATGTTGGGTCTCAAGCAGATGTATTCGACCAAATGGATCGACGTGCATTTCTGGATCCATACCATCGGCGTCGTGTTCTACATCGCCTCGATGTGGATTGCCGGCGTCATGCAGGGCCTGATGTGGCGCGCCACCAATGCCGACGGCACGCTGACCTACAGTTTCGTCGAAAGCCTGGTGGCGACCTACCCCTACTACCTGGGACGCCTGCTTGGCGGCCTTGTCGTGCTGGCCGGCATGTTGCTCATGGGCTTGAACATGTGGCGCACCGCCCAGCTGGTCAAGGTGGTCGAACCACAGCCATTGCTCGCCCCCGACCCTTCCGAAGCACGCGCCTGAGGCCCGATTGATGAGCAAGCAGGATTCCACGCAGCCTTACACCAATCCGCACGAGAAGATCGAAAAGAACGTCGGCCTGCTGGCGGTGCTGATCGCGGTCGCCGTCTCGTTTGGAGGCCTGGCCGAAATCGTGCCGTTGATGTACCAGGCCGAAGCGATCCAGCCGTTGCCCGGCGTGGTTCCCTACCCCGCCCTTGAACTGGCCGGACGCGACGTGTACGTGCGCGAGGGCTGCTACAACTGCCACTCCCAGATGGTGCGGACGTTGCGATTCGAGACCGAGCGCTATGGCCACTATTCATTGGCCGGCGAGTCGGTGTATGACCGGCCTTTCCAGTGGGGATCCAAGCGCACCGGCCCGGACCTGGCGCGCGTGGGTGGCCGATACTCCGATGACTGGCAACGCGTGCATCTCAACAATCCTCGCGACGTGGTGCCCGAATCCAACATGCCCTCCTTCCCCTGGCTTGCGCACAACGAGGTCGACGGCAAGACCATCGCCCGGCACATGAAGGCATTGCAGCGGCTGGGCGACCCCTACACCGACGAGCAGATCGCGCAGGCGCCCGCGGACGTTGCGGGCAAGACTGAAATCGACGCCGTGGTCGCCTACCTCCAGGGCCTCGGCAAGCACGCACCGCGGGGGCAATGACATGGTTTCTGGAATCATCACCAGCATCTTGCTGCTTGTGTTCCTCGGCGGCTGGGCCTGGGCCTGGAGCCCGCGCCGCAAGCGCGATTTCGATGCTGCCGCGCGGTTGCCGCTGGACGACACCGATCCGGAGGACAGCCCATGACCACGTTCTGGTCCTGGTACGTCATCGGCCTGGTGGCGTTCAATATCTTTGGTTGCGCGGCGCTGCTGTGGTGGACGTCGCTGCCGCGCAAGGGCGATGCGCGGCCCGACGACACCAGCCATGTCTGGGATGGCGACATCACCGAATACAACAAGCCGCTACCGCGCTGGTGGATCGTCCTGTTCTACCTGACGATCGTGTACTCGCTGGGTTACCTGACCTGGTACGGCGGCTGGGGCAGCTACCGTGGCGTCAGCGGGTGGACGTCCAGGGGTGAGCTGGCACAAGCACAGGCAGTGGAAAACGCCAAGCTCGACGCCGCGTTCGCGCCTTACAAGGGGCGATCCATCGACGTGATCGCGCGCGATCCGGTGGCGGTCAAACTGGGGCGTGCGATCTTCGCCAACACCTGCGCCACCTGCCACGGCTCGTCGGCGCAGGGCGCGATCGGGTTTCCCAACCTGCGCGACGACATCTGGAAATGGGGCGGCGCACCGGACGACGTCCTGGCCACGGTGCTCCATGGGCGCGAGGGCGTAATGCCGCCCTGGGGAACGGTCCTGCAGGGCATGGGCGGCGACACGGCGGTGACATCGGTGGTCAGCTACGTGCGCTCGCTTTCGGATCCGTCGCGCAGCAACGACTATTTCGCGGTGCGGGGCAAGCCGCTGTATGAAGGCATCTGTGTCGCCTGTCATGGCAAGGACGGACGCGGCAACCAGGCAATGGGGGCGCCGGACCTGACAGACGATGTCTGGCTTTACGGCAACACCACCGAGCAGCTGACCGAATCCATCGTCAACGGCCGCCACGGCATCATGCCGCCACACCTTCCCATCCTGGGAGAGACACGTTCCAGGCTGGCGGCGGCATATGTCTGGTCGCTCTCGCATCCTGCCTCGACCGGTACGGCCGCAGAGGCGGGTAAAGCCACACCATGACGGATAGGACAACGCCATACCCTGACGGGCCGGTGCGTCCGCTGGCGCAGCGCATCGGTGCGGTCCTGTGGCCAAGTTTTTTTGCCGCGGGGGTTTCAACGATGGTGTTCTTTGCCTTCGTCGACCCGTTGACCCTGCGCGACATGACGTTTCCGCACCTGGCCCTGACACGGGGGCTGGGCTACAGCATCGGCTTCTTCGTATTCTGGGTCGCAACCGCATCGTCGAGCCTGTTCACATGGCTGCTCCTGCGCCCGGCGAGCCGGTTCAACCGGCCATTGCCGCCCGAATGAGCGCAGCGTCGTGAACAAGCGCATCGACCTGGAGATGCTCGATACGGGCGGGGCGGCCTACGTCAAGGAGCGCAAGGTCTATCCCCGCGAAGTCGCAGGCCCACTGAACCGCCTGCGTGTCGTGGCCGTGCTGGTCCTGCTGGGGATGTATTACCTGTTCCCATGGTTGCGCTGGGATGGCCGCCAGGCCGTGCTGTTTGATCTACCTGCACGCAAGTTCCATATCTTCGCACTGACGTTCTGGCCCCAGGACTTTTTCTTCCTTGCGTTGCTGCTGATCATTTCGGCCCTGGGATTGTTCTTCGTGACCGCGCTTGCAGGTCGTCTCTGGTGCGGCTATGCCTGCCCGCAAACCGTGTGGACGGAAGTCTTCCTGTGGATGGAGCGATGGACCGAAGGCGACCGCCTGCAGCGCATCAAGCTCGATCAGGCACCGTGGTCGCGCGACAAGGTGTTGCGCAAGACCGCCAAGCACGCGTTGTGGCTGGTGTTCGCCCTCTGGACGGGATTCACTTTCGTCGGCTTCTTCACCCCGATCACCGATCTGGCCGCGCGCCTGGTGCCGTTCCAGTGGGGCGGATGGGAAACCTTCTGGGTGTTGTTCTACAGCCTGGCAACCTGGGGCAATGCCGGATTCCTGCGCGAGCAGGTATGCAAGTACATGTGTCCCTATGCGCGCTTCCAGAGCGCGATGTTCGACAACAACACCCTGATCATCGCCTACGACCCGATGCGCGGCGAGCCCCGTGGCCCGCGCAAGCGCGGAATGCAAGGCGTCACCGAGCGCGCGCGCGGATTGCTCGAGCCCGAGACCGCCTACGACTACGTCTTCCGGGCCAGCGAGCACCCCAGCGCCGCGGCCAAGGCGGCGCAGGCCCATGGCACCATCACCCTGGCTGGTGCCGGCGTGACGGCGCTGCCGCTTCCCAGGTTCGAGCCCGAGCAACTGGGTGACTGCATCGATTGCACCCTGTGCGTGCAGGTCTGCCCCACCGGGATCGATATCCGGAACGGATTGCAGTACGAGTGCATCGCCTGCGGCGCCTGCGTCGACGCTTGCAATGCGGTCATGGAAAAAATGGACTACCCCAAGGGGCTGATCCGTTACTCCACCCAGAATGCGATCGATGGCCGGCCCACGCGTTTGCTGCGACCACGCGTGCTGGTCTACGGTGCGCTGCTGCTCGCCCTGACGATAGCCTGGGGCTTTGGCGTGGCTGGTCGCAGCTCGTTGATCGTCGACGTGCTGCGCGACCGCAACGCGCTGTACCGCACCGCGGGCAACGGTGAACTCGAAAACAGCTATACGCTGAAGCTGGTCAACAAGATCGACCGCCCGCGGGATTTCAGCATCACGGTCCAATCGCCCACCCCGGGCATCGTCCTGCGCGAACCGCTGGGCATCCTGCATGCGCAGGCCAACGAGGTGGTCTCGCTGCCACTGGTGCTGTCGTCACCGTCGGCGCTGCGCGGTCGCCACGACGTCAAGATCGAGGTCGCGACGCCTGACGGCCAGGTTCGCCAGTCGGTGGACAGCACCTTCTTTGGACCCATGTGATGGGCACCAAGCGTTCGGGATGGCGCGAGCCCATGGTCTGGCTCGTGGCTGGACTCCCCCTGGCCGCCGTGATCGGCAGCATCTGGCTGGTCGTGGTGGCCATGCGTGGCGGCAGCGACGAGATCGTGGCCGACAACGTCCAAAGGACCGGGCAGATCCAGACCGCCGACCTGGATCCGGATGCGCGTGCCGCCAAGCTACGGCTGGGTGCCGTGCTACAGGTGCAGCCCGGCGCACTCCACGTGTACCCGGCCGGCGGGACCTTCCCCCGCGCACGGCCCTTGCAGCTGGTGCTGTTGCATCCGCAACATGAAGCGGCGGACCGCAGGCTCGAACTGCTGCCCGACGCCACTGGCTGGCACGTCGACACCGACCTGGACCCGGGCCACGACTGGATCGTGCACTTGACCGACACCGGCAACACGTGGCGACTGCGCGGACGCTTGCCCAAGGGACAGCGGGCCGCACACCTTGGACCGTCGTTGCGGATCCAGTAGGCAGCTGGCGTGAACGAGGTGACCAGCCAAGGGCCAGCGGATACGGACGCAGCGTGCTACCACTGCGCAGAGCCCCTGCCTGCCACTCCACACCGGGTGACGATCGATCGGGCATCGCGTGCGTTCTGCTGCGAAGGCTGCGCCACCGCGGCGCAATGGATCCGCGACGCGCGCTTGGACGACTACTATCGATTGCGCAGCGACCATGCCGGCAAGGTCGATGTCGATGGCGAGGACTACAGCGCCTGGGACCGCGAAGACCTGCTCGTGGACCATGTCAGGCCGCTCGCGGGTGGCCGCGAAATCACCGTCCTGACCGATACCATGCGCTGCGCTGCCTGCGCATGGCTGGTCGACCGCGCCTTGCGCCAGGAACCCGGCGTGCTGGACGCCAGCGCCAACGCAGTCACCGGGCGGGTCCGCATCGCATGGGATCCATCGCAGACCCTGCTGTCGACCCTGCTGCAGCGCATCGCGGCATTGGGTTACCGCCCCTACCTGAGCGGCGGCGAGGCACGCGAACAGGCGCGTCGGGCCGAGCGCAATCGATGGCTGATCCGCCTGGGCGTCGCCGGACTGGGGGCGATGCAGGCGATGATGTTCGCCGAAGCGTTGTACCTGGACACGCGCGGCCAGATGCCGCTGGCCACGCGCGACTTCTTCCGCTGGATCACCTTGCTGGTGTCCTCCCCGGTCGTGTTCTATGCCGGCTGGCCGTTCATTGCCGGCATGTTGCGTGAGCTGCGGGGGCGCAGGCTGGGCATGGATACGCTCATCGCCAGCGCGACCCTGCTCGCCTACGGTGCCAGTGTCGTGGAAACCCTGCGTGGCGGGCCACATGTCTGGTACGACGCTGCAGTGATGTTCGTCTTCCTGCTGCTGGCAGCGCGCATGCTCGAGCAACGCGCACGCCACATCGCCAGCGCACAGGTCGATGCGCTGGCGCGTGCGCGTCCTGCGCTGGCCATGCGCGAGCGCAGCGACGGCACGCGCGAGACCATTGCGACGTCCGCATTGCAGGTCGGGGATGTGAATATCGTCTCGGCCGGTGATGCGGTTCCTGCCGACGGCACCCTGCTCGATGCCGACGCCAGCTTCGAGGAATCGCTGCTGACCGGAGAATCCAGCCCGGTCCGCAAACAGGCAGGCGACACCGTGTTTGCGGGGACCGTCTGTCGCGAGCAGCCAGCGCGCATCCGCGTACAGCAGGTCGGTGCCGGTACCCGCCTGTCCCAACTCGCGCGCCTGGTCGAGCTGGCGCAGGCGCATCGTCCAAAATTGGCGCGCCTGGCCGACCGCATTGCCGGCAGCTTCGTCGCCATCCTGCTGCTGGTGGCGGTGGCGGTGTGGATCGGCTGGCGGATCCACGACCCCTCACGCGCCTTTGAAGTGACGCTGGCGTTGCTGGTCATCAGCTGCCCGTGCGCACTCTCGCTGTCCATCCCTGCCGCGCTGGCTGTCGCGCATGGGGCGATGGCAAGACTTGGCGTGTTGGCATTGCGCCCGGATGCACTGGAAACCCTGGCCGGCGTGACCGACATCGTATTCGACAAGACCGGCACCTTGAGCACCGGCCTGCCTGGCATCGCGCAGGTCGAGACCTTCGACGGCTTTGATCGGCAAACTGCATTGCGTATCGCCGCCGCACTGGAGCAAGGCAGCGGACATCCGCTGGCGCAGGCATTTGCAGGTGTAACGATCGATGCGCAGGCTTCGATGCAACGCGCCACGCCGGGCGCCGGCATCGAAGGCAACGTCCAGGGCGTGGCGTGGCGGATTGGCCACGCCGGTTTTGTCGGCACGTCCGCGCACGACGACGGGGGCGAGCTGTGGCTTGGCGACGGCACCCGCATCGTCGCGCGCTTCAGCATCCACGAAGCGCTGCGACCCGATGCCCGTGCTGCCCTCCAGGCGCTGGCCAGCCTGGGCCTGCGCACCCACCTGTCCAGTGGCGACAGTGCGCCTGCGGTACAGCGCTTCGCATCCGCACTTGGCATTACCGATGTGCATGCACGCCAGACACCCGAACAAAAGCTCGCATTCGTGCGCGCATTGCAAGCCGATGGCAGGCGCGTTGCCATGGTTGGCGACGGCCTCAACGATGCGCCCGTGCTGGCTGGTGCCGACGTCTCCATGGCCATGGCCCAGGGTGCGGCGCTGGCGCAACGTGCGGCCGACCTGGTCATCACCCATCCTTCCCTGCAACGCATCGCCGAAGCCATCGTCCTGGCCCGGCGCACGCGCCGCGTGATCCGGCAGAACCTGGCGTGGGCCCTGGGCTATAACCTGCTTGCGCTGCCCCTGGCCGCGGCAGGCATGGTGACACCATGGATCGCCGCGCTGGGCATGGCGCTGTCCTCGCTGATGGTGACCCTCAACGCGCTGCGGCTTGCACGAAAGACCTTGCCGTCCACGCCGGCACCGGCACCTACCCAGACCCGGGACGCGGATCCGGTGTCGGTGGCCCAATGATCGCGATGGCACACTGACGCCATGGCCATCCTCGCATTCCTGGTCCCTGTCAGCGTGCTGCTGCTCGGCATCGCGATCTGGGCGTTCGTCAGTGCGGTCCGCAACGGCCAGTTCGACGACCTGGATACGCCACCGCTGGACATCCTGCGCGATGACGACGGGCCTGCCCCGCACCACGGGGACCAGGATGCCGATTGACTGGGCGGTGCTGCTGGCGGCGCTGCTGTCGGGCCTGACCGGTGGCGTGCATTGCGCGGCCATGTGTGGCGGTATTGCCACCGGGTTTTCATCGATGGGTCCCCGTGACCTGCGGTACGTACTGGAACCCAATCTCGGCCGCGTCCTTGGCTACACCATCGCGGGCGCGATCGCAGGCGGCATCGGCCACGGCATCGTCGGGATTGCGCAACTGCCCTGGCTCACGATCGGATTGCGCATCGCAGTCGGGTTGGTGCTGGTGCTGGCTGCGTTGCGACTGCTCGACCAGCGCGGTCGGCTGGCATTCCTCAGCCGCACCGGCGGTGGCATCTGGAACCGCCTGCGTCCCCTGCAGCGTCACCTGCTGCCCGCCAACACCCACGGCAAGCGCATCGCACTGGGCGTGCTGTGGGGCTGGTTGCCCTGTGGTCTGAGCACTACGCTGCTCGCTGCGGCATGGCTGCAGGCCGACGCCCGCAACGGCGCCCTGACCATGGCGGCGTTTGGACTGGGGACGTTGCCGACCATGCTGCCGCTATCCTGGTCGGGTGCGCGACTGCGCTCCTGGCTGCAGCAACGCGGCTGGCGCACTGCCGCGGCGCTTGTGATCCTGCTGGCCGGCCTGCTGACGTTGTCGGCACCCTGGCTGATGCGGGTTCCGCAGCTGCATGCCGTGCTTGGTGCACTGGGTTGCCTGCCGGCGCATCCGTGATGCAACGATCCAACCCGAGCGCATGCAATCGCGTTGGTAGGAGCGACGTGAGTCGCGAACAGGGAGATTGGCGGCAAAAGCATCGCGACTTACGTCGCTCCCACAGGGCACCATCCAGTGCAACGGAGCACGCTTATGCGATGCGTGCCACCCCACCCATATACGGCCGCAGTACGTCCGGGACGTCGATCGTCCCGTCGGCATTCTGGTAGTTTTCCATCACCGCGATCAGCGCGCGACCGATGGCCACCCCGGAACCGTTGAGCGTATGCACCAGCTCGGGCTTGCCGGTGTCCGGGTTGCGCCAGCGCGCCTGCATGCGGCGGGCCTGGAAATCGCCACAGTTGGAGACCGAGGAAATCTCGCGCCAGGTATCCTGCGAAGGCAACCAGACTTCAAGGTCATGGGTCTTGGTCGCGGCAAAGCCCATGTCGCCACTGCACAGCAGCATGCGTCGATACGGCAGGCCCAGTTTTTCGAGCACCACTTCGGCACATCGGGTCATGCGCTCGTGCTCGGGGTCGCTGTCGTCGGGCCGGGTGATGGCCACCAGCTCGACCTTCTCGAACTGGTGCTGGCGGATCATGCCGCGGGTATCGCGGCCATAGGCCCCCGCCTCGGCGCGGAAACACGGCGAGTGCGCGGTCATGCGCAGGGGCAGCGCATCGGCATCGACGATCTCGTCGCGGACGATGTTGGTCAGCGGGACTTCCGAGGTCGGTATCAGGTAACGCTGGCTTGCCGCCTCGCCTTCGCCCACCACGGTGGCGAACAGGTCGTCCTCGAACTTGGGCAGCTGTCCGGTACCGCGCATCGAGTCCGCGTTGACCAGCAGCGGGACATTGGTTTCCTGGTAGTCGTGCTCGCCGGTATGCAGGTCCAGCATGAACTGCGCCAGCGCGCGATGCAGCCGCGCCAGCTGGCCGCGCAATACGGTGAAGCGGGCGCCGGACAGTTTTGCCGCTGTATCGCCGTCGAGCCAGCCATTGCGCGCGCCCAGTTCGACATGGTCCTTGACCTGGAAGTCGAAACTGCGCGGCGTGCCCCAGCGCTGCTGCTCGACGTTGTCGGCCTCGTCCTTGCCAATCGGGACCGATGCGTCGGGCAGGTTGGGGATACCCATCGCGATCGCCTCGATTTGGCCGCGCAGCGCGTCCAGCCGTGCTTCGCTGGCCTTGAGCTCATCGCCAAATCCGGCAACTTCGGCCAGCAGTGGCGCGACATCCCCGCCCTTGGCCTTGGCCTGGCCGATGGCCTTGCTGCGCGTGTTGCGCAGGTTCTGCAACTCCTGGGTGCGTACCTGCAGTTGCTTGCGTTCGGATTCCAACGCATCGAGTGCTGCGGCATCGAGTTCAAAACCACGGGTCGTGCGCAGGCGGTCAGCCAGTTCGGC
Organism: uncultured Gammaproteobacteria bacterium; assembly: GCA_963710825.1. Taxonomy (GTDB): domain Bacteria; phylum Pseudomonadota; class Gammaproteobacteria; order Xanthomonadales; family Xanthomonadaceae; genus Cognatiluteimonas. The sequence goes on along the minus strand of CAVQBQ010000004.1, from coordinate 264,996 downwards.
GGTCTGGGAGCGGAGCAGTGCGGGATCAAGCATGTGTTGGCCAGTGTGTTGGTGGGATCGAACGTGGTGGAATTGATGGTGCCGACAGCAGTCGAAGCCCGATTATCGCGTGTTTGGCGCATTCGTTCGCGCAGGCCGCATCGCGCTCCGTGCCAGAATGCAAAATCACCGTCCCAAGTCCACCCAACCTGGATACGTCGATGCCCGCCCCCGCCCCGCCTGCCAGCGCCCCGCCTGCCACTGGCCAGACTGTCGCTGACAAGCCCAGCCCTGACCGCCCCACCAGCGACCTGCACCGACGCCTGCGCGCGTGGATGCCCGGGCCCAAGGCCCTGTTGATCGCGGCAGCGGCATTTGTTGTCGGCCTGCTGCTGTTCCTGGTGGTGTGGCTGCAGGCGCGCCACCACGGTGAAGTGAAAACCGGCATCCGCGCGCCGCAAAGCGCTGAAGGCACGCAGTTTGAACCGCTGCCCGCCCCGTTGCCGGCAAGCCGGTCGGATGACAATGCCAGCGGCATGGACCCGGATGCCAAACCACCGCCGAGGCCACCGGAGATCGTCGATGCACCGCCCCCGGCGGTGGCGCCGGGACAAGTGCCTGCCATGCCGACAGCCCAAGGCAACGGCACCCCGGTCAACGACCGCATCCCCCAGCCCATCCGCTCTCCACCACCGCGCTACCCACGCTCGGCACAACGTCGCGGCCAGTCGGGCACCGTATTGCTGCGCGTATCCGTGACTGCCGGCGGCAGCGTGGATCGGGTCGAGATACTGCAAGGCAGCCGCACTCGCGCCCTGGACCGCGCTGCCAGTGACGCCCTGCGGCGCTGGCGTTTCCGGCCTGCCATGCGCGGTGGCCAACCGGTCCCGGGCACGGTCGAGGTGCCGATTACCTTCCAGGCAGAACGGTGACGCGCGTTGACCAACGTCATGATGCAGGCCCCATCGTCGTGACACGTCCGCCACAGGCCCCATGGAACCCTCGTCGGGCAGTTGCATGCCGCATCACCAGGGAGAGGAACTCCAATGAATGATCAAGTCCCTGCCAAGCAAACGGCAGCCAACGACCCATCACCCAGGACGCGGCCCCATCCCATGCTCTGGTTGCTCCTGGTGGTGGCAGTGATCGCACTGGCCTGGTTCTTTCTCAGCCAGCGCGGCAGGATCACGCCCGCGCCAGGCGCCGCGACGCCCACGATGATCAAGGACCGCAACGCAACGGCTGTCGACGACAATCAGGACCAGGGCAGCACAGCCACGCCAGCGGACCAGCCCGCGACCCTGCTGCAACCACCCAGGCCCGTTTATCCGCGTGACGCAGAACTTGCCGGCGTGGAGGGCACGGTCATGATCCTGGCCTTTGTTGACGCCAGCGGCGACGTGACGGATGCCAAGATCGCCAAGCGCAGCGGCTCGCTCATGCTGGACGGTGCAGCCATCAGGGAAGTCCGCCATTGGCACTTCCAACCTGCCACGCATGACGGCAAGTCGGTCACGTCGGTGGTCCAGGTTCCCGTCCAATACAAGCTGGACAAGCAGTAAGCTGCGACTGGAAGCCTTTGCTTGAACCCGCGGCCGGGTCCGGTCATTCCACGCGCAGACCAAATCCCGCCTGTTTGACCAGCTCGGTGAAGCCTGGGAAGGACGTTGCGGTATTGGCCGTATCACGCACCGTCACCTCTCCTCCGGCGACCTGCGCCGCCACGGCAAACGCCATCGCGATGCGGTGATCGCCCAGGCTGTCGACCACGCCCCCGCACAGACCACCACCCTGCGGTTGACCACCTGCGGTTGACCACCGTGGATGGTGGCCCCATCGGGAGCCTCGTCCACGCGCAAACCCAGCGTCCGCAGGCCATGGGCCATGGCTGCGATGCGGTCGGACTCCTTGACCCGCAATTCCTGCGCGCCCGAGATCACCGTCACACCGCTTGCGCAGGCCGCCGCGATGCACAGCGCAGGGAACTCGTCGATCATGTCGGCGACATGCTCGCGTGGCACGTCGATGCCATGCAGAGCAGCGTGACGGATCGTCAGGTCGGACACAGGCTCTCCTCCCTCCTCGCCCGACGCGGACTCGGTGATGTCCGCACCCATGGCCCGCAGCACCGCCAGCAGCCCGACCCGACGCGGGTTGACTCCAACGCGTCGCAGGTGCAGCACCGAGCCAGGCACGATGGTCGCTGCGACGATCAGGAACGCCGCCGAAGAAAAATCCGCCGGCACGCGGACGTCGCAGGCGCGCAGGCGATGGCCGCCTTCCAGGCGTGCATGACCGGACGTGTAATGGATTGGATAACCAAACGCAGCCAGCATCCGTTCGGTGTAGTCGCGGGTGGGTCTGGGCTCGCGTACGCAGGTCTCACCCCGCGCGTACAACCCTGCCAACAGGATCGCGGACTTGACTTGCGCGCTGGCTATTTTGTTTTCAAAATCAATTGATTGCAGTACTTTATTCGCCTGGATTATCAAGGGAGGGGTTCCGCCCTCGGCAGAGCCAATCGACGCGCCCATCGCAGACAGTGGCGCAATGACCCGGTCCATGGGCCGACGTGACAACGAGGCATCACCCACCAGGGTGCTGGTAAAGCCCTGCCCTGCCAGCAATCCGGCCAACAGACGCATGGCAGTCCCGGCATTGCCACAATCCAGTGGGCCATCCGGCGCACGCAAGCCATCGATGCCGACGCCATGCACCACGCGGACCCCATCGGCCGGGGCCTCGATCTGCACGCCAAGCCGGGTAAAGACTGCCGCCGTTGCCCGGGTGTCCTCGCCTTCCAGGAAGCCTTCGATCCGCGAAATGCCATCGGCCAACGCCGCCAGCATGATCGCCCGATGCGACACCGACTTGTCACCGGGGATGTCCAGCGTGCCGTGCAGTGGCGTGCCGGGCATGGCGATCCAGTCTTGACGATGGCCGCTCATTGCGTGGCATCCGACGCAATGGCGTCCATGGCTTCCAGCAGCTGCAGGTTCTCCGCTTCACTGCCGACCGTGATGCGCAGGCAGCCAGGCAGCCCGTAACCGGCCATCGGGCGCAGCACGATGCGCCGTGCCAGCAAGGCTTGCTCGATCGCTTGCGTGCGCGCACCAAACTCAACCAGCAGGAAGTTGGTCTGCGATGGCGAGACCCGCCAGCCGCGTTGGCGTAATCCGGTCGCAAGCAGCTCACGCTGCGTTTTGTTGCCCGTTGCGGTCCGGCGTAGATAGGCCTCGTCGGCCAAGGCAGCTTCTGCCGCAACCAGTGCCAGGCCATTGACGTTGAAGCTCTCGCGCACGCGCTCCAGCACGGCAACCAGGCCAGGGCATGCAACCGCATAGCCGATACGCAGGCCCGCCAGCGCGTAGGCCTTGCTGAAGGTCCGGGTCACGACGAGGTTGTCGAATCGACCCGACAGCGACAGCGCGGAGGCAAAATCCGTCGCGTCGGCCAGCTCGGCATACGCCTCGTCGACGACCACGATGACGTTGGCTGGCACGTGCGTCATGAAGGCGTTGAAGGCGTCTGCCGGATACCACGTCCCGGTGGGATTGTTGGGATTGGCCAGGTAAACCAGGCGCGTGCCGGGCGTGATCGCTGCAAGAATCGCGCCCAGGTCATGTCCTCGGGGCATTGCATCGTCGCAGGGTCGCGCGGCGGCAACGTGCAGCGCTGCACCCGCGGCTTGCGCGGCAATGGCAAATACCGCAAAACCAAATTCCGAGGCAACGACATCCGCCCCGGGGCCGGCAAAGACCTGGGCCAGCTGCATGAGCAGTTCATGCGAGCCGTTGCCCAGGATGATCCGTGCCACATCCACGTCCAGTGTCGCGGCGAGCGCTTGCTTCAGGTCGCCACCCCGGGGATCGGGATAGCGATGAAGCACCTCGCTGCCTGCCCGCACCGCATCACGCACCCGTGGCGATGGGCCGTAGGGGTTTTCGTTGGAGCCCAGCTCGATCAATGCGTCGGGGCTGGCCTGTCGTCGCAAGGCGACCAGGTCGTGTCCGGGGTCGTAGTTGCGCAGCGTGCGGATCGCCGGCTGCGCCAGCGCTTGGAACCTGCACTCGTCGCGAGCGTTTCCGAATCCCGGATCCCCAATCCCCGATCCCGTTTCCATCAAGGCCCCGCGACCGGATACGAACCCGGCACAGGCACGTCGCTGACAAATGCGTACTGCCTCGGCACACCGTGCTCGGGTAGCGACCCGGTCCGGTTCATGCTCGTGCCTTGGGCCTCTGCGGCGCCAACGTGGCTTGACTTCGGGTCCGGATGACGACTGCTCGCAAAAGACCAGCCTGCACGGTCACGGCTTGCCGCTTGCCTACCCATGCCGCTGCTGGAACTCCCGCATGAACGCAGCAAGCGCCTCGACCCCGGCTTCGGGCATGGCGTTGTACAGCGAGGCGCGCATGCCACCGAGCGCGCGATGGCCCTTGAGCGAGATCAGGCCGGCGGCGCGGGCTTCATCCAGGAAAGGCTTGTCCAACGCGTCGTCGTGCAGGAAAAACGGCACGTTCATGCGCGAGCGCACGCCGACATCGACTTCGTTGCGATAAAAACCACCGGATCCGTCGATCGTGTCGTACAGCAGCGCCGCCTTGCGTGCACTGCGCTGCGCGAATTCAGCCACGCCGCCTTCGGCCAGCATCCACTTGACGGTCAGTCCCAGCAGGTACCAGTTCCAGGTCGGTGGGGTGTTGAGCATCGATCCCTGGGCTGCCTGCGAGCGGTAATCAAAGATGTCCGCACGCGGCTGGCCAGCGCGCTCCAGCAAGTCCGGGCGCAGGATCGCGAACCCGATCCCAACGGGGCCAAGGTTCTTCTGCGCGCCGCCGTAGATCATGCCAAACCGGCTGATGTCCACCGGCTCGGATGCGATCGATGAGCTGAAATCCGCGATCAGCGGGGCGTCGCCCACATCCGGGACCTCGCGGAACTCGACGCCGTGGATGGTCTCGTTTGCGGTGACATGGACGTAGGCGGCGTCGTCGGACAAGGACCAGTCATCGCGCGCCGGGATGCTGCGAAAGTCATCGGCCTCGCTGCTGGCAACCACATGTGCATCGACGTAAGGCGCGACCTGCTTGATCGCGACCTTCCCCCAATGGCCAGTCAACACGTAATCCGCGCGTTGCCCCGCCTTCGCGAAATTGAGCGGGATCAGTGCTTGCTGCGTCGTCGCGCCACCCGCCGGGAACAGCACCACGTAATCGTCCGGGATCGACAGCAGCGTGCGCAGGTCCTCCGCGGCTTCGGCCGCGACCTGCATGAACTCCGGGCCACGGTGGCTCAATTCGACGATCGACGCGCCGGCACCGTGCCAGTCCAGCATCTCGTCGCGGGCCTGTCGCAGGACAGGTTCGGGCAAGGTCGCCGGACCGGCGCTGAAGTTGTAGGCACGCGACATCGTAGTGTCCTGTTGCTGGAGATGGGCTTCAGTATGCCGCACTGCAACAGGCCGGGGTGCGCCGGCCTGGGCTAGCCCGAACCGCCGAACAACAGCAGAGCGCTCAGCAGCCCCGCGATCAGCAATGCGGCGAGCAGCACCCAGGGCAATCGGCGCGCACTATGCCCCAGCGCACGCCGCCGGGCATCGGCCGGTGCGATGGGTGGCGCGTCCTCTGGCAGCGGCAATGCCTCTTCGTTCAGCGATTCGCTGGAGGGTGCCTCGACCACGAACCGCTGGTGTGCATCCAGCACGACCTGGTCGCCGCCATGCAATACCGCATCGCGCACGGCCACGCCGTTGACGAGGCTGTCTTCGTCCGGATCCAGCGCACGTAATACCAGCACCCCATCCTCGATGCCGATCCTGCAATGCCGGGCGGCAAACGCGGGATCATCGATGCGGATGTCGCAGGCAGCATCGCTGCCGATGATCCGCGGTTGGTCCAGGGTGAAACTGCGGCCGTGATGACGCCCACCCACGCCACGCAGCACGGTGCGGGGATCGCGCTCGTGCTGCTCCGGCAACGACTGCCCACGCACGCGGGCCGACTTTTCGGCCGCGGGCATCTCCACGGCGGGGCCGGCAAGCACCAGTGCCGCGCCATCGACATGCACACTGTCGCCAATCCGCAACATCGCCATGCGCTGCACCGGCCGGCCATTGACGTGGACGCCCTTGGTATCGGCGCCTACCGTCAGCCAGACGCCACGGCGATCCACGCAAAAACACAGGCTGGCCGCCTGTGCGTCGTCGATGCGGCCCAGCGTGCCGTTCGCATCCCGGGCAAAGGCATGGACGCCCGGGCTCAACAGCAACGGCGGCGACGGCGGTCTGCCTGCTTCGGTTGCGTCGATGCGCAAGGTGATCGGCTTCATCGTCAGCAATTTAGCAGATGGCAACAGATCATGATCGAGGCCATGGCGCCCGGCCGGCAGGGCATGCCAGTTTGGCTCCCCGGCGCGCTGGCTGCACAATGCCGGCCAGGCGCGACGCCCAACCAAGCAAGAGGATCTGCATGTCCGACATCGATATCCACCATGCCCACTCATTGCCGCACGCCAGGGCGCGCAAAGCTGTCGAGGACGTCGCCGCCAAGCTCGGCGAGAAGTTCGGCATCACGCATCATTGGGAGGGCGACACGATGCACTTCAAGCGCTCGGGCGTCGACGGCCACATCGCGCTGGAGCCCAGGCAGCTGCATGTCACCGCGAAGCTGGGCTTCCTGCTGTCGGCACTGAAAGGCTCGATTGAAGGCGAAATCCGCAGGGTTCTGGACGAGCGCTTCAGCTGAACGACGCGACCTGGGAACGCCTGGACGCAATCGCTCGGTTCGATCGCTCAATCGTCGGCGAATGGATCCGGATCGCCGGCAAACAGGCGCTGCGAGATGGCCGTTTCCCCTGCCATGATCTCGGCCAGGAAGCCGTCGACATCCCCCAGCCGGGCAAAGGCATCAAAACCGTGCTCGAGGAAAATCTGCAGCTCCGCGAACCCCGTTGCCCGGGCTGGACCGCGCGCCAGCCGCAACATCGCGCCGATGCCCGGCTTGCGCACCGCTGAAGCCAAGCCCTCGCCAAGCCATCCGATCAGCACGATCTGTTGCTGGCGTAGCCGCGGCAGCCCGACCTGGCGATAGGCGCGCGCATAGAGGGCCTCGTCCAGCCGTTTACGCCGCGGCGCCAGGCGACCGATCGCATCGGCCATGCGCAGGTCCAAGGCCTGGGTCAGTGCCCCAAGCTCGATGCCATCGGCCACCGTGTCCAGCAACCCCCGAGGCAGCAGCCCCTGCATCTTCGGCAGCACGCGTGCGATGTCGGCGTCTCGCTGGCTGAAGTCGTGGTCGCCATAGACATCCGTCAGGAAGAATCGTGCCGCCGGCCGCATCGCCGGATCGTCCAGGTAGTGCCTGAAGCTGCGTTCAAGTCGTTGTGCCTGCCAATGCCGCAATCGGGGCAGCCATGGCAAGGTGTTGCGTGGCTCCAAGACAGGATCGTGCAGTGCCTGATGGCAGGCCAGGCGGCGTTGCAGGCGGTTGGACGGGGGGTTGCGCGACATGCGGACATGATCGGGATTGGTTGGCTGGCCCGCAAGCGATCGCGTGAAGGCTACTGGCATTTCGTTTTAACTCTGGGTTTTGTCTGGGTGAACGTGATCCTTGTTTGCCTTTCGAAGTCTTCTTCAAAGTCAAACGCTTCCGCGCTGCGCGCGGGTCACTTTTGATAAGGCAAAAGTAACCAAAACCATCCGCGACGGGCGCTGCGCCGGTGACGATGAAGCCGTCACCGGTGCCCTGCGCTCCTCACCCAAAGTGGCACGGCACCCAAACTCGCTCCACTACGTTGCGCTCAGACATGGGTGCCTCTTCGGCCACTTCGGGCTCCGGTGCTCGGCTTGCTTAACGCCGCACAGGGTCAAGAGCCAAAGGCAAGGGCAAGGGCAAAGGCAAGGGCAAGGGCAAGGGCAAGGGCAAAGGCAAAGGCCGCGATTAATGCTGTCCGTACGCTAATGACCCCGCCCCCCTATCCGTCATTCCCGCGGAGGCGGGGTCTTTTGAAAGACGAATGTCTGTCCATCCAGGGACGTTGCTGTTGATTGGACTAAAGTCACTGGAGTCCTGCTTTCGCAGGAATGACGGTATTCGGGAGCCTGTCGCTATCGTGGTTAGCTCTGGCTCTGGCTCTGGCTCCGGCTCCGGCTCCGGCTCCGGCTCCGGCTCCGGCTTTGGCCTTGGCCTTGGCCTTGGCCTTGGCCTTGGCCTCGGCTTTTGATTCTGTGCGACTTAAAGCTTGCCGAGCATCGCAGTCAAGAAGGGGGAAAAGGTGCCCATGTCTGAGTGCGCGCAGCGCGCGAGTTTGGGCACCGTACCCTTCTTGATGAGAAGCGCAGGGCACCGATGCGGCTGTATCGCATCGGCAAGCGTCAGGAGCCATGGTTTTGGTTACCTTTTGCCGTAACAAAAGTAACCCGCGCGACAGCGCGGAAGCGTTTGATCTTGATGTTGTTGTTGATGTTGATCTGGCTTGTGTAGCAGTGGTGGCGGCATGCCGCCACCGGTAAGTCGCGATAGCTCACCCGCAGCACCTATCGCGACTTACGTCGCTCCTACAAAAATGCAAGGCAAGATCAAGAGCTCGCGGCTGAAGCCGCTCCTACAAAAGCGCCAAGGTACAAAAGCGCCAAGGTGCAAAAGCGCCAAGGTGCAAATGCGCAAGGTACAAAAGCTCCCACGTACAAAAACGCCATCGTCTATGGGTTGCAGCCTGAGCGGGGATGACGGCTTGGCCAGGTACACACGCATGCATCGGCCAGAAGACCCTGTGGCCGCAGGCATGACAGCCCTGTAACCCGGCCTCGGCTACACTCGACCCTTCGCCCCCGTATTGTCCGCCATGCTCTCACTGCACACCGCACGCAAGCGTTCCAGCAAGCAGGCCCGCGCCCCCAAGATCGGCCTGGCCATCGCTGGCGGCGGCCCGATCGGTGCCATGTACGAGCTCGGCGTACTGCGCGCCCTGGACGAAGCCTGCGACGGCCTGGACCTCACCCGGATGGACTGCTACGTCGGCGTCAGCTCTGGCGCGTTCCTGGCCGCCGGCCTGGCCAATCGCATGGATACGGCATCCATGTGCCGCATCTTCATCACCGGCGACAGCGTCGACGTGGACTTCAGGCCGGACACGTTCCTGCGGCCAGCAGTGATGGAATACCTCCGCAGGCTGGGCAGCGCACCGCGTCGGGTTGGTGGCCTTGCACGGGTCCTGTTGCTCGGACATGGACCGCTTGGACACAGTGATTCGCGCTGGTCGGACATGCTCACGCGGGTTGGCGGGTTGGTACCGGCCGGCCTGTTCGACAATGCACAAGTCGAGCGTTTCCTGCGCGAGATATTCACGCGCCGCGGCCGCAGCAACGATTTCCGCAAGCTCGACAGTCCGCTGTACGTCATTGCAGTCGACCTGGATAGCGGCGAGGCAATCCGGTTTGGTGGTGAAGGTTGGGACGACGTGCCCATCTCGCGTGCCGTGCAGGCCAGTGCCGCCCTGCCGGGCCTGTATCCGCCGGTCGAACTGCGCGGGCGCCACTTCGTCGACGGCGCCCTGCGCCGGACCATGCATGCCTCGGTGGTCCTTGAGCGCGACGTCGACCTGATGATCGGCATCAATCCACTGGTACCGTTCAACGCCAAGGGTCGCCACGCAGGCCGCCCCGATCACGATCGCCGTATCGCCGAGGGTGGGCTTCCGATCGTTCTGTCGCAGACATTCCGCACCCTGCTGCAGTCGCGCATGCAGGTCGGGCTGGCCCGTTACCCGCAGCAATACCCGGACATCGACCAGCTCGTACTCGAGCCCAATGCAGCAGACGGCGAGTTGTTCTACACCAGCGTTTTCAGCTTTGCTGCCCGGCGTCGCATCTGCGACCTGGCCTACCGCAACACATTGGCCGACCTGCGTTCGAGTGCCAGCAAGCTGCGACCGATGTTCCAGGCGCATGGCATTGGCTTGCGCGAATCGATCATCACCGACACGCAACGCTCGGTCCTGGACGGCCTGGCGCGACCGCCCCGACACACCGAAACCACCGCGCGCCTGCAGCGCACGCTGGATGACCTGGAGCGCCGCATGGCCTCGTGAGCACGACGGCCGGGCAACGCCACCGCCGATGCACGACCCACCTGGTTTCTCGTGTGAAAGCTCTAGACACCTCTGTCATCTTCCAAGGTAATCCAACCACCCCACGCCGGGAGCAGCTCATGGCCAAGTTCAAGAAAACCGCAAGCAAGACCTCTGCCCGCAAGCCATCCTCGGCCAAGCGCAGCGCACGCAAGTCCGGGCCGCAAGCCCAGGCCGAACATCTTTCCAAGACCCTGAGTGAATCCGCCCAGCATATCTGGCTGGCAGGCGTGGGCGCGTTTGGACGTGCCCAGGCAGAAGGCACCAAGTTGTTCGAGTCCCTGGTCAAGGAAGGCGTCAACATGGAGCAGACCGCGCGCAAGTTTGCCGGTGGTCGTGCCGACGAGGCCCGTGCCGCAGTCGAAAGCAGCGTTGGCCAGGCCCGTGTGCGTGCCGCTGATACCTGGGACCGCCTGGAAAACGTGTTCGAAGACCGCGTCCAGCGCGCGCTGGTCAAGCTTGGCGTGCCGGGCCGCGACGACGTCGCCGAACTCAATCGTCGTGTCGAGACCCTGACCGCCGAGCTGCGCCGCCAGAATGGCGCCAGCACGAAGAAGCGCGCCACCAAGAGAACCGCAAAGGCCACCAAAAAGACGGCCAGCAAAACCGCCGGGCGGCCCGCGAAAAAGGCAGCCGCCAAAAAGACCGCCCGCAAGTCGCCACGCGCACGAAAGACCGCCAAGTAACCGCATGGCCCCACCGGTGGCAGCGGATCATCCCCGCGCCACCGGCAAGCAAGCCGCAGCCCGCCACTTCGTATCGACTCCGCAGCCTCCCCCTACGGATCCGGACTGGCGGGCTTTTGCCTGCGGCTTGAAGTCGGTCACGCAGCCAGTTCCTTGGCCCAGGCCCGCGGCTTTGGACTATCCTTGTCCGCGACCCATTGGATTAGTGCGGACGAGGGAATACGGACATGGCGGTATGGACTCATTGGCTGATCGCAATCGTGGTTGCCGTCCTGCTGGGACTGGCGGCCTCTTTTTACCTGCGCAAGATCCGCCTGCCGCAACAGGAGCGTGCCGCAGGCATCGCCTCGCTCCTCGGCCTGAGCTGGCGGGCCTTCATCAAGATCGTACTTGAGGTACTGGCAAGACGCGGCTACTCGATTGTCGGAGAAGCAGGCAGCGATGGCGACTACCTGCTCGCACGCGATGGCGGTCAATGGCTGTTGTCCACGCGCCATGGCGGCTCGTCGCGCATCGACTCGCATGCATTGATCGAATTTGCCAAGGACATCCAGATGCGCAGTGCCGATGGCGGGCTCATCGTCAGCCCCGGCGTGTTTGCCCCTGGAATCGCTCGCGAAGCAAAACTGCAATACATCGAGCTGCTCGACGGCCCCACCCTGTGGCCCGAGCTGCAGTCACTGTTGCCGCAAGGCCAGTACGAAGCCGCGGCCGAGCCCGCGCGCACCCAGACCAGGCAATACGTGCTGCTGGCCTGGCTCGGCGCGGTGGTAGTGGGCATCGTGCTGGCATGGGCACTGGGAATGGGCGACGACGCGCCCAGCGCAAGTACGCAAGTGACGCCCACGACACAACCGGCAACACCCGCCGCGCCCAGCAATACGACACCGGCCAATGCAAGTGTGCAGCGAGCCGGCGCCAACAGCGTGGACAAAGCAGCTGCCGTGGCCACGTCGGTGGTTCCGACCGACCCCGCCGAGCTGGCCAAGCGCCGCAAGGAAGTCACCCAGCTGGTCTCGACCCTGCAGCACGTCGACCGGGCAGTCTGGTCGACTCAGTCCACGTTGCTGGTCTACATGCTGGACGACAAGTCCGACCCGGTACCTGAACTGTGCCCGATCCTGGAGCACTACGACGAGCTGCGCACATCGCGACTGCAACTGCAGCCCCCAGTTGGCAGCAGCAAGACCGTGCGCTTTTTGCAGTGCCGCAATAACTAGGGACACGCGATGCGTTTGGCAGGTTCTCGACGGCGTCATGTGTCCTGCAACGCAGCCATGCACTGAAATCGGATTCCAAGAAATATTTCACGGCGCGTCATCCCACGCCGCACTTCACGCCCCCTCGTTCAGGGCGAAGGGCAAGGGACGCGACTGCTGGCACCCGCACGCAAATGAACCGGTCCCCCTATACCCTCATTCCCGCGAAGGCGGGAATCCAGTTGACTGCGCCAAAGTCGCTGGATTCCTGCTTTCGCAGGAATGACGGCCCGGGTGCGCTTGTCGCTATCGTTGTTGGCTTTGGCTCAAGTCGCACTCCACGATCCGTCATCCCGGCGAACGCCGGGATCCGTATTGATTTCCTTCAACACCCAAGGAAATCCCCGGCCGTTCTGCGGACTCCCGAAGTTCTACCCTTACGACGCGCGGCACTTTAGGAGCATTTTGAATCCCAATAATTTGCCTGCGGAAACGATTGAAAAGCGTTAACCGTCATTCCGGCGAAAGCCGGAATCCATTGTGATTCCAGCTATTGAGATCAAGATGGATCCCGGCTTTCGCCGGGATGACGACACTGTTCAATCAGGGTCTCGATCAGTGTCAAAAACGCAGTCTCACGCCAGGCCTCCAACGGGATCTTGATCGGAGCGTGGATCAGCGCCATGCAACACCCCGCCCCACGCCAAATCAATCAACCCATCGACTACCAGTGCACCCCACGCATCAACGAAGCAAATGCAATCTGCTCATTGCTCGGTTGGGTTTCCTGCTTCGTCGCACCGTCCTTGAGCGCCTGCTTGTCGCCCTTGGCCGCAGCCGAGTCCGGGAACAGCTCGAAGGCGGTGTTCATGACCACCTCGTAAGCCTTTGGCGCGACCGCATTGACCACCGCGGAGAAAATACCCAGTCGCGTCGCGATCCGGGTTGGACGCTCGATGATGCCCTCCACCACCAGGTCCGCTGCCTCCTCCGGCGTCAGCGTCGGCACGCTGTCGTACATCTTGGTCGGCGCGATCATCGGGGTCTTGACCAGCGGCATGTTGATGGTGGTGAAGTTGATGCCCTTGCTTGACAATTCGCCCTGCGCGCAGCGGCTGAAGGCATCCAGTGCCGCCTTCGATGCGACATAGGCCGAGAACCGCGGCGAATTGGCCAAAACGCCAATCGAAGAGATGTTGATGATGTGGCCCTTGCGTCGCTGCGTCATGGTCGGCATGAAGCCCATGATGAGCCGCAAGCTGCCAAAGTAGTTGAGTTGCATCGTCCGCTCGAAATCATGGAAGCGGTCATAGCTCAACTCGATCGAGCGCCGGATCGAGCGCCCGGCATTGTTGATCAGCACATCGACATGGCCGTGGTCCTCGAGGACCTTTTCCACCAGCCGGTCGCAATCGGCCATGTCTGCCAGGTCTGCCGTGTAGGCAAACACCCTGGCTGCACCCGCCTTGCCGCCCGCTGCGTTCAGCTCGTCGCGGACCTTGAACAGTTCTTCCTTGCCGCGCGCCACGATGACCGTGACTGCGCCGGCCTCGGCTACCCGCTTGGCCGTCGACAAACCAATCCCAGACGAGCCGCCAGTAATGACGACCACCTTGTTGCGGACCTTTCCCTTGAGCGTGCGGTCGATGAACAGATCCGGGTCCAGGTGCCGCTCCCAGTAATCCCACAGCCGCCAGGCATAACCATCCAGGCGTGGCACTTCGATGCCGCTACCCCGCAGCGCCCGCTCGGCTTCGCGGTTGTCGAAACGCGTGGGATAGGTGACGAATTTCAAGGTCGACCTTGGGATGCGGAAGTCACGCAGCAGCATCCCGATGAAGCGCCGCACCGGCGGCAGGTTGCCAACTGCCATGCGGATGCCGCCGGGCACGAAGGCAAACATGCGCGCGTCGATCCGCATCGTCATTTCCGGCGCGTGGCCTGCGCGGGCAAACGTGTTGAGCACTTCGCCCACCCGCTGCGGCTCGGGATCGGTGAGATGGAAGGTCTGTCCGTCCAGCTTGGGCTTGTGCGCGATGTGATCCATCGCGTCGGCGACAAAATCCACCGGCACGATGTTGATGCGCCCGCCTTCGATGCCCAGCGTCGGCATCCACGGCGGCAGCATCTGCCGCAGCTTCTTGAGCACGGTGAAGAAATAGTACGGGCCGTCGATCTTGTCCATTTCGCCGGTCTGCGAGTGGCCTACCACCATGCCGGGTCGATACACACGCCACTTGATCCGCGTCTGCTCGCGCACCAACCGTTCGGAATCGTGCTTGGTGCGCAGGTACGGATCGTCCAGCCCTTCGGCCTCGTCGAACATGTCCTCGCGGAAGATGCCAGGATACAGTCCCGCCGCAGCGATCGAACTGGTGTGGTGGAACACGATGTCGGAACCCGTGCCCGCACCCAATGCCGCCGCCAGGTCCAGCGCATGCTGCGTGCCATCGACATTTGCCACGCGTTGCGATTCGGCGCTGGCCTTCATGTCGTAGATCGCGGCCAGGTGGAAGAAATGCTTCACCTTGCCTTTCAGTCCGCGGATCTTGGCCGGGGTCAGCCCGCACTTGGGCGAGGCCATGTCACCGACCACCGGGAGCACGCGCCGCATGTCCCAGCCCATCTTCTCGCCGATGGCAGCCAGTTTTTTTTCCGAACCCTTGCGCACCAGCACGTGGATCGTGCCCTTGCGCTTGAGCAGGTTGCTGACCAGGAAGCGTCCAATGAAGCCGGTTGCGCCCGTGACGAAATAATCCATGCCCTGTGCTCCTGGTCGTTGAATACTGTTCAACAGCGACTGTTCAACAGCGACTGCTTGACAGCGGCTGCCTCGATGGCTGCCAGTGGACTGACGGCACGCCATCGGCACCGATGATGGCACTAAGGTGCCAGAGCGTGCTCACCACCACAATTCCCACCCGTATTGACCCCCTTGGGGGGCATGTTTTGATGCGGCCATCGCATCGAGCCTGCAGGAGTCGCGCCATGTCCGACCTCAACACCCGCTTCGAACAGGCCGCCAAAGACATCCAGGCACTGCCCGAGCGTCCGGACAACGACACCTTGTTGCGCCTGTACGCGATGTACAAACAGGGTGCCGAAGGCGATGTCAGCGGCCCCAAACCCGGCTTCTTCGACTTCGTGGGCACCGCCAAGTACGAGGCCTGGGACAAGCTCAAGGGCACCTCGCAGGACGACGCCAAGCAGCAGTACATCGACCTGGTCGCCAAACTGACGGCCTGAGCAGGCCCCGGACGACCCGACGCGATGGCCAGGCAGACCCGCCGGTTGATCCTCGACTGCTCACTGGCACTGTTCAACGTGCGCGGCGAGCCCAACGTCACCACCAACCATATCGCCGACGAGCTGGAGATCAGCCCCGGCAACCTGTACTACCACTTCCGCAACAAGGACGACATCATCGAGCACCTGTTCGCGCATTACGAAGCGCGGATCGATGACGCCCTTGCCTTCCCCGGCGACCGCCTGCCCGGGCTGGAGGATTTGTGGCTGCAACTGCACCACGTCTTTGAATGCATCTGGGACTACCGCTTCCTTTACCGCGACCTGGTCGACATCCTCAGCCGCAACCGCAAGTTGCGACTGCGTTTTGCACGCATCCTCAAACGCGCCAGCGACCAGGCCCACGCCGTGATGCGCGGACTCACCATGGCCGGGGTCATGCGCGCTTCCGCCGACGAGCTTGATGCCGCCGCGACCAACGTACTGGTGCTGTCGACCTTCTGGCTCAACTATGCCGCCGTGCGTGGCGACAAGGACGAGCATGCCGCGATCCGCGACGGCATCGTCCAGGTGATGATGCTGCTGGCGCCTTTCCTCCGCGACGCCGAGCGCCTGCACTTGAACACCCTGACCCGCGCCTACCTGGACTAGAAGACCCAGGCACGATGGTCCGGCCGGACTCGAACGGGTTCCAGCCAGGCCGCCCCTACCCCCCTGCCAACCGTCATTCCTGCGAAAGCAGGAATCCAGCGTCTGGAGCGGTAGGCAGCAGGAGAGCCTGCCCCTCCGGCGGACGCCGGGATCCCTGCCCCCGCGCTCGATGCATCCCGGCGTTTGCCGGGATGGCGCAATCATTCAAGTAGATTTGAAGTAGGGGCAAAGGCACTGGATTCCTGCTTTCGCAGGAACGACAGGGTCAAGAGCCAGCCTGATACATTCACTCCCCTGCAATCAATCTTCTGCAACACACCAGGCGGCGACCATGTCTTCCACACCCCCCAGCCATCGGATTCGCACACTCCAACCCGCTTTCGCCATGCGCCTGGCGCTGCTGGCATTGCTGCTGCTGTCGCTTCCCGCCTGCGCTATCGCGGCGCAATCGGATTGGCTTTCACCACGACTACGCGACCACCCGCTTGCCGGCGTCATCGTCGACAAGCAGGGCAAGCACGTCACCGAGGCTGACCTGATCGCCGAGCTGGGCACGGCGCAATTCGCCTTTGTCGGCGAAAAGCATGACAACCCGGACCACCACCGGATCGAAGCGGACCTGATCGCCGCCCGCCTGGACAAGCAACCGGGCAGTGCCGTCGTCTTTGAAATGCTCGACGACGCACAGCGCCCCCTGCTGTCCAAACTATCCGCCGATGACGCCCTCGAGACCATCCGCCAAACGCTGCAATGGCCGGAAAAAGGCTGGGACCTGGCGACCTATGGCCCCTTGTTCCAGGCCACCCTGCGCAACGGCCAGCTGGTCGCCGGCAACATCGACAAGGCCTTCATCACCCGCATTTACACCCAGGGCGAATCGATGCTCGACGGCAACCCGCGTTTCCGCTCGGTGCCCCTGTCCAGCGCTTCAACACGCCAACACCTGCTTGATCGCATCTTCGAAGCCCATTGCCGCATGCAAGCGCGCACGTCGCTGCAACCGATGCTGGCGATCCAGCTGGCCAAGGACGCCAGCATGGCCAATGCCATGTACGACGCCCAACCTGCGCTGCTGATCGCAGGCGGCGAACACGCGCGCAGCGATACCGGCGTCCCCAGCCAACTCCGCGCCCTGGATCCCGACGCAAGCCAGGTCGTCATCCAGCTGATGGAGGTCACCGCCGGACAGGACGATCCGCACCTCGCCATGCAAGAAGCCGGTCCGGCCGACTATTACTGGTTCACCCCCGCTGCCGAGTCGAAGGACTACTGCGCCGAAGTCAAAGGCCGCGCCGCGCAATAGGGCGCATTGGGGACACCTTCAGCGCTCCACGTGCGCCCGCCATCTCCGCGTCACCATGCCACCCCGCTTCACCAGGTAGCCCGCCTTGCCCCGCGCCCCGCCTTGCCGCGCACCCCGCTTCACCGCGCACCCCGCCTTACCGTGCACCCCGCCCTACCGCACACCCCGCTTCACCGCACACCCCGCTTCACCGCGCACCCCGCCTTACGTGCACCCCGCCCTACCGCGCACCCCCGCTTCACCACGCACCCCGCCTTACCGTGCACCCCGCGTTACCACCATCACCCCCCTTTACCGTCATCCCCGCGAAGGCGGGGATCCATGGACGTTGCAGCCCTGCACGCCGCCAAAAGCGCAGCTAACCCCCATCCCCCTTGCCACCCACAAGCGACCACGCGATGCTTGCCGACACTCCCCCCAAAACAGGACGCCCACCATGGCCGCCAAAACCGCCTGGGCTGCTTTCCCCCTCGACGCCAAGCCCTATGCCTATTCCGGCGACGCCCTGAAGAAAGCCTGGCCAAAACTGCACGCCGGGGACTGCGAGCCCTATCCGGACCCCAAACGCGCCGCGGCGCTGGTCGCGATCGCCGGCAAGGGTGCGCCCAAGATGAATGCCGAGACCCTGGCCGGCACCTTGCAGGACGCCTGGCGCGCCTTCCACCACGGCGACTTCAAGCAAGCGTTCGATGCCGGGCTGGCCCTGGGCCCGATCGGCGCCTCGGTCGCCACCAAGGCCCTGGGCATCCACGCGACCTACCTTGTCGACAATCAGGCCGAACAGCTCAAGCGCTACCAACAGGCCGCCGCCATTGCAGCCGATGCCATCGACATGTTCCCGGACGACGCCAACAGCCACTACCGCCACGCCTTTGCCCTGGGCCGCTACAGCCAGGGCCTGAGCATCGCCAAGGCCCTCAAGCAGGGCATTGCCGGCAAGGTGCGCGAATCACTGGATGCGGCACTGGAGCTGGCCCCCAAACACGCCGAGGCGCACACCGCGCTCGCCCTTTACCATGCCGAGATCATCGGCAAGATCGGCGCCATGATCGGCGGCCTGACCTATGGCGCCAAGGCCAGCGAGGCCGAGTCGCACATCAAGACCGCCCTCAAGCTCACCCCCACCTCCCCCATCGCCCACATCGAGTACGGCAACATGCTGATGCTGCTGCACGGCGACAAGCGCGAGGACGACGCCGCGGCTGCCTATGAAACAGCCGCCAAGGCCAAGCCGCTGGATGCCATGGAAGCACTCGATGCCCGCTACGCCCGCGAACAGCTGGAGTAGTGCCCCGAGGCTGACGACCTCCCCCTCGGATGATTCGACGACTCCCACCGTCATTCCCGCCAAGGCGGGGTCTCCTGGCAGACGCATGCCTGACCATCCAGCGACTTAGGCGTGACTGTCTGGAATTGCTTGTCCAGCCCACGCGGAAACCTTAGAATACGCGGCCCGTCGAGCCGCGCTCGACAGCGTTCTGTTTTTTGGGCGGTTAGCTCAGTGGTAGAGCATTGCCTTCACACGGCAAGGGTCGCAGGTTCGAACCCTGCACCGCCCACCAACGCGACCCACATCATCCCCGGTCATCGGTACCTGCCATGCCCCAAGAGGGGGCACGTGCGGGAGCAGTGCGGTCGCTTCTCCCCGCAAACGGGCTGAGCAGAAGCGCTCCTGGCTGAAACCTCAATTGCAGCCACGCCGCCCGCCAGCTACAAGACCTCCGGCACCCTGACGCGAAGACCCCCAAGCCAGCGGAAAAACGCTACCGCGCGCTGACGCCTGCCTGTAACCCAGTACCAGGACACGCACAGCAACAGGTATGCGCACAGCAAGAGCGGCTCGGGCACGTCCACGATCAACGCCACCCCGCACGACAGGCCGCAGACGCAGCTGAAGAATGCCAGCAACATCGCCGAGCGGGTCGGGCCCATGCCCGCGTCGCGCATCAAGTGGTGGATATGGTTGTGGTCGGCGATAAACGGGGATTTGCGCATCGAGGTCCGCCGCACCATCAACACGATGGTGTCCAGCACCGGCACCGGCAACACCCACAATGCCAGGATGGGGCTGACCTCATGATTCGGATTCTGGGTCAGGCGAAACGCTGCCCACGCGATCGCGAACCCCAGGAATGCGCTACCCGCATTACCCATGAACAGCTTGGCACGTGGCCGCCAGGGCAAGCGCAGGTTGTAGGCAAGAAATCCACCCACCGCGCCGACGAATACCGCGATCAACAGCGCCAGGCCCATGTTGCCTGCGTACACCGCAGCCGCCGTCAGCATTGCAAGTGCGGCAAACACCAGCGACCCGGCCAAACCGTCGGCACCGTCAATCATGTTGACCGCGTTGATCAACCCCACGGTCGCGAAAACCGTGAAGGGTACGGACAGAACGCCAAGTTCAGTATTGCCCAACCCGAACAGGGGCCCCAACCGCTCGACCTGCACGCCGCCCAGGTACATCATCGACAGCGCAGCGAGTACCTGCACGGCGACGCGCAGCCACCAAGGCAGGTCGTATTTGTCGTCCAACAGGCCAACGCCGATCAACAGCACCGAGCCCAGCACGAACCCATACAACGGGTTGCCGGGGTGGTCCGCCAGGAAAAACGTCACCGCCAAAGCGCCCACCGCCATCGCCATGCCGCCGGTCACGGGCGTTGGATGGCTGTGATCCTTGCGACCCTGGGGATGGTCCAACAGATCCAATCGCTGGGCGACCGGGCGCAGGAGCCACTGCACGACACAGGTCAGTACTGCTGCGGCAATCAGGGCGACAAAGATCAGCTCGATTTGTGAGTTCAACACGCTGTACGCTATCCCTGAAGGCGGCCCCCTGCAGGCCGCGCGTAAGTCTACCGGTGCGGACTGCAGATTGCGTGACGAAATCCAGAGCAATCATCTCCCTCGCATCCGCCTCTAGCCCGGCCGATGCCCGCCTGGAAGTCGGCCCTGGGCCGCTCAGTTTCCTGAATCGGCCATTTCAACGAGTCTCCCGTCCTGCAGTCCCATCACCCGGTCTGCCAAGGCCAGGCTCGCAGGCCGATGGGTAATCAACAATACGGTGTGCCGGCTCAAGACGTCGTGACACTGCTCGATGAATTCGCGCTCGCCCTGGGGGTCGAACATCGCCGTCGCCTCGTCCAGGATCAGCACCGCCGGATCCTTGAGCAGCGCCCTAGCCAAAGCAATCCGCTGCTTCTGCCCACCGGAGAGCCTCACGCCCTGGTCGCCGATGATGGTGTCATAGCCTTGCGGCAATCCTGCGACGAACTCATCGGCCCGCGCCGCCACTGCGGCGCGCTCGATTTCGCCGCGTGACGCATCCGCGCGCCCGTAGGCAATGTTGTCGGCCACACTGGCGTTGAACAGCAGCACCTGCTGCGACACCAGCCCGATCTGCCCGCGCAATGACGCCAGCGTCAGCTCCCGCAGGTCGATACCGTCGATCGTGATGCGCCCCGATTGCGGGTCCATCAGTCGCAGCAGCAAATGCGCCAGCGTGCTCTTGCCCACGCCGTTGTGGCCCGTCAGTGCAACGGTCTCTCCCGCCGCGATGCGCAGGTCCAGGCACTCAAATACGGGCGGGCGATCGGCGTAGGCAAATGCCACCTGCTCGAAACGCAGTTCGCCACGGACATCTTCCAGCATCGTCGTCCCCTCGTCGGGCTCCGAAGGCGTGGCAAGCACGGCCTGCAACCGCTGCAACGTGCCCTTGGCGGACTGCGTATTGCCATATACGCGGGCCAGCTGGCTCACCGGATTGACCAGCACCAGTCCATACAAAAACAGGCTGACCAGCTGCCCGGTAGCTCATCTGCTCGCTGGCGACCCGGTGTCCCGCGAGTCCCAGCAACAACAACACCACGCCGCTGCTCAGGATCGTGACCAATGGCGAAATCACCCCTTCCAGCCTGGCCTGCTGAAGCTCGACCCGGTACAGCCCCTCTGCCTTGCCGCGATAGCGGGCCGCTTCGACCTCGTCGGTGGCAAAGGACTTGATCACCGGCAGCAACGCCAGGTTCTGCTCGGCCAACGCCGACTGGTCGGCCCAGGCCTGCATTGTCTCGTTACCCAGCGGACGCAGCCGACGCCCGACCAGTTTCAGCACGATAAACAGCAGTGGCATCAGCACCGCGATGGCAATCGCGATTGTCGGCGCCAGCCGCAGCATCATCACCAGCGCACCGACCAACGTAAGCAGCAGCGGCAACAAAGGCACGAGCGTCCCGGTGACGTATTGGCCCATGCGGTGGATATCCCCGGTCATCAACGCCAGCACGTCACCGCGGCGGCGCTGTTGTGCCAGGCCAGCGGCAGCGACTGCAGATGCGCGTACAGCGATGCGCCGCTGTCGGCCACCAGCCGGCCGGACACCGCGCGCAGCTGGATCTGCGCCACGTAGCCAAGCACCGCCTGCGCCGCGACCAGGCCGAACAACACCCACAGCAGCCCGCTCAGACCATAAAGGTCGACCAGCCGCGTGGCCATCAGCCCGCCCAGCCAGGGCTGCAGCAAGGTAGCGACGCTTTGCACCAGCATCAGCGCAAGGGCCAGCAACAGCGCCGGCAGGTGCGGCCGCAGCATTGCGCAAGTGCAAGCGGCTCGATCAGGCCCGTGGCTGGTTGTTCTTTACCCCGTGACCCACTCGCCTACCCTTGTGCAGTCACCGCATTTTATCACCAAGCATGACTGCAAAGCCCATCGCCGTCACCCTTGCCGACCCGGTCAGCCCCACGTCGAGGTGCTGGTGCAGGAAGTGGGTGGCGAAGCCGTGCTGCTGGACCTGGCCAGCGAGCAATACTTCAGGCTCGACGCAGTCGGCACGCGGATCTGGGAGCTGCTCGGCACCCACGACAACCTGTCGTCCGTCGCACACCAGCTGTGTGCGGAATACACCGTCGACCCCCAACGGATCCGCAGGACCTGCTGGCGCTGGTCGGCCAACTGTCTGCAGCCGGGCTGGTCAAGGTCGGTTGAAATGACCGGCATCCTGCCAGGTCTGCAAACTCTCACCGGACCCCAACGCAGGCAGCTGGCATGGATGATCCTCGCCCTGCCCTTGGTCCACGCCAGCATCGCCCTGGCAGGGTATGGACGTACCAAACGCTGGCTAGAGTACCTGTCACACAACCCGGCGCCCCATCCGGCGACGCCAAACCACATCGATGCCGCGCGTTCGGCGGCAAGGATGGCATCCATTGCCGGACGCCGCGGCACGGTAACCGCCACCTGCCTGCGCCAGTCCCTGCTGGTCTACTGGCTCCTGCGCAGGCGCGGCCTCGCGCCAGAACTCAAGCTGGGTGTCCGTAAACAGCAGGGCGTGGTCGATGCGCATGCCTGGGTTGAGATCCAAGGTGAGTCACTCGATCCGCATCCAAGCACGCATGCACCTTTCCAAAGGGCTGAGCGGGGCAACGACGCAAGCCAATGAAGCAGCCGTTCCGCCCAGGTCGAAACAACCGGACAATCTGACCCCCGCCGCCCACGACGGCGCGCAAAGACCATCCAGCGCACCCTTCAAAATCACCGAGCCAATGTCGGACCGCACCATGGACACGATTTGAACCTTCCGCGAGCCAAAAAATCCCTTGGCCCGCAAAGGCAGCAATCCATTGACGACTGTCCTGTTGCGTCAGCGCCCCAAGCTCAAGCCGGCAGTCGACCAAACAACCGCCCAACCGCCCGCCGGATCCGCGCCCACCAAAGCCCCCGGCGGCTGACATCCGCCCCATAGAGCTCGTGCAGATAACCCTCCGAGGGAAACGCACGCTCCCACAACCATCGCGCACGCCGCCGCCAGGATCCTAGCGCGCGGAAGTTCAGGCGCTGGATATAGCTCCAATCCTGTAAACGATTCGCATCCAGCACCTCGTCCCGGGCAGCCGCCATCAGCGACTGCAGGGTGGCTTCGGGAAATACCGTCCCCAGCTCCGCCCGCGTCGCCAGCATCGCCTGCGCACAGACACCGCAAAGCCCATGCGCCCGGCAGGCCCGTAGAACCTCGGCCCAGTCCTGCGCGCTAAAGCGTCCCGCCAACAGATGCAGGTCGTACAACCATTTCAGCCGATCTCCCAGCCCAGCCGACAGGTTGGACGCGCGATGCAGGCCTGCGTGCATGAAGGCATGGACTGCACCCAGACCGCGGGCGCCGGGGCCAAGTGACGGCAGGGCCTGGCTGCCCGCCTGCCACTGGGCGAATGTCGGCAATGCATCAAACAGCGGCGATGCCGACAGCTGCCAGTGCATGTCCAGATCCACGTCCACCCCGCCCTGCCGTGATACCCGGCGGCAGAGAAACTCATGGGCAAACGCGCCAGCCCCGTATTGCAACTCGTACCCCAGCGGCGCCAGCAGCCCGGCCGCCCGTTCCGCGTCATCACGGCTTGCAAAATACAAATCAATGTCGCTGCACTCGCGCAGGTAGGGCGCCGGGTACAACCACTGGCCCAGCGCAAGCCCCTTCAACACCAGCAGCGGCAAATCATCGGGCAAGGCGGCCAGCAGGTTTCGACAGGCCGCCTCCCGGCTCAACGCGCCGGCTGCCAATCCCAAACCAGCTGTGGACAAACGTGCCTGCAACTCGGGTGCGGCATCGGCACGGCCTGCTACGCATCGCGCGCAAAGCGCCAGCACACCCTCGGCGCGGGCGCATGCAAGCAACGAGTCGATCAACGTGCCGACAACGCCGCCCAGGTCGACCTCGCGACCGGTAACCAGACGGGCAAGCAAAACCCGTTGCGCGATAGCCTCGGCAGGATTGGATTGCGACATCCGGCACTTCATGCAAAACGAAGGCCCTATCATAGCCGTGGCATTCATCACCGGCAGGTCGGATACATGAGTGGGATCGCGGGCGCGGTGTGGTCTGACAGAGCGGCAACGCAGCACGAGTTGACCGCAATGCTGCAGGCCATGGCATCACGCGGGCCTGACCGTCAAGCACTGTTGTGCGCAGACAATGCCGGCTTCGGCCAAGCCCTGTTGGCAACCACGCCCGAGGCGCTCGCCGAGCACCAACCATGGCGCCATCCGGACAGCGGATGCATCATCGTTTCAGACAGCCGCCTGGACAACCGCCCGCAACTCCTTCGCGAGCTTGGCATCAACCAACCGGCAGACGCAGTCGGCGACGGGCAACTGCTCCATGCCGCCTGGCAACGCTGGCAGGAGGGCTGCGCCGATCGCCTGCGCGGCGACTTTGCTTTCGCCATCTGGAATCCGCGCGACTGCGAACTATTCATTGCGCGCGACCCCATGGGCGTGCGCCCGCTAGCCTTCCATCATCGCCCCGGCCACGTCTTTGTATTCGCATCCAGCGCCGATGCGGTCCTGGCCCAGGGACACGTCCCGCGCGACCTGGACGAAGGCCGCATTGCCGACGCCTTGATCCAGGCCACCGAAGGTATCGACCAGACGTGTACGTTTTTTACCTCGGTCCAGCGCCTGCCGCCGGCGCACTGGTTGCGGCTGCGCGATGGCTCGCTCACTACCCAGCGCTACTGGCGTCCGATCGGGGATAGACCCAATGGCCTGCCGCAGCAGGAAGCCGAATGGATAGAGGCCCAACGCGAACAGCTGGACCGCGCGGTGCGCCTACGCCTGCGCAGCCAGCGCCCCGTCGGCTCGATGCTCAGTGGCGGACTGGATTCCTCCTCGGTCGTGGCTTTGGCCAGCGCGGCATGTATTGACAGGGGGCAAGTGCCACTCCCCGTTTTTTCTGCCACCAATAGCGCAGATCCCGATTGCCCTGAGACCCGCAATATCCGAGCCGTGATCGATCACGTGACCTGCAAGCCAACGTACATAGATCTGTCTGAATACAAATGCAGTATCGACCCGGCGCAGTCGTGGTGGCATCGCGTGGGCGAGCCATTTGATACCAGCATGACCTTGGTGGGAGCTATCTATGACACCGCGTCCGCACGGAAGGTACCCAGTGTGTTGGACGGCATGCCTGCCGACAATCTATTCGTGATCGGCCAGTATCCAAGACGACTCGTGGGACATGGCCGCTGGCGCGAGGCATGGTCTGCAGCGCTCAAGGGTTGGCAGCGGCCCGGCATCGTGCATCCGCGTGCACATGCGCTACGCGTGATGGCTGGATGCATCACTCCCGCGGCTGGCCATGCGATGTGGCAACACCTCGCCATCGGGCAGGAATACCGCGCGATGATGGAAAAGAGTCTCATCCATCAGAGTTTCGCACGACGAGTGCACATGAAACAGCGCTATCGGCTTGGTCGCCGGGCTGTCGGGCAAGCACACCACTGGCATGAAACCACTGCCTTGAGCAGCATGACCGCGTCCTACATTACGGCTGCGGTGGAGCGCTACAACCGCGTTGCATCTGTATTCGGAGTTGAGCCCCGACACCCCTACGCGGACCGTGACCTGATCGAGTTCGCGGCCTGGATGCCTATTGCACTGCGTCATAACGAGAGGCACGCAAAGTGGGTACTCAGAAAGGCCATGTCAGGATTGCTTCCAACACAGGTTGTGTGGCGCAAGGACAACAGCCATCTGGGCTGGAGCTTCAACAGGGCGGAGTTCAAGCGACTGAGGCAAGCCGGTCTGGGATGTGAGCACATGCCGCATCTGGGCTGGTTGGACACCAAACGCCTGGCTGCCGCATGTAATCGAGCAGACACGCAAATCACAGACGAACTCCTGGCAGCAATTGGACTGTCGCTGTGGTACCAACGCATTAGTCGCTGACCCCAGGAGTGGATCGCTGCGGGAATCATTGGCGTGGTTCGGCCGATCCACGGGATTGCCGTCTGTTGCGAGGGCCGAGCAACCCATGGAGATCGCCAGGTCAATTGCCCAGGCTGCTAGCATGGCCAGATAAGGCGCCACGACGCTCAGCCGCTGGATGCCTGCAGCCGGCACCTCTGAGGAAATTCCGGACTTGACCGTACGCGACCCACCCGGCCTGTACCGGTACGCCGGCCGCCAACTCTCCTCGGCAGTCCCGCTTCCCAGCCTGCCTCAATCCGTCAGTCCGGCAGGCCCGATCGCCCTGCGGATTGCACCGCCGGATATCGTGCCGCGACTGCAACCGCGCGATGCCTGGCGACACCAGTGGCTGGATTCACAAGGACATCCCTGCCTCCAGCTGGCAAATGCAACGCGTGAGAGCCACGCAAAACCGCCAGAGCAGTTCCTCTTGCGAGCGCCGGAGCTGGCAGATTTCCTGCTGGATCCTCGGGAAGGCACGGTCAGGATCCAATGCCTGGCCAAGACCGACGTCGAGACGCTGGAGCATCTCCTCATCGACCAGGTCCTGCCGCGTCTATTGGCGGAGCAGGGTGAAACGATCCTCCACGCAAGCTGCGTCCAGGTCGAGAACGCCTGCGCGCTATTCCTGGGTCAAAGTGGCTGGGGCAAGTCCACGCTCGCCAGCCTGCTGCAGCAATGTGGGGGACAGTTGCTATCGGACGATTGCGTCGTATTGCGTCAGGAAGGGACCCAAGTCCTGGCCGTCGCAACCTACCCCAGCCTACGGCTATTCAACGACAGCATCGCGCACAGCTTTGATTTCGCTCCCCGGCAGTCGTCCGTCGCCCGCCACACCGGCAAGCGCCGCGTCTGGGTGGATGATCCGCGGCCAACACCCGTCACAGACCTGGTGGGGCCGGTTCCGGTGACGGCGATGTACCTGCTCAATGCACCGTCCGCACCAAAAGCGGCCGTTGCAATTTCCCCGCTACCTGCCGCAGCGGCCTGCATGGCCCTGGTAGAACACCGGTTCCGCTTGGACATGGGTAACCAGCGCCAAAGTGTTGCGACCCTGCGACATGCCGCAGCCATGGCCGGACAGATTCGGGCCTTCTCCTTGGGCTATCCCAGGGACTATTCATGCAATCTGTCGACAACCCAAGCGTTGCGCGCGCATTTGGTTGCCAGTGGGCAATCGTCGACCTAGGCCAATGAGGTCCATGTGCTCCTTTGCGCCATGGCGAAGTAACGGCTAACCCGCACCCCATCAACCCGCCAGCGCCCCCGGCACCACAGTGGGCGATACGAGTGAGCGGAGCGCTTTATAGGGTTGGATGCCTTTGAAGTCCTGTACTGAGGGCAATCAAAGTCGCCTATTCAACCGTGGCCAATCAACCAAAGGTCGGGTTGTCGCAATTACGCGCTTTAACGCGCGACGCCTGCCAACGAGCCCATCACAACGCGATTGGCCCGCTTCTTGCTAGGTCTTCATGCACGCATCACAGTCGTTGCTTGACGTCGGTTACAAACCGCAGTTATTGTGATGCGAGTCTCAAACGGAGAGAGACTTCACCACTCAACCGGGGACCCTCGACAAACAGCAAAAGTTTGTTGACACAAACATCACAGGGGAACGAATCATGACCATCTTCCACTCGCGCGTTAACGCCGCGCTGGCCACACTCGTGCTTGGCCTTGTCGCATCACTGGTTGCAGCACCCGCTACAGCGGTGACAAAAACGCATGGGACCTACCAGAACATGGGAGGCAATTGCCACGCCGCCAATGGCTGGGAGGAAGCAAAAATGGCGCGCACCGCTTTGGGTTACCGAAACATCCTTGGTGGCCCAAGCAGCGTCGCACCAAACAGGAAGCAAGGCCGCAATGCCAAGACGACCAAGAATGGCGTCGGCTTCTCCAGCTGGAACGCCATCGTTGTATGTAATTTTGCGGGAGATCCGTATGCCATTTACAACAACGGCTTCGTCCGGGCGGTGCAGCTTTTTGCACGCAACACCACCGATACCGACACGCAGATGGCATGCACGATTTCCGCCGGTTACGCCACTTCTTCGCTGATCTTTACCAGCACCAAGACGGTCACACTCACCAACAACGGCCAGCAAAACTCCATCATCTGGCGCACCAGTGACAATGGCGGACACTATCTTCCACTGCCAGCCAATATCGTGTGCAGCGTCCCGCCGGGCGTGGAGCTGAACGATGGAGCGGTGGCTTATGACATTGACGTCGGTAACTAGTCCCGTCTAGGCCTGTCATGCCAGCAAACCGTACAGATCCTTCTGCTTCGCAGTTCAGCAAAAGGCAGCTGCCGCTCTTGGCAGCCGCCTTTTTGCTGTTGGTCGGCAATCTTGCCTATACGGTAAACCTTGCCTCCCGACTGCACGGCATCGAACAGGCCATCCGGGATACCTCCAACGCTTCGGCAATCGCTCGCGCCAAGCAATGGCAAGGATCTCCAGGCGCCCCAGGTCGCCGCGAGGACGCAGCTACATCGGACAGTCGACTCCAGTCCTCCCTTGAGGACCTGCGTGCTTCCAGCAATGCGATGTCCGGCATCGAGGAGCTAAAAGCCACGGAGCCTCAGGTGACGCCACGGCAGGTTGCCCGAACAATGGATGCGCAACTTGCCCAAGAGCCATCAAACCCCACTCTCGAGATGCAACAGGAACAATGGCTTCTTGACGCTGCAAGCCGCACGCAGTCCGACAACCTGCCCGTACCCCGGGGGTTTGATTCGAGATGCCAGGGCAAACGCTGCCTCGTCAGCGCGAACTTCGAGGACAGCGGTGCAGCAGAAGCTTGGGCGATGCACTATTTGCTGGCGACCGGTGGAACCCTGCTATCAGGATCAAGGACTGTGGTAGTTCCAACAAAGGATGGGACTTCCGAGTTGCGGCTGTATCTGTTCTAGACAAAAAATTAAACACTGGGAATTGCAAGATTTATCGATTTCACCATCAGGGGATAGCCATGGATTTACAGTCAGCAGCCAGCACAGAGCCAGACTCCGGATACTCGTCTCCGGTACTGACGCACCTCGGCAACATCAGCGATCTGACAGCAAGCGGGAGCAACTTCATAACTCCAGAAGCTGGGTGCACCGGTTCCGATTGCCTCACAAGACAACGTCCTTGACCGGCTCCGCCATCCCGATACTCAGCGGCAGGCCTCACCAGTAAGCGTCCACTCCAGGTTTGGCTGGATATCCCGGCCGATTTGCCCGGTCGACCTCCCCTGGACGCTGCTTTCTTCGTGGGCCTTTGCCGGCCCACGCGGGCTACGCCTTTGCCTCACACCCCTTACAGTCAGTGCAGTAGCCAGCTTGGGCGAGGCATTGGGTCCGCAGACCCAGACCCAGCAGCTCTCAACTTTGGATTCCCAGGCCGCGAATGGCCTGGATCGATTTGGGGGTGCCCGTGGGAATGCCTCGATATCGCTAACGCCCCAGTACAAGCGTCCCAGCGCGTGCCGTTCACGCCCGTATTTCGTCAACCCGCTTTTCTCGCGCCTCTTTTCCTGAACGTACTCTCGGGGAGTACGCCATGGCTACCTGCTCCAATCAACGTGGCCTCTGCGGGCAGCGCCTTAAGTCCTCTTTGTCGCAAATTTGCGGCGAAGGCCGACCAGAAGCGTCAGTAATACCCATGCCAAGCAGGCCCCCAGCAAGTCATCGCGCACATCGCTGAGCCTGGATCCCGCCCGGCAGCCACACCTGCAATAGTTCGGTGCCTATGGCCAGCCCGGCTACCACCGCAAACAACTGCTTCCACGAAGCGTTGCGCCAAGTCAGCCGCAACAAGAAGCTGAGCCAACCAAACATCAGCACATGCTGGATGTTCAGGGGCACGTTGGTTTCCAGCCACTCGATCCTGCCCATCGGCCAGTTGAACATTACCCAGTGCACGCGCATCCAGCTCAATTGTTCCGGCGCCAACATGACGCCGACGATGATGGTCGCAATGGTCAGTACGACCAGCACCCAGCCGAAAACTCAAGGAAACACACGAGGCGGTGGCACCGGATTTGGTTGCCCTCATGGATCGTCAAGCAATTCCCGGTACACGCCGATCGTCCGCGCAATCACGATGCGCTCGTCGAACTCGGCCAGTGCCTTGTCGCGGGCAGCCAACCCCAAACGCTGGGCCAGCACCGGATCGTCCTGCAGGCGTGCAATCGCATCGGCCAGCGCTCGGCATCGCGCACCGGCACCAGCAAACCATCGACACCATCGCTGACCACTTCGCGACAACCCGGCACATCCGTGGTCACCAGCGGCAAAGCGCACGCCGCAGCCTCGATCAAACCCTTGGGCAAGCCTTCGCGATAACTGGGCAACACCACCATGTCCACGTCGGCAAGCAATGCCGGCATGTCGTCGACGTGCCCAAGCCATTGCACGACCCCTTCATCGACCCAGCCCTGCACCTGGGCCTGGGGCACGGCCGCCGGGTTGCCCGGATCCGGATCGCCGGCCAGCAGGAACTCGATCGCCCTGCCCTCGCCCTTCAAGCGGCGCGCCGCGGCAATGTATTCGGCCAGGCCCTTGTCCCACAGCAAGCGTGCGGCCAGTAGTACGCGTAACGGTTTCGCAGAGTCGCGCGTCGCGTCGCGCACGACAAAGCGCGAGCAATCCACGCCCGACCCCGGGATCAACCGCACCTGCGCAGCATCCACCAGGCCAGCCTGGTCGAACAGCGCGACATCATCGGGGTTCTGCAGGATCAACCGCGCACCGCGTCCACCCAAGGCCAGTTTCAACAGTGTGCGCACCAGCAGGCCGCAGCAGCCGCGCCTTGGCATCATTGCTGGTAAACACGTAGCCCATGCCAGCAACCGCATTGACCCGCGCCGGCACGCCAGCAAGACGCGCAGCCAGTGAGCCGTAGACCGCACACTTGATCGTGAAGCCATGTACGAGGTCTGGACGCTCATGCCGGAAGAGTCGCCACAAATGCCATAACAGCACTACCTCGCGCAGCGGATTCAGGCTGCGTCGATCCATCGGCACCGGTTCCCAACGCAGGCCTAGCGCACGCAGCTTGTCGCCGTACGGGCCGGGAGGCGAGATCAAAAGAAGTTCATGCCCGGCATCACGCAACGCAAGCGCCAAGGAGCGACGAAAGTTATAGATGTACCAGTCGGTGTTGGCGAACAGGACCAGCTTCATTCAGGCACTCAAATCGCCCACGGATAGATCTGATACGGCAGCCACGCAAACGCGGTCTGCGCAAAATTGAGCCACACAAACTGGACGGCCGTGTAGTACGCCAAGATCCTAGCGTCAGCTGTGTGCGGCCACGAATGGTCTTAGCCAGATCGTGAGGCGACCGAAGACGAACAGTTGGATCGGAATTAGTAAAGCGCCATGCGGTCGACCGCCGTCGGCGACACGGTCAGCAACGGCACGCACACTAGCGCGATAATGGCGAGCCACATCCATAGCTTCCGCTCCTCGCCCTCCTCTGAAAGCCGTCGCGGAAAAGCAGGAAAATGCAAGCTGGCAGGACATCCATCGCCACGCGTATACCCGCACCCTCTGACGCGAACCTATAGTCGGACACCACGTAATTGACCTACAGAGTTTCGCTCGTGTCCTTGAGGAACAGCCAGCCACCAAGCACGGCGATGACGCCAACCCAGCGAAGTTCCAGATCCGGTTGTGTGACGCAGACAACGCTGCAATCGGCAATAGCACGACCGCAGTCTTGTGAAACATTGCGCCAGCAATACCCAGAAGACGAATTTCAGCGCGTCCGTCGCCCAACGCGACCAACCCCAACATCGCGCAACCGATCGCTGCGGACTGTCGGGTATAGCCCATGCCGACCACAATGACAGATATGGCACGGCCGCAAAAGTGCCAGCCACGGCACCGGCTGGCTCGCGCAAACGTGATGCCCCAGGCCAGCAGGGCTGCGCACATCAGGTTCAGCGCGTGGACGTCGCTGCCGATCCGCGACAACATCCAACTCAGTCCGTAATAGCCTGGGTCGCCTCGACGTGAGCGAATCCAAAAGTCAGTCTCTGGATCCACGAAAATGCTCGGTATAGGTAAACCAGTCACCACCCACCTCGTGGCGCAAGCCCATCATCAGCGCAAACAGGCTAACTACGACAACCAGACCACGCGGCCTCGGGCCGGCAACGCTCGGGCCAGCACACCCCATGCAGGAACCAACAGCAGTAACCAGTAGGCCACATCAGCGCTCAACCCCTTGTTGCTCCAACCACGCCTGGAACATCAGGACCGACCACAACCGATAGCCGAACGAGGCTTCGCCCGCAGGTGTCGCTGCCATGCTGCGCGAATCGGTGTCGGATCCAGAAGCCTTCGCGCTTGAGTCGATCCTCGGCCAGCAGGGTCTCCGCCCAGTCACGCAGCGGGCCACGCAGCCAGTTATCCAGCGGAATGCCAAAACCCATCTTGGGGCGCTCGATCAGTGCACGCGGGACGTGCCGATCCAGGAGCTGGCGCAGGATCCACTTACCCTTCCCATCGCGGATTTTCATGGACATCGGCAGGGTCCAGGCAAACTCCATGACGTCACGGTCGAGAAACGGCGGCGGGTTTCGAGCGACACCGCCATCGAGGCCCGATCCACCTTGACCAGGATGTCGTCGGGCAGGTAGGTGAGGCCATCCAGCGCCATCATCCGTTGTACCGGATCGGCCAGCGGGGCCACCGCTCGCGCACGTCCAGCAGGTTGGGTGGTATGTGACCGCCGATCACCATCGAGCAGCGTCCGGCCACTCGCATACCAGCCCGAGTACAGATCATCGATGTACCCAGTTTGCCCGGCGACAAAACACGCTCCAGTTTGGACCTTTTCCCGCGCCTGGTCGTGCCAGCTTGTCCGACATGCCGCTGACAGGTTGGCTGCAAGCCGAACAAGGCCGTACGTATAGCGCCGGCATCCAGCCAGCCCTCTTCCAGACCCGGGGCGAGAACGTAGCGGTTGTAACCGCCGAACATTTCATCGCCCGCATCGCCGGACAGCGCCACGGTCACGTGTTGACGCGCCAGCTTCATTACCAGGTGCGTGGGCAGCTGCGAGGAATCGGCAAACGGCTCGTCATACATCGCCGGCAAATGCGGAATCAGGGCCAGCGCGTCTTTCGCAGATAGGCGAGTTCGGTGTGATCGGTCCCAGATGCGCTGCCACCGCACGAGCATGCGCCGCCTCGTCGTAGCGTTTCTTCGAACCCGATGGTGAAGGTGCGCACCGGCTGAGGGCTGTTGGCCTGCATCAGCGCCGTGATCAGCGATGAATCGATACCGCCGGACAGCAAGGCCCCCAGTGGCACATCAGACATCATCTGTCCGCGTACCGCCTCGCCGAGACGCTGAGCCAGTCATCCACCGCCTCGGTTTCGCTGCCGATAAACGGATGTGCCGCGCCGCGCTCGCCACGTCGGCCAGCGACCAGTAGATAGCCGGCTGCGCATCGCGCTGCCCCAGCCCAGTTTCAGCCAGTCCCGGCGGAAGCTTGTGGATCCCGGCATAGATGGAATACGGCCCGGGTACGTAATTGTGGCGCAACAGCAGCGCCAGCGCGCCGCGATCCACCGGCGCATTAAAGCCGGATGCGCACGCAGCGCCTTCAGTTCCGAGCCGAACAGGAACGCGTCGCCCTGCCAGCCGTAATACAGTGGCTTTTCGCCAATGCGGTCCGCGCCAGCCACAGGGTGCGCTCGCTGCTGTCCCACAGCGCGAACGCAAACATGCCGACGCTGCGCTTGAGGGTTTCCTCAACGCCCCAAGCCTCCATGGCAGCCAGCAGCGTTCCGAATCCGAATGTCCGCGCCATGCCGGTGCGGCACCTTCAGACTCCAGCCGTTGGCGCAGCTCCAGATGGTTGTAGATCTCGCCGTTGTAGGACAGCACCCAGCGTCCATTCGCGGAAAGCATTGGCTGATGACCTTCGGCACTGAGACATCGAGGCGAGACGTCGATGTGCGAGGCAATGCCAGCCTCCGCATCGGTCCATACCCCATTATCGTCCCGACCACGATGGGCGATGCGGTTGGCCATCGCCGAGGCGATCCCTTCAGCGTTCCGGTGATCATGCACCCTGCGTCAGGAATCCTGCGAATCCGCACATCTGTATCGTTCCGTGCGTGCATTCCGAACATCTCGACCAATCGCAGCGCCTGCACTTGCAGGCAATAGATTTCTTCAACACCTTTCGTCCCCGCCGCGCCCATGCGTTCGCGCAACGCCGGATCAACACCAGGAACGATCCAGTGCCAGTGTCCACTCGCTAGGAGTTCGCCAATTCGCCGTTTTCGCCAGCGCGTACGATATCGGCATTCACACCGACTGCGGACGCCACTACCGGCATGCCACAGGACATGTACTGGATCAACTTGTAGCCACATTTGCCGCGTTCCCACGGCGCATTCGGCAACGGCATAATGCCGATGTCGAGTTGCTGAAGCATCGGCGCCTCGGTCGATTCCGTCCACGCCCATGCTTCAAACGCGTGCCTGGCAACTGGTCTTGCCGCGCCCCGATAGCGACGCATCGTATGTCATGGGTTGGGCCAGTTCTTGGACCACCGCCGGTTGATTGCAGATACCCGCGGTCGATGGCGAACCCATCCAGCCAACAGTACCGGCCTGATATCGGTCTTTCGTCCACGACCCGGATAACGATCCAGGTCCATCACCGTAGGCAACCATTCCACATTACGCGCGCCGGCAGCTGTCGCGCGTTCCGCGAGATATCCGTTACCTGCGGTCACCAGTTCAGCCCGATCCATGATCGGGTCAACTTGCGACCCAGTACCCTTCGGACCAACCCGCACCGATGTTGGTCGTAGCGATGGAATACCGCATCGTCGTAATCCGCCACGATCACGCACCGTCCGGAATCAGCCACTTTCCAGCCAGCCAGGCAACCAGGCAACAGCTCCTTCTCCAACCAGATGACATCGTAATCCGCGGCGCGACCGGAGCAGCCTTACTCGCCGGAAATATGCGCACGCGACTTTCCAGAACGGCGACGTTCCCCGAATAGAGACCGACCACGTAGCCATCGTCCAGCAACGTGCGCATGCACATCTAAGCCATCCCTGCACGCAGGAATGTACTGCAACATTCGTAGCCGACTGCTGGCGCCTATCTCGTCATAGCGTGGCAGCACGAGCAACCGTAGGGCTCGATTCATGTCATAAATGCTCAAACAGTAATTCCATGAACTGCAGCGCCACCACATTTTTTCGCCAAAATATCTACAATTCGTAGCGACGCTAGACCATTACCATAAGGATTCCCAATCCGAATCCACATTTGAATATGAGGCTTGGTCATACCAAAGCCGCGTCACCCCTGCAACTATACGGTCAGAATAAGTACCAACAAGCATAGAGAACCCAGCGGCGATACCTTCGAGGCGCTCTAGGTAGCCTCACGCATGACAAGAACTGGAACATTTAGGCTTGGAGTCTCTATCCTGCAATTCCCCTGAGTCAGTGATAATAAACCAAGCGCCTAGCATTAAATACACCATCCTGTCATACGATTGCGGCTAATCAGATAAATGCGTGATTGTTTGCGAATCGAAAACGAGACTCTCGGTTCATTTGGATTCATGGTGGCTGTTTAGAATAAATAAATCATCGAAGTTTCTGGTGAGATAAAATACAGAATTACGGATACTCTGCAGACCTTCGCCAAAATTCTCTTCTCGTTGGATTGTTAATAATATAAAGCGTTGCGCGCCCACATTTTTATTCAGTTTTTTTTATTGCAGAAGTATTCCTCAGACCTTCTCACGCATCAAATGAAGCGCATCCACAACGGTATTGCGAACCACGAAGATATCATTAATACTATTCTCGATTCGAAGCGCCTCTGCTGCCAGATAGGTAGTGGCAAAGTGAATTTCATCAATCGTGCCGATCATTCGTCGGTGCGTCTCTTCAGGGAAAGTCGATCATTTGTCACGAGTCCTAAAATCAGCTTCAACGTGAGCCACAGGAAGGCGCATATAGTGTGCACTCAATGCCCCTGCAAAAGCCGTAGAGGTATCGCCCTGCACTACCGCACACTGAAAATCACCGATCGAAAATTATTGCGTTAGTGCAGCGTAAAGTCTGGCATCAACGAAGGCAGCGATTGATCTTCAGCCATCACATCCAATTTGATACCTGGCTCAAAATCCAACGCATCAAAAACACTTTGTAACATCTGCGCATGCTGTCCAGCTGAAATAAAGACTGGAGTGATCGCGGCGCTCGAATGTAAGGCCTTGCAAAACAGGGATTAGCTTGATGGCTTCCGGTTGCGTACCCGCAGCGATTGCGATTCTAATTCTCATTTATGACAGATTCCATTTCCTGCCTTAAACGGGCAGCCCCTTTACGCGCGTCAAAAATATCAGCGGCTGCCTTCCGATTGAAAGTCGCACCGTCCCCCTCATGCCACTTGCACCAGTATGCCTCAAGCGCATTGGCAATCCCAACCAAATCATTGTGCCCGTAAGATTCGCCTAATCCATACTGCTCCACGATACCAGCCGCCAAACTGCAGTGCGGCGTTATTGCCAAAACAGGACGATTAGCTAACATATAATCTAGAATTTTTGAAGGAAAAAATTCATAAGGCTGCTTAACAATATTTTGATTTTTAGGTACTTCATTGTCGATCAGAATAAGCAAGTCAGCAGACCTCATGACTTCCAGAGATTCCTTGAAACTGATAGGGCCGAGATATTTCACATGAGCCGACTGCCCGGATAAATACTTCCTTACCTCTCGAGAAGCATGACCTGCGATTACAATTTCAACATCATGTTCAATCTCCGGGCAACGCATATACAGATGTCGTAACGCATCCAATAGTGAATTTGGCACCCTGGTTCCGCCGAGGGTCCCAGCATAGACCAACCGGATTTTTTGCTTCTTTGACCAAGGATTAGGAAGCATCTCCTCAGGGTCGTATGTGTTTGGGAAATACCGAAACCGGGACTCAAGTTGTGGAAATCGATCTGCATAACGCTGCATCGTTCGCAGAGAGGTAAACGTTATAATGCTTGCGCGAGAAAATGCAGACCTTTCACTTTTGTCATTCCACTCTTCGGAATAACCCTTGGGATGCAAAGGTGAAAGCGTCCAAGGATCACTCAATTGCATAATCCATGGCAACTTATGCTCGTCGGCAAGGGCTTGTGCGAGGAGAGCCGATGAAACTGGGTAAGAACGAGACAAAATCACGTCCGGTCGCCAAGGTAGGGACTCAGAGATGACTTTCTGACTCATAAGTGCATGGCGCTTTAGGTCAGGCCGAGAAGCCATTCCTGGCGCAAACTGCAGCAGCGCCCTATCAATGTATCTATTTTCGTATAGGTCAAATCGGGTAATTCCAGAAGTCCGCCTTGCGGCTGGGCGAATGAGTCGAACGGGATTCTTCGTTTCGACGCTAGTGACGACGTGAACCTCGGTGCTCGGAAGTATTGAAAGATACTTGTGGAGCTTTGATACCTGCAATGCCTCTGCATCCAGCCTTGGCGGAAAGGCAAGAGAGACCAATACAACCTTTGCAGGCTTCCAGGTTGGGCCGCTGTGCTCCGCAACCTCCGACTCCGTTTTCGTCACTTCATCCATTCCAAGCCCACTCAATCGCCCTTTAGCGCCTAATAATTGAATTCATGAAAGCACTTAAGAGCATGTCTGGCCACGCACAACTACCAGACCGTAAGCAAGTCTTCACTCATCCGCCGTTATCTCCAATAGTGGAGAGTCTGACCGAGCCGCAGAAGATTGCCGCAATATTCAAAAATCAGCCGCGACTTCACCCCGAATCAATTTCCGGATCTCGGCCACACTCAGCCAATCGGTGTTGTTGCCGGACTGGTACTCGAACGGCTCTGCAAGCGGCTTGGCATCCGCTTCCTCCTTGCAGTAGTCGGTAATGTTCCAGCTCCCGGATTGCGGAGCTATCAGGTAGTACTTGCCGTGCCTCACAACAAAGGGTGCCTCGTTGAGCGAGAACATCGACTCGTGCATCTTTTCGCCAGCGCGCGGCCCGATGATCCGGTGTTCGGCATCAGGGGCGATCGCGATGGCCACATCCCCGACACGATACGAGTGCGCAATCGGGACGATGATGTCACCACCGCGGCCTGCGTCCAACGCATACAACACCAAGTCGATACCCTCCTGCATTGTGATGGAGAACCGCGTCATCTCGGGATCGGTAATCGGCAATACGCCTTGCGCGCGCTGGCTCATGAAGAACGGAACCACCGAGCCCCCACTTGCGAAAACGTTCGCGTATCGAACGACGGTGAAGCGGGTGCGGCCATGCGATCCAGCCTCGATCAGGATCCGTTCCATCGCCATCTTCGACGCACCGTATATGGTGCTTGGAGACACTGCCTTGTCGGTCGACAGGGCAACTACACGCTCGACGCCGTGGCGATTCGCGGCGAGCGTTAGGTTGCGCGCCCCTTCCACATTGGTGCGGATGCATTCGTAAGGATTCGCTTCAGCGGCGGGCACATGCTTCATCGCCGCGGCATGAACCACAAGATCCACGCCGGACATGACTTCATCCAGACGAGATGCATCGCGCATATCACCTATGACGAAGCGTAGCCGACTCCCATGCGGCGCAAGATCGTGCGCCATTTCATATTGCTTGCGTTCGTCGCGCGAAAAGACGGTTACGAGGCGTGGTGCATGATCCCCATTAAGCAGGTCGGCAATGAAGGCGCGACCGAACGAGCCTGCGCCGCCGGTGACCAGTAGATGTTTGTCCCTCACGCGACTTCTCCCTTGCTTGAGCCTGATGTCAGGACTGCGATGGCTTGCCGGAACCGCGGATTTAATGTTTCAAAGCCGCGATACGAGAGGCCCTTGTTACGGCAATGGATTCGGCGTTCCGCAGGGTCGCGCTGAAGATAAGAGCCGATCGCTGGCCATGCCTTCTTGATGTCCGCCTCCGTGAAATCATCAACGACAACGCCAACATCGTTCTCAAGTGCAAAAATGTAGTCCTCGGAAACACCACGCGTGATCAGATAGGGTAGCCCCGCGCACAGGTACTCCCCTACTTTGATGTTCGAGATGAATTTCTTCGAGGGTCCAGGAGGCACAGCAATCACCGCAAAATCCGCCGCGAAGAAGAACTTGTGGATGTCGGCATAGTCGGAATGCCTGATCGAGTATGCATCCGGCATGACACCTGCGCGAGAGAACATGGCATGGACCTCGTCGTCGTCATGCGGCGTCACGATAAGGAAGTGCAGGCGCGGCTCAAGTTCGCGCAGCCAGCGGAACATCAGCGCCGTTTCGTCGCCGTAATAGAGACCCCCGAACTTCCCCGGGTAGAACAGCACAGGCACCGATTCATCTATACCAAGTTCCAGCCGCGTCGCCTGGCGCAGAGCAGGATCGAACTGGAACTTGCGATCATTGGCGACGGTGGCAATCTTGATGAATCGAGCCGACGACTTCCAGACGCTCTTGACACGCTCTTCCATGAACCTGGTACCGGACGCGACGACGGTGGCAAAACGCGCAGCGCGCCGTTCCAGGACCTGTGAGATGCGGAACTGCAAGCTCTTTTCGGGCCACATGCCGTTGTCGCGCGCATATTCACTGTGCGGCTCGAACTGGTACAAGAAAAGACGCATCCCCAGCAGGCGCGCATAGAGGTAAGCAAAGGTACCTGCCACGGAACCCAAGCTAACGATGCAACGCGCCCCTTGCCAACGCAAGCGCAACATCGAAAGAAAGCCTGCACTGAGATCCCGCAACTTTTGCCCGAGGCCCGTGCCGGGGTGCCACGTCAGTCCTGTCCATTCCAAACCCCGCGACTTCCATTCCTGCACGCACACCTGCTGTTCCGCTGTAAACGGGAAACGGTGGTCCTCAAAGCTGACGACGTGGAAGCGAATGGACTCGTCGGGATGCTCCAAGTAGTCGTTGATGTACATCCAGAAATTACCCTGGATCAATGGATCGAACAGACGGTTGTACAGGAAGATGACGACTTTCTTGGTGGAGGCCATTGAACAGGAAGCTCGCTTTCTGAAGTAGCCGACGCTACAGGGTTATGTCGCCGAGACGGTCCCGGACGCCGGGACAGCCTGAAAGCGCCAGTGAGATACGGTCGATTTGGCGATCATAGGTATTGTCCCATGCGAAGGCCTTGCGGCGGGCACTCAACTCCACCGCGTTCCACCTCGGCAGGTCTGACACGACCGCGCGAAAGGCAGCGGGGAACGCGTTCTGGTCCTCGACCATGACGATGAGGTCACCAGCAAGTGACTTGTATTCATCCGTGTAGGTCGCCACCGTTACCTTTCCGGATTTCATGTAGTCAAGAAATTTATGGGGATTGGCAAGTTGCTGCCGATGGTGTTTCGCATCGTAGACGATCAACATGACGTCCATCTTCGCCAGTATTCCCGGAAGATCCTGACTGGGGATGCGTCCCCAGAAGAAGACATTCGGCCTCATTTTCAATAATCGATGGAGCTCTCCGCTCTCGCTGAAACTACCGATAAGATGAAAATCCACCTCCGGAGATTCGCCCACGACGCCACCTATCAGTTCCGTGTCCAGATAGGCGATATCGAGATTACCGATATAGGCCGCAGCGGGGCGACCTGGCCTTATTTTCCCGCAAGCCACTTCTCCTACCGGCTGCTTGCTGAGAACCCCGTGGGGGATCTTGATCACGTTCTGCGTATCACGCGCGATTCGATCCAAGATGACATCGCTCACGGCGAAACTGATATCTGCCGACGATGCAGCTGCCTTGACGTGATAGTCCTGATTCAGATCAACCTGATGATAGATCTTGATCCTGTCTTCGGCGAACGACATATCGTAGAAACGACTATTTTCGAATAGCCAGACGATGTCGACAGGGGCGCCTATCTTTTTTTCCAACTGCAAGAGCCAGTGCCGCTCAAGCGTCCGTCGCAGCCACGCAGGCATGAAGCGAAGGCCAACCGCAACCCGCGGTCCACGCACCACATGGAGGTCGCCTTCCTCTCCCGGAACGGGGGTGACCGTAAGCGCAGCGCCGGCACTCAGCGGAGGATCCAGAAAAAAAACGCGGTGCCCACGCCTTACAAGCGTCCTGGCGTAGTGATGCTTGGATACTTGATTGGTATCCCAAGGTTCAGGTGAAATGATCAGAACGTTGCTCATGGGCTAGGTGCTTTGTGCAGCTCCAGTAAGAAATCACTTTCTGATCGCAGGCGATCCTCCGACCAATTCCACCACTCAATGGACATTAGGCGTTCAATCAAATCACTTTCAAAGCGAAAGCGAATGATTCTGGCGGGGTTACCTCCAACTACTGCATAGGCCGGCACGTCGCGGGTCACGATCGCACCGGCGCCCACGATCGCACCATCGCCAATCGTGACACCGGACATTATCTGGGCGGATGCGCCAATCCATACATCGTTGCCGATCCTGATGGGACCGACACTGATCTCTGCGTCAGGGCCTGGCCAGACCTGCAGGAGGTTCTTCTCCACGAAATAGGTGGTCGTACGTTGCGGATTGTGGAAGGTCTCGTACATTGCGCTATGTCGCGCGATAGAGCAAAACGCGCCGATTGTTATTCCGTGTTGTGGCCCCGCAACGAGTATCTCTGGCCCCCAAAGTGATGAGAACCGGCCGATAGGAACACTTCCCGCAATCTCGGCGCGGTAGATCTTGCATCCCTTTCCGATCTTCACCGGTCCAACGATGCGGGCACCGGAAATCCAGCTGTCGGCGTCGCACTCGGCATCGACTGAAACGCTATTGACACGGTCGAGCCGTGTCTTCAATTTCAGCAATAGTTCGGACCAAGGTTTCATTACAAAGCACCCAAAGAAATAGATGTCGTGTCGCCGAGGCCCAACCTGCCTCGCGAAGGGGCCTGCTGATCATTGCGTAACGGCGCCAGATCCG
Source organism: uncultured Gammaproteobacteria bacterium (assembly GCA_963710825.1). Taxonomy (GTDB): domain Bacteria; phylum Pseudomonadota; class Gammaproteobacteria; order Xanthomonadales; family Xanthomonadaceae; genus Cognatiluteimonas. Next base: position 223,133 of record CAVQBQ010000004.1, on the reverse strand, counting down.
TCTTGCGCCATGGCGCAAGACCCCCTCCTGAGCACCTGAGCATCCTGACGAGCATCGGTGCCCGTACGCTCAGCCGGCGAGGTACCCGTGATATGACGTTTCCAGGTATTCCCTCAGGCAAACTCGCCAGTCGCGCATTGCATATAGGCCACGCAATCGCAATTTTTCGCAGATCATGCGCTCGGACGCAGGGCGGGCTGCGAAGTAGTCCTCCTTGAAGAAGTCGGAATGGACCGCTCGGATTTCGATCTCGTCCTGCTTGCCCAGCACTTTCAGGATTTCCTGGGCAACCTCGAAGCGGCCGGTCACGCCTGCGCACACCATGTTGTAAAGACCCCAGTATTCATGTTCGATGATCAGCCTAGTGTTGCGGGCGAAATCGAGCGTGTAGGTTGGTGTTCCCAGCTTGTCATCAACGACGTTCAAGGTGCGTGCGCCGGATTTGATCTGCGCCATGATCTTCTGGACGAATTTCTTGTCCTTCGCCGGTCCGCCTCCCATTATCCAGCCCGCCCTGCACACTACGTATCTCCGGCAATTTTCACGAACAAACATCTCGCCAGCAAATTTGCTGCGTGCATAGTGGCATAGCGGGTTTGGGGTATCCCAGTCGTCGTAGACTTCTTTTCCGCCATCGAAGTCCCGGCCGTACCGATATACAGCAAGGGAATATCCAGCGTATTCGCGATGTTCACCGCGTTCTCGACCGCCAGGGTATTGGTGAGATAGGTGTCATCTGGATTTGTTTCACAATATTCAAGATCGGTATGGGCGCCAATGTGGAATAGGTAGTCAGGCGCGAACGCGGAGACATCCTTCCAATAGGCATCGCGGTCCCTGAAATCCATGCGGGAAAGCCATGGCTCGTTGACATCGATGTCGCTGCACTTGAGCTGGTAATCGGCAGCGAATTCATCGTGGAACGCCTTGCCCAGCATCCCGCCCACCCCGGCCATGTAGATCTTCTTCATTACGGTCATTTCACCCTGGTTACTGGTATTGAATTCAATTGATGACGCATTTTTGCGCCATGCAGGTCGTGATAATTTTGCAAGGAAAAATGCGAGGCCCAGTAGTCCCTACCAGCCTGTCGGTAATGTTCGTCTCGGGACCTAGCGCGGGCGACTTCGTCGATCGTTGCCGCCAAGTCGCTGCTTGAAACCGTTTGTTCGAGCAACACGCCGTGCCCAGGCCGGACCAACTCGCCGATCCCCATGGCGTCGAGGGCGATGATCGGTATGCCGAAGCTGGCCGCGATCATCAGGCTGACTGGAAGGCCTTCCGCCTCGCTGGCGTGGACGAACACGTTCACCGGATGTGTGCGGTAGAAGTCGACCAATGCCTCCGAGGTGACCCATCCCTTGAACGTGCATGTCATGTGCTTCAAACAACTTGCACGTTCGCGGATCTCATCGTACAGCGGCCCATCCCCGAAATGGATCCATTCAATATCAGCGGAATCCAGCTCAAGCAAGGCGTCAACGATGCGGTCCACCCGCTTGTGGTGCGTGCAACTGCTGCATGACACCACAACAAGCTTACCGTCGCCTGGAACTGGGCCCATGCCGTAGTCCGGGGTACCCATGTAAGACAGTTCGATCCTGTCGTGAAGCGCCGGACCCACCTTTGACTTGAGGTACCGCAGGCCAAACATCGAATCCGGGAACACCTTGCGTTGGCTGGCCATGGCCAGTGATCGAAACGGCACCGGACAACCCCAGCGGGAATCATAAAGATCGTAGCTGTGGGTGTTCGAATAGATCTCGACATCGGCCTCGCGCGCCAACATCGCCAATGCCAGCCCGTTGTTGACCAGCCAGAAGTCGTAGTACACCAGCGCCTTGCCGGCTGCGACCCAGCGCGCGTGCATGGCCTTGATCAGACCGAACCTGCGCCACTGATCCTTGAAGAACTGGTAGTAGACCCTGCATGACTTCAATTTGGCCAGCACATTGCGTTCAAGGAACAGGTCGCGAAAGTAGACCCCGAGGAATTCCGGTAGTGCCCGCATCACAACCTGCCGGTTGGTTGCGATGAAATCGAACACCTCAGCATTTTCGGGAATGAGCCGACAAGCGCCCTCCACATTATTCGGGACGATATAGATTTTTTCGTAGTAGAGGCTGGCGATGGCCATTTCGCTTTCGATGAATTCTTCACCTTTACCAAAAGGATAGTTGAGCGTGAATATGACCAGCGTCGACTGATTCTGTTTGTCACTCACGCTAATCTCTCCATCGTTATGTCGTATTGCAGGCGAAAGTGTTCGGTGTCAGTGGGCACGATGCCACCCGCCAGCTCGCAAATGGCCGATGAAAGGTACTCGACCCAGCAACCGCACCAGATCGGGAGGCATGAAGAGGAATGCCCATGCGAAGACAAAAACTGCGAGTGCAAATGCCTCAGCCCAGCGCCGGGGTTCCAACATGCTCTGGCTGAAACTGATCGCCATGGCCGCACCCACCATCAGTGCGGGTAGATACATCTTCCTGAGCATGAACAGGGACACGTTTGCCATACGGCCGAGCAGCAAGGCATCCGCCAGCACACGAAGGCTCCATACGATCGCAACGCCGATCAGACCGAACTTAACAGTGAGGAGATAGAGAAGAATCCCATAAGGCACCAGCTCGATCAGTTGCGCCCACACCACCATGTGCGGTCTATTGCGGCCATTGAGCTGGCTTATAACGACCCGTGCAAGCGCACTCGGCAGCAACGACGCCATTACGATTGCCGCCACCACACATGCATTGCTGGCGAAATCACGAGTGAGCCAGGCGGCCAGCAATGGCTCCATTATAAGGATGGCCAGAACGCTGATGGGGGTTATCACGACGCACATGGACTCGATCGCGCGCAGTGCCAGCGCAGCTGCGCTGGCGTCATCGCGCACGCCGGAAAACTTGGGGAACAGCACACTGCCCAGCGCTCGCGGGATATGCGACGCCTGCTGGAACACGGTCTGCGGCACCGAATAGTACGGGAGCTGGGCAACTCCCAACACACTACCCACCAGGAATCGATCAAAGTAGGTCAACAGGGGGCCAAGCACACCCGTCAACCAGAGCCAGAACCCGAATGTCACTAGGTCACGTGCCTGGCTAATACTTCCCCTGACAATTCGAAAGCCCGGCAAGCCGGGCAGCATGACGATGAAAGAGACGAGCAAAAACACGAGTCTCACGGCTAGGATCGACAGCACCAGCCAGTAAATGTCGAGCGAAATGAAGGCGGCAACCGCCAATGGCACGACCGCAGAGGTGATGGTTTCGAGGGTGGACAGGGTAGCCATCGCCACGAAGCGTTCGGTACCGTACAGAACGCCATTGTTGACGGCCCTGACGGTCATGACGAAAACCATCAGCGCGATAATCCAGCCCGATGATTGGATTTCGCTTTCGACGGCCCGGGTCGAAAACGACATCATCGAAATGATCCAGTCGAACGAAAATGCCAGTATGGCGCCGCCAACCAAGCCCATTACCGCGTTCATAACGAACCCGGTCCAGTACAGACTAATCCGTTTGGCTGGCGACAACATACCGCTTGCCAGCCGTTGCACCATTGCACCGGACACACCAAGCTCCACGAGCCCGAAGTATGTGAGGGTCGTCCAGATGATGGCCAGCACACCGTATCGTTCCAACCCGATCAACTTGATGTAGAGCGGCACCGTCAACACGGTCACGCCCATGCTTGCCAGCGCGCCCAGTGCTGTGACCAAAGTGTTGCGCGCAATACTCACGTGGCGCTCTTCCGCTGATCTGACACGACTAGCTCCCGCAGAAGTGACCACGGGACATAATTTCTATCAAGCATTACTGCGCCCTGCTCATGTCAATCAATAGCGATTGCCGTTCAACCTTCGAAATAACCGCGATACCACCGCACGAAATTCCCCACACCTTCCTCCACTGACACTACTGGCCGGTAAGCAGTGCCTTTGATCAGCGCAGACACATCCGCCTCGGTATCCGGCACGTCGCCTGCCTGCAGCGGCAACATTTCCATCATCGCCTTCTTGCCCAGGCACTGCTCCAGCACCTCGATATAGCGCAGCAGCTCCACCGGCTGTTCGTTGCCGATGTTGAAAATGCGGTACGGAGCCACACCGCTGGTCGCCGGATCTGGCGCGTTGCCGTCCCAGTCCGCATCCCTGGCCGGCACCTTGTCCAGCGTACGAATCACGCCTTCGACGATGTCATCCACGTAGGTAAAGCTGCGGCGGTGTTGGCCATGGTTGAACACCTTGATCGGCTCGCCGGCCAGGATCGCCTTGGTGAACAAAAACAGCGCCATGTCGGGGCGACCCCACGGGCCATACACGGTGAAAAACCGCAGCCCGGTGCAAGGGAAACCGTAGAGGTGCGCATAGCTGTGCGCCATCATCTCGTTGGCTTTCTTGCTGGCGGCGTACAGGGTCAGCGGGTGGTCGGTGGACTGGTGCTCGGAGAACGGCATCTTGGTGTCGGCGCCATAGACCGAGCTGGTGGAGGCGAACACCAGGTGCTCGACGTTGTGGTGGCGGCAGCCTTCGAGGATGTGCAGGAAGCCGACGACGTTGGTGTCCACGTAGACGTGCGGATTTTCCGCGGCGTAGCGGACGCCCGCCTGCGCGGCCAGGTTGACCACGCGCTGCGGCTTGTGGGTTGCGAAGGCGGCTTCGATCGCCGCGCGATCGGCAAGATCGGCGTGGATGTGGGTGTAATGGGGGTGGTCGGAAAAGCGGGCCAGGCGCGCCTTTTTCAGGTTGACATCGTAGTAGTCGGAGAGGTTGTCGATGCCGATGACTTCGTCGCCGCGCTCCAGGAGTCTGATGGCGACGTGGGAGCCGATGAAGCCGGCTGTGCCGGTGACGAGGACTTTCATTGTTTTTCCTGTTTTTTTTATCGCGACTTACGTCGCTCCTACGTGGGGTTGCGAATTCGTAAAGCGATCTGGTGGGGAGAGCTCGCGGCTGAAGCCGCTCCTACAACAGCTGAGGGCGTGGCGAGGGCGTGTTAGAGGCGGGCGTCTACTTTGTCGGCGGGCAGGATGTATTTGACGTCGTAGAGGATGGAGGCGGGTTTGCCGAAGGCGCGGATGCCGTCGGCGCCCAGGTCGGCGAACTGTTGGTGGCCGACGGCGACGATGATGGCGTCGTAGTCGCCCTGCCCCGGCTGGTCGATCGGGGTGATGCCGTACTCGTGCTGGGCTTCGGCCTTGTCCACCCAGGGGTCGTGGACGTCGACGTGGGCGTTGTAGCCGTGCAGCGCTGGACGATGTCGACGACGCGGGTGTTGCGCAGGTCGGGGCAGTTTTCCTTGAAGGCCAGGCCCAGGACCAGCACGCGCGCCTGCACGGGGTTGATGCCCTTGCGCACCATCAGGCGGATGACCTGGTCGGCGACGTAGGCGCCCATGCCGTCGTTGGTGCGGCGGCCGGCCAGGATGACGTCGGAGTGGTGGCCGACTTCCTGCGCCTTGTGGGTGAGGTAGTACGGGTCGACGCTGATGCAGTGGCCGCCGACCAGGCCGGGGCGGAACGGCAGGAAGTTCCACTTGGTGCCGGCGGCCTCCAGCACTTCCAGGGTGTCGATGCCCAGTTTGTTGAACAGGATGGCCAGGTCGTTGACCAGGGCGATGTTGAGGTCGCGCTGGGTGTTTTCGATGACTTTGGCGGCTTCGGCGACCTTGATGCTGCTGGCTTTGTGGGTGCCGGCGGTGATGATGGATTTGTAGAGGGCGTCTACGAAGTCTGCGGTTTCGGGCGTGGAGCCTGACGTCACCTTGAGGATGTTGGTGACGCGGTGGGCTTTGTCGCCCGGGTTGATGCGTTCGGGGGAGTAGCCGCAGGTGAAGCGATTTAGGTTTGATGTTTTGGGTTTTAGGGTGGACGAAGCAAGATCTGCACCCCTCTCCGGCCCTTCCCTGCTTTGTAAGGGAGGGGGACAAGCATTGGCCGGTGTGGATGTGTCGTACTTCAGGCCGGAGACGCGCTCGAGGATGGGGACGCAGATTTCTTCGGTGCAGCCGGGGTAGACGGTGGACTCGTAGATGACGGTGTCGCCGGGCTTGAGGATGCTGCCCAGGGCTTCGCTGGCCTTGATCAGGGGGGTCAGGTCCGGGCGCTTGGCGCTGTCGATGGGGGTCGGGACGGTGACGATGTAGGTGTTGCAGTCGCGGATGTCGTCGAGTTGTGCGGAAAACCTGAGGCGGGTGGCGGCCTTGAGTTCATCGGGCTCGACTTCCAGGGTGCTGTCCCTGCCTTGGCCCAGCTCGGCGACGCGGGCGGCGTTGATGTCGAAGCCTACGGTGTTGTATTGCTTGCCAAATTCAACGGCCAGCGGCAAGCCGACGTAGCCCAGGCCGACGATGGCGATGCGGGTGTCGGCCAGTGTGCTGGTTGCTTGCATTGCGCGCTGTCCCCTGGACCCAGGCGTCCATGCGGGGACGCCTGCAACATGCACGGTGGTGTGCGGTTTTCGACCGGTAATTATGCGGGTTGGCGGGACTCTCGACCAGCTTGGCGATGTTCAGCAATGCGCCGATCGTGGCCGGTGCGCGCTGCCGTCGCGACGACGACGCCTGCCAAGACCGCCGCCACCAGCATCATCGATGGGGTGCGCAGCGGGTAGTCCACCCATGAATGGGCCAGGATGACGGCGATGGCGACCAGCGCGGGGATCGACAGTGCGCGATCCGACGGTGCGGCCCGCATCAGCCTTGAGGTTGCGATGGCGAGGACTGACAGCACTGCTGCCAGCGCCAACAGGGCAACCACGCCACCTTCCAGCCACCACTGCACGTACTCGTTGTGGGCATGGTTGATGTATTCGCCCTGGAGGAAGCGTGTCGGCGCCTCCTGGGTGAAGACCTGCACGAAGCTGCCGATGCCGCTGCCCAGCGGGGCATGCTGCCAACCCAGCGACCATGTTGCTTGTGCCAGCAAGGGGCGCAGGTCACCCAGTGCGTCGGCATGCGTCCAGAAGCGGGCTGCCGCTACGCCGATCACCATGATCGCGACGATGGCGAGAAGGCCGAGGATGTTGGGCAGCCGCGAGGATCGACGCCGAAGCGGGACGACACCCAGTGCCAGCAGGACGATCGCCATGCCAGGAATGCCAGGACCAGGCCCGCGCGTGAACCCGTCGCAGGGATGACGAGGATCGTGAATGCCGTGGTGGCGCACCATGGCCATGGTGCCCAGGCCGGGGCGCTGCCTTGGCGCGTGCGTCTGATTGCCTTGACGGCAAAGCCAGTACTCAATATGGCGGCGATGATGAGCATGGTGGCTTGGTGGTTGGGGTTGGCGAAGACGCCGGCCATGGCCGGGTTCCATTGGGGAAACAGCAGGAACACATTGTCTGGGCCACCCGCGACTTGCAGCACGCCAAGTACCAGGCTGGCCATGCCCAGGACTACGAGCAGTGCAAGGAGGCTGCGTTGTGCGCGCCAATCCAGGGCTAAAACTCCGAGGAATACGGCTACCGCCGGCAGTAACGAGAGCACTGCCTGCAGGGTGGCTGCCGGTGCCAGCGACCAGCGGTAGTGGATGTCATTGACGCCGGCTGCCTGGAGGTCCTGGGCTAGGGTTTGCCTGGCTTGGGGTAGGTGCCAGATGGCTGCTGGCAGTGGCAGCAGCTGCAGCAGTGGCACCAGGACTACCAGCGACATCGCGGCGACTGCCAACCATGCCAGCCGTGGCAGGCCGTCCCGTGACAGGCACCAGGCCGCGTAGAGCCCGATGGGTAATGCCAGCAGTTGGGTGATGGCGACGCCCAGGTTGGTCTGTTGCGAGCTGCCGCCGGTGGCAAAGCCAAGACAGACGAGGACGGCGACCATGATGGCCAGGGGACGCCGCGTTGGTGGCTGCAGGAAGGGGCTGGTTGGTCGGGATCTGGCGGGCACAGTCATTTGGACATGATGCCGGATTGGGGGGATTTGCGTGGGTTGGTGGCGATGGGGCGTCAGGCAGGTGGTTGTGGGTGGTTGCGCGGGTGTGGCGATGGATGGGTTGATGGCGACTGGGGTGCGACAGCAGGGGCGGCTTGGAAGGGCTGCCCTCATCCGCCCTGCGGGCACCTTCTCCCGGGGGGAGAAGGCAACGGCTTGGATGTTGCGGGGTTATGGGGGCGGCAGGGCTGCCCTCACCCGCGCTGCGGCACCGTCTCCCGAGGCAAGGGAGCGGCTTGGGGCTGGGAGGGTCAACAGGAATAAAAACGGGCAGGTCTTTCGACCTGCCCGTGGTTTATCAGATGATGTTTGCTGGTATCAGCGGCTGACCGGCGGTGGCGGCGAAGCGGACTTGTTGCGGTCGGTGTCGGTGAGCAGCGGTGCCAACACCATGCTGACTGCGACCACCGTTGCGACGGTGCTGTCCTTCACGCCTTCACCGGCCACGGCTGCAGGCACGCATTTTGATCCGTCCTCGACCACGTAGACGCCAGGCGTTTTGTAGGTGCGGTCACAGTCATTGTCGTAGACGACCGTCGCGACCGAGCCTTCGGTGACCATCAGGCGCTCGCCGACGTTCAGGACCGATCCGGTGCTTGCGCTGGCAAACTCGCCGCCGTCGCTGGTCATGACACTGCCCTGGTCCACGCGCAGGGTGGCAGTGGGTGCCTGATCCTGTGCGAAAGCCGGAGCCGCTACGCCCGCTGCCAAGGCAACAGTAGTCAGTATGGATGCGAGCTTGATCATGGGGTCACCGCCAATGGATTCGAATGGTTTTGGATGATTCTTGAATGCAAGAATAATGCCATGCCCCATGACATGCAATGGTGAAGACCCACTGCCATTCATGTTGGCAAGCGCTGTCCACCTGCCCGCCATGGCGCAATGGTGCCATGGCAAACGGTCCGCTGCCTGCACCTGCCGGGGACTGTGCCGCTGGACATCCCGACTCGCGCCCATGGTGCGCTGGTGTCAATGCGCTGGGCTGTCCCCATCGGGCATGCGCTGGATGTCGACGTCGTCGAACCAGAGGTCGCCAGACACGGTCTGGGCCGAGCCATGGGGCGTGGGATTTCGCAGCCGGAGCCATTGGCCGGTGCAGCCGGCGGGGATTTCAAATTGCATGGCGACCTGCTTCCAGCCAAAGCTGCCTTCGACCCGCTCGCCGTCACCCTGCTCGACCTTGCCCTTGTCGGCGCAGCTCACGGCCCACTCCAGGCCGCGGTCGCTGAGCAGACGCTCGGCGCGCATCCTGGCCGTGAGGCGGTAATGGCCTGGCATCAGCAACAAGGGTTGCTCCAGGTTGACCTGCGCGATGGCGCGGCTGAGGAACGTCGCATGCGCCACCAGGCCCTGGGCACCGGCGTCGGGGACAAACTCGATCAGTACGCCGGGCGTCGAGGTGACGCGCCAGTCAAACCCGAGGTTGCTCGGCTCGGTAGCGAAGCCGCCGTTGTAGACCGCCGGCAGCACCCCGTTTGCCAGTGTGAGGCTGCCAGCCCAGCGGCCGTAGGCCTGGCCCCATTGACCTGCGTGCATCAGGCTGTCGAGCCAGCGACCAAACTCGGCATCGTCCAGGCTGCCGCGGCGTCGCAATGCACCCAGCACCTGCCCTGCCCCGTTGGGCGCGTCGTTGGCCAGCAGGGCACGCAGCATGTTTTCCCGCCAAGGTGGATTGGCTTGCAGCGCCACCACCAGGGCTTGGGCGAAGTCCGGGACGCCGACGAGCCCCACCAGCGCCTGCAGCACTTTTGTGCCGCGCCGGGGATCGACCTGCATGACCAGGCTGAGTTGCTGCAGGGCGTCTGCAAACCGGTGCGATGCAAGCTGGGACTGCATCAGCCGGATGCGGATGTCTACGTCGCGCGGGGCGCGCCGCAACGCGGCCTGTTGCAGTGATGGCGATGCCCGTGGGTTGCGGTCAGCCGCCATCGAGTCGAGCAATGCAAACGCACTGCCTTGCAGCGGCTCCACCGAGAGCAATGTACGCAGCGTGGTGGTGGCTTCGGCAGGCTGCCCGGCTGCCAACGCTTGCCTGCCGCTGGCAAGCAACGCTGCGGGTTGATGTGGGCGCCAGCCCAATGCGCGTGCCGGCGCCTCGGATGCAAGCCGGTCGGCTGCGGTGGTCGCAACGATGCTCCACGCAGCGGCCACGGCTGCAATAACAAGGCCAATGCCTGCCGTGAGTTGCAGGATGCGGGGCGTACGAGCGGTCATCGCGCTCGCTCCATGTCCATGTCGCGCACCAGCCACATGTCGTTGCGCCACTTCAATTGCAGGCGCAGGACACCCTGGTCGTCGTCCGCGCATTGGCCACTGCAGCGATACACGGCTTGCAGGCGGGCATCATCTGCGGAAATCCGCCAGTCCGGTTGCTGCAGTGTGAGTCGCTTGCGCGCGCTTGAGGACTGGAAGTTGCGACGCAGTCGCTCGGCACGCACCTGGATGCCCAGGTCGTTCCAGACCGGCGGGGTGCGCGCCCGTGGGTCCGACAGATAGGCGGTGACCTGTTGGGCGCGCTGGCGGGCGAGCCTGACGCGTTCGACCAGGTCTGGCGTGCCATTGGCAGCGTCGGGCCCAGGCGGTGTTTGCTGCAAGGCTGGCAATGGCGCAGCCGCCGCGACCGATCGGGTCGCCCCAGGCGTCGCCCGTTGCATGGGCGCTGGATCCGCGCCTCGCAGGCGTGTTGCCGAAGCCAATGATGTGCCGGATGCGAGTGGTGGCGCCGGGTTGCTCGTGTCGACGGTTGCTTGTTGCGTCCGATGGCCCACCGCAGGCGAGATCGTCGAGGCCGCGGCATGGAGATCCGTCTCGGCACCCTGTTGGGAGATCGTTGGGTTGGCTGTCGCCTTGGCAAGCTGCACGCGTGCCTGCGCTGCTGCCGGCTCCTTGAGGATCGGCATGAGTGCCGCGAGCTTTGGTGGCTGACGATCCGTCGCCCTCACATCGCCTGGCCGGGCGAGGTCGTCCCGCTTGGCGCTGGCTGGACGTCGCGGCGTTTGCATGCGCTGGTCTGGCGCACTGGACAACGTGCCTTGCGTCGACGTGCTGGAAGCGTCCCGCACGTGCGCGGGCGCGGTGCCGGAATCCTTCAGGTCAGCGGCTGCAGTGGCTACCTCGTCCTGCCATTCGTCGAACGCTGGCTTTTCGCGCCCTTTGGCCACCAGCAGCGCAAGCAACAGCACGCCTGCGACAGCCAGAAGCGTCAGCGGCAATGCTTGCCGCCAGCGCGCTTGTGGTCCGGCATCCATCCGATGCCAACCCATGGCTGCCGTGGGTGTTATCGACGCATTAGCTGCAGTGGTCGACGACTGCTGTTGCAGCATGGCGTCATAGGCCTGCCGGCGCTCCTGGCTGCGCAGTGCGTTCCAGGCCTGGTTGACGCGACTGGCGAAACCGGATTCCAGGTCATTGCCCCGTCGATCCGGATGCAGCCAGCGTTGCAGCTGGCGGTGGTGTTGCTGGATGTGGTCGATCTCCGCGTCATGCGGCACGGCCAGGATGCGATACGCATCGGCCTCGGGGAAAAACAGCACTTCCTGCAGGTAAAACTGCACCGCCTCCAGGATGACACGCTCGGGCTCACCGGTTGCCTGCGCGGCGGTGGCCAGTGCATCGCGCGAGCCTGCGACGATCGGGAGGATCTGGTCGATGTCTGCAGGCAACGGCCTGTCACGCAGGGCATGCCGTTGCGCCGGCATCCGAAGCAACGCCAGCGCCAGCTCCAGTGCTTCGCCGGCGTGTCTGCTCATCTACCTGTCAGCTTGGGCGTGTTGCCGTATGCGTAATAGTCGTAACCGTAGCCGTAACTGCCTGCGGCCTTGGTGTCGTACATCGTCAGCAGCGCACCGATGACGCGTGCGCGTGCCGCCATCAGGCGCTTGACCGCCGCCTGCCCGGTGTCGATCTTGGTCTTGCCCGAATGCAGGATCAGCAGCGTGCCTTCGGCGACGCTGGACAGGATCGGCGCATCGGCGATGCCCAGCACCGGCGGGCCGTCGATGATGATCTGGTCGTAATGCTGCATGGCCACCGTCAACAACGAGACCAGCTTGCTGCTGGACAGCAGTTCGGCCGGATTGGGCGGCAGCGGGCCGGCCAGGATCACGCTGAGGCGCTCCTGGTCGGTGGCCATCACCGCGCTGAGGATGCTGCCGTCACCGGCCAGCAGGTTGCTCAGGCCGATGCTGGCCTTCTGGCCAAACACCTTGTGCAGCGAGGGGTTGCGCAGGTCGGCTTCGAGCAGCAGGACGCGCTTGCCGAGCTGGGCGAAGTTGCGCGCCAGCGACACCGCCGAGGTCGACTTGCCCTCGCTGCCACCCGGGCTGGTCAGCAGCAGTACGCGTGGCACGCCACGCTCGGTGGAGAACTGCAGCGATGTGCGCACCGAACGATACGACTCGGAAAACGCCGAGCGCGGATCGCCCTGCGCCGTCACGATGCTCTGCTTGGCGCCCAGCTTGGGGATGATGCCCAGCACGGGCAGGCGCAGCCGCTGCTCGACGTCGTCGGGCGTCTTGATGGTGACGTCCAGGAACTCCAGGACAAAGGCGAGCAGCACGCCCAGGATCAATCCGGCCAGCAGGCCAAGCAGGACGTTCTTGATCAGGTTGGGCTTGAACGGAGCAACCGGCGCCAGTGCCCGGTCGACCACGGAGATGTTGTTGGACACCAGGTTGGCGGTCACGCCGATCTGCTTGTAGCGCTGCAACAGGCTGTCGTAGAGCTGGCGGTTGGTGTCGACCTCGCGCTTGAGGATGTTGTACTGGATGCTGCGGCTGTCCACGTCCAGGGTTTCGCCGCGCAGGGTCGCCAACTGCCCCTTGAGCAGGTTTTCCTGCGACATGGCCGCGTCGTATTCGGCCTTGACCGAGGCGCGGATGTTGGACAGCTCCCTGCTGATCTGCTTGTCGAGCTCGTCCATCTGGCCCTTGAGCTGCTTCATGGCCGGGTATTCGGGCTTGTAGACCTGCAGCTTCTGCTGGTACTGCCCCTGCAGGTCGGCCTTTTGCTGTTGCAGGGTGCGCAGGATCGAGTTGGTCAACATGTCGGCTGGCAGCGCGGAACCGCTGGCCGCGCGCGCTTCATTCCAGCGGGCTTGTGCGCGGATGCGTTGCGACTGTGCGGTGGCCAGTGCCGAGTTGAGTTCACTGAGGTTCTGGCCGACCAGCGAATTACCGTTTTCGTCTGGCGCGACGATGTTTTCCTTCTGCGCAAACGAGACCAGTTGCCGCTCGGAATCCTCGAGCTTGGACTTGGTCTGGCGCAACTGGTCTTCGAGGTAGGTCTTGGCGTACGACGTGGCGCCAAACTTGCGCTCCATGCCCGAGGCAATGAAACCTGCCGTGACCGCATTGGCTACGCGTGCAGAGAACGACGGCACGGGGCTATCGAAGCTGACATTGACCAGGCTGGAGTTGGGGACCTGGCTGACGGTCAGCCCGCTCTGGACCACTGCGGTGGCGCGGCGCAATTGCGCCTTGGCGTCGCCACCCGAGGTCTTTGGGGCGGGCTTGGCGGCGGGCTTGAAGGACGCCATCAACCGGCCCAGCGGAGACGGTTGTTGCAGGCGATCCAGCGCCGTGTCGTCCAGCTTGAGTTCGTTTGCCACGCGCTCGGCCAAGGCGCGGCTACGTAGCAACTGCGACTGGGTTTCGATGAAATCGGGATCCCAGCCGGAGTACATCATCTGCTGGCCATTGCCGACCTGCATGGTCTGCTGGTCCATTTTCTCGATCTGCATCACAGCCGTCGCGCGATACATCGGCGTGGTCTGCAGCGTGATCAGCAGGCTGACTGCAATGCCGGCAGCCAGCACGCCCAGGATCAGCCAACGACGCTTGAGCAGGATGCGCCAGTAACTGAGCAGGTCGATCTCGTCGCTATCGTCGCGACTATCGTCGCCGAACATCTCGACCGAGAGGGGTTGCTGGCGCACATGGGGGGACAGCGTCGCCCCGGCTCCACCTTCGGGCCGGGCGGGAAGCTTCTTGCCGTCGTCGTCCGTCGGGCCGACGGGCAAGTTGTCATCAGTCATGCGTACTGTCTTCTCGTGTAGGAGCGCCCCATGGGCGCGAATGCAAGCGGGTCAGCGGTCGCCGTCGCGCGCTGGTACCACCGCGGGATGGTTTGTCGCCGACGACATCATCAGCAGCACGGCCGATCAAAACGCCAGGAAAAAGCCCAGCGCGGGAACTGTCTTGATGAACTCGCGCAATGCGCTCTTGCTGCCGGACTTTTCGACCACGATCACGTCGTCGCCATACACCTGCGGATCCGCCACCTCGCCCGTGCGCAGGGCGCTCATGTCGTACGCGGCCGCCATGCGCTTGCCGTTGACCTCGCGGAACAGGACGACGCCGCCAAGATCGGCCAGGTCGGTCAACCCGCCGGCAGTAGCGACCGCCTGGATCAGCGATGTCTTGCCGGTAATCGGATAGATGCCCGGCTTGGTGACCTCGCCTTCCAACGTCACGCGCTGGCTGGTGTATTCCTTGACAAAGACGCTGACCTGGGGGTTTTGCAGGTAGCCCTGCGCGAGCTTGGCGGCAATATCCTTTTCGAGCTCGGGGATGGTGCGGCCACCGGCCATGACGTTGCCAACCAGCGGCAGGGACACCTGGCCGTTGGAGTTGACCCGGACGGTCTTGTTGAGGTCTTCGACGCCAAACACGCTGACTTCGAGCAGGTCCTGGGAGCCGACACGATAGTCGGATGCGCCCTCGTAGGCGCCGCTGGCGCCCGTGGTATCGGGTGGCGGCAACTCGCCACCCCCGCTGGCAACGGTATGCGCGGCGCCTCCCGACGAGGCGCAGGCCGAGAGCATGAGCGCCAAGAGCAAGGTCATCAGGACGCGGGCGGGCGTCAGGCGCAATCGCGCAGTCGTGAAGTTCACGTGAGAAGCTCATCGCGGTGCCCTGGTCGGTTTGCAATTCATGGGGTCTATCCCTGTCGACCGGTCATTATGCCGTGCCAAACATGCGCTGCCAAAACCCGCCTCCACCTGAATGCGCCCGCTCGGGCAGCGGCGGCACGGAAGATGGCTCTGCATTGTCGATAATGGCCTGCGGGCGTGTGGTCACCAGGTGATCGGCCTCGTCCTGGCCGACGCGCTTGGCTGCGGCATCGCGGCCTTCGCGCAACAGGGGGGGCCGGCGGCGCGGGTGGTGGGCATCCGTGGCCAACATATGCACCAGACCTTCGTCGAGCATCTTGTCGGCCCAGTATTGCGGCCGCTTTCCGAAGCGTCCGGTGACGCTGCCAGCGGTGACCTGCATCCAGCATCCGGCTTTGACGAGGCGTTGGAAGACATCGTATTGCTGCTCGATCCACTTCAACCGTTCTGGATGGGTGATCACCGGGACGTAGCCGGCGGCGGTCAGCTGGAACACCGACTCCTCGAACCGCGGCGGCGCGATGTGGTGTGGTGGCTCCAGCAGCAGGTAGCGCGAACCGGCCACGGTGGGTATCAGGCCTTTGCGGATATCGGCCAGCAAGTCGGGGGTGAGGTGCACATCGGCGCCTTCCACCAGCCGCATCGGGATGCCTTCGTGATCAAGCACGATCTGGAACGCAGCGATCGCGGCACGGATGCCGTCAGCCGTGTTCTCGTACATACCCGGGTAGATGTGCGGGGTGCAGGCGGTGACACGGATGCCGTCGTCGACGGCCATGCGCGCCATTTCCAACGCCATGGCCAGGTCGGTGGCACCGTCGTCGATCCCCGGCAACATGTGGCAGTGGAGGTCAAGCATCCGGGTGGCCTGGGTGTGGTCTGTAGTCGAAAGCTGCGCGACAAGCGTAGCGGCGGAATGCGGGACGTACCCTGCCCTGCCCGGTCGCTTGGAGCACGCATCCGAGCATCATCGGCCCGAGGGTTTCTGGTCTGAGGTTGACTGGCCTGGGCAAGGGTCGGGCTTGTGTTCTGACCGCCATGGATGTGCTCCTGCGTTGCGGATCCTGGAGAGCGTGCATCGGAAGTGCCCGAGCTCCGCGACGTCTGGTCCAGCAGACGTCGAGCTCCTATCCATGGAAAACCTATCCATGGAAAATAGGACGCAAGAATTATGCCTGCGAGGGCCAGTGACTGCGAGCGACGCACTCAGTTGCGTGTGGGTTAGCGTACCGGGCAGTCCATGAAGGAGATCGTCATGCAGCTTTTCCACAACCCCAACTGCAGTAAATCGCGCGCCGCGCTGGCGCTGTTGCAGGAGCGCGGTATCGAGCCGGATATCGTCGCCTACCTCGACCAGCCGCCGACTGCGGACGAGTTGCGATCACTGGTCCGCAAGTTGGGCATCCGTCCTCGCGACCTGTTGCGTACTGGCGAACCCGCTTACGCCGCGCTTGGCCTGGCCGATGAGACCCTGGATGACGATGTCTTGATTGAGGCAATGGCCACCCATCCACGCCTGATGGAACGCCCGATCCTGGTCAAGGATGGGCGCGCCGTGATTGGTCGTCCGCCTGGGCGGGTGTTGGAGTTGCTCGATTAGCGCGCAAGCGGGGCGATCGGTAGGCGGATTTGCATGCATCCGTGCACGTCCAGGCGTGAATGCAAAGTCGCTGGATCCCCGCCTGCGCGGGGAGGACGGTGCGGAAGGTTCGAAGCGGCCCGTGTGGTCCTGCATGAAACAGGAACCGTCTCGCTCTTGCTGGCGGTCGCCGGGATCCATACAACGCGCTGATGCATGATCGACGTAGCAACGGCAACAGCAACGTCCATGGATCCCCGCCTGCGCGGGGATGACGAGTCCATTACGAGACCATGACGAGTCCATGGCGAGTCAATTACGAGTCAATTACGAGTCAATTACGAGTCAATTACGAGACCATGGCGAGTCCATGGCGAGACCATGACGAATCGATTGCCTGCGCGATGATCTATTACTGAAGCAGGTCCCATTGCATCGCCAATCCTGCATCGCAGGCGATAGCTCCCCCGGCGCCATCCGCGCTAGTACAACCGCCCACCCCGCAACGCACGTACCTTCTCCGGCGGTGCAAACGAGTCACTTCGGGCGACATCCCAGAACTCCCGGAACACGGCATGCTCGGTGGAGGCGCCGTCCAGCAGTTCCCCCGGCTTGAGGAACGGATACAGGGCTGCCAGCGAGCGCACCTCCACCGGCGAGACCCGGCGCAGGATGTGCTCGGGGCCCAGTTCGTCCGGATGCTCCAGTCCGGCGGCCACCAGCATGTCGCGCATCGCACGCAGCGTGTTGTCGTGGAACTGGTGGACGCGTTTGGATTTATTGTCCACGTCCAGATGCTTCCAACGCCGCGGGTTCTGGGTGGTGATGCCAGTCGGGCAATGGTCGTTGTGGCAGGTCTGCGCCTGGATGCAGCCCAGCGAGAACATGAAACCGCGCGCCGAATTGCACCAGTCCGCACCCATCGCCAGGGTCTTGGCGATGTCGAACCCGCCGGTGATCTTGCCCGCCGCGCCCACCTTGATCTTCCTGCGCAGGTTGAGCCCGACCAGGGTGTTGTGGATCAGCATCAGCCCCTCGTGCATCGGTACGCCAACGAAGTTGATGAACTCCGCGGGTGCCGCGCCCGTGCCACCTTCGGCACCGTCCACCACGATGAAGTCGGGCAGGATGCCGCTTTCCTGCATGGCCTTGGCGATGCCGAACCACTCCCAAGGGTGGCCGATCACCAGCTTGAAGCCGGTTGGCTTGCCGCCCGACAACTTGCGTAACCGCTCGACGAACTCCAGCAGGCCCATGGGGGTATCGAAGGTGGAATGCCGTGCCGGCGACACGCAGTCCACGCCTTCGGGGACGCCCCGGGTGTTGGCGATTTCCCGTGACACCTTGGCCGCCGGCAACACGCCCCCGTGGCCGGGCTTTGCGCCCTGCGACAGCTTGATCTCGATCATCTTGACCTGGTCGGTATTGGCTTGCTCGGCGAACTTCTCGTCGCTGAAGGAGCCATCGTCGTTGCGGCAGCCGAAATAACCCGATCCAATTTCCCAGACAAGATCGCCACCAAATTCGCGGTGGTACGGCGAGATCGAGCCCTCGCCGGTGTCGTGGTAGAAGTTGCCGGCCTTGGCCCCGGCATTCAACGCACGGATGGCATTGGCCGACAGCGACCCGAAGCTCATCGCCGAGATGTTCAGCACGCTGGCCTCGTAGGGCCGGCTGGACTGCGCACCGATCGTGATCCTGTAATCGTGCGAGACATGTTTGGATGGCGCCACCGAATGGTTGATCCATTCGTAATCCACGCCATACACGTTGTGCTCGCTGCCGTAGGGCACGACGTCCTGCTCGCTCTTGGATCGCTCGTAGATCAGCGTCCGCTGCTCGCGCGAGAACGGGAGTTCTTCGGTATCGCGCTCGATGAAGTACTGCCGGATCTCCGGACCGATCGACTCAAGGCCGTATCGAAAATAGGCAAGCAACGGATAATTGCGGCGCAACGTACTGTGGCGCTGCACGACATCCCAGGTCCCCAGCAGGAAGAGAAAGCCGAATCCGGCAGCGGCCCACCCCCAGAGGACGGAAGCGCCGTGGAACGACAGCATGACGACGGACAGCAGCGTCAATGCAAAGCTGGCGAAATAGGTGGCATAGCGCAGCATGCTTGGTACTCCGGACACGCGAAACCGAAAGCATAACGCGGGTGCCGGTGAAGTCGCGTGGAGTTGCGTGCAGGTCCGTGCCTGCGGGCTGCATGCATCCCAAACCGCCCGGCAGTTGGCAAACCGGGAGGCGAGTGCGTCGCTGCTCCACGCATCGCCATCGCGGCGGCCCCTGCGTCGCGTTCCACAGCACTTGCGCTGAAGCGTGATTCCCGCCGAATACCGTCATTCCCGCGCAGGCGGGAATCCAGTGACGTTGCGTTTCCCCCGGTCGCACATCAAGTGCTCCAGGAAAATGGATCCCGGCCCTCCCACAGGTTGGCGAAACCGACTGCATTGGCCTTGCAGCATGTCGCCGGGCCTCCACTTGCAGGCGAATGGCAGCACCGGGGAGGGGACTTGTCAGCCCGCCTCGAGCTAGCCTTTCGACTCAGTATCCGGATCCTTCTCCGAATCGCCCCAGTCATAGCCGCCCGGCTCGCTGGAAATCTCGGGCGCGGGCCCCACGGTCAGGTCGTTATTCAGTGACGACATGAGGTGGTCGGTGATTGCACCTGCAATCCGGTCGGCCCAGGCTTCCACCTGCTTTTCAGTCGCTGCCAGATCGGTGAACCGCGCCGCGCGCATCTCCTGGAGGATGGTCTCGAGCTTTTCGATATTCATGGTCGGATTGTAGTCGCAGGGCGATGTACCCGCCCTTGCTGCAAGCCAGCAGCCTCGCCACGATGGTGCCCGGAGTCGGAATCGAACCGACATGACCTTGCGATCGAGGGATTTTAAGTCCCTTGCGTCTACCAGTTTCGCCATCCGGGCCTGGATGCATGTTGCCCCAAGGCGTTTGCAAACGGAAACACCAGCATCCTGTCGCTCGACCATCCAAGGGAAAGGATAGCCCTGAAAGCGCCTTTCGCAGGAGCGGCTTCAGCCGCGAGCCCTTGATCTGGCTATCGGCCTTTGTAGGAGCGACGTAAGTCGCGATAGCCCTTCCACGACACCTATCGCGACTTACGTCGCTCCTACGACAGCACGGGCAACAGCCAGATCAAGGGCTCGCGGCTGAAGCCGCTCCTACAACACCGACAGCCACGGCAGCAACAACCGCAGGATCCAGAAAGCAGGAAGGGCCAGGCATCAGCCTGACCCTTCTGCATGTATCTGGAGGCCGAGGTCGGAATCGAACCGGCGTACGCGGATTTGCAGTCCGCTGCATGACCACTCTGCCACCCGGCCGGTGACGTTGGCGCTGGGATACAACGCGCCTTGACGCAATACGCTTGCGAAACAATTGTTCCACATCGCTTGCAGGCCTGCCCAGCCCTGCGTGCGACCCGGAAACAACAAACCCCGGCATGCCGGGGTTTGTCAAAAACTGGAGCGGGAAACGAGACTCGAACTCGCGACCCCGACCTTGGCAAGGTCGTGCTCTACCAACTGAGCTATTCCCGCGGTGAGCCGGCAATTCTACCGGCAGTGGCGTTGCTGTCAACAGGGGGCGCCTTGCCATCGCGTAGTACCGGCCAGGCGGCACGCAGGTATTCAAACCCGGACCACAGCGTCAACAGGGCCGCGAGCGCCAACAACCAGTCGCCCACGTGGAAAATCGTCTTGCCCAGCCACAACCCCGCCCCGGGCGGTTTGCCAGGAGACACCGAGTAAAGCAGGCACAACAGCGCGATCATCTGCGCGATGGTCTTGAGCTTGCCGACGGTGGCTACCGATACCCGTGCACGCTGGCCCACCTCGGCCATCCATTCGCGCAGGGCCGAGACCGCGATCTCGCGGCCGACGATCACCGCCGCCCACAGCGCCATCCAGGCGGTTGGGTGGCCCTGGACAATCAGGAACAGCGCTGCGGCGACCATCAATTTGTCCGCCACCGGGTCCAGGAAGGCACCGAAGGCTGAATTCATCCTGTAGCGGCGGGCGATGTAGCCATCCAGCCAATCCGTCAGCGCCGCCAGGCCGAACACCGCAGCCGCGGCCAGGCTGGTCCAGCGCCAGGGCAGGTAGAAGACCCCCGCCAGCACCGGGATCATCAGGATCCGCAGCAAGGTCAGCAGGGTCGGAATGGTCAGCTTCATGCCTGGTCGGGTCCTTCTGGTGGTGCAGCCCCCGGGGGCCCTGCCTTGCTCAGGCCATGGAGACTGGCGTAGATGCGTTCGGCCAGCGCGGCGTTGATGCCCTCGACCCGGGCGATCTCTTCCGAACCAGCCGCCTTGAGCCCCCCCAGGCCGCCGAAATGCCGCAACAGGTTAGCGCGTCTGCGCGGGCCGATGCCGGCGATGTCTTCCAGCCGGCTGCTGTTGCGTGTTTTCTGGCGTCGCCCGCGATGGCCGGTGATGGCGAAACGATGCGCCTCGTCGCGCACCTGCTGGACCAGCTGCAGGCCCGGGGATTCGGCGCCCGGGCGTAATTCGCGGCCGTCCGGCAGTAGCAGGGCCTCGTGGCCGGCGCGGCGGGCCTCCCCCTTGGCCACGCCTACCACTTGCACCCGATCGATGCCCAGGTCGGCCAGCACGTCGTTTGCCTGCGCCACCTGCCCTGCCCCGCCATCGATCAGCAGCAGGTCGGGCAGGACGCCGTCGGACTCGACTGCACGGCGGAAGCGGCGCTCCAGGGCCTGGTGCATGGCCGCGTAATCGTCGCCAGGCTCGATCCCGGCGATGTTGTACCGGCGGTACTGCCCGCGCACCGGGCCATTGCCATCGAACACCACGCACGACGCTACCGTCGCCTCGCCCATGGTGTGGCTGATGTCGAAGCACTCGATGCGTTGTGGCGCATCCTCGACCCCCAGCAGTTCGCGCAGCGACTCCAGCCGGGCTTGTTGCGTGGCCTGGCTGCCCAGTTCCGTGGCCAGCGCCAGCTCGGCATTGCGCCGTGCCATGTCGACATACCCGGCGCGCTCGCCGCGGACGTTGGGACGCAGTTGCACACGCTTGCCGGCCGACGTGGACAAGGCCTGCTCCAGCAGTTCGCGATCCTCGATGTCGCGATCCAGCACGATTTCGCCCGGCGGGGGCTGCTCGGCGTAATACTGCGACACGAACGCGGCGAGGACTTCCTCGGCGTTTTCGGCGCCATTGGTCCTGGGGAAGAAGGCCCGCGTGCCCAGGTTGCGGCCGTCGCGGAAGGCCAGCAGCATCACGCACGCGTGGGTCTTCTGCATGACGCAGGCCAGCACATCCAGGTCGGCCGCGCGGCCGTCGACGTACTGGCGCGCCTGGAGTTGGCGGATGGCGGTGATCAGGTCGCGCACGCGCGCGGCTTCCTCAAACTCCAGTCGCTCGCTGGCCGAGGACATCGCCTGCTCAAGCTCCGTGGCCAGCTCGTCGCTGCGACCATCCAGGAACAGTTCCGCCCGACGCATCGACTCTGCATAGTCATCGGCCTGGACCAGGCCAACGCAGGGCGCGCTGCAACGCCCGATCTGGTACTGCAGGCAGGGTCGTGACCGGTTGCGAAACACGCTGTCCTCGCAACTGCGCAAACGGAACAGCTTGTGCATCAGGTTGAGCGTCTCGCGCACGGCACCGACGCTGGCGTAAGGGCCAAAATAGCGCCCCGGCGTCGTGCGACCGCCACGATGCATGCCCAGCCGAGGCCACTGCTCCTGCGTCATCAGCACGTAGGGATAGCTCTTGTCGTCGCGCAGCAGCACGTTGTAGCGCGGCTTGAGCGACTTGATCAGCTGGTTTTCCAGCAATAGCGCTTCGGTCTCGGTACGGGTGACCGTGACTTCCATGCGCGCGACCTGCGCCAGCATCGCCATCGTGCGCGCCGTCTGCGGTTTGCCACTGAAATAACTGGACACGCGACGCTTGAGCGCACCGGCCTTGCCGACATACAGGACGCTGTCGTCGGCGGCATACATGCGATAGACGCCGGGGGCCGTGCTCAGGTTGCGGGCGAAGGCTTTGCCGTCGAAAGTTTGGGGAGGGGGAGACATTGGGTGAAAGCAGGTTTTAGGTTTTAGGTCTTAGGTCTTAGGTTTTAGGGGGTGGGGAAATATGAGTTGGCCTGCCCTTCAGGCCTCCGCCCCAAGCCTAATGCCTGATACCTGAAACCTGAAACCTGACCCTCATTCGCCCACCGGTACATGCTGTAGCGTGCCGCTGGCGACATCCAGGCGCAGCACGGCATGCGCATCGGTATCGGCAATCCAGACCACGCCCTTGCCCACCGCCAAGCCACGCGGTCCGTGCAGTCGCTGTGGCAAGGCATACGTCGACACGTCACCCCCGCCCAGGCGCAGCGTGCGCAGCTGGTTGTTGCCGCAATCGGCGATCCAGAGCAAAGGTGATCCGGGGTCCAGTGCGATCGCTTGCGGTCCCTGCAGCAGTGCAGCACTGCGTGCACCATCGGTGGCGCCGAAGTTCCACTGGTCCTGTCCTACCAGGGTCTTGACCTGCCCGTTGCCCGTACTGATCGTGCGGATCGCGGAACCGGCACGGTCGCAGACATAGACGCGCTGCTGGACGGCCGCCAGCGAGACCGGCTCGGCAAACGCGGCCTGGTCACCGACACCGTCCTCGACCGCCAGCCGGCCAGAGCCTGCCAGCAAGGACAACGCAGCCTTGCCCAGGTCGTATTTCCAGACCCTGTTGTCGCCACGGCAGGCGATCAGCAGGCTATCTCCGACCACGACCACCGCACTGGGTTGGTCCAGGGCGACATCACGCGGGTTGCCGACAGTGCCTTCAACCGGCTGCCCGGGGCGACCGGTGCCGCACAGGGTGCCAACCTCGCCCGTACGCAGGTTGATGCTGCGTACGGCATGGTTGCCCCTATCGATGGCGTACAGCACGTCGCGTGTCAGGTGGAGTGCCGCCGGGCGCGAAAACGCGGCCAGTTCGGCAGGACCGTCGATGAAGTCGATGTCGCCACTACCAAACTGCCGCAACACGCGACCAGCGTGGTCGCACTCCAGGACGCGCTGGTGCCCACCATCGGCGACATAGAGATACTGTTCATTGGCGGCCACGCCCGTCGGAAAACGCAAAGGCATGTTTGGTTCCGGATCGCCACGCAACTGGAAAGCAGCAGCGATGCCGGGCGACCCCGGCGCTTCGCACAGCGTGGCGACCCGTGCATCCAGATCGCGTATCGGTCCGTCGCCAATGATCCGCTCTCGGATACGTCCCGACCCATCGATCAGCACCACCGTCGGCCAGGCAGTGATTTCAAAGTGTTGCCAGGCCACCCAATCCGGATCATGCGCGACCGGAAACCCGATGCCGTGGCGATGCAGGGAGCTTGCAATGCGGCGGCCTTCGCGCTCGCTGTCGAAGCGCGGTACGTGCACCGCAACCGATTGCAGGCGATCGCCATGGCGCAGCTGCAGGCGCGCCAGGTCGCGCAGTCGTTGCAACGACCAGGCAGAGCCGACATTGACGAACGCCAGGGCGCATACCCGCCCGCGCATTTGCGACATGCGTAGTGGTTCCGCAAGATTCAGCCATTGCAGGGTTTGCGGAAATTCCGGGGCAATGTCGCTGCCAGCGGTGTCCGGATGCATGATCGGGTCCCGTCGGTGGAGCCTGTCGATTATGCGTCAGACAGACCTGTCGGCGTGCAACGAGCGCACGATGGTGCCTGCAGCGGCATCGACCAGTGCCCAGGCGTGCTCGAAATCCGCCTGCCCCCCGGTATACGGATCAGGGATCGGCTCATCGGGGCCGTCGCCGAACCCGAGCATCAGCACTGCTTTGGCCCGTGCACCGGCCGGCATGGCTTTGCGTACGTCCGCCAGCACGGCATGGTCGGCGCACAGCAGCCAGTCGAAGTCGTGGTAATCGGCGGCACGCAGTTGGCGCGCCTGCTGGTCGGCGATATCGACACCGTGCCGTGCGGCACAGGCGACCGCACGCGGATCAGGCGGCTGGCCCGCGTGCCAGGAGCCGAGCCCTGCCGAATCGACGCTCACGCCATCGCCAAGGCCCGCTTCTGCCAGCCGATGGCGCAAGGCGCCCTCTGCCATCGGTGACCGGCAGATGTTGCCCAGGCAGACGACCAGCAGTCGGATTGGCGCGCTCATGGACCGCGTGGACCGGTCGCAGCAAGGTGTTGCTCGGCGCGGGCGAGGTCGGCCTGGGTATCCACGCCGGGCGGGAACGGCACCGGCGTGATCCCGACTGCGATCCGGAACCCGTGTTCGAGCGCACGCAGTTGTTCAAGCGACTCGACACGTTCCAGCCGACCCGATGGCAACGCCGCGAACTGCTTGAGGAAACCGGCGCGGTAGCCATAGATCCCGATATGGCGCAGGCACGGCAACCCAGCCGGGAGCGTCGCAGGATCATTGGCGAAGGCATCCCGCGGCCATGGCACCGGTGCGCGGCTGAAATACAGCGCATCACCGTTGGTGGCGCGCACGACCTTGACCGTATTGGGGTCCAGCAGGCTGTCGACGTCCTCGATCGCTGTCGCCAACGTACTCATCGGCGCGTCCGAGTCCCTCAGCACATCGGCAACGGCACGAATGCCGGCGGCCGGCGCAAAGGGCTCGTCGCCTTGCAGGTTGACGACGAGGGTGTCGTCGTCCCAGCCGGCAATGCCGGCGCACTCCGCCAGGCGATCGCTGCCGGAAGCATGGCCGGGCGACGTCATGGCGATGCGTACGCCGCTGCCAACCAGCGCGGTGGCGATGCGCTCGTCGTCGGCGGCGACCCAGACCTCGCGTGCACCGGCATCCAGCGCGCGCCGGGCAACGTGCAGAACCAAGGGGTCGCCGGCCAGCAGCCGCAATGGCTTGCCCGGCAGGCGACTGGCGTCATGGCGTGCAGGGATGGCGACCACGAAACCGGTCATGGTGGTGACTCCTTGCTGGTGGACGACTGCCTGCCCGACCCATGCCCGGCCGGCTGACGCCGCGGCAGGCGGTCAAACAATCCGATCCAGAACGCTTCCGGCAAATCGGCCTGCACCGGAACACTGTGGAAGCGCTCGCTGGCAAATGGCAGGCACTTGACCGCGTCTTTCTCCGTCATCAGCACTGGCAGCTCGCTGGCGAACTGGAAATCCCTGGCGACATAACGATGGTGGTCGGAAAATGCATGCGGCACGACTGCGATGTCGAGGTTGCGCAGCATGGAAAAAAAACGCTCCGGATCACCGATACCCGCCACTGCATGCACACGCTGCCCGGCGAAGGTCGATAACGGACGCGGCCGACCGCCGAGCATCGGCACGGCATCGCCGGGACGCAGGTGCATCGGCCATTCGCCGAAAGCCGGCTGCGCTGCATCAAGCGCTTCGCCGTCGTCCGCAGGCATGGTCCCCAGGTTGACCACCCGGAAATCGCACTGCTTGGATCGTTCGGGCGATTCGCGCAACGGCCCAGCCGGGAGCAGCCGGCCATTGCCATAACGACGGCGGCCGTCGATCACTTCGATCTCGATGTCCCGGGCCAGCCGGTAATGCTGCAGGCCATCGTCGCAGACCACCACGTCACAACCGGCGCCAGCGAGCGCGCGTGCGGCTGCAACGCGGTCCTGGTCGGCCCGCACCGGGCTTGCAGTGGTGCGTGCGATCAGTACGGGCTCGTCGCCACCCAGTGCGGGCGGCGTATCGGCCTCCACCCATAGCGCGCTGCCTTCGTCATCACGGCCATAACCTCGCGTGGCGATGCCTGGCGTCCAGCCCGCGTCCTGCAGGCGCTTGGCCAGCGCGATCACCAGCGGTGTCTTGCCACTGCCGCCCGCGACCAGGTTGCCAATCACGATGACCACCGTATCGGCCTTGCGCTTGCGCAGCAGGCCAAGCCGATACAGGCTGCCGCGCAGCCGGACCACGCCTGCGTACAACGCCGCCAGCGTCCGCGCATGCAGTGGCGGTTCGCGCGTGTCGTCGTACCACCACGGTGGCGGTTGCCTGCGTGCACTCATGCGCGCCAGCTCATGTGTTGCCAGCTTCGCGGAACTGCATCGCGTGCAGGTGCGCGTACAAGCCGCCACGCGCCAGCAGTTGGGCGTGCGTGCCCTGCTCTTCCAGGCGGCCGTGGTCGAGTACCAGCACCTGGTCGGCGTGTTCGATGGTCGACAGGCGATGCGCGATCACCAGCGTGGTGCGGTCGGGCATCAGCCGCTCCAACGCGTCCTGCACGAGCCGCTCGGATTCGGCATCCAGCGCTGCGGTGGCCTCGTCGAGGATCAGGATGGGCGCGTCGCGGAGTATCGCGCGCGCAATCGCCAATCGTTGGCGTTGGCCGCCAGACAGCAGCGAGCCGTTTTCGCCGATCCGCGTCTCCAGCTTCAACGGCAGCCGGTCGATGAATTCCCATGCGTTGGCAGCTTGGGCAGCAGAACGCAATCGCGTCTCGTCGGCATCGCTTGCGTAGGCGATGTTGGCCGCGACGCTGTCGTCGAACAGCATGACGCGCTGGCCGACGATCGCGATCTGGCGGCGCAGGTCGGCGAGCCGGTAGGCGTCCAACGGCGTGCCATCCAGGGTGATGCGGCCTTGGGTCGGCTCGTAGAAGCGTGGCACCAGCCGCACAAGGCTGGTCTTTCCACTGCCTGACCGCCCGACGATGGCGGTCACCGTGCCCGGGCGTGCGCTGAAACTGATGTCGTGCAGGGCCAGTGATTCGTGGCCGGGATAGGTCAACGACACCTTGTCGAACACCAATTCGCCGCGTGAACGCGCCAGCATCGCGGTGCCGTTGTCGCTCTCCTCGACGTCATCCAGGACTCCAAACAAGCGCTCGGCTGCCGCCACGCCGCGCCCGATCACGCTCTGCACGTTGGTCACCCGGCGCAACGACGGGATGATCGCCATCATCGCGGTCATCAGCTGTACGAACTGGCCCGCGTTGAGCTGGCCCAGCAAAGCCTGTCGCGTGGCGACCCAGACGATGGCCGCCAAGGCAAAGGCGGCCAGCAGCTGCACCAGCGCCGAGCTGGCCGCGCGGGTCGCCTCGACCTTGACGTTCATCCGCAGCATGCGGTTGGCAAGCTTCGAGTAGCGCGCCTGCTCGTACGCCTGCGCGCCATGTACCTTGACGTCCTGCTGCGCGGCAAGCGACTGCTCGGCTGTCTGCGCGAGCTGGCCCATGCCGTCCTGGATGCTTCGACTGATCCGGCGATAGCGCTTGCCGACGTACCACGCCAGCGCACCGATCATAGGCAACACGAGCAACATGGCAACGGTCACCTTGACGCTGACCCACAGCATGATCCCCAGCATGAAGGCGATGGTCAGGGTGTCGGTGACCAGCGTCTTGACCGCATCCGTGCTGGCCTGGGTTACCTGCTCGGTATCGAAGTTGAGGCGGCTGACCATGGCCGGCACTGATTCGGTATCAAACCGCGTACTGGGCAGGCGCAGGAACTTGCCGAGGATCTGCTCGCGCAGGTCGCGCACGATGCTGCGTCCGGCACGTGCCATGCCGTAGTCGGTGACGAAACTCGCGATACCACGCAGCACGAACAGCGCGACGATGATCAGTGGCAGCTTGACTGCCATGGCCGGGTCGGGATGCACGAAGCCCTTGTTGACCAGTGGATCCATCAATTTGATGAACCCACCGCCGGCCAATGCCTCGACGACCATGCCGACCGTTGCCGCGGCCAGCAAGGGCCAGTAGCGCCCGGCATAGCCCAGGAGCCGGCGGTAAATCGGCCACGCTGCGCCGTGCACCTCGGCCTTGGCACCCTTGCTCAAGGCGTCGGCTCCGTCTCCGGCGCCGTCGCGATCGAGATTTGACGGAACCCGAGTTGTCCCAATGCATCCAACGCGGTCACCACCGACTGGTGCTGTGTACGCGCATCGGCACGCAGCAAGACGGTGCGATCGCGGTCGGGGCCGGCGACTTCGGCGATGGTGCGCTTGAGCGAGTCGACATCGGTGCGCAGTGCCTCGCGATCGCCGACGAAATACCGCCCGTCCGCATTGACCAGGACGCTGAGCGTCTTGTCCTGGTTCTGCGCCGACTCGCCATCGGCACGTGGCAGTTCAAGTTTCAGCACCGAGCGCGATTCAAACGTGGTGGTGATGACAAAAAAGATGATCAGCACCAGGATCACGTCGATCAACGGGATCATGTTGATGTCCGGCGTGTCGTCGGCGCGATGGTCGCGGATGCGCATGTCGGTCGCTGCCTGTCAGCCCGCGTCCGGCGGGGTGATGCCGTGGCTGCCAGGTGCCGAATTCACGGCTCCGGGGCCAGCGCTGGGTGAGCGTGGATCGAGCATGTCCTGCAACTGGATCGCCTCGTGCTCCATCTCGACGATGTATTCGGCGATCCGGCCACGGAAGTAACGGTGGAACATCAACGCCGGGATCGCCACGATCATGCCCGTGGCGGTACACACCAGCGCCTTGCCGATGCCGCCGGCCAGCTGGTTTACGTCGCCGACGCCATGGTCGAGGATGCCCAGGAACATCTGGATCATGCCGACCACGGTGCCAAACAACCCCAGCAGCGGCCCCGCTGCAGCGATCGTCCCCAGTGTGTTGAGGTAGCGCTCCATCCTGTGCACCAGGTGCCGGCCGACATCCTCGATGCGCTCGCGGATCTGGTCGCGCGGGCGATGGCGCACATCCAGCGCCGCCGCCAGCAACGCGCCCAGCGGCGAAGTGCCGCGCAACGATTCGATATGCGCCGGGTCGAGCTTGCCGCGCGCGGCCCAGGCACGCACTTCCCCGCCCAGGCCCGGCGGCATCACCGCCTTGCGCCGCAGGGTCCAGAATCGCTCGACGATGATCGCAAAGCCCGCCGCCGACAGCAGCAGCAGCGGGATCATCGGCCATCCGCCCGCCTTGACCAGTTCCAGCACGCCATATCCCCCGGCCATCTGGCCGTCGTGATTCCGACCGATAGGATAGCCCGCGACGACGGATTACCCCATACGTGGCGTCGTGGAGGCTACGCCGCGTCCCGATACAGCGTTGGATCCGTCATTCCCGCGAAAGCAGGAATCCAGTGCGTTTGACGACAGCTCGGCAACACAGCAAGGGCATGAAGTCGCTGGATTCCTGTTTTCGCAGGAAAGACGCGGCTGATCGACTCCCGCGTCAAGGATCGCGCGCGCGTCGCGACACCGCGTCCCATAGCCGCCTGCGCACCTGCCGCTCACCCCGGACCGACAACCCGTCGGCCTGCAGGCGTACCTGCTGGGCGCCGCTGTCCAGGGTGGTCATGACCCCGGCACCTGCATCGCGCCAACGTGCGACCGCTGCGGGCCTGGGGTGGTGGAAACGATTGCCGTAACCGGCCGAGATCAGCCCCCAGCGTGCGCCCGTCGCCGCGACAAACGCGGGGTCGGACGAGCCATCGCTGCCGTGATGCGCCACCAGCACGACATCGGCACGGACTTGCATCGGTACGCGCCGGACAAGATCGCGCTCGATCACCTCGCCGATGTCACCGGTGATCAATATCGCGCCATGGCGGGTTTCGATGCGCAGGACGCAAGCGGCCTCGTTGCCCAGATAGGGGAAATAGCGCGGCGGGTGCAGGAACCGGAACGTGACTCCATCCCAGGTCCACTGCCGCCCTGCCAGGCACGGCTGCCCATGCGGCAGTGGCGGTGCGCCATCAGGCGTCCACTCATGGCCGGGTGGATAGGCGCGCGCCACGGCGGGGAAGCCGCCGGCATGATCGTTGTCACCATGACTGACCACCGCAGCATCGAGCCGTCGCACACCCAGCGCATGCAGCGCCGGCACCACGACCTGTTCACCGGCATCGAACCCTTCCGGCTGCGCCGGTCCCATGTCGTACAACAGCGCGTGTCCGGACGTCCGCACCAGGACCGAAAGCCCCTGTCCTACGTCCAGCACGTCGGCCACGGCTTCCCCCGGGCCAGGCAGCCCAGGTCGCGGCCACAGCAGCGGCAACCACAGCAACAACGCCAACGGCTTGCCGCGCACGCCGCGCGGCAGCAACAGCCAGAACCCGCCCAGCAAGGCCAGCGGCAACGCGTACCAGGCCGGCTGCGGTAGCCACCACAAGGCCAATGGGCTGCTTGCCAGCGCCTGGAAGCCCGGCCACGCCAGGTCGAAGGCCCATGCTGCCGATCGCCAGCACCAGCCACCCCATCCCGCATGCAGTACCTCCAGCGCGGTACCTGCCAGCGACAGAGGCACCACGACGAGGCTCCACCAGGGGATCGCGACAAGGTTGGCCAAAGGGCCAGCCAGCGAAGCCTGTCCAAACAGTACGACCGTCAGCGGCAACAGCCCGATCGTGGCCACCGCCTGCGCACTGAAGAAGTCACGCAGCGTCCCGCGCCACGAGCGCTCGACCCCGGCGATATGCGGCAGGCACCACAGCAACCATGCCACGCCGGCAAAACTGAGCCAGAAGCCTGCGGCCAGGATCGACAACGGATCGACCAGCAAGACCGCAAACACTGCCAGCGCCAACGCATCGACGGCGCGTTGGGCTCGTCGCGATAAACGGGCGACCACCACGACGGCGATCATCAGCACGGTGCGCACGGTCGGCAAGCCGAACCCGGCGACCGCCGCATAGACCACGGCCCCGGCCAGCGCCGCCATTGCAGCGGCCTGCGGACGGGGCAACCAGCGCCCCAGTACGGGCATCAACCGCCACAGGCCGGCCGCCAGCAACCCGAAGAAGCCCGCGACCAGGCCGACATGGAATCCGGAAATCGCGATCAGGTGGGTCAGGCCCACCGCACGCAACTGTTCCCAGTCCTTGTCGTCGAGTGCACGCGTATCGCCAAGGGCCAGCGCCTGCACGAACCGCGCTTGATTTCCCGGCACCGCTTTCGCAATCCTTGCAGACATCCGGCCACGCCACGCATCAACGCCCGTCGCCGGTAGCAGCCGCCGTGCATCCTCGGGATCCCGGACGTAGCCGATTGCAGCGATCCGGTTGGCCATCGCGCGTTTTTCGGCGTCGATGGTGCCGGGATTGCGCAACCCACGTGGTGCATGCAGGCGCAAGTGGAGTTGCCAGCGACTCCCTGCGTCGACAGACAACCTCGGCGCGTGCGGGTCCGGCGGGGCGTGGCCAAACCCCGGGTCATACCAGGACAATTGCAGCAGGCGTCCGCGCAAGGCGGCCGGCTGTGTTGCATCACGGTCCACGCGCAACTGGAACCGGGTGCGTCGGGTGCCGTGTTGCGGCAACGCCACCACGCGACCACTGACGGTGATGTCGTGGTGTTCCAGTGCCACCGGAAGCTGCTGCGCAAGGACATGGCCCGCATGCAGTCCGGCCAGCCCGAAACCACACAGCAATACGCCCAGCAGGCGGGCGCGCCCGGGTCGGAACCAGCACACGCAACCGGCCGCCAATGCCAGTGCGAGCCAGGGCCAGGCAGGCAGCTGGGGCAACCACAGGCACACGTTGACGCCAGCCAGCAGGCCGAACGCTGCAAGGAGTCCAAAGACTGGAATGGAGGCTGGCGTCCTTGCCTGCCCATCGGGAGCTCGTTCTGGATCTCTGCCCGGATCACTGCTTGGGGCGCGATCTGGTTCCAACGGCATCCTTGCCGTATCGGTCATGACTTACACCTCGTCTGGTGATAATTCCCTGAGCTTGCCTTCGTGCAGCTCCAGCACGCGATCCAACCGGCCGGCGAGGCGGCGGTCGTGGGTGACCAGCACCAGGCTGGTGTGCTGCTCGCGGTTGAGTTCGAGCATCAGGCTGAAGACGGTCGCGGCGGTCTTTTCATCGAGATTGCCGGTCGGTTCGTCGCCCAGCACGCAGGCAGGCGTATTGACCAGCGCCCGTGCAACGGCTGCACGCTGGCGTTCGCCACCGGACAACTCGCCCGGCTTGTGTCCAAGGCGGTGGCCCAGTCCGACCGACTCCAGCAACGCCTGCGCGCGCCTGGAGGCGCTATCGACCGCAGCACCGCTGAGCAGCACGGGCATCATCACGTTTTCAAGTGCGGTGAATTCCGGCAACAGGTGATGGAACTGGTAGACGAACCCAAGCGTCCCATTGCGCAACTGGCCGCGCGCGGTATCCGACAGCGCACTCATCCTGTTTCCGGCAACGAACACCTCGCCGGCAGTCGGTGTATCCAGCCCGCCCAGCAAATGCAGCAGCGTGCTCTTGCCCGCGCCAGACGCACCCAGGATGGCGACCGTCTCGCCGGCCTGGACGCTCAGGTCGAGCCCATCAAAGACCGGCGTATGCAATTTGCCTTCGGCATAGGTTTTTGCCAGCCCCTCTGCTCGAATCACTTCGCCGGAGTGCTTCTGCACTTGCCCTTGCGAATCGCGAATCCCCAATCCCGAGTCCCCGAAGTTACTCATAACGCAATGCCTCCGCAGGCGCCGTCCGCGCGGCACGCCATGCCGGATAGAGCGTCGCCAGGAAAGCCATCGCCAACGCCACGATCGCAATGATGGTGACGTCGCTGGCTTCCAGTCGCGTGGGCAGGCCGGTGATGTAGTAAACGTCCTCGGGCATCAGCTGCACGCCAAGCACGGATTCAATCGCGCGCAGGATGTTTTCCAGGTTGAGGGTCAACACGATGCCGCCGACGACGCCGATGACCGTGCCGAACACACCGATCATCGATCCTTGCACCATGAATACCTGCATCACTCCGCGTGGACTGAGCCCCAAGGTGCGCAGGATGGCGATGTCGGCCTGCTTGTCGGTCACCAGCATCACCTGCGAAGACACCAGGTTGAACGCGCCCATGGCGATGATCAGCGACAGCAGGATCGCCATCATGGTCTTCTCAAGCTTGAGCGCACGGAACATGTTGGCGTTTTCCTGCTGCCAGGTGCTGACGCGATAGGGCCCCTTGAGCTTGAGTGCCAGGTCGCGGGCCACGTCCCAGGACAGGTTCATGTCGTGCAGGCGCAGGCGCACGCCGGTGACGCCATCACCCATCCGCGTGAGGCGCTGCAGGTCTTTCAGGTTCACGACCGCCAGGCCCTTGTCGTACTCCTGGTACCCGGCCTCGAACACGCCGCTGACGGTAAACCGCTTGAGCTGCGGGATCGCACCCATCGGCGAGGACTGGAAGTCGGTGGTCACGATGACACTGTCGCCGATGCCGACACCCAGCCACACGGCCAGTTCACGTCCCAGCACGATGTTGAAGCTACCCGGCGCAAGCTCACTGAGCTTGCCCTGCACCATCTTCCTGGCCAGCACCGAAACCCTGCCCTCCTCGCCCGGGACGACACCGCGGATGATCGCGGGCTGGCGTCGCGGACCGGTCAGCAGGGCTTCGGTTTCGATGTAGGGTGCGGCACCGGCCACGCGTTCGTCGGCAGACGCTACCGACACCGCCTGCCGCCAGTTGTCCATCGCCTCGCCGTCGGCGGTGACGGTGGCATGTGCCGCCATCTCCAGCATGCGGTCGCGGATCTCGGTCTGGAAACCGCTCATCACCGCCAGCGTGGTGATCAGCGCAGCCACGCCCAGCGCGATGCCCAGGATCGAGGCCATTGAGATGAAGGAGATGAAGCCGTTGCGACGTTTGGCGCGCAGGTAGCGCAGGCCAATGGCGACTGGGATGGGTTTGAACATAGGGGTCGACTGGCGGGGCAACCGCTATGGTGCCATCGATCCGGCCGGCCGCGCAGCCTCGCGCGCCTGCATGGCCAGCTTCAGTTCACGCCGCCGTGCTGCCGGCAAGGTATCCGGCCACCAGGCCAGGTACCCGGCACGCGCGTTTTCGTCGTTCCAGCGCAGGAACGCCAGCGGACCGCGCCATTGCACTTGGACGTCTTCGATCGCCCGACCATCCACGGTCACGGGACCGGCTCCAGTGGGCACAACCACCAGGCGTCGGGCCTGCGAACACTCGCGTCGCGTCAGCTCCGCCGCATAGCCCAGAGCACCCGCACAGACCGGCCACGCCAGGATCCGGGGCAACCCGGATTGCAGGACCGCCAACGGCGCCAACAGCATCAGTGCCAGCAATGCACACACCATCCAGCGCGAAGGACGCCACTGGAACCGGCCCACGAAGGCCCTGGGGGTGGAGACGGCATGCAGTCCGTCAGCCGGCTGGGGGCAGCTCACGGATGTGTCGGACAAGTGCGTCGAGTGCGTCATCGGGAGCCGTTTCATTGCCAAGGAACCAGCGCCAGAGCTTATCGTCCTCGCAATCGAGCAGGCGTAGGAAAACCCCGCGTTGCGCCTCGGAAGCGGACGCCCAATTTCGATCAAGCCAGCGCGTCAGCAGCACGTCCAGCTCGCGCATCCCACGCCGGCAACGCCAGCGCAGGCGCTTGAGGTTGTTATCGGCGCTGTACTGGTCGGTTTGGCTCACGTGCGCAGCAGTCCGACGGCCAGCGCGATCCACAGCAGCCATAGCGCAACTCCACCGGCCAGGTACACCGTGAACCGGTGCATCACCTTGTTGTACCCACACTGGATGCCGCTATGCACGACCCGCAACACGACGAAGAGCCACGCCAGCGACAGCGTCAGGACAGTGACCTGCGACGTCAGTGCCGCGATGACGAGGGCCAGGTAGAACAGCACCGGCAGTTCGAACAGGTTGCGGAAGTTGTCCGCCGCCCGGGTATTGGCAAACGTCGAGGCAGCTTGCCCGGAGAGTGCGACCGATTGCGGGTGGATGCGCTCGCGCTTCATCTCGGCGACACGGGCGGTGAACATGCGCAGCCAGACGACGCATGTCAGCGCGGCCATGGCGAAGGCTGGCAGGAGGATGCGGGCGTCATGCATGGAAGTCACTCGCTTTGGACGTGAATCACGGTCAATCTTTGCAAACCCGCCGCAACGCAGGACCCTGTAGTCGCTTTTCGTAGGAGCGGCTTCAGCCGCGAGCTCTTGATCTTGCCTTGGCTTTTGAATTTGTAGGAGCGACGTAAGTCGCGATCGCTATCCGGAGCACTGATCGCGACTTACGTCGCTCCTACAAAGAGCAGAAGCTAGATCAAGAGCTCGCGGCTGAAGCCGCTCCTACGAAAGGCAACGCACAGAGCGTTAAAAGCAATGCGCAGATCTTTCAAAAGCAACAAGCTGGTCGTTGACTTCGCCCCGGATTTCAGCGTGGTCAGCCGCGTCGCGCCAACATCAGCTGCTTGATCTCCGCGATTGCCTTGGCCGGGTTCAGGCCCTTCGGGCAGGTGCGCGTGCAGTTCATGATGGTGTGGCAGCGATACAGCTTGAAGGGGTCTTCCAGGTCGTCCAGGCGTGCGCCGGTGTCTTCATCGCGCGAGTCGACGATCCAGCGATGGGCTTGTAGCAGGATCGCCGGGCCAAGGTAGCGGTCGCCGTTCCACCAGTAGCTTGGGCAGGCGGTGCTGCAGCAGGCGCACAGGATGCATTCGTACAAGCCATCCAGCTTGGCGCGGTCTTGCTTGGACTGCAGGCGCTCGCGATCCGGCGGGGGTGCGCTCTGGGTGCGGATCCAGGGCTTGATCGATGCGTACTGCGCGTAGAAATGGGTCAGGTCCGGCACCAGGTCCTTGACCACGGGCAGGTGCGGCAATGGATAGATCGGCACCTCGCCCTTGCCACAATCCTCGATGGCGCGGGTGCAGGCCAGGGTGTTGGTCCCGTCGATGTTCATCGCGCATGAGCCACAGATGCCTTCGCGGCAGGAGCGGCGGAAGGTCAATGTGGGATCTAGCTCGCTTTTGATCTTGATCAGTGCGTCCAGGACCATCGGGCCGCATTTGTCGAGATCGACCTCGTAGGTATCCGTCCGCGGATTTTCGTCGTCGTCCGGACTCCAGCGATACACCTTGAACTCGCGCACGTTCTTGCTGCCCGACGGCGCGGAAAAGCGCTTGCCCTTGTGGATCTTGGAGTTTTTGGGGAGGGTGAATTCGGCCATTGGAATTCCGTGATTCGTGATTGGTGATTCGTGATTGGGGAAAAGCGATTCGCGGACGTCCAGGTTTTCGCTTTAACGAATCACCAATCCCGAATCACAAATCACGGCTTCTAATAAACGCGTTTCTGGGGCGGCACCATCTCGACTTCGTCATCGAGGGTGTACAGATGCACCGGGCGGTACTCGATGCGGGTATCGCCATCGTCGCCGACCCAGCACAGGCTGTGCTTCATCCACTCTTCGTCGTTGCGATCCGGGAAGTCCTCGCGCGCATGGGCGCCGCGCGACTCGGTGCGGTTGGCGGCCGATTTGATCGTCGCCAGCGCCTGTCCAAGCAGGTTCTGCAATTCCAGGGTTTCGACCAGGTCGGAGTTCCACACGAGCGAACGGTCGCTGACGTTGACGTCGGCAAACGAAGCGTGGATCTGACTGATCTTCTCGACGCCCTCTGCCAGCGATTCGGCAGTACGGAACACCGCCGCATCGGTTTGCATGGTGCGCTGCATCTTGTCGCGGATCACCGAGGTCGGCGTGCCGCCGCTGGCATTGCGGAGCTTGTCCAGGTTGGCGATGGAGCGGTCGCAGGCATCACCTGCCAGCTGCGTGTGCGACATCCCGGGCGTGATCGTCTCGGCCGCGCGATTGGCGACGGCGCGCCCGAACACGACCAGGTCGAGCAGCGAATTGGAACCCAACCGGTTGGCACCATGCACCGACACGCAGGCCGCCTCTCCGATGGCATACAGGCCCGGGACCACGGCATCCGGGTCGCCATCGCGCAGCTGCACGACTTCGCCGTGGTAGTTGGTCGGGATGCCACCCATG
This sequence comes from uncultured Gammaproteobacteria bacterium, assembly GCA_963710825.1. Classification (GTDB taxonomy): domain Bacteria; phylum Pseudomonadota; class Gammaproteobacteria; order Xanthomonadales; family Xanthomonadaceae; genus Cognatiluteimonas. Next base: position 186,024 of record CAVQBQ010000004.1, on the reverse strand, counting down.
TTGTAGTGCACCGTCGGCAGCACCGGGATGGGCTTCTTGGTGACATCGACGTTGGCGAAGACCTTGGCGGTCTCGGCGATACCAGGCAGCTTCTCGTTGATGTCGGCCGGATTGAGATGGGTCAGGTCCAGGTGCAGGTGGTCCTTGTCGTCGCCGACGCCACGACCCTCACGGATCTCCAGGGTCATCGCGCGGCTGACCACGTCGCGGGAGGCAAGATCCTTGGCATTGGGCGCGTAACGCTCCATGAAGCGCTCGCCCTCGGAATTGCGCAGGATGCCGCCTTCGCCGCGCACGCCTTCAGTGATCAGCATGCCCGCACCATAGACGCCGGTCGGGTGGAACTGCACGAACTCCATGTCCTGCAGGCCCAAACCGGCACGCAGCGCCATGCCACCGCCGTCGCCGGTGCAGGTATGCGCGGAGGTGCAGCTGAAGTAGGCACGGCCGTAACCGCCCGTCGCCAGCACCGTGCCCTGTCCACGGAACAGGTGCAGCGTGCCCTCGGACATGTCCAGCGCCAGCACGCCCTTGCAGGCGCCGTGCTCGTCCATGATCAGGTCAAGGGCGAAATACTCGATGAAGAATTCCGCGTGGTGTGCCAGCGACTGCTGGTACAGGGTGTGCAGGATGGCGTGGCCGGTGCGGTCGGCGGCGGCGCAGGTGCGCTGCGCGGTGCCCTTGCCGTACTCGGTGGTCATCCCGCCAAAGGGACGCTGGTAGATCTTGCCCTCGTCGGTGCGCGAGAACGGCACGCCCTGGTGCTCGAGCTCGACCACGGCGGGGATCGCCTCGCGACACATGTATTCGATCGCATCCTGGTCACCCAGCCAATCCGACCCCTTGATGGTGTCGTAGAAGTGGTAGCGCCAGTCGTCCGGGCCCATGTTGCCCAGCGCCGCGGAAATACCACCCTGCGCGGCGACGGTATGCGAGCGCGTCGGGAAGACCTTGGTGATGCAGGCGGTCTTGAGCCCCTTCTGCGCCAGGCCAAAGGTGGCGCGCAGGCCGGCGCCGCCAGCGCCGACCACGACCATGTCGTATTTGTGTTCGGTGATCTTGTAATCGTGGGTCATGGGTTACTCGATGAAAGCGGCCCGATACAGGCGGCTTGTGAAGACAGCTCGACGCAAGTGGCTCAGCCCAGCACCGAGATGCGCACGATGGCGAACAACGATGCAAGCGCACCCAGTGCGCAGGCCAGGCTGACGAGGACTTGCAAGGTGACCTCGACGGCACGCTGGTGGACGTAATCCTCGATCACCACCTGGATGCCCAGCTTGGCGTGCCAGAACAGCATCAATGCCAGCAATGACAGAGCGATCGCGTTCCAGGGCTTGGCCAGCGCATGCTGCACGGTCAACAGGTCGGCGCCTACCAGGGAGACGATCAGGCCAAGCAGCCAAGCCACCAACGGCAGCAGGAACAACGCGGTCAGGCGCTGCCACCAGAAGTGGCTGGTGCCGGATTTGGCCGAGCCCAGGCCACGGGCGCGCTTGAGCGGCGTGCGCAGGTCTTGTCGGGGCGTCGTCATGCCGCACCCCCGGTCAAGCCCACGTACCAGATCGACGCGGTCAGCAGCACGGTGAGTATCGCCACAGTCCAGCCCGAGGCGTAGAACTCCGGGATCTCGAAACCGATCCCTGCGTCCCACAACAAGTGGCGCACGCCGTTGAGCAGGTGGTACACCAACGCCAGCGAGAAACCGAACAGGAAGATCTTGCCTACCGGTGAAGCCAGGCAAGCCGCAGCTTGCGCATAGCTTTCGCCACCGGCCGCGACCGCCATCAGCCACCAGGCCAGGCCAAAGGCGCCCACGGTCAGGATGACCCCGCTGACGCGGTGCAGGATCGACATGGTCATCGTGATCTGCCAGTTGTAAACCTGCAGATGCGGTGACAGGGGGCGTTCGCGGGTCGCCATCGTGCGTGTCGTCCTTGCGTTAGGCGGCACGACGCCGTGAGGCGCCCATGCCGCGCGGATCAGAAATCGATGCAGCGACCACGCTTTTCCCAATCGCCGTAACGGGTCGGATCCGGGCCATCACGGCCACCGGATTCCGTCGCTGCCGGTTGCTCCGGCACCTGCGCCGGCATCGACTCCCGGGGGTCGGCAGGCGCCGGTCCGGGGGTCGGGTGGGAGTTCGGGTAAGAGCGGGATTCGCCTATCATCTTGGTATTCACAGCAGCACAAGTCTAAGTCCCAGCGCCTATGTCCGACAAGCCACAAGCCATTTCCGAGCCATCGACAGCCGCCCGGAACACTGGATCAGCAGCTCTACCCGGCCACCGCGTGCTGCAAATGACCGGTCGCGACGCGGTGGCCTTTGCGCAGGCGCAGTACATGAGCGACGTCGCGGCACTGGCAGTCGGCCATTGGCACTGGAGCGGCTGGTTGACGCCCAAGGGCCGCGTGATCGCCTTGTTTGCCTTGCTTCGACAGGATGAAGATACGATCCATCTCCTGTTGCCGGATGCAGACCCGGCAGAGCTTGCCGCCCAACTGAAACGCTTTGTCTTCCGCAGCAAGCTGGCGATCTCGGTGCGTGGGGACCTGGCGGTCAGCGGAAACTTCGAGCCACCTGCCCAAGCAACCGGGGCCCGGTTCGACGGACATGTCGACACTGGGCTGGAGTTGGACTTCAGCGGCGAAGGTGGCACACGCACACTGCGCATCGACAGCACCCCGGGACCTGCCGAAGACCCGCAAGTCGCTGCACGATGGGCCGGTTTCGATCTCAGCCATGGCCTGCCCCGCCTGGACGCGTCGCAATCCGGGCAATGGACACCGCAACAGCTCTCATTGCAACGACTGCAGGCCTACAGCGTGAAGAAGGGCTGTTATCCCGGCCAGGAAATCGTTGCGCGGACGCATTTCCTTGGAAAAGCCAAGCGAGGGCTGGTGGTCGTGGAGGCTGGTTCCCGGCTTGAGGTAGGCATGGCGGTCGCCGATGGCGATACCACGGTCGGGACGATTGCCTGTGCAAGCGGGTCACTCGGGCTGGCGGTGGTGCCCCTGGAGCAGGCTTTCACGGCACTGCATGTGGGCGACGTGCCGCTGCTGCAAAAGCCGCTGCTAGGCGGGCTTGAACGCTGACCGCTTTTTGTAGGAGCGGCTTCAGCCGCGAGCTCTGGATCTGGATCTGGATCTGGATCTGGATCTGGATCTTGGATCTGGATCTGATCTTGATCTTGATCTTGATTTGCTTTTTTGTGCCGGCATTTTGTAGGAGCGACGTAAGTCGCGATTGCTTTCCGGAGCACCTGATCACGACTTACGTCGCTCCTGCAAAAAGGCGGAGCCAAAGCAGGGTCAAGAGCTCGCGGCTGAAGCCGCTCCTACAAGAGCAATTGCTACGGAAATTGCTACGGCAATCGCAAAGGCAATGGTGTCGCCCTGGGCCGCTGACATGGCTCAGTCAAGCGTATCGGCTGCATCGACGATGTCCTGCTCGGACGGGATCACCAGGAGCGCCGCACCAGCCAACGGCGTGAACGTATCGACACCGACCACGCGACGGAATGGTCGCGCACCATATCCGCCTTCGGTGATCGCGGTGATGATGCCCTCGCCCACGCCGGCGCTGCGGCGGCCCTCATCGACGATGAGGATGCGCTTGGCACTGCGCGCCTGCTCGACGATCCACGCGTCATTGAGCGGCACCAGCCAGCGCAGGTCGACGACGCGCACTTTCCAGCCATGCTTTTTTTCGATCCGTCGCGCCGCACGCAGGCTCATCGGCACGCCATTGCCAAAGGTGAAGACCACCAGGTCGTCGCCGGCGCTGCCATCTTCGGGCCGATAGATGCGTCCTTCACCCAGTGTCATCGCCTGGTCGGGCATCGGGTAGTCGGTCAACCAGCCGCCGTCGCCGGGTTCATGGAGATCCTTGGTCATGTACAACGCGATGGGTTCGAGGAAAGCGCAGACGCGGCCATCGACCTTGGCCAGTGCCGCCAGCGTGCGCAGCATCATCGCCGCATCGTCACCGCGCGATGGACAACCAACGACGAGGCCGGGGATATCACGCAACGCGGTGATCGAGTTGTCGTTGTGGAAGTGCCCACCGAATCCTTTCTGGTATCCCAACGATGCGATCCGCATCACCATCGGGTTGCGGAACTGGTCGTTGCTGAAGAACTGCAGGCTGGCTGCCTCGCCACGGATCTGGTCGCAGGCATTGTGGAAGTACGCCAGGTACTGGATCTCCGGCAGCGGCAACATGCCCATGTTCGCGAATCCCTGCGCCAGGCCAAGGATGATCGTCTCGTCCAGCAGCGTGTTGAACACGCGTCGGTTGCCGAAGGCTTTGTACAGGTGCTTGGTGACGGTGTAGACGCCGCCTTTCCTGGCCACGTCCTCGCCGAACAACAGCGCTTCAGGGTATTTGCAGAACAGGTCATGCAGCGCCTGGTTGATCTGGATCGCGAGATGCCTTGGGGCCTGTTTCTCAGGCAATTTCGCCTCGCCGCCAAAGGCCGCTGGACGCTTTTCGGCAAAGTCGAAGCGCGTCGCCTCCGCCTGCACCTCGTCGGGCGAGTACGGGGCCAGCGTGGCGACGACTTCTTCAAGCGTGGTCAGTCGTGGACGCTTTTCCGCGTTGGCGGCTGCGGCGAAGCAGCGCTTGCGAGTGGCCTCGTACAACGCAAGGATTTCGTCCTTGGACATCAACCCGGATTCGAGCGCGATCGCCGCGCTGCGTAGCAATGGATCGGTGGCCTCGACCGCGCAAAGCTCTTCAATGCTGCGCCATTCGATCTCGAAGTCGGTGCCCGCATGGCCCATGATCCGGGTGGTACGCAGGTGCAGGAAAGTCGGGCGCCGGGTCATCCGGCAATGCTCGACGGCATTGCGCACGCGGCCGTAGCCGTCGGCCAGGTCCAGGCCGTCGGCCTGGAAGTAATCGAGCCCGCGCCGGGAGGAAAAGTTCTGCGCGATCCAGCCGTCCGGTGTCTTGACCGAAATGCCGATACCGTTGTCCTCGCACACGAACAACACCGGGACTGGCAGCTTCTGGTATGCCGTCCACGCCGCGGCGTTGAACGCCGCCTGCGCGGTGGCATGGTTGCTGGATGCATCGCCAAACGAACAGATCGCGATGCTGTCGTCGGGGATGGGCAGCTGGTGGCCGATGCGCCGCGCCTGCTCGATCGCCACCGCAGTGCCAAACGCCTTGGGCAGGTGCGAGGCGATGGTCGAAGTTTGCGGCAATACCCACAGCGGCTTGCTGCCCCAGACCTTGTGGCGCCCGCCGGACGCAGGATCGTCCTTGCTGGCTGCAAACGACAACGCGGAATCCATCACCGGGTCTCGCGCTTGACCGTCGGCACCAGGCAACTTGCGGAACCGCTCGGCCATGAAACCGCCGCTGCGATAGTGCAGGAACGACGGATCGGTGTGGCGCGCCAGCCTGGCCACCATCGCGTTGCCTTCATGGCCGCTGGAACCGATCGTATAGAAGACCTTGTCCTGCACCCGCAACACGCGCGCCATCAGATCCAGGTGGCGGCTGATCAGTTGCGACTCGAACAGCTCGCGGAATCCACGTGCGTCCAGTGCGCTGCCTTCCAGGATCGAATCGTCGTCTGCCGGCGCGTCATTGACCGTGCCGTCCCAGTCGCGAACATACTCGCTGAAGTTGACGTCGCAGATCTCGGCGCGGTTGAGGCCTTTCATGCGGGCCGGGATGGGGTTGGGGGTCATCGACATCTTCGACTCGTAAGGAATGTAGGAGCGGCTTTGGCCGCGAGCTCTGTTTTCAGTGCCGTGCAGGAGCGATAAAGAAGAGCTCGCGGCCAAAGCCGCTCCTACGGGCCATGGCCGCACGACCACGCTATCCGGACGCATCAATCCTGCGTGCACGCCATTGCTCGCGGGTCTGCCCCCAGATTTCAACCGCGGGCTCCTCGTAAGGTGCCGGCAGCCGGCCCATCCGCAGGAAACCCGAACCCAGCTTGCCCGCAACCATTTTCGACGGCTGGTTATCGGCGTTGATCGTGTGGATGACTTCGCTCCAGCCCAGCGTGTCGAAGGCCCAGTCGATGGCAGCAATGCTGGCTTCGGTCGCATAGCCCTTGCCGGTCGCGTCGCGAACGATCCCCCAGCCGACCTCGTTGCCGGGCCAGCCTTCGGGCACCCATGGCCCGACCCGGCCAACCCAGCGCCCGCTGGCCTTCTCGATCACCGAGAACATCGCAAAGCCCTGCATCTGCCATGCGCCAGCCATGCTCATGAAACCGCGCCAGGACAGTGAGCGCGGCTGGGCGCCTCCAAGGAACCGCGCACTCTCCTCGTCGGCCATGAACGCCGCCCAAGGCTCGAAATCCCCGGCCTGCGTCGGACGCAGGACCAGGCGCTGTGTTTCCAGTGTCAGGCCGGGCGACATGCGTGATCCAGCTTGCCTGCGCCGGTTCAGCCGGCAAACGCGTTGATGCCGGTCAACTCGCGCCCGACCACCAGCTGGTGCACGGTCTCGGTGCCTTCGTAGGTGATGACCGACTCCAGGTTCAACGCGTGCCGGATGGGGCAATGCTCGGTGGTGATGCCAGCGCCACCCAACATGTCGCGCGCTTCGCGGGCGATGTCGATGGCCATGCGGCAGTTGTTCCACTTGGCCAGGCTGACCTGGGTAGGCTTCATGTTGCCGGCATCCTTCAGGCGCCCCAATTGCAGCGACAGCAGCTGTGCCGAGGTGATGCGACGGGCCCAGTCGGCCATCTTGAGCTGCGCGCTCTGGGTCGCGGCCACCGGGCGGTCGAACAGGATGCGTTCCTTGCTGTAGTTCAAGGCTTCGTCGAGGCACGCGATGGCGGCACCGATCGGACCCCAGGTAATGCCGTAGCGTGCCTGCGTCAGGCAGCCGAGCGGGCCTTTCAGGCCTTTGACGTTGGGCAGGCGGTTGGCCTCGGGCACGCGGACGCCATCGAGGAACAGCGCACTGGTGACCGAGGCGCGCAGGCTCATCTTCTTGTGGATTTCCTGGGCGGTGAATCCGGCCATGTCTTTTTCGACGATGAAGCCCTGGATGCCTTCGTCGGTCTGCGCCCAGACGATGGCGATGTCGGCCAGGTTGCCGTTGGTGATCCACATCTTGGCGCCATTGAGGATCCAGTCGTCGCCATCCTTCTTGGCGTTGGTCTTCATGTTGGCCGGATCGGATCCGCCCTGCGGCTCGGTCAGGCCAAAGCAGCCGATCACCTTGCCCGCGGCCATGTCCGGCAACCAGCGCTTTTTCTGGTCTTCGGTGCCGTAGGCAAAGATCGGATACATGCACAACGACGACTGGACGCTGGCGAAACTGCGGATGCCGCTGTCGCCGCGCTCGAGCTCCTGGCAGATCAGGCCGTAACAGACCGCGTTGAGCCCGCCGCCACCGTATTGCTCGGGCAGGGTGGCGCCAAGCAGCCCCAGTTCGGCGATTTCCGGGATCAGTTCTTTCGGGAAGCGCCCCTGGTCGAAGCAGTCGCCGATGATCGGCAGCACGCGCTCGTCGGTGAAGCGGGCGACGGTGTCCTGCACCGCGCGCTCCTCGTCGCTGAGCAGGGAGCGGACGTCATACAGGTCGTACGGGTGCAGGGCCATGGGTGGCGGTTCCAACAGGGGAAACGGGCATTGTATCGGCCCGGGTTGTGGGGTTGCACCCCGGGCGGCCTGGAAGGGACATCGGACCAAGCAGAATGGATCCCGATTTTCGCCGGGATGATGGTTGCCAGGAGCGAGCGCCCCATCTTGCCTTTCCGCTTTGGCTTAGCGCCAACCCAACGGCAAGGGCCCGGAAAACCGGGCCTTTGCTTTGACGTCCCGTCAGTTTGGATGTCCGCTTTTCCGGATTACTGCCTGGAAGCGCCTTGGTCACCGCCAGCCGCGGCTACCTGGGTCACGACCTGCCCGTCGATCACCGGCAGGCGATCGCCCGGCTTGTCGTCCATGCGGATGGTCTGCTCCCGGCCGTCATAGCGGTAAGTCACGTTGTACGCCACGGGGACTTCCTCGCTGCCCAGTGCGATGCGCTCACCCGGCTTGCTGCCTGTGCGCATGGTGCCGGTGGTGCCGTCAGGATTGCGGTAGGTCACGTTGTAGGCAACCGTGCGCGAGGTCTGCGATGTCGATGTTTCCGTATGGCACTCGCGCCTGGTGGTATTGACCACCTGGCCGCCGACATGGCGCTTGTCGATCTCGCGACCGGCAAACCCACCACCAACCGCACCGGCCACCGTCGCCAGTTTCTTGCCATTGCCCTTGCCGACCTGGTTGCCCACCAAGCCTCCAATGACCGCACCGGCGACCGTGCCACCCACGTTGCCGTCACGCTCGGGCAGGCGCTCCTGCACCACCACGTCCTGGCAGACTTCATGCGGGGTCGAGCTGGTGTTGGTCTCGCGCACCGGATCGCTGCCGATGACCTGCGCGTACTGCTCCTGCTTCTCGGTGATGGGGTCGACCTTGACCACCTGGGCATATTCCAGCCGACCACCGACCGGGATGCTCGAGTCCGCAGTGGCAACGTCGCCGGCCGAGAGGCTGCTACCGGCGTTGGTGGCTTGCGCAGGTGTCCTGTCACGGGTGTTCTGGAACGCCGCAACGGCGACACCACCCACGAGTAGCGCCGCCAGTGCAATTGCAAGGGTATTGTTCTTCATGTCGCCTCCTGGGCGGTCTGACCGCATGTGTACGTACAGGATTCCAACACCCGGCGCCTGAACCAAGGCCCCACGACCCGGCACACCGGTGCGAGAGCGTGAACGCCTGCCCAATCAAAGCGTCACGGACGCTCTGATAACTTGGGACTCGATCAAAAAGGAGACACGGCAATGGCCAACCCCCTGCTCGCCCCGGTACTGCGCTGGTTAGGCAGGCTGAGTTACCCGCGCCTGTTCATGCTGGCGGCCGGGCTGTTCGTCGCCGACGTGATCATCCCCGACTTCATCCCGTTTGTTGACGAGATCCTGCTGGGCATGGGCACGTTGCTGCTTGCCAACTGGAAGAACCGAAAAGCAGTTGCCCCAACCGGCGCGGACCCGATCGAGGGCGAGTCGAAACGGCATTGAGCACGGTGGTCGACAATCCATGTCCATAGATAGCCACTGCCATCTTGACGCGGACGCGTTCGACGCTGATCGCGTCGACGTCATCCATCGCGCCAAGACGGCGGGCGTCATCCAGCAGGTCGTCCCGGCGACCATTGCCGCGGGATGGCCAAAACTGCGTGAGGTCTGCGCCGGTGATCCCGGGTTGTTCCCCGCCTATGGTTTGCACCCGATGTTCCTGGCGCGCCACCACCCGAAGCATCTGGATGACCTTCGCCAATGGATCGAGCGCGAGCGTCCAGTCGCCATCGGGGAGTGCGGCCTGGACTACTTCGTGGAGGAGCTGGATCGAGACGCCCAGCTGCCTTACTTCGAAGGCCAGCTGCGCTTGGCTGGCGAATACCGGCTCCCGGTGATCGTGCACGCTCGACGCGCCGTGGAAGCGGTGATCGCATGCATCAGGAAGCTGGGTGATCCAAGCAATGGTGCGGATGCAGGCTTGCGTGGCGTGGTCCACAGCTTTTCGGGCAGTCGCCAGCAGGCCGAGCAGTTATGGGAGGCCGGATTCCTGGTCGGACTGGGCGGGCCGGTCACCTATCCACGTGCCAAGCGCCTGCGCAGGCTGGCAGCGACCATGCCGATCGAGCACCTGCTGGTGGAAACCGACGCGCCGGACCAACCCGACGCCGGTATCCGCGGCGAGCGCAATGAGCCCTGCCGACTGGCCAGCGTCCTTGCCACCATCGCGGAACTGCGCGATGAAGATCCGGATGTCATCGCCCAGGCAACGACACGCAACGCCGAGCGCCTTTTCGACCTGCCGGCCATGCCGTCGTAGGAGCGGCTCCAGCCGCGAGCCTTTGACCTTGGCCTTTCAAGCCCATGCATTTGTAGGAGCGACGTAAGTCGCGATTGCTTGCCGGGGTGCCTATCGCGACTTACGTCGCTCCTACACAAGGCAAAACCAGGAACAAGAGCTCCCGGCTGAAGCCGCTCCTACAGTCCACGGACAAAGCCCTCCCGTTGCCGGCATCCACGGGGAGCGCAAAGCGATGCCCACTCGACAGCATCCTGACAACCATCGCGGAGCTGCGCGATGAAGATCCAAATGTCATAGCAAAAGCAACGAGACGCAGCGCCGTGCACCTTTTCGACCTGCCGGCCATGCCGTCGTAGGAGCGGCTTCAGCCGCGAGCCTTTGACCTAGGCCTTTCAGCTTCATGCATTTGCAGGAGTGACCTAAGTCTGGATTGCTTGCCGGGGTGATTGATCGCGACTTACGTCGCTCCTACGAACGCCAAAGCCAAAACCAGGGTCAAGAGCTCGCGGCTGAAGCCGCTCCTACGGTCGATGCATTAGGCCTTGAGCAGCATCTCCAGCGCCTTGCCAACGGCAGCGAAAGCAAACGTGCCGGTGACATGCGTGGCGGCGCCCAACCCTGCCCCGCAATCGAGCTTCAACGCCGCATCGTCACCCATCTGCGGACGCACGCCACTGACGCTACCGTCGGCCTGCGGATACTTGACGTTCTCCAGCGAGTACACGGCCGGGACGCCAAAGTACCTGCCGGCCAGCTTTTGATCGGCATTCTTTGGAAAGTTGAACTCCCCCCGCAGCTTCTTGCGGATCAACGACAACATGGCGTCGTGCTCGGTACGCGACAGGTCGCGCACCCGTACCTGGGTTGCATCGCGACGACCACCGGCCGAGCCGATCGTGATCACAGGTTGTTTGCGTCGTCGGCACCATGCGATCGCCTCGACCTTGCTGCGAAAACTGTCGCAGGCGTCGAGCACCAGTGAATACTCCCGGTCCAGCAATACCGGCAGGTTGGCTGGTGTCAGGAATGACGGGACCGCGTCGACTTCGATCAAGGGATTGATCGCACGGCAGCGCTCGGCCATCACTACGGCCTTGTTGCGACCGTAGTGGCCGTCCAGTGCGGGCAATTGCCGATTGGTGTTGGACAGGCACAGGTCGTCGGCATCGATGAGCGCCAGGTGCCCCACGCCACTGCGTGCCAGTGCTTCGGCGACCCAGGTGCCGACACCGCCCATCCCGACCACCACCACGCGTTGCGCGGCCAGGTGCTCGACGGTGCCTGCCCCGTACAGCCGGTCGATACCGGCAAAGCGTTCTTGCAGCTCTTTTCGCATGGCCGGATTGTAGCCGTGCTGCCCAGGCATGGTTTTGGTGGCTTGTTCCGAAGGTAGTCCGCCCGTGCTAACTTTCACCGCTGACCATCAGGCCTTGAGGACACCAGACGATGAGCACCAACGACAATCCTGCCAACGTCAAACCAGGTGGCAACGCCAAGATGCGTTACCTGTTCCTCTTGCTGCTCGGCCTGGCGATCGGGATCGTCGGTACGGTCATGGTGACCAACGCATGGCAGCAAGCGCACCAGCAGGATCCCTATCCGGGCAGCGTCATGCATGTCATGGATGCGCACCTGGATGCGCTGGGCAACAGCGTCAAGCAGAACCGTTGCGCGGCGTCGGATACCCAGCCGCACCTGCAGACGCTGCGACTGGTGGCCAATGACATCGAGGTGGCCTTTTCCGGTCAAGCCTTGGACGGGCAATACGACGACCCGCGTTTTTCCGATCACGCCAGCGACCTGCGCGCCACCCTGGACAACGCCCTTTCGAACCTTCCGCTCAACTGTGCCGACGTAGGCACCACCGTCAAGAAGATCGGTGGCCAGTGCAAGGCCTGCCACAAGCAGTTCAAGCCTTCCTGAGCACTGCACCAGTTCCCGGTAGCCGGCAAGCCAAGTCTTGCCGCTGCACCGTCCGAGGTGAATGCCTGCTGACGCACAACGAACAATCGCAGCCGCATCCGGGGCGATTGATCGGATATTCACGCAGACCTGCTTAGGGTGGATCCCGGCACAAGCGTAGCGTCCGCTCCGCCCCGAATCCCCGCCCCAATCCACACTCCCAGGAGAGTCGCATGAAAATCCGCCTGATCGGCGCCACCGCACTATTGGCAACCTTGGCTGCGGCAGGTTGCGCGACCACATCCCCCGGCTATGGCAACACCAATACCGGCTACGGCAACAGTGGCTACAACAACAGTGGCTACAACAGCAATACGTCCTGCTACGACTGCGGCACCGTGACCCGCATCGAAATCGCTGCCAGTGGTGCCAAGCGCGCCCCGAATGCTACCGGCGCCGTACTTGGCGGCATTGTTGGCGCAGTTGCCGGCCATGAAATCTCCGACAAGACAGGCGGCAGCAAGGGTAACCAGAACCTGTCCGCGGTTGCTGGTGCGGCCGCTGGCGCCGCCGCGGGCAATGCCATCCAGAACAACAGGCAGGCCCAGACCATTTACAACGTCTATGTCCGCATGGATGACGGCCGGACCACGGTCCTGCGTCAAACGGACAACAGCGGCCTGCAAGTGGGAACGCACGTCCGCGTCGACAACGGCCGGGCAACGAAGATCCGTTAGGTGTCGGACAGGCCAGAAGGCCTGGAGCTACCGGACAAGCTGAGTGAACAAGGCCCGCCATGCGCGGGCCTTGTTTTTGCATGCCAACCCGAAACAATGCATTGTCCGTCGATCCAGCACCACAATGGCGCCTGCACAACCATATTTGGGCGCGTAGCAGCCATCGACAGGCACCCGCCGCCAGGAGCAAACAAACGATGACCATCCTGTATGTCCTGGCCGCGATCCTGGTCATCATCGGCCTGGCTGGCATCGTGTTGCCGGCGATTCCCGGCGTCCCGCTGATGTTTGTCGGGATGCTGCTTGCAGCATGGGCCGGCGGGTTCGAACAGATCCACGCATCCATCCTGGTGGCGTTGGGCATCCTTACGCTGCTTTCGATCGGGGTGGACTTCTGGGCCGCGGCACTAGGCGCGAAGCGCGTCGGCGCCAGTCGCCTGGCGCTGATCGGGGCCGTGATCGGAACGTTCGTGGGCTTTTTCTTCGGGCCGATCGGGCTGTTCGTCGGCCCGTTTGCAGGCGCGGTCATCGGCCAGTTGCTGCATGGCCGGAAACTGGATACCCAGGGAATCGGTCATGCCACGCGCGTTGGCTTCGGGACATGGCTCGGGATCGTGTTTGGTGTCGCGTTGAAGCTGATGCTTGCATTGGCGATGATCGGCTTGTTTGCCTGGGCGTGGTGGCGCTAGCCAGGGCACCAAGGCACCGCGTCGACCCCGGCACGCAGTGCCACCATCCCGGCGAACACCAGTATCCATCAGGCCATGGTGTTGGCAGGCGACACGGAAAGACCAGGCAAACATCACAGTAAAGAGGGACCACCGCTTTCGCCGGGATGAGCCGGCGTCAAGGCAGTGAGTGGTGCCCATGGACGCGACGTTCTGACGCGCTCCGGGTACAGGCGGCATCACACCACCCCACTCCACCTCCCTGACCTACGCGCTATCTTCTTGGCAACCCTTGGCGATGGAGCGCAACAATGAAGGCACGACGCATCCTCTCCCTGGACGGCGGCGGCATCCGCGGCCTGGTCACGAGCCGCTGGTTGCAGGCTGCTGAAGATGCCCTGGCACGCGCCGGTCAACCCGGGCTGCGCAACCATTTCGACCTGATCGCCGGCACTTCCAGCGGCGCGTTGATTGCGTGTGGAATAGCTGTTGGCCTGGCGCCCGAGAAGATCATGGGATTGTTCAAGGACCAGCGCGATCGCATCTTTCCCGGTTTGGCCGAGCGCCTGTGGTCGCGCGCCGGACGCATGTTGACCCAAGGCCCGTCGGCACCAAGGTATAGCGGCAAGGGCCTGGACGCGGTACTCCAGGAGGTCTTTGGCAAGACCACGCTGGGGCAGCTTGATGCCAAGGTGATGATCGCCAGCTATGACACGATCTCGCGCACACCGATCGTCTTCAAGAGCTTCGAGCCGCGCTACAAGGACCTGCTTGTCTGGGAAGTCTGCCGTGCAACGGCGTCCGCGCCGACCTACTTCCCCGCGCATGGGATGGTTGTCGACGGCAAGCAGCGCTCGCTGATCGACGGCGGCGTGGTCGCCAACAATCCGACCGCGCTCGCAATCGCAGAGGCCCTGCGGCAGGACAGTGGCGTGTCGCAATGCAGTGAGTTGCTGGTGCTGTCGATAGGCAGCGGCGCCCGCAACCGGCCGATCAGCCTGAAGTCGGCACAGGAATGGGGCGCCCTGGAATGGGCAGTGCCCATCATCGACGTGCTGTTCGACGGCAACTCCGACTCGGTCGACTACATTGCCAGGCAACTGGTCGGCGACGGCTACTTCCGCATGCAGACGGCATTGTTGACCGGGTTGGACGATCTCGACGACACCAGCTCCGCTAATGTCGCGGCGTTGGAGAAACTGGCCGGCGACTACCTTGCGCGCGAGGCGACACGCGAGTTGCTGGACGACATGGCCAAGCGCTCCTGAGCAGCCGCGGATTGGCTGCCGCCCTGAACAGCAGCGACCGTCGCACGACTGGTTTCAGTCAACGCCATACATCAGCCAATGCCTGGCTTCGGTCTCGTTGCTGAACACCTGAGCTGTAATCCCGCGCTCCAGCGCCTGGATACCGCCCTGCTCATTGACCGGATAATCGTCGCGCAACTCAACGAACGCGGTGCGGATGCCGGTAAATCCGTTGTCGATCATCGTATCGATGATCACATCGATATCCGCCGAGGCAATCGTGTCGTCCAGGTCCTCCACGACCAGCAACCGTTTCATTGCGTGCCGACGACATTGCGTGGCCAGAAACGCCCACAGTGCGACCGACACCTTGCGCGAGTCGACGCCGTCAAACACGTATGCCCGCAGGTAGCCGTCGTGCCGCTTGATCTCCAGCGCGACCTTGAACCCGTCACCCTGCAACACTTCACCACGCTGCTGACTCACACCTCCACCCTGACGGGCGTGCCACCCAGTGTTGCAGCGATCTTCCCTTTCCATCGGCTTGGGCCAGTCTCGTGCACGGACTCGCCGCTGCTGTCTACCGCCACCATCACCGGCATGTCCTGCACGGTGAACTCGTAGATCGCTTCCATGCCCAGGTCCTCGAAGGCCACGACGCGCGCGGCCTTGATCGCCTTGGACACCAGGTAAGCGGCGCCGCCAACCGCCATCAGGTAGGCGGACTTGTGCTTGCGGATCGCCTCGATCGCGACAGGCCCACGCTCGGCCTTGCCGACCATGCCCAGCAAACCGGTCTGGTCCAGCACCTGGTCGGTGAACTTGTCCATCCGCGTCGCCGTGGTCGGGCCGGCCGGGCCGACGACCTCGTCACGCACCGGGTCCACGGGACCGACGTAGTAGATGAAGCGCCCTGCCAGGTCGACCGGCAACGCCTCGCCCTTGTCGAGCATGCCGACGATGCGCTTGTGCGCGGCATCGCGTCCGGTCAGCAACTTTCCGTTGAGCAGCAGGGTTTCCCCGGGCTTCCAGCTGGCGACCTGCTCGCGGGTCACTGTATCCAGGTCGACCCGACGCCCCTTGCTGGCGTCGTATGTCAATTGCGGCCAATCGGCCAGCGATGGCGGGTCGAGCATCACCGGGCCGCTGCCATCGAGCACGAAATGTGCATGCCGGGTGGCGGCGCAGTTGGGGATCATCGCCACCGGCAGGTTGGCGGCATGCGTTGGATAATCCTTGACCTTGATGTCGAGCACCGTGGTCAGCCCGCCCAGGCCCTGCGCGCCGATACCCAGTGCATTGACCTTGTCGAACAACTCCAGCCGCAGCTCCTCGGCGCGATTGGACGCACCGCGCGCTTGCAGCTCGGTGATGTCGATGGACTCCATCAACGATTCCTTGGCCAGCAGCATCGCCTTCTCGGCCGTTCCGCCGATCCCGATACCCAGCATCCCCGGTGGACACCATCCCGCACCCATGGTCGGAACGGTCTTCAGCACCCAGTCGACGATGGAGTCGGACGGGTTGAGCATGGCGAACTTCGACTTGGCTTCCGACCCGCCTCCCTTGGCCGCGACGATGACGTCGACGGTATTGCCAGGGACGATCTTGACGTTGACCACGCCAGGCGTGTTGTCTTTCGTATTGATCCGCTTGCCAGCCGGATCCGCCAGTACCGATGCCCGCAACTTGTTGTCGGGATGCTGGTAGGCGCGCCGTACGCCCTCCTGCACCATTTCATCCACGCCCATCGTGGCGTCATCCCATCGGACATCCATGCCCACCTGCAGGAACACGGTCACGATGCCGGTGTCCTGGCAAATGGGGCGATGACCTTCGGCGCACATCCGAGAGTTGATCAGGATCTGCGCGATCGCGTCCTTTGCGGCCGGCGACTGCTCGCGATCATGCGCGGCCGAGAGGCTGCGGATGTAATCGACCGGGTGGTAATAAGAGATGTACTGCAGCGCGTCCGCGATGCTCTGGATCAAGTCCTGTTGGCGGATGGAGATGGATTGGCGATCGGTCACTTTGAACCTGGCAAGCGGGAAACCCGACATTCTAGAAGAAAAGCCGGTACGGGATTGGTCTAACGTACCTGTGCGACGGCGACATCGCGATCCCTCCAATGCCGTGCCAAGGGGCGTATCGGTGGCACGGCCTGAACAAAGGAGTCCCATGCACAACCTGCCATCCCACCTGTCCTGTGCGTTGGCCGCCTGCCTGCTGGCTGCCTGTCCGTCTGCGTCCAACCAGCAGGCCAATGCGGCGTCCTCGCAATCTCGAGCCGGGCAATCGCCAGCCAAGGTCGGCATCGCTAGCGTGGATACCGTGGCCACCGGCCTCGATCACCCCTGGGCGCTGGCCTTGTTACCCGATGGTGGCTACCTGGTCACCGAGCGACCCGGCCAACTACGCAGGATCACGGCCACAGGTGATGTTTCAAAACCACTGCAGGGCATGCCCAACGTCTGGGCGCAGGGACAAGGCGGCTTGCTGGACGTCGTGCTCGCCCCGGATTTTGCCAGCAGCCAGCGCATCTATTTCACCTACGCCGAGGCCGGGCCGGACGGCAGCGCCGGGACTGCAGCGGCCTTTGCAACACTTGGCACCGACGCGGTCTCCGATGTCCACGTGATCTACCGACAGGCCCCCAAGCTGGTCGGCCCCAACCACTTTGGATCACGCATCGCCTTCGATGGCCTTGGCCATGTCTTCATCAGCCAGGGCGAGCGTTTCCAGAAACTACTGGCGCAACAGCTGGACAAGCTGCAGGGCAAGCTGGTGCGGCTGGACCTGGAGGGCGGAATCCCCGCGGACAATCCGTTTGTCGGTCGCAAGGATGCCCGGCCGGAAATCTGGAGCTACGGACACCGCAACATGCAGGGCCTGGCGGTTGATCCACGCACGGGGACGCTGTGGGAAGCCGAACACGGCCCGCGCGGCGGCGACGAGATCAACCTGCCTGGACCCGGTAAGAATTACGGCTGGCCGATCATCAGCAATGGCATGGACTACGCGACCAATCGCCCGTACCCCGAAACCATCGGGACATCTGCGCCCGGCATGGAGTCGCCGTACCACGTCTGGAAAAAGTCACCAGGCCTCAGCGGCATGGCCTTTTATACCGGACATCCCGGCTCGGCCTGGAACGACAGCTTGTTCCTTGGCGCACTGGCCGATCACAACCTGATCCGCCTCAGCCTTGATGGCAACCGCATCGTGTCCGAGGAACGCCTGCTCGACGCGCTTGGCGCGCGCATCCGCGATGTCCGCGTCGGCGACGACGGCAACGTCTACGTGCTGACCGACGATGCCGACGGCAAGCTGCTGCGGTTGCAGCCTCCCGTCGTACGATAAGAGTGCCATCGGGTATCGTGGCCACAACTGCACTGGCAACACCTCCATCAAGGCAATGACCATGGCTTCCGGCAACAAACAAGAGGGACGGCACGAAGACCGGCTTGCGATCCTGATCGATGCCGACAACAGCAACCCGGCGCGCCTGCCGCAACTGCTGGCCGAAATCGCAAAATTCGGCACTGCCAGCGTGCGTCGAGCCTACGGCAACTGGACATCGGGCCACCTGGGAGGCTGGAAATCCCTGCTGCTGGAGCATTCGATCCAGCCCATGCAACAGTTCAACTACACCACCGGAAAAAACGCGACCGACAGCGCCATGATCATCGATGCGATGGACCTGCTCCACGCGGGCCATCTCGACGGTTTCTGCATCGTGTCCAGCGACAGCGACTTCACCCGCCTGGCGTCACGCGTCCGCGAGCAGGGACTGATCGCCTATGGCTTTGGCGAGCGCAAGACGCCTTCGGCTTTTGTCGCAGCCTGCGACAAGTTCGTCTATACCGAGAACCTGGGCGACGACCATGGCGAAGGCAAGCCATCCACCAAACCCGCCAAGCTCAAACGCGATCGCAAGCTCGACAAACTCCTGCGCGAAGCACTGGAAGCATCATCCGACGACAGTGGCTGGGCGCACCTGGGTGCCGTCGGCAGCAACCTGGGGCGGCTGGCGTCGGACTTCGATCCACGCAGCTATGGTTTCCGCAAGCTCAAGGACCTGGTCGAGGCGGATCCGTCCTACCAGGTCGAGGACCGTCCCGGTGCCGACGGCAAATCCAGTGCCGTGTACATGCGCGCCAAGCGCTGATCCGTCACCGGCCAGCCTGCAGTGGAGGCAGCGACGGACACTACCTGCCCAACACCCCAAACCGTCATCCCGGCGAAAGCCGGGCTCCATTTTGGGGGCCCCATTTTGCGGGCGTCGTTTTGATGTCCGCCAGCGGACCCGGGCCTTGGCCAGGGTGACGAGTCGCTACGTGACGGCACGGTCGCCGACGGCATGGCCGATCATCCGCCTGGTCCAAACAGCTCGACCTGCGCCGCGCCAGCCGGCGGGTAACGCAGCACGTCGTCGTGCATGACAGCCGCCTCGTTCAGTTCATGCACGGTAGTTTTACCCGGCCCCATGACATGCCTCACCTCCCAGCCGCGCGCGGTGAAGTCATCCGAGATCAGGCGTCGATGGCAACGCCACCAGACCGCCTCGGCGCACAGTACGGCGCAGCGCCTTTCAGCGGCCAGCTGCATCAAACGCTCGCGTGCGCGTACGAAGTCATCCGTGGCCATGTAATCGGCGTAGCCACGGAAGGCTGCAACCCGCCATGCACCATTGGGTGATCCCGCGCTTGTCTTGCGGCGCCCGCCGAAATCCGGCATCGGCAGGTACCCGATCCCGGCGACCTGCAAGCCAGCCACCATCGCATCCGGTGAAAACTGTGGGTTGCGCCGCGAGCCCGCAAACCGGCGCACATCGACCAGGACTTCGATCTGCGCCTCGTGCAACAGCGCGACGAAATCCTCCCAGGGACGTATCGAATGGCCAATCGTCCACAGGCGTCGGCGTTGTGTTCGTTGCGTTGCGTGCACCATGCGCCCATGGTGCCGCAGGGGTGATGAAGCTGCGTTGACAGGCACCCGGCTAGGCTGCGAGGTACCACTCACACCGGTCGCCGTCGCATGTCTAGCCCAGATTCGCAGGAAAATACACACGCAGGCACGCCGGCAAGCACCCCGACGGCCATCGAGACAGGTCCAGAGGCAGGCACCCAAGCCACCGAAGGAAGTGTCGCGCGCACCGCGCACATCCTGCATTTCCTGCTCAAATATCGTCGCGCTGGCGTCTTCACCGGCCTGGAATTGGATGGCACGGGCATCAATGACATCGCGCCGCCGGACACCGAGGGCAAGCCGGAGGAGTTCGTCGCCGACCTGGAGGCCCTGGGCCCGACCTTCATCAAGATCGGGCAATCGCTGTCCACCCGTCCAGACATGATGCCACCGGCTTACCTCGAAGCGCTTGAGCGCATGCAGGACGACGTGGCTCCCGTTGCCTTCGAGCAGATGCGGGCCGTGCTGGAAGACGAGCTGGGCGTGCGCATGCACAAGGTCTACGAAACCTTCGACGAGACGCCGCTGGGCACCGCCTCGCTGGCGCAGGTGTACCGCGCGACCCTGCATGACGGCCGTGCCGTGGCGGTCAAGATCCAGCGACCCGGCGTCGCCGAATCAGTGCGCGGCGACCTGGACCTGCTTGCAAAGCTGGCCGGACGTGCCGACAGCATCACCGACCTGGGCGGGCGCATGCATTTTGCCGACTGGGTGCATGAGTTCCGCAAGACCTTGCTGGGTGAACTTGACTACCGCGTCGAGGCCGAAAACCTCGACCGCTTCGGCGAACACCTGGCTGAATTTCCCGAGTTGGTGGTCCCGGCACCAGTCTGGGACCTCACCCGACACCGCGTCCTGACGATGGAGCTGATCACCGGCACCAAGGTCACCGAAATTTCGGGCCTGCGTCGCACCGAACAGAAAATGGACCATCTGGCAGCAGCATTGATGCGCGGCTACCTCGACCAGGTGTTCGTCCATGGTGAAATCCACGCCGACCCGCACCCGGGCAACCTACTGGTCACCGACGACGGCCGCCTGGCGCTGTTCGACCTGGGGATGGTCGCGCACGTCCCACCCAAGCAGCGCGACCGGCTGCTCAAGTTGTTGTTCGCCGCCGTCGATGGCCGTGGCGAGGAGGTTGCCGGCGAGGCAATCGCGATGAGCACCCGACTCAAGGACTTCGACAGCGAGCGCTTCATCCGCGAAGTCGGGCAGTCGGTGTCCCGCTACGCCGCGCATTCATCATCGCTGGGGTTGTCCGAAGGCCGGTTGATGTTGGAGATCGTCCACCTGGCCACCAATTGCGACCTGCGCACCCCACCCGAGATGGCAGTGCTGGGCAAGACGCTGCTCAACCTGGAGCAGGTGTCCCATGCGCTGGACCCGGAGCTCGACGTCAAGGCCGTCGTCGAGGACCACCTGGAACACGTCATGCGCGGACGGCTACGCAAGTCGTTTTCAATCGCCAACCTGGCCAGCGAGCTGATCGAAGTGCAGACGCTGGTGCGCGAAGGCCCGCGCAAACTCAGCGACATCCTGTCGCTGCTTGCCGACAACCGCATCCAGGTGCGGCTGACGGGCCTGGAGGAATCCCATGTCGTTGAGAGCCTGCAGAAGGTCGCCAACCGCATCACCGCCGGGGTGATCACCGCAGCACTGATCCTTGCCTCGGCGATGATGATGCGGGTGCATACGCAGACACACCTGTTTGGCTACCCCGCGATCGCGATGGTGTTGTTCCTGATCGGCGCCGTGCTCGGCGTCATCCTGGTCCTGAGTGCGCTGTTGAGCGACAGGAAAGCCAAACCACACGAAGAACCGGGGCCGCGCTGAGGCTGGATCGCGTTGACGGTGGTGTCGTCATCACCAACCCCGTCATCCCCGCGAAAGCGGGAATCCATGGACGTTGCCGTCCAATGCGCCAAAGTCGCTGGATGGACAGACGTTCGTCTGCAAAAAGACCCCGCCTTCGCGGGAATGACGAAGTTCGGCGCTTGGCGGGAGTGCCTCTCGACGTCCAACAAGCCATACCTGCGTTCCAGCTCAATGACCAGCATCACGTCGCCCTGGCGCAATCCGGCGTCCACTCGATTTTCTTGCTGCTTGCTCAAATGGGTCGCCGCTTCACCTGGATGCCGGGACCAAGCGTCCTGGTCTTGGTGGCCATTGATCGCCGATGTGCTGACCACTAAAAGCTGATCAAAACCACCACACCAGCTAGAATCACCCCACCCCCGCACCGCATCCATTCCGCATGGCTTCCGCCTTCAGCACAGAAACCGTGCTCCAGGTCCGTCACTGGACCGACGACTACTTCAGCTTCACCACTACCCGCGATCCCGGCCTGCGTTTCGACAGCGGCCAGTTCGTGATGCTTGGCATGGAGATACCGCAGCAGGACGGCAGCGTCCGCCCCCTGTTGCGTGCCTACTCGATCGCCAGCGCCAACTGGGAAGAACACCTGGAGTTCTTCAGCATCAAGATCGAAGGCGGCGCCCTGACATCGCGGCTGCGCCATGTCCAGCCGGGCGACGAGGTCCTTGTCGGGCGCAAACCCACCGGTACATTGCTGATCCATGACCTGCACCCTGGTCGCAACCTGTACCTGCTTGGCACCGGCACCGGTTTTGCGCCATGGCTGTCCATCATCAAGGATCCGGCCACCTACGAACGCTTCGAAAACATCATCCTGTGCCATGGCGTCCGCCAGGCAAGCGACCTGTGCTACCACGGCGAAATCACCGAGGCACTGCCACGGCACGAACACCTGGGTGAACTGCTTCGCGACAAGCTGCACTACTACCCTGCCGTGACCCGTGAGGACTTCACCCACCACGGCCGTCGCCATCGTGGTCGCCTGACCGACCTGCTCGCAAGCGGGCAGATGACGACCGACCTGGGCCTGCCGCCATTGGACCCGGCGCACGACCGCGCCATGCTGTGTGGCAGCCCGGGGATGCTTTCGGACTTCCGCGTGCTGCTGGAGGGTCGCGGCTTTGAAGCCGCACCGCGGATCGGTACACCAGGGGATTATGTGTTCGAGCGGGCTTTTGTCGAGAAATAAACGCACCTGACGAGCGGTAGATGGTGGTCGGGACATTCCTCCTGCCTTCGGGTGAAGCAGGTGCGAAGCCTTGGATGAGGGTGCCAAGCACGCAGCTCCACGTTCTGCGCCCCGTCACCCCAACCCCCCTCCCGGGAGGGGGGAGGCGTAAAGCACGGCACTCACGTCGCCACAACAGGCTTTGCCCGACCCTTCAAGGATCCACCCAAGCAGCCACCCAAGGAGCCAAGCAATGCGTTTCCTGTCCTGGTCCGCCCTGCTGCTCGGCATCGGCATGCTGCTGGGCTGTTATCCAAAGGGTGACCCGCAAAAGCCTGTTCCACAGGTCCTTGTCCCGTCCACGCAGCAGCGACCACAACGCCTGGTCGTGGTACTACCCGGCCGCGGCGACAGCCTGCAAGGACTACAGCGCAGTGGCATCGCTGGAGCGATCCACGATCAATGGCCCGACACCGACGTCATCCTGACCGGACTCAACCTGGGCTACTACATGGCCGGCAATGCGCAGCGTCGATTGCATGACGGTGTCATCGCACCCGCGCGCCAGCACGGCTACCGCGAAATCTGGCTGCTGGGTGTCTCGCTGGGCGGCATGGGCGCGATCCTGTACGACCGCGCCTATCCCGGCGACATCCACGGCATGATCCTGCTGTCGCCCTACCTGGGCGAAAAGCCGCTGTGGAAGCAGATCGCGCAGGCCGGCGGTGTTGCGCAATGGCAGCCTGGTCCGCTGCCGGCCGAACTCAATGCGGACAACTTCCAGCGCGAGCTGTGGCGACATATCCATGACTGGTCCGCACATCCGGACAAGACAGCCAACCTCTGGCTCGGCTACGGTGACGCGGACAGCCTGCGTCCTGGCATCGATCTGCTTGCACCCGTACTGCCACCCAAGCAGGTCTTGCTGCTGGATGGCGGACACAACTGGCGTTTCTGGCTGCCGACGGCGCGCCGGATCCTTGAGCAGGTGAAGGATAAGGACCGGGAAGCGGAAACTCCGCAGGAATAAACGGCTTTCAAGCGACCGGTAAGGCAACCTCTTCCTCTTCGACCTCGATGATTGGCTGCATGGCGCTGTGCTGGCCCAAACTGTCCACCACGCGAACCGTCAGCTCCTCGAACCGTCATTCCCGCGCAGGCGGGAACGACGGTTTTGGAAGAGATCAGCGTCATTGATACCCGTCACACTTCCATGGCCGCGCAAGCACTCAATCAGCCCAATGCTTTCTCGATATCCCCAACCAACGACCCTGGCTTGTCCGTCGGCGCGTACCGCTTGATGACCCGCCCATCGCGCCCAACCAGGAACTTGCTGAAGTTCCACTTGATCGCATCGATCCCCAACAACCCGCCCTTCTCGTCCTTCAGCCATGTCCACAACGGATGCGCATCTGCGCCATTGACGTTGACCTTGGCAAACATCGGGAAGTCCACCTCATAGGTCAGTGAGCAGAAATTCCTGATGGCGTCGGCATCGCCTGGCTCCTGGTGGCCAAACTGGTCGCAGGGGAACCCCAACACGACCAGCCCGCGATCACGGTAGTCGCGCCACAACTGCTCAAGCCCGGTGTACTGCGGCGTGAATCCGCACTTGGACGCCACGTTGACGATCAGCAGGACCTTGCCCTGGTACTGCGAGAGGTCCTGCGGCTGGCCATCCAGGCCCGTCGCACTGAAGTCGTAGGCAGTGGTCGTGGCCGTGCTGTCCTTGGACTGGGTCATGTTGGTCCCTGAATGCGGTCGTTGATCCACATTATGCCTCCAGACAGCGGCCGCCCCTTCGGTCGGACGGCCCCTTCGGGTAAAGTCATCGGTCTCGACCCAGCTCCAGGAGTTGTCATGGCACGTCCGCTTTTCCCTGTCCTTTTTGCCAGCCTGTGCATTGCGATCACTGCACACGCCAGCCAGAAAAACGGCGCAGCCGACCCGCCGCAGCCCCAGGCACAGGCTGGAACGCCAGCCTCGGACAGCGCCAGTCCCTTCGCCGAGCCCAGCAACCTGCCGCTGCACGCACCTGATTTCTCCAGGATCAAGGACAACGATTACCTGCCCGGCTTCAGGCAGGCAATGCAGAAGCAGATCGACGAAGTCCAGGCGATCGCCAACAACCCCGCCGCGCCCACGTTCGACAACACCCTGGTTGCGCTGGAAAAGAGCGGACAGATGCTCAGCCGCGTCAACATGGCTTTCAATGCCGTGACCTCGGCCAACACCAACGACGCATTGCAGAAGGTGCAGGAAGCCGTCGCACCCGAGCTGGCCGCCACGCAGGATGCGATCTACCTCAACAAGAAGTTGTTCGACCGCATCAACACCGTGTACGAGCAACGCGACACGCTCAACCTGGATCCGGAATCACAACGCTTGCTGGAATGGACACGCGACGAGTTCGTCCATAACGGCGCCAACCTGTCCGACGCCGACATGGCCAAGCTGAAGGACCTCAACAAAGAGGAGTCCACCCTCAGCACCGCCTTCGTCAACAAGCTGCTGGCCGCGACCAAGGCCGCCGCGCTGATTGTCGACGACAAGACGAAACTGGCCGGGTTGTCCGATGCCGAAGCCCAGGCCGCCGCGCAGGATGCCGAAGGCCGCGACATGGCCGGCAAGTGGTTGCTGCCGCTGCAGAACACCACCCAGCAACCGGCACTGACCGGGCTGACCGACCGCGATGTGCGCAAGGAACTGTTCGACCACTCATGGACCCGCACCGAACAGGGTGGTGCCAACGACACCCGCGAGACCATCGCACGGATCGCCAAGATACGCGCCGAGAAGGCCAAGCTGCTGGGTTACCCCAACTACGCCGCGTGGACGCTCTCCGACCAGATGGCCAAGACCCCGGATCGCGTATTCGAATTCGTCCGCGGCCTGGTCGCACCGACCAACGCCAAGGCGAAACAGGAAGCCGCCGACATCCAGGCGATGATCAAGAAGGACGGCAAGGATTTCGAACTGCAGCCCTGGGACTGGGAGCATTATGCCGAGAAGGTACGCAAGGCGCGCTATGACCTCGACGAGGACCAGATCAAGCCGTATTTCGAACTCGACAACGTGCTGCAGAACGGCGTCTTCTACGCCGCCAACCAGCTCTACGGCCTGACCTTCAAGGAGCGCAAGGACCTGCCGACCTGGCAACCCGATGTGCGCACCTTCGAAGTGCACGACGCCGACGGCAAGTTGCTGGGGCTGTTCTACGCCGACTACTTCAAGCGCGACAACAAGTCCGGCGGCGCTTGGATGGACAACCTGGTGGGCCAGTCAAAGTTGCTGGGCACCCAACCGGTCATCTACAACGTCACCAACTTCACCAAGCCCGCCCCGGGCCAACCCGCGCTGCTGAGCTGGGACGACGTGACCACGATGTTCCATGAGTTCGGCCACGCCCTGCACGGCTTTTTCGCCGACCAGCAGTACCCGACCCTGTCCGGCACCAACACCGCCCGCGACTGGGTCGAGTTCCCCTCGCAGTTCAATGAGCACTGGGCGAGCTACCCGGCGGTCTTCAACCACTACGCCAGGAACTACAAGACCGGCGAGCGGATGCCGGCCGAGCTGGTGGCCAAGATCAAGAAGTCGCGGACCTTCAACCAGGGCTACTCGCTGGGCGAACTGTTGTCGGCCGCGCTGCTGGACATGAGCTGGCACACCCTGCCCGCCGACGCCCCGCAGCAGGACGTGGACAGCTTCGAAGCCAAGGCGCTGGCGGACAACAACACCAACCTGCCCTACCTGCCGCCGCGCTACCGCTCCAGCTACTTCATGCACATCTGGGGCAACGGCTACGCCGCCGCGTACTACGCCTACCTGTGGACCGAAATGCTCGACGACGATGCCTATGGCTGGTTCGAGCAGAACGGCGGGCTGACCCGTGAAAACGGCGACCGCTTCCGCAAGATGATCCTGTCGCGCGGCAACTCGCAAGACCTGGCCAAGTTGTACCGCGACTTCCGTGGCCGCGACCCGAAGATCGATGCGATGCTGCAGGATCGCGGGTTGAAAGACGCCGATGCGGGTACTGGCAAGTAAGGCCTCGACATTGCGTGGTGACAAACAAAACGCCGTCCAGCTGGACGGCGTTTTTTATGCAGACACCACTGACATCGGCCGTCGCTCCAGCGAAAGCTGGAGCCCAATGACTTTCGTTATGGAAATTGAACGCACTGGATCCCTGCTTTCGCAGGGATGACGGAAAAACACTGATCAGGCTATAGGGGGTTGATCAGCCACCCAGATTGGGTTGCCGTTTCGTGTCCAGGTGGTTTTCCGCTCCAGGTTTCGACGGCGACACGGGTGAGGCAAAACGTCCCGGGTCAACAGCGCTTCGACACCTTCTTTACCACTTCCGCCGTCTTCTCATCCGACCCGCTCAACGCAATGTCGGCCTGCGACACGATCCCGCACAGGCAACCATCGGCGTCCACGACCGGCACGCGACGCACCTGGCTGGACTCCATCATCGCGCAGCAATCGGCCAGGCTGCTGTCGTTGGGCACGGACTTGACCGAGCTGGTCATGCAGTCTCCGGCGGTGCAGTTGGCGGTGTCCTTGCCGTCACCGACGCCGCGCAATGCGATATCGCGATCGGTGATGACGCCGACCGGCTTGTTGTTGGCATCGACCACCGGGATCAGGCCGCAATCGTTGTCGCCCATCAGCTTGGCGACGTCGCGCAACGGGGTTTCGCGACGGCAACATGCGGGGTTGGCGGTCATGACGGTATCGAGTTCCATGGTGTCTGCTCCTTTCATATGAACCGCCACGATGCCCAACCAGCCGTCGCAAAACCGTGAACCCGACCCTGCGGGGCCCTGTCACGCTCCCGGGACGGCCATCTAGGCTACGCTGGACGGAATATCGACGAGAACTGAATCCAATGACCCCAATCACCACGACTCCGTCCCAGCCCCAACACCGCATGGTGCATACCCGCTTGCTGAACAGCCGCATGGCGCTTGCCTTGGCCACCGCCCTGTTCGCATCCATGCCTGCCTATGCCCATCCCCAAACCGAAACCGATCCCGGAGCCAACGTGTCAGAGACCTCGCCAGCGCAGCAATCCAACCCCTTCTACAGCGAGAGCCCCCTGCCGCTGCACTACCCGCAATTCGACAAGATCAAGGACAGCGATTTTGCCCCGGCGTTCGACCGCGGCATGGCCGACCACCTGGCCCAGGTCGACAAGATCGCCAACAACCCCGAAGCGCCGACGTTCGACAACACCATCCTGGCGATGGAACAGTCCGGCCGCATCCTGGACCGCGCGACCACGGTGTTCTTCAACCTGGTCGGCGCCGATACCAACGATACCCGCGAGGAGCTGCGTGCCCAGTACGCACCGAAGTTTTCCGCCTACAGCGACAAGATCCACCTCAACCCGAAGTTGTTCGCCCGCATCAACACCCTGTACAAGAATCGTGGCGACCTTGACCTGGATGCGTCGCAACTGCGGCTGGTCGAGAAATACCACGATGACTTCGTGCGCTCCGGCGCGGACCTGTCCGAGGCCGACAAGACCCGGCTCAAGCAGATGAACTCCGAGCTGGCCGAGCTGGGCACGAAGTTCAGCCAGAACGTGCTGGCCGAGGTCAACGATTCGGCCGTCGTCGTCGACGACAAGGCACAACTCGCCGGCCTGACCGACGAAAAGATCAAGGCAGCCGCCGATGCCGCCAAGGAACACGGCCTGGAAGGCAAGTACGTCATCACGTTGCAGAACACCACCGGACAGCCGCCGGAAACCTACCTGGATGATCGCGCATTGCGTGAGCGCATCTACAGGGCCTCGATCGCGCGTGGCAGCCGTGGAAACAAATACGACAACACCGCGATCGTGTCCAAGGTGGTCAAGCTGCGCGCCGAACGGGCCAAGATGTTGGGTTTCCCCGACTATGCGTCCTTCGTGCTGGCAGACGAAACCGCCAAGAACCCCAAGGCGGTCAACGACATGCTGGGCAAACTGGCTCCCGCCGCCGTGGCCAACGCCAAGCGCGAGGCCGACGACCTGCAGGAAATGATCGACAAGGAGCAAGCCGCCAAGGGCGAGCCCACTTTCAAGCTTGAGCCGTGGGACTGGGCCTACTACACCGAGAAGGTGCGCGAGGCCAAGTACGACTTCGACGAGTCGCAACTCAAGCCCTACCTCGAGCTTGACCATGTGCAGCAGGACGGCGTGTTCTACGCCGCGCATGAGCTGTATGGCCTGGACTTCAAGGAGCGCAAGGACCTGCCGGTCTACCATGACGGCGTGCGCGTGTTCGACGTGTTCGACAAGGACGGCAAGCAGCTGGCGATATTCATTTCCGACATGTACGCGCGCGAGTCCAAGCGCGGTGGTGCGTGGATGAACTCCTACGTGTCGCAGTCGGGCTTGACCGGGCACCTGCCGGTGATCGCCAACCATCTCAACATCCCCAAGCCTCCTGACGGCGAGCCAACGCTGCTGACCTGGGATGAAGTCACGACGATGTTCCATGAGTTTGGGCATGCGTTGCACGGCATGTTCTCCGACGTCGAGTACCCGTACTTCAGCGGCACCAGCGTGCCACGTGACTTCGTCGAGTACCCGTCGCAGGTCAATGAGATGTGGTCGGACTGGCCCAGCGTGCTGGCCAACTATGCCAAGCACTACAAGACCGGCGAGCCGATGCCCAAGGCACTGTTGGACAAGGTGCTGGCCAGCTCCAAGTTCAACCAGGGTTTCACCACCACCGAATACCTGGCCGCGGCCATGCTGGACCAGGACTGGCACCAGCTCGCAGCCGACCAGGTGCCCACTGCCGATGGAGTGATGGATTTCGAGGCGGCTGCGTTGAAAAAGGACGGCGTCGATTTCTACGCGGTGCCCCCGCGGTATCGCACGCCCTACTTCAGCCACATCATGGGCGGGTACGCGGCTGGCTATTACGCTTATATCTGGTCGGAAGTACTGGATGCAGACACCGTCGACTGGTTCAAGCAGCACGGTGGCCTGACGCGCGAAAACGGGGACCATTTCCGCGATACGTTGCTGTCCCAGGGTGGAAGCAAGGATGCATTGGAGTTGTTCAAGGACTTCTCTGGTCGCACGCCCTACATCGAGCCGCTGCTTGAACGTCGCGGGCTGGATGCGCCGACGTCGGATGACTCACGCAAGCCGGGTACGGTGGAAACACCGCCGGTTGCCGAGGGCTGAGCTGGTCTTCTCGCGCCATCGGAAACGCCCGGAGAAATCCGGGCGTTTTTTATTGGCTACGGCATTTGCAGGCATGGACCGACGCTTTCATCCGTCCTGCGAAGCTTGGGGGATTGGAAACCAGTGCGCTGCAGCCACACGCGGTCCATCGCGTGAAGGATGGGAAGGACAGCAACAGATCCTTCGCTGCGCTCAGGACGACAATCGGTAGAAAGTGCGCTGTACGTTTAGCTTTACCCGTAGCTGCCTTTGTACTGGCCAAGCGCGAGCCGAACCTCAACGTGGCGTAACGTAACCGCCAGGCACCCCGCGGGGCGACAACACCACCTGCCACAGCTGCGCGCGACGCGCTCGGAAGGTAGCCATCGAAGCAGCCAGATAGAATCGCCACATCCGCCGGAAGCGTCGGTCGTAACGCGATGGCAGGTGTTTCCAGGCAGATTCTATGTTGCTGCGCCACGCCTGTAGCGTGCGATCGTAGTCGGGCCCGAAGTTATGCAGGTCCTCGATGACGAACAGCTCCTCGCTGGCGGTCGCGATCTGTTCGATGGAAGGCAACATCGAGTTGGGGAAGATGTAGCGCGCGATCCACGGATCCGTATGTTGCACCGAGACATTGCCGCCAATGCAGTGCAGCAGGGACAGACCACCGCCCGTAGCGGGATCGTCGCGCAGGCAGCGCCGTGCGACTTCGAAATAGGTCCGGTAATTCTTGGCGCCAACATGCTCGAACATGCCGATCGAAAACACCCGGTCAAACAGGCTGTCCTGGCTGGCCCCGTCCAGCTCGCGGTAATCCTGCAACCGGATGTCCACGGGCAACCCGGCGCATAACTTGCGTGCATGGTCCGCTTGCTCTTGCGAGATCGTGAGGCCAACGCCTTCCACGCCATACCGCTCGGCGGCAAACTTCAGTGCCTCGCCCCAACCGCAACCGATATCCAGCACCCGCATGCCGGGTTCCAGCCGGAGCTTGCGGCAGACCAGGTCGAGCTTGGCCTCCTGCGCCCCGTCCAGGTCGTCGGCCGCGCGCCAATATCCGCAGCTGTAGACCATGCGTTGGCCCAACATGGCCTCGAACAGATCGTTGCCCAGGTCGTAATGTTGCTCACCCACTGCGCGTGCGCGCCGGCCGGCCTGCAGGTTGAGCAACCAGGCGCGGAGGTCGTCGATGTAAGCCTCTATCCCATGCACCCGCTCATCCACGCGTGCCGCAAGCAGGCGATACAGCATGCCGTCCAGCGAGGCGACATCCCACCACCCATCCATGTATGACTCGCCCAGGCCCAGCGAACCTTCCAGTAACGCTCGACGATAGAAACGGGAGTCATGGATTTGTGGATCGTGGTCTGCCGGTCCATCCGGCTGCACGCCGGCCTGCGCCATCAGCGCAGCCACGCGATGTTGCAAGGGATGCTTGGACATCATTACTCCATGCATGCATCGATGAGGGTGGGTCACGCCAAGATAGGTTGGATCCAGCCCGCCAGCCAACCCCCGGCCGACCTGCCGTCCAATCCGTGGGGATCAGCGCCAGCCAGGACTATCGAAGCTTCAGTCGCCGACAAACAACCCCCGCCACTGCGGCGCGATGTGAGGCAGCAGCACGTCGGCCGGAACCTCGGCGCCCTGCACGCCGTCCGAATACGGGCCTACCTTGTAGGGCGCAAACACGAAGCGCAGCGCCCGGATCTTGCCTTGCGCATCGAGCACGGGCTCGAACTGGCTGAAGTTGTCCGGGTCCGGCGCGGTACCGTCGTCGATCATGCGGCTGCCACTGCGCAACATGTTGGCCTGGTCGGCAGGCTGGAGCAGCGTATCGGCATCCAGGCGCTGCGACAAACCGGTATGCAAACGCTCACGCACATACGCGGCGATATCGCTCCAGGCCGCCTGGTCCGGGACCAGCATCCGGCTGGTCAACTGCTTGTCGTCCTGCGCCAGCCACACAAAACGCGCCACCAGCGGGGCGCCGTGCGCACCACCGGTATACATGCTGCCATCCGCGGCGACAGCGATCAGTCCAGGAGTGTCGACCAGCTTGCTGAAGCTCAGCGACAGGTCGTAGGGGGCAGTCGGCTTGTCGTCGCCCATTGCGTTGACCGCCTGCATCAATTCAGCCCTGGCGGCATCGGCATACCTGCCCAGAGCAGCGGCAAGACCGGGGTACTGGTTGATGTCCGATGGATAGCTGATGCCGATCATGTAGCGCGGGTCGCGCTCCATGACATCGTGCAATTGTGGTTGGGGCGTCGCCTCGACGACCGGTCCCCGGGCGTCCGGTGCCGGTCCCCGTGGCGGCACCGGCGCCGGCTGCGCCTGCTCACGCTGGCAACCTGCCAACACGACTGCCAGCAAGACCAACGACACGAGGCACGGCAGGCGTGTTGAACCGCACATGTTGGCTCCTTCACCTTCCACAATTGCAACAAACATAAACAAGCCTGTGTGATGCCGGAATCTACAAGGTCCAAAGCACGAACGCCGGACAAAGAAAAACCCGGCCGGAGCCGGGTTTCCCTGTAGTACTGGTTACAGCTGGTGAAGCGAGGGATTACATCGCCTCGACTTCATCCGCCTGCAGGCCCTTCTGACCCTGGACGACCTTGAAGGAAACCTTCTGGCCTTCCTGCAACGACTTGAAGCCGGTGCCCTGGATCGAACGGAAATGCACGAACAGGTCCGCGCCGCTTTCCGGGGTGATGAAGCCGAAGCCCTTGGCGTCGTTGAACCACTTGACGGTACCGGTCTGACGATCTGACATTTGTCTTACTCCTTGAAACGATTTTTTGAAGATTGGCACGGACCGCGACATGCAGGCCGAGACTGTCGAGCAAGGGGTAATGACGCGACGATGTAGCAGATCGAATGGATCAACCGCATCGGGCCACGATGTACCGTGATCCCGCTTTGAACAGTGGGCGCACCATAACCTACTTTGGGACGGAAGTGTGAATGGGGCTTATCGGGGCGTTTGCGAGCCGCTGCCTCGTGTTCCGATCCGCGTCCGGCCCAGGAAGGCCAGGCCAGCGGACCCGGAAGCCGCAGCGGCTGCGGCCGGGAAGGCAACCGCCATTGCCAACGACCCGTGCCGCCATTCACCAGTTGCTGCGCTGCGGCAACAGCCCCCGCAACTCGGCATCCGTCAGGTTGCGCCACTGCCCGGGCTTGAGGTGGCCGATCTTCACGTTGCCGATCCGGACCCGTAGCAGCTGCTTGACCCGGTGGCCAAAGTGCGCGGCCATCATCCGGATCTGGCGATTGAGCCCCTGCACCAGCACGATGCGGAACCCGAACCGCCCCAGCTTGGCGGTCTTGCACGGCAATGTCGGCTTGCCTTGCACAGGCACCCCGCCGCGGGCCATGCCACGCAGGAAGTCGGCGGTCACCACGTGGTTGATCACCACCAGGTACTCCTTCTCCAGCTTGTTTTCCGCGCGCAGGATCTCATTGACGATGTCGCCGTTGCTGGTCAGCAGGATCAGGCCTTCCGAATCCCGGTCCAGCCGACCCACGGGGAACACCCGCTGCTGGTGGCCGACGAAATCCGTGATATTGCCCTTGACCCCGCCCTCGGTGGTGCAAATCACGCCCACCGGCTTGTTAAGCGCGATATATACGTGGCGACGCTGGCCTTTTGCGGCCGTGCGCGCCACCAGCGCTTGGCCGTCGATCTGGACGTCATCGCCCTCACCGGCCTCGGACCCGATACGGGCACGCTGGCCATTGACCGTGACCCTGCCCTCGGCGATCAGTTTGTCCGCCTCGCGTCGCGAGCAGTGGCCTGTCTCGCTGATGTGTTTGTTCAAGCGCATGCATTGGGTCCGACCGGCCACGAAAAGGTGGGCCGGCCGCGCATTCTACGCTTCAGGCTGGCTCCCCCTGGATCGCACCCTTGTCACGGCGCGCGGGATCATGCGCGCAACTGAGCGTATTCCGGATGACGATCCAGCCAGTCTGCTGCGTACGAACATTGCGGGACGACCTTCAGGCCCTGCGCACGCGCATGATCCATGGCAGCCCTGACCAGCTCGCCCGCGATGCCGCGTCCGCCGATGGCTTCTGGCACCAAGGTATGGGTGATGGTCATCTCACCATCGCCCAGCCGATAGTCGACGCGCGCCTCGTGACCTTCACGCGTGGTGACGAAGCGTCGGCGCCCAGCGTCATGGGTGACGGATGTGTCGCTACTATCTTTGCTTGTTGCCATGTCGTTGCTCCTGGTGTGTGTTCAATCCAATAGGGTTGGCGCGGCCTCTCCACTCGGGGGGTCCAGCAACTGCGTCACTCCAGCGATACCCTGGATCCGGTGCCTATGCCCCCGTGACGGGCGGTTGGCGGCAAAACCCGCTGGCAGACAGGAACCGGCCGACCACAAAGGGGCTGGCTGGGTAGGCCAAACGGCTCTCCACTGCCCTGTCCTGACAGTTAGTGTCCCTATCGCGCCGTGATCCTTTCGTCATTGACCGGGGCTTGCTGCCGCAAAACGTCACATGTTCGTTTGAAATGCCCACGAATCGGGTTGGCATGGTTGATGCATTGAACACTGCTACCGGGCCCCCGCATGCCCGGAGGAGCCTGCAAGATGTCCGAGATCGCATACGTCGCCGGAGCCGGCGCCCAGGAACAGGAAGCCATCAACCGTCTGTTTGAGCTTGCGCAGGAAGGCAAAACCGGCAACGCCGAGTACCAGCAGCTCGAATCGCTTGTCTATGAGCGCTTCATCCAGAGCTACGGTCCCAGCACGGTGGCACAGCTCAACAACCTCCACGTCATGGCCACCGCCGAAGCTGCCTGACGCAAGCGCTGCTACGTTCAAACCATTGCCGGCAATGGATCGCCGGCCGCGTCATGCCGGCCACTGCATATCGGCCCATGCACCCACCATGCCACGCCGCGCATCAACACACTCCGCTGGCTCCATGCGCGTGGACGCAGCCGCGTGCGCACATCAACCAATGGCAGGATGCAGCAGCTGCTGCAGGAACGCTGGCCCGATCCAGGGCTCGATCAACAACGTGAACAACATGCCGTAACCAGCGCCCCACAGATGGGCGCTGTGGTTGACGTTGTCGGTGCCGCGGCGATCCATCCAGATGCTGTAACCGATGTAGAGCACCCCAAAAACGATCGCCGGGATCGGTATCGGGATCAGGAACAGATAGATGCTCGACCACGGCTGCATCAGGATGAAGGCAAACAACGCCGCCGAGACCGCCCCGGACGCACCCAGGCTGCGATAGCCCGCGTCATGACGATGCTGCAGATAGGTCGGCAGGATCGCAATGACGATCGCTGACAGGTAAAAGGCCACGAACCCGATTTCACCAATCCGATGCACGAACGCCTGCTCGACGGCACGCCCGAAGAAAAACAGCGTGAACATGTTGAACAGCAAGTGGCCAAAGTCCGCATGGATGAAGCCATGCGTGACCAGGCGATCGTATTGGCGGTGACGATCGATCGCCGGCGGCCACAGGATCAGGCGGTCGAGCAGGCGCGCATTGTTGAACGCAAGCCAGGACACCAGCACGGTGACGGCAATCAGGATCAGGGTCAGCATCGGCGGCTCGCTTCAAAGGTTGTTTGCATGACGGGTTGTTGTATCAAGGATGGGCATCTCAAGCGAGCGACCCTGTAGGAGCGGCTTCAGCCGCGAGCTCTTGAGCTTTCTTGGATTTTTGTATGAGCGACGCAAGTCGAGATAGGTGCTGCGAGTTTGCTATCGCGACTTACCGGTGGCGGCATGCCGCCACCACTCCTACACAAGCTCAGATCAAGCATCAAGATCAACATCAACATCAAACGCTTCCGCGCTGTCGCGCGGGTTACTTTTGTTACGGCAAAAGGTAACCAAAACCATGGCTCCTGACGCTTGCCGATGCGATACAGCCGCATCGGTGCCCTGCGCTTCTCCCCGGAAAGGGTACGGTCCCCAAACTCGCTCCACTACGTTGCGCTCAGACATGGGCACCTTTTCTCCCTTTCCGGCTGCGATGCTCGGCAAGCTTTAAGTCGCGCAAGATCAAAAACCAAAGCCAGAGCCACGGCCAGAGCCAAAGCCAAAGCCAAAGCCAAAGCCAACGCCAACGCCAACGCCAACGCCAACGCCAACGCCAACAACGATAGCGACAAGCACACCAGTACCGTCATTCCCGCGAAGGCAGGATCCAGCGACTTTGGCCCAATCAACAGCAACGTCCCTGGATGGTCAGACATTCGTCTGCCAAAAGACCCCGCCTTCGCGGGAATGACGGTTAAGGGTAGACAGGGTCTACAGCGTGCGGAAGTCAATGATCGCGGCCTTTGCCTTTGCCTTTGCCTTTGCCTTTCCTTTGCCTTTGCCTTTGCCTTTGCCTTTGCCTTTGCTTTTGATCTTGGCACTTGATCTTGTGCGGCGTTAAGCAAGCCGAGCACCGGAGCCCAAAGTGGCCGAAGAGGCACCCATGTCTGAGCGAAGCGCAGCGTAGCGAGTTTGGGTGCCGTGCCACTTTGGGCTCCGGCGCGCAGGGAACCGGTGACGGCTCCATCGTCACCGGCGCAGCGCCCGTCGCGGATGGTTTTGGTTACTTTTGCCTTATCAAAAGTGACCCGCGCGCAGCGCGGAAGCGTTTGACCTTAAAACCGAATGAAAGCACTGATAACCCGGAGATCGCCAAGGTGTACCCACGCGCGGTTTGCCTGCAACCTCATCCCGCACAAGCCAACGTCAGTGGTCCCCACCTTCGCCGGAATAACGGCTTGCAATCAACACATCACCGATAAGTCCGAGATCGATCGAAAACCGCAACCCAACCTCCCCATAAGCAACTCAAACCCAATCAACCAATCCTTCGCGCTCATTTAACGTCGCAAACGACGGCCTCGACTTCATCCGCAACGCCAACCCGCCCAGGTCCTGCCACGCACTGGCCGGCCTCGGCATCTCGCGCGACCAGCGCATCAGCATGGCCAGGTAAAAATCGAGCGCGCAGGGAAACTCACCCAGCAGGTAGGGGCCATGCATCGACAGATGCGCGTCGATTCGCGCCCAGCATGCTTCGATCCGTGGCTGGACATGCTGGCGCACGGCATCCGCATTGCCTTCGCCTGCCGGCTCGTGCGGATACCACCACTGGCGGAACAGCGGCTGCAGCATGTTCGAGAGGTAGGCCGACCACTCGTAATACTGCGCGCGCTGCTCGCTGCCGATAGGGGGTGCCAGCCCCGCCTGCGGGTGCGTGTCGGCCAATTGCAGGGTGATGGCCATGGCTTCAGTCCGCGGCATGCCATCGGCGATGAGCGTCGGCACCACCCCGCCGGGATTCAGCTCCAGGTAGCCGGGCTGTTTCTGTTCGCCGGCGGCCAGGTTGACCTCCTGCAAATCGTAGGGAAGGTCCAGCTCGATAAGCAACCAGTGCACCACCATGCTGGCGGCGCCGGGCGCGAAATAGAGTGTATCCATGTGATGCTCGGATCGTGGCGGGAAACGCGGCCAGTCTATGCGAACATGCCGGTTCCGCACCTGGATCTGCCTGCGATGAACCGACTGCTTCCGTTCACTCGTATCGCCGTGCTCGCACTGCTGATCCTGCCCGCCGTCCGCTCAGCCGCCGCGAACTTACCCGCAACGACCCTGCGACTGACCACCGTCGCAGAGCGTTCCGGCTTTCTCAAGACCGGCCGCTACGACGAAGTGGTCGCCCTGTGCGAAGCTTTCGCCAAGCACTACCCGGACGCGGTGCGCTGCAAGAGCTTTGGCACCACCCCGGAAGGCCGGCCCATGAAGCTGCTGGTCGTGACCCGGACCGACGCCTTCACTCCCGAAGCCGCACGCGCGCAAGAACTGCCCGTGGTGCTGGTCCAGGGCGGCATCCACGCCGGTGAGATCGACGGCAAGGACGCAGGCTTCCTGGCCTTGCGGCAGATGCTGGAGGGGGAGGTCGCAACAGGCGACCTGGACAAGCAAGTGTTGCTGTTCGTCCCGGTGTTCAATGTCGACGGCCACGAAAACTTCCGCGCGTGGAACCGCCCCAACCAGCGCGGCCCGACGGAAATGGGCTGGCGCACCACCGCCCAGAACTACAACCTCAACCGCGACTACGTGAAAGCCGACACGCCCGAAATGCAGGCGATGCTGGCCCTGGTGGATGCCTGGGACCCACTGGCAACGATCGACCTGCATGTCACCGACGGCGCCAAGTTCCAGCATGGCGTGTCGGTCGAGATCGAACCGCTGCATGCCGGTGACAGCGCGCTACGCAAGGTTGGAACCGCGTTTCGTGATGGCGTCATCGACCAGCTGGACGCGGATGGCGCGATGGCAGTGCCGTTCTATCCTTCGTTTGTGGAGTACGACAACCCCGATTCCGGCTTTGCCGACGGCGTGTACGCACCACGATTCTCGAATGGCTATTTCCAGCTGCGCAACCGCTTGGGGATGCTGGTCGAGACGCACTCGTGGAAGCCCTATCCGACCCGCGTACGGATCACGCGCAACGCCATCATCGCCGTACTGGACCAGGTGTCCGCCCATGGCGGCGACTGGCTGCGCACTGCACACGCGGCCGACCAGCGCGCCACGCACCTGGCAGGTGCCACGGTGCCACTGGACTGGAAGACGACTGACACGTCGCGGATGATCGACTTCCAGGGCTACGCGTGGACGCGCACGCCGTCGGACGTCTCCGGCGCGCCGATGACGCATTACGACGAAAGCACACCGCAGGTCTGGCACGTACCGTTGCGCGATGAAGTCGTGCCCGACCATGTCGCCAGCGTGCCGCGTGGCGGCTACCTGGTCCCGGCGGCGCACGCCGACTGGGTGGGTGCCAAGCTGCGGCAGCATGGCATCACATTCCGACGCATCGGTCATCGCCTGCATGCCGTGGACGTGCAGGCCTGGCGCGCGAGGGACGTCGAGTTCGGCAAGCAGTCGTTCGAAGGCCACCAGCGCGTCACGGTGTCCGGTGAATGGCAACGGGAAACACAGGACCTGGCCGCCGGCGCGCTGTTCGTCCCTGCCGGACAGCCCAAAGTGCGGCTTGTGATGGCATTGCTCGAGCCGCAGGCCCCGGACTCGCTATTGGCCTGGGGCGAGTTCAACAATGCCTTTGAACAGAAGGAATACATGGAGCCCTACGTCGCCGAGATGGTCGCCCGCGAGATGCTTGCAACCGACCCCGCGTTGCGGGCGGCGTTCCAGCAGAAACTCAAGGATGACCCCGTCTTTGCCAAGGATCCAAGCGCCCGACTGGATTTCTTCTACCGCCGTCACCCGTCCTACGACGGTCGTTATAAGCTGTATCCGGTTGTACGGACCACCGCGGCCCCTGAATGACCCAACCCGCGGCGATAATCCCGGGGCCGCATCGCATCCACATCGGGGCACATGGATGGTGCCAACTCCCTTTTGACGCGGCTCTTGGCAGGATTGGCAAGTTGCCCACTACCGACACCGGACCCCGCATGAATGCTGCTTCCACGACCTCCGACGCCGACAGGGAACAACTGCGTGGCTGGCTACTGGCAACCGCCGAGGGTGACCGCAGCGCCTTCGAATCCCTGTACCAGCGCACCTCGGCGAAACTATTTGGCGTATGCCTGCGTATCTTGGGCGAACGCAACGAAGCCGAAGAGGTTCTTCAGGATGTTTTCCTGGTCATCTGGCGCAAGGCCAGGCAATACGACGCAGACCGCGCCAGCCCAATCACGTGGCTTGCCATGATCGCGCGCAACAAATCGATCGATCGCCTGCGTTCGGGCAAGGTCGACCGCTCCTCGGTGCCGATCGACCTGACCGCCGAACTGGCTGATGACGGCCCCGGTGCAGGTGCGCTTGCCGACGCCGCCATCGAGGGCCGGCGCCTGCACAAATGCATGGATGAGTTGTCCACCGACCAGCAAGGCGCTATCCGCGTTGCCTTCTTCGAGGGTTGTACCTACGAGGAAATCGCCACTCGCAGCGACACCCCGCTTGGCACCATCAAGAGCTGGATCCGTCGCGGCCTGATCAAGCTCAAGGACTGCCTGCAACGATGAATTCCGATCACGACCAACATGACGGCAACACCGGCGACGAAGCCGACCTGCGCGCAGCCGAGTACGTGCTCGGGTTGCTGGACGCTGCCGGGCACCGCCAGGCGCAGGCCCTGATCGAAAGTGACGCAGCCTTTGCCGCCGAGGTCCTGCGCTGGGAAGACTACTTCGCGCCGTGGCTGGAAGCGATTCCGCCGGTGCCTGTCCCCCCTGCCCTGTGGCAGCGGATCCGCGAGACCCTGTGGGGGCACGAATTGCCACAACGCGACCAGGCATCGGCCATCGCATCCAGGAAACCGTTGTCGCAAAGCCTGCCCTTCTGGCGCGGGCTGGCACTTGGTGGCGCTGCGGTTGCCGTCGCCAGCATTGCCTTGCTGCTGACCAACTACAGCGTACCTGCACCGGCCCCCACGCCGCCCCAGGTCGTCACCACAACGCCGACCGTGGCGCCCGCTGCCGCCGAACCCATGATCGTGTCGCTGCGTCACGAAGACGGCACCACGGCATACACCGCGACACTCAACCCCGACGACGGCACCGTGGTCCTGGTCCCCGTCCACCTGGGCGGCGACCAGGCGACATCGCCCGAGTTGTGGCTGATCCCGGCCGGACAGAGTCCGCGCTCGCTGGGCATGATCAAGCGCGACGAACCCATGGTCATGACGATCCCCACCGCATTACGCAGCTCCGCGGATACCGGCACGTTTGCCATTACGCTTGAGCCACAGGGAAGTGGTCCACACGAAGCGCCGACCGGTCCCGTGATCGCGACAGGTACCAGCATCCGCCTTGCGCCCTGACCGTGCCCATGGAACGTTTCGCCGCATTGCACGCGACGCGGCGATCACGGCGATCACGGCGATCACGGCGATCACGGCGGGATGATGACCTGATCCTTAAGCTGGGATCGGGTTTTTCGCCGGGAGACACCATGCCAAGTGCTG
Source organism: uncultured Gammaproteobacteria bacterium (assembly GCA_963710825.1). GTDB lineage: Bacteria > Pseudomonadota > Gammaproteobacteria > Xanthomonadales > Xanthomonadaceae > Cognatiluteimonas. The sequence goes on along the minus strand of CAVQBQ010000004.1, from coordinate 145,454 downwards.
CGCATCGCCATGTGCAAGCGATCCTGTGGTTTGCCGCCCTTCCCCTCGCATTGGCTGCTTGCCAGCGTGCCGATACCGACTCGCAGGGTGGCAGGGGGAGTGACGACAACAGGACTGAAGACAACGGGCCGTCTGCCGCACAGGTTGCGGTGGGCACACCGACACCTGCAGCGTCCACGCATCCTGGTGTCGAACATTGGCAATGCGGCAGCCTGATCGTGGACAGCCAGCTGGAAGATGACCAGCTGCCGGATGGCCAGCTGCAAGGTGAGGTCCCGCCGTCGGCCACGATGCGCCTGGCATTCTCCGGTCAGTCACTGGCACTGCAGCACATGGCATCACCCTCGGGCGTGCGCTATGCCGATTCGGCAGGCAATGCCTTTACTCGCCAAGGTGACGATGCCAGCCTGACGCTCGCCGGCGACGGGCAGTACGAGTGCACCCGCAGCCAACAGGCCTCTCCCTGGACCCAGGCCGCGACGCGGGGCATCGCCTTCCGGGCGGTTGGCAGCGAGCCGGGGTGGCTGGTGGAAATCGGTGCCGGACAGGCGCCACCGCTGCACGCGACACTGGATTACGGGCAGCGCGACGTCGATGTCACCCAGATGCATCCTGCTGTACGTGGTTTTGAGGGCAAGACGACCGACGGCACCACGGTCACCCTGGAGATCGTGCGCAACACCTGCCGCGATGGCATGAGTGGCGAATCGTTCGAGGCTGGAGCCACGTTGGTCGTCGGCGACGCCTCGTATCACGGTTGTGGTGCGTATTTGTCGGAGTGACCGCACGTTTGGTGGCAGGCCTGCAGCACCTCCCCAACGCGTGCCGCCTCCTATCCGTCATTCCTGCGAAAGCAGGAATCCAGTGTCTTTGGCTGGACGACTACTGAAATGCGTTGGATTGCTGCTTTCGCAGGACTGACGAATCCTTGAGCGAGCCCAGGCCCAGGCCTTGGCCACCCCCGCTCCGCCAAAGGTATCGGGTTGCTCAGCAGTTCGTGTACTTCCAGTTGCGCGACTTGCCCTGGGCCACCCACTCCATGGCCTGTGCCAAGCGCTTCACTCGTGTTTCGTCACGTTTAGCGTCATTGATCCAGTCGATGTATTCGCGTTGGTGGCTGGGCGCAAACGCGTCCCATGCGGCCCTGGCCTTGCGATCCTTCTTCAACGCCGCCACCAGTTCCGGGGGCACGACAGGCGGTGGCTTGGGCTTGCTGGTCTTGCGCCCGCCCGGCGCCTTGATGCCCTGCACGTTGAGGTCCACTGCCTTGCGGATCCACGCCAGCAGCTGCTTCTTTGGCGGCAGGTCTTTTACCGACGTCAACTTGCCTATGCTGCCCATGCCTTGGCGTCCGGCATCCTCTCCCACCACCAGCGCTTGCTTCCAGAAACCAAACGACGCGTGCTGCTTGAACGCGGCCATCATGCACACGATGCCACCGGCATGGACGAAGTTCGGGGCACCCCATTTGATGGTTTCCTCCACGTCCGGACAGGCTTCATGGACGATGGAGCGCAGGCGTTCCAGGATGGGTCGTGCGAAGTCCGCCGACTTGGCGATGTAGGCATCGATGCGTGGGTCGTGGCTGGCCATGTGCGGTCTCCTGGACTGGCGTGCCGATCGTATCCGAGTTTCCGCCTTGTCATTCCCGCACGGATGGAAACCTCTTCACTTTGGCTTCCATGCGCACGTCCATGCAGGGACACGCATGCGTGTCTCAAAAGACCCCGTCGTCGCTGTAACGGGGGGCATGCATGATGGGGCGTGCACGACGCCCATGGGATCGACTTGTACCGAAGCGCTCCCGCTCCAGGGTAACGGCGGCCAAGCCGAGTGAGGTGTCAAAGCGGATGCATCGTCTGGCAGATCGCCGGAAACTCCCCGCAACCCGGGCTCACTTGTCGGCTTCAAGCGCTTCCCAGCGCGCATAGGCTGCATCCAGGTCCGCCTGCACGGCAGCTATTTCGGTGTTGTGTGCCGCCGCCGCAGACCCGTCGCCCTGGTATAGCGCGGGGTCATTGCTTTTTTCGGTCAATCCGGCCATTTGTGTTTCCAGTGCCTCGATCTGCAATGGCAGCTGCTCCAGCTCCCGCACCTCCTTGTAACTGCGCTTTCGGACGGGCGCCACAGGCGGCGTTGGCGTTGGCGTTGGCGTTGGCACGAGGCGCGGCGTGGGTGTCGGTGTCGACCTGCGTTGCCGCAACCAGTCGCTGTATCCGCCGACATACTCGCGCACCTCGCCGCTATCGTCTCCGGTGGCAGGCATGACCATGGTCGAGGTCACCACATGATCGAGGAAGTCACGGTCATGGCTGACCAGCAACAGCGTGCCGGCGTACTCGCCCAGTAATTCTTCCAGCAGCTCCAGTGTTTCCACGTCCAGGTCGTTGGTGGGTTCATCCATCACCAGCAGGTTGGACGGCTGCGCGAACAGCTTGGCCAGCAGCAGGCGGTTGCGCTCACCGCCTGACAGCCGGGTGATCGGCGCGCGTGCGCGGTCGGGGGTAAACAGGAAGTCCTGCATGTAACCGATGATGTGCTTCTGGCGGCCGTTGACGGTGACCGTTTCACGGCCTTCGGCGACGTTTTCCAGTGCGTTCCAGTCCTCGCGCAGGGCCGCGCGGTACTGGTCGAAATAGGCGACCTGCAGGTTGCTGCCTATCCGAACCTCGCCAGAGGTGGGGGACAGCTCGCCCAGCAGCAACTTGAGCAACGTGGTCTTGCCGCTGCCGTTGGCCCCGATCAGGCCGATGCGATCACCACGCAGGATGGTGGTGGAAAAATCACGGATGAGTGTCCTGTCACCGAACCCGAACGACACGTCCTTGGCCTCGATGACCTTCTTGCCCGACGCCTCGCCCTGCGACACCTCCATGCGCACGTTGCCGGTCTGCCCGCGACGCTGCGCACGCGACACGCGCATCGCCTCGAGACGACGTACGCGGCCCTCGTCACGCGTGCGGCGGGCCTTGATGCCCTGTCGGATCCAGACCTCTTCCTGCGCGAGCATCTTGTCGAAGCGCGCGTGCTCCTGTGCCAGCGCGTTCATGCGCTCTTCGCGGCGGCGCTCGTAATTGGCCCAGTCGCCCGGCCAGCTGGTCACCTGGCCACGGTCGATCTCGACGATCCGCGTGGCCAATGCGCGCAGGAAACGGCGGTCATGGGTGACGAACACCAGCGCACCCGGCCAGTCGAGCAGGAACCCTTCCAGCCAATCGATGGCTTCGATATCCAGGTGGTTGGTCGGCTCGTCCAGCAGCAACACGTCGGGGGCGGAGACCAGTGCACGGGCCAGCAGCACCCGGCGCTTGAGGCCGCCGGACAGGTCGGCGAACGACGCATCCCCATCCAGGCCCAGTCGCTCCAGGGTTTCCGCGACGCGCCGGTCCACGCTCCAGCCATCGGCACCTTCGATCTTGGCCTGGACGTTGGACAATGCGTCCATGTCAACCGGGTCGGCATGGCTCAGGTGGTGGAACTCGGCCAGCCAGCCACCCAGCGCGCCCAGACCGGCCGCCACCACGTCGAACACATCTCCATGGGCATCGGCGGGGACCTCCTGTTCCAACCGGGTGACCCGGACCGGACCGTCACTGCGGATCTCGCCATCGTCGGGGTGCAGCTCACCCGCCAGCAGCTTGAGCAGGGTCGATTTGCCAGCACCGTTGCGGCCGATCAGGGCGATGCGTTCGCCGCGGTCGATGGCCAATCCAACGTTTTCGAGCAACAGGGGGCCGCCGACACTGAAGTCGACGTCTTGCAGGGTGATCAGGGGCATGCGCCATTGTAGCGGCGTGCGACGCCATCACCACCGCCAGATCACCGCAGGGGCTTGCCGAAAACCCGCCACGGCGGATAATCCGGAGCACACTTCCACCCGCCACCACAACGCCGAGGGCACCGCGATGAGCAAGGGCATGAACCAGAAGAAGCAGGAAAAGAAGAAACCCGAGAAGTCGCTGAAGGAAAAGCGCGCGGAAAAGAAAGAAAAGAAGTCCAGCAGGTAATCGTTCGAACCGTCAAGGCAACCCAGGCGACGATCCTGCCCGGCCTGGCATGCCGCCAAGCCAGCGCAACCCAGGTCAGGAGCTGCAAGACAGCATCGAGCAACCCGCCCGGTCGCGGGCCCAGTCCGGCCGTTTGCACGCAAAGACCTCGCGACCGGGTTGCTGGTCGTAGGGCCTGCGCATGACGTCCAGCAGTTCGTGGACCCCGTCGAAATCGCCTTCGGTGGCGCGGTCAATGGCTTGCTGCGCCAGGTAATTGCGCAGCACGTATTTTGGATTGGCGTCCTGCATGCGGGCAATGCGTTCGGGTGCAGGCATGCGGTCGACATGGAGGCGCGCCGCGTAACGCTGAAGCCAGTCCTCGAACGCCGCATGTCCCGCCTCGCGTTTTGCATCGTCGTAAAACGCCGGCTGCAGGGGCGCCATGCTTGGTGCCTCCGGGTCGATGGCGGCCAGCGCCCGGAAGCCGATCGTCATGTCGACCTCGTGCGCCTGCATCAACGCCAGCAGCGACCGCATCAACTCCACATCGTCGTCGCGGCAGTCACGTAGTCCGAGCTTGCGCGCGATATTGTCGCGATCGGCCGCAGCGTAAACATCGGTATAGCGCTGCAGGCCTGCCTGTAGCGGCTCGATCGTTTCAAACAACGGTGTCAGCGCCTGCGCCAGTCTTCCGAGGTTCCAGTGCGCGACCTTCGGCTGCCAGCCAAACCGGTAGCGGCGGCCTTGTGCGTCGGTGGTATTGGGGGTCCAGTCCGGGTCGTAGTCGTCAATCCAGCCGTACGGGCCGTAATCGATGGTCAGGCCCAGGATCGACATGTTGTCGGTGTTCATGACGCCATGGACGAAGCCCACGCGCATCCAGTGGGCGATCATCGTCGCGGTGCGCTCGCACACCTGGTCAAACCAGGCCGCATACCGTGGTGGGCCTGCTTCGATATCCAGCAGCTCTGGGAAATCCCGCTGGATGCAGAAATCCGCAAGCGTGCGCAGCAACGTGACGTCATCGCGCGCGTAGGGAAGCTCGAAACTGCCAAAGCGCACGAAAGACGGCGCGGCGCGGCACACGACCGCCCCGATCTCTTGTTGCGGATGCCCGTCGTAGAACATGTCGCGCTCGACCGTCTCGCCGGTCGTGACCAGGCTCAATGCACGCGTGGTCGGCACGCCCAGGTGATGCATCGCCTCGCTGCAGAGGAACTCACGGATCGACGACCGCAATACTGCGCGGCCATCGGCACTGCGCGAATACGGCGTCGGGCCCGCGCCCTTGAGTTGCAGCTCCCAGCGCTCGTCGGCGGCATTGACGGTTTCACCCAGGCTGATCGCACGCCCGTCGCCCAACTGGCCGGCCCAGTGGCCAAACTGATGGCCACCGTAGTTGACGGCAAAAGGCCGCATCCCTGGCAGCAGCGCATTACCACCAAACACCTGCGCAAATCCCGCACTCACCAGGTCAGACTCGTCCAAACCAAGCCGCGCGGCCATCTCGCGCGAGTGCGCTACCAGCTTGGGCGCAACCACCGGCGTCGGTTCGACCGACGACCACAGCGCGCCATGCACCTGGCGCAAGCGGGAGCCGGTCTCCGGATCGCCGGGCAACTCGCGCACGAAAGCGTTGTCCCAGGCCAGTCCGTGCATCGAATGGATCACTGCCCCACGGAAAACGGACCGCCACGCTGCAGCGCTCGCTGGTAAGCGGGGCGTGCATGGCACCGCTCCAGGAACGCCGCCACGTTTGGCCGATTGCCTGCACCGCGAACGGCGCCAGCCTCGACCGGGAAGCTCATCTGGATGTCGGCGGCGGTAAACCGGTCACCGGCAAACCATGGATGCCGGCCCAGCTCCGCGTCGAGGTAATCCATGTGCAATTTGATCTGCGGATCGACGAAACCAGACAGCGCCTTGTTTGCGATCCCCCGCGCAACGGGCTTGGCGAAAAAAGGCATCGGCGCCTGTTTTAGTCGCGAAAAGACCAGGCCCAGCAACAACGGCGGCATGACGGAGCCTTCCGCGTAATGCATCCAGTAGCGATAGCGCATGCGTTCGGGCGAGAAGGCCGGTGTGTGGCGACGGCCACAGCCGGTGCTCCGGGTCGTATCGCTCGACCAGGTATTCGATGATCGCCGCCGACTCGGCGATCACCAGGCCGCCCTGCCCATCGACTACGTCTTCGGGGGCAACAGCATCGTCTTCGAGCACCGGCGACTTGCCCAAGGGATGGATCCTGCGCAATTGCGGCGGTGCCAGCATGGTGTTGGCATCACGGGTGTACCGCACGACCTCGTACGGCAATGCCAGCTCTTCCAGCAACCACAGAACGCGCTGCGATCGCGAGTTTTCCAGGTGGTGCAGCTTGATCATCAGTCGGGACTCCCTGCAGGCATGGTAGCGCCGGCCAGGTTAAGGGCACGCGTTCAAAGGCATGCCTCAAGGCAATGCCTGCAGCTTCCAGCCAGTGTTTGCACGGGCTTCGGGTGGCGGCTGGGCCAGCATCCGGGACGCTTTTTCAGGCGCTGCAGGGCCAATGCCCTAGACTGGCGCCATCCACCCATGCATCCATTGGAGAAACGCCCTGATGGCAAAACCAAATTATTCTTTCGAAAAGCGCCAGCGCGAGATCGCCAAGCAGAAGAAAAAGGCCGAAAAGCTGGCCCGCAAGCAGGCAACCAAGGAGTCCCCGGACAGCCCTGGCGATGATGGCGCCGGCGCAACAGGCACCGATATTTCAGGCACCGATACTTCGACCACTCCCGGCAGCTGAGACCCGCTTTCTGCATGGACGGCGACAGCGCTGATGGCACCCCCCGCATCTGGGTCGATGCGGATGCCTGTCCCGTGGCGATCAAGGACATCCTGTTCCGCGCAGCCGAGCGCATCCCGATCATGTTGACCCTGGTCGCCAACCAGTGGCTGCGCACGCCGCCATCGCGACATATCCACGCCATCCAGGTCCCAGGTGGTCCGGACATGGCCGACGACGAGATCCTCCGGCGCATGCAAGCCGGCGACCTGGTCGTAACCCAGGACATCCCGCTGGCAGCCAGGGTACTGGGCAAAGGCGGTGTCGGCCTGAACCCACGTGGCGAGCTGTATACGCCCGACAACATGGCCGAGCGCCTGTCGATGCGTAACCTGATGGACGAGTTGCGCGGCTCTGGCGTGCAGACCGGCGGCCCCACCGCCCTGCATGCACGCGACAAGCAGGCTTTCGCCAACCAGCTCGATCGCTGGCTCGCGCAGCGCCACGGGCAAGCCTGAACCAGCCACTGAGCCCGTGCTCCACGCGCGGGCAGTAAACTGTCGCCCCATCCCCATCGATCTGATCGGCCCGGCCCCACTGCCGGCGTCATCGAGTACGCCATGAGCGCTGACAACACCCCAGGCAACACTCCCGCCACCCCGGACGGCGACGGCGCCACGGTGCGCTTCGCCGATCTCGGACTGCCCGAACCGCTGCTGCGTGCGCTGGCAGATGTCGGTTATGAGTCGCCCTCCCCGATCCAGGCCGCGACCATCCCGCCGCTGATGGCTGGCCGCGACATGATCGGGCAGGCGCAGACCGGCACCGGCAAGACCGCCGCCTTTGCGCTGCCGGTACTGGCACGCATCGATCCAAGGCAGTCCAAGCCGCAGGCGCTGGTGCTGGCACCGACCCGCGAACTGGCGATCCAGGTGGCCGAGGCCTTCCAGAAATACGCCCGCCACCTGCCCCGTTTCCAGGTGCTGCCGATCTACGGTGGCCAGAGCTATTACCCGCAACTACAGGCACTCAAGCGCGGCGTGCAGGTGATTGTCGGTACACCGGGCCGGGTCATCGACCATCTCAACCGCGGTTCGCTGGACCTGTCCGAGCTGCGCTGCCTGGTGCTGGACGAAGCCGACGAGATGCTGCGCATGGGCTTCATCGACGATGTCGAGACGGTGCTGAAGAAAACGCCAGCCAACCGCCAGGTCGCGTTGTTCTCGGCGACCATGCCCACGCAGATCAAGCGGATCGCGCAGACCTACCTCCGGGACCCGGTCGAAGTCGCGATCAAGTCCAAGACCAGCACCACCACCAACACCCGCCAGCGCTACTGGATGGTCAGCGGCGTACACAAGCTCGACGCACTGACCCGGATCCTGGAAGCCGAACCGTTTGACGCGATGATCGTGTTCGCGCGGACCAAGCTCGGCACCGAGGAACTCGCCGGCAAATTGGCTGCGCGTGGCATTTCCGCCGCCGCGATCAATGGCGACATCGCCCAGGCACAGCGCGAGAAGACCATCCAGCAACTCAAGGACGGCCGCATCGACGTGTTGGTGGCGACCGACGTCGCCGCGCGTGGGCTCGACGTCGATCGCGTCAGCCATGTCCTCAACTACGACATCCCCTACGACACCGAAAGCTACGTCCACCGCATCGGCCGCACCGGCCGCGCAGGGCGCGAGGGCCAGGCAATCCTGTTCGTGACCCCGCGCGAACGCGGCATGCTGCGCGCGATCGAGCGCGCGACACGCCAGCCGATCGAGGCCATGGAGTTGCCAACCATCGAAACGGTCAACGAGCAGCGCGTGTCGAAATTCCTCGAACGGATCGAGGAAGCGCTGGGAAGCGAAGACCTCGCCTTGTTCCGCGACCTGGTCGAGCGTTACGAGCGCGAACACAACGTGCCCGCCGTGGAAATCGCCGCTGCGCTGGCCAAGCTCGCGCAGGGCGGGCAACCGTTGCTGTTGAGTGCACCGCCCAAGGCACGGCACGAGAAATCCTTTGACCGCACCGAGCGCACCGAGCGCAATGAGCGCAAGGCCCCGCATCGTCCACACCGCCAAGCGCAGGAGTCACCCGGTTTCCCGCCATCGCACCGTGCAGCGCCGGTTCACGCAAACCGCGCCGAACACCGGTTTGAGGAGGACAGGCCCGCAGCGCGCCCGCCGCGCGACCCTGCCCCTGCCGGGCCCGGCCAACCCGAAGCCGGCACCCAGGCCGAAGTCGGCATGGAGACGTTCCGCATTGAAGTGGGCCACGTCCACGGCGTCAAACCAGGCAACATCGTCGGCGCCATCGCCAACGAGGCAGAGCTCGAAAGCCGTTACATCGGCCGCATCGACATTCGCGACGACCACAGCCTGGTCGACCTGCCCGAAGGCATGCCGCGCGAGCTGCTGGAATACCTCAAACGGGTTCGCGTCGCCGGGCGTCCCCTGCACATCACCCGCGCGGCCGATGCTTCGGGGCTGCCTGCCCATGGCGCCCACCGTGGCCGGCCAGCCGACGGCCGCGGCCCTCGTCCCCCGGCACGTGGCAAGCCACACCCCGGTGGCAAGCCGGGCGGCAAGAAGAAACCCTTCAAGCCGCATTGACCTGCACCCGGCCTTGCATGCCAGGCCGGACACACCGTACTGCACCTTCTTCGTGCCAGCCTGGCCGCAGGTGGCGGCCCGCCCAACAAGTCCACCACATGCGTTAACCTGCGGTTTACAGGGGCAGATCAACCACCACGGCATGGACAATGCGTCGCGTGAGTTCAAGATCGGTGTTCAGGGGCTGAAGACGGGAATGTACGTCTCACGGCTGGACCGGCCGTGGCTTGGCACCAGCTTTCCGCTGGAAGGCTTCAAGATCGCCACCGACGCGGATGTCGACCGGTTGTGCCGCCTGTGCACGCATGTCTTCGTCGACATCACCCGTGGCGCCACGCCGGACCTGCGTTATATCGCGCTCGATGCCTCGCTTGCGCCATCCGGCAAGCGCGACGAGTTCGCTGCGCTGCACGCGACGACCTGGAAGCTGGAAAACGACTTCCAGGGCGAGCTCCCCGAAGCCAAGCGTGCACATGAAATGCTCAAGCACGGCATCGAAGAGGTCATGCACGACCTGCAGCAAGGGCGTGACCTGCAGATGGACAAGCTCCAGGACGGTGTCAACGCGATGATCGAATCGATCACGCGCAACCCGACCGCCTTCAACTGGCTCAAGGAACTCAAGCGCAAGGACAACTACGCCTACCACCATGCGCTGGCCTGCTCGGTCTGGGCAGCAAGCTTCGGCCGACACCTTGGCCTGGGGCGGCAGCAGCTGACCGAGCTGACATTGGCCGGCTTGTTGTTCGACGTCGGCAAAACCCGGCTCGCGCCCGACATCCTGGCCGCCGGCACCGCCTACGACACGTCCGATCGCCTGCAGATGGATGCGCACGTGCAACACGGGTTGGACATCCTGGGCGAAACCGCCGGCGTGTCGCCACGCATCTTCGAGGCCGTGGCGACCCATCACGAACGCCATGACGGCAGCGGCTATCCGGGCGGACTGCGCAACGGTTCGATCCCGATCTTCGGCCGCATCCTGGGGCTGATCGACAGCTACGACGCCATGACCAGCATCCGACCGCACATGCCCAGCCGCTCGCCACACCAGGCAGTAATGGAGCTGTACGAATCACGCGACAAGCTGTACCAGGCCGAGCTGGTCGAGCAGTTCATCCAGACCAGCGGCATCTATCCGACCGGCTCGCTGGTCGAGCTGAGCAACGGCCAGGTTGGCGTGGTCACCGCCGTCCACAGCCTCAAGCGCCTGCGTCCCAGCGTGATGTTGCTGTTGGACGAGGACAAAAAGCCGCTGCAGGAATTCACCTCGATCGACCTGGGTGCACAGCAACAGAAGCGCAACGGCAGGTACCCGCTCAGTATCCAGTCCGGGCTGCCGCAGGGTGCCTACGGCATCGACCCCGCCGAACTCTTCCTCGACTGATGCGCCGGCCTGATGTTATCGACTGATACCGACGAGCTGACCGGCCTGCGCAACCGCCGCAACCTCATCGCACTGCTGCGCCGCCAGATCAACCACGCCAACGAACGACAACACCAGCTTGGCCTGGTGGTGATCGACATCGACGGGTTCGCACAGATCAATGTCGCCAACGGCTATGGCTTCGGCGATGCAGTCCTGCGGCACATGGCGCAACAGCTCGCCCAGGTTGCCCGTGGACGCGACTATGCGGCACGTATCGGTGACAACCGTTTCGTGCTCCTGCTCCCCCAGGTGCTCAACAAGGGCCACGTCGAGCTGGCCGTGCAAAAACTCCAGCGCCTGCTGGACATCCCGTTCCAGTCCGGCGGCAACCGGGTCATGTTGTCCTTCACTGCCGGTGCCGCGGTCTGCCCGGACCATGCCAGCCACGCCGAATTCCTGCTGCGCAAGGCCGAAACCGCGCTGGCTTCGGCGCGTTTGAAGGCTCGACGTTACGAATTGGCCGAGGTGGCCGTCCATGGCTATGCCCTGTCCGATATCTGGCAGCTTGAGATGCAGTTGGAAGGCGCGATCGAGCGCGGCGAGCTGGAGATGCACTACCAGCCCCAGATTCGTGTCCGGGACCTGCATCCGGTCGGCGCCGAAGCACTCATGCGTTGGCAGAACCCGTCGCGGGGCCTGATTCCGCCGGACATCTTCATTCCCCTGGCTGAACGCACCGGCCAAATCAAGAAACTCAGTATCTGGGCGCTGAACACTGTCCTGCGTCAGTCCAGCGAGTGGCGACACGCCTGGGGCCGACTGTCGATCGCAGTCAACATGCCCGGCGAAATGACCATCCAGCAAGACCTCGCGGACCTGGCGCAAAACGCCATGAGTTTGTGGGGTAGTGACCATATCCAGCTGGTCATGGAGCTCACCGAACGCTCGTTGATGGATCGCGAAAAGGGGCTGGAGATGCTGCACCAGCTGCGCAAGTTGGGCGTCAGGATTTCGATCGACGATTTCGGCACTGGCTATTCTTGCCTGGCCTACTTCAAGAACATCCCCGCCGACGAGCTCAAGATCGACCAGTCCTTCGTCAGTGCACTGCTGACCGACCCGGGGAGTGTCGATATCACGACGTTGATCATCGACCTGGCACATCGCTTCGGCTTGAGCGTGGTGGCTGAAGGCGTCGAAGACCAGCTGACGTTCGAGCTGCTCAAGGCGCGCGGCTGCGACATCGCCCAAGGCTACCTGTTTGGCAAAGCCCTGCCCTCCGAGGCATTTGACCAGTGGCTGGTCGCATATGACCCGGCGGCCTGGGAAAGATCCGCTGTTCCAATCGCCAGCTGAAGGTTGGCGGCTACCGGCTGACCTGCGTGACTTCGCGCACCCGCGTCGATCCAGGGGCATGCGCAGGCAAGGACGCAGCCCCGGACCCGCGGTCTGCACCGCCATGGATCTCCCGCCGCCGGCTCCCTGCAGCCCAAACGCTAGAATGCATGCTGCTCCCAACACGGCAACGCCATGGCCCACAATTCAACCGTCGTCAAGGCCGAGCTCCAGGTCAGCGACATGGACCGGCAGTACTACGCCACCCATGCCCTGACACTGGCGCAACACCCTTCCGAAACTGATGCCCGCTTGATGGTGCGGTTACTCGCCTTTGCGCTTTACGCCGACGACAAGCTTGAATTCGGCCGTGGGCTGAGCAGCGATGACGAACCGGACCTGTGGCGTCGCGGTTACACCGGCGAGATCGACCTGTGGATCGACCTGGGCCATCCCAGCGAAACACGGATCAAGAAAGCCTGTGCGCGGGCAAAGCAGGTGGTCGTGGTCAACTATGGCGGCAACAGCTCGGATATCTGGTGGAACAAGATCGCCAGCTCGCTCACCCGGCTGCGCAACCTCACCGTGCTGGATATCCCGTCCGACGTGGTCGACGCACTGCCGGCGATTGGTGAGCGCGGGATGCGCCTGAACGCCCTGCTCCAGGACGGGGAGCTGCAATTGATGGGCGATCGCGGAAGCATCGAGCTGCGTCCGGCCGCCCGCGTCTCGGCAGCATCCGGTTGAGGCAGTGACGCAGCAGTGACTGGAGGTTTGCAAACACCGCAATCGCAAGCGCAGGCCTTCGATGCCGTCATCATTGGCGGTGGCGCGGCTGGCTTGATGTGCGCATTGACCGCGGGACATCGCGGCAAGCGCGTGTTGGTGATCGAGCACGCCAACCGGGTCGGCAAGAAGATCCTGATGTCCGGTGGTGGCCGCTGCAACTTCACCAATACCGGCACAACGCCAGACAACTTCCTGTCGAACAACCCGCACTTCTGCAAATCGGCGCTCGCGCGTTACACGCCATGGGACTTCATCACCATGGTCGAACGCCACGGCATCGCCTACCACGAGAAAGAACTCGGGCAACTGTTCTGCGACCAGTCCTCCAGGCAGATCGTGGGCATGTTGCTGGATGAGTGCGCCGCGGCCGGCGTGCGCATCGAAACCAGCTGTAGCGTCGAGCAGGTCGACCACGATGCAGGCGGTTTCCACCTGCGCACCACGCTTGGTGGCTTTGACGCCGGCGCACTTGTCGTTGCCACCGGCGGCTTGTCGATCCCGCGCATGGGTGCGACGGGATTCGGATACGACATCGCGCGCCAATTTGGCCATCGCGTCCTGCCAACCCGTGCTGGGCTGGTACCGCTCACGCTCAGCGGCAAGCACCAGGAACGCCTGGCCGACCTCAGCGGCGTTGCCTTGCCCGTCACTGCACGCTGCAATGGACAAGCCTTCAGCAATGCCATGCTGGTGACACACCGCGGCATCAGCGGCCCGGCGATCCTGCAAATCTCCTCGTACTGGCAACCCGGCGACAACTTGCACCTGGACCTGCTTCCCGGCATCGACGCACTGGCCATGCTGGAAGAGGCGCATGCCACCAGGCCGTCCACCGAACTGAAGACCGTGTTGAGCGAGCACCTCCCCAAGCGCTTTGCGCAACGCCTTTGCGACGCGTGGCTACCCAATCGTCCCATGCGGCAATTGGGCCCACGGCAATTGCAACAAGCCGTGGACCTGCTTGCAGCTTGGCCCCTGGTCGCCAGCGGCACCGAGGGCTACCGCACCGCGGAAGTCACCCTGGGGGGTGTCGACACCGACCAGCTGTCGTCGAGCACGATGCAATCACGATTGGTACCGGGCTTGTACTTCATCGGCGAAGTCGTCGACGTCACCGGCTGGCTGGGTGGCTATAACTTCCAGTGGGCGTGGGCCTGCGGCCATGCCGCCGGAGATGCGCTATGAAAGGAGCCGGGCTTTTTGACGCCCGCTTTTGTAGGAGCGGCTTCAGCCGCGAGCTCTTGATGCTGTTTTTTGCCATTGCAGGAGCGACGCAAGGCGCGATCGGGTTGTCGGGAAAGCAATCGCGACTTACGTCGCTCCTACGACAGCAAGAGCCACAACAACAACATCAAGAACTCGCGGCTGAAGCCGCTCCTACAACCACCAACCACATCACTCCTTCTTCGGGCCCACCGGCGCCAGCCGCAGGTCCTGGAAGTCAAAACTGAAATCGGTCAACGGCGACACCGGCACGATCCGCGCCTCGCGGACCTTGCCATCGGGATCCAGCGAGAAGCTCAGGAACGCATCGGCATTGAGCCAACGCGCATCCCAGCGCACCATGAATGTGTCGTGCTGCCAATGCGACAGCGTGCCTGCCAGCTCTGGCGTGTGCGCAAACTGGATACGCAACTTGCCGGCCTCCTGCGTGATCACGACATCGCCGTACCACGGATCACGGTACGTCCCGGCGTAACCGGCCAGCGGCAATGACGGCGTGGATTTCACATCACGCGCATCCAGGTGCTCCTGCCATTTCTCGTCGGCCTTGTCCTCCTGCTGTGCGCGGCCAGCAGCGTAGGCAGCTACCCAGTCGGTCCCGGGCGCCTCGAGCATCGCGTCCAGGGCACGCATGGTCACGGCATTGAAGGCGGCACCGGACTCGGCGTTTGTCAGCACGATCACCCCGACCTTGCTGTCAGGCAGCATGGTGATCCGCGAGACCATGCCCGGCCAACCGCCGGTGTGCCACACCAGCCGGTTGCCACGGTAATCGCCCAGGAACCAGCCTTCGCCATAACCCATGAAATTGGGTTGCGCCGCCGCCAGTTCGGGCACGCGCGGTTTGCGTACCGGGATGGGCGTCAGCATCGTCCACATTTCGTCATGGCGATCCTGGCTGAACAAACGCTTGGCCTCTTCGCCGGATCCACTGATCACGCCACCATCCAACTGCACTCGAACCCACTTGGACAGGTCATGGACGCTGGAATACAGTCCGCCCGCCCCGGACAAATTGCGCCAGGTCAGTGGCGGTGCCGCGACCAGGTCCTTGAAATCGGCTTTTGAATATCCGACGGCGACATTGTCCAGGCCCTGCAAATGGTCGCTGTTGTAACGCGTCTCGTCCATGCCCAGAGGGTCGAAGAAACGTGTCTGCAGGAAGTTGGCGTACGACATGCCACTCACCTCTTCGACCACCAGCTGCGCCACGCCAAACAGGATGTTGTCGTAAGCATACTGGGCGCGGAACTCGCCTTTGATCGGCACGTCCTTGAGGCGTCGTGCGACTTCCTCGTTGCTGTAATCGGTGGTCGGCCAGTACAGCAGGTCGCCCGCCCCCAGGCCCAGGCCGCTGCGATGGGCCAGCAGGTCGCGCAGCCGCATTTCATGGGTAATGTAGGGATTCGACATCTGGAACCATGGCAGATGCTCGGTGACCCGATCATCCATCTGCAGCTTTCCATCGTCGGACAACATCGACAGCGATGCCGCGGTGAAGGCCTTGGTGTTGGAAGCGATCGCGAACAGTGTATGGGCATCGACGGGTGCATCCGTTTCCCTGTTACGCAGCCCGTAGCCCCTTTCGAGCACGATCCTGCCATCCTTGACGATCGCCACGGCGATGCCAGGCACGTCGAACTGCTTGCGAGCACGCTCCACGTAGGCGTCGAAGTCCTGAAGTCGTGCAGGCGTCCCCGCTGGTCGCGCGGCGACTGACGGCGGCATGGCTTGCTGCGACGCCGCTGGCTGCGACGTGGCTTGCTGCGGCTCGACCTCCTGCGGCACGGCTGTTGCCAGCCCGATGGAAAAACAAAGTCCAAAGGCAACCAGGGCACTGCTTGCCCGCGTCGTGTTCACTCGCATTGATAGTCCCCTCGCTATTGATTCCACGTGCCAGCGAATTCGCGCCGTCCACGACCAGGTACGTGACAGATTCAAAACGGTACAGGCAGTCCAAGCCATGGCGACAGCAACCAGTAAGCACCGACCAGCACGATGCCCCACATCACCACCTTCAATGCGCACCCCACGACCTTGAAGGCAAGGTACCCGCCGATGATGATCAATAGGATCCCGAGCCAGCTCATGGTCAATGCTCCTGCGTGATTGCACAGCTTAGCGCAGCGAGAAGGACCACAGGCCGGTGGCGTTTTGTAGGAGCGGCTTCAGCCGCGAGCTCTTGATACCTGGACCCGATCTGTCTTGGTTAGTGCCTGAACAACGTCACTCACGATCCTGTTCCCAGCATCACGATCGCGACTGACGCCGCTCCTACAAGAGGAAAGCAAGATCGAGAGCTCACGGCTAAAGCCACTCCTACCAAGGCAGGCAATCGTTATTTTGCGGCAGTCCCCGCCCGATCCTGGACTGCGCTTCTCTTTGAATGCTTCCGCGCCTCATCCCTCCATGCCCCGAGATACGGCCTCGCACGCAACACCCGTGAATGCGGATCGATCGTATACAGCGCACGTGGCGGCAGATCGACATGCCCATGCCCATCGAGCATGGCCACGTCGACATCCCGACCATCGACACGCACCTGGATCGGCATCGGGAACGGTTGGTCGCCTGGCGCCTTCCAGGCCAATGCCAGCCCTTGCTGGTCTCGCGTCGCGACAAGCTGCGGCAAGCCAGCCGAGTAGACGTAGGTATCGAAGAACCAGCCATAGTCGTGTCCGGTAACGCGGTTGACGATCCCGATGAAATCCTTCGTGCTGGCATAACGCGGCTTGAAATCCCCTGGCCGTGGATCCGGCGTGCCATAGACCAATTCCCGGGTCGCGGCGAAGAATGCCTTGTCGCCAATCAAGTTGCGCAAGGTATGCAGCAACAGCGACCCCTTGTAATAGATGTCGTTGCCAGGACCGGCCTTGCCGTTGTAGGCGTCAGACTCTGTCATCGTGTGGCCAGACACGATCGGCGCCTGGTTGGCGATTGCCTTGCGTTGGTCGAGCAACCAGGCGTCGTATTCGCGGTCGCCACGCAACCATTGCAGGTACAACGGTTGCATGTAGCTGGCAAAGCCTTCGTGCAGCCACATGTCGTCCCAGTCCACGTTGGTGACCTGGTTGCCAAACCACTCGTGCGCAAACTCGTGCTGCAGCAGCCAGTCGTAACCGTACTCGGTCAGCTTGTAGCCGTTGCCATAGGCATTGATGGTCTGGTGCTCCATGCCCAGGTACGGCGTTTCGACCACGCCCATCTTTTCGTCGCCAAACGGATATGGGCCGATGGCACCTTCAAGGAAGTCCAGCATCCTGGGAAATTGCGCGAACAGCGCCCGGGCCTTCGACCCATTGCCACGCAGGTACCAGAAGCGCAGCGGGATGGTATTGCCAAACCGGCTGTCGTAGTCGGCGGACAACAGTTCGAACGGCCCGACGTTGATCGTGATGGCATAGGTATCCGGGCTACGGGCACGCCAGTGGTAGGTGCGCCAGCCGTCGTGCTCTTCCATGCCCATCGCAACACCATTGCCAGGCGCGACCAGGGGCGCCGGCACGGTGATGTGCTCGTCGACCAGCAACGGCTCTGCCTGCGGATGGTCGATGCAGGGCCACAACAGGTCGCAGCCCTCGCCTTCAACGGCGCTGGCGACCCAGGGCTCCCCGGTCGGCGCCTTGCCCCAGACGAAGCCACCATCCCATGGCGCGTTTCTGGCGGCATGGGGCTGGCCGCTGTAACGGATACGCAACGTCGTGTTTTGGCCTGCCCGCACCGTCGCCGGCAAGGCCACCGTCATGCGACCTTGGGGATTCTTCCACCCCCCTGCAGGAACCGGGTGCGCATCCACCCAGACGGCTTCGATCCGATAGTTGCGGTCCAGATCCACGACCAACCGCTTCAACGGTTTCAGTGTCCGGAACGTCAGGGCAGCATCACCCTGCAAAGTCCTGTGTCCAGGATCGACCCGAAAGGACAGGTCCGCATGCTCCAACACCACCGCCAGCTGCTCAGGCGCCCGGGGCGCACCGGAGCCGGCCGTGATGTCGCTCAAATCAGGCTGGTTGGCCAGTACAGGTGGTGCCCACAGCCCCAGGAAGACAACCGAGAGCCAAATGCGTGCATGCATGCGCGAATCCAAGTCAGAGTCATCAGGAGTATTTGCACCCGGCGGACTGCCTGCATGTGCTTGTCGTCACGGGGTTGCCGTCAGCTTCCTGAATAGATGACGACACAACCTGAATGCGCCAAATTCTACTCAGAACCGGTTAAGCACTTTTTACGTGTACTGGGTACCGGACAGGGATTTCGCTTGTCCCCACGCAGGAGTAACCCATGAACACGATGCCACGCCACCGCACCCTGGCCACCGCCATTGTCTTTGCATTGCTCGCGACCGCAGTCGCGATGCCAGTGTCCGCGCGCCAGAACAACGACGCCCAGAACAAGCACCAGCAGGACAAGGCAAAGCACGTCACCCAGGCCAGGAAAGCCAAGGCTGACAACAGCCACCGAAATCCCGACGTGCAACGACGTGCGGTGCAGCGACCTGCTGTCCAGCCGCGTGTCGTCCAGCGCCCTGTCGTGCAACATCCGCGCAGCAGCCAGCCCATGCCACCCAGGCAGGTGCATCGGATCCCCACCCGCGACGCAGGGGCATCCTTTGCCCGTCAGCGTCAGGCCCAGCAACGCCAGGACCAACAAAACCGTGATCGCCAGGCGCTCGAAAGGAACAACCGGGCAATCCATCAGCGCAAGCCACCGACGCGCAGTGCCCAGTTGCCTGCCATCGAGCAACGCCGTGAGCGCGACGCGGCCCGGCAACGCGACGCTGCGCGTCAGGCCAATGCAGCGGCCATCGCACGCCGCGAAGCACGACAACGCAACGAGAGGTCCATGCGGGAGCGCAGGCTCGAGCAACAGCGCGAAGCCGACAAGAAGCGCGCCGCGACAACGCGCACGGCGATGGATCTTCGCTCCCATGGCGACCATTCCAACAGCCGCCGCCCAAGCGACCGCCATGACAACCATTCAAATAGTCCGGAAGATCGCCGCATCAGCCACCTGGAGCAACAGCACCGGGTAACGCGCGAGCGGGCCCGTGCCGCGGACTATCGTCGCTATGTACAAAGCAGGCATGTGCGGGAACAGCAACGCGCACGCCAGCTGCAACGGGAACGACGCACGTCGCAGTACCGCTACCAGCAGGCCTACTTCCAGCGCCTGCTCGCTCAGCAATCCCGCCTGTCTTCACTACGCTACGATTACAACGCCAATCCGTACTTCTACAGCCCCGCCACTTACCGATATTCCTTTGGTGGCAACAACTACACGACCAACCAGTACGGTGCCCAACTGTTACGCCAGGCGGTCAACTATGGCTACAGGGAAGGCCTGCGCGCCGGTGAAGCCGACCGTTACGATGGCTGGCGCAGCGACTATCGCGACAATTACGCCTATCGCGATGCAAGCTACGGGTACGACAACTATTATGTCGACCGCGATGAGTACAACTACTACTTCCGACAGGGTTTCCAGCGTGGATACAACGACGGGTTCCAACGACGCAGCCAGTACGGGAGCTACAACCAGTACGACAACGATTACGGCAATGCCTCTATCCTGCAGACGGTCCTGTCCGTGATCCTCAACCTGCAGCCGTTGAACAACTACTGACGCTTTACGCGCCATGTGCAAGAGGAAACGCCCGGTACGCCGGGCGTTTTCATATGCCAGGCGAGATCCACCAAGCAGGACCGTTCACGGCTTCCTGGCACTCAATGCATCCGCTCCAGCAACGCCACGAACCTCGGCGAGTCGCGTAGCGATGCCATGTCGCTGTCGGTCTCGAGCCATGCCCGGTCGCGCCAACCCAGTTCCACCGCGCGTTCCAGTAATGCGATGGCCCGTTGCTGTTCGCCCAACTGGGCAAATACACAGGCGATGTTGTAGAGCACGTTCGACTCGTTTTCACCGGTCTGCAGGGCCAAGTCGGCCCATTCGAGCGCTTTGTCCCGCTGCCCAAGCGACGCCAGGGTGATCGCGCCAAAGTAGCGCGCACGCGCATCGTCGGGGGCCAGCTGCAGGTGCCGTTCAATGAGCTGCAAACCTTGCTTCCTTACCCTGGCTTCCTCGTGTCCGAGTCCCAGGGTGTTGTAGGCCATGGCCAGGTTGATGATCGGGTTGTAGTTGTCCGGCTCTACCTCGGAAGCCTGCACATACAGGCTCGCTGCCTTTTCCCACTTGTTGCGGGTGCCGCAATAGCGACCATAGAGGAACCAGGCATCGAACAGACCGGGGTTGAGTTCGATCGCCTTCTCGAAATGGAGCTCTGCCTCGACGTCTCGCTTTTCGATGGACAGCGCGATGCCACGCGATGTGTGGGCTTCGGCAGACTCAGGATCCAGGTCCACCGCGCGTCCGCTCGCCTCGACTGCCTTGGCTGCGTTTTCGGGGGTGTCCACGGCGTAGCGATACAACTCCGAGTAGGCATCGGCCATGCCGGCCCAGGCCGCGGCGTAACCTGGATCCAGTTCAATCGCTTGTTGGTACATGGCGATTGCATGCTGGAAGCCGCGTCGGGTCATCTCGTAGAAATACTTGTGGCCGCGCAGGTAAAAATCGTAAGCCTGCGCATTTGATGTCGCGAGGTACTGCAGCGCATGCCGCTGTTGCTGGCTCAACTTGACCTTGAGCGTGTCGACGATACTGCTGGCGATGTCGTCCTGGATCGCGAACACATCCTCGAGCTCACGGTCGTAGGTTTCCGACCACAGGTGCGAATCCGAAGCCGCGTCGATCAGCTGCGCGGTGATGCGCACCCTGTTGCCCGCACGGCGCACGCTCCCCTCCAGCACCGCGGCGACATCCAGCCTGCGGGCAACGGTCGGGATATCGATTTCCTTGCCCTTGAAGCAGGAAGACGATGTGCGCGATGCCACTTTCAACTGCGGCAATTTTGCCAACAGGTTGAGGATCTCCTCGGAGATGCCGTCACTGAAATATTCGTTTTCCGCATCGCCACTCATGTTGACGAATGGCAACACTGCGATACTGCGACGGTGGTCGGCCGTACCGAAATCGGGATGCAGGGGTTGTTCAATGATTGCGGGCGGCCGTGCGGTCAAGTCGATGACAGCACTCCCATTCGCGTCACCAGTCCGCTCTATGCCACGCGTGCCAAGGTCGAAGATCCAGGCCAGGATCACGGCAATGGGCAAACCCAGTGCGACCAGCACGATCACCAACTTGACCGACCAGTCCGGCGCCCCCAGTGGCGGCAGTACGGTGGATGCCACCTCGATGATGACCCAGCCCACCGCCGCATAGACGATCACGGCACGAATCACCCGACGGCGGCGCAACTCGGCGAAAAATCCTGGGATCATCGGTTCGCTTCCTGCTCCAGTCATGGTCGACCTTACCGGAATCCATGCCTGATCGAGTGTTCATTGCCATGGCGCACCCGCACGCGGTTGGCATTCTCGTGGCGCCGCAGTCATGACCGTGACAGTCATGGCGCTGCCAATACTCCAACGTCCCACTGCGTCAGCGCAGGCCAGCGCGGGCAACCGTGCCCTCGAAGGGCTGCTGTACGGGCGCGATCACCGCATCAGCATGTATGGCACGAGCGCGCCCAGGCCCAGCAGGCCGAGGATCGCCAACAGCGACAGGACGATCCGCAGTGGATCCTTTCGCAGCAGGCTCATGAAGGTTTCGGCGGTGCCGTCACGGCGCGCTGCGGCGTATTCTTCGCGGACGCGGACCTGGCGCTGCGCCTGGTACTGGGCCATGTGCCGCTTGGCGTCGGCGACATCGTCGTCGTGGGTGACCCAGATCCCGCCATAGGAGATTCCCCAGCGACTGGGCTCGGTCTCGTAGAACTCGATGGCATGCATGCGCAGCATGGCGCGCACGTCTTCGACCTCGTCGTCCTCTACATGGCGCAGATTGAGCAGGAGCTTGGACATGGGACGATGATACCCGTGCACCGCGCGCTATGGGGCATGGCTTGCGGGCCGCGACCCCGAATCAAGACCCCTGCCCATGGCCCTCAGCAGCCGGCTGCCAGCACCCTGCGCAGGTTCGCCCGGGCCGGTGCATCGAGGCGGGAATGGAAAAAATCGCTGAGGAAAATGCGCTCACGCCCAAGTAACGACTGCAGGAACGCACGACGCCTGCGTCGGAACAACCAGCCAGGGACGTGCCCGCGATATTCAGCGGCGATGGCCCGGTCATAGGCATCAAACGCATCCGGTGGCGCGCCCAGGATCGCCATGTCGCAATCCAAAAAGTGGCGCGCATCGACCCGGCATGGATCGTCGTCAAGATCCGCCGGGGACAGTTGCCCATGGCGTGCGGTCAACTTGATCAGCGCACAGACCCTGGAGGCATCGACATCGACATCCGGCAGCCAGCGCGCGATCTGTTGCCGCGCCAGGGCGGCGGATCGCTGCTCATTATCCTTGCGCCCAGCCTCGTAGATGGCGTCGTGGTAAAGCACCGCAAGCCACGCCTCGGCCGGCTGCGTCCAGCCGGGTCCCGCAGAGACCTGTTCGAAGTGCCCAAGCACTGCCTGGACATGACGCCAGTCGTGGTATTCGCGGGGCGGCGTGGCATAGGCAGCCTGCAGTGCGGATAATTGACCGGCAGGCAATGGCACGGCGGTTGCCTGCGAGGGCAAGATGAGGGTCATCGATGCGTCACGGTTTGCCTGTCGGGGCTGCATGGTGCTCATGGCTCGCGCGACTGCGCCACTGGCAAGCGCCAACCATGGCGGATCGCCATGAAGCGCAACCCGAAGCACAGACACGCACCCACCACCAGCACCGGCACGCTGGGCAGCTGAAACCAATGCCCGATCACCACCAGCGCGGCGCCGGCCAATGCAGCCACTGCATAGAGTTCTGATTGCAGGATCACCGGCGTACGCGTCACCAGGATGTCGCGCACGATGCCGCCACCGATGCCTGACAAAGTGCCCAGCAACACCGCCGCCACCGGCCCCAGCCCTGCGGCCAGGGCCTTGGTCGCGCCAGTGACCGCAAACAGACCCAGTCCAGCGGCGTCGAACAGTTGCACCGGGTTGGTCAGCCGCTCGATGTCCTGGTCGCGATAGAACGTGAGCAGGCCTGCCACGCACGACACCGCGAAATAATGCCAGTCCGCGAGCCCCACCGGAGGCGTCGCGCCGATGAACACATCACGCGCGATGCCGCCTGACACCGCGGCCGCGAACGACAGCACCAGCACCCCAAACAGGTCCAGCTGCCTGCGCACGCCCAGGGTCGCTCCACTGATCGCGAAAACAAAGGTACCGATTAAATCCAGCGCGACAAGGAAAGTGTGCAAGGCGGCTCCAATCAATGGCATGTGTGAGTGGGATGCGAAGCTGGAATGCGGGGCTGGAAGCATGCCTGGCAGGTGAATCCTCAAAGGCAACCAACCAGCAGCCCGGACCCAGGCGCCCTTTGCATCCGATCAGCGTACGATGTCCGTGTTGCTCGTGCCACGCGCGCGTCACGCCCGGCCGGTTGTTGCCGCCGCCACGCTCCCATCCACGCGTCACTCTTGTCCCTGCCAGGGACAATCCCACACCCGGGATGACGCCCACCTGGAGTGGCCCATGCCGGGCTATGCCACCAGAGTGCTCGACCTGTGCCTGGGCGGTCGTGACTACCGTGTGCGCGCGTTGCAGGACAACCAGCAGTTCGCCGATGCCGAAGGGCTGGCCGAGCGCGCCGGGGTATCCTCCGCGCAATGGCCCTTGTTTGGGCAGGTCTGGCCTGCTGGATGCGTCCTTGCCGAAGCGATGTCCACGCATGACGTGGCTGGCCTGCGCATCCTCGAGGTTGGCTGCGGCCTGGCCCTTTCCAGCCTCGTGCTGAAACATCGCGGTGCCGACATCACCGCCAGCGACCTGCACCCGTTGGCCGAAACCTTCCTGATCGACAACGCCCGGCGCAACGGCCTGCAGGCGATCGCCTACCGCGACCTGCCGTGGGCGGTACCCGACGCCACGCTCGGATATTTCGACTTGATCATCGGCAGCGACATCCTCTACGAACGCGGCCATGCCGCCCTGCTGGCCGGGCTGATACAGCGTCATGCGCTGCCACGTTCGGAAATCGTGATCACCGACCCCGGACGCGGCAACGGCGGCGCTTTTGGCAAGGCGATGGCACTGCTCGGGTACGAAGCCAGTGAACACCGCTGCCGCTTCAAACCAGAGGATGTCGCGCCCTATCGTGGACGCCTGCTGCAATACCGCCGGGGCGGCGCGGGCCAGGGGTCGGCACCGCTGAACTGATCGCTTCACGGGTGTAGGGTTCCTGTATCGTCAGGATCACAGGTTGCCAATGGTCACCACGTCCCTTATCCGTGCCTTGCTGCTGTCGTTGTGCATTGCCTCCGCACCGACCTGCGCAATTGCCCGCGTGCAGGCCACGACCTCCGCCACCGTGCCGAGCCCCGTGGCGACTACGCTGCCGCGCGACCAGGTCATCGCCCAGGTCCCCACCCTGGCCGACCCACGACAGCAATACAGCCTGTACCTGCCCGCGCAATACGCCCCTGACAGGCCATTGCCGCTGCTGATCATCCTGGATGCCCGCGGCCGCGGCGAACAGACCGTGCAGATGGCCTTGCAGGGCGCTCGTGCGAATGGATGGATCGTGATGAGTTCGTTGCAAAGCCGGAGTGACACGCTCGAATCGATCACGTTGCAGGCATTGCAGGCGCTCCTGGACGAAGCCGCGCATCGCTTCCATTACGATGGTCGGCGGCTGTACCTGGCCGGGTTTTCCGGCACGGCCAAGACCTTGTGGACGCAGGTCGACGCCCTGCGCGGGCCGTTGGCCGGCATGATCGGTTGCGGCGGCGGCCGTCCGCCCGGACTGGGACGACTACGGCGGGCACCGCCCGCTTTTTTCGGCATGGCCGGCACGCGGGATTTCAACTACCAGGAAATGCGTGGCCTGGACGACACCTTGTCCGATGTCGGCGCCACGCATCGACTCGAGGTATTCGAAGGCGGGCACGGCTGGCCGCCAGACCCCGTGCTGTTCACGGCCGCCATCGACTGGCTGCAATTGATGGCGATGCGCGATGGACGCGAAACCAGGAGCGCCCAATGGATCGATGCCCAGCTGGCGGCTGCCCGCGATGCCATCGATGATGCTCCAGACGGGTTGGAACACTGGCGGCGCACCGACCAGCTGGTACGCGACTTCGACGGCCTGCGTGATGTCGCCGCCTTCAAAGCCGCTGCCGCGCGCCTCGCGGCCAGCGATGCCGTGCGCTCTGCCCTATCGGCCGAAGAAAAAATGCGTCGGGATGAGCGCCGGCATGGAAAGCGCTTTGATACCTGGCGGATGCGCACCAGCGCACGTTACTTGCAGGAGCGTCGACAGGATCCACCAGATACCACCCGGGCCCTGTCCGAATTACGCATCCGCACCCTACAGCGCCAGGCTGCCGACACCTCGGACCGCAAACATGCGGATTCGGCTGCGCGCGTGCTCGAACGCGACTACGTGGGCACGGCTTTCTACCTCCCCCGGCAGCTTGTTGCACAGGGTGATTACGCGCGTGCCGCCGCGATGCTGGCGATCGCAGGCGCGATCTTCCCCCAGCGCCCAGCACCGCACTGGGACCGTGCGCAGGTACTGGCCACC
Source organism: uncultured Gammaproteobacteria bacterium (assembly GCA_963710825.1). Classification (GTDB taxonomy): domain Bacteria; phylum Pseudomonadota; class Gammaproteobacteria; order Xanthomonadales; family Xanthomonadaceae; genus Cognatiluteimonas. The sequence continues at coordinate 119,763 of CAVQBQ010000004.1, read as the reverse complement.
GACGGCCGAATCGACGATGCCTTCCTGGAACTACATGAGAGTGCCCGCCTGGGCCGGCTGGATATCGACAACCTGCGCAGCGATTCCGTTTGGCAACCCTTACGCCAGGATCCTCGCTGGCAAGTGCTGCTCAAGCAGCCAATGGAACCTTTACCTACCCCGTGACGCCAACCATGTTTCCGAAAGAAATCCCCAACCCGCCATCGCGCCAGCAGCCGCACCGTCCCGGGGCATGACCAGCTAATGGCCAATCGCCCGATCGAGCGCTTCTTCAACGCCCTCCCCGACGCGATCACTGCCGGGTATTTCCTGATCCTTTGGGTACAGCCGCTGGCCTTTGGCGATCACGGGGTTCGCAACGGCATGTTGATCATGCTGGTCGAATTCATCGTCGTGCATGCTTCCGGATTCCTTGGCGCTGTCGCGTTTGGCGACATCCTTTCGCGCAGCGCCAAGATCAGGTCGCTCTGCGGCTTCGCCGTGTTCTACCTGCTTTTCATCGCCGCATGGTCTTACGCGTTCCAGGCTTGGTGGCCGTTCGTGGCCTTTGCGTGGCTCTGGGTTGGCAAGGCGGTGGTCGCATTGGACAAACGCTTGCCGACGCCGGAACGGATGATGCGGATCATGTCGGGATGGGCGCTGTCCGTGGTCTTTTACCTGGCCGGTACATTCACGAGCATCATGCTGCCCATCCCGAAGCTGGGCTTCTCCGGCTTGGATCCCTCCCGCCTGGATCTCCCCGGTAGCGGGGAGTGGATCGACAAGCCCTTTACCGTGATGGCATTTGGCGTGATGTATTTCAGCCTGCTGGCGATCAGCAAATGGCGCGCCTGGGTCCTGCCTTCCAGCCAATCGCGCTCCTCACGCACGGCATCACGGCAAGGACCTGGACAGCAGGAACCTTGAACACACGCACAACCCTCGCACCAGAATCCTGCCACCCACGGCGGATTTTCACTTCGTGCTATCGATGGCTGCCCTAGATTGAATTCAGGCGGATGGCCTCCATCTCCATACGTAACAACCCGTCGCACTCCACCCCATCACGACAAGACCGGAGACCCACTGCATGAAGATCCAGCTCAACACCGACCACCACATCCAGGGTGACGAATCGCTGGTACGGCACACCGAGCAGGCCGTCCATGATGCGCTTGGCCGTTTCGGCGACCGCATTACCCGGGTCGAGGTCCATGTACGCGACAACAATGCTGCCAAGGAAGGTGGTAACGACAAGCACTGCATGATGGAAGCGCGACTTGAAAACATGCAGCCGGTCAGCGCTTCGGATGATGCCGACCATGTCGCCACCGCCGTCAACGGCGCGGCACGCAAGCTGCAGCGGGTGCTGGAAACCACGCTTGGCAAGCTGCGCCATTAAGCAGCGCTTTTCTTGCCATCCACGTCCCATACAGGTCGACGGCACGGCACCCGGTGCTCAAGTCGGGTCAGGCGAGCCTCTCAATCCCGTCATCCCCGGGGGAAGCCGGGATGACGGGTTGGCCGCTGGCAGATGGCCCGTCCATCACGATGCCTTGGCCTGCCTGGCGCACGCTGTGGCATCCAGGTCCACGGACTGCAGCACGTCCCCCTGCGCATCCTGGACGAACGCCGTGAGGCCCCATGGCGACGCCTGCGCGGGCAGCTCGAGCGACTGCGACACGGCAGGGCCATCCAGTTTCCACGGCCCATACAACGCAAGTACGACGCGATCATTGTGCAGGGTCACGCCACGGTTCTCGCCGGCCTGCACGCCAGTCACCTGGTGATCGACGTAACGCGCCAACCATAACTCCGCCCCCTCCGCGGCAGCGCCTTGTTGCGCAGCGCCCAGTGCAGCGCGCCAGCCGTTGTCGGCGGACTCCAGCCGCAATGCAATCGCCGCGCGGGCAGCTTGCCTGGATTGCTCCAGTACATGCCGGAAAGCCATGCCGCCGCGCCAGCTTGCGTGGACATTCCTGCCCACCATGACTTGCGGCGTGTACACCGTGCTGCCGCCCTGCCCGGCCACACGACTGCGCTGGCGCAGCGTGTAAGTGTGCGAGGCAAACCGGTCCGGCCAGCCGATGCTGTCCCAGTAGTCCACATGGAACGCCAGGAAGTTGGCATCACCATCGTTGTAGTGCTTCGACAACCAGCGGTCGGCAGGCGGGCAGCTACTGCACCCCTGCGACGTGTACAGCTCGACCAGTGGCACCACCTGCGAGCCACTGTGCACTGCGCAGGTATCGGCGGCATGGACCATCAAGGGCATTCCGGCGCTTGCCAGGGCCGTGAGCGGGATCAGGGTCTTGAGTGCCAGGGTTTTCATGCCGCACTCCCCGGGAGTCATTGGCTGGGTGCTGCCTGTAGTACGCCGGAACCGGGGAAAAAGTTACAGCCCGGCCGTACAACAACCGATGGCACCGCCGGTCCACGAGCATCGCCAGCCGCGCAATCAACTGATCTAGACATCGACACGACTAGACTGGCATCACACCCCCAACCCGGGCTACCGCCGATGCAGGCTGCTCCCCATTTCAACTTCGACCCCGTCGTCCAGCGCCTGGTCGACGAGGGCTACCGACTGCTGGCCGCGATGCCGTTGTTCCTGCTGGCAGTGCTGGTGGTCTGGCTGGCCTGGGCAGCAGGTGGCTGGCTGTCGCGCCGCGGGGTGCTGGATCGCGTTGCAAGCCGCAACGCGTTCCTGCGCGACCTGGCGCGCACCACGGTGCGCTGGATGGTGCTGTTGGCTGGCGTACTGATTGCCCTGGAAATCATGAATGCGACAGCGCTTGTCGGTGCCGTGCTCGGTACGGCGGGTGTATTGGGCGTTGCGCTTGGCTTTGCCTTCAAGGACATCCTCGAGAACTACCTTGCCGGCATCCTGATGAGCCTGAGGCAACCCTTTGCACCGCGCGACCATATCGTGATCGACGGCAATGAAGGCGTGCTGGTCTCGCTGACTTCGCGCGCCACCATCCTGATGACCCTTGACGGCAACCACCTGCGACTGCCCAACGCGATGGTATTCCGCAGCGTGATGCTCAATTACACACGCAACCCGAGCCGGCGGTTCGAGTTCGACGTTGGCATCGGCGTCAACGAAGACCTGCTGCACGCGCAGGCACTGGGTACCCAGGAGCTGGCCCGCATCGACGGTGTGATGGCCACGCCCCCGCCGCGGGCGCTGATCACCGGGCTGGGCGACTCCAATGTGCAGATGCATTACACGGGCTGGGTCGACCAGGATTCGCACGATTTCAGGCAGGTACGCAGCGAAGCCATCCGGCGAGTCAAACTGGTGCTCGAAGAAGCCGGAATGGATATGCCCGAGCCCATCTATCGCGTGCAACTCAACGACCGCACCGGGTTGACACCGGCTCCAGAGGCTACTGGCAAGGACAGCGCAGGCAAAACCGTGACGGACAAGTCCCGGAAGGCGGCTCGAAAGAGCTCCGTTGACACGCGCGCCACTCGTGACATCGACATGCAGATCGACCAGGAAAAACGCGAACAGCCATCGCCGGACCTGCTCGACCCCGAGGCACCGCGTGAATAAGCCATCGTCGATACGCACGCGCTTTCTCGACTGGCATCGTTGGTGGCGTGATCTTCAAGCGGTGGCTGACACCGCAGCCTGCGCACTGGGTTTGCGTCACGGCAGTGATCGTCACTGCACGTTACCCGTGCGGCTTGAACGCTGACACCATCGGAGCAAACGACATCAAACCAAATCTCCTTTGTCATTCCGCCGCGATCCAGGTCTCCAGGCAGACGCTTGTCTGTGCGCCCATTGGAGCTGGAGCGTTTGAGCTCAAAGGGGATCCCGGATTTCGCCGGGAGGGCGCGTTGCGTACTGGTCGACAGCCACCAGGAAATCAAGCCGCCTTGACACCGCTTGCGCCCCACTCAGGCATGCTGTCCACACTTGATCCTTGGGAATCAACCTGATGTTCTCGCGCCTGCAATGGCTGCTGCTGCAAATCTCGCGCCAGGTCTGGGTCCGCGCCACCGCGTTCTCGGTGTTGGGGATCGTGACCGCGTTGATCGCGCTGGTCGTAAAGCGCTATATCCCCGCCGACCTGCCGGCCAAGATCGGTTCGGACGCGGTCGACAGCCTGCTGACGATCATTGCCACCAGCATGCTGTCGGTGACGATCTTCTCGCTCAGCACCATGGTATCGGCCTACGCCTCGGCAACCAGCAACGTCACGCCCCGGGCGACCCGGCTCCTGGTCGAGGACACCACGGCACAGAACGCACTGGCGACCTTCATCGGCTCTTTCCTGTTCAGCCTGGTCGGCATCATCGTGCTCAAGACCGGGCTCTATGGCGACCAGGGCCGGGTGGTGCTGTACGTGGTCACGTTGTTGGTGATCGTGCTGATCGTACTGATGCTGTTGCGTTGGACCGACTACGTCCTGCGGCTCGGACGGGTACTGCCGACGAGCGAGCGCGTGGAGGAAGCTTCTAGCCGTGCGATGAAACTGCGCCGCGATGCACCCAACCTGGGCGGTGTGGCGCGCAGGGATGATGCGGACGATCACGATGTCCCAAAGGACGCGATCCCGGTATTCGCCGAGCGGTTCGGCTACGTGCAGCACATCGACATGCGCGCCCTGCAGGAAGCAGGCGAATCGCTCGACTGCAGCATCCATGTCGATGCACTCCCCGGCCGGCTGGTTGATACCGTCCTTCCCTTGTGCTTCATGACTGGCAGTTCCATCACCGGCGACCCCATCAATGGCTCGAACCCCGACTCGATCATCAAGGATGTGCGAAATGCCTTTACCGTCACCGACGCGCGTTCGTTCGACCAGGACCCGCGTTTCGGGATGTGTGTGCTGTCTGAAATCGCATCACGCGCCTTGTCGTCGGCAATCAACGATCCCGGCACTGCCATCGACATCACAGCCCGTGGCACGCGGGTGCTGGCCATCTGGGCGGACCCTGACAATGCGCAGGCCGCGGACGGTAACAAGGTCAAGTTCCCGCGCGTGCACGTACCAAGCTTGAAACTGGAAGAACTGTTCGACGATTTCTACACCCCGATCGCCCGCGATGGCGCCGGCATCGTCGAAGTGGGACTGCACATCCTCAAGAGCCTGCATGCGCTTTCCAGGATTGGTGGCGGCCGATATACAAGTGCAGCGATACACCATGCCCACCAAGTGGTGGCTCGCTCGGAATCCGCGATGACGCTCGCAGACGACATCGACCGCATTCGCCGGGCAGCGAACAGGATTACAACGTAATTGACTGCGCCATCATTGATCCCGGGTCGTCAAGAAGGTGGTCATGAGGTTTCCGTTGCCAGGCACCCACGATCACGGTGCCATTCGCGCAAAGGCACGCACCCGGTTACTGCAAACCGCCCAAAATGCCGAGGCACCGGACCATCTACCGTACGGGAATGACTGCTCACGCACAGCAACTGTTCATTCCTGGGCCAATCCGCGGAATCACTGCCATACAGCTGCTGCAATGTTCTTGAAATGCATCTGCCATGGCATCACCGCCCGCGATGACGACAAATATCATCCCTCTCGACTTGCGACCTGCGTCAGCTTGGCTTAGGGTAGTACTGGTAACACCACTTCCCTCGCCGTGACTTCGCCGGCGTATTCAACTCCCCCTTAATTGAAGAGGTTTCCCATGGAAATCACAGATGGTCGTGTCGCAACGATTCATTACACCCTCACCAGTGACGATGGCGACGTGATCGACAAGTCCGCCAAGGACGCGCCCTTGAGCTACCTGCATGGTGCCGGAAACATCGTGCCCGGGCTGGAAAAAGCACTGGCGGGCAAGCAGGTTGGAGACAGCCTCAAGGCCGACGTCCCACCGGAACAGGGCTATGGCCCCCACCATGACGGCATGATCCAGAAGGTGCCACGCAGTGCCTTCCCGGATGTCGAGGTCAAGCCGGGCATGCAGTTTGAAGCCCGCACCGAGCGTGGCCCGCTGCTCGTCACCGTCACCGACATGGACGAGGAAAACGTGACCGTCGACGGCAATCATCCCCTGGCCGGCAAGACCCTGCACTTTGCGGTCGAGGTCGCCGATGTCCGCGAGGCGAGCGAGCAGGAAGCCAACAACGGGCATGTCGAGGCGGCCGCCGCCTGATTGAGTGAAAGCAGCAGGTCTTCGCGCTGGGCTGCAGCGCGAAGACAATCAAGAAGGCCCGTGATACGGGCCTTTTTGTTGCCAGTTTGTAAACGCCTGGCGTGGAATACCCGATGACCAAGCGCGCCCCGATGCTTGTGCTTCATTCCTGCGGCAGCAGGAATCAATGATCTTTGGGTCCCGCAGCCAGGAAAATCGCTGGACTCCTGCTGCCGCAGCCATGACGGGGCTCATCAGCAAGCGGGAGGGTTGAGCGGCAGTCGAGTCGTCGATCGTCATCTGCCCTGCCACTGGTCGTGCCAGCAGCAGCCCTGGACTCAGTCCTCGCCGATGTCTTCGTTCCAGACTTCTGGATTCGCCGCGATCCACTTGCCAAGCATCGCGATGCACTCCTCGTTGTGCAGGTCGACGACATCAACGCCGTGCTCCTGCAACCAGCCGGTGCCACCGTCAAAGTTGACCGATTCACCAACAACCACGGTGCCGATCCCGAACTGGCGTACCAGTCCGCTGCAATACCAGCACGGCGACAGCGTGGTGACCATGATGGTGTCCTTGTAGCCACGCTGGCGACCTGCCTTGCGAAAGGCATCGGTCTCGCCATGTACGGACGGATCGTTTTCCTGTATCCGGCGATTGTGGCCGCTACCCAGCAGGCGGCCGTCTCGGCTATAAAGCGCTGCGCCGATCGGAATACCGCCTTCGGCGAGCCCTTGGCGGGCTTCATTCAGGGCGGTTTCAAGCATCTTCCGATAGTCGGGCTGGGTTGTATCCATGCCTTGCAGCCTGCCCCGTGTGCGCTTTGATGTCCAGCGAGGCAACGCGGTACCTGCCGCGGTTGACGCATGATTTTTGTCCGCCAGCCCCGCGAATGCGAGGGCTTTGGCAGGCACATGCGCCTCCATCCATGGATCCTGTTCTTGTGTGGGAGCGACGTAAGTCGCGATGGGTGCTGCGGGATCGCTCTCGCGACTCACCGGTGGCGGCACGCCGCCACCACTCCTGTAAAAGCAGAAGCCAGATCAAGATCAAACGCTTCCGCGCTGTCGCGCGGGATACCTTTGTTACGGCTAAAGGTAACCAGAACCATTGCCACTGACACTGCCTATGCGATACAGCCGCATCGATACCCTGCGCTATTCCCCGGAAAAGGATACGGCCCCCAAACTTGCTCCACTACGCTGCGCTCAGACATGGGCACCTCCCCTTTCCGGCTGCGATGCTCGGCAAGCTTCAAGTCGCACAAACTCAACAGACAACTCATGTCAACGTCAACGTCAACGTCAACAGCAAAGGGAAAAGGATAAAGGGCCGCCATCACCCCGAAATAATTTCGGAGCCGGTAGTGACAGGCGCTGAATTCACAGACTCAGATAGCCCATTCCGGATCCGGGATCGCCCGGTGTGCTTCACTCAATGCGCCGGACCAGCGCGCTTGCAGGTCACGGAAATAGGGATCCGCCTCTTCGATGCGGCACTTGTGGCCGCCATCGACGCGATCACGGGTAAACACCACCAGGTCCAGCGGCATGCCCACGCCCAGGTTGGAGCGCAGCGTTGAGTCCATCGAGATCAACGCCAGCTTGACGCCTTCCGACAACGAAGTTTCCGTGCGCACGGCACGATCCAGGATGGGTTTGCCGTATTTGTGCTCACCGGCCTGCAGGAAGGGGGTATCGGCGGTGGCTTCGATGAAATTTCCGGCGGCATAGACCTCGAACAACCGTTGCGCGCGTCCGGCCACCTGCCCGCCCAGCAGGATCGATACGTCAAAAGGCACTTTCTGTTCGCGCATCACATCGCCATGTTTGCGAAACACCCAGCGCACCGCTTCACCCACCAGCGACGCTGCGGCGAACATGCCTTCAACGTTGTAGATGGTACGCAGCTCACCCGTCTCCGGATCAGGCAACCCTTCCTGGATCAGGTTGATCACCGCCTGGGAGACCGCCAGGTTGCCGGCCGTCATCGCCGCGACCTGGCGCTCGCCAGGCGTGCAGAACACATGCAGCTTGGAAAAGGTGGAAACGTTGTCCATGCCACCGTTGGTGCGGGTATCGGCCAGCATCACCAACCCCTGGTCCAGCAGAAGTCCTACGCAATATGTCACGGGTATCGTTCCTGCAGCGGTTATTGCGGGGCCTGCACCTGGGACTGGCCTTTGGACTGCGCCTGGGCCTCGCTGATGTTCACGCTGACCTCGAGGGTTTCAGTCATGCCGCCCTGGTGCACGCCACGGATCGGCGCGGCGTCATGATAATCCCGACCGCATGCAATGCGCACGTAGTATTCGTTGGGACAAATGCGATTGGCGGCATCAAACCCCACCCAGCCGATGTCATCGACATGGATTTCGGCCCAGGCATGGCTGGCGGCCTCGCCGCTTTCCGCGCCGGCGCACAGGTAGCCGCTGACGTAGCGCGCGGGATAGCCCAGCACCCTTGCGGTGGCAGTCAACAAGTGCGCATGGTCCTGGCAGACACCGGAGCCGTGGGCCAGGGCTTCGGCAGCCGAGGTTTCGGCATCGGTCTGCGCGGGGATGTAATCGACGCGGTCGCGCACATGGTTGCACAGGGCGTGCAGGCGCGCGATGTCGCCATCGGCTGCTTGCGGGACTTGTGCCGCCAGTCCACGGATGGCGTCGTTTATTGCAGTCAATGGCGTCTCATACAGGAAGAAGCTCGGTGGAAGCCATTCCTCACGTTCACCCAGGATGCCTTGGCGATCCTCCGTCTCGACCTGCCCAAGCACGTCGATCCGCACACCCTGTACGGCACCATCGGCGGTATGGGTCGCGACCGGATTGCCAAAGCCATCCGTGGTTGAGGTCGCCAGTCGACTGCCATCGACATCGACGCGCCAGTCGCGCACGCGCTGCCCCGCGCAGGGGGCCGGCCACAGCCGCAAGGCCTGGGTGACGCGCAGCGCAGGCCCGGCATAGCGATACTGGGTGGTGTGGCGGATCGAGAGCAGCATCAGAACAAGTACCCCTTGGCGATTTCGGCTCCGAGCTCCTCGCAACAGAGGATGACGTTGCTGAGGTATTCGTGCAGGCCATCGTCGAAGATCTGGTCGATGTTGCCAAAGCGCAGTTCCGAGTACCGGGTGTGCGCCAGTCGGCTGGCTTCCGCGGTGAGCGCCGGATCGTTGGTGCCGATACCGTCCAGGTTCATCGTGATCTGCTCGAAGCAGAATGCCAGCGAACGCGGGAATTCACCGCGCAGGATCAGCAGTTCGGCTACCTGGGCCGGCTCGACGCGGCCCTTGAACAGCACGCGATAGGCGCGCCGGGCGCCGACGACACGCAGGATCGCCAGCCATTGGTAGTAGTCGACCACGCCACCGACGTCCTCGGGGTTGGCCAGGCGGACGTGGTACTTCACGTCCAGCAGCCGCGCCGTATTGTCGGCACGCTCGAGGAACTGCCCGATGCGCGTGAAATGGAAGCCCTCGCGGCGCAGCATGGTGCTGGCGTAGACACCATGCACCAGGCTGGTCCGGGCCTTGACCCAGTCAAGGAATTCGGCGAGCCCGTCGTCGTCCATTGCCTCAGGGTCGAAGTCGCGCAACTCCATCCAGCTGCTGTTGACCGCCTCCCACATGTCGCTGGTCAATGCCGTTCGCACGGTGCGTGCGTTGCGCCTGGCGGTTTCGATGCAGTTGAAGATCGACGAGGGATTGTCCTTGTCGAAGGCCAGGTAGGCCACCACGCGCTCGGGCGTCGCTTCGTCATGCTTCTCGAAGAAGCCCTCGCGGCTACCCGAGGCCACGATCGCCGACTCCCACTCGCTGGTGGCATCGGCATCCACGCGTACCGCGCTCATGCTGCCAGCGACCTGCAACAGGCGGGCAAGGTAGTCCGCGCGCTCGAGGTAGCGCGCGAGCCAGAACAGATTTTCCGCAGTCCGGGCCAGCATCAGTTTTCCAGCACCCAGGTGTCTTTGGTGCCGCCTCCCTGCGATGAGTTGACCACTAGTGAACCCTCCTGGAGCGCAACGCGGGTCAGGCCGCCCGGTACGATCCTGACTTCCTCGCCGCTGAGCACGAATGGCCGCAGGTCGACATGGCGCGGAGCGATGCCTGCATCGACAAACGTCGGCACTGTCGACAGGGACAACGTCGGCTGGGACACGTAGTCGTCTGGCCGTGCCTTGAGCAGCGCGCGGAAGTCTTCCAGCTCTTTCTTGCTGGCATGCGGGCCGACGAGCATGCCGTAGCCGCCCGAGCCGTGCACTGCCTTGACCACCAGCTCATCGAGGTGGTCCAGCGTATAGGCCAGGTCGTCAGGCTTGCTGCAATCGTGCGTCGGTACGTTCTGCAGCAATGGCTCCTGGCCCAGGTAGAAACGGATCATCTCGGGCACGTGGATGTAAACCGCCTTGTCGTCGGCGATGCCAGCGCCGATGGCGTTGGTCAGGGTGAGGTTGCCGGCGCGGCTGGCAAAATGCAGCCCCGGCGCACCGAGCATGGATTCGGGCTTGAACACCAACGGATCGATGTAGTCGTCGTCGATGCGGCGATAGATCACATCCACGCGCTCCAGGCCATGGGTGGTGCGCATGTAGCAAATGTCATTGCGCACCAACAGGTCGGCACCCTCGACCAGGTCGACACCCATCTCGTCGGCGAGGAAGGCGTGTTCGTAGTAGGCACTGTTGTGGATGCCAGGGGTCAGCAGCACGACTGTCGGCTCGCCCGGGCAATTGGGTGGCGCTACCGACCGCAAGGTCGCCAGCAACTCGTCGGCGTAATGCGCCACTGGCGCCACGCCGGCACGGCGGAAGATATCCGGGAACAACCGCATCAACACTTCGCGGTTCTCGACCATGTATGACACGCCCGACGGCGTGCGGCAATTGTCCTCCAGCACGTAGTACTCGTCCGGGCCGGTGCGCACCATGTCGACGCCGGCGATATGCGAATAGACATGATGAGGCAGGTCCTGGCCAGCCATTTCCGGGCGGAATTCCGAATTGTTCAACACCAGTTTCTCGGGGATCCGCCCTGCACGCAGGATGTCGCGATCATGGTAGATGTCGTGTATGAAGGCGTTGAGTGCCCGCACCCGCTGCTCCAGCCCCTTGCTCAGGCGTTGCCACTCATCCTGCGCCAATACGCGCGGGATCAGGTCAAACGGGATGAGCCGCTCGGGATCGCCGCCTTCGGTATAGACCGCGAAGGTGATGCCGATACGGCGGAACAGGACTTCGGCTTCACGCCGCTTGAGTGCAAGTTGCTCGGCAGGCAAGGACTTCAACCATGTGTCGACCAGTGCATAGGGCGCACGCGTCTGGTCTGGCCAGCCCATTTCATCGAATCCGCTCACTGTCGTTGGCATTCGTCCATCCGTTGCGGTGGTCCCCAGTGGCCACGATGGCACAGGGGGCGTAAACATCATGTTCATGCATCCGCATCACCTGCCTCGTCCTGGCCAACAGCAAGCTGCGCAAAGCTGCATACTGGCATGCAGGCATCGCGCTGCCGACGCGCTCCCTGCCCTACGCCTCGTTCCTATCCAACCTACAACTGGCCATCGTGACCGCGAACCGAATCGACACCTGCATCATCACGACCTGCGATGACCTGGATGCCGCGATTGGTTTCTATACCGGGCAACACGGGTTTCGGCTGGACATGATCATGCCTGCCGATGCACCGCGCGTCGCGGAGCTGTCGGGTCATGGCATCACGATCAGGCTGCAGCAGGCAGCAAACAACGTGCCCAGTGTGTTGCCGACGACGACGCCGCGCCTGCCTGTCTTCGATGTCTTTCATGCCGACACCGAAAACGACTGGGTCGCTGGACGTGCGGGCATGCAATATCGCGACCTGCTGCCCGGGCGACTGGGCGGGCAAGTCATCGCATCGCATATCCGCATCGTCGATGGCGGGCCGGTACCCGATTACGTGCACTACCACCACGTCGGCTTCCAGATGATCTTCTGCCGACGCGGCTGGGTGCGCGTGGTGTACCAGGACCAGGGCCCGCCTTTCGTCCTGCAGGCAGGCGACTGCGTTCTACAGCCCCCGACGATCCGGCACCGTGTACTTGAATCCTCTGCAGGACTGGAAGTCATCGAGATCGGTTGTCCCGCCGAACACGAAACACGACGTGAACACGACACGCTCCTGCCAACACCCCACCTCCGTCCCGATCGCGATTTTGGCGGACAAAGGTTCGTCCGGCACGTTGCCGCCCATGCCAAATGGCAGCAATCCGCCCATGCCGATTTTGAGTCAGCCAACACCGGTATCGACGCGGCCACCGATGGACTTGCAAGCGTGCTGGTGCTGCGCAGTCGCCTTGGCGCTGCCGGGAGGCAACCAGCGTCGGATACGCTGATTACCGCCGACCGCACGTTGATACTGTTCGTACTGGCTGGACGAGTGCACCTGCGCGGCCCAGCCATGGGTACGCATGTACTCGATGTCGATGACAGTTGCCTCGTCCCCGTTGGAGCCGGTCACTGCCTGTCCGCGGACAGCCACTGCGAAGTCCTGCAGGTGCTGCTGCCGCATCCGGCGTGACGCCCTGCATGGATTCACCAAGGTGCGGTTGATGGCACCGCGACACATCGCGGTGGCGCGATGCTACGGGCCGCCACGGAACACCAGGCTGCAACAAGTCGTCGCACCCTCGGCTTTCTGCAGCTCGGAAACATCCACCGTCTTCAAGGCGATGCCTGCATCGGCAAGTCGTCGTGCGGTCCTGGGAAAACTATCCGGATAAACCACGTTGTCACCGATGCGCAGAGCATTGGCGGCGTGCGCTTCCCCCGGGTCGACCTCGATCAGCCTGAAGCCGCCGAACAACGATGCATCGACCCAGGCTGGCTGGATCAGGAGCGTGTCGTCGGCGACCTGCGTCACTGCGGACTTCAGGTGCAGGCAACCATGCGTGGCAACGCCATGGACGCGGTATCCGTGGGGCGCCACCATCGCCCGCAATTGCGCAATCGCCTCGGCATTGCTGCGTGCAGCCTGGCCGACATGGATATCGCGCCCGATGCACAGGACATCGCCCCCATCGATGGTGGCTGGCGCCTGGATGGTTTCCAGGCGCCTGAACGCGCCCAGCGCGGGGGTCAGGCTCGCAGCCTCGTCCCGACGCGAGGTCGCGCCAGGGCGCGTGATGATGGCCAGCTCGTCGAGCACGATGGCCGCATCCTCGACGAACACGGAGTCCGGCAACCCGGGCTCGGCCGGCAATGCGATGACTTCGCAACCGCAGGCTTCCAACACATGGCAATACGCTGCATGCTGGACACGTGCACGGTCCACGTCTATCGGATGACGCGGCACGAAAGACAGTTCGCAATCCCCCAGACTGGGACTGACTTCGCGAGTGATTGCAATCCACATGCGCTGATGCTCGGGTCCTGTGTCGATCCATTCAACCAGCGACGGCAGCGCTGCATGTGCAGCATCTGTCGCGGACGCTTGATGTCGATGGTTTGCGGGGAGGATGTCAGTTGCGGTCGGAAATCGTGGGTTCCCGAGCGAAAACTGACGTCCGTTCGTGCACGAAAATGCATCTGCACCGGGCAGCGGGAAACGACTCCCCAGCGGGTTGATCCCTTGGTCAGTAGACGCGGAACTCCGCCCGACATCCGTTGTTGACCCAGATGCCCCTGCGATCCCAGCCCCAGTTCTGGCGCTCGACGCAGCGCGTATCGGACAGTTGCCGGATCAATTGCGCGCCACGCAGGATCGGTGCGTCACAGCGGTGCATGCGACCATCCTGGGATTCGCAGCGCAGGGCCTGCCCGTTGCCAGGACTCGCATGGGAGCTCCCGCTTCCCGTGGAAAACTCGGCGCGGCAGCCATTCGACACCCAGACGCCACTATTGTCGTAGCCCCAGGTGCGGCCCTGGATGCACTCGGCATCCGACAGCCGCTTGCGAAAGGCGACGCCGCCACGGGTATCCATGTTGCAATGCTGGCGACGATTGTCATTGGACTCGCAGCGTACCGAGCGCGAGTTGCCATGAACCGGGCCTAGGCCCGAATTGCCATATCCACGCCGACGATATCCAGATCGATAGCCATCGCCGGCGCCAACGATGAACTCGCCACGACAGCCTTGCGACACCCAGATGCCACGGTTGTCGAAACCCCAGCTGCTGCCCTGGATGCACTGTGAATCTGACAAGCGCCTGCTCAGTCGGACACCGCCACGGGTGTCGATGGGGCAATGCCGGTAACGATTATCAGTGGACTCGCAGCGCACTGGCTGCCCATTGCCATATCCGGGATTGCCATATCCGGGGTTGCCGTATCCTGATCCCGGGCGATAGTTGCCACCAGAGCCGGTGACGAATTCGGCACGACACCCACGCGAGACCCATATCCGCCGGCTGTCATACCCCCAGCTTCTGCCCTGTATGCATTGCGCATCGGACAGCCGCCTGGCGACCCGGACGCCACCGCGTGTATCCGCGTTGCAGTAATTGGTGCGATCATCGTTGGACTCGCAGCGCACTGTGTTGCCGTAGCCAGCATCTGACGGGTAGTAACCACCACCCGATGATCGGTAGCCATCGCCATATCCGTCGCCTGGGTAACCGTAGCCGACACAGCCCAACATCGCGGCAGTCGCGCCCAATATCGGAATCAACCATCCCTTCATGAAGCCGCCTGTTCTGATGCTGCTCTTTCTCATGCCGCCCTCCCGGTCATTGCATGGATCAGATACGGTTGGATCATGCCATCGGAAATGTTAGAGCCCCGTTAGCAGCTGAACGATTGGTCGCACTGTCTCAATGCCACGCAAGAGATCGCACCACCAACGCAGTGTCCTGGACCACGATCCCCAGAACGACACTGGACCTGCGCCAACCCAGTCGCTGGTACCAGTTCAAGAGCTTTGCCGTGGAGGGCCTCTGGCATACCTGGACTGGCACCGTCCATCTTCTTTTCGTCCTGTCGCTGCTGTAGCCGGCGGTCCTGTTCTGACGCTCGCACGTCTCGCTCGGGCATGCACGACCCGCCACCCCCAGCCCTCGCTGGACAACTCGAACATCCATAGCGGCTGGGTACCTGTTCCAAAACCTTCCAGAACGATGATCGTACGGTTCGTCAGGCTATCGTGCTGCAGCTGATGCCCTTGGCCATCCTGGTGCGCAAGATGCGCTTCCACCAGATCGGCAAGGGGCGCCGGGGGGCGTGGCTGATCATTTGCAGCTCGACGCTGTGGCTGGTGCAACGCGTGTTCGATGTGATGATCCCGGGGACGGCTTTTTTGCGCTGTCCTGGCCGCCTACAGACAAAAACCATGCAGGAAGCCAAGCCACGACCACCAAAGGCACTCACCGCAACTGGCTATCCTTGCTGCCACGACGGTTGTAACTGCTACCCGCGCCATCGGCATCGCGCGCCTGCTGGCAAGCAACGCACAGGCGCACACCGGGCACGGCTTTTCTCCGTGCCTCGGGGATCGGCTCATCGCATTCCTCGCAATGCGTCAGCCCCGGACCCTGACGCAGCTGACTGCGCGCACGCTTGATGCCGTCCTTGACGGTGGCATCGATCTGATCCTGGACAGCGCCGTCGCCGGCCCAACCGGTCGCCATGGCAATCTCCATCCTGCAAACAAGTCTGGTGGAAGCATAGCCGCGTGCGGGTGAATCGTCCGCAACGGGCCGCGTCCCGTCACGTCGATGGATTCACGCCAGGGTCGTACGCAGTTGCCTTGCCATGGCCTCGAACACGCCATCCCAATCGCCAGGCGTGGCCTGCCTGAACAGTTGCAACGTGGGGTACCAGGGGCTATCCGTGCGATCCAGCAACCAGCGCCATTCGGGCATCCACTTCAAGCCGACCCAGGTCGGCCGCCCCAAAGCACCAGCCAAGTGCGCGACAGCCGTATCCGAACTGATGACCAGGTCGAGACCTGCCATCATCCCGGCCGTGTCGATGAACGCATCGGTACCCGCATCGAACGCCGGGCCCGGGTCGATGACCGACATGCCAGGGGGCAATTGCTGTAGTTGTTCCTGGCCTTGGTTCTTCTGCAGGCTCACCAGCTGCACACCCGGCACATCTGCCAATGGGGCGAACGCACGCAAGGGGATGGACCGACCCGCATCGATCTTGCGACTCGGGTTGCCCTGCCAGGAAATGCCGATATTGAAACGCTCCGCCGGCAGCAGCGGCGCCCATCGCGCGATGGCGTCCGGCTCTGCGTAGAGGTAGGGGGTGTCGTCGACAATCGCGCCGGCAATGTCATGCAACCCCATGTTCAACTGATGCGGCAGGCTCCAGAGCTCGCAGCCATAATCAAACTTTTCCTCCGGCGGTCGTGCGGACAGCAGGCGTACCGACCATTGGCTGCTGCGCAGCAAGCGGAACATCCGCTCCGAACCCAGGAAGCTGACCTTCGCGCCCATGGCAACCAGTACAGGCATGAAACGCCAAAACTGGATGGTGTCGCCAAGACCGCTGCGCTCGGAGAGCAGGATCGACTTGCCCTGCAAGGACTGCCCTTGCCACGACGCGATGTCATGCAACGGGCCGGGGTTGCGCCGTCGGGCTTGCTGGAAACTGGTTTCGTAATCGGCCCAACCGTTTGTGTAGTCACCTTGCAACAGCTGCAGGGTGGCACGCCGCTTGTAGGCTTCGGCATAGGCTGGCCTGCAGGCAATCGCCTTGTCGTAGGCCTCGCGCGCTTCTTCGAACCGCTTGCTGTCCTGCAATACCAGGCCCATATTGCTGTGCGCCTCGGGAAACGCGGGCCGCAATTCGAGCGCATGCTGCAAGCTTGCCAAGGCCTCATCCATCCGGCCCAGGTCGTACAGGACATTGCCCATGTTGTTGTGTGCTTGTGCAAAACCCGGGTCCAGTGCAATGGCCTTGCGATAATCCTCCAAGGCCGCGTCGTAGCGACCCATGTCGTTTAGCACGACCCCACGGCAATCGAACGCCTTTGCCGACCCGGCATCCAGGCGGATGGCTTGCTCGGCATCCCGCAGGGCTTCTGCGAACTGTCCCAACTGGCGCTGGGCCAATGCACGCTGGATGTAGGCAATACAGAAGCGTGGATTGCGCGAGATCGCCACAGTATGGCTGTCGATGGCCTCCGCGTAACGACCCAGCTCCTGCAGCGTGAGGCCACGGTTATCGTGGGGCTCGGCGGCATCGGGCATGGCCGCGATCGCCCGGTCGTAGCTCACAAGCGCTTGCTCGAATCGCGCGAGCGCAAACAATACGTTTCCGCGGCTGTTCCACGCACCGGCATGGGAAGCGTCCAAAGCCAATGCAGCGTCCAGGCTGGCGAGTGCTTCGTCGTTGCGGTTGAGCTGCAACAACGTGCCGCCCAGGGCATTGTGCGCATCGGCCATGCGTGGCTGGATCGCAAGCGCAGCACGATAGCTGGCAACGGCTGCTTCCTGCTGCCCATGGGCAGCCTGCGCATTGCCCCGGTTGTACAACGCCTCGACCATGTCCGGCTTGAGGCGCAGTGCATGGTCGTAGCTGGTAATCGCCTCGCCGGGACGCCCCGATGCGAGCAATGCGTTGCCGTGGTTGTAGTACGCACCGGCGACACCCGGGTTGATGCCGATCGCACGTGCGATCCACTGTTCGGCTACCACGGGCTGTCCGCGTTGCAGCGCGATCACGCCCAACAGGTGGCAGGCCCCAAAATCGTCCGGGTTGGCATGGACGATCGACCGGCAGACCTGTTCCGCATGGGCGAGCTGGCCTTGTCGCAGTAGTGCAAGGGCCTGCTCCAGCGTCCCGTCGACGGTGTTGATCATGGTCATCCGGCCTAGGGTAGCGGAGTCCATCGGGCTTGGCACGGGGCCGGCATCGACGGCATCGTGTGTGCCGGGCCGTTCAGGCATTGAATGGGTGGCGGTCCTGAACGAAGCTTCGAACCGCATCTCAAACCGCAACGCACGCTAGGGCCTGAAAGTCCTGCTGCGACAGGAGCGGCTTCAAGCGCGGGCATTTCGTCAGGTTTCGGCTTTTTTGCAGGAGCGACGCAAGTCGCGCTCAGGAATTCCGCAATGCCTGATCGCGACTTGCGTCGCTCCTGCAAGAGGCAGAGACAAAAGCAATAGCTCGCTGCTGAATCCGCTCCTACACGGGCACCAAAAGGAATCCATCCCACCCTGCTATCAGCAGGGATGCTTCAACCATCCTCTGGCTTGGGCGGCAGCAAGGCGTCATCCATCGCGCTGGCACGCTCGTACGCCTCGCGTGCCGTGATCCTTGCAACGTAGGCATCAAACTCGGGGCGCGCCGGCAACGTGCCAAATTGCAGGCCCCAGGCGACATGCGAGCCGACATAGACGTCGGCTGCCGAAAATTGATCGCCTGCAACGTAGGCGTGCCTGGATACCGCACCGACAAGCGTCTCAACGACTGTCTCCATCGCGCCGTAACCGACCATCCTGCGCTTGTCGTCTGGCACTTTGATTCCAAGCGACTGGTTGGTGGCCACGGCCTCGACCGGTCCCGCGGCGAAGAACAACCAGCGGTAGTAATCACCGCGTCGCTCCAGCGGGGGTGCCAGGCCCACCTGCGCAAACGCATCGGCCAGGTAGGCGCAGATGGCTGCACATTCGGTGACCACCTGGTCACCGTGGCGGATGGCGGGCACCTTGCCCGACGGATTGATCGCCAGGTACTCGGGCGACTTCATGGTCGTCGCGTACTCGAGGACCCGTGTTTCGTAAGGCGCCCCTACTTCCTCGAGCATCCAACGCACGATGCGCCCACGGGACATGGGATTCGTGTAGAAAATCAGCGGAATGTCCATGTGGCAACCCTGGTTGATTGGTTGGAGGCGGAATCACTCATCGTGTCGCAATCCATGGACTTCACGTCCCAGTCGAACGACGATCCCGGGCAGCGCATCGACATCCGCAGCCTGGGTGTGGAAGTTGACGATGCATGCGCGCAGCACATATCGGCCATCAATCACCGCGTTCGATACGAAGACCTCGCCGGACTGCTGTATCCGCTCCAGCAATGCTTCATTGAGCGTATTGAGATACGTCTGCGTTGCTTGGGAAACATCGCCCTGCAGGTCGAGGGGTACGTAGCGGAACGTGGCGATGCTCAGCGCCTGCGTGCAGGCCTGCAGCTCAGGATGCGCATCCAACTGCTGGTACAGGCGGCGGCTCAGCGTGATGTCGTCTTGGATCATTCGCAGGCATCCGGCCCGTCCTGCCTGCTGCAGGGTCATCCAGACCTTCAGCGCACGAAACCCGCGTGAGTTCTGCGGGCCGAAGTCGACGTAGTTGGTCGCCTCCTCGCCAAAATGGTAATACGGCGGATGATACGAAAACGCCTGCCGCAAGCGTTCCGGATCCCGCACCAGCGTGCAGCCCGCCTCGATCGGTGCATACAGCCATTTGTGTGGATCAACCGCGACTGAATCGGCCAATGCCAGCGCTTTCAGGTCGGCAGGCGCATCCGGCACGGCAGCGGCAAACGCCCCATACGCACCGTCGACGTGGAACCAGACCCCAGCCTCGCGGCAGATCCGGGCGATCTGCGGCAATGGGTCGACTGCACCGGTGCTCACGGAGCCTGCCGTGGCCACCACCATCATCGGCTGCAGGCCTGCCTGGCGATCAGCTGCCAGCGCGGTACGCAATGCGTCGGCATCCATGCGTTGGTCGGCGTCGGTGGCAATCCAGCCGATGGCGTCCGTACCAAGCCCCGCCAGGTCGCAGGCCTTCTGGATCCAGGTGTGTGTTTCTGCCGACGCATAGACTCGCAATGGCACGGCGTCCTGCGCATCCATCCCCTCACGCCGCACCTCCCACTGGGCGGTGGCCACCCGTGCGGCCAACAACGCAACGAAGTTGGCCATGTTGCCGCCACTGACGAACAATCCGCCGCAATCTCGCGGATAACCCACCAGTTCGGCGATCCAGCGCACCGCCTGCGCCTCGATCTCCGTCGCCATGGGTGCCAGCCGCCACGCACCGACATTGGCGTTGATCGCAGCCGCCAACAGGTCGGCGAGCATGCCCAGCGGTGCCGGAGGCGAGGTGATGTAGCCGAAAAAGCGCGGATGTCCGTTGAACAGGGAATTCGAATACAACAGCTCGGCCGTCGAACGCAGCAATGCCCCGGCATCCACACCGGTCTCCGGCAACGCGCGATCCGCGTCAAGCAAGTCGCGAATCCCGCCCGGTGATGCGCCCTGGGTGACCGGTCGGTCCGGCAACGACCCGAGGAATCCGGCAATCGAATCCACCAGCGCATGTCCATGCGTCCGGAATTGCTCCGGCGTCATCGCCACAGGAGTGTCGCGTTGCGCGGCGCCTGTCGAAGATATCGCTACCGCAGGGATCCCGGATCTGGAATCAGCACTCATGTACTTCGCTCCTGGCTCGCAATGCGATGGACGCACTGAATGTTTGCAACTAATCCCCGGCAGTATCCGATGAATCAACCCGCGCCTCGGGTAGTGCCGGGATCGCAAGACTGTGGTTGGCATCACCGGTAGCGCCGCTACGCAGGTTGGGCGGGATGTGGCCGACATCGCCGACTGCGATGACCTTGAAGCGACCATCGGCCTGGACCCGTATCCGGGTAATGCTGGCATGGCCGACCGACATCTCCAGCCAGGCCTGCGTGTCCACGCCAAGCGCGCGGGTGACCAGGTAACGGATCACGTTGCCGTGGCAAACCAACAAGTCGGTCCGCTCGCGGGTCGTGCTCGGCTGGAAGAACCGTGCAAAGACGCGATCAAGCCGGGCCTTGCAACCCGCGAGATCCTTGGACGCCTCGCCCCTGGTGACCTCCGTGCGCCGGGTCGGGGGCGTGCACTCGGCCAGGTCGTCCACCACCTTGAACGTGCGTCCCGGGAAATCATGCGAGATCGCTGCTGCGGTATCGCGCGCACGCAGCATCGGACTGACGTACAGACCATCCAGGCGCTTGCCACCGGCCTCCGCCGGACCACCCGCAAGACGTCCTCCTGCCAGGTATGCCTGTGCAACTCCCAAGGGGGACAGATGCGGGCCCAGCTGTTCGTCCGCCGCCGGATCCGGGACATAGTTGCCGTGACGCACCAGCACGATCGTTCGCGCCGCACGAGCCCCGGGTTGTGCTCCAGGCGTGGCGGCGCTGGCAGGGTGCGCCGGCCACGCAAGCAACAGGCAACACAGGACGCTCAGGATTCTGTTCATGCATGGATCCTCGCAAGGAAGAACCTACGGCGCAATCCGGCCGCCGGTCACGCCTGCACGATGTGCAGGAATCCCTGCCATGCCACCAGCCACCGGCCATGGGCACCTTTCAATCATCCGGGGCGACGGTGGAAGCGCGCCACCACCTGTCACGTTCCGGACCGCGCCCTAGCGCCCGGCCTGCCCGCCGTGCTCCATCATCGCCAGGATCGATGCATGTGCCTGCGTGGCCAGTACCTGACGATCCACCAGCCCGGTTTCGGAAACAGTCGGCAGCGGCCTTCCAAAGCTGACCCGGATGATGCCTGGGCGTACCTGGAAAAACCCGCGTGGGTAGAGCACGGCACCCGACCCCTGCAATGCCACCGGTACGACGTCGACTCCCCCATCGATCGCGGACTGGAACGCGCCGCCCTTGAACGGTGCCACCACGCCCGTCAGGCTGCGCGTGCCTTCCGGAAAGATGCACAGGTTGGCACCGTCACGCAGGACCTGCGCTGACTGCTTGAGGAATGCCGTCGCCGCACGTCGATTGCTGCGATCGATGAACACCATGCCCATCGCCGTGGCGTACCGGCCCACCAGTGGCACCCGTGTCATCTCGTGTTTGAGCAGGAACCGCAACGGGGCAGGAACCGCCCGGAACAGGGCGCAGATGTCGATCGTGGACTGGTGGTTGGCCACGAACATGTGGTTACGCGTCCAGTCGACATTCTCCAGTCCTTCGACCTGCAGCCGTGCACCTGCGCCGCCCAGCAGGCCGGGCGCCCAGCAACGCGATGCCATCCGCAACGGCCAATGGCGATCACGCAGGACCGCATTGACCAGCAATGCCAGGACGATCCAGACAGCCGTCCAAGACAGCGTAAAGATGAACTGCACGGTGTTGAGCGCGGTCCAGGCGTAACGCGCCCAGTCCGGGTGTCGATTCGACGTGGTTGGCATTTCCATGTGGGCCGGGTGTCGGTGCGTGACCGGCAAGGATACCGAAGCCGGGACCGGGATCGGAACTTGAACCCTCACGTGCCACGACCACCACCCCGGAGAAGCGCCGGGTCCGGGGTTTCCAGGGGTACTGGCCCTGCAGGATTCCGCGCGCGCAGGTCGGCACAGCATCAAGCCATCAGGTGTCGCACCAGCATCCAGGCCGCCATGGCGATCATCATCAGGTTCTCGGTCAGCGAGACGAACCCCAACGGGACGGAACTGCTTCCGCCCACGCAGGCGCACTTGAGCTCGCGCTTTTCGATGTAGACGGCCTTGAACACCGAAAACGCACCGATACCACCAATGAACAGTGCCACCGGCACCGACAACCAGACCAATGCCCCAGCCGCCATCAGCACGCCGGCAAGGAGTTCGGCGAATGGATAGGCGTACCCATACGGCACGTACCGACGCGCCAACAGGTCGTAATTGAGGAACATCGTCGAAAATGCCTCCACGTCCTGCAGCTTGAGCAACGCCAGGATGCACATGCTGAACGAGATGAACCACTCACCCGTGCGCAGCGTGAACAAGGTCCCCGATGCCGCCCAAGCCACCGCCAAAGCCAGCAACGCCGCCACAGCAAACACAGCAACGACCGGTGTATAGCTGGTCTCGCCTGGCTCTGGAACATCCATGCCAAACCACCTGCGCAGGGCGTCATAGCCACCGATACGCTTGCCGTCGATGAAGGTCTGCGGCGTGGTATCGACGCCGTGTTCGGCCTTGTATGCATCGGTTTCGGCACGCGTCCGCAGCCAGTGATCCTCCACCTGGTACCCCTTGTGCTTGAGCAGGTAGACCGACTTGAGGCCATAGGGGCAGATGTGTTGGGGCATCACCATGCGATAGGTGACTGCTGTTTTTCCTTGCTGGATGGACATCGTCAATGCCTTTGGTAAAGCACGACCCTAGCGGGTTCGATGGCAAGACCGCGACAAATCACCAATCGCCCCGTTGCCGGGCCATTGCCTTGGACTTTCCACTGTCTGTCTTGGTGAGCGTGGTGGCCATGCGCTGGCCGTCCGGACACCCACGCCCGCAGGCAGTCCGGTCGCGCAGGGTGCCAGCCGCCTGGTGCCGGATGCCGGATGCCGGATGCCGGATGCCGGATGCCGACATGGCGCTGTACCAGGCCATGCGCTAGGAGAGCCGTTGGCTGCGCGAAGCAGCGACCCGTAGACCACCGCCATGGTGTTGCCTGTCTGCCACGAAGACCATCCCGTCCTTCGCCAATCGACGCGATTCCAACTGGATTAAACGGCGCTGGCGTGTCTTCCCAAAGCCAACACCCGTTCCACCAGCCAGTCCATGTCGTCGCGCCGGGTGCGAAAATTGACGATGCAGATGCGCAGGCTGTAGCGCCCATCCAACGTCGTGGGCGAGAGCACGATGTCACCCGTATCGAGCAACTGGCGCTGGATCGTTGCATTGATGCGGTCCAGCTGCGATGGATCCATGCCCGCAGGTCGATAGCGGAAGCAGCAGATGCTCAGTCCCGAGGACAACAATTCCAGCTCGTCCTCGGCGGCGATGCGGGAGTCGAGGTATTCGCGCACCGCGATGTTGTCGGCAATGGCGGATCGGTAGGCATCGACACCCCGCAGCTTGAACATGATCCACAGCTTGAGTGCGCGGAACCGTCGTGACAATGCCATGCCATGGTCCCAGAAGGCATGGCTCTCCAGCGGTTCGGTTTCGGTCACAGCGATATACTCGGATGTCTCGGCATACGCATCGCGCAGGTGTCGCGGGTCGCGCACCAACAGTACGCCAATGTCGAACGGGGCATACAACCATTTGTGCGGGTCCAGCGACAGCGAGTCCGCCCTTGCGAAGCCCTCGCGCAACGATGCGTACGCTTGGGTCATCGCGGCCGGCGCACCATAAGCACCATCGACATGGAACCACACCCCTGCTTCGCGACAGGCCAGGGCCAGTGCAGCCAGCGGATCGATGGTGCCTGCATTGGCCGTGCCTGCCGAGCCGGCCACCATGGCCGGGACAAGCCCGACTGCTTGGTCGGCGTGCAATGCCGCACGCAAGGTCCCGGGTTGCAACCGTCGATCCGCGTCCACCGGCAGCCTACGCACGTGGCCGACACCCAGGAAGCGTGCCGCCTTGGCCAATGACAGATGCGTCTCGCAGGACATGTACAACACAAGACGCTCGCGCGGGGTCCCGGGCTGGCGACGTTGCGCGTGCTCCACTGCCGCACCCAAGGCGTGCAGGTTGGCATCGGAGCCGCCCGACAACAGCAAACCATGGCCACCAGCGTCGAAACCGACCAGTGCATCCAGCCAGCGCACGACCTGTCGCTCGATGGTCACGGCGGCCGGTGCTGACCGCCATGCAGTCACGTTCTGGTTGATCGTCGCGGCCAGCAGGTCGGCCAATGCGCCCACCGGGTCCGGAGATGCGCAGACGTGTGCCAACTGGCGTGGATGACCGTTGTGACGTGAATAACGCAACACCTTGTCGCGCAGTTCGGTAAGCAATGCGGTCTCACCCATGCCCCGCTCCGGTGGCGGCCCTTCAAGCAGCGCCGCCAGTTCCACGCCGCTGCAATGACGCAGCACGGGGGCTTGCGACTCCTGCGCGAGCCACTGCGCGGCCAGGTCAAGGAACTCGCCGCCCATCTGTTTGAATGTATCGACGGGCGTGTCGAGGTGCGTGTGGTCGTTCGGGTGCATGCGTGGGTATCCGTAGGTGGATCCGTGCGATCGCACTCGCCGCAGCCACGGTCGTGACCTGGTGCCGGGCAAGCATGTCGTGTGAAGGCATTGATACGCGATCACACCAAGCGTTTCACCATACCTGCGCAGGTACACTTGCCAGTGTACGATGACACGTGTCACAGATCGTCGGATCCGATTTCGGCATCCAATTGGTCGCCATTCCGGAGCGATCATGCCTGGAGCGTTCCCGACCGCCGTATTTCCCACACCGTATACACCCTCGCCTGGCTCACCTTGACGCTTGTCTGACTGACCTTTTCCTGACCGATCCTTGCCTGGCCGATCCTTGCCTGAACGATCTTTGCCTGATTGACCCCTGCTGGCAAAAAATCCGATGCACCAACCACAACCTATGCCGGCGCAGCAGCCGGAACGCGCGCACTACCTGGACAAGCTGCCTAAACGCGCTTACAGCCTGCGCGTGCTCGGCATGGGCTTGGGCGGCTTGCCGGTGGCAGTAGTGCTGCACGAGCTGGCCGCACCTTGGCCAATGTGGGCATGGGTGGTCTTCGCCTGCGTGTTCTGGCCGCACTTGGCGTACTGGCGGGCAGCCCGCAGCCGCGATCCGTTCCGGGCCGAATTGCAGAACTTTGTTGCCGACTCGTTCTTCGCCGGCACGCTGCCGCCGCTGATGCACTACAACGTCCTGCCGTCGGTGATGCTGGTCTCCGTGGCCATGGCCGACAAGCTCAGCGTTGGCGTCGCCGGGCTGTGGCTGCGTTCACTGCCTGGTGTGATCCTGGCATTGGTCGGTTTTGGACTGTTCACCGGGTTTGCCTTCCATCCGGCATCCAGCATGGCCGTGGTGCTGGCCAGCCTGCCGGTCATGGTGATCCACACGCTCGCGGTCAGCATGAGCAGCTTCCGCCTGGTGCGCCGTGTACGCAAACAGAACCAGCAACTCAAACTACTCAGCCAGATCGATGCCCTGACCGGCCTGGCCAACCATGGCTATTGGCATGCAGCGATCAAAACCTGGCTCGCGCAACACCAGGCCGGCAGTCCGGCCAGTTTGCTGCTGGTCGACGTGGATTCGTTCAAGGGGATCAATGACACCTATGGACACACCGTGGGTGACGATGTACTGCGAGGCATCGGCGCGATCATCCGACGCCTGGCAGGCGGGTACGCAGCAGGCGAAGGCGGCCTGGGTGGGCGTGGCTTGGCTCGGCGTGGCCGGGATGATCTCCATGACCTGGTCAAACAGGGCTTGTCAGGACGCGTCGGCGGCGACGAGCTGGCGCTGGTAGTGCCGGTCGATGCCGCCCAGGCATGGGCGGTCGCCGAGCACCTACGCACGCAGATCGCTGCCCTGCGCTTCGAACACGCCCCGGCATTGCGATGCACGGTCAGTATCGGCATCGCATCACTTCCCGAGCGTGACGCCACCGCGCGCGCCTGGATGGATAGTGCCGACCAGGCGATGTACGGGGCCAAACAGAATGGACGCGACCAGGTAGCGGGTCCGCATGCTCCGGACGACACCAGGTGCGACGTCAACGACAAGGTAGACAGCAGGCAGCACGGGCAGGCACCGAAGTCGGCTTAGTGTCGTTCACTGATCGACCTGCTCAGTGACCTGCACTCCCCGCAGCGTCCGACAACGCAAAATCAATCGCCGCGCACACCGCTGCAACCTGCGCGTCATTGCATTGCTGGACCGTGGCACGCGGGCTGTCGGGATAGACCTCGGTGGTCGTCGTGTAGGTCGCTGCGGTGATGCTCGCGCACAAGCCAAGCTGCTTGAGCGGATACGCAATGACACCAGGGGCGACCATTGGCGAACCGATGAGCGCGTTGTCGTCGTCTGCCGGTGCGATGTGGGTGACCCTGGCCACCGCATCGATGATGGCCTGCTGGAATGCTGGCTGCGGGTTCTCGCTGTCCGAACACAGGTAGAAACCGTCGGGTATCTCCCCGGCCACGTATTGCTCGCCGTCACGCGCAGCCAGTGCCGGGCGGAACTCGGACTCGTCGCTGTCGGTGGTTTCGTGCAGGTCGACATGCACCAGCACACGCTCCTTGAATGGTGCGACCAGGCGCATGAGCGCATCCGACTCACGCGCAGGACTGTCCTCGTGGAATGCCCGGTTGGGGTCGACGGCGTCCCGTGTCCACCGATGGATCACCTCGTACGCCCAAGGGCTCACGCACGGCGCAATGACCAGGTTGACCCGATCCGCATAGCGCGCGGCATGTTGGTCGATGAACTGCAACGCCCCGTGCACGCCGCTGGTTTCGTAACCATGCACGCCACCTGTCACGAGCACCACGGGACGGTCGTCATGCCAGTCGCGGCTCTTGACTGCAAACAAGGGGTACGTCTCGCCATCCTCGTCCAGCTCGCCATACTGCACCACGTCAAATCGTGGCCGCATGGTCTCGATCACGCGCAGCACGTCGGCTTGATAGCTGCGCTTGCGCGTCTGCCGTGATCGCCATTCAGCAACTTCCGCAGCGCCCCAGGGTTGCCCGGGGGTGCCTATCGGATCGTTTGTGTGAGTCGTCATCGCGTCGCTCGCTGCAGTGCATCAAGACCGGGCGATCACTCTAGCGGCCACCACGGGGGCCGCGCAAACCGCCCCTACGGGAGAAGAAAAACTGAACAGTGGCACCCTTGCATGCAACGCTCGAATGGATTCATCCGCCTTGGCCCGCATGGTTGTTTTGCATCTTTGCGTTTTTTGCGTAAATTGAAGCCGTCCCCCGCGAGTGCTGCCTCTCACGACATGCAGCAGCGCCTCGTGGCCTCAAGCCAGGCCATCGACCCACGGGGATAAGACAATGGGGTGGAAACCGACGTGAGGTTCCTGATCTGGTCCACGTGGTCACGCCCTATCCAGGCATGCTCCAAGCAGCCTGCAACCCTTGGGGCCCGACGCGTTGCCTTGCTGGTTGCGACCGCCATGTTGGGGCTGGCCATACCGGACACTGGATTGGCCCAGCAGGTGCGCTTTGACGCGCGCGGCGCAACGGTCCATGAGCCAGCACCTGCCCCCGGCGACCCCACCCTGCCCCACGGCATCCGGCTGTCCGATCCGGCCGAGCCGATGGGGCGGTACGCACTGCTGTTGGACGAGGTTCACGGCAAGCCACTGAGCTTGCCAGACGCACGTGAGCGCCTTGCGGCCGGCGACTTCCACCGCTCGGATTCCGCGGTACCCAACCACGGCAACCTTGCGCCCCCGCTGTGGATGCACCTGGACATCGAAAACACCGAAAACACGCCAGGCGACTACCGCATCTACGTCGCCGAAGGCTGGACCGACCGCGTCGACGCCTGGCTGGTGCCGTCCCATGGCAGGACCACGCATTGGCAGGCCGGAGATGCCCGCTCACCGTCGCGATACCTGCGTGTCGGCCTTGGATTTGCATTCGATGCCCGCCTGCCAACGGGACACAGCGAACTATTCGTGCGTGCCGACAGCATCGACTCCGCTGCGCTGGACCTGCGCCTGGTGCCACTGTCTGCAACCGGGCAGCTGGAGGGTTCGACCCAGCACTGGATCGGACTGGTGCACGGCTTCCTGCTTGCCCTCGTGGTCGCTTACGGCCTGCTGTGGCTCGCCCTGCGCGAAACCAGCCTGCTGCGCTACGTCGCGTATGTCGGCAGCTACCTCTGCATGCATTTGGCCTATAGCGGTATCGCGGCCCGCGTCGCATGGCCGCACAGCCCGGCGCTGGCGCGTTTTGCGATCCTCATCGGCATGACGCTGTTCTCCAGTGCGGGCCTGTGGTTCGCACGCGATTTCCTGGCGCTCGCCCGCTGGGCACCCCGCATGGATCGTGCCATTGCCTGGATCGTGCGCATTGCAATGAGTGCCATGACCGTATGCGTGCTCGTGGGGGCACATGCAGCGGCAGTGAGCATTGCGTTTGGCTACATCATGCTGTTTACCTTCCTGATGGTGGTCCTTGGCGCCATGGCCGCATGGAATGGCCGTGCGCAGGCGCGGACTTTCCTTGGCGCGACGCTAGCCAGCATGGCCGGCGCCTTCATCACCACGCTCGCGGTCATGGGCCAGTTGCCCATGACCAAGCTCACCTTCCGCGCCGTGGAAGTCGGCATCATGATCGAAGCGTCGATCTGGGCACTGGCGCTTGGGCTACGCCTGCGACGTGACCGGGAAGACCGCGTCCATGCATTGCAACTCGCCCAACACGACTCCCTCACCGGTTTGTTCAACCGCCGTGGTTTCCTGGATCGCGGGTTGCCTGTCCATGCTGCATCGATCCAGGCTGCATCGATCCAGGCTGCGTCGGTTCAGGCTTCCAACATGCGCGTTGCCTCGCTGCAGGACGTGCCGTCTTATGCGCTGGTGCTGCTCGACATCGACCATTTCAAGGCGATCAACGACGAGCATGGCCACGACGCCGGAGACAAGACGTTGGTCGCCATCGCAAGCCAGCTGCGCGCGATGTCCCGCGACGAAGACCTGATTGCACGCTGGGGTGGGGAGGAGTTCCTGTTGCTGCTCCCCGATACCGCGCTTGATGCGGCTGTCGCCTTTGCCGAAGCGCTACGTGCGGCGCTGGCAGCCATGGTGGTCACGCTTGGCGAAGGCAAGACCGCAACGTTGACGGCAAGCATGGGCGTGGCGGCCTCCAGCGCGACAGGAAGCCTGGACGACGTGTTGCGCGACGCCGACGCAGCGCTCTACGTGGCAAAACAGGCTGGCCGTGACCGGGTGGGTCGTGCCGGCAAGCCAGTGATGGCTGACTCGCAGGACTTGCGTTGAAGACACATTGGCGCGCATACACTATGGCTCGTGCCCTGGACTCCCACACCCAAGCCCGCTGGCCCCGCATCGGATCAAGCGGACCAACCGCCCATCCCACCGGAGAGGCCGCTGGCGTTGGATTGCTGCGAGAGCGGATGTGAGAACTGCGTATTTGATGTGTACGCCGATGCGCTTGAGCAATATGAAGCCCGCCTGAAAGCCTGGCAGGCCGATCACCCAGGACACACAAAAAGTGAATGTCCACGGTAGCCGGCCCGGCGCATCCTGCGCGATCCACTCACCTCGCTGTCGTTCCCGCCACGGCAGGCATGACGACATGGAAGCCAGGCCAGTGCTCAAGAGTCAATCGGCTCGCCCACCAACGCGCGCTGTGCGAGCATGCCTGCGATGAACATCCTGGACAGCCAGCACGCGACGCGTGCGCAGCAAACCGATTTCGCCGCGGTGCTTGAACAGATCGCCACCGAAATGCAACCTTTGTGCGGGCAAGGCAAGGTCGCTGACTACATCCCGCACCTGGCCAAGGTGCCGGCGGATCGCTTCGGCATGGCACTGGCCACCCTGGATGGCCGGTTGTACTCGGTCGGGGATGCCCATCAACCGTTCTCGATACAGAGCATCTCCAAGGTATTCACCCTCACGCTTGCACTGGAGGCACTGGGCGGCGAATTGTGGCGACGCGTCGGGCGCGAGCCCTCGGGCAGCGCGTTCAATTCCCTCGTGCAACTTGAGCGCGAACACGGTATCCCGCGCAACCCGTTGATCAACGGGGGTGCGCTTGTCGTCGCCGACGTGGTGCTGTCGCATCATCCCGACGCCCTCGACCAGCTGCTGGGATTCGTGCGCGAACGTGCCGACAACGCGGGCATCGACATGGACCCGGAAGTCGCGCAATCCGAACGCGACACGGGCTTCCGCAATGCGGCCCTGGCCAACTTCATCCGCAGCTTCGGCAACCTGCACAACCCGCTCGATGCGATCCTGGACTTTTATTTCCACCAATGTGCGCTGCGGATGGACTGCGAAGACCTCGCGCGCAGCATGCTGTACCTGGCCGATGGCGGCCGCTGCCATCGCAGCGGGACAGCGGTCATCAACCCCGGTCGCGCCAAGCGCATCAACGCCTTGATGCTGACCTGTGGCACCTACGACGCCGCCGGCGAATTTGCGTACCGCGTCGGCTTGCCCGCCAAGAGCGGCGTCGGCGGGGGGATCGTCGCCGTCGTACCAGGCGTACTGTCGCTGGCCGTGTGGTCGCCTGGACTGGACGAGAAAGGCAACTCCCTGGCCGGTGCGGCGGCGCTGGATCGCTTCACTGCGATCACGGGCCTGTCGATTTTCTGAGGCTACCCGTCTTCCAAAGCTGCTGAAGCCCTTGCCCCCTGTCGCGGGAATGACGGACCAGGCAAGACCCCAGTCAGTATCGATCCAGATCCCTGGCCACGACCACCTCACCCTCGTAACCCCCGGCACGAATCGCCTCCAGCAGCTCCCCGTCATCGTCCCCCTGGCGCACGATGTGGTGCAGGACCAACAGCCTGGGCTTGGCCTCTGCGGCCAAGGCGCCCAGCTCAAGGTCCGACGTATGGAATTCATGCATGTAGCTGGGCCAGGCCTCGCCACCCATGCGCAGCTCCGGGGCCACCTGCACATGCGGGTAGACCTCGTGCACCAGCACGTCGACGCCACGGGCGGCATCGCGCACCGAATTGGTCGGGACGGTGTCGCCCGAAATCACGATCGAGCGATCCGGGGTATCGATGCGATAGCCGTAGGCCTGTCGCCAGCAACCATGCAGTACCGGGATTGCCGTGATGCGCACGCCGTCCTTGTCGTAGACGACCTCGCCAGCAGCGTCGGACACCCCGAACTCATGCACGGCGACTTTGTAGCCGGTCTTGGTCTGTTGCTCCAGGCCTTCGATGCGGACGTCGATGTCCTCCTCCCAGGCCTTGAGGATATGCCTGGTCATCTTTTTCAATCCAACCGGTCCGTAAGCCTGCAGGGCATGCCGCCGACCCATCACCCAGGTGGTAAGGATGAGGTCGGGATAGCCCAGGGTGTGGTCACTGTGCAGGTGGGTGATGAACACCGCTTCGGGACCGCGGATCGAGAGTCCCGCTGCTGCCATGCGACGCATGACGCCGGCACCGGCATCAAACAGGAATGTGCGGCCGTCATGCACCACCGCGGTTGCCGGGCCAAAGCAGGCGGGATCAGGACGCGGCATCCCGGTGCCAAGCATCACCACGGAGGTTGCAGGGGGTTTGCGTCGCGCTGCGCGACGCCGCGCTGCGGCACGGGTTTTGACCAGTTCGGATTGGGGCATGGGGTTGCGAGGCGTCCGGTCAGGAAAAAGCTCAGGGCAATCAAGTCCGTACCGCGAAAGTATGCCAGTTGGTGGCACATGGCATCCGTTAGCCGCGCATGGCCAAAGGCCAATCCGGCATGTGGAAAGGCAGACATTCCAATGTGGGTGGCGACAGACGACGCGAGATGCCGGTCGCTTCGGCGGCGTTCGACATCAAGACACGGACGCCTGGTCGTTGAGCCTTCTGGCTTCTGCCAATACCTGGCCCTTTGGGCGAGACCCAACGCGGTGTCCAGGCATGCCCTGCCCCCTGACGCGACGATGTGGTTGTGAAAAAGCAGCGCGCCGGAAACTTGATAGTCGGCAAGCCGTTGTTCCATCTTGCATTGCCAGCCACAACGAACGGCAAGGCCGCATCGAACGATGCTCACATGGTGCCCACATCTGGCAGCGGATAATGCAACGTGTCAATGCCGCATGGGTGTGCGTGCGGAGATGAAATACGGACCTTCGTGGTTCGTCGCGACGACTCACCAACAGGAGCGCATAAAATGAATATGACAATTGCAAAGACCGTTGCAACCGCCCTCGCCATGACCGGCGTGCTGTTGCTGTCAGCCTGTAAGGTGGACAAGACCCAGGACGGGGAGTTGCCGAAGGTCGACGTACAGGCCGATGGCGGAAAGCTGCCCGCGTACGACGTTGAAACAGCCAAAGTGAAGGTTGGCACCGAGGAAAAGAAGATCGAAGTTCCCACTGCGACCGTCGAGATGCCAAGTGATGCCGAGGTCGTGACGCCGGACGAGGCCGAAGATTCCCAGGAATAATGCATCAGCAGGTAATTTTCAGCTAACCGGATGACACGCTTGGCGTGATCACGATGGGCCGCAGCATCGCCGATATTCTCGGGCCGATGCTGCGGCCCAACTCCTTTCAAGCCCGCGACCAAGCAGCCACCAGGCAATCGGCGAGCTGCAACCTGCCCCATGTTGTTGGGTCCTCTTACCGGACTGTCCGGCGGCAGGTCTGCGATGCAGCGATGCACTGGTCAACAGGGATAGGCATGGCGCAACGGTCATGGTCGGATCCGGCATCCCGTTCCCAGTCGTCCATTACAGGGTTCAGGCGACCTGTCCTCGGCGATAATCGTGCAATCCGACTCAAAGGCCTACCCATCAAGTGAAGTCGCCTGGTATCCGCACCCCACGCCTGGCTGGGACCTTGCTCATAGCAGCTTTGCTCGCGTGGCCCCTGCTGGCCGCCAGCATTGCGTTGGCACAGCCACTCTCCCCTGATACAGCCATCGTGCAATTGCGTGAGCTACGCGCATCGGGCAACGCATCGGCCGACGCCGTGGCGCGCTTGCGCACGATCGCGGCAGGCGTTTCGCCCGGTGCATCCTACCCGCTGCAACGCGAACTGCTGCTGGCGCGCCTGGTTGTGCAGCGCGAGGCCATGGACACCGACCAGACGCTGGCGATGATGCAATCGCTACGGACGCTCGCACGGGCCAATGGCGATACGGACACCGTCCACCTGATGGATATCGACCGCATCTACATGAGCCATGCCGATGACGACATCG
Organism: uncultured Gammaproteobacteria bacterium; assembly: GCA_963710825.1. GTDB lineage: Bacteria > Pseudomonadota > Gammaproteobacteria > Xanthomonadales > Xanthomonadaceae > Cognatiluteimonas. Next base: position 86,140 of record CAVQBQ010000004.1, on the reverse strand, counting down.
ACAAGTACATCCGTCAACTCAACGAGGTCCGCGCGCGGATCACGCCCGATGCATCGGCCGAAGTCATGGAAGCACTGGAGCGCAGCTACGGAAACATGTACTTCGATGCAGGCAACTTCGAAACCGCCTTGCGACACGAGCTGGCAGCCCTGGACTGGGCTTCCAAGCTGCCAGTTGGCCGGGATCGTGCGCGCCTCTACCGGCTGAGCACGATCGCCGAGCTGTACAACGCCATGGACTTGCCGGAAAAGGCGCTCGAGATCGTCGATCGCGCACTGAGAGAACATGCCGACGACATCCCGGTACAGAATCGGATTTCGCTGTTGACTGCGCGCAGCATGGCACTGATGAAACGGGGGCAACTGAAGGACTCCGACGCGACCCTTGTCCAAGCCGAGGCATTGGGCAGGCAGGACCCCTCGGACTTCACCTCGATGCGCCTGGACACGTTGCGCGCCGAAGTGCTGCTGGCAATGTCCCGACCGGGCGATGCAACCCACGCAATCGACCGCCTGCAAGCCCTGGCCAACCGGAAGGAGAACACCTTCTACCTGGCAAAGAGTCGGATGCTGCGTGGCGAGGCGCTGATGCAACAGGACCGCATCGACGAAGGGCTGTCGCTCATGCAGGAAGCCAGCAGGTACTTCGAGTCAAAGGGCCAGATGATCGACCTGCTCGCCGGCATCGATCGCCAGATCCGCATCCTGCGCGACAAAGAGCTGTATGCGCGGGCGGTGAAGCTGATGGGGCAGCGCCAGCGGCTTTGGTCGCAGCTGTTCCGCAACGAGCGTGGTCGTGCCATTGCCGAGGTGGAGGCTGGCCATACCGCCCAGGCACTGCAGCAGCAGGTCGATGCACTGGCAGCCGAAAACCGCGCGCAGCACGAACGCCTGCGTGCCGAGAAACTGCGCAAGGCACTGGCCATCGCGTTGGCGTTGCTCGCGATCAGCCTGAGCGCCATCTTGTTGTTCGCCTCCCGCCGCGCCCGTAGCGAGCGCGATACGTTGTCCAAAGCCGTGCGTTTTGACGCGTTGACTGGCGCCTTCAGCCGCTACCAGTTCCAACGCCGGTTTGGGACAGCGGGGGCAGACAAGCCCCAAGCCGCCACATCGGCCGGTTTGCTGCTGCTGGACCTGGACAACTTCAAGGCTGTCAACGACCAGCACGGGCATGAAGCGGGGGATACCGTGCTCAAGATCGTCGTGGAGCGGATCCGCCAGGTCCTGACCGCCAACGACGAGATCTATCGCTGGGGTGGTGAAGAATTCCTCGTGGTGTTCAACGATCCCCTTTGCAACAGCAATGCAGCCAAGGTTGGGCAGATCCTGTCGCGGATCGAACATCCCCCGGTATCCTGGCTCGGACAGACACTTCCGGTCAGCGTGTCTGGTGGATTCGTCCAGCAGCCGCTCGCACCAGATTGGGAAGCCCCACTGGGGGACGCGATCCGCTGGGTCGACGCCGCGCTGTACGTCGCAAAGAATGCCGGCCGCCGTCGCGTCGAACAAGTCCGGTTGACCGATAGCGGCCGCGTTGAACTGGAGGGACGGCGGCCAATCGACATGGCGCAGCTCCTGGATTGGCAACGCCACGGATACGTTGGGTTGGACACGCTGTCGAGCTGAGCGCTGAGTTGGCCGGTTGGTTCGATGCATGCCACCAGGTGGCGCAACCCGTGATTGGCTGAAACCTGCGTCAATGGCGCAACCGGCAAACCTTGCTCCGGCTCGCCCACGGATGCCATTGGCGCCAATGTCGCTCGCTGCATCGCAGGCCACGGGCTGGCACTTTCGGATAGTTGTCCTCGCCCTGCGATATTTGCCGTGTACCTTAGATAGGCACTCGCTTGGTAGAAGAGGAGGCATGGCATGGACTGGTTGATCCTGGTTTTGCTCGTGGGCCAGCAGTCGACACCGGCGGGGAGCGGCATGGCAACAGACCCGGAAGCGTTTGGGCATGCCATTGCAGCGTGCGCGCCTGCCTCGTTGGGCATGCACCATCCCCTGATACCCAGCTTCGAAACCGAGCACCGGATCGAAGGCGAACATGAAGGCCTGTGCCACTACACCCAGACCATGCCGGGCGACATGCGCATGGAATGCGATTTTTCCGAAGCCGGGCGCAAGGCTTTTGCTGCCGAGTTCGAGAAGCTCGCGGCAGGCCAGGTCGGCGGGTCGAGCAACGACAAGCCAGCGTGGGCCGACGAGTGCGAGATCGTCATGAAAAACGGCAAACGCTTGCCTGCCTTCGGGACGACACGGACCAGGTAAATGCGGTCAACGCAGGTGCGATGGAGAAAAATCGCTGGCATGTCAAGCACGCATGGGATCCAGAGTCCACGCAAACAAGGCTCCCTGGCCTCAAGCGATGGCTCGGATGAGAGCCACGCACGCATCTTCCCCTTGAAGCTCCAGTCCCTGTGGGCCTCCTTCTTTGAGTGGTGATCCCGCCAAGGGCCAGGCGCGAGGCTGTCGAGGTGCGGACGCATCGTGGCTCTTGCAGGCGATGCGCGTCGTCGGGTAGCTCCGTGCTACCAACAGTTGCGTATTGGTTTTTCGAATCGGTGGCGGACGGGCTTGCATTGGCGAGTCATTACGAGCCGGTGCCGGGACCAGATCATCGCAAGCTCCAACGCGCGCATGTCCAGAAACGACCGCCAGGAAGAGCCTTCCACCGACGTGGTCGTCAATGGCGAGGCCAAGTACTCCAGCCCGGATACCGGCGAACGGGTCAAGTTGGACAGCAGTCATGACCACAGCTACACCAACGACCAGAGCAACTACTTCCAAGGCAATCCACCACTCGAGCCCGGCGAAGTGAACTGGGATGAAATGGAGAAAGTGCCGATTTACGATTGGTGCGGCCGTCACCAGCTCGAGGCAGTCACCAAAATTTTTTGCCGATGCTTTACTGCAACTTGACCCATGCCATCGAGGTTTGGAGCACGCCTTTCCGCAACGCATAATCGCAGAGCCACCCGGCACGAAGATAGTGCTGATACAGGGGTGATCGGAGCTACGCAACCATCACTGACATTTTCATTTTCATTTTCATTGTCCACATCTTGCCTTCTTTTCCCACTCGCCCGAACCCGTTCCCACGGGCGTCGCTGGCATTCGCTTTCATACGGTGATACGGGCTCAAGCACGTAGCACCGTCTGGCCTGGCGCCGTGTCTCGATAAGCAAGCAGGCATGGCCGCGGTGTAGTAGGTAGTCACGGGTCACTTGCGGTGGCAGGTCCGACGACGTCTCCGCGTATTGCCGAAATTGCCCCTGATACTGTTTCTGTTCAGAGCGAGGCGATCACGGCCCTGGCCAGCTTCACCGCGGCCTGCTTGCGCTGTGGCATGGTCTCGCGCCGCCACTGCTCGTCTGCATCCATGATCGCGTCAGGCGTCAGTTTGGCGGGCATCCGCATGTCCGGACCCGAGTAGGCGGCCACGGTGAAATTCAGGTTGCCGGCGCGAACGTACAGCTTGCCGGCACCGACGGTCAATGCCAGCCGCGCTTCGTCACCGACCTCTTCGACGTCCTCGAACTGGATGCCACCGGAGTTGCCGCTGTTATCGATGATTGTGTCAGCAGCACCACGCTTACCGGTAGCATCGAGATCACCTTCTTCCCGCGCCGACTTCTGGATACCCGCCATGCTGTGATCAAGTTTTGCGCCCGACATGCCTGCGGTGATCGAGCGGAAGCCCGACGCAGCGCTTTCAGCGTCTTCGTAGACACGCTCCACGCTGACCGTGGCCTCCAATCCCCCGCCGTCACCCTCCCGGGTGTACGTGCACGACGACATGGCCCGCGAGTGTGACTGTTCCAGATCCACTGCCGGCACATCGAAAACGGTCGCCACCATCTCTGGCGTCACCAACGCACAGGGCGTGTCCTCGATTGCGGCGTCAACCTGTGCAGAATCCGCCACTCCAGCCTGGCTTTCAGGCAAGGATTGCGACGGGGCTGTGCTGTCACTCGCACCACCACAGGCGGCAAGCAATAACGCAGGAAGAACAGCCAGCACCGCGGATGACACGGCGCGTGGCTTGGAAATGATTCTTGACATGGAAATCTCCTGAAAATAATGGCGCCTTAAAATGAAAGCTTCCTGGAATGATCCTGTCCCACGGCTTGGCAAGTTGGGGGAGCGATGCCCCGCAGGAGGACTATCCGTCTCATGTTTATCTGCACGGCATTGCCATCGCACCCGATCCGCCATTGTTCCAGCATGCTCCAAGGCCACGCATCCTTGCCCCTCTCCGGCGGATCCAGTCGCAGCTACGGCCTTGCGGACATGTTTTTCCATGCGCGCAGGCCACTGGCTGACCAAGCCATGCCCATCAGGCAGTGCGACCGGTCATGGACTAACGGTGATGGCCTTGCGCGCAAGTACGGTGCGACCCTGGTCCTGGATGTAGCGCACCTCATAGTCGCCGGCTTCGGCCGGCATCAGCAATTGCAACGGCTTGCCTTTGCGCGTGTAGGTGAAATTGACGTAACTGTTGTGCGCGGCGCCGACCTTGGCAATCGCAATGGAGTCGTTCTTGTAATCAGGCCCGGTCCAGTCCACTTCCACGGTGGAGCCGGCCTCGGCCGTGGCCGGGGCCTCGACACTCGCCTGGACGGCAGTCACCGTGATCGGATCCCGTACCAGAACCGTGCGGCCCTGGTCCTGGATGTAGCGCACTTCATAGTCGCCGGCTTCGGCCGGCATCAGCAATTGCAATGGCTTGCCCTTGCGCGTGTAGGTGAAATTGACGTAACTGTTGTGCGCGGCGCCGACCTTGGCAATCGCAATGGAGTCGTTCTTGTAATCGGGCCCGGTCCAGTCCACTTCCACGGTGGAGCCGGCCGCGGCCGTGGCCGGGGCCTCGACACTCGCCTGGACGCCAGTCACCGTGATCGGCTCCCGTACCAGAACCGTGCGGCCCTGGTCCTGGATGTAGCGCACTTCGTAGTCACCGGCTTCGGCCGGCATCAGCAGTTGCAACGGCTTGCCTTTGCGCGTGTAGGTGAAATTGACGTAACTGTTGTGCGCGGCGCCGACCTTGGCAATCGCGATGGAGTCGTTCTTGTAATCGGGCCCGGTCCAGTCCACTTCCACGGTGGAGCCGGCCGCGGCCGTGGCCGGGGCCTCGACACTCGCCTGGACAGCGGTCACCGTGATCGGCTCCCGTACCAGAACCGTGCGGCCCTGGTCCTGGATGTAGCGCACTTCGTAGTCACCGGCTTCGGCCGGCATCAGCAGTTGCAACGGCTTGCCCTTGCGCGTGTAGGTGAAATTGACGTAACTGTTGTGTGCGGCACCCACCTTGGCGATCGCGATGTAGTCGTTCTTGTAATCGGGCCCGGTCCAGTCCACTTCCACGGTAGAACCAGCCACCGCAGTGGCGGGACTCTCCAGGCTAGCCTGGATGTCGGTGACTTTGATGGCCTGACGCGCAAGCACGGTCCTGGTCTTGTTGCTGACATAACGGATTTCGTAGCCACCCGAAGCAGGTGGAAGTAGCAGTTCAAGGGGGTTCCCCCGCGCCGTATAGGTAAAGTTTTCATAGGTGTTATCTGGAGAACCCGGCTTAGCGACGGCGATGTAATCATCCTTCTCATCGGGTCCCATCCAGGTCACCCGGATCTTGGATCCGGCGGCGGCGCTGTCCGGCGCCTTCACGCTTGCCACAAGCTCGACCACGATCGGGAGCGTCAGCCTCGCGCTACCACCGGCATCGATCTGACCTTCTGCAGTCGCGCCATCGGAGACGCGAAGCACACTGACGTCATGCACGCCGCGCGGCAGTTCGGGCCGTGCGGTACCGGTTTCATCAGATGTAAAGATGACTTTGCCGGTCGCCCCGTGGCGCACGGTCCAGATCAGGCCTGTCTTGATCAATGGACCGCCCTGCTGATCGGTAGCCTTCAGCGTGGCCTCGACCGTCTCCACCACCGGTGCAGCCTGGGGTTCCGGGGTAGGCTTGTCGACACTGACCTGCGACAGCGCATCGCGCAGTTCAGTGGCGTCGTCCGCCTGCAGGAAGCGTCCGCCTGTCGCCTGTGCCATGCAACGCAACTGATCCTTTGCGCCGGCCTGCTTGTCACCCAGCCCAAAGCCGATGGTGTGTACGGTCAGGCCAATGCCGAGCTTTTCCAGCTTTGCGGCAACCGCACATGGGTCGGCCTTGCAGGTTTCCTTGCCATCGGAAACCAGGATGACAGTGGCTTTTTTTTCGGTGAATTTCAGCTCGTCGGCTGCGTGTTCAACCGCCGCGGTCATCGGTGTCATGCCCTTGGGATCGATGCCTGCGATCGCCTCGCTGATTGCCGTGCGATCGGTGCCCACATTCACAAGCGTCTGGATGTCCTTGCAATCACCCTTGCGGCGATGGCCATACGCCACGAGCCCCATCCGCTGCTCCACCGGCAGGTCCTTGAGCAGACCCTGCACAACATCGCGAGCGATACTGATCTTGGCGACGCCATCGATCTGGCCCCACATGGACCCGGATGCATCGAATACCAGGATGGTGTCCCCTGCGCCGTCAATAGGTTTTCCACTGGGGATGTCGGCCTGGGGCTGCGCGGCAAAGACGCTACCTGCAAAGCACGAAAGCAGCGCGAGCACGGCCGATCGAAGCATGATTGATCGAAGCATGAAGTTCTCTCCACTTGACTCTGGTTGATTTTGTGCAGCCGATCCGGCGACGGAATTTGCATCGCACGTGGCTTCGTCGCGCAGGTCCGTGGCAGTCATTGATGTGTGTCGCTGCGCAACGCTGTTTCCATCTGCAGGCTGCAAGCTGCAAGAACGCCACGCCCCAGTCAACGCAACTCCTTACGGATACCGGCCACCCGGGATCTTGTTGTTGCCGAGCGTGCTACGCCCTTGAGGTGACTGGCAGGTGGCCAGGCGTGCGCAACATCGCTTGAAAGACCATCCAAGCTTCGCTCCACGCAGAGCAATGGTTGCTGCCCACCGCTTTCAAACCGACAGGAATCGGCTGCCCATACAGGCAGGAAAATCAGGTCACGCCGCGGCAAAGACAGGCACCGTTATGCTGCCGTGCCTGTTTTTAGTGGTCAATTTCGACCCGGGTAGTATTCGAGATGTTGGCGCCACTCGACCGTATCGACACCGGCTTCGCGCCGTCGCGTCCAGATATCGGACACCGCATCGTCCTGCAGTAGTTGTTGGTGGAGCAACCCATCGACGGCATCATCCTGACCTTCGACATGCATGGAGATGACAAATGTCAGTTGCGGTGTCGCGTCGTGCATCGGCAACGCCTCGATGCGGTCCTGCCCGGCGCTGGCGTGTCGATACAGCAAGTCTGAGACACGAGCAGCTGTAGATGACCCATCATTTATTGCCACGTAGGTCGCCACTTTGGCGTCGGGGGGGGTCGTCGCCCGCCACTGCCCGTCTGGCCCTGACGGGCTCTTCATGTCCATGCAGGGTGCACCCAGGCAATCCATGGCTTCGGCTTGAGCCGGACTGAGGACCTTGCGGCTGGCGCGTACCACGTCCGCCGCACTGCTCTGGTGCCAGCCCATGACGAAACGCCAACTCACGCTCGGCCCGATCCCGAAGTAATCCGGTGGCGCAACGGGAACGCCCTCGGGCGTGGACTCAACCGCATCAGCGCGTCGCGTCGGCCCCAGGTTGAAGCGCGTCACCTCGACGTAAGCGTTGGTGTAACCGCCAAAATCCGGTGCATTGTCGAGCCGATAGGTGATTCGATAACGCACGTGGGGTAGTGGCGGCTCCTGGCTTTCCAACACCATCAGCGCCTTGGTCGCCGCATTGAGGCCGGAGTCTGGACGCGCAAACTCATGGGCGTCCGGATCCCGATTGGGAAAGCGTGCGCTGTTGTTCCAGTCTTCCAGCCAGGGGAACGACTTGACTTCGGTAAACCCGGGCGCACCCACGTAGGTCTCGTAGCGCTCATCCAGTGCTGCCTGTATGGCTTTGGGCAGGACCACGGCGTGGGCCGACCCCAGAAAAACGATTAGCGCGAGCATGATGGAAAGCATACGCAGCATCCAGAGTCTCCTTGAATAGAGGATTCAACAAAGAAATGCGGGTCCAGCAATGCAAATGTCATGCAGACTGTCGAGCAGGATCGTCCTGCTGCATGACATGCGCGGCTATTCCGGCCACCCCAGCGAGGTGGTGGCCACCCTGCCGATCGATGAAGCCTTCGCCATCGCACCCACGCGTGGCACGCACGCTGGTCGTGCCTTGAATACACGAATCCAGCGCCGAAATGCGGCCAACTCGATTCATTTGGCCACAAAGCAATCCTGCCGCGTCTCAGGCGCAACGCTGATTTGGTGCGCCCCGGGGCCCAGGCAAAATGTACGTGTCCTGTTTTCCTACCCACTCACGTGTCAGACAGAGTGGATCGCGCTTGACTTTTCGCTGCTCACGCACAGTCGGCCAAACGCAAGTGCCCCCAAGTCGCATCCAGGAGCGATGACCCATCCGCAAGGTTGGCTTGGCCAGGTATCCAACGCGGGCCCCGTGATGCCGATGCGCGAGGCCAATGCGGATGAAGGCGACCCCCTCCTCGCTGCCGCGCCGGCCACGATGGCCGACTAGAAAGCAATACCCATGAAAACAAGCGGTTTGAGTCGTTGAACAAGGGACAGGAGTGAACGTGCCTTCGAAGTCAACCTTGCCCGATGTTTTGATCACGTTTTTGACCGTGGGCATTGAAGCCGACACCCACCCCCGCTATCGCGTGGAGATCGCAATATGAAAAACATTCCATATCTACCCCTCTGCATGGCCATGGCCGTAACGGGCTGTAGCAGCGCAAACGACGACCAAACGCGCAAGGCAAACAATGCAAACGCAGCCGGAACATCGACGGCGGCCGCGTCGCAACCCAGTTCGGCAGACAAGGCAAACAAGGCAAACAAGAGGACCGGCACGATTACCGTGGGCGATGAAACCTGGACGTTCGTGCCAAGCACCCAGTGCAGCGTCTATCCCGGCAACGTCGTGCACATCGACGGCACCGCCAAGGAGGATGGATCCGTTGAGATAGTTCTTGACGTGATGGCCGACTACCGTGGGATGCAGGTTGGCGAAGATGGGGCCGGTACCAGCTGGTATGCCGTGCCGGATTCGCTTGCGGTGACCATCGACGACCAGCATGTCAAAGGCACGGCATCGTTTTCAATGAACAGTTATTCAACCGAGGTGGCAGCCAAGGGCTCTTTTGATATCGAATGTGGTTACTGATCCTTGTCCCGGCCGAGGCAATCCTGGACGCCGCCGGAATTTCCCAGCCTCGCGCCGCTGCGCGGGTTGCTTCCAGCACTGCATAGCCGCGACATGTTCACTACCCTGCGGTGCTGTCGGCGGGGTCCTAAGCGCTGTAGATGGCCAGCCCCAACAAGTGCAACGGGTACGCGTCGCCATGCAGTCGCGTCATCGCGCAACGAAGCAGCATCAGTCGCAGTAATGCACGGGGCGTCCCGGTGAGGTCACGAGCCATGCACGGGCCGGCTGTAACCACCCAGCAGGGCAAGCCAGGTCAAAGCGCACCCACCCACTCCCCATGTGCGCGTCGGAAAACGCGGAAAGAAGGCACCTACCCAAGCGGCAGCGCAAGCGGCTGCCATGTCCATCGATATAAAACGCATCAACGTCGCCGACACGCGGGGATGAGTTGCAAGTCGTGAGGTCGATTGTCGCTCCTGCCAATCCTGGAGCTGCGCTACACATCCATTGAGGCTTTGCTTCACCGGGACATTTTCCACTTGATGGATTGTATTGCCGCGTCAGCTGACCGGTTTCGAGCTCGCCCCGACCGCAGCTGCCAGGCCCTGGCGCTACACTGCACACCTCCTTTCGCGGTTATCCTGATGCCGGATCCCATTCGCCTTGCCCATCGCGTCGCCGAGCTGGTGGGATGCACACGCGCCAATGCCGAGCAGTACATCCAGAATGGTTGGGTGTCGGTCGATGGGCGAGTGGTCGAGGCGCCCCAGCATGCCGTGAATGGTGAGCACGTCGAACTCCATCCCGACGCGCGACTGGAACCGGTGGAACCGGCGACCCTGTTGCTGCACAAACCCGTCGGCTACGACACGATCCGCGGATCCAGGCCGGCCGCCGCGCTGGTGACACCCAAGACGCATTGGGCCGACGACCCATCCGGCGTACGCATGTTGAAGCGTCATTTCCAGCGCCTGACCCCGCTGGTGCCACTGGATGCCGATGCCAGTGGGCTGATGGTGCTGAGCCAGGACGGCCGCGTGCTGCGTCGCCTGATGGAAAACGCCGACCAGATCGAACACGAGTACCTGGTCGAAGTCAGTGGCCAGATCGCACCCTATGGTTTGCGGCGGCTCAACCAGGGGCTGGCCTATGGTGGCCGCACCCTGCCACCGTGCAAGGTCAGCTGGCAGAACGAAATCCGCTTGCGCTTCGCCATCAAGGACGTCCGCAACGGGCAGCTGCGCGACATGTGCGCGCAGGTCGGGCTGGACGTGGTGTCGATCCGGCGGCTGCGCATCGGCAGGATCCCGTTGGGCAAGGGGCCTGACGGCAGTTTGCCACCCGGGAAATGGCGGTATCTGCCAGCAGGGGAGAAGTTCTAGGCGCTCAGCTGCCGGGAAGTGGTGCCGGGAGGGATGGCACACACCAATATTCGATCGCCGCGAGGGGCAACTGCAATCCACAACGAGTCGAAATAGGTTACCTGCACGATTGCCGAGCAACACCCACCCTCAAGCGTCGTCGGCCTCTGCCTCTTCGCGCCCCTGCTGGCGGATCAGCGCTTCCTGGCGCGCATCCTCGATCGCCTCGCGCACGCTGTCGACGTCCGCAATGTGCTCGTCATGCTTGAAAACACCTGTTAACGGCGTGTCCGCCTGCAGGTCCCCGGCCTCGAACAGCGCCCACATCTCCTCGCCAAACCAGGTGTCGAACAGTTCCGGGGCCCAGCGCCCCAGATAGGCGGTCAAATTGTTGACGTCGCGCAAGAGCATCTTCCGCGCCGCATTGTTGCCAGTAGCGCTGACCACCTGCGGGAAATCGATCAGCACCGGGCCGTCGGCGTCGACCAGTACGTTGTACGGCGACAGGTCTCCATGGATCAGTCCACTGCACAGCATGCGCACGACCTGCCGCACCAACACCTGGTGGAACTCGCGGGCCTGCCCGGGCGTGGGCTCATACTCGGCCAGCCGTGGCGCGGCGAATCCGTCGGCGTCGGTCACCATCTCCATCACCAGCACCCCGTGATGGAAGCCGTGCGGCTCGGGCACGCGCACCCCGGCGTCGCGCAGGGTATACAGCGCTTCGACTTCTGTGTTCTTCCATGCTTCTTCCTGCTGTTTGCGGCCATAGCGCGACGCCTTGCCGATTGCACGTGCGTTTCGGCTGCCGCGCACCTTGCGCCCTTCCTGGTATTGCACGCGTTGCTGGAAGCTGCGTTGCGCCATGTCCTTGTAGACCTTGGCGCACAGCACCTGGCCGCCACCTCGCACCACGTAAACGGCGGCTTCCTTGCCGCTCTTGAGCGGGCGCATGACCTCGTCGATGACACCATCGTCGATCAGGGTCTGGAGTGCGTTGGGCGGCTTCATCGAATCCTGGGGGGACGGCACGCCAGCGGGTGCTGCGCGGGTGTGCATTGTCGCATCGACTACGGGCTGGCAGGCAATGCATACCCGTCGCGGCCTGCTGGCAGGCGCCATGCCCAGGGAATCACTCGCCTTCGCTCAGCGAATGGGTCGAAGCAGCGATAGCGTCATCCCTACCGTGGCGCCGATGCCCAAGAGGGCCGCCAGCGCGCGATAAAGATGTGTTTGCCAACCTTGCCGCGCGTTGCGCACGCCATATATAAACAGCGCCAGTGCCATCACGAATCCCGAAATCCCCATGGCCACCAGCCACAAGTGGCCTGACAACGTGCCCGCAACCACTCCGACATTGGCTGCATTGAGCATCATCCATTGGGCAGCCACGAAACGCTGCGACGGTGACTGTATCGACAACATGGCCTGTCCCACACCCAGCCCCGCCTGGCCCATCCCTGCAACCAGCACCAGGTACGCCGACATCCAAACCAGTGGCTGGGTGGGCGCATGGGCGGCGGCGGCGGCCGTCAACCCGCCAGCCAGCACAGCCAACCCAGACGTCACCAGCCAAGGCATGGTCGACGCAAGGCGTTTCAAAACGCCGCGGGTCGGTTCACGCACCTGTCTTTTCGGCACGCGGCTTCCAGGCTGTTGGTTTGGAGCCACGCTACTGCGGTCTTCCCCACTCATGTCAAACGCTCGCCCGCCGCAACATTGACAGCCGTCACGTCCGCCGGCCCAGGATGCATGACAAAACGCGGCCAACCCGCTTCCCGCGACAGGCGCAGATGGCGATGACGAACCAGGTAGGCCATCGCCACGGCCGCGGCCGCGAATCCCGACAGCGCACCGACGCCGAGCGCCCAGCGCGCTCCAAAACGATCGACCACCCAGCCAACCAGTGGCGCACCCAACGGCGTACCGCCCATGACCACGGCAATCCGCAGCGCAAGCACGCGCCCACGCATCGAGCGCTCGGTGGTCAACTGCATCATGGAATTGCTTGCTGTCATGAAGGTGAGCGCAGTCAGCCCAACGAAGAACAGGACGCCAGCGAACAGATACGGGCCTGGCATCACCGCAGACACAGCCACGCTGATACCAAATCCTGCCGATGCCACGGCCATCAACACCATGCCGGGAACCGGTCGGCGCGCAGAAAGCAGCGCCCCGCACATGGTGCCCGCCGCCATCGCCGAAGTCAGCAACCCGTACTGGCTGGCGTCGCCATGGAACACGGTGACCGACATGGTCGAGATGAAGATCGCAAAGTTGAAGCCAAACGTACCCAGCAGGAAAAGCATCACCAATACCGCGATCAGGTCCGGGCGCTGCGATACGTAGCGGAACCCGGCCAACAGGCTGCCGCGCGTGCGCTCAGGCCGCGCCTCGGTGTGCAGGTCGTGTACTCGAAGAAACCAAAGAGATACCAGCACCGCGGCATAGGAACCCGCATTGACCAGGAACAACCAGCCCTCCCCGACCGCGGCAATCAGCAGGCCCGCCACCGCCGGACCCAGCATCCGGGCGGCGTTGAAGGATGCGGAGTTCAGTGCCACGGCATTGGCCAGGGCATCATCGCTGACCAGGTCCGATACAAATGCCTGCCGGGCCGGAGCGTCGAACGCGGTGACGCAGCCCAGCGCCAGTGCAAAGCCATAGACATGCCAAAGCTGCACCACGCCAAGGATGGTGAGCAGGCCCAGACCCAGCGCCAGCACACCGGCGGCAGCCTGGGTGAAGAGCAGGAGCTTGCGACGGTCGAGGTGATCGGCGGCAAAACCAGTCAACGGCAGCAACAACAGCGGCGGCCCGAACTGCAGCGCCATCACGACGCCCACCGCCGTGGCGTTGTGATGGGTCAGCACGGTCAGCACCAGCCAGTCCTGCCCGATGCGTTGCATCCAGGTGCCAACATTGGACACAAGCGCGCCACCGGCCCAGAGCCGGTAGTTGTAGCTCCTGAGCGAGTGGAACATGCTGCTCACTTCGCGCCTTGCGACTCCGTCGGGGACGTTGCCGTCGTGGAGACGACTGCAAGCCCATGGTGTTGGAGCAGCATGCTATCGCGATGACCGCGAACACCATGCCAAGAGCTGGCGGCAGGTTGCATTCTGATCCAAGGTCAGTTTGGGCCGCATGCCCGAGTCCCTACCTGGGCTTGACGAGGCGCTCGCATCGGAGCGAGTCGATCCAGCAGAAGCGGGATCGTGCACTATCATTCCAATCGCCCGCCAGCGAGGTCTTCCCATTGAACGACGCCTTCTCCAACCGACCACCAGCATCCGCGGCCCCACGCGCCACGACCATCGCCGATTTCGAACAAAACCTTGCTGCAGTCAACACACGCATTGCCGCAGCCTGCCAGCGCAGCGGACGCGATCCGGCTGACGTGCGGCTGCTGCCAGTGAGCAAAACAGTAGATGCGGAGCGCATTCGTGCGGTATATGCCGCGGGTTGCAGGTACCTGGGTGAAAACAAAGTGCAGGAGGCGCATGCCAAATGGGAGGCGTTGTCCGACCTCTCCGACCTGCGCTGGTCGATCATCGGTCACCTGCAGACCAACAAGGCCAGACTGGTCGCCCGGTTTGCGTCCGAGTTCCAGGCCTTGGACAGCCTGCGCATTGCCAGGGCACTTGACAAACACCTGCAGTCGGAAGGTCGCTCGCTCGACGTGCTGGTGCAGGTCAACTCATCCGGAGAAGCCAGCAAGTACGGACTCGCGCCCGAAGATGTCCCGAGGGTTGTCCGCGAGCTGACTGCCTTCAGCGCACTACGCGTGCGTGGATTGATGACCCTGGCTGCGCTGTCCGAAGACACGGCACGGGTACGCCGCTGCTTCGTTGTGATGCGCCAGTTGCGTGAGCGTTTGCGCCAGGAGGTGCCCGATGGCATCGGCATGCATGAATTATCCATGGGCATGTCGGGTGACTATGCGATGGCCGTCGAGGAAGGCGCCACCATAGTCCGTGTCGGCCAGGCAATCTTTGGCGCTCGCGCGACCCCGGAATGATCCCAACGACTGGCAGCATCGCAGGCCAGGATCAAGCCCGCGTCCAGCATTTCAAGGCACCAGAGCCGTCCATTCCGGCGTCGCGAATTTATCCTGCGCCAGGATCTGGGCACGTGCCAGTTCGTCTTCATGCAGGGTGTCTTGCACCAGCCCCCCATGGAGATCGCGGAACGTATCGATCATGCGTTCGATGACTGCGCTACGTGGCAACCCGGTTTGGCTACGCAAGGGATCGACGCGCTTCTGAGCGCTGGTCGTGCCTTTATCGGACAACTTTTCGCGACCGACACGCAACACTTCAAGCATGCGGACGGCATCGATATCGTAGGCCATGGTCACGTGGTGCAGCACGGCCTTGCCCCGTCTGGCCTGTGCCGCGCCGGCAATCTTTCCGTGCTGCGATGTGATGTCGTTGAGCGGTTGATACCAGGCCTTTATCCCCAGGGTGCCCAATGCCGCGATCACCCATTCGTCCATCGATGCATAGGCCTGCTCAAACGTCATGCCCTCGACCAGCGTGATGGGCGCGACGATGGAATAGGTAATGGTGTTGCCCGGCTCGATGAACATCGCGCCGCCACCACTGATCCGTCGCACCACCTCGATGTCATGCCGGCGGGCACCCTCGGCATCGACCTCGTTGCGCAGTGACTGGAAACGCCCCATCACCACCGCAGATCGCGCCCACTCCCAGACACGCAGTGTTGGTGGGCGTCGCCCTGCGGACACGTCATCCAGCATCACGTCGTCCAGCGCCATATGCAGTGCTGGCGGTTGTGGATCGGCGTGGACAAGGTGCCAGTCGTGATCGTGCCAACGGCCGCGACTCATGGCTCGCCTCCCCCATCTGGCGTGATCGGGTTCGCGTTCAACGCACGCTGCACAGCCACGGCGATGGCCTCCGGGGTGAATCCGAACATCTGTGAAGTCGTTCCCAGCGCGATGCGGATTTCAGTCGCCAACAACCCTTGACCAGACTCCACTGGCAAGCCTTCGAGCGCTGCATTGATGGCATCCAGCGCGCTGGGAGGCTCGAGGAAGAAGTCACCGCTGACCTGCACTCGAGCCAACAGGCCCTCGACGATGGAAAGATCCACCACCACCAACTTGCCTCCCGGCACTTTGTACTCTCCGTGCCTGGTGTCGCCTGCTGCCATGGTGACTCCTGTTGGATGCGATGGTGGAAAGAGGATGGCGTGGATTGCGCGGATGTGGGCTTGCGCTGCTCGCTCGGTGGCGATCAACCGCGTGCTCCAGATGCCCGGAGGGTCAAAGCAGCCTGGCCTGAAACCGCATTTCCAAACCACGCCCACCAATGACGGGAAGGTATCGATAGCGGATTGGATTACATTGGGCCAGTTTCGGGGGAGAATGGATAGTCTGCACTCCATGTACCGCGCGGGACGAAGCATTGGCCAGGACACACACGCGAACCTTTGTACTGCGGGCACGGGCGGCACCGACGGACAGCCAGAAGCTGTTGGCCGCGGTGGGCAAGGAGCCCCATACCGAAATCCTGGCGCATACGCTGATGAATGCGATCTTCGTGGCCCAGTCGCATCGCGCGGATGTGACGGTGTACCTGGTCCTGGAAAGCACCCAGGATTTCTCTCGCACGATCCGCTTCGATGCCAACACCATGCAGGACATCTCCGGGTTTGACGAGCAGGCATTGCTGGGCAAGGTTGCAAAGGCCCTGGACGCTTCCAACGGCATGGGCAAGGAGCAGTCGCGACCGGTAGAGCCCGGCGTAACCGTGCGGACCCTGAGCTTCGAACGGCTGGTGCAGGAGCTGGCCCAGGACCATCCGCTGTTTGTCATGGACAGGAAAGGCACGCCGATCCGTGAACAGGTATTCGAAGGCAATCCCTGCTTCCTGCTCACCGACCACATCCCGATGCCAAAGAAGACCTTCCACAGCCTGCAGCGCCTGGGCACCAGGAAAATCACCCTGGGACCCAGGATGCTGTTTGCTTCGCAATGCGTCGTATTGATCCACCACGAGCTGGATCAGCGATAACGACCCAGGAAGGCTGGCTTGCGCAGCGTAGCCATTGCGGAGCCCTCCAGACCAACCCTGTTTTTCGCTGCAGTTGGGCCAGGACCGCACATGCGCGACTGCGTCCAGCACGGCTACGCCGGTAAAGCAAAACGCGACCAAGCCTGCCTTGCACAGGTTCATGCCAGGCTCAGTGCCGTCATCAATCGTCCCTGACATTGTCTTCGCGCATTTCTCAGCACAATGGGTGCCCCCTGCCTGGAGCGCCGCATGAAAATCCTGATGGTCCTCACATCCCACGATCGCCTTGGCGATACCGGCAAGAAAACCGGCTTCTGGCTGGAAGAGTTTGCCGCGCCCTACTATGTGTTCAAGGACGCGGGTGCCCAGATCACGCTGGCGTCGCCCAAAGGTGGCCAACCCCCCCTGGATCCCATGAGTGATGCGCCGGACGCACAAACCGATGCCACGCGCCGTTTTCGCGATGACGCCGAGGCCACCGCGGCCCTGGCCTCCACGCACGTGCTGGCCGACGTGGCCCAAAGGGACTTCGATGCGGTGTTCTACCCGGGTGGTCATGGCCCGCTTTGGGACCTGGCCAATGATGAAGATTCGATCAGGCTGATCGAGTCCAACCATGCCGCGGGCAAACCGGTCGCGCTGGTCTGCCATGCACCTGCGGCCCTGCGCAAGACCAGGAATGCCGACGGTGACGCGTTGGTCCTGGGCAAGCGGGTCACCGGCTTCACCAATGGCGAAGAGGCAGCAGTGGGACTCACGGACGTGGTGCCATTCCTGGTCGAGGACATGCTGGAAGCCAACGGCGGCCGCTATGAAAAGAAGCAGGACTGGGCGACACATGTGATCACCGACGGCAATCTCGTGACTGGCCAGAACCCTGCCTCCTCGGAAGCAGCCGCCAAGGCGGTGCTGGACTTGCTCAAATAGGCTGGCCAGGAAGGCAGCAAAAGCGTGCCAGCCACGATCTGCCGAAGCATGTGAAGGTCGCGGACGGTCGTCTCTGACGTTATTTCAAGCAAAGCCCGTTCCACCCCTGCTTTGCGGGCACTCCTTACCATCCAGCCCCCATCTGACGGAGTCGACATGGCCAGCATGCAAGCCATCAAAATCACCCGGCCCGGACCGGCGGACGTACTGCAACCGACGCAGTGCGACATGCCGCGGCCCGGACCGGGGGAAGTACTGATCAAGGTGGCGGCATCTGGCGTCAATCGACCGGATGTGTTCCAACGCCTGGGCAATTACGCACCACCACCGGGCGCTTCGGATCTGCCCGGGCTGGAAGTCGCCGGCGAACTGGTCGACGGTGATGTCGGGGGTGACAATCCATTTGGTCTCAAGAAAGGCGACGCCGTCTGCGCGTTGCTGACCGGGGGCGGCTATGCCCAGTACGCGGTAGCGCCCCTCCTCCAATGCTTGCCCGTCCCCAGGGGCCTGACCTTGATCGAAGCCGCCGCCCTGCCGGAAAACTACTTCACCGTGTGGAGCAACGTATTCGATCGCGGACACCTGGACACCCGGGCTGACGGCACGCCCGAATCGCTGTTGGTGCAAGGCGGCTCCAGCGGGATCGGCGTCACTGCCATCCAGCTGGCCCGCGCTTTCGGCCATCGGGTGTTCGCCACGGCGGGCAATACGGGAAAATGCGCCGCCTGCGAAACACTGGGCGCACACGCCATCAACTACCACGAGCAGGATTTCGTCGAAGAGGTCAACAAGCACACCGACGGCCGCGGCGTGGATGTCATCCTGGACATGGTCGCCGGTGACTACGTCCCGCGCGAGCTGGAGCTCTTGGCCGAGGATGGCAGGCTGGTCTTCATCGCCACCCTGGGTGGAAAGCATGCCGACATCGACGCGTCACTGATCATGCGACGACGGCTCACCCTCACCGGATCCACGCTGCGTGCGCGACCTGTCGCGTTCAAGGCCGCGTTGGCCAGGCAACTGCATGCGCACGTTTGGCCACTGCTGCAATCGGGCAAGGCCAAGCCGGTGATCCATCAGGTCTTCCCCGCGCGCGAGGCGGCCAAAGCCCATGCGCTGATGGAAAGCAGCAAGCATATCGGGAAGATCATGTTGCAGTGGTAAGTGCAAAAAAAGGCCCTGCCAGAAACACGCGCTGGAACATCACCCTCCCGGGCCAGCACTGCTTGACCAGGCCCTGCTGGCTCAACCGAAATCTAGACGCCACGCACGCGCAGGGTCAGCCCTTTCAGGAAATTACGCAGCAGTTGATCGCCACACGCACGGAAATTCTTGTGTCCGCTCTGGCGGAACAACGCCGACAGCTCCGGTTTGGACACGGGGAACCCTGCATCCACGAAGATCTGGTGCATGTCCACGTCCTTGAGCTCAAAAGCCACCCGCAGCTTCTTCAAGACCACGTTATTGGTGATGCGCTTGTCCACCGGTCGCGCCGGCAGGCTGTCATCCCTGCCGCGACGATGGATGATCAGTCCATCGAGGAAATGCGCCAGCACCTCGTCGCTGCAGGCCTGGTATCCGGGCTCGCCTTCTTTCAGCAACCAGGCAGGCACGTCGCTGTTTTCGATGGCGAATGCCGGATTGGGCAGGCGGGCAATCCCGGCCACCTTGCTGTCGCTCAGGTCGAGCATGTATCGGATGCTGCGCAGCACGTCATTGTTGATCATTGATCCAACACGCGGTCAGGGGATGCGCCTAGTCTACTGGTGATCGTTCGATGGACCTCCAATCTGCAACTCCACCGCTGTGGTCGCCCCCAGGTCGTGCCCATCAGTCCAGGCGGCCCTGTTGGCTGCGCTCGGGTCCGGCCTCTTCTGCCAACCCATGCAGGTTTCAACCCACGCAGGCGCACGTAGACAGTACGATCTGGATACGACGCGGCACGGCACTGGTCCCGGCCGTGCGCATCAGGCAAACACCTTGGCGACAAGTGGGGAGACAAGCACCATGCACGGCAATGAGCAGAGCGACGCCAGGAAGCAGGCCGACAAGCAGGTTGATGCAAAGGAAGAAGCGCAGGTCCGGGAAAGCCTGAAGGAGGAGTCCGGTAGCGGGTTTTCCCTGTCGGGCGATGAGCATGAAAAGGTGGAGGACAAAAGTCCGCCGCGTGCAGCCGTGTTGCACGAGATCATCCGTCGCATCGGACAGGAGGAGCTGACCCGGGAGGTCGCTGCCCTGGCCTGGTCCGCGCTGGCCGCCGGCTTGACCATGGGGTTTTCCTTCCTGGCGCGGGCCGTATTGCACCGCCACTTGCACGGCGTTCCCGCCGGATTCCTGCTCGAAGGTTTCGGCTATACCTTCGGCTTCATCGCGGTGATCATCGCCCGCCAGCAGCTGTTCACGGAAAACACGCTGACCGTGGTGCTGCCGGTCATGACCGCACCGAGTTGGCGGAAACTCGGCCTGCTTTTGCGTCTTTGGTGCGTCGTGCTGGCCGGCAACCTGGCCGGGGTGACGCTGTTCGCGCTGGGACTGCTCACGCTGCATCAGTTTGATGCCCCCACGCAAGCGTCGTTCATCGACATCGGCCGCGAACTCATGCACAACACGCCGTTGGAGATGTTCACCAAGGGCATCCTGGCCGGATGGATCATCGCGATGATGGTCTGGATGATGGCAGCCACCGATCAGTCGCGCCTGGCGATCATCGTCATCTGCACCTACCTGATTGCTGTCAGTGGGTTCACCCACATCGTCGTCGGTTCGACCGAGGCGATGTACATGGTGTTTGCCGGCGAAACCTCGCTTGCCGAGGCGGTGCTGCGCTTTGGCCTTCCAACGCTGGCCGGCAATGTCGTCGGCGGCAGCCTGATCTTTGCCCTCATCAGCCACGCACAGGTACGCAGTGACGGCGATTAGCTGCACGGCCAGGCAGCGTTGCGACCTGTCCGATCATCCGGGGCGCATGGTGGCTATCACCTGTCGTTGTCGTCGCTGCAGCCACACTGCCATCCAGCATCGACAAGAGGCTTGCCCATGGCGCGACGACACTGGCCGGAGCAGGTGACACGGTACCTGCGTTCGCTCGCGATTCAATCCGACGACCTTCTCGATACGGCACATCGGCGCCTCAATGATCGGTTCGGCTTCGAGCGCCCAAGACACATTGCCGCCTATCGTGTCGCAGCCGACGCGACCGGCGTCGAGCTGACCGGCCGCGTGCTGGCCAGGCCACCCATGGGTGGGCCGCAGGATGACGACGGCTGGTGGGACAACCTGCTCAATACCTATCGCCGGTTCGATGCCGAAGACGCCCCGGGCATCGCGCTGCATGCGCGTTTCCGCAATGCCAGTGCGCAGACGGTGACTGACTCGGAAGGTTTCTATCGCGTCCGCCTGGAGACCGGGGCCGCTGCAAGTGGCATGCTTTGGGACAATGCCAGCATCTGCTTGGCCGATGGCAGCCTGTTGACGCCGCAACCGGTGCTGCAGGTGAGTCCAAAAGCGCAGTTCGGGGTGATCTCCGACATCGACGACACCGTCCTGCAAAGCAGCATCCTTGACTGGAAGACAGCTGCACAGCTGGCCTTCCTGCACAACGCCCGCACCCGCAAGCCCCTGCTCGGGGTTGCAGCGCTGTACCAGGCATTGCAACTGGGCACGCAGGACAATGCCGCCAACCCGATCTTCTACGTTTCCAATTCACCCTGGAACCTTTACGACCTGCTGGACGATTTCCTCGAACTCAACGCCATTCCGTACGGACCGATCTCACTGCGGCGCCTGGGCTTGCATGAGCACGAGACGCTTGGCCCAGGCGACGGGCGGAAATTCGAGCGCGTACGGCAGCTGATGCTGCAGTACCCCACCCTGCGCTGGGTGCTGCTGGGAGACTCTGGCCAGGCAGACGCCGAGGTCTATAGCCGGATTGCGCAGGAATTGGGCGAGCGCGTCATCGCGATCTACATTCGTGACGTCGATCCGCAAACGCAATCGACGCACGACACATTCGTGGATGGTTTCGTCGAAAAGCTGGTTGGCGCAAAGGTGCCGATGTTGCGCATCGCAGACAGCCTGGTCATCGCACGGCATGCGCTCGATGCCGGGTTGATCGCCGCCGATGCCATGGATGCCATTGCCAGCGAGGTCAGGCGGGATCGGCAGCGCGCAAGCCAGGGCGAAGCCTCGTTGGACGCAATCAAGGATGACGTCAAGGACAGCATGCCGGCCAATCCGTGAAGGCAGTCCTGGAATGCATTCAACGGGCTCGCTGGGCAACTGCACCTGGAACATCTTTGCGTTTCGCCTGCTTCAGCACCCATGCGCATTGCCAAGCCGGATCCAGCTGGCCGCGATCGGCCACGACAGCAGCACCGTCGACGACAGCAACTGCCTGAACGAGAGGCATGGCGCCAGTAGTGATGGCGGCAGGCCTGGTCGACGTGACACGGGTCAGTGTCACTTCCCACTTTCAGGATCATGGGAGCTGACCTGGATTCAATCCCGATTCGACCCCGGTTTGCTGGCAGATCCAGCGGCACGCTAGCCCTCGCGCCAGGCCTCCATCGCCAATACGAACGAGCGCACGCGTGCTGCGTGGTCGAATACATTGGCGGTCAGCAACAATTCGTCGGGACGATGTTGCTGCACGAATGCCTGCATTGCCTGCCGCACGGTCGTGACTGAACCCACCGCGGCGCACTGCAGCGCGGCATCGACGCCGGCGCGCTCGGCGGCGCTGCAATACGCATCAAGCGCCTGCGCTGATTCCAGGGGCGGCGGTACCCGTCCTGCGCGTCCACGACGCAGGTTGACGAAGGCCTGCTGCTGGGTGGTGAACAACCGCTCAGCCTCGGCGTCTGACTCGGCGGCGACCACGTTCAGGGCCAGCATCACGTGCGGCTGCTGCAAGTAACGGGAGGGACGGAAGTCGCGACGGTATACCGCCAATGCCTGTTCCAGCATTGCGGGGGCAAAGTGAGAGGCGAATGCATACGGCAGTCCGAGCGCCGCGGCAAGCTGCGCGCCGAACAGGCTGGATCCCAGTATCCACGCCTGCAGCTCGACACCCGTGCCTGGCACGGCCTGCACCTGCTGCCCTTCCTGGAACGGCTCGAAATAGCCCAGTAGTTCCTCCACGTCGGCAGGGAACTCCTCTGCCCCCTGGTAATAGCGCCGCAGTGCACGCGTCGCCGCCTGGTCGGTGCCTGGTGCACGACCCAGTCCCAGGTCGATTCGACCCGGGTACAGCGTACCCAACGTGCCGAACTGCTCGGCCACCTGCAGCGGCGCGTGGTTGGGCAGCATCACCCCACCGGCGCCCACACGGATCGTGGAGGTGCCGCCAGCCACGTAGCCGATCAACACCGCCGTTGCCGCGCTGGCGATGCCCGGCATGTTGTGGTGCTCAGCCAGCCAGAAACGCCGGTAACCCGACCGCTCCGCTTCCCGGGCCAGGTCCAGCGTGTTGGCGAAGGTCTGCGCTGGCGTACCACCCTGGGTGACGGGCGCGAGGTCGAGGACGGAAAGAGGCAGCATGGAGGCAACCATTCGAGGGGGAATCCATTAGATGGGGGTCACCTTGCCTTGAGTAAAGGGGTCGCGCACGAGGTGCCCGGCCAGCGGTAAGGCACGCGATCAACCGGGGCGAATGCGAGGTCGGACCCACCTCTTTGAGAGGTGAAGATGAGGGCAGCAGGATGTGTCACCCAGCATATTTTCAAGGGCTGGTCTCAGGCCAGCTCGGCGGCGATCCAATCAACCGAAAGGGCAAACGCACCTGCATGCTTGTCTGCGATCAGCAAGCCGATCTCGCGCACCTGCGAGGGGTCCAGCGGCATCCCTTGCAGTCTGGAGCCACGCACGGTGGGCTGCAGGGATGCCAGTGGCACACGCACTTGGGTCCACTGACCAGCGATCGTGTCGAACCCGGCCCCGTAGGACACGGGCATATCGCGAAAACGGGCATCCGTCGCCAGCCTGAGCTGGTAGCGGCGGCCGTCGCCGCGCACGCGCAGGACCACTGCGCAGGCGTCGCCCAGATCAAAGTCACGGCCAACGCAGCGCACGGAAGCAAAGCCGCCGTTGTTGGCCAGCGAAAGCTCGCCGCTGAACTGCAGCGTCCCGTCGACGACCGTCGCATCTCCGCTTGAAAGTCCACCCATCACGCCATCATTGACCGCGACCCAACGCGGTTCCCGCGGGCTGTTGGCGAAATTCATCAAAATGCGCATGGAGGGCTCCGGGACGTGGCAGTAGCCGTCACAGGGAAACTGCAGAACGGAACAATCGCTGCTAGTTCCATCAGCGCCACAGGGTATTCCAACGCTCGCTGCTTTGCCGCAGCGTGAACGTCCGATGATGCGCACTGGTGTAGCACGACGCGAGCCTAGTGCCCTGTCCACTAGCTACGCATGGACCGGCCCGGCCGTGCGATCTGCACGCTGCCTCTGGGGAAGTGGCGACGCAGGGCCAACATGGCCGCTTGCGCCTTTCCAGTCCGGGCGATCCAGCGTCACGGGCGCTGCACGGGTCAGCACGCCGTCCAAGTCCATGAACGACCTTGCCGGGCAATCGACGCGTAGGCAGGCGAACTGCCTCGGTCTTAAATATGCTGGAACATGCAAGCGTAACGTGACCCACGCACTGCATCGCTTCCTGCCATCACGAGCACAATGCAATCCACGCGTCATCATGACGAACCACCAAGAAACACCATTGCCCATGAACCTCCCCGACATCGAAACCGCGCGCACCACGATGTACGAGCTGTTGGCGCGCATGGCTGCCGCTGGCGGCTCGGACCTGTTCATCGCGCATGGCTTTCCACCCAGCATGAAAGCCCACGGCACGATGACTCCCATGGCCGATGCCCCCCTCACCGGCGAGATAACCGCGCTCTACGCCAAGGCGTTGATGAATGATACGCAGCGCGAGGAATTCGCGCGCGAAATGGAGTGCAATTTCGCCATCATGGTGCCGGGGGTCTCACGCTTCCGCGTCAATGTGTTCGTCCAGCAAGGACAGGTCAGCATGGTGCTGCGCACGATCGCGGCGGAGATCCCCAACTTCGACAAGCTGCGCCTTCCCGAAGTGCTCAAGGGCGTCGTCATGGAAAAACGCGGCCTGGTGCTGGTGGTGGGCGGCACGGGCTCTGGCAAGTCGACCTCGCTGGCAGCCATGATCGATCACCGCAACCACACATCGGCCGGGCACATCATCACCGTCGAGGATCCTGTCGAGTACGCGCATGTGTCGCTCAAGTCACTGGTCACGCACCGCGAGGTTGGCGTCGATACCCATTCGTGGCACCACGCACTGAAAAATACACTGCGCCAGGCGCCGGACGTGATCCTGGTTGGCGAGATCCGTGATGCGGAAACCATGGAGCACGCAATCGCCTTCGCTGAAACCGGCCACCTGTGCCTGAGCACCCTGCACGCCAACAGCGCGTCGCAGACCATGGAGCGCATCATCAACTTCTTCCCCGAAGAGCGCCGAACGCAACTGTTGATGGATTTGTCGGCCAACCTGCGCGCCATCGTCTCCCAACGCCTGATCCGCACCGAGGACGGCAAGGGCCGGGTGGCCGCGATCGAAATCCTGCTCAACACACCGACCATCGCCGAGAAGATCTTCAAGGGCGAATTCCACGAGCTCAAGGGCATCATGAACAAATCGCGTGAACTGGGCATGCGCACGTTCGATTGGGCATTGTTCGAGCTATACAATGAAGGCAAGATCAGCTACACCGAAGCTGTTCGCAATGCCGACTCGTCAAACGAACTGCGCTTGAACATCAAGCTGAAGAGCCGCCGCGGCGAACCTTCCGACGCCAGCGCGACCACGCTGTCGCTTCACGAGGACCCAAGTCCAGAAGAAGTAGAAGCGATCCGTCGCGCCGAACTGGCCCGACAGCAGGAAAAGCGTGACCAGATCGAGCTCGAACGCCTGCAGGCCGCCAAGCGTGAGGCTGGCGCTACGGCCTCTTCGCGATAACGAGCCATCCAAGGCGATCCATGGGCTCCTCGCCTTTCTATCCAACGCATCGATGAAACAGACCCCATCACCCGCTCTGGCAACCCTGTCCAACCTGGTGTTCAGCCGTGACCGGCGCGTGCGCATCCGCGTAATGCAGTGGATGATCGCCAGCCTGGTCTATGCGGGAGCCGCCATGCTGCCAATCAGTGGCCTGGTGCAGGGCTGGATTACCCCGCGCGAAGTTCTGGCCTGGTGCGGTTTCGTGGTCATCGTGCTCTGTGTTGGCTACATCTTGCTGCGCTCTGGTTGGAGCGAGCGCTTCGCGGATCCGGCCCTGACCATGTGGCAGCTGTCCATGGGCGTGATCGCGGTCAACGGTGGCTATTTGATCTGCGGCCCCATGCGGACCTCGGCATTGTTGCCGTTGATGATCATCTTCGCTTTCGGTGCATTTTCGCTCAGGCGCCGCCAGATTGGATGGCTGACCCTGTTCGCGCTCAGCGGCCTGATCGGTGTGATCTGGATCCGGCACCACTACGTATCCCTGGGCTGGGCCAGTGAAATAGCGATGGCCGACCCGCTGCTGTATGACCTCAACAACCTGCTGATGGTGCTGGTGGTCCTGCCCGCGATTGCGGTCGTGGCCTCGCGCCTGTCGTCGCTGCGCCGCGCACTACGCGAGCAGAAGGCCGCATTGGCGGCCGCCTTGGGCAAGGTCAAGCGTCTGGCGACCTACGACGAGCTCACGGGCGTGCCAAACCGGCGTTCCATGGTGGAGGCGCTCACCGATGCCGCTTCGTTGGCAACCCGTGGCGGGCAGGGCTTCTGCGTGGCGCTGGTCGATCTGGACAGGTTCAAGCAGGTCAATGACGAACTGGGCCATGCACAAGGCGATGCCGTGCTTCGTGATTTCGCCAGCACCGCCATGCGCGACCTGCGCGAGAGCGACTTGTTTGGTCGCTGGGGTGGCGAGGAATTCCTGTTCCTGCTGCCTGGCGTCGCACCCGCTGGTGCAGCACGGGTGATCGCACGGCTCCAGGCCACGTTGCATGAAGTGCGCATCGCGGGCCGGATCGTGACTTTCTCCGGCGGAGTCAGTGCCTACCGACCAGGCGAAGACCCGGAAGCAACCGTAGCGCGCGCCGATGCGGCGATGTACAGCGCCAAGCATGACGGCCGCGATAGGGTGCGGTTGGAACCCGACTATGTCGAGTAAGTGGATCAATGCATCCTCACCTGCCTCGGCCACACATGGCCAGGGGCGCGTTGCGATTGTTCGGTTTCCAGCTGCTCAAGTGACAACACGCCGTGGGCGGTCGTGATGCTCGAAGGATTGCGACGCCAGCAAGTTCCCGGCAATTTCGTGAGCAATGCAAGCAAGTTCACCGCCAAGGGACGTATCCAGTTGCCGACATCGTCATCGGGGCGCGATGATGGTCTCGAGCGCCTGGGTTTGGAAGTGGTGGATACCGGGAACGGAATCTCGCCCGGAGAAAGACGGCAGCGGTTCCCGCCTTTTGAGCAGGCGCAGAGCATGGCCTGCCATCTCGAGGTGGCTGGCTTGGGTCCCGCCATTTCACGGCGGCTGGCCGAATGGGTGAGTGGCGAGATCCGCATGTCCAGCGAGCCCGGCTCTGGCACAACCATGACACTCGACGTGACGGCGGACATCACCAATCCCGCGACTGCGACACCTCGCAGCGAAGGTCAAGGCCAAGTCCAAGCGTGTGCACGCAAAGAACTGCCAACCCATGGGTTTGCATTTCGACAGATACCGCCAATTTCGAAACGGAGTCGGACATGCGGATCCTGATAGTAGACGACCACCCGACCAACCTCATGGTGATGCGCAGGCAGGTCAATGCCTTGGGATTTGAGGCCGAAGCCGTGGATAGTGGCGCGGAGGCGTTTGAAAAATGGCGCACCGGCAATTTTTCGCTGGTTCTGACCGACTGCAACATGCCCACCATGAGCGGCTATGATCTCAGTCGTCGTATCAGGCAGGCCGAAGCCGAACTTGCCGACCGCAGGACTCCCATCATTGCCTGCAGCGCCAACATCATCCCAGGGGTGGTGCAGGACTGCCTGGACGCCGGCATGGATGACTACATCGCCAAGCCCATCAGTTTGATGTCACTCTCCGAAAAACTGGCCCAATGGCTGCCGTCGCCCATTCAGAAAACTGAAGGCAGCCCACCCCTGCCCCCGCCCGACGTCGATGCGGCAGGCGAACGTGGCGCGGTGGAGCCCGGGTCGGAGGCGAAGGCAGTAGCGCAAGGCAGTGCGCTTCACGGCACTCCACGAGAACTCGCCCATTTCAAACGAGTGAACGACCAGGATGTCGTGCACTTGCTGGAAGCGATCAAAGCAGGTGACATGGCAGCCATCACGCACCGGGCCCACCGCATCAAGGGTGCCTGTGGTTTCATAGGTGCCACGGGGTTGGCGTCGGTGTGCGGCATGATCGAGCAGGCTGGCCGCGACGAGGATGGCCCAGGGGTCACATGGCTCATCGATGCGTTTCACACAGAATTGGAGCAATTGAATGCCAAACTCGGCGCTTGATGACGATGACCCGCAAAGCGCACCGGTCACGCTACCCGACAAGAACCTGTGCTTCCTGGTAGTAGAAGACCACGAGTTCCAGCGCAGCATGATGGTCGAGATGCTTGAGGATCTGGGGGCCCAGTCGGTCCATGAAGCCGCGGATGGATTTTCCGCCATGGAGATCGTGCGTGAGCTTCACCAACCCTTCGACATCATCATCACTGACATCGACATGCCCGGGATGGACGGCATGGCCTTCATCCGCCGACTTGGCGAGTCCAAGGTTCACGCCTCGCTGATCATCACCAGCGGCCTGGACCCCGCCCTGCTGCGGACGATGGAGACGATGATCGGCGCATACGGCATGCGCTTGCTTGGGACCGTCGAGAAACCACCGACCCCGGAGCGCTTTGCCGAGCTGGTCGCCATGCACTGGCAGGTCAAGCCCAGCCCGGAGAAAGCAACGCTGGGCGCGTCCGGATTCAGCCTTGACCAGGTGATGGAAGGCTTGCATGCGGAGCAATTCGAGCCGTACTACCAGCCCAAGATCGAGTTGAAGACCAGGCGGGTCACCGGAGTGGAAGCCTTGGCCCGATGGCGCCACCCTTCGGGCGGCATCGTCATGCCCTATGCCTTCATCTCACTGCTTGAAGACGCGGGACAAATCAGTGAACTGACCTGGATCATGCTGGCCAAAAGCGCACGCGATTGCCGTGGTTGGCGAGAGGCGGGTCTTGATCTCAACGTGTCGGTCAATCTGTCCGTGAAACTTCTGGATGATCCCTCGATCGCAGATGCAATCACCTGGCAGGTGACCCACCAGGGTCTGGAACCCAGGCACATGATCCTGGAGATCACCGAATCAGCGGCCATGAGCAGTGTCGGTCACGCGCTGGAAAACCTGATCCGCCTACGCATGAAGGGTTTCGGCCTGTCGCTCGACGACTACGGCACCGGCTACTCCTCGATGCAGCAGCTCACCCGCATCCCTTTCACGGAGCTGAAGATCGATCAATCGTTCGTCATGCACGCGGCACACCAGGAATCCAGTCGCATGATCCTTGAATCGAGCCTGGAAATGGCACGCAGACTCCGCATCACGTCGGTGGCGGAGGGTGCGGAAACGGTCGATGACTGGAACCTGCTGCGCGAGTGCGGATGTGACCTGGCGCAAGGATTTTTCATCGCCAGGCCAATGGAGTCCGCAGAATTCGCTGAGTGGGTCCACACCTGGGCCTAGGCGCGCAGTCCTGGCCCGTTGTCAGCCCGCAGCATCAAAACTGGCGGGGGGATGGTGCTAACGGAGCATCCAGGCACCCATCCCTACTTGAAAATCGCTGGCTTTGGCCAGGCTGGCTGGCTACAACCATTGAAACATCCGAATGGGTGACAGCGACGAATCGGGGCCCAGGGGCGGTGAAATCACGGTCCCGCTCAACCCGTCCCTGATCAGATGAATCCGAAGGTCTCGTCGCGACGTTGCGCTCCGCACCGCATGAGCGCAAATCGCGGAGCTGCGCGGCAGGTGGCGAAGAATGCACGCCAACCCCCGCTTTCCAGCGAGTGACTATCGCCCCACCGAGCGCTCAACGGTGATGCGCTCGGCCAGCCATTGGTTGACTCCTACTTGCCGCACCCGGATACGCACGAGGTCGCCGCGCTGCAGGTTTTCCGGGCGATAGCTGCGGCCGCGGTAGTCAACGGTGGTGCGGGCGTCGTAACGCACCTGCACCTGGTTTCCGTAACCGCCGCCGTCAAGGCGGATCAGCCGTGCTCGCGTGTCGACCTGGACCACCGAGCCACGCAAGTCGTTGGAGTTGCCGTAGCCGCCCCCACCGTCGCGGACATTGCGCACGACTTCGATCGAGCGCGCCAGCAGGTCCCGCCCCGGCTGTGCGACAGTGACGCGGATGACGTCGCCACGCTCCAACCCTTCCACTTGCTGCTCGCGCCCCTGGTAGAACAGACGGGTGCGCTGGTCGTAGGCTACTTCCGTGCGTCGTGCACGGCCGGTGCGCGGGTCGTCGACGACCAGGATGATGCGGTTGTAACGGGGATCCACGCTGTCGACGGTGCCCTGCAGCTGGCTGTCGTACTGTGATGGGTAGCCCGGTTCTGTTTGCCCATAGCCACCGGGATTGCCGCCATAACCGCGTGAATTGCCATAACCGCCAGGGCTGACGCAACCGGCGAGCAGAAGCAGGACGCTCGTGGCCAGTACCCAGCCCAACTTGCGGATCGTGTCGTTCATGGCGCACTCCCAAAACTTGAGTCCCCTTTATGCCACTCCAGGCAGTGAAGATCGGGTATTTGCCGTGCGTCCGCCCCTCAAGACCAAGGCCCGCGATGGCTTGTCGTGGCTTGCAAGATAAGCTTGGCGCGACCTGACAATCGACCCTTCTGCCTGTATTTGTCTCCAAGATCGCCTGCCAACAGGTGCCAGATAGCGTGGATGCCGTCCAACGAATCAGTCACGGTGAATGGGAAGTAGTTCAGAATTAAGGTTTCTCCACTTGTCACTTTTTTTTCCAAGGTGACTTGTGTCCCTGAATGTTCCATGCATTGCGGGGATAATGACTTCCGACGCAACCGGGGCCAAGAACGGATTTGAGCAAGTCGATGCCACCGAAACTACCACCACTCGCCGACTTGCTGGACCTGGTACCAGACGCGGTTTGCGTCGTCGATACCGAGAGTCGATTCCTGTTTGTCAGTGCCAGCTTCGAGCGCATCTTTGGCTATGGCCCCGATGAAGTACTTGGCATGCGCGCGTTCGACCTGCTCCATCCAGACGATCTTGCCGCAACCACGCAGCAAGCGCAGAAGGTGATGGACGGCACGCTGCAGCGCCATTTCCGGAACCGCTATATCCACAAGGATGGACACACCGTGGACATCCAATGGTCGGCGCGCTGGCACCCCGAATACGGGGTGCGCATCGCCGTGGGCCACGAGGTCGCTGAATTGCGCAGGGCCGAGCGTGACCTGGAGCACCGCGCCAGCCATGATCCATTGACTGGCCTGCCCAATCGCCGCCACCTGGAGCAGGAACTGAAACGCGCGATGACACACGCGTCGCACTCCGGCGGTGGCCTGGCTTTGCTCTACGTCGATCTTGATGGCTTCAAGACGGTCAACGACCGAGGCGGCCATGAGGCCGGCGACCGCATCCTGCGGGTCGTGGCGCACAGGCTCCAGCAGGGGCTACGCCAAAGCGACCTGGTTGCCAGGGTCGGGGGCGACGAGTTCGTCGTGCTGCTGCCGGGCTGTCCCGATGCCAAGTCTGCACGCACCGTCGCCGACGCCCTGGGCGCCCGCCTGCGTCCGCCGATCGCGAACCCCGATGGACGGATCCATCTGGATGCCAGCATTGGTATTGCCTGTTTCCCGGCGGACGGAACCAGTCCCGAGGCTTTACTGGCGCATGCAGACCAGGCGATGTATGCAGCCAAGCGTCAACGTAGCGGCTTGAAGCCAGCGTAGTGGCAAGATGCTCCGGGCATCTTCATCCCCACGGCACTGGCTTGCTCCGCAAGTCAACGTGATCCGGCATTCGCCGATCCGCAAAGCCCTTCTCTACAAATACCGCCGCTGCGCATCAACGCGCTTGATCCGTGCCACGCGAAACAACTCTTTAAAAGCGCACGCAGTCCACGCGACGGTGGTCGTCAAAGCGTGGCGCTGCAATCGAGCCAACTTCGAAGTCTTTTTAGACTCAGGGTCTGATCTTGAATCCTGGGTTTTCGTTGACTGACCCATCATCCTCGATCACGATGAAACGCGAGCCATCCGGTGAGAAGACAATCGGGATGGGGGCCCGGAACAGCGGTCGGCGGACGAAGCGCAACGTCCAGCGAAACTGTTCCAGCGTGGATAGCGCATCCAGCTGCTCCGCTGTCAACCCTGCACGCAGGGCGACCGGGTCCTGGACCGCCCCACTGCGCCTCTCGCGAATCGGGGGCACAGCGTTGGGCTTGGCATCGGCATTGGCTGCCTCGGCACGCGCCTGCTCTTTGACCACAAACCGTTTTGCAGGAGTGTCCGCTTCCCTTTTTTGTGCAGGGAAATGGAGGAGGACTGTCTCGTCGTCATCGTCGCCGCGGCGACTGATCGATCCGCGGGTTGCCATGTTGCTAGCTCGCTGCGCCGGATTATCCGCGCGCCCCAGAATCAGCGGCTGTTCGTCGCGAGGATAAGTGAAAGTCGGCAATGCATTCATATTATCCGAAGCCCGTAGCGCAAATCTGAATATAAGGCGAATGTTCCAGGCACGAAAAGCTTAAACGTGAAGCACGCGTGAGTTTATCGGGTCTCAACCCACATGGGAGCGGCAACCTTGTTCAGTTCGCTTCGAACTCCGCTTGACCAAGGCTATCGACATAGCTTGGTCTGAGTATCTGATTGCATACGCCGTAATGCCTTGGCACATGGCGAGGACTCTGTCCCAGGACGAGCGCGCCTGCTTCCAGGCGCATTGCTTTCCGGGCTGACACCCCAGGACTCCACTACGGCATTTGCCGACAGTGTTCGCATCTGCCCATTCGCGATTCGATATTTTTAAGCAAGAACAAATGCCTTCCAGCACCGCTCCTGTTTTTGTTGCCTTGTTCGCAGAGGCATTTAAAATCAGTGGTCTCCATAAACTCCGTGACCTGCGGTTAATAAGGAAGGATCCTGGAAGACAAGCCATGCGTCTTCCCCTGGTCAATCAAATCGTGGAAGACCAACAAAAAATAGACTATCAAGCCAGGCCTGGTCATCACCATGGGCATCGCCCAACAGTCGACCGCCCCTGGATCTCGAGCTCATTTCGACGCGACTCCATCCCGATGCAAGTCAACTAACCGACCTGCCCGACGCGGGTTGCCGCGAAACGCGTGCACAGATGCAGCGACGGTTTCCAACTGCAAGCCAGGATTCCGGCTTTCGCCGGGGAAAACCGACAACACCGACCCCACCCCTTTCCTGGATCCACCTGCCTTTGATCGGACGCCATCGACCACAGCCGCGACACAGCGTCCACGCAGCAATATGCTAGCGTCCGCATGGTCCTGTTCCGGGCTGCAGCCAACCCTCCAAGTCAATGCGGAGAACCTGATGACGCTTGGCGATACCGGTTTCCGCATGATGTTCGAACGTTCAGCCGACGCGCTGGTCGTGCTGGACGTAAGTGCAGGTCAGTTCATCGACTGCAACCAGGCAGCCGTGGACATGATGCGTTGCGCGGACAAGAGTGAATTGCTTGCGCAGCATCCGGCACGATTTTCGCCGCAGTTCCAGCCCGATGGCAGGCTCTCGTCGGAAAAGGCCGGCGAGATGATCGCCACTGCCGTGCGTGATGGTGGTCACAGGTTCGAATGGACCCATTGCAGCGAGCACCGCGCGGAATTTCCGGTCGAAGTCCTGCTGACCTCGATCCTGATGGGCGAGCGGCAGCTGATCCTGGGAACCTTGCGCGACATCACACGGCAAAAGCAGGACCAGAAGACACAGGCCGCGTTGCAGCATATTTCCGAGGCGGCCCACTCCGCCGGGACGCTGCTCGAGATGTTTGGCCGGATCCACCAGATCATCGGCGAGTTGTTGCCGGCCCGGAATTTCTTCGTTGCCCTGTATGACCGGGACCGCGATGAACTGAGTTTCCCCTATTACGTGGACGAGCATGATGTCGCTCCGGAACCACGCAAGCTCGAGGACGGCACCCTGTCTGGGCGGGTGGTCAAGAGTGGAGAGGCGCTGCTGTTCACCCCGGAAACGATCCGGGAAGGAGTCCATGCGCAGTTCACGCTGGTTGGCACCGACTCGATGGATTGGCTTGGCGTGCCGCTCAAGTCGCAATCGCACACCATCGGCGCGCTGGTGGTGCAGAGCTATACCGGCGATGTCCGTTACGTCGAAAAAGACAAGGCCCTGCTCGAGTTCGTCTCCAGCCAGGTGGCCGCGGCGATTGAACGCAAGCAGGCGGCCGATGCCCTGCTCGCTTCCGAGAAACGCTTCCGGCTGCTGTTCGAACAGAACCTGGTCGGGGTGTTCCGCAGCTTGCCTGACGGCAAGCTGCTGGAGTGCAACGACGCATTCGCGCGGATGCTTGGCTACGAATCCAGGGACGAGATCATCAGCGCCAACGCCCAGTCCTTCTATTTCGAGGAGCAGGACCGCGAGCGCTACCTGGCATACCTGCACGAGTACGGCTCGGTCGACAATTCGATGACCCATCTGCGCCGAAAGGATGGGGCCGAACTCTGGGTGATGGAGAGCGCCAACCTCATCCGGGAGGATCAGGGCCAGCCGGAGGTGATCCAGGGCACCTTGGTTGATTTCACCGAGCGCAAGCAAGCCGAGCAGGCGCTCCTGCTGAGCGAATCACGACTGGCAAAGGCCCAGAGCCTGGGCCACCTGGGTAGCTGGACCTGGGACCTGGCCACGCGCACGTTGAGCTGGTCCGATGAGCTGTGTCGGATCTATGGCGTGTCGCCCGCATTGCACTGCCCCACCTACGAGGATTTCCTGGATCGAGTGCACCCCGACGACCGCGCTGCGGTGGCAGCGCTGGTCTCCCAGGTGCTTGTGGACCGCAAGCCCATCAGCCACGAAACCCGCATCGTCCGGCCCGATGGCGAGATACGGACCATTTTCGACCAGAGCGAAGTCCTGGTCGACGACCACGGCCAGGTGACCGGAGTTGCAGGCGCCTCCCTGGACATCACGGCCCGCAAGCTCGAGGAACGACTGGAGCAGGATCGCAGCCTGATCCTGGAGCAGGTGGCGCAGAACCAGCCCCTGCCTGAAATCCTGGCGCGCATCTCGACCATGTTGGAAATCCAGATTCCAGCATCACGCAGTTCGATCCTGCTGCTCAGGGATCGCCGGCTATGGACTGGCGCGGCGCCGCACTTGCCACAGTCCTATTCCGAATCGCTGAACGGCCTGCCGATCGGTCCGTCCACGGGAGCCTGTGGCACCGCCTGCTTCAGCGACCAGACCGTCATCACCGAGGACATCGCCACCGATCCACGCTGGGATGACTATCGTGACCTGGCGTTGCCGCACGGACTGCGCGCTTGCTGGTCGATGCCCATTCCGTCCAACCGCGGCGATGTGCTTGGCTCGTTCGCGGTCTACCGCGACCACCCGTCCCGGCCCAGTCCACGCGACCTGGAGTACCTGGGCATGGCAACGCGGCTGGCTGCCGTGGCCATCGAGCACCGGTTGCTCAACGATCAACTGTCGCACCAGGCCCAGCATGATGCATTGACCGGATTGCCCAACCGGGTGTTGTTCCAGGATCGCCTCGACCAGGCCCTGGCGCAGGCCGAGCGCAAAAAGCTGCAGGTGGCGGTGCTCTACATGGACCTGGACCGTTTCAAGAACATCAATGACATGCTGGGCCATTCTTCGGGCGATGCACTGCTTCGCAAGGCCACCGACCGACTGCAAGCCTGCATTCGCAAGACCGATACCCTGGCGCGGCTGGGCGGCGACGAGTTCACGGTCGTGCTGAGCGAACTGCACGACCCGCAGGACGCCATGCGCGTGGCGACCAAACTCATCGAGGCGATGCGCGCGCCCTTTCAAATCGATCGGCACGAGGTGTTCGTCACCCTCTCCCTGGGCATCAGTGTCTACCCCGATGATGGACGCGAAAGCGACACCCTGATGGCCAACG
The DNA here is from genome assembly GCA_963710825.1 of uncultured Gammaproteobacteria bacterium. GTDB lineage: Bacteria > Pseudomonadota > Gammaproteobacteria > Xanthomonadales > Xanthomonadaceae > Cognatiluteimonas. The sequence continues at coordinate 50,400 of CAVQBQ010000004.1, read as the reverse complement.
CCGATGCGGCGATGTATCGCGCCAAGGAAACCGGACGCGATAATTTCCAGTGGTTCGCCGCAGAACTGAATGCCATGGCGAAAGAGCGCATGAACATGGATGGCCAGCTCCGGCACGCCTTGCGATTGGGGCAACTGAGCCTGCACTACCAGCCGCAATGCGGTGCCGACGGTAAGATCCAGGGCTTCGAAGCCCTGATGCGCTGGCATCACCCGACCTTGGGAGCGGTGTCACCAGGCCGTTTCATCCCATTGGCCGAAGCCAACGGCCTGATCGTCCAGCTGGGCGAATGGGCGCTGCGCACAGCCTGTGCCCAGATGGCCACCTGGCGCCAGGCGGGGCATCCAGGCTTGCGTATCGCGGTGAACGTGTCACCAATCCAGTTCAAGCGCGCCGATTGGGTCGATACCGTGCGTCGCGTGTTGCACGAAACCCAGCTTGCGCCCGAAGCCCTGGAGCTGGAGATCACCGAGAGCCTGCTGCTGAATAACGTCAGCGAGACCTCCACCAACCTGTTGGAACTGCGCGAGCTTGGCGTTGGCATCGCGATTGATGATTTCGGCACTGGATACTCTTCCTTGAGTTACCTGCACAAACTTCCGGTCACCACGCTCAAGATCGATCAGGCCTTCGTCCACGAGATCGGGCTGCAGACGCTGCCAGAACGGGAAGGCGCGGCGATCATCCGCACCATCATCGCGCTGGCCCGCAACCTTGGCATGGGTGTGGTGGCCGAGGGCGTAGAGACAAACGCCCAGCGGGATCTGCTGCTGTCGCTGGGTTGCGAAAGCCTCCAGGGCTATCTGCTGCATCGTCCCATGCCGGTGGATCAGGTCGACCTCCTGCTCAATCGCAACGCGAAATAGTGCTCGTTGAGGCTGTAGACAACGCGTCGGCCTTGTGACTGGCACCACTCGATAAAAGTCAGGGGGAGCAATCGATCCAGACCATGGGCCCCATGCTTGCTGAGCGCCAGCAGGCTATCCGGCTATGGGGCGGATCAAGGGGACGAGGATTGTTGAATAGGGAATCGGAAAACGTTCCCGAACCCCCGCCTCCCGCTTTTCGAGACCTGTGTTCATCCTGGCGAGCGATGCCAAAAGTGTGACGCGTTTCTGATTTTGAGCCTGCTAGGGAGTAGGCTTGGGCTCTCGGACGCGTCGCGACGCGGCGGCCGAGTGCGGTTGCCGTGCGTCGCACCCTCCAGGAGCTACCCATGACAAGCATCCAGCCGGAAATACCCGAAGAAGAAGACATCACCAACGAGTTGGAAACGGGCGAAGAAATACAGCCCGAGGAGAGGCTTGGCCAGCACCAGCAAAGGACCGCAGATCAAGAAGGCATCTCCTCCGGCCCGATCATCATCAACCGCTAGTCCCGTCGGGGCTCCTCCCAGGCGCAGGGACGCGCCAGCGGCCCGCGCCGAAACACGCCATCCAGGATCAGCGGCCGTTCACTTCCGTGTCGCTTCCCCGGGATCGGGTCTACGCGGGCTTTGATTCGCCGCCAACACCCGCAGCGGCACCAGCTTTGTTCCCCGCAGACGCCTGGCGGTTCAGGCCGCCCAGCACGTAACCGCCGATACCGCTGAGGATACCGGTGATTCCATTGGAATCCAGTATCCCAAGCAACGACAGCACCGTGGCCGAAGCGATCACCAGCATCACCGTCAGCAGCTGCAGCACTTGCAGGCGTTCGAACATATGGAAGAACGCCAGCGCCCCCTCCTTGCCGGCGCGCCACACCGCGATGGCACCGACCATGCTGAAGCCGATGGCCAGGATGCCCACGAACAGCGCGCTGGCCTGGATCAGGGAGATGACATTGGCGCTGCTGAGACCGTTCACTGATTCGACTGTCATGGTTGTGTCCTTTGGTAAGTCGTGCCGCCACGAAGGGGGTGCAACCGCTGATCGCATACTTCCGGGTCCTGTTCTCCCGGCAGCCAAGAGGCAAGGGGAGCGCAGGAAACGTCTGGTCCAGGGATCAATGTCCTCTGAGACCTTGTCCCATGCAACAAAGACATGCAGCTATGCAAGGCGGCATTGAGCAGATTGCCCAAAAGAACCCCCAACCTGGACAGCTTCACGCATTGACTTCCTGGTCGCCACTACCATTGCCGGATCTGCGCAGGGAGGGGCCACGATTTACCACCAGCGTGCATCGGCCTTCTTCGACACGGCGACGAAGCACCCTTGTTGCACAAAATCCAAGCCCATCTAACGGGACTTGATGCGCAATTACCACTGCGACCCTTGATCTGCCCTCTCATTCAACTGCTTTGCCAGCTCTGCCGGCGCAAGCGGCTTGAAGTAGACGTACCCCTGGATGATGAAGCAGTCCCAGGAATTCAGCAGGGCGACGTCGTCCATGGTCTCCACGCCCTCGGCAACCACCTTTTTTTTCAGCGCCTGCGCCATTGCGAGAATGGAACGAACGACGACCTGGGTTTCAGGTTCATGCAGTGTCTGGATGAAGGTCCTGTCGATCTTGATGGTATCGCTCGGTAGGCGCGTCAGGTAGGCCAGGGACGAGAAGCCGGTACCAAAGTCGTCGATTGCAACGGTGCAGCCGGCGTCGCGCAGCTGCCTGAGCTGTGAGCTTGCGGAGTCCTCGTCCCGAACGAGCAACGATTCGGTTATCTCGATCTCCAGCTCATGCCATCCTAGCTGGTTTTCACTCAAGGCCGAGCCGATGATCTGGAACAGGTTGCCAGGTCGAAGTTGTTGCGGGGACACATTGACGGCCATGACCGGCATCGCAATCCCTGCCTGCTTCCAGGCTGCCAACTGCCTGCACGCCTCTCTGATGACGAATTCCCCCAGATCCACGATCAGCCCGCATTCTTCTGCGACGTTGATGAACTCATTGGCAGGCACCATGCCGCGCGTCGGATGCGACCACCTCGCAAGTGCTTCGACCCCGGTGATGCCCTGATCGCGACTGTCCACGCGCGGCTGGTAATGCAGGTGGAGCTGCTGGTTGCCAAGCGCAGCGCGCAGGTCCGTCTCCATCTGGATCCTGTTGCTTGCCGTGCTGTTCATTTCTTCTGCAAATATCAAGGTTCGGCCGCCGCCAGAGCGTTTGGCCCGATACATCGCGATATCGGCGTTCTCAATCAGCGATTGCGAGTCGCTTCCGCCTCCAGGGTGCATTGCGACCCCGGCGCTGAAACCTATGGTCAGTGCCCGACCCTCCACGAATACAGGCACGACCAGGCAATCGCGGAGGGCCCGGTCCACTTCCAGCGCTTGCCGGGGCGATGCCGCCTCTGGCATGACCATGAAGAATTCATCCCCTCCTATCCGGGCCACGCGTGCATTGGATCCCGCCGCCATGGAGAATCGTCGGGACACTTCCCTCAGCACCGCGTCCCCCAGTTCATGCCCCAGTCCGTCATTGATGGCCTTGAACCGGTCAAGATCGATGAACATGGTTGCAAAGGCGGATGGTGCGCGGCTCGAGTCCGACAGCAACAGGTCCAGTTGTTCGATCACGGACAGCCGGTTGGGCAATCCGGTGAGCAGATCGTGCCTGGCCTGGAACAGCAAACGGCTTTCGTGTTCTGCAGCCGTCATTGCAACGGCCACTCGTCCGACAAGCTCACGGATTTCGCCTGAAACATCCGACTCGATGGCGCGCTGCGAGTCTCCGATCGCAATACGCACGATCGCCCCCGCCGGCTGCCCCACGGTCATGTACGACACCTGTTGGATGTGCAGGCCCGCAAATCCAGGGCCCACTTCCTGCGCCGTTTGCCAGTGCGTATCGGGAGTGAGGGCCAGCGCGGGAGCGCCGACCGGATTGGCTACCGAAGCAACTGGCGCAGGCTCACCGGCAGGGCCGGCAATGACCATGAAGTGGCGCAGTGGCTCATGGCCCTGCGAATCAGCAAGGGTCAGGGCGATCGGTTCGGCGCCAGTCATCTGCTGGATGCGTGCCAGCACGACCTGCACAACATCGCTCACGGGAGTGCGCTCCAGGATGAGCCGATCTATCCGCTGAAGTGTTTCCAGGGTAGTCAACTGCTGCGAAATGCGCCTTTCCATGGCAGAGAACGTCTGGTCGAGCATCGCGAACTCATCGTTGGTGGCAATGCCGGGAGCATCAGTCGCACCACCCACGGCCCTGATCCGCATGAGCAGCGACTCCAGTGGGACGAGAATCCGGCGTATCTCCACCGAACTGAGCAACAGTGCGAGCAGCAGCATGCCGGCACCCAGCGGCAGGAGGAACTTCGCATAGTTGTCAAAATTGGCATCAGACGGCCTCAGTGCCACGAACCGCCAGGACTTGGCGCCAAAGTTGGGCATCAGAAACAAATCCCACTCGTCACGGACCAGATTCGCTTGACCCTGGGTCGCGACGCTACCGGCGCACCCGATCAGCGTGTCACCGGAGTAGATGCACACCTGCCCGTTTTCTATCGCCTCGTCGGAACCGCCGAACACGAATGCAGGATCGAGCGTGCCCGTCACGGGCTTTTTCACGACGCTCGAGTGGACAGTGAGCTCCACGCGCGGTCTGCCTTGCCGGGTGTCCAACGAAACCAGGGCTTTGCTCCCGTTGGCCGACATGAGCCCGAGCTGCGCGATGTCCGGGGCGTGGACGTTGGTAAAGATCTGATTCGTATGGCTACGGATGCCTGCCGCGGGGTGCAAGCGCGTCAGCTCGTCTTTAGCAAGTTGCAGGCGGTCAAACACACCCATGGCAAAGTGCTTGTTGGCTGCCCTGAGTGCCGAACTTTCGGATTTCCTGGTCAGTTCCGCAGCGTTCTCGTAAGTCAGCCAGAAGGCTGCGGCACCCGGAACGAGCACGGCAAGGCTGAACATCACGAAGATGCGGCGGGCCAGCCGACTGGTCAGAAAGTTGCCTTGAAGTTTCATTGGCCCTAGTAGTCTGCGCCCAGGCCGATGTAGGCGCCGTCCCTGGCTCGGATGATGTCATCCAAGCTGGCTTTGTTGCTGATTTGTGACTTGTAGGTGCCGTTTTTCCCCGCGCTGAACAGATCGTAATCCGAGTTCAGGGGATTGAGCTTATGGTCTTTGCGGGCGCTGCCTTTTCCGTGTACTCCCTCGAGCTTGGTGTAGATGTAGGGATTACCCCAAGGATCGAGACGCAGTGCGGGAAGCGCATCGGGGAGCGCGAAATGGGTGGTGCGGTAGCGCTCGATCACGACTTCCAGCTCGGCAATGTCAGCGATGGCCGCCCTGTTCCTGGCCCTGTCCATGGCCGCGGTATAGGCAAACGTTGCGGCAAGTGCCAGCACGCAGACGATCGCCACTGCGAACAGTAGCTCGAGCAGCGTGAAACCCTGCCCCACGTAGTGGCCTGACGCGTATCGGTTTTCCATCCTCACAATGTGCTCCTGCCCCACCTGCAGTCGCTGTCTGCGCCGGACCCGGCCATGACTCGAACCAGGACACTCTGCCCAGGGGGACGGACAAAGCAGTACGTTAAATGTAGCGGTGTGATTAAAGTGAAACTGCCCGCCACGGCGATTCGCCAAGGCGGGGAAATTCCAAAGTGGCGTGCGCCAAAGGCATCGTCGGGAATGGACCGCTCGGGCGCGGTGGGGGCCCTGCAGCTGCCTGCGCAGCATCCATCCAGCGCGCCCTCCCCACCTTGCCGGAAACAGTGCCAGGCGATGGGCTCCATTTCCTGACCTGCCGGGGGTTGTTGGCAGCAAGGCGATGGTCAGGCAGGGGGTTCGATCCGTCGGTACACCGCCTTGGCGGCTTGGTAGATGCCATAGGCCACGAGTCCAAAACCCACCATGCCGAGCAACCACCCATTCCCCAACATGTTGAGCACTTCCTGCGTATCGGCCGCTCGGGCAGCACTGTAATGACGCCCTGCCTTGAACACGAACCAGCCGATCGGGATCAGCACCAGGCCACGCGCGGCGATTCCGATGCGACCCAGCATCCTTACGCCGCGTCCTTCGCCGACCATGCGCTTGCCTATGTCGTTTTGAAACCCCTTGTAAATCTGCACGGCACCGTAAACCGCCACGCCGATGCCAGCGAGCATCACCAGCCAAGTGCCCAATGGTTTGTCCAGCAGATAGCTCACCCAGACCTTCTGGCCATTTCCCGATCCACCTTGGCCACTCTGGCTCAGTTGCCATGCAGTCCAGGCCAGTGACCCGTAGATGATTCCGCTCAAGGCATAAAACAACCGCATCGCTACGTGCTTGGCATCACTGCCGCGATGCTCCGGATCCAGCAAAGCCTGAACCAGGCGCCAGATGACATAAGCCACCAGACCGATGGCAATGACCGCCAGCATCAACTGACCACCCGTTTCATCGACCAGCGACGCAAGCGCACCAGTACTTCCTTCCGGGCTGCCGGACGCAAGTCCCGCCTTGATTGCGATACCCCCAACCAATACGTACACGATTCCCTTGGCGGCAAAGCCCAGTCGAGCGACCGGCGGAATCCAGCTGGCCACTTCCCGGGCCGCGCGCATGTGAGATGAGTCCATGGTCTGGCTCCTGGAGATTTTCCAGCAGTTATCGCAGCCCAGCCGTCCCGCTGACGTGAATGCGGATTTTCAACGTAAGAGGCGAGCCAAGGAACGGTCTAGGGGAAGCCGGCAATCCCGGCGCAGCCATTGCAGTCGCCCCGTTGCATGCCTGTGCCGTGCGACGGTCTTTGTCCGGCACGCACATCCCTATCGCGCGGGGATATCCCGTGCGGCCGCCGCAGCGGCCGCCCGCAGCACGTTGCCATAAGCGTTCCGTGCAGGCTCTGCTTCTTCGGCTGCCGTCTCCAGCCAGTTGACGTAGGCGCAGAGCAGGTCCCGTGCGTTGTACAGGGAACCGAACTCCTGGACTGTCTTGGCGACGGCATCCTTTACGTGCCAGTCGACGTTTGCGCCCGTCTCGGCCTGTCTGGCGAGCTCGGCCACCCTCAGGACGTGGGGGGTGATGAGACCTGCGACGGTAGCCTTCATGTGATCGTCCTGGTTTCCACGGAACGAGAGGATAGCGCGAGGCGCAGGTGAGGATGCGTGTGGCGGACACTGACATGAATGTCCAGGCCCGGATTAGAAAAGCACTTGCGCCCGTATCGCATAGCAATACCATCGGCAGCACGCGATGACTGGCCCCGATTCGTCGCAGTGGACGCCATTCGCCCCCAGCTCCAAAGCCAGAACGACCCAGAACGACGGGGCGGAGATCATGTCGGAAGGCCCTCGCGCTTGAATCAGCACTATTTATTTTTTCCAGACATCTTTGCGCCGCCCCTTTTCCCGAGGTTGGGAAATTCGAGGTCGACAAGTCCTGGCCGCGAATAACCGCGTCCAAACTCAACACCGAGCGCGGCGAAAGCCATGCAACGATTGTCGACCCCCTCCACGATCCCTACCGCTGCCTTCTACACCCGGCCGAATTGTTCATGCTCGCCAACATCAGGTGTTGAGTCAGTCAGGTTGGCTTTTGCAACCTCGAAAAGTTGCAGTGCCCTGCTTGAGGTGGCGTCCCAGTGCTCTCCTGCACTGACATGGACCTGGATGAGCGCTACCTCTGGGTCTTGCTTCCCTTCGGGGAACCAGGCCGCCACAAAGGGATTCCAATACTTGTCGATAAGGTTCTTGTCCTGGGTGAGGGCAGCACGGCCTGTAAGTGAAACGTATGTCTGCGTTTGCTCACTGGAAAACGTCAGGCAGACGTCTCGATCCTTCTCGATCTCGAACACCTTGTCCGACGTTTTGCCAGTGAAAAACCAAAGCGTGCCGTCGTACTCATCCTGCACGAGGTGCATGGGCCGGGCACGAAGCTTTCCCGAGACTTCCGTGGTCAACATGCCAACCTTGATCGCCTTGATCATGTTCCACACTTTTGCTTTATGTTCTGGACTCGACATTTTTTACTCCTCAAGTGACCGGTGACCTTGCGAACGTTGACACGATGGAAGCTCCTGCGTGCCCGGATCTGCTGGTCGTGCCGGGGCGCATCCCGCCCCGATTGCGTATAGCCAAGGTCGCAGCCAGCGTAATGCCACCCCCATGAAGGTGCAGAGAAATGCGCTCGGCGTGGAGTGACGATGCGCATAGGCAGCACACCGCCGGACAGGGGCCTGCATTGCTTGCAAAGCACCAGCGGCACGGCTGGCCCGGATCATCCGATGGGGACCAGCTCCAACGGCATCGGATTACCCGTTCCAGTCTCGGGCGACGTGCCGCACGTACCGTCGCGCATCGTCCTGGCCGTGCTTCGATAGCGCTGGAATTCACCGGATTCCAAAGTGCGTTGCTGCGAAGACGCCCTGTAAGCAGGCTTCTGCGCGCCCGCGTGCCCGCGTGCCAGATGCAATATCCGCGCCGGGGCGAAAAGACACTCGCACCCCATTGCTTGGTTCTTGGGGGTGTCCATGGCCTGTCGACGCTGACACCTGGCTTCCCTCATCCAGCAGTATTCTGGTATTTGGGCAAGAATGGGATCAGGCAACTTTTCCTGAGGCCAAGAACCGGCCACTCGAAAACGGCACAGTGGGGTTTCCCATCACCCGTTGCAGTTCCTGCATGCTGCGCCGAGCACGAACCTGTCCGCCTGACCGGATCCGTCCCACCCAGGAGTACCGCACCGATGCTTTGGGAAACACTGTCGTCCGCCCGTGACCTGGGGCGCCTGCACGATGTGGCCGCGGTGCTGGCACGTTACGGCTTTGGCGACATGGTCCGTCGCCTGGGCATGACGCACGCATTGGAGCGCGCCGGCAAGGTCGTCCCGCTCGAACGACTCAACGAACTGGTGGCCCTGCCGCCGCCCGAGCGCGTGCGCCGGGCCTTGGAGGAGATGGGCCCGAGTTTCGTCAAGCTCGGCCAGGTGCTGGCGACCCGGGTGGACCTGTTTACACCTGAATGGATCGCCGAGTTCGAGAAGCTGCAGAACCGCGTGCCGGCATTGCCGTTCGAGCAGGTGCGCGAGCAGTTGGAAGCCGACCTGGGCGCGCCACCCGAGCAGGTGTTCGCGGTTTTCGATCCCGAACCCATCGCGGCGGCATCGATCGCCCAGGTGTACCGCGCGCGCCTGCAGGACGGCAGCGAGGTGGTGGTGAAGGTGCGCCGGCCAAACATCAAGCCACTGGTCGAAGCCGACATGCGGCTGCTGCATCGGCTGGCGGCGATCATCGAAGCCGAGTCGCCTGACCTGGCGCGCTACCAGCCGCGTGCGCTGGTGCGGCAGTTGCAAGCATCGCTGGCCCTGGAAATGGACCTGGCCGCCGAATGCCGGCATGCCGAACGCATCGCCGCGTGCTTCGTCGACGAACCCGCGCTTGTGGTGCCGGCCGTTTACTGGGAATGGACGGGCGAGCGGGTCAATGTGCAGCAGTTCATCGACGGCATCGCGCTGTCCGACCTGGACGCGCTGGAGGCCGCCGGCGGCGACCGCCGGCGCATCGCCCGGATCGGCGCACAAATCGAACTCAAGATGATGTTCCTCGATGGCTTTTTCCATGCCGATCCACACCCCGGCAATGTGTTCTGGCTACCCGGCGACCGCCTGGGCCTGATCGACTTCGGCATGGTGGGACGGCTGTCTGAAGCACGCCGCCAGCAAATGGTGGATCTGTTCGACGGCCTGGTGCAGCGCGATGCCGGCCCCGTCGCCGAGGTGCTTCTGGACTGGACGGTCGACGACCATGTCGATGCCGATGCGGTAACCCGGCAGGTCGAGGAATTCATCGACCACTACCACGGCGTGCCGCTGAAGGAACTGCACCTGGGCAGGATGATGGGCGAGATCACCACACTGCTGCGGGACCATCGGGTTGCATTGCCCCCTGACCTGGCGTTGATGGTGAAGGTGCTGGTGACACTGGAAGGCATGGGACGCCGACTCGACCCGGAGTTCGACATGGCCAGCGAGGCCGAGCCCTTCCTGCAGCGGGTGATGCTGGCGCGGTATTCGCCGCTTGCGCTCGCCCGCCGCGGTCGCCGCGTGGCCGGCGATTCGCTCGCCCTGCTGGCCTCGCTGCCTACGGGACTCAAACAACTGTTGCGCATGGCGCGGCGCGGCCGGATGAACGTGAACCTCGACGTCGAGCGGCTGGAGAAGTTTGGCCAGCGCATCGAGCATTCGGTCAACCGGCTGGTGGTCGGCGTGCTGATCGCGGCATTGATCGTGGGCTCGTCGATCGTGATGACCGTTTCGGGCGGCCCGACCATGCTCGGCCTGCCGGTGTTCGGCCTGGTCGGCTTCCTGGGTGCGGTACTGGGCAGCCTCTGGTTGCTGTACCTGATCTGGCGAAGCGGTGGAGGACGTTGAGGGAAGAACCGGAGACATGGGGTCGGGTAGGTTTTCCCGCCCCCTTTCCCAGTCCCCGTTTCTATTCGACACCACGCAGTGGTTAGCGCGCCGACATCGCTGCCACCTGCTGTTCGACTTGATTGCACGTTGCAATGCGGTCCCGTTCGGACAACGTCTTCCATCGCTTGGCAGCCTTGTTTTCACCTTGCGAACAACCCTCTTCGAAAGTACGCACGTCAAACCCCATGCGTCCGTGCTGCACTTTTTGCTGTTTCTTCAGCTTCGCAAGCTCGCCCTCGGTGTAGTGATCACGGGCCTTGGCGGTAGCGTGAAGCGCCCCCCATCACCGCGAGCTTCCTGACCATGCTGGCAGGCGAATCCTGCGCCGCAGAAGGGCCCGAACGGTCGGCCCGAGTCACACCGGGCCATGCTGGCAATGCCAAGGTCTGCAAGATGCCGCGTTTGAAGAATTGAACGCCATGCGCCGACCCGGGGTTCTCCACGGGTCAGCGGATGATCACGACAGCGGTGTCGCCCGATGCCAGGAAAACAGCTTGGTTGCGCAGCGCCGGGGTGGCGACGCGGCAGGTCGGGGGTGGCTGTCGCCCTTGATGTCGATTTCTGTCGCATAGGTGCCAAGCGCGATGTCGCGCCAGGCGCGAACGTCATCGGTCAATAGCATGTTGCTGCTGGCCGACACCGCGACCCGTACAGTGGACGCGCCCGATCCGCGGGTATTCATGACAAATGGGTGGATGGTGCACGGCGGCGGCGGTCATCACACTGACAGCGATACGACTGGCGTGCGTCGGGGGACTTTCCCCTTTTTGAAAAGATCCCGGGTTCCCGTGCTGGTGATTGCCGCCCATACCTGAATGATTCATGTGTGCACAAGGGATATACAAATGGCGTCTACGCTGTCGGGCAGCACCACACAGAGTCGGTATGCTGTCGCGGAAACGCACGAGTGAAGCATTGCCACTCCATGAATTGATCGCACCTGTCCGGGCCGGGATCCCGACGCTGACGACATGACCAGCCCTGCACTTAAATCACACCGCAAGCAGCCTGTTCACTGGGTAGTGAAGACAGACTATCGGTTGCGCACCGGTTCGTTTGCCGCTGTCCTGGCCAGTATCGTCTTGCATGGCTGGGGAAAGAACTACTCCCCATTGCTGTGGATCTTGGTCGTATTGCAGCTTCTTGTGTACCCGCACTTGGTGTTCTGGCTTGCCAAGCGCTCTCGGAGCCCACGGCGTGCGGAGATGATCAACCTCGGCATCGATTGCGCGCTGTTCGGCATCCTGGTCACGGTCCTGCAATTTCCGTTGTGGATTTCGTTCACGGTTTACCTGGCCAGCACGGTCAACCTCATCCTGTACCGGGGTGTTTCTGGGCTCGTCCAGTCCCAGGTGTTTTTTTTCACTGGTGCGCTGCTATCCGTTGTCGCATTTGGCTGGCACGTATCGCCCCAGACCGATTGGCCGGCCACCGCGATATGCCTGGTGGGCCTCATGCTGTACATGCCTTCCATCGCCCTCGCCGCCCACGCCCGCAACCAGAAATTACGCAAGGCGCGAGAGGCGCTGCGTAGGGGCGAAAAGGCCTTGAAGCGACAGCTGGCCAAAATCCAGTCCCTGCAACACCAGCTCCAGGAGCAGGCCACCCAGGATTCGCTTACCGGCCTGCATAACCGCCGCTTCCTGGACCTGATCGAGGTTCGTGAGCTGGCCCGGTGCAAGCGCGAGGGCACGTACCTGACCGCGATCATGATCGATGTCGATCATTTCAAGGCGGTCAATGACACCTACGGACACCCCGGTGGCGACGAGGTCCTGAAAAAGCTTGCCGCCATGCTGCTCGATAAAGCTCGCGCCAGCGACGTGGCCTGTCGCTACGGTGGCGAGGAATTCCTGCTGCTGTTGCCAAACATGCCTCCGGATATCGCGCTGGCGCGGGCCAATGAGTGGCGCATGGCCTTCGCACGGGAAGTCACGCAATTTGGCGATATGCGCATGCAGGCCACGATTTCCATGGGCATCGCCAGTTTTCCGGTCCATGGCCATACGTTCGCCGAGCTCATACGTTGCGCTGATATCGCCCTTTACGATGCCAAGCAGACAGGTCGGAACCGGGCTGTGCTGTATCGCCCGGATATGGCGGCGACAGGAAACGGGTAAATGCAGGAGAATGGGTTCGGGGAACAAATCCCGATCCACTTGATGTGGCAAAACGAAATCGTTGCCCGATCCATTGACCATGACGACGCCATTGCTGCTCATGGCGACGGCCGTGGCAATCAGGACGGCGGGATTTGTCCCAGTCACCCTTGCGTGGTACACCGGTGCCGGTTTTCTGCGAGCACTGCCCGCGATCCCTCCGCCTCGCCCTGGTCTGGACGACAGCGCACGCGCGCGACGACACCGGCGCAGTAGGCAGGCCCAACGGCGTCGTGGAGGATGTCGCCAAACCCATTGGAGCGGACTGCATGCAAGAGCCAGTTGTGGATGTATTCCTGACAGGTGGCGGCCAGATGGGAGCGCTGATGCGCGCGCACGACTGGTCGACTTCACCCCTTGGACACCCGCGGAGCTGGCAGCAGTCGTTGCGGTCGGTTGTTGGCCTCATCCTCAACACCGAATTCCCGATGTTCGTCGCGTGGGGGCCGGAACTGGGTTTGCTCTACAACGATGCCTACGCAGAAATCCTGGGTGGCAAGCATCCGGCGGCGCTAGGTCGACGATTCCAGGACACATGGCACGAAATCTGGGGTGACATCTACCCGATCATCGTCCAGGCATTGGACGGGCAGTCGTCTTTCCATTCCAACCTGCCATTCACCATCAATCGCGAGGGCTTCGACGAGACCGCGTGGTTCACGTTCTCCTATTCGCCCGTGCGCGACGACAATGGCACCGTGGCGGGGACGTATTGCGCCGCAATCGAAACCACCGCAGCCGTCCTCAATGAGCGCAGTCGCGTGCAGGAGAGCGGGCGCCTGCAACAATTGTTTGCGCAGGCTCCAAGCCTGATGGCGGTCATGCGCGAGCCGGAGCATGTGTTCGAGTTGGCCAACGCCGCCTACCTTGAGCTGGTTGGCAACCGTGATGTGCTGGGACGGAGTGTCCGCGATGTCCTGCCGGAAGTGGAGGGACAGGGCTTCTACGAATTACTGGACCAGGTGTATTCAAGTGGCCGGCCCTACCGGGGCCATGCGTCGCCGGTCCGGCTGGACCGTGGCGGACAGGAGCTGGAGGAGCGCTTCATCGACTTCGTGTACCAGCCGATCAAGGATGCCGCGGGCAAGGTCACCGGCATTTTCGTCGTGGGCAACGACGTCACCAACGCGGTCGTCGCCAACAATCAATTGCGGGCAGCCAACCGGCGCAAGGATGAGTTCCTCGCCATGCTGGCGCACGAGTTGCGAAATCCCCTGGCACCGATCAGTGCAGCGGCCGACCTGCTGCGCAAGGCCGGTCCGGATCCGGACCTGGTGCGCCGCATCGGTGACATCCTGAACCGCCAGGTCAAGCACATGGCCGGGCTGGTGGACGACCTGCTTGACGTGTCGCGGGTGACCCGTGGCCTGATCACGTTGCAACGCGAGCGGCTGGATCTGAATATCGCGGTCGCGGATGCGCTCGAGCAGGTGAGTTCGCTCATCCAGTCCAAGCACCAGCACCTGGCGCTGGATGTCCCGCCGGGAGCGACCATTGTGGAGGGCGACCGCACGCGGCTCGTACAGGTCTTTGCCAACCTCCTCAATAACGCCGCGAAATACACGCCCGAACAAGGCACCATCCGAGTCAGCCTTGCCGTGCGGCAGGAGGAGGTTGAGTTCAGTGTGCAGGACGACGGCGGTGGCATCGCCCCGGACCTGCTGCCGCATGTCTTCGACTTGTTTACCCAGGCCGAGCGGACGCCGGATCGCGCGGAGGGTGGGCTTGGGCTTGGGCTGGCACTGGTCAGGAGCCTGGTGGAGCTGCACGGGGGGCAGGTTTCGGCACACAGCGACGGACCGGGCCATGGCAGCCGGTTCGTCGTGCGCTTGCCGCGCAAAGCACGAATGCCCAGCATGCAAGCGGGGAAAGCCAGCGCGGTTGCCAACACCGATGCCCCGACACAGGACGAAGCGCTGCGACTGCTGGTCGTCGATGACAACGCCGACGCGGCCGAGGTCCTTTGCATGCTGCTGGCCGCCCTGGGCCAACATGCGCAGATCGAGCACGATGGGGGTCGTGCCCTGGAGCGTTGCCGCGAACTCTCCCCACAGATCGCATTCCTGGACATCGGCCTGCCGGACATGGACGGCTACGAACTTGCGCGACGGCTGCGGGCGCAGCCCGAGACAGCGGACGCAATGCTGGTTGCGGTGACGGGCTACGGACAGACCCAGGACAAGGTGCGCGCCCACGAAGCAGGCTTCGACCACTACGTCGTCAAACCGGTCAAGCTCGAAGAGATCGTGGTGCTGCTCGCGCAGTACGCGCGGGATTGATATGGCCGTCCGGCAGACACCCTCCCCTGTCGTCGTCTGTGGGCCTAGAGCCAGGCGCCCGGGCAATGCACAATGGATCGGACATGGGAAGGCTGCTTGGCCATTGGCTTGGCAGCCCCGGGCGGGACGCATCCCGATGCGGTGCGTGCCTGCATCTGCGGGCTGCGCGCGATGGACGTCGCACGTGCCGGCGAACCGCAGATGGCTGGGAAAAATCGGATGGGGAGAATGGGATCGCAGAATTGCTATCGGAGTAATAGGGCCGGAAAAACAGGGGTCAGGTATATTTTCATCGCGCAGTCAATTAACCGTAATCAACTACCTCCGCCCCCTATATTGCTCCCTTTATTGCTACGGATTACCAAGAAGGTTTCGCACCAGCAGCTGGTCGCTCATCACGACAGCCGCGAGGGCAGCACTGCAAACCAAATAAGCTGCGGCATGCGTTTTCCAGCCCAGTCGAAGCCGTCGACTGGCGGCAATCGTCAACACCAGCAGGATGGCAACGACGATCACGGGCAGGGTCCATGTGCCAAGCCCCAGGTGTTGGCTTATCCGTGCCTCGTCGTTGGGCATGATCACGCCCACTGCCGCGGCAAGCGCTCGCATCATCAGCGCAGAGAATACCCAGAGCCAGCCAAACAGCTGCCCTCGAACAATCACCAACATGAACCCGACGAGCGCCAGTAGCAATGTGAGCATCGGGCCGGCAGCGTCAATCAGCACCTTGTGCCCGGACCCGGGCACAACGCCAACGGGCCCCGCCTGGTTGAGGCTCATCTGCATCGGGTAGCCCAGTGCTTTGCCCATTGCCCAGTGCGCGAACTCGTGCAACACGAACCCCGCCACCATGACGATAACGAGCTGGATATAAAAACCTGTCGTGATCCGGGTGGATTTCACCTCAAAGCCTCCACTTGAAGGTTGAGTCGCAAAGAGGTTCCGGAAACACTTCCGATGCAAGCGCTCGTGTCCTCGGACCCATTTTCCTGCAAACCACGGTAGTGACGCAGAGCGTGATGAACACCCTTGCAGCAAGCGTTTTGGGGCACGCACGCATGGTGACTCCTGACAGTGATGATGCAACAGGAAACGCGAGGAGCGTGCCCTTCGTTGCACGGTGCGCTTTGAACCAACTGGTCAGGGTGGTCGCGAGACCGAGGCAAGAACGGCCGAAGCATGACCTGGGAAAATGTACCTGACCCCTTTTTACCTGTTCTCCTAGTCGGCACCTTTTATCGTGGCGAGCAGGTTGGCCGTGTCTTCCAGCACGAGGTCCTGGCGGCCGGCCAGGTGCGCACGCAACCAGTACGCGTGCTCGACGCCTACGGTGACCACGATCCGGCGGCCCGGATTCTCGCGGGCCGCACGTGCGATGACCGTCAGGAAATGCTTGTTCCAGGCTTCCCAACCTGCCTGCTCGCCCGGGCCGACCAGCGCGATCTGCAGCGCATGCTTGGCGGCCCACACCGAGTCCGTGGTCGCATCGTTGACTCGCGCGGGGGAGGTCCAGTACTCCTGTAGTGCCTGCAATCCTGCGTCGGCATAGATCTTGAATGCCTTGGCCTGGTCGGCATGTTCGTCCTGGAAGGCCTTCGCCGATTCCATGTAGGGCTTGCCGATACGCGAAGACAGCGGCTCCGCGGGCTCCAGGGCATAGAGCCTGGCATCCATCCGTGCGATCAGTGGATAGATTACGCGCGGGTATTCCTGCTTGGTCTGCTCGGGTCCGCGCTGCACCAGGTCCTCATCCTGGACCTCTAGGCATAGCACGTCCGGATCCAGTCGCTCCACCATGCGGCCGAAGGTCTCGAAATCATAGGCCGCGACCTCCCCGTGCAGGCGGTGCAGGGTGGACAGCACGACGACGCGAGCCGGCGTACCCGGCGCTTCCGACGCGAAACCGGGCGTGGCTACCCAAAGCATCAGGGCGGCGAGGATCCAGGTAGGTGCGGACAAGTTGGCTTCCCGGGGTTGGGCGGATGAGATGCAGCTTGCCTGCGTGAGGCAAGGGGGGCGAGCGCCGGAAGTCATGGGCCGCCATGGCGCAGCCGCGCCCGACCCTTCATGCGGGTGGCAGGCATGGGATCGAGCACATTTTCCTGGCCCAGCTGCGCGGTGTTCACCGAAAGCCCGTCCTTACATCCATGCCTCAGATGTCCGACTGTCGTCTCCACCCCCGAACATGGCCCACATTCCCCGCATCGATGTGCCAGTCACCGCGCACCATATCTTCAAGGGCGGGCCAAGCTGGCTATTCGATCGCGCGGGCGGCCCGGGAAAGCTGGGTGTAAATGTACCTGATCCCTTTTTTCGGGACCCCTTTTCCAGGGCATCAAACATCGTGCCCGCGCAGCTCATCGTGGCGACGCTGATGTCGCCCATCCTGCTCTGGCTGATCCTGAAAAATGGCTCGCTCTGGCCTTGCATCGCCTGCTACATCGTCAACAACAGCATCGGCGTCGCGCCAGGCCTGGCATCCACCGCAGGACCATTTCCCGGGATCCCGACAACGCCCGGGGGTAGCAATACCGGGACTGGATGGGGACTGAGGCAACTACGCAAAATCACCTGCCTCGCCCAGTAAATTGGGCGCGTGATGGGCTCGGCCGATAGAAACACAACGCCAGCCTACAGTCTGCTGTGAGTCCCAATGGCCAGGCAGGATGTCGCCAGCGCGTAATGGGATGGCGCGCGATTACGTCCACCCCCTTTAATTCGTCCCCGTTAATTCCTGGGCCATCAACATCAAGGCTCGGGCTGGGGTGTCGCAGCAACGCCGGCGGGCAGGACCGGCACGGCGATGTCTGGCTGCACACCGGTCAGGCTGCCGAGAAACGCCGTGATGTTGTCGATTTCCGGTGCGGTCAGCGTGGCGCCGAGCTGGGCATTTGCCATTACTTCGACAGCCTGGCGCAGGTCCCACACCGATCCGGTGTGGAAATAGGGTGCCGTCAGCGCAATATTGCGCAGCGTCGGCACCTTGAAAATATAATCATCCCCGGTCATGCCAGTGACGGCGGACCGTCCCTTGTCGCCGGGCGGACGCATCGCGGCGTCGGGTGTGGACACCACGCCGAATTTTGCGTACATGCCGCCGCCGACGTTGATGCCTCCGTGGCACGCAGCGCAACCCTTGTTGATGAACAGCTGCAACCCCTGTTTCTGGGCGGCCGTCAGCGCCGATGCATCGCCCTTGAGGTAGCGATCAAACGGTGCATCCGGTGTCAGCAGCCCTGCCTCGAACACAGCAATCGACTTTTCGACGTTGACCAGCGTGATCGGATCGGTTTCGCCCGGGAATGCCTTGGCAAAGACATCGTGATATCCCGGTATACCCTTCAACTGTTCGGTGACATGCGCCTCTGGCGAGGCCATTTCGACCGGGTTGACCATCGGACCACCCGCCTGCGCTTGAAGATCCGCGGCGCGACCGTCCCAGAATTGCGCAGTGTTGAACACCGCATTGAGCACGGTCGGCGCATTGCGCGCGCCACGTTGCCAATGATGGCCGATCGAGGTCGGCTGGTTGTCGGTCCCACCCAGCCCGATGTTGTGGCATGACGCGCAGCTGATGGCATGGCTTGCCGACAGGCGGGGATCGAAAAACAGCATCCTGCCAAGATCGCGCTTTGCCGGCGTTGCTTCGTTGCCAGGCAGTACCGGCGCACTGGCAGGGATTACCTTGAACAGCGCCTGGGCATTTGCCATCAAAGGCTCGGCGACTGAAGTGGTGGGCTTGGCCGGCGCGGCGCTGGTGGCTGAAGCGCTGTCGGCAGGCTCTTGATTGTCACAGCCGGCGGCTGCGAAACCCGCGACGACAAGCAGAGCAATGGCAGGACGTGTCATACGGTGTTCCTTCCGGCTATGGCGGGGAAGCATCCGGTATCGTCAGGTGCACACTGACCATAGCACCAAAACAGGCGTCAAGGCCGTCCCTTTTTGCGGAGCACCCAGGCCAGCGGATCTTCCAATGGGGACGTAGGTGAATAGGTGCCGGCTCCGGCCCCACGCGCCGCCCGCCACCGTGGCCGGCAACACACCGGCCTACCCGGCCTGGCCTGCCCGGGTCGTGGCATCGCGGCTCGCCAATGCCCGTTCCTGGGCAAGGTGCTGCATGACGGGTGCAGCCGACTCGTCATCTTCAGCTTCCTCCAGCCAAACGCGATAAGCGGTTGCGCGCGACATGGGATCAGCGCCAAGTTGCGCATAAAAGTTCAGCGGGGTGCGCAGCGGGTCGCATGCCAGCCCCAGGCGGGAATGCTCGCTGGATCGGCGATAGCCCGCGGTGGCAGCCACCGGGCCAGCGCGCACCGGATTGCGCTCGATGTGGGGAAATGTACCTGCACCCTTTTTTAGCTAAGGTAATGCGCGCAGCCCAGGGCGAAGGCATCAGGCGCGCGGCACTGGCGACACTGGTTGGCGAACATGGGAGATGCTTCAACCGATGGATGCCTTGACGGCGGGACTCGCGCTCATCATCGGCCAGTTCTGCATTGCGCTGGTCATGGTCGGCGCTCACCTGGTGGCGCGACCCGAGCGCGCCACGTGGTATTGGGCGCTGGCCACCACCACTGTGTTTGCTGGCGTACTGATGATCGTAGCCAGCGGCAGGTTCCCGATCCTGCAACCGATCGGAAGCAGCAGCCTGGTACTGGGGGCCGTGCTGCAACTTCGGGGCCTGCAGGCGTTCTACAAGGTGCCCGGGGATGCGGCGGGCTGGATCATCGGTTCGATCTCCTGCTTGCTTTTTTTCCTGCTTATCGCAGCTGATGCAAGGATCCACCTCCATCTCATCGTATTGGCGACCGCGAACCTGGCTTTGTTCGTCATGAGCCTTCGCGTACTGCTGGCGGGTATTCGCCCCAGATGGACATTCGCCGGAGTGTTGACCGTTGGGGCCGTGCTGCTGCTCATGTCCAACAATGTCGCTCGCATCGTGTTGGCGATCGCGCATGATCCGGCCCCGTTGGTCACGCGGTCCCCGATGGGCATCGCCACCCTGTACCTGGTGCCGCTGGGCGGCATTTTTGTGTATGCAACGGGATTGTTGCTGCTGTACTTCGAGCGTTTGGTCAGCGAAAAGCACAACCTCGCCACGCACGACGACCTGACCGGATTGCTGAACCGGCGCGCCATCGTGATCGCGGGCGAGCGGGAAGTGGCAGTCGCGCTGCGTCATCGGAAGCCGCTCACCATTGCCTTCGTGGACATCGATTTCCTGAAGCGAATCAATGACACCCACGGGCATGAAGCCGGCGACAAGGCCATCGCCGACGTCGCCAAATTGCTCAAGGATACGTGCCGGAACCTCGACCTGGTGGGGCGCTACGGGGGCGATGAATTCTGCCTGGTGTTTCCTTGCGCCGACAGCGACAGCGCCGCGCTCGTCGGGGAGCGATTGCTCAAGGCGGTAAGGCAGTACTCGTTCCGCGACCAGCACCCAGTCACCCTCAGCATTGGATTGGCCTCACTACCCCCAGGTGGCGACCAATCCTGGGATAGCCTGATCCACCGCGCCGACCTGGCTCTGTACGAAGCCAAGGCGCAGGGTCGCGACAGGTTTTGCATCGCACCGGTGCCCGACCGGGGTCCTACGCAGGACGGATCAGGTACATCTTCCTGACCTTGGGGTCCTGGGTGATGGGGGATGTACCTGGGCCCTTTTTCCGGCTCGGTCCCGAACGCTTGAAGGCCTATCAGCACCTGTTCGACCGGCCTATCCGACAGCGACGCGTAATGCCTGCGTTTGGCGACCCAACATCAAAACACCCAGGCAAGCGAACGGTTCCAGATGGTTGGGTTGAAGCGCTGGGCAGGCGCGAACCAGCTGTTCGACCCCGGGGAGGCACCGGGAAAGCCGGGGAAAATGTACCAGACCGCATTCTTGCCAACCCCATTTTTGGAATTTTCAGACCCCCTCTTCACAGGGCGCGAGCTGGGGACTGCGTCATGGCTGTCTACAGGCTGGCCGTTGCAGGCCACAATGGATACCGGGCAAGTGCACCGGGATAGTCGATAAAGTCGAATCCGACCCGGGTTTAGCCTGCGGTGTGGCATCATCGGCAGATGAGCCCTCTGGGACGCCCTGGTCACTCGGTGATCGGACACCCGTCGGAAGACGGGGGAGAGGCGCTTGAATGGGCGCTCGGCTCCAGCCCGAGCGCAGCGTTCGCCGTGTCGGCGGACAGACGCATCTTCTACCTCAATGCGGCGGCGCGCGCCCGCTGGCCTTCTGTGAGCGCGGGCTCGCTCGTGTCATCGCTGTTCCCCGAGGATGCACGCGACGAGCTCGCCGCCATCGCGACCGATGTCATCACGAACGGGACGACTGGTCGCTTCGAGTGCGCCGACCACGACCAGGCCGGAGTACGAAGTTGGGCACGGTTCGTCCTGTCGCCACTGCGGCGCGAGGGTGCGCAGAACGCGTTCCTCTGCATCGCTTTGGACCTCACCGAACTGAAGCGCTCGCAGCAGCGGCTGCTGCGCAGCGAGCAGTTGATGGTCGATACGCAGGGGGTCGCCCATCTCGGCACGTGGGAGTGGGACATCAGCGAGACGACCGCGGTGTGGTCCGAGGAGCTCTATCGCATCTATGGGCTGACGCCGGAGACCTACAGCCCCAGCTACGAGGCGTACCTGACGCTGGTGCACCCCGACGACCGGCAACGTGTCATTGACGCCACCAATCGCGTCTTCCACGAGCACGTGCCGTACTCCCACGACGAGCGCATCTTCCGCCCGGACGGGTCGGTGCGATACCTGCACACGTGGGCCCATCCCGTGCTCGATGATGCTGGCAAGTTGGTGCGACTGTTGGGCGTGTGCCAGGACATCACGGACCAAAAGCTTGCAGAGATCGACCGGCAGCGCATCCAGAGCGAGCTGGCGTATCGGTCGGTCCATGATGCAATTACCGGCCTCGAACGCTATTCGGTGCTGCAACCCCGCCTCGACGGGATGATTTCCACCCGCACGGACGAGTTTTCCTTACTGCTTCTCGATCTGGACGGTTTCAAGGGTATCAACGAATCCGTAGGCCACGCGCGTGCCGACCGCGTACTGCGCATGGTTGCGGATCGGCTGCGATCGTGGGAAAGCAATTCCATCGCAGTCTCCCACCTGGCGGGAGATGAATTCGTCATGGCCGTTACGGGGAGCCCTGCGTCCTCGGTGGTCGCCTTGGCCGAGGCGATGCGTACCTCAGTCGCAGAGCCGATCGAGGATAGCGGGTTCCACCTGGTCCTCTCGGCCACGGTCGGCGTGAGCAATGCCGACGCGCACGAAACGACCTCGACCGAACTCTTGCGCCGCGCGCAGGCCGCCAAGGAGCGCGGCAAGGATCTGGGCGGCGACTGCGTCTCGGTCTTCCTGATCGAGCAGATGCAGGCCATCGAAGATCGAATGATCCTGGGAGGCCGACTCCGTTCAGCAGCGCGTGCAGGCGAGTTTGAATTGCATTACCAACCACAGCACGACGCGGGTAGCGGCAAGCTGAATGGTTTCGAGGCGCTTTTGCGCTGGGACAGCGTCGAACTCGGCCCCGTGGGGCCGGACCGGTTCATTCCTGTCGCCGAAAGTCTAGGCCTGATGCCGGAGATTGGCGCGTGGGTCATTCGTGAGGCGTGTCGACAGGCCAGGCTCTGGCTGGATGCGGGCCACGTTGGGTTCACCATCGCCATCAACGTATCGGCGCACCAGTTGCAACGACCGGGCCTGGTCCAGGTCGTGACCGAGGCGCTGGCTGATTTCAGAATCCCAGCCCGTTTGCTGGAGATCGAACTGACCGAAAGCGCGCTGCTGGAAAACATCTCGCGCGTGCAGGGCACCTTGGCCAAGCTGAAGGCCCTTGGCGTCATGCTGTCGCTTGACGACTTCGGCACGGGCTATTCAAGTCTTGCCTACCTGAAGAATTTCTCCCTCGACAAACTCAAGATCGACCAGAGCTTCGTACGCGGATTGCCAGGTAATGCAGACGACGCAGCCATTGCGCGAGCCATTGTCTCCATCGGTCATCAGCTCCGTTTGTTGGTGACCGCCGAGGGGGTCGAGTCTCCGAAACAGGCCGAGTTCCTCCGCCAGATTGGTTGCGATGAGTTGCAGGGTTACTTGTATGGTCGTCCGAGCACGGCCTCGATGGCCGTCGGTGCATTCGGTGCCCGGTAACCAGGCACAATGCAAACCAAGCCAGATGTCTACTCCAGAAAAGGACGCCAAAAAAGCAAAAAGGGGGTAGCTCAGGTACATCGATGTCTTCTACAATCGCAAACCGACACATCGGACACGCGGCTATCGAACACCGGTAGTTGTAGATGAAGAAGCAATGAGTGCTTGATTTACGTGCGCGTAAAGCCCGGGGAACTTCAATCTATCCCTTGTTTTTTGGGCCACCGACGATGTACGGCATGGACACGCCAATGCACCCGACGACCACACCCGGCAGCGCAGCCAAGACCCTGCCCATCCGTTTTCCCTTCCCCGCGACCTGACCGGATCATGCGACGCGCAAGACACCGGACCAAACTTTCCGCAGCGATCCCGATCAACGTCTGCAACCCCGCTTGTCTGGACGCCTGGGCCTGTCAATAATCAGGCCGGTGCATTCACTTCAGATGATTTTCATGTCGATGTGAATCAAGGCCTTTGTCGTCGTGGCCGTACTGTCGTTGTGCTCGTGTGTCTCGGTCAAAGAAACCCGCCGCCCGCTGATGATCGACACCGCCGCCAACCGCGTCCAGCAGTGCCCACCTTCGACAGCATGCCGCAGCGCCTGAGCCGTGTTGGAAGCGTCTGACACACTGGTCGGAATGCAGTCACCAACACGCTGGAGCGCGCTGGCCGGCACCCAATCGTGGTCTCTACGTCACTGAATCCGAGCTCGTTCTCACCGTGTCCATCCCCGCTGCCAGTCTCGACACCACCTCGACCAACCGCAACGCGTCGCGCTTCGACAGCCGCGCGCAGGTTTGGCTGTTCGGCTACGGCTCGCTGATCTACAAGACCGACTTCCCCTTCCTGGAGCGGCGTACGGCCCGCATCCACGGTTGGCAGCGGCGGTTCTGGCAAGGCTCCCACGATCATCGAGGTACGCCGGAGTCACCGGGACGCGTCGTCACCCTGATCCGGGAGGCAAATGCAATCTGTGTCGGCGTGGCCTACCTGGTCACGCCCCAGGCGTTCGGCCCCCTGGACGTACGCGAGAAGAACGGTTACCTGCGCCTTGCCACCGAGCTGACCTTCGACGACGGCAGACGTGTCGACGGGCTGGTTTATATCGCCACACCCGACAATGCGGCCTTCCTCGGCCCGGCGAGTGAACGCGACATCGCCCACCACATCGCCGGCGCACATGGCCCCAGCGGGCCGAACCGCGACTACCTCACCCGCCTGGCCGACGCCCTGCGCACGCTACGCGCCGATGATCCGCATGTGTTTGGCATCGAGCGCGAACTGGCCAGCCTGCAGGATGAAGGGGCTGCGCCCTGACCTATCGCTGCGTCAGCGGACCTGAGACTGTTTTTTCTCCAACCGTCCAATCGGGTCCGCGCAGTGCTGGATAGGTCCACTACCACGGATAGTTCGTTTCGCCCGACACGAACCTGACGATGTCCGAATAGGTGATTTCAGCGCGGGTACTGTTGGACAGCAGCGCGACGCAGCGATTCTCGAACTGCTCACGGATGACGATGTTCAAAGGTCAGTCCGACCCGTGCCTCTGCTGCGCGATCTGCTCACGCAGGACCGCCACCTCGGCTTCCAGCGCGGTCACGCGTGCCGCCAGGTCGGGTGCAGGCGATCCGCCTGCTGGCGATGCACGGCGCGCGACGGTGGCATCCACGGGCACCGGGCCGCACAGCAGATGCGCAACGCGATCTTCGCGCTGGCCGGGGCCACGCGGCACATGCAACACCAGCGGGGGCTGCCGTCGGGCCAGCCGGTCCAGTTGGTGACGCACCTCGTCCAGATCCGTGAAGGCATGCAGTCGTTCGCTGCGCGACATCAGTTCGGACGCCGTCTGCGGGCCGCGCAGGAGCAGCAAGCCCAGCAGGGCGACCTGCTGCGATGGCAGTGCCAGGTGCGATCCGACCA
Organism: uncultured Gammaproteobacteria bacterium; assembly: GCA_963710825.1. GTDB lineage: Bacteria > Pseudomonadota > Gammaproteobacteria > Xanthomonadales > Xanthomonadaceae > Cognatiluteimonas. The sequence continues at coordinate 25,552 of CAVQBQ010000004.1, read as the reverse complement.
GATGTTCATAGCGTTCCGCACGCGAGGAAAACACTTGCCTGGCCAGTCCTTTTTCCTCCAGCTGGCGCAGCGCGTGGTTCACTGCGCCGATCTCCAGTGCCATCACCGGCTCGCGCGCGGTCTTCTGGTTGGCCGCTGCCTGCACCGCAGCAATGGTCAACGGATAGACATCCGGCGTGGTCGCTTGCTTCTCGATCAGGCAACCCAGCGCCCGCGCTTGGGCTGCGTTGAGCAACGGCAGGGAGTCGGTGGCGTCCATACGGGATCCTGTGCGGCATGGCACCGCATTCTAAGAGGCGGACCAGGTAAAGGGGCCCAGGAATGGGGTCAGGTACATTTTTCGTGCACTTTTCACGGCCTACCCCTACAAAAAATGTACCTGACTCCTCTTCCCCGCATGCTGTGAGGACCTGTGAGTACACCGTCGTCGACGGTTGCCCTTGCATTGGGGTGTCAAGGAAACCTGGGGTAGTCCAAGTACATTTTCGACGGCCTACCCCCAAGGAAAAATGTACCCGATCCCTTTTTCGCCTTCCCAGCGCAACGATGATCAATCGGCGGCTTCAACTTCTGCCGGCGGGTCGTCGGAAGGGTGATCGACGATGTACAGCCAGTGTCCATCGATGCGCTTCGAGATTTCCGTGTAGCGACCATTTTCGATGGATTCGACGCCGGTCGCCTTGTTGACCAACTGGATCGCATACCTACCCCATGCCGCCTTCGTGTCACCCATGGCTTCCTCGCCCATGGCTGTCAGCGTCGCGTCCTTGATCGTGTTGGCCTCGAAATAGCCTGCAAAACCGTCGCGAATCGCGGCGCGCCCCTTGGCCATGGGCCCACCGGGGAACCACATGACCGCATCTTCGGCGTAGCACGCCGCCACGGCATCGGCATCCCCTGCCTTGAGTGCGGGAAGAAAGCACTCGGATGCCGAAGGCGCCGGTTCCGCGGCGATCGCCGTCCCGACTCCCCACCCGGCCACGGCCGTCAACAACACAGTGGCGCCAATCCGGTTCATGGTTTGCATGGCTCGTTCTCCAGGTAGGTGATGTCCGCAACGCTTCGTGAGCTCCTGGACAACGCGAACCCGCCCGGGCAACGGCCATCGGAAGACTTGACTATTCAGTCCTTTTTTTTCCGCCCAGGCGTCCCTCGCCCAGGCGCGAACTGGCTGTACGGTCAAGGTGACTGCGGAAGAAAGACCAGCGAAAATGCACCTGGGCCATGTTCCTACTTCTAGTTTTGTTTCTTGAAAGTAATGCGCATGCCTCCTGCACCCTCCGGCATGGGCAATAGCGAAGTCCAGTTGACGAACCGGTAGACAAAAATTGAGCCCTCCACCAGTTGGGTACTGGCCCGGGATATCATCAAAACGCCGGATTCCACGCCAACCGCCAGTTTTTCTTCCCCCTGGTCGGTGTAGTAGATGGCAAGGGAAGCCTCCCCATGCCCGACGTTGAACAACCCCCGTGGGAAACTCGGTCTTGGGCTGCCAGCCGCAGCCAGCGGGACCACCAGCTCAATCCGTGCCGGCCGCGATTCACCTTCGACGTCTATTGAACCGGTCGCCCCCAACTGGAAGACCCAGGCCCCATCCTTCTTGCGTGTGCCGATAGTGCCGTGGACCTGACCGGTGTAGGCGTTTTCCTGACGGTTGTCACGAATGGTGAAAAACCCGCTGCCGGGCGCATCGATCTTCAGGTGTCCGACACAATAGTCATACTGAAGGTCGCCGATCAGCCCCGCCGTGTTCAGCAGCCCCACCTTGGTGTAGATCAATGCGAGTTTCCGCGGAATGCCGGGGCCGGGTTCAGCCCGCATGCGTTCGCAAACCAGATCGTCGGGCGGGTTGGGTACGGGGGCGCCATATTTGGTCCATGCACGGTTTGACATGATGCCGGATGCCATCTCGGCGATATCCTCGGCGGCTTCATCGCCGCCATAGCCGGAGGCGACACCCATCCTGATAATGGCGTCCGCGGACATCTGCTTGTCACCGCTGTGATGGTAGTTTTCCGCGTAGCCGAGCTTGACGGCGGCCATGTGGAGTTTTCCCCACTCATGGCGCAATCCCTGGTCAAGCAGGTTGGTCTTGACAATGTTCCTGGCGAATTCAAGGTCTTCTTCGCTCCAGTCATTGCTCGCAAAAACCCGGTCACTGAGATCGACGTCCCGGTTTGGAGCCACGAAACTCAGCAAGTTGTCGGCCGAGTGGGTCGCTTCGTGCACCAGCGTGGTAACGACATTGGCGCGATAGATGGGCGCCACGCCCCGCTGGCTCAGATTCATCTCCGAGGCTTTTGACGAGGTCGCTGATATGTTCAGCAGATCCAAAATGGTCCCCCCGACCCAGGCAACTAATTGACCGGAATCGCCGTCCTTGTTGACAAAGGCGATTCGCGTCACCGCATGGCACTGCAGCGGACCGAAAAACCCAAGGGCATCTTCCACGATCTGTCGCTGGTGGGGCCCCGGGTCGACCAGTGAATCCATGTCAAACAGTGCCAGCTCTGTTCTGTCCATTCCGCTTTCCAGCAACTGGATGCCGGGACAATCGGCATGGACGGCAGGACTCACCGCAAGCATCAGGATCGTCATCAATAGTGCACATGGGCTCGTGGTGAGTCGCCGTCCAATGCGGTACCGCGCCTTGACCAGGTCCAGTGCGTGCATGTCCCGGGAAAGTCTCATGCGGCCAGCACCTCATCGCCGACGTCGTGCACGCGCATGACGGATGTCCCCTCTGCTGCCGCGAAATGGCCGCGCACGGGGTCACGGATGTCATCGCGCACCGCTTTGATGGAATCGGCCTGGCCAATACAAATGGGGCCAGGTACGTTTTCCCCAATTGTTCGGGCAGTCACTGACGACACTCCTGCGTAGCGGGTAGACATTCACGCAGTCATATCAACGGCCCCGATGTCCCGTGCCGCATGCCTGCACGAAAAGAAAACGCAAGCTTGTCGAAATTGCGGCCAATCGATGACACGCACGCCACGCCGGTGGATGAAGCATTGGCGACCAAAAAAAGCAAAAGCACTCCAACCCGATCCTTGACGATCAATTTCATGAGCCCGGTGAAAAACCAGTTGCTTGCCGACACCCGGATGCGGCGGTTATCCGGGATCCCGGCAGCGTGCCAAAGCCGCGCACGCACCACGACCAGCCAGACCAGCAAAGCCGTGTCATGAAAATCCGCTCACCGGCAGAAGGCGGGCTCAAGCCCGCCTTACGCGGGTTGGGTATGCGTGCCGTGCCCGGGAAGATTGGACGGCCGCGCAAGGTGGAGCGTTACCAGGGATGGAAAGTCGACTCTGACCCTGTTGCAGACCCTGTTCCAGAAAAACAAACGCTCCCGCCGGGAATGGCGCGGGAGCGTGAGGTCGAGCGTTGAATCTGTCCCGCTCGACGTGGGATGAAGCGTGAACGCTTAGTTGGGCAGCAGCACGGTGTCGATCACATGGATGACGCCATTGGACGCAGCGATATCGGCTTGCGTGACGGTCGCGTTGTCGAGGCGGACCTTGCCGTCCACGACCTCGATCGCGACCGACTGGCCATTGACCGTCTTGGCACTATCGAGCTTGACCACGTCGGCCGCCATCACTTTGCCCGGCACCACGTGGTAGGTGAGGATCGCCGTCAGCTTGGCCTTGTCCTTGAGCAGGCCTTCGACCGTGCCCTCGGGAAGTTTGGCGAATGCCGCATCGGTTGGCGCAAACACGGTGTAAGGGCCCTTGCCCTTCAAGGTGTCGACAAGGCCCGCAGCGTCAAGCGCGGCTGCCAGCGTCTTGAAAGAACCCGCGGCAACGGCGGTGTCGACGATGTCCTTCTTCGAACCCATTGCGTGCTTGCCTCCAGCGGTGGCGGCGAGGGGGGCGGCCAATACGGCTGCTGCGAGGAAAAGGGAGGTGAATTTCATGGTCTAACTCCTGATGGGGTGGGAGTGGTGCGGGTTGAGCGGTGTCCAACGCTTGTCCAAGGATTAGGAGATTTGTTGGGTCTGTGTACCCTATATGTCCAACTATTGGATGTCAATAGGGGCCATTTACTTGGACAGGAATGGTAAATAGCTGGACAAAGTGGATGGCGATTCCTACCATGGCGCATGCCCAAGACGCCCTCCCCGCTCCACTCGGTCCGCATCGTCGCCAAGCGCACCGGCTTGAAACCCGATCTGCTGCGCGCCTGGGAAAAGCGCCATCACGTGGTCCGGCCGACGCGATCGGCGGGCGGCCAACGCAATTACACCGACGCGGACATCGAGCGCCTGCGCTTGCTGGTCAAGGTGACCGCCGCCGGTCGGCAGATCGGGCAAGTGGCTGGCCTGGACGATTCAGAACTACGCGCCATGGCAGCTGCCGACGCGCTGGAGGCGCCGCGATCGTCCACCCCCGGATCCATCACCACCGGAGCGAGCGACAGTGCCGCCGGTGACTATGTCGCTGCAGCGCTTGCCGCGGCCGAGGCATTCGATGCCGACGTCCTGGAATCCACCTTGCGCAAGGCGGCGTTGATGCTGCCGTCGGACCAGGTACTCGATGCGGTTTTAGGACCCCTCCTGGGGGCGATTGGTACCCGCTGGAGCGAAGGCCGCTTTCCACCGGCCCATGGCCACCTGGCGACCGCCATCATTCGGCGTGTGCTTGGCTGGATGGCCGACTCCCTGGCCGTTGGCGATGACGCGCCATCCATCGTGGTCGGGACACCTGCCTTACAGATGCATGATCTTGGCGCGATGCTCGCTGCCACGGCCGCTGCTGGCAGCGGCTGGCGTGTCAGCTACCTGGGCGCCAGCCTGCCCGCCGCCGAGCTGTCGCGCGCGGCCCTGCTGGCCGATGCCACTGCCGTGGCGCTGTCGATCGTCAATCCAAACGACGACCGACGGGTCACCGATGAACTGCGCCAATTGCGCGCGCAGCTGCCCAAATCGGTTGACCTGCTGGTTGGCGGGGGCGGTGCCCACGCGTATGCCGGGGTCCTGGCCGAGATCGGCGCGTGCCATCTTGGTTCGCTTGGTGCACTGCGCGAATGGCTGCGCAAAAGTGATCCCCGGAACAACGCCCAGTTAAACCAGTAGACCCGTGACCCAAGCTGAAGCCGGAGCCGCGAGTGCGAAAATCCGGGCCATCTCGACCTGGCCGTTTCTATCTGGTCACTTTTCCCCGCCGGCTGATAGGGAACAGCGTTTAATTACCTCCAGCCGCACTGATTCAACCCGGTTACCTGTCCAGGCAAGCCAAGGGAAAATGTACCGAAGCCTTTTTTCAAGGGTGAAAGGTCGACTCTGACCACTGTTCCTCCCTGTTCCATTGCTGTTCCATTGAACTGAGCCCGGGCCCTGGATTTTTTCTGGCGCCGATGCGCTAATGGACTGAAGCGCAAGCCAGCGTGCGCTGTCGTTGGTGCGCACTTGGCATCGGCCGGATCGACTGGCCCGGGCCGGACATAAATCGGTCAGCGCAACGCCTGCCTTCGCCGCCCGAGACATACTGTGAAACTGTGGGAAAGGCACTCCTTCCGCGTTTAACCCAATTTTGATTCCTGCTGCTGATCACGCGGCACTAATGGCAGGGCGCGTAACACCGCACCTGAGCCAGCAGTGTCTGGCAGCCCCGGCGATTGCAGGATCGAACGAAGGGACCACTTGGAGTGTCGGACGACCATGAACCGATGGATGATCGCTGGCCTGCTGATCGCCGCGACAATGGCGGGCGCGGCCATGGCCGTTGAGACGCCTCAATACAAGGAGGTCCTTCGCGACGGCGCCTTCGAACTGCGCGACTACCCCACCCTCGTAGTCGCCGAGGTGACCGTCGACGGCGACCAGAAGCAAGCCGCCAACAAGGGATTCCGCCTGCTCGCCGGCTACATCTTCGGCGGCAATCGCACACGCCAGGACATTGCCATGACGGCTCCCGTGGCACAGCAGGCGGCCAGCGAAAAAATCGCGATGACCGCGCCGGTCGCGCAAACGCAAAGCGCGGCAGGCACCTGGGTGGTGCGCTTCACCATGCCGGCCAGATGGACACTGCAGACCCTGCCCGTGCCCAACGACCCCAGGGTCAAGTTGCGCCAAACCAAACCCGCTCGATTCGCGGTCCTGCGCTTCTCCGGGGTCGCGAAGCCCGGCGACGTGCAGAGGAAATCCCGCGAATTGCAGGCATGGGCGAAGGCGCGGAAGTTGCGCGTCATCGGGCCGGTCTCACTGGCTCAATACAACCCGCCGTGGACCTTTGGATTCATGCGACGCAACGAAGTGATGGTCGAGGTCGAGTGAAAGCGGGCCAGATGACATTCGCGCTTGAAACTGGGATGTTCTCTGCCCCCCTTATTTGGAACTCATTTTTTTGGTTCCCTTCGAGTAACGCTGCGCGATCACGGGCTACCGCAAAATCGTCCCTGACATCCTTTCCCCACGCCTTTTCCATCAAGGAGTGCAGTGCACCTCGCGTGCCTATCAGCAACAGCTGCGCGAACCGATCTGGTCGCCAGCATGAGTCGCATGGGACTGCCTTACGACCATGCGGTCAGGGAGAGCTTCTTCGGCCCACAAAAGCAGGAGCGCACGCACCATGAGCGCTTAGACGATCGTGAGCAGGCCCGAGCGATGATCTTTGATTACATCGGGGGTATATGACCGACACCGGCTGCAGGTCGGGCTGGATTACCGATCACCAGCAGGCTTCGTGAGGATGGCAGTGTTGTCCGATTAATCTGTCCGGGGTATCACGGGCGGTTGAACCCAAGCCCTTTTTCAGGAGGGGGAAGTCGATCCTGCCCCGAGTTTTCGACTCTTACCTGTTCCTACGTAAGCCCCCAGATGACGCGCATGCTGACAACAAGGGCCAGGAACACGATCACCCACATGATGATCGGCCCGCTTGCACCCTTGAACTTCAACCCGACAAACTCGAACTCGATGTTGCCGCGCGTATTTTCCATCGTGCCAACAAGGAAATAGGCAAGCATGCACGCGAAGGGAAGCCCAACGAAGAAGGCGTACTGTGTTCGAAAGAGAACCAGTATCCAGCCAGTCTTCCAGTAAAAAGTGCCCAGCCCGACGAAGGCGAGATAGCACACCAATGCAATGGCCCCGGGGACATAAGGCGCCCGGGACGTCCCTCTGACACCAGATGCTTCCTGGGCTGACGGCATGAAGTGCTCTCCCCACCCAGCTTGATGCTTGGAAAGCAGGCCATTCAAATGCCAAAAACGTCAGTGCCGGCTTTGATGCCCAACAAGTACAGCCAGCGAAGCGTGTAAAAGTCGAGTCTGACCCCGCTTCAGACTCTGCCCCCCGTTTCAAACCCGCGTTCCAGCCCCTGCTATAGACTCTTACCTTTGTTTCCCAGCCTTGTTCCCCGCCCAGAAAGCGGCTTACATTCACCTGGCCTTCGCTCCTTTCTGGCGCAAGCTGCGAGCGCTGTCCTGCAGGTTTGAGGGGTGCACCAACAGCACAACCTGCACGGACGATGGCCATTGCGTCGACAATGTCTTCGTACACCGGCACCGGATCGGATGAGTCGCAACAGTCCGACTCAGTAAACGCAAGATCACGTACACGTAAAGGAGAGGCCCATGCGCTTACCTGTATTTGTATTTGCCTGCCTGGTCGCTTGCATCCTGGCGATGGGGCCCGCACTCGTCAGGGCAGCCGACGCCCCCACAATTGCACGGAGCGGCAATGGCAATGGCGCACTGGCTTGCAACTCCTGCCACGGCGCGGACGGTGCGGGGCAGCCCGCAGCGGGCTTTCCGCGGCTGGCGGGACTGAACGCGGCCTACCTGCAGAAGCAGATGGATGATTTCGCCAGCGGGACGCGCGCCAATCCCGTCATGAAACCGGTGGCTACCGCACTCACCCCGGCCGAGCGCAAGGCGCTTGCAGAGTACTTCAGCAAACTCCCCATACCTGCTGCGTTGGCCAAGCCAGCCACGTCCCCGCCGCCTGCCGACAGTGTGGGGGCGCAGCTGGCCACGCGTGGGCGATGGTCACAGCAGGTGCCCGGTTGCGAACAGTGCCACGCACCCGGTGGCTTGGGAGTTGGTGCAAATTTCCCGCCGCTCGCAGGGCAATCTGCCACCTACATCGCCAGCCAGCTCAAGGCGTGGAAGCAGGGTACGCGTCGCAACGATCCTCTTGAACTGATGCAGCATGTCAGCAAAGCGCTGAGCGACGAGGACATTACCGCTGTCGCCAACTGGTTTGCCGCGCAACCATTGGCCAGCAAGGGAGAAGCGCGATGATGACCCGCCATGCCACCATGGCCTTGCTGGCACTGACGGTGGCGGCATGCACTGCGCAGTCGCCACCCGAAGCGCCGGCCGCTGCTGCTACCAGTGACGCGACAGACCACGCGCCCGCGCCGGCCACGAGTCCAAATACCGACGCTGCCACCAGCGCGAAGCCGTTCTCGCCACCACTGGAAGCGGACATTCCCAGCGGTCCGTTTGGTGACATGGTGCGTCATGGGCGTGACATCTTCATGCAGACCAGCGAATACGCCAAACCCTATGTCGGTAACGGCTTGAGTTGCAGCAACTGCCATCTCGATGCAGGCCGTCGCGCGAATTCGGCACCAATGTGGGCCGCCTACGTGGCGTACCCGCAATACCGCGAGAAAAACGGCCATGTCAACAGTTTTGGCGAGCGCCTCCAGGGCTGTTTCAGGTTCAGCATGAACGGCAAGGCCCCACCGCTGGACAGCAAGGAGATCCTGGCGCTGGAAACCTATGCCTACTGGATGTCCACTGGCGTCCCCATTGGGGCCAAGCTGGCCGGCGGCGGCTATCCCAAGGCCAACTTCAAACCGCCCCAACCGTCTGACTACGCGCGGGGCAAGGCCGTGTACGAACACAGTTGCGCGCTGTGCCATGGCGACGATGGCCAAGGCCAGCAGGTCGCCGGCAAGAACGTGTTCCCGCCGCTGTGGGGACCGGACTCCTTCAACTGGGGCGCGGGCATGCATCAGCTCGACAACGCGGCGGCCTTCATCAAGGCAAACATGCCCTTGAGCAGAGGCGGCACACTGAGTGACCAGGATGCCTGGGACGTGGCGATGTACATGAACGCGCACGAACGCCCACAGGATCCGCGTTTCAAAGGCAACCTCGCCGAAACGCGCAAGCAATACCACGACACGCCGATGTCGCTGTACGGCACCAAGGTGCAAGGCCAACTGCTTGGCGCACATCCGGCCAGGCGATAAGGAAGACCGCATGACGTCTCGTTGCATCCGCCACATGCTCGAGGGGCTTGCCACGCTTGCAGTCGCTTGCGCAGTCGCTCCACCTGCATTTGCGGGCGATACCCGGAGTGGCGACACCACGTTTGGTGCAAAGGTGTTCGTGGATGCCACGCATCTTGACCAGGACAAGAACGGCGTGCGAACCGACGCCAGTGGCACCAATGGCGATATCAAAAGGCTGTATCTGGATTTCGATCATCGCTTCGGCCAGGTCTGGTCAGCCCATCTGACGACGGACATCAACTGGCTGCGCGATGAATCCCCCACCGACCTTTGGGTCAAGCGCGCGTACGTGCAAGGAGCTTTCAGCAAGGGCCTGGTATTGCGTCTGGGCTCGGCTGACATGCCCTGGGCTGGATTCGTCAACGGATGGTCAGGCTATCGGTACGTCGACAAGGAATTGGTCACGCGACTGAAGTACGGTGCATCGGCCGATTGGGGGGTGCATGTCCTGGGCGCCCCTGGCGATGGCGACTTGCAATACGCCGTGTCGATGGTCAGTGGCTCCAGCTACAAGAGCCCGCGCACGGGAGACCGGCCCGACTTCGAGGCACGGCTGGCGTGGCAGCCGAGCAAGCAGATGGTACTTGCCGCTGGCGGCTATGACGGAACACGTGCCATGGATGGCGGTTCACAAACCGCCCTGCACACGGCACGCCGATGGGATGTTCTGGCTGCCTACAAGAGCGAGAAACTCCGTGTCGGCGCACAGTATTTCCGTGCAACGGACTGGAATGAAGTGTTATCGGCAACCCGCGACCGGGCCAGCGGATGGTCGCTATGGGCCAGCCTGCAACTGGCACCACGCTGGTCGGTGTTCGCGCGCCACGACCAGGCGGACACCAGCGAAGTGCAGGATCCTGCCCGACACGATCGTTACAGCAACGTTGGATTGGAGTGGGCGGTCAACCGCAACCTGCGGGTGGCGGCTGTCTACAAGCACGAACGCTTGAAAAACCTCACCAGCGCATTGTCTGCTTCCAACGAAGCCGGACTGTGGGCACAGATCAGTTTTTGACGTCCTGAACACGAACAAAGGATGGTAACGCGGTAACGGAGTCGCGATAACGGAGTCAGGTTCACTTCCGACATGTTTCGCGGGCGAATCCGACGTGCGCTTCCGACGAATACCAATCCCCAGGCAGGTCCACTGCGTCGACCATACCACTCATGGCTCGCCTCCCCCGCTTCGACCTGCCGGCATCCCGCAGCACATCGTGCAACGCGGCAACAACCGCCTGCCCTGCTTCCTCAATGGCACCGACAGCGCCAGCTACCGACATCTCCTGCGCGAAGCCCTGCTAGCCATCGGCTGCCAACTCCACGCGTACGTGCTGATGGACAACCACGTCCACCAGCTCGCCACCCCAGCCCGGGAGCGGTGCCATCGGCCGGCTGATGCAGAAGCTGGGACGCCAGCACGTGGGTCAATTCCACACCCGGCACCGCCGCACCGGGACATTGTGGGAGGGCCCATACAAGGCCTGCCTGGTCGACAGCTCCGACTACCTGCTGAGGTGCGTGCGCTACGTCGACCTCAATCCCGTCCGCGCCCGCATGACCGACAATCCGGCCACCTTCCCATAGTCCAGTTGTGCGGCACTGTGCGGCCCATGCGAAGACGTCCTGCTGACCCTGCACTCCGCGCAGCGCGGCTTGGGCACGACCGGCGAGGAACGGGCCGACGCCTATCGCGCCCTGCTCAACGAAACCCTGAACGAAGAAGACCTCGCCGCTATCCGCCAGTATCTGCAGCAGCGCGCCTACGGGCGTGACAACTTCCAGGCCATGGTCGAGGCCAAGACCAACCGCTTTGCCGGCGTGCGGCCCGCGCATCGGCCCGTTCGCGATTGATCGAGTTAAGTGAACCTGACCCCGTTTTTAGACCCCGTTTTTAAACCCGGTTACCTGTCCAGGCAAGCCAAGGAAAAATGTACCGAAGCCCTTTTTCAAGGGTGAAAAGTCGACTCTGACCACTGTTCCATCTCCGACCAATCGTCAGTTCGCTTGCAACTTCTTTTCCATGGCCTTTACCACGGCATCGCGGACTTTCGCGGACAGAAAATGCGTGGGAATGCTGCCAAGTGGCCCATGCGTGGGCCGCAACGGACGCGCGGTTGCACGCACATAAGCAAGTATCTGCTCGGCATGCCTGCGGTGCCAGGCCCACAACATTTTCCCGCGGATCGCCCACTGCCACCACGCGTCCGCAGGCCAATCGAGTGTGTGCAAAAAAGGGGTTTGGCAGTGCGGGCATTCCACGACCCCGCGATGCAACAGCGGATAGCCTTGGCCGCTTGGCACGCCATGCGTCAGGAACTGGCCTGCGCTTCCTGCAGGCGCCTGCCAAGGCAGTAGCTTTGGGTATTTCTCGACCACGTGCCAGCTCCCCCACCGCCGCGCCGGCCGATCCACCGGCGCGGCAGCCGGAAACTGGAACGGCTCCACGAATGAGGCATGAGCCCCGCATCGGGGGCACTTGATATCCAGGCAATCAATGTCTCTCATGCGAAGAGCGGGAGCAGTTGCATGGATTGGGTCTTCATCAAACCAGAAAAGGGACACAAAGCAATTTCGTTCAAAACGGACATGTTCTTCGAGCCCTTCTCTCCTTCAAATTAGGATTACCACCCATCATCCTCGCTTGCCGGCGTTTCCGTCTGCTTTTCCAAGGGCAACATTGGGAGGACGATCGTAGCCTTTGATTTCTTGCCTGGGCCTTGAATGACCAGGGTCGCTTTGGAAAATTCAAGCTTGTTCATTTCAAGGCTCGGGCGAGGCACGGAAATCACGCCCTCAATATCTTCATTGCGAACAGTGCCGAGCTTGAGCACGACATCCGCCCTGCATGTACGAGGAGTCAAAGCGTCGCACCCGAGAATCTCGATTCCGCGAAGGTCGCCATCGCCGCCTTTATACTTGACAGCAACATCAATTTCATCGGTTGACGGATTGTATTGGGCACCCATGACCTCAAGCCCCGCCAATTCGGCATCATTCGCGAAACAAAGCCCGGGAGTGAGCGATAGCGCCAAGCACAACACAAAAGTCGACTTCTTCATCGATTTCCCCGTTATGAAGGTCTCTGTCGCCTGCTTGTGCGCGAGACGCCGAGAGAAAGAGAGTAATCGTATATAGAATGCAAATCCATGGACCAGCCAATTTCTTCCATGGGGCGATTGCGGGCTACTCGGCACCAAAAGGGACGGTGTGGACTACCCCTGATTTCTCGAACACCTCCGTGCGCGGATTGTCCTCGCTTCGTGGTGTCCGAAAAACCCGGGGCACTCCACTCTGACCCGTGTTTTCACTGAATCCTTTTTTCGGCATCGTTCAAGGAGACTGCCCTCATGCTGCTTCGAGCCATCATCACCACTTCGCTTCTGGTGCTGCCGCTGGCAGCGCAGCCCCAGGCCCGGTTCGGTATCGAGGGCTTTGGCATCGTGTCCACCAGGCACACCGAAATCCGCGCCAGCATCAGCCCCGACGGCAGGCAGATCATCTGGGGCAGCACCGATCGGCCCGGTGGTGCGGGAGGGTGGGACTTGTGGCAAGCCACCCGCGTGGAGGGTCGCTGGAGTGATCCACGGCCCCTTGCGTTGAACTCGAGCGCCAACGATTTTGATCCGATGTTCAGTACGGATGGTCGCTGGCTGTATTTCTTTTCAAACCGGGAAGGCGGCCTTGGCGGCGACGACCTCTATCGCGCACCCCGCATGGACGATGGGAGTTTCGGCGCGGCGGAAAACCTCGGTGCCGGTGTCAACAGCAGCGGCGACGAATGGGCGCCAACGCCTTCGCCCGATGGCGGGCACCTCCTGTTTGCCAGCAATGGCTTCGGTGGCGCAGGACGACACGACCTGCTGGTCGCGCGCTGGGATGGCACGGCGTTCGTCGCCAGCCGTTCTGTGCCCGGTATCAATACGGCCGATGACGAGTTCGACGCCGCATGGCTGGCGGATGGCCGGGCGATCGTGTTTGCACGCTCTGCCGATGTCGACAGCGAGCCGATCCAGCTGTACGTCGCGCAGTGCGATGGCAAGGCCTATGCCGACGTGCAGCTGTTGCCGCTCTCATTGAACAGCGCAGATGGCGCGACCCTCGGTCCTGTGGTCGATGCCAGCAAGCCCACCGAGATGCTGCTTAGCGGACGTGCCCAATCCGTACGTGCCGGCAAGTTGGACATTTATCGCTTCCGTGCACCGCGCGTCACCGGCATGACTGGCTGCTTGCAGTAAACGATCAGGCCCCACGATGCTGGCCATGGGCCGGCTCGAACCAGCCATGGAATCCCAGCGGGACGGTGTGCGGAAGCCAGGCTTGGGCAACCGGCCCTGCGCGCAGGTTGTCGGCCTGCAGGATCGACAGGCCCGTGCGTCCGCGTCGGTAATCCAACACCGTTCCCACCAGCCAGCCCTGCCCGGGCAGATGGTCATCAGCGGCGGGAACGAAGCGGTGTTCTTCGACCATGCAGCCCTCGCCATAATGGTAGTGGTCGACGATACCGTGTTGCGGATCAATCCTTGACACGGCATCGAAGTAGCCGCTCTCGCTGGTATCGTTGCCAGTGAGCACGAACATGCAGCCATCGTCCGCCCGCTCATCCCAGGTCGGAAAGTCCAGGCCGCCAACAACCACCGCGTCCATGCCCGCCTCGCCACTGTCCAGCCCCAGGCGGATCACCTGCAGGCTCGAGCCCAGGTCGACCGGGTGGGAAACGCCCCGCATCTCCGCCCTGAAAGGAGACAGTGCCTGCTCACCGTCCTGTTTCCAGCAGGCTGACAACAGGATCTCCCTGCCATGCTGGCGCGCCGCGCCATAGTGGTACGCCGCGCCCGCGGGCAGGCCATACCAGCGTCGGCGGTCCATATCCGACTTGTCGACCACCAGGACGCGGCAACCGCGTTTCGGCTCCCATTGCAACGTCTTGAAATAAGGCTGTCCCGACTCGCCACGGTGCGCGACATAGGGCTGCAACACGAACACCAGGTAGCGCTCGGTCATCGAGAACGCATGCATGTAGCCCGGAAACGGCATCGCAAGCGTACGCACGTCACGGACGCTTCCACCCGGATCCAGGTGCCATAGCACCAGGGTGGATCCAAGTAACCCGAAATTGCGGCAACTGCCATCGGACTCCCGCAGCGGGTGCGCGGAAAACGGCATCGATTGCAGGTCCTCGCGCCAGGCCTTGGGGCCGAGGGACTGCAGCGTGTCCGGATCCACTTCGTAGGCAGAGCCGCCCTCCCACAGCGCGTACAGGCCGCCGGCGTGGGAGAACACCGCGGTATTGGCGGTGTTGAGATCATCGCTGTTGCGGATCGGCACCGCGCCTTCGATGCGCGTACCGACTGCAGGGACCATGAAGCGGCCCGCTGCTTCTTCGCGTTCGAATTTTCGGGTGCCCACGAAACGCGCACGATGCCGCACGCCACCGTCATCCAGTCGCCACGCATGCAGCAGGCCGTCGCCATCGAACCAGTGCTCGTAGCGGATTCCCGCGCGACTGAATCGACCGGGACCGTTGCGGTACAGCTCCCATCCAGGCCGGCGGGAATCCTGCCGATGACCTCCAGCCTGCGCGCCACGCCATCCAACCGTGGCGCATCCTGCCACCCTGCCAGCCAGGGATGATCGACAAGTCCGTGTGCAAAGCGTTGCGCGGGGTTGGACAGCAATCCGTGGCCCACTGCCGGGCGAACCAGGCCCAGCGCAGCGGTCCCCAGCAACACGCCCAGAAAATGGCGCCGATCCATTATGACGACCTACCGCAACACGATCTGGATCGTGGTACCCGCCGGGGGCACGGTGAAGCGCGCTTCGTCGAAGGTCGCGGCACGCATCACGCGAGGATTGTTGAAAAACCGTAACCCTCGATGGGCATGCCGAGTGGGTTCCGGTCCAGGCTTCCGTTGCCGTTTTCGTCGTGCATCAGGCGTATCGCGTATTCACCGGGCGCCAGGTCCTCGAAGGTCAATTCAATGGTTCCTGTCGCAGTGATCTCTGACCGGCGACCACCGACGGGCGGCGCCGCCCCGTTCCATGCCGCTTGCGAGTCGACCAGCATGGCGCTGAGCGTTCCGACTGGTCGAGTGATGCCCACGACCTGGACGCGAAGCTCGGCGGCGGTGGCAGCTTGCGTGGCCAGTAGCAAGACAATGGTGGCTTCGATGATGCGTAGCATGGCGGTGATCCTTTTGGTGATGGAGGCGTGCGCGGCGCAGTTGACGCGGCCACACGCACAGTTTCCTCAACCCCAGCCAGCCCACCAGTGCGGAGCGTCATCGCATGGCGATGACAAGTGTCATTTAGCCACCACCGCCTCAAGGCGAAGGCCCGGTGCGCTTCATTCCATGCAAGCCTCGTCGACCGGTGTCGATGCAAGGCCAAGCCAACGGGCACCCCTGGTCAACCAGTCATCTTGTTTCCGGTTGCAGGCTTCTGCGTCGAATGCACGTAGCGTCGTATCCAGCCCTGCGAGGTCAAACGTGATGTCTGCAGTCTGCGCGGGCTCTGTGTACAACGTGACGGTGAATACCGCCCGGCTTGCCTTGCGCATGCGCTCAGCCACCTCGCGCGACGTCTTGATGTCACCGAAGCTGTCGGTTGTGAATTCCACAAGACGCGCAGGGCCACCGTCGAGCGAGACGGGTAGCTGGATTGGTTGATGAGAACGCAATGGCGGTGCGATCAACTCTGTCCCCATCCGGAGCCGGACCGCCGTTCCCGGTTCCCCGATAATCAACTCGGGTATAAAGGTGACGGGTGGTGTTTGCCGATAACGCGGCACCTCAAGCGGTTGCTCGGCAGCTTTCAGCATGACCAAGGAAGTTGCCGAGGTCAGGTTTCCGGCACGGTCCACGATGACCCACGAGCCTTGGGGCATTATTGCGCGGTCTTGGCGGCAGCCTACGAGGAGAAGCGTCGCCAAAAGCAGTATTGAAGCCTTTTTCATCGATTCACTATCTCCCTGCATGGCACTGAAAATGGCCAACCAAAGGGGCAGCCGCCAGGTATCGGCAACCACGTACCCGGACGATCGGCAACGCCAGCGCACCCAAACCAGAGCGAGTGTGCATGGCGAGTAGGCAAAGGTTAGGGACATGTGTTGCCTTTGCCTCGTGACACGTGTCATGCGATTTTCGTGCAGCAAAATGGAGTTCCGCGTACCGATGAAAGCGCTCGATTAGCTCCGTCCCCTGTTATCCGCGCGGCGCACCAACCCTACAACCGTGACGATCGGGCCTGACCATGGGCGGGCTCGAACCATCCATGGAATCCGAGTGGGACGATGCGATTGCTTTCAGATCACTGTTTGCCCGACCCCTTTTTTGACAGCACCTTCCCGGCCCCTGTCTTTCGGCAGGGTTGCCCTATGTTCGGCACATGTATGATCCCGCCCGACACGGGTCAGGAGCACGCGCGGCCTGGTCCGCCCGCCCCTTGATGGAAGCGCCACCATGACCGTCCGCGAAGTGGCAGTGCGTTACCCGGTGGCCGCAGCGATCGGCGGCGCGGGTCTGCAGTTCGTGCTCACCGTGCTGGTGCTCAAAGCCGGGGCGGACTTCGCGCCACCCGAAGCCTTCGGCAAGGTCAAGCTGGTCGCGTTCGCCTCGACGATCCTCCTTCCGATCCTGCTGGTGCAACTGCTCGGGATGTGGAAGGACGTCGGCCTGGAGCTGGACAGGATCCGGCCGGCTCCACTGTTCCTGGTAAGCCTGCTGGTGTGCGTCGCCTTCCTGTCGATGGGCGTTGAAACCGGTCCCGGCTTCCCCGGCGAGGCATTGATGCAGTTCGCCAATGCGTTTGGCGAGGAGCTGCTCTTCCGCGGCGTTATCTTCGCCCTGCTGCTGCACCTGCCGGCGTGGCGCGCGATCGTGCTCAATGGCGTGCTGTTCGGCAGCATGCACCTGATCCACGGCGTCATGGACGGCAGCTGGACCCATGCCATCACCTTGATGGCCGTCACCACGATGAGCGGGATGATGTTTGCCGCGGTGCGCATGCGGACCGGCAGCCTGTGGCTCGTCATCCTGCTGCACATGCTGCTCAACCTGTCCATCCTGCATTCCAGTGCCGAGGCGGCCGAAGGCACCGCCGCGATGGTGATCGAGCGCACGGCGAACCTGTTCGAGGTCGCGCTGGCGGCCTGGGTGGCGTGGACGGCTTCACGGCGGCCCTTGCCGGCGCCACCCTCGGTCGCCTGATGGCTGCCTTGGCATGCGCGACCGAGCGGTTGTTGATGGAGGCCCCAAGGGCTCCGACGAATTCGTGACCGTCCGCCGCGGCGGCGGCCGAGACATCCAGCGCACTGGTTTCCGGGGGTGAGGCGAATGTTGCAGTATCGAACCGTCGTGGCCTGCGTGTTCGTCCTGATCATGGGCGGCCTTGGCGCGGCATGCGCCGCAGCACCCATCGAGACGCCAGCACGCGACTCCATCGCGCACGCGCAAGCCGCGTCGACGCAGTCGGACGTCGGTACCGTCACCGTGTTGCTGACCGACGCATCGCGGCACGACCTGCGCGACCCCGCGCGACCGCGACAATGGCTTGCCCAGTTGTTCTATCCGGCCGTGCCCACGCCCGTGCAACAGCACTACGCGAACGATCCGGTGTTGCTGGACGCGCTGGTGCAGGACAACTATTACGACGTCGGCGAAGCCGGACTGCGCGGGTGGGCCCGCGCACCCGCGGCGGCCGCCGAGCTTGCGGCGCCGATGCGCGACCAACCGTGGCCGGTCATCACCCTGTCGCCCGGCCTGGGGTTCGCCAGGCTCAGCTATGCCCACCTGGCCACCGCGCTGGTGCATCGCGGCTATGCGGTGGTAGTGATCGACCATCCCTACATCGGCGTGAGCCGCCTCCCGGACGGCCGCGTGCTGAAGGCACACGACGATCCTGCAATGGCGAGCGGCGACGAAACAGACTGGGTGCCGCGCATCCGTGACTGGACCCGCGACGTGGGCGTGGTGCTCGATCGGCTCGGCAAAAGCGAAGACGACCTCGTGCCGGGCCTGCGGCTGGACCTGGCACATGTCGTGGCGACGGGACATTCGATCGGCGGCACCGCCGCGTTGGATGTGTGCACGCAGGATCCTCGGGTGGGCGCCTGCGTCGACTTCGAGGGCACGCCCGAACCGGCCGCCGTCTTCGCCAAGGGCGTCCAGCGTCCCAGCCTGATGGTATTGAGCCGCGCGGCCGGCCGACCGCCGCCGGCGCGACCACCCGGCGCACCGGACATGGACCAACGCATCACGAGTGCGCTGGGCCGGCAACGCGTTCCGTTCTGGCTGGTCAAGATCACCGGCGGCAGCCATACCAGTTATTCCGACGCACCCATCACGATGCCGGCGACACTGACGCGTTTCGGTGGCGAATTGATGCCTGCCGGGCGGTCCATGGAGGTCTATGCCGGCATGGTCGACGCCTTCGCGCGCGCTTACGTCCTGGGCGCGGGCGGCGAGCGCGGTTTTGCCTCATACCTGGACGCGACGCCGGAAGCGACGCGCGCATCCAAGTTGCAGGAAAGGCGCTAGAAAAGGGGTGCAGACAAGGGACGCAGTGGACTTCCCTTTTCCGGACAGGCCGGACCCCGCCGCCAAGGGCAGCGGGGTTGGCCTGGCCGTCAATACCGCGACGGGTAAATGCCGACGGTGCAGATCGAATACTCGGTGCCGTTGGGTGCGGCTCCCCGCAGATCGGGAAGCGCGAACGTCTGAATGCCATCGCCGCCGTAGCGGGTTCCCAGCAGAGAGAACAGCGCCTCGTTCTGGGAGATCGCCATCAGCTGGCCCCGGGCGGGGATTCCCACCGTGACGCTGCCAGAGTTCAATGTCAGCTCGCCGAGGACGCAGTCATATTCGTGACCCGCCGAGGAGACCGTGGTGTCATTGCCAAAGCGCGCGTCGGGTGTCACCGGACCTGCCGGACCCTGCGGGCCGGTTGCACCGGTCGCGCCAGTGGGGCCGGCAGGGCCAGCCGGACCCTGTAGTCCGGGAGGACCCATCGCGCCGGGCGTACCGGCAACGCCTTCCGGGCCAATGGGACCGGTTGCGCCCGTCGCCCCTTGCGGACCCAGCGGACCGGTGGGGCCCACCGGGCCAGCCGGACCGGGTCCGCCTTGCGGGCCCTGCGGTCCCACCGCGCCGGTGTCGCCGGTGTCTCCCTTCTGGCCCTGTGGTCCGGTGTCGCCGTTCGGGCCCCGCGGACCCCGCGGGCCGACGGGGCCCTGCGGACCTTCCCCACCCGTCGGTCCCTGCGGCCCGACCGCGCCGATCGTCAGCGGGTATTCGACCTCGGTCCCTTCGCGCAGGTTGCGCAGGCGCAGCAGGTAGTCGCCGGCCGGCGGCAGGCCGCCGGTCATGCGGCAGGTCAGGGCATGGCCGTACGGCGATGCGGGGCGGCAAAACCGGGTGATGTCGCCCGGCTCGCCCTGGGGCCCGAGGGACACGGTCCATTGGTGGGCAAGGTACGGCAGGTTCTGGCCGATGATCGCGATGGCGTCGAGGTCGTCCATCACGACGACGGACTGGATCGACGGCGAGGCGTAGCTGCCGGCGGCCTGGGCCGCGCCTGCCATGGCACCTGAGGCGAGACAGGCGAGCGCGAGGACGCGCATGCCCCGTAGGGTGTGTCGGGATGGCATATCGGTGTTCCCCCTGGTTGGCCCGGCCCGGTTGCCGGATGCTGAGTCGAAGTGTAGCCGGAGGACAGGCTGCTCCGCAGCCTTGCAAAATAAGGGGACGAAAAATGGTGCGGAATGCCCCGGGTAATTTGCACACCTGATAAAGGAGACGACGGTCCTGGAGGTGTTCGATGGTCAAGCGCCAACAGTGCCCGCTCCCGTCCCGTCCGCCTCGCGATACCGCCGCACGAAAGTTGCCTTCACGCGACGCGATCGCAGCAGGTAGGCCGACCAGATGATGGACGAGATGACCACCCGCACAAGCGTTCCGTAGTCCTTGATCGTGACCGGGACTGCCGGCAGCAGGCTCGACATCATCACGTCGATGCCTTGAAAGACGGCGGCCGCAATATAGAAACCGATCATCAGTTTGGGAAAGCAGGTACGGCGCCGGAAGAACAAGACCAGCAGCAGGATCGCGAACACCAACTCCCCCAGGTTGACGACCAATTCGACAAGCAGCAGGGGCGCCCACAGCGTGTGGTAGTTGGCCCCACCGAACGTGGTCAGCGCGGCCCAAGTACCGGCGGACATTGCGCCTGCCAGGTCGTTCAAGGTGTTCCCGATGAGCAAGGGGGAAACGACCAGGCCGATTGCTGGCAGCACCAACCATCCGCCGAGGCCCTGCGGGCTGTCAGCGACTGCCTGCTGCGGCGGCGGGTCGTAGCGGTATGCAAGCGCCGCAAGCCAGCCCCAGAGGGCCAACAGCAGAAGTGTCAGCATCGCGATCGGCCAGTTCATCCGGTCCAGGACAGTCAGACGTGTGTCCGACGGGGATGTGGTTTTGGACGATGTGGTCCCGGCAGTGGGACCGGTCCAGGACAGGCTGTAGTCGAGGGCATCACGCGCACGCGCCAGGTTGGCGAGGTAACGCGGCATGTCGGTAGCCACGACCTGCCTCGCCCGCGATTCGTAATGGTCGGTGATGACCAGGCGCAAGCCGTCGAGGTGAACCTCCTGATCGAACGTGAAGGCCGGATCCTTGACGTGATGCTCTTCCGGCGTGACTGGCCACTCGGAGGGAAGCAGGACTTCCGTGGTCTGGTCGACCTCCAGCGGAAAACCGAGCGCGAGCGGCGATTTGCGAATCCTGACCTCGGGCACGTTGAACAGGGAATCGAAGTCGACCGTTGAAATGGCGACAGTATGCTTCGTGCCTTTCCCGGACACGGTGGCGATGTCGGCGATCAGGTAGTGTTCGGAGATTGTCAGCCGGTTTTTCGATTCGTCGTCTTTGACGTTCAGCGGTGCCGCGACCGAGATGTGCGGGTAATAGTTGGCATACCAGTTGAGGTAGCCCTTCTGCAGGTCGACAAGGCTCTGCGAGGCCAGGTTCACCCGTGCCGCATCCGCTTCGCTGCCTTCGTAGGTCGTGGTGACCGTGTAGCCGACAGGCTTGTCGAAATCCTCGCGCGCATCGAATACGACATGCACGGACCGCTTGGCGATGCGGAAGCGCGCGGTATCCATCGGGACCAGTTGGGTAGTGGCCGGTTCGACCACCAGCGCAAGGCCGTAGTCGGGCTGGATGAGATGCGCCAGGTCGCTGCGTTGCTCCGACAAGGTCGGGTCGAGCCAATACGGCTTGTGGTCCAGCACGACCCGCACGATCACATGGTCGAAAGCGCCGGGATTCGGCAGTTCTTCCGCCAGCCCTTTCTGCATGCTGGTGTTGACCAGCGCCACGTTTGCGTCGATCCCCAGGCGCGACAATAGCGCCACGGTCAGCAGCGCCTTGTCCTTGCAGTCGCCGAACCTGCGGTCGAACACCAGCGATGGTGGATTGGGCCGGTGCGAATTCATGCCCACTTCAACACCCAGGTAACGCACTTGGGACTGCACGAGGCGCAATGCGGCGAGCATGCGCCCTGCCTTGTCCTTTTCCGCTTTTGCGATGCGGGCGACCTCTGCCTCCAGTTTTGGACTCAATGTCTTTGGAACGACATAAAGCGTTCGCGCCCAGCGCGCCACGGCATTCCAGTCCGCATAACTGGTAAAGGCGGCGGCCGGACGTGGGTCGTACCAGCTCGGCGCGCCCGCGTCGATCGCAAGACCGGGGTCATCGGAGACGTTCCACTGGTAGTCGCGCAAGCCATCGTGTTGCGCGATCGAGGGCTTCTTCGAGGAATACAGCGTGGATACCCTGACCGCCCTGTCTTCAGGCACCAGGACACGCGCGTGGACGCGCGCGACCGGGACGCTGAATTGCAGCGAGGTGCGACCAAACGTGCCACCGGCAAACACCGGGTTGCGACCGCTGACGCTGTAGGCATAATCCACGACATCGCCGACACGCACGTCGTCCAGGAAGATATTGGCACTCTTCATGCCATCAAAGATGCGTGCATCGAGTTCGGTCTCGCGTTCGATCACACGAACCTTCGCGCTGGCGAGTTTATGGATGACACGACCGCCGCGGACCAGGTCGACTGCGTGCAAGGTCAACGTCTGGTACGAAGGATCGAACTCGATCTCGATGTTGGCGATCGATTCGACCCCGTGCGGATTGAGCGCACGACTGACCACGCGACGATACCGGGTACTCGTCGCCTTGCCACTGCGCAGCTGGGTATCCACCAGCAGGTACGAAACACCGTCGCTGTCCTTGCTGCGCTGGCCATCGCTCGGATTGCCCGGTTTGGTCGCGACGACCCAGTCAGGTGCCGGCCCGGCGTTGTATTCGGCCGCCAGTCCGACACGGGGCACCAGTCCGACCAACAGCCAGACCATGCAGACCAGGACCAGTCGCATCGACCGCCCGCAGATGACCGATCGCGACCCACCTCCAGTCCTCACAGGCACCTGACGAGCCGGAGCGATGCCAAGCTGCTAACCCCGAAACCCGAACGCGCACTGGCGTAGAGGGGCGATCGAGACTCGCGCGAGTCTGGTTTGGAAATTCGAAGAGCGCTAATAGTCCATGACCCCTGTTCTGCTCAGCATCGCGGCTGAGGCATCGCCATCGAAAGCTGGCGCGTGGAAAAGACGGCGACATAATTATCTCTGCCCAGTTTAATCGCCGCCCCCACTAATTGCTTGCCTCGTGTATCGCGAGATCACACTTGGAAAATGGGCGGGCCTGCGTGTAGGGGGAAGGTGCAAATTGCCGGTGATCCCGCTTTTGATCGGGATAAGTGAACCCGACCCCGTTCTTGGTGCCGTTCGTGGTGCTACCGGTACTTCAGCTAGACGGGCTTACATCTCAGGCGTGTTGGGCGCGAGGATTGCTGCGGCCTCGTCGGCCTTGCGTTGCGACTCACGAATTTCGGCAGCGGTCGGTGGCTTGTGGGGCTCGCTTTTCATACAGTGGTCGATGTAGGTTCCGGACTGCGTGTCGATGATTTCGTTACAGGGCTTCGCAGGCTTTGAAGACGTCGCGGATGCGTCCGAGAACATGGCAACGTGCTTTGTCTGTTGCGGAGCGGCAACAACATGCGTGCTCGCCTGACCATGTACGCCGATGTTGCTGATGGCTCGATTCAGTACGCCACCCACGACTACGGCAACAAACCAGGCGAATACCAGACATGCGCCGCACTTGAACAAAAACAATTTGAAAGCGTGTTGTGCGGCGCGACGCTCCTTGCGGTGGACGCCCCCACCATTGCCAATCCTGTCCTGCGTTGCGGACAGGAGCCGCTCCCCGACGTGGACCTCCATGCTGGTTGTCCTGGTTGCCGCTCCCTGTGTAGCTTCGATCTCCGGCAATGGACCGAGCATCGCGCGCAGGGCGTCGCCGTCGATTAGTTGGATATGGCCACCCTTGGCGGCTGATTCGCGCGCGTAGCGCGTGAACTCGCCACTCGTGGCAAGGATCGCGCCGGTCGCACATTCATTGAGCATGATGCCAAGCAACTCGTGGACAGCGTTGTGCGGCACCTGCTTGGCGTTCCAGTGCTTGCACTGGACAACCAGATATTCGTTGGGGCGACGCAGCTTCAGGTCGATCCCGCCATCAAAGCGCGACCCGGATCCACCGGTGCCGACATGCTCGACTGCCCAACCATGACTCCGGTAGTGGTCGGCCAACAGGGCCTCCAAGCGATCCCAGCCAACCCGCGTCAGCGCGTCACGACGCCGACTGCGTACATCTTTGAGTCCGTACATTCCGCCCCCCTGCGGAACCCAAGGCCCTGATCTTAGGGCTAGAGTCCGGCTAGAGGCTATAACTCAACTATGTCCTGCCCCTTAATCAGCACTAAAGCCGAGTCCGGTGTCCCTCTTCAATAAGTGAACCTGACCCC
Source organism: uncultured Gammaproteobacteria bacterium (assembly GCA_963710825.1). Taxonomy (GTDB): domain Bacteria; phylum Pseudomonadota; class Gammaproteobacteria; order Xanthomonadales; family Xanthomonadaceae; genus Cognatiluteimonas. The sequence continues at coordinate 1,373 of CAVQBQ010000004.1, read as the reverse complement.
GCGCTTCCTATTGACGCGGCGCGTCTTCGTCGCCCACATGAACCACCTGTTCCGACAAGGAGTGTGCGATGGCGACTCGCAAAGCTGGCAAACCTGCTGCAACATCCGCCACGGCGGCGGCGCCCCTGCCAGAATCGATGCAGGCCGGCAAGGCCAGCGCGGCCAAGGCATCGGTCGGCGACAAGCCGGTGTTTGCCTACATTGCCGGCCTGCCGCAACCGCAGCGCGGGATCGCCGAACGCATCGACCAGGTGGCGGCGGACACGCTGCCGGGCCTGCAGCGCAGCGTGAAGTGGGGCATGGCGTACTACGGCGTGGGCGACGGCTGGTGCTTCTGCTGCGGCGCCTTTGCCGGCCACGTCAAGCTGATGTTCGTCAACGGCACCATGCTCGACCCGGTGCCCCCGGTGACGCCCGTCGCCATGGGCAAGTCCACCCGCGGCGTGGAGCTGACCTGCACTGACGACATCGATGAACCCCAAGTGGTGGCATGGATGAAGCAGATCGCCGCGATGCCGGGCGTCGGGGGGTAACGGGGTCGGGTAACGGGGCGGGTAGCGGCGGTTGGTAACGGGGTCAGGTTCACTTCTGACGCCCAATCGCGGGTGCCTCCGACGTGCGTTTCCGACAAATACCGATCCCCGGGCAGGCCCGATGGGTCGACCCTGCCCTCATGGCTCGCCTCCCCCGTTTCGACCTGCCCGGCATCCCGCAGCACATCGTGCAACGCGGCAACAACCGCCTGCCTTGCTTCCTGACCGACACCGACCGCGCCAGCTACCGGCAGCTGCTGCGCGAAGCCCTGCTTGCCACCGGCTGCCAACTCCATGCGTACGTGCTGATGGACAACCACGTCCATCTGCTCGCCACCCCACCCGAGACCGGTGCCATCGGCCAGCTGATGCAGAAGCTGGGGCGGCAGTACGTGGGTCAATTCAACGCCCGGCACCGCCGCACCGGCACATTGTGGGAAGGCCGCTACAAGGCTTGCCTGGTCGACAGCGCCGACTACCTGCTGCGTTGCGTGCGCTACATCGACCTCAACCCCGTCCGCGCACGCATGACCGACGACCCGATCGTCTACCCATGGTCCGGTTGCGCGGCGCTTTGCGGCCTACGCGAAGACGCGCTGCTGACCCTGCATTCCGCACAGCGCGACCTGGGCACCGGCGACAAGGAACGGGCCAACGCCTATCGCACCCTGCTCAACGAAACCCTCAACGAAGAAGACCTCACCGCCATCCGCCTGTACCTGCAGCAGCAGCGGGCTTATGGACGCGACGACTTCCAGGCCATGGTCGAGGCCAGGACCAAGCGCTTTGCCGGCGTGCGGCCCGCGCATCGGCCCGTACGCGATCGATCTAGATAAGTGA
>CAVQBQ010000003.1:0-70621 GCA_963710825.1 uncultured Gammaproteobacteria bacterium | reverse complement strand
AGGCGATCTGGAAGCCGGTCGGTGCCGAGGAGTCGTTCGAGATCGTGCGCCGGCGTTTGTTTGCATCCATCGAGGACGGCCGCTGCCGTGGATGCAGTATGCAGGGCGTTTGCCGATCACTACGTGGCGCATGCGGGCGAATTGCCAGAGTGAAACCCAGGAAAGCCACTACCAGGACCGGATGCGCCCGTGCGTATCCGATCCATCCGGGAAGTTTTCGAGCGGCTTTACAAGGATTGGTCGTCCCTCCCCAACTTTCAGCGCACGCGCGGCGTGCTGAAACTGATGGCGCGCGCGATCCCGAGTCTCTGGCAGGACAATAATGCGGACCTGCTGATCCTGCCGGGCAGCCTGCCGATCTATGATGCGGCGTTCCGCGGCGAATTGGGGAGCTATCTACCAGCCGGTTGGGATCCGGTGCTGGAGACCGACGTGGATGGCCCGCGCTCGGAGCCAGTGCAGATCGAAAGCCAAGAGCCGAAGTTCGGTGGCATGCAAGCGTGTCGGCGTGTGGCGCGGACGATTTTCCTGGGCAGCGCGCCCAGTTCCGTGAGTGACCTGGCGCGCGGGATAGAGACCGAGCGTGTGATCCTGGGATGCTTGCAGCCCCCGCAGCCGGCGCATCTATTCCGTGATGCGCTGGGCCGGCTGGAGGCGCGACTGACCTATCTCAACAAAGGCAACAATCGCTGGTGGCTGGATGTGCGCCCCAACTTGCGTCGCGAGATGGAGGAGCGCAAACGACGTATCGCAGACGAAGAAACGGTCGGTGAAATCAAGGCTGCTCTGGGACGCGTGCTGTTGCCAGGGATTTTTGAAGGCGTCCACCTGTTTGCCCAGTCGGCTGATGTGCCGGACGATTTCGGTTTGCGGTTGGTTGCGCTTGCACCCGATGCCAGCTACAGCCGCACTGGCCACAGTCAGGCCCAGGTTGCGGCCGAACGATTCTGCTTGCACGTGGAGAACAGGCGCGCGTAAAGCGCAATCGGTTGCTGTTCGTTGCCGCCGATGGTGACCAGGTGACCTATCTGCGCGAAACCGCGCGCACGCTGTTGTCGTGGCGCAGTATCGTCAGCGATATCAAGGACCTCCGCCTGAACCTGGATGCGCTGCAGACGCGCCAAGCGGAACAGAACTATGCCCAAGCCAAGGAAACCCTCCTGCGGCTGGTGCGTGAGACTTACAAATGGCTCCTCGCCCCGAGCCTGCAAGCTCGCGATGGCAGCGTCGCCAGGGAAATCGATTGGGAAGCCTATCCGCTTAATCCTGCGGCCAAGGGCATGGCCCATGAGGTCGAGTCGGTCCTTGCAGAGCATGAACTTGTCATCAAGCAATGGGCGCCGCTACACCTAAAGAGGCTGCTGAGCACGTGGTTCTGGAAGCCGGAAGCGCCCACAGTTCCGGCGTTGAAGGTGTGGCAGGACTGTTGCTCATACCTGTACCTGCCACGCCTGCTGAATTCGCACGTAATGCAGTCGACGATCGCGAACGGTGTCATGAGTCGTGACTTCTTCGGGCTGGCGCAGGCCGCAGAAGAAGGGGCGTACGTGGGCTTTGTATTCGGTGCACAGACTGTCCCGCTCATGCAGGCGCATTTGCTGATCGAACCCGCTGCGGCGGAGGCCTACGATCTGGCGAGACGTCAGGCGGAGGCCGCTAAGATCCCTGACCAGAGCGATGCTGACTCCCCTGAAGCGGATGGGCAGGCAGAAGGGAGTACGTCATCTGCAGGTACAGGCGAATCCCCTAAACCGAAACTGCCCGTGCGCTATTTTGGCGTTGTCGAACTACCCGCGGAATCGGCGGCGTTGCGATTTTCTGAGATTTCAAGCGAAGTCATCGGGCATTTCGCAGCCAAGTCTGGAACACGCGTCCGCATCCGCGTGGATATCGAAGCGATCAACGAATCGGGTTTTGATCAGCAGATCGTCCGGACTGTTCGAGAAAATAGTCGAACGCTCAAGTTTAAGGATTCTGGGTTCGAAGACTAATCGGTTTGTTCAGATCTTATGCAGATGAGAAAACGACTCGAGAACTCATTACCTTCAAGTCGTGCACCCAATGCGCACGTTCTTATTTGGGCGTGTCATTCCAACAAGGAGAGCAAAAAATGAAGTGTCCTTCTTGCGGCATAAACGCAGGTACGGTCTGCAAGTGTAAAAATTGCGGCGAAGTTAGGTGCACGACGGGTACATGTGTCGGCACCAATGGCAGTAAAGGTGGGGGCCACGCCGGACATCTGTGCAGAGCTCTGCAAGAACGGCAAGTATCAAAAAATAAGCTGAGATCTGCAGCGCAGATCTGGGAGGTTGAGTGTTAATAAAGAACTACGGATTGTTCTGGGCCGAGAAGCATGTGTTTTGGGGCGCAGGTAGTAATGCGGGCACGCTTTTAGGTGTTCCAGCAAAAAACCTCAGGGCCGACGAAGTCGATTTTCGCGAGCAGTCCGGCGTGTACGTTCTCTACGCGGACTATGAGATGGTTTACGTAGGCCAAGCTGGTGCAGGTCACCAGAAGCTTTTTGCCCGTCTCAATCAACACAAGCGCGACGCGTTAGCGGAACGCTGGAATCAGTTCTCTTGGTTTGGGGTGCGAAAAGTGAAGAAAAACGGCACCTTGGCCGATGAAGCGATCGGAAAACACTCTACTCACGGCGAAGTATTAAATCATATCGAAGCAATTCTAATTCATGCTGCTGAGCCGAAGCAAAATCGTCAAGGAGGACGTTTTGGAGAAAATGTTGTGCAGTATTTACAGGTTCGTGATGACGAGGTGCTTGGACCGACTAGCGATGAAATGATTCGAGAACTCTGGCATGCTCATCAAAGGAAAGCGCGCTAGGGGTACGTTAAGCCACCCCCGATTCCTCGGACAGATTGTTAGACAACACTGCCATCTTGTTAAAGTCTCCTGGTGAGCAGAAATAGCCCGCTGTGCAGGTGCTGCCGGTTGTAGAACACCTCGATGTAATCAAAGATCCTCGCTCGTGCCTGTTCACGGTCCTCGAAGCGCTCATGTTGCGAGAGCTCCTGTTTGAGTGAGCTGAAGAAGCTCTTCATGATTGCGTTGTCATAGGACATGCCCTTACAGCCCATGCTGGCCACCAGATCAGCTTCGCGTAGCTGCTGCTGGTAGGCGCTCGAGGTGTATTGCACGCTTTGGTCGCTGTGGGGGATCGTGCCGCGCTTGGGCTTTCGCCGTATCAACGCCATTTCCAGTGCGGTGCTTGCCAGGGCCTGATCCGAAAAAGGGGGTCAGGTTCACTTACTCCCACTCTCCGCATCACTCCCTGTGCACCAGCGTAAAATCACGCGCTCTCCCGCATCAAAAATATCCCGATGACTATCTTGCCCCCCTGTCCCAAATGCAATTCCGTATACACGTACGAGGACGGCGCGATGCTGGTCTGCCCGGATTGCGCGCATGAGTGGTCGGCCACGCAGGACGACGCCGTGCACGAGGTGAGGGTGGTCAGGGATGCGGTGGGCAATGCGTTGCAGGATGGCGATAGCGTCACTGTCATCAAGGACCTGAAGGTAAAAGGGTCTTCGGCGGTGGTGAAGGTGGGGACCAAGGTGCGCAATATCCGCCTGGTCGAGGAGGACCATGACATTGATTGCAAGGTTGATGGGGTTGGGCAGATGGGGTTGAAGTCGGAGTTTGTGAGGAAGGCTTGAGTGGGTTGCGGGGTGGTTTGGCGAGATTCTGCACATTTGGGTTTTTGTAGGGGAAAAAGGGGGTCAGGTTCACTTACTCCCACCCTCCGCATCATTCCCCCTGCACCAGCGTAAAATCACGCGCTCTCCCGCATCAAAAATATCCCGATGACTACCTTGCCCCCCTGTCCCAAATGCAATTCCGTATACACCTACGAGGACGGCGCGATGCTGGTCTGCCCGGAGTGCGCGCATGAGTGGTCGGCCACGCAGGACGACGCCGTGGACGAGGTGAGGGTGGTCAGGGATGCGGTGGGCAATGCGTTGCAGGATGGCGATAGCGTCACTGTCATCAAGGACCTGAAGGTGAAAGGGTCTTCGTCGGTGGTGAAGGTGGGGACCAAGGTGCGCAACATCCGCCTGGTCGAGGGGGACCATGACATTGATTGCAAGGTTGATGGGGTTGGGCAGATGGGGTTGAAGTCGGAGTTTGTGAGGAAGGCTTGAGTGGGTTGCGGGGTTGTTTGGCGAGATTCTGCGCATTTGGGTTTTTGGGGGCGGCTTCAGCGGATGGCTGTGGATGTTTGGTTCTGCGTTTTTGTAGGAGCGACGTGAGTCGCGATGGTTGATTGGAGGAGGATCGCGACTTACGTCGCTCCTACAAAGGCGAAGGCGAGAGCAAGAGCAAGAGCTCGCGGCTGAAGCCGCTCCTACTGAGGGCGTTTGTTGCGATGGTTCTTGCGGCTACGGTGGGCGGCGGCAGCGCGCTGCTCCGGCCGGGTGTGGTGTCGCTTGCGCGTGCGGTGCTGAATGCATCCTGCAGGTATTCACGTTGTCTGCCCGCCCGGCCTGTGACCATGGACAGCACCTTTAGTTGACGGTGTTCCCTGATGACCACGATTTCACGCACGTTTATCGCGAAGGCGGCGCTGCTTGCGCTGTTGCCCGCCGCGCTCGCGCTCACGGCTGCGCCCGCTGCCGCTCAGTCCTCGGACACATCCGCAAAGCAGGCCGCCGCCGAGGCGGCCGATGAGACTTCGGATGAGGACTCCGCTGCCAACGATGCGACCAGCCAGGACACATCCGACAAGGCTTCCAACGACGAGGATGTCAACGACGAGGCTTCCAACGACGGGGATTCCAACGACGGGGATTTCAACGACAAGGCTTCTAACGACAAGGCTTCCAACGACGAGGATGCCAACGACGAGGATGCCAACGACGAAGCTTCCAACGCCAAGGATTCCGACGACGAGGATTCCACGGCCAAGCAGGCGGACCAGGCCGATGGTGCGGAAGACGCGAATGCCGACGCGAATGCCGACTTCGGTTCCATTGACCGTACCTTGCGGGCACAGGTGTTGCTCGAGCGCGCGCACTTTTCGCCGGGGGTGATCGACGGGTTGATGGGTGGCAACACGCGTCGCGCGCTGAATGCCTACCAGTCGGCGCAGGGCCTGCCGGTCACCGGCAAAGCCGATGACAAGACGATCGAGCGCCTGGGTGGGACCGACGCACCGGTGCTCACGCGCCAGGGCCTGTCCGAGGACGACGTGGCCGGCCCGTTCCATGACACGCCCGAGGGCGCGGAGGCCATGTCCAAGGTCGATTCGCTGCCGTACGAGTCGGTGCAGGAAAAAGTCGCCGAACAGTTCCACGTCACGCCGCAGTGGTTGCGCGAGCGCAATCCCGACGTCGAACTCGTCGCTGGTGCGACCCTGGTCGTGCCCAAGCTCGACGGTGCCTCCGACCTGCCCACGCCGGCCCGGGTGATCGTCGATGAGTCCGACAAGTCGCTGCTGCTCGAAGACGAGGCGGGCAAGGTGGTCGCGCACTTCCCGGTGACCACGGGCAGTGCCCAGTTCCCGCTGCCGATCGGCGAGTGGAAGGTGACTGGCGTGGCCGCCGATCCGGTGTGGCACTTCAATCCCGAGCTGATCTCCGGCACCTCCGCCGACGCGGAGTCCGCCGATATCCCGCCCGGCCCGAACAATCCCGTGGGCGTCGTCTGGATCGACCTGAGCAAGGAGCACTACGGCATCCATGGCACGCCGGATCCCGCACGCATCGGCAAGACCGCCTCCAACGGCTGCATCCGCATGACCAACTGGAGCGCGACCGCGGTGTCGAAGGTGGTCAGTACCGGGATGCCGGTGATCATGCGTCATTAGCAGCCGCCACCAGATGCACGCGTGCCGTGGGAAGCACGCGTGCCGTCGGCGTGGATCAGGGTGTTGGCGGCGGTGTGCGCACCTTCTCGATGTCGGTGCTTTGGGGTAGGGAGGCAAAAAGTGGGTAGGTCCCTTTGCTCGCATTGGGCTTCTGTAGGAGCGGCTTCAGCCGCGAGCTCTTGATCTTTGGCCCTGCGTTTTTGTAGGAGCGACGTCAGTCGCGATGGATGATCGGAAGAGCATCGCGACTGACGTCGCTCCTACAAAGGCAAGAGCAGAGCTCGCGGCTGAAGCCGCTCCTACAACGGCGAGATCAGGAGCATCGCGACTTACGTCGCTCCTGCAACGGCAAGCGCAAGAGCTCGCGGCTGAAGCCGCTCCTACAGCGGGGAGGGTGGAATGCGGGCTAAAACGGCGCATGATGCACTTCCCTCCAAGGAGTCCAGCCCATGTCCACCCAAGCCTATGGCGCGCGCGCCGCCGACAAGTCTTTTGAAGCCATGGCCATCGAGCGCCGCGCCCCGGGCGCGACCGATGTGCAGATCGATATCGCCTATTGCGGCATCTGCCACTCGGACCTGCATACGGTGCGCTCGGAATGGCCGGGGACGCTGTATCCGTGCGTGCCGGGACACGAGATCGTCGGCCATGTCACTGCGGTGGGTGGCGATGTCGCGGGTTTCAAGGTCGGCGATACGGTCGGCGTGGGCTGCCTGGTCGGCAGTTGCCAGCATTGCGCCTCGTGCGACGAGGGCCTGGAGCAGTACTGCACCAATGGGTTCGTGGGTACCTACAACGGGGCGACGCCCGATGCGCCGGGCCACACGCTGGGGGGATATTCGCAGCGGATCGTGGTCGACGAGAAATTCGTGCTGAAGGTGACCCATCCCGACGACCAGTTGGCCGCCGTGGCGCCGCTGCTGTGCGCGGGCATCACCACGTACTCGCCGCTGCGCCACTGGAACGTGGGCCCGGGCATGAAGGTTGGCATCGTCGGCATCGGCGGGCTGGGGCACATGGGCATCAAGCTGGCGCACGCGATGGGCGCGCACACGGTGGCGTTCACCACCAGCGAGAGCAAACGCCAGGATGCGCTGGACCTGGGTGCGGACGAGGTGGTGGTGTCGCGCGACGATGCGCAGATGCAGCAGCACGCCGGCAGCCTGGACTTCATCCTCAACACCGTCGCCGCGCCGCACGACCTGGATGCCTACACCACGCTGCTCAAGCGCGACGGCACGATGTGCCTGCTGGGCGCACCGGCCAGCCCGCATCCGAGCCCGAGCATCATGCCGCTGGTGTTTGGTCGCAGGGCGATTGCCGGGTCCCTGATCGGCGGCATCGCCGAAACCCAGGAAATGCTGGATTTCTGCGCCGAGCACGGCATCGTCTCCGAGATCGAGATGGTCACTGCCCGGCAGATCGACGAGGCGTACGAGCGGATGCTCAAGAGCGACGTGAAGTACCGGTTCGTGATCGACAACGCCACCATGGCTGCGTGAGATCGGTAGAGCGGTGACGCGGGTTGGGTGCCGCGTTGCCGCCACGTTGTCGCAGCAATGCAAGTGGACTGCTGGCGGATCAGCCGGCTGGTCATCGATGCTGCTGCGTCGCATGTGGGTGTCCTCGTCCCGCCCTTGCGTGCACTGCCGCCTGGTTGAGCGTCTGCGGCGGCTGCGCATGCGTCGTCGTTGCTGTCGCGCATGCCGGTGTGTGCTCACGGCTGCACCACGGTCCGGGCGCTAGGCTGTTGCAACCAGCGCGGGCCACGTGCGCGCGCACCAGACCAATGGAGAAACGACATGGGAAAAGACACCCAAGGCAACCAGGACGAAGCGGACCGCCTGGACCGCGACTACACGGGCGACTCGGTCAATGCACGTACGCCCGAGTTGAAGAAAGAGCTCAACAAGCAGACCGGAAAGCTGCAGCGCGAGTACGAACAGTCGGGAACGTCGGAGCAGGACGGCAAGCACTGAGTCGCGGTGCCAGGCACTGGGTCGCGGTGCATCGAGTCGCGAGTCTCGAGTCGCGGTGCATCGCCGGCTACCCGCGACAAACCCGCAGGGCGTGCCTGCGGGTCCTGTCGACAGCGGTTCAAGCCGCTTCGAGTTTCGCCTGCATGCGTGCGTAATCCTTGCGGTACTGCGCGGCCAGTTTGGTCTTCTGCGCGTCGCTGAGGATCTTTCCCGAGACCTGGAAAAACTTTTTTTCCTCCTCGCGCAGGTGGTGGTGGACCTCGTGGGAGAGTTCGCGCGCCTTGTCGATCCAGGCGTCGCCGGCCGGGTCCAGCTTGCGCAGGTCGGCGACGAGTTCGTCGATCTGGTGGTGCTCGTGTAGTGCATGGCGGGCAGAGTCCAGCCCCATGTCGTCCATCAGGATCGGTGCATAGAGGTAGCGCTCCTCGGCGGCTTCGTGGGCTTCGAGTTCGATCCGCGAGGCGGTAAACAGATCGATCCGCTCACGTGTACCGGGCTTGCTGCGCAACAGTTGGCGCATCAGGGTGCGTTGGCGCTCGTGGCTTTCGCGCAGCGCGTCATAGATGTTGTCGGACATGGAATCTCCAGGCAGGCGTATCGAGGCAGGCGTATCGAGGCAGGCATATCGAGCGTGGCCGTGGTGCCAGCCGGAAAACCTTAACGGGACCCGGGTGAACGACACGCGCACGCTGCGCATGACCGTGCAGGCAGGCTGGCGGGTCGCCTGTTTTGGTGTCGCTGCACTACGAGCCGCACGGACCGTGATCGTCACCCCGGTCGGCGCATGGGCGCCGGGTTTGCCCAGCCCGCATGCCCGGCGATCCACGGCGGGATCCACGAGATGCAGACGCGATGTCTTGTTGATCGCGCATCTCAAACGTGACCACCGTCGCGCCCAGCTCCCGCGCCCATTGCTGGCCGGCGGTACTGGGTGACGTCGCCCCTTGCGATGTACTGACGGCGGTGGGCTGCCCGTTGGACGCGGTGCAGGCCGTGCATGCACCGGACACATGGGCTGCAGGCAATGCTGAACGAGTCAGGTTGGGGCGCCCGCACCCGGGCAGATCGACCTGGCTTTTGCGACGGCATCCACGCAACCCCTGATTGCAGGTGCCAGGGTGCGTTGCCTTGCGCTAAGGTGCCTGACTCACCAAGGCAAGGATCGGGCAGCCGCGTGTCCAACCCCGTCGTTTCCCTCGGCGCGCAGCGCGCCGCCCCGCCGGTCAGCGACTCGGATTTCCGGTTGCTGGTGGAGGCCGTTGGCGATTACGGCATCTTCCTGCTGGATCCCGACGGCAACGTGCGTACCTGGAACCGTGGCGCGGAACTGCTCAAGGGATATGCCCGCGACGAGATCCTGGGCCAGCACTTCTCGGTGTTCTATCCGCAGGACAAGCGCGACGAAGACTGGCCCGGGCGCGAGCTTGTCGAGGCCAAGCGGGTGGGTCGGTTCGAGGACGAGGGCTGGCGGGTGCGCAAGGATGGCAGCCGGTTCTGGGCCAACGTGGTGATCACGACGCTGTGGGACGCGGACGGGACGCATCGTGGGTTTGCCAAGGTCACGCGCGACCTCAGCGACCGCCGCGCGCAGGAAGAGTTGCTGCGCCAAAGCGAAGAACGCTTCCGGCTGATGGTGGAGGGCGTGCGCGACTACGCCATTTTCATGCTGGACCCGGAAGGCCGGATCGTCAGCTGGAACCTGGGCGCGCAGCTCAACAAAGGGTATACGGCCGAGGAAGTCATCGGTCGCCATTTTTCGATGTTCTACCCCGACGACAAGCGCCAGGCCGGCTGGCCGCAACACGAGCTGAAGGTCGCCATGCGCGATGGCCGGTTCGAGGACAACGGCTGGCGGGTACGCAAGGACGGCAGCCGGTTCTGGGCCAACGTGGTGATCACGACGCTGTACGACGAAAAGGGCGCGCACCGGGGCTTTGCCAAGGTCACGCGCGACCTGACCGACGCCCGCCGCATCGGTGCGCTGGAAGAGCAAAGCCGCCAGCTGACCCAGTTCCTGGCGGTCCTGGGCCATGAGCTGCGCAATCCACTGGCACCGATCGTCAACATGGTCGACATCATGGCCCGGTCGTCCGTCCCCGAAGGCCCGATGCGGGTGGGCCTGGGGATCCTGGAGCGGCAGGTGGCGCAATTGCGTCGCCTGGTGGACGACCTGACGGACGTGGGCAGGATCACCAGTGGCAAGATCGTGATCCACAAGCAGCCGGTGCGGCTGCAGGACGTGCTGGAAGAGGCGGTCGAGGCCACGCGGCCGCACATCGAGCAGAAGCAGCATGCGTTGTCGCTGCAGGAAGACGACACCCCGCTGTGGGTCGAGGGCGACCGGGCGCGGCTGGTGCAGGTGGTGAGCAACCTGCTGCACAACGCGGCAAAGTTCACGCCGCCCGGCGGCGAGGTCGTGCTGTCGCTGTCCAGCGAGGGCGACAATGCGCTGGTCAGCGTGCGCGACAATGGCCCGGGCATTGCGCCGGACGAGGTCAATTACGTCTTCCGTCTGTTCGCCCAGGGCGGCACCGACATCGCCAGCCGCATGCATGGTGGCCTGGGCGTCGGACTGAGCCTGGTCCACCAGCTGGTGCAGGACCATGGCGGCGAAGTCAGTGCGTTTTCCACCGGCAAGGCGGGCGACGGCGCGGAGTTCATCGTCAGCTTGCCGCTGATCGCCACCCCGGACCAGGAGGGTGATACGGCCTGACGGGACGGCGGTGACGGCGGTGACGGCGTAGGCGTCGTTGCAGTCGCGCGGTCGCATGCCAAGCGCGTGCGTGAAAGACCGGCACGCAGCGTCAGCGACAATGTCGGCACCGGGTGCAGCGGTTCCACGGACCGGCCACCCCGGGATCGCCACAAGGAGTCACCCATGGACTACAGCGCCCCCATGCCCGCCGCATTCCTTGCCCATGGCAGCCCCATGAACGCGCTGGCGCGCAACCGCTATACCGACACCTGGCGCGCGATCGGCGCGGCGGTCCCGCGGCCACGGGCGATCGTGATGGTGTCGGCGCACTGGTACGTGCCGGCCTGCGCGGTGACGGCAATGGCGCGGCCGCGCACCATCCACGATTTCTTCGGGTTTCCGCAGCCCTTGTTCGATGTGCAGTACCCGGCACCCGGGCTGCCGGAGCTGGCCGAGGAAGTGGCCGACGTCGCCAGGCCCGACCATGTCGGCGCCGACCACGATGGCTGGGGCCTGGACCACGGCACCTGGTCGGTGCTGGTGCACGCGTTCCCGCAGGCCGACGTGCCCGTGGTGCAGTTGTCGATCGACCTGCGCAAGCCGCCGGAATTCCATGTCGCGCTGGGTGCACGCCTGGCGGCATTGCGCGAGCGCGGCGTGCTGCTGATGGCCAGCGGCAACGTCGTGCACAACCTGCGCGCCATCGACTGGGCGCGCCAGGACCACGGCTTCGACTGGGCGCGCCGGTTCGATGACCATGCGCGCGAGGTACTGGCCGAGCGCCCGGGCGATGCCGCGTCGCTGGTCACGCATCCCGACTACGCCATGGCCGCGCCGACGCCGGAGCACTTCCTGCCGGTGCTGTACGCAGCGGGGTTTGCCGCCGCCACCGGGCAGCGCATGGACGTGCCGGTGGACGGATATGCCTATGGTTCGTTATCCATGACCTGCCATACGGTGGGCGTGCCCTGTCCAGTCACGGCCAAAGGGCTGCCGGGCGCCGCGCCCGTCGGCACCGACGTGCCGCCGGAGGCGAGCAATCTCTAGGGACAAAGTGCGGAGCCTGCTGGCGCAGCCAATCGGGCATCTCTGGCACGATAGCGAGTAAGGGGGTCGTCAAGTCGCCATGTGGAAACAAGTCGCCGCTTACGGAGTCCTCCTCGCCCTGGGCACGCTGGCGCTGCAATGGCTTGACTACCAATGGCTGGCGCGCATCCACACGACTGAGTTGACGATCTCCCTGGTTGCAGTCGCCTTTCTTGTCCTTGGCTTGCTGATCGGTGCCCGCGTGCTCGGCAAGCGGCCTGCGACGTCCGACTTCGACGGCAACCCCAGGGCACGCGAGGCGCTGGGCATCAGCCCGCGCGAGATCACGGTGTTGGAGGAGATCGCGGCCGGACACAGCAACAAGCAGATCGCGGCGCGGCTGCATGTGTCGCCCAACACGGTCAAGACGCACGTGGCGCGGTTGTTCGACAAGCTGGGGGCACGGCGGCGGACGGAGGCGTTGCGCAAGGCGCGTGAGCTGGGATTGCTGCCCTGACAGTGTCGCTGCGGGCGACGTATTTATTGACGATTGGGTGCAAATCACCCGTTTTGATGATTGCCAGGCGGTGCTCGGTGACCGCAAATGGACGCCTGTCCACCCAAAGGAGACGTTGTCATGTTGCGCAAGATCCTGATCTACGGCGTCCTCGCGGGGCTGGTGGCCGGGTTGGCGCTGTCGGCCACGACGGTGTTGATGAACCACCAGGTTCCCTCGTCCTACGGCATGGCGATTGGATACGCCAGCATGCTGGTCGCGCTCAGTGCGGTGTTCGTGGGCATCAAGCGGTATCGCGACTGCGATCGCGGCGGGGTGATCCGGTTCTGGCCGGCGTTTGGCATGGGGCTGGCGATCAGCATGGTCGCCGGCATCCTGTATGTGCTGGCGTGGGAGGCGACGCAGGCGATGACCCACATGGACTTTGCAACGTCCTACGGTCACGCGATGATCGCGCAGCAGAAGGCACAGGGTGCGAGTGCCGAGGCAGTGGCCAAACTCACTGCCGAGATGGCCAGGTTCAAGTTGCAGTACGCCAATCCGCTGTACCGGTTGCCGATGACGTTCATCGAGATCTTCCCGGTGGGGGTGCTGGTATCGCTGGTGTCGGCGGGGTTGTTGCGCAATCCACGGTTCTTGCCGGCGCGCAGGTGAGCGCGGGCGATGCCGGCGCCGTCGTAGGAGCGGCTTCAGCCGCGAGCTTTTGATCCTGGTGTTGGCTCGTGTAGGAGCGACGTAAGTCGCGATCAGGAATACCGGACAGCCATCGCGACTTACGTCGCTCCTACACAAGCCGAAGCCGAAGCAGAAGCGGACTGTAGGAGCGGCTTCAGCCGCGAGCGTTTGACGTTGCGTTGGCTGTCGTAGGAGTGGTGGCGGCATGCCGCCACCGGTAGGTCGCGATCAGGGACGACGGGCTGCCATCGCGACTTGCGTCGCTCCTAGGTAAGCGGCAGCAGAAGCGGAAGCTTAATTCATCACGGGATCAAGAGCTCGCGGCTGAAGCCGCTCCTACAACGGCCAGGGTCGTCGCGGGAGCTAATGCCAGCGGCTGGAGGCGCGGCCATGCACCAGCCACGGGGCGGGTTTGATGCGGTTCGACTGGCTAGGGTGTCAGCGCAAGATGTCCGTCAGGCAAAAAAGGCCCCGCAGTGCGGGGCCTTTGGCTATTGGTATGGTGGCGGCGCTTTACGCCAGCATCCGCACCTTCTTCTCGCGCTCCCACTGTCGCGTCTTGGCTGCTTTGATGAAGGCCTTGGTGTCGCCTGCGCCAACAACGCCTGCGTCCTTGCCGATGCCGCCGGCCTTGAGCAGTGCCTGGGCACCGGCATCGGCGGCGATGGCCTTGAGATGGCCAAAGGCGTCGCGGACGAAATCGACGGCGGCACCGTCCTTGGCCAGCTGCTTGCCGGCCCCGTCGGACAGCACGATGGCGACGGCATCGAACATGACCGACGGGGTACCGGCGAGCTGTCCATCGGCCGCCTGCGTCTTGCCATCACTGAGCTTTGCGCCGCCAAGCCTGGGCGCGACGATCTTGACCATGGCGCCCGCGGATTCGGCGGCCTTGCGGATCGCCTTGATCGCGGCCGCGTCGGAGCCGTCGTCGACGAGGATGCCGATCGCACGGCCCTGCAACGTGTCCTTCATCTTGCCGATGAGTTGCAGT
Source organism: uncultured Gammaproteobacteria bacterium (assembly GCA_963710825.1). Taxonomy (GTDB): domain Bacteria; phylum Pseudomonadota; class Gammaproteobacteria; order Xanthomonadales; family Xanthomonadaceae; genus Cognatiluteimonas. The sequence continues at coordinate 56,908 of CAVQBQ010000003.1, read as the reverse complement.
GCGGGCGATTTGGGCCTGTCTTCGGTGGCGACGGCGGCAGCTGCGGCCGGAGGCATCTTTGCCATGCCCAGGCCATCGGCGACGCGTTGGGCCAGGTCGTCATCGATGTTGCGCAGGTGGCCGACCACGGCTTCGCGCACGTGCGGCGTTTCGACCTTGGACAATTCAAACACCAGTGCCGAGGCCATGTGCGCCTGTTCGAACGTCGTCTGGCTGCGATAGAACTGGCGTGCCTGGCTGTAGTGGTCGGCAAAGCTTTCCGCGCGGATCCGGCCCTTGGCGGCGTCATCACCCGTGCGCGCAGCGATCTGCTCGGCGAAACTGCGGAATCCTTCGGGCGTGGCCCGGGGGGATTTCGCAGCCAGCGAGTTGGGCTCGTAGGCGACGCGTCCCTTGGGCTGCGCCATCTGCATGTGGCCGTCGCGCTGCTGGTTGGCAAACGGGCACTTGGGCGCGTTGATCGGGAGCTGGTGGAAGTTGGGCGACCCCAGCCGCGACAGTTGCGTGTCCAGGTAGGAGAACAGCCGACCCTGCAGTAGTGGATCGTTGCTGAAGTCGATGCCTGGCACCACGTGCGAAGGGCAGAAGGCGACCTGCTCGGTTTCGGCGAAGAAGTTGTCGGGCCAGCGGTCCAGCACCATGGTGCCGATGACGGTGAGCGGCACCAGCTCTTCGGGGATGAGCTTGGTCGAGTCGAGGTGGTCGAACGGAAAGCCGTCCGCCTCTTCCTGGGTGAACAGCTGCACGGCCAGGTCCCACTCGGGGAATTGGCCGGCCTGGATCGCCTCGAACAGGTCGCGGCGGTGGAAGTCGGGATCGGCACCGGCGATCTTGACCGCCTCGTCCCAGAGCGTCGACTGCAAGCCCAGCCTGGGCCGCCAGTGGAACTTGACGAAGGTGCTGTCGCCCTTGGCGTTGACCAGGCGGAACGTGTGGATGCCAAAGCCTTCGATCATGCGCAACGAGCGCGGGATCGCGCGATCGCTCATCGCCCACATGACCATGTGCATGGCCTCGGGCGTGAGCGAGATGAAGTCCCAGAACGTGTCGTGCGCGGTGGCGGCCTGCGGGAAACCGCGGTCGGGTTCCATCTTCACTGCGTGGATCAGGTCGGGAAACTTGATCGCATCCTGGATGAAGAACACCGGGATGTTGTTGCCGACCAGGTCCCAGTTGCCTTCCCTGGTGTAGAACTTGACCGCGAATCCACGGACGTCGCGCGGGGTGTCGACCGAGCCAGAACCCCCGGCAACGGTGGAGATGCGCGTGAACAGCGGGGTCTTCTTGCCGACTTCGGTGAGGATCTTTGCCGTCGTGTACTGCTTCAGCGACTTGGTCAGGGTAAACGTGCCGTGGGCTGCCGAGCCGCGCGCATGGACGATGCGTTCGGGGATGCGCTCATGGTCGAAGTGGGTGATTTTTTCGCGCAGGATGAAGTCTTCCAGCAGCGTCGGCCCGCGCGCCGTGGCCTTGAGCGAGTTCTGGTTGTCCGACAGCGGCGTGCCCTGGTTGGTGGTCAGGGTGGCGTGCTTGCCTTCGACCATCTGCTGCAGTTCGTCGCCATGGCCGCGGTGGGTGGATGCCGATGGCTTTGATTTGCCTTTCATGGTGGACGGCTGCGCCGATGACCTGCCGGAATCCGTGGATTTTCTGTTTGCGGGCTTGGAGGGCTTCTTGGCCATGGTCGGGAAACCTGGAGGTTGGTGGGGAGTCGCCATCGTGGACTCCTGTACGTTACGGCACCGTGCTCGCAACCAGCAGCGTCCATGTGCATGCCCGCGGCCGGGCTTTTTGCAGGAGCGGCTTGCGCCGCGCGCTTGCTATTGCCGTTGCAGGGGCGATGCAGGTCGCGAGTGCCAATCCGGATGCCTTGGCGCGACATGCGTCGCTCACCTGCAACAGCCGCAACTGAAGCCGAAGCCGAAGCAATCGCAGGGTCAAGAGCTCGCGGCTGAAGCCGCTCCTACAAAATGCAAACGGATCGGTGCCATGGCGTGCCTGGGGTAATGACATGGGGTAATGCCGTGCGGCAGATTTTTTGCTTTGTCTTTTGCAACGCAGGCAGTTCTTCATTCTCTGCAGGTTAATGTTTCGTTGCAGGCAATGGCTGCGCCATGTGTCCCCGGCGGTATGTGGTCGCCAACCCATGGGCTGGCTTGGACGAACCTGAATCTTTCAGGTTGGACTTTCGTGTTTTCACGAATCCGCGATCTGGCACTGCCTAGGGTGATCCGGCGGCAACACAGCCGCCCCATCCCCCAAGGAGTCCATCAATGACAGACATCAAGAAAGACCACAGTATCGGTGAGGGCACAGGTGCAGGTGCCGGCGCGATTGCCGGCGCAGCGATCGGCTCGCCGGCGGGCCCGGTGGGGGCCGCAGCGGGTGCGGTCATTGGCGCGGTGGCCGGTGCGAAGGCCGGCGGCTCGGTGGCAGAAGCCGTCAACCCGACCGAGTACACCGAGCACTTCCGCGGCCGCTACGAGTCCGCACCGTATTACCAGTCGGGCCGCACGTGGACCGATTACGAGCCGGCCTACAAATACGGTTACGACCGTTACGACCAGCACCGCGGGCAGCGCTTCGACGACATCGAGAACCAGTTGGAGCGCGACTGGGACAAGACCCGCGGTGAATCGCGGCTGGCCTGGAACGAGGCCCGTGGCGCGGTACGCGATGGTTGGCATCACATCGAGCGCGCCATGCCCGGTGATGCGGACGGCGACGGACGCTAAGTCCTGGCAGGATAGCGTCCTGCATGCAGGGCGCGTGCCCGCCACGAGAGGAAACCCCGCGATCGCGGGGTTTCTTTTTATCGGCAGGTTTTTCGTGCCGTGCGAGGCAGGCTTTGGGCAAAGCCTCCCGAAGTGCCGCAACCAAGGGGTGCATGCGGCCTACACAGTCGGCTGCCTAGACTTGCTCCAGCCTGGACTGGGCGGCCACGTGGAGAGGTAACCGACGGCATGGATCTCAAAAGCGGCTATCCCTTCTGGGCTGTACGCAACGGATTGATGCATGCATTCCCGCAGCTGGACGCGGACGCGCGTTGCGACGTGGCGGTGGTCGGCGGTGGCATTACCGGCGCGCTGATCGCCGACGGGTTGGCGGCGCATGGACACGACGTCGTGGTGCTGGAGCAGCGCGACGTGGCGTGGGGCAGCACGTCGGCGAGCACGGCGCTGCTGCAGTATGAGATCGATACGCCGATGGTCGAGCTGGCCAAACAGCATGGCGAGGCGGATGCGGTGCTGGCCTACAGGGCCTGCGCCGACGCGATCCCGATGCTGCAGGCGCGGGCGGACGATCTGTATGCCGTCGACTGCATGGCGATGGACAGCCTGTACTACGCCAGCAAACGCCGGCACGTCGGTGGCATGCGGGACGAGTTTGCGTTGCGCCGCAAGCATGGCTTCGACGTGGAGTGGCTGGAGCGCGACGCGGTGCGCGAGCGGTACGGGTTTGACGCGCCGGCAGCCATCCTCAGCACGCTGGCGGCCAGCGTGGATCCGTACCGGATGGCGTACCGGTTGCTCATGGGCTTGGAGAAGCAGGGCGCGCGGGTGTTCGACCGCACGGTCGTCGAGCACATCGCGACGATGCCGCGTGGGGTCGAATTGCGGACGGCAGACGGGCATCTTGTCCGCGCGAAGCACGTGGTGATGGCTGCCGGTTATGCCAGCCAGAAATGGCTGGATGTGGACGTAGCCAGCAACCGCAGCAGTTATGCCTTCATCACCGATCCCATGGATGTCGGCACGCTGGGTGCCTTGTCGACCACGATGCTGTGGGAAACGGCGCGGCCGTACCTGTACATGCGCACCACCAGCGACCACCGGCTGCTGGTGGGTGGCGAGGACGACAAGATCGACATCCCGGCCAGGCGCGATGCGCGGGTGGATAGCAAAGCACGCAAGATCCTCGGGCAGGTGCAGGATCTGTTCCCTGGGCTGCCGCTCAAACCCGCGTTTGCGTGGGCGGGGACGTTTGCGGAAACCCAGGATGGGCTGCCGTTTTTCGGCCCCCACGACAGCACCGGCCCACGGGTGCACTTCGCGATGGCATACGGCGGCAACGGGATCACGTATTCGATGATCGGGGCAGGGTTGTTGCGGGCAATCATCGAGCGTCGGAAGCATCCGTTGCGCAAGCTGTTTTCGTTTGACCGGATCGCGTAAAGGACACGCCGCCGTCGTAGGAGCGGCTTCAGCCGCGAGCTCTTGATCTTTTTTGCCTTTGTAGGAGCGGCTTCAGCCGCGAGCGTTTGATCTTGCTTGCTTTTGTAGGAGCGACGTAAGTCGCGATCAGTGCGCCGGACAGCAATCGCGACTGACCGGTGGCGGCATGCCGCCACCACTCCTACACCGGCAAAAGCAAGATCAAACGCTCGCGGCTGAAGCCGCTCCTACACAAAGCGCTTGCTTCGCCTTGTTTCTGGGAAGGCCGGCCAACCCATTGATCCGATGGCAATCTCTTCCCGTGAGATGACGGCAGGGCCCAATTGCCCTGAAGCCGGGGCTTGCATGTGCCGGCAAAGGTAAATAGATTTTTACCCATGGACTTCGACCCCACCCACGACTCCGGCCACCAGGCCGACCTCACCGACCGCCAGCAGGCCGTCCTGGAGTTCATCCAGGCGCATGCCGCCAGCGAAGGCATGCCGCCGACGCTGCAGCAGATCGCCGATGCGTTCGGTTTCCGCCAGGCCTGCGCGGCGCACAAGCACGTGCGCCGGTTGCAGGAGGCGGGATACCTGACGGTGCGCGCCAACCGGGCGCATGGCATCCGGCTGGCGGGCGCACAAGGCATGTCGCGCGATGCGCGCTTGAACCTGCCGATCCTGGGGCGGGTGGCTGCCGGTGCGCCGATCGGTGCCGATGCGGGGCTGGAGCGGCACGTGCTGCTGGACCGCACGCTGTTTTCCAGCAAGCCCGATTACCTGCTGCGGGTGAAAGGCGACTCGATGCGCGACGACGGCATCTTCGATGGCGACCTGGTCGCGGTGCGGCGCACCAGCGAGGCGCGCAACGGGCAGGTGGTGGTGGCGCGGCTGGATGGCGAGATCACCATCAAGCGCTTCGAGCTCACGCGCACGCGCATCCGCTTGCTGCCACGCAATCCGGACTTCGCGCCGATCGTGGTGCCGCGCGGTAGCGACTTTGCCATCGAGGGGCTGTACTGCGGCCTGGTGCGCACCGACTGATGGCCGCGGCAGTGGCCAACCTGGTGCCGGCACCGACGCTGGAGACCTTGCTGTCGGCGCAAACCGTGTGGCGTGCCGGGCGCCGCTCGGCCGCGCGCACGGATGGCGAGCCGACCGGGATTGCTGGCCTGGATGCCTGGCTGCCACAAGGTGGTTGGCCACGGCGCGCGTTGACCGAGTTGCTGTTGCCGGCCGATGGCATCGGCGAGCTGTCGCTGTTGCTACCGACCCTGGCGCGGTTGACGCAGGACGACGGCATCGTCGCCCTGGTCGCACCGCCCTACGTGCCCTATGCCCCGGCCTGGCAGGCGGCGGGCGTGGATTTGCGCCGGCTGGAAATCGTGCAAGCCGATGCGCGTGATGCGTTGTGGGCGTTCGAGCAATGCCTGCGTAGCGGCGCCTGCGCGGCGGTGCTGGGCTGGCCAGCGACGGCGGATGCGCAGGTGTTGCGCCGGCTGCAGGTGGCGGCCGACAGCGGCGAATGCCTGGGCTTCGTGCTGCGCGACCGGCGCCATGCCATCAATGCCTCACCGGCGGCATTGCGGCTGGAATACGCGCAAGGCGACTGGCACGTGCGCAAGTGTCGTGGTGGGAGGGTGCCTGCCGAGGGGTTGTCGGCGCGGACGGATGCATCAGCGCCTGCCTCTTTTGCGTCGGCCGCTTCGGTCGCTTCGCCCGCATCGGCCGCGTCGATCACTTCGATCCCGTCATTGCATGTAGTGCAGTGAGCCCTGGGCATGGCAGCGCAAGAACATCCGCATCCTGATCCATCGTCATTCCCGCGCAGGCGGGAATCCATGGACTTTTCTTTTGACCGGGTAACGTCCAGGGATTCCCGCCTGCGCGGGAATGACGGGAATGACGGGAATGACAGGTGTGGTGCGTGTCGTCTCCATCCCTGTGGCATGGACGTGTCTGGTGCATGCAGTTTCCGCCCACATGGGCATGGCACCGGTCCACGCTAGCGCACGCCATGCTCTGGACCTGCATCCAATTTCCGCAGCTTGCGCTCGACGCCGTGCTGCGCCGCATGCCCGACCCGTCACGGCCGCTGGCGTTGGTGGGAGGCCCGGCGCACCTGCGCTGCCTGCACGCGGTCAATGATGCCGCCGCGCAAGCAGGCCTGAAACCGGGCATGCGGCTGCCTGCCGCGCAGGCGCTGTCGTCGGGCGTGGCACTGGTCGAGCACGACCCGCAGGCCGACGCGCGCTGGCACCGTTTCCTGGCGGCGTGGGCGTATCGACACAGTTCGCTGGTGAGCATGCAATGGCCGGGGGCGATCTTGCTGGAGGCGCGTGCGAGTTTCCGGCTGCTGGGGCCGTGGCCGCGGTTCGAGGCGCGCTTGCGCGAGGAGTTGACCGGCCTGGGCTTCAGCCATCGCATCGCGCTGGCGCCGACGCCGCGGGCAGCGCTGGTGTTTGCCGGCTTGCGCGACGGCTTTGCGGTGATGCAGGCCGATGCGATGCACGACGCCCTGGCGCGGGTGCCGGTACGCCATGCCGCGTTGCCGCCCGGTGCCGACGGCAGCGACAGCGGCGCACGGTTGAAACACATGGGCGTGGCGACGCTGGGTGCGCTGCGTGGATTGCCGCGCGCATCGTTGCACCGGCGCTTTGGCGCACAGCTGCTCGAGCACCTGCAATGCCTGCACGGCGAGGCCGACGATCCGATGGACTGCTACGCGCCACCGGACTATTTCGATACCCGGGTGGAGCTGGGCTACGAGGTCGAAAGCCACCAGGCGTTGCTGTTCCCGCTGCGACGACTGGTGGGCGACCTGGCCACGTACCTGTCGGTGCGCGACGGTGGCGTGCAGCGTTTCGTGTTGCGGTTGGAGCACGAAGACCGGCACACCGATGTCACCGTCGGCCTGCTGGCGGCCGAGCGCGAGGCAGGGATGCTGTTCGAGTTGACGCGCAGCCGGTTGGAGCGGGTCTCGATTCCAAAGCCGGTGGTGGCGGTGCGGCTGCTGGCGCGCGAGTTGCCGCCGTTCGTGCCCGCGGCGCGCGACCTGTTTGATACCCGTGCGGCGCAGTCGGTGCCGTGGCCGCAGTTGCGCGAGCGCCTGCGCGCGCGGCTGGGCGATGCGTCCGTGTATCGCGTCGCGCCTTCGCCCGATCCGCGTCCCGAGCGCGCTTGGCGACGCGACGATGGCCGGGCATACGGTGTCTTGCCGCGCCCGCCACGCCCGGCGTGGCTGTTGCCGCGCCCCTTGCCGCTGCGCGATCCCGCATTGAAGATCCTGTCCGGCCCGGAACGCCTGGAAAGCGGCTGGTGGGACGGCGACGACGCGCGCCGCGATTACTACGTGCTGGAAACCTCCCGGGGCCAGCGCGCCTGGGCGTTTGCGCCGCCGGGCGAGCAGGGCGGCTGGATGCTGCACGGATGGTTTGCATGAGTATCGACAACGCCAGCCATGAAGGCCCGCGCGACGTGCCCGGCAGCCACGTGCCCCGCATCGTGCGCATGCGTGAGCGCCTGGGTGGCGCGGCCAACGATGCGACTGCGTGCAATGGCTCCCTGGACCTGTTCCAGGACGATGCGCTGCCGGCCTACGCAGAGCTGCACTGCCTGTCGGATTTCTCGTTCCTGCGCGGCGTGGCAAGCGCGGAAGACCTGTTCGAACGTGCACGGCACTGCGGTTATCGCGCGCTGGCGATCACCGACGAGTGCTCGCTGTCGGGCATCGTGCGTGCGCACGAGGCGGCAAAGCTGACCGGCGTGCAGCTGGTGGTCGGTGCCGAGTTCCGGCTCGACGACGGGATGCAGCTGGTGCTGCTGGTCGAGGACAAGCGTGGCTATGCGCAGCTGTGCCGGCTGATCACCACCGCGCGCATCGAGGCCGACAAGGGCACGTACCACCTGTCGCGCGCGGACGTCGCGCGTGATGCGTTCGACGATGGCGCTACGGGCCTGTTCGCGTTGTGGTTGCCCGGCGCGGAGCCGGACGCGGGCGAGGGCGCGTGGCTGCGCGCGACGTTTGGCGACCGCGCGCACCTGGCTGTCGAATTACATCGCGAGCGCGACGACCATGCGCGCCTGGCGCAGCTGCTGGTACTGGCCGACGCGTTGCAGCTCACGCCGCTGGCCAGCGGCGACGTGCACATGGCCACGCGCCGGCAGCGGGTGTTGCAGGACACGGTGACCGCGATCCGCCACGGCCTGCCGCTGGCCGAGGCGGGCGCGCACTTGTTCCGCAATGGCGAGCGCCACCTGCGCACGCGGCGTGCGCTGGGCAACATCCATGCGTCGGTGCAAGGCGGGCACGCCTTGCTGCAGGCCGCGGCCGAGCTCGCCGCGCGCTGCACGTTTTCGATGGACGAGCTGGCCTACGTCTATCCGCGCGAGCTGGTGCCCGAGGGCGAGACGCCGGCCTCGCACCTGCGCAAATTGACGCAGGCCGGGATGCGCTGGCGCTGGCCCGAGGGCGTGCCGGCCAAGGTTGCCGAGCAGATCGACAGCGAACTGACACTGATTGCCGAACTGCAGTACGAAGCCTTCTTCCTGACCGTGGAAGACATCGTCCGCTTTGCCAACGCACGCGGGATCCTGTGCCAGGGACGCGGGTCTTCGGCCAATTCGGCGGTCTGCTACGCCTTGGGGATTACCGCGGTCAATCCAACCGAGAGCCGCCTGTTGATGGCGCGATTCCTGTCGAAGGCGCGCAAGGAGCCACCGGACATCGACGTCGATTTCGAACACGAGCGACGCGAGGAGGTGATGCAGTACATCTACGCCAAGTACGGGCGCTCGCGCGCGGCGCTGGCTGCCACCGTGATCCGTTACCGGGGCAAGAGCGCGGTGCGCGACGTGGCCAAGGCCTTTGGCCTGCCGCCCGACCAGGTCACGCTGCTGGCCGGTTGCTACAGCTGGGGCAATGGCGAGACGCCGATCGAACAGCGCGTGCAGGAGGCGGGCTTCGATGTCGACAGCGCGCTGATCCAGCGCGTGCTGGTGGTCACCGAGGCGTTGCGCGGGCGGCCGCGGCACCTGTCGCAGCATGTCGGCGGATTCGTCATATCCGATGCGCCGCTGTGGCAGCTGGTGCCGGTGGAAAACGCGGCGATGGCCGACCGCACCATCATCCAGTGGGAGAAGGACGACCTCGAATCGCTGGGCCTGCTCAAGGTCGACTGCCTGGCATTGGGCATGTTGACGTGCATACGCAAGGCGCTGGACCTGGTCCGCACGCATCGTGGCCGCGACCTCACCATCGCCACCATTCCCACCGAAGACCGCGCCACCTACGAGATGATCCAGCAGGCCGACACCGTTGGCGTGTTCCAGATCGAGTCGCGTGCGCAGATGTCGATGCTGCCGCGGTTGAAGCCCAGGACGTTCTACGACCTGGTGGTCGAAGTCGCGATCGTGCGGCCCGGGCCGATCCAGGGCGGCATGGTGCATCCGTACCTGCGGCGCAGGATGGGCAAGGAGACACCGACCTATCCGTCGGCCGGCATCGAGGAGATCCTCAAGTCGACGCTGGGCGTGCCGCTGTTCCAGGAACAGGTGATGGAGCTGGTGATCCATGCCGGCTATACGCCCGGTGAAGCCGACCAGCTGCGCCGGTCGATGGCGGCATGGCGCCACGGCGGCGACATGGAACCGCACCGCGCGCGGATCCGCACGCTGATGGAAGCCAAGGGTTACGACTCCGGCTTCATCGACCAGATCTTCGAGCAGATCAAGGGCTTTGGTTCGTACGGGTTCCCGCAAAGCCATGCCGCGTCGTTTGCCAAACTCGTCTATGCCAGCTGCTGGCTCAAGCGCCACGAGCCGGCGGCGTTTGCCTGCGGGCTGCTCAACGCGCAGCCGATGGGATTCTATTCGGCCAGCCAGATCGTGCAGGACGCTCGACGGGGCAAGGATGCGCGGGCAGCGGTGGAGTTCCTGCCGGTCGACGTGGTGCACAGCGCGTGGGACAACACATTGGTCGATGCGGGGTTGGTCGATGCGGGGTTGGTCGACGTGCGGTGGGTGGACGCGCAGCTGAAAGGCGCATCGCCGACGGTCGCACCGCCTGGTGGTGCCAAGACGAGGCCATCGGGAACAGATGCGTTGATCCCGGAGGTGGAGAAAGCCAGCCAAGCTGCGTTGTATTCAAACCGTCATCCCCGCGCAGGCGGGGATCCAGTGACTTTGGATGTGTCGGCAGCCGACAAGCCTGTTTTCCCCCAGCGCACCAATGCGCTGCGACAGCCGTTGCCATCAACAAGCCTGGCTCCGCCCGCGCTCGACCCGGATGCCGATGCGCCCGACGCCCAACCCGCCATCCGCCTCGGCCTGCGCCAGGTGCATGGCCTGTCCGAACACACCGCCAATGCCATCGTCGCCGCACGTCGGCAACGCCCGTTCCACGACGTGGCCGATCTGTGCCTGCGCGCGGATCTCGACGCCAAGGCACGCAACGCGCTGGCCGAAGCCGGCGCATTGCGTACGCTCGCCGGCCACCGCCACGACGCGCGCTGGCAGGTCGCCGGCATCGAGCGGCAGCGACCGTTGTTTCCCGGCAGTCCGCAGGAGGAGCCGGTCGCGTTGCCCGCACCGCGCACCGGCGCGGACGTGCTGTCGGATTACCGTGCCACCGGCATGACCCTGCAGGCGCATCCGCTGTCGTTGCTGCGCGACCGGCTGCGTGCCCGCAGGTTGCTGGCCTCCAACGAGCTGCAGGCGCAGCCGCACGGCCGTACGGTGCACGTCGCTGGCATCGTCACCCAGCGACAGAAACCCGGCACTGCCAGCGGCACGATCTTCGTCACGCTGGAAGACGAGCACGGCATGGTCAACGTGATCGTCTGGCCGCGTGTCGCGCAGCGGCAGCGTCGCGCCCTGCTCGGCGCGACGCTGCTGGCTGTTCGCGGACGGTGGGAGTGCGTGGATGGTGTCGTCCACCTCATTGCCCGCGACCTCGAAGACCTGAGCGGGCTGCTCGGCGGCCTGGCCACGACGTCGCGCGACTTCCACTGAGGTTGCCCTCGCATGGATCTGTTCGCACCCACGCAACTGCAGGTCGTCGCTGGCGACGAAGGTGGCGTGCGTTACTGGCCGGGTTTCGTCGACCGCCGCGATGCCGATGCCTGGTTCGATGCACTCGTGGCGGGTGCCGATTGGACCGCGCAACGACGCAGGATGTACGAACGCACCGTCGACGTGCCGCGACTGACGGCGGCGTATCGCACCGACGGCTTGCCCGAAGCGCTGCCGCTGGCGGCGATGCTCGCGCAGGTACAGGCGCATGTCCCCGCGCCCTACAACGCGATTGGCCTCAACCTGTATCGCGACGGCCGCGACAGCGTGGCGATGCACAACGACAAGCTGCACACCCTGGTGCCCGGCCAGCCGATCGCGTTGGTGTCCTTGGGTGACTCGCGTCGCATGTCGATACGCGCCAAGGCGGGTGCGCGCGAGCGTGTCGCCATCGCGCTCGAGCACGGCAGCCTGCTGGTGATGAGCCATGCCTCGCAACTGACCCACGAACACGGCATCGCCAAGACCGCATGCCCCGTGGGTCCGCGCATGAGCGTCGTATTGCGCGTACGACCGCGATCCTGGACGGGCGGATGATCGATATCCCACCTGCTGCCGGCGGCAACGGCTCCGGCGCGCCGGAAGGACGTTGCTACCTGTATGTCTTTCCGTGCACGTGGGAGGACCATTGCAAGATCGGTTTCTCCCGCGATCCGTTGTCGCGGATGCAGGCGCTCCACCATCGCTACTTCGAGTTCTTCGATCTCGACGGCGGCTGGCTGGTCGAGACGGAAACCGAGCGCGACGCGCGCGACCTGGAATTGCACCTGCACCACCAGTTCGCCGAACACAGCGCACCGGCGCCCTTGACCGTGCGCCACGCGGCAGGCGGTCACACCGAATGGTTCCGTGGAGTGGAAGCATGGCTGCCCGACATCATCGATCAGCTAAGGCTGCGCGGCTACACGGTGCACGCCCCCTTGCGACCATGGATGCGTCGCGCACTTTTGCAACGTGCAGACCTGCTGTTTGCGTGGTCATTGGCGCAACTGTCCGACGCCCTTGCGCAGGTCGATGCGCTCGATACCGGTGGCATGGATACCGATGGCATGGCCAGCAGCGGCGGGCAAACGCTCATCACGCGCACGCAGCCCATGTGCGACACCATCGGACCGCAACCCCATCGCCTTGTGCGCGATGCACTGGATGCCTGCGTTGCGATGCAGATCGACGTGGAGCCCTTGCTGCCGCCCGGGATCGCCCAGTGGTATTTCCAAATGCAGTAATGGGCGGCGATCCCATGTCGTGATACCGGGAGATGCCCATGCTGCATCCGCGCGCGATGGCGCACCGCGTCATGACATCTCCATACACCTGCGTATGCTCGGCACGGTACGCCTGCGTACGGATGGCGGGCGCAACGTCCACGCAATGGGGGCAGGACGCTGGGGGAGTGCGTGGCAGTGGGCTAGGGAGGGGAGACGTGAATAAGCAGACTTTCTGCGGTATCGCGCTGGGCATGGCTGCATTTGCGGCGGCATCCGGGGCTTTGGCGGCCGAGACGACGGGGGTGGCCTTCGTGCATGGCACGGGCCACCAGACCGATGCATACCAGGATTACTGGCAGCCAAAGATGGTCAATTCGGTCCGGCAGGGGTTGTCGGACCAGTCCAACTACGTGGTCGTCAACTGCGATTTCGAGCAGTACATGTGGGACAGCCGGGCGGCGGGGTGCCTGGCCGACCAGCTGACGACATTCATCAACAACAAACACATCACGCGTCTGGTGGTGCTGACGCACTCCAACGGCGGCAACGTGATGCGCTGGATCCTGTCCAACCCGACCTGGGACAGCCGCTACCCACTGATCATCAGTCGTGTCGCCAAGGTCGATGCCATGGCGCCGTCGTCGGCGGGGACGCCACTGGCCGATGCAGTGATCAACGGCAATGTGTTCGAGACATCGCTGGGCTGGCTGCTTGGCTACAAGTCCGATGCGGTGCGCATGCAGCAGGTGAGCTGGATGGCGTTCTACAACGGCAGTTACCTGTACGGCACCAGTGGGCGGCCGGCATTGCCGAAGGTGTTCCGGTCGGTGGTCGGTACCGATGTCGAGACCGCATTCTGGGATTCGGACAGCTATTGCGGCGGGTATGCGGAAAACGTGGGCTTGGAGATCACGCAGTCATGGCTGGATTCGTGCTCGGACGGGTTTCTCGATTGTTCGAGCCAGTCGGCCGCGGGCAGTGTGTGGTTTACCGACAAAAGCCGCATGCGCGGCCGCGAACCGCTCAGCCACAACCAGAGCCGGCGTGCATGCTTCGGCCTGGACGTCATCCTGCGCAATGACCTGAACTCATGAGGCCCGCCATGCGAACTCTTATTTTTTGTGCGTTGTTGACGGCGAGCCTGCAGGTGATGGCCGCCGATCTTGCGTTGTTGCCTGCCGCCAGCACCGACCAGGTGCCGACGCGGGTCGTGTCACGACCCATGCCGACGATCCCTTCGGAACACAAGCCGGTGCAGTTTTCGTGGGCACTGGATCCTGCGGACGAACTGCGCGAGCCCGAGCCGTTCGTGGTCGAGAGCCGCGAGTATTGGCAGACGGTGGATGCGGCGCAATTGCGACGTGGGGTTGCGATTACGACCACGGCGCCCGGCGCGCTGATCCGGGTCAGCCCGGCCAAGGGTGCCGCGCCGGTGGATCCGTCTTCGGTACGTGTCTTGTCTGCGGGGCGTCGCGTGGGGCTGCAGGTACGCAGTGGTGCGGCCCAATTGCGTGCCGCTGGCATGCCGGTGTCCGAGGGGGTCGCCGCGGTCAAGCTGGGGCGTGGTGCCGCAGCGGGTCGGTATGCGGTGCAGGTGCCGCAGGCGCGCGGGCAGTATGTCGTGCATGTGTATGAGCCAGAAAGCACCGTGCGGTTGTATGCCGCACTGGGGCGTGACCGGGTGCTGGCCGGTGGGGGTAGCAATATCTCCGTGACCATGGGGGACGGTGGTCGCCCGATGCGCGGGTTGCAGGCGACCGGCTTGTTGGTGGCACCTTCGGGCGAGAGCTGGCCGATTGCGTTGCACGTAGGCAAGGACGGCGTGCTGCGCGGCAAGGTGCCGGTACCGACGCAGACCGGCGACACGCCGGGGTTGTGGGAGGTGCAGGTGTTTGCCGGCAACGGCAACGCCCAGCGCGATGCACGCACCGCGATGGCGGTGGCCCAGCCGACGGCGCGGTTGGCGGGCGACGCTGCCTTCGACGCGGCGCGATTGCAGTTTGCGCTGCCGGTGGAGGTTGGATCGCCGGGGCGTTACGAAGTGCGCGGGACGTTGTATGCCACGGGGCGCAATGGCTTGTTGCAACCGGTGGCGATTGCGCACAGTGCCGATTGGTTGGAGCCCGGAAAGGTGCGACGCAGCGATAGCCGCTTGTTGCTGGCGTTCAAGCGCGCAGAGCTGCCGGCGGGGTATGGAGCACCGTTCGAGTTGCGTGACCTGGAACTCAACGACCAGTCGCGGATGGCGCCGATCGAGCGGCGTGCGAGGGCCGTGAGGGTGGCGCGCTGAGCGGGTTCGCCATGTGATTGCGTCAATGGAGAGGCCCCGTTTTCGGGGCCTCTTTTTTTTGGACGGGTAAAGCCACTGTCCCCGTGAGGGGGCAGTTGGTGGTGGGGGTGCATGGCATGTTGGGTTTGCACGGCGCTTCGCACCTTCATCCGTCGCTTCGCGCCACCTTGTCCGCGGGGGGCGGCATGTCCCAAGCATGACTTCCGGGTGTAGGGCGGATCCGGTTTCCACGTCACCATGGACAAATCCGTGTTTCCGGCCATCCGGGCCGTCACGTCATCCGAGGGTTTGTCATGCGTCGCATCCTGGTTTCCGCAATTGCCCTGGCACTGGCCAGCGCTTCGATGACGGCGGTGGGCGCCGACCACACCGCGCCACTGGTCCGCAATGCCACCACGCAGTTGCCACGCACGGTGCGGCCTACGCATTACGACGTGAAGGTGACGCCGCATGCCGACAAACTGGCGTTCGACGGCAAGGTCGGGATCGACCTGCAGGTGCTGGAGCCGACTTCGACCATCGTGCTGCAGGCAGTCAACATGACCTTTGCCAACAGCACGCTGGTGGCAAAGGACGGCAAGCCGATGGAGGCCAAGGTCACTGTCGATGCGGCCAACCAGACGGCCAGCTTTGCCTTCGACAAGCCGCTGGCGCCGGGCAGCTACACCCTGTCCACCGACTACACCGGCGTGATCAACACGCAGGCCAACGGCCTGTTCGCGTTGGACTACCAGACCGACTCCGGACAGAAGCGCGCGCTTTACACGCAGTTCGAGAATTCCGATGCGCGCCGCTTCATCCCCTCGTGGGACGAGCCCAACTTCAAGGCCACCTTCGACCTGGCCGTCAATGCTCCCGAAGATGAGATGGTGGTCAGCAACATGCCGGTCTCCAGCGAGACGGATGCCGGAAACGGCATGAAGCACGTGGTGTTCGAGACCACGCCGAAGATGTCGACCTACCTGCTGTTCCTGGGGTTGGGCGAGTTTGACCGCGCCACGGCCAAGGGCAGGGACGGCACCGAGATCGGCGTGATCGCGCAGAAGGGAAAGGTCGACCAGGCCCAGTTTGCACTCCAGGCCGGCGGCGACATCCTGCACGAGTACAACGACTACTTTGGCGTGGAGTATCCGCTGCCCAAGCTGGACAACATCGCCGCGCCAGGTCGCAGCCAGTTTTTCAGCGCGATGGAAAACTGGGGCGCGATCTTTACCTTCGAGTCTTCGCTGCTGCTCGACCCGGCCGTCTCCAGCGTCTCCGACAAGCAGCGCGTGTTCAGCACCGCGGCGCATGAGATCGCGCACCAGTGGTTTGGTGACCTGGTGACGATGGCGTGGTGGGACGACTTGTGGCTCAACGAAGGTTTCGCCACCTGGATGGAAGGACGCACCACGCAGAAGCTGCATCCGGAATGGGACACGGACCACGTCGACGCGGTCTACACCAGCCGCGGCGCGATGGGTCGCGACGCCTACGCCACCACCCATCCAATCGTGCAGCACGTGGAAACCGTCGAGCAGGCCAGCCAGGCTTTCGACGGCATCACCTACGGCAAGGGCTCGGCGGTGATCGGGATGCTGGAGGACTACGTCGGATCGGACCACTGGCGCAACGGCGTGCGCAGCTACATCAAGATGCATGCGTACGGCAACGCGGTGACCGAGGATTTGTGGCGGGAAGTCGACAAGGCTGCACCGGGCAAGCAGTTCATCCAGGTCGCGCACGACTTCACCCTGCAGCCGGGCGTGCCGTTGATCAAGGTCAGTGCCACCTGCGACGACGGCAGGACGGTGGTCGCGCTGGAGCAGGGCGAGTACACCCTTGACCGCCCCGACAAGACACCGCTGCGCTGGCATGTGCCGGTCACCGTACGTGGTGGTGACGGCACCATTGCGCGCACGCTGGTCCAGGGCGAGGGCAACGTCACGCTGCCGGGCTGCGATGCGCCGGTGCTGGTCAACGCTGGCCAGAAGGGCTACTACCGCACCCTGTACGCACCCGCGCAGTTCAAGTTGTTGAGCGATGGGTTCGTCCGGTTGCCGGTGATGGACCAGCTGGGCCTGATGATGGATGCCGGCGCGCTGGCCGCAGTGGGCCTGCAACCCGAGTCGGACATGCTGGACCTGACCACCCAGGTACCGCTGGATGCCTCGCCAAACCTGTGGCAGATGGTCGCAGGCACGCTGGGCGGCATCGATGACATGTACGAAGGCAAGCCCAAGCGCCAGGCCGCCTATCGCAAATACGCGTTGTCGCGGCTGTCACCGAAGTTCGAGCAGTTGGGCTGGGAGGACAAGGAGGGGGATTCGTCGACCACCAAGCAGTTGCGGTCCCGCTTGATCGGCACCCTGAGCGGGTTGGGCGACGAGAAGGTCATCGCTGAAGCACGCCGGCGGTTTGCCGCTTCCAGGACCGATCCGTCGGCGATGCCGCCGGAACTGCGTCGTACCGTGCTGGGCATCGTGGCGCGCAATGCCGATGCAGCCACCTGGGACAAGCTGCACGTGATGGCCAAGCAGGAAAAGTCGTCGATGATCCGTGACCAGTACTACGGCTTGTTGGCGGCCGCAAAGGACAAGGCATTGGCACAACGCGCGTTGGACATGGCCCTCACCGACGAGCCGGGTGCAACCAATGGCGCCGGGATGATCGGCTCGGTGTCACGCGAGCATGCCGACATGGCGTTCGACTTCGCGGTGGCCCATCGCGCGCAGGTCGACAAGCTGGTCGACTCGACCTCGCGCGCGAGCTACTACCCTGGGCTGGGCTACGGCGCGAATGACCTCAAGATGGTCGACAAGATCAAGGCTTACGCCGACCAGTACATTGCGCCGACCTCGCGACGCAGTGCCGAGACGGTGATTTCCAGCATCCAGACGCGGATCAAGCTGCGCGAGCAACGCCTGCCGCAGATCGAGGCATGGCTGCAAAAGCAAGGCTACTAGGAGCCGTCCCTTCTCCCCGCCCTGCGGGGGGAAGGTCTTTTCGGCATGTCCAGTGGAGTCGTGACGCGGCAGCCAGGTGCTGGCGGATACGATGAACCGGTAATCACCCGACCCGTAAGGAGTGCGTGATGTCCGATGAAAACCCCAAGACCCCTGCCGACCATGTCACCGACACCCTGGCGCAGCTCAAGGAGATGCGACATTACTCCAAGAACAACGTGGAGATGCTGACCACGGAATGGTTGCTGTTTGATGGTGAGCTGTCGAAGTTGAAGAAAGCCGGGATGATCGAGGGCCTCATGAACCTGCAGGGCCAGTTTCATGACGCATTGGAAACGGCGATCGCGGACCTGGAAGAAGAGCTGGTGAAGCTGCAGCCCGTAAACGACGAATAGACAACGCTGGCTGCGGTTGGCAAGTCGAGGAAACGTATCGGCCAGGCTGCCGCAGGCAAATGCCTGAAGACGGCCAGGACGGGATGGTCAGCGATGGGCTGCCGACCCGGGTCGACAGCAGGCGCTCCCCATGGCTCGGGGTCCCCTGCCGGGGCCCGCTTGATCGATGTCAATGTGAGCTGCACCAGCTGCGCGTAGAACCGTCATTGATGGCCGCACGAGCGGCGGGAGGTACATGTGTACAAGGACCTTGTCATGCCGTTGACCGGCGCTGCCGGCGACGAAGCGGCGCTGGATATGGCCATTGCGATGGCAGCCCAGGCGCAGGCGCACTTGTCTGTCCTGGTCCCGGTGAACCTGCCCACCCTCTTGGTCGGTCAATGGGGCGCATTGCCCGATACCGTGATCGCCGGGATCTACGACGAGGTGCGTGCGCAGGCCCAGGCGCAGGTCGAGCGCCTGCGGGCGCGGCTTGGCCGCGAAACGGTCTCAAGCGAAGTGCGCCTGCTCGAGGCGGTGTCGGCGGATCCATCGCTGGCCGTTGCGATGCAGGCACGTCACGCCGACCTGTCGTTGCTGACCAGTCCCGGCGGTCGTGAAGACGCCGGGGGTTCGATTTCGATTTATTTCGGCAAGCTCCTCATGGAGTCCGGTCGCCCGGTGCTGGTGGTGCCGCCGCACCACGGCGTGCATGCGCAGGCCAAGCGCGTGATGGTGGCCTGGCAGCCGACCCGTGAAGCGACGCGGGCGGTACATGATGCGCTGCCACTGATGCGGCATGCCGACATCGTCGATGTGGTGGCGATCGACGACGCACCCGGTGAACATGGCCATGGCGAGCAGCCCCATGCCGACATCGCCACCCATCTGGCGCGACACGGGCTGGAAGTCAACGTGCAGGTACGGCGTCGCCACGACAGCGAATCAGTCAGCACGGCGCTATTGCGCGTGGCGGCGGAGATCGATGCCCATCTGCTCGTCGCCGGTGGCTACGGCCACTCACGCCTGCGCGAATGGGCGCTGGGTGGAACCACGCTGGAGCTGCTCGAGGCAGCGCACCTGCCGGTGCTTTTCTCGCACTGAGGCCGCCAGACCGCAGCGACTTCGGTCCCCCACCGCGGACGGGGTGCCCAGGCGCGGATTCCGGGGCATGCAACGTCCCGCTATCCGCCGTCGATCCGTGTCAGCAACCAGGCTGCCAGGCCCAGCCCCGCCGGGAAGATCCAGCTGGCAGGTTTCCACGCTGGCAAGGCATGCACGAGCGCATCGATGACCTCTTCAGGCAGCGTGAGCCAGCTGCGATGGCGGGTGCCTCAATCGCGTGCACCGCTGGAGACCCGGGATGAAAGCAGCAGGACCACACGTGTCGAGCAACCTGTCCGCAGGCGGCTCGGTTGCAGCTGCACGGGCGGCATGCCAATCGTGGGCGATTACAGCTCGAGCTGGTGGATCACCTGCGCCGAGTCGTCCGGGTCGGTGCCGGTATGGAAGCCCAGGTGCCGGGCCAGGTCGTTCATGGGGGAGTTCTCGGCCGAATCGATCGAATACATGCGTTCGATCCCGCGCGCACGCGCGAATTCGATCAGACGCTTCATCAACGCGGTGCCCAGGCCCTTGTCCTGCCAGTCCTCTTCGACGGTCACTGCGGACTCGCAGTCTTTGCCATCGGTGCCCACGCTGTAGCGGCTGACACCGACGATGCGTTCATGGGCGCCTTCGTGGACCACCGCGACGAAGGCGACCTGGCGCTCATGGTCGATGTCGGTGAGCTCCTCGATCATCCGGTCGCTTGGCTCCCCCAGGGAGCCCAGGAAGCGGTAGCGGCGCGATTCCTGGGTCAGGCCTTCGATAAACGCGCGCTCGAGGCTTTTGTCCAGCTTGTTGATCGGCCGGATCAGGACACTCCTGCCATCGCGCAGGGTCTCCGTCCAGCGCGGCTGGTCGGCCTCGTCCGAGGGGTGGGTCAACGGTGTGCTCATGGCGGCTCTCCGCAGGGTTGCCAGTGGTGTGGTGTCGAACCGCGAATCCGGTGCGTGGGCCATCGCCGGTCTGATGGGCACCATCGCTTTCGAAACGCACGGTCAGTGTGCGGTATAGCCGCCATCGATGACCAGCTCCGCCCCGGTCATGAATTTGGATTCGTCGCAGGCCAGGTAGACGATGCCCCAGGCGATGTCGTCCGGCTCGCCCATGTGGCCCAGTGGATGCAGGCGCCCGACATCGGCGCGTGCTGCCGCCACGTCGGTCGCGCCGCTGTCGCGCAGGTGTTGCTCGACCATCGGCGTCCAGATGAAGCCCGGATGCACCGAGTTGACCCGGATCCTGTCATCCGCGTAGAGCATCGCGTCGGTCTTGGTCATCAGCCGGACCGCGCCCTTGGAGGCATGGTAGGGCGGCACGTCCGGCGCACCGACCAGGCCATAGATGGAGGACAGGTTGATGATGCTGCCGCCGCCCGCGTCCTTGAGGTGCGCGATGGCGTGCTTGGTGCAGAAGAACACACCCTTGACGTTGACCGCTTGCACGCGGTCCCACTCGGCCTCGGTCAGCTCGTGCGTGGGCTTGTTGGGGCCGGCGATGCCGGCGTTGTTGACCAGGACGTCGAGGCCGCCGAAATGCTCGGCCACGGCATCGATCGCGGTCGCGACCATGGTTTCGTCGCTGACATCGACATGCCAGTAGCCGGCGCGTGCACCACTGGCTTCGAGTTCGCGCGCCAGTGCCTGGCCCGCCGCGTCGTCCACGTCGAAGATCGCGACGTTGCCGCCCTCCTGCGCCAGGCGCAGTGCGCAGGCGCGGCCGATGCCCACTGCGCCCCCTGTCACGATGCAGGTCTTGCCGTTGATCCGATCCATGATGCACCTGACCATAACGCATGTTAGCGCGCGATGACGCAGGGGGCGGGGCACGCCTGGCCGGGTCCGGCCGGGCCCAGGCTGCCGCCGGGATCAAATTTGATCAGGATCAAGCCCGCACTTGCAGCTTCATGCATCAATGGCGACCATCCGTGCGGGGGTGACCCATGACAAGTGCTGAAAACCCGGAGCCGCCGCAGCCGCTAAGGCAGATTCGCAGCCGGACGTTGCTGACGGTCGCGGCCAAGCTGGTCCTGCTGGTCATCCTGTACCTGCTGTTCTTCTCACCGGCGCATCGCACACGGGTCGATGCGCCTTCGGTCCAACGACATTTCCTGCTACCGGGATGACGCCCATGCCAGACCTCCAGGTTGTCGACCTGTCGCGCCTGCAATTCGCGCTGACAGCGCTCTACCACTTCCTGTTCGTACCCTTGACGCTGGGTCTGGCGTTGATCATGGCGATCATGGAAAGCGTGTACGTGATGACCGGGCGCGAGATCTGGAAGCAGATGACCCGCTACTGGGGCGTGTTGTTCGGGATCAACTTCGCCATGGGCGTGGCCACCGGTATCACCATGGAATTCCAGTTTGGAACCAACTGGGCTTACTACTCGCACTACGTTGGCGACATCTTCGGCGCGCCGTTGGCGATCGAGGGCCTGATGGCGTTCTTCCTGGAGAGTACCTTCGTGGGGCTGTTCTTCTTCGGCTGGAACCGCATGAGCCGGGGGCAACATTTGACCGTGACCTGGCTGACCGCGCTGGGTGCCAACCTTTCGGCGCTGTGGATCCTGATCGCGAACGGCTGGATGCAGAACCCGGTTGGCGCCGAGTTCAATTTCGAAACCATGCGCATGGAGGTGACCGACTTTTCCGCGGTGATGTTCAACCCGGTGGCGCAGGCCAAGTTCGTGCATACGGTGAGTGCCGGCTACGTGACCGGGGCGATGTTCGTGCTCTCGATCAGCGCCTGGTACCTGTTGCGCGGGCGCAATCCGCAGTTCGCGAGGCGGTCGATGGCGGTGGCTGCCAGTTTTGGCCTGGCCGCGGCGCTGTCGGTGGTCGTGTTGGGCGACGAAAGCGGCTATACCGCTTCGGAGAACCAGAAGATGAAAGTCGCCGCGATCGAATCGGAGTGGCACACGCAACCGGCCCCGGCGTCATTCACCCTGTTTGGCATTCCCGACATGGAGCAGCACCAGACCGATGCTGCCATCCAGGTCCCGTGGGCGCTGGGGCT
The DNA here is from genome assembly GCA_963710825.1 of uncultured Gammaproteobacteria bacterium. GTDB lineage: Bacteria > Pseudomonadota > Gammaproteobacteria > Xanthomonadales > Xanthomonadaceae > Cognatiluteimonas. Next base: position 34,746 of record CAVQBQ010000003.1, on the reverse strand, counting down.
GATCGCCACCCGCTCGCTGGACAAGCAGGTCCCCGGGATACACGAGCTCGTGGAGGAGAATCGCTGGCGGATCCGCAACGGCATCGGCGCCTATGACGCGCTGCAGGTCTTGCGCGCCAACCGCGACGACGCAGTTGCGCGGACCAGGTTCATGGCATTGCGCCCCGACCTGGGTTTCGGCCTGCTGACCCTGCGCTACGTCGATGATCCACGCAAGGCCGACGAGGCGGTGATCGACAAGGCAGCCTGGAGCACGGTCCCCAATGTGCCGGTGTTGTTCTGGTCGTTCCGGATCATGGTGGCCCTGGGGCTGTTCTTCATCGCACTGTTTGGCTGGGCGTTCTACCTGTCGAGCAAGCGCAAGCTGGACAACCCGGTCTTCCTGCGCGTTGCGTTGTGGAGCCTGCCGTTGCCGTGGGTCGCGGCGGAGCTGGGCTGGGTGGTGGCCGAATACGGTCGCCAGCCCTGGGCCATCGATGGCGTGCTGCCGACCTTCCTGGGCGTGTCCTCGACCAACAGCGGGCAGGTGATCGGCAGCCTGGTCGGCTTCATCGTGCTGTATACCGGATTGGCGGTGGTCGAAGTCGTACTGATGCTGCGCGCGATCAAGTCCGGGCCCGAGGGCATGGGCTTGTGGCCCGCGCCGGCAGGAGGGCGGTCATGATCGACTACGACCTCCTGCGACTGATCTGGTGGCTGTTGCTGGGCGTATTGCTGGTGGGGTTTGCGGTCACTGATGGCTACGACCTGGGTGTGGGCGCGATCCTGCGCCTGGTCGGACGCGATGACGTCGAGCGGCGGATGCTGCTGCAGGCGATCGAGCCCAACTGGGAGGGCAACCAGGTGTGGTTCGTGCTCGGCGGGGGTGCGGTCTTCGCGGCCTGGCCGATGCTTTATGCGGCCTCGTTTTCGGGTTTCTACTTCGCGATGTTGCTGGTGCTGCTTGCCCTGATACTGCGGCCGGTGGGTTTCGTGTTCCGCAACAAGTTGCCGCATGCGCGTTGGCGTGATGCCTGGGACTGGGCCCTGACCATTGCCGGCGTGGTGCCATCGCTGGTCTTTGGCGTGGCGTTCGGCAATCTGTTCCTCGGCGTGCCATTCCACCTGACCGACGCGATGCTGCCGGTGTACGACGGCAGTTTCTGGCAGCTGTTCCATCCCTTCGCGCTGTTGGCAGGGGTGGTGAGCCTGGCGATGCTGGTGATGCACGGTGCGTGCTTTGCAGCGATGAAGGTCGAGGATCCGGTGGGTGCCCGGGCGCGACGGATCGCGCGCGCCTGTGCGGCAGTGACGCTGCTGGCGTTGCTGGTTTGTGGGATCTGGCTGCTGGGGATGCCAGGCTCAGTGATCGTCCACGCGCCGGATGTCGCGGGGCCGTCCAACCCACTGGCCAAGCAGGTCGTGCTGTCCACCGGCGCATGGCTGGCCAACTACGGGCGCTATCCGTGGATGCTAGCCGCTCCCGTGCTTGCAGGCCTGGGCCTGCTCGGCGTGCTGCTGGTATCGCGCCGGGGCGTGGCCTTCCTGGCCAGTGGCTTGGCGGTTGCGGCGATCGTGTTCACCGCCGGGTTCTCGCTGTTCCCGTTCCTGTTGCCGTCATCCACCATGCCGTCGCACGGATTGACGGTATGGGATGCATCGTCAAGCCAACGGACCCTGGAGATCATGCTGTTCGCTACCGTGGTGCTGTTGCCCATGGTGCTTGCGTACAGTACGTGGGCATTCCGGGTGATGCGCGGGAAAGTGACACGCGCCTATATCGAGTCCCAAGGCTCGCAGGAGCATTACTGATGTGGTACTTCGCATGGATCCTGGGCGTCGCACTGGCCTGCAGTGCCGGCGTGCTCAACGCGATGTGGTACGAGATGCGCGCGGACGAGGAAGCAGGGCGACGCTGGGTCCTCGAGGATGAGTGAGGCGCGTGCTGCGCACGGCTCGTTGACGATTTGAAGTTTCGCCAAAGCAAGCCATTGCCGGGCCCGGCGCCCGGTGCGTAGGGGTACCGGTGTGGCCCACGCAAGGGTGGTGCGGCGAGCCATCGTGGTTCCTGGTCCATGGACGTGATGCGCGATGGCGCGGATCGGCCTCGATGGCAGGTCCCCGTGGCATGCTTGCGCGATGATCGAATCCACCGCCTTTTATTCCGCGATGGCACATTCCGCCATGATCGACTCACTGGATCTCCCAGCCGAAGGGTTGTCCGGAATGGCCGTGGCGCTGGGCATCGGGCTGCTGGTGGGGATCGAGCGCGAGCGCTCCAAGGGGCAGGGGCCGACGCGTGAAGTCGCGGGGGTGCGCACGTTCGTGCTGCTCGGGCTGGGCGGGGCGGTCGCGCAGCTCCTTGGGCCGGCCGCGATCGCGATTGCGGGGGTGTTCGTCACCGTAGCGATGTACCTGGGCTACCGCCGCACGCAGTCCGTGGATCCCGGGTTGACCACGGAAGTGGCGATGCTGGTGGTGCTCCTGCTCGGGGTGCTCGCGATGCACGCCGCCGCGCTCGCCGCCGCGTTGGGCGTGGTGGTGGTGGCGGTGCTGGCGGGCAAGTCGCGATTGCATCGATTCACCCGCGAGCAGCTCACGCAACAGGAGCTGCACGACCTGCTCATGCTGGTCGCCGCCGCGTTCGTGGTGCTGCCGCTGTTGCCGGATCGCGCGATCGATCCGTGGGGCGCGCTCAATCCGCACAAGCTGTGGCTGCTGGTCGTGGCGGTGATGGGGGTGAGTTCCGCGGGCTACGTGGCCTTGCGGGTGCTGGGGTCGCGGATCGGGCTGGCGGTGGCCGGGCTCACCGGGGGCTTCGTCTCCAGTACCGCCACCATCGCGGCCATGGGCGATCGTGCCAAGGCTTCGCCGGAACTGGTGGCGTCCTTCGCCGGCGCCGGCTTGCTTTCCAACGTGGGCACCGTGGTGCAGCTTGGCGTCGTGCTCGCGGCGATGTCGAGCGACCTGCTGCTGCGTGCCGCCGTGCCGTTGGCGGTGACCGGCGGGGTGGCCGTGGCCGTTGCCGCGCTGTCGAACTGGCGCGCGTTGGCATCGTCGCAAGGCCACGACGGCAGGGCGCTGGCGGGCAAGCGCCCGTTCGAGCCGCGTCGCGTGCTGGTGTTCGTCGCGGTGCTGGCCACGATCATGCTGCTCGCCGCGATCGCGCGACAATGGCTTGGCGCGGCCAGCCTGCCGTGGGTGCTGGCTGCCTCCGGGCTGGCGGACGTGCATGCAGCCGCGGCATCGGCGGCGCAGCTGGTGGGCGGCGGGCAAATCGATACGGACCTTGCGCTGATGTCGATCACGGCGGCCTTCGCCACCAACTCCCTGTCCAAGTGCGTGGTTGCGTTCACCAACGGCGGACGCGCCTACGCGCGGCGCGTCATACCGGGCGTGGCGATGATGGTGGCGGCTTTCGTGATCACCTCCTGGCTGACATGAGCCGGCAGGTGACAGGATCCTGCGGATAAAAAAAGGCCCCGCGTCGCGGGGCCTCCTGATGGATCGGTCGTGCCGGGTCAGGCCACGTCCGGCTCGCTGAAGGCTTCGATTTCGCCCTTGAACTCATTGATCGGCACGCAGCTGCAGAACACGTTCTTGTCGCCGTGGACGTTGTCCACGCGCGCGACCGGCGGCCAGTATTTCTGCTGGCGCAACACGTCCAGCGGGAAGGCGGCCAGCTCGCGCGGGTAGGCATGCGTCCACTGGCTGCCGGCGACCATCGTGGCGGTATGCGGTGCGTGCTTGAGCGGGTTGTCCTCGCGGTCGAGCTTGCCTTCCTCCACCGCGCGGATCTCGTCGCGGATCTGGATCATGGCGTCGATGAAGCGGTCCAGTTCGTGCAGGCTTTCCGATTCGGTCGGTTCGACCATCAGCGTGCCGGCGACCGGGAAGCTCAAGGTCGGCGCATGGAAGCCAAAATCGATCAGCCGCTTGGCGACGTCCTCGGCGCCGATACCGGTGGCGTCCTTGAGCGGACGCAGGTCGAGGATGCATTCATGCGCGACCAGGCCGTTGCGGCCGGTATACAGGGTGGCGTAGTGCGGCGCGAGCCGCTTGGCCACGTAGTTGGCGTTGAGCAGGGCGACTTGCGACGCCTTGCGCAGGCCGTCGCGGCCCATGAGTGTGATGTACATCCAGCTGATCGGTAGGATGGAAGCCGAGCCATAGGGTGCGGCGCTGACCATGCCCACGCGACCATCCGGTGCATCGTCACCCTGCGTCGGGTGTAGCGCAGGCAGGTAAGGCGCGAGATGCGACTTGACCGCACATGGGCCGACACCCGGACCGCCGCCGCCGTGGGGGATGCAGAACGTCTTGTGCAGGTTGAGGTGCGACACGTCCGAGCCCCACTTGCCGGGGCGCGCGATGCCGACCAGCGCGTTGAGGTTGGCACCATCGGTGTACACCTGTCCGCCATGCTGGTGGACGATGTCGCAGATCGCGACGACGTCTTCCTCGAACACGCCATGCGTGGACGGGTAGGTGAGCATGATCGCGGCCAATTTGTCGCTGTACTTTTCGGCCTGCACGCGGATGTCGTCGACATCGACGTTGCCATTGGCGTCGCACTTGGTCACCACCACGCGCATGCCGCACATCTGTGCGGAGGCCGGGTTGGTGCCGTGCGCGGATTCGGGGATCAGGCAGACGTCGCGACCACCTTCGCCGCGGGCGCGGTGGTAGGCGCGGATCGCCAGCAGGCCGGCAAACTCGCCCTGCGCGCCGGCGTTGGGCTGCAGGCTGACATTGTCGTAACCGGTGATCTCCACCAGCATCGCTTCCAGGCCGTCGATCAGCAGCTTGTATCCAAGCGTCTGTTCGGCCGGTGCCAGTGGATGGATGTTGGCGAACTCGGGCCAGGTCACCGGGATCATCTCGGCGGTGGCGTTGAGCTTCATGGTGCAGCTGCCCAGCGGGATCATGGTGCGGTCCAGCGCCAGGTCCTTGTCGGCCAGGATGCGCATGTAGCGCAGCAGTTCGTGCTCGCTGTGGTGGGTATTGAAGACGGGGTGCTGCATGAATTTGGATGTGCGCAGCAGGCCTTCGGGCAATGCGTCGGCGGTGTCGGCATCGATTGCGTCGATGTTTTCGCCGCTGCCGTGCGTGATGTCGACGCCGAACAAGCCCGCCAGTCGGATCACGTCGTCGCGCGTGGTGGTCTCGTCCAGGCTGATGCCGACGCTGGTGGCATCGATGTGCCGCAGGTTGATTCCGGCTTCCTGCGAGCGCGCATGCAGCTCGGTGGCGTTGATGCCGGTGACGTGCAGCGTATCGAAGAAATCGCCGCCGACTTCGACGCCTTGCCTGCGCAGCACGCCAGCCAGGATCGCGGCCAGGCGGTGCACGCGACGCGCGATGCGGACCAGGCCGTCCGGACCGTGGTAGACGGCGTACATGCCGGCCATGACCGCCAGCAGCACCTGCGCGGTGCAGATGTTGCTGGTCGCCTTTTCGCGGCGGATATGCTGCTCGCGGGTCTGTAGCGTCAGGCGGTATGCGGGCTTGCCTTCGCCGTCGACCGAGACGCCGATGAGGCGGCCAGGCATCGAGCGCTTGTAGCTGTCGCGGCAGGCCATGAAGCCGGCGTGCGGGCCGCCATAACCAAACGACACGCCAAACCGCTGCGAATTGCCGACCACGATGTCCGCGCCCCATTCACCGGGCGCGGCGATCAGTGTCAGTGCCAGCAGGTCGGTGGCGACCGCGACCAGGGCGCCGCGCGCGTGCACGGCGTCGGCCAGCGCCTTGTAATCGTTGATGCGGCCAAACGTGTCGGGGTACTGCAGCAGGACGCCATAGCAATCGACATTGGCGGCATCGGCGTCGTCGCCGACGTGCAATTCGATGCCCAGGCCGTCGGCGCGCGTCCGCAGGACTTCGAGCGTTTGCGGGTGCACGTTGCGCGAGACGAAGAACACGTTGGACTTCGACCGGCCCGAACGCTTGGCCAGCGTCATCGCCTCGGCCGCGGCCGTGGCTTCGTCCAGCAGCGACGCGTTGGCGATCTCCATCCCGGTCAGGTCGCTGCACATGGTCTGGAAGTTGATCAGCGCTTCCATGCGGCCCTGCGAGATCTCGGCCTGGTACGGCGTGTAGGCCGTGTACCACGCCGGGTTTTCCAGGATGTTGCGCAGGATGACGTTGGGCGTGTGGGTGCCGTAGTAGCCCTGGCCGATGAAGCTGCGGAAGACCTGGTTCTGGTAGGCGATGCCACGGATCTTGGCCAGCGCTTCTTCCTCGGTGATCGCTTCGGGCAACCCGAGGGTGTTGGCGGATTTGATCTTGCCCGGCACGATCGCGTCGGTCATCGCATCCAGCGAGTCATGGCCGACCACGCGCAACATCTGTGCGATTTCGTCGTCGTTGGGGCCGATATGGCGCTCGACGAAGGCAGCGTGGTGCTCCAGCTCGAGCAGGGTCTGGGGGCGCGGTGAAGCGTTCTGGCTCGGGGTCATGTCGGGGTCGCCTGCAGGCAAGGTGCGTGGAGTGCCATGGATTGGGGCGCCCCTCTGTCCTTTTGCCTGAGAGTTTGGAAACGTGGCGGGAAGGGGGAGGCATCCCACGACCCACGTTTCTTGCCCCTTCGGCGCCGGTTCCTGCGCGAGGCAGGCCGGACTCTCCAGAGTTGTGAGTCACACGACGGTTATTGGGCCTGAGCGATTACGGGCGTTACGCCGTCGGCAGCGGACCACTCCAGCATGGCCCGCTTCTCCCACCGTGTGCTGCGGACGAATTATAGCGTGGGCAAGCCGGGCAGGGCTGCTTTTCGCAGGAGGGGCTTCAGTCGCGAGCTCTTGATATGGCTTTGGCCGTTGTAGGAGCGACGTAAGTCGCGATCACTGGTCTCGTGATGCCCTGATCGCGACTTACGTCGCTCCTACACAAGTCAACGGCAAAAGCTTTAAAGCTCGCGGCTGAAGCCGCTCCTACAGGGGTTGCGGCGAGGCTTTACCATGGGGCCATGGCCTCCGCCCCCTTCCAACTGCAGCAGATCGACCACGTGGTCCTGCGCGTGCGGGATGGCGCGGCGATGCAGGCGTTCTATTGCGAGGTGCTCGGTTGCACGCTGGAGCGCCGGCAGGATGCAATCGGCTTGATCCAGTTGCGGGCCGGTGATTCCCTGATCGACCTGGTGCCGGTCGACGGCAAGCTTGGGCGCATGGGGGGCGCGGCGCCCGGCGCGGAGGGTCGCAACATGGATCACCTGTGCCTGCGCGTGGCGCCGTTCGACCGTGCGTCGATCGAGGCGCACCTTGAACACCATGGCGTGGCGATTGGCGAGTTCGGCTCGCGCTATGGGGCGCAGGGAGAGGGGCCATCGCTTTACCTGACAGACCCCGAAGGCAATACCGTCGAGTTGAAGGGGCCACCAGACAGGGTGGCCGGAGCTGGCGCGTAGATGGCTGGTTCGACACCCAGGCCTGCGACCACGAAATTACCGATGGGGATCTCCGTCCGCCGGCTGGCCATCCTGTTGGGCGGGCTGGCGATGTTCGGGCCGTTCTCGATCGACACCATCTTCCCGGCATTCCCATCGATTGCAGGCGACTTTGGAGCCGACAAGCTCCAGATGCAGCAGACGATCAGCGTCTACCTGCTGGCGTATGCGTTGATGAGCGTGGTGCATGGGCCGCTATCGGATGCGATCGGGCGCAAGCGGGTGATCCTGGGCGGGCTGGCGGTATTTGCCGCGTCGTCGGCAGGGTGCGCGCTGGCGCCTGACCTGGGCACGTTGCTGGCATTCCGTGCGCTGCAGGGACTATCGGCTGGCGTGGGCATGATCGTTGGACGCGCAGTCATCCGCGATGTCCTGGAGGGCGATGATGCGCAACGCCTGATGAGCCACGTTTCAGTCATCTTTGGCATCGCCCCGGCCATCGCGCCGGTGATCGGCGGCTGGCTGCTGGGCTGGAGCCGATGGCCGGCGATCTTCTGGTTCTTGACGGCGTTCTCGCTGGCCTTGCTTGTTGCGACGTGGCTGGCGTTGCCGGAAACATTACCGCCGCAAGACCGCTTGTCGGTACATCCCAAGCGAATGCTGCGCGATTACGTCGCGATCTTCCTCAATCCGCGGTTCCAGCGGCTGGCGGCGGCGGGTACGTTCAACTTTGGTGCGCTGTTCCTCTACATCGCTTCGGCGCCGGCCTTCGTGCTGGACTTGCTGCACCTGGACGAGCGCAGTTTCGCGTGGTTCTTCGTGCCGATGATCGGCGGGATGATGATCGGTGCGTTCGTGTCCGGCCGGCTTGCCGGCAGGTTCAGCGGCATCGCGCAGGTGCGCATCGGGTTTGCCTGTTGCGGCATCGCGGCAGCCTGGAACATCGCCTACAACCTGCTGGTGCCGGTGCCGACGGTGCCTTGGGCGGTGTTGCCGATGATGCTCAATTCGTTTGGCGTGGCGTTGGTATTCCCGATCCTGACGTTGGCGATCCTGGACATGTATCCACGCCAGCGGGGGAGTGCGTCATCGTTGCAGGCGTTCACCGCGCTGGTGTCCAACGCGATCATCGCCGGCGTGTTGTCGGCATTGTTGAGCCACCTGGCCATCCACCTGGCGCTGGGTGCTGCGGCATTCACGCTGGCCGGCTGGGTGTTCTGGCGCTGGGAAATGCATGCCGGCCGCGGCGTGCCCAGTGGCCAAGCGCAGGCTGCGGCGCTGGAGCCTACCGACCGGATGTAGGGCGGGCGCAAGCCCGCGCCGCGTCCCGCCATCGCACCCGGCGATCATCGATCCGTTTCACCCTCCGCTGCCATCAACCAGCAGAATCTTCCGCCGGAATCGGTGCCTGCTGCTGTGATTTGCGCATCCACGCATACACCGGCACGCCTGCCAGCAACAGCACCGCCCCCCAAGCCAGTGCTTCGCCACCGGCGCCGAACAATGCATAGATGCTGTACACCAGTGCCAGCGCGGCGACCAGGCGCCCGCCATGTCCTGCGCCACTGCGCAACCAGGCGGCACTGCTCGCCGCGTAGGGCAGCAGGATCGCCGAGGTCGAGATCAACAGGATGAAGGTGAACAGTTCCACCAGCGAGCGACTGTAGCTGGCGATCACCAGCACGCTGGACAGCACGGCGCCGACGAGGATGCCGAATGCGGGTGTTCCATTCTTGTCCAACCGTGCAAAGCGGCGCGGGAACAAGCCATCGCCGGCGGCCGCCAGCGACACCTGCGCACACACCAGTACCCAGCCGTTGATGGCGCCAAACGTCGACACGGCCGCGAGGATCGCGATGCCCATCGCGGCGCCCGGCCCCCAGATGCGGCCTGCGGCCTCGGCCATCGGCGCACCGGACTGCTTGAGGATGTCGGTGGGCACCAGGCCGATCACCACGGTGCACGCCAGGATCGTGGCGATGCCGGCCAGCAGTGTGCCGAGCAGGGTCGCGCGCGGGATCGTGCGCTGGGCATCGCGGATCGAGCCGGCCGGGACGGTAGCAACCTCAAGCCCGGCAAAGGCCCACATCGTCAGGATCACCGTGACCTGGGCGACGTGAGGCAGCGATGTGCTGGTCGGGTTGAATGGCATGTAGTGGCCGGCGTCCACGAACCACAATGCGACGACCCCGAACAGCAGCAGCGGCACGAGCTTCAGCGTGGTCATCAACACCTGCAGCAGGCCGGCCTGGCGCAGGCCGATGAGGTTGACCACCGTGCACACCCACAGCGCAGCCAAGGCGCAGGTCGCGGCACGTACCGGTGTGGCGGTCAGCGCCGGGAAGATCGCGCCGATGCTGCCGGCAAAGGCGACCGCGATGGCCGCCATGCCCGACCAGATCGAGATCCAGTAGCTCCAGGCGATGCCAAAACCCGCGGCATCACCAAAGCTGCGGCGCACGTATGCGTAGGGACCGCCGGTGCAGGGCCAGTGCACCGCAAGCTTGGCAAATGTGGCCGCCAGCAGCAGTGCGCCGCACAACGTGACGCCCCAGCCGACCAGGCTGGAGGCACCATAGGGCGCGAGTGTGGCCGGCAGCATGAACACGCCGCTGCCGATCATGCTACCCACGACCAGCGCGGTGGCCATCCAGAGTCCCAGTGGACGGGTGCCCTGGGCGTGGCTGGTCTCGCGATCTGACTCGGTCATGCGGCGAATCCTTCTGTCGTGTCGGCGGTTGGTCGGTCGGGCGGGCTGTTGTAGGAGCGGCTTCAGCCGCGAGCTCTTGATTTTGCTATTGCTCTTGTAGGAGCGACGTCAGTCGCGATTTCCCGAGACCCCAGAGCGCGACTGACGTCGCTCCTACAAGAGCCAAGGCCAGATCAAGAGCTCGCGGCTGAAGCCGCTCCTACATGGGAGGCGTATCGGCGGCTCGATAGCACTGGCGCAGCAACTCATGGAAATGATGCACGCCTTTCTCGCGTAGCGGGTTGAGGCGGCCGGCCTGGTAGGAGCCCGAGGCCAGTCCGCGTTGCACGGCTTCGCAGATCATGATGTCTTCGTCCTGCACCTGCTCGCTGAAAGCGGCATCGGCGTCGTGGTCGGCAACGCCCGGGCTGGTGCCGGCTTCCGGATAGTAGTAGTCGAACTCCACGCGGCAGCGATCAACGCCCAGGGGGATGACGCGGTTCGTTTGCAGCCGTCCGGGCAGGATGTTGAGCATCGTGTTGGGCCACAGCCAGTAATACAGGGCGTCGCCGTTGCCGTAGACACTGTTGCCGCTTTCCAGCGGACTCCATTGCAACGAATGCCAATCGGAAAGCTCGATCACATAGCTGCGATAGTCCAGAAGCCGGTTGAGCGTCGGATGCACGTGCGGCAGGTGGTAGCCCTCGAGGAAATTGTCGACGTAGACCTTCCAGTTGCAGGCGATGTCGTAGGCGACGTGCTGGTGCCGGCCGTAACCGGACAACCCGTCCGCGCTGCCCAGGCGTGCATCCATGCCTGCAACGAAGGCGTCGAAGTCGGGTGCCGCATCGGCATCGTTGGTGGCGAAGACCAGCCCCTGCCAGACGCGGACATCCATCGCAGGCAGCCGGATGGATGCCCTGTCGAAATCTTCCGCGCCTTCCATTTCAGGCGCCGATTTCAATACGCCGTCCAGCCCGTAGTTCCAGCCGTGGTAACGGCAGCGCAATGATTTTGCGGCTAGTCCGTCGCAGGTCGCGATGGGCCCGGCACGATGCCGGCAGACATTATGGAATGCGCGGATGACGCCGTCGGCGCCGTGTACGGCGATGACGGGAAGTCCGCCGCAGTCGACCACGATATGGTCGCCGGGTGCACGCAGTCGGCAGCCATGCGCGAGCAGATGCCAGCCGCGACCAAAGACATAAGCCCTCTCCAGCGCTTCCATTTCTGCATCTACGTAGGCATGGGCTGGCAACGCGTGGGCATGCAGGATGGGCTGCGCCGCAAATGCCCTGTCTCCAGTGTCTGTCATGGGCGGCACGTTTCGCTGCAGGCTGGGAGCGGCGCATGCATCCATTCCCGGAACCAGTTTCCCTTCGACGCCTTTAGCATGAAAGAAACAGTGTGTGCTGCAACAGGGCCGCAGCACCCTCGATTGATGTGAATTTCACCGTGGAGCCCATGATCGACATGCGGTTGACGACGAATCCAACGGACTGGCCATCCAACACCTTGCCCATCGATCATCAACCCGGGCAGGCCGGGTCAAGGAACCACTTCCCAGGACAGGTCTGCCACGCGAAGGACGGGTTGCTGCCGGGCCTTGTTGGCCGACTGCCAGATCGCGTTGGCGCCGGTACTTGCGTTGCGCCAAAGGATGTCGCTCCTGCCATCTCCATTGAAGTCGCCCACACCCACGACCAGCCACGCCAGGTCCGCGACCGGGGTCACCGATTGATAGGTTATTGAGTTTGCCGATCGCCAGATGACATTGGCACCGGTCGCGGCATTGCGCCACAACACATCGTGCTTGCCGTCTCCGTCGAAGTCGCCGACGCCTGCCACCAGCCAATCCATGTCCGCAACGGACGCCATCGATTGGCGCGTTGCCGAGTTTGCGGAGAGCCAGATGATATTGTCTCCAGTGCCGACATTACGCCAAAGGACATCATCCCTGCCATCGCCATTGAAGTCGCCCACACCTACGATCTTCCAATCGAGGTTGGTCACGCCCAGCATCCCCTGTTGGCTGCCGGAATTGGCCGACCGCCAGATGACATTGGCTCCTGTCGCGCTGTTGCGCCACAACACATCACCCCTGCCATCGCCATTGAAGTCGCCCACGCCGACGACCTTCCAATCCACGTTGGTCACGCCCGTCATCGGTTGGTAACTGGCTAGATTGGCCGACTGCCAGACGGCATTGGCACCGGTCGTACCGTTACGCCATAGCACGTCATCCGTGTTGTCACCATTGAAGTCCCCGACGCCGACGATCTTCCAGTCCGCGTCGGTGACGCCCGTCATCGGTTGGTGCGCAGCGGCGTTGGCCGATCGCCAGATCGAGTTGCTGCCGGTCACGGCATTGCGCCACAGGATGTCGGATATGCCGTCGCCATTGAAGTCTGATCGCCCGTCCCGGGCGGTGGGCTGTCCGGAAACGGTCTTGGCCAGTTCGCCGGCAAACGCCAGGCCGAGCTTGGCGAAAGCCACGCTGGGCGCTGCTGTTCCACCCGTGTTGGCCAGCGTGTCGTTGGGTGTATGGATGTCGGGGTTGTAGCCGCCACCAGCCGTCCCTGCCTCGAACATCATCGCCGACGGATATCCCGCGCTGGTCCACGAGGCGTGGTCGGAGCAGCCATAGCCGCAGGTATAGGTACCGCGGGTCAGGCCCAGTGGAGCCAGGTATTCATCGAACACGCTGTTAAGGAACAGCTTCATGCCGGAATTGGAGTAATCGGTGATCACCCGCATCGTGACTGGGCTTCCGATCGCGTAGTCGGTCATGTCCAGCTGCAACACGCCGACGACGTCCTTGCCTTGGGCCTTGAACGACTGGGCGATGGCATTGGAGCCACGCAATCCGACCTCCTCTGCTGCATAACCCATGAATTTGATCGTGCGGCTGGGCTTCCAGCCGTCGGCCAACGCGATACGGATCACTTCGGTCAGCGTGGCGATCCCGGATGCGTCATCGTCTGCGCCCGGGGCATCCATCGCGTCGCCACTGCCGCTGCTGGAGATGGAGTCCAGGTGCGCGCCCAGGATGACGATTTCATCGGGATGCTCGCTGCCGCGGATGGTGAGGATCACCGAGGGTTGGGTGCTGCAGCCGGCGCAGTCCTCAAACAGTTCAGCGCTGGCATCGCTCCTGCCTTGCGCAAGTGCGAGCCAGGTATCCCGGATCCAGACTGCGGCGGCGCGCCCATGGCTGCTCGTGTAATAACGGTTGGGGTACGCAGTCGACAGGTGCTGGATGGTGCTGCGGATTCTGGTCTCCTGCACCTGCGGCAGCCACGGGTCGACGGTGGCGTGGTTGTCGATCGGATAGCTGGCAGGCGCCTGGGCAGTCACTGCTTGCGCCGCGCGATCGGCCTGGATGAATGCCTCTGCCTCGGCGCGGGTTGCGAAGGCGAAAAAGCCACCGCAACGCTTTTCATCCTCGTGGACCATGCGGCTGATATCGGGGAGCCGGTGCGACTGGATCCGTGCGATGACCAACTCATTGCCAAGGCTGTCGCGGCGGACGACGGCATCGTGGGCAAACGCAGCGATGCCGGCGTCGAACAGTTTGCGCGAAGTAACGATCTGTACCTGCGCGAACGGATCGTCCTGCGCGCGGATCTGGGCGGGCGAGGGGTCCGTATCGGCAGGGCGTGGACCCCGCGGCTGGGAATGCGCCGAAGTGAGCAGGCCGATGGCCAGTGCTGGCACGAGAAGGGCTGAGTACGATTTCATCAAGGTATCCCGATCAAGGCTGCTGCGGAGTCAGGCTGTTGCAATGTCGTGATAGTGGTGTGCTGGTGGCAATAGGTGCATTTCCAGGGTCGAGTATGCCGCAGATGGCCCGCAGGCAAATTACCAAGGCCCCACACAAAGGTGCGCAGCCGACCCCGACCACGCGAAAAGGCAGGCTTTGCCGGTCTTTGGAGGTGTGCTGAACGCAGGCGATGCTCCGGAGGCAGTTTCAAGTGACGTCGTAAAGTTGTGGCGATGTCATCTGGGCTTGGACCAACTGAATACGGGTTTGCCTACGTCGGCAAAGGCTCAGCTTTTCTTGGCTGGGGTCGCGGGGCTATCGTCCAGTGGGGCCGTTGGAGCCACGGGATCGGGTACCCCGGTCCATCCACAACTCTGCCCCTCGTTGTGCTGCGTGAGCCATTGCTGCAGCGGTGCGAAGTATTCAAGCACCGGTGCCGCGTCGAGTTGTTCGCCGCCGGTAAGCTCCTTGAGTGTCTGCTGCCAAGGCTGGCTTGAACCCTTGCTCATCATCGCCTCGAACTTCTTGCCGGCAGCCTTGTTGCCATAAAAGCTGCACTGGTACAGCGGGCCTTTGTAACCGGCCGCGTCGCACAGTGACTTGTAGAACTGGAACTGCAGGATCCGGGCCAGGAAATACCGTGTATAAGGCGTGTTGCCGGGGACATGGTATTTGGCGCCCGGATCGAAGAATTCCTCGCCGCGCGCCTGGACAGGTGCCACGCCCTGGTATTGCGCCTTGAGCTTCCACCACGCCGCGTTGTACTGGTCGGGTTTGATGGAGCCGTCGAACACGCCCCAGCGCCAGCGATCGATCATCAACCCGAACGGCAGGAAGGCGACCTTGGACAGCGCCATGCGCATCTGCGCGTTGATCAGCGCTTCGTGGCTTTGCTGTTGGACATCGACCAGGCCGATCGAGTTGAGGTATTTGGGTGTCATCGCCAGCACGATGGTGTCGCCGATCGCTTCATGGAAGCCGTCGTTTGCACCGGCCTGGAAGATCGGTGGCAGCTTGTTGTAGGCCATGTAGTAATAGACGTGGCCCAGCTCATGGTAGATCGTGGTCAGGTCTTCCTCGTTGGGCTTGATGCACATCTTGGTGCGCACGTCTCCGGCCATGTCCATGTCCCAGGCACTGGCGTGGCAGACCACGTTGCGGTCGCGCGGTTTGATGAACTGGCTCTTCTGCCAGTAGCTGTCCGGCAGCTTGGGCATGCCCAGAGAGACGTAGAAGTCCTGGGCGCGGTCGGTCATCTGCTTGGCAACGTCCAGTTGCGCGGCATGCTGGGCCTGGGCCAGGTCCTCGGTGTCGGGGATGCCGGCATGCTTGGCCAGCTCGTTGGTGTAGTCCTGCTGGTACTGCTGCTGCAACGCGCCGGTGATGTCCAGGCTGCCGGCGTCGTGGTACGGCTGTAGCAAGTCCCACAGGTTGCTCCAGTCCTGCTGCCACATGTTGCCCATCAGGTGCGCAGGCAGCATCCCGCCAGGGACCTCGCCACGCCGCTTGCCGTACTGGTCGTCCAACCGTGTGCGTGCATAGCAGTGCAATTGTTCGTACAGCGGTTTGACCTGGCCCCAGAGACGATCGGTCTCGGCGGCGATCCGCGCCGGAGGCATGTCATAGCTGGAACGCCAGACTTCGCCGGCATCGGCAAAGCCCATGTCCTTGGCGCCTTCGTTGACCAGCGCGACGAAGCGTGTGTAGTCCTTGCGCATCGGCGTGGAAATGGTGTGCCAGCCGCGCCATGCATCCAGCTGCGCGTCGTAGTCGCGGCTGTTGCGCAACACGTCTTCGAGTTCGCCCAGCTGGAGGCAGGATTTTGAGCTGCCTTTGCCCGTGCTGCCATTGCCCGTGCTGCCGCTGCCCGGGCAGTACTCGCCAGCGCCATACATGCCTTCCATCCGGCTGGCGATACGCGTGAGTTCAGCCAGCTTGGCCGGGTCGTGCGGCGCCGGCATCGCGGTCATCAGTTTGAGCTGCGTGATTGCGCGGCCGGTGGCCGGGGACATCTTCTGGCCTTCGAACCTGCGTGATTGCGCGATCCAGCCATTGAGCCGGGTCAGCCAGCGCTCGTTGGCCTTGGCTGCGAGCATTTCACTGTCGTCGGTGATGTATGTCGACGAGATCCATTGCGCCGCACTGAGCTCGGTATAGACATTGCGCATTTCGGCATTGACGCGGTCGACAAACTCGTCGGCGGTCTCGTCGGCAGGCGCTGGATGGGCGCTGATGCTGGATGCGCCTGCGGCTTCTGGCGATGGGGTGCGTTTGCAGGCTGGCAACGCCAAGACGACTGCAGCGATGGCAATGGGGGTGGCGATGGCAAGCAGTGCGTGACGTGAATTCACGGACCAGTAATTGACGGCAGGTTTCATGGCAATCCTCGGCGGCCGCCGCAGCGATCCGTGAAATAGTCGGACTGGCAGGCTAGTGCCGGCGGGGTGGGCGCGCAAGTTGCGGGTGGTGTGGTGTGATCGCGGCCCTCGGTCCTTGTAGGAGCGGCTTCAGCCGCGAGCTCTTGATTCTGCTGCGGCTTTCGGCTTTGGCTTTTTGTAGGAGCGACGTAAGTCGCGATCAGGAATCCCGGGGCTGTGATCGCGACTTACGTCGCTCCTACAAAGAGCAAAAGCCAGGATCAGGAACTCGCGGCTGAAGCCGCTCCTACGAAGAGCGGTTTGTGGGAGGGCACAAGTCGTGGTTGGCATCGACCAGTCCGCGCTGTTGCAACCAGGTCCATGCAGTCGCGGCATCGCGCTCGACATAGGCCCGGGCACTGCCCAGGCGGAAGGTGTAGCCCCACGTATCCATGTCGGCCCAGACGCGGTTGCGACCGACGCCGGGCAGCTGGCCGCCCAGCACTCCCTGGAGGACGCACACGGCGTCTTCTTCGTCGATGGAATCGGTGGCGTCGGTATGGACCATTGCGCGACGGTCGGGGGGCAGTACGATCAGGTGCGCGGCTTCATGCAGCAGCGAGTGCACCGGCGTGTCGTCCCGGGCGTAGACGGTACTGCCAATGAGGCCGGCTTCGCAGTCACCCCAGTAGCTGCCGGGGATCGGGGCGCCGTCGGGGACGCGTTGGAGTGCCAGGCCATAGTGGGCAAGCAGGACGGCGGCATCGGCGAAGACGATGTCCCCAAGCAGCAGGACGTTGCCGGGTGCGGTTTCGGTTTTCATTGCTGTTGCCGCTGCGGTGCCGTTTTAGGAGCGACGTTAGTCGCGGGAGTTTCTCCGATACGCCCGTATCGCGACTTGCCGGTGACGGCATGCCGCCACCACTCCTGCAAAAGAGCAGGGCAGAATCAACAGCTCGCGGCTGAAGCCGCTCCTACGATAAGGCTGCCGGGCAATGCGATCCTGGCTCAGGTGCCCGTGCGCGCGGTGCGCTCTTCCGGCAGCGATACCGAGATGTCCAGCACGTCGTGTTCGCCGTCCTTGACCAGGTCGACCTTGACCGCGTCGACATCCACGTTGACGTACTTGCGGATGACCTCAAGCAGCTCGCGTCGCAGCAAGGGCAGGTAGTCCGGTCCGCCGTGCGCGGTGCGCTCCTGCGCGATGATGATCCGCAGGCGATCCTTGGCGATCGAGGCGGTGTTCTTTTTCGCCTTCAGGAAATCAAACATGCCCATGGCTCAACCCCCGAAAAGCTTGTTGAAGAAACCCTTCTTGTTGGCCTGGGTGAAGCGCATCGGCCGCTCCTCGCCCATCAGCCGCGCGACGGCGTCGTCGTAGGCCTGGCCAGCGTCGGATTCCATGTCCAGGATCACCGGCTCGCCCTTGTTGGAGGCATTGAGCACGTCGCCGGACTCGGGGATGACTCCCACCGTCTTCAGGCCGAGGACTTCCTCGACATCGGTCACCGACAGCATTTCGCCGGTTTCCACGCGCGACGGGCTGTAACGGGTCAGCAGGAGGAATTCCTTGACCGTCTTGCCTTCCTCGGCGCGACGGGTCTTGGAGGCGAGCAGGCCCAGGATGCGGTCGGAGTCGCGCACGGATGACACTTCCGGGTTGACCACGACCACGGCCTGGTCGGCGAAGTACATCGCCAGGAACGCGCCTTTCTCGATACCGGCGGGAGAGTCGCAGACAATGTAGTCAAAGCCGTCCGCAGCCAGGTCGTCGAGCACCTTCTGCACGCCTTCCTTGGTCAGTGCGTCCTTGTCCCGGGTCTGCGAGGCGGCCAGCACGAACAGGTTGTCAAAGCGCTTGTCCTTGATCATCGACTGCTTGAGCGAGGCTTCGCCCTGGATGACGTTGACGAAGTCGTACACCACGCGCCGCTCGCAGCCCATGATCAGGTCCAGGTTGCGCAGGCCGACGTCGAAGTCGATCACGGCGACCTTCTTGCCATGGCGCGCCAGCCCGCAGGCCAGGCTTGCGCTGGTGGTGGTCTTGCCAACGCCGCCCTTGCCGGACGTCACTACGATGATTTCGGCCAAAACACTTCTCCTTTGGTGCGCCGGCCCTGCGGCGGCGCTGGTTGTCTGGTAGGCCCTGATGGTTCAGTCATCCCGGCGGAAGCCAGGGTCGACACGGAGTGTCGCGATGTCGGTTTTCACGAAGCTGATCGTTGTTACTTTAAATCCTTGCCACTTTGATCTTCTCCAGGAGGATCTTCGCATTTGAGCTTTCCGCGCACCACGGGCAAGGGCGAATTGGATCCCGGATTTCGGCAGGATGACGGCTGCGCGGGGCTGTTTTCCCACGCAAACTTGTCAAATCAGCCCTGCTCCAATGCCACGATCTTGAGTTCCTCGTTGTCCAGCCAGATCTGCACCGGCTTGCCGTGCAGCTCTTTGGGGATGTCCTCCAAGACTTTGTAATGCCCTGCGATCGCGACCAGCTCGGCATGGAATTCGCGGCAGAAGATGCGCGCCTTGTCGAAGCCCTGGGCACCCGCCAGCGCACGGCCGCGCAGGGCGCCATAAATATGGATCGAGCCATCGGCGATGACCTCCGCGCCGGCGCCGACGGTAGTCAGCACGGTCAGGTCGCGGTTGTCGGCATAGACCTGCTGGCCCGAGCGCACCGGATTGGTCTGGACCAGGCCGGGCTGGGCCGCCGGCGGTGCCGGGTGCTCCTTGGAGGACGCAGCTTTTGCAGGAGCGGCTTCAGGCGAGAGCTCTTTACCACGGACGGCTTGAGGCAAAGCGCTCGCGCCTGAAGCCACTCCTGCGACAGCCTCGGCTCCCGCCGTGTTCGCGGGCTCGTACTGGGCGCGGAACTTGGCCAGCAGGGGCAGGCCAAGCTCGACGGACAGCTTTTCGTTGTCGCTGGTGCCATACGCCAACGCCACCGGCAGCACGCCCGCAGCGCGCAGGGCTTCGACCAGCGCGCGCGCAGTCGCGGGATCCGGGGTCTTGGACAGGCCGCCAAAATCCACCACCACGGCGGCCCGGGAGAACAGTTTTGGAGCGCGCGAGACGCGGTCACGCATTTCCGCGGCCAGCCGCTCCACGTCGAGCGTGCGCACGCGCAGGTTGGCGATGCCGACCTGTCCTATCTTGAGTTCGCCAGCTGTTTCGTAATCCATGGCCATGGACGACGCTCCTTCTCGCGACGCCACAGTCAGGTACCCGTAGCGAGTTGGGGAGCATGCCCGGCAATGCGTGCATTGCAGATCCAGGGCACGTCGGGCAGTTGCGTGCCATAAGTGTCGTGCACCCAGGCATAGCTGCACAACTCCTTCATCAGCATCGCCGCGCGCAGGCCATTGCCTGGGTCGCGAGGGTCCGGCATGACGTTCTGGCCGACCTCACGAAACCCAAAACTTCCGTGGAACAGCAGTGCCGGGTCGCTCTCGTGCTCCAGGAACACTTCGCAGGCCATTTGCGGGTAACGCAGTTCGGCATAGCTCTGGACGTCGGCATAGAACGCCCGACCGACACCGCCCCCGCGCCGCCGGCTGGCGACGACGATGCGATCGATATAGAAGAAATTCGGGTAACGCTCGCGGAACCAGCTGAAATTATTGCTGGACGGCTCGTTGCTGCCAGGTTGGCTGACGTCGTGCTGGAGGCTGGCATGCTCGCTGTCGACGTGATCGGAACCGGCGCCAAAGCCGACCAGGAAGCCGACAAGCGCGCCATCGCGCTCGGCGATGCGGAAATACTCGGCCTGGGCATGGAAACGGCGGAGCCGGGCGGCATCAAGCGGCAGGATGGCAGGGCCGGCGGCATTGTTGAGGGCAAGGACGGAATCCAGCTCGTGCTCGCGCACGTCGCGGATGACGATCGACATTCCAGACTCCCGGCGGTTGCTGCAGAAAAACGGGGAAAAAGCGGAAAAAACGGAGAAAACTCATGCGTGGGTGCAACGAGGGCCGCGGCCTCGTGCCACGGCGATTATCGCACGGTCGATAGCTTGCGGGCGACTTCCGGCGCAGGCGCGGCCACGCGGGAGCATGACTTTCGT
This sequence comes from uncultured Gammaproteobacteria bacterium, assembly GCA_963710825.1. Lineage (GTDB taxonomy): Bacteria > Pseudomonadota > Gammaproteobacteria > Xanthomonadales > Xanthomonadaceae > Cognatiluteimonas. The sequence goes on along the minus strand of CAVQBQ010000003.1, from coordinate 14,508 downwards.
GGGGCGTCGCGCAGACCGCTTTACGCCTAAACTGAGGCATGTTCACACGTCTGGACCATAGTCGCCTTCTTCGCTATGCCGGCCTGTTCACCTGGGTCGTGGTGGGCATGCCGCTGCTCTATTCGTGGTTGCCGCTGGTGACCGGCGTTGCGTCGGATGAACAGCTCGCGCTGAAACCGATGCCATGGCAGGGCTGGCTGGCGTATGCCACGTTCGGTATCTGTTATGCGTGGTTGACCCAGGGCCTGGGCAAACATCGGGCCAGGGCATTGGACCTGTTGCTGCTGCTGATCCTGACCAGCGCAGCGATCGCGGTCAGCTATTACAACGAAAGTGGCCTGGGCAGCGTGTTGTTGATGGTCGCCGCTTGCGTGCTGCCGTGGCTGCTGCCGCTGACAGTGGGGGTCGCCTGGTTGCTGCTGAGCCAGCTGGCGGTGGTGCCGGTGTTCATGCGCGGATTCGGCTTCCCGCTGATCGACGCGCTGCTGCAGTCGATGTTGTATGCGGGCTTCTGCGTGTTCGTGTTCGTGACCAGCCTGGTCGCGCGGCAACAGTCGCAGGCCAGGAACGAGCAATGGCGGTTGAACTCGGAGCTGCGCGCCACGCGCGCACTGCTGGCCGAAAGCGCCCGGATCAACGAGCGCACCCGAATCTCCCGCGAGCTGCACGACCTGCTTGGCCATCACCTGACCGCGTTGAGCCTGAACCTGGAGGTCGCCGGCCACCTGACGCAGGGCAAGGCCCGCGAACACATCAGCCAGTCCAACACCCTGGCCAAGCTGCTGCTCAGCGATGTGCGCGAGGCGGTCAGCCAGCTGCGCGAGGACGACGCCATCGACATGGCAGCCACGCTGCAGCCACTGGCCGACAACGTGGGCGGGCTGGAGATCGAAATGCGGATGCCGACCCCGTTCCTGCTCGACGACCCCGAGCGCGCCCATGTGCTGCTGCGCTGTACACAGGAGATCATCACCAACACCGTACGCCACGCCCAGGCGCAGAAGCTGCTCCTGCGCTACCGGATCGATGGCGGCACCCTGCGCCTGCAGGCACGCGACAATGGACATGGCGCCGACGCGCCGGTGGCTGGCAATGGCCTGCGTGGAATGCGCGAGCGGGTGGTGACGCTGGGTGGCGAGCTCGAATTCGACACGAGCCCGGGGCATGGATTCGTGCTGGATCTGCACTTTCCACTGGACGAGGTGGTATCACTGCGCGCGGTATCGACAATAGCCCGCGCCAGCCCGGTGGAGACCGCGGTGGCCGGCGCAAACCTCCCAACCGCCGAGGACTCGCGCCAAGACCTGCAATTGACTGGTACCACCCCCGACACCGCCACCCCCGGAGAAACCCAATGACCCGCATCTGCCTGGTCGACGATCAAACCCTGGTGCGTCAAGGCATCCGTTCACTGTTGGCGCTGGCCGAGGACATCGAGGTCGTGGCCGAGGCGATCGATGGCAAGCAGGCGGTCGAGATCATCCCCCAGGTCAAGCCCGACGTGGTGCTGATGGACATGCGCATGCCGGTGATGTCGGGGTTGGAGGCGCTGCAGGCGCTGGCATTGGCCGGGACATTGCCGCCGACGATCATCCTGACCACCTTCGATGACGACCAGCTGGTGCTGGCCGGGCTCAAGGCCGGGGCCAAGGGTTACCTGCTCAAGGACGTCACCCTGGAGCAGCTGGTCGGCGCCATCAAGACGGTTGCCGCCGGTGGCTCGCTGGTGCAGCCGGCGGTGACACAGCGGCTGCTGTCGGGGCTGGAGCACATGCGCAATGACTTCGTCAGCCTGGATCGTCCGGATCCGTTGACCGATCGCGAGACCGAGATCCTGCGGCTGATGGCCTCGGGGTTCTCCAACAAGGAGATCGCCAACTCCCTGGGCGTCGCCGAGGGCACGATCAAGAACCATGTGTCGAACATATTGAGCAAGCTGGGGGTGCGCGATCGGACCCGGGCGGTATTGAAAGCGTTCGAGCTGCAGCTGGTCTGAAAAGGCCCCGCGAGACATCTGGTCGGCGAGTTCGTTTCCGCGGGGCTGGTTGCCGGCGGGCCAGGCCAGGCCGGTGCCGGGGCGGCGCAGCTCCCCGCAACCGGCCCTGCAGCGGCTCTCCCGGGTGTATGGCGGTCCTGTCCGGAGTCTTTTTCCACGGGCCGCAAACGCACGGGCTTGCACTGCGCCAACGACGCGCCGGGAGGGCGTGGAATGCCAATGTGGCAACTGCGTTTGGCGATTGTTGCATTCAGGGCTGTCTAAACGGCACCTTCTTGCTACGATTGGAGGTCTGTACCCCGGCCAGTGGCCGGATCGGGCCTGCCCTGGAGAACCCTGAATGACCCGTTTGATCGAGATCCTGATTGCCCTGGCGATCGTTGCCGCACTGTTCCTGCTGGTGGGCATTGTCCTGCCGTCCAGCCGTCACCTGAGCGAACAGATCGAGTCCAATCGCAAGATGACGATTGTCTACGACACGCTCAACAGTGTGCGGCGGTTCCGCGACTGGAACCCGCTGGTGTTGCACGACCCGAAGATGAAGCTGAAGCTGTCAGGTCCGGATTCCGGTGTCGGTGCACGGCTGGATTACAGCTCGGACAACGTGCAGGTGGGTGACGGCAGCTGGGAGATCATCGCCAACGACCCGCGACGCAGCGTGACCTATGCGCTGACCAACCCGCAGCGTGGCACCAACAAGCGGATGACCTTCTATCTCAAGCCCACCGGTCGCAACAATCGCAATGTCGAGATCACCCAGACCTACGACGTGGATTACGGCTGGGATTTGTTGGGTCGCTATGCCGGCCTGTACGTCAGTCGCCATGTGGGCGACGACGTCAAGCTTGGTCTGGACCGGCTGAGCAACTCGCTGTCGCAGGTGCCCAACGTGGATTACCGCGTACAGGGCAGCAAGCTGGCCGACCTCAAGACGACCGACGTGCCCGCGGAGAACTTGCTGGTGGTCAACTCCGGTGCCGTCGAGCGCAACAATGCCGCGATCAAGGCGTCGATGAAGGCCAACATGGAGTGGATCAAGCGCAGCATGGAGGCCAGTGACCTGGTCGCCGCTGGGCCGATGCGCATCATCACCGCCGACTTCGGCCGGGAAACCTACACCTTCCAGGTCGCCCAGCCGGTCCGCAAGGCAGGCAGCTCCGACACCTCGGGCGACGGGTCCGACACGGCTGCCAGCGATGACAGCGGCAATGCGGACGGCATGGAGGCAGCTTCCGACGCGAAGCCGGCCGCGCCTGCGGAAGAACTCACTGGCCTGACCCTCAAGGGTCCGGTCGAGTACGAGCACACCGAGGCAGGGCGCGTGGCCACCGGCAGCTATACCGGCTTCATCTCCGAGCTGGACAACGTGCGCAATGCCGTACGGGCCTGGGCGATTACCCAGGGGCTGCAGGTGATAGGCCAGCCATACGAAGTCTACAAATCCGGGATTGATGACTCCTTCACCGCCAATGGCAAGTACGACGTCTATTGGCGGTTGAAGCCGCCGGGCAATCCGGTCGCGGCCAAGCCGGAAGCAACCGAGCCGGAAGCGACCGAGCCGGAAGCAACCGACGAGCAGTAATACCCAAGCGCCGCGTGTCACCACGCGGCGCTTGCTGCCTGCCCGCATGTTGCCCGTCCGATAGCCATGCCGTCGCCTGCATCCAAATTACCCACAGCACGGTCATCTGGCCGACCGACTGGCGTCGACGCGCAATCGGGCCGGCATTCGCGCTTGTCCCGCTGGCTGGCCGCGAATGGCGCGTTGTGTGCCGCTGCCGCGGTTGCCTTGTCGGCTTACGCCGCGCATGCAGCCGACGGCGTGGCGCAATCACGGTTGCAGACCGCCGCGATCATGGCGTTCGGGCATGGCCTGGCATTGGCGATGCTGGCACCTGCAAGGTCGGCACCCGCGAGACATGCCGCTGATGCAGCCAAGCAACACCTGCTTGGTCGACTGGCTTTGTGCGCGCTGTACCTGGGCGTGCTGCTGTTCAGCGGCAGCATCGTGTTCAACGTGTTTGCGCAATGGCCAACGACATTGGCCCCGCTGGGCGGAATGCTGCTGATCGCAGGCTGGCTGGCGCTGGCCATCGATTTCGCGCGGGGTTGAGCCGATGCCACGCCACAGGCGGGGATTCGACACCGGGACGGCTTTTGCCTACCTGGCCCGACGTGACCGCAAGCTGGGTGCTTGGATGCGCAAGCTGGGGCCGATCGATGCGGATCCGGGCTGGCGCAAGCGCTTTGACCCGGTCGATGCGTTGGCGCGCGCGATCCTCTACCAGCAACTCAGTGGGAAAGCCGCGGCGACGATCGTCGGCCGCGTGGAGACCGCCATCGACAGTGTCCGCTTGCATGGGGACACCCTGGGACGTTGCGACGACGCGGCCATCCGCGCCTGCGGTGTCTCCGGCAACAAACTGCTGGCGTTGCGCGACCTGGCCTTGCGCGAGTCTCGGGGCGAGATACCGGACCTGCGCGCGATGTCGGTCATGGGCGACGACGCCATCATCGACGCATTGGTCCCGATCCGCGGCATTGGCCGCTGGACGGTGGAGATGATGCTGATGTTCCGTCTGGGCCGCCCCGATATCCTGCCGGTCGATGACCTGGGCATCCGCAAGGGCGCGCAGGCGGTGGACAAGGATGACACCCCGCCGACGCCCAAGCTGCTGGCCTTGCGTGGCGAGCGGTGGGGACCGTACCGCACCTACGCCAGCATGTACCTGTGGCGGATTGCCGATACCGTGGGGCCCGCCAAAAAGTCGGTGAAGCGCTCCCAGGCGTGAACGCAACGCCCCTGTGCGAGCCAAGGTCGATGGAAAATCGCTTTCATGCGTTGACAAGCCAAACGCGGCAACGCAACATACGCGGCTCACCTGCCCAGGTGGCGGAATTGGTAGACGCACTAGCTTCAGGTGCTAGCGGGGGCAACTCCGTGGAGGTTCGAGTCCTCTTCTGGGCACCATCTTAGAGTCCGGCTCGTCCAGCGAAGTCCGGTAGATGACACGAAACCCGCCAAATTGGCGGGTTTTTTGTTGCCTGATCGTCCAGATTGTTCCGTTGGCGTTCTATTGCATCCAGCGAGTTTTGTGAGTAGATTTGTGCGTAACTCGACGGCTACTCACTTCTGAGGCGCGCCGAAGGGGCCCGATCTACTCACAGGCGCGGCCATGTTGACCGATAAGGCAATCAGGGCACTCAAGCCACGACAGCGCCTCTATCGCGTCGCAGACAACGGCGGGCTTTGTCTTGAAGTCACGCCTGCCAATTCCAAGCTTTGGCGTTACCGCTACCGCTATGCCGGACGGGCCAAGATGGTGAGTCTGGGTCCATACCCGGAAATCTCCTTGGCAAATGCCCGCGGGCGTCGCGACGACGCGAGGTCGCTATTGCGAAAGGGCAAGGATCCGAGCAGCGAACGGGCTGCTGCCAAGGACGCCACCAAGCGCACGTTGGGTGCTGCTTTCCCTGAGGTCGCTGCTGCATGGCTGGACTTCAAGCATGATGAGTGGGCCGACGAGACTTACCGCAAGGCGAAGTACGTCACCGAAACGTATCTGATTCCGCTCTTGCGTCGCGAGTCGATCAGTACACTCAAGACGGCCCAGGCAGCAGATGCGTTGGCGACCATCGCCAAGAACGCGCCCTCGCTCGCAGCCAAGGCTCGACAGTACCTCCGGGGCATCGAAAGCTATGCCATCCGCCATGGGTTGCGTGAGGATGGTCGCCACCTGTCATTGCGTGGCGCGGTGCCAAAGCACGATAAAGGCCATATCCCGGCCGCCACCGATCCAAAGGAAGTAGCGGCCCTCGCCAAAGCAATTGATGCCTACGCGGTCCCGGTGACGAGGGGCGCGCTCAAGTTGACCATGTTGACCGCGATGCGGCCTGGCATTGTGGCATCGGCTCGCTGGGCGGAGATCGATCTGGAGGCTGCGGAGTGGAGCGTCCCGGGATCCCGTATGAAGATGAGACATGCGCATATCGTCTCGCTGCCTACTCAGGCGATCGATGTGCTGCGCCAGATGAGGGCCTACAGCGACGGCCAGGAGTACGTGTTCCCGCCGCTGGCGCGTCAGGGAACCCCCCACCTGCATCGCGACGCGCTGAGCAAGGCCCTGCGCACGATGGGCTTCCAGGGTCGTCATGCAACGCATGGCTTCCGTGGCATGTTCCGGACGGTCGCCCGGGAGCGCCTCAACATTGATCCAGACATTCTTGAGGCGCAGCTCGCGCACGCAAAGAAGGGGGATGTGCAGAAGGCCTACGATAGGACGACCTTCGGCGAAGCCCGCCGGGAGGCGATGCAGGCTTGGGCGGACTACGTCGATCAGCTAAGGCGCGGCGACAAAAAAGTTGTCCCCATTGCGCTTGGAAAGCGATAAATCGACTGAAGGACCTCTGAGGTGAGTCGATTGGAGGTAATCCATGACGATGACCGTAACCAAGGCGGCGACTTTCTTGGCGAAAGAACGGGAAGTGCCAGAATCGGCCTTACGTGCTGAAAAGGACAAGATGCGAAAGCGTGCTGATATATGCCATCGGCACAGGCAAACTCCAGGTGATCATGCCAGGGCGTCGATTGAATCGAAACGAACTGATCATCTGGGCCAAGCCGATCTGGGCAGCGAGCTTGCGCACCTGAGTGCCGGATAGAGGCGGATTGTAGAGGCGAAATTTGAGATCTACGTGGCCGCGAGTCGTCGGCTTCAGTTGCCCAGGTCGACTCTGGAAGCTAGCGCGCAAGTGAATCCTTGAGTTGGAAATGAAGCTTCGCAACCAGTTTATGCATATGTTTGAAACACATGCAGAAGTTGGAGCGCTTCGGCCCTTGGCAATGCAATACGAGACGAACCGGAAGACAAACCGCAAAAACGCCAAAGGGCCCCGAAAGTGAGGCGGCTGAGTCGTGTAGAGAAAATTGCTAGCGTTGCTAACAATTTTTCTCTACCCATAATGAAGAAGCCATGTTCCCAAGCGCACCAAGGAGCGCGTGACATGGCCATCAAAAACCCACAGAGTCCAGCAGCACTCTCGATCCTCCGGCGCCCAGAGGTCCAGGCCCGAACCGGGCTTTCCCGCAGCACCATCTACCTGCGTGTATCGCAGGGCACGTTTCCAAAGCCGATTGGCTTGGGCGAGCGCGCGGTGGGCTGGCTGGAAAACGAAATCGACAACTGGCTGCAAAGCCGGGTTGATGCCAGCCGCGGTCGCGACGAGTAGGCACCGTGCTTGGCAAGTCTCGCCATGACGTCGGACCCGAGGTCTGCCCGTGACTTCGCGCCACCCGAATCATCGGTTGGTGAAGATCCACCGCACCTACACCGTCGAAGAGGTTGCTGAGACCCTCAGCGTCCACAAGAACACGGTAAGGAGCTGGCTGAAGATCGGGCTGGAGACAATCGACAACCGTCGGCCAGCGATGATTCAAGGCGCTGTGCTAGGCACGTTTCTGCAGCAACGCCGCGCCCGAACGAAGAAGCCGTGTCGCCCTGGCGAGGCCTATTGCCTGCGTTGCCGGCTCCCTCGTCGCTTCTCCCCTGACAGCGCCCAATACATCCCCATGACCCAGGGTCGTGGGCAGTTGGTTGGTAATTGCTGCGATTGCGGAACTCGCCTGTTCCGGAGAGTTTCAGTGGCCAAGTTGCCGGAAGCCATCGGCGATTTGCCGGTCTCGATACAGGAAGCCCACGAACACATAGGCGAGAGCCTTCAACCCTCCTTAAACAGTGACTTCAGACAGGGAGATGCAGACCATGACCAAGTACAACGCCACCAACGAGCGGATCAAACGTCAATACTTCGCATTTCTCAAGGAAGCCAAACGTCAGAGTGAACCTTCTGTGGATACGGTTGCTGCGGCGCTGGACAGATTCGAGACCTACAACAATCGGCGAGACTTCAAGAACTTCCACACCAAGCAGGCGATCGCCTTCAAGAAGCATTTGGCCGCTCAAAAGAACCAGGCCACTGGAAAACCACTCAGCAAGGCCACACTGCGATCGACCCTGGCTGCACTCAAGGGCTTTTTCTTGTGGCTGGCGGGTCAGCCAGGCTACAAATCCAGGCTCAGCTACTCAGATGCCGAATATTTCAATCTGTCCGAGAAGGATGCCCGGGTTGCCAGCGCACGGCGACCGAAGCGCTTTCCGACCATGGAGCAGATGCAGCATGTCCTGGACACAATGCCCGCCACGACCGTGATCGAGCAGCGCGATCGGGCACTGATGGCATTTACGCTCTTGACCGGCGCCCGCGACGACGCCATTGCCTCGTTCAAGCTCAAACATGTCGACTTGGCGGCAGGTAGCGTGTTTCAGGACGCGCGCGATGTCCGGACCAAGTTCAGCAAGACCTTCACCACTTGGTTTTTCCCGGTCGGCGGCCCAGCCAGGCAGATTCTTGCCGACTGGGTCATCTACCTGCGGCAGGAGCGCCTGTGGGGCAACGAAGATCCCTTATTTCCGGCTTCGCTGATGGGTCACAACGAGGCGGCCCAGTTCATCGCGGCCGATATCGTGGCCAGGCACTGGAGCAACGCGGATCCGATCCGTCGCATCTTCCGCGCCGCCTTCGCGGCTACGGACCTGCCGGACTTCAACCCACATAGCGTGCGCAACACGTTGGTTCAACTGGGTGAGACGGTCTGTCGCACGCCGGAAGAGTTCAAGGCCTGGAGCCAGAACCTCGGCCACGAGCAGGTGCTGACCACGTTCACCAGCTATGGGGCCGTGGCCGCAAGTCGCCAGGCGGAGATTCTGCAAAGGCTTGCGGACGACAAGACGACTGACGGAAGCATGGGAGGCCAGCACATCGAGGACGCCTTGCGGCGTGTCCTCGACGAGAGAGGATTGCTGCCGGCGCGGTAAACTCCGGGGCAGGCAGGGCGCAACACGATTGGCCGGTACCCCACTTGGGTGCTGGCTCCCGGGCCAGAAGTCTGCTGCCCCGATTTGCCGGCAGCAATTCCGTCATTCACATCATCAAGAGACCTCATGTCCTCCGATCTCGCCGCCGTCGAAAGCCGCCTCTGGGCCGCCGCCAATCAACTCTGGGCCAACACTGGCCTGCGCCCGGCCGACTTCTCCGAGCCGGTACTTGGGCTGATCTTCCTGCGCTATGCCGACCAGCGTTTTGCCGAGGCCCACGCCGCGCTGTTGGCCAAGGGATTCGGGGCCGATGAGCTCGATGCCACTGACTACCAGGCTGAGGGCGTGGTCTACCTGCCGGCGTCCGCGCGCTTCGATCACCTGCTGCAGCTTTCAGAAGGGGACAACGTAGGCAAGGCCCTTAACGAGGCGATGCTGCTGGTCGAGGGCGGCAACCCCGAGCTCAAGGGCATCCTGCCGCGCAGCTATAACCGCCTGCCCAACGCCACCCTGGTCGAGCTGCTGCGGCTGCTGGCGCCGCTGGAGATCGGCGGCGACGCGTTCGGCAAGGTCTACGAGTTCTTCCTGGGCAGCTTTGCGCGCGCTGAAGGCTCCAAGGGCGGGGTGTTCTACACGCCCGAGAGCATCGTGCGGCTGATCGTGGAGATCCTGCAGCCGTTCCACGGCCGCATTTTCGACCCGGCCTGTGGCTCGGGCGGGATGTTCGTGCAGTCGGCCCACTTCGTCGAGCGGCACAAGAAAAACCCGACCAGCGAGCTGACCGTGTTCGGCACCGAGAAGGACGCCAAGACCGTCAAGCTGGCCAAGATGAACCTGGCCGTGCACGGCCTGTCCGGCGACATCCGCGAGGCCAACAGCTACTACGAGGATCCGCACAAATCGGTGCCTTCTGCCGGCGCCGGCCGGTTCGACTTCGTCATGGCCAATCCGCCGTTCAACGTCTCCGGCGTCGACAAGGACAAGCTCAAGGACGACCGCCGCTTTCCGCTGGGCCTGCCGTCCACCAACAACGCCAACTACCTGTGGATCCAGTATTTCCACAGCGCGCTCAACGACACTGGCCGCGCCGGTTTCGTCATGGCCAACTCCGCCGGCGACGCGCGCGGCAGCGAGCTGGAGATCCGCAAAAAGCTGATCGAGTCCGGCGACGTGGACGCCATCGTCAGCATCGGCAGCAACTTCTTCTACACCGTCACCCTGCCGTGCACGCTGTGGTTTTTCGACCGCGGCAAGCCGAAGAAACGCCGGGACACGGTGCTGTTCGTCGATGCGCGCCCGTACTTCCAGCAGGTCACGCGCGCGATCCGAGAGTTCACGCCGGAGCAACTGGAGTTCCTGGCCAATATCGTGCGCCTGTACCGCGGCGAGAAGCCGGAGTTCGAGGCAGGCGCCGAATCGAAGGCGATGCTCAAGGAGACATTCTCCAAGACGAAGTACGAAGACGTGGCCGGCCTGTGCAAGGTTGCGACGCTGGACGAGATCAAGGCGCAGGGCTGGAGCCTGAATCCGGGGCGGTATGTGGGCGTTGGCGAGCGGGCGGCGGATGACTTCGACTTTGCCGAGCGGCTGGAGGAGTTGAACGAGGAGCTGGAAGTCACTCAATGCTGAAGCCGATGCACTAGAAGAACTGATTGCCGAGAATCGTCGACGATTCTGGAGGCGCCTGTGATGACCGTGCCGGAAATGGCGAGAAAGCCTGAGTGATCTTGTTGACGTGTAGATGCCGAGAAAGCCGGCTACCGTGCTGAATGCTGACTACTCGCAGATGACGACCATCGTTCATCTGGGCAGCGACATGTTCGAGCATGGCCGCATTGACATTGGACGAGCAGGTTGTTCGGAACGGGTCGAGGTTTCGAGAATAATGTTGACGCTGACACGTGATGCGGTGATGGATCGCATCACACTGTTGGAACTCGGAGAAGCTGGGCAGCTTGCCCGAGTCGCAGTTGGCCAGCTGCAACTTGACAGAGATCAGCGGAATGCTGATTCCGGCCGATCACGGCTTGGATAGCCGTGTTTCTTCCTACGCATGTACTGTCAGCCTGATGCGCGAGGAGCAATGAAGGCATGGCAGGCGGTGCCGCACAGCCGAGCTTGCGGATCACAGAGCTTCAAGAAATTCGAATTCCGTCTGCCGCCACTTCGGAGCAAGTCCGTATCGCCTCCATCCTCTCCGCCTATGACGACCTTATCGAGAACAACACGCGGCGCATCGCGATCCTGGAGGAGATGGCCCGGCGCATCTACGAGGAGTGGTTCGTCCGCTTCCGCTTCCCCGGCCACGAGGACGTGCGCATGGTCGAGTCCGAGCTGGGGCCGGTGCCGGAGGGTTGGGAAGTCGTACGGCTTGGATCGAGATTACTTGTCCTCCATGCGTAGGCGATCTAATCAACGGAGCGATTCCGATGGTTGTTCCAGTAATGGATCGACAGGTGAACATGGAACGCACAATGTCAGCCTGTCGGTAAGGGCCAGGCGTTGTACTGGCCGTTCCGGTTAACTTGGCACGGTCGTCTATGTTCCGCAATGATTTCTGGCCACTCGACACTTTGGCTGTTAAGGAGTTTTGCGCTGGCTCTGCCATTTTTGCTTTTTTCCTGCTCCGCTCCATTGACTTGCAAGGGTTTAACTAGGGTGCAGCGGTTCCTACCCTTAACCGCAATGATACTTCATGGTTTGCCGACAATAAGGCCGTCGTCAGTAGTCCTCTGTAACATTCGATGAAGTTATGTGAGCCAATGATGCGGCTTATAAGAGTTCTTGACTAAGAACCAGAACCTCCGCAACACCCGCGACATCCTGCTGCCCAAGCTCATCTCCGGAGAGCTGGATGTCTCACAATTGCCAGAACCTGAGGCCGTCGCCGCTTGAGTCGGGCGCTTGGCAGCGATCCTAGGTAGCAGGCTGATCAGCGCGGCATGGCCTATCCTAGGTTTGGCAAAATGGGGGAGGGCGCCATGTCCGAGTTCTTCTGCACGCTCGACTCGCAGCGCATCGCGCAGTTCATCGACGCTGGCCGACGCTACGTCTGCTATGCGGGGCCGGGTGTGCATCCGCTGCCCGCACAAGCGCTGGCCAAGGCGGCCGACCGTCTCGGCCCGGAAATGGTCACGGTGTGCTTGGACTTCGATGAGCGCGTGCTGCGCATGGGCTTCGGCGACATCGCCGCCGTCGCGCAGTTGCGTGCAGCCGGGATCCACGTCCGCCACGCGCCCGGATTGCGCACAGCCCTAGTGTTGGCCGATGACACAGGCTACGTGTTCACCCCGACAGCGCTGTATCTGGAGGCCGAACCCATACCCGAGCAGGCCGCCAATGCGGTGCGTCTGTCGTCCGACCAGCTTGCCGAGGCGCTGGCGCGGTTATCGCCCGCCGCCAAGGCAATCGCCGTGGCGCAGGCCGACAATGAGGACGAGCGCGCGCGCATCCAGGCGTTGCCGGTCGAGATCGGCACCGAGCCGGTCTCCGGCGAAGCATTTGCGCAAGTCAGTCAGCGACTGAAGGACGTACCGCCAGCGCAGTTCGACTTGGTCCGGCAGGTGCGGGTGTTCAGCGCCTATCTGCAGTACGTGGAGCTGAAGCTGACCGGCGCCGCGATCCAGCGCCACCGCCTTGCAATTCCGCCACGCATCCAGGCGCTGGGCGGTAGTAAGGAGCTGGAGGGGCGTTTGCGTACCACGTTCGACTTCGTCGAGAAGGGAGGCCCGCTCTCGTCCAAGGTGCTTGAGACCGAGCTCAACGACATCCGCAAGAACTTCACCCCCAGCTTGGGCAAGGATCATGGCCGCGTCGTGTTGCAGTCGGCCAAGCCGCACCTCGAACAGCGGATCGCAGGCTTCCTGAAGTCGTTGGAGGTGCATCAGAAGAAGGTGCAAGACGAGTTGCAGGACAAGCTGGATGCGTCACGCAAAGAAGTGGTCGACTATTACCTGCCTCGCGTGCTGGAGGCGCCACCGGATGCCCTGCTTGGGCAGTCGCTGCGCGGCAAGCCATCCGAAGATGATGCGCGCCGCTGGCTTGAGGGCGAGCTGGACCGGGTCTTCCCCAAGGCCGAAGCGTTGACGGGCAGGATGCAACTGGATGTGCGCTACAAGGATGTCACCTTCGAGACGCTCAACCGGGAAGACTTCCTGCAGTCAATCAAACAGGCTTACCCGAATATCGATTGGGACAAGGCCTACCAGGAGTTCCGCGCGGCAGGCGAGGCGGAAGGCGTGCCCTAGTAGATTCAACCGGTGTCGTTTTTGGCACGTACGTCGAGTTGGCTCGGCCCTGTGCCGATTACATTGGCGCCGGCTGGTTGGCCGCTGGGGTCGTGCACCAGCGCCGCACCCGAGCCAACATGTTTTTGTTCGCGCGATAGTCGCTAGGTGTGCTGCCGCAGATCATGCGGTGCTCGGCGCCGTCGGGTGTGATAACCACGAATCGCAGATGACCCCCTCGCGTTAGAGCAAAGCCGGCAACCCGCGCGCCTGTCGACTCGATCAAGCGCTTCTGCCGCCTGACGTAATGGTTAGGCTTGGCGGCCATCATGCCCACCCTGCCACGCAGCGCAGCGCCAGTTCGCGGCCCGCATCCAACTTGTCCGGACAGGTCCTGGCAGACAGCAACTGTCGCGGCTTGCGTCCGAGATAGTAGGCAATTCGTTCGGCATTGGCACCGGAGGGATGTGGCAGCCCACGCAACACTTGTCTGTCCTCCAGCAGGCCACGCGCAATATCGCCGCATGCCCACAGCGCCGACGGTCCGAGCGGGACGAAGAGCGCTTCAGGTAGCGCGCGACATTCGCCCGCGAACCAACGGTCCACTTCGCCAGTGAGGAGTCGTGACGCCGCGATGCCATTACCCGCGAAATTCTTTTCCTCCGCAAAGACCGGATAACGCAGGGCGGAGGTGAAGTGGACCAGCGACTGCTCGCTCTCCCACAGTTCGGCCGTGGATCGATGCCGAGCTTGTCGGCCACGCCAACGTAATCGAGCAGGGCGACGAGATTGCGACCATGGCGTCGGCAAAACTGGCAGTGGTCTTGGACTTGGCCAGCACCTTGGCATGCGGGCGTCCGGCGCGGAGTTCACGCCGGGCGTACCCAGGGCGGCGAGGGCCTGCACCCGTCCAGGAGTGACGCCGACCAGCACGATCCGTGCGGTCGACGTGACGTGGTCGAACGGCGCGTAGTAGATCTGGTGGCGGGGTCGCCCGTCATCCGGAGGCTGGTGGGCAAAGGGCTGGTGGTGGCGAAGTCCTCCGGCAGATCGGCGATGAGTTCTGCAAAGTGTTCAAACTGGGAATCGACGAGCATCGGTGTTTCTCCTGCTAACTGTGAAGAGGTAAGCGGGCGTCAGCGCAGCGCGCGCTGAATATCGCTGCGACGGACCCGGTCGAAGCGCACGCCGGCAACGATCCCTGGAGTGCCATTGCCGTTCTGCCGGCGCCAACGCGGGGTAGGGATCTTGAGCAGGGCATCCAGCGCAGCGAAGTAGTCCGTGAACTTGACCTCATCGCCCTTGGCACCGATCGTGTAGCGTCCGCCGGAACTGCAGTCCGGGCCAACCAGGAGCCGTGGCGCCACCGGCCCCCACGGCCTCCTCGTTTGCTGAAGCGCCGGATGGTGGC
>CAVQBQ010000002.1:0-493800 GCA_963710825.1 uncultured Gammaproteobacteria bacterium | reverse complement strand
GGGGCGCTGTTCGACCACCACATCGCTCCGCCTGGGGTCGCCCGTCCGTACAGCCAGTGCGCCCGTCAAGCCGTTGCGCAACACGACGACATCGCCGGCCACGTCATAGGCGGCGAAGACCGGCCCTCCACGTATTCGTCATGCGAACAGCACCAACCGTCGCTGAGGGCATTCCACGCCAGCAGCAGCCCATACCTCGTCACCACTGCCGGCGCCGGTGTCATCAGCGGCAGGTAGATACGCCCCAGTTGAACCCGTTGATGTCGCACCATTCACCGGCACTGCCTGGTCGGGTTCAAGCGCGATCAGCTTTCCATGCTGATGGAAGATCAGGATCGCGTACGCCGCGGCACGGCAAGCCGAGCCCTCGGGTGCAGGGGCACCACCGGTGGAAACACTGCACCGCACCGCCCGCACGACATCTGGCAGAAGTATGACTGGGGAATATTGACAGGGCGGACGTTTCAACGTCCTCGGGATCTCTGGAAAAGCATCAGTACTGATGACGCTGGCGTTTCCCGACACGTCGTGCGGTCGCTTCCGCCGTTACAGCGTCGTGTGAAGCATGCCGAACCAGGGCGGGCCGGTGACGCCGGCCCGCCCCTGCCCTAGCCCTTACGCCGCCCATGGTCAGGCCGGACGCCATGTGGCGGCGGAACGCGTAGTAGACGACGATCGGCGGGATCGAGTAGATGATCGCCGTCGCCATCATGTAGTTCCACGGCGCCTCGTCGCTGTTGAGGAACTGCGCCAGCGCCACCGCGCACCGTCATGTTCTTCGGCGAGGACAGCAGCAGGAACTGGTACAGGTACTCGTTCCATGCCAGCAGCAGCGCGTAGGTGCCCACCGCGACCAGCGCCGGCGCCATCAGCGGCAGGTAGATCCGGAAGTAGATCTGCCACGGGCTGGCACCGTCGATCCGCGCCGACTCGTCCATCTCGATCGGGATCGACTCGGCGTACTGCTGGAAGATGAAGATCGCATACGGCGTGGCGAAGGTGACGTAAGCCGCGATCACCGCCCACAGATGTTGCGTCCAGCCATAGATCTGCATGACCAGGTAGAACGGGATCGCCAGGAACGACGCCGGGATCACGTAGGTCATCAGCGCCGCGTTGCTCGACGATCCAGCCGCCGCGGATGCGCATGCGGCCGATCACGAAGCTGGTCAGCGAGCCGATGAGCAGCGTCAGGAACGTCGTGCCCAGGCCGACCCAGGAGCTGTTGCCGAACTGGTGCCAGAAATACGCCAGGTACCAGTAGCCCTCGCTCACCACGATCCAGAAGCTGTCCAGCGTCGGCGTCGGCGGACAGATATGCGTGCTGAACACGTCGTCGTGCGCGTCCAGCGCGATCATCACCATGTTGTAGATCGGGCCCACCGACCAGACCACCAGGACGAGGCCGAGCAGCAGCCGACCAGCCTCGACCACGAAGCGCCGCAGCCGGTAGCCTGCGGCGCGGCCGCTGGCACGTGTGCGCCGGAGCGGCCCAGGTGTCGACGTGGTCGCGCTCATAGTTCCACCGCCGCGGCGCGCACGCTGCCGCATCAGGATCATCACCAGCGGGACCAGAACCGGCATCGCCGACATCACCGCCGCCACGCCAAGCCGCGGCTGCCGACATGACGAAGGCGTCGCGGACGCCGAGCGTGGCCAGCACCTGGGTGGACTTCGCCGGCCCGCCGCCGGACACGAAGTACACCGTGGAGAAGTCGCCCATGGTGAACAGCATGCCCAGCAGCGTGCAGACCAGATACAGGTTGGCCAGCAGCGGGAAGGTCACGTGCAGGAAGCGGCGCAGAGCCGGTCGCGCCATCCACGTCGGCCGCTTCATACAGTTCCTGCGGGATCGCCATGCGGCCGGCCAGCAGGATCACCGTCCAGAACGGCAGCCACTTCCAGACATAGGCGACGATGTCGGAACCCAGCGCCAGCCAGCGATGGTTCAGCCAGGACGGCGCGTTGATGCCGGTCAGATCCCAGATCAGGTTGTTGATCAGGCCCCAGTTGCCGTTCAGCATCCAGTGGATCGACAGGAAGGTCGGCAGCGCCGGGATTGCCCAGGGCAGGATGAAGACGACCAGCAGCGCCTTGACCCACCAGCGCTTGCGCATGAAGAAGCCCGACAGCAGCAGCGCCAGGAACATGCTCAGATTCACCCCGACCATCACGTAGATGAAGCGTGTTGAGCGCCGTCTCCTGGTAGATCGGGTCGGTGAACAGCTGCGTGTACAGATCCGGCTCGGCCGCCCATCCAGAGCCCGTAGGCGATCGGATAGATCACGAACAGCAGGAAGGTGACGAAATAAGGCACCAGGAAGGCGAGCGCCCAGATCGCGTCCGCCCGGGTCAGTCCGGCCCACTGGGCATAGCCGGCACGGACTCGCACGGCGGACCGTGCGGCCGATGCCGACGACCTGAGCGCTGCTGCCATCCATGGCTCGTTATCCTTGCGTCGGTCAGACCATTGGATAGCGTGCGAAGATCTGCTCGATCCGCTTGAATGCCTTTTCGTCCGCCGCCTCCGGCGTCATGCCGTCCTTGTACACATCGGCATAGGTCTGCCCCCAGACCTGCTGCGCCTCGACCTCGGCATAGGCCGGATTGTACGCGAGGAAGTCGGGAATCGCCGGCCCCAGCACCGTCTCCTGGATGTACGGCGCGCGGTGCGGATCCTTGGAGTGCAGCCAGAACGGGATCCTTGCGCACGGTCTCGGGGAACACCGGCGCCCAGCGGCCCAGCCCGGCCTTCAGGTACTCGTTATCGACCTTCGGCTGGATCAAGTACTTCATGAAGTCCTTGGCGACCTCGACGTTCTTCGCCGCCTTGGGGATGAACCCGCCGATCACGCCGACTGCCGCCGGCATCGGCTTGCCGTCGTTGCCCTTCGGCAGCCCCATGGTCACCGCCGCGTCGTAATCCTTCGGCCGATGGATCATCGCCAGTTCGGTGGACAGCGTGCCATCGAGATCCATGACGAACAGCTTGGAGTGGAAGCCGTTGTTGTCGTCGGCGTCGTTCCAGCTGATGCTGCCGGACGGCGTGTAGCCCTCCTTGTAGGCTTCGGTGAAATAATCGCACCACCTTCACGACCGCATCCTTCACCTTCGGATCGTCGAGGTGCATCTTGCCGTCCGGCGTTACCAGGCCCTGACCGCCATTGGCGAACAGGAAATAGTGGAACATGTTGTTCCCGTCGCTCGGCCCGTTCGTCGTCATCTGCAGGCCGAACGCGTAGATCCGGCGCATGCCCTTGGCGCGCAGCTTCGCCTGCATCGGCTTGAACCAGTCCCAGCGCGCATCCCAGGTGTTCGGGATATCCGACATCTTGTAGCCGGCCTTCTCCACCAGGTCGCCCCAGATATGGAACGGCGCGGAGGCGCACTTGTACGGCACCGCGTAGTAGGCGCGGTGCTTCTCCGCCTTGTTGTACAGCTTGGTGGAAAGCATGCGCCACATCGCTGAGCTTCTTCTGCTGCGTGGCCACCACGTCGCTGACATCGACCAGCTTGCCGTTCCAGGCATTCATCACCAGCGTGGTCTGGATGCCGTCGTACGACATCAGATCCGGCGTGTTACCCGTCTGCAGCGCGGAGATCATCTTCTGGCCCAGCGCGACGAAAGGCAGGATGCTGTAGTTTATCTTGTTGCCGCTGGCCTTCTCATAGTCCGCGACCACGCGCCGGAAGGACGCGTCCTCCTCCGGGATGAAGCCCTGGGTCCACCAGACCGTCGGCGGTCTTGGCTGCTGCATTGGCGATATAGGGCCGCGCCAAAGCGCCTGCCGCAGCCACCCCCACCGACGCGCGAATCACCGACCGCCGGCTCATCGTATCATGGCCGATCACCTCCCAGTTAGCCGGACATTTATCCGGTCGTTCTTTAGTAACAGCAGAAAGCTGCTACGCGACTGGAACTTGGAGTCAAGCCCCTTTGTTCAAACAGACGTCGATTGATATTTATCAAAGTATATACAATGTTTGCAAATGCATAAAACGTCACCCGGCAATTTATGACGTTGGCGAAATATGCCCTGCCGGTCAAAATACCGGCAGTGCCCGCAACGGCGGCCGGTCACTCCGCCGGCGCAGGCTGCGCGATCGGCTTGCGCCGGCCGGCCAGACGCTCCAGCGCCAGGTACACCACCGGCGTGGTGTACAGTGTCAGTACCTGTGACACGATCAGCCCGCCGACAATGGCGATGCCCAGCGGCCGGCGCAGTTCCGCGCCGGTGCCGAACGCCAGTGCCAGCGGCAGCGCGCCGAACATCGCCGCCAGCGTGGTCATGATGATCGGGCGAAAGCGCTCCAGGCAGGCCTCGCGAATCGCCTCCGCCGGCGACAGCCCGTGCTGGCGTTCCGCCTCCAGCGCGAAATCCACCAGCATGATGCCGTTCTTCTTCACGATGCCCATCAGCAGCACGATGCCGATCAGGCTCATGATCGACAGGTCGGTGCCGGTGACCAGCAGCGCCAGCAACGCGCCCAGCCCGGCCGACGGCAGGGTGGAGATGATGGTCAGCGGGTGCAGCAGGCTTTCGTACAGCACGCCCAGCACGATGTAGATCGCCAGCGAACGCGGCGCCGATCAGCCAGGGTTGCGACGGCACCGATTGCCGCAGCCAGCGCGCGTTGCCGGCGAATTCGGTGTGCACGTCGGCCGGCATGCGCAGATCGCGCGCCGCCTGCTCCACCGCCTGCTCCGCGGTGCCCAGCGCCTCGCCCGGCGGCAGGTTGAAGCTGAGCGTCGCGGCGGGGAACTGGCCCTGGTGCGCACCGCCAACGGTGCGGTGCCGCGCGCGAAATGCGCCACCGCGGACAGCGGCACCTGCTTGCCGGCCGGACGCCGGCACGTACAGCCGGTCCAGCAGCGACGGATCGGTCTGCAGCCGCGGATCGATCTCCAGCACCACCTTGTACTGGTTGCGCTGCGTGTAGATGGTGGAGATCTGCCGCTGCGCATAGGCATTGTTCAGCGCGTTGTCGATATCGGTGACCTGCACGCCAAGCCGCGCGGCGGCATCGCGGTCGATCACCACGTTCACCTGCGGGCCGGCGCGATCCTGGTCGGAGGCGACGTCGAGCAATGCCCGGGCGTGTCGCCGCAGCTTCTGTCCTCCAGCAGCAGCGCCCAGTGCCGCATCTCGCTCGACCGTCCGGCGCGATCAGCACGAACTGGAACTGCGAGCCGCCCTGCCGTCCGCCGCCGCGCAGATCCTGCGCCGAGAACAGGAACGTCTGCATTCCGCCGATCCGCGCCAGCGGTGCCGCGCAGGCGGGCGATCACCGCCTCAGAGGAGGCCGTGACGCTCGCGATTTCGGCTTCAGCGTGACGGTCAGCCGGCCGCGGTTCATCGTGCTCCAGCCGCTGGACACGCCGATGGTGGAAGCTGACGGTCGCCACCGCCGGATCGGCCAGCACCACGTTCACCGCCTTCGCGTTGCAGCTGCTCCATCGTCTTGAACGACACGTCGGGCGAGGCGAGCGTGGAGCCCATCAGCATGCCGGTGTCCTGGATCGGCATGAAGCCCTTCGGCACCACGGTGTACAGCCGCACCGTCAGCACGATGGTGAACAGCATCACCAGCAACATGAAGACGCGATGCCGCAGCGCCCAGTCCAGCGTGCAGGTGTAGAAGCGCTGGCGTGGCGAGGAACGACGCGGTCCAGCGCCCGCCAGACCCGCCCGTGCGTCGCCGCCGGCGGTTCCGGCGCGCATCCAGCGGCCGCAGATCATCGGCGTCAGCGTCAGCGACACCGCGGCGGAGATCAGGATCGCCAGGGTCAGCGTCATGGCGAATTCGTGGAACAGCCGCCCCAGGATGCCGCCCATGAAGAGCAGCGGGATGAACACCGCGACCAGCGACAGGCTGATCGACATCACGGTGAAGCCGATCTGCCGCGCGCCGGCGCGCGCCGCCTGCAGCGGCGGCATGCCGCGTTCCATGTGGCGGACGATGTTCTCGATCATCACGATCGCATCGTCCACCACGAAGCCGACCGAGATGGTCAGCGCCATCAGCGAGAAGTTGTCGATCGTGTAGCCCAGGAACCACATGCCGGCCAGCGTGCCGCAGATCGACAGCGGCACCGTCACGCCGGCGGCGACGGTGGGCATCAGCCGGCGCATGAACATCACCACCACCATCAGCACCAGGGCGATGGTCAGCAGCATGGTGTACTGCACGTCCGCCACGCTGGCGCGGATCGTGGCGGTGCGGTCGGACACCACGGTCACCTTGATGTCCGGCGGCATCCACGCCTTCAGCTGCGGCAGCAGCGCGCGGATGCGGTCCACCGTGTCGATCACGTTGGCGCCGGACTCCTTGGTGATGCGTCAGCAGGATCGCCGGCTGCTTGCCGTCCCAGGCGGCGAGCCGCGTGTTGGCCGTGCCGTTGATCACCGTGGCGACGTCGGACAGCCGCAGCACCGCGCCCTTGCCGGCCTTCAGCACCAGCCCGCGCATATTGGTCGCGCCTGCGACATCTGCCCGTTCACGCCGATGGTTTCCGCGCGGCGCGGCCCCTCGAAGCCGCCGGTCGGCCGCAGCACGTTGGCGTCGCGGATCGCGGTGTAGCACGTCCTGCGCCGACAGCCCGGCCGCGGCCAGCCGCACCGGATCGAGCTGCACGCGCACCGCCGGCTTTTCCGCGCCGTTCTCCGTCGACCTTGCCGACGCCTTCCACCTGCGACAGCCGCTGCACCAGCACGGTGTCGGCGGCGTCGTAGACCTGCGCGGTGTCCAGCGTGTCGGACGACAGCGCGATGGTCATGATCGGCGCGTCGGCCGGATTGAATTTTCGATAGTACGGCCGGGTCGGCAGGTCGCTCGGCAGATCGGCCTGCGCGGCGTTGATCGCCGCCTGCACGTCATGCGCCGCGCCGTTGATGTCGCGGTCGATGTCGAACTGCACCACGATCGAGGTGTTGCCGATCGAGGAGGTGGAGGTGATCTCGGTGACGCCGGGGATCTCTCCCAGCCGGCGCTCCAGCGGCGCGGCGACCGAGCTCGCCATGGTCTCCGGATCGGCGCCGGGACGCGCCAGCCATCACCACGATGGTGGGGATATCCACGCGACGGCAGCGCGGCGACCGGCAGGAAGCGGTAGGCGACGATGCCGGACAGCAGCAGGCCGATCGCCAGCAGGATGGTGGCGACCGGACGCGCGATGAACGGGGCGGAGAAGTTCATCGCGCGCCTGCCACGCAGAGGCGGGCGCGGGCACTTGCGCACCAGGTCGTGGCGGGCGAGGCCGGCCACCGAGCGACGTGGTTGCCAACGGAGGCGCAGCGTCGCGAGCGAGGCACCGCAACTCGGGACTACCCGCAGCCAGATCGTGGATGGCGCGGCCTGCGCCGGCCACGACGATGTACGCGTCAGCGCGTCATCGCCGCTGCTCATTCCGCCGCCGCCGGTTCCGGCGCCTCCGGGCGGGCGAAGCGCAGGCGCAGGCGCTCGAACGCCAGGTAGATCGCCGGCGTGGTGTACAGCGTCAGGAACTGCGACAGCAGCAGCCCGCCGATGATGGTGACGCCCAGCGGCCAGCGCAGTTCGGACCCCGCGCCGCGCTCCAGCACCAGCGGCAGGGCGCCCAGCAGCGCGGCCATCGTGGTCATCATGATCGGGCGGAAGCGCAGCAGGCAGGCCTCGCGCATCGCCGCCTCCGGCGTCATCGTCGCCGCGCGCGTTCCGCCT
The DNA here is from genome assembly GCA_963710825.1 of uncultured Gammaproteobacteria bacterium. GTDB lineage: Bacteria > Pseudomonadota > Gammaproteobacteria > Xanthomonadales > Xanthomonadaceae > Cognatiluteimonas. The sequence goes on along the minus strand of CAVQBQ010000002.1, from coordinate 486,099 downwards.
CGATGCGCGAAGTCCACCATCATGATGGCGTTCTTCTTCACGATGCCCATCAGCAGCACGATGCCGACCAGCGCCACCAGCGACAGGTCGATGCCGCACACCATCAGCGCCAGCAGTGCGCCGATGCCGGCGGAGGGCAGCGTGGACAGGATCGTCACCGGATGGATCCAGCTCTCGTACAGCACGCCCAGCACGATGTAGATCACCACCACCGCGGCGCCGATCAGCCACGGCTCCGCCGCCAGCGACTTCTGGAACTCCGCCGCGTCGCCGGAATAGCTGCCGCTGATCGTCTCCGGCATGCCGATCTGCCTGCTCCGCCGCGGCCACCGCATCCACCGCCTCGCCCAGCGAGTAGCCCGGCGCCAGGTTGAAGCTCAGCGTCACCGACGGGAACTGCATCTGGTGCGTGATCACCAGCGGTGCGACGGTCGGCGTGATGGTGGCGATCTGCGCCAGCGGCACCTGCGCGCCGTTGGTGCCGGGCACGCGCAGCAGCGCGCAGCGAGCTGCGGATTGGCCTGCCAGGACGGATCGGCCTCCAGGATCACGCGATACTGGTTGGCCTGGCCGAAGATGGTGGAGATCTGCCGCTGGCCGAACGCGTCGTACAGCGTGTCCTGCACCGCCTGCATGGTCACGCCCAGCCGCATGGCGGCGGCGCGGTCCACCGTGACCATGGTGCGCAAGCCGTCGTCCTGCTGGTCGCTGGTCGACGTCGGTCAGGCCGGGCGTCTGCGCCAGCTGCTTTTCCAGCCGCGGCGCCCAGGTCGGCCAGCTCCTCGGCGTCGGTGTCCATCAGCGTGTACTGGTACTGCGTGCGGCTGACGCGGGTGCCGATCTGGATGTCCTGCACCGGCTGGAACCAGGCCGTGATGCCGGGGATGCCGGCGATCGTCCCGCTGCATGCGGGCGATCACCTGCCGCGCCGGCGTCGCGCTGGCCGATCGGCTTCAGCGCGATGGTCAGCCGCCCGGTATTCGGCGTGGCGTTGATCGTGCCGGCGCCGACGAAGGACACGATGCCGGTCACCGCCGGATCGCGCCGCAGCCTGTCCGCCATCTGGGTCTGCAGGTCCAGCAGACGCGGGATGGAGGCGCTTTGCGCCGCCTGCGGTCACCGCGACGATCACGCCGGTGTCCTGCTGCGGCAGGAACCCCTTCGGCACGACGATGTACAGCCCGATCGTGCCGACCAGCGTCGCCACCGCGACCACCAGCATCAGCGCTCGATGCCGGAAGGTCCATGCCAGGCTGCGGCGATAGCCGGCCAGCATCCAGTCGAACACCGCCTCGCTGGCGCGGGCGATGCGGCCGGGGTGCTCCTCGCGGCCGGGCGCAGCAGGCGGCCGCACAGCATCGGCGTCAGCGTCAGCGACACCACGGCGGAGACCACCACCGCCACCGCCAGCGTGACGGAGAACTCCTCGAACAGCCGGCCGACCACGCCGGTCATGAACAGCAGCGGGATGAACACCGCGATCAGCGACACGGTCAGCGACACGATGGTGAAGCCGATCTGCGCCGCGCCGCGGAACGCCGCCTCCAGCGGCGGCACGCCCTGCTCGATGTAGCGCACCACGTTCTCGATCATGACGATCGCGTCGTCCACCACGAAGCCGGTGGCGACGGTCAGCGCCATCAGCGACAGGTTGTCCAGGCCGTAGCCCAGCTCCGCCATGACGCCGAAGGTGCCGATCAGCGACAGCGGCAGGGCGATGGCGGGAATGAAGGTGGCGCGGGCGGAGCGCAGGAACAGGAAGATCACCAGCACCACCAGCACCACCGACATGATCAGCGTGTACTGCACGTCGCGCACCGAGGCGCGGATGGTCTGCGTGCGGTCGGTGACGATGCTCAGCTTGATGCCGGCGGGGATGGCGGCTTGCAGCTTCGGCAGCGCCTGCTTTGATGGCGTCCACCGTCTGCACGATGTTGGCGCCGGGCTGGCGCTGGATGTCCAGCACCACGGCCGGCTTGCCGTCATAGTGCGCGGCGACGCGGTCGTTCTCCACGCCGCTGACCACGCTGCCGACCGCGGACAGCCGCACCGGCGCGTTGTTGCGCCAGGCGATGATCAGGTTCCGGTACGCGTCGGCATCCATCAGCTGGTCGTTGGCGCCCAGCGCGAAGGCCAGGCGCGGACCGTCGAAGCCGCCCTTGGCGCCGTTGGCGTTGGCGGCGGCGACGGCGGTGCGCACGTCCTCCATCGACAGGCCATAGGCGGCGAGGCGCGCGGGATCGACGCGCACGCGCACGGCGGGGCGCATGTTGCCCTGCACGGTGACGCGGCCGACGCCGGCGATCTCGCGACAGTTTCGGCTGCAGCAGCGTGTCGGCGGCGTCGCTGACCTGGCCGATCGGCAGGGTTTCCGAGGTCAGCGCCAGGGTCAGGATCGGCGCGTCGGCCGGGTTCACCTTGGCATAGGTCGGCGGGTAGGGAAGGTTGGCCGGCAGCGTGCCCGCCGCGGCATTGATCGCCGCCTGCACGTCCTGCGCGGCGACGTCCATCGACTCGTCCAGGCCGAACTGCAGCGTGATCTGGCTGGTGCCCTGGCTGCTTTCCGAGGTCATCAGCTGCAGGCCCGGGATCTGGCCGAACTGGCGTTCCAGCGAGGCGGTGATCAGCGTCTCCACGGTCTCCGGGCTGGCGCCGGGCAGCTGGGTGGTGACCTGGATGGTGGGAAAGTCCACCTCCGGCAGGGCGGAGACCGGCAGCGAGCGGTAGCCCAGCGCGCCGCCCAGCAGGATGGCGATCGCCAGCAGCCAGGTGGCGATCGGGCGGGCGATGAAGGGGGCGGAGATGTTCATCCGTCAGCCGCGAGGTCCGGGGACGGCACAGGCAGCGGTCGTCCGTGCGCGGCCCGGCGCGAGCGGTGCGCGATGCCGTCGCCTCGCCCCCGCAGGGCAGCGCCCGCATTCACCCGGCCCCGCCACCGCGGTGCGGCCGCGTGCCGGGCGCGCTGGCGCGGCTCCGGCCGGCGGCTGCGCACCGGCCGGCGCCGGCTGCACCACGCTGCACCTTGCTGCCGTCCGACAGCCGCGACGCGCCGTCCACCACCACCTTGTCGCCCGGCTTCAGCCCCTTCGTGATGATCGAGTCCTGCGCGTCCTCATGCCCCACCGTCACCGGCTGCCGCTTCACCGCCGTCGCCGCGTCACCAGGAACACGTAGGCGCCCTGCGGCCCGCGCTGCACCGCGGCCGGCGGCACCACCACCGCGTTCTGCGCGGTGCGCACCAGCAGCCGCACGCCGACGAACGCGCCCGGCCACAACCTGTCGCCCGGATTGGGGAAGGTCGCCTTCAGCTTGATCGTGCCGGTGGTGGGATCGACCTGGTTGTCCAGCACGGTCAGCGTGCCGGTATCCAGCACGTTCGCCGGGCTGCCGTTGGCGCCCTTCGGCATAGGCCAGCACGGTCGGCGCGCCCTGCCGCATCGCCGCCGTCACCGCGGCCAGCGACTGCTGCGGCAGGGTGAACACGCACGGAGATCGGATGCAGCTGGGTGATCACCACCAGGCCGGTGGCATCCGACGGATGCACGATATTGCCGGCATCCACCTGGCGGATGCCGGTGCGCCCGTCGATCGGCGCGGTGATCGTGGTGTAGCTCAGGTTGGTGCGCGCGGTTTCGATCGCGCGTCGTCCTGCTGCACCTGCGCCTGGTACTGCGCCACCTGCGCCTTGGCGGTGTCGGCCTGCTGCGCCGAGGTGTATTTGTTCGCCACCAGCTTCTGGTAGCGCGCATAATCGAGTCTTCGCGTTGGCCAGCAGCGCCTCGTCGGCGGCCTTCTTCGCCAGCGCCTGGTCCAGCGCCGCCTGGTAGGGGCGCGGATCGATCTGCGCCAGCACGTCGCCCTTGTGGACCTCCTGGCCTTCCTTGAAATTCACCGAGATCAGCGGGCCATCGACCATCGGCTTGATGGTGACGGTGTTGAATGCCTGCACGGTGCCCAGCCCGTCGAGGTAGATCGGCACGTTCTTCTGCGTGACCGGCGGCGTCCACGATCGGCACCGCCTGGCTCGGCGCGGCTGCGTGCTCGCCTTTGTGCGAGCCGCCGGGATGCCACAGCCAGATCATCGCGCCGATCGCGGCCAGCACCGCGAGGCAGGCGAGCAGCATCGGCCAGCGCCGCGGCGCGTGTGCGGGTCTGCAGTTCGGTGGTTCTCGGGTCAGCGCGTCCATGCGGGCTCTCGGTTCAACGGATCGCGATATCGGGATGCGGAGGGGAAAGCCAATGACGGATGCGCACGCCGGCCTGCCAAGGTGTCATGGCCGGGTATGTCGCACGTCGATCGGCCGGCGGCGACCCGGTCACGCCACGCCGTATGGCATGCGGGACATGATCCTACGGTCGCCGCGTGACCGGTGGGACGGCCGGTCACGCCCAGCCAACCAGGCCGCGGACGTGCCGGATGGCGCTCATCGCGCATTGCCCCCCGACCGGCAGCGCCACCGCGCCGGGCACCAGGCCCGGCGACAGCCCGGGGAACTGCTGCTGCAACGACCCGCCGGCTCCACCCAGCCGCCGCCCAGCGCCTTGTAGAGATCCACCAGCGCCTGCACGCGCGCCAGCCGCACCTGCACCAGCGTGTCCTCATCGTTCAGCAGCGTGGTCTCCGCCTGCAGCACCGTGGTGATGTCCACCGTGCCCGCCTGCATCTGCGCCCGCGCGATGTCCAGCGCGCGCGCGCGCCGTCGCCACCGCCTGCCGCTGCAGCGCCTCCTGCTCGCGTGGTGTAGCGCCAGGCGGTCAGCGCGTTGTCCACGTCGGTGAAGGCCTGCACCACCGCCTTGCGGTAGTCCGCCAGCAGTTCCTGCTGGCGGCCCTTCGCCTGCTCCAGCTGGCCGCGCAACGTGCCGCCGTCGAACAGCGGCTGCGCCAGCCCCGCTGCCAGCGACGCCAGGAAGCCGCCCGGCCCGAACAGCGTGGACAGCGCCGGCATTCTGGAACCCGGCCGATCCGGTCAGCTGGATGCTGGGGAAGAACGCGGCCCGCGCCGCCTTCACGTCGAAATCCGCCGCCTGCAGTTGCGCCTCGGCCGCGGCGATGTCCGGCCGCCGCTCCAGCAGCGCCGAGGGCAGGCCCGGCGCCACCGGCGGCAGCGTCAGCGCGGTCAGCGTGCCGGGCCGCACGGTGATCGCCTCCGGCGTCTGGCCGGTCAGGATGCCCAGGCCGATCAGCTGCTGCTCCATCTGGCTGCGCAGGTTGGGGATCAGCGCGCGCTCGCCGGCCGACCAGCGCCTCCTGCTGCGCCACCTCCAGCGCGGAGGCGGTGCCGGCCGCCAGCCGCCCGCGGATCACCGCCAGCACCTGTTCCGCATCCGCCAGGTTGCGCTGCGCCACCGCCAGCCGGTCGGCATAGGCCAGCGCGGTGAACCAGGTCAGCGCGACGTCGGTCTCCACGGTCAGCGCCACGGTCTGCGCGTCGAACCGGCTGAACATGGCGTTGGCGATCGCCGCCTGCCGGCCGGCGCGGATCTTGCCCCAGAAATCCGCTTCGTAGGCGACGTTCAGGCCCAGGCTGTAGGTGTGCGTTTCGATACAGCGCGCCGACCGCCGCGCCCGCCGGCCGCCCGCCGCGAAGCTGGCGCGCCTGCCAGCTGGCGTTGCTGCTGGTGTTCAGGCTGGGCAGCAGGCTGGCACCGGCAATGCGCACCTGCGCGTCGGCCTGGCGGATCCGGGCGATCGCCGCGGCAATGTCGAAATTCTGCGCCTGCGCCTGCTGGATCAGCGTGTCCAGTTCCGGCGAATCGAAAGCCGCGCCACCAGCCCTGCTTCGGCCAGTCCGGCGCGGCGGCCGGCGGCGGCGCGAAAGCGCGGCCGGCAGGTCCATCGCCGGCCGGCCCGGGGTCGGGCCCCAGGCTGCAGCCGGCCAGCAGCAGCGCGGCGGCACCGGCCAGCAGCAATGGTCGGCGAGTCAGACCCCTGTCGGGCAAAGCGAAACCTCCTGCCGGTTCGTTCCGGGGTATCGCAGGAATGCGGCACAACATGCTCTGCCAGCGCTTTGTAACCGGCGTGTGTCGGCGTGAGCCGTCAAATCCCTGTATTCCGGCGTTGCTTGAACCGTCGACCGCGCCGGCACGTCGTTTGCCCGTGAGCACGCCTGCCTCAGCCCAGGCAGACGACGGTTGCTGAATTCCGACTGGACAGCCCGCGAGCCCAGCGGCGCTACCTGATGCGTGACCCGGCTGGCGGACGAGGTGCCGAACCATGCCGGCGAAACGCGCACCGCCTCGCCCCAGCGCCCGCCAGAGGGTGACAAAGACGGTGACGAAGGAAGGATCTTGCCGCCGCATGCAGGCGGCGTAATGCCGGGTTCATCTCATCTTGCGCCGATCTGACAATGTGCAATTAGCGCGCCCCATCGGGGCCAACACAGAAATCAGGAGATGTCCGGGGGTGACAGACACCATCCTGGAAACCGACGAGCTTACGCGTGAATTCGGCGGCTTCACCGCCGTTGATGGCGTCTCCCTGCGCGTGCGCAAGGGCAGCATCCATGCGCTGATCGGCCCCAACGGCGCCGGCAAGACCACCTGCTTCAACCTGCTCACCGCCTTCCTGCCGCCCACGCGCGGCCGCATCCGCTTCAAGGGCCGCGACATCACCGGCATGAAGCCGGCGATGGTGGCGCGCCTCGGCCTGGTGCGCAGCTTCCAGATCTCCGCCGTGTTCCCGCACATGAACGCGCTGGAGAACGTGCGCCTGGCGCTGCAGCGCGCACGTGGCAACAGCTTCGATTTCTGGCGCTCCCAGCTGGTGCTGGACGAGTACAACGACGCGGGTCGAGCAGCTGCTGGCCGATGTCGGCCTGTCCGGCCTCGCCGACGTGCCGGTGGTGGAACTGCCCTACGGCCAGAAGCGCGCGCTGGAGATCGCCACCACGCTGGCGCTCGATCCGGAAATGATGCTGCTGGACGAACCCACCGCCGGCATGGGCGCATGACGACGTGGACCGCATCGTGCAACTGGTGCGGCGGGTGCGCGAAGGCCGCACCATCCTGATGGTCGAACACAATCTTTCGGTGGTGGAAGGCCTGTGCGACACCATCACCGTGCTGACCCGCGGCCGCGTGCTGACCGAGGGCGACTACGCCACCGTGTCGAAAGACCCCGAGGTGATCGCCGCCTATCTGGGAACCACCGATGCTTGACGGTGACAGGGCCTGAACGCCTGGTACGGCGAAAGCCACATCCTGCACGGCATGGAATTCAACGTGCAGGAAGGCGAGGTGGTGACGCTGCTTGGCCGCAACGGCGCCGGCAAGACCACCACCATGAAGTCGATCATGGGCCTGGTGCCGCGGCGCGAGGGCAGCATCCGCTTCCGCGGCCGCGGAGACGGTGAAGCTGATGCCGAACCATATCGCCAAGGCCGGCATCGCCCTCTGCCCGGAGGAACGCGGCATCTTCGGCTCGCTTTCGGTCACCGAGAACCTGATGCTGCCGCCGGTCGTCGCGCCCGGCGGGCTGGATGTCGACACGATCTACCAGTTGTTCCCCAACCTGCAGGAACGCGCCCGCACCGCCAACGCCACGCGCCTGTCGGGCGGCGAGCAGCAGATGCTGGCGATCGCCCGCATCCTGCGCACCGGCGCCAAGCTGCTGCTGCTGGACGAGCCCACCGAAGGCCTGGCCCCGGTGATCGTGCAGCAGATCGGCCGCACCATCCGCGAGATCAAGCAGCGCGGCTTCACCGTGCTGCTGGTCGAGCAGAACTTCCGCTTCGCCGCGACCGTCGCCGACCGCCATTACGTGGTGGAACACGGCAAGGTGGTGGACATGATCCCCAACACGCAGCTTGAACAGAGCATGGACAAGCTGCACGACTACCTGGGGGTCTGAAGTTCGACTTCCGCGCTCCACGACAGTGGCGGCGCCGGCAACCAGAACAGGACCCGGGGAAAGCCAGGAAAGCCTTACGACACCTGGAAGGATTCACAGATGAGTATTACCCGTCGCACGCTGCTTGCGACATCGGCCGCCGCGGCCGCCGCGCCGCTGGTGCGCGCCCGCGCCGCTCAAGGCCCGGCCCTGAAGATCGGCGTGCTGAACGACCTGTCCGGGCCCTACATGAACACCGGCGGCAAGACCTCGGTGATCTGCGCGCAGCAGGCGGTGCAGGACTATGCCGCCGCGAACGGCCTGAACGTCGAGATCATCTCGGCCGACCACCAGAACAAGCCGGACCTCGCGGTGTCGATCGCCCGCCAGTGGTTCGACCGCGACGGGGTGGACGTGCTGCTGGACGTGCCGACCTCCTCGGTGGCGCTGGCCGTGCAGTCGGTGGTGCGCGAGAAGAACAAGGTGTTCCTGGCGGTCGGCCCGGCCTCGGTGGCGCTGACCACCAGCCAGTGCTCGCCCAACATGATCACCTGGGTGTACGACACCTACATGCTGGCGAAGTCCACCGGCGGCGCGATGGTGAAGGCCGGCGGCGATTCCTGGTACTTCCTCACCGCCGACTACGCGTTCGGCAAGCAGCTGCAGCACGATACCACCGGCTTCATCAAGGCGGCCGGCGGCAAGGTGATGGGCGCATCGCCCTATCCGTTCCCCGGCACCACGGACTTCTCCTCCTTCCTGCTGCAGGCGCAGGCCAGCGGCGCGAAGGTTCTGGGCCTGTGCAACGCCGGCGCCGACACGGTGAACTCGATCAAGCAGGCCAACGAATTCGGCCTGAACAAGTCGATGCACCTCGCCGCGCATGCTGATGTTCATCACCGACGTGCATGCGCTGGGTCTGGACGTCGCCAAGGGCCTGGTGCTGACCGAAAGCTTCTACTGGGACCTGAACGATTCCACGCGGGCCTGGACCAAGAAGATCGTGCAGAAGTCGCCCGACAACTGGCCGAACATGATCCACGCCGGCTGCTACTCCGCCGCCCTGCACTACATGAAGGTGGCGAAGGAGATGGGCGTGGCGGAAGCCAAGAAGAGCGGCCTGGAGACCATCAACCGGATGAAGAAGACGCCGGTCGAGGATCCGTGCTTCGGCAAGACCACGATCCGCGAGGACGGCCGCCACATGGTGCCGGCCTACCTGTTCGAGGTGAAGCAGCCGAGCGAGAGCAAGGGCGCGTGGGACTACTACAAGCTGCGCGTCACCACGCCGGCCAAGGACGCGGCCCTGCCGCTGTCTGAGGGCCACTGCTCGTTCATCAAGGCCTGACGCGGATGGTGGCGGGCCGGGGACTCAACCGGGGAGCAGACACATGATCATGATTTTCGGCATCCCCGCCCCGCTGCTGTTCGGGCAGCTGTTGCTGGGGCTGATCAACGGGGCATTCTACGCGATGCTGTCACTGGGCCTGTCGGTGATTTTCGGCATGCTCAACATCATCAACTTCGCGCACGGCGCGCTGTTCATGATGGGCGCCTTCGCGTCGTGGATGCTGCTGAACTACCTGGGGATCGGCTACTTTCCCGCGCTGATCCTGGCGCCGCTGATCGTCGGCGCCATCGGCGTGGTGCTGGAGCGCACGCTGATCAAGCACATGTACAAGCTGGACCACCTGTACGGCCTGCTGCTGACCTTCGGCATGGCGCTGGTGATCGAAGGCCTGTTCCGCAACTTCTACGGCAGCTCCGGCATGCCCTACCGCATTCCGGCCGTGCTGCAGGGCGCCACCAACCTGGGCTTCATGTACCTGCCGATCTATCGCGGCTGGGTGGTGATCGCCGCGCTGGTGGTGTGCATCGCCACCTGGGCGATCATCGAGAAGACGTCGCTGGGCGCCACGCTGCGCGCCGCGACCGAGAACGCCCCGCTGGTGCAGGCCTTCGGCGTGGACGTGCCGCGGGTGATCACCCTGACCTTCGGCGGCGGTGTCGCGCTGGCGGCCTTCGCCGGCGTGCTGGCGGCGCCGATCTACTCGGTGAACCCCAACATGGGCGACAACTTCATCAACACGGTGTTCGCCGTGGTGGTGATCGGCGGCATGGGTTCGATCCTGGGGTCGATCGTCACCGGCTTCGGGCTGGGCGTGATCGAGGGGCTGACCAAGGTATTCTACCCGCAGGCCTCCAACACCGTCGTGTTCCTGGTGATGGTGATCGTGCTGCTGGCGCTGCCGCACGGCCTGTTCGGCAAGAGGGCCTGAGATGTTCGGATTTTCCAAGCCACAGTGGTACGCGTTCCTGATCATGGTGGCGCTGATCATCGCCTGCCCGTACGTGCTGTACCCGGTGTTCCTGATGCGCGTGCTGTGCATCGCGCTGTTCGCCTGCGCCTTCAACCTGATGATCGGCTATGTCGGCCTGCTGTCGTTCGGCCACGCGGCATTCTTCGGCATGGGCGCCTATATCGCCGCCTGGACCATGAAGTTCTGGCACGTCGATGCGGCGATCGCGATCCTGCTGGGCGGCGCGGCCGGCGCGGTGCTGGGCCTGTGCCTGGGCTACCTGGCGATCCGCCGGTCCGGCATCTACTTCGCCATGATCACCCTGGCGCTGGCGCAGATGGTGTATTTCTTCTGCGTCCAGGCGCCCTTCACCGGCGGTGAGGACGGCATCCAGCGCGTGCCGCGCGGCCATCTGTTCGGCGTGCTGAACCTCAGCAACGACATGACGATGTACTGGGTGGTCGCGGCGATCTTCCTGGCCGGCTTCCTGCTGATCCACCGCATCATCCACTCGCCGTTCGGCCAGGTGCTGAAGGCGATCCGCGAGAATGAGCCGCGCGCCATCTCGCTGGGCTACCAGACCAACCACTACAAGCTGATCGCCTTCATCCTGTCCTGCACGCTGTCCGGCGTGGCCGGCGGCACCAAGGCGCTGGTGTTCGGCATCGCCACGCTGACCGACGTGCACTACTCCACCTCGGGCGAAGTGGTGCTCACCACGCTGGTCGGCGGGCTGGGCACGATCTTCGGTCCCGTGATGGGCGCCGCGGTGGTGACCGCGATGGAGAACTACCTGGCCGAGTTCGGCGCCTGGGTGACGGTCACACAGGGCGCGATCTTCGTGCTCTGCGTGCTGGCGTTCCGCCGCGGCATCATCGGCGAGCTGGGGGCCAAGCTGCGCTGGTCGCTGTAGCAGCTTTGGCCATGATGCGGTGACGCTGGCGGACCACGAACAGCGCCGTGGCGGGCGCAGGGCCGCAGGCGTTGCAGTGGTTGCGCCGACACCAGTGCTTCATGTCACGTCCGGGTCCTTCGTGTCACGTCCGGGTCCTTCGTGTCATGGCCGGGCTCGACCCGGCCATCGACACCGGAACGATCGGGTCGGGATGCAACGGAACACGACTGGTCGGGGGCAGATGGCCGGCTCAAGACCGGCCATGACGCGGGTGAGCGGTGTTTGTGCGGACCCGTTTAGCGCCGACCGGGCGAAGGCCTGCCATCCACGCCTTTCCTGCATGCAACGAAGAAATGAAAGCTCGACCTTCGCCCCCCTGATGGCAAACGGACCTGCTAAACCCCGAGGATGGAACCGGCCCACGCTCCCTCCTTCTACAAGGAAGCCCTGATCGTCCTCGGCGCCGCCGGCGTGGTCATCCCGCTGGTGCAACGCCTGCGGTTCAGCCCGGTGCTCGGCTACATGCTGGTCGGCATGGCCGTCGGCCCGTTCGGCCTGGGCGCGCTGACCGGGCACTTTCCCTGGTTGTCCGCCGTAACCCTCACCGACCGCGCCGCCATCGAGCCGATCGCCGAACTCGGCGTGGTCCTGCTGCTGTTCATGATCGGCCTGGAGCTGTCGTTCGAACGGCTGTGGCTGATGCGGCGCCTGGTGTTCGGCCTGGGCGCGGCGCAGGTGGCGCTGTGCGCCGTCGCCCTGGCCGGCATCGCCATTGCCCTCGGCCGCCCATCCGGCGAGGCGGCGGTGGTCGGCATCGCCCTGGCCATGTCCTCCACCGCGGTCGTGCTGCAGGTGCTTTCGGACGAGAAACGCATCAACACGCCGACCGGCCGAGCGAGCTTCGCGGTGCTGTTGTTTCAGGACCTGTCGGTGGTGCCGGTGCTGTTCGCCCTCGGCGCGCTCGCCCCGAACAGCCATGCGGCGGCGCCGCCGGTTTCGCCCTGGCGATCGGCCAGGCGCTGCTGGCAGTCGCCGCCATCGTCGGGCTCGGCCGCCTGGTGCTGCGCCCGCTGTTCCGCACCGTCGCCCGCACGCGCAGCGCGGAGTTCTTCATCGCCGCCTGCCTGCTGGTGGTGATCGCCAGCGGCGTCGCCACCGAAGCCGCCGGCCTGTCGATGCCGCTGGGCGCGCTGATCGGCGGGCTGTTGCTGGCCGGCACCGAATACCGCCGCCAGGTCGAGGTCACCATCGAGCCGTTCAAGGGCCTGCTGGTCGGCGTGTTCCTGATCTCGATCGGCATGAGCCTGGACCTGGCCACGCTGGCCGCGCATCCGGGCGTGATGCTGGGCGCCGCGGTCGGGCTGGTGGTGGTGAAGGGCGTGCTGATCATCCCGCTGACCCGGCCTTCGGCCTGTCCTGGGCGCAGGGCCTGCAGGCCGGCCTGTTGCTGGGGCCCGGCGGCGAGTTCGGCTTCGTCATCATCGCCCTGGCCACCGGCGAGCATCTGCTCAGCGACGATGTCGGCGGCGACGTGCTGCTGATCACCGCGCTGACCATGGCGGCGATCCCGCTGTTGTCGGCGCTGGGCGGCCGGCTGTCACCACGCGCCGCCCCCTCCTCCGATCGATCCGGCGCTGCTGCCGCCCGAGGCGCCGGGCGACACGCCGCGCGTGATCATCGCCGGGTTCGGCCGTGTCGGGCAGATGGTGGCGGCCTGCTGGAGGACCACCGCATTCCCTATGTCGCCATCGACCACGACCCCGACCGGGTGGCGCGCGAACGGCGGCAGGGGCGGCCGGTGTACTATGGCGACGTGACGCAGATCGAGTTGCTGCGCCACCTGCACCTGCAGGACGCAAGGGCGCTGGTGGTGACGCTGGATGAGCCGGCGGTCACGGATGGACTGGTCGCGGCGGCCCGGGCGGAACGGTCGGATCTGCTGATCGTGGTGCGGGCGCGGGACGCCCGGCATGCGGCGCATCTGTACCGCACCGGCGCCTCCGACGCGGTGCCGGAGACGATCGAGGCCAGCCTGCAACTGTCCGAGGCCGTGCTGGTGGACCTGGGCATCCCGATGGGGCCCGTGCTGGTGTCGATCCACGAGAAGCGGGCGGCGCTGCAGGAGGGCATCAAGGCGATGGCCCCGCAGGCGGAGGTCCGCAGCTACGGCGGCCGGCGACTGCGCGACGCGAAGCCGGGCTAGGGTCGGCCCCCTGTCCCTTGCTGGGCGAGTACCGGCCGACCTTGGACCGGCGGGATTTCGGGCCTCGCTCTCCCTCGCTGCGATCACCGCGGGACCAGGCGGAAGCCCGACGAACGGGATGGTAACGCCCCCTCCCCTCACCCCTGCCGCGAGGGGAGGAGAGCGCGTGAGCCGTCCCGGCTTCCGGACTACGCCATGTCGTAAACCGCCTTCTCGAAGGCCTCGAACAGTGCGACCGACTCCGCATCGAAGAACGGCAGCAGTTGCGTGGCATACACACCCGCGACGCGCTTCTTCGGATCGATCCAGTAGTACGAGTTCGCCAGCCCCGCCCAGGCCAGTGAGCCGGCCGAACGGCCGGTGGGCAGCGGCTCGGGGTTGATCAGGAAGCTCAGCCCCCACTGCCAGCCGGCCAGGAAATCCACATCGTTCGTCAGCGGCGGCATCGCGGTCTTCATCGCTCGGCAGCGCAGGTCGCCCATGGCGTTGGCGCCCATCGTGGCCACGGTCTGCTCCGACAGCACCCGCGCACCATCCAGCGCGCCGCCGCCCAGGATCATGCGGGCGAAACGCAGGTAGTCGCCGACGGTGGAGTACAACCCGCCGCCGCCCATCTCGAATTCCGGCTCCTGCGGGATCATGAAATCGGTGGCCTCCACACCCTTGTCCGAGCGGGTGTGCACCTTCGCCAGGCGGGCCCGCTGGTCGTCGCGGATGCGGAAGCCGGTGTCCTTCATGCCGAGCGGCTGGAAGATATTGGCGTCATGATACTGGCCGAGGCGCATGCCGCTGACCGCTTCCACCGCCTTGCCGGCCCAGTCGATGCCGATGCCGTAGTCCCAGGCGGTGCCGGGATCGAACACCAGCGGCACGTCCAGCGCCGCGTTCTCGCAGGAGGTGATGCCGGGCGTGCCGCTCACCTCCAGGTAGCGCCGCATGTCGTCGTTCCACATGTTGTAGACGAAGCCGGAACTATGGGTCAGCAGATGCCGCAGCGTCACCGCGCCGCGCGCCGGCCGCAGCCTGGGCTTGCCGTCGGCGTCGAAGCCTTCCAGCACCTGCAGCTTCGCCAGCGCCGGCAGCACCGATGCGATCGGCGCGTCGAGCGACAGCTTGCCCTGCTCCACGCACTGCATCGCGGCCGCCGCGGTGATCGCCTTGGTCATCGAGGCGATCCACACCAGGCTGTCCGGCTCCATCGGCGCGCCGCTGCTGGCGTCGCGCGTGCCGGCCGCCGCGGATACCACCTCCCCGTCCGGCAACACCGCGGCCACCGCGACACCGGGCACCTTGCCCGCCTTCGTCGCCTGCGACAGCAAGGCGCTGATCCGATCCGCACGAGCCGCCATTGTTTCCTCCTTTGGCCCGTACACGCCCAGGTACCGGTGCGGTACATGCGGATTTAGCACAAATCATGCCAGGCCACGCGCGTCACCGCGGCGCCCGCGCTGCCTCAGCGAACGTAGGGACGAACCGCGTCGAGCAACTGTTCGGTCGGCGCAAGACGCGGCCCGTCGCCGGTATCGACGGGCGGCACGATGGTTACCCCCCATTCGGGCAGTCGCGCGCAATGACGCCTGGGCAACCGGGTGGTCCAGCAGCGGCGCGTTCAGCGACGGGCCCACGATCACCGGCGTGCCGCGCCCGATCGCCTCGGCCGCAACCGACAGCGTCAGGGTGTCGGCGATGCCCTGCGCCAGCTTGTTCAGCGAATTGAAGCTGCACGGCGCGAACAGCACCACGCCGCGCGGCGGCCGCGGGCGGATGGCCGGTCGAAATAGGATTCCACCAGTTGCACGCACCGGGGACATCGGCAAGTTCGCGCGGTGCGATCACGCGCGACGCGTTCGGCGTGGGGATCGCGATGACGGTGGCGAAGCCAAGTCCGACGCAGGCCGCGCAGAAGCTCCGGACCGCGCGCCGACGTTGTGGTGCCGCTCAGCAGCAGGTATGCCACGTCGAAGCGTTCGTCAGGCACTGTCATATGCTCTCCACGATGCGGCCGGTATTCAGTTCGGATACACGATCGTGCGCAGCATGATGCGACGTTCCTCGGGCCGGGAGTCACCGGCGCCGCGGTGCATCGTCGCCCGTTCATCCCACATCACCAGGTCGCCGACCCGCCACTGATGGTAATAGGTGAAACGATCCTGCGTCGCATGGTCCGCCAGTTCCTCGATCAGCGGCCACGACTCTTCGCGCGTCATGCCGGCAAAGCCGTGCGTGTGCATCGGATTGACGAACAGGATGGCGCGTCCGGTCACCGGGTGCGGCAGCACGGCCGGCCACGGCACTTCCACATACTGTTTCTCCGTCACGCCCTTGAAGTCGCCGTAGAGTTTCCTGCCGGCCGGTCCGGTGTGGCGGCCGTGCAGCCCGGTAAGTTCGGCGAGTTGTCGCTTGCGGGCATCGGGCAGCGCATCCCAGGCAGCGCGCATATCCGCGAACATTGTCCCGCCGCGTTCCGCAGGCACGTCCTTCGCGTGCAGCATCGCCAGCAGCGGCAGTTCGTCCTCATAGCTCGAGTCGGTGTGCCAGTCGGTGGCGCGTTTCACACCGTACCAGTCCACGTTGCCGGCCTCATCGACATTGGTCAGCCAGGAGACGTCGGGGTGTTCGGCATGGCGGTATTTGACCAGCGCATGTTTGCGCGGCGTGCCGAAGCGGCGGCCGAAGGCGGCGAGGTCTCCGGCGCCCAGGTCCTGGTTGCGGAACACCAGCACCGGATGGTCCGCGAAGGCGCGGGCGATCCAGGCGAAGCTTGCGTCATCCATCGGGTTCGCCAGATTGACGCCGAGCACTTCGGTGCCCAGTGCGTCACCCAGTGGGCGCAGGTGCGGCGCGTTTGTCATGGGCGGTCCTCCCTGTTTGTCGCCAGCCTGGGGATGATGAGCCGAACCGCGGGCTGGCGGCAAACGCCACTGACCCTGGCCCCGGATGGCGGGGACATCTCAGGGACGCCGGCGATGGCACGGGTTGCGGCAGGGTTCACCACAGAGTGCCATGGTGAGCCGCAGGGGCGGTGGCGGACACGCCAGCCTTGGTGCAATCACCAACACCTGTCGCCGACCGTGGCCCCCTGCGCCTGCTCCGTGCTGAACACATTCTGCGCCGCGGATAACATCCCACAACGCATGCTGCCATCGGCGAAGACATGGATGGTCGGCCTTCGCCAACCATTACAGTTGGAGGCAGGCCGGCCTACATCTGCACGATAGAGGACAGATTGAAGGTCTGCCCTTTCGGGTTTTCACCGATTCGCACTGTCTTCTCGGTGGGGAAATGGTACGGCGGCACGGGCAGGTTGTACGGGCCGGCACGCCGGCATACACCCGCCCCGCCAGATCGTATTTCGAGCCATGGCACGGACAGAAATACCCGCCCGGCCAGTTCGGTGCCGGCGTTGTGGCATCCGGCTTCGGCAAGTACGACGGCAGGCAGCCCAGATGGGTGCAGATGCCGACCAGCACCAGCAGGTCCGGCCGTACCGAGCGGTGCCAGTTCTCCGCATAGGGCGGCTGCTGGTGCACCTGGGAGTCCGGATCGGCCAGCCGGTTGACCAGCGACTTTTCCTGCAGCGTCTTCATCGCCTCCGGCGTACGGTTCACCACCAGGATCGGCTTGCCGCGCCAGCGGATGATGACCTGCTGGCCCGGCTGAATGCTGGCAATGTCCAGATCGATCGGCGCACCGGCGGCGATCACGTCCCTCGCCGGCTCCATCGAATCGATCAGCGTCCAGGCGATGGCAGCGGTGCCGATCGCGGCGCCCGCACCGGTGACCAGCTTGAGGAAATCACGCCGGGGCGGTCCTCCGGCGGCAACTGCATGGGATGACATGATCGCCTCTCGCCCGTCCGAATTATGACGTCTCTATTGCCGGTCGGTAATTTCTAGGACAGGTCGCCGCTGGTTGCAACGGCCCTGCGTCTTATCCGGACACTTTGAGCCACGGCGCCGGGTTCACCGGCTTGCCGTCGTGCCGCAGCTCCACATACAGCTTCGGCCGGGTCGTGGTGCCCGGGCTCCCAGTCCGGCATCACCCCGACCGGCTGCCCCGCCTTCACCGCCTGCCCCGCCTGGGTGCTCAGTCGCCCGAACCCCGCCAGCACCGCGTGATATCCGCCGCCGCAATCGACGATCATCAACAGCCCGTAGCTGCGGAACGGATCGGCGAAATCCACCCGCCCGGTGCACGGCGACACCACGCGCGCCTTCGGTGCCGCCATGTAGGAAATGCCGATCGCCGGCCCGGCCTCGGTCGAGTCGCCCCAGGCGCGCACCACGGTGCCCTCGACCGGGGCGATCAACTGGCCTTTGCCGTGTTTCGCCGCCGGCCAGCGTGCCCGGGCCGGTGGGATGCGCCAGGGCAGCTTCCCGCTTGCGCGCGGCTTCCGCGGCGTCGGCCTGCTTCTGGCGTTCGGCGCGCGCCGCCTCCTCCCGCGCCTTGGTCTCCTCGGCGCGGCGCTGCTCCTCCAGCCTGGCCAGCATGGCACGCAGCGTTTTCGCCTTGCCCGCCAGGGCGGCGGCGCGCTTGGCGGCAGCGGCGGCTTCGTCCCGGGCCTGCTGCTGCGCTGCCTGCGATGGGCAAGCTGCGCATCCAGCCGCCTGCGCCGCTTCCTGTTGCGCCGCACGGGCCGCCTTCAGCTTGGGCAATTGCGCCTGGACGGCCTCGGTGGCCTGGCGCAGCGACGCCTGGTCCTGGCGCAGGGCTGCGGCCTGTCGCTGCAACTGGCGCGCCAGGCCCTGCAGCACCATCACGCCGCGCAGCCGGTCCTCGGTCCCGGCGGGCACCGCCAGCAGGGTCTCGGCCGGATACAGCGAGAGACGCTCCATCAACGGCAACAGCGGGCGGATCGCCTCGGCCCGCTTGGCCAGCCGAGCGGCGGCCGCCTTCCGCTGCGCGTCCAGTTGGGCCATCCGGTCGGCGGCGATCAGGGTGGCGGCCTCGGCGGCATGCAGCTGGGCCAGCGCGGCATCACGCTGAGATGGCCAGGCGCTTGCCCTTCGTCGCCGCCGCCACCGCCCGCGCCTTCGCCGCCTTCTGGGCCGCGAGCGCGGCAGCGCGCGCCTGCTCGGCCTGCTGCAACTGCTGCCGTGTCGCGGCTTCCTTGGACGGCGGCGGCCGCGTGCACCGGCGACGCCGCCAGCAACGCGGCGAGAAGCAGGCTACTCCGCGGCGCGCGCCGCATCGTGTCGGATCAGGGTACGCCCGGTCATTTCCTTCGGCTGCGGCAGGTCCATCAGCGCCAGCAGGGTCGGCGCGAGATCGGCCAGCTTGCCGTCCTGGATCGCCTGCACATCGCCGCCCATCAGCAGCACCGGCACCGGGTTGGTGGTGTGCGCGGTGTGCGGGCCGCCGGTCGCCGGATCCTTCATCAGCTCGCAGTTGCCGTGGTCGGCGGTGACCAGCATGGCGCCGCCCTGGCGCTGCACCGCCTCGGCGATGCGGCCGAGGCCGGTATCGACGGTCTCCACCGCCTTGATCGCGGCTGGCAGGCTGCCGGTGTGGCCGACCATGTCGGGATTGGCGAAGTTCAGCACGATCAGGTCGTATTTCTCCGGAGTTGATCGCCGCGACGACCTTGTCGGTCAGTTCGGGCGCCGACATTTCCGGCTGCAGGTCATAGGTGGCGACCTTGGGCGAGGGCACCAGGATACGATCCTCGCCCGGGAAGGCTCGTCTCCTGCCCGCCGTTGAGGAAATATGTGACGTGCGGATACTTCTCGGTCTCCGCGGCACGCAGCTGGGTGCGGCCGGCATCGGCGACCACGGCGCCCAGGATGTTCGCCAGCTTCTCGCCGGGGAACAGCACGCCCAGGTACGGCGCCAGCTCGTCGCTGTAGCGGGTCATGCCGGCGGCGGCGGCAAAGCTGGATCACGCGCTTGCGCGGAAAGCCGTCGAATTCCGGCTCCAGCAGCGCGCCCAGGATTTCCCGCACCCGGTCGGCGCGGAAGTTGAAGCACAGGATGCCGTCGCCGTCCTTCATGCCCTTGTAGTCGCCGATCACCGCCGGCGGCACGAACTCGTCGAACTTCTCCTGCGCGTAGGCGTCCTGGATCGCCTGGGCCGGGGTGTCGAAACGCGGCGGCGTCGGCCTCGGCGATGGCGGCATAGGCCTTGCCGACGCGGTCCCAGCGCTTGTCGCGGTCCATGGCGAAGTAGCGGCCGATCACCGTGCCGACCTTCGCCTTCGCCGGCAGCGCGGCGGCCAGCCGGTCCAGGTCGTCGCCGGCCGATTGCGGCGGCGTGTCGCGGCCGTCGGTGAAGGCATGCACCACGGTGGGCACGCCGGCCTCATCCAGGATGCGCGCCAGCGCGGCGGCATGGTCCTGGTGGGAATGCACGCCGCCCGGCGACACCAGGCCCATCAGGTGGCAGGTGCCGCCCGACTGCTTCAGCTTCGCGATCAGCGCGGTCAGGGCGGGGGCGCGGGCCAGGCTGCCGTCCTCGACGCATCGCCGATCCGCACCAGTTCCTGCCGCACCACGCGGCCGGCACCGATGTTCAGGTGGCCCACCTCGGAATTGCCCATCTGGCCGGGCGGCAGACCGACATCGCGGCCGGAGGTGTGCAGCAGGGCGTGCGGGCAGGATTGCCAGAGCCGGTCGAAGGTCGGCGTGCGTGCCTGCCGGACCGCGTTGTCAGCGGACTCCTCCCGCCAGCCGAAGCCATCCAGGATGACCAGCATCACCGGCCGAATCGACTGCGTCATGCCTTGGTTCCTCTGTGCTCACATAGGTGCGTCTGGGTAGCGCCGGGGACGGCGCGGAAACAAGCGTTCGGCACAACTTTACCGCCCCCGGCCAGCCCCGCAGGAAGAGATGGGTGGGCGGGTGAGGCGCGGCCAAGACGCCGGGGCCAGAAACGCCATGCTCGCGCCAACGCGTCCACCGGACCTGCGACGCAGCGGGTCCCTGCCCTCAGCCGCGAACCAGCCTCGCCGCGAAAAACCCGTCCATCCCGCCCCGCTCGGCCCACATCCCGGGATGGGTGCGCAGGAAGCCGTCCGGGGTGATCGCCTCGGGCAAACCGGGAAGATCGTCCGGCGGCGAACGGCTCCAGCCGCACGCCCCCGCGTGCCAGCACGCCGGCGATGCGCTGCGCCCCCTCCTCTGGCTGCAACGAGCACACGCTGTAGATCAGGCGCCCGCCCGGTCGCAGCATGCCGACCGCCGCGGCGAGCAGCCGGTCCTGCGCCTCGGTCAGCGCGCCGCACGTCCTGCGGCCGTTTGATGCGCAGCACGTCCGGATGGCGGCGGATCGTGCCCGTGGCGCTGCACGGCGCATCGAGCAGCACCGCATCGCACGGCGCCGGCGGGCGCCATGTAGCGGCGTCGGCCGTGACCGTCGATGGCGGACAGTCGCCAGTGGCGCAGGTTGTCCTGCAGCCGCCGCATGCGGCCGGGTCGCGCTCCACCGCGGTCACCGTCGCGCCGGCCGCGGCCAGTTGCGCGGTCTTGCCCCCCGGCGCGGCGCACAGATCGGCCACCTTCTCCCCGGGCTGCGCCGCCAGCAGCCGCGCGGGCAGCGCCGCGGCCGCGTCCTGCACCCAGCAGTCACCGGCGGCAAATCCGGCGACCTCCGCCACGCGCGTGCCGGGCGGGAAACGCACCGAGCCGGTCGGCAGCACGCACGCCGTCCGGCGGCGGTTCGGCGCCGGGCCGCAGCGTCAGATCGAGCGGCGCCTCCTGCTGATGCGCCAGGGCGATGGCGCGCGCGTCGCGCCCCAGGACGCCCAGAGCCAGGCGGGCGTGTCCAGCCGCGGCGCGTCCAGTTCCTCCAGCACAGCCGGCCCGCGATCGGCCACCCGGCGCAGCACCGCGTTCACCAGGCCGGCGAACGGCGCCAGGCCGCGCGCCCGCGCGAGAGCCGACCGCGGTGCCGACCGCGGCGTGACGCGGCGTGTCCAGCAGCAGCAGCCCGGCGGCGCCCATACGCAGCACATGGCGCACCGGGTCCGGCGGCTGGCGGCGCAGCAGCGGCTCCAGCACCGCGTCCAGCGTGCCCAGCCGGCGCAACACGGCGGCGGCCAGCCGGTGCGCGGCGGCACGGTCGCGCGGCGGGATGGCGGGCAGAGCGTCCAGCGCGTCCTCCAGCGCACGGCGGCGGTCCAGAACGGCGGTGAGCAGGTCGAAGGCGGCTTCTCGGGTCGGGTCAGGCATTGGCGTTTCATGCGCCGGATCACGCCGCGCTGCCAGGGGCCGGGCGATCATGATGCGGTGGCACGATGCGGTGGAGAAAGGCGTGTGGACCAGGTGAAGCGGAGCCGCGTCACCGAACGGACCCTGGTGTCAGGATCGAGACGAGCAGAAGGCTGTGGTTTCCCGCGCCGCGGTTTCGGACCGCCCTGTTGGTTAAGCGGCAGGACGTCGTTGGCACGCCACGAAATGAACAGCAGGAACGTGTATTTGCGGTTGTGCGAAAAGCCGAATGCCGGCCTGCTCGAAGCGACCAGGCTGCCGGTCTTGGCGTCGTAGACCGTAGCGGAGAATTTGGCGACGCCTTCCTGATCCGCGTCCTGATATAAGGCCAGCTTCGGCGCGACCAGTGGTGCGGAGGAGAATGGTATCGGTACAGAGAAACTCGGTACGCCGACCAGCATGTCCTTCCGGTCGGTTGAAAGCGCGCCGTCTCGCAGCATGACGATCATGGACGCGCTTTTCCTGTTGCCAGCCAACCGCGCACCCTGCCGCAGCAAGCTATCGCGGATCGCGGCATCGGCGTAACTGGCATCGTTGCCGGTGATATCCGAAGTGTCGACGAACACCGGCGTGCCCTTGGGAATATGAAAATCGATCCGCTCGGCCGCGCGGTTGGCCGCCGCCGAGATCAACAGCTGCTCCATTGCCGTGCTCGATGGATTTGATTCGACCACAGTCGAACATCCTGCCAGAGCAAGAACGAGACCGATCATCGCGATGCCCCGCGGCATCGAATAAGCCATTTATCGTACCCTCCGAATTGGAAAATCGTTCGCCTGCCAGACAATTGACAAATCTATCCGTCAACGTCTCAAACGTGTGGACAGAAGCACACCGCCTTGTCCACCACGTTACGCAGCCGCTCTCTGGTGAGAGAAATAGACGAGCCCAGCACGCATAGGCAAGACCTGGTTGGCTTGCGCTCGCCGGCCAACGCGCTCATCCGCGCAGCGAAACAGAAAATCTGAGAGCCTGACCCGGACTGTCGTCGGAACAAAGTTGCGTGAGCACGGTTCCGCGGGCGCTGTCCGCGATCATCGTGAAAATCAGAGGGTTGCGTGATCCATGCCGGGCGCGGGTCCATCGCGGGTGCAAATCGGACGACGCCGCCATGCAACGCAGCGCACCGAGACGCCACGCCCGCAGTACCGGCGTAAGCTTGCGCTACGCAAGCGACACCGCCGACAAGGCGTGGGCAGTCATTTCTTTACCAACAGTGCCTATTCCGGGACGATGTGCAGCAGCACAGGGTGGGCGGGGAGTTGCAGCGTGAAGGTGCTGCCCTTGCCGGTCGCGACCGGTTTGATGCCGTGCTGCACCGGGTCGTATTCGGTGATGGCTTTCTGCGCCGTCCCGAACGTCACCGTGACGGGCACCGGCGACACGTGCAGGTCGTGATTGTTGCCACGGTAATCGTTCAGCACCTGCTCGTTCCATAGCGCCAGCCAGAACGAGCCGTCCGCTTTCTCGAACAGCGCGTAGCGGCCGCCTGTGTTGACCGCCGCCCGTGACGGCAGTCCCATGCGATCTGCACCGCCAGCCGGCCCGGCGTGAAGCTGGTGGCGTCGGGCGCCGGGTCGTGCAGCAGCGCGAACAGGTTGTGCAGCGCCACCGCGGCCTTCTTCGGCGTGAAGTCGTTGTGGAACAGGCCGAAATTGCCGGCACCATCGTTCAGCAGGCCGTAATAGAAATAGTACGGATTGCCGGCATTGTGCGCATCCAGAATGAACTCCAGCACATAGGCCGCCTGCGTTGCCTCGCTCACCGCGCCATAGCCGCGGCGCGCCGGCGTGGTGTAGCCCCATTCGGTGATGGCCACCGGCTTGCCGGGCGTGGTCTTGCGCGCCTCGCGGTTCATCCAGTCGATCGCGCCGTTGTCCCCAGGCCGCAGGCAGTTCGGACAGGCCTGCGGATAGACATGCGCGTTGCCATAATCGGCATAGGCCGCGAGGTCGCCGGTGCGTGCCGTAATTGCTGTGCGGCCACACCACGCCGAAGCTGGTCTGCATCGCCGGCACGCCATCCTGTTGCGCCGCGCGATACAGCGTCGGCATGAAGGCCGCCGCCTGGCGCAGAAACGGCCCACCGAGACTGACGGAATAGGGCGCATCCGGCTCGTTCGGGCCCTTCATAGGCAACCACCCAGTGGTCCGGGCGCGGTGGCCGCGGCGCATCAGTGCGAGTTGTTTCGGAAAACCCTGAGGGGCGCGTCTCGCCGATCGCACACCAGAAATGTGCGCCGGTTGCCTCGTCGACACGCGGCGCGATGCGCAACAGCTTGTTGCTCTGGCAGAAGTCGCGCAGCAGTTTCACATGGCCGATATAGCGGATGGCGCGGATCACCGCAGCGGTATCGTTGTAGTTGCCCCCGGAACCATTGCAGCACCCATCCAGGTGGGTGTTGATGCCGAACCCGTTCAGCAGGTCCTGCGCCCGCGACGCCGGGATAGCGGTGCCGGCGGCGGGCTGCGCCCGGGGGCGGCGACGCCAGGGTCAGCAGAACCAGGGTCAACGTCGCCAGAACCAGCGCGCGCAGGCACACGCGGCCGGTCACAGCGATCGGTGAGAGAGCATGGTCACGCGGAAATCCCGATACAGCGCGCAGCCGCCACCATCGCATCGGCTGGGGGAAAACACCTGCACGCGTTTGCGTGAGGAACCGGCGCGCCCCGCCGTGCGCACGGGTGCGCAGAGCTTCGGCGCGTGTGCCGTCGCCGGCGCGGCGGCCGTCCGCTGCCCCGCTACACTGCGTCCTGATCCAGCATCTGCCGAACCTTCTGCGCCAGATCGGTGTCCGAGAACGGCTTGCCGAGCAGCTGGACGCCCGGATCCAGCCGCCCGTGATGCACGATGGCGTTGCGCGCATAGCCGGTGGTGAACAGCACCTTCAGCCCCGGCCGCAGCCGGCGTGCCGCATCGGCCAGCTGCGCGGCCGTTCATGCCGCCGGGCAGGCCGACATCGGTGAACAGCAGGCGAATCTCGCGGCTCGCTCTGCCGAGCACATGCAGCGCGGTCGCGCCGTCGGCCGCCTCCAGCACGTCGTAGCCCAAGCTCGCGCAGCGTCTCCACGGTCAGCGTCCGCACGTCGTCCTCGTCCTCGACCACCAGGACGAGTCTCGCTGCGGTCGCCGCGCGGCAGGCTCGTCGGTGCGCTGGCGGATCTGCGGCTCGTCGGTCAGGTCCAACAGGCGCGGCAGGTAGAGCTTCACCGTGGTTCCCTGCGCCGACCTCGCTGTAGATCTTTACGTGGCCGCCGGACTGCTTGACGAAGCCGTACACCATGGACAGGCCCAGGCCGGTGCCCTGGCCGATCTCCTTGGTGGTGAAGAACGGCTCGAACACCCGGTCCAGCACCTCCTTGCTCATCCCGCTGCCGGTGTCGGACACCGCGACCATCACGTACTGGCCCGGCTTCACCTCCTCCTCGCTGCGCACATAGGCCTCGTCGAGATAGGCGTTGGCCGTCTCGATGGTCAGCTTGCCGCCGCCCTGCATCGCGTCGCGCGCATTCACCGCCAGGTTCAGCAGGGCGCTCTCCAGCTGGTTCTCGTCCGCCGACACACGCCACAGCCCGCCGGCCAGCACGGTTTCGACGCGGATGTTCTCGCCCAGCGTGCGGCGTCAGCAGATCGGACATGCCGGTGACCAGCTTGTTCACCTCCATCGGCCTTCGGCGCCAGCGGCTGGCGGCGGGAGAAGGCCAGCAGCCGCTGGGTCAGCGTGGCGGCGCGTTCGCGCCCCGCGCAGCGCGGCGTCGATCAGGCGGTGCGCGTCCGGCCTGCGTCGCGCACGCGCCGGCGCAGCCGTTCGAGATTGCCCAGGATCACCTGCAGCAGATTGTTGAAGTCGTGCGCGACACCGCCGGTGAGCTGGCCGATCGCCTCCATCTTCTGCGCCTGGCGCAGCGCTTCCTCGACCTGTCTCGCGCTGTTCGATCTGCTCGTGCAGGCTGTTGTTGGCCAGCGCCAGTTCGCCGGCGCGGGTCTGCAGTTCGCCATTCGCCCGCGTCAGGGCGCTCTGCGCGATGCCGAGCACCACCAGGATCAGTGAGGCCATGACGGCGAACAGACCAATGACCGCATAGCGCACGATCCGACGTTCCAGCGGTTCGGTCGGCGTATGCAGATACACCGTGCCCAGGCGGTTGGCTTTCTGCACGATCGGGATCAGCACGTTGATGTGGCCGTTCTCGACGAAGGGCGGACGCAACGGCGGTGCGACCTGCGGCGGCCCGCCGTTGCTGCGGGAGAAGCTGGCGAACAGCGTGCCGTGCGGCGTCGTAGATGGCAGCCCACTCCACCGCGGGATTGGCGCGAATGGCACCGAGGTATTCGTGCGCCGCCTGGTGGTCGTTGAAGGCCAGCGCGGCCGTGGTGGTGGAGGCCAGGATCTTCGCCTGAACCGCGGCCTCGTTGACCTTCTGCGCCTGGTTGGTCCGGTCGATGTAGCGGCCCAGCAGGAAGGCCGGCGACCAGCAGCACCACCGCCGTGGTGGCGGCAATCGCGGGCGTAACCTTCCATAAGCGCGACATGCCGGGTCTCCGCCTATGCGCTGCCGTAAACATGAAGCGCGATGCCCAGAAGCTTCGAGCTGATCGTAATGCCCGTTTGCGGCGCGCCGCGCCGAGGTTCGACCTCGAATCGGACCCGGCCGTCTGCCAGCATGAAGTTGATGATGCCCTTCGCGGCAGGTCACGCTGCCCATCCGTGACGGTCAGCACCGGAGAACCGCGCACTGCGCGAAGTGCAGCCGGAACGGACTGGGTATCGGAGCCGGTTACGTACATCACCTGGCAGTCGGAGTCCTTCGCTTACGGAGGCGAGCACGTGCACCGGACGGGACGATGCTCGACTGTCTGGTTGTCGGCGGCCTTGCGCAGCAGGCCGCTGAAGGGATTGCGGCCCACGACGCACACGTTGAACGCGGCGGCGGGCAGCGGATCACGCCAGGTGACGAAAGCTGGGAATTTGAGCAGGAAGGTCGCCTTTACCGCACTTTCCAGCGAGCCGGCCGCGTCCGCGGCTGCCTGGAGTCGCGCCGCCGGGACCAGCGGCAACAACAGCGCCAAAAATGAAGCCACGGTCTGTCTGCGGCGCACCCTCGCACTGGGCAGTGTCACACTCAGACACTCCGGTACGGCGGGGGCCGGCGGTCGCAGCGGCTGACCGGGTTCAGCCGGGCCGGGTCGTCCGGCGCGGCTCGGCGGCTCCGTCGCGAACCGAAGCATGCCGTGAGGGCACCGGCCAATGCTTCTCGAAGCGGCAGACGCGATCATGTTCACTCCCCGCTCTGCACGGCCATGCTTGTGCATCAGCTCCCTTGCGCCAGCAACCCACGCCGATGCCAGCGGGTCTCCGGCAGGCTGTGTCGCGATTAGCCAGGCCGCATTCGCCCCTCAGGCGCAAGCCGGTTGCCCACCTCGCGGCGGCAACCGCGTCTCGCGGCCGACCGGTTGCCGCGGGATGACCTTCGGTCCTGCCGAAATCTGCTCCCCCTGCCCCACGCCGCGGGCCGATTCGCCTTGTCGCCGGGTGCGCGATCGCGGATCGTCGCCAGGAGACAGCATACGATGGGATCGGCAAAGTTTCGCCACGGCAAGAGAATGGCGGGCCGGGTCAAAACCGCGTGATGCCGGGGATCCTCGCCCTTTCGGATCGATGCCTGATCAGCCGCAGGCGGGCGCCATTGCCGCCACGGCCAGGCGCACGGTTCCGGCCGATGCGGAACTGGGCTAAAATCGGTATCAGAGCCCAACAATGAAGGCGGCGTCCCATGAACGACACGGCGCATCCCGCAGTCCGTTCCGACCGGCAGGACTTCTATGACCGGATTGCACCGCACAACCTGGCGCCGCTATGGGAGCGGCTGCACGCGCTGGTGACCCGTGCGCCGGTAACCCCGGTGCTGCCGACGATCTGGCGCTACGACGATGAGGTGCGGCCGCACCTGATGCATGCCGCCAGCCTGATTACCGCGAAGGAAGCCGAACGGCGCGTGCTGATCCTGGAGAATCCCGGACTGCAGGGCCAGACCTGCATCACGCACTCGCTGTTCGCCGGGTTGCAGCTGATCATGCCGGGCGAGGTCGCGCCGGCGCACCGGCACGCCCAGTCGGCGCTGCGCTTCATCATCGAGGGGCACGGCGCCTACACCGCGGTGGAAGGCGAGCGAACGCTGATGCAGCCGGGCGATTTCGTTCTGACGCCGAGCTGGACGTGGCATGACCATGGGAATGATACGGATCAGCCGATGGTGTGGCTGGACGGGCTGGATGTGCCGATCGTGCGGCTGCTGGACGCCAGCTTTGCCGAACAGGCGAATGCCGACAGCCAGGCGCGTGGCGCGTCCGGCCGGCGATTCCTACGCGCGATACGGCGCCAACATGCTGCCGGTGGACTACAAGCCCGGCAAGGCGTCGCCGGTGTTCAACTACCCGTATGAGCGGTCGCGTGAGGCACTGGCGACGCTGGCGCGCAATGGCGAGCCGGATGCCTGCCATGGCCACAAGCTGCGCTATGTGAATCCGGCGACCGGCGGCTCGCCGATGCCGACGATCGGCGCCTGCATGCAGTTGCTGCCGGACGGATTCTCCAGTGCGCCGTATCGCTGCACCGACGGAACGGTGTTGTCGGTGGTGGAAGGCGAGGGCGAGACCGTGGTCGGCGATACCACGCTTCCGCTGGAAGCCGCGCGACATCTTCGTGGTGCCGCCCTGGGCCTGGCACAGCATCGTGCGTCGCAGGAGGCAGTGCTGTTCAGCTTCTCCGACCGCCCGGTGCAGGACGTGCTGGGCCTTTGGCGGGAAGAGCGCGAACATGCGTGACGTCCTGATCGCCGGCGCCGGGCTGTGCGGCCTGACCACTGCCCTGGCGTTGCTGGAACGCGGCTACAAGGTGCGGCTGTTCGAACAGGCCACGGAACTGCGCGAAGTCGGCGCCGGCGTGCAGCTCGGCGCCAATGGCACGCGGCGTGCTCATCGCGCTCGGCCTGGACGACGCGATGCGCCGCATCGTCTGCGTGCCGGAAGGCAAGGAGATGCGGCTGTGGACCACGGGCAGAGCTGGCCGGTGTTCGACCTCGGCACCGAATCGGAACAGCGCTACGGCGCACCGTACTGGATGGCGCATCGCGGCGATTTTCATGCCGTGCTGCTGGCGGCGGTGCGTGCCGCGGCACCGGATGCGATCCGCACCGGCGCGGAATGCGTCGGGTTCGAGCAGTGACACCGATTCGGTCACGCTGCATCTGGCGTCCGGCGAGCGCGTCACCGGCGACGTGCTGCTGGCGGCGGATGGCGTGCACTCGCCGCTGCGCCGGCAGATGTTCGGCGAAGGACGGCGCGCAGTTCACCGGCATCATCGCCTGGCGTGGCCTGGTGCCGATGGAACGGCTGCCACCGCATATGCGCCGCCTGGTCGGCACCGAACTGGATCGGCCATGGCGGCCATGTCGTGACCTATCCGTTGCGCCGCGGAGAAATCCTGAACTTCGTCGGCGCGGTGGAACGCAGCGACTGGCAGGTGGAATCGTGGACGATCGCCGGGACGCGCGAGGAGTGCGCGCGTGACCTCGGCCGCTGGCACGAAGACGTGCAGACGATCATCCGCAACATCGACACGCCGTACAAATGGGCGCTGCTCGGCCGCGATCCGTTACCGCATTTCGCCCAGGGCCGGGTTTGCCTGCTGGGTGACGCGGCGCATCCGACACTGCCGTTCCTGGCGCAGGGCGCCAACATGGCGCTGGAGGACGCGGTGATCGTGGCGCGCTGCCTGGACGCGTCTCCGGTGGAGCAGGCGCTGCGCGGTTCGAGGCGGCGCGGCTGGAACGGACCGCCGCCATCGTGCGCGGTTCGGCTGACAATACCAAGCGCTTCCACAATCCCGCGCTGGCCGATCCGGCAAGCGCGGAAGCCTATATCGACCGGGAATTCGCACCGGAGAAGATCAGGCAGCGCTACGATTGGCTGTACGAGTATGACGCGCTCACCGTGCCGGTGTAGCGGCACGACATCACCCCGCAAGGCTTTCGCTTGTTGTCCGACGGGTGGGATGCGAGCGCTGCTCCGAGCCTGCCGATCAGGCCGGGATAGCTCGATGCGCGATGTGCCGGCCAACGAAATCCGGACCATTCGTGGTGAGGAGCGGCCGTTGGCTTCCAACTCGCCCAGAGCCGGGGGCGGGTTGCTGCGGAGAAAGCGGTAACGCGGATAAACGCAGATGAAACGCGGATGAACACGGATGCCGCGTGATGGAAGGCGGCGGCGGTGGGACCCACACAGGTCGGGGACGATGCGTCGAATCTCCAGGCGTGAGGTGCCGAAGCTGAGCGACCGGCGTCGGCGAAGGCCGACAGCCCGCAGGTCGATCAAACATTGCGCGCACTGCGCGCTGTCCAGGGCCCGCCTTTCGCAGTTCCAGCGCAGTTCATGGACCGTCGCCGCAAACCCACACCCAGGCGTGACAACGACGGCGCAACCGGCGTCCGCTCCGCAGCATCCGTGTTCGGCATCCGGTTCATCTGCGTTCCCCTTTCGACTCGTCGTCGCAAACGCGGATCGCCGAAGGATGAACCCCTCCAAAGGCGAGCGCTGACTTCTTGCATAACGGCGAACGATGACCGGGGGGACGAAGCGGGCGTTCATGAAGCGAAGGCGCACCCCCTCCGCCCTGCCATGAGCGGAGGGGGTGCCAGGCTAAGGTGACGTCAGCCCTGGTTCGGCCCGCCGGCGCTGATACCGACGAACATCGCCTGGCCGTTGCGGATCACCCGCAGCGCCACCGCGTGGTCCTTGCCGTTGATCGCCGACCGGATCTCCTTCGCCGCCTGCGACGCGGAGTGCACCGGATGGGTGTTGACGCCAACGATCACGTCACCCGGCTGCAGCCCGGCCATCCCGCCGGCGAGCCCGGCTGCACGCCGCGCACCACCGCGCCGCTGGTGCCGTCCGGCACGTCCAGCTGGTTGCGCAGACCAGGCGTCAGCGGCGCCAGGGCCAGACCGACCTGCTCCTGCTGGTTCTCGCCGCCGTTGGCTCGTTGCTGGCGGTCTGGTCGCTGGGCATCTGCATCACGTTCAGCGTCACCTCCTTGGTGTCGCCGTTGCGCAGGATCTTCAGATGCGCCGCGTGGCCCGGCTGATGGCGGCAACGGCGATCGCCAGGTCATGCGGATTGGCGATCTTCTTGCCGTTCACCTCACGGATCACGTCGCCCGGCTGCAGGCCGGCCTGCGCGCCGGGCGTATTCGGCTGCATCGCCGCCAGCAGCGCACCGGAATTGTGCCTGCAGACCCAGCGCACGGGCCGTGGCGCCGGTCAGCGACTGCGCCTCCACGCCGATGAAGCCGCGCACCACGTGGCCGTGCGCCTCCAGCTGGTCCACGATGTTGCGGATCAGGTTGGACGGGATGGCGAAGCCGATGCCGATCGAGCCGCCGGACGGCGACAGGATCGCGGTGTTCATGCCGATCACCTTGCCGTGCTGGGTGAACAGCGGGCCGCCGGAGTTGCCGCGGTTGATCGGCGCATCGACCTGGATGAACTGGTCGTACGGGCCCTCGCCGATGTTGCGGCTGACGGCGGAGACGATGCCGTGCGTCACGGTGCTGCTCAGGCCGAACGGGTTGCCCATCGCGACCACCCACTGCCCGGGCTTCACGTTGCTGCGAGTTGCCCAACTGGATGTAGGGCAGCTTGTGGCCGACATCGATGCGCAGCACGGCGATGTCGGTGCGCGGGTCGCGGCCGACGATCTTGGCCGGATAGGTCTTGCCGTTATCCAGCGTGACGGTGACGCTCTTCTCGCCCTTCACCACGTGGTTGTTGGTGACGATCGTGCCGTTGGCATCGATGATGAAGCCGGAGCCGCGGGCCTCCACCGCGCGCACCTGCGGGTGCTGCGGGAACATCTGGCTGAACGGGAAGGGCAGCTGCTGCATCTGGCCCTGGCTGTTGTCGGCCTCCTGCTGCCCCGCTTCCTGGGTCAGCTTGGTGGTGATCGGACACCACGGCCGGCTTCACCTTCTCCACCAGCTTGACGAAATTCGGCAGTTCCTGGCCGGCAAGGTTCTGTCCGGATCGGGTTGACCGGGGTGCCCGTGTGCTGCGCGCTGCTGCTGCTGTTGGTGCTGTGTCGTGCGTGCGTGCCGGCGAAGGCAGCGTGGCCGGCGGCGTACCCGCCCAGCGTCGTGCCGGCCAGCAGCACGGCAGCGAGGGCGGTCCGGCGCCAGGACCTGCCTTGGCGCGGTGTTTCGGACTGGGTGGTCATGCATCCTCCTTGGATCTGTCGGTGGGTCGTCGCGCGCGCGAACGCGACAACGGGCGCCAGGGTTGGCGCGCCCCAATGCGCCCTGAACATGTGGATGCCGAGATGACCGTTCCCCCGATACAGCGATTAAAGCAACTTCATCTCAGTTAAACTCTCGTCATGCGCCGGAGAACGTTTGACTCGTGGACGCTGCACTGCCGGCGATACACGTGCATTGCCTCGCATCATGCTGTATCGCAGCATTTCGTTTGCTGGATTGGACATTCCGCGACGGCCGATGACGCCTCGGACTCGTTTCCGGCATCCGGCGCGACAAGTTGGTATTGCCGGCTCAGGGCACAAGTGCGCCGCGACTGTTGAGGTACAGTGCATAAACCGAGGTGCTGGCGCACATGAACAGCCGGTCTTTCTTGCGGCCGCCGAAGCAGAGATTGGCGCAGCCTTCCGGCAGATGGATTCTGCCGATCAGGTCGCCATCCGGCGCGTAGCAGCGCACGCCGTCCTCCGCCGGCGCGCCCAGCCCATGCTGCACCACACATTGCCGTCCGTGTCGGTGCGCAGCCCGTCGGTCATGCCCGGGGCGAAGTCGGCGGCGAACACCGCCCGCCGGTCAGCCGAGCGCCGTCAACCGTGAACACCCGGATATGCGCCGGGCCGCCATGCGAGATGCCGCTGTCCACCACGTAGAGCAGCCGCTCGTCCGGCGAGAAGCACAGCCCGTTGGGCCGCACGAAATCGTCCGCCACGACGCTGGCCGCGCCGGTCTGCGGGATCCAGGCGATAAACGTTGCGCGGCAGTTCGGCGGTCGCCTTGTGGCCTTCATAGGGACCGTCGATGCCGTAGCCGGGATCGGTGAACCAGACCGCACCGTCGCGCGCCACGACCACGTCGTTGGGCGCGTTCAGCGGCTTGCCCTGAAACGAGTCGATCAGCACGGTGATGCGGCCGTCCAGTTCGGTACGGGTCACGCGGCGGGTATCGTGTTCGCAGGTGACCAGCCGGCCTTCGCGGTCGCGGGTGTTGCCGTTGGCGTAGTTGGACGGCGCGCGGAACACCGACAGGTGCCCGTCCTCCTCCAGCCAGCGCATGCATGCGGTTGTTGGGGATGTCGCTGAACAGCAGGTAGCCGCCGTCGCGGAAATACACCGGGCCTTCCGCCCAGCGGAAACCGCTGGCGATGCGCTCCACCGCGGCGTTGCCCTGGCGATAGACGAAGCGCTTGTCGAGCGGCTCGATATGCGGGTCGGGGTAGCGGGTATCCGGCAGCGGGCCCAGCGGCAGGGACATGAGACCTCCTTGCGCCGTTTGGGCGGCGCAGCTGTTCCTGGGGCAGGCGGGCCGGTGTCCCGTCCTGCGGAGTATCAAGCCGGTTCCGCGGCGGCATCACGGCCGCCCCGGAACCGGTCAGACGGTCAGTGCACTCAGACGGTCAGTGTCCCTTGCAGCACCGGCACGCAGCTCCCCGACACGGTGGCCAGCACCGGGCCCTCGGGCGTCTTGCGCGCGGTGGCGATGATCCGGCTGGGCCGGCCCATCTCCAGGCCCTGCTCGATCTCGTAGGTAAGGTCGACGTCGCCACCCGGCGCCAGCGAGGTGAGCAGCGCGGCCAGGGCGGCGTTGGCGCTGCCGGTGGCGGGGTCCTCCAGGATGCCGCCGAGCGGGGCGAACATGCGGGCGCGCAGGTGGGTGGCGTTGCCGTCGACCCGGGCATAGAGGTGCAGGGAGAAGTCGGGTTCCGGCGTCGGAGAACCGCTCGGCCGCCGTCGCGGAACGCCGCCAGGTCGGGGCTGGCGGCGGACAGCGCCTCCACACTGCGCAGTTCGGCGATGACGAACGGGGTGCCGACCGAGGCGACCAGCGGCGTGTGCGCGGTGGTCAGCACGTCCGACCCGTCCAGGCCGATGCAGCGGGCGATCACGTCGTCCGGGATGCCGATGTCGATCGACAGCGAGCGCGGCGCCGAGATGCGCGTGCCGGTGATCGCCTTGCCGGGGCCGCGCAGCACGTGCACGCGCACCAGGCCGGCGGGTTCCTCGAACACGTAGTGCTCCGGCGGGTTGTCGTCCCGCTGGGCGAGCACGTAGCCGGTGCCGACATTGGGATGGCCGGCGAAGGGCAGCTCGGCCTGGGGCGTGAAGATGCGCACGCGGGCGTGGTGCTGCGGGTTGTCGGGCGGCAGGACGAAGGTGGTTTCCGACAGGTTGAACTCGGCGGCGATGGCCTGCATGTCGGCGTCGTGCAGGCCCCGGGCGTCGGGGAACACCGCCAGCGGATTGCCGCCGAACCGTTGCTCCGTGAAGACGTCCACGGTGACGAATTCGTAGGTCGGCATGGGGTGCAATCCTTGTAACGATCTGGACCACAGGATACGCGCGATGGCGCGCGCGTTCCACCGGGGGCGTCGGGCACGTTTCACCGGGGCGTGCGGGCGGCATGTGCTACGCGTCGTGGCGTGCCGGGCCCGTCCACTCGGGGTCATGGCCGGCCCCCGAGCCGGCCATCCGCCCCGGGCAGCACATGCATGGGTCAGCCACATGGGTGCGGCAATGCGACCCGATCGTCGCCGGGTAGATGGCCGGCTCGGGGGCCGGCCATGACACCTCTGTACGGGCGGGGCGACGCTGGACGGAAGGGACGGCTCTGTACCAGGAGCGACTCGGTACGGTGCGGGCGATCTGGCGTGCCGCCCACCGGGCGAAGGCCCGTCCGCCACGACGTCGCAGGCCATAGCGGCGCCGGCCGCGACCGTGTGGCCTCGGCCAGCGTCACCATCCGATGCAGGCCCGGCGGCAACAACCCCGGTCGGGCCGCCTCGCCCGGCCGAGCGGGGCCACCGCCGGCCAGGCCGGGCGCCTTAGATCGGACGGTGCCCGGTGGTGTCCGGGGCGACCATGGTGCCGGACTTGCCGGCTTTCGCCATCGCCGTCACCAGCTTCAGCGCCTGCTGCAGCTGGAAGTCGGTGGCCGGCTTGGTCGGGTCGTATTTCGGCCAGTTCGCCGGCGGCTTGCTGGGAATGCCGGCCGCCAGCGGCACCGGCGGACGCGGCGGCGCCGGCTTCTCGCCATTCTTCAGCGTGTGGTTCAGGTCGGATTCGTGCTCCGGCCCGAAGCCGCCACCGGCTTGTCGCTCTCATGCACCACCACGTCCGGCGTGATGCCCTGGCCCTGGATGGAGCGTCCGTTCGGCGTGTAGTAGCGCGCGGTGGTCAGCCGGATCGCGCCGGCGCCACGCAGCGGGAACAGCGTCTGCACCGACCCCTTGCCGAAGCTGCGGGTGCCCATCACCACCGCCCGGCCGTTGTCCTGCAAGGCGCCGGTGACGATCTCGCTGGCCGAGGCGGAGCCGTTGTTGATCAGCACCACCACCGGCAGCCCCTTGGCGATCTCGCCGGAGCTGGCCTTCCACACATGGTCGTCCACGGCATGGCGGCCGTGAGTGGACACGATGGTGCCCTTGTCGAGGAAGTCGTCCGCGACGTCCACCGCCTGGTCCAGCAGCCCGCCTGGATTGTTGCGCAGGTCCAGCACGATGCCGCGCAGCTTCTTGCCGCGCTCCTTGCGGAACTTGTCGATCGCCTCGCGCAGCGCCTTGTCGGTGTCGTCGTTGAACATCGTCAGGCGGACGTAGCCGATATCGTTGTAGAGGTGGCTCTTGGCCACCTGCATGTGGATGATCTCGCGGGTCATGGTGACGTCGAGCGGCTTTTCCTCGCCGGGGCGCTTGACCGTCAGCGTCACCTTGGTGTGCGGCGGGCCGCGCAGCTTGTCCACCGCCTCGGTCAGCGTCAGGCCCATCAGCGTCTTGCCGTCGGCCGCGGTGATCAGGTCGCCCGACTTGATGCCGGCCCGCGCCGCGGGGGTGCCGTCGAGCGGCGCGATCACCTTCACCAGCCCGCCGGCCTCGGTGACTTCCATGCCCAGCCCACCGAACTGGCCGCGTGGTCTCGGTCTGCATCTCATGCCACTGCTTTGGGTCCATGTAGGAGCTGTGCGGGTCGAGGCCCGGCCAGCATCCCGGACAAAGCGTTCTGAATCAGCTTCTTGGTGGTGACGGGCTCAACATAGTCGGTCTGCACACGTTCCAGCACCTCGCCGAACAGCGCCAGTTGGTGGGCGCGGCTGTCGGGGGACGACCCTGGGCGAAACTGGGGACGACGCCGAACCGGCTGAGCAGACCAGAGCCTGGCCCGGCAATGCCGAGACCGGCAACGAAGGCTGTGGCGACCAGCAGGCTGGTGCGATACTTCATGGCGTCCCCGATCGCTGCGTGACGAAACCAGACCGCAGATATGGCGGCGGCGCGTGGAAACGGCAATCGTCGCGTGTCTGATTACGAAAAATTTCGCGATATTTCAAGCCGATTGCACGACGGAACTCGGACAGGAAGCGGTCCACATCCGCATCGTCATTGTACACGTGCGGGCTGATCCGCAGCCGGCCGAGGCGCGGCGCGGCATAGACCTTGGCCGCCGCCAGCCGCTCCACCAGCCCCTCCGGCATGCCGGACGGGAAGCCCAGGCTGAGGATGTGCGGCGCGCGCACCCGCGGTTCCGGCAGCGTCACGCCGGTGTCGCGCAGCCCCTCGGCCAGGGCGTCGGTGAGGTGACGCAGGCGCTCGACGATCGCGGCGCTGCCCCAGCCGGCCACCAGTTCCATGCCGACCGCGGCCATCTCCAGCGAGATGAAATGGTCCCGCTCCCCCATGTCGAAGCGGCTGGCGTCGGGAACGTAAGCGGTGTCGCGCAGGTAGGGCGCTCGCTCGGAGTTGATCGCCGCGGCGGCCGGCGGCGGTCTGTTCCAGCGGCATGCCGTCCTGGTGGCGTTTCGCCACGTACAGGAAGGCGCGGCCGTAGGGGCCGAGCACCCATTTGTAGGTGGGAAAGACGAGGAAATCGGGGTCCAGGGTGCGCGACGTCGATCGGCGTGATGCCGGCGCCGTGGGTCGCGTCCACCACGCAGGCGGCGCCCCGTGCCGGCGCAGCGCCGCCGCCACCGGCGCCAGGTCGATCATGCCGCCATCCGACCAGTGCACCGACGAGACCGAGGCCACCGCCACCGGCGGCGCCCCGGCCCGGTCGATGGCGGCCAGCACGGCAGCGGTCCAGTCGCCGTCAACCGGGCCGGGCAATCGTCTCCACGCTGAACCCCTGCCCCGCCGCCCGGCTGTGCCATTCCAGCACCGGAGAGGTGTGGTCGTCCTGCAGCACCAGCACGCGCGTCCCGGCCGGCACCGGCAGCACCTTCGCCGCGGTGGCGACGCCGTAGCTGACCGAGGAAATCAGCGCCACGTCGTCCGGGTCGGCATTGATCAGCCGGGCGGCGGCGGTGCGGGCGCGTTCGTGCTGCGCCGCCGGATGGCGCCTGGCGGCTGGGTCCAGGGCTGCCCCTTGCGCGCCACGCCCGCTCGCCCGGCCTCCATCACCGCGCGCGGCAGCGGGCCCCAGGAGGCGGCGTTGAGGTAGCAGACCTCCCGCGGGATATCGAACAGCGCGCGTTGCGACGGCAGCATCGGGCGGAGTCCTCCGGCGGTTCGGGCAGCGTTCTACCGCGCGTGGCGCCGCAGGGGCAGGGAAGAACCGGATTGCCAGCGCCGGCAAGCTCGTCGATCCTCTCCACAACCAAACGGGGGGAGACCGATGGCTGCCGCAACGGAAACCTACGACTACATCGTCACCGGCGCCGGATCGGCCGGCTGCGTCCTGGCCAACCGGCTGAGCGAGATCCGGCCGCTACCGCGTGCTGCTGCTGGAAGCCGGCGGCAAGGACACGCAATCCGTGGATCCACATCCCCCTGGGCTACGCCAAGACCTTCGTCAATCCGCGCGTCAACTGGATGTTCGAGAGCGAGCCGGAAGCCAACCTGAACAACCGCACCATGTACCAGCCGCGCGGCAAGGTGCTGGGCGGCACCAGTTCGATCAACGGCATGATCTATATCCGCGGCAACCATGCCGACTACGATGAATGGCGGCAGCGTGGCTGCGAAGGCTGGGACTGGGAATCCGTGCTGCCGTATTTCCGGAAGGCCGAGGACAACCAGCGCGGCGCCAGCGAATTCCATGGCGCCGGCGGGCCGCTGCACGTCGCCAACCAGCCCTATGAGTGGGAGATCGGCAAGCGTGCTGCTGGAGGCCTGCCAGCAGGCGGGCATCCCGTTCAATCCCGATTTCAACGGCGCGCAGCAGGAAGGCTGCGGCTGGTACCAGACCACCACCAAGGACG
This sequence comes from uncultured Gammaproteobacteria bacterium, assembly GCA_963710825.1. Lineage (GTDB taxonomy): Bacteria > Pseudomonadota > Gammaproteobacteria > Xanthomonadales > Xanthomonadaceae > Cognatiluteimonas. The sequence goes on along the minus strand of CAVQBQ010000002.1, from coordinate 448,174 downwards.
CGCGCCGCTGGAGCACCGCGGTCGGCTATCTGCGTCCGGCGCGCAACCGGCCGAACCTGGTGGTCCGCACCAACGCGCATGCCACGCGCGTGCTGCTGGAGAACGGCCGCGCCGTGGGGGTGGAATTCCGCTCGCCGGGCGGGCTGGAAAGCGCGTTGGCGCCGGGGAGGTGATTGTCTCCGGCGGCGCCTACGGGTCGCCGCAACTGCTGCTGCTGTCGGGCATCGGGCCGGGCGAGCATCTGCAGGACATGGGCATCACGGTGAAGCACGAACTGCCGGGCGTGGGCTACAACCTGCACGACCACTTCAACACGTTCTGCTCCTGGCGCATCTCCCGCTACATCTCGCTGAACGAGTTGCACCACAGCATTCCGCGCCAGCTGGTGGCCGGTGTTCAAGTACGCGATGTATCGCGGCGGGCCGATGTCGGGGAACGGGCTGTATGTCGGCGCCTTCGTGCGCAGCGACAAGCGGCTGGAGCGGCCGGACCTGCAGCTGAACATCTCCGCCTGGAGCACGATCGAACGCACGCGCGACGGCATCGTGTCACATCCGCATCCGGGGTTTCGCGATCAGCCCGGTGCATCTGCGGCCGGAGGGGCGCGGCACGGTGCGGCTGAAATCGCCCGATCCGCTGGCGCCGCCGGAAATCCGCTTCAACTTCCTGCGCAGCGAATACGACTACCAGGCGGTGATCGAGGGCATGCGCATCGCCCGCGCCATCGCGCGGCAGCAGGCGCTGAAGGGGCTGGTGATGGAGGAGACGCTGCCGGGTGAACAGGTGCAGAGCGAGGAGCAGCTGCGGGAGGATGTGCGCCGGCGCGGCGTGTCCAACCTGCATCCGGTGGGCAGTTGCGGCATGGGACACGGCCCGATGGCGGTGGTCGATCCGCGGCTGCGCGTACACGGGATCGAGCGGCTGCGCGTGGTGGATGCGTCGGTGATGCCGAGCATCATTGCGGGGAACACGAATGCGCCGACGATCATGATCGCGGAGAAGGCGTCGGACATGATCCAGGAGGATGCACGGACGATGCCGGCGCGGCGGGCGGCATGAGGCTGGCTGTTCGGGGCGGTGGGTGCAACGCCGCCCCGAAGAGGCTTCTCATGGCAGCAAGGGCTTTGCCCACCGCACGCATATGGTTTCCATCGGAACCATTTCTTCGGGCATCTGATCGGGCAACGGTGACATTGCGGCCGGTTGCCAAAACGATTGCGATGGAATTGCCTTCCGCTTGGTGTCCGCTGACTGCCCCTCGGTGTATTCCTGGTGTTCTCGGTAAGTAATCCTTGCCGAAGCGCCTCCCTTCCGTTTCGGCGCGGAGGCGTCGGACCGCAGCTCCGCTCCATGGCCGCAGTTTGTTGGCCGCTTATGAAGGTTTCACACCGAGGACACCAGGAATACACCGCGGGCCACCGAGGCGTAGCCGGCCCGCCCCCTACCCGCCATGCCATTGAACCGGCGAAGCACAAACGCTACGGCACGCGCTATAGGCCTCTGGCAGGCCGGTCTGGTTTCCCTGCCCGCCACCCCGCCACTTGCGCCAGATCAATATACGGACATGTCCCACGTGCCACAGTCACGCATGTCCCGGCGCATCCTGATCGTTCAAGGCCACCCCGACCCCAGCCAGCACCGCCTGTGCCGCGCCCTGGCCGACGCCTACGCCGACAGCGCGCGCCAGGCCGGCCACCCGGTAACCCGCATCGATCTCGCTCAGTTGGACGTGCCGCTGCTGCGCTCGGCAGAGGACTTCGAGCATGGCCCGGTTCCGCCCAGCCTGCAGCCCGCACAGGACGCGCTCATCGCGGCAGAGCACATCGTGCTGGTGTTCCCCCTCTGGCTCGGCACCATGCCGGCACTGGTGAAGGCGTTCCTGGAACAGATCCTGCGGCCCAACGTGGCGTTCGACTACCAGCAGAGCGGCATGCCGAAGAAGAAGCTGGCCGGCCGCTCCGCCCGGCTGGTGGTGACGATGGGCATGCCGGTGCTGGCCTACCGCTGGTGGTTCCTCGGGCACGGGCTGAAAGGGCTGGAACGCAACATCCTGCACTTCGTCGGCATCCGCCCGGTGCGCGCGAGCCTGTTCGGCATGATCGAGGCCGCCAGCGACGGCCCGGCGGCAGAGGTGGTTGGAGCAGATGCGCCGGCTGGGAGCACGCGGACGCTGATGCCCGCTAACGCAGAGAGTGGCCGACGGCCCGCCGTACGGCATCATGGCCCGCGCAGGGCCTTTTCGTCGGCGCCATCAGCAAAGGACATGGATGGCCCGCCATCGCGGGTCTGGGCGTGATCTTCTCCTCCACCGATCCCGGCGCCTTTCGCCGACCATGACGGTGTACGGTCGCGCGACGGTCGAGCGATACGCCGCTTTGGAATAACCGGGGTTGGCGCGGGACGCCGCCCGGCGACGGCGGCGTCCCGTGCCACAAGGGTTTTGGTTTCAGGGACCGGCAACCGGCGCCCCGGCCTCCTTCAGCGCCCCGAATCCGCCGGCGACATGGGCGACATCCGGGTAGCCCATGTCCTGCAATGTCCTGGCCGCCAGGGCGGAGCGGTGGCCTGAGCCACAGAACAGCACCAGCCGCCTGTCAGGAGAAAGCTCGGGCACATGACGGCCGCTGGCCGGATCGGCCATGAACTCCAGAAAGCCCCGTGGCGCGTGCACCGCCCCGTTGATACCGCCGGACGACTGCACCTCCGCGGTCTCCCGCACATCGACAAGAACCGTGTTCGGATCACCGGCAAGCTTCAGCGCATCCTCCGCGCCAAGCGTCTGAACGGTGGCATCGGCCTGGGCGACCATATCGCTCGCGTTGCGAATAGCCATGCAACGACTCCTCTGCTGCTATATGGGCGAATGCACGGCGCCCGGGCTTTGCCCCTTCGCCGGATTGCAGCTTCGCGCGCGCCTTCGCGACGACCTTGCGCAGGTCGTCGTAGGACAACGCGCCGGGCACCACGTAAGTGCCGATGACAAAGACCGGCGTGCCCTGCAGCCCCAGTGACCCGGCCTGCATCGCCACGCGTCCCAGAATGGCATCCAGTTCGGCGCGTCGCGCCGACAGGTCGTGATCGAACCGGACCATATCGACGCCGGCGTCCTTGACGGCGGCACGGACCCGCGCCGCATCCAGCCCACCGTCGGCAGTGAACAGCGCGCTGTTCACCGCGGCGAACTTGCCCTGCCAGTTCGCCGCCAGCGCGGCACGGGCGGCGACGACCGAGACGCCGCCGAACACCGGCCACTCCTTTGCGACATAGCGGATGTCGGACTCCGCCTGCAGCAGCCGCCGCGACCAGCGGGTGCATCCGGTGGCAGTAGGGGCAGCGGTAATCGAAGAACTCGGCCATCGGCAGGCTGCCGTGCGGATTGCCCAGCACGGGGGCGTCCGGATCGCGGAACAGGGGCGCATCGGCAACCGACGGTATCGGCGGCGGCAACGACGGTTCGCGCGCGAGCCAGCCGCTGGCCGGCGACGACCCCAAGCCCGGCGCATGCGCGCCGCCGATGCGCGACGCGGCGGGAAACAGGCTACATGCCGCTAACTCCACTACCGCCTTGGGAAACGCGTCGAGCGGCAACTTCAGGTAGCGCTTGCCGTTGCTCTCGGGTGCCGGCAGCCGGCCGCCCATGATGTTCACCTGCAATGCGTGCAGCAGCAACCGCGGCAGCGGCAGGCCGCTGTCCAACTGCTTGCGCATCGCCACATAGGCCGCCTCGTCGGACGCCTGCTGCAGATGCTTGTTCTGCGCCTTCTGCTCGGCGACCGTGCTTTCCCACTGTGGCTCCCGCCCGCCCGGCATGTAGTCGTGGCCGGTGAACAGCCGCGTCGCTGCCGGCAGCGCCAGAATGCGCTGGATGCTCCGCCACAGCGTGCCGGCGTCGCCGCCGGGAAAGTCGGCGCGCGCCGAACCGTAATCGGGCATGAACAGCGTGTCGTGGATGAAGGCCGCGTCGCCGATGACGTAGGTCAGCGAGGCCGGCGTGTGGCCCGGCGACAGCATCGCCTTCGCATCCACATCGCCGATGCGGAACGCATCGCCGTCGGCGAACAGCCGGTCCCACTGTGATCCGTCGGTCGGGAACGTGTCGGGAAGGTTGTAGATGTCCTTCCACAGCTTCTGCACCGCGACGACCTGGTCGCCGATCGCGGTCGGCGCACCGGTCCTGTCCTTCAGGTAGCCGGCGGCGGACAGGTGATCGGCATGCGGATGCGTGTCGAGGATCCACTCCAGCCGGTAACCCCTGCTCGCGGACATGGGCCAGCAGCGCGTCGGCCGACCAGGTCGCGGTGGCGCCCGCGTTCGGATCGAAATCCAGCACCGGGTCGATGATCGCGCAGCTTCCGGTCTGCGGGTCGGCAACCACGTACTGCACGCTGAAGGTACGCTTGTCGAAGAACCCTTTGACCAGCGGCACTGCCACGTCGTGTCCTCCTGTGCTGCAGCGTTCGCGGGAAAGCAGCCGGTCCCTGCCCGTTCTCTCGGGCGCCGCGTTCCGCGCCGGTATGTAGGCTGGATCGAAGACGGTCGGGCGGGCAAATCCTCGGTCGGTGCGACCAGGCAGTTCGACGGGCGCCGCACTGGGCCCACGCTGCAGCATCGTGCGATCACGCCGCCAGGGATCAGCGGCGCGGCCAGGGGCCGGACGGGCGGCGGTGAACGTCGATGGCGGCAGGGCGGCGGCTCTGCGCCAGGCCAGTAAGCCGGATCGCGCGTGGATGCGCCGACAGTCACGGCCTGGCTGGATGCACGTTCTTGTGATGGCCGTGCTGTGGCTTGCGTGACCCTGAAGGGCTTTGGGGGCGCCGCGGTTGTCTCCATCTCTCCGGCGCCGGTGGGGCGGGTCGGTTACGTAAGAAGCACAAACGCAGATGAACGCAATGGGACGCAGATGACACGAATGCAGCGGAGCGGAGGGTGACTTCGGTGCGTTCATCGAAGGTCCGGGACAATGTGTCGACCGTCCAGGCGCCAGAGAGGCGAGGTCCAGCCGCAAGCGAACATGCAGGTTGGTGGCGCGCAGGCAAACGGATATTGCGCGCGATGCGCGCTGTCCCAGGCGGGCCGCAGGGCTTTCGGTTCACGCAGCGCCGCGTCCGCTATCGACGCAGATCGGCGTCGAACTGCCCGCACAGCAACGCCATCAATGGATCCGGCCATTGCCGCCGCTGGGCGAACACCAGACCCGCCTTCCGCAGTATCAGCCCTACGTTCTGCGTGAATTTGCTCCCCGGAGCCCACTGGCCCGCGGTCGCAGGACCCAGGCACACGGCCGGGCGTCCGCTCCGCCATTGCGGTCCAGCTCGCGAGCATCCGTCGTTCATCCGCGCAACGTCGCGTTCATCGCGTTCCCCTTGCCCCGCATGACACACACGGAGCGCCGCAGAGTGCCCCCATAGGCGACGCCCCAGCACGGCGTCGCGCCAAACATGCCCGCGCTCGATCGCACGCCCGTGCCATACGCCTACGTGCCACACTCGCCGGCACCGCTGGAACGGCAAACACACGCCGCTGCCGACTCCGGCCGCCTGCGCTAAGCAATCGGTAACGCGGCCAGGCGATGCCGGCCGCGAGCACGGAGTCGTTCATTGGCCAAATCCAGCGCCCGCTTCGTCTGCCAGTCCTGTGGCGCGGTATTCCCCAAATGGGCCGGCCGCTGCGAGACCTGCGGCGAGTGGAACACCATCGTCGAGGAAGCCCCGGCCGCGCGCCCCGGCCCGGCCGGCAAGGCCGCCCGCCGGCCGGCCGGTCGGCTTCGTCGGCCTGGCCGGCAGCGCGGAACCGCCGCCGCGCGCGGCCACCGGGATCGCGGAGCTGGACCGCGTGCTGGGCGGCGGGCTGGTGCCGTCCTCGGCCGTGCTGGTCGGCGGCGATCCGGGGATCGGCAAGTCCACCCTGCTGCTGCAGGCCGCCGCGCAGCTCGCCCGCTCCGGCCGGCGGGTGCTGTACGTCTCGGGCGAGGAATCCGATCGAGCAGGTGCGCCTGCGCGCCCGCCGCCTGGGCGTCGCCGACACGCCGATCGAGCTCGCCGCCGCGATCAACCTGCGCGACATCGCCGCCACGCTGGAGAAGGCGCCGCGACGCCGCGCTGGTGGTGATCGATTCGATCCAGACCATGTGGCTGGACAGCATCGACAGCGCCCCCGGCACGGTGGGCCAGGTGCGCGCCAGCAGCTTCGAGCTGATCCGGCTGGCGAAAGCGGGAAGTTCGCCCTGGTGCTGGTCGGCCACGTCACCAAGGACGGCGCGCTGGCCGGCCCGCGCGTGCTGGAGCACATGGTCGATGCGGTGCTGTATTTCGAAGGCGACCGCGGCCACCAGTTCCGCATCCTGCGCGCGGTGAAGAACCGCTTCGGCGCCACCGACGAGATCGGCGTGTTCGAGATGACCGATCGCGGCCTGGCGGAAGTCGCCAACCCCTCCGCGCTGTTCCTGGCCGAACGCCGCGGCAACATCGCCGGCAGCGCGGTGTTCGCCGGGCTGGAGGGCACCCGCCCGGTGCTGATGGAGATCCAGGCGCTGCTGGCGCCCAATCCCGGCGGCTCGCCGCGGCGGTCGGTGATCGGCTGGGACAGCGGGCGGCTGTCGATGCTGCTGGCGGTGCTGGAAACCCGCGCCGGGCTGCGGCTGAACGCGATGGACGTGTACCTGAACGTGGCCGGCGGGCTGCGGGTGACCGAGCCGGCCGCCGACCTGGCGGTGGCCGCGGCGCTGGCCTCCGCCGCCTGCAACCACCCGACCAGCGCCGGCGATGGTGTTCTTCGGCGAGGTGGGCCTGTCCGGCGAGGTCCGCCAGGTCGCCCAGGCCGAAGCCCGCCTGAAGGAGGCCGCCAAGCTGGGCTTCGACGCCGCGACGCTGCCGCGCCGGGTGGCCCGCGGCAACCGCGCGGTGGCGGCGCCGGAGGGGCTGCGGCTGGAGGAGATCGGCCACATCGCCGACCTGGTCGCCCACTTCTCGCCGGAAGAGGCCGACGCGGTGTAATGCCAAACCCGCTTCGAGATTGACCGAAGACCGCACGTACAACGTCGTGGTCGGCACCTATGGCACCCATATCGTCGTGGTCGGCGCGTACAGCGTCGTGGTCGGCGAAGGCCGGCCCCCCCACGTCTTTCCGCAGGTGCCATCAGGACAGTCATGGCTGGCGGACCTGCGCGCGCCACGCCGTACCCGGCGCCGCCGACGGCCGAGCGCGACGCGGATTGCGCAGAGCCGCTGTGACTGCCCTGCGGATCGCCGCGCGGGCCGCACGCCCCAGGATATGCGGCATCTGCCATGCCGCGCCCCACCTTGCACGATCGGGCAAACCTCGGCATACCGCCGCGACTGAATCAGGCTCCGCGGGATTCGCCGCGGTGGCCTGCTGCCGGGGGCTCGCATGACCTACGTCGTTATCGAAAACTGCATTCGCTGCAAGTACATGGACTGCGTGGAAGTCTGTCCTGTGGACTGCTTCTATGTCGGCGAAAACATGCTGGTCATCCATCCGGACGAGTGCATCGACTGCGGTGTCTGCGAGCCGGAATGCCCGGCCGAAGCCATCGTGCCGGACAGCGACGACAAGGCGACCGACTGGCTGGAGCAGAACCGCACCTATGCGGCCTTGTGGCCGAACATCACCCGCAAGGGCCCGCCGCCGGACGACGCCGACGAGTGGAAGGACAAGCCGGGGAAAAAACAGTATTTCTCGCCGGAGCCGGGAAAACCCTGATCGGGCCGCGCGTCAGCCCCCTGACCTGACACGGGTCTGATGCTATATTGGCGGGCGGCATCCACCGCGGTGGTCCAGGCGCGCGCTGGTGCCGGTGCACTGGGAGCAGTATCCCATGGTTGGGAACGCCCTGTACCGGAGGGACTTGCGGGCGGCTGAGCCCGACATGCGGGTCGCAGGTGTCACGTCTGTGAGGTGTCGGGTATGAAGGCATCCGCCGCAACTGCGAAACCGGGCCGCCGCGCCGGCCTGGACGGCCCGCGGCCGCAAAGCCGGCCTGCGGCACGGCCCCAGGCCAAGGCAGTCGCTGTTGCCGTCAAGAAGTCTCCTCCCCTCCAGCCGCCCAGGGCTGCCGCAGCAGCGGCGGCGAAGACCGGATCAGCGGCAACAGCCGGGACGGAGCGTGAAGGCGGTCGGCGCGGAAGGCCGCGGCCGGCCCCGTCGGCCCGATGGACGCGATTCGCAGCCGGGCCCGATGCGACCAGGCCGCCAGCGCGCTCCGGCGGCCGGCGGCAAGCGGGGCCTCCCGCCCAAACGGCCGAGCCGCAGCAATCGTCAGCGTCGACCGAACCCGCCGCTCCCGCCGCGGCCCCGTCGGCCGCGGCGCCATGCGGCCGAGCGAAAGCCGGCACGCAGACGCCCGGCCCCGACGCGCCCCTGCACCGGGCGCGCGCGTCCGCCCGCCGGCCGAAGCAGGTCGGCGTGCCGCCCGGCGTGCCGCCCGGCGCCGCCGGCGCTGACGCCGCGCATGCCCGCCAAGGCCGAGGTGTTCCACGAGGGCGACCACGTCGTCTACCCGACCCATGGCGTCGGCCGGGTGGAGCGCATCGCAATCGAGGAGATCGCCGGCCACAAGCTGGAGCTGATCCACATCACCTTCGAAGAGAACCGCATGACGCTGCGGGTGCCGGTGGCCAAGGCGCGCAGCGCCGGCCTGCGCAAGCTCTCCACCCGCAAGCAGTTCGACGCGGCGATGGCCGTGCTGAAGGGCAAGGCGCGCATCAAGCGCACGATGTGGTCGCGCCGGGCCCAGGAGTACGAGGCGAAGATCAACTCCGGCGACCCGCTGGCGATCGCCGAGGTGGTGCGCGACCTGCGCCGCAACGCCGGCCAGCCGGACCAGAGCTTTTCCGAGCGGCAGATCTACGAATCGGCCATGGACCGCCTGGCAGCCGAGCTGGCGGCGCTGGACAGGACCGATAAGGTGACGGCGATCAGCGAAGCTGGCCGATTTCCTCAAGACTACGGCGTGATTCTTTCGGAAGACCGTCGTTCGCGTGCCAATCGCTTGGCGAACTCCGCGGCGCCCGCTACGGAGGAGCCGCATCAATGGGAGTTCAACAAAGTGCGATACGACAATACCTCCGGCTATCCCAGCTGTGGCGAGCATGATGAACATTGCCGATTGAGGCAGCATCCGATTAAGACCGGAGAACACTAGGGACTTCCACGCAATGCCCATGAATATGAATTGAAATAAATAATAGCAAGGCGCCCACCGCGTGCTCGCTCACCCGTCGCGGACGAGCGCCGGGCAGTGCCCGTGACGACCAGCCGCCCGGTAATCTTAGAATATCTGGAGGGCCGTGACGCCCAAGAAGCAAAAGTACCGATGCCGCGATCAATGCGACCCAATAAATCGGCATAATTCTGGTAAATCGGCGGAATATATAGCGATGCAATAACGCAGGCTTCCCAAAATCACCACAATGCACATGATATATAATAAATCCGCTAATTACAAAGAATAGATCCACACCCGCATGACCGAATTGAAAAATACTCCGCTGCATAATGGTTCCGTTGATATGCTCAAAATGGCGCTCGACATGGTACAAAACGACTGATACCGCCGCAATTCCACGAGCAGCTTCAATTCCTGTAAGCTTCGCCACTACAGTATATCCTAATTCTAATCAACACCATACTCTACCGTTTGGATTAGATCACAAAGGAACGAAGCCGACAAGCGATCGCTCCCTCAAGCGTTTGCCCCCGCAAACGACCTCCTCGAGGTCGACACTACAAGATTCAACGCAACCGAATGACAACTGCCCGGCGATGAGGCAGGCTGGCCGGCATGCGAATCCACATCCAGAATCCGGCCGACGACCCGCTGTTCACCTTCTCCCTGCCGATGTGGCAGGCCGCCCTGGCCCGCGCGCGCGCGACACCGGCGGCGACCACGACGTCAGCATCGGCGACACCAATGCCGACTTCGCCGCCGCCATGCGCGACGCCGAGGCGCTGGTCTGCGACGTCAGCGTGGTGAAGGCGCAGTTCCCCTGCGCCGCGCCGAAGTTGAAGCTGCTGTTCATTACCAATGCAGGCCTGGACAAGCTCGCCCCGTTCGACTGGCTGCCGCCGGGCGCGACGCTGCTGAACAACCGCGGCACGCACGCGGTGAAGTCCGGCGAGTTCGGCATCATGGCGGTGCTGATGCTGGCCAGCCGCGTGCCGCAGATGGTGACCCACCAGCGCGCCGGACGGTGGCAGAAGCTGTGGGGCACGGTCCTCGCCGGCAAGCGCCTCACCATCATCGGCCTCGGCACGCTCGGCGGCGCCACCGCGACGCATGCGGCGCATTTCGGGATGCACGTGACCGGCGTGCGCGCCCATCCGGCGCCGCATCCCGCCTGCGCCGCAGGTCATCGCGCCCGACGGGTTGGACGCGGTGCTGCCGCAGACCGACTACCTGGTGCTCGCCTGCCCGCTGACCGACAGCACCCGCAACATCATGCCCCGCCAGCGGCCTGGAACGCCTGCCGCGCGGCGCCGGGGTGGTGAACATCGGCCGGGGCGAACTCACCGACCAGGACGCGCTGTGCGACCTGCTGGACAGCGGCCATCTGTCCGGCGCGGTGCTGGACGTGTTCGACCCGGAACCCATCCCGCCCGGCCACCGGCTGTGGACCACGCCGAACCTGGTGATCAGCCCCCACACCGCCGCCGACGATCCGGCCACCTACAACCCGCGCAGCCTCGACATCTTCCTGGAGAATGTCAGCGCCTGGCGGGCCGGCACGACGCTGCCCAACCGCTTCGACATCGCCCGCGGCTACTGACAGGAGCCTGCCATGCGCATCTACCGCTTCCCCCAGGCGAACGGCATCGACACGCTGGAACTGCGGGACGAACCGACGCCGCGTCCCGGCCCCGGCCAGGTGCTGGTGCGCATGCGCGCCGCCTCGCTGAACTACCGCGACCTGGGCGTCGCCGCGGGCCGCTCCGTGCGGGGCCGCCTGCCCAAGGACCTGGTGCCGCTGTCGGACGGCGCCGGCGAGGTGGCCGAGATCGGCCCCGGCGTCACCCGCGTGCGGGCCGGCGACCGCGTCGCCGGCATCTTCATGCAGAGCTGGATCGGCGGCGACATCGAGCCGTACCACGTCGCCTCCTCCCTGGGCGGCTCGATCGACGGCGTGCTGGCGGAATACGTGCTGTTCGACCAGGACGGCCTGGTGCCCGTGCCGGAGCACCTGTCCTTCGAGCAGGCCGCCACCCTGCCCTGCGCCGCCGTCACCGCCTGGAATGCGCTGTATGCCGGCCGGCCGCTGAAGGCCGGCGAGACCGTGCTGGTGCTGGGCACCGGCGGCGTGTCGATCTTCGCGCTGCAATTCGCCCATGCGGCGGGGGCGCGGGTGATCGCCACGTCCTCGTCCGACGACAAGCTGGCGCGGGCGAAGGCGCTGGGCGCATCGGACGGGGTGAACTACCGGCAGCACCCGGCCTGGGAGAAGCCGGTGCTGGACCTGACCGGCGGGCGCGGCGTCGACCACGTGGTGGAGGTCGGCGGCGCCGGCACCCTGCCCCGCTCGGTGGAGGCGGCACGGATCGGCGGGCAGGTGCACCTGATCGGCGTGCTGACCGGCGGCGAGATCAACCCGACGCCGATGCTGCGCCGCAACCTGCTGCTGCGGGGGATCTATGTCGGCTCGCGGCAGATGTTCGAGGCGATGAACCGGATGATCGCGCTGCACCGGATCGCCCCGGTGATCGACCGTGTGTTCCCCTTCGCCGAGGCGAAGGACGCCTACCGCCACCTGCAAAGCCAGAAGCACCTCGGCAAGGTGGTGATCCGCATCGCCTGACCCCCTGCCCGGCGCCGTCGTCCGATGGCGACAGAGCCTGCGGGACCGCCATCCTCAACGGAATCGGCAGGGTATCAGCCTAAATCCGGCAGTTGCCGATTGCGCGCCGGCCCGGAAGTCGGCGGAACAGGCTGTCATGGAGCAGCAGAATTGGGACGTGATGGTTCACCCTTTGGGTGAGCAACCAGAGGTTGATGTGTGGTCGGCGACGGGGGACACGTTTGCCGGTCGGGTTCACGGTGAACGGGACGGCCAGGCACCGGTCACACCGATGGGCCAGTTACCGGTCTTCATCGGCTCTCTGAAGCAGGCCCAACTGTTCGATGCCGGGTGATTTGTTCGGCCAGAAAGCCATCCCTGTCCCCGCCGAACGCCATCTGCGTGTTCGGCGTGTTTTGCGGTTCCATCTTCCTCGCCGATTGCCGGCAAAAACCTTGCCACTTCGTCAACGTCGGCAGATCGGCCGCGATCACCCGCAGCGCGGTCTGTGCGACCAAAGGAAACCGGAACCGCAAAACACGCCGAACACGCAAAGGGCCATCAGGCCTTACAGATCCAGGACGAGTTGTTTGATCGCAAGGGTAGCGGACTGCCCGTGGCACCTGACCAGCCCCACTGCGCCGGGCAAGCGCGATCTGTCGGGTCGGTTGATGCTGTCGGTGCTGGCCGGGCATCGCCGTCATCACCGCGTTGCGGTGCGACCCGGTGATGACGGGCTGCGTGGCATGAAGTGGGCGGTGAGCGAGGACCCGGTGCGCCGTGGATTGGCAAAGATCGAGCGGACAGAAGGGCTGAGCTGGCTGCAGAACCACCTGAACTCCAGCATCGCGAGGCGATCACCGACCGCCCCTTGCTGCTGACGGCCATCACCCGCCGGACCAGCACGCCGGGGAGGTGACGCTGAGGGTCGGCAGCACGCACGCGATGCGGCACAAGGCACGCCGGGCTCTTGCCGGGATTTCCGGCTTTTCGTCTGGCTTACGGAAAAATGCGGCGCCGTTGGAACCGCGGCAAATCTGGTATCGGATCCTCGGCGAGGCGCTGGAATTCTTTCTCAAAGGCCGGCAGCTGCTGCCACCCTTACGGGTGAACCCCGCTTGAACCTACCCCAGGTTGTGCATCCCGTCCCGGGAAACCCAGCCCCGCCCACGCCAACTGCCGGGTTTAGGATCAGCCACCCGGACGCCGTAATACCGACCCGCGGTGTGTTTGACCGACGCTCGCCCGTACCAGCGCCATGGCCCGCGCAGGGCGCGCTTTAATCCAATTCCGCTTCGGCGATCGCGAGAGGTGGACGCTGCCGCAGCGTGTCACGTCATGGTGGGCGAAGACCCGCCACCCACGGGTTCCTCGCGCCGTCGGCATGCAGTCCGGGCAAAACGGACAGCACAATAAAGCATTCGGAAAGATGCGTTCCGCATGACGAGCCATGGGTGGTGGGCCTTCGCCGACCACGACGCCGTACGGGCGGCCAGCGGTTACGTCCCGCCGTGACCACGCGGGTTTGAATTCCCCCCCGGGCCGACCACAACGGGTGTTGCGATAGCGGGTTACGGCCCCGCCGGCCCGTTCAGCTGCCGCGGCACCGCCTGGCGCTGCCGCAGCGCCTGCAAGCGGTCCGACAGGCTGTGCGGCGCCGGTCCGCCGCCGGACACCTGCGCCATGGCCGCCGCGATGTTCGGGTCGTCCTTTTCCGGCCGCGTCGGCTGCAACAGCTTCGCCTTCGCCGCCGCTGCTTCCGCCGCGGCCAGGTCGCGCGTGGCATTGTCCTGCATCGCCTTCAGCGCGACGCTCAGCCCGCTGGTGGCGCCGGACAGGCCGGCCGCCTGGCGCGCCGCCTCGGCGCGGCGTTCCGCCATCTCGCGCTGCTGCGCGGCGCGGCCCATGTCGCGCTGGGCGCGGTTCAGCTCGTCGCGCGCCGACTTCAGCTTGCGGCCGGCCTGGTGGTAGGTTTCCTCCAGGCTTTCCAGGAAGCTCTTGGCGTCTTCGGCGTCCTGCTTCTCGCGCTCGATATCCGGCGCCATCTGCTCCAGCATGCCCAGCAGCGTGCCCAGGCTGCGTTCCAGTTCGGCTTTGCGGTTCGGGTCGGTTTCGCCTTCCATCTGGCTGGTTGCAGCTGCTCGGCCGCCGCCATGCGCTGATGCGACAGCGCCTGGATCTGCATCCGCCTCGCGCTTCTCCTTGTCGAACGACATGCGCGCCTGCGCCACCTGGCGGCCCAGATCGTCCAGGTGCTGTTCCATCGTGCGCAGTTCCGCCTCGGTGGCGGATTTCGGGTCCCAGCGGACGATCGCCTCGATGGCGCCGTTCACGGCCTGGTCGGTTTTCACGCCCGACGAGATTGCGGATGAACGCGAACATGTGCGTGTTCCTTCCTGGGTGAACCGGATGCGGGGTCAGCCGGCCATCGCGCCGGCGTTGAGCAGGGCCACGGCGAGCTGGATGCCGACCAGCAGCCAGGCGGCGGCGACATTGCCGCCCTCGATCATGCGGCGCAGGTCGCGGATCAGCGCCGCGGCGATCACGAAGGTCAGCAGCTGGATGACCAGCGCGACCAGCCCCCAAAGCAGGATATCGAGCGTCACCAGGCTGGTGGCCAGCGTCGTTGCCAGCGGAATCGCCAGCGCCACCAGCGTGCCGGCCAGCACGACCCCGGCGGCGGTGTTGCCGGCGCGGATCAGCTTGCAGCTCCTGGAACGGCGTCACCGCCATGTAGCAGGCGCTGCCCAGGGCCAGCAGCGCCAGCGTCACGCCGAACTGGCTCAGCAGCACCGGCAGGCCGATGCCGAGGGTCTGCGAAGATGCTGTTCATGGCGGTTCCTGCTGCAATGGACGTCAGGTGAGCGAGAGCGTCGCGGGGTTGATGTCGATGCCGGCCCAGATCTGCACCCAGGCCTGCTGCCCGGCCTCCACCGCGGCCACCAGGATGTATTCGGTCTGCGGCGCGGGCGGCGCCAGGCCGGTCGGGGCAGCGTAGAGCATGGCCTGGCTGGTGCGGGTCTGCGTGCCCTCGCGTGGTCTCGATCGTCTCCGGCAGCACGCCGGGCGGGATGCGGCCGGGACCGGGCGCCCAGGCGCGGCCGTAGATCTTGCCGTCCTTGGTCTGGAATTCCGGCCAGCCGATCATGCCCTCGGCCGGATCCAGCCAGGCGCCCCATTCCGAGGCGTCGGCCGGCATCACCTCGTCGATCAGGCCGAAGATACCGGCATTCGTCCGGGTTGCCGGCGCGGTCCAGATGCAGCTGGAACATGCTGCGCCAGCCGGGCAGGTACAGCCGCAGCAACTGCGCCGTCCCCTCGCCCGGCCCGGCCGACGCCCCTGGACGTTGGTCAGCAGGTTGCCGCCGCCCGTGTCGGGCGCCGGCACCTTGGTGGCGCCGGCGGCCAGGAGGAACGGCGTCGGGTCGCAGGTCAGCGTCATGCCGACCCGGAAGTGCTCCGGCGTGTAGCCTTCGCCGGAGAGCTTGTGGCGCAGCATGGCGCCGAGGCTCCCAGCCTGCCTGGTTTACTGGCCATGGGTCTGCTCGCTGTTGGCATGCGCCGGCGTGCGGCCGGCGAGGTATGGGTGTGCCCGCCGCCAGGCCAGGAAGGCAAACGCGCCGCCGCCCAGCACCACCACCCAGATCACGCCGGACCCGCCGCCCTATCCGCCGCGAACGCCCGGCGTGCGGGCATCGGCGGCCGATCGCCGTGGCCACCGCGCGCGGCACGCCCGGCGGCAGATAGTTGGGATCGCGCGGCTGCCCCTGCTTGTCGGCCAGCTGCTGGTCCAGCTGCGCCAGCTGCTGGCGCACCGCCGGATCGTCCTGCGCCTTGCTGCTCGGCGTCCGCCCGCCACTGCTGGTATCCGGGATCGTTCTGGTGGTTGTAGAAGAAGGCGGCCGATCCCGGGCGCGAGAGGTGGCTGAGCAGGAACCACAGGAACAGGCCGTTCCACAGGCCGAAATGCCGTGGACCGGACCAGGCGTAGTGGGGAATGTTCCAGCCGCGGTTGGCATACCATCGCCGCGACGTGCTGGTGCGGTAGGCTGTTCCGCGGCAGCTGCCCCACCGGCCGCCGCTGCCGACGGCGGCGCGGCGGTGCGCTGCTGCGTGCGGTAGCCGCGCAAGGCCTCGCCGGAGCGTTGGCGGGAGAAAGCACGGTCCCCCGCGCCGCCGCCGAAGGAGGGGCGGCGGCTGGTGGAATACCCCGAGCCGCTGGGCCGTCGGTAGCCGCCGCTGAAGGAGGGCGTGCGCGACCGGACGTGGAATCCGCCGAAGGAGCGTCCGGAGAAGTGCGGGCGGAAATACCCGCCGCTCGACCGCGCCTGCGCTTCGGTGGTGATGAAGCTGCTTGCCACGAACGGGGCGGCCGCAGGGGCCGCCACTTCTCCCGCAAGCAGCAGGAGTGCCAGGCCGGACGCCTGCAGGCGCCGGAGCACCCCGGAGCGGCGCCGGGCCGGGGCGCGCGCGACGGCTTTCGGCTTGGCTGCGGGCGGATTGGCCTGTGCGCGGGGCCAGGCGAACGCCGCCATCCCGCGGGTGATCGCCCGCAGGCCGGAGGAGCGGCGTTTCGGCCCGGCCGAGGCCTCGGTCGCTTCGTTGGTCGTAGGTATCAGGGGCATACCCGACAAGGATCCGCTCGAAACCCGCCGAGCGTGCCCGACCGGCGTTGAAAAAATCGGCAGGCGCGGCATCGGCCGGACGTGGTACCGGTGTCAACCGGCCTTCAGTGCCCGGGCGCCACCCTGGCCTGGGTGGGGGCAACCGCGGTGCCCACCCGGCGTGATTGCCGGAAGCGCCCAGACCGCCGGCGTCTGCCCGTCGTCGTGAACCGTGGTCAAGATTGGTCCGCACGCCGGAGCCGGCAACCTTCCGGTGGTTGTTGCATCGGTCCCTATCTACCGCTTCGTCCCAGGCCAACCAAGCCGCGGCGCTTCGCATCGCGAGGACGCACCAGGGCCGGCCTCCTGCCGACCGTCACGCAGCCAGTTGTACCGTTCCGCCCCGCGTCTCGGGGTTCGCCGCATCGGCCTGGATCGGCGGAGAACGCACCATAGCTGCCGTCCACGCCGCAGCATTCGTGTTCATCCGCGGATCATCGGCGTTCATCTGCGTTCCCGCTTTCTTCGCCTCCCGTCCCCGGCCGCTCAGCGCATCGTCACCGGCAACTGCGACAGGCCACGCAGCGTGTTGTTGTAGCGGCGCACCGGCGCGCCGCTGATCGTCCAGCGACGTGACTTTGCGGGCCAGCGCGTTCAGCACCACCTCGCCTTCCAGCCGCGCCAGCACCGCGCCGACGCAGCCATGAATGCCGGCGCCGAAGCCGACATGCGCCGCGTTGCGACGGGTGATGTCGTAGGTGTCCGGCTGCTCCCACTGCCGCGGATCGCGGTTGGCGGCGCCGAGGAACATCAGCACCTTGCGGCCCTCGCCGATCTGCTCGCCGCCGATGTTCACCGGGCGCGTGGTGGTGCGGAAGAAGGTCTGCACCGGGCTTTCCAGGCGTACCGCTTCCTCGAAGGCGCCGCGCGCCAGCGACGGGTCGGCCCGCAGCCGGGCGAACTGGTCGGGGAAGCGCGCCAGGCAGTACACGGCGGCGCCGAGCGCGTTGACCGTGGTGTCCACGCCGGCGGTCAGCAGGGAGCGGACCAGGATGGGCGCCTCGTCGGCGGTGATCTCTCCGGTATCGACCGCGGCGTGGATGACGGCGCCGAAGCCGGTGGGGGCCAGCGCCTCTCGGCGGGACTGCGCCTGCACCCATTCCAGCACGGGGGCGGCGTCCTGCACCGCGGCCTCGAAGAAGTCGTTGCGCGGGCCGAAGCTGTTGAACACCATGTTGCCGTAGGGCAGCAGGAAGCGGCGGTTTTCGCGCGGCATGCCGACGGCGTCCGGGAAGACGGTCAGCGGATAGGCCTCGGCCAGGTCGCGCACGGCATCGAAGCTGCCGCGGGCCAGCAGGGTGTCGATCAGTTCATCCGCGGCGGCGGCGAAAGCGGCGCGCAGGGCCCGCATGGCGGCCGGCGACAGGACCCGGTCCATCAGCTTGCGGGTGCGGTCGTGCAGTGGCGGGTCGGTTTCCAGCAGCAGGCTGGGCAGGCGCCAGGGCTTTTCCCTCGCGAAGTCGCTCAGGCCGACGCCACGGGCGCTGGAGTAGCTGTTGCCAGTCCTGCAGCATCGCGCGGACGTGCTCGTAGCGGGCGACGGCGTGGATGTCGTAGCGCGGCAGGTACACCACTGGGCCGGCGTCGCGCAGTGCGGCGTGCACGGGGAACGGATCGTCGAAGAACGCGCGGCTGAACGGGTCGATGTCGAGTTCTGTGATGGCCATGGGCGTCTCCCTGTTGGTTTTTTCTAAGTCATGGCCGGGCCTGACCCGGCCATCCACCCCGGAACGACCGGGTCACGACAGTGACGGGGCCGGATGGTGCCCGATCATCCGGGGTAGATGGCCGGGTCAAGCCCGGCCATGACGACGATGGAGGCGGCCAGGACTACGACAGACACCGACCGCCACTACGATAGACCCGGTCACGACTACGACAGACACCGGCCGCTACTACGGCAGACCCAGCCGTGACAACAGGGATCCGGCCATGACTCGCAACACCGATCGCCGCCCAACACCGATCGCCCCCGCAAGACCGATCGCCGCCCCCCAAGAGAGCGAAACCCCGCCAACCCAGCGGTGGCTCTCAGGCGACCCGCCACTGCTCCCCGTCGCGCACCACCTTGCCCTCCAGTTCCATCTTCAGCAGGTGCGCCAGCACGTTGCGCTCGGCCGCGCGGCGCAGGCGGGGGTTCACCTGGGAATACAGCGTGTCCATCAGCACGTAGGTGTCGGCCGGACCTTCCCGCAGCTTGTCGGCGATCGCCCGCTCGCGCGCCATGCGGTGGTGCAGCATCTCCCGCACCAGTGTCGCGCGGCTCGGACAGCGGCGGGCCGTGGCCCGGCAGGTACATGTCGTCGGTGCGGTCCAGCAGCAGCCGCAGGCTGGCGAAATACGCCGCCATGTCGCCGCCCGGCGGGCTGACCACGCTGGTGGACCACGACATCACGTGGTCGGCGCTGAACAGCACCGCCTTGCCGTCGCGCGTCGGCATCGAGAAGCACAGGTGATCCGACGCGTGCCCCGGCGTGTGCATCGCCTGCAGGCCGGCGATGGTGTCGCCGTCGGCCAGCTTGATGTCGGGGTCGAAGCTGTCCAGCGCGCTCTCGCGAAGCCCACGGTCGGGGCGCCGGTCGCCTCCTGCAACGCCGGCACCGCGCCGACATGGTCGTGATGCGTGTGGCTGACCAGGATCAGCGCCACCGTGCCGCCGGTGGCGCGGATGATCGCGTGGACATGCTCCGGGTGGTTTTCCGGGCCGGGATCCAGCACCACCACACCCTCGGGCGTGTCGATCAGGTAGGTGTTGGTGCCGTAATAGGTCATCGGGCCCGGGATTGTTGGCGACGATGCGGCTGATGCCCGGGCGTGATGGGCTGGACGACGTCGCGTTCAGGCTCGGGTTCGGTCAGGAAGGGCATGGCGTCCTCGATCCGTACTCCCTGGTAGATGGCGGAAACGGCCGCCGGAGGCAATCCTGCCGGCCTGGCCCCGGCCTCCGGCGGGAGGTCGCGTTCCGCGGCGGGATCGGCTAGGCTTGGCGTCCCAGGACAAGGAGATTCCCGCATGACCGAGGCATGCATCGTCGGCTGGGCACACTCGCCCTTCGGCAAGCTGGACGATCCCGATATCGAATCGCTGATCGGCCGCGTGGCCGGCGCGGCGATCGAGGATGCAGGGGTCGCGACCACGGACATCGACGCCTCCTTCGTCAGCCTGTTCAACAACGGGTTCTCCGACCAGGACTTCCCGGCGTCCCTGGTGCTGCAGCACCTGCCGGACCTGCGGTTCAAGCCGATCACGCGGCTGGAGAACGCCTGCGCCTCGGGTTCGGCCGCGGTGCACAGCGCGCGGGACTTCATCGGCGCCGGCCGCGGACGGTTCGCGCTGGTGATCGGCGTGGAGAAGATGACCGCGACCCCGGGCAAGCAGGTCGGCGATATCCTGCTGAAGGCCAGCTACAAGAAGGAAGAGGCCGACATCCCCGCCGGGTTCGCCGGCGTGTTCGGCCGCATCGCCGAGAAGTATTTCCAGCGCTACGGCGACCAGTCCGACGCGCTGGCGGCGATCGCGGCGAAGAACCACAAGAACGGCGTGGATAACCCCTACGCGCAGATGCGGCGCGACCTGGGCTACGATTTCTGCCGCACGGTGTCGGAGAAGAACCCGTATGTGGCGCCGCCGCTGAAGCGCACCGACTGCTCGCTGGTGTCCGACGGCGCCGCGGCGCTGGTGCTGACGGATGAGGAGACGGCGCGCAGCCTGGGCAAGGCGGTGCGGTTCCGCGCGGCGGTGCAGGTGAACGACTTCCTGCCGATCAGCAAGCGCGACATCACCCGGTTCGAGGGCGCGGCGCAGGCCTGGGCCCGCGCGCTGGCCGCGGCCGGATATGAAGCTGGACGACCTGTCCTTCGTGGAATCGCATGACTGCTTCACCATCGCCGAACTGCTGGAATACGAGGCGATGGGGCTGACCGCACCCGGCCAGGGCGCGCGGGCGGTGCTGGAGGGCTGGACCGCGAAGGACGGGCGGCTGCCGATCAACCCGTCCGGCGGGCTGAAAGCGAAAGGCCACCCGATCGGCGCCACCGGCGTGTCGATGCACGCGATCACCGCGATGCAGCTCACCGGCCAGGCGCCGGAGGGCATGCAACTGCCGAAGGCGGACCGCGGCGCGGTGTTCAACATGGGTGGCGCCGCGGTGGCGAACTACGTGTCGATCCTGGAGCCGCTGTAAACGGTCCATCGCGGAATTTTAAGGTGGAAGCAGGGGGCTGACTGGAGCGATGCCGCGCGTCTTGCTGTCGTTCGCGTCGGATTGCGCCAGGCAGGTCCGGAAGCTGCTCGCAGCCGGAGCCCCCTGCTTTATCTCCCGTCTGGGAGGCAGCGATACCGATCTCATCGTGGACTTCTTCACTCTGACCCGGTCGATGTCAGTGGAAGCCGCGCTGGAACGGCTAGGTCCGCAAATCAAGGTGGTCCAGCGCTACAACGGCTACTATGACAAGAACGGTACATCGGAGAACGTTCAGCGCTACTGTCATGTCATGCAACAGGCCTACACAGGCTGCCCGGAGGTGTTTCTGGTTGGCTCAACCTGGCTGAGCGCCTACCTTCCCGAAAGCATCAACCAGCAATTCCGCGAGGATGTGGGCGACAAGCGGCGGGATCTGGAACAGTTCCTCAGGGTAATTTCACCGCCTTTCCTCCGGTTGTATCCCTATTCGTTCATGGAGCGCATTCTCCACGGCGACACCCTGTTCCGCGTATTCGCCACCGCGCTTCAAGGCAAGCGGGTCCTGGTGATCTGCCCGTTCGCCCGCTCCATCCGCGCGAATTTCGCTCGGCGGGAAGAGTTCTTTCCAGGTTACACCTATCCGGACTTCACGCTGCAAACTGTCAATACCCCGATCACCTACGCGGGTTTGCCGGCCGAGTTCTACCCGCACGCCAACTGGTTCGATACGCTCGCAGCGCTGCAGTCCGAAATCATGCAACATGAATTCGATATCGCGCTGCTCGCCTGCGGATCCTATGCCATGCCGCTTGGCCGCTTCATTGCAGATCACATGCACCGGCAGGCAATTTACGTTGGTGGTGTGTTGCAGCTCTATTTCGGTATTATGGGCCGACGCTATGAAAATCCATTTTTTCTGAGCCAGATTGCGCGCGACAAGTTCATTTATCCTCTCGAGCGGGAGACGATCCTTCGTCATGTGGAGATCCGAGCCGATAGCGCCAAGGAGGCGCTCGGCGCCTACTTCTGATGGCGCCCGAATAGCGAGATCTGAACATGGTCACTGAGCCCGCTGAACGCGCCCACAAGGACGTGGCGCCTTATGCTGTCCTGTTCAAAATCCACTACTGGGACAATTCCATCGCCCGTCGGATTACCGAGCTGCAGGCGCGTTGCGCAGCAGGCGAGCTCTGGGTTGTCGTTGATGACACCAACGGTTACGTAGAGGACGTCCGCCACACGAGGGTCTTTCGTACCACCGAGGCGGACATGCTCCGCCTCGGTATGCCTGATTATCCCAAGGGGCGACTGAACTGGTAGACAATCAGTACCAATTATTCGCGTTTCACGATACGTATCCGGACTTCTCTTATTATTTGACTGTCGAGCATGACGCTGTTGTCCAGCGCGATCTGGAACTCGATGATCGAAGCCATTTCAGCCAAAGGGCTGGATTTCGTGGCAACGCCGATCCGCACGCCGATCGAGCGCTGGGAGGGCTGGGCCAGAACACTTGACCCGCTCTGGCCGCGTGACCGCCTGATGCGCTGCCTGCTGAACATCGCGGCGTTCTCCAATCGGTACTGTTCCGTATCTTCTGGAGCAGCGGCGAATGCTGGCGACACGGTTCGCTACGGGAGAACTTCCCACGTGGCCGCAATCGGAAGGGTTCGTGGCATCGGCGCTTCGCGACGGCGGATTTCGTCTCGATGTGCTGGATAGTCTTGGTTCGACGGCCTGCCTCGATTGGTGGCCCCCTTACCACGAAAGCGAGTTACCCACCCTGGCGCGAGAGGCCTTCATCCACCCGGTGCTGAGTGGTCCGCGCTACGTCGAGTCGATGTTGCGGTATCCGCCGCCTGAGTCCTGGTTCGATCCGACGTCTCCTCTGAGACGCAAACTCGATCTCGAGACTCCGGAGTTGGTCGTGCCAGGACTTGTCAGGTCGCTGACGGCACGCGGCTCCGTGGCCGGCATGATCGCATTGCGGCAAGCCGTGGACGACTTCGGCTGGCACGAATGCGCGTTCGATCTCGACGATCGGCTGCGTCCGTTCGCCGAACCGGGTCCGCCGGTGAACCTCGCCTTGGGATGCTGTGCATATCAGAGCTCGGCCTCCCCATGGTCGCACGCTGCGACGCCTGCCGACGATGCAGCCCTTGCCGTTTCTGGTACCGTTACGGGGGACTATGGTTTCCACACACAGAAGGAGCTGCAGCCGTGGTGGCAGGTGGATCTCGGTCGCCCTTGCATTGTGCGCGAGATCCGCGTGTTCAACCGACTTACCGCTGAATCACAGCGCGCAAACCACCTGTCAATTTGGCGATCCGGCAACGGCCGCAACTGGAGCCTCGTGCATCGTCACGTGTCCGATGTACCGTTCGGCGGCGCGGACGGCAATCCGCTGATCGTGTCCTGCGGCGACGGAGCAGCCGCCCGCTTCATTCGGGTAGAGTTGAATGGACTGGAATTCCTTCACCTCGACGAGGTGGAGGTATGGGGCGTTCCATTGCGGTCCGGCTCCGCTCCACCACAGGAGAATCGCGAGCCTACCCAGGAACACGAGATTATACCTCGGTTGCGTACGATTTTGGCCGAGCGCGCGCCCGTTGTCGGAACACCTGGATACACGACGCCGGATTTGGCCGGTCTGACCTGGCTGAAATGCGATGGAATCGACAACTGGATAGGCTGCCCGCCCAGCGTTGCAGCCAGCAACCCCTCTGAGCGTGTCGTCTTCCTGCCTGGCGCCACCGGGTCCATCGTGGTTCTCAGTGGCTCCACTTCGCTGAACGCCGGAATACAAATCGCAGGACGCGGCAATATCGCCATGATGGGCGCAACCACGTTATGGGGCGGACGCCTGTTCGTATCGTTCAGCGGCAATGATAATTTATTTTTCCTCGGCGACCGTTGCGCAGTAAATGGCGTTGCCTGCAACCACAAAGGGAATGGCAGCAGCATCATAATCGGGGATGAATGCCTGTTCTCTGCCGACGTCATGATCCGCACTCACGATGAGCATGGAATTGTCGATATGCAGTCGGGGGCCTGGCTCAATCCGCCGAAGAGCGTACTGCTCGAGCCGCATGTCTGGGTCGGAATGGGCGCAACGATCCGACAAGGCGTTCGCGTAGGATTCGGTTCGATCGTCGGCGAGCAGGCCGTGGTGACCAGGGACGTGCCGCGCTACAGCGCTGTCGCTGGTGTGCCTGCACGCGTCATCCGTTCGGGCATCGGCTGGACAACCGACGTACAGGCCGGCCCACACGTGGTCGAACGACTGAAGTCGCTCGAGGCCACCCTGAAGGCATAGAGCAGCGACTGCGGGTTCGCGCGCCGTGCCGCAAGGGCCTATCATGTCGGCGTCCGGAAATGCCGATTGTGAGGCTATGACGTGATCCCCACCGCCAACCTGGCCAACCTGCTGCTGCAGACCGCCCGCCGTTTCCCCGACCGTCCCGCCATCATCTGGCGCGACCGCACCTGGACCTGGGCCGAGTTCGCCGCCCGCGTGCAATCCGCCGCCGCCGCCCTGGAGCAGCGCGGCGTTCGCCACGGCGACCGCGTGCTGCTGCACGCCCGCAACTCCAACGCCGTGCTGGAGACCATGTTCGCCTCCTGGATGCTCGGCGCGGTCTGGGTGCCCACCAACTTCCGCCTCACCCCGCCGGAAGTGGCCTATCTGGCGCAGTCCTCCGGCGCCGCGGTGCACATCTTCGACGCCGCCTTCCCCGACCACGCCGCCGCCGCCAAGGCGGAAAACCCTGCCTGCCGCCTGGAAATCTCCATCGGCCCCGGCGCGCTGGAATGGGAAACGCTCGCCACCGGCGACGCCAGGCGCACCCAGGAAGCCGACGTCGCGCACGACCACCCGGCCTGGTTCTTCTACACCTCCGGCAGCACCGGCCGCCCCAAGGCCGGCGTCCTGACCCACGGCCAGATGGACTACGTGGTCTGCAACCACCTGTGCGACCTGATGCCCGCCACCACCGAGCAGGACGTCTCCCTGGTGGTCGCCCCGCTGTCGCACGGCGCCGGCGTGCACGCCCTGCCCCAGGTAGCGCGCGGCGCCGCCACCGTACTGCTGTCCGGCGAACGGCTGGACTGCGAGGAAGCCTGGCGCCTGGTGGAACAGCACCGCGTCACCAACATGTTCACCGTGCCAACGATCGTGACCATGCTGACGCGGCACGACGCGGTGGACCGCTACGACCACAGCTCCCTGCGCTACGTGATCTACGCCGGCGCCCCCATGTACCGCGCCGACCAGCGCCACGCCCTCCACAAGCTCGGCCCCGTGCTGGTGCAGTATTTCGGCATGGGCGAGGTCACCGGCAACATCACCGTGCTGCCGCGCGAGCTGCACAGCACCGACGACGCGGCGATGAAGGTGGGCAGTTGCGGCATCCCGCGCACCGGCATGCAGGTGGCGATCCTGGACGAGACCGGGACCGGCTGCCGCCCGACACCACCGGCGAGATCTGCGTGCGCGGCCCCGGCGTGTTCGCCGGCTACCACAACAATCCCGACGCCACCGCCCAGGCCACCCGCTTCGGCTGGTTCCATACCGGCGACGTCGGCCACATGGACGCGGACGGTTTCGTCTACATCACGGGCCGGGCCTCGGACATGTATATCTCCGGCGGGTCGAACGTGTATCCGCGGGAGATCGAGGAGGCGCTGCTGACCCACCCCGCGGTGGCCGAGGCCTGCGTGGTGGGCATGCCCGACACGAAATGGGGCGAGAGCGGCGTGGCGGTGCTGGTGTTGGCGGAAGGCGCGGAACTCGACGAGGCCGCGCTGTTCGCCCATCTCGATGGCAGGCTGGCGAAGTACAAATGGCCGGCCCGTTTCGTCACCTGGCCGGAACTGCCGAAATCCGGCTACGGCAAGGTGACCAAGCGCGACGTCAGGAGCCGGCTGCAACAGGAGAGCGCGTAGATGCCCGAAGCCCCGAAGGACCCCGCCGCGATCGAAGACTACCACGCGCACGTCTACTACGACGCGGCCAGCAAGGACCGCGCCGCCCTGCTGCGCCAGTGGGTGGAGGAACGCTTCGCCGGCCGGATGCGCATGGGACGCTGGCATGACGAGCCGGTGGGACCGCACGTGCAGGCGATGTACCAGATCGCCTTCAAGCCCGAAGTGATGCCCAGCCTGGTGCCGTTCCTGATGCTGAACCGCATGGGCCTGACGGTCCTGCTGCACCCGGAAGCGGGCCGTCCCCGTGATGACCACACGCTGCATGCGGTCTGGATGGGCGCGGTGCTGCCCGTGAAAACCGAGGTGCTGCGGGAAGTCGACTGATCCCGGCGCCACGGCACCATCCGCCGCGACGCCGGCCAGCGTCATACCCAGCCGCGTTGAGTTCGACCGCCGTTCGTCCGCATGCCGTCACGACCCGCACAGGCGGGCCATCCACCGCGCTTCAGTACTGCCATCAGCAAAACTCGTGGACGGTCAGCCTCCGCCGGGCATGACGGCGACGGGCCGGCCAACGGTCAAACGCGACGCTGGCCGGCAGAAGCAGGCGCGCCCACGTCAGCCTTCCCGCCGCGGGTTTTCCACCTCGATCTTGTCCTTGCGCACCGTGTCGTGCACCGTCTCGGGATGTTCGGTGGTCTCGCGGCGCACCACGACCTCCTCCGGCACGGCGGTGGTCTTGCGCACCACCGGCTCCTCCGAGGTTTCCCGTGTCTCCACGGTCCGCTCCTCGAAGGCGTGCTGGTCGTCGCTGGTCCCGGCGACCGGCTTGCGGCGTTCCACCTCGACGTGTTCGTCCCGCAGGTTGACCTGCTGTTCGACCGGCTTTTCCACCACGTAGCGGTGAACCCGGGTGGTGCCGCGATCGACCTGGCGCTTGCTGACGCTCAGATTTTCTTCCGCCAACGGAATTGTCTGCTCCCCGTCTCCCTTGCTGGGTGACGGCGCCCGCGGCGCCTCGGTCTGCCCGGCGCCGGACGGTGCGGCCGCCGACCTGGCACCCTGTCCGATGCCCGCCGGAGCGGCCCGATCGGATTCCTCCAGCTCGACCGGCGATTTGTCGGCCAGCACCTGCATCACATGCTGGCTTTCAGTCTCATCGACGGTCACCGCGAGCACGGTGCCGCCGGCCTCCATCGCCTGGATGTAGCCAGGATAGTCACGGTCGTAGTCCGCGGCCGGTTCGGCGGTATCGCTGCCGTCCCCGCGCAGCCAAGCCCAGAAGCCGCGCTTCGTTTCATGCGGCTGGCCCGCCTGCGCCTGTCCATGCACCGGCGGAATCCCCGGATCGCCCTTCTTGTAGCGGCGGATTTCCGAGGGCTCGATTCCGGAGGCAAGCAGCGCCTTGACCGCTTCTTCCGTGTGCGGCGCGTTATCGAATACGGCGACAATGGCTTCGCGCATCGCTGTCTCTCCTGTCTGGCTGGGTGCGACGGGAACGGACAGGGGCAGCGCCGGTTGCGACCGGCCGCGCCTGTTTTCCAGTATATCTGTAATGTCACCTGGAGGAACGCAAATCCGGACGATCCGGTATTTTTCGAATACCAGTGCAACCGGTCACCTTTGCGGACAATTTCTGCACGACGACAGTTCCGGCGTGGACCCGTGTGGACCGGGATCGCGTGGCCACCCCGGCGCCGGGTGCGACCCGCCGGCTGCCCCGGCCACGCGCGACCGCCCCGCCCGCATGGCCGCCGTTCCCGCGTTTCCCTTGACAACCCAAGGCTGCGCCTCATCATCGCGCGATTGGGGGAGATTTCCATGGCCAGCCTTGATCGTTGCCTGAACGTTTATGACCTGCGCGCCGCGGCGAAGCGCCGCCTGCCCAAGGGCGTGTTCGAATTCGTCGATCGCGGCAGCGAAGACGGCATCGCCGTCGCCAACAACCGCGCCGCGTTCGAGCGCCTCAAGCTGCGCCACCGCGCGCTGGTGGATGTCTCCGGCCGCACCATGAACACCACGCTGTTCGGCAAGCCGGTGTCGATGCCGATGGCCATCGCCCCCACCGGCGCCGCCGGCCTGTGCTGGCACGAGGGCGAGCTGGAACTCGCCAAGGCCGCCGCCCAGGCGAAGATCCCCTTCACCCTGGCCACCGGCGCCATGACCGTCGATGGAGAAGATCGCCGAACAGGCGGGGCCGGGCGTGGGCGGGCGGCTGTGGTTCCAGCTGTATGTGTGGAACCGGCGGGAATTCTCGCTACCAGCTGATCGAGCGGGCGCACCGCGCCGGGTTCGAGGCGCTGATCGTCACCGTCGACACCATCGTGCCGCCGAACCGCGAGTACAACACGCATAACGGCTTCCTGCTGCCGTTCCACCCGAACGTGCGGTTCACGCTGGACATCATGCGGCACCCGGTCTGGTTCACCAGCGTGCTGATGAAATACTTCACCACCATCGGCATGCCGCGCAACGAGAACTACCCGGACGAGTACCGCCGCACCCACCGCAGCGACAAGGCCACGGCGGAGATGATGCGGCAGGATTCGCTGTCCTGGGAGGACATCAAGATCTTCCGCGAGAAATGGCCGGGCATCCTGATGGTCAAGGGCATCAACCGGCCGGACGACGCGGTGAAGGCGATGGAATACGGCGTGGACGGCATCGTCGTGTCCAACCACGGCGGCCGCAACATGGACAGCGTGGTGGCCAGCATCGACGTGCTGCCGGACATCGCCGAAGCGGTGGGCGACCGCGGCACGGTGATCCTGGATTCCGGCGTCCGCCGCGGCTCCGACATCGCCAAGGCGCTGGCGCTGGGCGCCAAGGCGGTGCTGACCGGGCGGGCCACGCTGTATGGCACCGCGGTGGGCGGCCAGGCCGGCGCGTTCAAGGCGGTCAACCTGATCCGCAACGAGCTGGACAAGACCATGGCCTATACCGGCTGCCGTCAGCGTGGACGAGATCACGCCGGACATCTTCTTCGGCGGCGACCGCCAGAGCAACCGGCTGCGCGACATGGTGATGGACACGGTCTGATACCGACTGGCCTTGAGTGTGAGTTGCGGTTGACCGTTCAACGTCATGGCCGGCGCAGGCCATGACGGCTGGGCGTGGCTGCACGAATTGAACACCGGCCGGCGCAGAAGTCGCCACACGGACGCCCGTTGATGTTCAGCGCCTGCGTGGCCTAACCATGCACGCCTTCGCGGCGCTGCCATGTGTAACGTGGCATGTGTCCGGACCGGCATCCGCTGGCGTGTAACCTCGCATCGGCTGAGGGCCAAACTCAGGTACCCATTGGTAATCAGGCGCTCCCGCCAGCAACTGACGGCACACAGCATCCGGCTCCTTCGACGTTTTTCTGCCACCTCGTTCCCGGCGATACTTTATCCTTGTCCATAAAGCTATCGAAGGGCATGATCATATCGTAAGAAATGACACGACTGCCGAACCTCGACTGATCCCGGCCTCTGTTTCCGGCGTGCAAAGCCCAGTACAGGAGGATTACGGAATGTCCCGCTCGGTGTTTGCCCATGCCCAGGCCGATCCGGCCAGCTTAGCCGTCACCCCCGCCGCGGGTTCCTTCAGCCTCCAGGGGCGCACGAGCCACTTTACGGCGTATTATTCCAACGGACTCCTGGTACACCGTCCAGGCGATATCATCCTGCTCAGGTCCGACCCATCGTGGCGCACGACGTGGTCCATCATTACGCCCGGAGCGTTCTCCGGAAGGGACTTCAGCGATCTGCTCTTCTACGATGCGGGCGCGGGCGTCGGGGAGTTCTACACCACCGAGGGCGGAAATCTCAGTCTTCTCAAATCGCTGTCAGGCTGGCGATCAAGCTGGACGATCATCGTCCCCTGCCGCATCACGGGCAGCCGGACCCAGGACCTTCTGTTCTACGATGCTCACGCCGGCGTAGGGGAGTTGTACCGGACCGACGGGCACGGAAGCATCAGCCTGGTGCAGACCCATACCGGCTGGCGAACGAGCTGGAAGATGATCATCCCATGCAACCTTACGAACGGCGCAACCAGCGACCTGCTGTTCTACGATCCGGCAGCCGGCGTTGGAGAGATGTACCGGACCGATACCCACGGAAACCTCAGCCTGATCAAGACGCACACGGGATGGCGCGGAAGCTGGTCGCAGATCCTGGCCTGCAACCTGACCGGCGGGACGTATACAGACCTGCTCTTCTATGACCCGGGCGCGGGCGTGGGCGAGATGTACCGCACGGACGGCCATGGCAATCTCAGCCCGATCCGATCCTACGGCGATTGGCGGCACACCTGGTCGATCGTAAAAGCCTGTCGCATCAGCGGCGGCCATACCGACGACCTGATGTTCTACGACCCGACCGGCGGCGTAGGAGAGTTCTACGCCACCGACGGGCGCGGCGGCATCAACATGCTGCACACGACGAATACATGGCGGCGCAGTTGGTCGATCATCGAGCCGGCAAACTTCACCGACGGACAGAGCGAGGACCTCGTCTTCTACGACCGGAACGCAGGCACGGGCGAATTCTACGTCAGCCAGGGCAACACGCTCTCCACCGCCGTCCTCTCGACCTGCGAGGCTGATTACCAGGCGTTGCGGGGCTACTTTGCCATCACGCCGAGCGGTCTGCCGTTCAAAATCCATGTCCAGTCGGGCCGGAATGGCGCCAGCCACGGCAGTTGCAGCGACACCCAGATCCATTGCGACGCTTTCTCGGGAAACGACCCGGACCTGGTCCGCATGCTGGTGGTGGCGGAAGCGGACGAGTGCTTCATGGCCGACCAGGGCAAGGGCTGGGACTGCGGCGCGAGCAACGGCGAGGCACTGTCGCGCGTCCTGGCCACCCACCGCTATCCGAACGAGCTTGGCGGCTTCCAGACCGGCCCGTCCTGGCTCACCAGCGGACGCCCCGATTTCATCGACGACAACGACGGCACAGACCAGAACTTCATCTCGACCGGCTGCGTGACGCTGTTCATCCACTACCTGAAATTCCAGCTCGGCTACAGCTTCGAGAGTATCACCCAGGCCGCCGGCTCGAAGCCGGCCGAAACCTACAAGCGCCTCACCGGGCGAACCGACGCGTTTGCGCCCTTCAAGGCGCTGCTGGACCGGCGATTTTCCCCGGGCTCCGCATCGCCTCTCACCACGGACAACCCGTTCCCGATCCTCCGGGACCTGATGTTCTACGATCCGGGCGCCGGGACAGGCGAATTCTACCGGAGCGGCATCGATGGCGGCATTTCGCTGCTTCGATCGGATACCGGCTGGCGAGGGTCCTGGTCGATCATTGTTCCCGGCAACTTCGCGGGCCGGTCCTACAACGACCTGCTGTTCTACGACCCAGCGGCCGGGACCGGCGCGTTCTACACCACCGACGGGCAAGGCCAGATCGCACTCCTGCACGCCGAGAATGGATGGCGTTCGAGCTGGAACGTAATTCTACCGGGCCGCTTCGGCGATGCCGCGTTCGACGGGCTGCTGTTCTACGACCGCGCGGCCGGGACCGGCGAACTCTACACCAGCGACGGTCAGCGGCCACATATCGCGGCTTGCCGGCCACACCGACTGGAGAAGGAGTTGGACCACGATCCTGGTCGGCCACTTCACCCGCAGCCGCTATCCGGATCTGCTGTTCTACGATGCCGCGGCCGGGCTCGTGGAAATCTACAGCACCGACTCCCGCGGCAATGTCGCACGCGCGGCCTCGACGGGAGGCATGGCCCATACCTGGACGCTGGGCATCACATGCAATGTGACCGGCGGTCAGTTCCACGACGTGATGTTCTACGACAAGTCGGCTGGAACCGCCCAGTTCTTCGTCGCTGACGGCACGGGCGGGCTGCACCCGCTGGGCGTCCAGATGTCCCTTGGAACCAACTGGAGCGCGATCCACGCCACGGGATTTTGCGAGTTCCTGCTCTACGACGCCGCCAACGGCGTCGGCGAATATCGGCGCACGGACACGCTCGGCCACATGACGCTGCTGAAGCAGTACACGGACTGGCGCCGCACCTGGTCGATCATTGCACCGGGCGTTTATGCCGATACCGCTCTCGAAGCGTAACACCTGTCCAGGCGTCCGGATGTTCCGATCAACGGTAGGGCGTTACGCCTGATGGCCGATGAAGCCAGACTTCGCCGGCCATGATGCCGCTGCCAGGCCGGCCGTCGATGATGGTGCAAGGCCGGGCGTGAGGGGCGCAGGACAGCAGGCATCTGGAACCGCGGCGGCACGCCTACCACCTTACGCCCAGCACGATAACAGCGCCCCTCCCCCACCCGCCGCAACACATGGTTTGAACGGCCGCGCCGTCGCTCGTAGGGTGCGCCCCGCTCCGAACCGCGAGGCATTCCTCATGCATGTTCTCCCCCGGCCCCCAGGCCGCCGCCGCGCGGCCCGGTTGCGGCGCGGTCTAGTCCGGCATGCTCTCCGTTTTCCTCTACCCGGACTTCAACCCGGTCTTCCTGCACGTCGGCCCGTTCTCCATCCGCTGGTACGCCCTGGCCTACATCGCCGGCCTGGTGATTGGCTGGCGCCTGATGCGCCGACTGGTGCTGCGCGTGCCGGAGGTGGCAACGCCCATCCAGGTGGACGACTTCCTCACCTGGGCCACGCTGGGCGTCGTGCTGGGCGGCCGCCTGGGCTACGTGCTGTTCTACCAGCCGGAGCTCTACTTCGCCCACCCGCTGCTGATCTTCGCGGTCTGGGACGGCGGCATGAGCTTCCATGGCGGCATCATCGGCGTCGCCATCGCCATCTGCCGATCTTCTGCCACCGCAATGCCATCCCCATCCTGGGCTTCGCCGACCGGGTGGCCGTGTGCGCGCCGATCGGCCTGGGCCTGGGCCGCATCGCCAACTTCATCAACGGCGAGCTGTGGGGCCGCCCCGCCCCGCTGTGGTGGCCCGGCGCCATGGTGTTCCCCCGCGCCACCCCGGGCACACCCGTCGCTGCACGTCTATGATGCCCTGCGCAACACGGTCTGCGCCGGCCTGGCTGCCGGCCAGTTGCGTGCCACGCTATCCCAGCGAACTGTACGAGGCCTTCCTGGAAGGCCTGGTGCTGTTCATCGTGATGTTCGCGCTGTCGCGCAGCGACCGCCTGCGCGCCCGCTTCGGCATGCTGACCGGCTTCTTCCTGATCGGCTACGCCATCGCCCGCATCACCGGCGAGTCCTTCCGCGAGCCGGACGCCTTCCTGGGCTTCCTCGCCTTCGGCACCACGCATGGGCCAGTTGCTGTCGCATCCCGATGCTGCTGGTCGGCCTGTGGCTGATCTGGCGCGCGCGCGCACAGCCGCTCCGCACATGAGCGCCGGAGCGGCTGGACGCGTTCATGGCGCGCGCCAACGCCGCGTACTACGCGACGCACGACCCGTTCGCCGACTTCACCACCTCGCCGGAAATCAGCCAGGTGTTCGGCGAGATCCTCGGCCTGTGGGCGGCGGTAAGCTGGCAGTTGCTGGGCAGCCCCGACCCGGTGCTGCTGGTGGAAGCCGGCCCCGGCCGCGGCACGCTGATGGCCGACGCGCTGCGGGCGGTGTCCAAGGTGGCGCCGGCGTTCCGCGCCGCGTTGCGCCTGCACCTGGTGGAGACCTCGCCCCGCCTGCGAGCCGAACAGGCGCGGCGGCTGCCGGACGCAACCTGGCACGACGCGCTGGACGACGTGCCGCGCGGCCCGATGCTGCTGCTGGCCAACGAATTCCTGGACGCACTGCCGATCCGCCAGTTCATCCGCCGCGCCGGAGGCTGGGCCGAGCGGTTCGTGGGGCCGGAGGGCGGGGTGGAACAGCGCCACCGAGGAAGGCCCGGCGGACTGGGGCTGGGACCCCGGCCTGGCGAACGCCGCCGAGGGCACGGTGCTGGAACTCTGCGAACCGGCCCGCGCCTTCGCCGTCGCCGCTGGCGGAGCGCTTCGCCGCCGATCCGGGCGCCGCGCTGCTGCTGGACTACGGCCCGGAGCACAGCACGCCGGGCGACAGCCTGCAGGCCCTGGCCGGTGGCAAGCCGGCCGACCCGTTCAGCCCGCCCGGCACCGCCGACCTCACCGCGCATGTCGATTTCGCCGCCCTGGCCCGGGAGGCCCGCCGCCACGGCGCCAGCGCCCAGGGCCCGCTGCCGCAAGGCCTGTTCCTCGCCCGGCTCGGCCTGTTCCAGCGCACCGACCGGCTGGCACGGCGCCAGCCGCCGGCCCGTGCCTCGGCGCTGATCGAGGCCGCACAACGCCTGGCGGAACCCGACCGCATGGGCCGGCTGTTCAAGGCCCTGGCGCTGGCGCACGCGACCTGTCCGGTGCTGCCCGGGTTCGATGCGTAGGTTCTACGGCGAGCGATGCCCGCGCACACGCGGCGCCTCGCAGGGTTGATCTACCTCAACGTCGGCGCCGGATCGCGCGGTTAGCTGTCCCGCCGAAGGGGCCCGTGTCGCCAGTCCGGCTGCCACCGCGGTGGGCGAGACGGCACCCCGGTCCGCACTGGAACCGCAGGGAGATCGAGTATGCAACGCATCGTCGCAGCGGTGGACCGCTCGGACCCGTCCATGCGGGCGGCCGATCTCGCCGCCGATCTGGCCGCAAAATATCGCGCGGAACTGGTGCTGCTGATCGTTGGCCGTGACGTCACCGCGCCCGATCCCGGCATGGAGGCCTTCGCGCGGATGGAACACATCCAGGAGCCGCTTCCGGTGCTCGAACTGGAGTCGCTGCGCGACAGGCTGGCGCCGGTGCGCGACCAGGCGCTGCAGAAGGGTGTGTCGCGGATCTCGGTCGAGGCGCTGGCCGGCGATCCCGCCCACCAGATCCTGGAATTTGCCAAGGACGCCAGTGCCGACCTGATCGTGCTCGGCAGCCGCGGCCACGGCCGTCTTGCCGGGCTGCTGGTGGGCAGCGTGGCGCAGAAGGTGGTCGCCCTGGCGCACTGCCCGGTGCTGGTGGTGCCCTGATCCTGCGGGCGAGGCGGCGGCCGCCTGTACACGTCATGGCCGGCGAAGGGCCGTGTCATGCAATCCCCTTCGAGTCATGACCCAATTCGAGTCATGGGCACCTTCGTCGAGTCATGCCCCCTCGAGACATGGCCACCTTCGGGTCATGGCCGGGCCTGAACCTGACCATCTACCCGCGATGACCGGGCAACCTGTAGCGCTCTGGCGTCCCGATCGTCCCGGGGCGGATTGCCGGGTCAGGGCCGGCCATGACTGAAGTGGGGTGGATTACACCCGTTTGCGCATGCCGTGACGCTGCACAGGCAAGCATAGGCCGAAGTCCACGCTGAACGGATTTGTTTCGACCAAGCGTGTATTGCTAGGCAGCAACCAGATATCGTCCCAACGTGGTTGATGCAAATCAATGCCCCTGAAGTCATGCCGCGCATTCTCGCGTTTCCCGCCTTCCCGATGGCTCGATCCCGGCAGTCCGGTGAATAGGCCGGTCGTAGCCACGCCGCGGAATACTCCGGCTTGCTACGGAGGAACACATCATGCCGACCTATGCCCTGCGTCTCGATCCTGAAACAGTCGTGCAGGCTCTCCGCACGGAAATCGCCGCGTGTCAGGGACAACCGGAACTCTACGTCAACGCCTATCGTGATTACGTCATCGACGAGGATTACAAGGCATCGGCGGATCAGCCGTCGGATGGAAGCGATTACAGCGCCGTCACCGCGAAGTTGGGTACTGAATGTCGAAGCAAGGCTCGAGCAGAACTACTGGGTGCTCTCGGTGATCGTTCACCAGGACCTTGGTTTGCAGGTCATCGATGACGAGAACGCACTGCTGGGCGTCCCGCTGACCCTGGAGGAATTCGCGAACGCACTGCACGCCGCATCGCGTGCCTCCGTAATGTGCGGCTGGAAGCGTCAACCCAGCAGGCGAAAGCGCATTTCGATAGCTGGTGGAGTGGCGTAACCGAGCCTCGCGCGCCCCAGGCGGGTGCCCGGCATGCGGGCGTTTCCGCCGCGCCCACGGCCGCACCGGCGGCCATCGATCCGCCAGCCACGGCCCCTGGACGTATCTCGTTCGTGAGGTCGTCGGCGTACTCGGCAACGAGATGCGCTGGAAACCGCGGTGGATGCGCTGGAGCGTGCCGGGTTCAGCCGAGCGGGGATTTCGGTGCTGGGGCAGGATCAGACACGGGAGCGACTTGGCCAACTCTATCAGTCCGTCGTTGCGACCGAGGATGACGCGGATGCGCCACAGGCCGCCTTTGTCTCCGGGCACAGCCGGGTAGAGGGCGAGGCGGCCGCCGTGGCCCTGCCGCTCCTGGTCGGAAGCTGGGCTGGTGCCGGGGCCGTGGTTGCCTCCGGTGGCATTCTGGCGGGCGCCATTGCCGCGACCATTCTGGGCGGCGTCGTGGGCGGCGGGCTCGGCGCGCTGCTCGCCGGGGCGGTCGCCCGGCGTCATGCCAAGCGGATCGAGGCGCAGATTGCGTCGGGCGGCCTCGTGCTGTGGGTCAGCGCGCCGAACGATGCGGCCGAGCGCCAGGCCGTCGAGACGCTCACCCGGGTCGGGGCACGTGATGTGCACGTGCATACCATCCAGCGGACCTGGGGGCCGCGGAACCGGCCGCTTGGTGATGCGCAGGTGGACCCGTTCCTGGAAGCCGACCCGGTGGGTTAGGCTCGTGACGACATAACCGCGTCATTGAGCGCCGGCAGCGCGAACTGCCTGGTGGCGAACCTGCGCCCCATCCGCATGCGCCCCATCCGCACAAGAATGGGCACGCGGGCATCAGTCCCTCATGTCACGGCCGGGCCTGACCTGGCCATCGACACCGGAACGATAGGGTCGCGATGCAACGGCACACGCCCTGTTGGGGGTAGATGGCCGGGTCAGGCCCGGCCATGACGCGGAAGAGCGGCGCCCGTCCGAACGCGGTGCCCGTCCGACCTGTCCGAACGCGGTGCCTGTCCGGACTATTTGGACGCCCGGGCGCGGCTGCGTGCCGCCGCCCGGAGTACGTGTCAGTTGTCGCGCCGCCACGTCGCCCGCAGGAAATAGCCGTCCTCGTCGTAGTCCAGGTCCAGCGAGCCGTCGAACGCCGACTTCAGTGCCTCGCCGATGCGACGCGGCAGGTGCACGTCGGTCGTGGTAACCACGATCTCTTCGGCCTCATCCTTGACCGCGATGATGCGGTTGAACGGGTGTTCCGGCTTCTCGATCTCCTCCTGCCGCCGGACCAGATGCTCGATCTCATCGCGGTGCGCACCAACGAACGAGCCACTCAGCGTCACCACACCGGCGGGAAAGTCGTCGTTGATCCGGTGGCAGGCCTGGCACAGTTCCTCATGAGCGCCCTCCGGCCGGGCGGCCCATTGCCAGCGGCCCTGGTGATACACGGCGCCGCACTGCGGGCAGACCGTCGGCTCATGCAGCTTGTGCGTCCGCTTGTAGGGATCGGTGACGACCCGGTCCTGCGCGCGTCCGCTGCGGCGCGGTCCCGCGCTCGGGCCAGAGACATTGGTGGGCATTGTCATGGCACACTCCTGAATCGTCCGGTGGCCGTCGTGCGCAACGCCCGAGAGCCAACCTTCGCCGCCATCATCGCAGCGCCCCCGACACCCGGCCTTGACTTGCGTCAACCACAGCACGAACGGAGTTGACGCAAATCAAGGCAGCCGCATGCCCCGCAGCGTACCGCTTTCCCCGACAGGCCGGGACAGCACCCGGCCCAGCGGGAAGGACGGCTGCCGGTGCCCCCGAACGACGCACCACACCAGACGAACCACATCGCCGGCCGGGTGATCGCCATCCACGGCTCGGTGGTGGACGTGCGCTTCCCGCCCGGCGCGCTGCCCCCGGTGCAGCAGGCGCTGGAGATCGCCTGGGACCGCGGCACGACCGCTGACCGCCGAGGTGCAGCAGCACCTCGACCCCGCCACCGTCCGCGCGGTCATCCTCCAGGACCCGGCCGGCCTGCGTCGCGGCACCCAGGCGCACGCCACCGGCGCGCCGATCCGCGTGCCGGTCGGCCGTCCGGTGCTGGGCCGCCTGCTGGACGCCACCGGCATCCCCACGGACCGCGTCGGACCGCTCCCCGCCGACATCGCCACCCAGCCGATCCACGCCGCCGCCCCCGGCATGGACCGGCTGGACGCCTCGGTGGAGCCGTTCCACACCGGCATCAAGGTGATCGACCTGCTGGCGCCGCAGGAGCGGCTTCAGCCGCGGGCTTTTGATCTGGCTTTGGGCTCTTGTAGGAGCGACGTAAGTCGCGATGTTCTGCCAGGAAACCAATCGCGACTTACGTCGCTCCTACAAGAGCCAAAAGCCAGAGCTCGCGGCTGAAGCCGCTCCTACAAAAGCGGTGCTCCTACAAAAGCGGCGCTCCTGCAAAACGCATCGCGCGATCAGGCGTCCACGCGCTCCAGCCAGCCATGTTTGTCCGGCGTGCTGCCGTCAAACAGGCCAAAAAACAGTTCCTGCAGGCGACGTGTCACCGGGCCGGGTTTGCCGACGCCGACCTGGCGGCCGTCGACGGATCGGATCGGGGTGATCTCGGCGGCGGTGCCGCACATGAACAGCTCATCGCACAAATACAGGTATTCGCG
Source organism: uncultured Gammaproteobacteria bacterium (assembly GCA_963710825.1). GTDB lineage: Bacteria > Pseudomonadota > Gammaproteobacteria > Xanthomonadales > Xanthomonadaceae > Cognatiluteimonas. Next base: position 410,064 of record CAVQBQ010000002.1, on the reverse strand, counting down.
CGGCAGGTCGCGTTCGACCACTTCGATGCCGGCGTCGCGTGCCAACCGGATCAGCGAGTTGCGGGTGATGCCGTTGAGCAGGGCCGCGCTGACCGGGGTGGTGTGCAGGGCGCCGTCCATCACCAGGAACAGGTTTTCGCCGGCGCCCTCGCTCAGCAATCCGGTCGAGGCCAGGGCGATGCCTTCGCCAAAGCCCAATCGCCGCGCCTCGCGCGCGACCAGCTGGCCGGACAGGTAATTGCCGCCGGCCTTGGCGCCAGCGGGAATCGTGTTGGGTGCAAACCGCTGCCAGCTCGAGACGCAGGCGTCGATGCCCTGTTCAAGCACGTCGGCGCCCAGGTACGCACCCATCTTCCAGGCGGCCACGGAGATGTCGACCGGGGTTTCCGCCGTCAGCCCGAAGCCGCCCAGGCCACGCCAGGCGATGGGGCGCAGGTAGGCCTGGCCCAGGTCGTTTTTCTTCAGTACGGCACGGCAGGCGGCATTGATTTCGTCGACGTTTGACGGGATCGGCATGTCATAGATCTTGGCCGAGGCGAACAGTCGCGTGGTGTGGTCGGTGAGCCGGAAGATGGCGGCACCGTCGGGGCGACCGTCGCGGCTCAGGTCATAGCTGCGGATGCCTTCGAACACCGATGAGCCGTAGTGCAGGGCATGCGACATCACATGCGTGGTCGCTTCCGCCCAGGGCTTGATCTTGCCGTTGTGCCAGATCCATTCCGGGTATTGCATGGTCGCGATTCCTGCAGGGCGGGCCCATCATTTTGCCTGAAACCGGTTTGCGACGTACCGGGAGGAGTGCAGTTGGCGGTCCGTCGTCAGAGGCTGATCGACCAGCAGCCATGGACGCGGTGCAGGCCCAGGAAGGTGCGGGCAGGCGTGCTGCCGTTGCTGAGTGTCTGCTCCAGCCGCAGGCCGACCGGCCGTTGGCGTACTGCCTGCTGTGGATAGTAGGCGTCGTTGCCACCCTCTTCGCTGCCCGTGCTCTCGTCTTGCCGTGGGCCATCTTGTTGTACGTCCTCGTCCTGGCTGGCCACAGTGGGGACCGGGGCGCGTGCCGGATAGACCGGCACGATGTCAGCCAGTGGGCGTTGCGCGATCGTGTCCAGTCGTCGCATCAAGGCATAACCGGTCCGGGTCGATTGGCCGGACCAGTAGTACACCGAGGCCAAGCGGTTGACGTCGCGGTTGCCGATCGCATCGGTGAGCTGGTAGACGAGGTCCTGCAGGCTGCGCGGGCAGCTGTAGCGATAGCTGCGCGCCGAACCCGCGCTGTGGGTGTCGGGTAGGCGCTCCACCGCGCCCAGGTCCTGGCATTGGCGGTCGGTGTAGATCGTGCGGCCGTCGGCAGCCACGCAGCGCCGGATCTCGGCATGCGCCGTGCCACAGGCGGCCAGTGCCAGCAAGAGCAGCAGCAGTCGCAAGCGCGGGTGGGAGCGGAGCGGGCGTGGCATGGCATCAGGTTAGCGCAGCGCGACTTGCGTCGGGATGACGGCCAGGAGATGACAGCAGGGCAATGCCGTTAACGTCGGGCGGAAGCCTCATTGCTGTAGCTGTTGCAGCACGCTCAAGGTCGGTCGCGACAGGTTCAGGGTGTAGAAGTGCAGTGCCGGGGCACCGCCAGCGACCAGGCGTTGGCACATGCCCGCGACCAGCTCGGCGGCAAACGTGCGGATCGCGCCGGCATCGTCACCGTAGGCCTGCATGCGCTTGGAGACCCAGCGCGGGATTTCAGCGCCACAGCCTTCGGAAAAGCGGCGCAACTGCGTGAAGTTGGCGATCGGCATGATCCCCGGGACGATCGGGATACCGACCCCGAGGGCACGCACCTCGTCGACGAAACGGAAATACGCATCGGCGTTGTAGAAGTACTGCGTGATCGCGCCATCGGCACCGGCATCGACCTTGGCCTTGAAGTGGCGCAGGTCGGCCAGGGCATCGTCGGCCTGTGGGTGGGTCTCGGGATAGCAGCCGACCTCGATGTGGAACCAGTCGCCGTGCTGCTCGCGGATGAAGGCGATCAGGTCGCTGGCATAACGCAGCTCACCCATGCGTGCCATGCCCGACGGCATGTCGCCGCGCAGTGCGACCAGACGCTTGCAGCCCAGCGCGCGGTACAGGCGCAACAGGTCGCGGATCTCCTCGCGGCTGCCGCCCATGCACGACAGGTGTGGTGCTGCCTCCAGGCCGTGCGTCTGGCGCAGGTGGCGGACCGTTTCGGAGGTGTAGCGCAGGGTCGAACCGCCCGCACCGAAGGTGCACGAGACGAACTCGGGCCCATGCGCCTTGAGCTTGGCCGCGGCGCGGTCGAGTTGCGCACGCTGGTCGTCGCTCTTGGGCGGGTAGAACTCAAAGGAAACCGGGATCATTGCCATGGCTGATCAATGTATCGCTTTATCAAGATGAAAAGAATGATCGCGGATGCGGTGCCTCGGCGCAAGCCGGGCAGGTGCTGCCCTGCGGGCGGGATCCTGGAGTGATGAAGGGACGTGCCGGCCGGCACCATGGCGTCGTTTGCGGTGGTCGTGGTGCGCCGTTACCGTGGATTGCATCGTCCAGGCTGGTCGCTGGTTCCGGGAACCGCATCCGATACCCATCCCTGATGGCACCCAACGCTTGCTTCCGCCTGTCAAAAACCCGATCCGGCATCCTTCGCTACGCCCAGCAGGACAATGAGCGAGGCGTTGTGGAAACCGGCCGGATGGGAAGGTGAATAAAAAAGGCGCGCGACAATGTCGCGCGCCTTCCGATCGGCCCGATGGGTAGCGCTGGTCAGTAGCGGTAATGCTCCGGCTTGTACGGTCCCTCGACCGCGACGCCAAGGTAATCGGCCTGGTCCTTGCTGAGCGTGGTCAGCTTGACGCCGATCTTCTCCAGGTGCAGGCGCGCGACTTCCTCGTCGAGCTTCTTGGGCAGCAGGTAGACCTTGTTTTCGTATTCGTCCTTCCGGGCCCACAGGTCGATCTGGGCGAGCGTCTGGTTGGCGAACGAGTTGGACATCACGAAGCTCGGATGGCCTGTCGCGCAACCCAGGTTGACCAGCCGGCCTTCGGCCAGCAGGAAGATCGCATTGCCATTGGCAAACACGAACTTGTCCACCTGTGGCTTGATGTTGATCCGTTCGACATCCTTCAACGCATACAGCGCATCGACCTGGATCTCGTTGTCGAAATGGCCGATGTTGCAGATGATCGCCTGGTCCTTCATCGCCTGCATGTGCTCGACGGTGATGATGTCCTTGTTGCCGGTGGTGGTGACGTAGATGTCGCCACGGCCCAGCGTGGACTCGATGGTGTTGACCTCGAAGCCTTCCATCGACGCCTGCAACGCGCAGATCGGGTCGATCTCGGTGACCACGACGCGCGCGCCATAGGCCCGCAGCGAATGCGCGCAACCCTTGCCGACGTCGCCATAACCGCAGACCACCGCGACCTTGCCGGCCAGCATCACATCCATCGCGCGCTTGAGGCCGTCGGCCAGCGACTCGCGGCAGCCGTAGAGGTTGTCGAACTTGGACTTGGTGACCGAGTCGTTGACGTTGATCGCCGGGACCAGCAGCTTGCCCTGTTCGGCCAGCTGGTAGAGGCGGTGCACGCCGGTGGTGGTTTCCTCGGACACGCCCTTCCAGCTTTCGACCACGGTGTGCCAGAAGCCGGGACGTTCCTTGTGCACGCGCTTGAGCAGGTTCTTGATGACCTGCTCCTCTTGCGAGTTGGCTTTCTCGTCGACCCAGGTGCTGCCGTTTTCCAGCGCGTAGCCGTTGTGGATCAGCAGGGTGACGTCGCCGCCGTCATCGACGACCAATTCAGGTCCCAGGAAACCACCCTTGCCGTCAGGGAAGCTCAACGCATCGAGCGTGCAGTCCCAGTACTCTTCCAGCGTCTCGCCTTTCCAGGCAAACACGGGGGTGCCGGTCTCGGCGATCGCGGCGGCAGCATGGTCCTGGGTGGAGAAGATGTTGCACGACGCCCAGCGCACGTCGGCACCGATGTCCTTGAGGGTTTCGATCAACACGGCCGTCTGGATGGTCATGTGCAGCGAGCCGGTGACGCGCACGCCCTTGAGCGGCGCGTCGCTTGCGTGCTTGCGGCGGATCGACATCAGGCCGGGCATCTCGTGCTCGGCGATGTCGATTTCCTTGCGGCCGTAGTCGGCCAGCGAGATGTCGGCGACCTTGTAGTCGCCGTCTTCGGAAAATTGCTTGGTGGAAGCGGTCTTCATCTGTGCATTCATGGCATGACTCCGTTGATTGGAAACCACGCGAGCCGCGTGGTTTGCAGTAACGGGCGCCGTTGCAGCTTGAAGCCTCGCCGAGCCTGATCCCGGAACCATTGTCCGGGCTTGCAGCGCCCCTCGGCGGGGCAGGGCGCGCGATGGACGCGACGCCTGTTTTACTTGCCATCCTTCGCTACGCTCAGGATGACAAAGTTGTGATGCACGAACGGGTTGCTACTTCGTTGTCACTTCAGCTTCGCAGCTTTGCGCAGCTCCTCGGCCTTGTCGGTTTTCTCCCATGAGAAGGCAGTCGAAGTTTCAGACTTCTTCACCGTCTTGCCATTCTCGGTCTCTTGCCAGTGGTAGGTATGCTCGAACGGCTTGCGTCCAAAATGGCCATAGGCTGCAGTGAGCTGGTAATTCGGATGCAGCAGGTCGAGCATCTGCAGGATGCCAAACGGACGCAGGTCGAAATGTTTGCGGATCAGCTTCTCGATCTCGTCGTCACTGATGCGGCCCGTACCAAACGTCGTCACCGACACCGAGGTCGGGTGCGCCACGCCGATCGCATAGCTCACCTGCACTTCGCACTTGCCGGCCAGGCCCGCGGCGACGATGTTCTTGGCGACATAGCGCGCTGCGTAGGCAGCCGAGCGGTCGACCTTGGATGGATCCTTGCCCGAGAACGCACCGCCGCCGTGGCGCGCCCAACCGCCATAGGTGTCGACGATGATCTTGCGGCCGGTCAGGCCGCAGTCGCCCACCGGTCCGCCGATCACGAACTTGCCGGTCGGGTTGATGTGGAACTTGGTGCCCTTGTGCAGCCACTTGGCCGGCAGCACCGGCTTGAGGATGTGCTCGCGCACGGCCTCGACCAGATCCTTCTGCTTGATGTCCGGGTCGTGCTGGGTGGACAACACCACCGCGTCGATCGCGGTGGCCTTGCCGTTGTCGTAGCGCAGGGTGACCTGCGACTTGGCGTCCGGGCGCAGCCACGGCAGCGGCGAATTCTTCTTCTTGCGGACCTTGGCCTGTTGCTCGACCAGGCGGTGCGACAAGTGGATCGCGGCCGGCATGTAGCTGTCGGTCTCGTTGGTGGCATAACCAAACATCAGGCCCTGGTCGCCGGCGCCCTGCAGCTCGGGCTTCCTGCGGTCCACGCCCTGGTTGATGTCGGGCGATTGCTTGCCGATCAGGTTGAGCACGCCGCAGGTGGCGCCGTCGAAACCGACTTCGGAGCTGTCGTAACCGATGTCCAGGATCACCTTGCGCGTCAGCGCTTCCAGGTCGATCCAGGCGCTGGTGGTGACTTCGCCGGCAACGATCGCGACACCGGTCTTGACCATGGTCTCGCAAGCGACGCGGGCGCGCTTGTCCTGGGCCAGGATCGCGTCCAGCACGGCATCGGAAATCTGGTCGGCGACCTTGTCCGGATGGCCTTCGGAGACCGACTCGGAAGTGAACAGGGTGCTGGACATCAGGCAGGCTCCAAACAGGAAACAAGGTGGATGGCGGGAGTTGGCACCAAGGAAGCTGGTGCCCGGGGAAACAGTGGGTAACAGAGCGGTTACGGGATGGGAACCGCGACCAGTTGATCTTCCATCTTTGTATGCGAATGGAAAGATGGCCGGATAGTTTACAGGTTAGCGGCGCCGGATGCACGGTGCCCCGGTGCGGGTGGTGGCGGAGTCAAGTCTCGTTGATCCAGCTTGGTCTAAAGCCTTGAATCACAAAGGGTTCTGGCTTTCGCCGACATGCCCGGCGGGAGGGGTCGGAGACATCCCCGACACCTTGAAAGCCAGCTCAGAAACCCAGTTCACCGGCTCCCATCCTGGCCTGGGTTCGATTGGACGCGCCAGCGCTTGGGCGGTGTTTTAGTCGCTTTCGCCCAGGAAGTTGCTGACGCGGTCCCGCCAGTCGGGGGCATTGATCCGCTCCAACAGCGATTCGTTCAGCGGCTCCCTGAGCGGACTGCCCTGGGGCAGTGCATAGGCATAGTCCTGCCGCTCCAGCGTGAAAGGCAAGACCGCCAGTTTCGATTGATTGTCCTGGTGGATCGTCCAGCGCAGCAGCGCATCGTCGTAGACCACGGCATCGTATTTTCCGCTGGCCAGGTCCGACAGCGCGCTATCCAGGTCGGGGCGGATGATCGGATGGATCTTCCTGCCCTTCAGCCAGCGCTCACTGGTGGTGCCGCCCAACGTGGCGACTTTGAGATGGGCGAGGTCTCCGGCAGTCTGGATGCGGGCAGACAACTGGCCCACGGTCAGCGCACTGCTGATGGTTGCCGTAAAGGCCGACGCCACGATCAAGGCGGCAATCATCCACACGACCCCGACGATCCGCCCGCCCAGGGTGGATGGCGTCTTGTCGCCGTATCCCACCGTGGTCATGGTGACCGCCGCCCACCAGAATCCCGAGCCGATGCCATGCGCGGGGGTGCCACCGAATTGATCGGAGTTGCGCTTGCGTTCAAACAGCCAGGTGAGCAGGCCCACGCCCAGCAACAACAGTGCGAGTCCGAAAGCCACCTTCAGGAAGCGCAGGGAAAAAAACGAGCGAGCGACCGCAAGCCAGGCGGCGTGATCGTTGCGCTGTACCGCGACCCCCAGGCCAGAGCTGGTGATGGGGTGGCTGAAGTCCATGCGCTGTTCGCGCCGGGAGGTGACGGTGATGGCGCCGATGCCCAGGTCGGCTTCGCCTTGCGCTACAGCGTCGAGCAACCCGTCCAGTTCGTAGCGGCGATAGTGGAATGTCCAGCCGTGGTCCGCGGCGGCTTCCTCCCACAGTTCGACGGCCAGGCCGCTGTAACCGCCGTCGTCTTCCTGGATCACGAACGGCGGGGCGACCTTGATGGCGACTTCGAGCTGCTTGTCTTGCGTCGATGCGGCGGCAGGCTGGATGCCTGGTTGGATTTGGGTCGACTGCGCGCGTGCGCAACCTGCAAACACAAGCCATCCACTCAACGTGGCAATCAAAATCTGACGCAACGGCGTGTCCTCATGTCGCGGCTGCAAGATCCGCGATCGGGTGGATTCCATTCGAGGGTAGCGTGATGGGCGTGATGAAGCGACAAGCGTCGACGCACGCGCCCGATGGCGATCCGGATGGCATGCAACGGCCATGCTTCCCACGGAACCGGCTCAAGGGCCGGGATCCGGATCAAACAATCGTCGCTGTCTTCGCCGGGTGACCGTTTGGCTTCGTGCGTCATCCGCGGAAGTTGGAGGAGCGTAAGGATTCCCTCAACGGGTATCGTCGTGCCGTCAAGCCGCGATCGGCAGTTCCGGCACCACGCCCGCGATCAACGCGTCGAAATAGTCCTGCGTCAGCCTGAGTTGTTCACGGGCAGTGCCTGCACGATTGACCACGGCACGGAAGGCATGCCGCTGCTCTTCGGAGTGCTCTGGACGATCCTTCGCGTACCAACCCAGGTGCTTGCGCGCGATGCGCACACCGGCGGTTTCACCATAGAAATCATGCAGGTCGTGCAGGTGGCCCAGCAGCACGTCGCGCACCTCGAGCAGGCTGGGCCCCGGCAGCAGCTCGCCGGTCGCCAGGTAGTGGGCGATCTCGCGGAAGATCCAGGGCCGGCCCTGCGCGGCGCGGCCGACCATGACCGCATCGGCGCCGGTGTACCGCAGGACGAAGGCGGCACGCGTTGGCGAGTCGATGTCGCCATTGGCGATCACCGGGATGGCCACCTGCGACTTGATCGCGGCGATGGTGTCGTACTCGGCGACGCCGTTGTAATGCTGTTCGCGGCTGCGGCCATGCACTGCGAGCGCCTGGATGCCGCAATCCTCGGCGATCCTGGCGATCGTCGGTGCATTGCGATGGTCGGCGTCCCAGCCGGTGCGGATCTTGAGGGTCACCGGGACCTCGACGGCTTCGACCACGGCACCCAGGATGCGTGCCACCAGTGCTTCCTCGCGCATCAGCGCCGAGCCGGCCCAGGCATTGCATACCTTCTTGGCCGGGCAACCCATGTTGATGTCGATGATCTGCGCGCCGTGGGCGACGTTGTGGCGTGCAGCCTCGGCCATCACCTGCGGCACGGTGCCGGCGATCTGCACGCCGATCGGATCCGGTTCGCCGCCGTGGTCCATGCGCTGCAGCGACTTGCGCGTGTTCCACAAGGCTGGGTTGGACGTCGTCATCTCCGACATCGCCAACCCCGCGCCCAGGCGCTTGCACAGCTGCCGGAACGGCTTGTCGGTGACGCCAGCCATTGGCGCCAGCACGACGGCCGGGGCAATGGCGTGGGAACCGATCAGGAGAGGGGTGGGAGACATCCGGGCATTGTAGCGGGCGGTCGTGGGCCCGTACGGCACCCCCATTGCATCTCATCTTGGGCGTGGCGAAGGGATTGTCCCGTCTCCAAACCCGACGCTTCCAAACCCAACGCAAACCCGACAACAGGTCCTTCCCCCGCCTTCGCGGGGGCTAAAGGCTAATTACGCCCAGGACGACGGCAGCGGTCAGGCCGTGGTGTTGTCCACCACCGTGGCTTCGGGTGCGTTTTCCATGACCGAGCGGATGCCGTTGTCGCGTGCGGATTCGTCGCTGTACATCTGGCTGGTGCCGATGACCTGTCCGTTGCCGGCGATCACGTTGAAGTATGGGCTTCCATCCTTGGCGATCTGGCTGTCGAAATTCCTGGCATCGGCCGAATGCAGGCGTACCGATTCAATCCCGGTCTGGCAGGCAACCTTGGAACTGTAGCCCTGGCTGCTGAGGATCACCTGCCCGTTGCCAGCCTTGAGGTTGAATTGGAAATCACCATTGCTGCGGCTGTCGATTTCGAACTTTCCGGCCATTGATTGACTCCTGCTGTACTAAGGGATCGCCGCATCTGCGGACGTGCCCATGTTAGTGCAACAACAATGACGGGCCGGTTAAGCGTCTGGAAAAACCGCATGGAACTCATCCATGCGTGGCATCGAAATGGCAGCGCCCGCACGTTGCGTCGACAGTGCGGCATACCGGTTGGCGAATGCTGCGTGCTCGCGGAACGGGCCATCGCGATGCCTGGCAAGCGCGGCGCACAAGGCGCCGTTGCAAGCGTCGCCAGCCCCGGTGGTGTCAACGACAACCACTGTTTCGGCCGCGACCCGATAGAACGCATCGCTGTCCCCGCGCAGCGCATGGGCGGCATGCGAGATGAACATCCCGGTCGCGCCCAGGGTCAACACGACGGTACCGTTGGCCAGCAGTTGCCGTGCCAATGCATGCAACTTGCCGTCATCCAGCATCGCCACGGAATCGGGATCGATATCGATCCCGGCGTGGCGCTGCAGCAGTGCGGCGAACTCGGTCTCGTTGGGCGTGAGGATGTCGACAAGCGACAGCAGTTCCGGCGTCGTGGATGCATTGGCAGGTGCGGGGTTGAGCACCGTGGTGGCACCAGCCTGGCGGCCCAGCGACAAGGCCTGGGCGATGGCCGCGATGGGCGACTCCAGTTGAGCCAGCAAGACGCGGCTCGCGGTGGTGGCGGCGAGTTCGGTGCCCACGAAGGCCGGCGTCAGCATGGCGTTGGCACCGGCCCCGATGACGATGCTGTTGTTGCCCCGGGCATCCACGAAGATGCCGGCGGTTCCGGTCGGTGCATCGCTGGATTGTGCGTGCAGTTCGAGATTGTCGGCGTGCGCCAGCGCGCGTGCCTGCACACCGCCGGCGTCATCGCCCAGCGCACAGATGAACGCCGTTGCCGCGCCTGCACGTGCTGCCGCGATGGCTTGGTTGAAGCCCTTGCCACCGGGGCCGCTGGTGTAATGGCCGGACAGGGTGGCACCGGGTTTGGGAAGCGTCTCGCACCGCCAGGCGTGGTCGATGTTGAAGGAGCCGACGACGATGACGTGGGCGGTCCCTGTTTCGCTACTCATCGTCGCCAATGCTCTCGCCATGGGATTGTCCAGCCCCCACTACTGCCATCCTGGGCGCAGCGAAGGATCCGCTGTTGTCCTTGTGCCAAAGCCAAGAAGCAGATCCTTCGCTACGCCCAGGACGACAGTCGGGACAAGACGTTGCCAAGGATGAGGTCGACACCACGCCAATCAGGGATTGCTGACGTCCGCCCGTCCATGCTCCGGCACCACTTCACGCACATGGCGGTGTTTGAACAGCGGCACGAACAACACCGCCATCGCCAGCGCATACAGCGCGAACGCGGTCCAGATGCCTTGCCAATCCTTGCAGATCGCGGTCATGTCGTTGCAGGTCGGGTCGGTGAAGAAATGGTCGATCACGAAGCCCGCGATCAGGCTACCCAGCACGGCGCCAACGCCATTGGTCATCAGCATGAACAAGCCCTGCGCGCTGGCGCGGATCTTCGGGTCGCTCTGGCCCTCGACGAACAGCGAGCCGGAAATGTTGAAGAAGTCGAACGCGGCGCCGTACACGATGCACGACAGGACGATCATCCACAGGCCCGGGCCCGGGTCGCCATAGGCAAACAACCCGAAGCGCAGGAACCACGCCAGCATGCTCATCGTCATCACCGCCTTGATCCCGAAGCGCTTCAGGAAAAACGGGATGGTCAGGATGAACAGCGTTTCGGAGATCTGCGAGATCGAGATGATCATCGCCGGGTAGCGCACCGCGAACAGCCCCTTGTAGCGATCGACCTTGGCGAAGTCATGCAGGAAGGTATCGCCATATGCGTTGGTCAGTTGCAGCGCCGCGCCCAACAGCATCGCAAAGATGAAAAACACCGCCATGTTGCGGTTCTTGAACAGCTTGAACGATGTCAGCCCGAGGCGGTCGGCCACGCTGCGACTTTGTGCTGTGTCGAGTTTGGGTCGGCACGGAGGCAAGGTGAAGGCGTACAGGCCCAGTGCCAATGACGCAGCGGCGGCGACATAGAACTGGCCGGCCGAGGTTTCCAGCCCCGACAGGCTGGTGGTCCAGGTCGCGGCGATGAAGCCAATCGTGCCCCAGACCCGGATCGGCGGGTAATCGCGGACCACGTCCAGGCCTTCGTTCTTGAGCGCGTTGTACGACACCGTGATCGCCAGTGCGATCGTCGGCATGTAGAACACCATGTTGAGCAGCATCACCCAGAACATGGTCGCCGGGTCCTGCACGTGCGGGATGTAGCACAGCACCGCGGCACCACAGATCTGCAGGATGCCGTACAAGCGCTCGGCGTTGATCCACTTGTCCGCGACGATGCCCATCAGCGCGGGCATGAACAGCGAAGCGATGCCCATGGTCGAGAAGATCGCGCCAAATCCGGTGCCCGACCAATGGCGGTTCTGGAACCACCAGGCACCGATGGTCAGCAGCCAGGCCCCCCAGATGAAAAACTGCAGGAAGTTCATCACGATCAGGCGCTGCTTCAGATTCATGCTTTCAAACTCATGATGTCAGGCTCATCAGGTGGTCATTCCCTTGGCGTGCCCTGGCCCGGTTGGCCATGGCAATGATCAAGACTAGAGGCAAACAGGGCGGGAGTGAAGCGCGACAGGGCGAAGGATCGCTTGGGGTGGCTGCGTTCAACCATCGCGCGCAATGGTGCGGTTGCCGCCTTCGCGCTTGGCTTCCTGCAAGCGGTTGTCGGCATTGCCCAGCAGCACTGACAACTCGTTGCCGTCCTGCGGCCAACTCACCAGTCCGGCGCTGAAGCTGATCTGTTGGACGTCGGCATTGCGGCCGGGATTGAATGGGCGCGTGGCCAGGGTGCGTCTGATGCGCTCGATCCGCTCCCAGGCATTTCCGATCGGGCAGCACAGCAGCAGGACGAACTCCTCGCCGCCGATGCGGACCAGGCGTTCGCGCGCGTCCTGGTCCAGGCTTTCCTCCAACAAGGTGGCGACATGGCGGATCGCGCGATCGCCGCCAAGATGGCCGATGTCCTCGTTGATCAGCCGGAATCGATCCAGGTCCAACAAGACCACCGTCAGCGAGCCACCTTCCAGGCGTTGCCGGTCCAGGATGTGCGGCATCTGCTGGTGCAGCCACATCCGGTTGGGCAGGCCGGTCAACCCATCCTTGCCCGACAGCTCCACCAGCCTTTGCATGCGATAGACGATGGCCGTGGTCAGCACGCCCATCAGCACGATGATGATGCCCCGGTTGATCTGGTTGCCAAGTGTGACCGTGCCGTAATCCACCGAAAACAGCTGGTCGGGCGTACTGGCGCTGGCAAACACACCCCAGACCAGCAGGCTGTACTGCAGCGCGGCCAGGGCGCACACATAAAGTGTCAGCCGGCCGTCGTTGCGCAATGCGGTCATTGCGATGGACACCAGGTAGAACACCCAGACCACCATGGAGTTGGTGCCCGCCGCGCGTTCGCCCAAGGCCAACAGCACCAGCACGGCAGTGGTGGCGGTGACGTCGTAGGTCCCCGTGGCATAGGGCAGCCATGAATAGCGGCGCTTCCTGCGCGCCAGGGCCAGCCAGCCCTGCGCAGCGATATTGACCACGATGGCGCCCGCAAGCCCGGACACGGTTTCGGTGACGCCACCGCCGCCAAGGGCGTTGGCCAATGGCAGCAACAGGATCAGGGCCGACAGCAACACCCGGATCCGTGCAACCAGCAGCTCGCCGCCGGCACCGAGTTCGAGCATCAGTTCGTCGGGCCGCTCCAACAGCGTGGTGACGATCCCCCTGGTTCCTTGCCTGGCTGTGCGCACGCAGTGTCCTCGCCTGCAGTCGCATGGTCTGCATTGGCATGGAGCATAACGCGACGTTGGCGAGCCATACCTGGACACTGCAGGAAACCGCAACTGCAGCGATCAACCCGGTCCTCGCATCGCCGCCCACAAGCCAAGCGCCAGGAACACCAGTGCCGCCGCGATGCGCGCGCCACGCAGGGGCAGGCGTTGCGCAAAGCGGCTGCCCAGTGCCACCACGGGGACGTTGGCCAGCAGCATCCCGACCGTCGTGCCGGCCACGACCTGCCATAGCGGCGAGTATTTCGCTGCCAGCAGGACGGTCGCCACCTGGGTCTTGTCGCCGATCTCGGCAACGAAAAAGGCGATCGTCGTGGCGACGAAAGCGCCCCGCGCCGGCAGGCGGGTGTCGTCGTCCAGCTTGTCGGGCTTGAGCGTCCACAGCGCGATGGCGATGAAGCTGGCAGCCACGATCCATCGCAACACCTGCGGCGTCAGCCAATGCGCAGCCACGGCGCCCAGCCAGCCCGCCAAGGCATGGTTGAGCACGGTGGCGACCAGGATGCCGCCGATGATCGGCCACGGTTTGCGGTAACGCGCAGCCAGTAGCAGGGCCAGCAGCTGGGTCTTGTCGCCGATTTCGGCCAGGGCGACAGTGCCGGCGGAGACCAGCAGCGGCCAGAAGGCGGCGTCGGCCAGAGAGGCAAGGGTCATCATCGGGACTCCAGGGCCGGACGAGCGATGGACGAAAGCAGGCCTCGCGCCGCCCGGCCGGGTGCGCGATGCCTGCCTTCGGTCTTGCCCGCAGCGTCCTGGTGCCTACGCTGCTGCACGCGCCATGGCCGGCTGGCCAAGTGTGTTGACGCGCGCCCCGTGGCCGGCATGGCGCCGGACGGTGGGCTACTCCCCGGAGGAGGTGTGGGACAAGTCTAAAGGGGCGGGGCCGCCATTGCGACATCGAGTCCGGCCGGACTTCAAGTAGGAGCGGCTTCAGCCGCGAGCTCTTGACCTCGCGAGAGGCCCTCGCGGGAGCGACATCAGCCGTTACCCACTCCCGGCCGGGCCCCTGGTCGCGACTGACTGGTGGTGGCTGCCATCCATCCAGAAAAACCAGAACTACAGAGCCAGGGTCGAACGCTCGCGGCTGAAGCCGCTCCTACAGGTGCTGCCCCACTCCATCCATGCCCCGGCTTTGCTCGCGACCCGTCCATCGGCGACAATAGACGTTCCGCCCGCGCATCCGTGGCCTGCCGGCACTCCGGCCCGCCCGTGCCCTGGCGTCTCCCTCCCGAGCTGGATGATCGATGAATTTCCACGAATACCAGGCCAAGCAACTGTTCACCGACTACGGCGTCGCCGTGCCCCCCGGGCGCGTGGCGCGCACCCCGGACCAGGCGGTCGACGCCGCCAAGGAGATCGGGGGCGACTTCTGGGTGGTCAAGGCGCAGATCCACGCCGGCGGCCGCGGCAAGGCCGGTGGCGTCAAGCTGGCCAAGACCCTGGACGAGGTCAAGCAGTACGCCAAGGCCATGATCGGCACCGACATGGAAACCTACCAGTCCGCCGGCGTCGCACTGCCCATCGACAGCGTACTGGTGACCAAGGCCACCGACATCGACAAGGAGCTGTACCTGTCGCTGCTCGTGGATCGCAGCACCCAGTCGATCACCTTCATCGCATCCAGCGATGGCGGCGTGGAGATCGAAAAGACCGCCGAGGAAAACCCCGACGCGATCAAGACGCTGCACGTCAACTACGTGCAGGGCCTGCAGCCCTACCAGTGCCGTGAACTCGGCTTCTCGCTGGGCCTGAGCGGCAAGCAGGTCAACCAGCTGACCAAGATCATGATGGGCCTGTTCAAGCTGTTCAACGAAAAGGACCTGGCGCTGGTCGAGTTGAACCCGCTGGCGATCCTCACCAACGGCGACCTGGCCGTGCTGGACGGCAAGGTCAACTCCGACGACAACGCCGAGTTCCGCCACCCCGACCTGGCCGCGATGCGCGACATCCGCCAGGAGGACGAGACCGAGGTCAAGGCCAGCCAGTACGACCTCAACTACGTCACCATGGACGGCAACATCGGCTGCATGGTCAATGGTGCCGGCCTGGCGATGGCCACGATGGACGTCATTTCGCTGGAAGGCGGCTCGCCGGCCAACTTCCTCGACGTTGGCGGCGGCGCCACCAAGGAGCGCGTGACCGAAGCGTTCAAGCTGATCCTGTCGTCCGACAAGGTCCGAGCGATCTTCGTCAACATCTTCGGCGGCATCGTGCGTTGCGACATGATCGCCGAGGGCATCATCGCCGCGGTCAAGGAAGTCGACGTCAAGGTGCCGGTCATCGTGCGCCTGGAAGGCACCAACGTGGACGAAGGCAAGGCGTTGCTGAAGAACTCCGGGCTGGCGATCACCGCGGCCGACGACATCAACGACGGCGCCAAGAAGGCGGTCGAGGCTGCGAAGGCCGCCTGATACTCCCGATTCCCGTAGGAGCGGCTTCAGCCGCGAGCTCTTTCCAGCATCCTCGCGTACGTCACGAAGAACTCGCGGCTGAAGCCGCTCCTACAAAAACAGAACGCAACAGCCAAGGATTCCAATGTCTGTCTTGATCGACAAAAACACCAAGGTCATCGTCCAGGGTTTCACCGGTACCCAGGGCACCTTCCATGCCGAACAGATGATCGACTACGGCACCAAGGTCGTCGGTGGCGTCACGCCCGGCAAGGGCGGCAGCGAGCACCTGGGCCTGCCGGTGTTCAACACCGTCGCCGACGCGGTCGACGATACGGGTGCCGATGCCTCGGTCATCTACGTGCCACCGCCGTTCGCGGCCGACGCGATCCTGGAAGCGGCCGATGCCGGCATCCGCGTCATCGTGTGCATCACCGAAGGCATCCCGGTGCTGGACATGCTGCGCGTCAAGAACACGCTGAAGGGTTACGACGACGTCGTGCTGGTCGGTCCAAACTGCCCCGGCGTGATCACACCAGGCGAATGCAAGATCGGGATCATGCCCGGCCACATCCACATGCCCGGCAAGATCGGCATCGTCTCGCGTTCGGGTACGCTGACCTATGAAGCCGTCAAGCAGACCACCGACGCGGGCCTGGGCCAGTCGACCTGCATCGGCATCGGTGGTGACCCGATCAACGGCACCAACTTCATCGACGCGCTGAAGCTGTTCCAGGACGATCCGCAGACCGAAGGCATCCTGCTGGTCGGCGAGATCGGTGGCAGTGCCGAGGAAGAAGCCGCCGAGTACATCGCCGAGCACGTCACCAAGCCGGTGGTCGCGTTCATTGCCGGCGCATCCGCCCCCAAGGGCAAGCGCATGGGCCATGCCGGGGCGATCGCTTCGGGCGGTGCGGGTACGGCCGAGGGCAAGTTCGCGGCGCTGGAGAAGGCCGGCGTCACCACCGTCAAGTCGCCTGGCGACCTGGGGGCGGCGATCGCAAAACGGTTGGCGTAACCCGCCACCGCTTTTCGCGCTTTTCGCGCTTTTCGTAGGAGCGGCTCCAGCCGCGGGCTCTTGATTCCGATTTTGCCGTGGTAGGAGCGACGCAAGTCGCGATCAGCAAACCGGGACTCTGGATCGCGACTTGCCGGTGACGGCATGCCGCCACCACTCCTACAACAGACGAAGCAACGGCCAAATCGAGAGCTCGCGGCTGAAGCCGCTCCTACATCGGGTGCATGCACGCACATCCTGCGTGCACAGGTGCTTGGGTAGGATGGCTACCTGTCCCGCACCAGGAACCACCATGCAATACCGTCGCCTGGGAACCTCCGGCCTGCAGCTGTCCGCGCTTTCATTCGGCGCTTGGGCCACCTTCGGCAAGCAAGTCGGCCGTAGTGCGGCGCGCGAGATGATCGCCGCCGCCTGGGACCACGGGATCAACTATTTCGACAACGCCGAGACCTACGCCAACGGTGTGGCCGAAGAGGTCATGGGCGACGTGATCGCCGACCTGCGCTTGCCCCGTGACGGGTTTTGCGTGTCCAGCAAGGTGTTCTTTGGTGCCCATGACGAGCCACGGCCAACCCAGAAGGGGCTGTCGCGCAAGCACGTCTTCGACGCCTGCCACGCCGCGCTCAAGCGCTTGCGTGTGGATTACCTGGACCTGTACTTCTGCCATCGTCCCGACCCCGACACGCCGATCGAGGAAACCGTGCGCGCCATGGACGCATTGGTGGCGCAAGGCAAGGTGATGTACTGGGGGACGTCGGAGTGGTCGTCGGCGCAGATCCGCGAGGCGCACAAGATCGCGCGCGCGCGCCACCTGCAGGGGCCGACGATGGAACAGCCTCAGTACAACCTGTTCCACCGCGAGCGGGTCGAGCTGGAATACGCGCCGCTGTATGCCGAGTACGGCATGGGCACGACGATCTGGTCGCCGCTGGCATCCGGGTTGCTGACCGGGAAATACAACGATGGTATCCCGTCGGATTCGCGGCTGGCGCAAGCGGACTACGCGTGGCTGCAGGACGACGTGTTTGGCGGCAAAGGTGCGCCGCGCGTTGCAGCGGCGAAGCGGTTCACCGCGCTGGCCCGGGAGCTGGACGTGGCGCCCGCCGTGCTGGCGGTCGCTTGGTGCCTGCAAAATCCGCACGTTTCCACGGTCATGCTGGGTGCTTCGCGCACCTCGCAGCTGCTGCAGAACCTGCAGGCGCTGGATTTGTCCGAGCGTCTGGATGACGCCGTCTGGAAGCGCGTCGAAGCAGCGACAGGCTGAGTACGGCCACGGCGACACGCTGCCGTGCTGTGCGCAGCACGACTTGCCCTTGAGTGATCCGGCCTGCGGCGAAAAGCCGGCCGATGGCGCAGGGCCGATGACCGGTGGCGGATGAGGGCGCTTCCAGGGCACATCGCAACAACCATTCGCCGCCCCTGTTTTACGGCGCCCAGCTATCCCAGTCACGGCCTCTCGGCGCGCGCAGCGTCAGTTTCAATGTGCAGGCGGCGACGGGGCAATCTGCCCTGGCCATCGACTTCCGGGGTCGCATTTCGTTGGTCACGTCGATGCAGGCGGGCGCCTGCCCTGCGAGCCCGACCTCGGAAACGGGCGCTGGCCCACGGTAGCCCTATACTTTCCGGTATCGGCCATGACGAGGGGAGTTGAGATGTCACCCGGATACCTGCTTGCGTTGGTGATCGTGGTCGGGGGCGTGGTCTTCCTGGCCAAGATGTTGCGGATGGTGCCGCAAGGTTACGAATGGACGGTGGAGAAGTTCGGCAAGTACACCCACACGCTCGACCCCGGCCTGCATGTCCTGCTACCGATCTACCAGCGCGTCGGGCGCAAGATCAACATGATGGAACAGGTGCTCGAGGTCCCCAGCCAGGACGTCATCACCAAGGACAATGCCGTGGTGAAGGTCGACGGGATCGTCTTCTTCCAGGTGCTCGACGCGGCCAAGGCCGCCTACGAGGTCGCGCAGCTGGAGATCGCCACCCTCAACCTGGTCATGACGAACATCCGCACGGCGATCGGTTCGATGGACCTGGACGAGTCGCTGTCCAAGCGGGACGAAATCAATACCAAGGTGCTGATGGCCGTGGACCAGGCGACCCATCCATGGGGCATCAAGGTCAACCGGATCGAGCTCAAGGACATCGCGCCGCCCCGCGACCTGATCGACTCGATGGCGCGTCAGATGAAGGCCGAACGCGAGAAGCGCGCCAACATCCTGGAGGCCGAGGGCTTCCGCCAGGCCGCGATCCTGAAGGCCGAGGGCGAGAAGCAGGCGACGATCCTCGACGCCGAGGGTGATCGCCAGTCGGCATTCCTTGCCGCCGAGGCGCGCGAGCGCCAGGCCGAAGCCGAGGCCAAGGCGACCCGGATGGTGTCCGACGCGATCGCCGGGGGTAACGTGCAGGCAATCAATTATTTCGTTGCGCAGAAGTACATCGAGGCGTTCAAGGCCCTGGCGCAGGCGCCCAACCAGAAGTTCGTGCTGATGCCGATGGAAGCCTCGGGCATGATCGGTTCGCTCGCCGGGATCGCAGAGCTGGGCAGGCAGGCACTGGATCGATCACCGGCAACGGCTTCGATGCACACCGCAACAGTGCCGGCAGGCGCCAGGCCGCCCCCGCCGGGCCCGTCGCATCCAAGGGGCGACTGAACATGTCCTGGCAGGTCTATGCGTGGGCGGGCTTGGCACTGGTATTGATCGCCGCCGAGACGGTGATCCCCGGTGCTTTCCTGATGTGGCTTGGATTCGCGGCAGGAGTCATGTTCCTGCTGGTGCTGGTCGCCCCCGGGATTCCGCTGCTGGGCCAGGCGGTTCTCTTTACGCTGTTGAGCTTTCTCTTCGTCTACGTCTATCGCCGCTGGTTTCGGGATCGTGATCGCCGGAGCGACCAGCCAACACTCAACAAGCGCACTGCGCAACTCGTGGGCCGGATGGTGACGCTTGAGCAACCCGTCATTGGTGGGAGCGGGCGCGTGCAGATCGCGGACGCCTACTGGGACGTGTCTGGTCCCGACCTGCCGGTGGGCACGGCGGTGCGGATTATCGGGGCGCAAGGCATGACGTTGCTGGTAGAGCCGGTGTCTTGATGGCGCCTGCTGCGGCTGCGAGCGCCCGGCACCGGCCCCGCGAGCAACCGCAAGATCGTCATCTTCGCGGTGCCCCCGATGATCGCGGGAAGCCCTGCACGACAGGCCATGCACCCCAGCCGGGCGCAGGTCTGGAATAATGGCCGGCCGCCCTTCGCAACATCGGTCGCCATGACACGCAAGACAATCCTCAACGACGCCCATCGCGCCCTGGGCGCCAAGATGGTCGATTTCGGTGGCTGGGACATGCCACTGCACTACGGCTCGCAGGTCGAGGAGCACCATGCGGTGCGCACCGACGCCGGCATGTTCGACGTCTCGCACATGACCGTGGTCGACCTGACCGGCACGCGCGTGCGCGAATTCCTGCGCAAGCTGCTCGCCAACTCGGTCGACAAGCTCAAGAAACCTGGCAAGGCCTTGTACACCTGCATGCTGGATGGGCAGGGCGGCGTGATCGACGACCTGATCGTGTATTTCCTGGGCGATGAACACTTCCGCCTGGTGGTCAATGCCGCCACGCGCGACAAGGACCTGGCGTGGATCCAGGCACAAGCGAAACCGTTCGATATCGACGTGACCGAGCGTCCCGAGCTGGCGATGGTCGCGGTCCAGGGTCCGACCGCGCGCGAGCGTGTCCTGGGTCTCTTCGACGAGGTCGCCGCACATGAGGTCGAAACACTGGGCAAGTTCGCCGCCATGCAGGTGCAGACGCGCGATGGTGCGCCCTTGTTCGTTGCCCGGACCGGTTACACCGGCGAGGATGGTTTCGAAATCGTGGTGCCCCAGGGCCATGCCGTGGCGTTGTGGGAAGCGCTGCTGGCCGCCGGCGTCAAACCGGCAGGACTGGGCGCCCGCGACACGCTGCGGCTGGAGGCAGGCATGAACCTCTACGGCCAGGACATGGACGAGACCACGTCGCCCTACGAATCCGCACTGGGCTGGACCGTGGCGCTGGACGCGGGTGCCGATGGGCAACCGCGCGCGTTCAATGGTCGCGCTGCTCTCGAAGCACAGAAGGCAGGTGGCGCGCCCCGGCAGATGATCGGCTTGGTCATGGACGCCAAGGGCGTACTGCGCCACGGCCAGCGCGTGCTGACCACGTACGGCGATGGCGAGATCCTGTCGGGCACGTTCTCGCCGACGCTGGGCAAGGCGATTGCATTTGCGCGTGTTCCGGCGGGAGACATTGCCTTGGGCGATGCTGGCAACGTGCGCGTGGACATCCGAGGCCGCGAAGTGCCCGTGCGGGTGGTCAGGTACCCGTTCGTGCGCGAAGGAAAAGCCCAGGACGGCATCTGAACGGCCAGCAAGGCACGGTGATCGGGCGGGGCTTGATCGCAACCGCCGATGCGTCGTTAAATCACCTGCGTCAAACCACGCAAGCCCACGACCACAACCCCTGCCTCGGTTAGCCCGAGCAATGCAAACCCGGAGCCCCACGATGAGCGAAATCCCCGGCGACTTGAAGTTCCTAAAAACACACGAGTGGCTGCGTGTCGAAGGTGACGGCAAGGTCACCCTGGGCATCTCCGACCATGCGCAGGGCCTGCTTGGCGACCTGGTCTACGTCGAGCTTCCCAGCGTTGGCGATCGCGTGGAGGCAGGCAATGCATGCGCAGTGGTCGAGTCGGTGAAGGCTGCCTCGGACGTCTACAGCCCGGTCAGTGGCACCGTGGTCGAGGTCAATGACTCCTTGTCGGACAAGCCCGAGACCATCAACGAGGATGCGTTTGGAGATGGTTGGTTGATGGTCGTCGAGATCGACGATGCCGATCCGATCGCCGACATGCTCGACCCCGATGCCTACGCCGAACTGCTGGAAGACGACGACCACTGACACCGCGACCACCGCGAATGCGGTCGGGCACAGGCCCAGGTCGACACCCGCGACTGCACCGAAACCAAGCCCGCATCGAGTGATCGCTGCGGGTTTTTTTGTTTCCGTCCAACCGGGTTGACCGGTTCCAGGCACGTGCCGGGGCGTCTGGAAGTTCGCGCATTTCCTGCGCATTCGGGCTGTTGCAATGCGCAAACCGGGACGATTGCGACAAATGGTTCACGGAGGGTTTTGCGGTGCCTGCGTTGCACATTCGACGTGCATGCAACGGTGCGCTTTGTTGTTTGCAAGACAACCGTGTTGACCACCTGCAGGCAGGAATAGTCGCTAAAACATGATGTTTTGTTGCGTGCATTGTTTCCAATGGCCGCCCAGGTGCATGTCATGCATGGGCCGAATTCATCACCTGCACGGCTGCGATAGCGCACCGATGACAGCCCGGGCTGCGGGAAATATCCGCAACAGGTTGTTGACAGTTCAAAAAACCGTGATTAGTTTTCGCCCAGCAGACACAACCTGCGGAAGCGAGTGAGCCAATCGATCGCGACAACGAGCACCACAACCCCGAACTCCACCCATGCGATCGACAGGGTGGACGCGGGCACCGTCTCCCTCGCAAAAGCACCCATGCACGCCACAAGCATGCATGCCCCAACAGCGCATGCCCCAGACATGCATGCTCAAGTCATGCAGACACCATCCAGACCCGTGCCACTTACGCGGCACGGGTTTTTACATGCCAGGCATTCCATGGGTGGTCGACCAGGCGGGCATTGCGACACGTCAAACCGGCCAGCGCCGGCACTTTTTTGCGGACGCGTTTGCTGCACGACGCCCGTCCGCACACGGATCCGCTCGGGCGCGCGCGCGCCAAGCGGTTGATCGTGGGTCCGATACCCGCGATGTTTTGTTGCACTGGGCTGCAGTACCAGATAGTCAACTGACGAGGAGCCATCTCATGGCCATGAAAAAGAAAGCTGCTAAAAAGTCCGCCAAAAAGGCGACCAAGAAACGGACCGTGCGTAAAACGGCGGCCAAGAAGACCGCACGCAAGACCGCGGCCAAGCGCAAGCCTGCCAAGAAGGCAGCCAAGAAGACCGTGCGCAAGACCGCGGCCAAGCGCAAGCCAGCCAAGAAGGCGGCGAAGAAGACTGCACGCAAGTCGGCAGCCAAGCGCAAGCCAGCCAAGAAGGCGGCGAAGAAGACTGCACGCAAGTCGGCAGCCAAGCGCAAGCCAGCCAAGAAGGCGGCGAAGAAGACTGCACGCAAGTCGGCAGCCAAGCGCAAGCCAGCCAAGAAGGCGGCCAAGAAGACTGCACGCAAGTCGGCAGCCAAGCGCAAGCCAGCCAAGAAGGCGGCCAAGAAGACTGCACGCAAGTCCGCAGCCAAGCGCAAGCCAGCCAAGAAGGCGGCCAAGAAGACTGCACGCAAGTCGGCAGCCAAGCGCAAGCCGGCCAAGAAGGCGGCCAAGAAGACTGCACGCAAGTCCGCGGCCAAGCGCAAGCCAGCCAAGAAGGCGGCGAAGAAGACTGCACGCAAGTCGGCAGCCAAGCGCAAGCCAGCCAAGAAGGCGGCCAAGAAGACCGCAGCAAAGCGTAAGCCAGCCAAGAAGGCTCGCCGACCCGCGAAGCGAAAAGCCGCTCCGGTGGCAATGCCGGCAGCGCCTGCACCAATGATGTAGATGGCACCGGTGTAGACAACAAGAAAAGACGTAGGCAACACCCGATGAAGTGTCACCAAGACTCCCTCTCCGCATGCCCAGGTGGAGGGGGAGTTTTTTATGGGCAGTTCCGTGCCCCTTCGGCCGCGCAGGGGTTGCCTGCGGGATTGCTGTCCGCGTCGCTGGTTGCCAGAAGTGCAGCGGCCATCGGCCTTGCCCAGCCGCTTTGAAGTTGCTGCGTGCCGCGCCCCGCCAGACGCGGCTTCGCGGTCAGGCAGCGGTGATGGTTGGTGAAATTGGTTGTGCTGGGGACTTGCCTGCTTGCAGCCGGGTCGTTACCGGGGCTTGGCCCGCGAGGTCGACGCTTCGGCGCCACTGTCTTTACGCCGTGGCTGGGCATGCCGGTTGCTGGCATAGATGGTATCCACGACATCGGGGTCCACGTCGAGCCAGTCTTCCGGCGTCAGCCCAAGTGCCCCATCCAGGACAGTGGGCATGAGCCCACTGGGAATATTGGTATTGGCGTTCCACAGGATCACCACGCCCAGGTCGCGTTCGGGGACCAGCGCGATCATGCCGCGGTAGCCCTGGACGGCACCAGCATGGAATACCACGCGATGGCCGGCATAGTCGTAAATGCGCCAGCCGATGCCGTACCCCGCCGCAGTCAGCCGCTGGCGCCGCCACGAGCTGCGCATCTGTCCCGGGGTGTCGATCACCGGCGCGTGCAGCGTTGCCAGCAGCGAGTCGGGTAACAGGTCGGGGCGATGTCCCGTCTGTGCGATCAGCCATTGCGCCATGTCGCTGATACTGGCGTTGACGCCGGCCGCCGGTGCGACCCGGTAATAGGTCGGCTTGGGCATCAGCGACACCCAGCCACCGCGTGCACGTACGTGCGGCTTGGCCCAGCTCGCGCTGTTCTCGATGCCATCCAGCCCGTAACTGGCGTCATCCATGCCCAGGGGCTTGAAGATGCGGCGGGTCACGGTTTCGCTGAAGAAATGCCCGGTGGCCGCGAACACTACGTCGCCGATCAGGCTGAAGGCAACATTCTGGTAGGCATAGCATTGGCCGGGTGCGCAGGCCATGGGCGCATTGGCCAGTTGATGCACCAGTGTCCTGTAATCGACGTTGTTCTCGATCGAGCGATCGTAGGCGTTGTGGGTCAGGCCAACGCGATGGCTGAGCACCTCGGCAACGGTCAACTGTTGCGCGGCGCCGGGCATCGACAGCTGCAACTCAGGCATGAACTGGTCAACCTTGCTGTCCCAGCGCAAGGCGCCTTCGGACACCAGCATCCCGGTCATGGTGCCGGCAAATGCCTTGGACAGCGACGCCAGCCTGAACACGGTATGCGCATTGACTGGCTCGGCGGCATCGACATCGGTGATGCCATAGCCACGCGCGCTGACGATGCGGCCTTTTTCCACGATGGCCATCGCCATGCCCGGGATGCGCTGGTCGGTGACCATCGCCTGTGCCATCGCCTCGTAGCGTGGCACGTCAAAACCGCCTGCCACCGGCATTGTCCGCTTGGGTGGTGCCACGTACGCGATCTGGTGGGGAGCGACCGGCGGATTGGCCGCGGGCGTGGTCACTACGGTGGGCAGCGGGCTGGCGGGTTGCGACGGCTGCCAGCGCAAGGAGGTCTGCGCGGTGGAGCCCAGGGCCAGCGGAAGCAGCAACCCGAGAACGGCGAGCCGGTAAAGACGGGGGTTGCCCAGGGGGTGCCGGTGGTCCTGCCTTTGGTTGTGTTTGTGCGGGCCGGCTTTCATGGAGCAACTCCCCTGCGTATGCTGCGTATGCAGGCCGATCATAACGCCTGATTCCGAAATTGCATGAACAAGGAGAGCTTTGATGATTAGTTTGTTGATCCTGCTCGCAATTGTGGTTGCGTTCGGGCTCTGGGCAATGGGCATCTACAACGGCCTGATCACCGCCCGCAATGCCTTCAAGAACGCTTTCGCACAGATCGATGTCCAGTTGCAGCGCCGTTTCGACCTGATCCCCAACCTGGTCGAAACCGCCAAGGGCTACCTCAGCCACGAGCGTGAGACCTTCGAGGCGGTGACGGCAGCACGTGCCGGTGCGATGTCCGGGCTGGCGGCGGCCAAGGCCAACCCTGGCGACCCGGATGCGATGGCCGAGCTTGGCAAGTCCCAGGGCATGCTCAACAGCGCCCTGGGGCGGCTGATGGTTTCGGTCGAGGCCTATCCGGAACTCAAGGCCAACCAGAACATGATGCAGCTCACCGAAGAGTTGACCAGCACCGAGAACAAGGTCGCGTTTGCGCGCCAGGCATTCAACGACTCGGTGATGACCTACAACAACAAGCGTGAAGTATTCCCGTCCAGCGTCGTGGCGGGCATGTTCAACTTCGCCCCGGCCGCCTTGCTGGAAATCCCGCAAGACAAGCAAGCCGAGGTACGCGCTGCTCCGAAAGTCGAGTTCTGAGAACCCGGGATTCGGGATTGGAGATTCGGGAATGGCAAGGGCCAGGTCATGTGACCTCGCAATGCCGTGCCCGTTGTCCTTTCGATATTGACGCGACCGCGCTCTTTCGAATCCCGAATCCCGAACCTCCAATCCCGGCTCCCGAATGAACTTCTTCGAACACCAGGCTGCCGCCAGGCGCACGTCCACTCGTCTGGTCGTGCTTTTTGCGCTGGCCGTGATCGGTATCGTGCTGGCGGTCGATGCCGGGGTGTACATCGCCTTTGGCGGGATCCAGCGCGAGGGCCAGAATGGTGCGTTGCTGCTGGCGACCACGCTGGGCACGATCGCGGTCATCGGCCTGGGCTCGCTTTACCGCATGGCTTCATTGCGCGGCGGCGGCGAGCAGGTGGCACTGCAGATGGGCGGCGTGCCGGTGTCCGAGGACACCAGCGATTTCAACCTGCGACGCCTGCGCAATGTCGTCGAGGAGATAGCGATCGCATCCGGTGTCCCGGTGCCCAGGGTTTACGTGCTCGAGCACGAGGCGGGCATCAACGCCTTCGCGGCGGGGTATTCGCCATCCGACGCGGTGGTCGCAGTGACGCGCGGTGCGCTGGACCGGCTCAATCGTGATGAACTGCAGGGCGTCATCGCGCACGAGTTCAGCCACATCCTCAACGGCGACATGCGCCTGAACATCCGGTTGATCGGGGTGTTGTTCGGCATCCTCATGCTCGGGATCATCGGCCGCAAGGTGTTGTACTACGGGGGTCGTGGTCGTAATTCCCGGGGTGCGGCGGTGGTGCTGGTCGCCGCCCTGGTCGCGATCGTGGCTGGCTACATGGGCTTGTTCTTCGGCCGCATGATCAAGGCTGGCATCAGCCGTAGCCGCGAGTCGCTGGCCGATGCCTCCGCGGTGCAGTTCACACGCCAGACGCAGGGGCTTGTCGGGGCATTGAAGAAGATCGGTGGACTGGAAGATGGATCGCGACTCAGTGCCGGTGGCGATGCCGAAGAAGTCAGCCACATGTTGTTTGGCGAGGGCATGGGTTTCAGCGGCCTGTTCGCGACCCATCCCCCGCTGGTCGAACGCATCCAGGCCCTGGATCCATCGTTCAAGGGCGAGCAGCTGGAGCAATTGCGCGCCCGGTGGATGGCGTCGCCACCCAACGGCATGGAAGAGGACGTCAGGCTGGGACTGGCCGATGTCGACGGCAGCCCGTTGCCGGGCCTGTCCAATCGCTTCGACGTCACCCCGCCGATGGTCGTGTCACAGGTGGCGCATCCCGCCGCGGACGATTACCGCCGTGCGGACGGTATCGTGGCGGGTATCCCCGCCGACTTGCGCGTCATGGCAGCGCGGCGTGACTCGGTGATGCCGCTGTTGCTGGCGTTGCTGCTATCCGAGGATCCGGGTTTACTCGAGGTCCAGGGCAGCGACATCGCGGCGCGCCTTGGCCCGGAGATCGCCGGGGAAGCCATCGACCTGCGCCGCGCGCAGCTGCATGACCTGCACCCCATGTTGCGCCTGCCGCTGGCGGCAGTGGCCTTCCCGGTGCTGCGCTTGCGTCCTCGCCCGCAACTGGACGAGTTCATGGATACGGTCCATGCCCTGATCAATGCCGACGGAAAGGTGTCGTTGTTCGAGTACTGCCTGGGACGACTGTTGCAGGTCCAGGTGCGTGAGTCGCTGGATCCGGGCAGGTACGCGCGTTTCGGTCGCCGCAAGCTGGCGGCCGTGCGCAGCGAGATCTCGACCCTGTTGTGTGTTGTTGCCTTTGCTGGCAACCCAGGCGATGAAACCAATGCGCGAAGGGCCTACCTGGCAGGCATCCAGCGCGTGTTGCCCAAGGACCATCTGCCATACCTGCCACGCAGCAATGGGGTGCTGGCGTTGGATGCGGTCTGGGAGCCGTTGGATGCGCTGGATCCGCTGGGACGGCAGGCACTGGTCGAGGGCATCACCACGACGATCAGTCATGACGGGCGCATCAATGTCGCCGAGGCGGAGTTGTTGCGTACGATCTGCGGGGTGCTGCATTGTCCGCTGCCGCCAATGCTTGAGCGGGTCTAGCGTCCTGTTTCACTGCGAGATCCCGACACGCGCCCTGTCGGCGCGCGCGCTCTTGGTAGGAGCGGCTTCAGCCGCGAGCTCTTGATCTTGCTGTTGCGGTTTGTAGGAGCGACGTAAGTCGCGATAGGTGCTACGGGTCCGCGATCGCGACTTACCAATGACGGCATGCCGCCACGACTCCTACAACAGCCAGATGAAGACCAGGATCTAAAATCAAGATCAAACGCTTCCGCGCTGTCGCGCGGGTTACTTTTGTTACCGCAAAAGGTAACCAAAACCATGGCTCCTGACGCTTGCCGATGCGATACAGCCGCATCGGTGCCCTGCGCTTCGGACTGGGGCACATCCCTGTGCCCCACCCGCTACGCGGGCGCCATACGGCGGCCCAGATCGTTCCGGACGATCTGTCATCAAGAAGGGTACGGTGCCCAAACTCGCGCGCTGCGCGCACTCAGACATGGGCACCTTTCCCCCCTTCTTGACTGCGATGCTCGGCAAGCTTTAAGTCGCACAAGATCAAGATCAAGATCAAGATCAAGATCAAGTCAAGATCAAGAGCCAGGGCCAGGGCCTGATCCAAAGCCAAAGCCAAAGCCAACACCGTCATCCCTGCGAAAGCAGGAATCCAGCGACTTTGGCGTAATCAACAGCAACGTCACTGGATGGACAGACATGCGGCTGCCAAAAGACCTCGCCTTTGCGGGAATGACGGCTAGGGCTGGAAAGGCTTAGTCGCATGCCGGAACCATTCATCGCGATCCTTGCCTTGCCTTGCCTTGCCTTGCCTTGCCTTGCCTTGCCTTGCCTTGCCTCTTACTTGCACTTGCACTTGCACTTGCACTTGCACTTGCACTTGCACTTGCACTTGCACTTGCACTTGGCTCTTGGTTTTTTGCTGTTGACCCTGTGCGGCGTTGAGCAAGCCGAGCACCGGAGCCCGAAGTGGCCGAAGAGGCACCCATGTCTGAGCGCAGCGCAGTGGAGCGAGTTTGGGTGCCGTGCCGCTTTGGGCTCCGGCGCGCAGGGAACCGGGGCGGTTTCATCGCCCCGGCGCAGCGCCCGTCGCGGATGGTTTTGGTTACTTTTGCCTTATCAAAAGTGACCCGCGCGACAGCGCGGAAGCGTTTGATCTTGATCTTGGCCTTCTAGACATAAAAGCCCAAAAAATCACAACCCGCACCACCTGTCCGCAATCACCCTCTACCCAAGATCAAATCCGCCGCCCGCTCGGCAATCATGATCGTCGGCGCATTGGTATTGCCGGTCGGCAACGTCGGCATCACCGAAGCATCGACAACACGAAGACCATCGACGCCCCGCACACGCAGCTCTGGATCGACCACCGACGCGTCATCCACCCCCATCCGACAGGTACCCACCGGGTGGTAGACAGTTTCCGCCTTGGCACGGATGAACTCGACCAGCTCGCTGTCGGACAGGTCGGTGCGCGCAGGAAAGATCGGTGCGCCGCGGATATCGTCGAACGCCTTCTGCGCGAACAGATCGCGCGAGGCCTTGGCGCATTCGATCATCATCTTCAGGTCGTATCCCTCGGCGTCGCTCAAATAATTGGCCTGGATGCGGGCCTTGTCCGAACCGCGGTTACTCGCCAGTCCTACACGGCCGCGACTGCGCGGATGCAGGAAGCACGCATGCAGCGTGTATCCATCACCGGCAAGACGGTGACGCCCATGATCGTCGAGCATGGCAGGGACGAAATGGAACTGGATGTCGGCGCGATCGTCCGGCGCGTGCCGGGATCGCACGAATCCACCGGCTTCGGCGATATTGCTGGTGCCCGGGCCACTGTGCCCACGCAGGTAATAGTCCAGGGCGATGCGAAGGTCGCTGACCCGGTCGTAGGTCACGCGGCGGGTCGCATGCTGGAGGGTGCAGATGTCCAGGTGATCCTGCAGGTTGCCACCGACGCCGGATGAATCGACCACGACATCGATACCATGCTGGCGCAGTTCGGCCTCCGGGCCAATGCCGGACAGCATCAGCAGCTGTGGTGTATTGATCGCGCCGCCGCACACGATCACCCCGCGCGATGCCGGCTGGTGGAAGGCCTGTCCGCGCATCGAATAGGTCGCGCCGCTTGCGCGTGGGTTGGTCGAGCCTGGCGTATCGAAGGTGATGCGGTTGACCAGCGCACCGGTATGCACGGTGAGGTTGGAGCGGGACTTGACGGGATCCAGGTAACCGACCGCCGCCGAGCAGCGCGCGCCGTCCTTCTGCGTGACCTGGTACAGCCCGACGCCTTGTTGCTGGACGCCATTGAAGTCGGTGTTGTGGGCCAAGCCTGCCTGCTGGCCCGCCTCGATGAAGACTTCGGACAATGGATTGACGTAACGCAGGTCGGATACGCCCAGTGGACCGTCGCCACCATGCAGCGCGTCGCCGCCGCGCGTGTTGCCTTCGCTTCGCTTGAAATAGGGCAGCACCGCATCCCAGTCCCAGCCGGCAGCGCCCTGCGTCGCCCAGTCGTCGTAGTCGGCCGGCACGCCGCGGATGTAGCACATGGCATTGATCGAGCTGGAACCGCCCAGCACCTTGCCGCGTGGCCACCAGAGGGTGCGGTTGTCCAGCTGTGGCTCGGGCGCGGTGTCGTAGTTCCAGTTGACGCCCTTTTGCCCGACCAGCTTGGCGATGCCGGCCGGCATGTGGATGAAGGGGTTCCAGTCGCGCGGGCCGGCTTCGAGCAGCAGCACCTTGCAGGCTGGGTCTTCGCTCAGGCGGTTGGCCAGTACGCAGCCGGCCGAGCCGGCGCCGATGATGATGTAGTCGTACACATGCCGTGCCTGTAGGAGATTCCCTGCAAACTATGCCGGAGTGGTGGAGCAAATGCTCTGGGGATGTCGGCGCGTCCAGTCGCCGCCGGGACATTTGTTCTTGTCGGCGGCAAATCATGTGTTGGCACCGGGACCCCGGAAACTGGTCGCCGCCAACGTTGATCGGCTAACGTGCAGGACGCTGCCTGCCCGGTGGCGATAGCAAGGGACAGGGACATGACCGATATCGTGGGCGCCGAGAGCCGGACCAGCCGCGTCCAGACGGGCGAACTGCGCGCGGTCATCCTGTCGTTCATCTACTTCTTCTGCGTGCTGGCCGCGTACTACGTGATGCGGCCGGTACGTGAGCAGCTGGCGGCCGCAGTGGGGTCGACCCAGTTGCCGTGGTTCTACGGCGCCACCTTCCTGGCCATGCTGGCACTGGCGCCAGTGTTCGGCGCGCTGGTGTCGCGCTACCCGCGCCCGATCGTGGTGCCGCTGCTCAATATCGTCTTCATCGCCTGCCTGCTGGCCTTCGTGCCGCTGTTCACCCAGCACGGCCTGCTGTCGCCGCGCGCACTTGGCGTGCTGTTCTTCGTCTGGGTGAGCGTGTTCAACCTGTTCGTGGTGTCGATCTTCTGGATCTTCATGACCGACATCTGGAGCGTGGCGCAGGCGCGGCGGCTGTTCCCGATCATCGCGCTGGCGGCTACCGCCGGCGCGGTGACCGGACCGATCCTGACCCGGCACCTGGTCAATATCGTCGGCGTGGGGCGGTTGCTGCTGGTGTCGGCGGGCCTGCTGTCGGTGGCGGTCGTCTGCGTGGTTCTGTTGGGACGCTGGGCGCGCCTGCATGGCGAGAAGCGCCACGACCAACACCACGAGGCGGCCATCGGCGGTGGCATGTGGGATGGGTTGAAGCAGGTGTTCGCGACGCCGTTCATGCGTGCAATGGCGCTGCTGCTGTTGCTGGCCGATGGTATCGGGACGGTCAACTATGCGTTGGTCACGGACTATTCGAGGGCTACCTTCGTCGATGCGGTGGCACGCACCGAATTCGCGGCCAATGTCGACCTGGCCACCAACCTGCTGACCGCCGTGGTACAGCTCACGGTGACGCGCTGGCTGCTGCCCCGCCAAGGCGCGGGCCCCACCATCTGGCCTGGGCGGCCGCCAGCATCGTGATGCTGCTGGTCGTGGTGTTGGTGCCGGATCCGCATGCGCCGCTGCTGGCGGGCATGCCTGCGGTCGCATTGGCATTGATCGTCAGTCGCGGGTTGGCTTACGGCATGGCCGAGCCCGCACGGCACAGCCTGTTCACGACCGTTCCCCGCGAGCAGCGCTACAAGGGTCAGAACGCGGTGGATACCGCGGTATGGCGCTTTGGCGATGTCAGTATCGCGACCGGGATGAACCTGCTGCGCAGCGTGGGCGCGACCGTGTCGACCTTCGCCACGATCAGTGCTGCCGCTGCGCTGGCGGCCGGTGCGATTGGCTGGCGGGCGGCGCGGCGGGCAGAGAGCCAACCTGCTGCTTCCTTGTCGTCGCCGGGGTCATGAGATGACCCGGCAAGCAAGAAGCGCGGCAGACGCCGACGCGGAAGGCCGACACGATGCAACGCCCGACCGCACGCGCCGGCGTAGGCGCCGGGTGCAGCACGGATTGCAGGCCCTGGCCGCGCTGCTGCTGGCATTCCTCGCCTGGGGCTTCGTGTGGGAACCAGCGCAGTTGGTCGATCGCGACTACACCTTGGCATTACCGCACTGGCCCGCGCGATGCGAGGGCTTGCGCATGGACGTCGTCGCCGACCTGCACACCGGCTCGCCGCGCAATGGTGTCGACAAGCTCGACCGGATCGTCGACAGGTTGATCGCAAGCGACAGCGACGTGGTGGTGATGGCCGGGGACTACGTCATCCTCAAGGTCCTGCTCGGCAAATACGTTCCGCCGGAAGTCGTCGCCGCACATCTCCAGCGACTGGCCGCGCACAAGCGCTTCTATGCCGTGCTTGGCAACCATGACTGGTGGAAGGGCGGCGCCAAGGTGCGCCGCGCGCTGGAGGGTGCCGGCATCGTGGTGCTGCAGAACCAGTCGCGCGAAGTCGAATTTCGCGGCTGCCGATTCTGGCTGGCCGGCATCGGCGACTTGTGGGAGGGGCATCCGGACATCGAGGGAACGTTCGCGCAGGTCGATGATGCCGCCCCCGTCATCGCGGTCACGCATAACCCGGCGATCTTCCCGCGCATGCCGGCGCGTGCCTCGCTGGTGATCGCCGGGCACACGCATGGGGGACAGGTCCGGCTGCTGCCGGGGCGGCCGTCGATGCGTGGCGGATACTACCTGGCCGGGCCGATCCGGCAGGCGGGGCGATTGCTGTTCGTGTCACCCGGGATCGGGACCAGCATCGTGCCGTTCCGGTTCCGGGTGCCGCCGGAAATCTCGCGACTGACGCTGCGATCGGCCTCGAAGCCCCTGTAGGAGCGGCTTCAGCCGCGAGCTCTTGTTTCCAGGTTGTTATAGCAGGGACGTTGATTGCGATCAGGGCTTCATGGGGCTTATGTCGCGGCTTACGCCGCTCCTACAGGAAGCCGCAACAAGAGCTCGCGCCTGAAGACGCTCCTGCAAAAGCATTGCAGCGGCCTTAAACGCCACCGCCTGATCCGGCATCGGACTGTATATGCTCACACTCGCCGTGACCGACTGGGTGCCACCTCAAGCCATCGCCGACGCTGCCGTCGACACCGACCACGCCCTGGCGCTTGCCGCGGGCGGTGGTGACGTGGCGGCGTTCGAGACGCTGTACCGCCGCCATGCCGGCCGCGTGCATGGCGTGGTGGCGCGCCTGGTCGGTTTCGACCGGGCGCGTGCCGAGGACCTCGTCCAGGAGGCTTTCGTGCGGGCCTGGCAGGCGCTGCCCAGCTATCGCTTTGAAAGCGCTTTCGGCACCTGGCTGCATCGGCTGGCGGTCAACACCGCGCTGATGGAGCTGCGCTCGCGCCGTAGCCGTCCACAGTCCGATGGCGACGAGGCGCTGCAGCATGTCGGCTTGCCGGACTCGGCCGGGCAGGGCGCCGCACTGGCGATGGACCTGGAGCGCGCCGTTGCCAGCCTGCCCCCGCGGGCACGCGCGGTGCTGGTGCTGTTTGACGTGGAAGGCTGGAAGCATGAGGAGATCGCAGAAGCGTTGGACATGGCGGTGGGTAGCTCGAAGGCACAACTGCATCGCGCACGCGGGCTGCTGCGCACGCGATTGGGAGATCAGTCATGAAAAAAGAAGAGACAACGCATCCCGCTTCCGGCGACCACGACGACGCACGCCTGCGCTGGCAATTGCGCGGCATGCGCCAGGACCTGCCTGCGCAACGTGATCTGTGGCCACAGATTGCCGCACGCATCACTTCACCACGCATGACGTCACCACGCATGACGTCATCATGCACGACGTCATCACCTGCTGGTCCCGCACGCGCCGGTTCAACCGTGGCCCGGCCACAGCGACGCCCTAGGGCGCTGCGTTGGGCGCCACTGGCGTTGGCAGCATCGTTGCTGATTGCAGTCGGCATGGCCTGGCAGCTGCGCCCGCTACCCCGGGGCATGACGCCAGTGCCCGTGCAGTCGACACAATCTCCAGCGCGCCTGGCATCGGCAAGACTGCTGCCTCGTGAGGCTGATGCCATGGCTCGGGAGTACGCTGCCGCGCTTCACGAACTGCAGGCCGCAACGCCACAGCAGATCCATCCGCATGCCGAAACCGCAGCGTTGCAGGAGCTCGACCGTAGTGCAGGCCAGATCCGCGATGCGCTCAGGCGCGATCCGGGCGCACGTTTCCTGTTTGAACGCCTGCGCCGCACTTACGCGCAGCGGCTCGCCCTGACCCGACGCGATTCATTTACATGACAAAGGCCTGATGTGAGGCACGCTTTCGACCTGCACGACCTGCACGACCTGCCGACCTGCCGACCTGCACGTTCCGACTCATCCAGAAATGCATTACACGAACCCTTCCCGGAGAACATCGATGCGCCTGTCCCTATTCCTCTGCACGGCCATGCTGGTGGGTCTTGCCAGCAGCCCGTTGTTCGCGGCGACCCCGATCGACGAGATACGGCCGCTGGATCCGGCGGGTCGCGTCGAGATCGACAACCTCAAGGGACGCATCCAGGTGCGCGCATGGGATCGCAACGACGTCGGGATCACCGGGTCGCTAGGTGACGGCGTGGAGAAGCTCGTCGTCGAAGGTGACCGTGGCCACCTCGTCATCAAGGTGCAGTACCCCCACAACGTCGGACCCTGGCGCACCGATCGCACCGGCCCCACCGACCTGCGGTTGCAGGTGCCGCTGCGTGCCAACCTTGACATCGAGTCGGTCTCGGCCGACATCGACGTCGTCGGTGTGGCACCCGCCGACCTGGACATCGACACCGTCAGCGGCGATGTCGTCGCGGCGGCCGCGCCCGGGCATGCCAATATCCAGAGCGTCAGCGGCGACATGCGGCTGACGCTCAACAGTGCAGAAGTCAAGGTGGAAACGGTCAGTGGCGACCTTGTCCTGCGGGGTCGCCTTGATGGCGAGGCGCATGCCGAAACCGTGTCTGGCGACATCGCCCTGGACAGTCGCGGTGAGCGCATGCGTCGGGTCTCCGTGGCGACGGTATCGGGTGACGCGGACGTACGTGTCGGACTGGCCGATGGCGGTGAGATCAGGGGCGAAACGGTCAGTGGCGACCTGGAACTGCGGCTGCCAAGGTCATTGTCGGCGCGGGTCAGCGGCGAGACCTTCAGCGGCGAGCTCGATGCACCTGGTGCAAGGGTCGAGAAGGAAAGCTTTGGCCCGGGCAAGAGTTTCGAGCAACGCTATGGAAGCGGGACGGGTGAAGTCCACCTGGAAACGTTTTCGGGAGATGTCAGGCTGGTCCTGGAATAGCGGCTTGGCTTTACCCCACCCCGACACGGGGCGAAGGTTGTTTTGCCATGCTGTTGCAAAAGCGCCCTTCACCTTTCGGGGCACTTCGCTCCACGCCCGGTCTGCGCACACGGCGCTCAGTGTTTGTCGGCTTGCGAGCCAGCGGCTCGCAAGCGCCTTGTTCACCCCGCAACAGCGCGGGGTGAAGGCAGTCCACACACGACTGCATTCGTGCCGCGCGTTAAGCCGCGGCGCGGCCTTCCGCAGCTTCCTTGTCGGTCTTGCCAAAGTCGCCGTAATACGACGCGGCACGCAACTCCCACGGCTCGAAGTCGTCGACGCTGATCGCATCGACCGTCATCCTGCGCAGTTCCGCCAGCTGCTTGTGCTCGTCGGCGGTGATCCAGCCTTCGCGCACGCCTTCGTCCAGCTGGGCATCAAAGTCCAATGCCTCGATATCGCTGTTCTTCAAGGCCTTCAGGAACTTGCGCTCGACCGGCTCGGCCAGGATCACCTTGGGCAGGTAGCTGTCGATGCGCCCGGCAGGATTGTTGTCGCAAGGCGTCAGGAAGATCCCGCTCGACAACCGCTCGCGTGCCTCGCATGGGGTCATCAGCAACGACGCTGCCTGGTGCCCGAGGCGGTCGCTGGGTGCCTGCGCACGACGACCCATGGGGAATACCAGCAGCCACAGCAGCCAGCCCATCGGGCGGATCGGGAAGTTGCGCAGCGCAGTGGACAATGCCGTTTCGATCTTGTTGATCGCATCATGGAACGCCCAGGCCAGCAGCGGCCGGTCGCCTTCCGGACGGCCTTCGTCCTCGAAACGCTTGAGCATCGCGCTGGCGATGTACAACTGGCTGAGCACGTCGCCCAGACGGCCTGACAGCGATTCCTTGAACTTGAGCTTGCCGCCGAGCAGCAACATCGATGTGTCGGCCATGATCGCCAGCGCCGCCGAATACCGGTCGAGCTTGCGGAAATAGCGGCGCGTGTAGTCGCCGCCCGGCGCCTTGCCGAATTTGGCCCAGGTCAAGCCAAACCAGAACGCGCGGACTGCATTGGAGATCGCATATCCGATATGGCCAAACAGGTTGCGGTCGAAATCCTCCAGCCCCTGCGCCTTGTCCGGGTTCTGCGCCGCCTTCATTTCCTTGAGCACCCACGGATGGCACAGGATCGCCCCCTGGCCGAAGATCAGCAGGCTGCGGGTCATGATGTTGGCGCCCTCGACCGTGATCGCGATCGGTGCCGCCTGCCAGTCGCGGCCGGCAAAGTTGCGCGGCCCCAGGATGATGCCCTTGCCGCCGAGGACGTCCATGACGTCCGTGGCGACCTCGCGGCCCATGGTGGTGCAGTGGTACTTGGCGATGGCCGACGGTACCGCCGGGGTCTCGCCACGGTCGACCGCCATCGCAGTGGCTTGCGACAGCGCACTGATTGCATAGGCTTTGCCGGCGATGCGCGCGAGTGCTTCCTGCACGCCTTCGAAGCGGCCGATCGAGAGGCCAAACTGCTTGCGGATGCGCGCATAGGCACCGGTCGCCACCGCGCCGAGCTTGGCACCGCCGCTGGCCGTGGAAGGCAGGGTGATCGATCGCCCGATCGACAACTGCTCGTTCAACATCTGCCAGCCCTTGCCGGCGTAGTCCTCGCCGCCAAGCAACTGCGACAGGGGGACGAAGACTTCGTGGCCGTGGATCGGCCCGTTCTGGAATGGCGAGTTGAGCGGGAAGTGGCGACGGCCGATGTCCACGCCAGGGGTGTCGCGCGGCACCAGCGCGATGGTGATGCCCAAGTCCTTGGTGTCGCCGATCAGGCCCTCCGGGTCGTACATCCGGAAGGCCAGCCCGATCAACGTCGCCACTGGCGCCAGGGTGATGTAACGCTTGTCGAAGGTCAGCTTGAGACCCAGTACGGTGGCGCCGTTCCACTCGCCCTGGCAGACGATGCCGTAGTCCGGGATCGATGTGGCATCGGAGCCCGCAAACGGGCCGGTCAAGCCAAAGCAGGGCACCTCACGGCCGTCGGCCAAACGGGGCAGGTAGCTGTCTTTCTGTTCCTGCGTGCCGTAGTGCAGCAGCAGCTCGGCCGGCCCCAGCGAGTTGGGCACGCCGACGGTGGAGCTGACCACCGAGGAGATCGAGGCAATCTTCTGGATCACCTTGTGGTGCGCCAGCGCCGAGAAACCCAGGCCGCCGTACTCCTTGGGGATGATCATGCCGAAGAATTTGTTCTGCTTGATGTAGTCCCACATCTGAGGCGGCAGGTCGGCGTGGACGTGGTTGATCTCCCACTCGTCGACCATCGTGCACAGCTGCTCGACGGGGCCATCCAGGAAGGCCTGCTCCTCGTCGGTCAGTTGCGGCGCGGGCTGCGACAACAGCTGGTCCCAATCGGGCTTGCCTGAAAACAGCTCGCCCTCGAAACCGACGCTGCCCGACTCCAGCGCGATGCGCTCGGTCTGTGACAGTGGCGGCAGGATCGCGCTGTAGAACCTGAGCAGCGGCGCGGTGATGAAGGGCTTGCGCAGTGCGGGGACCAGCATCGGGATCGCGATCAGCGCCAGCACCACTGCGACGATGATCGTGGCGATCGCGTTGGCGCCCAGCAGCCAGCAAGCGACCAGCAGCGAGGCAGTCAGCGCCACCCAGGTGGCCAGCCGCAACCGGTGGTAAGCGGCAAAAGCACCTGCCAGCAGGAAGGCGAGGATGGGGATGGCGATGCTCATCAGGGGCTCCAGCGGGCGGGTGTCGCCCGGATGTCGGGGGGGCAAGCCATGCGGCGCTCGGCAATGGACCGGCCGGCGAACGAATGGTCGAAGCCGAAACGCTCGGGACTGGTCTGGTGCATTGTGCCCCGCAGGGTTACCATACGCTCAAGTATGGAGAGTGCGTGGAGGGCCTGTCAACCAGATGCAAGCAGCACGGATGCAAGCGCAGCGCATGCAGATTCCAGCGGGAGACCTGGTGACACGCTGCGTGATCCCGCTGCCGATGGTGGCGGCCACCGACAGCGCTGGCGTCGACCCTTTCGGCGATACCCGTATCGGCGATGGTGATGGTTGATGGGCCGCTCGCGCCGGGTCGTTACCGTCGGCGCATTCACGCGTACTATTACTCACCATGGCGTATGGACAATCCACTGACAGGACCACCCCGGATAGGATCGGCCCGGATATGACCAGCACGCACTCGACCACCCCTGACGCTGATCCGACCACCCTGGCAGCCAAGTCCGAGCGTGTTGGCCGGCTCAGTGCCGACGACTGGGCGCAGGGCGCGCTGGACCTGATCGCCGAATCCGGC
Source organism: uncultured Gammaproteobacteria bacterium (assembly GCA_963710825.1). Taxonomy (GTDB): domain Bacteria; phylum Pseudomonadota; class Gammaproteobacteria; order Xanthomonadales; family Xanthomonadaceae; genus Cognatiluteimonas. The sequence goes on along the minus strand of CAVQBQ010000002.1, from coordinate 371,680 downwards.
GTCAGTGCGGTGGCAGTCGAGCCGCTGGCCAGGCGCCTTGGCGTCACCAAGGGCAGCTTTTATTGGCACTTCCCCGCCCGCGAAGCCCTGCTCGTGGCGGCCCTGGAGCGCTGGGAAAAACATGAGCAGGAAGCTGTCTTTGGCCAGCTCGAGGCGATTCCGGAGCCCGGGCAGCGGCTGCGCGCGCTGTTCCAGCTGGTCGCGCATGAGTTCAAGTCGCACATCATCTATAGCGAGCTGCTCAAGGCGCTGGACCACGCGGCCGTGCAGCCGGTCATCGAGCGCGTGTCCAAGCGCCGCATGGATTACCTGACCGCGTCGTTCCGGCAGACCGGCCTCAACCGCAGCCAGGCACAGCATCGTGCGCGCCTAGCCTATGCGGCCTATGTCGGTTTCCTGCAGTTGAACCTGCAGCTGCAACAACAGCGCCTGCAGCACGACGAGTTCGAGGCCTATGTCGAACACGTCATGGCGACGCTGATCCCCAACGCATGAATGCCATGTCGTCGAAAGGCCTCCCATCGGAAGGCATGCGGTCAAGCCGGATGCCATGAACCGCTCGCGACCTCCGGTCGCGGCTGAAACCATTTTTTGTCTCGTCTGGAGTCCGATTCAGTGAATGCCGCCCCGCAAGCCGTCACCGCCAAGGCCACCCCTGCAACCGCCACCACCGCAAGTACGTTGCCAGCCCTCAACGCATGGGTGGCCCAGGTTGCTGCATCAACCCAGCCCGATGCGATCCACTGGTGCGATGGCAGCGACGCCGAGAACGCGGCGCTGATCGAAAAGATGCAGGCCGACGGCACGTTGCATCCGCTCAATGCGCGGACCCATCCCAACAGCTGGTTGCACCGCTCCAACCCAGACGACGTCGCGCGCGTCGAGCACCTTACCTTCGTGTGCACCAGTGACCGCGACGACGCCGGCCCCAACAACCACTGGATGGCGCCTGCCGATGCGCATGCCAAGATCGACGCGCTGTTCGACGGCTGCATGCGTGGCCGCACGATGTATGTCATCCCCTACTGCATGGGTCCGATCGGCTCGCCGTTGTCGCGCTGTGGCGTCGAGATCACCGACTCGCCCTACGTCGTTGCCAACATGCGCATCATGACCCGCATGGGTGCGTCGGCCCTGGCGCGGATCGAAAAGGAAGGCCATTTCGTGAAGGGCCTTCATTCGGTTGGCGAGCTCGATCCGGAACGCCGTTTCATCATGCACTTCCCGGAAGAGCTCACGATCAAGTCCTACGGTTCGGGCTATGGCGGCAACGCGCTGCTGGGCAAGAAATGCCACGCCCTGCGGATTGCCTCGCACCAGGCACGCAACGAGGGCTGGCTGGCCGAGCACATGCTGATCCTGGGCATCGAAAACCCCGCAGGGCGAAACCCATTACATCGCGGCGGCGTTCCCGTCTGCCTGCGGCAAGACCAACCTGGCGATGCTGATCCCGCCAGAGGGCTACCAGCGCGACGGCTGGAAAGTCAGCACCATTGGCGACGATATCTGCTGGATGCGGCCGGGCGACGACGGCCGGTTGTACGCGATCAACCCCGAGGCCGGTTTTTTTGGCGTTGCACCGGGGACATCGAAAAAATCCAACCCCAACGCGCTGGCAACCATCCAGCACGACACCATCTTCACCAACGTCGGCGTCACCGCCGACGGCCAGCCATGGTGGGAAGGCATCGGCAACGGGCAAGTGCCGGCCATCGACTGGCGTGGCGAATCCTACGACCCTGGCACGCGTCCGGCGGCGCACCCCAACTCACGGTTCACCGTCAGCGCCAGGCAGTGCCCGAGTTATTCGGACATGGCCGAAGACCCGCAGGGCGTGCCGATCAGCGCCATCGTCTTCGGTGGCCGGCGCGCGTCACTGGTGCCATTGGTATTCGAAGCGCGGGACTGGACGCATGGCGTGCTGGTCGGTGCGTCGATGGGTTCGGAAACAACGGCCGCCGCGACGGGTGCGGTCGGGGTGATGCGTCGCGACCCGATGGCGATGAAACCTTTCTGCGGCTACAACTTCGGCGACTATTTCGCGCACTGGTTGTCGTTCGACCAGCCCGATGCCAAGTTGCCGAAGATCTTCCACGTCAACTGGTTCCGCAAGGATTCCGACGGCAAGTTCGTATGGCCGGGCTTTGGCGACAACCTTCGCGTGCTGGAATGGATGATCGGACGCGTCAAGGGCACGGCCGAAGCGGTGGAGCACGCCGATCGGCGCACTGCCGGCACGCCACGCGATCAATCTCGACGGACTGGCGCTTTCCGAAGACGCGAGTCGTTTGCTGTTCGATTACGATCGCGACGGCTGGCGCCAGGAGTTTGCCGGGATCGCGACCTACCTGGACGAATACGCAGAGCGCATGCCGCAGGCACTCAGGGACGAACAGCAAAGAATCGCAGGACTTCTTGAGACCAAGGGGTGATGCGTTGTTAACAAGTGTGATGTTGCGATGCAATATCCAGATATCCGGCGCTCAGGTGGGACTCTGCAGTAATTTGTAATAAAAACAACAAGTTGTCTGCGGGAGCGATGGTTTCTTGGCAATCTCGGCTATCCCAAGCCCATTCAGCTGGGGGAAATCAACCGCAGGGGTTGTTAAATAATCGTTGCCTGTTCTATAGTCGGCCGGTCTAGCCACATTCCGGCTTTGACGTACATGTACTTAATCAAGGTCCTTCGTCCCATATGGGGGTTATAAAAAATGGCTTCTAACAATCTCGCCAAGAGCCTGAAGCGAAGTGCACTGACCGCAGCAATCGGTCTGTGCTTCGTGGGCGGCGTACAAGCTCAATCGAATACGGGTGGTGCCATCACCGGTCAAGCCAATGCTGGCGACACCATCACCGTGACCAATCCTGCCAATGGCTATTCCCGTACGATCACTACGGGTAGCGATGGCAACTATCGTTTCTCGCAGCTGCAGACGGGCAACTACACCGTTACCCGCAACGGCGGCGAAGCACGCGAGACCACGGTCCGCGTTGGTACGGGCAGCACCGTCAACTTCGGCGGCACGCTGGGCACCGTTACTGTCGTCGGTTCCAACCAGATCAACCCGATCGACGTTTCCTCGGTCGAGTCGACCACGATCCTGACCAACGAGCAGATCCGCAAGATCCCGGTCCCCGAGAACACCACCGCCGTCGCCCTGTTGGCGCCGGGTACGGTGCGCGGCGACAGCGCCTTCGGCAACCTGGCCTCGTTCGGCGGTGCCTCGGTGTCGGAGAACCAGTACTTCATCAATGGTTTCAACGTCACCAACTCGTTCCAGCGGTTGAACTTCGCACAGATCCCGTACGAAGCAATCGCCGAGCAGCAGGTCAAGACCGGTGGCTACGGTGCCGAGTTCGGTAACTCGACCGGCGGCATCATCAACCAGATCACCAAGCGTGGTACCAACGAGTTCCATGCTGGCGGCAAGGTTGTCTGGGATCCGCGTTCGCTGCAGGAAACCCAGCCCAATACCTACCTCAACGACGGCACGCTGGTCTCCAACAACAAGAATGACAAGACCGACAACCTGCTGTACACGTTGTGGGCCGGTGGTGCGCTGATCAAGGATCGCCTGTTCGCTTATGGCCTGGTCCAGTACAGCGACGGCGATACCGACGCCTTCGGTAGCAACCAGTCGTCTGCCTTCAACACCCGCGTCAAGTCCAAGGAGCCGAAGTGGCTGTTGAAGTTGGATTGGAACATCAACGACAACAACCTGCTTGAATTCACCGGCATGGGCGACAAGCGCCGGTTCTACACCGACTACTACACCAGCACGCTTGTCGGTGACACGCAGACCCGCGGTGCCTATCAGGGCACGCAGTACAACGTCAATGGCGGCGAAGCCTATGTGCTCAAGTACACGGGCTACCTGACCGACACCTTCACCCTGTCGGCGCTCTATGGCCACAGCACGTCCGATCGCACCGACTACAGCGTCACGGCCGGTGGCATCAGGAACGAGTACAACGGCGACGTCGGCGGTCCGGTCCCGGGCTGCCCACGCGTGATCGACAACCGTCCTGACGTGGTCGCGGGCAACACCGCCCCGTATACGCATTGCGAACTGGCCAGGACCCTGGGCCGTCCCGATGGTGGCGACACGCGCGATCAGTTCCGTATCGACGCCGAGTGGCAGCTGGGCGACCACCTGGTCCGCGGCGGTATCGACACGGACGACTTCAAGTCGGTGGCGGGCCAGTCGTACTACGGCGGTGCGCTCTATGTCTATTTTGCTGACGACTACGGTATCGATTACCGCTTCCAGAGCGGCGCGAACGTCGAGGTCAAGCAGCGCGCCTACTACATCGAGGACAGCTGGAGCGTCACCGACAACTTCTTGTTGTACGCTGGCCTGCGCTGGGACAACTTCGACAACAAGAACGGTGACGGCGAAACCTACGTCAAGATCAACAACCAGTTTGCTCCGCGACTGGGCTTCTCCTGGGACGTGTTCGGCGATGCCAGCTTCAAGGTCTTCGGCAATGCCGGCCGCTATGCACTGCCGATCGCCGGTACGGTCGCCGTACGCGGTGCCAGCAAGTCGCTGTTCCAATATGACGTCTTCACGTACGACGGCGTTGATCCCGCCACCGGTGCACCGCAGAACTATGCAGTGCTCCAGACCGGCTACCTGAACAACGAGTTCGGTATCGCCAAGGATCCGCGTTCGATCGCGTCCAAGAACCTCAAGCCGATGTACCAGGACGAGTACATCCTGGGCTTCCAGAAGCAGCTCACCGACAACTTTACGGTTGGCGTGCGTGGTATCTACCGCAACCTCAAGCGCGGTATCGATGACACCTGCGACTACCGTGCAGTGGTCTCCTGGGCCATCGACAACGGCTTTGATGTCAACCCGGTCAACGGCACCAACCAGGCGCCGAACCCGGCTGCACCCAACGAGATCGCCCACTACAACGCGGGCTTCCCGAACTGCCGCCTGTACAACCCGGGCCAACCGGGCATCTACGAGATGGACGTCAACGGCGACGGTGTGTTCGAGACCGTGACCGTCCCGGCCAGCTACACGATCGTCAACCGCACGGTCAACGGCCAGACCGTTCCTCTCGTGGTGCCGAACGACGATCCGGGCCAGAAGGCCAAGCGTACCTACTCCGCGCTTGAGTTCTTCTTCCAGGGTTCCTGGGACAAGTTCTTCTTCCAGGGTTCGTACACCTACGCCAACAACCGCGGCAACACCGAGGGTGGCGTCAAGTCGGATATCGGCCAGGCCGACACCGGCACGACCCAGGACTTCGATTATCCCGAGCTGATCGTGGGTAGCTATGGTTACCTGCCAAATGACCGTCGTCATACGCTGAAGCTGTTCGGCGCCTGGGACATCACCGATGAGTGGCGCGTAGGTGCCAACCTGCTGGTGCAGTCCGGTCGTCCGATCAACTGCATCGGCGTCTATGGCAACGATCCGGCTGGCTACCGCAGCAGCTACTTCTCGTGCGATCCGGGCCTTCCCACATCGGGTCGTGACAACGGCACGACCATCGTTCCGCGTGGCTCGGCCGGTCGACTGCCTTGGCAGCGCAACCTCGATATGAACGTGCGTTACGCTCCGAGCTGGGCCGAAGGCCTGAGCTTCAAGGTGGACGTGTTCAACGTGCTCAACTCGAAGGCTGCCATCAACGTCAATGAGAACTTCGAGACCAGCGTCGGTAGGCCTGATCCGAACAACTACAAGCGTGCCACAGGGTTCCAGAACGCACGCGCTGTCCGCTTCACGGCGCGTTACGAGTTCTAACCAGTAACCGTCCAACCTGATGCACTTGAACGGCCGCCCTTGGGCGGCCGTTTTTTATGTGGCCTCTATTTTTGTGGCAAGCGCGCGACGGGACGTGTGTCGTTCAAGGCTGAATGACTACCTTGCGTCGGCCAGCCTGTTCCGCAGCGGCTCGAGTCGATCGGCATATCGCTGCCAGCCGCCGACATTGCGTTGGTGGATGGGCTCGCGCACCTGGTTGCGGCTCTGGGTGGAAACCGAGCGACTGTTCGTGGTCAGGTCGGTCATTCCTTGCCGGTAGTCCAGGCCACATCCGGAGAGGAACTCCCGGACGTATCGTTCCGGGTCAGCGACAAGATCCTCATAGTCGATGGTCACGATCCTGCCGGGGAAAACTGTATCCCAGTGCCTCATCAGGCGATCGTAGTTGTATCGATGAGCTGCAAGATCCGCCTGATCGTAGCTGTAAGCGTAGGCGCTTGGCGCGAAGAGCACCTTCAAGTTGGAGAAGCAGGCATCCATTGCGCCGCGGCGCAAATGGATGATCCGCGCATCGGGCAGTGCCTTCAGTATCAATCCGACGGACATGAAGTTGCCGGGTGCCTTGTCCGTGAAAAACGCCTTGTCGAGCGCCCTCCAGCTGGTCGCGTGCCGGTATCGAGTGCCGAGCAGGTCGAAATCCAGCTGCGACTGTTCGCTTGCTGCACGTTCGTCGAACATGCCATCCCACGTCCGGTCGGCTACCCATTGGTGTTGCTGGACGAATGCAGTCAACTCACCGCAAGCTCGGATATCAGGATGGTTGCCCAGGATGCGTTCCATGACCGTTGTCCCGGTCCGGGGCATGCCCACGATGAAAATCGGTCGCGGCGCTGCAGACAGTGTTTCCTGGCAGGGGGCCGAGCTGTGCTTCGATTCCGAAGTCGTCGCCTCGATAATCCTGTCGAAGATGCGTGACTCCAGCCGGCGATCATGCGGAAACATTTGCCTGCGCACAGAGGCGCCGCTCATCAGGGCTTCCCAGGCGCCTGACGTATCGTCTTCAGCATCGAGCTCATTGAACAGCCCGTACTGGAGCATGGCGAAATGGTCTGGGCTTGGCATCGGTGTGCGCAGCAATCCGCGCAGCCTGTCAATACGTGCATTGCGCCCCTGCGCCAAGTGCAGTTGTGACAGGCTCAGGTGTGCATGCGCGTACTGGGGCATTTGCCTGATGGCGTCCTCGTACGCGATAGCCGCTTCGGCGGGTCGACCCAGTACGCTGAGCAAACTGCCGCGCAAGTGGCTGACGCTTGGATTCTGGAGGGCAGGGTCATCAATCGCATCGAGCAATTGCATGGCTGGTTCGGGTAGTTCCAACAGCCCGAGCATCCGTGCCGCCCCCCAAAATCCACGCTTGCGTGCCGTGTCTTCCCGATTGATCCCGAGCATCAGGTTGCGTGCCAATCGGATTTCGCCAGACTCAATCAACGACATCCCGACATTGAGCAGGTCGGAGATGGCCAGCCTATCGGCTTGGTGGTAAGCGGCTATGGCATACTGCGAAGCCTTTCTCGGCTCCCCGGTGCGCAGGTGGATGGCCGATAGCATCCAGTTGGCCAGCGGATCGTCGGCCTGGTCGAGCAGCAAGGCTCGACAATGTGCCGCGGCCGCCGAGAGGCTTCCGCTTTCATAGAGTCTGCGCGCTCGTAGCCAGCGTTCGCTACGGGGACTGGTCATTGTGATTTGTTTCCCGAACGGATGTCTGGATTGTAATCAAGCGGCTCGCCTGGGACAGTTGCCGCCTTGGTTGTCCACCTTCCCATATTCAGTGAGTAGGCCAGATGTCGACCGAAATGCAACGCGATCAGGGCGCCGCATTGTGGCAACAGGGTGCAGAGTGCTTTGCCAAGCAGCAATGGGATGCGGCGAGGGATGCATACGTCGCACTGCTCGCCCTGCGTCCCGGGCATCCGCAAACGCAACTGCAGCTTTCTTACGTCGAGTCCTATCGGGGCAGGTATCGGAGCGCACGCGATTATGCGCTGAAAGCGCTGGAAGGCGGCATCAAGCGCCCCGAACTGCTGGCCAACCTGATATCGCGCCTGCGCACGTTTGCCGAGCCCGAAGCGATCGACGAGGCACTCAAGCGGTTACCGCCGTTATCGCACATTCCAATCCCGCTCTTGCTTGAGTTTGCAGCGCAGTTGAGCTACCTCAACCAGCAGGAACGAACACTGGCATTCCTGGATGAGGCCATGCGTGCCGATCCCAGCTTCCCGCCAACTCTCATGGCCTACGGGCAGATATTGACTTACCTGGGACGCTTCGACGAGGCCGAAGCCAAGTTCGAGCGCTGCATCGCACTCGCGCCCGGGATGGCGCAGGCGCATTGGTTCCTGTCGCGTTTGCGCAAGCAGGTGCCCTCATCCAATCATGTCGACAGGCTTCGCAAGCAACTCTTGCGTCCTGCGCACGGGCCGGAGGATCCGGCGCTGCTGCAATATGCGTTGCACAAGGAGCTTGACGATCTAAAGGATCATTCCGCTGCCTGGGAGGCGTTGGTCGCGGCGTGCAATGCGAAGCGCGCGTTGATGGATTACAGGCCTGAAGACTCGCGCGGACTGGTTGATAAACTCATTGCCTGGTCCGCGAAGCCAAGCCCTACAAGTAAGCCAAGTGCAGGAACTGCACCAGAAACTACGCACCCCGGCAGTCATGTGCCGATATTCATCGTCGGCATGCATCGATCCGGGACTTCACTGCTCGAGCAGATGCTGGCGGGCCATGATGATGTCCATGGTGTTGGTGAGCTTTACGACTTCACTGCACAGATGCGTTACGCGACGGATTGGCATTGCATTGGGCCCATCGATGCGACGATCGTCGATCGCGCCAGCAATGCGGATTTTGCGGCAGTCGGGGCCGGTTACCTGCAGAAGATGGGTTGGCGGCTAGGCAAGGAGAAATTCTTCACCGACAAGCTGCCTTCGAATTTCCTGAATGCAGGATTCATCTGCGAGGCACTGCCACAGGCGAAAATCCTGCACATGGTCCGCGATCCGGTGGAGACCTGTTTTTCAAATCTCCGGGAGCTGTTTTCCAACGTCAATGCCTACTCCTACGACCAGCTGGAGTTGGCCGACTTTTACCACCAGTACCGGAGACTGATGGCGCACTGGCACAGGGTCTATCCGGACAGGATCCTGGACGTGGATTACTCCCAGCTCACCAGGGATCCAGAGGCCACCATCGCCAAGGTGGCCGCATTCTGTGGACTAGACTTCCAACCAGGGATGCTCGACGTAGCCGGAAGCAAGCGCGGCGTCGCCACGGCCAGTGCGATCCAGGTCAGGGAGGGCATCGTGGCGAGGGCCCGGCCGAAATGGGCGCCTTATGAGGCGCAGCTTCAGCCCATGATCAAAGCGCTCGCGACATCTGGCTGAGCGTCTTGCAGCACCCGTGCGCTATTGCTTTGTGAGTGATGGAACCGCCCACCGGGTCGGCCCGGTGGCGCGCAAGAGAAGGTTGATGAAACAGAACAGCCGCTATCGGTGGTCTGGACTGTCTGGACTGATGGCCGTGTCGAACGGCTCGGCTAAATAGCGATGGTCCGGACTTCAAGCGATTTGAATCAGAGATCCTGCTCGTAGCGCACGTAGGGCACGGTGCCCTCGCCATCGGTTGCCTTGTTGCCGGCGGAGAACGGGTTCTTGCCGCGGGTGATGACGTTGTCGGCTCCGACGGTCAACTGGCCACTCCAAGGGGTACGCCAGGTCAGGCCGAGGCCCATGCCGCTGAAGCTGGACTGGCCCGGCACGTCGACGACGTGGCCAATGATGCTGGCACCGAAGCTGCCGATGCCGCCACCGACCGACAACGACCGGGTGCTCCAGCGGTCGTTGAGCTGTGGCGCCTGCGCTGCGGGAACCAGGCGGGCCTTGGCGATGGTCCCTGCAATCGACACGTATCCCTCGTTGCGCAGGTTCTTGCGCACGGACACGGTCAGGTCGTTGACATCGACTTGACGGTTGGCGGCCGGTTGGCCGGCTGTGCCTGGCAGCAGCCAGGCGGGAAGCGTGTCGCGACCGCTGCCAGCGGTCACACCGAGTTTGGCGGCGTCATTGCCGAAGGCCGCGCTGGCGCTGACGTGGCGGCTGCCATCGCGGTTGTTGTCGCCCAGGCGTGCGCCCAGGCTTGCCAGCAGGCAGTTGTTGGGCAGGCTGCCCAGGCCACTGGCCAGGTTGCTCTTGCGGTTGCACAGCAGGGCCAGCGAATCGCCGGATTCCACTCCGATGGTGGCGTCCAACGAATTGTTGCCGAAGCGATGGCGCACACCCGCTTTGGGAGCCTGGCTCGGTTCGATCACCAGGTAGGCTTCGACCTTGCCGCTGGACTGGTTCCAGACCGGCAACCATGTGCCGCCTGCATCCTGCTGCGTTTGCGCAGCCGCACCAGCCGCGACGCCAAAGGCGAGCAGCAAGGCGAGTGACGATTTGAGCAGCCAGGGGGACATTGCTGGTTCTGACCTCTGGGCCGGGGACGAGTTCCCGGGGGAAGGGCACATCAGTTTACTGGGTTTATGTTTTTTTAACAATCACCAGAACCCGGTTCCACGAAGGTTCCACGACGAATTTGCACGGGTCAATACGGCATTCCGAACCCGGTGTTGGCTCCCCTCAGGCCTATTGAAGCCTTTCCGGCGCCTCGTTCGTCGGGTCGGACAGCGGGAACAAGGCCTCCACCTGGTCGGCGTCAAACAGATACCGGTGGCCGCAGAATTCGCAGTGGATTTCCGCCTTGCCATCAGCCAGCGCAGCCCTGGCCTCATCTGCGCCCAGCGATTGCAGCATCGTGGCCACGCGCTCGCGTGAGCACGAGCAGCCAAAACGCAGCGGCCGACCACCCAGGACCTCAACCTGTTCCTGGTGGAAGAGCCGGTGCAGCACCGTTGCCACGGGCAATCCCAGCAGCTCGGTGGTCGTGAGCGTTTCAAACAGTGCCCCGGCCCGATTCCAGCCGTCATCGTCACCGGTATCGCCGGGAAGCTTCTGCAGCATCAACCCTGCGGCACGGATGTCGTCGGCAGCCAGCAGCAGCCGGGTCGGCAGTTGCTCGGACTGGCGGAAATAGCCTTCGAAAGCGCCAGCAAGCGAGTCCGACTCCAGCGCGACCAGGCTCTGGTAGCGCACCGGATCGCGGCCATGCACGGTCGGGTTCTCGATGGTGATGGCCAGGGTCGCATCGCCGCCCAGCGCGCGTAAGTCCCGTGGCAGCGGCCCGGTGTCCGGCTCGGCTTGCGCAATGCCGCGCAGGCTGCCATCGGCGGTGCACTCGGCAAACAGCGTGCGCAATGGGCCATCGCCGCGCAACTGCACCGACAGGCGGCCGTCAACCTTGGCATGTCCGGTGAACAACGCGGCCGCAGCGGCGGCCTCGCCAAGCAATTCAGTGATGGCGGCGGGTGCAGCCTGGCTGGCGTCGTCGGGGCGTGCGCGGATCTCCCGCCAGGTTTCACCCAGGTGCACGTGCACCCCGCGCACGCCGGCAGCGGGCAGCAGGAAGCGCGTCAGGTGGTCGTGTTCGGCAGGTGCGGTTGGGGTCTGCGTGTCTGTCATGCGAAGGTGTGTAATGCGTGATTGGGGTGGTTTGGGCCGGAGGGCTCGTCGGCGGGCCGGTGCATGTCGGGGATAATGGCGCAGGTGAGAACGCACAGTCGCGTGGACACAATGACCTTCCAGCCAAAACCGGGTCCATGTTGCTAATTCAATCCTGCACGCACAACAAGGGACAATGGATCCGGGCTTTCGCTGGGATGACAGGGCCACCTGTCCCTGGCTCCGATGCATGTTAATGGGGATGCCAAGACGCTACTGCAAGCCACTGGGAGGCCGCGATTGACAAGTCGTTCACACCAAGGACGACCACGTCGTCGCTGGCGGCGCTGGCTCTGGTTGCTGCCGCTATGCCTGCTACTTGCCAGCGTCGGGCAGGTGCTGGTGTTGCGCTTTGTCGATCCTCCGTTTTCGGCGTTCATGGCTGCGCGCCAGCTATCGGCATGGACGCACGGCGACGGGCGGTATCGCACTGCCTATGACTGGCGGGACCTGGACCGGATGTCATCGGACCTGCCGCTGGCGCTTGTCGCAGCCGAGGACCAGAGGTTTCCGGCGCACCATGGTTTTGACTTCGAGGCGATCGAAAAAGCGCGCCGCCACAATGCACGCGGCCTCAAGATCCGTGGTGCAAGCACCATCAGCCAGCAGGTGGCCAAGAACCTGTTCCTGTGGAGCGGGGGCGGCTGGGTGCGCAAGGGGATCGAGGCCTGGTACACGGTGTTGATCGAAGCGTTGTGGCCCAAATCGCGGATCCTTGCGATGTACGCCAACGTCGCCGAGTTCGGCGACGGCGTCTATGGCGCGCAGGCCGCTGCACGGACGTTTTACGGTAAGGATGCGAGCCGGCTGACACGCGCCGAGTGTGCCCGCCTGGCTGCCGTCCTGCCCAGCCCGCGACGCTACGATGCCCGTCATCCCGGGCCCTACGTGCAGCGTCGCAGCAACGGCATCCAGCAGCAGATGCGGCAGTTGGGTAGTGGTTACCTGGCGGCGCTGGATTGATTGGGCGGACAGTTGCTTGAATGGATCGGCGACGATCCAGTGACCGCTGCAGCCATTGATCCCGAGGTCGCCGTCGCAAGCCGATCCTGCCCGGCGAGCAAACCCCGCGCGACGAAGACGGCAACGCCGGCACCAGCCAGTTGCGCGGCTACGAATCCTGGCACGTCCGAGGGCCGGATTCCCGCAAAACTCCGGGTCAACGCACGCGCCAATGTCACCGCGGGGTTGGCAAAGGAAGTGCTGGCAGTGAACCAGTAAGCGGCGAATATCCAGCTTGCGACCAGCGTGGGTGTCGCGGTGGGCCGGTATCTGGCACCCAGCACGATCGCCAATACCAGCCCAAAAGTTGCGACCGCTTCACTCAGGTATTGTCCGGTGCCGGTCCGGACATGGATGCCGGGCTGCCAAAACGGCAAATCGAACATTGCATGCGCCAGCCACACGCCCAGCACCGCCCCTGCGAGCTGCGCCAACAGGTAGTGAGGCCACGGCGCGGCCAAACGCACGCCATGCATGCGTAGCGCCAACGTCACCGCCGGGTTGAAGTGCGCGCCCGACAGCGGCGCCAGCAATACGATCAGGACATAGAGTCCCGCAGCGGTCGCGCCGGCGTTGGCGAGCAGTGCGACCGCCAGGTTGCCATTGGCAAGCCGTTCGCCCATCACGCCGCTGCCCACGACGATGGCGAGCAGCAGTCCAGTACCCATGAACTCGGCCATCATCGCGCGCGGTGCATTCATGCCAGCGACGCCAGCAAGGCGCGCACGCGCCCGTGGATCTCATCGCGCACCGCGCGGTAGCCGTCGTCGTCCATGTCGCGCGGATCGGGCAATGCCCAGTCCTCGCGGCGATCGGCCGACACCCACGGACAGCTATCGCCACATCCCATCGTGACCACGACATCGAATGCGCTGCCGGCTTTGGCAATGCCGTCCAGCGACTTGGAACCATGGCAGGACAGGTCATAACCCACCTCGGCCATCATCCGCACGGCTTTTGGATTAAGTGTTCCCGAAGGCTTCGATCCGGCGCTGTAGGCCGCAACCCGGTCACCCCCTTCCATGTGCGCGAACGCCTCGGCCATCTGGCTGCGGTTGGCGTTTTCCACGCAGACAAAAAGGATGCGCTTCATCATCGTGGCCAGTTCTAGCAGGTGGCAGGGGTGGTGGACGGGGCGCAGTCGACGTCGTTGCGAGGCGATCCAGCGCAGCAGTTTTCGGTGAGGAAGGCGATCAATGCATTCATGCAATCAAAGGCCGCCCGCACGCGGATCACACGGCCTTGCCGCTCGTCCTGTACGAGGCCGGCAGCGCGTAGCAGGTTGAGGTGGGCGCTCAGTGTCGCCGCTGGCAAGTCCAATTGTTCACGCAGCTCGCCCACGGCAAGGCCGTCTGGCCCGGCTTGCACCAATGCGCGGAAAGCGGCCAGTCGATTGGCTTGGCCAAGCGTGCGCAGCGCCGTGAGTGCGTGTTCTAATTCCATTATTCCATAATTATGGAACTATAGAACAAAGTCAAGTCTACCGGGATCAAAGCTACTATTCGGGGATGTCCCGAGACCTGCTCACCATCGTCGTCGCCGCCTATAACGAGGCCGAAGCATTGCCGCTGCTGCATCCACGGATCGCTTGCGTGCTCGATGGCCTGCGCGACGACGGAATTGATGGGCGCGTGCTGTACGTGGATGACGGCAGCAGCGACGGCACCTGGCAGGTCATGCAGGGCATGGCTGCTGGCGATGCGCGGGTGGGGCTGCTGCGCCTGTCGCGTAACTTTGGCAAGGAGTTGGCGCTGACTGCAGGGCTGGACCGGGTGGAGCACGGCGCTGCAGTGATCCTCGATGCCGATGGCCAGGATCCGCCGGAGTTGATCCCGGAATTTGTCGCCAAGTGGCGCGAGGGGTTCGACGACGTGCATGGCACCCGCGCCAGCCGCGATGGCGAAGGGCCACTCAAACGCGGTACCGCGCATGTGTTCTATCGCGTGATCGGTTGGTTGTCGAAAACCCCGATCCCGGAGGACACCGGCGACTTCCGCCTGCTGTCCCCGCGTGCGCTGGCGGCGCTACGCGGGTTGCGCGAGCGCCATCGGTTCATGAAGGGGCTGTTTGGCTGGATTGGTTTCGAGCAGGTCGCGATCCCCTATCAGCGCGATGCCCGCATCGCCGGGCGTACCAAGTTCAACTTCTGGAAGTTGTGGAACTTTGCGCTGGAAGGCATCACCAGTTTCTCTACGGCACCGTTGCGGCTGGCGACCTACCTGGGCGTGGTGACCGCGTTGCTGGCATTCGTGTATGCCTCGTGGATCGTGTTCAAGGCGCTGTTGTGGGGCGATCCGGTGGCGGGATGGCCGACGATGATGGCCGTGATCCTGTTCCTGGGCGGCGTGCAGCTGGTTGCGCTGGGGCTGATCGGCGAATACCTGGGACGGTTGTATGTCGAGTCGAAACAGCGCCCGTTGTACCTGGTAGACAGCTGGCGACCGGCAGCCTGCACCAGCGCAGGCAGCGCCGGTGCAAGGCCAGTGGACGCAGGCGCCGACAGGGCGCCCGCGGTATCCTCGAAGCAATCCCCGACCCGACCTGGTGGGCAAGGAGACGATGATGCGCAGCGTAAGGCAACTATTGGACGCGAAAGCGCCTGAAGTTTTTTCGATCGACCCCGATGCCCCGGTGATCGATGCAATCCGGCTGATGGCGGAAAAACGGATTGGTGCGGTCCTGGTGCTGCAAGCGGGCAAGCTCGCCGGCATCCTGTCCGAGCGCGATTACGCACGCAAGATCGTGTTGCAGGGGCATTCGTCCAGCGACACCGCAGTGCGCGAGATCATGACCAGCAACGTGGTCAGCGTCGGCCCGGACGATAGCGTCGGTCATTGCATGCAACTGGTCACCGACCAACGCATCCGCCACCTGCCCGTATGCGACGGCGATGCAGTGCTGGGCGTGATTTCGATCGGCGACCTGGTCAAGGCGGTGATCGAGGACCAGCAGCATGAACTGGACCAGTTGCAGCGGTACATCCAGAGTTAGCTGCCCCGGGTGCCTGTCAAAGGCAAGTCGCAAACGCTTCTGGCAACTCCCGCCCAGAACCTTTCCCGATCACCGCCAAATTACGAGCAGGGGTTGCCCACCTTGCTGGCGCCTGCTCCAGCAGCTTCCATCCCCAGTATGTCAGGGTGTATCAAGTGCTGCGGTCTGACCTCACGGCCAAGGTGTTGCGAACGTTGCCAGGCCAGGACCAGCGTCCGGCAGCTTTTCCAACCCAAACGAATTTCTCCACTTGGCGTGTGAGCGGGTTGATGAAGCCCCGGCACAGTCACGGAGAAGTCAGCACCTGTGCAGCGCCGTAATTTTGTAGGAGCGGCTTTAGCCGCGAGCTCATGATCCTGTAGTCCGTGTATTACGGGCGCCAGCGGCGCAATCCGCTGCTACAGAAACCAGGCGTGACCCATCTACTTCGCATATTTTCCACCGCAATCCGCATCGTTCCCGGGGCCCAGCTCCAGCGTGGCCAGCAGGGCGGCCGGCGGCGCGATGGTGCCCAGCACCAGTGCGATCGCGCCACGCAGTCCCACGCGTGCCAGGTCGGGGTGGAAGCTGGGGTCCTTGAAGGTGCCGTCCACCAGCAACGGTGAGCGGAACACCAGCAGGCTGCGATCCTTCGGGCGCGGTCGAAGTTTGAGGTCCAGGGTTTCGTCCTCGAGGCTGATGCTGCCTTCGCCGACGATGATGGTGTCGGTGGTGTCGAAGGCCAATGCACGCGACGTCATCACGCCGTCCTTGACCGAGAAATCACCGAAGGCGCAGCGGATCGGGATCTTGCGGTCGCCTTCGACCAGAAACTTCAAGGCCTCGGCGATATCCAGCCCGGCGTACTCCAACAGCAGGTTGCTGATCTGCCCACGACCCATGCCCAACGCGGCATCGCCATCGCTGCTGGCAAGCATCGCGGCGATCGAGTTGCCGTTACCACTGAGCTTGACCTTGCCGCCGATGTTTCCTATGGCGTCCCGCACGAGTGTTGCATCAGGGAACAGGGAGCCGAGTTTGAGTCCCCTGGCGTCGATATCGGCCTCGGTGCGGATCGGAGACCCGCGCGCATCCATGCGGATGTCAGAGTGGATGTTGCCGCCGGCGACACCGAAGTCCAGCGGTTTGAGTTGCAGTACGCCGTTTTCAAGCAACAAATGCACGTCCATGTCGTCGAGCGGCAGCCTGGGTGCGTTGATGCGTTGCGCCTTCCAGCGCACGTCGGCATCCATCGAGCGCAGCTTGTCGAGCGCGTAGGGAGTGTCTGGCAAGACGCGGTCGCGTGCCTTTTGCTGCGCTGACTTTGCGGCAAGCCTGGGATTGCTGCTTTCGTTGCCGCCGGTTTGCGGCGCGGCGCCCACGAACCCGGCGAGGTCATCGAAGTCCAGTCGTTTGGATACCAGCTTGCCGCGCAGGTAGGGACGGGCCCCTCCGGTGGTGACGCTGGCATCACCCCCCAGGTCGCTGTCGCCGACCTTGCCGGTGAAGTCGTCGTAGTGCCAGGTGGTCTTTGTCGCGCCGTCGTTGCCGGACTTGATGTCCCGGGTGAGGCGGCCATTGAGTGAATACGGCGGGGTGTCCGGGATCGCCAGCCCCAGCAGTGGGTAGAGGTCGGCGAGATCCTGCCCGACCAGTGCCAGCTTGAGGTCGAAGTTGCGCAGTTGCAGCGGGTCGAGCAGCGTGCCGCGCGCATGCGCCTTGGTGGCACCGGCCCGTGCTTGGACATCGATGCGATAAGGGCGTTGCTTGTCACGCAGGTCCAATGGTGATTGGGCCTGGCCCTGTAACGTGAACTTGTTGCCATGCCAGGTGCCGCCGCCATTGACCTGGATGGGCGGCGCGGCATCGTGTTGGTCGGCCTTGCCGGTGGTGACGGTGACGTCGACATTGGTTTTGCTGGCGGAGTCGATGTACTGCAAGCGGCCGTCGTCCACCCGCAGCCCGGTAAATTGAACCTGCGTCCCGCCATCGTGTTTGCCGAAGACCCAGTTGCCGATGCCCTGTGGGCCTTTTTCCAGGCGCAGGCGGGGGGTGTCGAGCACGATGCGGGGGATCCGGACATCGCCGCGCAACAGTGGCCAAAGGCGGATATCGAGTTGCAGTTCGCGGACTGTCGCCATGTCCTGCTGGCTGGACCAGCCTGCGTCGCTGAAACGCAGGCGGTCAGCGAGGACGGTGGTGGTCCGGCCCAGGTCGACGTCGAGGTTGCCGTCGATCTTGAACGCGCGACCGGTGCGTGCCTGGACCCGGCGTTCTATCGGCCCCTTGAACCAGTTCCAATCCCAGAGCACGGCCAGCACGACCAAGGTGACGGCCAGCAGTCCGCATGCGACAAGCCAGGGATGGCGTGCGGCTTTTGCCAGCAGCGTATTGCTCGCTTTCCCGCGTGGCGTGAGGGCGGTGCCTGGACCAGCCATGGCCGCTTGGCTCAGTCGTGGCTGCCCGATGACCTCATCGTGGCTGGCATGCCAGCTCGGTACCGTCTTCCTGCGACAGGTAGACGCCGTCCTGTCCGACCGTGAAATACAGGTTGGCGCCGGTGAACACCGGTGGCGTGCTGTTGGCGATCCGCTGCAACTCCATCGTGGGTTGTCCGGGGACGGTGGCGCGGAGCAGGTCGTCCTTCAGGATGTCCACGATGACGCCGGAGCCGCAGTCAAAGGATTTTCCCGGCGCGACATCGGGCTTCGCGGTGCCGGGCTGCGGGGTGTCGGCACTGGAGGCATCGCCAGTTGCCGTAGCAGTGCTGGCCGTCGCAGGTGTCTGCGCGGCGGGAGCGGGGCTGTGGTCGGCATTGCAACCTGCTGCGAGCAGCAGTGTGGAGAACAAGGCGATGGAAATGCGCATGGCGGCCCCTGGCAGGTTGGATGTCCGCCCACCTTCGCCAACGCAGGGTAAAGCCGTGGTGAAGCTGGTGCCGATGGATTGGGGCGTTGTCAGCCCGGCAACGTGATCTGCGCCAGCACCGCCATGTAATGGCAGGCGCTGCCGATGATGCAGAACAGATGCCAGACCGCATGCGAATAGCGCAGCGAGGCGCGGTGGTAGAAGGCCGTGCCCAGTGTGTACGCCACGCCCCCTGCCAGCATCCAGCCCATTGTCCAGGTGTCCAGTGCCGCCATGATCGGCTTGATGGCGAGCAACGCCAGCCAGCCCATTGCGATGTAGATACCGGTCGACAGCAGTTTGAATCGGCCGGTGAAGAACAGCTTGAAGACCACGCCGGCCAGCGCCAGCGTCCAGACGATGCCGAACATCCACCAGCCCAGCGGGCCGCGCAGGCCGATCAGGGTGAATGGCGTGTACGTGCCTGCGATCAGCAGGTAGATGGCGCAATGGTCGAGCACCTTGAACCGTAGCTTGGCCGCGGGCGCGGTGGCTGCGTGGTAACAGGTGGAAGCCGCGTACAGCAAGAACAGGCTGGTGGAAAACACGATCGCTGCAGTCAACCGCCAGCCGTTGCCCTGGCCAGCGGCAATCACCACCAGCGCGATTCCCCCCAACAGGGCGGCGAGCGCGCCAAAGGCGTGCGTCAGGGCGCTGGCACGTTCTTCGTGCAGGTCGATGGCATGGTCCATGCGTGCAGCATGACGCATCCGGCGCTGCTGGTGGTGCGGGCTTGATCGATGGGTCGAGTGGCACGATGAAACGGCTACGTGCTGTGTCGTGGATTTTCAGAGGCTCTCGTAGGCGGGTTGCATGGGGCGCGGCGGCGCGTTGCCTTTATCTGGCATGCGAGTCGTACCGCGGCGCGGTGCGCTGCGCTTGCCCGGGCTACGACTTCAAGGACGGTAGATGGGATTGCGTGGTCAGGAGACCTGCGCGGTTGCTGTCTTGCCGCCGGCACGCCGCAGCAGCCATTGCCAGGGGCGGCACGGTACGATCGAGCCGCGACGCAACGCGACGACCAGTAGTGCCAGCGAGCACAGCGAGCACAACGTCAACGCGATCACAGAGGCCTCGGCGCCGAAAACGCCACCACTGAGCCAGTCCGGCCCGCTGCGGGTGGACACCAACCAGCCCTCGACGTCCGTGCCCGACACCGGGATGCCGAAGATCGTGCCCTGCGCGAAGTTCCACGCCGCATGCAGGCCCATGCAGATCGGCAGCGAACGCGTCACGTGGTACAGCATGCCGAACAGCAGGCCAGCTTCGATCGCAATGGCAGCCGAACTCCACAACGTCGCGCCGGGATTGCCCAGGTGCGCCGCGCCGAACAGCAGCGCCGAAATGATCAACGCGATCCAGGTACCCAGGCCTTCCTCGATGATCCGGAACATCACGCCGCGCATGATGATTTCCTCGCCAATGCCTGCACCCAGCCCAGCCACCAGCAGGGCTGGCAACCATTGCGCGCCCGGGTTGGTGCCGGTGACGTGGTAGCTGCCGACCAGGGCCAGGACGGCGACGACGGCGCCGAACAACAGCAGGCCCATGGCAGCCCCCTTGAGGAAGCCCGGCACCAGTTTGCGGGGCGAAAGTTCGGTCAGCGATCGCCGTTCCAGCAGCTTTACCAGCAGCAGGTAGGCGATCACCGCGGGTAGGGCGCGCGTGATCAGTTGGCCCAGGGCATGCGTCGTCGTTGAAGCGTCCTTCGCATTCCAGCCCAGGAGCCCGACCAGCGCAGACAATCCAAATCCACAACCGATGAACAGCAGCACGAAGAAGACGATGCGCGCAAACGCTGAAAACACCAGCCAACGCTGCCAGCCGGGGACGTCGACGGGAGTGGTGAAGGCAAGGCCCTGCTGGCGCATGTCGATGTCTCTGTGGGGGGTGTTAGTCAGGCTACCAGCGCCATGGGCCGATCACCCAGTGACCAATGACATGGTGCGACAGCCCTGGGCAGGGCAGGGCTGTACGGGGCGCAGGTCAGGCCTTGATCGCATGCGCATGTTCGCGCGTGGCCAGGAACTCGATATCCGGTGCGCGTTCCTGCGCCAGTTGCAGGTTGACCCGGGTTGGCGCCAGGTAGACCAGGGCGCCGGCACCATCGATCGCCAGGTTGAATGCGTTTTTTTCACGAAACGCTTCCAACGTCTTGTCATCGCTGCAGCGGATCCAGCGCGTGGTGGCGATCTGGACGGGCTCGAAACTGGCGTCGACGCCGTATTCGTCCTTGAGCCGGTAGGCAACCACGTCGAACTGCAGCACGCCAACCGCGCCCAGCACCAGGTCGTTGCCCATCAGCGGTTTGAAGAACTGCGTCGCGCCTTCCTCGGACAACTGCGCCAGTCCTTTCTGCAACTGCTTGAGCTTGAGCGGATCGCGCAGGCGCGCGCGGCGGAACAGCTCCGGCGCGAAGTTGGGGATGCCGGTAAACGCCAGCGGTTCGCCTTCGCTGAAGCTGTCGCCGATCGAAATCGTGCCGTGGTTGTGGATGCCGATGACGTCGCCCGGATAGGCGGTTTCGGCGATCTCGCGATCCGACGCCATGAAGGTCAGCGCGTTGGCGAGCTTGAGCTCCTTGCCGGTGCGCACGTGGAACGATTTCATGCCGGCGGTGAACGTCCCCGAGCACACGCGCATGAACGCTACGCGGTCGCGATGCTGCGGATCCATGTTGGCCTGGATCTTGAACACGAAACCCGACAGCGGCGTCTCGTCGGGCAGGACGTCACGGGTCGTTGTTTCATGGGGCTGCGGCGATGGCGCATGCTCGACGAAGAAGTCCAGCAGCAACTGCACGCCAAAATTGTTGACAGCCGAGCCGAAGAACACCGGCGTCTGCTCGCCGGCCAGGTATTTGTCCTTGTCGAACGGATGCGAGGCGCCTTGTACCAGCTCAAGCTCGCCACGCACTTCGGCCAACGCGTCCGAGCCGATGCGTTCTGCAAGCCCGGGGTCGTCGATCGAGGCGAAGATGGTCGAATCCTGGCGCGTGAAATTGCGGCCGGGTTCGTACAGGTGTACCTCGCCAGTGACCAGGTGCACCACGCCCTTGAGCCGCTTGCCCATTCCGATGGGCCAGGTGATCGGCGCGCACTGGATGCCGAGCACGGATTCGACTTCATCAAGCAGGTCGATCGGCTCCTTGCCCTCGCGATCAAGCTTGTTGATGAAGGTCATGATCGGCGTGTCGCGCAGCCGGCAGACCTCCATCAACTTGATCGTGCGTTCCTCCACGCCCTTGGCCACGTCGATCACCATCAACGCCGAGTCGACCGCCGTCAGCACGCGATAGGTATCCTCGCCAAAATCGGCATGGCCGGGGGTGTCGAGCAGGTTGACCATGCGGCCCGCGTACGGGAACTGCATCACCGAGCTGGTCACCGAGATGCCGCGCTCCTTTTCCAGCGCCATCCAGTCCGAGGTCGCATGGCGCGCGGCCTTGCGTCCCTTGACGCTGCCGGCCATCTGGATCGCGCCACCAAACAGCAACAGCTTTTCGGTCAGCGTGGTCTTGCCCGCATCCGGGTGGGAGATGATCGCGAAAGTGCGGCGGCGCGCGGCTTGCTTGGCGACATTGGACAGGGGGGCGGCAGGCATGGCGGCGGCGCGCGGCGGCGCGGTCAAAGGAGGGAAGGGCGCGATTATACGGGGTGTGGCGATCCCACCCGTGTCCCCTGTAGGAGCGGCTTGAGCCGCGAGCTCTTGATTTTGCTTCGGCTGTTGTAGGAGCGACGTAAGTCGCGATCAGGTGCTCCGAAAGGACATCGCGACTTACGTCGCTCCTACAACAGCCAAAATCACGAACATCAAGATCAAGAGCTCGCGGCTGAAGCCGCTCCTACAACCACTGGGCAACAGCCTGGGTTGCGGGTCATTGCGGCGGCTTGCTGAAACGCAGCACTCCTTGCGGGCCGCGCATCCGGAACGGGATCGACAGCAGCCGCATGCCGCGATTGACCTGCACCGAGAAGTGCAGGTGCGGACCGGTGGTGAAGCCGGTGTTGCCGGACAGGCCGATCTGCTGGCCGGCGCTCACGCGTTGCCCGACGCGCACCAGCACGCCCTCGGCCTTGAGGTGCGCGTACAGCGCCATGCTGCCGTCGTCGTGCAGGATGCGCACGAAATTGGCGCGACCACCGAATTTCTCCAGGTTCAACCCGGCCTGGTCGAAGTCGCTTTCGACCTGCATCACCACGCCCTCGCGGGCGGCCACCACGGGCGTGCCGATATCAGCGGCAAAGTCGATCGCGTACAGGTTTTGCGGGTCGATATGGCTGAAGCTGCCGCCATAACCCTGGTCGACTTTCAGTTGCCGCTGTCGTAGCGGCAACAGGTATTCGACATCGCGGGGCGCGGCACTGGGGTCGCCCGGGATCGCGTCCAGGCGCAGCTCGAACTCCCCCGGCTGGGTGGTATCGACGGCGCCGATCCGCGCCACCAGCGCACTGCCTTTTGCCGGCACGGTCGCGCGCGCAGGCAGCGGTGGATCACCGGCGATGTTGCTGCCGTGGCTGAAATGCAGCATCACCTCGATCGGGCCGGCGATGGTGTTGTCGGCCCAGGCCAGGTAGCTGCCGCGATCGTTCTCGACCCGCAGGTGCACCATTGAGCCAGCCTCGGCACGCACCGGGATCACTTTCAGGTGCCTGGCCTGGGTGGCGGCATCTGGCGGGTGGTCACCGTAATGGACAACGCCGTTGCGATCCTTCCAGCGATAGACCTTGCTGGCGTGCGCGGCACCCGCCGCGCACATGGCGATGCCGATCAGCAGGCACGTGCACGTGGCCAGTCGTGCATGCATCGCGTTCAGCGCACGCAGTCTTGCGCCAGGCCGAGTGCGTCCACGACATCGCGCAGGTCGAACACCGCCACTGCCTTGTCGTCATGCACCGCGTACAGCGCACCGCCGGGGAATCGCGATGTCGCAATGCCATTCAATGCCACGCCGTCCGTATGTGCGGTGACCTTGCCCTGGAAGCTGCCACGTGGCTCCAGTGTTTCCCGGTCGAACAGGTGGAAGATCGTCAGGGGTGCCAGTTGGTCGACGGCGATCCAGTAGCCGCCACCGCCCGGGCAGGTCCACAGCGCCACGCCTTCAGCCTGCGCGGCAAAACTGTCCTGCGGCAGGCTGTGCCCGGTATAGCGGCCATCAAAACTGTAGGCGCGCAGCGTCGAGACGATGTGGTCCCTGGCCGACATCCACTCATCGGCGATCATCAGGCGGTCATTGGCGGGATCCCCGGCGATCGACTCCACCGCATGCAGCGCGGTATCGGCATGGGTATCACCAAAGGCGCCACCATAATTGCTGCGCAGGCGGCCGTCCTGGTCAAACTGCACCCGGAACCGGCGCACGCGCTGGTCCATTTCGGCCAGCGGCGGCAATCTGTCGTAATGCTTGCCATACATGAAGCTGTCGGTGACGTAGGCTTCGAGTTCGCCAGGCTCGCTTTCGTTGAGCCAGATACCGTAGGGGCTGCGCAGGAGCTTACTGCCAAAGCTGCCAATCGGTTCGAAGCCCGGCAGCTTGAGCACCTGCACGCGATGGTTGTCGCGTTCGACGACGAACACGTGGTCGGCAAAGACCGCGATGCCGTTGGGGCGATCAAATTGCCCGGGTGCATCGCCGCGCCCACCCACCGTGCGTAGCAGGCGACCGGTCGCGCCGTCGTAAACGGTCAAGCGATGCGAGGACTTGCCAGTGACGATCAGCCAGGTGGCGCCTTCGGGCGTGGTCCACGTCGCAATCGAGTCCAGCTCCTCGGCCGGGGTTGCGCCTGACACCCATGCCTCGGCCACGTCGATGACGGGCGGTGCGATGCCCGGTGCGTCCGGGGCGGGCCGGGGGCGGGCCTGGGTGGTGGCGGGTGCTTGCGGCGGGGTGCTGGCGCAAGCAGCCAGGGCCAGGGCGACGAGCGTGCTGATCAGTATTCGTTTTGACATGGCCCAAGTATGCGTAATTTGAGAAGAAATGCGATCCGTCCGTGACGCGCACTGGCAAGTCGACATCCTACGAAACTCCAGCGCAGGTCTTGAGCGCAGAGGGTGGGGGCGGCGGCAGTGAGGCTTTCGTGGCCGGACGCTTGCAGGAGCCATGCGCCATTGCGACCAGCGCCCGGCTCCATTGGCCTTCAATACGTTGCAATCAAGAGGGATCCTGCTTTCGCCGGCAGCACGCCTTCCTGCGCCTTTCCTGGCACCGATGGTCCGCCGCCCTCCCGGGTTGGATTGATTGCAAAATAAATATATCGCTTCATCGGCATAAAGCGATTGACAGCACTCGGAACTGCTGGCACTGTGCAGGCATCCATCGAGACCGGCCGAGGGACAGGCCCTTTGAAGCCGGGGCAACCTGATGGGGATGCGCGCCATTGCATGCGTGCCCCATCGCGGTGCCAATTCCTGCGGGGACCTGCGTGTCCACCGGAAGATGGTTGTGATCCGCCACGTCGTTGGCGGTCAGCAGCTGCGGCGCGTGCCGCGACTTCCGGTGTTCCCTGCGCGACTCGATGGCCCGTCCACTGGAGGATCACGCCATGAGCCACGCAGGCTTGCGTATCGAAAATTCGATTGCCGCAGGTTTCACCGCATCGCAGTCCGCAGCGCACGGCCCGCCGCTGCCTGCGTTGTCCCACGCACGATCCGCATCGGTCGCCGGAGATGCATCGAAGATTGCCTCGGGCAAGCCGTCCTCCGGCACGCCTGGCGATGCCCATCGCGGCACGTTGGATTGCACGCTGTCGCTGCGCCATGCCGGCGACCGCCAGGTCCGGTTGCGTTACGAGTGGCTCGGTGATGCCACGTTGCCGGTCCTGCTGGTCGCTGGCGGGATTTCCGCCGGTTGCCACGTTGCCGCCAGCGGGACTTTTCCGCAGGCTGGCTGGTGGGACAGGCAGGTTGGTAGCGGACGTGCGCTGGATCCTTCCACCCATGCCATCCTTGCGATCGACTGGCTCGGTGCCGATGGCGACCTCGATGCGCCGATTGATCCTGCCGATCAAGCCGATGCGATCGCGGCGCTCCTGGATACGCTGGACATCGACGCACTCAAGGGATTCATCGGTTGCTCGTATGGCGCGATGGTCGGGCTGCAATTCGCGTCGCGGCATCCGACGCGCTTGCAGCGCCTGGTTGCGATCAGCGGCACCGATCGCGCGCATCCCTATGCAAGTGCCTGGCGTGCATTGCAGCGCCGGGCGGTGGCGCTGGGACAATTGCAGTGCGATGCGCGCGATGGCCTCGTGCTGGCACGGCAACTGGCCCTGTTGAGCTATCGCACGCCGGCGGAGTTTGCGGCACGCTTTGGGCCGGCCGAAGTGATTGATGGTCGCGTCCAGGTGGCCGCCGAGGATTACCTGGATCATTGCGGTGCGAAATACGTGGCGCAGTCTTCGGCGGTGGGTTTCGTGCGGTTGTCCGAATCGATCGACCTGCAGCAGGTCGATGCGGCCACGATCCACGTGCCGGTGACGGTGGTGGCGGTTGCCGAAGACCGGTTGGTGCCGGTGCAAGATGCGTACCGGCTGGTTGAACGCCTGTCGGGCGAAACATCCCTGCGCATCCTGCATTCGCCGTATGGCCACGATGCCTTCCTCAAGGAAGATGCCGCCATCGGCGGTCTCTTGCGCAAGGTCCTGCGCCCGTCGCTGCGGCAGCCACAGGCACCGAAGTGTGTGCAGGTGGGCGCATGAGCGTCCGTACTTCGGCCCGCGCCACCACGCGTGCCGTGCGCGCCGGCATCGATCGCGACACGGCGTTCGGCGCGGTGACGCCGCCGCTGGTGCTGTCCAGCAATTTCAGCTTTGCGGGATTCAACGACAAGCGCACCTACGACTACACCCGCAGCGGCAATCCTACCCGCGACCTGCTGGGCGAGGCGCTGGCGGAACTCGAAGGCGGTGCCGGCGGCGTCGTGACCGCAACTGGCATGGCCGCGATCACGCTGGTCCTGCAAGCGTGCCTTCAACCGGGCGACCGTTTGCTGGTTCCGCACGATTGCTATGGCGGCAGCTGGCGGCTGTTCAATGCGTTGGCGGCCAGGGGTGCCTTCGAGCTGGTGACCGTCGACCTGACCGATCCGCGTGCGTTGGCCGAGGCATTGCAGGTCCCACCCGGGCTGGTGTGGATCGAGACCCCGTCCAATCCGCTGTTGCGGATCACGGACCTGCGGTTCGTGATCGAGGCCACGCATGCTGCGGGCGGGATGGTGGTGGTCGACAATACCTTCCTGTCGCCAGCACTACAGCGCCCGATCGAATTTGGTGCCGACATCGTGCTGCATTCGACCACCAAATACATCAACGGGCACAGCGATGTCGTTGGTGGTGCGGTGATCGCAAAAGAAGCACGACTGCATGAAACGCTGGCCTGGTGGGCCAACTGCCTTGGCATCACCGGCTCGCCGTTCGACAGTTTCATGACCTTGCGTGGCTTGCGCACGCTGGCTGCGCGGTTGCGCGTGCACCAGGAAAACACGGCGGTATTGGTCCAGGCACTGGTCGCGCATCCGGCGGTACGGGTCGTGCATTACCCGGGCCTGGTTTCGCACCCGGGGCATGCCATCGCAGCGCGCCAGCAGCAGGGCTTTGGCGCGATGCTGGGCGTGGAGCTGGAAGGCGGCGAGCGGGCCGTGCGCGCCTTCATCGATGGCCTGCAATGTTTCACGCTGGCCGAATCGCTGGGTGGCGTGGAAAGCCTGGTCGCGCATCCGGCGACGATGACGCATGCAGCGATGTCGGCCAAGGCGCGCGATGCAGCCGGTATCGGTGAAGGCCTGCTGCGTTTGTCTGTCGGCATCGAGGACGTGGATGACCTGCTGGCAGACATCGATGCGGCACTGGTGCGTGTGCTGGCAGCGACCTGTCGCAGACGCGTGGCGAAGTGAGCGTCGGGCCGGGTGCAGTGGACAGTGCATTGGGGCGTGCAGTAACGCGTCCCTTGGCACAGGGACTGGAGGATGCGGTTTTGCGCCAGGCAGCTACGCGGCCTGCGTGCGTGCCTGCACGCGTCGCCATGCTGGGGACCGGCAACGTGGGGCGCGCCGTGCTGGATCGCCTGGAGGCTTGGGGCGGGTCGGCGCTGGGCCAACGTCTGTTGCTGGTACACGCGGCCAATACGCGCATGGCATGGGTTCCCTGTGGCAGGCAGGGCCCGGGCAACCTGGGACAGGTGCCGATCCGCGTAGGCGACGGCCCCGCACTGGCCTTGCGCGCCCTCGGCCACGACGGCATCCGCATCCTGATCGACGCCACCGCCAGCGATGCTGTCGCCGACCAGCATGCGCGATGGTTATCGCAAGGCATCCACGTCGTGACTGCCTGCAAGTTGGGGCAGGGCACGGCCTTGCAACGCTGGCGGGCCATCCGCGCCGGTTGCGAGTCCGGTGGCACGCGTTACGGCGACAGTGCGACGGTCGGGGCCGGCTTGCCGTTGCTGCGCAGTATCCGCGACCTGCGGGCCGGCGGGGATCGCATCCATGCCATCGCCGGCGTGGTGTCCGGGTCACTTGCCTGGCTGTTCCATCATTTCGACGGACGGCTGCCGTTTTCCGGATTCGTCAACGAGGCGTGCAATTCCGGTTACACCGAGCCTGATCCGCGCGATGACCTGTCCGGCGAAGACGTGCGTCGCAAGTTGTTGATCCTGGCACGCGCGGCAGGCGTCGAGCTGGAAGCCGGGGCCGTGGACGTCGGATCACTGGTGCCCGAACGATTGGCGGCCTTGCCCAGGGACCAGGTCGATGCCGGTTTGGCCATGCTCGATGCCGGCTTGCGCCAGCGCTACGCGCAGGCCTGGAAACGAGGAGAAACATTGCATTACGTCGCCCGTCTGGAGGGTGGGCAGGCCAGGGTGGGGCTTGAGTCGCTGGCGCCCGACCATCCATTGGCCGGTGGGACCGGCACGGACAACCGGGTGGCGATCTGGTCGGATCGCTATCACCGACAACCCCTGCTGGTGCAGGGTCCCGGTGCCGGCGCCGGGGTCACGTCAGCGGCGTTGCTGGATGACGCGTTGTCGATTCAGGCAACGTTGGCGACGAACGCAGAGCCCAGGGGCGGGTTGGAAAAATAGGTCTCGATCGGCTGCGGATGACCAAACAAATATCCCTGTGCGTAGTCCACCCCCATCTGCTGCATGCGTGCGCGCTGGGCTTCGGTCTCGACGTGCTCGGCGATGGTCAGCTTGTCCAGCACGTGCGCGATGTCGGCGATCGAACGGATCACGGCCTGCGACAACTCCGGGTCACGGCCATCGCGCACGAAGCTGCCATCGATCTTCAGGAAGTCGACCCGCAGGTCGCGCAGGTAGCTGAAGGAGCAGAAGCCGGTTCCGAAGTCGTCCAGTGCAAACCGGCACCCCATGTCGTGCATGCGGTGGATGAAGCGCTGGGCCCGGCCGCGGTCGCGGATCACGCTGGTCTCGGTGATTTCCAGGCAGAGTCGCTGCGCAGGGAAACTGCTGCGATGCAGCCGGGCGGCGAGGTACTCGGCGAACTCCTCGTCGACCAGGGTCGCCCCGCTGAGGTTGAGGCTGCAGTTGCGTGTGCGTCGTGCTGCGTCGGGGTGCGTCTCCAGCCAGCCCAGGGCCGAGTCCACGACATGCCGATCCAGTCGCGGCCCAAGACCAAATCGCTCGGCAGCGGCGATCAGCTCGGCGGGCAGGTGCAGGTGCCCGTCCGGATGGCGCCAGCGCAGCAGCACTTCGAAATGGACGCCGTCCTCGTCCAGGTCGGTGCGCAGCGGCAGGATGGGTTGGCAAAACAGTTCCAGCTGGTCGTGGTCCAGTGACTCGCGTACCCGCATCGCCGAGCGCATGGCTGCCGAGCGCGTCCGGGTTTCGTCACTGTCGGGGTCGGCGACGTGCAACCGGTTTCCGCCCATCTCCTTGGCGGTGAAGCAGGCGGCATCGGCCTGCGAGTACAGGCTGTCGTAGTCATGATTGCGCGCATCGGCCGTTGCGATGCCGATGCTGGCGGTGACGGCCAGGACCTGGTCGCCCCAGGGCAGGCGTAACGCTTCCACTTCGCGCAGCAGCCCCCGCGAATGGACGATGGCATCGTTGCGTTCGCCGCGCAACAGGATCGCGAACTCGTCGCCACCGGTGCGCGCCACCAGGCCATCTTTCGGGAGCGTCGCGGTCAGCACGCCGGACAACGACTTGAGCAGCGCATCGCCGGCGATATGGCTTGCACTGTCGTTGACGATCTTGAAGTTGTCCAGGTCCAGGTACAGCAGGCTCATTGGCTGCCTGGTTTCGCCCAGGCGCTGTCGCGTGCTTTCTTCGAACATGCCCCGGTTGCATAACCCGGTGAGTGTGTCCGTCGTCGCGCGCTGGTACAACGCCTGCGCAGTCGTGCGTTGCTCCAGGCCGGACAACGACAGCAGTATCGGGATGATCGCGATCAGGTTGAGAAGGACCAGCAGGACCATCGTATCCAGCAGCGTCGTGGGCAGGGTGTATCCGCCCAGGCCCAGTCCGGTGACCAGGCTGAGGTAAGTCACCACCAGCGTGGTCGCCAGGGCATTCCATACCGGTGAAAAGCGCATCGACGACCACAGCAGCAGCATCAGCGGCAAGGCGATCAGGCCAAAACGGTTGGTGATGCCGTGCAGGCCGGTCACGTAGATGATGGCAAAACTGGCGGCCAGGCACAGCGACCAGAGCGCGCGCTCACTCAGTGCCGAGGGTTCGGCCAGGGGTGAGACCTGCATTTTCGATGTTCGCGTGCTTGTGAGCAGCAGCAGGGCGGGCGTCACGGTGGTGATGCCCAGCAGGTCGCCGAGCAGCCACAGCGCCCAGGAGGCGGCATAGCTTTCGCGTGGGAGCATGCCGGCCGCGACCAGTCCCCAACTGCCGATGGTGGCGCTGATTGCGCATAGCAGCAGGCCGCCGCGCAGGATCAGCAACGCGTCGCGGGTACCCAGGTGCAGGGGGATATGGCGGCGGACATGCCAGCCCGCCAGCAGTGTCGCGACCATGTTGCTGCCGATCGAGAACACCAGGAATTCCGCCGAAACCGGCGCGAACAAAGGATGGAAGACCACCAGGACCAGCGGCAGGATGATCGCCCAGCGCAGGCCATATCGGATCGTGGCACCAAAGGCGATGCCCGATGCGGGCCAGAACAGGGTGATGTCGTTGCTGGTACGCAGGAACAAACTGGCCACGACCGCGCCGGCGAAGTACAAGCCGATCAGTGCCGCCGGTCGCCGCAAATCCTCGATGCGCGCGTACATGACCCCAGTCTAGACCTGTTCAGCCAGGTTTTGGCAAGCGGGGGCGGGGTGGTCAGGGGAGTTTGGCCAGCACCGGGAAGTGCCGGGTTCAACACTCGATGACGTTCACCGCCAGCCCGCCGCGCGAGGTTTCCTTGTATTTGTCGCGCATGTCGCGGCCGGTATCGCGCATGGTCTTGATGACCTTGTCCAGGCTGACCTTGTGCTTGCCGTCGCCGCGCATGGCCATGCGCGAGGCGTTGATCGCCTTGACCGAACCCATCGCATTGCGCTCGATGCAGGGGATCTGCACCAGCCCGCCGATCGGATCGCAGGTCAGGCCCAGGTTGTGTTCCATGCCGATCTCGGCGGCGTTTTCGACCTGGTCGGGGGTGCCGCCCAGCACTGCCGTCAAGCCCGCGGCTGCCATCGAGCAGGCCACGCCGACCTCGCCCTGGCAGCCCACCTCGGCGCCGGAGATCGAAGCGTTTTCCTTGTACAGGATGCCAACGGCCGCGGCGGTCAGCAGGAAGTCGCGTACGCCCTGGTCGCTGGCGTTGCGGCAAAAGCGTCGGTAGTAATGCAGCACCGCCGGGATGATGCCGGCAGCGCCATTGGTCGGCGCCGTGACCACGCGGCCGCCGGCGGCGTTTTCCTCGTTGACGGCCAGCGCGAACAGGTTGACCCAGTCGAGCATGGTCAATGGATCCTCCGCAGCGTCCTCGGGGCGTGATTCGAGCTCGTGATGCAACTGCGGCGCGCGGCGGCTGACATGCAGCCCGCCAGGCAAGGTGCCGGGTGAACCAATGCCACGCTCCACGCAGGACTGCATCGCCGCCCAGATGGCGTCCAACCCGGTGTCGATGTCCTTGCGGCTACGCCAGGCTTGCTCGTTGGCGTACATCAACTCGGCCAGGGTGATTGTGTTGTCGTTGGCGTGCGCGATGAGCTCGTCGCCGGACGAGAACGGATACGGCACGGCGGTGGTATCGGCGACGATCCTGTCTTCGGCCGCCTCGTCCTGGTTGACCACGAAACCGCCGCCGACCGAGTAGTAATCGCGGGTGGCGATCTCGTTGCCATCGGCGTCGAATGCGGCAAAACGCATGCCGTTGGTGTGGTACGGCAGCTTTTGTCGCTTGTTGAATACCAGGTCGCTCTTCTCGTCGAAGGCGATCTCGTGGCGGCCGAGCAGTCGGATCCTGCCCTGGCTGCGGATGCGCTCCAGCGTGGCGGGGATGATGTCCGGGTCGATGCTGTCGGGCCATCGGCCTTCCAGGCCCATCAGCAAGGCCTTGTCGGTGCCATGGCCGCGCCCGGTCAGCGCCAACGAACCGAAGACCTCGGCGCGCACGCGCGCGACGCTGTCCAGCAGTGCGGGTTCGTCCAGCCATTTTTCGAGGAAACGCGCGGCCGCCCGCATTGGCCCGACGGTATGCGAGCTGCTCGGTCCGATGCCGATCTTGAACAAGTCGAAAGTGGAAACTGCCATCCCGCTATTCTATGCCCTGCGAGCAAGAGAGCCCCCATGTCCCTGATCCTCTACCAACGCGACGACTGCCACCTGTGTGACCTGGCGCTGGAGGTGCTGGCTGCGGCGCGTATCCCCGACTTCGACAGTGTCTTCATCGATGGCGATGACGCGCTGGAAGCCAGTTATGGCGTGCGTGTGCCGGTGCTGCGTGACATGGGGCGCGGCGCGGAACTCGACTGGCCTTTCGATGCCGACAAGCTGGCTCGCTGGCTTGGTGGATAGGCTTTTGTAGGAGCGGCTTCAGCCGCGAGCTCTTGATCCTGCTCCGCTTAGGCTTGTGTAGGAGCGACACAAGTCGCGATTGCCTTCTGGAGCACCTGATCGCGACGTACGTCGCTCCTACATGGGCCGAAGCAAAATCGAGCGCAAGATCAAGAGCTCGCGGCTGAAGCCGCTCCTACAACGGCGGATCCAGGCTGCGTTTCATTGCGCAGGCTGCAATACCACCTTGGTGCTGATCGCGATCGCGTCCGGGATCAGGCTGGTATCGGCCCAATCCCCGCCGCCGACATTGAAATCCAGCCGCTGTACAGTCGCCTTGCCCACCAGTATCGGTTGGGCGCCGGGCGTCCAGGTAAACGTCAGCACCACCGGTTGCTTGATGCCGCGCAACTCCAGCGTGCCGTCGGCGGCGTAACGATCCTCGCCCAGGCTGCGGAACGTGGTCGCCGTGTAATGCGCCTGCGCGAACCGGGTGGCATTGAAGAAATCCGGCCCCTGCAGCGTGGCATCGCGGTCGTCATTGCCGGTCTTGGCGCCTGCCAACGGGATGGTCACGTCGAGCCGGGCATCAGCCAGGTGCGCGGGATCAAAGCTGAACCTGGTCTCGAACCCGGGAAACGTGCCGGTAAAGACCTCGCCGTCGTATTTGCCGCCGAAGGCCAGTGTCGATCCAGGGGCCTGCACGTAATCGGTGGCGAGCGCCGGGGTGGACAGCAAGGCCACCAAGGCCGCTGCGACTGCGACAGGGCTACGAAGGGCATGCCTGTCCACCGCATGCTTGCCCACGTCATGCATGTTCACGTCATGCATGTTCACGTCATGCCTGTTTGAGTCATGCCGTTTGATCATGCCCGTTTGAGTCATGCGTCATGATCCGACTCCTGTTCAATCGGTTGCAGCCAACCACGCGGGAGCATCCGCGCCAGCGTGGTGTCGCCCTGGAAGATGTGGTGGTAGAACGCCGCGCCGGCGTGCAGCAGGACGACGCCCAGCAGCGTCCAGAAAATCCATTCATGCGCGCCTAGTGCGTAGTCGGCGATGGTGTCGTTGGATGCCACCAGCCTGGGCATCTGCACCAGGCCGAACAGCCGGAACGGACGCAGGCCGCTGGCCGAGTCGTAGATCCAGCCCGAGAGCGGCTGCGCCAGCACCAGTACGTACAGCAGTCCGTGGCTGGCGGACGCCAGGCGTGCCTGCCATGTCGGTGTGCCGGCCACGGGCCTGGGCGCACCTGCGTGCAGGCGCCAACCCAGGCGTCCCAACATCAGCACCAGCACGGTGATGCCGACCGACTTGTGCAGCGTGTAAACCCAGAAATAGCTTGGCGTCTTGGGCAAACTGGGCATCACCAGGCCCACGACAGCCAATCCAAGCACCAGCAGCACGATCAACCAGTGCAGGGACTGGCTGACGCTTCCCCAACGCGCGGGCGTGTTTTCAAGCGTCATGGTGGTCACGGGACATCGTGGTCACAGGCGAGGGATCAGGGAGCAGGCGCATCGGGTGCGGATGTGTTTTCGGTGTGTTCTGGCACCGCAGCGCTGTCTGCCGACGGCGGGTTGGCATCGATGGCATCCAATGCGTCTCCATCGCGCTGGGCCTCGGCTTCGATCCGCAGATGGACTTCGTCCCCAACCAGGCTTTTCCATGCAGTGATGCCAAAATCGCTGCGCTTGAGTGTCCCGGTCGCGGAAAACCCCACCGTGGTGCGGAACGGCGGCAACGGGTAATGCTTGAGCTTGTTGAAAGTGACATCCAGGCATAGGTCACGCCCGACGCCATGCAGGGTCAGCGTGCCGCAAACGCGGGCATGCCTGGAGGTGCCGTCATCGGCGTCGCTGCCGTTTGCGGTACTGCCATGCCCGGTGCTTCCAACGCTGTCAGCTCCAGTCTCGCCATCCACAGCCTCGATTCGGCTGGAGACGAACGTCGCGACCGGATAGCGTGCGACATCAAGAAATCGTCGCGCAACCACCGCCTGCGTCCACTTGGCATCTCCCATGTCCATGCGTTGCAGCGGTACTTCGACCGATAACTTCGCCGACTGCCAGTCTTCTGGATCGAAGGCAAGCATGCCCTGGCTGCCAGACACGGTGCCAATCGCCTGCGAATAGCCGGCATGGCTGATGGAGAACAGGACCCGCGTATGCACCGGGTCCAGCCGATAGCCCTGGACCTGTGCCAAGGCACTGGTCGGCAGGCATGCCATCAGGGATGCGACCGCCAGTGCAGGCCACTGCAGGCCGGCAGCGGTCCGGCAGGTGGCGCGGATCAATTGCGTTGCTGTTCTCGAACCCATGGCCTGATTGTAGACACCGGCGCCTGAATCCGAAGTGGGCAGGTTGGGCCGGCGCTTGCAGGCGTCGTCGCGGGTTGCCAACATGCCGCCAGGGAAGGCATGGCCATGGCCGTGCGATATCGGCGAAGGAGACGCCATGTCACACGTAGCGCGGGGAATTACCTGTTGTTTTTGCCTGTGGCTGTGCGCCGGGGCGTCGATGGCGCGTGCCGGCGTTCCGGAAACACCACGTTTCCGGCAGCTTGGCGTTGCCGAAGGCCTGCCTTCCAGTGGCGTGGTGGCGCTGGCTCGCGACCACGCGGGTTACCTCTGGATCGCGACCAATGACGGCCTGGCCCGCTACGACGGGGTCGGGTTCCGTGTCTGGCGCAATGTTCCCGGCGATGCCCGATCGCTCCCGGGCAACACCCTGCAGGCGATGGCGATCGACGAGCGCGACCGCATCTGGGTATCGACCGAAGCCCATGGCCTGAGCGTGCTTGATGCGGATCGCAGCGGATTCCGCACGTTTCGCATGGCCGACCACGCACGCATGGGCAGCGATGACATCTGGGCGATTGCGATCCGTGGCGACGAGGTCTGGTTTGGCACCTACGGCGGCGGCCTGCATCGGCTGGTCGAATCCGATGCTGGTCGGCACGATGCTGGTCGACGAGCTGGCGATCAGCAGCCTGTCGACAAGCCAGTCCGCATCACGCGCTACATGCCCAGGCAGGGCGACCCGAACAGCCTGCCTGCCGAGACCGTGACAAGCCTGGTGGTGGATGCGCGTGGTGCGCTCTGGGTTGGCACGGTGCGTGGTGTTGCTCGCTGGAACGGGCACGATTTCACCCCGATTGCATTGCCCGGCGACGACCCGATGCCGCTTGTGTATTCGCTGACTCGCGACGGTACTGCACTGTGGGCCGGTGCCAGTACCGGGATCTATCGCCGTGGCAGCGCAGGTCGCTGGTTGGCGCCGTCGTGGATGCCGATGTTCCAGCGCCCCAACGCGGTCATGGCGATGGCACGTGATCGCGACGGACAATTCTGGATCGGTAGCCAGCGTGGCCTCTGGAGGACCCGCGTCGATGGCATTCCGACGCCCGTTGGCCACGGCGATGACGGGATCGCCAAATCGGTCATGGCCTTGTTGCTGCAGGACGATGGCGCGTTGTGGGCACCGATCCCCGGGGTGGGACTGGGGTACCTGCGCCCGGACTGGCGCCAGATCGCGCAGTTTTCGCACAATGACAGTGGGTTGTCCGGCGGTCTCTATACGGATGTCGCAACCTCGCACGATGGCGGTCTCTGGCTCGCCAACTACGGTGGCGCACCCGAGCGCCTGGCGGCCGACGGCAGCGTCGAGCCGATGCCTGGTGCAACAATCACGGCACTCAAGGGCAGGAAGTTCTACGGCATCGTCGAAACCCATGACGGTACGGTGTGGATGGGTGCCCACGACAGCCTGTTGCGCATTGCGACAGACGGCACGCTGCGCGAATGGCACCAGGGTGACGCGGTCGATGCACCGCTACGCGGGTTGGACCACCTGCGGATCGCGGCCGACGGGACCTTGTGGTTGTCCTCGCCCGGCGATGGCATGCAGCAACGTGACGCGATGTCGGGCGCGGTGTTGCGCAACCTGCCGGCCGGCAGCCATGGCCTTGGCCAGGCCGACATCGAAGCCCTGGTACTTGGTCCCGATGGCAATACGCCGTGGATCGCGGGACGTGGCGGGGTGGCACGCTGGCGTGCCGGGCAGGGTCGTTTCGAGCACCTGTCGGCCATGGGTGCCCAGCGCGTGTATTCGCTTTGTTTCGACGGCAAGGACACCGTGTGGTTGTCACGGTTGACCGGGCTGGAGCAATACCGTCGCCTGGGTACTGCGTGGACGCGCGTGGGCAGCGTCGGACCGCGGCAGGGCGTGCCGGCTGTGGAGTCGGCCGGCATGCGGATCGACCGCAAGCACCGCGTCTGGTTGACCACGGTGCGTGGGCTGTTCCGTTGGGATCCGGCCAGCCATCACCTGCGCCGGTACGGCCTGCAGGATGGGTTGGGCAGCCAGGAGTTCCTGGAGCGCAGCATCACCCTGACCGATCGCGGCGTGCTGGCTGCGACCACGTCCAGTGGTGGCGTGGTGCTGGTCGATACGACTGCGCCGGATCCTGCTCCGATGCAACCGTTGCTGCGCATCGACGATGTCGCGGTACGCCGCCAGGGCCGATGGCATTCGTGGCAAGCCGACCATGGCAGCGGGTCGGTGATCGCGTTGTCGCCAGACGACCGCGAGCTGCGCGTGCGCACCCGGCTGGTCGCCTACAACGATCCACAAGCCAACCGTTACGCCAGCCGGCTGGAAGGGTACGACAGCAGCTGGGTCGCTCCAGACGTCAATGGCGAACGCATCTTCAGCGGATTGCGTCCGGGCAACTACCTGTTGCACCTGCGCGCCACGGATGGTGCCGGCA
Organism: uncultured Gammaproteobacteria bacterium; assembly: GCA_963710825.1. GTDB lineage: Bacteria > Pseudomonadota > Gammaproteobacteria > Xanthomonadales > Xanthomonadaceae > Cognatiluteimonas. The sequence continues at coordinate 334,698 of CAVQBQ010000002.1, read as the reverse complement.
ACCGCTCCAGGGAGCAGGTTTTGCGCTGGCGCGTGCTACCGCCCTGGTACCGGACTGGGTGGGCGATGACGGGGTTCGCGGGCTTGGCCGCGTTGCTGGCATGGTGGGTCGCCAACGCATATCGCCAGCGCCTCAGGCAGCGCCACGCGATGCGTCTGGTCGAGGAGAAACACGCACTGGTCGAACACGCCTCGCAGGCCAAGACCCGCTTTTTGACCAACCTGGGACACGAAATACGCACCCCGATGACCGGCGTGCTGGGTATGAGTGAACTACTGTTGGCCACCTGCCTGGACCAGCGCCAACGTGGCTATGCCCAGTCGATCACCCGCGCAGGCACGCACCTGCTGCAGTTGTTGAACGACGCACTGGACATGGCAAGGATCGAAGCGGGAAAACTGGAACTGCTACCTGCGCCGTTCAACTCCCGGGATTTCTTCCAGGAGGTGTCTTCACTGATGGCGCCGCTGGCTGCAGGCAAGGCACTGGCATTCGATGTGTACATCGACGCCGACGTGCCTTCGATGGTGCTTGGCGACCGCATGCGCATTGAACAGGTCTTGCTGAACCTGCTGGCCAATGCCATCAAGTTCACGGCGCAAGGTGGAGTTACATTGAAGGTTGGTGTGCTGCGGGTCGACGCGATGCAGCCGCTCGGCCTGCGGATGCAGGTGGTCGATACCGGCCCGGGCATGGATCGGGAGCAGGTCGCGCGCATCTTCAAGCGCTTCGAGCAGGCCGATGGCGCGCGGACAAACGCCCGTTATGGGGGGAGTGGGCTCGGATTGGACATCAGCCAGCAACTGGTCGCGGCAATGGATGGCCGGATCCTGGTCGACAGCACGCCAGGCGCTGGTACTTGTTTCAGCGTCGAACTGCCGATTCCCGCCGCTTTGGCGCAGGCGCGGCCCGGGCAATGCCAGGGCCAGCTTGCGCATGGCGGGACGTCGGGACTGCGTGTGGGCACCGTGCCTGCGATGACGGCAGCCGGTGATGCGCAGGCGATCGTCGTGCAGGGTCTTCGCCTGCTCCTGGTCGAGGACGATCCCGTGGTCGCCGAAGTCATCGCCACCCTGTTGCGTGCGCAAGGTCACCTCGTCACGCATGTCGCCCATGGCTTGGGGGCGTTGGCCGAGACCACTGGCGAGCGTTTCGACGCGATCCTGCTCGACCTCGACCTGCCCGGGATGGATGGCGTGGCGTTGGCACGGCAACTGCGCGCACAAGGTGCGACGCTGCCCTTGCTTGCCGTGACCGCACGTGTCGATGGCGACGCACAACCGCAGGCGTTGGCGGCGGGCTTCAATGCGTTCCTGCGCAAGCCCGTCAGTGGTGTGTCGCTGGCCGAAGGCCTGCAGGCTGCCCGGCAGGCATGCGCGGCAGGATCAGGGGCTGGTTGAGGCGCCAGTGTCCGCGTGGGACGGCGGGCCGGCATCAAGCTGTTGCAGGAAGTCGACCAGGCCGTCGAAGTAAACCTGCTGGTCGTCGTACATCGCCAGGTGACTGCCGTTGGGTGCGTAGAGGTAATGGCCGTTGGGCAGCAAGGTCGACATCTTCTCCATGAACTTCGGGTCCATGGTGTCGTATCGCGCACCGATGACGAGGGTCGGTACGGTGATGTCGTGCAGGTCGCCAGTGCGGTCCCAGTCGGCCAGGATGCCGCTGGCTCCCATCTCGCTTGGCCCCTGCATCGGCACGTAGACCTTCTTGTTGAGCTTCGCGAACGAGCGCACGACCGGCTCGGGCCACTGCGCCGCCGGCATCCGCAGGATGTGCTGCTCGTAGAACGGTTGCAGCAATTCTTCATAACGTGGGGCGTCGTATTTCTTCGCCGCCTCGAGCGCAAGGATCTCCTGGAGGTCCTGCTGGTCCATCTGCGGCATCAGCACGTCACGTGCGTAGGCGTTGTATGCCGGGATGCTGGACACCATGTTGGAGATCACCAGGCACTTGAGGTGCTGCTGGTACTTGAGCGCGTACTCGATTGCCAGGATCCCACCCCAGGAGTGGCCCAGCAGGCAGAAGTCGTCGCGGTCCAGCTGCAGTGCCTGGCGCACCTGTTCGACCTCGTCGACGTAGTGGTCGATGCTCAGCAACGGCGTCATGTCGCCAGGCTGGTCGCTGTAGGCCGAGCCGAGCTGGTCGTAGAAGTAGTACTCGATACCGGCCGCAGGCAGGTGCGTGTCGAAGGCTTCGAAGTATTCGTGGGTTGCACCGGGGCCGCCGTGCAGCAGCAGGACTTTCAGCTTCGGGTTGTTGCCGACGCGTTTGGTCCAGACCTTGAACTCGCCTGATGGCGTATGGATCGGGATCATCTTGACGCCGCCGCTGAGGACGTCGTCCTGGCCGCTGTTGTCGAGGTATTGCAGCGGTTTTGTCGCAGGCTGAGCTGCCGTGGCGATGCCACAGGCGAGCAGCAGGGGCAAGGCAAGCAGGTGCAGCAAGCACGGTTTCATCGCCAATCCCCTATCGACATGTCGACCGAGCCTAGTTCGGGCAGTGCGGGATCACAAGTCGCGGTGCGGCAGGAACCCTTTTAGGCCGGGTAAGCGAAGAGCACACGGGAATCACGATCACCGGATACCCCGGGTGCGCTTGGCCTACCCGGCCTGCGGTTTGCCACATCGATCCCGTGGCATGGGCGCTGCTTCGGTGGTCGTGTGTCCGTAATGCAGAAAAATACAATTCGCCAGACCACACGACAGTGTTCATCGTGCGCTGTAGGCATGCACCTCGTCGACCAGCACGGCGACATGCTCCGGGTCCATGTCCGGCGACATGCCGTGGCCGAGGTTGAAGACGTGACCCTCGCGCGAGCCATCGTTGCCTTGCGCGTAACTGTCGAGCGCGTGCCGCACCTGTGCGCGGATGGCGGCGGGAGTGCCGTACAACGTGGCCGGGTCCAGGTTGCCCTGCAGCGCGACCTTGCCCTGCGTACGGCGTGCGGCTTCGGACAACTCGACCAGCCAGTCGACCCCGACGCCTTCGGCACCGGAGTCGGCCAGCTCGGACAGGTAGGCGGCATTGCCTTTGCCGAACAGGATCAGGGGGGTGCGATCGGAAGCTTCGCCACGCTCCAGTTGCCTTGCGATACGCGTCAGGTACGGCAATGAGAACTCACGGTACATCGCGGGGCTGAGCACGCCACCCCAGGTGTCGAACACCTGCAGCACCTGCGCGCCGGCGGCACGTTGCGCCGACAGGTAGGCGATCACTGCATCGGTATTGACGCTGAGCAGTGCGTGCAGTGCCTTGGGATCGTTGAGCGCCATGGCCTTGATCCGCGCGAAGTCCTTGCTGCCACCACCCTCGACCATGTAGCAGGCCAGGGTCCACGGGCTGCCGGAAAACCCGATCAGCGGGACGCTGCCGTCCAGCTCGCGACGGATGGTGCGCACCGCGTCCATGACGTAACGCAGTTCGGATTCCATGTCCGGGACCCCGAGCTTGGCGATGCTGGCTGCGTCGCGGACCGGGTGGCGGAATTTCGGGCCTTCTCCTTCGACGAAGTACAACTCCAGGCCCATTGCATCGGGGATGGTCAGGATGTCGGAAAACAGGATCGCGGCATCCAGCGGGAAACGTTCCAGCGGCTGCAGGGTCACCTCGCAGGCCAGCTCCGGATTTTTCGCCAACGCCAGGAAGCTGCCGGCGCGCTTGCGGCTGGCGCGGTACTCGGGCAGGTAGCGGCCGGCCTGTCGCATCAGCCAGACCGGTGTGCAGTCGACGGGTTCGCGGCGCAATGCGCGCAGCAGGCGATCGTTCTTGAGTGGTGTGGACAAGCGCGGACTCCGGTAGACCAGGTGATAGTTGTTGTAGGAGCGGCTTCAGCCGCGAGCTCCTGAACCTGCTTTGGCTGTTGTAGGAGCGACGTAAGTCGCGATCGCTTTTCCCCGATTGCCTATCGCGACTTGCCTCGCTCCTACAACAGCCGGAGAAAAAGCAAAATCAAGAGCTCGCGGCTGAAGCCGCTCCTACAAAAGCGTTCGGGGCAGATGCTTATTCTCGCCCATCGACGCCCTGCACGAACATCAGCTGGAAACCCTTCTTCAGCTGCAGGTCGCGTGCCTGCCCAAAGGCGACCTCTGCACTGGCCTGGTCGGCAAACTGCTCGCGTCGCAGCTGGCTACGGCTGCCGACGCGGCCCGATTCGCGGACCAGGGTCCAACCACCCAGCAGGTCGCGTTCGAGCATCAGCTGCACGAAGCGCGGGGCTTCCTGGCCGTCGGGGTGTTGTTGCAGGAGCATGCGCATAGGCTGGGCATTGTAAGCGTCGCATCGCCTGGGGTGACATGGGTCACCGGACACCGGGCCCGCCAAGGCAGCCCTGGACTACCCCGCTTCGCTGGTCCGCAGGACGGCCAACACCGCATCTTCGGCCACGTTGGCAACGATGCGTGCCGCGCCAGCGCCGTCCCAAAGGATGAAACGCAGGCCGTCGGCCTGGGCCTTCTTGTCCAGGCGCATGCGCGCCAGCAGCGATTCGGGGTCCAGGCCTGCCGGCAAGGTGGTCGACAGCCCCATCCCCGACAGCAGGGCCTGGAGCCGGCCGGCATCCGTCGCCGGCGCCATGTCCAGCTCGGTAGACAGTCGCGCGGCCAGCACCATGCCCACGGCTACCGCCTCGCCATGGTTGAGGCCGTCGCCGCCGTAGCCCTGTTCGGCCTCGATCGCATGGGCAAACGTGTGGCCAAAGTTGAGCAGGGCACGCTCACCGTGTTCGTGCGGGTCGCGGCCGGTGATCGCGGCCTTGTGCGTGCAGGAGCGGGCGATGGCTTCGGCCAGCGTGGCGTCCTCGCGCGCCAGCAGCGCATCGGTGTTGCGCTCGAGCCATTCCAGGAACGGTGCATCGATGATGGCACCGTACTTGACCACCTCGGCCAGGCCCGCGCGCAGCTCACGGTCGGGCAGGGTGCGCAGGGTCGTGGTGTCGGCGAATACCGCACGCGGTGGGTGGAAGGCGCCCACGAGGTTCTTGCCTTGGGGCAGGTCGATCGCGGTCTTGCCGCCGACCGAAGAATCCACCATGGCAAGGAGCGTGGTCGGTAGCTGCACGCAGTCGATGCCGCGCATCCAGCAGGCCGCGACGAAACCGGCCAGGTCGCCGACCACGCCGCCGCCCAGTGCGATCACGCAGGCATCGCGGGTCGCACCCAGGTCGGCGAGTTCGCGCAACAGTTCGGCGAACCCTGCGAAGGACTTGGCCGCCTCGCCGGCCGCGATGCAGGTCACCACTACCTGCGCACGCGTACATGAGGCCAATGCGGTGGACACGCGGTGCGCGTACAACGGCGCGACATGGGTATCGCTGACCAGCAGCACGTGGCGCCCACGCACGAAGCCGGACAGCGCCATGCCGTCCTCGAGCAGTCCAGGCCCGATCTGGATGTCATAGGGATGCGGACCGCCAACCTGGATGGTGCGTGTCGTCATGTCCGGTCTCGTTGCGGGGTGGCCTGTCGGGTGTCGTTGCCGGGAGGCGCGACAGGGCTGGTCCATGCACCGTGCAATCGCGATGCCAGTGTCGCCGCCGCCTCGACGCAGCCCATGCGCCGGGTGTCGAAGACCAGGTCGGCGACGTCGGCGTACAGGGGCGTGCGTACGGCAGCGATGTCGCGCAATACCTGCTCGCGATCGGCGCGCTGCAGCAAGGGCCGGGTCCGGTCGCGCGAGAGGCGCTGCAATTGTGCCGGGACATCGACCTGCAGCCAGATCACGTAACCGCGTGCGCGCAGGTCGCGGCGATTATCGGCATCCAGTACCACGCCACCGCCCGTGGCGATGACCTGGCCTTCGTCGGCAAGCAGTCGTTCCAGTGCAACGCGCTCACGTTGACGGAACCCGGCTTCGCCCTCGCAGTCGAAAATGGTGCCGATGCTGGCACCGGTTTGCAGTTCGATGTCGCGGTCGGCATCGACGAAACGCAGGTCGAGGTGTTGGGCCAGTCGCTTTCCGATCGAACTCTTGCCGGCACCCATTGCGCCGACCAGCACCAGGTTGGGGGCGGATTCCATGCCGCGATGCTACAGGACTCGCTTCAAAGGCACATGTCCGTCGTGGTGGCGTAAAAACCACGTCACGGTACGTGCCTGGTGCATACCAGTACACGATTTCCAGCGCGTTCGAGCCAGCCTTGGTGCACGCGCCCCCGGGATGCATGATCGGCAGGTTCGATCGGCAGGCTTGGCCCGCCGGTCCTTTTTTTGACCAGCGCCATGAGCGCGTGGCAAGTACACTTTACGGGGACGGTTGCCAAAGGTTCCACGCAGGAACCAATCCGGGCAAGTCCACGGCCAAGACCACGGGAACAGGCATGACATTGCGGATCGCGCTGGCGCAATTTGATTTCCGGGTCGGGGCGATCGCCGACAATGCCGCGCGCATCGCCGCGTACATCGTGCAGGCCCGTGACGAGCACGGCGCCGACCTGGTGCTCTTCCCGGAAATGGCGCTCAGCGGTTACCCACCCGAAGACCTGCTGCTGCGCCCGTCCTTTCTGGCTGATTGCGAAGCTGCGCTGTTGCGATTGGCGGCCGACGTCAAGGGGATCGTCGCTGTCGTCGGTTGGCCGCAGGCGGCCGGGGCGGTTGGTTACAACGCAGCCAGCGTGTTGCGCGACGGCCGCATCGAACACACCTACCGCAAGCGCGAGCTGCCCAATTACGCCGTGTTCGACGAGCGGCGCTACTTCACGGTCGATCCGGATGGCGGCGATTGCGTGTTCGAGGTCGAAGGCGTCAAGGTGGGACTGCTGATCTGCGAAGACCTGTGGTTCCCGGAGCCGCTGGCCAGCACCGTCGCCGCCGGCGCGGAGTTGGTGCTGGTGCCCAACGCCTCGCCATTCGAGCGCGACAAGCATGCCCAGCGCGATGCGCTCGTCGGCCAGCGCGGCACGGAATCCGGTGCCGCCATCGCCTACCTCAACCTGGTGGGTGGGCAGGATGCGCTGGTGTTCGACGGTGCCTCGGTGCTTGGCGACGGCAACGGCCATGTCCATCCGGCGGCACGCGCCTTCGAGGCGCATTGGCTGGTGGCCGACTTCGATCCGGCAACGCGCACGTTTGCGCCCGTGTCGTGGCCTGTCGAGGACGAGGAAAGCCATGTCGCACTGGCGTGGCGGGCCATCGTGCTGGGGACGCGCGATTACTGCCATCACAACGGATTCCAGAAGGTGTGGATCGGGTTGTCCGGCGGCATCGACTCATCGATCGTGCTGGCGATCGCAGTGGATGCACTGGGTGCCGACAACGTCACCGCGGTGCGGATGCCGTCGCGTTATACCGCCGACCTGTCCAACGACCTGGCACACGAGCAGTGCCGATCGCTGGGTGTGCGCTTGCTGACGTTGCCGATCGAAAAGCCGTTCGAGGGGTTCCTGGCTGCATTGGAGGACACCTTCGCCGGTCAGCCGGTCGATACCACCGAGGAAAACCTGCAATCGCGTACCCGTGGCGCGTTGCTGATGGCCTTGTCAAACAAGTTTGGTGGCCTGCTGCTGACCACCGGGAACAAAAGCGAATACGCCGTCGGCTATGCAACCATCTATGGCGACATGTGCGGGGGTTACGCGCCGATCAAGGATCTCTACAAGACCGAGGTGTTCGCGCTGTCGCGCTGGCGCAATACCGTCGGCGGCAATGCCCCGGGTGGTGGCCTGGTGATCCCGCAGGCGGTGATCGACCGCCCGCCCTCCGCCGAATTGCGTGAAAACCAGAAGGACGAGGACTCGCTGCCGCCTTACGACGTGCTGGATGCCATCCTGCTGCGTTACATCGACCAGGAGCAGTCACGCGCGGAGATCGTCGAGTCGGGTTTCGACGCAGGCACGGTCGACAGGGTATTGCGGCTGGTGCGGATCAGCGAGTGGAAACGCGCGCAGTCGGCCCCGGGGCCCAAGGTGTCGCGACGTGCCTTTGGCCGCGAGCGGCGTTACCCGATCACCAGCGGTTACCAGGCGTAGCGAATACTGTTGCAGGAGCGGCTTCCGCGGCGCGCTCTTTTCATCCTGGCCTGGTGCATGTGCAGGAGCGACGTAAGTCGCGATAGATTCCCCGGGACACCTGATCGCGACTCACGTCGCTCCTGCAAGCAGCCCACGCAAGCCAAAGAGCTCGCGGCTGAAGCCACTCCTACAGGAAGCACACACAACAAGCGCACAAACAAAAACGCCGCCCTGGGGCGGCGTTTGGGATCGCAATCCTCGCGATCAGTGCTTCTCGCCCAGTGCGGACTTCTCGCCGGCAAACGGGTTGAGGCGGCGGTACTTTGACGGGAAGTCCGGCCAATTGCCCTGCAGCCACGGGTGTGACGGGTCGTTCTGCTGCAGCACGCGGCGGGCATCGGCGGCCAGTTTGTCGTTACCCAGCCGGACGTAGGACTCGCCCATCAGCGCGACCGCGTCGTACTGGTATTCGCTTTGCGGGTAGGTCTCCAATACGTACTTGCCCCGTTCTGCAGAGGCCACGTAGGCGCCGCGGCGCATGTAATACAGGCCGATGTTGAGCTCGTGGCGTGCAAACAGGTTGCGCAGGGCGACCATCCGCTGGCGCGCATCGTCGGCGTAACGGCTATTGGGATAGCGGTCGGTGACGATCTTGAAATCGTTGAACGCCTGCAGCGGACTGGCCAGGTCGCGACGGCTGGAATCCAGGGTCCACACGCGCTGCAGGAACACCGTGTCGCGGTTGGAGTTGACCAGTCCACGCAGGTAGTACATGTAGACCGTGTCGCGATGGGTCGGGTAGGTGCGGATGAATCGGTCGATGGTGGAGATCGCTTCGTCGTTATTGCCCGCCTTGTACTGTGCATACGCTGTCTCGACCAGTGCCTGCTCGGTGTAGGGGCCATACGGATACTGGGCGACGAGGCGCTTGTAGACCGTGGTCGCGCTGCTCCAGTTGCCGGTCATCATTTCCTCATGACCCTTCTCGTAAAGCTGTGAGACCGGCACGCCCTCATTGACGTCGTCTTTCTTGAACACCCCTGTGAGGCGGGCGCAGCCCGAGGAGGCAAGCACTGCCAGCAGCACGAGCAGCAGCAAGGGTCGCAGGGCGGGGGCGCTGGTTGAGCGCTGTTGTTCGGGACAGCTTGAGGTCATGGAAGGGGTATCGATGAAGCGCCGGCGGCACGAAGACCCGATAATAACAGTGCTGCCACGGTCCGCGTGGCGATTCCCAATGAACCCCGGTAGTGAACCCGGTAGAACCACGGCAGGCGACGATAAATGAATGAAGACAACGCAAGGCGCGCCCCCGACCCGGGTGCCCCCAGCCATGCGGTCGTCCCGGAAACGGCGGCGGGACGCCGTTTTGACGCTGTCCTGGCGGAATTATTCCCCGAGTTCTCACGTTCACGGCTGGCTGCGTGGATCAAATCCGGCGATGCCCTGCTCGATGGCCAGCGGGCCCGCCCGCGTGATCCGGTGCGCGGTGGCGAGCAGGTCGCGCTGACGGTGGTGCTGGATACACAGACCGAGGCGATCGCCGAAGACATCGCCCTGGACGTCCTGCACGAAGACGCCTCGGTCTTCGTCATCAACAAGCCGGCCGGGCTTGTGGTACACCCCGGGGCCGGCAACGCGACCGGGACCTTGGTCAATGCGCTGCTGTACCGCGACCCGTCGCTGTCGGCGTTGCCGCGTGCCGGCATCGTCCATCGGCTCGACAAGGACACCTCCGGCGTCATGGTGGTGGCACGCACGCTGCAGGCGCACACCGCGCTGGTCGCGCAATTGTCGGCGCGCCAGGTGCATCGGCAGTACCTGGCGGTCGTCGTGGGCGCGCTGGTGTCCGGCGGCACCGCCGACTTTGCCATCGACCGCCATCCCCGCGACCGGATCCGCATGACGGTCCGCGACGACGGCCGCGATGCGGTCACGCACTACCGCCTGCGCGAGCGTTTCCGCGCCCATACAGCGCTTGAATGCCGGTTGGAGACTGGCCGCACCCACCAGATCCGCGTGCACATGGCCCATCTGAAGCATCCAATCCTCGGCGACCAGTTGTATGGCGGCGCCCTGAAGCTGCCCAAGCGTGCCTCGGACGAGCTGGTTGCCGTGCTGCGCGGCTTCAAGCGCCAAGCGCTGCATGCCGAGACGCTGGAGTTCGTCCACCCCGGGAATGGCGAACCGCTGCGGATCAGCGCCCCGTTGCCCGGGGACATGCGTGAACTGCTACGGGCGCTGCACGAAGACAGCGTCGCGAACGCGCAGACACCCTGATGCCCTGGCCGAAGCCGCCACCGGCAGGGATTTTCTGCGCGACGCCTTACCACATGGCCATGCGCGAGGTGTCCGCGCAGGTGCGCGCCAGCGTGCTGACCGCAAGCATGCTGCCCAACGGCTGGCCTGCGCCGCCCGGCGTGCATGCACTGACGACCTTGCGTGGTCCGGTGGGCGATTCCGCGCCGCCACTGGATCGTTTCAACCTGGGGCTGCGTTGTGGTGATGACGACGGGGTCGTGGCCGGCAACCGGGTCATGCTTGAAAAGGGCCTGGAGCTGCCGTCGACACCGCGCTGGTTGCGGCAGGTGCACGGCACTGGCGTGGTCCACTTCGACGATCCATTGACTGGACCCGCAGGGGAGGGGGCCAAGCTCGCAGAGCCCGAGGCCGATGCCGCGATCACGCAGGTGCCGGGCACGGTGCTGGCCATCCTGACAGCGGACTGCCTGCCGGTGGCCTTCGCGGCACGGGACGGCAGCGAGATCGCCATTGCCCACGCCGGGTGGCGTGGGCTGGCGACTGGCGTGCTGGAGGCGACCGTCGCAGGGATGCGCACGCAGCCCGCCGATATCGTTGCCTGGCTGGGGCCTGCAGCAGGCGCCGATGCGTATGAAGTCGGTGACGAAGTCCGCGATGCCTTCGTGCAGCGCGATGCCGGGGCCGATGTAGCCTTCGTTGCCACGCGACCCGGGCATTGGCACGTCGACCTGTACACGCTGGCGCGGCAACGTCTAACGGCTGCCGGTGTGGCCGACGTGCATGGCGGTGGGCTCTGCACGATCTCCGATCCGGGACGGTTCTTCTCGCATCGTCGCGATGGCCGCAGTGGTCGCATGGCGACGCTGGTTTACATGCAGCCAATACAGGACGGGCAGTGATCCGTCCCGGATGTGGGTATGCGGTCAGCGGCGCGGCAAAGGGGCGCCAGTCATGAGCACGACGCTGTTCCAGTCGCTGCTGGGGGCCTCGTTTTTCCGGCTCGCCGGCACGGTGCGTGCCCTGCATTCGATCCAGGGCCATGGCAAGTACACCGGCCGCGCCACGGTCCAGCGCGGCAGCAACCCCATCGCCGGGTTGTGCGCGACCATCGCCGGACTGCCTCCCACGGCAACGGATATCCCGATCACCGTCGAGTTCGACGCCGACGCGACTGGCGAGACCTGGAAACGCGATTTCGACGGGTATCGAATGCACTCGCGACTCCGGCGTCGTGGCAAACAACTGGTCGAACGACTCGGGCCGGTACAGATCCGTTCCACGTTGCGGGCCGTCGAGGGTGCCATCTGGTGGGAGCCGGTCGGCGTTCGGCTGTTTGGCGTGGTGTCGCTGCCGAAGTCCTGGTTTGCCGACGTGCATTGCCGCGAACGCGAGCACGAGGGCCGCTACGAATTCCTGGTCGAGGCCTCGCTCCCACTGGTCGGATCGGTGATCCGTTACGAGGGCTGGCTTGAACCGGCCTGACGACCCCGCGGCCATGGAGCCAGGCACTATCGCGCCTGACGTTGGCGAGGCTGACGTTGGGGAGCATGCAGTCATCGTTTTCGATGGCTTCTGCGCGCTGTGCAATGGCTGGGTGGATTTCCTGCTCAAGCACGACCTCCACGCGCGCTACCATTTCGCCGCCATGCAGACGCCGGCAGGCCGCGCGTTGTTGGCATCGCACGGACTGGATCCAGACGATCCGATGTCGTTGCTGCTGCTGGACGAGGATGGGTCGCACACCGACAGCGATGCGGTCATCGCGGTCCTGGTCGGCCTCGGGCGCGTTTGGCGCACGGCCGCAGCTTTGCGCCTGTTGCCACGCGTTGCGCGCGATCGGGCCTATCGTTTCATCGCCCGCAACCGCTATCGCTGGTTCGGCAAGAAGTCGGCGTGCTACCTGCCAACGCCAAGGCAACGCGAGCGCTTCCTGGACGCGTGATTTCCCGTGCGTGCCAGCGCGGTCCACTGGCAGCACATGTCCTCGCAACCAGAGGCAGGCGGCAGGCGCGGCACCCTTCTGGGCACCCTGGTTGTGAGGGCGGCGCCTGGTCGCGCGGTCTTGGCGGCAGGCGGTGCTTGCATTTGCGCTGTACGACCGCATCTTGAAGCTATCGCCGGCCAGCCGGTACGGCATTGGAGACTCCGCCCATGCGCATGGACAAACTCACTTCCCGTTTCCAGCAAGCGCTGGCCGACGCCCAGTCGCTGGCCGTGGGCCGCGACCACAACCTGATCGAACCCGCGCACCTGCTGGTGGCATTGATCGACCAGCAAGGCGGCGGGACACGTCCGTTGCTGTCGCAGGCGGGCGTCAACGTGCCGCTGCTGCGCGAACGCCTGGGCGAGCTCCTGGAAACACTGCCGCAGGTCTCCGGCCAGGAGGGCACCGTCTCCGTCGGCAACGACCTCTCGCGGCTGCTCAACGTGACCGACAAGCTGGCGCAGCGCCGGGGCGATGGTTTCATCGCCTCGGAGCTGTTCCTGCTTGCCGCCATCGATGACAGCGGTGATGCCGGCAAGGCCCTCAAGGCAGCCGGTGCCAACAAGCAGACGCTGGAGGCGGCCATCGACACGATGCGTGGCGGCGAGAAGGTACAGGATGAAAACGCCGAGGAGGCGCGCCAGGCGTTGGAGAAATATACCGTCGACCTGACCGCGCTCAGCGAGAAAGGCAAGCTCGATCCCGTGATCGGCCGCGACGAGGAAATCCGCCGCACGATCCAGGTATTGCAACGTCGTACCAAGAACAACCCGGTGCTGATCGGCGAGCCTGGCGTGGGCAAGACCGCGATCGTCGAAGGCCTCGCCCAGCGCATCGTCAACGGCGAAGTCCCCGAAGGGCTGAAGGGTAAGCGCGTGCTGTCGCTGGACATGGGCGCGCTGATTGCCGGCGCCAAGTTCCGAGGCGAGTTCGAGGAGCGCCTGAAAGCCGTGCTCAATGACCTGTCCAAGAACGAAGGCCAGATCATCCTGTTCATCGACGAGCTGCATACGATGGTCGGCGCGGGAAAGGCCGAAGGCTCGATGGATGCCGGCAACATGCTCAAGCCGGCACTGGCCCGCGGCGAGCTGCATTGCATCGGCGCGACCACGTTGGACGAGTACCGCCAATACGTCGAAAAAGATGCCGCATTGGAACGCCGCTTCCAGAAGGTCCTGGTGGGTGAGCCCAGCGTCGAGGACACCATCGCGATCCTGCGCGGCCTGAAGGAAAAGTACGCCGTGCACCACGGCGTCGAGATCACCGACCCGGCGATCGTCGCAGCGGCCACGTTGTCCAACCGCTACATCGCCGACCGGCAGCTGCCCGACAAGGCCATCGACCTGATGGACGAAGCTGCCTCGCGCATCCGCATGGAAATCGACTCCAAGCCCGAGGAGCTGGACCGCAAGGAGCGCCGCCTGATCCAGCTCAAGATCCAGCGCGAGGCGCTGAAGAAGGAGAAGGACAAGGAGTCGAAGAAGCGCTTGGCCGATTTGGAGGCCGACATCGCCACGCTGGAGCGCGAGTTCAACGACCTGGAGGAAATCTGGAAGGCCGAGAAGGCCACGCTCCAGGGCGCGACCCGGCTCAAGGAGCAGATCGAAGGCGCCAAGCTCGAGCTGGAGGCCGCCCAGCGCCACCAGGACTACACCCGCATGAGCGAGATCCAGTACGGCACGCTGCCGCAGCTCGAAAAGCAACTGCAGGCCGCGCAGGAAGCCGAGAAGCAAGGCTTCACCCTGCTGCAGGACAAGGTCACCGCCGAGGAAATCGCGCAGGTGGTCGCGCGCTGGACCGGCATCCCGGTGTCCAAGATGCTCGAAGGCGAGCGCGACAAGCTGCTGCAGATGGAAGCGCAACTGCACACGCATGTGGTCGGGCAGGACGAAGCGATCAAGGTCGTGTCCGATGCGGTGCGGCGTTCGCGTGCGGGGCTGTCCGATGCCAACCGTCCGTCGGGTTCGTTCCTGTTCCTTGGGCCCACCGGGGTTGGCAAGACCGAGCTGACCAAGGCCTTGGCCGACTTCCTGTTCGACAGCACCGAGGCGATGGTGCGCATCGACATGTCCGAGTTCATGGAGAAACACTCGGTCGCACGCCTGATCGGCGCGCCCCCGGGTTACGTCGGTTACGAGGAAGGCGGCTACCTCACCGAAGCCGTCCGCCGGCGTCCGTACAGCGTGATCCTGCTGGACGAAGTCGAGAAAGCACACCCGGATGTCTTCAACATCCTGCTGCAGGTGCTCGATGAGGGCCGACTGACCGATGGGCAGGGCCGCACGGTCGATTTCCGCAATACCGTGATCGTGATGACGTCCAACCTGGGGTCGCACCAGATCCAGGAGCTGGATGGTGACGATTCAGCCGAGGCCTATACACAGATGAAAGCGGCGGTGATGGGAGTGGTGCAGGCGCACTTCCGCCCGGAATTCATCAACCGTCTCGACGACATCGTCGTGTTCCATTCGCTGGACAAGGCGCAGATCCAGCAGATCGCGAAGATCCAGTTGCGCGGGTTGGAAAAGCGCTTGGCCGAACGCGGCATCGGCATCGTGTTGTCCGACCAGGCCTATGCCTTGCTCGGCGATGCCGGCTTCGATCCGGTGTATGGCGCACGTCCACTGAAGCGGGCGATCCAGCACCAGATCGAAAACCCCCTGGCCACCAGGATCCTCTCCGGGGAGTTCGGTAATGGCGATACCGTCAGCGTTGATGTCAAGGCAGGCAAGCTGGTCTTCGACAAAAAGTAAGCTGGGCTGCCCAGGCTGTCGAACCCGCCGATGCATACGCCCAGGCCCGCAGCGACGGGCCGCTTGGGTTTCGCGTGTTTGCCAGTAGCCCGCCAGGCGGGCTGCAAGCGGCGCCGTGAGGAGGCCTGCCGCCAACCATTTCCTCCATGGACCCGTGCGATGTAGCGCGGGGGCATGGCCCCATCGCCCGGGCAGTCCTCTGACCCGGCGCTGGTTTATTATGCGGGGGCGCAAAGCCGATACGGGGTCGGCTGTCAAGCAGGGGTGAGCGGTGGGGACCTACGATTTTCTGAAGCGCATGTTGGGGCGCACCGACCCACCGCCTGCCGTGGCTGCCCCTGCCAGGGCGGCCGCGCCGGCCGTCGCAGCGGCGCCTGTCAAAAAGCCACTCATCGAACGTCGTCACAGCGGGCGGGTCGATGCGCGTGCCGGGCTGCGGGTACTGATCATTGATGACTCCGCCACCATTGTCGCGGTGCTGGGCAAGATGTTGCGCCAAAGTGGCTATGACACCGCGGGGGCGGGGACTGCCGAACTGGGCCTGGAGTTTGCGCGCAAGGAGCAACCCGACCTCATCTTCCTGGACATCGTTCTGCCTGGCATGAGCGGCTTCGATGCCCTGCGCCAGCTGCGCCGCGACTCGGTCACGCATGCGACGCCGATCATCATGATCAGCGGCAACGTGCAGGCGACCGAACAGTTCTACGTCCGTCGCATCGGTGCCGATGATTTCATGAAAAAGCCATTCGGCCGTGCAGAGGTGTTTTCACGGATCAGCAAGCTGGTCGAGCAGGGTCGGTTACCCGAGCGCTCTGGAGCGGACATCGATGGCGATGACGACTCCATGCTGGTCGATGAAGATGACGATGCCATGGTGGTCGACGATCACGGCGTGCGGTCTCCCTTGGGGCGTTGATCTGCAGGGAAGGCAAGCAGTGGGCTGGACTACAGCGATGCGGTTTCCCGGCCGTGGTCGCAGTGACCATCCAACGCATCCTTGCCGTCATCCCGGCGTTGGCCGGGATGATCGTCGGGGGGTTCAGGCCTGCTTGCCCCAGAGCTCATGCAGGCGCTGGTCGCGACCGCAGTTGAAGCGGTAGAACCTGTATTTCAACGGATTCTTCCTGTAGTAATCCTGGTGGTATTCCTCGGCCGGGTAGAAGGTGCCGGCATCGACGATCTCGGTGGCGATGGGCTGCTTGAAACGACCCGTTGCCTCCAGCTTGCGCTTGCTGGCTTCGGCTAGCCTGCGCTGTCGTGCGTTGGCCACGAAGATCGCACTGCGGTACTGCCTTCCCACATCGCAGAACTGTCGGTCTACCGCCACCGGGTCGATGTTGTGCCAGAACACGTCAAGCAGCTGTTCGTAGCTGATCTTGCCGGGGTCGTAACGCACCAGTTCGGCTTCGGCGTGTCCCGTGCCGCCGGCCGACACCTGCGGGTAGGTCGGGTCCTTTGTCTGGCCGCCGGTGTAGCCGGACGTCGTGGACACCACGCCCGGCAATTCGTCGAACGGATGCTCCATGCACCAGAAGCAGCCCCCGGCGAAGATGGCCGTGGCGGTGCCATCAACGCTGGCAGCCGCGTTCGGGTCGACCTGCATGGTTGCGTTTCCAGTGTCGGGCACCACCGTGTGCGATGCTGGCTGCTGCGTCGGCTGTTGCGTGGCAGCGCTGGACTGGATGGGTGCCGCCTGCGTTGTTGATTGGCTCCCGGAGCACGCTGAAAGCAGCATGAGCAACAGCAAGGCGGATAGTCGGTAGAGCGGCCCTGGCATGCCGCGCAGGGTGCCCGACCCGGCGCCGTGCCTGGAAGATGATGTCGATGCAGATGTCATCAGTGCAGATGTCATGTTCAATTCCTCGATGGGGCAGGGCGCAGATTGCAGGCGCGAAGCGCAAGGCGGGTCGACAAGGCGTTGGATGCCCGGGTTCGAGAATAGGGCGCGCCCCGTGATGGATACGCAGCACGGCGGCAGCGGGTTACATCCCAGAAGTAAATTCTCACTACCGGCGGTGCACCCAGCGTCATATCAAGCTTGGCAATGTGCAGGCAGTTACGAGTCAGGGCGCGATCCGGAGGCAGGCTCGCTGAATATCGTCATAGGCTCTTCGTAGGAGCGGCTTCAGCCGCGAGCTCTTGATCCTGCTTCGGCTTCTGGCTTTAGTAGGAGTGGTGACGGCATGCCGCCACCACTCCTACGAACAGCGGAAGCAACATCAAGCGCTCGCGGCTGAAGCCGCTCCTACAGGAGCCATGAGCGGTGCCGCGCGAGATTATCCGTCCTTTAATGGCGAAGGTCGCTGCGACGGCTGTGTGTGCGATGGTGTCTAATCCAGGGTCGATGTTTCCATCGGGGAAGAAGCTCATGACGCGTTTTGTTTCCGCTTATGGTTGTCGCGCACTTGCATTCGTACTTTGCGCCCTATGGGTGTTTCCAGTTCCAGCGGCGACGCCCCGGCTGGTCCGGGTCAAGCTTGAAGCGACTGCCGTGAACCAGCCGGTCTCAGGTCGCCTGCTGTTGTTCGCGGTCCCGGCCGAGGCGGCACGGGCGGCAGCAAACGACGGCAAGGTGACCTCGGTCCAGAGCAGTCCATTCAATCCGGAGTTGGCCAGCGTCGCGGCCAGGGAGGTCACCCATCTGATCCCTGGCCAATCGGTCGTGGTCGATGCGGATGCCATCGCATTCCCCGCGCCGTTTTCCCAGTTGCCCGATGGCGACTATTACGTGCAGGCCGTGCTCGACGTCAACCACGATTACAACTACGGCGGCCGTGGCGCGGGTGATCTCGTCAGTGACGCCATGTTGGTGCACTTCGAAGCGGGCAGCACGCAACCTGCGTTGTCGCTGACGACCGTGCTGCCAGCGCACGGCGATCCGTGGGACATGCCAGCTGACGCGCCGCAGGAGATCCGCGAGTCAGTCGAGGCGGCCCATGCACAGACCAGGGCCATCGATTTCACCAGCCCGTCGTTGAGCGCGTTCTGGGGGCGCCCGATCCACATGCGTGGCTGGGTGCTGTTGCCACCCGATTATGCGGCGCATCCCGACCGGCATTACCCAACCGTCTATTACACGCACGGGTTCGGGGGACGGTTGGACTACCTGCTGCGCCCGCTGATGGGTGTCGATGCCAACATGCGCAGCGGCGCGATGCCGCCGATGATCTGGGTGTTCCTCGACGAATCCAGCGCGACGGGCACCCACGAGTTTGCCGACTCGGTCAACAACGGGCCCTGGGGACGTGCGCTGACCACGGAACTGATCCCGAGGCTGGAAAAGCAGTACCGCATGGATGGCAACGCTTCCGGGCGCTTCCTCAACGGCCACTCTTCCGGCGGCTGGGCGACGTTGTGGTTGCAGGTGGCCTATCCGAAGGTATTCGGAGGCACCTGGTCGACGTCGCCGGACCCCAGCGACTTCCACGACTTCACCGGCGTCGACCTGTACGCGGCCGATGCCAATGTCTATCGCACAGCCGATGGCAGCGCATCGCCACTGGTGCGCAATGAAGGCAAGGTCGTGGCGACCTTCGAGCAGTTCGCCAAGCTCGAACGCGTGCTGGGGCCGTACGGCGGCCAGATGGCTTCGTTTGAATGGGTGTTCTCGCCGCGCGGTGCGGACGGCAGGCCAATGCAACTGTTCGATCGCGATACCGGCGTCGTCGATCCACGAGTGCTCGCCTACTGGCGCGACCACTACGACATCGCCCACAAGCTCCAGGCACAATGGTCGACCCTCAAGCCGGACCTGGACGGAAAGATCCACGTCATCGTCGGTGATGCCGATACCTTTTACCTGGACGGCGCCGCGCACAGGCTCAAGACGGTGCTGGACGGACTTGGCGCGAAGTCGGAGGTCCGGTTCATCCCCGGGCGCACGCATTTCGACCTGTACACCGAAGGCGACGATCGCAGTGCCTTGCTGAAGAAGATCGCCTGGGAAATGTACCGGGTCGCACGCCCGGGGGAGCACCCGGCGCCCGCAGCCAAGGCGCCATGATGTAAAGCCAAGGATGCAAGGCAAGGATGTGATGCAAGCCAGCGGCGCGCGCGTCGACCTGATCGCGTGCCGGCTTGCCGGCTGCCTGGCCCGTCATCCCCGTTCTCGGGCTGATAACGGGCTTGGAAACCTTAACAACACCGCCCGGATCAGCACGCAAACAGCGGTGCCGGGACGCAGTCTGTAGAATTCGCGCCCCACGCTTGTCGTTCTTCGATGCACCTCCCCAGATGATCTCCTTCCGAAATTTCGCCCTGCGGCGCGGCGAACGCCTGCTGTTGTCCGATGTCGACCTGGCCCTGCATGCCGGCTGGCGCGTGGGCGTCGTCGGCCGCAACGGCACCGGCAAGTCGAGCCTGTTTGCGGCATTGATGGGCGCACTGGAGGCGGACAAGGGCGACCTGGAGCTGTCAGGCAAGGCGCGCATCGCCAGTGTCGCGCAGGAAACGCCGTCGCTGCCGGACCCCGCGATCGACTTCGTGTTGTCCGGCGATGTTGCCGTGCATGCGGCGATCCAGGCCGAGGCCAATGCCTTTGCGGACGAGGACTGGGAAGCGGTGGCCGAGGCGCATCATCGGCTGGAAGAGCTCAACGGCTACGACGCCAGCGCGCGCGCCGGCAAGTTGTTGCACGGACTGGGCTTTCCGCCCGAGACCCACAACAAGCCGGTCTCGGATTTTTCCGGCGGCTGGCGTGTGCGGCTCAATGTCGCACGGGCGTTGATGATGCCCAGCGACCTGCTGTTGCTTGACGAGCCGACCAACCACCTCGACCTGGACGCCGTGGTCTGGCTGGAAGACTGGCTGCGCCGCTACCCGGGCACGTTGCTGGTGATCAGCCATGACCGCGAATTCCTGGACAACATCGCGACCCATACGCTGCACCTGCACGAAGGCACGGCCAAGCTCTATGTCGGTGATTACACCGCCTTCGAGCGCCAGCGTTCCGAGCACCTGCGCCAGCAACAGAGCGCGCACGTCAAGCAACAGGCCGAGCGTGCGCACCTGCAGAGCTTCATCGATCGCTTCAGCGCCCAGGCCAGCAAGGCCAGGCAGGCGCAGTCGCGGATCAAGCGGCTGGCCAAGCTGACCGGGACCGAGGCGGTGCGCGCGGAGCGTGCATTGCGGATCGAGTTGCCGGTGCCGGCCAAGTTGCCGCACTCGCTGTTGCGGTTGAGCGATGCAGTGTGCGGATATCGTGCTGTTGTAGGAGCGGCTTCAGCCGCGAGCTCTTCGCATGATGCGCCTGAGCGCAATGGACAAGAGCTCGCGGCTGAAGCCGCTCCTACCAAGAGCGGTGCCACGGTCATCCTGCGCAATGTCGGCTTTGGACTGGAGCCTGGCGACCGTATCGGCCTGCTGGGCGCCAACGGCGCGGGCAAGTCGACGCTGGTCAAGTCCCTGGTCGGCGAGCTGCCGCTGTTGTCCGGGGAGCGCAATGCGCATCCGGACCTGGGCATCGGTTACTTCGCACAGCACACGGTGGAGTCGTTGCACGCAGGGCAATCGCCGATCGACCACCTGCGCGAACTGGCACCGGAGGGCTCGACGCAATCGTTCCGTGACTTCCTGGGCAAGTGGAATTTCCCGGGCGAACGCTCCTTCGAGAACATCGATGTCTTTTCCGGTGGCGAGCGCGCACGACTGGCCCTGGCGCTGATCGCCTGGCGCCAGCCCAACGTGCTGCTGCTCGACGAGCCAACCAACCACCTCGACCTGGACATGCGCGAAGCGCTGGCCGAAGCATTGAGCGATTTCGACGGTGCGATCGTGCTGGTCAGCCATGACCGCCACCTGATCGGACTGGTCTGTGACCGGTTCGTGCTTGTAGGCCACGGACAAGTGCAGGAGTTCGACGGCGACCTGGACCAGTACGCAGCATGGTTACGCTCGAAATCCGGCGCGCAACGCGGTGGCAACCTCCCGGCCGCCGATGTGCAGGAGCCGCCGGCTGCAGGCAGTCAAGCAGCATCCAGTGGCGAGATGAAGCCCGCAAGAACATCGGCATCGACCACCAAGGTCGCCAAGGTCAATCCGCATAAACTCGCCAAGGCCGAAGCGCGCGTGGCGGAACTGGAAAAAAGCTTGGCCGACATCGAGGCCGCGCTGGCCGACCCGGCGGCGTATGCCGGTGGGGGCGGGCGTGGGGCCGAACTGGCCACGACCCAGGCAGCGATGCGCGGCGAGCTGGAAACCGCCGAAGCCGAGCTGCTGGCGTTGTATGCGATCGATGTTGGCTGAATCGTCCAGCGATGCACGGCTGGTTATCGGGCCGTGGCCTACAGACTGGATCTGCGGCCGATGCATGGTCGATCGATCTCCCGTCCCGTCATCCTGAGCGTGGTGAAGGATCTGCTGTGGATTTGCCTTGTTGCGTAAGTAGCTTCGGCTGCGAGAGGTTCAGTTTTTTGTAGGCGCCGTGGAGGCGTGCGATCACTGGCCAGGAGCGAACATCGCGGCCATGGCGGGCGCAAAACGTCCCAGCTTGCGTCGCCTGTCCAGACAACCACAGATCCTTCGCCAGGCCCAGGATGACAATGATTGGGCGGGACCAGGTCACTGGGTTTCCGAGGCTGCCTTCGCATGGATCCTTCCGCGTACATGCCTTGGCAACAATCAGGCGTCACCGCGGAAACGCTTGCCGCCGCTTGCCATCCCCAACCGCTGCCACGAACATGGCGCCACGTTTGCCTACGGACCTGCATGAACAACGAACTCATCTACCTGTTGCTGATCTTCGGCCTGCTGGTCGTGCCGCGGGCGCTGCAGCAGTTCAGGATCCCCGGGCCGATCACCTGCCTGGCGCTGGGCATCGCGGCGATGCTGGCCTGGGGTGAGAAGACCCAGGATCCGGTGGTGACACTGCTGTCGACCTTGGGGATCTCTTCATTGTTCCTGTTCGCTGGCCTGGAGGTCGAGCTCAAGACCTTGCGGCGCGGACTGGGTCGACTGCTTACGCACCTGGCGATCCGGCTGGTCGCGTTGGCTGGCGTCGGTTGGCTGGCCTGGCACTTCCTGGGCCTGGGCTGGCAAGCGGCCTCGCTGGTGGCATTGGCACTGTTGACGCCTTCGACTGGCTTCATCCTGGACACCTTGGCCAAGCTGGGCCTGGACGAGGAGGAGCGGTTCTGGGTGACCAGCAAGGCGATTGCAGGGGAAATGCTGGCGCTGGTGATGTTGTTCGTCGTCCTGCTGGCCAACGATCCCGCTCGGCTGGGCATTTCGTCGTTGGCGATGGCCGGCCTCATCGTCGGCTTGCCTTTGCTGTTCCTGGCCCTGGGACGCTGGGTGATGCCGCAGGCACCCGGTTCGGAGTTTTCACTACTGGTGATGGTCGGCCTGGTCGCGGCGTTCGTCACCTACAAACTGGGCGTGTACTACCTGGTCGGCGCCTTCATCGCAGGTTTGGCGGCGCGATTGCTCTACGAACGCATGCCCAAGCTGGCGTCGGATGACAACATCCATGCGCTGCGGTTGTTCGCGACCTTCTTCGTGCCGTTTTACTTCTTCCACGCAGGGACCGGGATCTCGCGTGAAGCACTGAGTTGGGAAGCCCTGTGGCTGGGCCTGTTGTTGACCGTGGTGGTATTGCCGTTGCGGGTCGGTGTGATCTGGCTGCAGCGGCGGATGCTGTTTACCGAGTCGCATCGCAGTGCAATGCGGGTCTCGGTGGCGCTGGCGCCGACGCTGGTGTTCACGCTGGTGCTGGCGGAGATCCTGCATTCGCGCTTCGCGGTCTCCGGGGCCTTGTTCGGTGCGTTGATCCTGTACACGGTGCTCAATACCTTCCTGCCGTCGGTTCTGCTCAACGCCGCGTTCGACATCGACCCGATGGACGACCGCAAGACGGCCCATCCGGAGGACTCGATCGAGCGCCCCCAGCCGCCGCCAACCCCGCCGACCGAAAAGCCGATACCCAGCGAAGGGCGCTGACCAGGTCGCCTGGCAGGGCCATTTGTTGCCCCAGGTGCTTGATTGCCGGCCCACAGGCCCCAGAATGCGCAGACGTTTCCTGCCGTTGACCCATCCCCATGCCGATTTATGCCTTCCGTTGCGCCGCCTGCGGCCATGACTTCGACCGCCTGCAGAAGATGTCGGATCCGGATCCGGCCACATGCCCGCAATGCGGGGCAGGGCCCGTCCAGCGGCAACTGACCGCGCCCAGCTTCCGGCTCTCGGGCAGCGGCTGGTACGAGACGGATTTCAAGAAAGACGGCGACAAGAAGCGCAACCTGGCCGGAGATGGCAAGGGCAAGGGTGAGGGCGAGGGTGGCAAACAGGCGGACAAGGCCAAGGCTGAACCGGCGGCTGCCAAGACCGACAGCAAGCCAGCCGAGGCCAAGCCGGTGGCGAAGCCCGCCGGGAAGGCAAGTCCCAAGCCCACGCCCAAATCAGATTGAGGCAAGTGGCGGGTGCCCTTGTAGGAGCGGCTTCAGCCGCGAGCTCTTGATCTCCTGTTGCATTGGCTCTTGTAGGAGCGACGTAACTCGCGATCAGGCATCCCGCAATGCAATCGCGACTTGCGTCACTCCTGCACAGGCCAGTGCCAGATCTGGCGCTCGAGGCTGAAGCCGCTCCTACAGGGCTGCCAACGGGCAGGTAAACTAGGCGGTTTCCGGCAAGATGCCGGCAGCGGAGCTTTCCATGCAGCACCCATCCATGCGGTCCCACTTCTGCGGCCTGGTCGACGAATCACTGATCGGCCAGACCGTGACCCTGTGTGGCTGGGCCGATGTCGCCCGCGACCTGGGCGGCCTGTGCTTCATCGACTTGCGCGACCACGAGGGCATCGTCCAGGTCGTGGCCGAACAGTCCGACGCGGCCGGCAACGACAAGGTGGTCGCCGCTGCGGCACGGGTCGGTTACGAGGACTGCCTGCGCATCACCGGCACCGTGCGCAAACGCCAGTCGGTCAACGACAAGATCCCCACCGGCCAGGTCGAAGTCGTCGCGGAGGCCATCGAAGTCCTGAACAAGGCCGAGCCGCTGCCGTTCCATGCCCACGAGAATGCGGGCGAGGACGTCCGGCTCAAGTATCGTTACCTGGACCTGCGCACGCCCAGGATGCAGCGCATGATGCGCACGCGCACCCGACTGGTGGCGGCGTTGCGCGCGTGGCTGGACGCGCGCGACTTCCAGGACATCGAAACCCCGATCCTGACCAAGGCCACGCCCGAGGGCGCGCGTGATTTCCTGGTGCCTGCGCGCATGCATCCGGGTGAGTTCTACGCACTGCCGCAGTCGCCGCAGCTGTTCAAGCAGATCCTGATGGTGGCCGGATTCGACCGGTATTACCAGATCGCGCGCTGTTTCCGCGACGAAGCGCTCCGCGCCGACCGCCAGCTGGAGTTCACCCAGCTGGACATGGAGTTTGCATGGGTCCAGGAACGCGACGTGCAGGATACGGTCGAGGCGATGATGCAGGACGTGTTCCGCACCGTGATGGATGTCGAGCTGGGCGTGTTTGCGCGCATGACGTATGCCGAAGCAATCCGACGTTACGGTTCCGACAAGCCGGACCTGCGTTTCGAGATGGAGCTGGTCGACGTCGATGCGCAGGTGAAGGATTCGCAGTTCAAGGTGTTCACCGACTGGGCGGGGGTCGATGGCGGCCGCGTCTGCGCACTGCGCATCCCGGGCGGCGGCACGCTGTCGCGCAAGCAGATCGACGAATACGCAGCGCATGCCGCCAAGTACGGCGCCAAGGGCCTGGCCTACATCAAGCTGTCCGAGACGGGCGACGTGTCGTCGCCGATCGCGAAGTTCTTCGATGACGACGCGTTCGCCGCGCTGCTCGCGCACGTCGGTGCCGGTAGTGGCGACATGGTGTTCTTCGGTGCCGGGCCGCATGCCACCGTCAGCGATTTCATGGGCGCGCTGCGGTTGAAGGCCGGCAAGGACTTCGACCTGGTCCAGGCAGGCTGGAAGCCGCTGTGGGTCACCGACTTCCCGATGTTCGAGTGGGACGACGAGGAACAACGCTACGTCGCCCTGCACCATCCCTTCACCGCGCCGGCCGTGGATGACGAGGCCGAGCTGCGTGCGAATGCGAAGACCGCGGTCAGTCGTGGCTACGACATGGTGCTCAACGGCAACGAAATCGGTGGCGGCTCGATCCGTATCCATCGCTCGTCGATGCAGAGTGCGGTATTCGAGCTGTTGGGCATCGGCAAGCAGGAGGCGGAAGCCAAGTTCGGCTTCCTGCTGGATGCATTGAAGTACGGCGCGCCACCGCATGGCGGCATTGCTTTCGGCATCGACCGCATCGCCGCATTGATGGCCGGGACCGAGTCGATCCGCGACGTGATCGCCTTCCCCAAGACCACCACCGCGCAATGCCTGATGACCGGCGCGCCATCGCGGGTGCCCGACAAGCAGCTGGCCGAGGTCCATGTCTCGGTACGCCCCAAGGTCGCGGATTGACGCTTTCCGTAGGAGCGGCTTCAGCCGCGAGCGCTTGATGTTGTTTTTGCCTTATGTAGGAGCGACGTGAGTCGCGATCAGTGTCCCGGACATCAATCGCGACTCACGTCGCTCCTACAACGGCAAAGGCAGGATCAGAAGCCCGCGGCCGAAGCCGCTCCTACAGGTACTCCCGTTTGCAGGATCGCCATGCCGACTGACGTTTCCATCCCGACGATCCGCCGCGCGATACCCGACGATGCCGCGGCGCTCTCGTACATCAGCGCGCGCACCTTCACGGAAACCTTCGGCCACCTGTATCCGGCCGAGGACCTGAAGGCGTTCCTGGACGAAAACTATTCGCTTGCCGCCACCACGCGCCTGCTGGCCGACGATGGCTACGCGGCCTGGCTGCTGGAGCAGGAAGACGCGCAAGGGCGCAGCCCCGCCGGGTACGCGGTCGCCGGTCGCTGCGGCCTGCCGCATGACGAAGTGCAGCCCGGCGACGGGGAGCTCAAGCGCTTGTATGTGTTGTCCGCGCTGCACAACGCTGGCTGGGGCACGCGGTTGTTCCAGGCGACGCTGGACTGGCTGCAGCGCGACGGCCCGCGCACGCTGTGGATCAGTGTGTGGTCTGAAAACCTCGGGGCGCAGCGCTTCTACCAACGCCATGGTTTCAGCAAGGTCGGTGAATACGAATTTCCCGTCGGCAGGGTGCGTGATCGGGAATTCATGTTGCGGCGCCTCGCTCCGTCGGGGTTGCCCGTGCCACCTGCGGGCGGCCCCCCCGCATGAGCCGTCGCATCATTCTGCTGCACGGCTTGTGGATGCCAGGTGCGGCGATGCAATGGTTGGCCACGCAGCTCAAGGCCGAAGGGTTCGACACCGAGATCTTCTCCTACCACAGCGTGGCCGACGGCCCGGACCAGGCAGTACCGCGGTTGGTCGAGGTGTTGCGTCGTGGGCAGGGCGCGGACATCGTCGCGCATAGCCTTGGTGGCTTGATTGCCCTGCAGGCGTTGCGCGAGGCCCCGGAGCTGGCCACCAACCGCGTGGTCTGCCTGGGTTCGCCATTGACCGGCAGTGGCGCAGCGACCGGCGCGCTGCGCTGGGCCCCTGCGGCGGCGATGCTCGGGCGCAGTGCCGCCCTGTTGCAGAACGGCGTGGCCGGCTGGAAAGGGCGTGCCGAAGTGGGCGTCGTGGCCGGCTGCGTGCCGCATGGCCTCGGGGCGTTGTTCGCGGGTTTCGAAGGTGAGCACGACGGCACCGTGGCCGTGGCCGAGACCCGGCTACCCGGCGTCGCCGACCATGTCGTGGTGGATGCCAGCCATAGCGGGCTGCTGTTCTCGGCCGAGGCGGTGCAGTTGACGACGGCATTCCTGCGTACAGGCCGATTCACGCCTTGATGTCGCGGGCAGCGGCTT
Source organism: uncultured Gammaproteobacteria bacterium (assembly GCA_963710825.1). Lineage (GTDB taxonomy): Bacteria > Pseudomonadota > Gammaproteobacteria > Xanthomonadales > Xanthomonadaceae > Cognatiluteimonas. The sequence goes on along the minus strand of CAVQBQ010000002.1, from coordinate 307,932 downwards.
GGGGCTGCAGGCAGGTGTGCCGTCACCCTGGCAATAGGCGGGATCCATGGGCGGTGCTCCGGATCACTCGATCCGGGTGGGTTGAGTGTCAGGGTCGGGACGGATCCCGGCGTTCGCCGGCATGACAGATCCGGTGCTTGCCAGTTTCAAGGTCGCGAAGGCCTGCCTGGCGTCCACATTCGGTTAAAATCGCGCTTTCGCCAATCAGCATCGGAAAACCATGGGTCGGGGACCATCCATCGAAGGCCGCAAGAACGCCGAAGACGCCAAGCGCGGCAAGATCTTCACCAAGATCATCCGCGAGGTCAGCGTGGCCGCGCGCCAGGGTGGCGGCGATCCGGCCGGCAACCCGCGCCTGCGCAGCGCCATCGACAAGGGCCTGTCGGCCAACATGACCAAGGATGTGATCGAGCGCGCGATCAAGAAGGCCACCGGAGAGCTGGAAGGCGTCGAGTACGAGGAAATCCGTTACGAGGGCTATGCCCCCGGTGGTGTCGCAGTGATCGTCGACTGCCTGACCGACAACAAGGTGCGCACCGTAGCCGACGTGCGCCATGCGTTTGGCAAGTTTGGCGGCAACCTGGGTACGGATGGTTCGGTCGCGTTTCTATTCAACAAGCTGGGCGTGTTGCACTTCCCGGCCGGCGCCGATGAGGACAGGATCACCGAGGCAGCCATCGAGGCCGGTGCGGATGATGTGGTGGTGGACCCGGAAGACGGCTCGATCGATGTGCTGACATCGCCGGAGGCATTCCTGGACGTCAAGTCCGCGATGGTCGAAGCCGGTGTCGTTGCCGACCAGGCCCAGGTCACGATGCGCGCCGACAACACCATCGCCGTCGAAGGCGACATTGCACAGCAGGTCGTCAAGTTGCTGGACTGGCTTGACGACCTCGACGACGTGCAGGATGTCCATTCAAACGCCAGGCTTGGCGAGGATGCGTACGCCTGAGGGCGTAAGCTGACGCCGTGATTCGCATCCTTGGTATCGACCCGGGTTCGCAACGGACCGGCATCGGCGTGATCGACGTCGCCGACGACGGACGTTGCACCTACGTGCATGCGCAGGCGCTGGTCTTGCTGTCGGCTGAAGACTTCCCATCGCGCCTTGGCCTGTTGTGCGAAGGACTGGACGCACTGCTGGACGAATGGCAACCGCAGCAGGTCGCGATCGAAACGGTATTCATGGACAAATCCGCGATGTCCGCGCTCAAGCTCGGCCAGGCGCGCGGCGCGGCGTTGGCCACGGTGGTGAGGCGCAAGCTGCCGGTGAGCGAATACGCCCCCACCCTGATCAAGCAATCGCTGGTGGGTCGTGGTGCCGCCGACAAGACCCAGGTGCAGCACATGGTGCGATTGCTGCTCAACATGGCACAGGCCAAGTTGCAGGCCGACGCCGCCGATGCGCTGGCGGTCGCGCTGACGCACGCACACATGAGCGCAACGGCCAGTCGTACCGGCATCAGCGCACGGCAATTGCGGAGGGGACGGCAATGATTGGTCGGTTGAAAGGCATCCTGGTGCACAAGCAACCGCCGTGGCTGGTGGTCGACGTCAATGGCGTGGGCTACGAGCTGGAGGCGCCGATGAGCACCTTTTACGACCTGCCTGAAGTGGGCCGCGAGGTATCGCTTTTCACCCACTACGCGCAAAAGGAAGACAGCGTTTCGTTGTACGGTTTCCTCGGCGACGGCGAGCGGCGACTGTTCCGCGACGTGCAGAAGGTCAGCGGCATCGGCGCGAAAATCGCGCTGGCGGTGTTGTCGGGTGTCAGCGTCGAGGAGTTCGCGCGGCTGGTGCAGACCAGCGATGTCGCCGCGTTGACACGCATCCCGGGCATCGGCAAGAAGACGGCCGAGCGCATGGTGGTCGAACTGCGTGATCGCGCCGCCGATTTCGGCAGTAGCAGCGGGACCGGTGCGGGGCTCGCTGGAGACCCGCAAAGCGAGGCCACCAGCGCCCTGCAGCAACTTGGCTACAAGCCTGCCGAGGCCGTGCGCATGGCGCGCGCGGCCATGGTCGACGGCGACGATGCCGCCACCATCATCCGCAAGGCGCTACAGTCCGCGCTCCGCTGAGCGCGGAAAACCTGTTTTCGCAACCTGTGTACGTAACCTCATGTCGAGCAACGCACCCTTGAACACGCCCGCGACGTCGGATCCCCACGGTCACGGCAAGATCGGCTTGCGCGGCCTGGTGGTCGGTGCGATTGGCGTCGTCTTTGGCGACATCGGCACCAGCCCTCTGTACACGTTGCGCGAGGCGTTCAGCCCGCACTACGGCCTCACCGCCAGCCATGCCACGGTGATCGGCATCCTGTCGCTGGTGTTCTGGGCACTGATGCTGGTGGTGACGCTCAAGTACGTGGCCATCATCATGCGCGCCGACAACGAAGGCGAGGGCGGCATCATGGCGTTGATGGCGCTGGCCCAGCGCACGTTGCCCAAGGGATCGCGCTCGACGTACGCAGTGGGGATCCTTGGCATCTTCGGTGCATCGCTGTTCTTCGGCGACGGCGTGATCACGCCGGCGATCTCGGTGCTGTCCGCGGTCGAGGGCCTGGAAGTCGCGGCGCCGCAGCTGGACCACTGGATCGTACCGATCACGTTGATCGTGCTGGTCGTGCTGTTCGCCACCCAGCGTTTCGGGACCGAGAAGGTCGGGCGCGTGTTCGGCCCGGTGACCATCCTCTGGTTCACGGCGCTGGCGGTGTTGGGTATCAGCAACATCACGCATTACCCGGCTGTTTTCCAGGCGCTCAATCCGTGGTACGCGATGCAGTTCTTCATCACCCATGGATGGCATGGCGTGTTCATCCTCGGCGCGGTGGTGCTGGCGGTGACGGGCGGCGAAGCGCTGTATGCCGACATGGGCCACTTCGGCGCCAAGCCGATCCGCATCGGCTGGTACGGCTTCGTGTTGCCGTCGCTGATGCTCAACTACCTTGGGCAAGGCGCGCTGGTACTGGAAGACCCGACGGCGATCATGAACCCGTTCTACCTGGGCGTGCCGCATTGGGCGCGATTCCCGATGATCGCGCTGGCGACGGCCGCCACGGTGATCGCCTCGCAGGCGGTGATCACCGGTGCATTTTCTGTCGCGCGCCAGGCCATGCAGCTGGGTTACATCCCGCGCATGGACATCAAGCACACCTCGCGCGACACCATCGGCCAGATCTACATCCCCTGGGTCAACTGGGCGCTGATGATCGCGGTGATCACGCTGGTGCTGGTCTTTGGCAGTTCGACCGCATTGGCGTCGGCCTACGGCGTATCGGTGTCGGGCACGATGCTGATCGACACCCTGCTGCTGGCGCTGGTGGCACGGGCGATGTGGCCCAAGCGACGTTACTGGGTATTGCCGTTGTGCGTGGTCTTCGCGGTGATCGATGTCGCCTTCCTGGTGGCCAATGGCGTCAAGTTCTTCGATGGCGCGTGGTTCCCGGTGATCCTGGGCTTGCTGATCTTCCTGGTGCTGCGCACCTGGCGACGCGGACGTGAGCTGCTTTACCGGGAGATCCGAAAGGAAGGCATCCAGCTCGACAGCTTCCTGCCCGGGCTGATGCTGGCGCCGCCGGTGCGGGTCCCCGGGACCGCGATCTTCCTGGTCGCCCAGCAGGGCATGGCGCCGCAGGCCCTGCTGCACAACCTCAAGCACAACAAGGTGTTGCACGAGCGCAATGTGTTCCTGACCGTGGAAACGCTGGACGTGCCACATACGCCACCGGGCAATCGGCTGGACATTGCCGCGATCGGCGACGATTTCTTTCGCGTGGTGATCCGCTTCGGCTTCATGGAGACGCCGGACGTACCGCTGGCGTTGATGCGCTCCTGCGACCAGGGCGGCGTCTATTTCGATCCGATGGAGACGACGTATTTCGCCAGTCGCGAAACCATCGTCGCAACGCCCCACCGCAACATGCCGGCCTGGCGCGACAAGCTGTTCGCGATCATGCATCGCAATGCGGCACCTGCGACCGGGTTCTTCAGGATCCCGGGCAATCGACTGGTCGAGCTGGGTTCGCAGGTCGAGATCTGACCAGGGCACTGTTGCACCTGCTCTTGACCTTGTAGGAGCGGCTTCAGCCGCGAGCTTTTGCGTTGCGCTTTGGCTGTCGTAGGAGCGACGTAAGTCGCGATAGCTCTCCCACGGCACCTGATCGCGACTTACGTCGCTCCTACGACAGCCAACGCAGGGTCAAAAGCTCGCGGCTGAAGCCGCTCCTGCAACAAGCAGGTCGCCCGCAGCGCGCCAGATGGCGATGGCGTGTCACGCCAGGACACCCGTCTCCAGTCGACGACCGACTCGGCCATAATGGACGCATGCAAGCAGACCACCCGCCCCAGGATCGGATCGTCGCCCCCGGCGCCACCGACGACGATGCCGTCATCGAGGCTTCGATCCGGCCCCGCAGCCTGGACGAATACCTGGGCCAGAAGCCGGTCCGCGAACAGCTGGCGATCTTCATCGAGGCCGCCAAGCGGCGCAGCGAGGCGCTGGACCACGTCCTGATCTTCGGTCCCCCGGGCCTGGGCAAGACCACCCTGGCGCACGTGATCGCCAACGAGATGGGCGTCGGCCTGCGCGTCACCTCCGGCCCGGTGATCGAGAAGGCCGGCGACCTGGCCGCGCTGTTGACCAACCTGCAGCCGCACGACGTCCTGTTCATCGACGAGATCCATCGCCTCTCGCCCGTGGTCGAGGAGGTGTTGTACCCGGCGATGGAAGACTTCCAGATCGACATCATGATCGGCGAGGGTCCGGCGGCGCGCTCGATCAAGCTCGATCTGCCCCCGTTTACCCTGATCGGCGCCACCACCCGGGCCGGACTGCTGACTGCGCCGCTGCGCGACCGCTTTGGCATCGTCCAGCGCCTGGCGTTCTACACACCGGAAGAATTGACCCGGATCGTGCGCCGTTCCGCGCAGATCCTGGCGATCGATTGCGAAGCCGATGGCGCAGGCGAGATCGCGACCCGCTCGCGCGGCACCCCGCGGATCGCCAACCGCCTGCTGCGGCGCGTGCGCGACTTCGCCCAGGTCAAGGCCGCAGGCCGCATCGACCGCGAGGTCGCAGATGCCGCGATGCAGATGCTCAATGTCGATCCGGAAGGCTTCGACGAGCTCGACCGCCGGCTGATGCAAACCATCGTCGACAATTTCGACGGCGGCCCGGTCGGCGTGGAATCACTGGCCGCGGCGCTCAGCGAGGAGCGCGGCACGCTGGAGGACGTGATCGAGCCTTACCTGATCCAGCAGGGGTATCTCGTGCGCAGCGCACGAGGGCGCATGGCAACAGCCAAGGCCTACAGACATCTGGGGCTCAAGCAGACAAACCAGGACCCGGGACCCGGGACCCGGGACCCCACCGAGCTACTTTGACCACGATGGCGGGACGTCGACATGCATGCGCAACTCCAGTCACGATCACGCGGTCATCCGCATTGACGGGTTTCCGATGTCCAAGCCCCGGCCACCGAAAGCGCAATGACTGCCTTGATCCCGATTTCGGAGACGTCAAGATGCATACACAAACTCCAGGCACGATGACAGCATTGACCGCACCGGCAGGCTTCTGATGCCCGGGTCCCGGGTCCCGGGTCCCGAATCCCGGCTATCAAACCCTGAACATCCATTCATCCACCCCGTCCGTGTTTACTGGGAAGATACCGATGCCGGCGGCGTGGTCTACCACGCGCAGTACGTGGCATTCCTCGAACGCGCACGCACCGAATGGTTGCGTGCACTCGGGAAAGGCCAGGAGCTGTTGCGCCGCGAACACGACCTGGTGTTCGCGGTGCGTGCGATGCGGATCGATTTCCGCCTGCCGGCACGGCTGGACGATGCGTTGGATGTCTGCGTCGCATTGCGGCAATGCCGGCGAGCCAGCCTGGTGCTGGCGCAGGAGGTGCGTCGCGATGGCACCTTGCTGCTGGATGCCGAAGTGCGGGTCGCGGCATTGAGTGCGTCTGGTTTCCGCCCGCGTGCGATCCCGCAATTGCTGTTCGATGAACTTCGCGCGCTGGAAGGCCTCTGATATTGCAGTCCTGCCATTAAATACGCATCGATACAGTGCATCCCCGTGAAGTACGGCCCATGAAGCACACCGGATCAAAACCAATGGAGCGTGACGAATGACCTTCCTGCTGGCAGCCCTGCAGTCCACGGTCGAAGCCCTGCCCGAAGATGCCCCGGTCACCACGGTGCAGACCGTGGCCGACGCAGGAGCCAATGCCGCGCCCGCAGCCGCAGGCGGCGGCATCGACATGTTGCAACTCGTCCTGCATGCCAGCCTGCCGGTGCAGCTGGTGATGCTGTTGTTGCTGCTCGCCTCGGTGGCCTCGTGGGTGATCATCTTCCGCAAGCGCAGCGTGTTTGCGCGCGCCGACCGTGAGGTCGAGAATTTCGAGGAGCGTTTCTGGTCGGGCTCGGACCTGGCCAAGCTCTATGCCGGCGCGACCGAACGCAATCGTGATGTCGGCGGGTTGGAGGCGATCTTCGAAGGCGGATTCCGCGAGTTCTCGCGCCAGCGACAGCGCCGCGGCAACGGCGATGGTCGTGCCCAACTCGAGGGCGCGCAGCGCGGCATGCGGGTCGCAACCACGCGCGAGCTGGAGCACCTGGAGCACAACCTGGAATTCCTCGCCAATGTCGGTTCGATCGCGCCGTACGTCGGCCTGCTCGGCACGGTCTGGGGGATCATGGTGTCGTTCCATGGCCTGGCCAACGTCCAGCAGGCGACGATCGCCACGGTCGCCCCCGGTATTTCCGAAGCGCTGATTGCCACCGCGATGGGCTTGTTCGCTGCGATACCCGCGGTATGGGCCTACAACCGCTTCGCGACCAAGGTCGAGCGACTGGCAGGGCGCTATGACGCGTTTTCAGACGAGTTTGCCTCGGTGCTGGAGCGGCAGGCGCATCTTGATGAGAGTTGATGGTCGGGACCCGGGACGCGGGACCCGGGACCAAAGCAAGCACTCTCCCTGGTTTGTGGGTGCCGTCTCTGGCAGCACACTGGACTTGCGCATGGCGCTCGCTTTTTCCGGTCCCGGGTCCCGGGTCCCGGCCTTGCTCCCGCGTCCCGGCTTTCCAAGGAGACCATCCCCATGGCCCTGACCGCTACCGGCCGTCGCGTCCGCAAGCACAAGCTCAAGAGCGACATCAACGTCGTGCCGTATATCGACGTGATGCTGGTGCTGCTGATCATCTTCATGATTACCGCGCCACTGCTCAACCTGGGCACCGACATCAACCTGCCCGACTCGCACGCCAAGTCGCTGGGCTCGCCCAAGGATCCGCTCGTGGTCAGCGTCTACGCCGACGGCACCTACGCACTGATGCTGGAAGGCAAGAACGCATCGGTGACCGCCGAAGAGCTGACCGGGCAGCTGCGCGCGATCCACGACCAGAATCCGGATGCCACCGTGCTGGTCAACGGCGATCGCGACACCAGCTACCAGCATGTCATCGACGCGATCGATCGGATCAAGGATGCCGGCGTCACCAAGGTCAGCCTGATCAGTCGCCCCGTGGAGGGCGGTCAATAGGATGCACGAGACGCGCGCCGACACCGCGCGGGCCGTGACGTTCGCGCTGCTGCTGCACGCGGCGTTGTTCGTGCTGTTGTTCTTTGGCTTGTGGTGGACGCGCAGTCCCGACACACAGTCAGCAGCAGGTTCGCCGGTCACGGCCGAGATCACCGACGTCGGCGACTTGCCCGCCGCCATGCAACGCACGTTGGACGAGAAGCCCAAACCATCGCCACCTCCGCCCGAGCCCGAACCTGCACGGCAAGCAGTCGCCCCGCCTCCGCAGCCGAAGCCTGAAAAGCAGCCCGAGCAGGAAGTGGTGCCGCCGCAGCCGGTTGCCCAGCAACGCGTGCCCGAGCCGTCGCCCGTCGAGCAGGAAAAGGTGGATCGCAATGCAATCGCCGAGCAAACCCGCGAGCGCGAGCAGGAAGAAAAGCGTCGCCAGGAGCAGATCGACCTGACCGAACGCAAGCGCCAGGAGCAAGCGGAGAAGAAACACCGGCTGGCGCAGCAGCAGCTGGACGAAAAGATCAAGAAGATACAGGAAGAACGTGAAAAAGCGGCTCGCGAAGCGGAGTTGGCCGAGCAGAAACTCAAGCAGATCGCCGACGCACGGGCACGCAGTGCCGCCCAATCGACAGCGCCAGCCAGCACCAGCCCGCCACCGGGCAACAACGGCGTCGATGAGGGGTTGTTGGCTCGTTACCAGGCTGCGCTGCAGCAAGCGGTCCTGCAGAACTTCACCCGCCCCGATTCAATGCCGGTCGGCCAGCGTTGCAAGGTGGTGATCAAGCAGCTCCCGGGCGGCGAAGTGGTCGATGTGCAGGTCGCGTCCAGTTGCCCGTTCGACGCCCTGGGCAGGCGTTATGTCGAGGCTGCGGTGCTGAAGGCACAACCCTTGCCGTATGCAGGGTATGAGTCCGTTTTCAGGCGGACGCTGATCTTCACCTTCGAGGCACAGGATCGCTGAGCGGTTTTGACCAGCCCGCACGACATCGGTGGATGGGCCGGATTGGCGTGGTGGTCCAGCCGACTGCCGGTTTGCGCGATTGACGCTTGAAACGATGCGTCAATCGTCCTTACGGCGAAAGCCGGAATTCCTGCGGCTCATGGACCTGGCGACAACGCGTTATTTCCAAAGAAACGACTGATGCGGTGCGCGTCCTGTATGCCCCTGCGAGCTGCGACGTGATCGCGATTCAATTGGATCCCCGGCATTGGCCAGGTGACGAGTTGGCAGGAAGGGGGGGAGCGTCGTGGGTGGGACGTATGGCGGCGTTAAAAGCCCGAGCGGCCGGGACACAGCCGGTGCACATCCATTCATCTTTGAGACGGCCTTCACAGCCAAGCTGTTAACAATCTCGATTGCACTTGGAGTTTTCGATGACACGACCCCTACGCCGGCTGGCCACAGCCCTGATGTTGCTCACGCTCGCGCTGTTGCTGCCACTGGCGGCCAACGCGCAGGAGCGCGGGTTGGAAATCGATATCGTGGGTGGCAACGCCGCCGCACTGCCGATTGCAGTGGTGCCGATGCCCTACGAGGGCTCCGGGACAGCGCCGGGCACCGATGTCGCCAGCGTGGTGCGTGCCGACCTGGATCGCTCCGGCCAGTTCCGCAGCCTGCCCGAGCGCGACATGGTCGAGCGTCCGACCCGCGGCGGCGAGGTCAACTACCCGACCTGGCGACTGCTGAAACAGGACTTCCTGGTCGTTGGGCATGTGCTTGATGCGGGCGGCGGTAGCTACCGGGTCGAGTACGAGCTGTTCGACGTCGCCAAGCAGCAACGCCTGCTGGGTTTCGCGATGACTGCGCGGAGCAGCGCCATGCGCGATGTCGGCCACCAGGTCGCCGATGCCATCTACGAAAAGATCCTCGGCGTGCGCGGCGCATTTTGGACACGGGTCGCCTATATCACCTCTACCGGCGTCGGCAAGGGCACCAATTACGCGCTCAAGGTCGCAGACTCGGACGGTTACAACCCGCAGACCGTGGTGCAGTCGGGCGAGCCATTGCTGTCACCGGCCTGGAGCCCGGACGGCAACAAGCTGGCCTACGTCAGTTTCGAGCGCGGCAACTCCACGATCTACATCCAGGACATCACCACCGGCGCGCGCCAGCTGGTGGCCAGTTTCCGCGGGATCAACAGTGGCCCGGCGTTTTCGCCGGATGGTCGACGCCTTGCCATGACCCTGTCCAAGTCGGGCAACCCCGAGATCTACGTGATGGACCTGGGCAGCAAGGCGCTGACCCGGATCACCAACCAGAGCGGCATCGACACCTCGGCAGTCTGGAGCCCGGATGGCGGCAGCCTCTACTTCGCGTCCGATCGGGGCGGCAAGCCGCAGATCTACAAGGTGCCCGCCAGTGGCGGCAGCGCTACGCGCGTGACCTTCCAGGGCAGCTACAACGCCGATCCGACCGTGTCCTGGGACGGCAAGAAGATCGCCGTCACCCAAGGTAGCGGCAACAGCTACCGCATTGCCCTGCTCGACAACAGCCTGGGTTCCCCGCGCTGGTCGATGCTTTCCCCCGGCTCGCTGGACGAGTCCCCGAGCTTCGCCCCCAACGCCAGCATGGTGCTGTATGCGGCCAAGGAAGGCGGTCGTGGCGTGCTTTACGCGGTTTCGGCCGATGCGCGCGTCAGACAGCGTTTGGTATTAGCAGATGGTGATGTCCGTGAGCCGGCGTGGGGGCCGTACCGCGAGCGTCGCTGATTTTTCAACCCGCTCCATTCCCCCAACCAACAAGCCACGCCAATCATTCCACCCAGCGAGACGACGAGGAACGACCATGAACGTAACGACACGAGTCCTGATGACCGCATTGATGTGCACTGCCGCCGTGGCCTGTACCAAGAAGGTCAAGGAAGTCCCGCCAGTCGACACCGGCACCGAGACCAGCGGCATGACCGATACCGGTCCGACCACGCCCGGTGCCTACGGCCCCGGCGACCTGGATACCGATGCCTGCCTGCGCCAGCGGGTGGTCTATTTCGACCTTGACCAGGACACCCTGCGTCCCGAGTTCCAGGCCGCGATGGCCTGCCACGCCAAGTACCTGCGTGACCGCCCGTCCTCGCGCATGACCCTGGAAGGCAATGCCGACGAGCGCGGTAGCCGCGAGTACAACATCGGCCTGGGCGAGCGCCGCGGCAATGCCGTGTCGTCCGCGCTGCAGGCCAATGGTGGCTCCGGAAGCCAGATCTCGGTGGTCAGCTATGGCGAAGAGCGCCCGACCTGTACCGCCTCGAGCGAGGAGTGCTGGGCCAAGAATCGCCGTGTCGAGATCGTGTACACAGCCAAGTAATCGCCGGCATCGAGCAAGTCGGGAGTCCAAGCGATGCTCTTTTCACACTTCCCCCGCTTATGCGGGGAGAAGCGTGGGATCAAAGGTAAGCCCGGCAGGCGTGCGTACCGTTGCCTGTGGGGATGCGATTTTCGATCCGACCGTAAAAACCCCCTTCACCGGGGGTTTTTGCTTTCGTTCCATGCTTCCATTCAAACTCCATCCGTTAAAGTGACGGCCATGAACAAGACCTCGATCCTTTTTGTCGCCGGTGCATTGCTGCTGGCCACCGCCACCCCTTCCATGGCGCAACGCGCCAGCCTGGCCGAGCGTGTCGCCTCCCTTGAGCAGCAAGCCGCCGACAGTCGGGGCGGCACCGTCCTGGTCAACCAGGTCACCGAACTCAAGAGCGAGGTGCAGGCGTTGCGCGCCCAGGTCGAAGAGTTGCAGCACCAGCAGCAGCAGGCCAGCCAGAGCGGCAAGAACCAGTACCTGGACCTGGACAGCCGCTTGAGCCGGCTTGAGGGCGGAGCTCCGGTTGCCGCAGCATCGGCGCCGCCTGCACAGGCCGCGGACGATACGGCGGCAGCACTGCCCGCACCGCCCGCCGCCAGCGATACCGCTCCGGCCGTGTATGGCGATGCCGGCACGCTGGCCCAGGGCCAGGGTGAGCGCGCGGCCTACGATGCCGCATTCGATGCGCTCAAGGGCGGGCAATATGTCCAGTCGGCACGGTTGTTCCAGGATTTCCTGCAGCGTTTCCCGAATGGCAGCTGGGCACCCAACGCGCTGTACTGGCTGGGCGAAAGCTATTACGTCACCCAGAACTACGCGCTGGCCCAGCAGCAGTTCCAGACGTTGCTGGACCGCTATCCGACGCATGACAAGGCGCCGGGCGCACTGCTCAAGGTCGGCCTGTCGCAATACGGTGCCAAGAAGATCGATGCGGCCCGGGCAACCCTGGAACAAGTAGTCCAGCGGTATCCGGGGACGGACCCGGCACGCACCGCGCAGGATCGCTTGAACGCGATCCAGCTCTCGCAGGTGGGCAGCGCGCGCTGATTCGGGAACGGGTGGCAGCTGCTTACCGCATCCAGCCCGGGATGGACACTGCGATCGGCGCCTGCAACGGCTAAAATGTCGCCATGCCTGTTGTCACACCCAATGCGGCCGCCGCTCCCACGGTCGCCGACCGTCTACGCATCACCGAAATCTTCCTGTCGCTACAGGGCGAAGCCCGGGATGCAGGCTGGCCGACGGTATTCGTCCGCCTGACCGGTTGCCCGTTGCGCTGCCAGTACTGCGATACCGCCTACGCCTTCCATGGCGGCGATTGGCGCGAGGTCGACGACATCCTGGCCGAAGTCGCCAGCCATGGCGTGCGCCACGTTTGCGTTACTGGTGGTGAGCCGTTGGCCCAGAAACGTTGCATCGGCCTGCTACAACGCCTGTGCGATGCGGGCCATGACGTATCCCTGGAGACTTCCGGCGCGATAGATATCTCCAGTGTCGATCCGCGTGTCTCGCGGGTGCTGGATCTCAAGACGCCGGGATCGAAGGAGTCAGGGCGCAACCTCTGGTCGAACATTGCGCTGTTGACTGCACGCGACCAGGTCAAGTTCGTCCTGTGCGACCGCGCCGATTACGATTGGGCGCGTACCGTCGTCGACGAATACGACCTGGCTAGAACATGCGACGTGCTGTTTTCGCCCAGCAAGTCGGAGCTCGATCCGCGCGAGCTGGCCGACTGGATCGTGGCTGATCGCTTGCCGGTACGGTTCCAGATGCAGCTGCACAAGTTGTTGTGGAACGACGAGCCTGGGCGGTGAATTACCGGACCCTGAAAGGGCAAGTGCGTGATTGGTGACAGTGTGCCCTTAAGCTTTTCTGATTCCTGATTCCTGATTCCTGATTCCTGATTCCCGATTCCCGATTCCCGATTCCCGATTCCCGATTCCCGATTCCCGTATGAAAAAAGCAGTCGTCCTAGTGTCCGGTGGCATGGATTCCGCCGTCGTCCTTGCCCAGGCCCGCGAACAGGGTTTCGCCGTGCATGCGCTGAGCGTGCGCTATGGCCAGCGCCACACCTCCGAACTGGACGCTGCCGACCGTGTCGCGCGTGCGCTTGGCGCGGTCGCGCACAAGACGGTCACGGTCGACCTGCGCAGCATCGGCGGCTCGGCGCTCACCGACGACGACATCGTGCTGCCGGACGATGCCGACGGCCATGTGATCGGCGACGGCATCCCCTCGACCTACGTCCCCGCCCGCAACACCATCATGTTGTCCTTGGCCCTGGGCTGGGCCGAAGTGCTTGGCAGCACCGACCTGTTCTGCGGTGTCAATGCGGTCGATTACTCCGGCTACCCGGATTGTCGCCCCGAGTTCATCGAAGCCTTCGAGCGCCTGGCCAACATCGCGACCAAGGCCGGAGTGGAAGGGGCCGGATTGCGTGTACATGCACCGCTGCTGCGGCTGTCCAAGGCCGATATCGTCCGTGAAGGGGTGCGCCTGGGTGTCGATTTCGCCCAGACCGTGTCCTGCTACCAGGCCGACGGCGAGGGACGTGCCTGCCGGCACTGCGATGCCTGCAAGCTGCGCGCCGACGGATTTGCCGTGGCCGGGGTCGGCGATCCCACCCGGTATGTCGGGTGAACCGGCGGCTTCCGGCGACTGTTTTAGCAGGCTGGTCGGACCCGGGCCGGCGCTAGCCGCCGGGGGTTTGCTAGAATGCGCGGCCGTTTGATGTTCCTTCTCCCTGCTTGCGGCGGGAAGGTACCCAAAGGGCGGATGAGCGGTGCTCTTGCAGGAGCAGCCATGCAGCAGTTTTGCAACAGCTGCACCCTTACGCTGCTTCGCTGCGCGAAGCCGTCCCGCCTGGCGCAAAGCGGGTCGAGGACAGGTGGTCGTCGTGCTGCACGCGACCGCATCTTTCATGTGGGCCGTTAGCTCAGTTGGTAGAGCATCGGACTTTTAATCCGCTGGTCGATGGTTCGAATCCATCACGGCCCACCACTTTCCCCGCCTCAAACACCGACAGCCCGTAAACGCAATGCCAAAGCGCGCTGCGGCGCGTTGGGTCGACACGGTAATCGAAGCTTCAGGCGGCGCGGTTCGAATCCATCACGGCCCACCACTTTCCCCGCCTCAAACACCGACAGCCCGTAAGCGCAGTACCAAAGCGCGCTGCGGCGCGTTGTGTTGACGCGGTGTTCGCAAGCTTCAGGCGGCGCGGTTCGAATCCATCACGGCCCACCACTTTCCCTACCTGCGATACCGACAGCCCGCAAACGCAATGCCAAAGCGCGCTGCGGCGCGTTGGGTCGACGCGGTAGTCGCAGTTTCAGGCGGCGCGGTTCTCGGTGCCGTTGAGGGGAGATACGGCAGTCGCGAGCTGGTCACGATTCCGATTCGGTGAGTCGCGCGCTCTCGCCATCGATGCGCATGGCATCGATGTCCAGCTCGGTGGCGAGGGTCTCGGCAAGCGCCTCGCCGAGGTGGCCATTGGCGCGCAGGCGATCGACCTCGGCACGTTGTGCCGAGATTGCCCTCGACATGCTGGTGCACTCGCGTGGATCGCGGTCGTCCGGGTCGCGCGGGGCGATTCCCATGGAACCATCGGCTATGCGATCGACCAACGCCTCGCAGAGCGTGTCATCGACCACGCCATCGCGCAGCGAACGCTGGATCGAAAGGATGCCGATGCGTCGTGCGCGATGCCGTGCGCGGTGCTCGTCGCGACGTTCGCGACCCGGGTCGCCGACGCCCAGCCAGTCGACCAGCGGCAGCAGGGTCAGGCCCTGTAGTACCAGCGTGCCGAAGATCACCCCGAACGTGATCATGATGATCGTGGTGCGTGCGTCGCCTGTCCCACCCAACGCCGAGGGCAAGGCCAGCGCCAGGGCAAGCGATACCATTCCGCGCATGCCGGCCCAGCCGAGCACGGTGCGTTCGCCCCAGGAGGTCGTTGGGCTGCCGCGTAGCCTCAATGCCGAAGCGATGGAGGGCACGATGTACATCCATGCCATGCGCAGTGCGATGACTCCGGCCGCGACGGCAGCCGCGGCGCCCAATAGCTGCCATCGTGGTTGCTCGACCACGATCTCGCCAATCAACAAGCCCAGCAGCAGGAAGACCAGGCTGGTACTGGCGAAGCGGAAGGCGCTCCAGACAGTGCGTGCGGCCAAGCGGGCGGCGGGCTTGGAGATTTCGGTGGTGTACCGGCGCAGCATGAAGCCGAGCGTGACCACGGCAAGCACGCCAGAAGCGCCGGTGCGCTCGGCGAGATGGTAGGCCAGGTAAGGCGTGACCAGTGAGATCGCGACTTCGAGCGGCACGCTGTCGGCGCGATGGCGCAGGCGTTTGGCGATCCAGCCCAGGGCAAGCCCGATGGCAACGCCCAAGGGTGCCGAAATGGTGATGGTCAGCAGCGCGCCGCTCCACGAAAACGTGCCACTGGTCGCAGCCTCGAGGGCGATGCCGTAAGCGCCGATGGCGATCGCGTCGTTGACCAGGCCTTCGCCTTCCAGGATGGCCACCAGCCGATGCCGCAAGCCGATCCTGCCGGCGACGGCCGTGGCGGCGACGGGGTCGGGTGGCGCGACGATCGCTCCAAGCACAAACGCTGCCGCCCAAGGTAACCCGGCAAACGCATGGCCGATGACGGCTGTCACGCCCATGGTCGCGAGCACCAGGCCAATGGCGAGCATGCCGATCGGCAGCAGGTTGCGGCGCAGCGCCTGCAGCGGCAGCGCGTACGCCGCGACCATCAACAATGGTGGCAGGAAGGCAAACAGCACCAAGTCCGGTGGCATGGTGACGACAGGCATGCCGGGCACCAGCCGCCAAGCGACGCCGGTGATCATGCCGGTCACCGCGAAGATCACCGGCGAGGGGGCGCGAAACCACCGGGCGAGCAGGGTCGTGGCAACGACCAGTCCAAGGATCACGAATGCTGCATCGATGGGGGTCATGGTGGGATTGCCGGGTGCGTGGACAAAAACGGGCACCGCCGCAGGGCGGGGTGCCTACATGGCTTCCTTGAGTCCTGAGCGGATCAGCCACCAGTTCACGGGATAGGCGGTAGCGAAGCCAGCCAGCATCGCGACCTGCATCGCGGCCCAGAACTCGGGAGTATTGACTTCAGCGCGTACGCCGAACACGTGCGCATAGAGATGGAAGTGCGCGAAGGCCATGAAACCGTACATGCCGACCTGCCAGGACGCCAGCGACAGTGTGTCGGCCTTGACCGCGGCGACGATACCCTCGCGCACCGACAGGTCGCGCATGGGTGCGATGGCGAAGTACTGGAAGACGATGCCGATCAAGAAGGCGAACACGAAGTCCAGGCCCCACACCGCGAAGATCTTGTCCGCGAACAGCCAATGCCATCCAAACCAGGTGGCGACCGCGGGCACCAGGAAGGCCAGCCATTCGGCGAGCACGTCCCCGATCATGCAGCCGCTGCCGCAATGCAGGGCGCCCTTGGCGACCACCGCGGGAAAAGGCGTCAGGCGTTTGGCCGGGGGTTCGATGTCCTGTCGGCGGGCCTGTTGCGCCTTGGATCGGGTGGCAAGCCTGCCGTAACGCACATAGGCCCAGACCGTGAGCCCGGTCCCGAACAGGGCGGTCACTGGCCAGACGATGTCCATGATCTTCATGGCTTGTGGATGCCGCCATACATCGACGGCGACGCCGATCGCGCAGGCCACGCCCACCAGCAGCATCACGATCGACAGTATGTGGAACCAGATCGGGAACATGCCACCTCCTGACTCAATGCAAGGCGCTTTACCTTAACCGGGCGTGGTTCATCTTGATTGTGAAATGCGGTGGTCCGCCGACAAGCCACAGCCGTTTCGACGGTTGTCGTCGGTGCGGGTGGTCAGCACATGCCCGAACCCAACCGGCGCGCGTCATCGAGGACCAGCGTGCGGTCGGCAATCGCGGGCAACGTGCGTAGCGCCTGCCGGCTCACGCGCTCGAAGAACTGCACGAACCGCAGGACCTGCGCGTGATCCATCGTGCGTCGACCGGGATGTTCCGCCTGCAGGGTCTGCTCCTGCTGCCAGCGCCAACCGGGCACGACATCGAACCCCGGTGCCTGCAGGAACAACAGGTGGTCCAGCCGCGACCAGAGTGCCGGGGCATCCCGGGCCAGCGCATCGTTGCACCAGCGACGCCAGGTGCCGTCGGCATCGTCGTCGCGTTCCAGCGCGTTCAATGGCACGCGCAACGCGGCATCCGCCTCGGGTGGCACGCGCAGGAACCAGCCCTCGAGTACCACCAGGTCGGCGTGCTCGATGCGCGGCCATTGCGAGACCGGCAGGCGATCGTCGTCGATCTTGTCGAAGCGCGGCAGGCGGACCGGCTGGCCATCACGGAGCGCGTCGATGACTTCGCAAGCCAGGTCGATGTCGTGGGTCCCGGGCGGTCCACGCGTCGCACAGAGCGGATGCACCGCTTCGCCGAGCCGTTGGCGCGCCTCGTGGCCCAGGTAGAAGTCGTCGATCGACAGGGGGACCAGGACCAGGCCCTGGGCGGCAGCCCGGCGCTGCAGCTGCCCGGCCAGCGTGGACTTGCCCGTGCCCTGCAGGCCGGCGATGCCGTGGATCCGCCCGCGATGCGCGCGCATGCGCGCCAACAGGTCGTCGACGAAGCCAGGCGGATAGCCGCTGCCAGGCGGGTGCACGAGGTGGGACATCGCGCCACAATAGCGCCATGGACGAAAACGATCTGTACGCAGAGGCGCTGGCCGAGTTCCAGCGACTGTTCGACGCCGCCGAAGCCGCCGGCGAACCCGATCCGCAACGCGATGGTCGTGGCGACCGCGTCGCTGGGTGCGCACCCCTCGGCGCGCACGGTGTTGCTCAAGGCACACGATGCACGCGGCTTTGTCTTCTACACCCATATGGATGGACGCAAGGGCAAGGAGTTGCAGGACAATCCTTACGCGGCGCTGTTGTTCCACTGGCCGCGCGTGGGCAATGGCGTCCAGGTCCGTATCGAAGGACGCGTGCACAGCGTGCCGGACGAAGAGGCCGATGCCTATTTCGCATCGCGGCCACGTGGCAGCCAAGTCGGTGCCTGGGCATCGCTGCAGTCCGAGACCCTGGACAGCCGCGAGACCTTCGAGCAACGCCTGGCGCAGGTCGAGCACGAGTTTGAAGGTCGCGATGTGCCGCGCCCGCAGCGCTGGACCGGCTTCCGTGTACGGCCGCGCTGGATCGAGTTCTGGTATGGCGCCGAGCATCGGTTGCACGAGCGCTGGTTGTACGAGCGTGACGCCGCCAGCGAGTGGTCGAAGCGGATGCTGTATCCGTGACGGCAGTCGGGGGCGGTACGTGTAGGAGCGGCTTCAGCCGCGAGCTTTTCGAGTGCTGCGGGCAAGTGCGAGAGCTCGCCGCTGAAGCTACTCCAACAAATATCGGGTCGGCATGATCGGCCCGCGACGCATCGTTTGCCTGACCGAAGAACCCACCGAGGTGCTGTACGCGCTTGGCCAGGCCGATCGCATCGTGGGCATCAGCGGGTTTACCGTGCGACCGCCGCGCGCACGCCGGGAAAAACCAAAGGTCAGCGCATTCACCAGCGCGAAGATCGGGCAGATCCTCAAGCTCGAGCCGGATTTCGTGGTTGGGTTCTCGGACATCCAGGCCGACATCGCCGCGGAATTGATCCGCCATGGCGTCGAGGTGTGGATCAGTAATCATCGCAGCGTGGAAGGCATCCTTGATTACATCCGCAGGCTCGGGGCGCTTGTCGGCGTAGGGGACAGGGCTGCTGCCTGGGCCGACGAGCTGGAACGCGGGCTGGATGCCATCAAGGCGGATGCAGCGCGCTTGCCATGCCGTCCGAAAGTCTATTTCGAGGAGTGGGACGATCCGCAGATCAGCGGCATCCAGTGGGTGGCCGAGCTGGTCCGGATCGCCGGTGGCGATGACATCTTCCCCGAACGCGCAGCCGAATCACTGGCCAAGGCGCGGATCCTGGAGGATCCAGGCGAAGTCGTGCGCCGCGCGCCGGACATCATCCTGGGGTCGTGGTGCGGCAAGAAGTTCCGGCCGGAAAAGGTCGCGGCGCGGCCGGGTTGGGATGCCATCCCCGCGGTGCGCGATGGCCAACTGCATGAGGTCAAGTCTCCGATCATCCTGCAGCCGGGGCCGGCGGCATTGACCGATGGCGTACGCCAGATCGCACGCATCGTGCAGGCCTGGGCATCGCAGCCTGTGTAGGAGCGGCTTCAGCCGCGAGCTTTTGATCTTGTTCTTGTTTTTGTTCTGTTCTTGTTCTGTTCTTGTTCTTGATTCTGCACCGACTGTTGCCCCCGGCTGTTGTAGGAGCGACGTAAGTCGCGATCAGAATCCGGGATGGCCTGATCGCGACTTACGTCGCTCCTACGACGGCCAGAGCAAGATCCAGAGCTCGCGGCTGAAGACGCTCCTACAGCAGCGGACAACAGTCGAGGCGCGCGTTACTGAGCGTAGAAGTCGCGGCTGAGCTGCAGCGTCGCCGCATCGACGCCTTGGGCCTGGACGTGGATATCGAAGCGCAAGGTATCCGGCAGGCCGGTCTGCACCGTGCCGACGTAGTCGACCAGCTCGGTGTCGGATCCTGGATCGCCACTGTGCACTTCGCGCATCGCCACGGTCATGGCGACTGCCTCGCAGGTCAGTGACGCTGGCAGTGACCGTCCCCGTCAGTGCGATGCCATCGGCGTCGGCTCCCTTTCGGATCGACACCAGCAACAGCACATTCCCGGGATCGCGAGTGATGCCGTATTGCTGGGCGATACTCGGCACGAGCATGGAGGTCTGCGTCGTGCTGGCGCGGATGGTGACGTCGCCGATCCGGGCGGTGGCACCCGTGTCCGCCTGCGCTGCCTTGCTGGCGTCGCCTGCGGTCGCTGTCGCGGATGCCCCTGTCGGGGCGGAACCGTGGCATGCGGATACCAGGACCAGCAGTAGGGTAAGCGCCAGGTGGCGTAAGGCAATAGGCATGGCGGTTTCCGTGGCCTGGGTGGCGTCAGTCGTTGTCCGCGGACAACTCCGCACCGCGCGAGCTTGCCGCATGCATGGCGCGTGCAACCAGCTCGCGCAGGCCGCCGGCCTCGAAGGTTTCAATCGCTGCATGCGTGGTGCCGTTGGGTGAGGTCACCCGCCGACGCAGCTCGCTGGCCTCGACGTCACCTTCGGTCAACATCCGCGCTGCACCCAGGATGGTCTGCAGCACCAGTGTGCGCGCAGCTTGCGCCGACAATCCTTCGCTGATGGCGGCATCCTGCATCGCCTCGGCCAGCAGGAAAACATAGGCCGGCGCGCTGCCCGAAGCCGCCGTCACGGCATTGATCAGCGCTTCCTCCTCGACCCACACGGTGACGCCGGCAGACTCGAGCAGGTGCTGCGCGCGCGCGCGGCCGCCGGCATCGACCTGGGTGCTGGCGTACAGGCCGGTGGCGCCCGCACCCAGCAGGGCAGGTGTGTTGGGCATGGCGCGCACCACCGGGACGTCCTGGCCCAGCCACCGCTGCAGCTGTCCGATGGTGATGCCGGCGGCGATCGAGATCGCCACTGGCTTGGTGGCTTGCGCATGCGCGGCCAGGCTTTCACAGACGCTGCGCATGACCTGGGGTTTGACCGCCAGCAGCCAGACATCGGTGCCACGGACCGCCTCGGCGCCGTCGGCGAAGACCTGTACGCCAAAATCGGCGACCAGCGACTCACGCAGCTCGGCGACCGGCTCGGCGACATGGATGCAGGCGGCAGGCGTGCCGCGTGCGATCAGGCCGCCGATCAGGCTGCGGGCCATGTTGCCGCCGCCGATGAAGGCGATGGCTGTGTCGCGGGACGATTCAGTATTGTTGTTGGACATCACTCTCGTGGGGGCGTCGGACCAGGGGGCAGCATACCGAAGCTGGAGTCAGTGTCCTGCGATGGCGCTGCCTGGTGACGTGCTCCAGGTCGCTGAAGCCTTGGCGACGGTCGCCATGCCGGCATCGCGGAGCATGGCATCGGCCAGCTGCCCCGCAGGCCCCGCGGGAGTTCAATTGCGCCGGTTGCCGTACACGCGGGGCCGCTTCCGGTGGATAAGGCGGTCGAGGCGCCTTGGTCTGCTGACGATCACTTCCGCGAACGCCGTCGCAGGCTGTCGTCCACGGACCGGTCATCATCCTGGCGATGGCCGCCCCACCTGCCGCATGGCGTTATGAACAGGTTGTAAGAGGTGGTGAAGGGCGCGGGTGTGCACGTTCTGGCATCCTCTTGGAAATCGTGCGGAGGGAAATCGTGCTGATCGGCTTGGGGGGCCTATACTGCCGGTCGGGGACGTCGTTCCTGGGAAGGACGGTCCAGTTTGGGATCTGGAACGCAGGTTCGAGTTGGACACTCCAGTTCGTTTAGTATCGACGTGTTGCACCATTCGTCATCGTCGCTGTGTGGGGAGCAGGCATGGATATCGCAGAACTATTGGCGTTTTCGGTCAAGAACAAGGCCTCGGACTTGCATCTCTCGGCAGGATTGCCGCCGATGATCCGGGTCGATGGCGACGTGCGGCGGATCAACATCCCGGCACTGGACCACAAGCAGGTGCATGCGCTGGTCTACGACATCATGTCGGACAAGCAGCGGCGCGACTACGAAGAGTTCCTCGAGGTCGATTTCTCTTTCGAGATCCCCGGTCTGGCACGCTTCCGCGTCAATGCCTTCAACCAGAATCGTGGCGCCGGCGCGGTGTTCCGTACCGTCCCGTCCGAAGTGCTGACGCTGGAGGACCTGGGCTGTCCGCGCATCTTCAAGGAGCTGATCAACCAGCCACAGGGGTTGATCCTGGTCACCGGGCCAACCGGTTCCGGCAAATCGACCACGCTCGCGGCCATGGTCGACGAGGTCAACAAGAACGAATACGGCCACATCCTCACCATCGAGGATCCGATCGAGTTCGTGCATACCGCGCAGAAGTGCCTGATCAACCAGCGTGAGGTCCACAAGGACACCCATGGCTTCAACGAGGCGCTGCGCTCGGCGTTGCGTGAGGATCCCGATTACATCCTGGTCGGCGAGCTGCGCGACCTGGAAACCATCCGCCTGGCGCTGACTGCCGCGGAAACCGGCCACCTGGTGTTCGGCACCCTGCATACCAGCTCGGCGGCCAAGACCATCGACCGCGTGATCGACGTGTTCCCGGCCGGCGAGAAGGCCATGGTCCGCAGCATGTTGTCCGAATCGCTTCGCGCGGTGATCAGCCAGGCCCTGCTCAAGAAGGTCGGTGGTGGCCGCACCGCGGCTTGGGAAATCATGGTCGGCACCCCCGCGATCCGCAACCTGATCCGCGAGGACAAGGTCGCCCAGATGTATTCGTCGATCCAGACCGGCCAGCAGTACGGCATGATGACCCTGGATCAACACCTCCAGGACCTGGTCAAGCGCGCCATGGTGACGCGCCAGCAAGCCAGGGAATATGCCAAGGACAAGCGCTTGTTCGACTGAACCGGCGCGGGATTCGTGATTGGGGATTCGGGATTCGTCAAAGCCGAGGTTTGAGAAACGGATGAGGCAGACGCAAGCACCAAGGTTTTTTAGTACTTGCCAACCCCCGATCCCGGATCCCGAATCACGGCTCCGCAGGAGCTACCTATGAGCAGCATCGATTTCACCTCGTTCCTCAAGCTGATGGCGCACCAGAAGGCGTCGGACCTGTTCATCACCGCCGGCATGCCGCCGTCGATCAAGGTCAACGGCAAGATCTCGCCGATCACCCAGAACCCGCTCACGCCCCAGCAGTCCCGCGACCTGGTGCTCAACGTGATGACGCCGCCGCAGCGCGAGGAGTTCGAGAAGACCCACGAGTGCAACTTCGCCATTGGTGTCTCCGGCGTTGGCCGCTTCCGCGTGAGCTGCTTCTACCAGCGCAACCAGGTCGGCATGGTGTTGCGCCGGATCGAAACCAAGATCCCGACCATCGAAGAGCTCAACCTGCCGCCGATCATCAAGACGCTGGCGATGACCAAGCGCGGCATCATCCTGTTCGTCGGCGCGACGGGTACCGGTAAATCAACTTCGCTCGCAGCGATGATCGGTTACCGCAACAACAACTCCACCGGCCACATCATCACCATCGAGGATCCGATCGAGTTCGTGCACAAGCACGAGGGTTGCATCATCACCCAGCGCGAGGTCGGCATCGATACCGACAGCTGGGAGAACGCGCTCAAGAACACGTTGCGCCAGGCGCCGGACGTGATCATGATCGGCGAGGTGCGCACCCGTGAAGGCATGGACCACGCCATCGCCTTTGCCGAGACCGGCCACCTGGTGCTGTGCACGCTGCATGCCAACAACGCCAACCAGGCGATGGACCGCATCATCAACTTCTTCCCGGAGGATCGTCGCAACCAGTTGCTGATGGACTTGTCGCTCAACCTCAAGGGCGTGGTCGCGCAGCAGCTGATCCCGACCCCGGACGGCAAGTCCCGCCGTGTCGCCATGGAGATCATGCTCGGCACGCCACTGGTGCAGGACTACATCCGCGACGGCGAGATCCACAAGCTCAAGGACATCATGAAGGAGTCCACCAACCTGGGCATGAAGACCTTCGACCAGGCCTTGTTCGAGCTCTACCAGGCGGGCGAGATCAGCTACGAGGATGCTTTGCGCTACGCAGACTCCGCCAACGAGGTGCGCCTGCGCATCAAGCTGGCGCAGGGCGGCGATGCCAGGACGTTGTCGCAAGGGCTTGATGGCGTCGAGGTTGCCGAAGCGCGTTGAGTTTTGCCAGATCGAACATGACAAAAAGCCGGGCATCGCCCGGCTTTTCGTTTGGGGCATCCATGGGCCAGTTGCTGCCACAGGTGCCACGCTCGACCTGCGATGCCCCCCGCCCGCCGTCATCCTGCGCGCAGCGAAGGATCTGCCTTGGCTCCAAGTGGCCCCTGGATACAACAGATCCTTCTGCGCCCAGGATGACAGAAGTGAAGGCAGGGACACAGGCCAATACAAAACCAGCAGCCAGGTCACTCCTGCAACAACTTCACGATCTCCACCGCAGCCGCACGCATCCGGTCCTTGTCCAGCACCGCGTCCGCAGCCTGCATCGCGGCAGGTTTGTGTTCGTCGCCGGTGAGGAACACAAACCGCGTATCCGGCGACGCTTCGCGAACCCATGCGAATGCTTCCAGTCCGGAATAGCCCGGCAGGTTGGCGTCGGATACCACCAGGTCGGGTGCGAAGTCGGACAGGGCGTCACGGAACTGCGCCGCCGTCGACACGCACCGCAACTCGGCATCGCTGCCAGCCGTCGATAATTCGATCGCCAGCAGCGCGGCATCGTCCTGGCAATCCTCCAGTACCAGGATCCTTGGCTGCGTGGACTCATTCATTGCGGTAGTGGTTCATGTCGAAGGCGGAACAGTGTCGGTCGCGGCCCCTGGTTGGGCGGACAGGCCCAGTGTTTCCAGGCCCTGCTCGAAGCGGATGTCGATCGGGATCCCGGCCTTGTCCAGCTTCTTCAGGTCGTCCGCCAACGCGGGCTTGACCACGCCCATGGTGTCGGTCAGCTGCTTGGCCTGGGCGTAATCGCCGTCGCCCTGGATGGTCAGCAGCCTGGCGCCGAGGGCGTTGATCGCTTCGTGCATCTTGTCGAAATCTACTCGGTAGCGGCCGGTGTCCGGATCGCGTGCAAACGCGCCATGGTCGGCAAAGAAATTGAATCGCAGCATGTTGGCCTTGGCGTGTGCGTCGGTGGCACCAAAGCGTACGGAGCGCATGATGCCGGCCAGGAAGGTGACGTAGTTGTCCATCAACTTGGTCTTGTCCAGCTCGCCCTTGTCGGCCAGCTTTTCGACCATGTACACGCCCAGGACGTCGGCCTTGCCTTCCTCGAAGCTGGATGAGTAATCCTTCAGTGCCGCGGACACGGTGCCCTTGCCGTCCAGTGTGTTCTTGATGCCCAGGCCGTGGGCGACTTCATGGAACATCGTGTTCTGGAAGAATGCATCAAAGGTGACGTTCTCGAGCTGGTCGTCGGCGATCAGCTGCTTGGCGATCGGCACCATGATGGTGTCGAACTTGGCCTGCATGACGTTTTCAAGTTGCAACCGGCGCGTGCCCTTCTTCAGTTGCACTTCCTCATCGTTGGGCAGGTTGATGGCGATGGTCTTGGCACCGACATTGGCGTCGCCGCCGTAGTACACGGCCTCGTAGGCGTTGAGGTCGGCATCCGATCCTGGCGTTTCGGCCTTGTACCTGTCATCGACCGGCAGGCCGCGCTGCAGTTCCGGCAGGAAGGCGGCAAAGCGCGCCAGGCGCTTGCTCCACTCGGCATCCTTGATCAGCACCATGCCTTCGTAGGACGCCTTGTAACCGAACAGCTGGTCCTCGTAGGTTTCGATGGGGCCGATCACGATGTCTACCGGATTGGTCTTCATGTCCATCCATGCCAGGTCGCTTGGCTGGAAGTCATCGTCAAGCAGTGCGTCGGCGCGCATCGACAGGTAGTTGGCGAAGCCCTTGTCGGCGCTGAGCCTGGACGCCTCGCGCAGCAGGTCGGCGGCGCGCTCCAGGTCGGCCTGGTAGGCGACGTGGTACGGCACGGTCATCAGCTTGCCGGCGTCGTCACGGCGCAGCACGGTGTACCAGGAGGTCTTGTCGGGCAGTTTGGCCTGCTCGAATTCATCCTTGGTCATGTCCGTCGGATAGAAGGTGGCACCGGGTGGACGCGGCCCGATCCCTTCCAGCAATGGGGTATCGCCGTTGAGCCGGTCCCAGGGGCCGAAGTTGAGCTGGATCAGGTCGCGCGTGGCCTTGTCGGGCGCCTTGGCCAGCAACGCGGCGCGATCTCCATCCCATGATTGCTGCCAGTAGATGTCGTTCATCACCGCCGAGGCCTGTACCAGCAGCGCGATCATGTGCTTGCCGTCGGCGTCGAACGCGGACAGGTCCGCCTTGAGCGGCACCACGGCGTAGTCGCCGGCATGTTGCTCTGCGTAGCTGGTGGTTGCGTCCGGGGCGGTAGCCGCAGGCGCAGCGGGAGCCTGTGCACTGCCTGGGTCGCGCTGGCACGCCGACACGGCCAGGACGGCGATGCAGGCGAGCAACAAGGTGCGGCGCTTCGGTCGGGCAAAGCCGGCAAGGGGCGTGCGGGCAAGAGACACAGTGCGGGCAAGGGGCATGGGCAACTCCAGGGACGACGGACAGGCGGCCATCCTACCGCGCCGCCATCAACCGCCGGTATGGCCGGGACGGCACGCTAGAATGGCGGCATGGATGCCCCCGACACCCTTGCCAACCAGTTGCTGATCGCGCTGCCGACGCTTTCGGATTCCAATTTCGCGCGCAGCGTGGCCTTGATTTGCCAGCACGATATCGATGGTGCGATGGGCGTGGTGATCAATCGGGCGTCCGAATACACGCTGGGTGAGGTATTCCAGCAGATGGGGATCGAAAGCAACGACGAGAGCCTGTGTGCGCAGCAGGTGCTGGCCGGCGGGCCGGTGCATCCCGAGCGCGGATTCGTGATCCACGACGGCAGCCAAGGCTGGGATTCCAGCCTTGAGGTCACCGATGGGCTTTACGTCACCACCTCGCGCGACGTGCTTGAGGCGATCGCGCGGGGCGAGGGTCCGGCCTGCGTCACCGTGGCCCTGGGCTGCGCGGGCTGGGGTGCGGGGCAGCTGGAGGAGGAGCTGGTCGAAAACAGTTGGCTGACCGTGCCGGCCGATGCCGAGCTGCTGTTCGCACTGCCGCTGGAAGCACGCTGGCAGGCCGCGGCCGGTCGGCTTGGTGTCGACATGACATTGGTCGCGGAATACAGCGGGCGTGCCTGAACAGCCGGCCGACGACGGCAAGGCGCAAGCGGCGATCCGCCGTGATGGCACTGTACTGGGGTTCGACGTGGGCTCACGTCGGATTGGCGTTGCGGTGGGTAGCGGGTTTGGCCATGGTGCGCGCGCGTTGGCGGTGGTGGACGTGCACGCCCATGGACCGGACTGGAACGCGATCGATCGTTTGCACAGGGAATGGCGTCCGGATGGTTTGGTGGTCGGCGATCCAATGACGCTGGACGGCGGCGACCAGCCGATCCGTGGCATCGCGCATGCGTTTGCCGCAGAGTTGCGCGCGCGGTATGCGCTACCGGTGGTGCTGGTGGACGAGCGGTCGAGTTCGATCGAGGCGGCGCAGCGCTTTGCCGAGGATCGCGCGCAGGGGCGCCGCAAGCGTCGGGATGCGGCAGTGATCGATGCGGTGGCGGCTGCGGTGATCGTGGAACGGTGGCTGGCTGCGCCGGGAGATGCGGTGCCGCTGGAAGGATAAAAGGCCCTTCTCCCACTAGAGGGTGGGTGACGGTGCGGTGGAATGCTTGGCGTCGCGATACCGCGATCCCTCATCCGCCCCAGCCTCTATCAAGGTCGGGGCACCTTCTCCCGGAGGGGGAAGGAAAACCAGCTAGCGCGAGGCGAAGATGACCGCACAACTTGACTCCAATGGCCACCTGCGCCACTTGTTGACGCTGGAAGGGTTGCCGCGCGATGTGCTGGTGCGCCTGCTCGAGCGTGCGGAACAGCTGCATGGGGATGCCTTTGGCGGCACGGCGGTGCGCACGACGTTGGGCGGACACGCCATCTGCAACCTGTTCTTCGAGCCTTCCACGCGCACGCGCACCAGCTTCCAACTGGCAGCGACGCGGCTGGGTGCCGATACGGTCAATTTCGACGCTTCGACTGCGTCGACCACCAAAGGCGAGAGCGATGCCGATACCCTCCGGACCATCGAGGCCATGGGCGTGCGGTGTTTCGTCGTGCGGCACCACGATGACGATGCGGTCGCGGCACTGGTCGATATAGCTGCGCCCGGTACTGTGCTGATCAATGCCGGTGCTGGTCGCAGCGCGCATCCCACGCAGGGCCTGCTGGACATGCTCACCCTGCGGCAATCCAAAGGGACTGATTTCGAGGCGTTGAAGGTCTTGATCGTCGGTGACGTGAAGCATTCGCGCGTCGCCCGCTCCGACCTGCATGCACTGCGGGCCTTGGGAGCTGGCGAGGTCCGTGTCTGTGGCCCGGGAAACCTGTTGCCCGGCCAGGACGAGCTGGCCGGCTGCGTGGTGACCGCGGATCTTGACGCCGCACTCGACGGCGTCGATGCGGTGATGATGTTGCGCCTGCAACGCGAACGCATGGCAGAGGGCCTGGTCGCGTCACTGGATGATTACCACCGCGACTATGGGTTGACCAGCGAGCGACTAAGCCGTGCCGCGCCCGATGCAGTGGTCATGCATCCGGGTCCGATGAATCGTGGTGTCGAGATCGACGATGCCGTCGCCGATGGATCGCAGTCGCTGGTATGGCGGCAGGTTGGCAATGGTGTCGCGGTGCGGATGGCGGTGCTGGAAACATTGCTGGGCAGTTGAGCATCGCATTTTCTGTAGGACCGGCTTCAGGCGCGAGCTCTTGCTTGGAGCCTTGGCTGTTGTAGGAGCGACGTCAGTCGCGATCAGGTGTCGTGTAGGAACTATCGCGACTTACGTCGCTCCTACAGCATCCCGGAGCAACATCCCCAAGCAAGAGCTCGCGCCTGAAGGCGCTCCTGCAGCGGCGGAGGGCGCAGGCCGTATGACGGTTGGCACTGCTGCAGGCAGCACGCTGCCGTAAGATGCGGATTGGCCCGAAAACGAGGTGCTGCACGCATGATCCATTGCCAGATGTCCGCCCAGGTGCGGGTCCGGATGCGTGGGCTTGCCGGAGCAGTGTTGCTGCTCGCGTCCATCCTGGCCCCGGCGATGGCGTCAGTACCTGCCGCTGCAAAGACCACGACCGCTGAGGCCAGCTTTGATCCATTGGCTTTGTTCACACCATTGCAACTGCCCCAGCCGGCCAATGCCTACCGCAGTGGCAGCGGCCAGCCTGGTCCATTGTTCTGGCAGAACCGTGCCGATTACGACATCCGCGCCACGATCGATCCGGCCTTGCACCGTTTGCAGGCAGAAGAAACGATCACGTATACCAACAACAGCCCCGACACTCTGGACGTCCTGTGGCTGCAGCTGGACCAGAACATCTACCGCGAGGATTCACGGGCCGGACAATCACTGCTGCGTCGGCGTGAACCAGCGCAGCACACCGACGGTTTCGAAATCTCGGGTGTCGAGGTCGACGCCGGTGGCAAGCGCGTGCCTGTCAGGTTCCTGGTCGATGGCACCCGCATGCGCGTCGATCTGGCAAGACCGCTGCCTGGCAATGGCACTGGCCTGAAGCTGCACGTGGCCTACGCGTACACGATCCCGGGTACCTGGGGCGGGCGCACCGCGGTGACGCCCAGCAAGAACGGCGACATCTACGAGATCGCACAGTGGTATCCGCGCATGGCGGTCTACGACGACCTGCGTGGCTGGGACACGCAGCCGTACCTGGGTTCGGAGTTCTACCTGGAGTACGGTGACTTCGACTACTCGGTGACGGTGCCCTGGGATTACCTGGTCGCGGGTTCGGGTGCGCTGGTCAATGGTGGCGAGGTCCTGACACGCGACCAGCAACAGCGTTTGGCGCAGGCGGCAGGCAGCGATGCCACGATCATGATCCGCACGCCGGGTGAAGTCGGAGATCCGGCGAGCCGACCGACGCACAGCGGCACGCAGACCTGGCGTTTCCACATGGACCAAACGCGCGATGTGGCCTTTGCCGCATCGCCTGCCTTCGTCTGGGACGCGGCGCGGATCAACCTGCCCGACGGCAGGCATTCGATGGCGATGTCGGTGTATCCGGTCGAGGCCGTGGGCAAGGACAAATGGGATCGGTCGACCGAGTACGTCAAGGGGGCGGTCGAGAACTTCTCGCAATGGTATGCCTACCCATGGCCGGCGGCGATCAACCTGGGCGGACACGGCGCGGGGATGGAGTATCCAGGCATCGTGTTCGATGGCATGGACACCTCTGGCGCCCCGATGTTCTGGGTGACCGCGCATGAGATCGGCCATGGTTGGTTCCCGATGATCGTCGGGTCCAACGAGCGGCGCCATGCATTCATGGACGAAGGCTTCAACACCTTCATCGATATCTTTGCCTCGGACCAGTTCAACGGCGGCGAGTATGGGCCCAAGCGCGACTCCGAATACGCACCCGAGGGCGGCAACCCGGTCGACGGGATCCTGCCGTTGCTGGCCGACGCCGATGCGCCGACGATGCTCGATCCTGCCGATGCCGTCAGCGAGGCATACCGGCATTCGCTGAACTATTACAAGGCGGCGTTGGGGCTGGTCCTGTTGCGCGACGAGATCCTCGGGCCGGCGCGGTTCGATCCCGCGTTTCGCCGGTACATCGCGACCTGGGCCTACAAGCACCCGACACCGTCGGACTTCTTCCGGTTGATGGAGAGTGCGTCGGGCGAAGACCTGTCGTGGTGGTGGCGCGGCTGGTACTTCAACAACTGGCAGCTGGACCTGGGCGTGCGCGCGGCGCACTACGTCGATGGCGACCCGGCCAAAGGCCTGGTCGTGACGTTGGAGAGCCTGCAGGAGCTGGTGATGCCGGCGACGCTGCGTATCGACTTTGCCGACGGCACGCACCAGGACCGCCGCATCCCGGTCGAGACCTGGCGACAGCAGGCTACGCCGGAACTGAGTGTGCCCACGCGGCAACGCGTGCTGCATGTCAGCATCGATCCCGATGCCAAGCTGCCGGATCGTGATCGCGGCAACAACCGTTACGACATGCCCAGGTAAGTCTCAAGGCGTCATCCCTGCCAAGGCAGGGATCCAGTGCCTTTGTCGTTCAAGCTTTTGTCTCCCAACCCATCAGGAAGTTGACCCGATTGGTAGATGGGAGGCTTGCGACCGCAGCGCCTGCTCCGGCCTGCGCCGGCATGCTCACTGCGTCAAGACCAGCGTTGCCAGTCCCAGGAAGCTGAAGAAGCCGATCACGTCCGTGACCGAGGTCAGGATCACGCCACCGGCCAGGGCCGGGTCGTAACCCATGCGCTTCAGGGTGAGCGGAACCGCGACACCAGCCAGCGCAGCGGCACTGAGGTTGATGGTCAGTGCCGTGGCGATCACGAGCGACAGTTTCCAGTTGTGGAACCAGAGCATGGCCACGACCGCGACCACGCTGCCAAGCATCAGGCCATTGATCAGCGCGACACGGATTTCCTTCCACAACAGCACACGCGCGTTGCTGGATCCAACCTGTCCCAGCGCCAGGCCGCGAATCATCAATGCAAGCACCTGGGTGCCGGCATTGCCGCCCATGCCTGCGACGATCGGCATCAGCACCGCCAGGGCGACGACTTGCTGCAGCGTGCCCTCGAACTGGCCGACGACACTGGAGGCCACGAAGGCGGTCACCAGGTTGATCCCCAGCCAAAGGATGCGTCCCCGTACTGCACGCTGGACCGGGCTGAACAGATCGCCCTCCTCATCCAGGCCGGCCGCGCCCAGGGCCTGGTGCTCGGCTTGCTCACGGATGATGTCGACCACGTCATCGATGGTGATGCGGCCCAGCAGGATGTTGTTGTCGTCGACCACCGGCGCGCTGATCCAATCGCGATCGGAGAACTGGCGCGCGACTTCGTCGGCGGACGTGTCGACACCGATCGACGGCTGCTCCTCGTCGATCAGCTGGTTGATCGGGGTATTTGGCTCGTAAGTGAGCAACGACTGCAGCTGGATGCGCCCCAGGTACTGGTGGCGGCGACTGACCACGTACAACAGATCGGTGTGGTCGGGTAGTTCACCGCGCAGGCGCAGGTAGCGCAGTACGACATCGACCGTGGTATCGGCGCGCACCGTCACCACGTCCGGGTTCATCAGGCGGCCTGCGGTGTCCTCGTCGTAGGACAGCACCTGCTCCAGCCGATCGCGGTTTTCGCGGTCCATCGACTTGAGGACTTCGTCGATGACGGTATGCGGCAGGTCCTCGACCAGGTCGGCGAGGTCGTCGATGTCGAGATCCTCGACGGCGGCGACGATCTCGTCGGGATCCATGTCCGCGATCAGGCCTTCACGGACCTCGTCACCGACATGCAGCAACACCTCGCCGTCGTCCTCGGCATCGACCAGGCCCCAGACCACGGTACGTTGGCCGGGCGGCAGGGACTCCAGCAGGTTGCCGATCTCGGCGGGCGAGAGGGTGTTGACCAGCCGCCTGACCGGGCCCAGACGACCGCTGTCCAGCGCGTCGGAGAGCAGACGCAGCTGACGCGCGGTCTTGTCGTGGCGGACGGCTTCGGCCATGGGGCTTCCCGGGTCTGGCAGGAGCGAGCGGGGTCG
The DNA here is from genome assembly GCA_963710825.1 of uncultured Gammaproteobacteria bacterium. Lineage (GTDB taxonomy): Bacteria > Pseudomonadota > Gammaproteobacteria > Xanthomonadales > Xanthomonadaceae > Cognatiluteimonas. Next base: position 275,866 of record CAVQBQ010000002.1, on the reverse strand, counting down.
CATCCACGATGGGCGCGACTGCGTCAGGTGTTCATCCAGTCATTATCGCGCGTGGGTGGGGTGCTGCACACCCCTGGGTCGGCATTGTCGTGTTTGGGTGTGGTTGTTGCGAGTGTGGTGGTTGGTCGCATGCGCGATCCTGCCAAGGCTGGTGGCAGCTGCCGGTGGATGTCGCGCGTATATGGGATGGTCATCGAAACAGGGTCCCACGACGGTTCGAACTCACTCAATAGACTGTATTTCGATTGCGCTGCGAAATCATCGCCAAACGCTTTTACCGCTCAGGCACGACCTCGTCATGATCCGTTCACCCCGGGCAGGCGAAGTCCACTGACCTTTTTCTTCTCCAGTCGAGATCAAACGTTTCCGCGCTTTGCGCGGGTCACTTTTGTCAAGGCAAAAGTAACCAAAACCATCCGCGACGGGCGCTGCGCCGGGGCGATGAAGCCACCCCGGTTCCCTGCGCGCCGGAGGCCAAAGCGGCAGGGCATCCAAACTCGCCCCGCTTCGCTGCACTCAGACATGGGTGCCTCTTCGGCCACTTCGGGCTCCGGTGCTCGGCTTGCTTAACGCCGCACAGAATCAAGCGCCAAGGCAAAGCTGCGACCACTGGCTTTCGCACGCGAATGAACCTGTCCCCCTTGAACGTCATTCCCGCGAAGGCGGGATCTTTTGGCAGACGCATGTCTGTCCATCCAAGGACGTTGCTGCTAAATGCGCCAAAGTCGCTGGATTCCTGCTTTCGCAGGAATGACGGTATTGATGGACTTGTCGCTCTCGTTGCTGGCGCTGGCGCTGGCGCTGGCGTTGGCGTTGGCGTTGGCGTTGGCGTTGGCGTTGGCGTTGGCTTTGGCTTTGGCTTTGGCTTTGGCTTTTGATCTTGCGCGACTTAAAGCTTGCCGAGCATCGCAGTCAAGAAGGGGGAAAAGGTGCCCATGTCTGAGTGCGCGCAGCGCGCGAGTTTGGGCACCGTACCCTTCTTGACGAGAAGCGCAGGGCACCGATGCGGCTGTATCGCATCGGCAAGCGTCAGGAGCCATGGTTTTGGTTACCTTTTGCCGTAACAAAAGTAACCCGCGCGGCAGCGCGGAAGCGTTTGATCTCGATCTTGATCTTGATCTGGCTCTGGCTGTTGTAGGAGTGGTGACGGCATGCCGTCACCGGTAAGTCGGGATCGCACACCCGCAGCACCTATCGCGACTTACGTCGCTCCTACAAAAAGCAACAGCAAGATCAAGAGCTCGCGGCTGAAGCCGCTCCTACAGACGGCCGATTCCATGGACGGAAATGCCTGCGAAAAAAACTGCGTTCGCGGGAATGACGGGCTTGTCGGAACAACCCTCAAACAACCGACACGCTCCGCAACCACGTCTCGATCCCCTGCCGATCCCTTGCCCGCCGCAAGCCCGGTCCTTCCGCCTGCAAAGCCGCCATGTCGCAATCACGGATCGCTCGTCGCACTTCGAGCATGGTCGCCGGATGCAGGCTGAACTCCCGCAACCCCAGTGCCAGTAGCAGCGGGACGAAGGTGGCATCGCCTGCCATCTCGCCGCAGACCGAGACCGGTTTGCCGTGCGCATTGGCGTTGCGGATGACGCTGCGCAACAGGCGGATCAGGGCCGGGTGGAGCGGTGTGTAGAGGTCGGCCAGGGCATCGTTGTTGCGATCAACGGCAAGCAGGTATTGCATCAGGTCGTTGGTGCCGACGGACAGGAAATCGATGTCGTCGATGAAACCGGGCAAGGCGATCGCGGCGGCTGGGACTTCGATCATGGCCCCCAGCGGGATATCGACCGCGGTTTCGGCACCCTCGTCACGGACTTGCGCGATGACCCTGGTGAGCAGGCTGCGGACAGCGAGGATCTCCTCGCGGCTGCTGACCATCGGCACCAGCACGCGCACCGGGCCGTAGCCGGAAGCGCGCACGATGGCGCGCAGCTGGGTGGCGAACAGGTCTTCGCGCGACAACGATAGGCGGACCCCACGGACACCCATTGCGGGATTGGGTTCGTTGTCCAGCACCAGTCCACTGTTGTCGGCCTTGTCGGCACCCAGGTCCAGGGTGCGGATCGTCACCATGCGTCCGGTCATGCCCAGGACCAGGTCGCGATAGGCCAGGAACTGTGCTTCCTCGTCGGGCAGTTCGTTGGTTTCAAGGAACAGGAATTCGGTGCGATACAGGCCGACGCCGGCGGCACCCAGGGCGTGCGCCTCGGCCACGTCGCGGCGCGATTCGGCATTCGCCCAGAGCTTGACGTCGACACCGTCGGTGGTACGCGAGGGTTCGCGGCGCAGGCGTTTGAGTTGCTTGCGCTCGTTGGCGAGATCACGCAGGCGGGCGCGATGCGCGCGCAGGTCGGAGGCGTCGGGTTCCAGCACCACAAGGCCGGTGCCGCCGTCGACGGCGAGCACGTCGCCGTCGTTGACTTTCTGCAAGGCCTCGGCGGCACCGACGACCAGTGGCAGGTGCAGGCTGCGTGCAAGGATCGCGCTGTGCGAGAGTGTGCTGCCAGCGGCCGTGACGACCGCGACCACGCCCTGGCTCTGCAGTTGCGCCAGCTCGACCGGCGCGATGTTGTCGACGATCAGGATTTCGCCGGCGACGCCTTCGACGGCTGCGTCGTGCTGGTGCAATGCAGCGTGGATGCGACCGATCACCTGGTCGATGTCGTCGATACGGCTGCGCAGGTAGGCATCGTCCATGCCGGCGAAGACGCCCGCGATGCGGTCACGCTGCAGGCGCAGCGCGTAGTCGGCGGAGTAGCGGCCGGTGCGGATCAGTTCGTCCAGGCCGCTGAGCAGCTCGGGGTCGTCCAGCAACAAGGCATGCAGGTCGAGGAATTCACCAACCTCTTTTGCCAGCGCGCCGTGCAGGCGTTCACGCAGGACGTGCATTTCGCCGCGCACCACGGCGATGGCGGCATGCATGCGCTCGACTTCGGCGTCGACATCGTCGATGCGTCGTTCGGCGACTTCCAGGGCGTGGGGCAACCGGACCCTGGCGCGGCCAAGCACGCTTCCACGCGAGGCACCGGAGCCGGGAAACAGTCGCCGCATCAGCCGTCCTCGTCGAACAGGCGCGCGAACAGGCCAGTGGCCGCATCGGCGGCGGCAACTTCATCTTCGCCATCCACCCGCAGCATCACCGGCGTGCCTTGGCCCGCGGCAAGCATCATCACGCCCATGATGCTCTTGGCGTTGACGTCGCGGCCCTTGGCGCTGAGCGTGGCATTGCTCTTGAAGCCCGACAGCAGCTGCACCAGCTTGGCGGTGGCGCGCGCATGCAGGCCCAGGCGGTTTTCGATCAGTAGTTCGCGTTCAATCATGTGGGTCTAGATCTCGTCCAGGATGACGCCGTTGCGGGCGCCGGCAGCGGCGACCGGGGGTAGCTCGTCGAGGTCGAGCTCGGGATAGTTCATGACCCGCAGCAGCATCGGCAGGTTGACGGCCGAGACGCGCCGCACCGGCGTGCCCAGGCGGGCCAGGTTGGCAGCCAGGTTGCTCGGGCTGGCGCCGTACAGGTCGGTCAGTATCAGCACGCCGACGCCACCGTCGACTTTGCGCAATGCAGCGCTGGCGGCCGGCAACAGGGCATCCAGGTCGGCATCGAAGGGCACTTCGAAGACCTCGGTCTTCAATGGCAGTTCGCGCAACAGTCCGGTTGCCACCGAGACCAGCGCGGAACCGAGGCCTTCGTGGGTGATGAGCAGGACGCCGACAGTCATGCCTGCAACTTAGCAGACCGGGACGCGAAGCCGGAAGCGCGGGGATGCCCGCATGGGTGTCGGGGCAGGCTTGGCGTGGCGTCGGCCGTAGGCGGCCCCGGGTACGGTGCCGCCACGCCGCGTGCCAGCCAGCACCCCAATGGCGCGGACCAGGCGGTTATTCCTGCACCTTCAGCCTCTCGAGCAGCAGGTCGAGCTTATCCGTCATCACTGCCTGGGGGCGCGCGCCCTCGGCGTTGTAGTAGGCGTTGTACAGCGTCACCGGGTCGGCATTGGCGGGCGGACCGACGACGCCAATGATCTTGGTCGTGTCGTCCTTGCTGCTTGCCACTGCATCGTACGGATGCTTCCGGTTGAGTATTTTTTCCCAGGTGTTCTTGTGGTCGTCGTCCAGGTCGGGCGATGGCGCCTGGTTGCGCACGAGGGAAATGTAATTGTTGTCGGTGGCCTTGGCGGACATCCAGATCTCGGCAACGTCCCAGACGACCTTGCTGTTGTCGGTGTAGAAGGAGAACCCGAGCGTCAGCATGCTGTCAGGCTGGATGGCCTGCAGCTCGGGGGTGAAATCGAAATGCAGTCGATTGGATGCGTAGCGGAAATCCTTGCCGTAGTCGAAGGCAATGTCGATGTCCTTGAACGCGTCCGGCAGCAGTTCGCCATGGCCCAGGTAATCCTTCCATTGCGCAAGGGTGCCATCGTAGTTGACGTAGACGAAGTCGGTCAGGGCCTTGGCGTTGATCAGCTGGTCGTGCTGGTTCATGGCTTGCGAATAGCGCACCACGCCAACATAGCCGTCGGGTACCGGCAAGGCCAGCATCAGCAGGCTGGCATTGAGGTGGGGCATCGGCCACTCCCAGACCTGCCAGCGACGGCCCCACTTGTCCTGGTGGGTCGTGTCCAGGGTCGGTTTGCCGAGCGAGGTGACGACGACCTCCTCGCTGCCGACGGAGCGCTTGAGGAAACCGGTCTTGAGCAACAGGTCCATCGGCACGACCGGGTCGGCATAGAGCTTGGCGGATGGAACGTTGTCGGGCTTGCGCAGGTGCAGCAGCATGCTCGAGTTGAACGCGCCGACCGTCAGGTAGCCGTTGTCGGACAATTTGATGTTGCCGTTGGACTTGCCTGACAGCGTCCATTTTCCGTTGTCCTGGCGCGCGATGACCTGTGGGAAATCGCTCATCGATGCGATGCCGTGCAACATTTCACTGGAGCCCTGGCCAGCCGGGAACATGCGTTCGGGATCCTTGGCCAGCAATGCCTTGAGCTGCTCGTCGTAGTACGCGTTGGTCCGCTGCGCATAGGTGGCGAAGAAGTCGGCAAGCGGCAGCGGCAGCTTGAATTGCGTCTTGAGTGTATTGCTCAGCTTGGTGTCGAAGACATCGAACTGGTATCCGATCCGCCGGTCGATTTCACCCACATGGTCGGGGGCATCCTGCACCATCGCGATGGGCAGGGCATAGTTGAGGTTCTCGTTGGGTGACTTTGCCAGCACCACGCCGATGACATCGCCCTGCGCATCCACCAGTGGGCCACCGCTGTTGCCGGGCGAGGCGGGTGCGGAAAAACGCATCCATTTCCAGCGTCCGTCCTGGTCCTCCGGCGTCTTGGAAGTGTAGAGGCCATCACGGATCACGACGCCGGTACCGTAGGCATTGCCTACGGAATAGATGACTTGCCCCAGCGCCGGGTCGGTCGCCAATGGCAGTGCGGCATTGTTGGGCTGCTCGGACAGGGTGAAGACCACGAAGTCTTTTTCCAGCGAGAACTTCTGCACCTTGTCGATGGCGTAGACATGACCTTCGTTGTCGCGCAGCGCCGGCGGCCCCCAGAGGCTGTTGACGCCAACCAGCAGCACGTGCGCCGCCGTCACGTAACGGCCGTCGCCGATCGCGAAGGCGGTGCCGATCGAGTAGTACTTGTCGTTGCGCTGCTGGAAGGGGATCAAGTCCAGCGGCAAGGGTTTTTCGTATGTCAGTGGATCTTCGACGGGCTTGGCCGAGACCACTTCGAAGGTCGCGGCCTGGATGCCCGGCAACAGTTTGGCATCCAGGTTGGCGGCACTCGCGGTTGCCGCCAGCGCCAGGATGGCAAGCAGGCCGAGACTGGTGATGCAGCCCCGCGCCAGGCGCTTTGCACGGCGAGCGCGTGCCGGGCCAGCCGTGTTTGCGATGGTGTTGTTTTGCACGAAATCCCCCTGGTCATGGAATGCAGGCCGCCTCGACAGGTGTCCGCAATCACGAAGGAAAATTGCAAAGGGACGGTTGCGCACGGCGGTTCTGAAGCCATTCTGGCACGCGCAAACCGCATCTGCATTACCGGCGGCAGCTGTTGTCGGTGGCGCAAGATGCAACGTCACGGTTCGCCAGGCGGGTATATGTCGGCAATGGCTTGCCGGCAATTGCCCGCTGGTGACTGCGTTCAGCAACATCGCGCTGGTGCGGCGCATCGGCTGCCGCAGGCTTCTAATCCAGTTCGCGGTGGTAGATCGCGACCTCGTTCCAACCTTGTTCGCGACAATGCGCGGCCAGGCGTTCGGCCAGGTAGACAGAGCGGTGGCGGCCCCCGGTGCAGCCGAAGGCGATGGTGGCATAGCTGCGGGTGCTGGACCGCAGGCGCGGCAGCCAACTATCCAGGAAGTGCGCGACCTGGGCGACGTATTCGATGGCGTCGACATCGGCCTCCAGGAACGCGCGCACGGCCTCGTCGCGCCCGGATAGCGGCCGCAACTCCGGGTTCCAATGCGGGTTGGCCAGCATCCGTGCGTCGAAGACGAAATCCGCGTCGGCAGGTACGCCGCGGCGGTAGGCAAATGATTCGAACAGCAGCGATAGTTCGTCGTCGGTCCCCAGGCCGAATTCGGTGGTCATCTGCCGCCGCAATTGATGTACGTTGAGCTCACTGGTGTCGATGGTGCTGTCGGCCAGTTGCCGCAACGGCTTGAGCACCTGGCGCTCCAGCGAAATCGCATCGGCCAGCGCCAGCCCCAGCTGGCTGAGCGGATGCCGGCGACGGGTGTCCGCGTAGCGCTTGAGCAGCACCGCATCGGTGGTGTCGAAAAACACCAGTCGCGGATCCAGGCCCATCGCGCCAACCGCGGACAGCCACTCGGGGAGGTTGGCCAGGTCGGTGTTGCGGTTGCGCACGTCGATGCCGACGGCGAGCTTTTCCGGCGCGCCACCATCGCCGGCGACGCTGCGCACGAACGCGGGCAGCAACTCCGCGGGCAGGTTGTCGACGCAGTAGAAACCCAGGTCTTCAAGCGTCTTGAGCGCCACCGACTTGCCCGAGCCGGACATGCCGCTGACGATCATCAATTGTGTGCCGTGTGCATCCGTCACCTTGCACCCCTTGTCACTGCAACGCTCGTCACTGCAACGCTCGTCACTGCACCCCACATCACTTGGAACGCTCCAGGAAGTGCGTATGCCGGGCCATGAACGCGGCCGACGGATCGACGCCCTTGGCCCGCAGGATGTGCACCCGTGTCGCGGCCTCGGACAATACCGCCAGGTTGCGGCCGGCAATCACCGGCAGGGTAATGGTCGGCACGTCCAGGTCGAGTACGTGGCGCGTACTGGTGTCTCCGGTCAGGCGCTCGATGCCGCTGGGACTGATGTCGGCAGGCGAGGCACCGTTCTTGGGGTCACTCAGATGCACGATCAAGCGCAGGTATTTGTTGCGCTTGACCGCTGTGTCGCCAAACATCTGTCGAATATTGAGTACGCCCAGGCCGCGGACTTCGAGCAGGTCCTGCAGCAGTTCCGGACAGGTGCCGTCGAGCACGTCCGGCGCGATCTGGGTGAATTCCGGCGCATCGTCGGCGACCAGGCGATGGCCGCGCGTGAGCAGCTCCAGCGCGAGCTCGCTCTTGCCCGAGCCTGCCTCGCCGGTGACCAGCACGCCGATCGAATAGATTTCCATGAACACGCCATGCAGCGTGACCCGCGGTGCCAGCGTGCGCGCCAGGTGGTATTGCAGGAAGTTGAGCAGCTCATGGCCACGCCGTGGCGACGACCATAGCGGGGTGTCGGACTCTTCCGCGGCCAGGCGCAGGTCTTCCGGACACGACTGGTCCTTGCTGATCACCAGGGCCAATGGATGGAACTGCATGATCTTCTCGATCGTCTCCCAGCGCAGCCGCGAATCCAGTCCGTCGAGCCAGGCCATTTCCTCGGTGCCCAGGATCTGCACCTTGTTGGGGTAGATCGCATTGAGATAGCCGGCCAGGGAAGGGCGCCGGGCGACGGTATCGCCCGATTCGAGCACGCGACCACCCCCTTGCTGGCCCGCGATCCAGCGCAGGTCCAGGCGTTCGCGTTTCTGTTCGAAGAGCTCGTTGGCGCTGATGGTGGCAATCATGGCGTGGCCACTATTGTCTGGGCGGGTCGTGTGGTGAAAATCCTGACGGTGAAACGTCGCGCCGCCACAAGCCTGACGTGTGCAGGTCCATTGCGGGGCTCAGCCGCCATCGCTCGCGCCACCCTTGCTCGCGCCAGCATTGACAAGCACCTGCGCAAGCGCGTCGGCATCGGCTGCCTGCCGTAGGGCGTCGCAGAATGCCGGATCGGCGAAGCGTTCGGCCAGTTCGGACAACAACTGCAGGTGCTGCTGGGTAAAGTGCTCCGGTACGGCCATCGCAAACACCAGGTCGACCGGTTCGTCGTCGCTGGCATCAAAATCAACCGGGTGCTGCAGCCGCAGGAAAGCCGCACGCGTTTGCTGGAAGACATCGCTGCGCCCGTGCGGGATCGCGACGCCGTGGCCGATGGCAGTGCTGCCCAGGCGCTCGCGCTGGCGCAGGCTCTGGCCAATGGCCTCGGCATGGGTCGCGGTTCCGCCGGACAACAAGCGTGCCGCGGCATCCAGTACGTTTTCGCGGTCGGTGGCCTCGGCCAGCAGGACGATGCGGTCGGCGCTGAGCAGATCGGTGAATGACATCGGTTCAGTAGCTCGCAGTCAGGGACACGCAGTCAAGGGCCAACAGGCAAGGGTTCGCAGGGCACGAGCTTACAAGGCAAGCGCTCGCAGGTCAGGGACCAGTGTGGCAGGACACGCGCGGTAGGTGTCGTGAACGGCATGATCGTGCTTCCGCGATCAGGCCTCTGCGATCAGGCTGCCGTGATCAGGCTGCCGTGATCAGGCGAAGTCGCCGTCGCGGGCCGGATTTTCGCCACGGTGGTGGTCGGACTGCTTTTCCTTGTGCTTGACCAGCAAGCGGTCGAGCTTGTCGGCCAGCAGGTCGATCGCGGCGTACATGTCGATCGCATTGGCATCGGCATGCAGGGTGCGTCCTGCGACGTTGACCGTTGCCTCGGCGCGATGATCGGGCTTGTCCAGGCGCAGTTGCGTACGTATGTCCAGGGGGTGGTCGTAATGGCGTCCCAGGCGCGCGAGCTTGGATTCGACGTAGTCGCGCAGTGCCGGGGTGACTTCGATCTGCTGGCCATGGGTCTCTATGCGCATCGCAGCCTCCTTGGTGGCTTGGGTCCGGCATGGGTATCGAGCGAGGGGTATCGAGCATGGAGGGCCGGTACCGACAGCATCGCCCTAATAGCGCGTGCAAGGGTTCAAAACAGGTTAACGCAGCACAGCAACGCCTGCATCGCCCCACGGGCATGCTGCAAGGCAGGCCAGGGGCCTGTCTGGCCCGATCCGGTCTTATCCGACCCGCACCCGCTCATGCGAGGACGGGATGTTCATGGCTTCGCGGTACTTGGCCACGGTGCGTCGCGCCACCGGCACGCCACCAGCCTTGAGGCTGTCGGCCAGGCGCGCATCGGACAGCGGTTTGCGCGGGTTTTCGGCCTCGATCAGTCGACGGATCATCGACTGGATCGCGGTGCTGGACGTGCCACCTCCGCCATCGGTCTCGATCCCGGAGGCGAAGAACGCACGCAGCGGGATGGTGCCGCGCGGGGTGCGGGCGTACTTGCGCGAGACGGCACGGGAGATGGTGGATTCGTGCAGGCCGACTTCGTTGGCGACCTCGCGCAGGGTGAGCGGGCGTAAAGCGCCGTCGCCAAACTCCAGGAATCCCGACTGCTGCCGGATCAGGCACTGCGCCACCTTGAGCAGGGTTTCGCCCCGTGCCAACACGTTCTTCAGCAGCCAGCGCGCTTCCTGCAGGCGGCCACGCAGGTAGGCGGCATCGGCGGTGCTGGCGCCGCCGATCATGCCTTCGTATCCGCGATGGATGGTCAGCCTGGGTGCCTGGCTGGACGCAAGTGCCACCCGCCAGATGCCCTGCTGGCGCCAGATCACGCAGTCGGGGGTGATGTAGGTGTCGTGCGGGATGCCACCGATCCCGGCACCCGGGCGCGGGTCCAGGGTGCGCAGGAGCTGCAGTGCGATCTGTGCGGCGTCGGTGTCGCAACCCAGCTCGACGGCGATGCCTTCGATCCCGACCTTGGGCAGGTGCTCGATCGGGCCGCGGGCGATCTGCAGCGCCACTGCCTTGCCGGGGGTGTCATCGGCCAGCGGGGCCAGTTGCAGGGCCAGGCACTCGCCCAGGTCGCGGGCCCCGACTCCCAGCGGGTCGAAGCCTTGCAGGCGCAACAGGACCGATTGCAGCTCTGCGGGCTCGACCACGAGATCGGGAAGCAGCGACTCCAGCAGCGCTTCGGGTGATTCGCGCAGGTAGCCATCGTCGTCGATCGCGTCGATCAGGGCCAGTCCGATATGTCCATCGCGCTCGGAAAAATGGCTCAGGTTCAGTTGCCAGCGCAGGTGGTCGTGCAGGGTATCGACGTCGACGACGCGCTCGGCGGCATTGTCGTCGCTGCCGGCGCCCGATGAGGAGCCGCTGCGTTGCTGCCAGGGTTCGTCGCCGCGGAGCCAGGGTTCGGTGTCCTCGGCAACGGTTGCGCCGTCGCCGGCATCGACTCGGTCGCCCGGGGCGTCGTCAGCGTTGCCGTCCTTGCCGGAGTCCTTGCTGGTGGTGATCGGTTCGGGTTCGGCCCAATCCAGCAATGGATTGGTTTCCACGGCTTCGGCCAGCTCGGCTTCCAGTTCGGGTGTCGACAGCTGCAGCATGTGGATGGCCTGGCGCAACTGGGGTGTGAGCACCAGGTGCTGGCCGAGCGATGTCTGCAGGCGAGGTTTCATGAGCGTGACTTCATGAGGGTAAATTCATGACGGTAAGTTCATGACCGTGATTTCATGACCATACCTAACACGTCCGGTATGCGACGACGGCCGCGATCCCGGGTTCATCAGTCTGCCAGCGGCCCCGACAGGACCGGGGCTACAGGCGGAAGGACTCGCCCAGATACACGCGACGCACGTCTGGATTGGCCAACAGCGTGTCCGGAGCCCCCTGCGCGAGCACGCTTCCGTCGCTGAGGATATACGCGCGGTCGCAAATCCCCAAGGTCTCACGGACGTTATGGTCGGTGATCAGTACCCCGATGCCCCGATTCTTGAGGTGGCGCACGATTCGCTGGATCTCGCCGACCGAGATCGGGTCGACACCGGCAAACGGCTCGTCGAGCAGCATCAGGCGTGGCTTGGCGGCCAGGGCGCGCGCAATTTCAACCCGGCGACGCTCACCCCCGGAGAGGCTGACGCCCATCTGGTCGGCGACGTGCGTGACCTGCAACTCGTCCATCAGGCTTTCGAGTTCACGTGCACGCCCGGCCTTGTCCAGGTCGGGCCGCATCTCGAGGACCAGCCGCAGGTTGTCGGCGACACTGAGCTTGCGGAACACCGACGGCTCTTGCGGCAGGTAGCCAACGCCGCGCTTGGCCCGGGTGTACATCGGTTCGGTGGTGATGTCCTTGCCGTCAAGCACGATGCGGCCGGCATCGGCCGGGATCAGGCCGACGATCATGTAGAAGCAGGTGGTCTTGCCGGCGCCGTTGGGGCCGAGCAGGCCGACGACTTCACCGGCATCCAGGTTCAGGCCGAAGTCGCTGACGACTTCACGCGAGCGGTAGCGCTTGCGCAAACCCTCGGCGACCAGCATTAATTTTTGTCCTTTGCTTCCGGTGCGGTCGGCGCGTCGGTGGCCGGGGCATCCGTAGCAGGCGGGTCGGTGGGCATGGTCTTGCCTGGCGTGCGGGCAGCAGCATTGTCCTGGGCCGGTTGCGCCTTGCCGGAGGTCGGTACGATCCGCATCCTGACCCGGCCGCTGCCCTGGCCGCCGCCATCGATGGTGCCGGTCTTGAGGTTGTAGACGACGCGCTCGCCACTGATGCTGCCGCTGGGTTGCTCGATCTTCACACCACCGGAAAACACGACGACCTCGGTTTTCAGGTTGTAGTCCACATTGTTGGCGCGGGCGCTCATCGGCTTGCCGTCATCCAACTGCTGCTTGAGCTGGACCGGCCCGCCGGTGAACACGGCACGACTGATATCGCCCTTGGCGGTATAGATCACGGCCTTGGCCGCGCTGATGCCCAGCGTGCCCTGGGTGATCTGCACGGCACCGGTCAGGACGCATTGGCCGCCGACGCCCAGGTTGCAGGTGTTCTGGTTGGATTCGGCATCCATGGGCTGGTTGCGGTCGGACGTGCGCGCCGAGGCCGCGCCCGTGCAGGCGAGGGCGGCACACAACAACAAGGCGTCAACGATGCGGCGGGGCATAGCGGGTCCGGGTCTGCGAGAGGAGCGTGAAGCGTTTCGCGGCCAGGTCACCTTTCATGCCGCGTCCGTGCATTGTAAGGCCCGGCTGGGTGATGGTGACGAGTCCGGGAGAGGCCACGCGATGGGTGTCGGGGTATACGTTCAGTTGCTCGGTATTCATCGTGACCGGTTGCTGCGCTTGCGGTGGACTCGTGGTCACCACCTTGCCCAGCAGCTTGAGGTGCTTGCCGTCGGCGGAGATCCAGCCGGTGTTCGAGTGCACCTGCCAGTACTGGTGGTCGGCGTCAGGCACCAGGAACAGGGGAGTCTCCAGCGCCATCGACTGCTTGCCGGGTTCGCGTGCCAGGCGGGGCGCGCGCAGCGTGAAGGACTCCTTGCCGGTATCGTCCAGCGCGGTCAGCTCGAAGTCGTGCAGGACATAATCCGAGCGTGTCTGGGCATCGGCTCGTGGTTGCGCGGCCTTGTGGTGGTTCCAGACCGACCATCCCGACAGGATGGCGGCCACCAGCAGCAACACGGTCAGGGTGATGCGCCAGTTCATTGCAGCAGCGCCTCGGCATGGCCTTGCGCGGCCAACAGCAAGTCGCACAGTTCACGCGCCGCGCCGCGACCGCCACCGGCCAGCGTGCGCCAGTGCACGCGTTCGCGGATCCAGGGGTGCGCGTCGGCTGGCGCCACCGACAATCCCGCCGCCTGCATCACGGACAGGTCGGCCAGGTCGTCGCCCATGAAGGACACCGCATCCATCCCGATGCCCTGGTCGTTGGCCAGCCGCTGCACGCAGGCAAGCTTGTCCTTGACCTCGGCATGCGTGATGGCGCCGAGCTCCCTGCCACGACGCTCGGCGATGGCACCCGGACGCGCGGTGACGAAGGCAACCGCGAGCCCGCACTTTCGCAGCAACGCCAGGCCCTGTCCGTCGTGCACATTGAAGACCTTGGCCTCGCGGCCGTCGCCATCGAAATGCAGGCCGCCATCGGTCAGCGTGCCGTCGACATCGAAACAGGCCAGGCGGATGCGGGCGGCGCGTTCGAGGATGTCGGAGGGATAGTCGCGGTAGTGGGAATAGGGCATGGACGTATCAGGTGGCTGATGGGGTATGGGCGGGGCGGCGGTAGTGCCGCCTGCTTGCATTGTCGTCCTGTGCGCGGCGAAGGACCTGCTGTTTCGACGACGGGCAATGAAAAACAGAGCCTTCGCTGCGCCCAGGATGGCGGGATGTGCGGGGTTGGCCGTTGTCATGACCGCCTGTCATGCCTAGACCACCCGCGCGCGCAGCAGGTCGTGGATGTTGAGCGCACCAACCACGCGACCGGCGTCGTCGACCACGACCAGCGCGCTGATCTTGTGTGTTTCCATCAACTGCGCGGCCTCGACGGCAAGCGCGCTGCTGGTGATCGACTTGGGCGTGCGGGTCATGACGTCGGCGATGCGCGTATTGCGTACATCGACGGCAGCGTCGTCCAGCGTGCGGCGCAGGTCGCCGTCGGTGTACAGGCCGATCAAGGCCCCGTTGCCGTCGACGACTGCGGTCATGCCCAGGCGTTTGCGGCTCATCTCCATCAGCGCCTGGCTCAACGTGGCATCGGCATCGACGCGGGGAACGTCATCGCCGCCATGCATGATGTCGGTGATATGCAGTAGCAGGCGGCGACCAAGGCTGCCTGCCGGATGCGAGCGGGCGAAGTCGTCTGCGGTAAAGCCGCGCGCCTCAAGCAAAGCCACCGCCAGGGCATCGCCCAGCGCCAGCGCCGCCGTGGTGCTGGCGGTAGGCGCCAGGTCCAGCGGACAGGCTTCGGCGGGGACACTCACATCGAGGTGCAGGTCGGCTGTGCGTGCCAGCGTGGATCCCGTGCGTCCGGTCATTGCGACCAGGACGTTGCCTTGGCGTTTGAGTACGGGCAGCAGGGTCAGCAGTTCTTCGGTTTCGCCGGAGTTGGACAACGCCAGCACGATGTCGGCATCGGTGACCATGCCCAGGTCGCCATGCCCGGCCTCGCCCGGATGCATGTAGAAGGCGGGTGTACCGGTCGATGCAAAGGTCGCGGCGATCTTGCGCGCCACATGCCCGGATTTACCCATGCCCGTGCACACGACGCGGCCACGGCAGGCCAGGATCGCCTGGCAGGCCTGGGTAAAGATGCCATCGATACGGGCCTCGATCGCGTCCAGTGCGCGGCTCTCGATGGCCAGGACGCGCCGGCCGCTGGCGGCAAAGTCGAAGTCGTCGCGCTCGGCGCGGCGCGGCGTCGGGGCGTTTGTGTGGTCCTGGGCGCGGTTTTGCGTCATCGTGAAGCGGCCTTTCCGCTAGACTGGGGTATTCAGTTTACGCGTCCAACGCCCGCACCGATGAACACTCCCCCATTGCACATGTCGCAATTGCGCACGCACCTAGCGAGCACCTGCCAATGAATGCCGCAAACATCCAGACGCTGATCGAACAAGGCCTGCCCGGTGCCCAGGTGCAGGTGCAGGGTGCCGATGGCGTCCATTTCGAAGCCACGGTGGTCAGTGACGCGTTCCAGGGAAAGCTGCCGTTGGCGCGCCATCGCCTGGTCTACGCCACCCTGGGTGACCGGATGGGCGGTGAGATCCACGCGTTGGCGCTGAAGACGCTGACACCTGGTGAAGCCGGGCAAGCCGGCGCCTGATGCAGAAGATCCTGGTCGAGGGCGGGCTGCCGCTCAATGGAGAAGTGCGCATCTCCGGCGCCAAGAACGCCGTGCTGCCAATCCTGTGCGCCGGGTTGCTGGCCGACGGGCCGGTCGACATCCGCAACGTCCCGCGGCTGCACGATGTCCGCACCACGCTGAAGCTGTTGGCGGAGCTGGGTGCCGGGATCCAGACCAGCGACGACCATGACATCCGCATCGACCCGCGCAGTGTCGACAACCACGTCGCACCGTATGAGCTGGTCAAGACCATGCGCGCGTCGGTACTGGTGCTGGGGCCGCTGCTGGCAAGACACGGCGCGGCGGAAGTGTCGCTGCCCGGTGGGTGCGCGATTGGCTCGCGCCCTGTCGACCAGCACATCAAGGGCTTGCAGGCGCTGGGTGCCGACATCAGTGTCGACCACGGTTTCATCAAGGCCACGGCCAAACGGCTCAAGGGTGCGCGCGTGGTGTTCGACATGGTCAGCGTCGGCGCCACCGAAAACGTGCTGATGGCCGCGTGCCTGGCGCAAGGCACCAGCGTGCTGGAAAACGCCGCGATGGAGCCGGAGATCGTCGACCTGGCCGAATGCCTGGTGGCAATGGGCGCGAAGATCATGGGCGCCGGCAGCAGTCGCATCACCGTCGAAGGCGTGGATCGCCTGCATGGCGGCGAGCACAGCGTGGTGCCCGACCGGATCGAGACCGGTACGTTCCTGGTCGCCGCTGCGATGACAGGAGGTCGCGTCACCACGACACATGCCCGTCCGGGCACGCTGGATGCGGTACTGGACAAGCTCAGGCAGGCCGGCGCCGAAGTGGAGTGCGGCGATGACTGGATCACGCTGGACATGGGTGGCCGTCGCCCGAAGGCGGTCGACATCAGCACCGCGCCGCATCCGGCGTTTCCCACCGACATGCAGGCGCAGTTCATGGCGCTCAACTGCATCGCCGATGGGGTCGGCGTGATCAAGGAAACCATTTTCGAAAACCGCTTCATGCACGTGCAGGAACTGCAGCGGCTGGGCGCGGACATCCGCATCGAAGGCCATACAGCGATCGTGCGTGGCGTCGACCAGCTCAGTGGTGCGCCGGTCATGGCTACCGACCTGCGTGCGTCGGCATCGCTGATCCTGGCCGGGTTGGTGGCGCAGGGCGAGACCATCATCGACCGCATCTACCACCTGGATCGTGGGTACGAGGATATCGAGGCGAAGCTGTCAGGGCTGGGCGCGAGGATCCGGCGCATCGATTGATGGCGGCTGTTTGTAGGAGCGGTGCTTCAGCCGCGAGCTCTTGTTCCGGCTCCGGCTCTTGTAGGAGCGACGTCTTGTAGGAGCGACGTAAGTCGCGATACATGAACCGCATCCTGACCGCGACTTACGTCGCTGCTGCAACGGCACGATCCAAAGCCAGAGCTCGCGGCTGAAGCCGCTCCTACAAAAGCAAACGACAAGCAGGCCTTCCCCTTCGCGGCGGCGAACTATCCATTACGCCCAGGATGACAACGGCCGGCCTTGCGGCTCAGCGCACCGACTGCAACGTCAGGTCCATCTCGTCCTTGCCTTTCTTGCGCTGCAGGATCCGCGCCGGCACCGGCATGCCGTCGACCACCCACAAAATGGTCTGTTTGTCGCCATCGGTACGGGTGACCTTGGTGGCGGGCTGTTGCTTGCCGGCGAGCTGGATGGTGTCCTTGCCGGCGACGTCGTAGTGCATCTGCTTGGCGCGGCCGTTGTCGACCATGCGGTAATCCAGCGGCTTGCCCGTGGCGACATCGCGCGGGATCGCCAGGTTGAGCAGCATCGCGTCCAGGTCGCCGGTCTTCAGCGCCACCGGGCCGGCGCGGTTGGCTTTGACGTCGCCGCTCCAGCGGGCCTCGCGGGTGCTCCAGTCGTAGGTCGCCTTCTTGGTGCTGCTCTTGATCAGGAACGACGACGAGTCGGTGCCGGACAGGGGTCGCCATTGCCCGCCGTTGGCGTCGAACACCGTGTGCTGCCCCAGCTTGGCCAGTGCGCTGTCGATATCCAGGCTGTACTTCCAATGATCATTGCCGCTGGGGGCCAGTGTCATCGTCGCGGTGCCATGCAGGCCCAGGTAGTTGGCCTCGTAGGTGGCGGTGAATGGTTTGAGGCTGGCCGGCTGCGCTGCCAGCACGGAGGCAAAGGTCAGGCCAGCCAGCAGGCAGGCCGGCAGCAGGGAGCGCAGGAAAGTGCGTGGAGCGGCAGGGCGAAAAAATTGCATTGCGGATTCCTGGTGTATGGCCGGGCGGCTCGTGGTATTGCCTGGCGACAGCGGACGTGGTGGATGCGGGCTTGGCCAGGGAGCCTGCCAGGCGGCCTGCATCAACAGCTGCGATGGACAACGTTGCCTGCGCAATCTAATTGCAGCGGTGTAAACAGGGTATGACCGTCCAGCAGCGCCGTTGCGCCCTGTTCAGCGATGCGGCCGGCAACTGCCAGTCGCACCACTGCCAGCAGCAGCGGGTGTTCGACCTGCAACACCCGTGCGGCAAGGCTGTCGGCGTCATCGTGCGCGTCCACCGCGACTACTGCCTGGGCGATGACCGCACCGGCATCCAGGTCGGACGTGACGAAATGCACGCTGGCGCCATGCTCGTGGTCTGCGGCGGCCAGTGCGCGGGCGTGCGTGCGCAAGCCGCGATATTTGGGCAGCAGCGAAGGGTGGATGTTGAGCAGGCGGCCACGGAAGCGTTGTACGAACGCGGCATCCAGGATGCGCAGGTAACCGGCGCAGACCACCCAATCGGGTTGCATGGATGCGATCGCGTCAGCCAGTTCGGAATCAAAATCCGCGCGTCGAGCATACGACTTGGCATCCCGGCTCCAGCGCAACGCTTCGGGCACGCGTTGCAGCACGGGCGCCCGTGGCTTGTCGGAAAACACCCCGACGATGTCGGCATCCAGTGTGCCGGCTTCGATTGCGTCGAGCAGTGCCTGCAGGTTGGTGCCGCGGCCGGAGGCGAGGATTGCGATGCGACGCTGGGGCGGAGAAAAAGGGGTCAGGTTCATTTTTTAGCGAATGAAGTCAGTGGCCGTGGTGAAGTTGCGTAAAAAAATGAACCTGACCCCTTACTTCTCTCATTTTCTCCCGCTCAGCCGATGCGGACGCGGGCATTCCCGGGAGACGTCACGATATTTCCAATGGCACGGTGTGCCAGCCCCAGCCGATCCAGGTCGGCGTCGACGGCCGCGACATCTTCGGGGGCAACCACCAGTACGAACCCGACACCGCAGTTGAACGTGCGCCACATTTCTTCGGGCGTGACCCTGCCTTCGCGCTGCAGCCAGTCGAAGACCGGTGGCAGCACGAGGGTGGAGGCGTCGATTTCGAGGCCCAGGTCGTCCGGGACCACCCGGATGATGTTCTCGCTCAAACCGCCGCCGGTGATATGCGCCATGGCGTGCAGGTCATGCTTGCCCAGCAGCTCCAACACCGGCTTGACGTACAGTGCGGTCGGCGCCATCAGCGCGTCGATCAGCTTGACGCCATCGAAGACGACATCCCCGGGCCGACCCGCCCGATCGTAGATGCGGCGGACCAGCGAATACCCGTTGGAGTGCGGGCCGCTGGACGCAATACCGACCAGCACGTCGCCCGCGCGCACCTTGCTGCCGTCCAGTATTTTCGATTTTTCCACCGCCGCGACGCAGAACCCGGCCAGGTCGTACTCGCCTGGCGGATACATGTCCGGCATCTCCGCGGTCTCGCCTCCGATCAGGGCGCAGCCGGACAACTCGCAACCCTTGGCGATACCGCCGACCACGGCAGCGGCGGTGTCGATGTCGAGCTTGCCGGTCGCGAAATAGTCCAGGAAGAACAATGGTTCGGCACCCTGCACCAGCACGTCGTTGACGCACATGCCGACCAGGTCGATGCCGATGGTGTCGTGGCGGTTCAATTGCTGCGCCAGCTTGAGCTTGGTGCCGACGCCGTCGGTACCCGATACCAGCACCGGCTCCCGGTATTTGCCGGACAGGTCGAACAACGCGCCGAAACCGCCCAGTCCACCCATCACCTCGGGACGGAAACTGCGCTTGACCAGTGGCTTGATGCGCTCGACCAAGGCATTGCCCGCGTCGATATCAACGCCTGCATCGCGGTAAGTCAGGGGCGTGGGCGCGGCGGTGGCGGGGTCGGGCTTGGAAGAGCCAGGCTTGGAAGGGATGCTCACTCAGGGTCCAGGGGCGCGCGAAACCACGATTTTAGCAGTGCATCGCGGTTGGGCGGGGCTGCCGGCATGGACGTACGGCCCCGGCTGCGGCACCATTCGTGCTGGTATCGGTTTCGGGACGGGCGATGCGGCTTTCAATGCAGATGGTGGTGGCCACGGCACTGTGCCTTGGGCTGGGCATGGCTCCAGGTGCAGCCTCCGCGCAGCGCGTGGAAGGCACCCGGGCGTCGGCGCATGGGACATACGACGCGGAAGTCACCGTACGTAGCCAGTCCGAGTCAGAGCGCAAAGCTGGATTTGCCCGTGCATTGGCGCAGGTGCTGGGCAAGTTGTCGGGTGACCGCAGCGCCGCCAGCCAGCCTGGCGTCTCCGAGGAGCTGCGCAGCGCTGGCGACTATGTCGACAGTTACGACTACCGCCAGGACGAGGGTATATCGCGCACCACCGGTGCGCCGACCTACGACACCACCTTGATCGTGCGTTTTGATGGCGACAAGGTCGAGGGTATTGCCGGCGCACTGGGCTTGCCGGTCTGGCCGCAACCGCGACCCAAGCCGGTGTTGTGGCTGGCCATCGACGATGGCAGCGGCCCACGGCTGGTGGGCGTGTCCAAGGCGGATGCCGCGCGATCGGTCCTGGATCGTGCCGAGCAGCGCGGGTACCGGCTCGGGCTGCCTTCGGGCACCGCCGCCGAACAAGCTGCCGTCGGAGCCATCTGGCGCGGAGACACCAGTGCGATCACCCGCTTGTCCGCGCGTTACAACCCGCCGATGCAGCTGATCGGCAAGCTGTACCGCAGCAGTGGCGGCTGGCGCGCGGACTGGACCTTCGTCGACCACGGTCGCGTGCTGTCCAACTGGTCCACCGATGATGCCAATGCCCGCCAGGCGATGGCCGGCGGCGCCGACGGGGCTGCCGATGCGATGGTCCGGCGCTATGCCAAGCGCACGCCTGTCGGTCCTGCGGGGACGTACCTCGTGCGTTTCCAGGGGATCCGCAGCAGCCGCGATTACATGCGGATGATGGGCTCGTTGCAGGGGTTGTCCGTGGTGCGGCACATCACGCCAGCCCAAGCCGACGGTGACCAGCTGGCGCTGAACCTGGATCTGGTCAGCGGCATTGCCGGCCTGCGCCAGGTCATCGACGGCGAGATGTTCGACGAGGTGGAGGCGACGCTCATGGCCACGGCCCAGGGCCCGGGCATGACGACCGGCCAGGTCGGCGTGGATGGCACGTTGCCGGCCGGCGCCGACGACGCAGCCGCGACCTTCCGGTTGCGCTGAGGCAGGTTTGGACACGTCTTCCGAACAGGTCCTGGCGACCTTCCTCCAACGGCTGCAGTGGGGCCTGGTGGCGCTTGCGGCTCTATGGCTGGTGTGGCTGTTGGCGCCCGTACTGACCCCCTTCGTGCTGGCCGCGTTGCTGGGCTGGCTAGGCGACCCGTTGGTGGATCGGCTTGAGCGCATGGGGCGCTCACGCAACACTGCTGTCATCATCGTCTTTGTACTGATGGCCGGGGTCGTGCTGATCGGACTGTTGCTGCTGCTGCCCCTGTTGCAGCGGCAGGTCATCACCTTGATCGGGGCGCTGCCCAATTACCGCGACTGGTTCATCGGCACCGCGCTACCGTGGGTGGAGGCGCGCACTGGCCTGGAACTGGTCAGCTGGCTGGATCCCGAACGCCTGGTCGACCTGGCCCGCGCGCACTGGGAGCAGGCCGGCGGTGCCGCGACCACCATGCTGGGCTACCTGTCGAAATCGGGTTTCGCGCTGCTGGGATGGGTGACCAACCTGGTGCTGCTGCCAGTGCTGACTTTCTTCTTCCTGCGCGACTGGGATGTTTTCGTCGACCGGATCGCGGCGCTGGTGCCGCGCGACCACCAGTCGACGGTGGCAAGGCTGGCAGGCGAATCCAGTGCCGTACTGGGCGGGTTCCTGCGTGGCCAACTGCTGGTGATGTTGATCCTGGGCGTGCTCTACGGGGTCGGGCTGCGCCTGGTCGGGCTGGAGGTGGGCATCCTGATCGGTGTCATCGGCGGCCTGTTGACGTTCGTGCCCTATGTTGGGCCGGCGAGCGTGATCATCCTGGGCAGCATCGCCGCGCTGGTGCAGTTCGGCGATTGGCAGCACCTGCTGGGTGTCGTGGTGGTGTTCGGGGTCGGCCAGGTGATCGAGAGCTACTGGCTCACGCCCAAGCTGGTAGGCGACCGCATTGGCCTGCATCCGGTGGCGGTGATCTTTGCCGTGCTGGCCGGCGGATCGCTGTTCGGATTCCTTGGCATGTTGCTGGCGCTGCCGGTGGCGGCCATTGCCAACGTGCTGCTGGGTTACGCGCACGAGCGTTACACGCAGAGCCAGTTGTATGCGGGGCAACACAAGGCGATCGTGCTTGACCAGTCGGTCGAAGCCGTCGATGCGCCTGGGGTGTCCGATACGAACGACGCGCAGGCGTGAGCCCGGCGGGGTGGTGACTTCCGACCACATCCCTCGCGGCCCGGCCTTTACCCGGCAACTGCCGTTGGCGCTGCGCTACCCGCCTGACCAGCGACTGGACACGTTCGTGGCCGCGCCTGCTGGCGCACTGCAACTGCTGCGGGCACTGGCGCATGCATCCCGTCAGGCATGCGATGCAGACTGGCTGTACCTGCGCGGTGCGTCGGCGACGGGCAAGACCCACCTCGCGCTGGGCGTTTGCGCTGCCGCGGAAGAGGCCGGGCGGCAGGTCGCCTACGTGCCGCTCAGGACCGTTGCAGGCCACGTCGGGGAGGCGCTCGAAGCGCTGCACCACTGCGATGTCGTTGCCCTGGATGGCATCGATTCGGTGGCGGGACAGCGCCAGGACGAAGTCGCCTTGTTCGAGTTCCACAACCGTGCACGCAGCGCGGGCACGGCACTGTTGTATACCGCACGGTTATCGCCCGATGCCTTGCCGCCAGGGCTGCCCGACCTGCGCTCGCGGCTGTCGCAGTGCACGCATGTGATCCTGTCGCCACTGGACGATGACGGTCGCAGGGAAGTGCTGCAGCAGCGCGCACGGCGTCGTGGCCTGGGCATGGACGATGCCGCCATCGAATGGCTGCTCAGGCGCACTGGCCGCGACCTGTCCAACCTGACGGTGCTGCTTGATCGACTGGACCGTGAGTCGCTGGCGGCGAAACGACGGATTACCGTGCCGTTTTTGCGCGAGGTGTTGGGGGCCGCGCAGGCCTGACGATGGCCACGCAAGTCGTGTGGGTCGCTCCCCGGTCAATCGGCGGCAAAACGCATTGGAGCAACCGACATTGGATCCACACCTGGAATTTACCGTAAGCAAGCCTGATCGTTCTTGGCGCATTGTTCGTGACGCTTGCCTGGCTACAGGTGACTGTCAAGCGACGCATCGGTCGACAACCCATTTCTTCTACGGGTGACGCGTCTGTGGGGTGCAACGGTCAGGCGTTGGTGTCCAATTCCAATCTTGCATCGAGTCGCTGCAGGCGTTCTGGCGTGCCGACATCCGTCCAGTAGCCGTCGTGGTGTTCACCACTGACCGCTCCCCGCCGCATCGCGGCACGCAGTAGTGGGGTCAGCTTGAACCTTGGCGGTGTGGCATCGATGCCGGGTGCATCGCCGATGATGGTTTGCCAGTGGTTGAACAACGTGGGCCGGTACACGCCGATGCCGGAAAACGTGAGTGCTGGGGTGCCTTCGGATGCCACGATGCCCTCATCGAGCAGGGCAAAATCCCCGTCCGGGTTGTGCGCCGGGTTGTCGACCAGGACCAGGTGCGCCTCGCCTGCCGGCTCGCTGGGGAGTCGCGCGAAGTCGTAGTCGCAGAAGATGTCGCCGTTGACCGCGATGAAGGCGGCATTGGCGTCGCCTGTCCCGGCGAGCAGCGGCAAGGCGTTGTGCATGCCGCCGCCGGTTTCCAGTGGCGTGGTGCCTTCGTAGAGGCAATGCAGCCGCAATCCCCAGCGCTGGCCAGTGCCTAGCGTCTGTTCGAATTGCGGTGCCAGCCACGACGTATTGATGACCACGTCTTTTACGCCAATGCCCGCCAGTTTTTCCAGGTGGTGCACGATCAGTGGCTTGCCACCGGCCAGCAACAACGGTTTGGGCGTGACGTTGGTCAGCGGGCGCATGCGCTCACCAAGGCCGGCAGCGAAGATCAGGGCTTTCATGTCGGGGCATCCATCGGGTAATCAAGCGACACAGTCCTCGGCGTGGGGGCTGCTTTTCGTAGGAGCGGCTTTAGCCGCGAGCTTTCGATCCTGCTTCGGCCGCTGCAGGAGCGACGTAAGTCGCGATCCGGTGTCACGGGTTGCAATCGCGACTTGCGTCGCTCCTACAAAAGCAGCCCAACTGATCCTTCGCTGCGATCAGGATGACAGTCTGGAAAAATGTGCTTGTTTTAAGCACCTATGGGGATTCCAGATTGCTGATCGCTGGCTTGACGGTGTATGAAATCAGTTCATGAAGCGGCTGCAACTCCGGATACCGTGGCATCACGGTGTCGAGGTAATCGAAAAACCGGGGCGCGTCGGCCAGGTATTTTGGTTTGTCATCACGATGTTCCAGTCTCGCAAAGATGCCGATGACCTTGAGGTGGCGCTGCATGCCGATCCAGTCGGCATCGCGGCGAAAGCGTTCGCGTCCCGGGACTGGCAAGCCGGCGGCCAGTGCGCGTGCGTGGTACTGGTCCAGCCAGGTGTCGACGCGTGCTTCCGGCCAGCTCAGGAAGGCGTCCTTGAACAGGCAGACCGGGTCATAGGCGATGGGGCCGCTCACGGCGTCCTGGAAATCCAGTACCGCGACGCCGCCTTCGACGGGCATGAGGTTGCGCGGCATGAAGTCGCGATGCACCAGCACCTGCGGCTGGGCCAATGCAGCATCGACCAGTCGCTGGTATGCCTGCTCCAGGACTGTGTTCTGGCCAGGATCCAGCGACAAGCCCAGGTGGCGGCCCAGGAACCATTCGTCGAAGAGGCGCAGTTCGCGCATCAGCATGTCAGCGTCGTAGGACGGCAGGCTGGCTGGTGGCGGGATCGCCTGTAGCGTCAACAGCTGTGCCAGGGCGGCGTCGAAGATCGCATCGGCGTTGCCTGCATCGACTACCTGCAGGCAGGTGTCCTTGCCTAGATCTTCCAGCAGCAGGAAGCCGGCGTCCACGTCGCGCGCCAGCACGCCAGGCACGCGCACGCCTGCACCTGCCAACAGGTCGTGCATTGCCAGCCAAGGCCGTACGTCCTCCTGGTCCGGTGGCGAGTCCATGACGATGCGCGCTGCGCCGACGTGGTTGGTCGTGCGCCAGTAGCTGCGAAATCCGGCATCGGTGGAGGCGCGCTGCAAGTCGGCAGCGGGGTCGGCCAGCGCATGCCGGGCCCAGGCCAGGCGTGCGTCGGCGCGGGCTGCGGTGTTGGCAGCTGGGCTTGGCGTTGCGGGCATGCAGGCTCCAGTGTCCGGGGGGCTACAGGGTAAACTGCAGGCTCCATGACAGGGAGTTGCGCGTGACGAAATTGCAACCGGTCTTGCTCTCCGGCGGCTCGGGCACGCGACTGTGGCCGTTGTCGCGCGAGGCGTATCCCAAGCAGTTCCTGCCGCTGGCAGGCCCTGACACGATGCTGCAGGCAACCTGGCGCCGGGTCGCGGACCTGGCCGATGCCCCGCCCATCGTGGTTGCCAACGAGGCGCATCGCTTCCTGGCCGCCGAGCAGTTGCGCTTGATGGATGCGCCGACACCGTCGATCCTGCTAGAGCCGGTCGGACGCAACACGGCACCGGCGATCGCGGCGGCGGCCCTGCAAGCCATGGCGGGTGGCGAGGACCCCTTGCTGCTGGTGCTGCCCTCGGACCATGTCGTCGCCAATGGCGAAGGCTTTCGTGCCGCGGTGCGTATCGCTGCGACTTCGGCGGAGCAGGGGGCGTTGGTGACGTTTGGCATCGTGCCAACGGCTGCGGAGACGGGCTTCGGGTACATGCAGGCAGATGCAGGACAGTCAGGTGCAGGCCATGCCGGAGGTGGTGCGCGCAAGGTGTTGCGTTTCGTCGAGAAGCCCGATGCCGCGACCGCGCAGTCGTACCTGGATGCGGGCGATTATTACTGGAACAGCGGCATGTTCCTGTTCAAGGCATCACGCTATCTGGCGGAGCTGGAGCACTTCCGCCCCGATATCCTGGAAGCCACGCGTGCCGCGTTTGATGCGGCCAGTCGCGATGGCGACTTCGTCCGGCTGGACAAGGATGCCTTTGCCGCCTGTCCGTCGCAATCGATCGATTACGCGGTGATGGAAAGAACCGCTGCAGCCATGGTGCTGCCGGTGGACATCGGCTGGAACGATGTGGGTTCGTGGTCGGCGCTGTGGGACGTTGCCCGCCACGACGGCGACGGCAATGCCTTCGAAGGAGACGTCATCGCCGTCGACAGCCGCAACAGTTACGCCTATGCCCGGCGACGACTGGTGACCCTGGTGGGCGTCGACGACCTGGTGGTGGTCGAGACCGACGACGCGGTCATGGTCGCGCACAAGGACAAGGTGCAGCAGGTCAAGGAGGTGGTCGCGCAGCTCAAGTCAGGACAGCGCAGCCAGGCCGCCCTGCATCGCGAAGTGCACCGCCCCTGGGGTAGCTACGATTCGATCGATGTCGGCCAGGGCTTCCAGGTCAAGCGGATCAAGGTCAAGCCTGGCGCGCAGTTGTCTTTGCAGTCGCACAGGCATCGCGCCGAGCATTGGATCGTCGTGCGTGGCACCGCGCGGGTCACCCGCAACGATGAGGTGTTCGACCTGCAGGCCAATGAGTCGACCTATATCCCGATTGGTGCGAAGCATCGGTTGGAAAACCCGGGGGCCGGGACGCTGCAGCTGATCGAGGTGCAGTCGGGCGATTATCTGGGCGAGGACGACATCGTCCGCTACGACGATGCCTACGGTCGGTCCTGATTGGCGTAGCTTTTTGCAGGAGCGGCTTCAGCCGCGAGTTCTTGATTTGGATTTGGCTGTGTCTTTTGTAGGAGCGACGTAAGTCGCGATAGGTGTCGTGGAAGAGCTATCGCGACTTACGTCGCTCCTACAGAAACAAAAAGCCAAAAAGCCAAAAGCCAAAAGCCAAAGCAAGATCAACAGCTCGCGGCTGAAGCCGCTCCTACATGTTGTCCGGAGTGACGGTTGACCAGCCGTGATGCCGGAAACGAAGAACCCCGCTTTCGCGGGGTTCCCGTGCCTGCATTATCTGTTGTGCAGCATCAGCGCCGTCGCCGCCTGCCACCCCGGAACAGGCCGACCACCACCAGGATCACGATCGCGCCGAGCAGTGCGCCGAGGAACCCGGCCCGTTCTCCGGGTGCATACCAGCCCATCTGCTGGCCGGCCCAGCCGGCAAACAGCGCGCCTGCGATGCCCAGCAAGATCGTCAGGATGATGCCGATACGATCCCTGCCGGGTTTGAGCAGGCGCGCAAGCACGCCGACCACGAAACCGATCAGGATGATGTACAGCCAGTTTGTGCTGCCGAACAATTGCATCTTGCTACTCCGATGAGGCTGGGCTATTTGCGGAGATATTAGCCGCCGGTCACTGAGGGTGCATAGAGACCTGGCGCCCAAGTGCGTGGGCTCCAAGGCTTTCATCGTGGTGGCCGTGGGCACCATCCACGGTGAGACCCTGCGTTTACAGGCTGGGCATCGACGCATTGCAATGCGTCGTCTTGCGACAAGACGCCGGGCGATGGATCAGGCGGCCATGCCCGTTGTCTCGCCACGCACGCTGGCATCGTGATGGTCTGCAATGACCCGTGCCACGCTGGCGGTGACCTTCTTGCCCATCGGGATGTGCAGGAACTCGTTGGGGCCGTGCGCATTGGAATGCGGTCCCAGCACGCCGGTGATCATGAACTGCGCGCCGGGGAACTTCTCGCCCAACATGCCCATGAACGGGATCGAACCACCTTCGCCCATGTACATCGCCGGCTTGCCGAAGAACTCCTGGCTGGCAGTGTCGATGGCCTTGCCCAGCCATGGTGCGAGCGTTGGCGCGTTCCAACCGGTCGCGGCTTTTTCAAGCCTTAGGGTGACACGCGCGCCGTCGGGCGGATTGGTCAGCAGGGCCTGCTCCAGCAGTTCGCCAGCGCGCTTGCCGTCCAGTGTGGGTGGCAGGCGGAGCGACAACTTGACTGCAGTCCCCGGGCGCAGCACGTTGCCTGCAGAGTCCAGCGTAGGGATGCCATCGATGCCGGTGATCGACAAGGCCGGCCGCCAGGTACGGTTGAGTACCAGCTCGGTCAGGTCATCGCTCATTGGCTGCATGCCGGGCAGCAGCGGAAACTTGTCATAGACCTCTGTACCCAACACCTTGGCGACATTGCCGGCCTGCTGGAGGCGCTCGTCCGGGATCTCGACATGCATGTCGTCGATCAGGATGCGGCCGGTGTTTTCATCTTCCATCCGCGACAGCAGTTGCCGCAGCAGGCGGAAGCTGGATGCAACGATGCCGGATGCGTCGCCGGAATGGACGCCTTCTTCCAGCACCTCGACACGCAGGTCGCCGCCGGCCAGGCCGCGCAACGAGGTCGTGCACCACAACTGGTCGTAGTTGCCGCAACCCGAGTCCAGGCACACCACCAGCGACGGTTTGCCGATGCGCTCAGCCAGGTGGTCGACGTAGGCCGGCAGGTCGTAGCTGCCTGATTCCTCGCAAGCCTCGATGACCACCACGCATCGCGCGTGCGGGGTGCCCTGTGCCTGCAACGCCTGGATCGCGGCCAGCGATCCGAAGATCGCATAGCCGTCATCAGCGCCACCGCGACCATAAAGCCGGTCGCCCTTCATCACCGGCTTCCACGGGCCCAGGTCGTCATCCCAGCCGGTCATTTCCGGCTGCTTGTCCAGGTGGCCGTACAGCAACACGCAATCCTCGCCGGTCTCCGGGCCAGTGGCCGGGATGTCGATGTAGATCAGTGGCGTGCGGCCTTCCAGACGCACCACTTCAAGCTCCATCCCTGGGATCGGCTGCGCCTTTGCCCAGCGTTCCATCAGCGTGACCGCGTCCTCCATGTGGCCGTGTTCGGCCCATTTGTCGTCGAACATCGGTGACTTGTTGGGGATGCGGATGTAATCGATCAGTTGCGGGACGATCTCGTCGTCCCATATGCCGGTGACGAAGGCGTCGATGCCGGCTGGGTCGATATGGGTCTTGCTGGCGTCCATGGGGGGACCTCGCAGGCTGGAATCCTCTCATTCTACGCCGGAGGGTATTCAGGTTGCGTAGAGGTCGTCTGCGGCTGGCGTCGGGAGCCTTGGGACCAGTGCTGTTGAGACCGTGCCGTGGGAGCCCTTTCGGCATGATCGTGCAGGGAGTGCGTCGATAGGAATTTTCCTACACCGCATCGCGGTAATGACTGGCTTCGCGATGGCCTGTCTGGCGATAGGGTGTTTGCAAACCCACGGTGACACTGTCTCCACCGGCGCAGGACGTGCCGGTCGCACTGGAAGCGAGATCACTACAACGCATGGCGACCCACGCCATGACACCTCAAGGAGATCCACATGCAATCGTTCAAGCCCATGCTCAATGCCGCCCTGCTGTCACTCCTGCTGATGGGCAGCGCCCTGGCTGCCGACAAGGTCAACATCAACACCGCCGATGCCGCGACCATCGACGAGGTCATGGTCAATATTGGCCCAGCCAAGGCCGAGGCCATCGTCGCTTACCGCAAGGCCCATGGCAGCTTCAAGAGTGCCGAGCAGCTGGCACTGGTCAAAGGCGTCGGCCTGAAGACCATCGAGAAGAACCGCGACCGCATCGTGGTGGGTGGTGCCGCGCAGGCGCGCAAGGCCAAGGCGGCCAAGCCGGTCGCGAAGCGCTGAGTTTTTCTGGCTGTGTTGTAGCCGGCTGCGTTGTCTGATGCGGTCGCAATTTGCGACGGACAACAAAGCCAGCCGCTGTCGTGCAGGGACGCGCGACCGCTGCCCGGGGCAGGACGCTCCATGGGAAAAGGCAGGATGCCAGTAGAAGTGGGACGTCGCCCACCTGCACAGGATGTGTTGGTGGGCGACTTTGCTTCAAGGAGGCGGGAAGGCAGTCTCAACCTTGCGCCCTGTCGCCATCGCTTGCCGCGTAGCTGCCGTTACACTGCCGCGATGGACACGACGCGGATCATCCCGGCCAACGAATACCGCCGCGAGCGCTGGCGCAATGGCCTGGGGTGGACACGGCAGATCCATGCCCACGTCGACACCGCCACCGGCGACTGGGATTGGCGGTTGTCGATCGCGGAGATCGAGCAGGACGGGCCGTTTTCGACGTTCGAAGGGATGGATCGCGTTCTGGTGCTGCTGACCGGCAACGGCCTGCGCCTGTGTTTCGACGACGGTGCAGCCCATCTGCTGCAGCCTCCACGCGACCGGCTGCACTTTGCTGGCGAGCGCGAGGTGACAGGCGAACTGGTGGATGGCACGACCCACGATTTCAACCTGATGTGGCGGCGTGACAGGATCGATGCGCAGCTTTGGCACCGGCCGCTGGTGGGGCCCATGGTGATCTTTGTCGACCCAGGGAGCACCTGGGCGATCCATCTGATCGCGGGACAGGCGCGTTTTGCAGACGACTCCGGATTGCCGGACATGGCGGCAGGCGATACAGCGCTGCTACAAGCCGACGACAAACGCCAGCGTTATGTATTGGATGGTGCAGGTGAAGCCTTGCTCGTGCGTGTGCAGCCACTCGCGGGCGTGGCGGGCGATATCCTGCGGCGGCCTGCCCCGTAAACCGGAGACGGAGGGTTGCCCGTCGTCAGGCCAGTGCCGGCCACAGCACGATGATCAGTACCGCCATTGATACGGCAAACACGCTGGTCACCATTTGACGCGCACTGCGGCCACGCGCCCACATCCAGATCCCGGACAACCCCAGCAGCAACATGGCCAGCGCAAAGCTGTCTGCCAGCAAGACCCATGCGTCGCCGCCACCGACGGCCTTGTGCAACCGGTTGCTGATGGCCAGCCAGTCCTGGTGGCGATGCAAGAGCTCTGCGGTATCGTCACCGGGCTTGTATTGCACTGCCCACGAGGCACGCGCGTTGCCGCCCGAGAGGCTCCACTGATCCGGAGTGCCTTCAGGTGCCCGGCGTGGCGGCCCCTTGCGGATCGATTGCGCCTCCAGGCCCTGACCCTGCTTCAGCCATAGCGAAAGTGCCTCGGCCGACGTGCGTGCTTGCGCCGGGACTTGCAACACGACCTTGTCGGTTTGGGTGCTCTCGCCCTGGGGCCAGGCGTTATCACCCATGCGATGGTTCATCACCAGGCCAGTGAAGCCATAGACGATGGCGGCGATCGCGCCCCAAGCGCCGATCCACAGGTGGATCTGTCGGATCCACCGATGCGTGGCGCTGCCAATACGCTTGCGGTGAAGGGTGGTTGCGGGTGTCGAGTTCATTGGTTTGCCAAGGTCATGGTTGGTCCAGTTGGTTGGGGTTGGCCTGATTGGGCCTGCCTGGTACGCATCTGGATGACTACTGCGTCAATTCCCGTGCAGGCCGGGATGCACGGATGTTTCGCAATCGCGATAACGTCGATGAATGCACGGACATGCGCCTGCCAAGAGACCCCGCCTGTGCGGGAATGACGGATGGGTGGGAGCGGGTGGCGCGGTGCGGGAGCCATGACCGTCATTCCTGCGCAAGCAGGAATCCGGTGCTTTTGGCTGTTGTCGTCGCCAACGCCAGGATCGGTTCAACACTCACGTCTGCGCCCATTGCCGCAGCAGGTTGTGGTAGACGCCGCTCAGCCGCAACAGCGCATCACCGTCGGCACCGGATTGCGTCAGCGCCTGGATCGATGCGTCCAGTTCGAACAACATCTGTCGTTGCATGTCATCACGGACCAGGCTTTGCACCCAGAAGATCGAAGCCAGTCGCGTGCCGCGCGTCACCGCCTGCACCCGATGCAGGCTGCTCGACGGGTACACGATGAGGTCACCGGCGGGCAGCTTGACCTCGTGCTCGCCGTAGGTGTCGTGGATGATCAGTTCGCCGCCGTCGTACCTATCCGGGTCTGACAGGAACAGGGTGCAGGAGATGTCCGTACGAAGGCTCGCGGTGGCACCGCCTTCGACCGTCGACATCACTGCACCATCGACATGGAATCCGTATTGCCCGCCACCTTCATAGCGGTTGAAACGCGGCGGCAGCGTGCGTCGCGGCAACGTCGCCGAAAAATACAGCGCGCTCCTGGCCAATGCATCCAGCACGAGCTTGCCGAGCTGTTGGCGTATTGGCGAAGCCTCGGGCAATTGCTGGTTGCGTTTGACTCGTGCACCCTGCGGACCCACGGTTTCCTGGCCGTCGGCCCAGTCGGCCGCTTCCAGCACCTGCCGGAAGTGGGTGAGTTGTCCGGTGTCCAGGATGTCGGGGACGTGCAGCAGCATCGGGGCAGGCCTGTCGAGTCGATCAGAATCGGAAGTTGGCGGTGAGCATGGCGCTGCGCGGGGTGCCCGGCGTGTACCGGTAGCCACTCTTGTTGATCGCCGCCACGTAGTCGTTGTCCAACAGGTTGTAAAGGTTCAACCGCAGGTCCAGGCCCGGGCTGACGCTGTAGCTGGCCACGGCATCGAACACCCAGTACGCCTGGGTATACGCAGGCGTGCCGACAGCGCCATCACGGCCACGCTTCATCTCGCCCGAGTAACGTGCGCCCCCACCGAGTGTCAGCCCGGATGCGAAGCGATAGCTGGTCCATGCGGTGAACGCGCTCCCGGGCGTGTAGGCAAGTACGTCGGATCCATCGGCTGTGACCGCCTCGCCGGTGACCACCTGCGTATCCATCGTCGTGTAGCCGGCCGATACCGCCCATGCCTGGGTCAGCTGGCCAACCGCACTGAGCTCGACGCCGCGGACGCGCTTTTCGCCGACGGCGTAGTACTGCAGGTCGATCGGATCCTGCACGATCTCGTTGGTCACCCGGGTGTCGTACAGCGCGGCGGTCAGCAGCAGGCGGTCGTCGCGCAGGCTCCACTTGGTGCCCAGCTCGGCGGTCCTGGCGTCTTGTGGATCAAAGATCGGGTTGTTGGCATTGTTGTCGCGATTGCTGAGCTCCAGGCTGCTACCGCCGGGGGGCTGCTTCGACGTGGCGTAGTTGGCATACAAGCTGCCCAGCCTGGTCGGCTTGTACAGCACGCCAAGTTTCCAGCTGAACAACGTATCCGAGACGCTGGCATCGACATTGGGCACGATGCTGCCGTCGGGTTGGCCGCCGCAGTCGGGTCCGCGGCGCCCACCACAGGCATCCAGGCTGCTGAAGTCGGTCTTGTAGTGGTCCAGGCGCACACCGCCGTTGATCTGCCAGCGCTCGCCAAACCGGATGGTGTCGAAGGCATACAGGGCGGAGGTATCGGTCCTGCCTTCCCCCATTGCGCCCGTGTGGCCGTAGACCAGGCCGGTGACGTCGGGATCGGGATCGTAGAGGTCGGCCGCCGGCCACGCGGTGCCGGCGAGCGCTGCGACACCATGCGTCTGCAGCTTCTCGCGCGTGAATTCGATACCGGTGCTCAGGTCATGCTGGATGAAGCCGGAGCCCAGGTGCACGGTGAAGTTGGTCTGGTTGGCCACGATGGTGTTTTGCTGGTCCTTGAAGGTCGGCAGGCTGCGGGCCACGGCCCACGTGGATGGGTCGTCCAGGTCGGGGGTGATGAAGAGCGTCGGATCGTCATTCAACCGGAACGAGGTCAGCAGGTAATCCTGCCGGTTGCGTCCCCAGCGGGTGGTGTTGCGCAAGGTCGCGCCGTCACTGAAATCGTGGTCGATGCGGAAAGTGACCATGTCGGCAGTGACGTCGTCATGGTCGGAGCTGGTGCCATGGAAGTTGCTGGAGTCCACGCGTGGCGCCGTGCCGATTTCCGGCCGCATCGGATCGGGGGAACCGTAGCCGGGCAAACCGATCGTCGGTACACCACCATCGGGTGTATCAGACTGCTTGATCCGCAGGAAATCCAGGGTGAAGCGGGTCGGTGTGTCTAGTCCGAAGGCCAGCGAGGGTGCGATGCCCCAGCGCTCGTGCCTGACTTGGTCGCGCCCGGGCACGCCGCTGTCCTGCGCCATGACATTGAGGCGGAATGCGGCATTGTTGCCAAATGTCTTGTTGAAGTCGGCGGTGGCGCGCCGTTGGTCGGCACTGCCCCAGGACAACATGGCCGACACCGTGTCGTGCCGCGAAGGCTGCTTGGTGACCAGGTTGATTGCGCCGGTCGGCGAGCTGCGGCCGTTATCGGTGCCGGCAGGTCCCTTGGCGACCTCGATCTGCTCGATGTTGAAGATGTCGCGGGTGATCGAGCCCAGGTCACGTACGCCATCGACAAAGATGCTGCTGGAGGAGTCGAACCCACGCATGTTGATGGCGTCGCCGGTACTGGTATTGCCGTTTTCCCCGACGTAGAACGTGCCCACGCCAGGACTGTTGCGCAGCGCCTGGGTCAGTGACGTAGCACCCTGCTCGTTCAACAGGTCACTGCCGATGACGTTGATGGTCTGGGTGGTATCGACCAGCGGCTGGGTGAACTTGGGCGAAGACACTTTGTTGGCGCCATAGGGCAGGATGCTGGTGCCCTTGACTACAACCTTGCCGAGGTCAGTAACGCGTGCATCGGCGTACGTATCGGCGCTGGAGTTCGAACCAGCTTCGGCATCGGTGGCACGGGGGCCGTGGGCGGCGTCCTGTGCAGCGGCAGCAGCAGGCAGGCCCAGGGCCATGCTCGTGATCAGGGTTGCGGCGGTGAGTGATTGCGCGGGACGGCGTGGCGAGGGTCGCGGGTGTTTGCGGCTCTTGATGGAGGGGCTGCTGGTGGACATCGGTGCTCTCGCTCCCCGCGTGCAGGACGTAACCGTGCCGCGGGTTCAATGGGTCGTATCGGCGCAGGGCTCGCGTGGAACCCTTACCGGATTGGCGACTCATTGAAACGCAAACGAGAACTATTCGCAACTAGATTCGTATTCCATGATCTGGATCAAGGACCTCCCGAGATGGCAGTGGCGGGCAAGAACTGGCCGCCCGTGCCCGGCGACTACCGGTCGTCGCGTGTCCATACCGCATCCGCCTCG
Source organism: uncultured Gammaproteobacteria bacterium (assembly GCA_963710825.1). Classification (GTDB taxonomy): domain Bacteria; phylum Pseudomonadota; class Gammaproteobacteria; order Xanthomonadales; family Xanthomonadaceae; genus Cognatiluteimonas. Next base: position 241,652 of record CAVQBQ010000002.1, on the reverse strand, counting down.
ACCTTGACCGGAAACTTGGCCACCGGTGCGTAAGCGGGCGGATTGAGTGCGCGGCCGTCGCGGACGTCGAATTTCGAACCGTGCAGGATGCACTCGATGGTGGCCGCCTCGGGATCGAAGGTGCCGGGCGATAGCTCGAAGTCCTCGTGGGTGCACTGGTCCTCGAGCGCGTAGTACGCACCGTCGTAATTGAATACCAGGATCGGCGTGTCGCCATCCCAGGCCACCTTGCATTCGCCGGGCAGCAGTTCACAGGTGGCGCAGACGCGGATCCAGTCGGTCTCGGGCATGGTGTTCTTTGTTGTCGAGGGTGTACGGAGCATTGTAGGGCGGCTTCAGCCGAACCCCGTGGATCTTGCTTTCCTGCTTCTGTAGGAGCGACGTGAGTCGCGATAGGTGTTTCGGGAAGCCTCCATCGCGACTCCCGTCGCTCCTGCAAAAGCAACAAAGCAACAAAGCAACAAAGCAGGAAAGCGACATCAAGAGCTCGCGACTGAAGACGCTCCTACAGCGGCTTTTCCAGGATCTCGAAGCGCAGGTCGTCGCGCTTGGGGATTCCGAATCGTTCATCGCCATAGGGGAACGGTTTATGCAATCCGGTCCGACGATAGCCGCGTCGCTCATACCAGGCGATCAGCTCGTCGCGCAAATCAATCACGGTCATGCGCATCACCGGCAGGCCGAGCTCGTCCCGGACGATGCGTTCGGCTTCCAGCAACACGGTGTTTCCAATACCGCCACCCTGGAGCCCCGGGCGCACCGCGAACATGCCGAAATAACCGGCCCCGTCGTCGTCGGCGACATGCGCGCAGGCGACGATGTCGCCACCTTGCGATGGATGCCCGTCGGCGCGTTCCATGATCAAAACCTGGCTGCGGGGGCGTTCGATATCGTGCCGAAGCACGTCCGCATCGATGCGGTTGCCATCGAGCACGTCCGCCTCGGTGGTCCAGCCAGCACGGCTGGCCTGGCCACGATAGGCCGAGGTCACCAGGTCGACGAGCGCGTCGATGTCGGCACAAGTGGCGTCACGGAATTTGAAGTCGCGATTGGGCATGTGTCGTGGCTCGCAATTGTAGGAGCGGCTTCAGCCGCGAGCGTTTGTTTTTGCTTCTTGTTCTTTGCCAGGAGCGGCATCCATCCCGATCCCCGGTCTTGCCCCGGCTGTTGTAGGGGCGACGCAAGTCGCGATCAGGAGTCCCGGAGCCACTGATCGCGACTTACGTCGCTCCTACAACAGCCCAGGCAAGATCAATTACTCGCGGCCGGAGCCGCTCCTACGACAGCAACGTGCGGACCTTGCGCAGGGCGGCGGTGAAGCGTTCGATCTCGTCGTGGGTGTTGTAGAACGCCAGCGATGCGCGGCAGGTCGCGGGCACGCCGTAGAACTGCATCAGCGGATGCGCGCAATGATGCCCGGAACGCACCGCCACGCCTTCCAGATCCAGCAGCGTGGCCAGGTCATGCGCATGCGCACCTTCGACCAGGAAGCTCACCACGGCCGCCTTGTCGGCTGCGGTGCCGATGATGCGCAGGCCATCGACGTGGTGCATCTCCTCGGTCAGGTGCGCCAACAACTCCGCCTCGCGCGCGGCGATGTCCGCCATGCCGACGCTGTCGAGGTAATCCACCGCCACGCCCAGCCCGACGTGCCCTGCGATGTTGGGCGTGCCGGCTTCAAAGCGATGTGGAGGATCATTGAACACCGTGCCGTCAAAACGGACTTCCTTGATCATCTCGCCACCACCCAGGAACGGCGGCATCGCCTCCAGGTGCTCGCGGCGTGCCCACAGCGCGCCGGTGCCGGTGGGGCCACACATCTTGTGGCCGGTGAACACGTAAAAATCGCAACCGATCGCCTGGATGTCCACGGGCATGTGCGGCAACGCCTGTGAGCCGTCCACCAGCGTGGCGATCCCGCGCGTGCGCGCCTGTCGGCAGATCTCGCGCACCGGGTTGATGGTGCCCAGTACGTTGCTGACGTGGGTGACGCCAAGCAGTTTTACATCGGGTGTCATCGCCTTGTACAAGGCGTCCAGATCGAGCGTGCCGTCCTGGTGGATCTCGGCGACCCTGATGCTGGCACCACAACGCTCGGCAATGAGTTGCCACGGCACGATGTTGGCGTGGTGCTCCATCCGGGTCAGCAGGATCGCGTCGCCGGGCTGCAACCGCGGCAGCGCCCACGAATACGCCACCAGGTTGATCGCGAAGGTCGTGCCGCTGGTCAGCACCAGATCGTTGCTGCGGACGTCGAGGTGGCGTGCCAGTTTGCCACGCGTTGCCTCGTAGGCCTCGGTGGCTTCGCTACCGAGCTGGTGCACGGCACGGCTGACATTGGCGTTGTGGCGGCGGTAGAAGTCGTCCGTCGCCTCGATCACCGACGCGGGTTTCTGCCCGGTGTTGGCGGAGTCGAAATACACCAGTGCCTTGCCGTGGACCTCGCGTGACAGCAGCGGGAAGTCGCTGCGGATCGCGTCCCAGTCGATGCCGTCAGCGGTGTCGTTGCCGGTTCGCGCATTCATGCGGATGCCTGTCGCGCCAATGCGTTGTCCAGCTGCGCTTCCAGTGTGGTGCGCAGCGCGGCATCGTCGACCAATGCCAGCGGTTCGCGGCAGAACGCGGTCGTCAGCAAGCGCCGGGCTTCCTCGTGCGGCAGTCCGCGCGAACGCAGGTAGAACAGCGCGGTCGGGTCGAGCTGGCCGACCGTGGCGCCGTGTGCGGCCTTGACTTCATCGGCGTGGATTTCCAGCACCGGCTGGGTGTCGATCTCGGCGGATTCGGACAGCAGCAGGTTCTTGCTGGACAACGAGGCATCGCTACCGTCGGCACCGGCACGGATGGTGATGCCGCCATGGAACACGGCGCGCCCGCGTCCGGCACCGATCCCACGCCAGGTCAGGTCGCAGGTCGTGTCGCGGGCGATGTGCTGGATATCCAGGCGGGTATCGACGTGGCGGCGACCATCGGCGAGCAACACGCCGTTGGCGTGCAGGTGGGCTCCTTCGCCTTCCAACCGGACGTTGAGTTCGTGGCGGGTGAGCGCGGCGCCGAGTTCCAGGTCCAGGCGGCGGTAGTCGGCATCGCGTGCGAGGACCACGTCGCTGCGCAGGATGCAAGTCGCGCCACTGGCGTCGTATTGCAGGCGCGTATGGGTCAGCGACGCGCCCTGGCCGACATGGACGTGGCTCAGGGCATTGGACAGGTGGTTGTGCGCGGCGCTGGCGAAGTGGTGTTCGACGAGGTGCAGCGAGGCATTGGCGCGCAACTCGATCATGTTGCGCAGGTGCCACGCCTGGTCGGCATCGGCCGGTGCACCGATGAAGACCAGGTGGATTGGCGCCGTGATCTTGCTGTCGGCCGCGACGCGCAGGACCGCGCCTTCCCCGGCGAGCGCGGCGTTGAGGCGTGCGAAGACCGCATCACTGCCTACGTAGCGGCGCTCGAGGAAGTTGTGCTCGCGCGGGTCTTGCGATGTGATTGCTTCCGACAATGGGCGCAGATTGGCGCCATCCGGCAGGCCGTCCAACAGCGTGGCCCCATGGTGCAGGCGTCCATTGACGAAGACCATGCGTGGCGATGGGATGTCGGCCAGCAGGGCGAGATCGACACCCGGTTCAAGTGCCGTCTGTTGCGGTGCAGCCGATGCAAAGCTGCGGCGTCCGAGCGCGCGCAGGGGGGTGTACTTCCAGGCTTCGCTGCGTGGGCCGGGCAGGCCGTCGCGCAGGGTGGCGTCGAGGAGGGCCTGGCGGGCGGTGTCCACGGGTGCAGTGGCGAGGGAGTCGAGGAGAGTGCTCACGTTGAGGCTCCGGGACTATCCATGTTCGCGATCCCGGCGAAAGCCGGGATCCGGTAACTTTCGCCAGATCGATTCAGCTGCAAGGACGAAGGCACTGGGTTCCTGCTTTCGCAGGAACGACGGCGTGGTGCGAAATGGGTGGTGGCAAGACTCATGCCGCAGCCTCGGGGGCGATGCGGTCCTTCACCCACGCATAGCCGTGCTCTTCCAGCTCCAGCGCCAGCTCCGGACCGCCACTCTCGACGATGCGGCCATCCGCCAATACGTGCACCACGTCGGGCTTGATGTAGTCGAGCAGGCGCTGGTAATGCGTGATCAGAAGGAAGGCGCGATCGGGCGAGCGCAGTGCGTTGACACCCTCGGCAACGCTCTTCAATGCGTCGATATCCAGTCCTGAATCGGTTTCATCCAGGATCGCCAGCTTGGGCTCGAGCACGGCCAGCTGGAAGATCTCGTTGCGTTTCTTCTCGCCGCCGGAGAAACCTTCGTTGAGGCCGCGCTGCAGCAGTTTGTCGTCCAGGTGCAGCGTGGCCAGCTTCTCGCGCACCAGCTTGAGGAACTGCATCGAGTCCAGCTCGGCTTCGCCACGCGCCTTGCGTTGCGAGTTGAGCGCGCTGCGCAGGAAATAGGTGTTGTTGACGCCGGGGATTTCGACCGGGTACTGGAAGGCGAGGAACACACCGTCGGCGGCACGCTGCTCTGGCGCGCGATCTAGCAGATCCTTGCCTTCAAACGCCACGGTGCCTTGCGTGATCTCGTAGCCATCGCGCCCGGCCAGCACGTTGCCCAGTGTCGACTTGCCGGCCCCGTTGGGGCCCATGATCGCGTGCACCTGGCCCGGCTGCAGTTCGAGTGATAGCCCCTTGAGGATGTCGCGTCCGCCGACACGGACGTGGAGGTTGTCGATTTTCAGCATGGTGGTCCCATCATTGATGTATTGGTAGCGCCCCATGGGCGCGAGCTGCTTGTTCATGTCGTGGTGCCATGCATTCGCGTCCACGCGACGCGCCTGCAGGGAACTAACCCACGGCTCCCTCGAGGCTGACTTCCAACAGCTTCTTGGCCTCGACCGCGAATTCCATCGGCAGCTCGCGGAACACCTGCTTGCAGAAGCCGTCGACGATCATCGACACGGCGTCTTCCTCGCCCAGGCCACGGCTGCGGCAGTAGAACATCTGGTCGTCGCTGATCTTCGAGGTCGTGGCTTCATGCTCGACGATCGCATCGGGGTGCTTAACTTCGATGTACGGGAAGGTGTGCGCGCCGCACTTCTTGCCGATCAGCAGCGAGTCGCATTGGGTGTGGTTGCGTGCCCCTGCAGCCGAGCGTTCGACCTTGACCAGTCCGCGGTACGAGTTTTGCCCGCGCCCGGCGCTGATGCCCTTGCTGACGATCTTGGACTTGGTGCGCTTGCCGACATGGATCATCTTGGTGCCGGTGTCGGCCTGCTGCATGTGGTGCGTCAGCGCGACCGAGTGGAACTCGCCGGTCGAGTCGTCGCCCAGCAGGATGCAGCTCGGGTACTTCCAGGTGATGGCCGATCCGGTTTCGACCTGGGTCCACGTCACCTTGCTGCGGTCGCCGCGGCATTCGGCGCGTTTGGTGACGAAGTTGTAGATGCCGCCCTTGCCGTTCTCGTCGCCGGGGTACCAGTTCTGCACGGTCGAGTATTTGATTTCGGCGTCTTCCAGCACCACCAGCTCGACGACCGCGGCATGCAGCTGGTTTTCGTCGCGCATCGGCGCGGTGCATCCCTCCAGGTAGGAGACGTGGGACTTGTCCTCGGCGATGATCAGCGTGCGCTCGAACTGCCCGGTGTGGCCTGCATTGATGCGGAAGTAGGTCGACAATTCCATCGGGCAACGCACGCCCTTGGGGATGAACACGAAACTGCCGTCCGAGAACACGGCAGAGTTCAGCGCGGCGAAGTAGTTGTCGCCGGTCGGCACGACACTGCCGAGGTATTGCTTCACCAGCGCGGGATGATCCTTGATGGCTTCGGACATCGAGCAGAAGATGATGCCTTTCTCGGCCAGCTCCTTGCGGAACGTGGTGCCGACACTGACCGAGTCGAACACCGCGTCCACGGCGACGCCGGCCAGCTTGGCGCGCTCGTGCAATGGCACGCCGAGCTTGTCGTAGGTGTCGATCAATTCCTGCGGCACCTCGTCCAGCGAGGCGTACTTGGCCTTGGGCGAGGAGTAGTAGCTGATCGCCTGGAAGTCGATCGGCGCGATCTTCAGTTTCGCCCAGTGCGGCACCGGCATGGTCAGCCAGTGGCGGTAGGCGGCCAGTCGCCACTCGCACATCCACTGCGGCTCCTGCTTCTTGGCCGACAACGCGCGGACCACGTCCTCGCTGAGGCCTGGCGGAAAGGAGTCTGACTCGATATCCGTGACGAAGCCGGCGTCGTAACGACGACCCAGCTGCTCGAGCACCTGTGCGTTCTGGGGCACGGGGGCGTCGATGGCGGTGATGTTGCTGTCTTCAGGGGTTGTCATGGGGATCCTGTCGTCCTACGCCGTGGCCAGCGTGGCGCGAATCGGGCGGGAGGTGGTTTTGGTGCGGGCAGGCAGGGTGGGTTGGCGTGGGGCAGGCGCCAGCATGTCGGCCAGCGTCACCGCCCCCAGGGCATCGGCGACGACGTCGTTGATGCGTCGCCAGTTGGCCCGTACACCGCACGAAGCCTCGATGCTGCAGGTGCCGGCATGCAGGCTGCACTCGGTCATGCCCAGTGGGCCTTCCATCGTTTCCACGATTTCGACCAGGGTGATGGTGTTGGCGGCACGCGCCAGGCGATAGCCGCCATTGACGCCGCGGAAGCCCTCCACGAGTCCCGCCTGCGCCAGGGGCTTGAGCACTTTGCTGACGGTGGGCGCCTCGAGCCCGGCCTGCTCGGCCAGTCCGGCTGCACTCAACACATCGTCGGGCCGCGCGGCGAGCGCGGTCAGCACGACGGTGGCGTAATCGGTGAGTTTGGTGACGCGCAGCATGGCGTGGACCTGTAAAGCGTACTGGAATTGTACTATTTACGAAGACCCAAGCCAAATTGAACAGTGAGGGGTTTGAAGCATCTCCCCGCGCGTTTGCGGGGGAGGAGGTGCCCAAAGGGCGGATACGGAGCGCTCTTGCCCCGGCATCGCACCCGTGACCCCTCACCGCAAGCGGGTGACGGGATGAGGGGCGATGGGTCGATCAGCCCTTGCCGCGGGTCTTGGTCTTGCCCGGCTTTGCGTTTTTCTCGATGAATTCAATGATCATGCCTGCGACATTGATGCCTGTCGCCTTCTCGATGCCTTCCAGGCCGGGAGAGGAGTTGACCTCCATCACCACGGGGCCATGGTTGGAGCGCAGTAGATCGACGCCGCAGACGTTGAGACCCATCGCCCGCGCCGAGCCAACCGCGGTGGTGCGTTCCTGTGGGGTGATCTTGATCTGTTTGGCCGAACCGCCGCGATGCAGGTTTGAGCGGAAGTCGCCTTCCTTGCCACGGCGCATCATCGCGGCAACCACCTTGTCGCCGATCACCAGGCAGCGGATGTCCTCGCCCTTGGCTTCCTTGACGAACTCCTGCACCAGGATGTTGGTGTGTACCCCGCCGAATGCCTGGATGATGCTCTCGGCCGCGCGCGGGGTTTCGCCCAGCACCACGCCGATGCCCTGGGTGCCCTCAAGCAGTTTGATCACCACCGGTGCCCCGCCGATGATGTTGAGCAACTCCTCGGCGTTGGACGTCCTGTGTGCGAACACGGTGACCGGCAATCCGATCCCCTTGCGCGAGAGCAGTTGCAGGCTGCGCAGCTTGTCGCGCGAACGCGAGATGCCGACCGATTCATTGACTGAATACACGCCCATCATCTCGAATTGCCTTACCACTGCGGTGCCGAAGAAGGTGACTGATGCGCCGATGCGCGGAATCACCGCATCGAATCCCTCCAGCGTCTTGCCGTGGTAATGGATTTCCGGGTTATGCGCGGCGATGTCGATGTAACAGCGGATGTGGTTGATGGCCTCGATCTCGTGGCCGCGCTCCTTGGCAGCCTCGATGAGGCGTCGATGTGAATAGAGTTCCGCGTTGCGGCAGAGCAGTGCAATTTTCATTGAAATGCCTTCATTGAGGTGCCTGGTGGGGGGGCGGCAGGGTACTGGGCGGGCGAGCGGACAGGCGGTAGGATCCTGCCGGGTCGATGACGAAACGACGACGCAAGGCCTCGCGCCCCAGTAGCATCCGGAATCCCATCTGGTCGCGGTCCGCCAAGCTGAGTTCGATCTTCCAACGGATGTCACCGATCACCGCCATCGTCCTGACGACATAACGCAACTGCTTGTGGCCGTTGGAGCTGATCACGATACGCTGGTCGAGCACGGGGGCGCGGCAGCGGACCACCGGGTGGCGCATGCGCTGCACCGGATGCACACCAAACTCGACCCAGTCCTCGCCGTCGACCCTGATCCTGGCGATGTTGAAGGCGTGCAGGGCCGAGGTCCGCGCGCCGGTGTCTATCTTGGCCTTGATCGGCTGCTCAAGCAGTCCCGGTAACTGGACCCATTCACGCCAGCCGATGATCGACCGGCTGGCCGCAGGCTTGGTTTTTTTCGTGGTTTTCGCGGGTTTGTCCAAACGGGTCTATCCAAAGTGGGCTGTCCGGGGGCGCTGTCCTGGTTGACGCGGTCTGCCTGCTGGGCAGGCCGCAGTCCAGGCAGTCCCGGTAGGACGATAGCAGTACGACATGCATGCGCGAGGTGTGGTCCTGGCCGCCAGGCCGAAGATTGCGCCGCGATGGCGCCCATCCAGCCTTGCGATAGCGTCCGGGTCCGGCATCGGGGACAATGCTGTTTTCCAGCCACAGGCCCCACCATGCCACGCAAGGACAAAGCGCCCAAGATCGAGGCGCGCCAATCCCCCATCCACGGCAATGGCGTGTTTGCCATCGCGCCCATCGCCAAGGGCGAGCGGGTCATCGAATACAAGGGCAAGCGTCGCACCCATGACGACGTCGATAACGACGCCGGCAATAGTGGCGATGTCGAAAGTGGGCACACCTTCCTGTTCACCCTGGACGACAATTACGTCATCGATGCCAACTACAAGGGCAATGACGCGCGCTGGATCAACCATGGCTGCCAGCCCAACTGCGAAGCGGTGCTCGACGAGAACGAAAACAAGCCGCGCAAGTCCCGGGTGTTCATCGAGGCCATGCGCGACATCGAGGTGGGCGAGGAGCTGACCTACGATTACGGCATCACCCTGGACGAGCCGCACACCAAGCGGTTGAAGCAGATCTGGGCCTGCCTGTGCGGCGCCAAGAAGTGCACCGGCACGATGTTGCAGCCCAAGACCAGGTCCAAGTCCAAGGGCTGAGCAGCGCCAGGCCAGTGGATTCCCGGGTGCCGGCCAACACCCGGGAAGTCCTCGCGGCGAAAGCCGGGATCCGTTGTGCTGTTGCTCCCGGACGCCCAGGTCGATCAAGCGCCTGGTCAAAATGGACCCCGGCGTTCGCCGGGGCGGCGATACGGGAGGGTGGCCTGCCATTGGGCATTCCTCCCGGATGCACCAAGCGCGCGGATGGTTGCCATGACTTTCGCCAGTTAGCCGCGCTTGCAACGGCAGTTAACCTGCGCCCCGACCCCACGAGACTGTCGTGGCATCCCGGACCCGTCCATGCGTTTGCTGTTGATCGTCCTGCTGCTGTGCCTTGCAACCCCGGCCATGGCGGTCGATGTCGATGGGCATATCGATCCGGAAGAGTGGCAGGGCGCAGAACACATCACCGACTTCCGCCTGGTCGAACCACTCACGGGCGCGCCGTCGCCGTATCCCACGCAAGCCTGGATCCTTGCCACCCCGCAGGGGCTGGCGATTGGTTTCCGCAACACCCAGCCCGCGAGCGTGCCCAGGACATATCGACGCACGCAGCGCGATGAGGACGGCCAGGTCGATCGCGTCAACCTGATGATCGACTACGACGGCGACTCCCGCACCGGTTACAACTTCACCGTCAGCATCACCGACGCGATCATCGACGCCACCATCACCAACGAATCCAGTTTCAGCAAGGACTGGGATGGCAACTGGAAACACGCGGTCAGCGAAGACGGCGACACCTGGTCGGTGGAGATGTTGATCCCCTGGTACATCGCGCCGATGCGCAAGGGCGTGGACGGCAAGCGCACCGTTGGCATCTACCTGGATCGGGTCATCGGTTCCACCGGCGAGCGCGTGGCCTGGCCCAAGGCTAGCTTCAAGCAGTCGCGTTTCCTGTCCGACTTCAACAAGCTCACGCTGCCGACCTACAGCCAGTCGCTGCTGGCGATCACCCCCTACGTGGTGGGCTCCCGTGACAACGTGCGCGGACGGCAGAAGTTCGATGCTGGCGCCGACATCGTATGGAAGCCCAACGGGCAGACCCAGCTGACGGCGACCATCAACCCGGATTTCGGGCAGGTCGAGAGCGACGACCTGGTGGTCAATTTCGACGCCAACGAGACCTTCTACAGCGACAAGCGCCCGTTCTTCACCGAAAACCAGGGCATTTTCGAGTTCACCACGCCGTCTGACTTCAGCCAGCTGCTTTACACCCGCCGCGTGGGCGGTCCAGCCGACGATGGCAACGGCCCGGGCGACATCACCGCCGCGGTCAAGCTCAATGGCAGCCTGGGAAAGTACAAGTACGGGCTGTTCGTCGCCGACGAGGCCGATGAGGTCGGGCGCTCGTTCAGTGCGCTGCGTCTGGTGCGTGATTTCGACAAGCAGAACGTGGGCCTGATGGTCACCCAGGTCGACCGCCCCTACCTGGACCGCACCGCGACCGTGTTCGGCATCGACCACAACTGGCGGCCGACGCAGCGGCTCAACGTGCAGACGCGCCTGGTCGGCAGCGACATCGCCCAGGCCGGGCAGGCCACGCGGGGCAGTGGCGCCACGATGTTCGTGACCTACGAGATGGACGATGGCTGGCGCCAGCAATGGCTGGCGATGCACTTTGGCGACAGCCTGGAAATCAACGACTTCGGTTACCTCTCACGCGCCAACCTCAATTTCCTGTTCTGGCAGGTCTCGCGCCGGATCACGGACATGCCCGAGTCGTCACCGTATGCCTCGCACGAGTGGCGCTGGCGGATCAGCGGCACCGACAACGACCATGGGTTGCCGTTGCAGCGGCAGTTCCGGGTCAATCGGTCCAGCGACCGTCGTGATGGCGGCAACGAATACGCACAGGTCAACCTCGACGCCCCCGGGTACGACGACCGCGTCCTGCGCGGCAACGGGATCCTGCGCACGCCGTCCAGTTTCAATGTGTTTTACGAACGATCCCGCCCACGCAAGGGTAACTGGGAGTTGTACGGCAACATCGGCTTGAACAACGGTGGCATCGGCGACGACCGCAGGGTTGGTTACAGCCTCCAGTTCAAGCCGACTTATTTCATCAGCGATGCCTTCAATGTCTTCGCCGCCCTGTACGTGGAAAGCACGCCGCAAGGGGTGATCTGGCAGCACGACAACCTGCTTGGCACGTTTGGCGAGCGTATCGTCCAGTTTGATGCGGGCGTCAACTGGACCATCGGTGACAAGCAGGAGCTGCGCATCAAACTGCAGGCGCTGGGCCTGAACGCCAAGCTGCGCCAAGCCTGGCGGGCCGATGTCGATGGCACGCCGGTCCCGGTGTCCGATCCGGTCGATGACTTCAGCATCCGCAACCTGGGCTTCCAGATCCGCTATCGCTACGAGCTGGCACCGCTGTCCAACCTCTATGTCGTCTATGGTCGTGGCGGTTATCTATACGATCCGATTGCACAGGACGAATTCGGCCAGTTGCGCGACAGCTTTTCGCTGCGCGATAGCGAACAGTTGCTGGTCAAGCTGAGTTATCGGTTCGCGCTTTAGCTCCACCGGCCGCGACGCCTGGACGTGCCTGTGTCGCCATCGGGCTGCAGTCACGGCATGACCACGGCTCCTGCCCTAGATTGCGTGTTCCTCCCCCCAAGGAATGCACGACATGAGCGATCAAACACTGCAAGGCAGGACCATCGCCGTCATGGCGACGGATGGTTTCGAACAATCCGAGTTGCAAGGACCAAAGCGCCGGCTTGAAGCGCTGGGTGCCAAGGTGGAGGTGGTCTCGCCTGCCGACGGCAAGCAGATCCGCGGCTGGAACGACAAGGACTGGGGCGATTCCGTGGCCGTCGACAAGTCGCTGTCCGACGCGAATGCCGCCGACTATGACGCGCTGGTGCTCCCCGGTGGCGTGATCAATCCCGACATCCTGCGCCTGGACGACGCGGCGATTGCCTTCGTCCGCGCTTTCGACAAAGCCGGCAAGACGGTTGCCGCGATCTGCCACGGCCCGTGGCTGCTGGTGGAGAGTGGCTTGGCCAAAGGCAAGCGAGTGACATCCTGGCCTTCCCTCAAAACCGACCTGGCCAATGCGGGCGCGCAATGGCAGGACGCCGAGGTCGTCATCGACGGCAACGTCATCACCAGTCGCAATCCAGACGACATCCCGGCCTTCAGCGCAGCAGTGGCCAGCTCGCTGGCCTGACCTGGCGATCTGGCCGCGCTGCTGTTCCGGCACGAAAAAGGCACGCGGTGATCCTTCGGGCCAGTACGTGCCCCTTGCGTATCGAGCATGCCCGTGTTGATCAGCTCGTGTTGGTCAGGGCTCGACGACGCGGATGTCGGCCGAGCCGATCCGCCAGGCACGTTGCGCCTGGCTGGCGCCGTCCACCACCGCGCGGCGCAACGTGTAACTGCCGGCATAACGGTGCACGGTGCCGTCGGTTTGCGTGGCGACGATGGAGACCGGGATCTGGAGATAGCGTGAACCCGCGGCCGGATCGACGCGGCCGGGTTCACCAAACTGCGCATCGACGTTATCGGTATCGGCAAAGCCTACCGCGAATTGCCCGGGTGTCTGGCCGCTGGCCTTGCCGTCGTCGGACCACAGGCGATAGGCGCTGTCGTATTGCCCAGCGTTGATCGCGGCGTAATAGTCCCGCAATACGATCAGTGCGTCCTGGACGGTGGGCTCGGCCATGCCATCGTCAGCCAGGCCATCCATGCCTGGTAACCCGGCCTCGGAACCAGGCGCTTGGCCCATGGTGCCAGCGGCGAACGGAGAGACCTGCGTGTCGTCGGCTGCATGGACCGCGTCGCCGACGGGGCCGGGCCCGGGGCGGTCGGGCATGCCGGTCACCGACCGGTTGCCGGTGGTTGGTTGTGGCAGGGCTCCATCCGCATCGGACGGGTTGGCGGCCGGATCGTCGGTGTTGCTGCATGCCGGCAACAGCAGCAGGATGGACAGGGCGATGCAAGGCAGCAAGTACGCAGCGGGGCGCCAGGTCTTGGTCCACGCGGGCAAGCGCTTCATGTGGAAGTGGTTCATGGGCATGCCCTGTAAACGCAGGTCGTTGGAAATGCTCGTGGCCGACATCTGTCGGCGTGCAGCGTGCCGCGCATGGGCTGGATCGTGGATCGTGGATCGTGGATCGTCGAGGCACGGTTGCCTGCAGTCGTCACCGATGGCGTGGCGGTCGGGCGTGGTGGCTCAGAGCGTCTTTCGACCCGGGTTCAACCATGCCAGCAGCAGTCCGAGCAGCAACGTCGCCAGCGTGCCGAAAACAAGCTGCTTGTGAACCAGCGCTGCAGGCAAGGGCTGCACGGCGTAGTAGATCAGGTAACCGGGGATCGTCGACAACGCAGCAATGGCAGCACCAAAGCGCAGGCCTTGTCCCAGTGCCGCCTTGCCGTGGTCGATACCCTTGCGGTACAGCCAGGTCAGGCCAAAACCGATCAGCAGGTGGGCGGCCAGCATGTAAGGCAGGTAATGCGCCTGGTCGGCGGGCGTGCGCATGATCCCGACGGGCAGCGCGTCGTAGTCGCCCTGCAATATCACTGCGTGGAGCAGGAAATCCAGCAACAGTGCGGCGATCGAGACAAGGATGCCGCAAATCCAGAAGCGCTTGTCCATGACGGACTCCTGTTCAAGTAACCCTGTCGCAGGGCAGTGGCGACAGGGTGATGCTAGCGCGGCGGGTGCGTGGTGGGTAGCGTCCGCCTGCACGGATACCGGATGACTGCACGGGCCATCATTTCAAGGAAGGCGACACGCAATGACGATGACCGCGCAGCCACGTCAGTCGCTGGATGCACAGTATGCGCCTGGCAACAGGGCCCGGTTTGCGGAAATGACAGCCCTGCAGCCGAAAAGCACAAGGGCCGGATGCCCGAAGGAACCCGACCCTTGCGATGTTGCCTTCCAGGGCTTGCTTCGCGGACGGTCAAACGTCCGCGGGCAGGCGCTGATCAGGCAGCGGCATCCTTGAGCTTCTTCAGCGGACGCACCTTGACCTTCACCGATGCCGGCTTGGCGGCGAACCACTGCTCTTCCTTGGTGAACGGGTTGATGCCCTTGCGGCGCGGCTTGGCCGGCACCTTGACCGAGGTGATCTTGAGCAGGCCCGGCAGCGTGAACACGCCCGCGCCGCGCTTGCTGATCGAACCCTGCACCGCGCTTTCCAGCGCAGCCATGACCGCGCGCACATCGCGCGGGGCGACGCCGGACTTCTCGGCCAGGTGTGCCGTCAGGCCGGACTTGGTCAGTGCTTCCTTGATCGGCTTCGGAGCGGCTGCGGCCGGCTTGGCTGCGGCTTTCTTGGGAGCTGCTGCCTTCTTCTTTGTCGCCTTCTTCTTTGCCATAAGTATCCCGTGTAGTACTCGGTTGATTGGATGGATTGCCTGCAAAGGGGGCCTTTAAATCCCCCGGCACAGGGAATGTAGGGCATCCGCGCGTCGACGCCAAGTCCCGGAGGGCTTTTTTTCAGGGTTTTTTTGGAACTGTACTGCCCTGGTTTCGATGGGAAGGTCGCGATGCGGGCGACGCGGTAAACGAGGTGCTACCTGCGACGCGGCGGGAATCGCCACCAGGTCACGGCGACCAGCAGTGCAAATGTGCTGTATGCCGCGACGAAAACCCACCAGGGTGCCTGGAAGAAGATCAACCGCGACAGCCAGTGCTCGATGAATGATTCCTGGTAGGGCGATTGTCCCGCGAGCGTGCGCAGGCGTTGTTCCCAGACCGTGAGTGGACAGGCAACACCCACCCACGCCTGTACCGCGATGTACGCGATCAACGCCAGGTGCAGCAGGCGCAGCGGCAGGCTGCGGATCCAACGCCAACCCCGCCAGCCGCCGGCCACGAACAAGAGCTCGCCTAGCACCACGAAGCCGACGATGCCGACGTGTAGCGACAGGATGAGGTCAGCGAGCAGTCCTGCGACGCAGGGGGACGGTAAGGCCATGTCCGATTGTAGGCATGGCAACGCAAGCCGAAGAATTGACGCGATGACTGGGGCCTCACCAGCTTGCGGTCATGGGTGTGCCGCATACCCGTTGTTCCCGCGCAGGCGGGAATCCAGTGACTTGGTATCTCAGCATCGAGCGTCCATGCACCTCCGATCACGTGGAGGTGACAGTAAAAGAGGCGGTTTTCAGGCTCCCGTGAGCCGTCTCAACGTCACCATCCCAACGTCGCTGGATGGATAGACAGAGGCGTCTGCCAGACGACCCCACCTGCGCGGGAATGACGGATAGATGGGTCCTGCGTGGATGGCTCCGCATCCGGCGCTGGCTTTTTCGAGCCAGGGCCTTGCCAAGCTTGATCTCTTCTGGCCCTAGTCTTCATCGTGATGCGGCTTGTACGCGTCCACCAGTTTTTTCTGTACCTGCGACGGCACCGGCTCGTAGTGGCTGAAATCCAGCGAATAGCGACCTCGACCGGCAGTCACCGACTTCAGCTCGGCGGCATAGCTGTCCAGCTCCGACAACGGCACCTGCGCCTTGACCACGATTTCGCCGCCACGCACCGAGTCCGTCCCGTTGATGCGGGCACGCTTGGCCGCCAACCCGCCGCTGATGTCACCCATGTGCTGCTCGGGTGCCGCCACTTCCAGGTCGACGATCGGTTCCAGGACCTGGGGGCGTGCCTTGCCGATCGCATCCAGGAACGCGCGCTTGCCGGCGGCGACAAAAGCAACCTCCTTGCTGTCGACGCTGTGGCACTTGCCGTCATACACGACCACGCGCAGGTCTTGCAGCGGGTAACCGGCCAGCGCGCCGCTGGCCAGGACTTGCCGCACGCCTTTCTCGACCGCCGGGATGAACTGGCCGGGGATGGTGCCGCCCTTGATCTGGTCGGTGAACTCAAAACCGGATCCCCGCTTGAGGGGCTCGACCCGCAGGAACACCTCGCCAAACTGCCCGGCACCGCCAGTCTGCTTCTTGTGGCGGTAATGCCCTTCGGCCTTGCCACTGATGGTTTCGCGGTAGGCGATCCTTGGCGGATGGGTCGTGACCTGGACCCCGTATGTGTCCTTCAGCCGGTCCAGCATCACTCGCAGGTGCAGGTCGGACAAGCCGCGCAGGACGGTTTCGTTGAGCTCGATGTTGTGCTCGACGATGAAGGCCGGGTCCTCTTCGGACAGCTTGTGCAGCGCGCCCGCAAGCTTCTGCTCCTGGCCCTTGCGGGCAGCGTTCACTGCCAGGCCGAACATCGGCTGCGGGAAGTCCAGCGGTGCCAGGTGGATCTGGTCCTCGTCATGGCTGTCATGCAGGACCGCGTCGAAATGCAGGTCGTCGACCTTGGCCACCGCGGCGATGTCGCCCGGCACGGCCTGGTCGACCTCGACATGCTGCTTGCCCTGGAGCTTGAACAGGTGCGCCACCTTGAACGGCTTGCGACCATCGTCGACGAACAGCTGGCTGTCCTTCCTGACCGTGCCCTGGTAGACCCGGAAGATGCCGAGCTTGCCGACAAATGGATCGTTGGCGATCTTGAACACATCGGCGATCACGTGCGCGTCGGGATCGGGCCTGGCCTTGATTGGCACGGCGTCGTCGCCCGTCCCTTTCACGAACGGTGGCGGGTTGGCTTCGCCCGGGTGCGGAAACAGTTTTTCCGCGATCCCAAGCAATTGCTTGACACCGGTACCGACACGCGCGGAAACGAAACACACGGGGATCAAATGGCCTTCGCGCAGGCACTGCTCGAAGGCATCGTGCAGTTCTTGTCCGGACAAGCCGTCCTCGCCCAGGTCCAGGTAATGATCCATCACGGTTTCGTTGACCTCGACGACCTGGTCCAGGATCTTCTGGTGCCAGTCGGCGACCGGACCCAGGTCACTGTCACCGGAAGACTGCCCGAAGCAATCCACGACCTTGCTGCCGCGCTCGGCGGGCAGGTTGAGTGGCAGTACCTCTGGCCCGAAGGTGTCGCGCAGTTCGTCCAGCAGGGTGGCGCAGGCGAGACCGCCGTGGTCGATCTTGTTGATGACGATGACGCGACAGAGTTTGCGTTGCCTGGCGTACGCCATCATCCGGTGGGTGCCATGGCCGATGCCGGTATCGCTATCGACGACGACGACGACGGTCTCCACTGCGGCCAGGGCCGACAGCGATGGCCCACGGAAATCGGGATAGCCGGGCGTGTCGATCAAGTTGACGTGGATGGGAGGTTGGCCCGGTGGTGCGTGGTCGATGCTGGCAATGGACGCGTTGATGGAATGACCGCGTTCCTGCTCGATGGGGTCGAAGTCGGAGACCGTGCTGCCGCGCTCGATCGTGCCTGCCACGGGGATCGCGCCGCCGGCCTGCAGCAGGGCTTCAAACAGGATGGTCTTGCCGGCGCCGGGATGGCCTGCCAGGGCCACGTTGCGGATTTGCGCTGTGCTGTAGGGCATGAGGCCGTCGCTCCCAAGGTGGGCCGGCATGCTGCTGGTCAGCATGCCGCTGAAAAGCGGCCGTCATGGCTGTCCGCATCGGAGGCGCTACCGTCCGAGCGTGCGCTCGGCGGGCGGTCATGGCGGGATGCGCCGGCGTGGCGTTGTCGCAGGATGCCGTGCCGGAGCAGCAAGATTCCTGCAGCCGGGCGTTCGGGTCAAGCGCCGGCTGGGTAGGTGGGCTGGGCTGGTGGCCTGGGCGATTGCGTCGCGGGGCACCGCGATGTGAACCTCACGCCGGTTTCGCTACGCTGATGGGTCATTCAATGATGGAGTCTGGACATGGGCATTTCCCGATACGCCACTGCGCATTGGCAAGGCGACCTCAAGACCGGGGCCGGCAGCCTCACCACGCCCGAAAGCGGCCTGCTGGCGGAAACGGCTTACGGCTTCAATACCCGCTTTGGCGACGCCAAGGGCACCAACCCCGAGGAGCTGATTGCTGCTGCGCACGCGGGCTGTTTCACGATGGCGTTGTCGAACATGCTCAGTGAAGCCGGGCACCCGCCAAAATCAGTGGATACACGTGCCGAGGTCGACCTGTCGATGGAAGGCGGTCCTTCGCTGAGTGCGATCCGCCTGAAGGTCAAGGCAGACGTGCCGGGCATCGATCCGGCGAAATTCCGTGCGCTGGCCGCGGATGCGGAAAAAAACTGCCCGGTGTCGCGTGCGCTGAGCGCGGTACCCATCAGCATGGAAGCGACATTGGTTTGATGGATTTTGGACAGAGAGCGGGCGACATTTGGGACGCGTCGTGATCCAGCAATAACAACCGTCATTCCCGTGCAAGTGGGTATCCATGGGCCCAGTGCCGTCATTCCTGCTTAGATGGGTATCCATGAGCGCTGTACCGTCATTCCCGCGCAGGCGGGGATCCATGGGCGTGGCTTTTTGGCTTGCAAGATCAAACGCCTCCGCGCTGCGCGCGGGTCACTTTTGTTACGGCAAAAGTAACCAAAACCATCCGCGACGGGCGCAGCGCCGGTGACGATGAAGCCGTCACCGGTTCCCTGCGCTCCTCACCCAAAGTGGCACGGCACCCAAACTCGCTCCGCTGCGCTCCGCTCAGACATGGGTGCCTCTTCGGCCACTTTGGGCTGCGGTGCTCGGCTTGCTTAACGCCGCACAAGTTCAAGAGCTAGATGCAAAGGGCAAAGGGCGAAGGGCAAAGGGCGAAGGGCGAAGGGCGAAGGGCGAAGGGCGAAGGGCGAAGGGCGAAGGGCGAAGGGCGAAGCGACTCCCTCGCCTTGGCGCTCCCCGGCGCTACGGGACATTGCCGCTTTCCCTGTCATTCCCGCGCAGGCGGGAATCCAGTGACTCTGCCTTCCACGGCCAACATCCATGGATCCGCGCCTATGCGGGGATGACGGGCGGGATGATCCTGTGCGGATCAGGAGCAGCCTGGGGCCAGTCGATCTGTCCATCGATCACGTTGCATGCGCGTCCACCGGACCAGACGTCGTTGTTGGCATCTACCTGCAGTTCGATGATCGCGTCATAGCCTACTTCACGGCCTTGGCTGACGCGGTAGAAGCCGCCATCGCCGGGCAGTGCGTCCCGTGAAGCCAGCCAGGCCGCCAGCGTCGCATTGGCCGCACCCGACGCGGCATCTTCAAAGGGCGTCGGTGCACCGACCCAGGCGCGCACGGCCAGGTAGTACACCGGGTCGTCGCTGCGTGCGAACACGCACAGGCCCATGCTGTCGGTGCCTTCAGCCAGGCGGGCGATCGCGGCCCAGTCTGGTGTTGCCGTGCGCAGGGCGGTTTCGTTGGCAAGTTCGGCCAGCCACCAGCGGCGTCCGCCATCCATCTGCGCCACCGGCAGTGAGCCCAGTGGCAGCCCACGCAGGACGTCGACCAGGCGGGGGTCGTCGGCACTGGCGATCTCCATCACCGTGGCCTTGGGTGTACGCACTGCGACCGTGCGTTCGGCACCCTCGCCTTCAACACGCAAAGGCAGTAGTCCGGCCACGCCTTCCTGCACCAGCAGTCCTTCGCGCGGTGTCACCAGGCCTGCGTCCAGGAGCACGTGTGCGCTGCCGACGATGGGGTGGCCAGCAAAAGGAACCTCGCGACGAGGACTGAAGATGCGCAAACCGTAACTGGCATCGCGCGTGGTCGGCGGGAACACGAAAGTGGTTTCCGGCAGCCGCGTCCAACGTGCGATCGCCTGCATCCTGGCGTCGTCCAGGCCATCGGCATCCAGCACGACGCCAAGCGGATTGCCCGCACCCGGACGGTCGGCGAAAACATCGAGTTGCAGGTAGCGGCGGGTCCTGCGTTGGGCCGCGGGCGTGCCGGTCGTGCCTGTATCAGTCATACCGGTATCCGTCCTGCCTCTATCGGTCATGGATCGATCTCATTGGCTGTCCCTGCGTCGGGTGCAGTGTCGGGCCACTGCACCTGGCCTTGGATCACCGACTGCACCTGCCCGCCGATCCAGACTTCGCCGGTCTCATCGACACGCACCAGGACGCGCCCGTCGCGACCAAGCTCCCGTCCCTGCGAAGCGATGTAGCGGCCATCGTGCCCAGGCAAAGCGCCTGCCTGCGCAAGGCAGGTGGCGATCGCGGCGTTGGCGCTGCCGGTGACCGGATCTTCCGGGATGTTGTCGGCCGGGCAAAACGCACGTACCGCGAGTTGATGGTCGGCTGCATCGCTGCGGCCGTAGACCGCCAATCCGACGGCGCCGCTGCAGCGCGACAGCGCGGCGATGGCTGGCAGGTTGGGCTGCAGGGCGCGCACGCTGGCTGCGTCCCTGAGTTCGACCAGCCACCAGTGTGGGCCGTTGTCCCACAGCGATGGCGGGCATGCGCCGCAGGATAGACCGTCGAGTACGGCATCCAGCAGCGGTCCATGCGCCGCGACATCGGGCAGCCGTCGCGCCCGCGGTGCGCGGACGTGGATCGTGCGTCCTGCAGCACCGGCTTCGACACGGATCGGCAGCAGGCCGGCAGCGCATTCCTGCACCAGCGTGCCGCCATCTGCGCAGGCAAGGCCCGTTTCCAGCGCCGCCCAGGCTGCGCCGACACTGGGGTGGCCGGCGAAGGGCAGTTCGCGGCGCGGGGTGAAAATGCGCACGCGGTAATCGGCATCGGGATGGGCCGGGGGCAGCAGGAAGATCGTTTCGGACAGGTTGGTCCAGGCTGCGAACGCCTGCATGGCCGCCTCGCCGGGAGGTGCGTGACCCACGCTGCCGGCGTCAAGCACCACGCCGAGCGGATTGCCGGCGCCGGGATATGGGGCAAATACGTCGAGTTGCAGGTAGCCACGCGGGGGCATGCGGGGGAGGCCTTCGTCTAGAATTGAGCGTTCCCGCCCAAGCGTGCATGCGGGCGCACGATTCTACCCAAGACGCCCGGGCAAGACTTACCCAGGCACGATTCCAGCCCTGCACGACTCCACAACTCGCACGACTCCACAACCGCACGACTCCACGGAAAGCCCTGCCGCCCATGGCAACTGCAACGACCTCGCCCAATCCATTGACTGACCCCCACGCCGGTCGCTGGATCGTGCTCAAGTTTGGAGGCACGTCGGTCTCGACCCGCGAACGCTGGGATACGATCGGCCGGCTGGCGTACGAACGCGCCAGTGCTGGCGACGTGGGTGACACTGGACAGGACGGACCGGCGCGGGTGCTTGTCGTCGTGTCGGCGTTGGCGGGGGTAACCAATGAACTGCAGGCCATCTGTGCCGGTGGCGGTGCTTCCGGCCACATTCCTGCTGGCCCCGACATCGCTGGCAACGACATCCAGGCACGTACGCAGGCGCTGGTGGACCGCCATCGCGCATTCGCGATCGAACTCGGCCTGGACCCCGATGTCGTGCTCGCCTCGCGATTGCAGGTGTTGCAGGCACTGGCGACCGACCCGCGCGCCAGCACGCTGGCCTTGGACTGGCAGGCCGATGTCATGGCGCAGGGAGAGCTGCTGTCCTCGACCCTGGGCGCTGCGTACCTGCGCGGGCAGGGCATCGACTTTGGGTGGTGCGACGCGCGCGACTGGCTCGACGCGGTGGCGTTGCCCAACCAGAGCGATTGGTCGACGCGCCTGGCGAGCAGTTGCCGGCGCGAGGCGGACGATGGCTGGCGAGCGCGGTTTGCATCGCAACCCACGCAATTGCTGCTGACGCAGGGCTTCATCGCGCGCCATGCGGACGGCGGCACCGCGACGTTGGGACGTGGCGGTTCGGATACGTCCGCGGCGTGCTTCGGTGCGTTGCTGCACGCGCAACGCGTCGAGATCTGGACCGATGTCCCCGGCATGTTCAGCGCCAATCCGCGCGAAGTGCCGGATGCGCGCCTGTTGACGCGGCTGGATTATGCAGAAGCCCAGGAAATCGCCACCACCGGTGCCAAGGTGCTGCATCCGCGCTCGATCGGCCCGTGTCGCGACGCGCGCGTGCCGCTGCTGATCCTCGACACGCAACGACCCGACCTGCCCGGCACGCGCATCGACCACGCCGCGGCCACCGTGCCGGGCGTCAAGGCGATCAGTCGTCGCAATGGCATCGTGTTGGTGTCGATGGAAAGCGTCGGGATGTGGCAACAGGTCGGCTTCCTGGCCGACATCTTCGAGCTGTTCCGGCGCCATGGCCTGTCGGTGGACCTGATCGGCTCGTCGGAAACCAATGTCACCGTGTCGCTGGATCCCAGTGAAAACCTGGTCAGCAGCAACGTACTCGAAGCGTTGAGCGCCGATCTCGCCGAGATCTGCCGGGTCAAGGTAATCGCACCCTGCGCGGCGATCACCCTGGTCGGTCGCGGCATGCGGTCGCTGTTGCACCGGCTGTCGGATATCTGGGCGGCCTTCGGACGCGAGCGCGTGCACCTGATTTCGCAGTCGTCCAACGACCTCAACCTGACTTTCGTGATCGACGAGGCCGATGCCGATGGCCTGATCCCGCAGCTGCATGCCGAGCTGGTGCGCAGTGGCGCGATGCCGATCCGCGAGGCCAGCGTGTTTGGCCCCAGCTGGCAGGAGATCGTCCATGGCCGACTGCCGCGTGCCGTGCCGTGGTGGCAGGGTGTGCGTGACACGTTGCTTGCGAAGGCCGCGCTGGGTACGCCACGTTACGTCTACGACATGGACACGGTGCGGCAGCGCGCGCGTGCCCTGGTGGGCATCGACGCGATTGATCGGCGGTTTTATGCGATCAAGGCCAATCCGCATCCGGACATCCTGCGCGCGCTTGCGGTCGAAGGCTTCGGTTTCGAGTGTGTCTCGCTGGGCGAGCTGGACCATGTGTTCGAGACCTTGCCGGAGCTGATGCCGTCACGCGTGCTGTTCACGCCGAGCTTTGCTCCACGTGGCGAATACGAGGCCGCCTTCCAACGCGGTGTCATCGTCACCATCGACAACATCGAGGCGCTGCAGCGTTGGCCTGAAGTGTTCAGTGACCGCGATGTCTGGTTGCGACTGGACCTGGGCCGCGGCGATGGCCATCACGACAAGGTCAAGACCGGGGGCAGCGAAGCCAAGTTCGGCTTGCCAGTCGCGCGGCTGCAGGCGTTTGTCACCGAAGCGCACAAGTGCGCCGTACGCATCACCGGCTTGCATGCGCACCTGGGCAGCGGGATCGACTCACCCGCGCACTGGCGGCAAGTGCATTCGGAGCTGGTGGGGTTGGCCGAAGGCCTGGGTACGGTCGATACCATCGACATCGGCGGCGGCTTGCCGATCCCGTACCTCCCCGACGCGCAACCATTCGATCTCGCCACCTGGGCCCAGGAACTGACCGCCGTAAAATCCGCGTATCCGGGCTATGCCTTGGCGATCGAACCAGGCCGCTACCTGGTTGCCGAGTCCGGCGCACTGTTGCTGCACGTCACCCAGGTGGTGGAGAAGGATGGCGTGCGCCGCATCGGTGCCGATGCCGGCATGAATGCCTTGATGCGGCCGGCGCTTTACGAGGCCTTCCATGACATCGTCAACCTGTCCCGGCCCGAAGCCGACACGGCACTGTTCGACGTGGTTGGCCCGATCTGCGAAAGCGGTGACGTGCTTGGTCGCCGCCGCCTCCTGCCCGTGGACACCATGGAGGGCGACGTGCTGCTGGTCGCCGATGCAGGCGCCTATGGCATGACCATGGCCAATACCTACAACCTGCGGGCGTTGCCGGCAGAGGATGTGCTGGATGACTGACTCGACGACTGGAAACACCCATTGGCGTTTCGATCGCGATGCGATCGGGCTGTTCCGCTTCGTGCGTTGCGCGTTTGACGCGCATACCGGCCAGGCACGACTGGTGTATGCCTTTGATGATGGCCCGGAGCTGACTGAAACGATCAGCATCCCCGGCGCACCGTTTGTGCTGGATGGCGCGCGCGCAGCTGCGATAGAAGAGGCGATTGCGCCTCCTGCACCTGATTGCGGGCGTGAGTTATTACAAGGCGGCGGTGCCGGAGAAGATCGAGATCGGCTATGACATCGATGCCGATACCGCTGCGTTGATGCAGCTGATCTATCGCAATGGCCTGGCCGAGTTTGCGTATCGCAATGGCCTGGATCTCGATGAGCGCATTGATTTTCCAACGCAAGCCGTAGCCCGGGCAAGCGCATCGCACCCGGGACGCCATGGGCAATCGGGTTCGGTGGATGACCTCAGCCGGGCTACGCATGGCGCGCCATCATTGGGCCTGCGCCACCATGCCCTGGTCGCCATTGGTGGCGGCAAGGACTCGCTGGTCTCGATCGAAGCACTGCGCACGGCCGGCGTCGAGCAGACCGTCACCTGGATCGGCGCCTCGCAACTGATCAAGGCCTGCGCGGAGCGTACCGGACTGCCCACGCTCAACATCGGTCGCCAGCTCGCACCGCAACTGTTCGAATACAACCGGCAAGGCGCCTGGAATGGCCATATCCCGGTGACCGCGGTCAACTCGGCGATCCTCGTGCTGGCCGCACTGCTGCATGACTTCGACCAGGTGGTTTTTTCCAACGAGCACTCGGCCAGCTACGGCAGCGTCATCCTCGATGACGATGGCAACGTCACCGGCGAGGTCAACCACCAGTGGTCCAAGGGCTGGGCCTTCGAGCAGGCATTGGGCGAGCACATCCAACAACACGTCGCCGCGGACCTGCATTACTACTCGCTACTGCGCCCCTTGAGCGAACTTGCCGTGGCCCGCCAGTTTGCCAAGACCGATCGTTACGACGCGTATTTTTCCAGTTGCAACCGCAACTTCCACATCCTGGGCGAGCGCCCGGTCAATCGCTGGTGCGGGGTCTGCCCGAAGTGCCATTTCGTGTTCCTGGCATTGGCGCCCTTCATGCCCAAGCCGCGCCTGGTGGGCATCCAAGGGCGCAACCTGCTCGATGACCTGGGGCAGGCACCGGGTTTCGACGCCTTGCTGGAGTACCAGGACCACAAGCCGTTCGAGTGCGTCGGAGAAGGCCGCGAATCGCGTGCCGCGATGATGGCGCTGGGCCAGCGCCCGGCATGGCGCGAGGATGCGCTGGTCGCGCGCTTCAACCGCGAGATCCTGCCGCAGCTCGATGCCGACGACTTGCGGATCGAGCCCTTGCTGGTGCTCGACGGCACGCACCGGATACCGGCGCCGCTCTGGGAACAACTGCGTGCGCATTTCGAAGCTTGAGTCCATCGTCCGCGACGGTGGCCGGGTCGCGCTGTGGGGTTGGGGCCGCGAAGGCCGGGCGGCATGGCGCGCGATCCGTTCGCGGTTGCCATCATTGCCGCTGACTGTTTTTTGCAATGCCGATGAAACAGGCCAGGTGCAGGCGGCCGACGCATCGCTGATGGTGGAAACCCGGGCCACCGCTTCGCACCTGTCGGCGTTCGACATCGTGGTGAAATCGCCGGGCATCAGCCCCTACACACCCGAAGCCATCGCGGCGGCGGGACAGGGCACGCGTTTCATCGGCGGCACCACGCTGTGGTTCGCCGAGCATCCGCAGGCGCGCACGATCTGCGTCACCGGCACCAAGGGCAAGAGCACCACGACGGCATTGCTCGCGCATCTGCTGCGTTGCGGCGGATACCGCACGGCGTTGGCCGGCAACATTGGCCTGCCCCTGCTGGAGCTGCTGGATGGTGAAGCCGCGTTCTGGGTCATTGAACTGTCCAGCTACCAGACCGGTGATGTCGCCGACTGTGGTGTGCGGCCGGAAGTCGCCGTCGCGCTCAATATCTTCCCGGAGCACCTGGACTGGCATGGATCACAGGCGCGCTACGTCGCCGACAAACTGCGCCTTCTGACCGAGGCCAAGCCGCGCCACGCCATCGTCAACGCGGACGATCCGACGCTGGCTGCGTTGCCGCTGCCCGACAGCGACGTGCACTGGTTTGGCGGCGAAGACGGCTGGCACCTGCGCGGTGACCTGTTGTGCCGTGGTGGGCAGCAAGTCATGGACATTGCCGCGCTGCCGCTACCGGGTCGCCACAATCGCAGCAACCTGTGTGCCGCACTTGCAGCGATCGAAGCGCTTGGGCTGGATGCAATTGCACTGGCGCCACATGCAGTGACGTTCCAGCCGCTGCCACATCGCCTGCAGGTCGTGGGCGCGCGCGAGGGGATCACCTACGTCAACGATTCGATCAGCACCACGCCGCATGCCAGCCTGGCTGCCTTGGATGTGTATCGCGGACAGCGCACGGCGCTGCTGGTCGGCGGCCATGACCGGGGGCTGGACTGGGCCGGGTTTGTCGATGCGATGCGCACCCATCCGCCGACTGCGATCGTCACCATGGACGGCGGCATGCCCGGGCAGAACGGTGCGCGCATCCATGCGTTGCTGGAAGGCATCGCGGGCGATGCCGGGTTCGCACTCGCGTCGGCAGCAAACCTGGCCGATGCCATCGGACAATCACGAAAGTTGCTGGCGGGCGAGGGCGTCATCCTGCTCTCGCCAGGTGCCCCCAGCTTCGGTGCCTATCGCGACTACACCGAGCGTGGGCGCCATTTCACGACACTTGCCGGCTTCGATGGCGATGCGATCAGTGCGATCCCGGGGCCGGGGATCGCCTGAATCCGCGGTTGCCCGTGTTCACGTCGGACCAACCCCGTGCGCGTACGCTCCCAACAATCATCACCAGGGAGAACGCCGTGATCCGTCGCCTTGTCATCCTGTTCATCCTTTCGCTGCTGTCCTTGCCGGCGTTCGCCACCATGCAGAGCAAGCCGCTGCAATGGACGGTCGACGGCCAGACCTTCAGCGGATACCTGGTCTACGACGATGCCAACGCGATCAAGCGGCCCGGTATCGTGATGGTGCCGGACTGGTACGGCGTCACCGATAGCGCGTTGGACATGGCAAGGCACATCGCGGGTAATGATTACGTCGTGCTGCTGACCGATGTCTATGGCAAGGGTGTGCGACCGAAGGACAACGACGAGGCACTGGTCCAGGTCAAGCAACTCGGTGGCAATGTCAAAGGCTGGCGCGCGCGCATCAACAAGGCGGTGGGCGTGCTCAAGGCCCAGGCGGACGACGCGCCGCTGGATGTGTCGAAGATCGGGGCACTGGGTTACTGCTTCGGTGGCTCCACGGTACTGGAACTGGCACGCAGCGGTGCCGACATCGCCGCTGTGGTGACGTTCCATGGTGGCCTGGATACTTCAGCGCCTGCAGCAAGGGACGCGGTCAAGGCCAGCCTGCTGGTGCTCAATGGTGCCGACGACAAGGGCACGGCGGGCGACATCACCGCGTTCGAGAAGGAAATGAACGGCGCTGGTGCCGATTGGACGTTCGTCAATTTCAGCGGTGCCGTGCATTGTTTCGCGCTACCCGATGCCAATCGCCCGCCGGGTTGCGTCTATGACGAGCGTGCCGCCAAGCGCGGCGAGCAGATGATGCACGACTTCTTCGCCGAAAGATTCGCAGCAAAGCAATAGGCTCTTCGTAGGAGCGGACTCAGCCGCGAGCTCTTGATGTTGTCCTTGCCTTTGCAGGAGTGGTGATGGCATGCCGTCACCGGTAAGTCGCGATTGCTTCGAGCAGCACCTATCGCGACTGCTCCTGCAAGCAACCGAAGCAGGATCAAGAGCTCGCGGCTGGAGCCGCTCCTACATGGCTGGGGGAGAGACGATAGACTGGTTGGTGGGTTTTTTGGGATCGCCATGAACGACAGCAGCCATCCAGCCGGGTTTGAACTGGTCTCGCCTTATTCGCCGGCGGGGGACCAGCCGCAGGCCATTGAAAAGTTGATCGCGGGCTTTGATGCGGGGTTGGCGCGGCAGACGTTGCTGGGCGTGACCGGGTCGGGCAAGACGTACACGATTGCCAACGTGATCCAGGCGGTGCAGAAGCCCACGTTGGTGATGGCGCCCAACAAGACGCTGGCGGCGCAGTTGTATGGCGAGTTCAAGTCGTTCTTCCCGCATAACGCGGTCGAGTACTTCGTCAGCTACTACGATTACTACCAGCCCGAGGCGTACATCCCGTCGTCGGATACGTTCATCGACAAGGACAGTTCGGTCAACGAGCACATCGAGCAGATGCGGTTGTCGGCGACCAAGGCGCTGTTGGAGCGGCGCGACACGATCATCGTGTGCACGGTGTCGGCGATCTACGGCCTGGGCAACCCGGACGAGTACCACAAGATGGTGCTGCACATGGTGCGTGGCGAGCACATCGACCAGCGCGAGCTGATCCGACGTTTGACCGAGATGCAGTACACGCGCAACGAGACCGAGCTGTCTCGCGGCACCTACCGGGTGCGTGGCGAGACCATCGACGTGCATCCGGCCGAGAGCGATGCCGAGGCGTTGCGGGTCGAACTGTTTGATGGCGAGATCGAAACGCTGACGCTGTTCGATCCGCTCACTGGCGAGACGCTACGCAAGCTGCAGCGTTACACCATCTATCCCGGCACGCATTACGTCACCACGCGCCGCACGGTGCTGGATGCGGTCAAGACGATCAAGGAAGAGTTGAAAGAGCGGCTGGAGCAGCTGTACTCGGCCAACAAGCTGGTCGAGGCGCAACGATTGGCGCAGCGCACGCAGTTTGACCTGGAGATGATGGCCGAGGTCGGTTACTGCAACGGCATCGAGAACTATTCGCGCCACCTCACCGGTTACATGCCGGGCGAGCCGCCGCCATGCCTGTACGACTACCTGCCGACCGATGCCTTGCTGGTGGTCGACGAGTCGCATGTCACCGTCCCGCAGCTGGGGGCGATGTACAAGGGCGACCGGTCGCGCAAGGAGACGTTGGTGGAGTTTGGCTTCCGGCTGCCGTCGGCGCTGGACAACCGGCCATTGAAGTTCGAGGAGTGGGAAGGGCGCGCGCCCCGCACGATCTTCGTCTCGGCCACGCCCGGGCCGTACGAGTTGCGGGTGTCCGACGGCGAGGTGCGTGAGCTGGTGGTCAGGCCGACCGGCTTGATCGATCCGGAAGTCGAAATCCGTCCCGTGGGCACCCAGGTCGACGATGTACTGGGCGAGATCAACCTGCGCGTTGCGATGGGCGACCGCGTGCTGATCACCACGCTGACCAAGCGCATGGCCGAGAACCTGACCGAGTACCTGGCCGAGCACGATGTGCGCGTGCGTTACCTGCACTCGGACGTGGATACGGTCGAGCGCGTGGAGATCATCCGCGACTTGAGGCTGGGCAAGTTTGACGTGCTGGTAGGCATCAACCTGTTGCGCGAAGGCCTGGACATGCCCGAGGTGTCGCTGGTGGCGATCCTGGATGCCGACAAGGAAGGCTTCCTGCGTTCGGCCGGCTCACTGATCCAGACGATTGGTCGCGCCGCCCGCAACCTGCGGGGCAAGGCGATCCTGTATGCCGACCGGGTGACCAAGTCGATGCAGAAGGCGATCGACGAAACCGACCGCCGCCGCGAGAAGCAGGTCGAATACAACGCGGAGCACGGCATCACGCCGCAGTCGGTCCAGAAGGCGATCACGGACGTGATGGAGGGCGCACGGCCGGAGCCGGGGATGGTCAAGGCCGGCAGGGGCAAGGGACGGCGGGTGGCCGACGCGGTCGAGGACTACACGACGATGTCGTCCAAGCAGCGGGCCAGCCGGCTGCACGAGCTGGAGCAGAAGATGCACCAGCATGCCCGCGACCTGGAGTTCGAGGATGCGGCGAAGGTGCGCGATGAGATCCATCGCTTGAAGGACGCCAGCCTGGGCTTGTAGGAGCGACCTGTCGGGCGCTCGCACATGGGCTTCACCCGACAGGCTCCACACTACGCGTTCAATTGAGGAGGGATGCGTATGAGCATGATCGACTTCATCAAGAGTGCCGGCGCCAAGATCTTTGGCACGGACCACGCGGCCGAGGCCGACATCACCAAGCCGCTGAGCCAGCACCTGCGGGAAAACGGGATCGACCCGACCAATATCCGGTTTCGTTTCGAGCCGGTGGGTACGGTCGAGATGACCGGTACCGTCAAGGACCAGGAGACGCGTGAAAAGGCCGTCCTGGTGGTTGGCAACGTGGATGGCGTGGATCGGGTCAATGACCAGCTGCGCGTCGCGGGCGCCGGTGGGAACTTCGGCAACGTGACCTCGCACAGCGATACGGTGGCCGCTGGTTCGGGCTGGACTTCGACCACTTACACGGTCCAATCCGGTGACACCCTGTCCAAGATCGCCAAGGAGGTCTATGGCGACGCCGGCAAATACCCGCAGATCTTCGAGGCCAACAAGCCGATGCTGAAGGACCCGGACAAGATCTATCCGGGACAGGTGCTGCGGATTCCGCCCAAGGACTGAGCCAGTCGGTGCGATTATCGGTTGTCGGCCCCCATGAGCTGGGCTAAACTGCGCGCCCTGCTGGCGCCTTTGGGGCGAACGGCGGGGCGATAGGGGCGGTTAGCTCAGCGGTAGAGCACTACCTTGACATGGTAGGGGTCACAGGTTCGAACCCTGTACCGCCCACCACCCTCCGGGGTGGGACCTGATGACGGCGCGACTCTACGGAGATCGCGCCGTTTGTGTTTCTGGGGGTTGCGTTGCTTGGCGGTGCACCGGATTCGCCCCTCGTTCGTGCCCGACTTCAACCCTGTCATTCCTGCGAAAGCAGGAATCCAGCGTCTTTCGCAATCAACAGCAGCGTCCATGGATGGACAGACATTCGTCTGCCAAAAGACCCCGCCTTCGCGGGAATGACGGTACGTGGGAAAGTTGGTCAGTCCTGCGTCGAATTCCTCGGCCGCGGGCATTGCTTTGCTCTTTGCTCTTTGCTCTTTTCTTTGCTCTTTGCTCTTTGCTCTTCTCTCTCTCTCTCTCTCGATCTTGTGCGGCGTCAAGCAAGTCGAGCACCGGAGCCCAAAGTGGCCGAAGAGGCACCCATGTTCGAGCGAAGCGAGTTTGGGTGCCGTGCCGCTTTGGGCGAGGAGCGCAGGGAACCGGTGACGGCTTCATCGTCACCGGCGCAGCGCCCGTCGCGTACGGTTTTGGTTATTTTTGCCTCAACAAAAGTGACCCGCGCGACAGCGCGGAAGCGTTTGACGTTGATTTGGGTTGCGCTGTTGCAGGAGCGAGGTAAGTCGCGATGCGCTACCGCAGCACCCATCGCGACTTACGTGGCTCCTACAAACAGCAACAGCAAGATCACGAGCTCGCGGCTGAAGCCGCTCCTACGTCAAGCAGGGCCCTGCTGCGCGGGAATGACGACCTGGTAGGCGATGAAAATCAAGGCCTTCGTTCAAACCCGCATCCGTACCGTGAACAATCTTTCGTAATCTTCCCGACATGCTCCAGCAACGCGTGCGGCTCTGCCATGGAGGTGCGGCTTGCCAGGCCTGGGAGGCGCGAAGCCGGTCGACTTCCATACGGCGTCGTACCAGTGCGGCGCCCAGACGCCGTCGCTGTCACGGCCCCCGGATGGCCACGCGAGCATCTTTTCGCTGAAGTCGATTCCAAGGTGCGCACATAACGCGCGCAAGTGCGCTTCGGGTGCCTGCAGGAACTCCCCCGAGTCGATGACGGGTGGTGGCGTCCCAGCCGCTGCAAGCCGTTCATACAGCACGGCCTGTTGCGGCAGGCCGATGTCTTCCGCGCTGACGGTATCGCGGGTCCGCAGGTAGGAAGCGACGACCTGCGTCGGGTCACGGATCAGCAGGACGTTGTGCAGGCCGTCGATCCAGTCCAGCGCCATGCCCGGCAAAAGGTGGTGTGTCATGTGTTTCTGGTACCAGATCGGCGCGCCACCGGGGGCCGGGTCGGTGCTGAGTGCGGCAGTGACGCGTTGCCAATCGCTGTCGCCGGCGGCGATCACGTCGTCGCGGCCGGGATGGTCGGCGCCGGTGGTGGCCAGGTAATACGCATAGAGCGGCTCGTCGCTGACGGCACAGTCGGCGCGGTTTTCCCAAGCGCGCATCATCGCGGTGGAGATGTTGCGCGGGCCGGACCACATCGCGATGCGAAGTGGCGTGGCGGTGGTGGTGGATGACGCGGCCGTCATGCCAAGCGGTTGCCGTTACGGAACGCCGCGTCGCGATCGGACAGTTGCATGTACAGCTGTTGCAGGCGTTCGACCATGGGCCCGCGTCCGTCACTGATCGGGCGACCGTCGATCTCGCGTACCGGGACCACCCCGGCAAAGGTGCCGGTGACGAAGGCTTCATCTGCGCTGTAGACCTCGGTCAGGCTGAAGTTCTTCTCGCGCGCGGGGATGTCGTTCTGCCTGCACAGTTGCAGCACGTTCTGGCGGGTGATCCCGCCCAGGCAGTAGTCGCCGGTCGAGGTCCAGACCTCGCCACCACGGACGATGAAGAAGTGGGTCGAGTTGCAGGTGGCGACAAAGCCATGCGGATCCAGCATCAGCCCTTCGTCCGCACCGGCGGTATAGGCCTGGATGCAGGCGGTGATGCAGTTGAGCTTGCTGTGGCTGTTGAGCTTGGGGTCCTGCACGTCGGGGTAACCGCGGCGCACGTGGACGGTGAACAGGCGGATGCCTTGTTCGATGGTGTCGGGTTGCGGGGACTTGTACTCGGGGATGATCACGATCGTGGCGCCGCCGATCGTCAGTCGTGGATCCTGGTAGGGGGTGAGCTTGGTGCCACGGGTCACCATCAGGCGGACATGGACGCCGTCGCGCATGCCATTGGCGGCCAGGGTGTCGTGGATCGCCTGGGTGAGGGCGGTGCGGTCCATCCCGGTTTGACGCAGGCCGACATCCAGCGCGATCGCCTTGGCGCCTTCAAACAAGCGGTCCAGATGCTGGTCGAGGAACAGTGGCTGTCCATGGTGGACACGCAAGCCTTCCCAGACACCGTCACCCAGGACAAAGCCGCCGTCAAAGACCGAAACCGTGGCCTCGGCGCGCGGTTTGAGCTCACCATTGACGTAAATCAGGATGTCCGCGTTGCGCGGGTCGTCGACAAAATCGTGGGTGCCGTGGGCCATGCGGATCTCCGTGGGGTGGCGGCTTGGTCTGGCAGCACGCTCGTGTTGCCTGGGCCCATGATCCGTCATTCCCGCTCAGGCGGGGTCGTTGGGCAGGTGCCTGTCTGTCCTGCGACTTTCCAGCGACCAGGGGCAAAGGCACTGGATTGCTGCTTTTGCAGGAACGACGGTCTTGGAGCGACTGGGGGCTTCCATGCCGCGCCCGCGTTGACTTGCCACCGTCCAGCCACTAACTTTGCGGCACTGCAACGCCACCAAGGCGGCCCGCGGCAACGCCGGCCGAGCGTGCGACATGGACACTACCATCGCCCATTGCTGATCCACCCCGAGGCCTCCGCATCCCGCCGGCGCCTACGTGGCGCTTTTTTAATGCGCCTGACACACCCATGGCACCCTGTAGGAGCGGCTTCAGCCGCGAGCTCTTGCGGTGGCATTTGATTTTGTAGGTGCGATGTCAGTCGCGATCAGGTGCTCCGGAAGGGTGATCGCGATGGACTTCGCTCCTACTAGAGCCGAAGCAGGATCAAGAGCTCGCGGCTGAAGCCGCTCCTACAAACAGCCCGCCCTTACGACAAGAAACCCTTCGACCATGATCAACATCACGCTCCCCGACGGCAGCTGCCGCGAGTTCGACCATCCCGTGTCCGTCGCCGAGGTCGCCTTGTCGATCGGTCCGGGACTGGCCAAGGCCACCGTGGCCGGCAAGGTCGATGGCCACCTGGTCGATGCCAGCGACACCATCGACCGCGACGCCACGCTGCAGATCATCACGCCCAGGGACCAGGAGGGCATCGAGATCATCCGCCACTCCGCGGCGCACCTGGTTGGCCATGCGGTCAAGCAGCTGTACCCCGACGCCAAGATGGTGATCGGCCCGGTGATCGACGAAGGCTTCTATTACGACATCTGGCGCGAGCATCCGTTCACGCCGGAGGACCTGGCCGCGATTGAAAAGCGCATGGCCGAGTTGATCGATACCGAGTACGACGTCATCAAGAAGATGACGCCGCGCGCCGAAGTGATCGAAACCTTTGAATCACGTGGCGAGGACTACAAGCTGCGCCTGATCGCCGACATGGATGACGACGTCACCCACATGGGCCTGTACCACCACCAGGAATACGTCGACATGTGCCGCGGCCCGCACGTGCCCAACACGCGCTTCCTCAAGGCCTTCAAGCTGACCCGCATTTCCGGCGCCTACTGGCGCGGCGATGCCAAGAACGAGCAGTTGCAGCGCATCTACGGCACGGCCTGGGCGGACAAGAAGCAGCTGGCCGCCTACATCCAGCGCATCGAGGAAGCCGAAAAGCGCGACCACCGTCGGATCGGCAAGCAGCAGCACCTGTTCCATTTACAGGAAGAAGCGCCGGGTCTGGTCTTCTGGCATCCCAAGGGCTGGTCGGTCTGGCAGGTCGTCGAGCAGTACATGCGCAAGGTCTACCGCGACAGCGGTTACGCCGAGGTGCGTTGCCCGCAGATCCTCGACGTGGAATTGTGGAAGCAGTCCGGCCACTGGGACAACTACCAGGACAACATGTTCTTCACCGAATCGGAAAAGCGCACCTACGCGCTCAAGCCGATGAACTGCCCGGGCCACGTGCAGGTGTTCAACCAGGGCCTGCACAGCTACCGCGACCTGCCGATCCGCTACGGCGAGTTTGGCGCCTGCCATCGCAACGAGCCCTCTGGCGCCCTGCACGGCATCCTGCGGGTGCGTGGGTTCACCCAGGACGATGGGCATGTGTTTTGCACCGAGGACCAGGTCGAGGCCGAGGTCACGGCCTTCCACCGGCAGGCGATGCAGGTCTATGCCGACTTCGGGTTCCAGGACGTGCAGCTGAAGATCGCCCTGCGGCCCGAGCCGCGACTGGGCAGCGATGCGGTCTGGGACAAGGCCGAGGAGGCCCTGCGTGCGGCATTGCGGTCGGCCGGGGTCGAGTGGGAGGAGCTGCCGGGCGAGGGTGCCTTCTACGGTCCCAAGATCGAATACCACCTGAGCGACGCCATTGGCCGGACCTGGCAGCTGGGCACGATGCAGGTCGATTTCATGATGCCCGAGCGCCTGGGCGCCGAATATGTCGACGAAGGCAGCCACAAGCGCCACCCGGTGATGCTGCACCGGGCGATCGTGGGCTCGATGGAGCGTTTCATCGGCATCCTGATCGAGCACCATGCCGGCAGCTTCCCGGCGTGGCTGGCCCCTGTCCAGGCCGTGGTGATGAATATCACCGACGCCCAGGCCGATTGGGCCAGGGAAGTCCGGAAAACCCTTTCAAATCAAGGATTCCGGGTCACGGCCGATTTGCGGAACGAGAAGATCGGTTATAAAATCCGCGAGCATACGTTGCAGCGGGTTCCGTACCTGCTGGTGGTTGGGGACCGCGAGAAGGATAATGGCGCCGTGGCGGTACGTAGCCGCAGCGGTGAGGACCTGGGGACACTGTCTGTTGCCGACTTTGCCGCACGCCTGGATTCCGAGCAGTCGCCTGGTGGCGATGCGCGGTGAAACGAACGCGGTGACACGAAAGATATGAGCAGACGTTAAAAGCACGCATCACCCGCAACACACTCCCGCCCGGGGATGATGGGCGGCACGTTCCACTTTGGAGATTGAAACATCAGCAGCTCTGGCAAGCAGAACCGTAGTAACCAGGATATCCGCGTCCCGCAAGTCCGCGTCATCGGTAGCGATGGCGAAATGGTCGGCGTGTTGTCGCGCGATGAAGCGCTCGAACTGGCCCGCACCGAAGGCCTGGACCTGGTCGAAATCCAGCCCAATGCCGAACCACCGGTGTGCCGGGTCATGGACTTTGGCAAGTTCAAGTTCGAGCAGCAGAAAAAGACCAACCTGGCCAAGAAGAAGACCAAGCAGGTCGAAATCAAGGAAGTGAAGTTTCGCCCGGTGACCGACATCGGCGATTACGACATCAAGATGCGCAAGATGCGCGCCTTCCTCGAGATCGGCGACAAGGTCAAGGTCAACATCCGGTTCCGCGGCCGCGAGATGCGCCACCAGGACCTGGGCATGGACATGGCCAAGCGGATCGAAAAGGACCTGGGTGACGAGGTCGTGATCGAGTCGCGTCCGCGTTTCGAAGGCCGGCAGATGGTGATGATGATCGCGCCGAAAAAGAAAACGTGATCTGCCCCGGGGCGGATCGCATCGCAGACGCACCCCTCGCCCCGCTCCCGGGGCGAGGGTAAAGCAAAGGGCGCCGGTGGCGCCCTTTCGCTTTTCCCTCCCGGAGCATGGGAGGCAAGAGGCAAGGGCCGCCTCTCATCCGCTTGGGGGTACCTCGCTGCGCGACCGGCCCTCGCGCTTTGCGCGCAAGCGTTCATTGTCGCGCTTGCCAGTGGCCCGCAGAAGCTCGTCCTTACCCCCGGTAATGGCACTGGGTGAGCGGGCGGCAACACTACGAACCTCCTGATTCGCAAGGAAAACATTGCAAGCGGGCCATGCAGCCGCCATAATGTGCGGCCCGGTTCGCCGGGTCTGTGTGTGCGGTAACCAGGACCCCTCGTTGATCCGTTCTGGATCAACGACTTACAGCCGGCAAGGGCAGGACGGAAAGCGTGGCAACTGCAGGCTTGCAGGAGCCGCCGCCCAGGCCAGTCATCGATTTCGCAAGGACACTCCAATGCCCAAGATCAAGACCAATCGGGCGGCGGCCAAGCGCTTCCGGAAGACTGCTTCCGGTAAATACAAGTGCGGCCACGCCAATCGCAGCCACATCCTCACCAAGAAAGCGACCAAACGGAAACGCAACCTGCGGCAGACGAACTACGTTCGTGCCGAAGACGCGGGCCGTCTGGACCGCATGCTTCCCTACTTGTGAGGAGATAAGAAATGGCACGAGTCAAACGTGGTGTACAGGCGCGTCGGCGCCACAAGAAAGTCCTCAAGCAGGCCAAGGGTTATTACCATGCCCGCCGCAAGGTCTTCCGCGTCGCCAAGCAGGCGGTCACCAAGGCGTTGCAGTACGCCTATATCGGCCGCAAGCAGAAAAAGCGCAACTTCCGTTCGCTGTGGATCACCCGCATCAATGCGGCCGCGCGCATGAACGGCCTGAGCTACAGCCGTTTCATGAACGGCATGCTCAAGTCGGGCATCACCCTGGACCGCAAGGTGCTGGCCGACATCGCCGTGCACGACGCGGCGGGTTTTGCGGCGCTGGCCGAAAAGGCAAAGGGCGCGCTCGCAGCGTAAGTTTGTCGGCCTGTCACGAGCCGCACCGTGGTGCAGGCTGGTGGTGGTCGGAAAAGTTTCACGCATGGGGAAGGGCGCAAGTCCTTCCCCATGTTCGTTTTGGGCTTCTTGTATTTGCTCGTCCTTCCCGCGCAGGCGGGAATCCCCGCGCAGGCGGGAATCCAGTGGCTTCATGCCGGTGCAGGTGCCGTTTCGTGCCTGTGCGTATTGGAGGCAACGTCGCTGGATCCCCGCCCGCGCGGGGATGACGGGATCGGGGCAAGTACGGTATCGCGGCGTGGGGGATGCAAAGGCAGATGAGCGAAATCGACCAACTCAGCAAGCAGGCCCTGGCGCAGATCGGCGCGGTGGATGCGCCCGACAAGCTCGAAGCGCTACGCGTCTCGCTGCTTGGCAAGCAGGGCAGCATCACTGCGCAGCTCAAGTCACTGGGCGCGCTGCCGGCGGACCAGCGCAAGGCAGCGGGCGCAGCGATCAACCAGGCCCGCGATGCGATCGGCAACGCGCTCTCTGCGCGCAAGCGTGAGCTCGACGATGCCGCGCTCGATGCGCGCCTTGCGACCGAAACCATCGATGTCACGCTGCCCGGGCGTGATGCCACGCGTGGCGGCCTGCATCCGGTGAGCCGCACGCTGGAGCGCATTGCCGATATCTTTGGCCGGCTGGGTTACGAACTTGCCGACGGCCCCGAGATCGAGGACGACTGGCACAACTTCGAGGCCCTGAACTTCCCGCCGCACCACCCGGCGCGCGCGATGCACGACACGTTCTACTTTGGTGATGGACGGATGCTGCGCACGCATACCTCCGGCGTGCAGGTGCGCTACATGCAGGATCTGATCGCCGCGGGCGGCACGCCGCCCATGCGGATGATCGCTGCGGGCAAGGTCTATCGCAGTGACAGTGACCAGACCCATACGCCGATGTTCCACCAGGTCGAAGGGCTGCTGATCGACGAGCACGCCAGCTTTGCGGACCTCAAGGGCACGCTGAACGAATTCGTGCGCGCGTTCTTCGAGCGCGATTTCGGCATGCGTTTCCGGCCGAGTTATTTCCCCTTCACGGAACCATCGGCCGAAGTTGATATCGCCTGGCAGCAGCCGGATGGTTCGACGCGCTGGCTGGAGGTGCTGGGCTGCGGCATGGTGCATCCGGCGGTGCTGCGCAATGTCGGGATCGATCCGGAGCGTTTCACCGGGTTCGCGTTCGGCATCGGTGTCGAGCGACTGGCGATGTTGCGCTATGGCGTGGATGACCTGCGCAGTTTCTTCGACAACGATGTCAGGTTCCTCAAACAATTCGCATGACACGTAGCCCGGGTAAGCGAAACGCACCCGGTCAGCACTTGGCGCACGCCATCTCCCGGGTGCGCTTCGCTTACCCGGGCTACGGATAGACGGAAACCCGAGACATGAAATTCTCCGAAAACTGGTTACGGCAACACGTCAAGACCGAAGCGACTCGCGATGAGCTTGCCGCGACGCTGACCGCGATCGGCCTGGAGGTCGAGGAGCTGACGCCCCTGGGCGAAGCACTCGATGGGGTGGTGGTTGCACGCATCGTGTCTGCCGAGCCGCATCCCGATGCCGATCGCCTGCAGGTCTGCCAGGTCGACGCTGGGCAAGCCGAGCCACTGCAGATCGTCTGCGGCGCACCCAATGCACGGGTCGGCCTCTGCGCACCGCTGGCGACCGTCGGCACCCGGATCGGTGACATGACGATCAAGGCTGCCAAGCTGCGCGGTGTCGCGTCCAACGGCATGTTGTGCTCGGCCAGGGAGCTGGGGCTGGACAGCGATGCCTCGGGACTGATGGAGCTGCCGTCCGATGCGCCCGCAGGCACGCCGCTGGCCGATTACCTTGGTTTGCCCGATGCCAGCATCGAGTTGAAGCTGACGCCCAACCGTGCCGATTGCTTTGGCGTGCGCGGAATCGCCTTCGACGTCGCCGCCGCTTGTGGCAGCGAAGTCGTGGCGTTGGACACCACCCCGATGCCGGCGCTCTGCGATGGCTCGCTGGCAGTGGAATTGAACGCGGGCGCCGACGCGCCGCGCTACATCGGCCGTATCATCGAAGGTGTCGATGCCAGCCGTCCCACGCCGATCTGGATGGCGGAGAGACTACGTCGCAGCGGCATCCGGCCGATCAGCCTGCTGGTCGACGTTACCCAGTACGTGATGCTGGAACTCGGCCAACCCATGCATGCTTTCGATCGCGACCTGCTCAGCGGTCCGGTGGGTGTGCGCCGTGCACGCAAAGGCGAAACGCTGACTTTGCTCGATGAGCGCGAAGTCACCGTCGATGACGGCTTCCTGGTCATCACCGACGCCGACCGTGCAGTCGCGCTGGCCGGGATCATGGGTGGCCTGGACACCCGCGTGACCGATGCAACGCGCAATGTGTTCCTGGAAGCCGCGCATTTTGCCCCGGACGCGATCATCGGTCGCGGTCGCAAGCTTGGCTTGCATACCGATGCTGGACATCGTTTCGAGCGCGGCGTGGATCCGGAACTGCCTCGGCAGGCCACCGAGCTGGCGACACGGCTGATCGTCGAGATCGCCGGTGGCGCACCGGGACCGGTGGTCGAAGCGACGCTGGCCAAGCACCTGCCGCAGCCCAAGCCGATCCTGCTGCGCCGTGCGCGCCTGGCGCGCGTGCTTGGCATCGCCGTCCCGGATGTCGACGTGGAGCGCATCCTCAAGGCGCTCGGACTGGCTGTCGAGGCTGCCGACGATGGTTGGAAGGTGACGCCGCCGACCCGGCGCTTCGACCTGGCCATTGAAGAAGACCTGGTCGAGGAAGTCGCGCGGATCCACGGCTACGACGCCATCGCGACCACGCTGCCGGGCAGTGGCACGCGCTTGGCCGTGCCGGTGGAAACCCGGGTCGGCGAAGGCGACGTGCGACGCCAGCTTGCCGCGCGCGACTACCAGGAGGCGATCAACTATGCGTTTGTCGATGCCGACCTGCTGACCCGCTGGCAGGCTGGCGATGGCGCCGTTGCGCTGGCCAATCCGCTCAGCACCGAACTGGGCATGATGCGCACGCAATTGTTGCCCGGGTTGGTCGCGGCCCTGGCGCGCAACGCAGCGCGGCAGCAGCCCCGGTTGCGATTGTTCGAGATCGGCAAGACATTCAGGACCGCAGCCTGCGGCAAATCGTCGACCGACAGCGACGCCCCGCTGGAAACATTGCGGGTCGCCGCCGCCGCCTGTGGCGACGTTGCAGGTGAGCAATGGGGTGCGCCAGCCCGACCGATCGACTTCCACGACATCAAGGGAGATCTCGACAGCCTGGCGGCATTGTGCGGCGCCACGCTGTCATACAGCCCTTCGCAAGCCGCCTGGGGACATCCCGGCCGTTCGGCCGAGGTCCATCGGGTGGACACCCGTGATGGCGACGGCCAGACCGAACCGGTTCGCCTGGGCTGGATCGGACACCTGCATCCGCGTCTGCGGCAGGCGTTGGACCTGGACATGGATGTCGTCGCCTTCGAGCTGGATCTCGAGCCACTGCTGGCCCGGTCGTTGCCGGACGCACGGCCGCTATCCAAGTATCCGTCCGTCCGCCGGGACCTCGCGTTCGTCGTCGCAGAGTCGGTGCCGTGGGCAGCCGTCGAGGACAGCGTGCGTGCGGCTGCAGGCAAGCACCTGCGTGGTCTGCGGCTGTTCGACCGCTATGCCGGCAAAGGGGTCGAAAGCGGATGCAAGAGTCTGGCTATGGGCTTGATTCTGCAGGACGAATCCCGCACTCTGACCGACCGCGAGGTG
Source organism: uncultured Gammaproteobacteria bacterium (assembly GCA_963710825.1). Classification (GTDB taxonomy): domain Bacteria; phylum Pseudomonadota; class Gammaproteobacteria; order Xanthomonadales; family Xanthomonadaceae; genus Cognatiluteimonas. The sequence continues at coordinate 200,771 of CAVQBQ010000002.1, read as the reverse complement.
GAAACGGTGGTGGCCGATGTGACGGCCGCCCTGCAACGCGACCACGGCGCGGTCATTCGTAGCTGATAGGGGAAGGGGCGAATGGCTTTGACCAAGGCCGAAATGGCGGAACGTCTTTACGAAGACGTCGGCCTGAACAAGCGTGAGGCGAAGGAATTCGTCGATGCGTTCTTCGATGCATTGCGCGAAGCGCTGGAAAAAGGCCGGCAGGTCAAGCTGTCGGGTTTCGGCAATTTCGACCTGCGCCGCAAGAACCAGCGCCCGGGTCGCAACCCGAAGACCGGCGAAGAAATCCCGATTACTGCCCGCACCGTGGTCACCTTCCGCCCCGGGCAGAAGCTCAAGGAGCGGGTCGAGGCCTACGGTGGCATGACGGCCGGCGGGATGACCGCAGGCGACGTGCATGCTTGATCCGGGCAGCAACCGCGAACTACCGCCGATCCCGGCCAAGCGCTACTTCACCATTGGCGAAGTCAGCGAGCTGTGCGACGTCAAGCCGCACGTGCTGCGCTACTGGGAGACCGAGTTTCCCAGCCTCAAGCCGGTCAAGCGTCGCGGCAACCGTCGCTATTACCAGCGCCACGACGTGCTGATGGTCCGCCAGATCCGCGGTCTGCTGTACGAGCAGGGGTACACCATCGGCGGCGCCCGGCTACGGCTGGAAGGCGAGGACGCCAAGCAGGAATCGACCTTGAGCTCGCAGATCGTGAGGCAGGTCAGGATGGAACTCGAGGAAGTCCTGCAGCTGCTCAAGCGCTGAGTCGTTTTGGGCTGTTGTAGGAGCGGCTTCAGCCGCGAGCTCTTTGGCTGGGTATCCAGATCGTCCGGGCGACCGGACCGGAAAAGCCCGCGGCTGAAGCCGCTCCTACAACAGCACCGTATCGCGATTCAGCAAATCAGGGCGCTTCATGGGCGCTGGCTACGCTATAATTCGCGCCTGCTCGGGGTATAGCGCAGCCTGGTAGCGCACCTGTCTGGGGGACAGGTGGTCGTCGGTTCAAATCCGGCTACCCCGACCAAAGAGCAATGACAAAAAACGCCCGGCTTGCCGGGCGTTTTTTTGATGCGGACTGGAAGCGGGCATGGCGCCCAGGTTCAGCCTGCAGCGCTGCGTGCCGTCGCGGTGCTTTCGATCGAAGGCCACCGGGCATGCAATGCCGCTCGGATACCGGCGACGTCCAGGCCAGCCTCGGCGAGCAGCTGTTCGCGGCTGCCGTGGTGCTGGAAGGCGTCCGGCAGGCCCAGGTGCAACATCGGCGTCTGGATATCCTCGGCGGCCAGCAGTTCGGCGACCGCCGAGCCGGCGCCGCCCATCACGACGTTGTCCTCCAGCGTGACCAGGCCGTCGTGGGTGCGTGCCAGCTCGAGGATCAATGCGCGATCGAGTGGTTTGACGAAGCGCATGTTGACCACGGTCAGGTCGAGTTGCTCACCGACCACTTCTGCCGCCGGGACCAGCGCACCAAACGCGAGTAGCGCGATGCACTGGCCGCGACGGCGCACATCGGCCGTGCCGATCGGTAGCGTGTCCAGCGTTGTCTGCACCGCGACGCCCGGGCCGGTGCCGCGCGGGTAGCGTACCGCGGCCGGGCCCTTGAAACGAAAGCCGGTTGAAAGCATCTGCCGGCATTCGTTTTCGTCGGCCGGCGCCATCACCACCATGTTGGGTACGCAGCGCAGGTAGGACAGGTCCAGGTTGCCGGCGTGGGTCGCGCCGTCGGGGCCGACGACGCCGCCACGGTCGATCGCAAACAGGACGTCGAGGTCTTGGATCGCGACATCGTGCACCAACTGGTCGTAGCCGCGCTGCAGGAAGGTCGAGTAGATGGCGACCACGGGTTTTGCGCCCTCGCAAGCCATGCCCGCGGCCAGCGTGATCGCATGCTGTTCGGCGATGGCAACGTCGAAGTACCGATCGGGATACTCCTTCGAGTAGCGCACCAGCCCGGAACCTTCGCGCATCGCCGGGGTGATCGCCAGTAGCCGGTCGTCCGCCGCCGCCATGTCACACAGCCAGTCGCCAAACACATCGGTGTAGGTCGGCTTCTTGGCGCCACCCTTCTTGACCAGGCCCTGCGTAGGGTCGAACGGCGAGACCGCGTGGTATCCGATCTGGTCGCCTTCGGCGCGATCGTAGCCCTTGCCCTTGGTGGTGATGATGTGCAGCAGCTGCGGGCCCTTGAGTTGTTTGAGCAGCTGCAGCGTCTTTACCAGCGCATCGACATCATGCCCATCGATCGGGCCGGTGTAGTGGAAGCCCATTTCCTCGAACAGGGTCGAGGGCACGAACATGCCCTTCCAGTGCTCTTCCCAGCGACGCACGAACTTGGCGGTCGGTTTGTTCTTGTCGCCGAGCAGCTTCTTGCCACCTTCGCGCAACGCATTGAGGGTGCGGCTGCCGGTCATGCGGCCAAGCATCTTGGTCATGCCGCCGACGTTTTCGGAGATCGACATGCGGTTGTCGTTGAGCACGACCAGCAGGTTCGGCTCGGGGTCCATGCCGCCGGCATGGTTCAGTGCCTCGTAGGCCATGCCCGCGGTCATCGCACCGTCACCGATCACGGCGACCACGCGGCGGTCGTTGCCGGCGTGCGCATTGGCGATGGCCATGCCCAACGCGGCAGAGATGGATGTCGAGGAGTGACCGACACCAAACGTGTCGAACTCGGATTCTTCGCGCTTGGGGAAGGGCGCTACGCCGCCGGCCTGCTTGACGCTGCGGATGGTGTCGCGGCGTCCGGTCAGGATCTTGTGGGGATAGCTCTGGTGGCCGACATCCCAGACGATGCGGTCTTCGGGCGTGTCGTACAGGTAGTGCAGCGCGGCGGTCAGCTCGATCACGCCCAGCCCGGCACCGAAATGGCCGCCACTTTGCCCGACCGATTCGATCAGGTAAGCGCGTAGTTCGTCCACGACGGATTGCAGGTCGCCTTCATCGATCGTGCGCAAGTCGGCAGGCACGGTGATGCGCGAGAGGTATGGATAGCGTTGGGCGTCGATCGTTCCAGCCTCAGGCGTATCGGGTGCAGCCGTGTCAGCTCCAGGCGTGCGCTTTCCCGGCGGGTTACCGTCGATGTTGGGGGTGGTCATGCTGCCATTTTCGCCCCCACGGACGTGACGGGCAAGGAAATACCCCGGCATCGCCGGTGCAGGGCCTTGAACTGGGTTGCAATGACTGGAAAACCGGCAGGCTGGACGTGCATCCAGGACACGGCTGGTCGCAAGCTGCCACTGGAGGTCGAGCGCCAACGCGCTGATCGTCAGCCACTGTTCCCATGACGTAGTTGGTGTCGACGCATGCGGGCTGTGGTCGATTGCCTGGCGGTTATTTCCCGCGCAGGCGGCCAAACAAACCGGACGATTTGGAGGTTTCCGCGGGCTCGGGCGCTGCTTCCGACTCCAGTTCGGCAAAACCACTGACCAGGTTGGCGTTGACGAAGTCGATCACCTCGTCGCGCGCGACACCACTGGCGGCGGCGATTTCGTCGATCGTGGCCGGGCCTTTCATCATCGTGGTGGCCAGGCGGAAGTGCTTGGGGAATTCGCGTTCGGTCTGCGGCCATTTGCCCAGCTTGTAGCGGCCATCCGGGTCGGCGCCGTGCAACAGCGTGCCCTTGCCGGCGACCAGGCCGCCATACCACTGCAGGCGCGAAAGGGGCTGTGCCGCGCCGAGCACGCTGCTTTCCTTGGCCCAGGCGGCATCGTCCAGTGCAACAAATGCGTCTTTTTCCAACGCATCCTCGAAATGTCCGGCCAAAGGCTTGAGCGTGGTGGGGCCGTGGTACTGGCGCTTGTCGGCATCGATCAGCAGGGGATCCCTGCCGGCAGGCTGGTAGCGGTAGCGGCCACTGAGACGCCCTGGCTCCAGCCAGTCTGCCAGCCGGTAATCCCGCTGCTGGGCGGCAGCCTCCGGGGGTGACGAAGGCTTGGTGGTTTGCGTTTCAACGGGCTTGGTGGTTGCGGGTGGTGGCTCTGCCTGCTTCTTGCCGGCGACGGATTCCTTGGCAGGCGCCTCGCCGGCAGGAGGCCTGGGAGCGGCCGGTTCCGGTACAGGCTGGGCTGCCCGCTGCGTCGCTGCGGTGTCTTCCGCGGCATCGTTTCCGGTTGAAGCCTTTTCCAGTAGCTGCGACAGGCTATTGGCGTCGAACGGCCGCAGCAGGTGCAAGTCGGTCTGGGTACGCGATGCCGATGTCAGGCCGATCACGCGCTTGCCTGCGGCATGCAGCCGCAGCCAGCTCATGGGCCCGTACATGCTGTCCATGTCGACCACGACAAGGTCGGCCTCGGAATCGGGGAGCAGTCGCCACGGATGCTTCAGGCGCGTGTTGGCCTCCTCGACGGCGGCCTTGAGGGCAGCCTCGGTGTCGGAATCCATGCCGGTCATGCCGAGCGTCAAGGCCATCGTTGGGGAGTCCTGGCTGGGTCGCATTTGAGTTTAACGCGACGTACGGGGTTTGCGGGCGCAAGAAACGTGCCTGATCAGCCGATATCGTGACGCAGTCACGGTAACGAACGTGAACATCGCTGGGCTGGCTTGCTGGTTTGGCCCGATGCCCGGTTCAATCCAGGCGCCCCCGGCGCTTGCGCTTGGGCAGGTGGGTCTTGAGGAAGGCCATCTGGTCGGCCAGGATGTTGCGGTTGGACAGGATCAGGTGCTCGACCCAACTTGGTCGGAAGGGCACCGCCAACAACGGCATGCGCGCTTGTTGCGGGGTGCGTCCGCCCTTGCGCGAATTGCAATGGAAACAAGCGGCGACCACGTTTTCCCAGATGTCCTTGCCACCGCGTGACAGCGGCACGACGTGGTCGCGGGTGAGGTGTTGCCGACGGATTTCATGGCCGCAGTAGAGGCACAGATACTGGTCGCGGGCGAACAGGGCAGGATTGGTCAGCGCCGGCGTCGGAGACAGTGCCTGCGCGCGCGCGTGTCCGCGCGTGGCGATGATCGGCGGTAATTCCAAAACGCTTCGGACGCCTGTCGCACGGCACAAGCCGCCACGGACGGTCAGGCAAGGGTCGCCCATGCTCCAGGCAACCGCGCCGCGCGCGTACAGGCACGAGGCAGCCTGCCAGGACATCCAGTCCAGGACGCGGCCATGGGCATCCAATGAAAGCAGGCGAACCGAATCCAGCCGCTGCAGCCCGGAGCGCAGGGCCAGGGCAGTGCTCACCACGGCGTGGCCAGCGTCCAGGCTGGGATCCAGATCGGATTCCACCCTGCTCCTGGTACGCGCCAGGCGAAGCTTCGCTCTGTCGGTCTCCATCGTAAAACCAGCTTATACCCGTTTGCCGGTGGTTTGTGTAGCGCGGCAGCGATCTGGACTGTCGGCGCTGGCCTGTGGGTCGCGGCCGCGGGCTGCGATGGGGCAGGATGTGCAGCACCCTCGGATCCGCCCAGCGAGGTTGCGATGCGTGCCAGGTGTTCAGGCGTCGAAGTGGCCGGGATCCATTGCCATCAGCGGTGCGACTCCACTTTCAATCGCGGCCTCGTGCATCAAGGTGCGGGGCAGGAGCCGGGCAAAGTAGAAGCGCGCGGTTTCGCGCTTGGCGTCCTTGAAGGCTTGCGATTGCGATGATGTTTCGGCAACCGCGACGCTGCGTGCCCACCAGTACGCCAGCACGACATAGCCGGAGTAGAAGATGTAATCGTATGCCGCTGCTCCGATTTCATCGGCGTTGCCTACGGCGCGCTGGCCAATTTGCATGGTCAGCTGCTGCCATCGGGTGGCATGGTCGCGCAGCGGCGCGATGAATTCGGCGACCGCAGCGTTGTCCTTGTTTTCGGCACAGAACGTCTCGATCATTTCCAGCATCGCCTGCAACCCCACGCCTTGCAGCTGCATGATCTTGCGTCCCAGCAGGTCCAACGCCTGTATGCCGGTAGTGCCTTCGTACAACGTGGTGATGCGGGCGTCGCGCGCGAGCTGCTCCATGCCGTGCTCGACGATGTAGCCGTGTCCACCGAAGCATTGCTGTGCGTGGTAGGTGCACTCGATGCCCCATTCGGTCAGGCAGGCCTTGACGATCGGGGTCAGGAAACCGAGCAGGGCGTCGGCCCGCGCGCTTTCTGCCTCGTCGTGGGCATGCGCGACGACGTCGATCAAGGACGCGGCGTGGTAGCCAAGTGCGCGGCCGCCTTCGACCAGGGCCTTGCAGGTCAGCAGCATGCGCCGGACGTCGGGGTGGACGATGATCGGGTCGGCAGGTTTGTCCGGGTACTTGGTGCCCGAGAGCGAGCGCATCTGCAGCCGTTCGCGTGAATACGAGAGCGCATTCTGGAATGCGCGGTCGGACAACCCCAATCCCTGCAGGCCTACGGCCAGTCGCGCGGAGTTCATCATGGTGAACATCGCGGCCAGGCCCTTGTTTGGCTCCCCGATGAGGTAACCCTGCGCGCCGTCGAAGTTGATGACGCAGGTGGCCGAGGCATGGATGCCCATCTTGTGTTCGATGGCGCCACAACGCACTTCGTTGCGCTTGCCGACGGTGCCGTCGCGTGCAACGCGCAGCTTGGGCACGATGAACATCGAGATGCCCTTGCTGCCCGATGGTGCATCCGGCAGTCGTGCCAGCACCAGGTGCACGATGTTGTCGGTCATGTCGTGCTCGCCACCGGTGATGAAGATCTTGGTGCCGGTGATCGCATGGCTGCCGTCGCCGTTGGGCGTTGCGCGGGTCTTGAGCAGGCCCAGGTCCGTACCGCAATGCGACTCGGTCAGGCACATCGTGCCGGTCCATTGGCCTGCGACCAGCGGGCCAAGGAAGACGTCGCGTTGCCAGTCTTCGCCGTGGCGCAGCAGTGCCTCGATGATGCCGTGCGTCAGCAGCTGCAGGTTGCCCCAGGCCAGGTTGGCGGCGTCGATCATTTCCTTGATCGGCACGCCCACGGTGTGCGGCATGCCTTGGCCACCAAATGCTACGGGGGCCACCAGGCCGGGCCAGCCGGCTTCGACGTATTGGTCGTAGGCCTTGGAGAATCCCGGGGGCGTGGACACCGCGCCGGTGTCCTTGTCGTACTGGCAGCCGGCTTCGTCGCCGATGCTGTTGAGTGGTGCGAGGACGGTTTCGTTGAATCGTGCGCCTTCGTCCAGGATGGCATCGACCACGTCGCGCGTGGCATCGTCAAACCCGAGCCGCGGGAACAGCGATTGCGCGTCCAGCACGTCGAACAGGACGAAGCGGATGTCTGAAAGCGGGGCTTTGTATGTGGTCATGGGCGAGGGCTGGATGGTCGGCGAGGGCGGGATCGGCTGTACGTGGGGAAGAGCTCGCGGCTGGAGCCGCTCCTGCAAGGGCGGCTCCAGTGGCCCATGGGGTTGCAGCGTTGCTTGGTCTAGCGCAACACGCCAGCCAATCCGGGAGCCGGGCTGAGGGTGTTGTCGCGCTTGAAGTCGTAGTCGCGCGGGCCGCCTTCTTCAGGTGCTGCGGTCAGCGTGCCGTCCAGCGTGTATTCGATGCCGTGGCCGCGTGCCAGTGCGTCGGCGATCGCGATACGCGTGGCCGATGACGGCACCAGCGTGGTGGTGGTGACATCTGCCGATTCCGGGCCGATCGTGATCGCCGGGGACGCCTGCAGGACACCGGCCGGCTGGCCGTTGACAGAAAGGGCCAGGCGGACGCTGTCGAAGCGCATCGAGACGCTGCTGAAATTGTCCAGGCGCAGGTCGACCGACCAGCTGCCATCGGTGCGGACGGTCAGTTGCTGGATGTTGGCGGCCGGTTCGGAGACGCGCCTTGGGATGCCGCTGCTCGCGCATGCGGTGAGCATGAGCAGTACCGCTAGGGTCGTTGCGATGATCGCGATGTGGGCAATCGGGAGGACCGGGGTGGGCCGCTTCATGGCGAAGCCTCGTTGACGTGTCCGCATGAGCATACCGCGTGCCCCGGTACAGTTGTGCAGGTGTCTACTTGCCGCCCAGCAATGGGTATGGATCGATCGCAGTGCCTTTCCACCACTGCTTTTCAGGTCCGAGTACGAAGATCGCAAAATGCAGGTGCGGTGCATCCGGGCTGGCGTTGCCCGTGCTGCCGACGTAGCCGATCACCTGTCCACGCGTGATCGGGCTGCCCTCGGAAAGCCCGTTGGCGTAGCTGGCAAGGTGTGCGTAGTAGTAGGCGTGCGTCCGTGTAGGGTCGAACTCGTAGATGGTCAGTCCACCACGCTTGCTGGTGAACAGCTTTTCAACCGTGCCGTCACTCGTGGCCAATACCGGTGTGCCGCGCGCCGCCATGATGTCCTGGGCTTCGTGGCGACGACCGGTTCCGCGGGTGTCATTGAAGGTGTCCTCAAGCTGCTCGGTGGTGACGCCCTGCACCGGGATGAGCAATCCGGTGGTTGGCTTCGCGGATGTGGGCGTGGTTGCAACCGGGCCGGGCGTGGGCGCCGGGACGGGTCGGTCTGGAGTGGGCGCGGCGGGATTCCCCCCTCGATTGCCATCTGCCTGGCGCGCAGGCGTGCCAGGCATGCTGTCGATAGGCATGCTGTCGATAGGCATGCTGTCAGATGGGCATGCCGTCAGTGGGGATGCTCCTATCGATCGCGCGCATGGCGTCGGTAGCCGATGGACTGCATTGCGCCATCGGTGCACGATCGGGGGCGGGCGGCCCCGGCAGGCCGGGCCGAGCGACCAGGAAATAAACGACGTTGGCGCCGACAAGCACGCCAGCGAGAAACAGCAAAAGCGACTTCATTGGTCGGCCACGCCCAAGTCATCCAAGCCCAAGCCGGGCAAGCCCGGGCGGAGCACCGCCAAGCGGGTCTCCTTGGTCACGCTGGTATCCGCGTCGCGGATGCGGTCAGGGCGTTCGGTCATTCCTGCAATACCGCCTGCATGCCCGGCGAGACAGCCGAAGCCACGGTCAGCGCATCCCAGTTGGTCAGCCTGATGCAGCCGTGTGACTCGGTCTTGCCGATGGTGGCGGGCACGGGAGTGCCATGGATGCCGTAATGCGGTTTGGACAAGTCGATCCAGACCACGCCAACCGGGTTGTTGGGGCCGGGCGGAATGGTGGCTTTGGAGTCGCTGGCCTGGGCATCCCAGAACAGTTCGGGGTTGTAATGGAATGTCGGGTCGTGGGCGACCCCCTGGATCTTCCAGTCGCCCAGCGGTAGCGGGTCGTGTTGGCTGCCCATGGTCGCCGGGAACTGTGCGTAGATCTTGCCGGAAGCATCGACCAGGCGGACGGTGCCATCGGACTTGTCGACGACGACCTTGTCGGCCTTGGCCACGGTATCGCTGCCGGTCACGTCGGGTACGACGATCTCGTCGCCGGCCTTGAAGGACTTGCCGGGATTGAGGCGTTTGAGCAGCGTCGGACTGGCGTGGAATTGTTCACCCAACGCTTCGGAGACAGACTCATAGCCCAGCTTGGACAGCTTTGCCTTCTCGGCCATGTCCGAGGGGATCTTCCTGAACGATCCGGCGACATCGTCTTTGGTCAGGGTGTAGCTGACCAGGGCATCCGCAGTGTCGCTGGCGAGCGCCGTCCACGTGGCGGAATCCAGTTTTCCGCTGGTGTCGAGGTCATGGGCTGCCTGGAATCCGGCCACTGCCTTGCTTGTATTGGAGCCGGGTACGCCATCGATCTGGCCGGGCGAGAAATGCGCACGGTCGAGCAGGACCTGCGCCCGCAAGGTTGCTGCGCTCGATGTGCCAACGGCGGTATTGACGGTGTCCGGGGTAGGCGCCTGGCTCGTTTGCGGGCGAGCCATGACCGCGATCGGTAGCAGCGCGCAAAGCGCGCACAGGGCGGTGCGGGACGCTTGGGCGGCGTAATTCGGCATGGGTGGACAGTCCTCAATGGGGTTGTCCAACATGCTGGATGAGCGTGGTTGGCCGTAACGTGAAGGGCCGCACGCATGTCCAGGCGCCTGTTCAGCCTGGGCCAGCGCGACGTGCCAACCCCCAGCGCCCATTGGCTCGCGTGGGCCTGCTGAGCGCGCCGTGGCCATGAGTGGGGCGCGTCGACGGACTCTTGCGTTGTCCGTCGACCAGCGGTAGTGCGTTCCAGCGGTAGTGCGTTACTGCGCGCGGCCGTTGACAGACAGCGTCACCATGCTTTCGCCCAGCGACTTCATGGCCTCCGGGTGCAGTGGCAGTGCCAGGTGGGACTGCCCGAAGGACAGGATCAGCGCATGTTCGCCCGGGACCCTGCCGGGACCCAGCGAAATCGAGGACGGGGCGACCAGTGCGCCGGAGTTGTTGGTCTCGTCATCGGTGGCGGGCAAGTCGTCGGCCACATCCTTGGAGGCGCCCAGCATCGCTCCGGCCATGTTGGCCACGTCCAACGGCGACAAGGTGAAGTCACCCAGCAGCATCCCGTCCTTGGCAAAGCCCACCGCAATCTGCCCGTCCTTGGCCGGTTCGATCAGCAATCCGGTGGTGAAATCGGCTGGAACCTGCATGTTGTTGCCCTCGGTTTGGACTTGCTTGACTTGATGTTGTCGCTGGGTTGCGCAACGCCGGGAACTGGCAGGGCCAATGGCGTTGCGAAAATAGGAATGCCACTTAAAAGTGGTGGCCGGGGACGGAATCGAACCGCCGACACGGGGATTTTCAATCCCCTGCTCTACCAACTGAGCTACCCGGCCATGGGCAACGTCCGGGCCGGAGCCAGGATGCCGTGCAAGTGCAAGTAGCACGAGCGAAGGCCGCGATGATACGGAGGCTGGGGCCGCGGAGCAAGCCGCATGAAGGCTGAACGGCATTCCCAATCCCCCTTCCATGGCTGCGCGTACGGCGCAATATAGGAAGCGTTTCCCAGGATTGAGGAGTCTGCCATGCGCAAGACCGCTGTTTTTGCCCTTTCTGCAACGTTGCTGCTGGCTGCGTGTGCATCCACCATTGGCTTGCGCACTGGCAGTGAGAAGCTGGCGCTGTACAGCCGCCATGCCGGTCCTGCGGTACGCGATATCCAGTACACCACCCCACTGGGCTGGGAAAAGGTCGACGACCAGCACCTGTTGCTGACCATGCGTCCGACCGAGGTCTACCTGCTGCGGATATCTGGTCCATGCCTGGATTGGGGTGGAGGCAGCCCGACGATCCAGACCACAACCCACGTCAATCGGCTCAGCGCCGGGTTCGACCGCATCAGCACGCCCGATTCACCGGCGCAGTGTCGGGTGGAAGAGATTCGTCCGGTGGACGTTGCAGCCGTGCGCGCCGAAAAGCAGCAGATGGCATCCGGCTAGATGCCATCTTCCGCTGGCGCTGTCTGGGCTCGCTCTCATCGGAGCCCGTTGTTTTCGAACCCGCGTTGCTTCGAGACAACAGCTTTACTTCGCGCTTGAGCCTGGATCCGGCGCGACATAGCCTGCCGGCTTTTCGGCGCCGCCACTGAACAGGAATTTGCGCATCTCGTCCTCGATCAGGGCGCGATGCTCGGGATTCATTGGTGACAGGCGGTTTTCGTTGATCAGCATGGTCTGGTGCTCCAGCCACGCTGCCCAGCCGGCCTTGCCGATGTGGGCAAACACGCGCTTTCCCAGCTCGCCGGGCCATGGCACGAAATCCAGGCCTTCGCTGTCGCGTTGTTGGTATTCGCAGAAGACGGTGCGCGGCATGTCGGGTCCTCGGGGTAGTGAACGAAAGGATGCTTGCGTAGGAGCGGCTTCAGCCGCGAGCTTTTCCCCGGTGCAATGCAGTCCGTCACCGGCGCAATCGCGTCGTGCGCTAAAAGCTCGCGGCTGAAGCCGCTCCTACAACGGCAGCATCCGGGATTCCAGCAGTTTGCGGATTGGGGCGGGGATGCCCAGCGTCACCAGCTCCGGGGCTGCTACCCAGCGAATATCGTCATTGTCCGCCACTTGCATGCGCAAGGCCACTTCGCGCCAGTGCAAGGGATGCAACTGCAGGCGGTAGTGGGTGAAGGCGTGGGCGATGGATGGAAGCGTCTCGACCTGCTCGTAATCGACGTCGACGTGCCCCCGCAACCAGTCGCGTGCCGTCGTAAGGTCGGTCGTCTCTGGCAGCGACCACAACGCAGCCCAGATACCGCTGGGCGGGCGCCGTTGCAGTAGCACGCGGCCGTCCGGATCCTGCAGCAACAAAACGATCGTCTCACGCTCGGGCAGCGGTTTGCCGGGCTTGGGTGTCGGCAGTTCGCCGACACGGCCGTCGCGTAACGCAATGCAGCCTTGCTGCAATGGGCACACTGTGCAGGCGGGGTCGTGACGGGTGCACAAGGTTGCGCCGAAATCCATCTGTGCTTGCGTGTAGTCGGCAAGTCGTGAGGTTGGCAGATGCGTCTGGGCGAGCTTCCACAATGACTTTTCCACTTTGGCGCTGCCGGGCCAGCCATCAATGCCGTGCCAGCGCGTGAGCACGCGTTTGACGTTGCCGTCCATGATCGGGAAACGATCGCCCCAAGCTTGCGCAAGGATCGCGCCTGCGGTGCTGCGGCCGATGCCGGGCAGTGCGATGAGTGCATCCAGGTCGCGTGGCAGGTCGCCGTCGTGGTGTTGCATGCATGCTTGCGCCGCGGCATGCAGGTTGCGGGCTCTCGCGTAGTAGCCAAGTCCGGACCACAATGCGAGGACGTCATCCTGCGGGGCGCGTGCCAATGCAGCCACGTCGGGCAGTGCATCGATGAAACGTTCGAAGTAGGGCACGACCACGCGCACCTGGGTTTGCTGCAACATGATTTCAGACAGCCACACGCGGTATGGCGTGCGCGGATGCTGCCAGGGCAGGTCGTGGCGGCCATTGTGGTCGAACCATGCCAGGAGGCGAGACGCGAAATCGCTGGTGCCTTCGCCCGGCTCAGGGCTGGTCATGCGGCGCGCTGTCGGTTGACGTTGTTGGCGACACGCTGGGATCGTCGAAGGTGACTTCGACACCTTGTAGTCGCGCACCAGAGATTTCCAGTTCCGGTGCGACCAGCTTGCCGTCGAGTGGCGGCAGCGGCGATTGCATGTTGCTGTCGTTCACCCACTCGGTGACATCCGGCAGGTGGAAACGACCGTTGAACCGGGTGCCATCCCTCCTCAACTGCAGGGTAGCCACCTGTGAAAGGTTCGGCTTGCCTGCGTAGCCCAGCATGAAAGCCAGTGGCGATGTGGACTGCGAAACCGGCGGCGGCAGTGCAGGCCATGCCTCGGGCCAGCGATCGAACTTGCCGTCCAGGCCCAGTATCAATCGATGTCCCAGCGCCAGTCGGCCGTGTGCCTCCAGTGTCGGTATCAGGTCTTTCATCGGATCCGCACCGCGACCGCGCAATACAAGCGTGGCTGGAGCGAACGTCCAGGTTGCTTCGTCGAACCGCAGTGGGCCGTGCATCCCCAGTGCGAACGGTAATTGCGTGTTGCCGGGACCATGGCTTGGCATCTCGAGTCGCGCTGCAACGCCCAGCCGCGCCGGCGTGACCTGCAGGCCGCTTGCGCCGATCTTCATTGGACCGGACAGGATCAGCGTCGCCGGCAATGTCCAGTCGCCGTCGCGCTGGATGGTGACCTGGCCTGCCGTGGCAAACCCGCTCCTGCTTGTGCTGACCAGGGTGTCGGGATGTTCGACCACCACCGCAAGGTCGACCGGGATTGTCAGTGGAGGACTGAGGTAACGGCCGCGCAGGCGTGCGCGCAGGGGTTGGTCGCGTGCCAGCCGTGGCAGGTCGATATCGATGTTGTCGATCCGCCATGGGCTCTCGGAGACGCTGCCATCGAGGATCCGGCCGTCGCGGATTTGCAGCCCGTCGGTCAGCGTGGGCAGGCGCGTTTTCGATGGTGGTCGAGTCGCCAGCCAGTGTCGCAGCGCGGGCAGGTCGAGTACCGGTGCATCGAGCTCGATGCGGGTGGCGTCGAGCTTGCTTCCACGTGCGCGGATCGTGGACCAGGGCAGGGCGATGGACAGCCGCTTGGCGCGTAACAGCGGCGTGGCGGCGCCGGGTTCACGTGCTACCAGGTCGCGCAGGATGAGGATGGGTGTGCCACGCAAACCATATTGCGGGGTGCCGGTGGCGGTGATGTCCAGCCCCAGGGCCTTGCCGGTGCGGTCGAGCAACAGGCGTGCAACCTGCTCGGGTTGCAGGGCATGGTTGAGCAGGATGAGCAACAACACCGCCAGCGCGACGACCAGGGCCACCCAGCCGCGCACGGTGAGGTAGGTTCGCAGTGATTTGGCGTCGACCTTCATGTCGCGCGTGTCCTGGCCTCAGCTGCCCAGCGATTCCGGCAGCAGTGCGTCGACGAAGGCTTCGGCGTCGAATACGCGCAGGTCCTCCGGGCGCTCGCCGATGCCGGCAAATCGAATCGGGATGTCGAACTCCCGTGCCAGCGCGAAGACCACGCCGCCCTTGGCGGTGCCGTCGAGCTTGGTCACGACCAGCCCGGTGACGCCGACCGCGGCATGGAACTGACGCAGCTGGGACAGCGCGTTTTGCCCGGTGGTGCCATCGATGACCATCAGCACCTCGTGCGGCGCGTGCGGATCGAGCTTGCCCAGCACGCGGCGGATCTTGCCCAGCTCCGCCATCAGTCCCTGCTGCGTGTGCAGGCGTCCGGCGGTGTCGGCGATCAGGATGTCGACCTTTCGCGCCCTGGCTGCCTGCAGTGCATCAAAGGCGACCGAGGCGGCATCCGCGTCCTGGCCCTGTGCGATCACCGGCACATCGTTGCGATCACCCCAGGCCTGCAGTTGGGCGACGGCGGCGGCGCGGAACGTGTCGCCGGCTGCCAGCATCAGCGTGTGGCCTTCGTCCTTGAAGCGGCGCGCCAGCTTGCCGATGGTGGTGGTCTTGCCGACGCCGTTGACGCCGACCGTGAGTAGTACGAATGGTGTGATGGCCGGGTCGATCCGCAAGGGCCTTGCGATCGGCTTCAGCAGCGCCAGCAGGTCGTCACGCAGCGCGCAGAGCAGCGCGGCGGCATCGGCGAACTCGCGCGCGTTCATGCGCCTGCGCAGGTCGTCGATCAGTTGCGTGGTGGCGGTGATGCCGACATCGGCGGTGAGCAGGGCGGTTTCGATTTCATCCAGCAGGTCGTCGTCGAGCTTTGGATTGCGGGAAAACACGCTACCCAGGCCGCGTGCGAATCCGGTGCCGCGCAGGCGGTCGCGCCAACTGGGTTTGGCGGGCGGCGGCGTTTCGCGCTCGGCTGTTGCGGTGCTGACGTCGGGTGCCGGGACGTTTGCCGGGTGTGCCAGGGCCTGGACGTCATGATCGACACCGGTTGTGTTGTCGGTTCCGGTGCCAGCCCCGCTCTCGTGATCATCGGGCGGGGAGACCGCAGGTACGGGTGCGGGGGGGACTGCAGGGGGTTGCTCGTCGGGTGCCGCTGCCGGGGCGGCAGGGAAGGCGGCAGCCAGCTCCTCGACGCTGTAGCGGGGGCTGGCGGGCGCATCCGCAGCAGGCGCCGCAGCCTCTTCGGGCTTCTTGCGGCGGAAAAAACTGACCATCGTGGGGACCATCGCGCAGAATGGCGGGCATGTTAGCACCGCATCCCTTTCGATCCCTGGTTCAGTTGCCGTCCTGGTCCCCGGCCCGGTCGTGGTGACCCGACAGCGCAACAAGCCGTCTGGGCAGGCCGCCGCCGGGCAGGTTCGTATCGTTGGTGGACGCTGGCGTGGCAGCCGCTTGCCGGTGGCCGACGCGCCGGGGCTGCGGCCGACGCCGGACCGTGTCCGCGAGACCCTGTTCAACTGGCTGCAGCCCGCGTTGCCCGGAGCGCGCGTGCTGGATTTGTTTGCCGGCAGCGGCGCACTGGGCCTGGAGGCGCTGTCGCGTGGTGCGCGCGAGGCGTGGCTGGTCGAGCAGGACCCGGGTCAGGCCGAGTCGCTGCGCGAGACCGTGGCCCGGTTGCATGCCGGCGACCAGGCGCATGTGGTGCGCGCCGACGCGCTGGCATGGTTGCGTGCACCGATGCAGGGGCAGTTCGACATCGTGTTCATGGATCCGCCATTTGCTGCCGGCTTGTGGCAGCAGGCGTTGGCCCTGTTGCCGCCCTGGCTGTCCCTCGATCCCTGGCTGTACCTGGAGTCACCGGTAACGCAGGACGTTGCGCCCGGATCTGGCTGGCTCCTGCACCGGCATGGCAGCACCCGGGAAGGGCGCCATGCCCTGTACCGACGCAAGCCGACGCTCGCTGGTACACTGGCAACGGACTCCAACGTCGATGGCGCAACCTCTGAAGATGAGTGTCGCTGAATGAGCGTAGCCCGTACCCGCATCGCGGTTTATCCCGGCACGTTCGATCCGATCACGAACGGCCACGTCGACCTGGTCGATCGCGCAGCGCCGCTGTTCGAGCGCATGATTGTTGGTGTCGCCGAGAGCCCGGGCAAGAGCCCGGCGTTGCCGATGGCGTTGCGGGTGAAACTGGCGCGCGAAGCGCTGGCCCATTTCCCCAACGTCGAGGTGCTGGGGTTTGACTGCCTGCTTGCGCATTTCGTCAGTGACCTGGGTGCCGGCGTGCTGCTGCGCGGCCTGCGCGCGGTGTCCGATTTCGAGTACGAGTTCCAGCTGGCCAGCATGAATCGCCACCTGATCCCCGACGTGGAGACGTTGTTCCTTACGCCCGCCGAGGAATACGGTTTCATCTCTTCTTCGCTGGTACGCGAAATCTCCCGCCTCGGTGGGGATGTGTCGGGTTTCGTGCCGCCAGCGGTGGCCCAAGCGCTGCAGGCCGAATGGCAGCGCAATGTTGCATGAATGATTTCCGGGGGAGATCTATGAAAACCATGACCCGCTTGATGCTGATCGCCTGCCTGGTGCTGCCGTTCGCGGCCTGCAAGAAGGCAGAGGCACCTGCACCCGAGGTCCAGGCACCGATGAGTGCCCCGACCACCAACGACAAGCAGGCGTGGGTGGAGTTCCTCAACGATGTTGTCAATCGTAACCGCGGCAGTGTCACCAACGAGCCTTTCGTCTACTTCCTGCCGGCCGTCGAAAACCTCGATGAAGCCCAGGGCTATTACGACCGGTTGGCCGAAAAGGCGCGCTCGGATGTGTCACGCGGCATCATCTCCGGCAACCTGCTGGCTTACGCATCGCCCGATTCGGCCAAGATGGCCGACATGGTGGTGTATGCCTTCCAGGATGTGCCGGCGGATTCGATGAAGGACGTCAAAGTGTTGTTCATTGGCAAGAAGGCCGACCGCGACCGCGTCAAGGCGGCGGTGACGCCTGCCGGTGTCAACTACGTCTTCGTCGCAACCGACTGACCCGCCTCCTGGCTGCCGCCATCGGCAGCCCGGTTCCATCTCGACCAGGCCACGGGCATGCCCGTGGCCTGGTCGCACCGACGCCCTGAATGCCGCTGCCCAGAGATGTCGCTCAAGATCAATGAACTCTGCGTCAACTGCGACGTCTGCGAACCGGCTTGCCCCAACCAGGCAATCACGCAGGGCGAGACCATCTATGTCATCGATCCGGCGCGTTGTACCGAATGCGTCGGCCACCACGATGAGCCGCAATGCGTCGTGGTCTGCCCTGTTGAATGCATCGATCCGGACCCGGAACACCCGGAGACCGAGCCGCAACTGCTGGCCAAGCTACGCATGCTGCAACAGCAAGGCTAGACCAGAACGGCGCGGCCAGAACGCGAAGCGGTCGCGCCTGGACTGGGTCGTGCCTGGCGAACTTCGCCTGGCCTGCGCTGGCATGCACCGGGGTTGGCATGGTCGGGTAATGTAGGACGCGCCACCCGACGCGCCATTGCCCAGGAAACCGTATGAAGCCGACCACTTGCCTGTCCCGTCTGCTGATGCTGGCGCTGGTTTGCCTGGTGCTGCCCGCCTTTGCAGCAGACAAGGCCGCCAATCCCACCCCTGCGATGCACGCTGCGCACCCCCCCGGCGCCGTCATCGCCAGCGCGCACGCACTGGCTACCGATGCCGGACTCCAAACCATCAAGTCAGGGGGCAATGCCTTTGATGCAGCGGTCACGGTGTCTTCGGTGTTGTCTGTAGTCGAACCGATCAGCTCGGGTCTGGGGGGCGGTGGATTCTTCCTGCTGCACGACGGCAAGACCGGCAAGGACATCTTCCTGGACGCGCGCGAAACCGCACCCGGGTCCGCTACTCCACAGGCCTACCTGGACGAGAACGGCGACCTGGATATCAATCGCGCGCACAACGGCCCCTGGTCGGCAGGCATCCCGGGCTTGCCCGCGGCGCTGGTGCGGCTGGCCGACAAGTACGGCAAGTTGCCGCTCAAGGCCACCCTGGCCCCCGCGATCCGGATCGCGCGCGAAGGCTTCCCGGTGTATCAACGCCTGGAGAAGGGTTACGCCCAGCGCAGCAAGGTGATGGAGCGGTACCCCGGGACCCGCGCCCTGTACCTGGCCGATGGCGATCCGCCCAAGGTGGGTGAAATCTTCAGGCAGGCTGACCTGGCACGCACGCTGGAGCGCCTGGCCGACAAGGGCCTGGAGGGCTTCTACCGTGGTGATGTCGCCAGGAAAATGCTGGCGTCGGTCAAGGCCGAGGGTGGCCACTGGACGGCCGCTGAACTTGCCGGCTACACGGCCCGCGAACGCGAGCCGATCGTGTTTCCCTACCGTGACTGGCGCATCGTCACTTCGCCACCACCGTCCTCGGGCGGCGTCGCGCTGGCCGAAATCCTGCAGGTGCTCGAAGGCTGGGACCTGTCGAAGCTCGATGCCGCGCACCGCACCCACCTGGTGGTCGAGGCCATGCGTCGTGCGTATCGCGATCGCACCATCTACCTGGGCGACCCGGACTTCGTGAAGGTGCCCGTGTCGCGCCTGAGCAGCCCGGATTACGCCGCCGGCCTGCGCGCGACCATCCACCCGGACAAGGCCACGCCCAGCGACCTGCTGCCCGGGCAACCGGCTCCGCTGGAAGACGATGAGACCACGCACTTCTCGATCATCGATGCCGACGGCAACATGGTGTCGGCCACGCAGACGGTCAACCTGCTGTATGGCTCCGGCATGGTCGTCCCGGGCACCGGTGTGTTGCTCAACGACGAGATGGACGACTTCGCGCTCAAGCCGGGCACGCCCAATGCGTTTGGCGTGATGGGTTTTGCCGCCAATGCGCCGGAAGCAGGCAAGCGCATGCTCAGCTCGATGACGCCGACCTTCATGTTTTCGCCCGACAAGGTCACCGCGCTGGGCGCGCCTGGCGGCAGCCGGATCATCACCGAGGTGCTGGTCGGCATCCTGGGCTACGACGACGGATTGTCCGCGCGACAGGTCGCGGCATTGCCGCGTTACCACCACCAATGGATGCCCGACGTGGTCTCGGCCGAGCCCGACGCATTCGACGCGGATACGATCAAGGCGCTCGAGGCGATGGGACACAAGGTCAATGCCGCCGAGGGCACCTGGGGCAACTTGCAGACGGTGGAGTGGGATCGCGATACCGACACCGTGTCGGGTGGCAGCGACCCCCGGCACCCTGATGGCAAGGCAGCAGTGCTGCCAAAACCCTGACCCCCTGCAGGAGCGACTTCAGCCGCGAGCTTTTGCTCTTTCGGCTTTGTTTTTTTAGCTTTTTGTCTTTTGTACGAGCGACGCAGGTCGCGATCAGGAATCCGGGACTGCCTATCGCGACTTGCGTCGCTCTTGCAAAAGCCGAAGCAAGAGCTCGCTGCTGAAGCCGCTCCTAGGACAGCACGTCGCTGCTCGCAGCGATTTAACCCCCGTCGGCGTTAGAATCGGACAATGAAACTCTGGTCGATCCTGGGCAATTCCCAAAAGCTTGATGGCGGCGCGATGTTTGGCAACGCGCCTCGCGCGATGTGGCACAAGTGGATCGCGCCAGATGAGCACAATCGCATCGCGCTGGCATGCCGTGCGTTGCTCGCCAGTCCACTCAATGGCAAGACCGTGCTGTTCGAGACCGGTATCGGTGCGTTCTTCGAGCCGAAACTGCGCGAGCGCTACGGTGTGCAGGAAGATCGGCACGTGCTGTTGGAATCGTTGCGCGAAGCCGGCTTCGAACACGGGGATATCGACGTGGTGGTGCTATCGCACCTGCACTTCGACCACGCCGGCGGACTCTTGTCGCAGTGGCAGGAAGGCGAGGCACCGCGATTGCTGTTTCCCAATGCGACCTTCGTGGTCAGTGCGGCGTGCTGGGATCGCGCCCGCAATCCGCATCCACGTGACCGCGCCAGCTTCATCCCTGAACTGCCGGGATTGCTGGAAAAAACCGGCCGCCTGGAAATCGTCGACGGCCAATATTCGCGCGCGCTCGGCAAGACCGTGCGTTTCCACTACAGCGACGGTCATACTCCTGGCTTGATGCTGGCCGAGATCGTCGGCCCCGAGCACGTCGATGGCGAGGATCACGGTGGCGTGGTGTTCTGTGCCGACCTGATCCCGGGCCGCCCGTGGGTGCATGTGCCGATCACCATGGGTTACGACCGCAGTGCCGAATTGCTGATCGACGAGAAGAGCGAGTTCCTTGCCGACAAGCTGGCGCGCAACGTGCATCTGTTTTTCACCCACGACCCGGAATGCGCACTGGCGCAGGTGACCTGCGATGAGCGTGGGCGTTACGGCACCGCGCACGAAGTGCAGGAGTTGCACGCCAGGGCGCTGGCTGCATGACCCCTGCACACCGGCCTGCGGTGGTATGCGTCCTGGTTGCTGTTGCGTTGGCTGCTGTTGGGCTCCCCGGCATTGCCGTCGCACAGGCGCCTGACGGCGGTGGAGCGAGCGCGGCGCAACCGCTGGGCACGCCGCAGCCGGACAAGAGCGTGCGCGATCCCGACTTTGGCGTCACGGCGCGTCATCTTGGCCTGGAACGCCATGTCGAGATGTACCAATGGCAGCAGGCCGGGCAGGGGTATGCCCATGCGTGGAGCGAGCGACCGCTGGACTCCAGCGGTTTTGCCGCCGGACACGACAATCCGCCGTTCCCGCTGCAAGGCAAGCGTTGGCGTGCGGCATCGATCAGCATCGATGGCAAGCCACTGGATGACGAAGTGCTGCGGGCTTTGGGCCAGTGGCGGGGTTTCCGTCCCAGTTTCAATGCGCTGCCGGGCAATCTTGCTGCGACATTCCAACCATTGGGTGATGGCCTGGGCAGCGGCGAGAACCCGTTGGATCCTCAGGTCGGCGACCTGCGCATTACCTGGAGCGAACTGATCCTGCCGCCACTGCAGGGAAGGGTCGTGCTCAATGACGGTCACTGGCAGCTGGTCGCCGCACCTGCTGTGGTTACAACCCCTGGGTCCGATGCACCCATCGCGGCTGGCAGGGCGCCAGGAACACGACGCCTGCCCTGGCTGTTGGGTGGTGGCGTCCTGCTGGTCTTGATCGCCGGACTGGCTGCATGGCGCAGGCGGCGGAAACCTTGACGTTTCGTGGCAGTGTCGTTGCCAGGGAATGAATCACTGCCCAGGTCAATGACCGCAAGGCAAGTGCGAGTCAAGCCAGGCTTGAATCGATTGATGGACTGGCTTCCTGCAAGTCGCCAGCTCGGTGAACGCCGCGATCCGTCTTGAGCGCAAGCCTTGGCCACGATGGGTGGACAGCAGCTGCCTGCCAGTAAAGCCGGCTTTCATTGGAATTGTGGCTAAGATTGGGCCCGGAAAGGCCGGGCGACCCGACCTGCAGCCAGCTCGTTCAATCACATTGGGGAACCAGGATGCCAAGGATCACACTGTTGTTCACCGCACTGCATGCCGTCCTGATGGTCGCATTGCTGGTGCCGATTTCCCGCCACCGCCACGGCAAGCGCATCGGCCTGGGTGATGGTGGAGACGAGGCACTGATGCGCAAGGTCCGCGTGCACGGCAACTTTGTCGAGCACGTACCGATGGCATTGTTGCTGCTAGGCCTGCTGGAGCTTTGCGGGATGCCGGCGATGGCGTTGTGGGTCTTTGGCGCCGTGCTGTTGCTGGCGCGGTTGATGCACGCGATTGGGTTGTCGCGTACCTCGGGAAGATCGGTGGGTCGTTTTTACGGCACCGTGCTGACCTGGCTGGACCTGCTGGTGATGGCGCTTGCGGGCGTATGGCTGGCATTGGCCCAGCTGTAGGCGCAGCGAAGGATCTGATGACGTATGTAGGAGCGGCTTCAGCCGCGAGCTCTTGCTAGTGCTTTTTTGCCTTTGTAGGAGCGACGTGAGTCGCGAAGGCTCTCCCGATATCCGATCGCGACTTACGTCGCTCCTACAGATGCAACAGCCAGGGCAAAATCAAAAGCTCGCGGCTGAAGCCGCTCCTACAACAGCAAAAAGCCGGCTTGCGCCGGCTTTCTTGCTTGTGTTGCCGTGGTTGCTAGGCAGCGGCAGACTGCTCCTGGCGGGGTCCTTCCTGGATCGCGCGCTTCACCAGGGCTACCAGCAGGTCGAGTTCGGCCTCGTCCATGGCGAAGTGCGGGGTAAAACGCAGCGAGTTGGTGCCGCCGTGGATCACGCCCAGGCCGCGCTCGCGCAGCCATTCCTCGGTGGAATCGCCGCCGTAGCACTTGAACTGCGGGGCCAGCTCGCATGAGAACAACAGGCCGGTGCCCTGGACCTTGGTGATCTCGCCACCCAGTTCCGACTTGAGCGCTTCAAGTTTGGCCACGGCCTGCTTGCCGCGGTTGCGGATGTTGTCGCGCATTTGCTCCGTCAGGCCACCCAGCACCGTGCAGGCGACGTCGCAAGCGCGCGGATTGGTGGTCATGGTGTTGCCGTACGTGCCACGCTTGTAGATGGCGGCGGCGGTTGCGTTGGTGGCAAGCACCGACAGTGGATACTGGCCGGCGTTGAGCGCCTTGGAATAGGTCTCCATGTCCGGCGCCTCGACATCCTGGTAGCCCGGGTAGTCGACGATCGACAGCACGCCCTGCGCACGCAGGCCGGCCTGGATCGAGTCCACCAACAAAAGCGCGCCGTGCGCCTTGGTCAGCGCACGCGCTGCGTTGTAGAAATCGACCGGCACGCTGCGACCCGGGTCGCCTTCGCCCATCACCGGCTCCAGGAACATCGCTTCGATGAACCATCCGTTGCTGTCGGCATCGGCGAAGACCTGCTTGAGCGCATCGATGTCGTATGGCTCGACCGAGAGGACCGAATCCTCGTCGCGATAACTGGCCAGGAACTTGAGGTAGGTCTTGCGGGTGGAGTCCGAATACAGCGCCGGACGATCGGTGCGGCCATGGAAGCTGCCCTTGACCACGAGGCGCTTGACGGTGCGGCCGGCGTAACGGCCATCCGGGTCGGTCATCGTGCGGGTGTTGGTATCGGCGATGCGTGCGGCCAGGCCTACCGACTCCGAGCCCGAGTTGAGGCACATGAACTTGTCATACGGGCACTTTCCGCCACGCGTATGGCCGATTTCCTTGCGCAGTGCGCGCTCGAAACGTAGTTGCGACAGGCTGGGCGTCATGATGTTGGCCATCGATTGCGGCTTGGCCATTGCATCGAGCACATCCTGCGGCGCGTGCCCCAAACCGAGCATTCCGTAGCCGCCGGTGTCGTGCAGCACCGCGCCCTTGAGCGTCACCACCCATGGCCCGCGTGCGGTGAGTGCGACGTAGGGGTTGACGGCGTCCTGCGGATAGAAGTTGACGAAGCCGTCCTGCACCTGGTGCGCCTGCTCGGCTTCATCCAGGTCCAGCAGGTCGGCGAAGTCGCCCTTGATCGCGTCGTATTCGGCGGCGGCCGCCTGCGCGGCCTCGACCAGGTCGGGGTGGGTCGCGGCAAACTTGAGCAACGTGTCGTCGTCCAGGCCGACAGTGCGCTGTGCGCCCTTGTGCGCGCGCAGCGGGGCGAGGGTATCGAGCAGGGTCATGATGGCTCCCGGGGTTCAATCACGTGATGGGTAGTGGAATCCTGTCCTGTGGCTTGGACATGCGGCGATGGTTCCGCGCGTTCGCATCCGGTGGACGGCCTCCCGGAAGGGAGCATCCCTGAGCGCGTCGCGGACTGCCGTTTTCCAGTTAAAACAAGTATTTGCGGGATTTTATCATGCAGGTTCAGGCGCCGTAACCCCCGCCCGCCCCATTGGCAACGTTTACAATGCGCGCCCGCCCCGGGCTCAAGTCACTGTTTAGGCTGGGGTTTCGGGATCTGCCGTGCCTTCTGCTTTCTGGCTTTCTTGTAGGAGCGGCTTCAGCCGCGAGCTTTTGATCCTGGCTATGGCTTCAATGGTTTTTATGGTTTTTGCGGGAGCGACGCTAGTCGCGATCGGATGTCGGCAAGCGCATCGCGACTTGCGTCGCTCCTGCAAAAGGCGCAAGCACGGCAGATCCTTCGCTGCGCTCAGGATGACGATGTGCCCAGGATGACAGTGGGACGGATAGCAACTGGGATGGAATAGCCCCAGCGTTCATGGCAACCCAGAGTCAATCACGTTGAAACGATCCGACTTCCATTACGACCTCCCCACCGAACTGATCGCGCAAGCTCCGCTGCCCGAGCGTTCGGCCAGCCGCCTGCTGGTCGTGCCACCTGCGCCCGCGGCAATGGTCGACAGCGGGATCCGCGACCTGCCCGGGTTGCTGCAGCCAGGTGACCTGCTGGTGTTCAACGACACCCGGGTGATCCCCGCGCGGTTGTACGGGCACAAGGCCAGCGGCGGACGGGTCGAGATCCTGATCGAGCGGTTGTTGTCCGACAACCAGGCGCTTGCACAGGTGGGCGCCAGCAAGTCACCCAAGCCGGGCAGCCGCATCACCCTGGAAGCCGGCGGCGAGGCTGAAGTGTTGACCCGCGATGGCGGCTTCTACCAGTTGCGGTTCGACATCGAGGGTGCGCTTGTCGATTGGCTGCAGCGGGCTGGCCGATTGCCGCTGCCGCCCTACATCCATCGCGATCCGGATGCTGATGACCATGAGCGCTACCAGACCGTATTCGCGCGCGAGGCCGGCGCGGTCGCGGCGCCAACCGCCGGCCTGCATTTCGACCAAGGCCTGCTGGACGGTTTACGCGCGCGCGGCATCGACTTTGGCCATGTCACCTTGCATGTCGGAGCGGGGACCTTCCAGCCGGTGCGCGTGGATGATCTCAGCGAACATCGCATGCATAGCGAATGGCTCAACGTCGGCGCCTCGTTGGTGGCGCAGATCCAGAGGACCCGTGCGGCAGGCGGTCGCGTGATCGCAGTGGGCACGACCGTGGTGCGTGCGCTGGAAAGTGCGATTGCACAAGACGGCCAGCTCAGGCCTTACGCGGGCGAGACGACCATCTTCATCCTGCCCGGGTATCGCATCCATAGCGTCGATGCGTTGCTGACCAATTTCCACTTGCCTGAAAGCACGTTGCTGATGATGGTCTCGGCGTTTGCGGGCAAGCAGCGGATCATGGCCGCTTATCACCATGCGATTGAAGAGCGTTACCGGTTTTTTTCTTATGGGGATGCGATGTTGCTGTTTCCTCGCCGCGATCAGGATCGGATGGCAAACGAATGAACGCGTCGACACGCGCCATGCAGGTATGCATGCAGGATTCTGTACCTGCCCGTCCTGCCTGCGAAAACAGGAATCCAGTGTTGTTACCGGTGTCCGGGCAAGAAGCAAAGTCACTGTATCCCCGCTCTGGCGGGGATGACGCGCCCGGGAAGCGGGGTGCCGCATGAGCCGCATGTCCTTCGAGTTGCTCGCAACAGACGGCGCTGCACGTCGCGGCCGCCTGGTCTTCCCGCGCGGCACCGTGGAGACCCCGGCCTTCATGCCCGTCGGCACCTACGGCTCGGTCAAGGGCCTGCTGCCCGAACAGGTCCGCGCCCTCGGCGCCGAAATCATCCTGGGCAACACCTTCCACCTCTACCTGCGACCCGGGCTTGAGGTGATTGAAGCGCATGGCGGGCTGCATGGCTTCATGGGTTGGGATGGCCCGATCCTGACCGACTCTGGTGGGTTCCAGGTGTTCTCGTTGGCTCACCGACGCAAGATCACCGAGCAGGGCGTGACCTTCCAGGCGCCGATCGACGGGTCGACCGTGTTCCTGGGGCCGGAAGAAAGCATGCGCATCCAGAAGGTGCTCGGCTCGGACATCGTGATGATCTTCGACGAGTGCACGCCGTACCCCGCCACGCAGGAAGTGGCTCGCAAGTCGATGGAGCTGTCGCTGCGCTGGGCCGAGCGCAGCAAGCGTGCGCATGAAGGCGATGGACATGACGGAAACGATGCCGCCTTGTTCGGCATCGTGCAGGGTGGCGTCCACCACGACCTGCGTACGCAGTCGGCCGAGGCGCTCAAGGCCATCGGCTTTGACGGTTACGCCATCGGCGGCCTGGCAGTCGGCGAGCCGGAGGACGAGCGCAATGCCATGCTCGAACACACCGTCCCGCAACTGCCGACCCACCATCCGCGCTACCTGATGGGCGTTGGGCGGCCGGAGGACCTGGTCGAGGCGGTCGCGCGTGGCGTGGACATGTTCGATTGCGTGATGCCCACCCGCAACGCCCGCAATGGTCATTTTTTCACCAGTGCCGGCACGGTCCGCATCCGCAACGCCCAGTACCAGCGCGATACCCGTCCGATCGAGGAAGGCTGTGGCTGCCACACCTGCAGCAATGGCTACAGCCGCGCCTACCTGCGTCACCTGGACCGATGCAACGAGATGCTGGGGCCGATCCTGGGCACGCTGCACAACCTCTGGCACTACCAGAAGCTGATGGCCGACATGCGCAAGGCGATCGGGGAGGGAACCTTCGGCGTCTTCCGGGACTCTTTCCATGCCGCGCGTGGAGTCCCCTCGCCACCGGCATGAGCGCCCGGACGTGACCATGGGTTGCAAGATCACGCATCTCGACGTGCAAGGCGCAGGGCGCTCGCCTCGGCACCCGGTGGGGAAGATGAAACTCCGGTCCGGGGTTGGGTTGGGTTGGCCGGGCCGGATTGGGCCTTGCTTCGCACCCTCATCCGGCGCTGCGCGCCCCCTTCTCCCGCGGGCAGGAGGAAAGGCAAGACGGCTTGAAAGCGCCCGGTGGCGCCTACATGCCATAATTCCCTGCTATTTGATGACCGGACAATTTGATGAACCCCATTGATTTCCTGATTTCCCCCGCATTTGCCCAAGCAGCAGCCCCGGCGGCAGGCGGTGGCCTGTTTGGCGGTGGCATGGGCGGCCTGCTGTTTCCGATCATCATCATCGGCGTGATGTATTTCCTGATGATCCGCCCGCAGATGAAGCGACAGAAAGAACACCGGGGCATGCTCGAGAAGCTCGGCAACGGCGACGAGGTGATCACCAACGGCGGCATCGCAGGCACCATCCGCGAGCTCGGCGACAGCTTCATCACCATCGAAATCGCCGACAACGTGCGCGTGCGCCTGCAGAAGGGCGCGATCGCCAACGTCCTGCCCAAGGGCACGTTGAAGTCCGCCTGACCGCCCTCCTTTTTACCTTGAGCGCCGGTCGCCTGGCCGCGCGTGGGATGTATCGATGCTTGTATATGGCCGCTGGAAATATGCCCTTGCCCTGGTGATCCTGTTGTTGAGCGCGCTGTATTCGCTGCCCAACCTGTATCCGCAGGATCCCTCCGTACAGATCACCGCCAGCCGCGGTGCACTGATCGATGATGCCTTCGAGGCAAAGGTCGCCACCAGCCTCAAGTCGGCCGGGATCACTCCCAAGCAGACCGAGGTGCAGAAGGATGGCAACCTGTTGGTGCGGTTGTCCTCGCCCAACGACCAGGTCAGGGCTGCCGACGTGCTGCGTGGTACCACGGGCAGCAACTACGTGGTCGCCCTCAACCTGGCATCGACGGTACCGGACTGGATGACCTCGATTGGCGCCAAGCCCATGCTGTTGGGCCTGGATCTGCAAGGCGGCGTGCACTTCCTGATGCAGGTCGACCAGAAGGCGGCGCTGGAAAAACGGCTCAACGCCTATACCGACGACCTGCGGGTGATCCTGCGCGACAACCACGTGCGCTACGAGTCGGTCGATCGCCGTGCCGACAACACGATGGTCGCGACGCTGCTGCCCGGCGCCGATGTCGCCGCCGCGCAGGTGCTGGTCGCCAAGAACCTGGCCAATCTCGAAAACGACGTCTCGGGCAACTCCATCATCGTCAAGGTGCCCGAGCGCGAACTGCAGGCGATCACCACGGATGCCATCGAGCAGAACGTCGGCACCCTGCGCAACCGCATCAACGAGCTGGGCGTGGCCGAGCCGGTGATCCAGCGCCAGGGCACCGACCGCGTGGTGGTCGAGTTGCCGGGCGTGCAGGACACCGCCCAGGCCAAGCGCATCCTCGGTGCCACCGCGACGCTGGAATATCGCGGCGTGGTCAAGGATTACGCCTTCGAGGAGGCCAAGAGCGGCAACATCCCGCCCGAGGGACGCCTGTACAACCGCAAGGAACTCGGCCCCGACGGCAAGCCAATCCCGATCATCCTCAACAAGCGCGTGATCGCCACCGGCGACCAGCTGGTCACCGCCCACTCGGGCTTCGATTCGCGTAGCGGCACGCCGCAGGTCACGGTCAAGCTCAATGGTGTCGGCGGGCAGCGCATGTTCGACTTCACCAGCGAAAACGTCGGCAAGCCGATGGCGGTGGTCTACATCGAACGCATCCCCGAGGTCCGGATGGTCGATGGCAAGGAAATCCGTACCACGCGTACCCGCGAACAGGTGATTTCGGTCGCCAACATCCAGGGCGTGTTTGGCAAGGACTTCAGCACCACCGGACTGGACAGTCCCAAGGAATCGGCCGACCTGGCATTGCTGCTGCGTGCCGGTGCGCTGGCCGCGCCGATGGACTTCGTCGAGGAGCGCATCGTCGGCCCCAGCCTGGGTGCCGAGAACATCCGCAACGGCATGCGTGCGGTCGGTTACTCGTTCGTGTTCGCGCTGGTGTTCTTCCTGTTCTATTACCGGGTCTTCGGCATCATCACCTGCCTGGCGTTGCTGTTGAACCTGCTGATGGTGATCGCGCTGATGTCGGTGATGGGGGCGACGATGACCTTGCCCGGCCTTGCCGGTATCGCGTTGACGGTGGGCATGTCGGTCGATGCCAACGTGCTGATCAACGAGCGAATACGCGAGGACTGGCGCGCGGGCATGCCACCACTGGCGGCGATCACCGAAGGCTACAAGCGCGCGACCGGCACCATCGTCGATGCCAACATCACCACGGTCCTGGCTGGCGTTGCGCTGTTTGCCTTCGGCACGGGTCCGATCAAGGGCTTCGCGGTGACGTTGATCGTGGGCATCATGACCTCGATGTACACCGCGGTTTCGGTCTCGCGTGGCATCGCCGCGCTGTTCTATGGCCATCGCCGCAAGCTCAAGTCGATCTCGATCTGACCGTGCCATCCAACTAAATCATCCTGCTTCGTCGCGGACCTGACACGGCCTGCGAATCCAAGGAACTGCAATGAAACCGTTCAATCTGTTTCCGCCAGACGCCAACATCGACTTCATGCGCTGGCGTCGGGTGTCGTTGACCGTCTCGGTGCTGATCATGCTCGTGTCTTTTGGCGCGATGGCGTTCAAGGGCTTCAACTTCGCCCTGGATTTCACCGGTGGCACCGCAACCGAACTGGTCTTTGAAAAATCCGCTGACGTGGACCTGGTCCGCCAGAACCTGGCCAAGGCGGGGTACGACAATGCCCAGGTCCAGCGCTTTGGTTCCAGCAACGACGTGCTGGTGCGACTGCAGAGCAAGTCTGGCAACGAGGGCGAGGCCGCCAAGCGCACGGCCGAAGACGTGCTGCGCGCCGTATCCACGCCCGACAACCCGGCCAAGGTGCAGAAGAGCGATTTCGTCGGGCCACAGGTCGGCAAGGAATTGGCACTCAATGGCATCTATGCATTGATTTTCGTGATGCTGGGTTTCCTGGTCTACATCTCGGCCCGGTTCGAGCTCAAGTTCGCACTCGCCGCGATGATCGCGACCCTGCACGACGTGATCCTGGTCGCTGGCTGGTTCGCGTTGAGCGGACACGAGTTCGACCTGACCGTACTGGCAGGCATCCTGGCGGTGATGGGTTTCTCGATCAACGACACCATCGTGGTCTTCGATCGCGTCCGCGAGAATTTCCGCGGCATGCGGCTGACGCCGGTCGAAATCATGAACAAGGCAGTCAACCAGACCCTGTCGCGGACGATCATCACCTCGTTTGTCGCGTTCCTGAGCATGCTGGCGCTGTACCTGTTTGGCGGCATTTCGCTCAAGGGCCTGGCGGAGGCGCAGATGATCGGCGTTTTAATGGGGACACTGTCCTCGATCTACGTGGCGTGTCCGTTGCTGCTGCTGATGCATGTCACCAAGCAGGACCTGATGCCCAAGGCCAAGGACGAGGCGGCGCTCGCGCGGCGGCCTTAAGGGACTGGCAGAAGACACGCAAGAAGGCCGCGCGTTGCGCGGCCTTCTTGCTTTTGGGTTGATGTTGGAGCGGCTCCAGCCGCGAGCTCCTGATCTACCTTTGGCCCTTGCTCTTGCTCTTGCTCTTGCTCTTGCCGTTGTAGGAGCGACGTAAGTCGCGATCAGATGTCAGGAAAAGCATCGCGACTTACGTCGCTCCCAAAACGGCCGAAGCCAAAGCAAGAGCTCACGGCTGAAGCCGCTCCTACGCAGGCATCAAGGTCTCATTTCAGGTGAAGCTGGCGGCGTAACCCGAGCCAACGATCGTCTTGAGCAGCGGCTCGACGATCTTGACATTGCCTGCGACGACCTGGTTGCCGCGCGCCGTGGCGACATCCATCCGCGCCGGTGTAGCACCGCGATAGTCGCAAACACGTCCACCGGCTTCGCGCACCAGCAACACGCCGGCGGCAATGTCCCATGGCTGCACGCCAGCTTCGAAATAGGCATCGGCGCGCCCGCAGGCGACATAGGCCAGGTCCAGCGCCGCCGAACCGGTGCGGCGGACGTCTTCGGCATCACGCAGCAGTTCGCCCAGGCATTTGAGCTGTGCATCGGCGCGCGCCCGCTCGCGCGGCGGGAACCCGGTGACCAGCATCGCGCCGGCCAGGTCCTTGCGTTCACCAATGCGGATGCGGTGTTCGTTGCGTTGCGCGCCGGAGCCGCGGCTGGCGGTGAACAGCTCGTTGCGCAACGGGTCGAAGATCACTCCGTGGATCGGCTCGCCGTTGTCGACCAACGCGATCGACACGCACCAGTGTGGCCAGCCATGCAGGTAGTTGCTGGTGCCATCCAGCGGATCGATGACCCAGGTCAGGCGACTACTGCCGCCACGTCCCTTCTGCGAGCCGCCTTCCTCGCCCAGGATCGCGTACTCCGGGTTGGCACGCCGCAGCTCCTTGACGATGGCGTCCTCGGCCAGTCCGTCGACCTCGCTGGCGTAGTCCATCCGGTCCTTCTCGACGACGTTGAGCGCGTCGAGCTTGTTCATGTGCCGCAGCAGCACACCACCTCCGGCCCGGGCTGCCTTGACCATGACGTTGACGGCTGGTTTTTGCATGGTGGTACGACCTCGGCAGGCTATGGGGAATGGACAGGGGCAAAGAGCGGCCCGGCGCGCGGGCCGGGGCGCGGAGTTTACCATTGCACCCATGGACGATGACCTGACGACTCCCTCGGCCGCCGCGACCGCGCGCATCCGGATCGTGCTGGTGGGTACCCAGCATCCCGGCAACATCGGCTCGGCAGCACGGGCGATCAAGACCATGGGCCTGTCGCGGCTGGTGCTGGTGGCGCCGGAGCGCTTTCCAGATGCCCAGGCCGATGCGCTGGCGGCCGGGGCCGACGACATCCTGCAAGCGGCCAGCCTGCACCAGACACTGGCTGAAGCGGTGGCCGATTGCAGGTTGGTGCTGGGCTGTACCGCTAGAAGTCGCCGTGTGCCGCTGCCCGAGCAGCTCCCGCGGGATGCGGCGCTGCGGCTGGTGGATGCGGCCGGCACGGGCGCGGAGGTCGCGCTGGTGTTCGGGCGCGAGCGCACCGGCCTGGACAACGATGAGCTGCAGCAGTGCCACGGCGCGGTGCATATCCCGTCCGACCCGGGCTACAGCTCCCTGAACCTGGCTGCAGCGGTACAGGTGTTGGCCTATGAGGTGCGCCTGGCGTTGCTGCAGGCCAGCGCTGGCACGGGGGAGGGCATGGATGCCGGGGCGAGGGCGGGAGCGGCGGCCGGCGCAGGCGCCCTGGCCCGCGAAACTGAAGCAGGACACGGTCCACTGGCCACGCACGCGGAGCTGGAAGGGCTGTTCTCGCACCTGGCCGACACCCTGGAGGCGATCGATTTCCATAAAGGGCGCGCTCCGCAGTCGGCCATGCGAAAACTGCGCCGGCTCTTCCTCAGGGGCGACCTGGACCAGCACGAGGTCCGCCTGCTGCGTGGAATACTGGCCGATGCGCAACGGATGGCACGTTTGGCAAATGAGCGCGGCCCACCGCTGTCTTAGCCACGCTGTCTTAGCCGGGGTAATTGGGCTAGGCTCGCCCTTGTTTCCACCAACCGAATGATCCATTTGCGCGAGTTGATTCCACGCCTGCTGTCCCGCCTGTTGTCCTGCCTGCCGACGTGCCTGTTCGGCCTGCTGGTCACGGTAGCGTTGGTGCCGCCCGCGCACGCCGGTGATCCGCACGTGCTGGTACTTGGGCGTATCAGTGACGATCCCAAGGCCCATTACGAACAGCTCAAGCCGTTGCTGGACTACGTGGTCCCGCGCATGGCTGATGTCGGCATCACCGAGGGTCGCATCCTGATGGCCCGCGACATGCAGCAGATGACAAGCTACCTGCGCCGAGGTCGCGTCGACTGGGTCACCGAGACCTCGGCCAATGCCATGCGGCTGCAGGAGCGCGCCGAGGCGCAACCGCTGTTATTGACCGAGCGCAACGGTGTCAGCCACTACCACTCGATCGTCTTCGTGCGCCGCGACAGTGGTATCGGTACGCTCGAAGACCTGCGTGGGCACAGCATCGCGTTCCAGAACACGTCCTCGACCAGCGCTTACGTCGCGCCGGTCATCGAGTTGCTGCAACACGGCATGTCATTGCAGATCCTGCTCTCGCCGCTGGACCGGCCCGATGACAAGTCGGTCGGTTATGTGTTTGCGCGCTCGGAGTCCAACATCGCTACCTGGGTACACAAACGCCTGGTCGATGCGGGCAGCGTCAGCAACCTGGATTGGAACGACCCGCAACGGGTCCCGGCTTCGTACCGCGAGGATTTCCGCATCATCGATCAAAGCCCGGAGTACCCGCGCGCGCTGGAAATGGTGCGCGCCGACCTGGACGGCAAGGTACAGGCCCGTTTGCGCGAAGTGTTGCTTGAAGCCGGCAACGATCCCGACGCACGCGAGGCATTGATGCAGTTCTTCCGCACCACGCGATTCCTGCCGGTCGACGATGCCACTGACGCTGCATTGCGCAGCCTGCACGAGGGCGTCAAGCAAATCCGGACGCAGGTCGAATGAAGCTGCAGATGCCGGGCAAGGGCTTGCATGGCAAGTTCACCCTGCTGGTTGGCGCCACGTTGTTCCTGATGCTGGCCATCGTGGCATTGATGCTGCAGCGCCAGAACGCAATGCAGCACGAGGTCGCCAAGCAGAGCCGCGATTCGTTGCATGCCCTGGTGTTTGAACGCCTGCGCCAGCGCGGTGAAGCCACGGTTGGACAGGTCGCGGACACGCTGGTCAACCCCCTGTATTACTTCGACCTGGATGCCATCGGTGGCATCGCACGCAACGCAATGCGACAGCCGGACGTGCGTTACGTGATGGTGTTCGATGATAAAGGCAACATCATCCATGACGGATCCGGTGACATTCCCACGTATGGCCGTGCAATGCGCGATCCACTTGCATACGAAGCGATCTCGGCGCAGTCGGTGCATGCGCAATGGAGCGACAGCGTACTGGATGTCTCCAGCCCTATCCGGGTTGGCGATCAACGCCTTGGAGGCGTACGCATCGGATATTCGCTGGATTCGGTACGTGCGGACCAGGATCGTGCCACTGGTGCCTTGGCCGAGGGCCTGAGTGAGATCGGCAGGCGCCACGTAATGTGGATCTGGTTGTTGATGCTGGCGTTGCTGGGGCTGAGCCTGGTGGCCAGCCTGGTACTGCGGCATGCGCTGGTAGGACCCATCCGCCGGCTGGCCGATGCCGCACGTGAAATCGAGGCAGGCAATTACGACGCCCGGATTCCATCCAGCAAGAACAAGGACGAGCTCGGCGACCTGATGCGCGCCTTCGCGCGGATGGGCAATGGCATCGCCCGCCATGACCGCGATATCCGCCGGATGGCCTATACCGATGCCTTGACCGGGCTCGCCAACCGGTTGGCATTCCGTGAGAGCCTGGACCAGCGGCTGCTGCAGCTGCGTGGTACGGGACAGCCACTGGCGCTGCTGTTTGCCGACATCGACGATTTCAAACGCGTCAACGACACCCTGGGCCACGATATCGGCGACGAGGTGCTGGTGCAGTTTTCCAACCGCATCCGTGCCGCCGTCGCGCGTCATGGCGATGACGAATCGATCCTCCTGGCGCGGTTCGGTGGTGATGAATTCGTCATCCTCGTGCAGGGTGCCAGTGGCGACGACGGCGATGTACGCGGCCAGGCAACCCGACTGGCCGAGACGCTGGTCGCCGAGCTGGGCCAGCCGATCCTGGTGCAGGGCAGGCAGGTGTTCCTTGGGACTTCGATCGGCGTCACCTTGTTCCCGGACGATGCCGACGGCGCGACTGCGCTGATGAAAAACGGCGACATCGCCATGTACCAGGCCAAGGTCGCAGGCAAGAGTTGCTATCGCTTTTACAGCAGGGCGATGGACCAGGCCGTGGAGCGACGCGTACGCATGGAGCAGGACCTGCGCGGCGCGTGGGAGCGCGGCGAGCTGAGCATCGCCTACCAGCCCATCTACAGGCTGGAAGACAACGCATTGATGGGTGCCGAAGCCCTGTTGCGATGGCAGCATCCCACGCAAGGCAGCATCGCGCCGTCGGTGTTCATCGATGTCGCCGAGCAGAGCGGCCTGATCGAGACGATCGGCCATGAAGTCCTGCGTGCGGCCTGCATGGACGCCAGGCATTGGCAGCTTGAGTTCCCGCGCAGTGGCGACCTGTTTGTCTCGGTCAATGTCTCGCCGCGACAACTACGCAGCGTGGAGTTGCCCGATCTGGTGGCGGAAGTCCTGCATGACTCTGGATTGTCCGCGTCGCAGCTGCACCTGGAGTTGACGGAAACGGCCGTGATCGGCGATGAATCCCATGTCAGCGCGCTGCTTTCGCGCTTGCGTGAGACCGGGGTCAAGGTCTGGCTGGATGACTTCGGTACGGGTTTTTCCGGGTTGAGCCATTTGCGCCGGGTGCCGGTGGATGGCGTCAAGATCGACCGCAGCTTTGTTTCCGATGTGTTGCGCGATCCCGATGACCTGGCGTTGACCACGGCGATCATCGCGATGGCGCATTCGCTGGGGATCACGGTGGTCGCGGAGGGTGTTGAAAAGGAAGGGCAATACGACATCCTGCGCGAGCGTGGTTGCGACCTGGCGCAGGGGTTCTGGTTGGGGCATCCGATGAGCGCGCAGGAGTTTGCGGGGTTGTTGGCCTGATTGGATTGCTGGTTTGCCCGGCATCGTGTTGAAGCGTCGCCCTTCCTGGGCGGGGATCCATCCCGCAAGGTGACTCCCGCGCAGCCGGGAACCCATGCGCGTTGGTGTGTTTTGCAGGAACGGCTTCAGCCGCGAGCTCTTGGTCTTGCTGTTGCTTTTGTAGGAGCGACGTAAGTCGCGATAGGTGATACACGATCGCGACTTACCAGTGACGGCGTGTCGCCATCACTCGTTCACAAGCCAGGGCTAGATCAAGATCAAACGCTTCCGCGCTGCCGCGCGGGTTACTTTTGTTACGGCAAAAGGTAACCAAAACCATTGCTCCTGACGCTTGCCGATGCGATGAAGCCGCATCGGTGCCCTGCGCTTCTCGCCAAAAAGGGTACGGTGCCCAAACTCGCTGCGCTCAAACATGGGCACCTTTTCCCCCTTTCCGGCTGCGATGCTCGGCAAGCTTTAAGTCGCACAAGATCAAGGGCCAAAGCCAACAGCCAACAGCCAACAGCCAACAGCCAACAGCCAACAGCCAACAGCCAACAGCCAACACCGACAGTCACACCAATACTGTCATTCCTGCGAAAGCAGGAGTCCAGCGACTTTGGCGCAATCAACAGCAACGTCACTGGTTTCCCGCCTTCGCGGGAATGACGGTCAAGGGTGGACAGGTTCAGTCGCGTGCGGAATTTAATGATCGCGGCCTTTGCCTTTGCCTTTGCCTTTGCCTTTGCCTTTGCCTTTGACTTTGCCTTTGCCTTTGATCCTGGCACTTGATCTTGTGCGGCGTTAAGCAAGCCGAGCACCGGAGGCCAAAGTGGCCGAAGAGGCACCCATGTCTGAGCGAAGCGCAGCGTAGCGAGTTTGGGTGCCGTGCCACTTTGGGTGAGGAGCGCAGGGAACCGGTGACGGCTCCATCGTCACCGGCGCAGCGCCCGTCGCGGATGGTTTTGGTTACTTTTGCCTTATCAAAAGTGACCCGCGCAAAGCGCGGAAGCGTTTGATCTTGATCCTGATCTTGATCTTGATCTTGATCTTGATCTTGATCTTGATCCTGATCCTGATCCTGATCCTGATTCTGATCCTGACTGACTCGGACTCGGACTCGGACTCGGACTCGGACTCGGACTCGGACTCGGGCCCGCATCAACACCACGTCCCCCACTGCGAAAACATCAGAAAAACTTGTCCAGCCACTCCGCCGCCAACGTCACCAGGTTCCCGGACAACACCCCAAACACCACGATCGCCACGACCCCAAGCCCCCAGGCCCCCAGCATCAACGCCCCATCACGCTCCAGCAACGCAAACGCATACAGCAGCAGCAAGCCACCGAACAGATAGTTGGTGAGCGGGATCGGCAGCAACAACAGGATGCCAAGCAGGAACAACAACAGGCCAGTGAACATCGCAGCCACGCGGTGGCTGAGCACCTTGTGCATGCGTGGCCGGACCAGTTTCTCCAAACGTGTCAGCCAGGGTGAGATCTTGCGTTCAAACCGCGCCACCACGTGGCGATGCGGTCCGCGCCTGGCCAGGAATCCTGGCAGCCACGGCCGCCGCCGGCCCACCAGTAACTGCGCACCGATCAGCACCACCAGCGGGCCGCTGATCGCACCGCCAATCGGGATCGGGATAAACGCGGGCAGGATCGCGATCAGCAGCAGCATGCCGAACGAGCGGCGTCCCATGCCGGCCAGCAGTGCTCCCAGCTGCAGGACCTCGTCGGGCTTGCCGGTGGCAAAGTCGCTGAGCAACGCGCGCACGCCGACCTCGCGTGCCATCAGGCCTCCGCGCTTGGCAAGCGTTGCAGCAGCAGTTTGTCGATGCGCGGACCATCGAGGTCGACGACTTCGATGCGCCAGTGTTTCCACTGGAAGTGCTCGCCGGTATTGGGGATGCGGCCAAAATGCGCGATGGTCATGCCGGCCGCGGTATGGAAGTCGTGCTCGCCTTCGCCGGGCAATTTGCCGCCGCCCAGCAGCTCGCGCAGGTCATCGGTCTGCAGCGAACCGTCCACCAGCAGCGAGCCGTCGTCGCGTACCGTGACCAGTGGCTCGGCGTCCTGGCTTTCGCCCGACTGCACGCGACCAAGTACCGCGCCCATCAGGTCGTTGACCGTGACCATGCCGGTCAGGTCGCCGTATTCGTCGACCACCAGTGCCAACGACTGTTGCTCTTCGCGGAAGATTTCAAGCAACTTCAACGCATGCGTGGATTCGGAGACAAACACTGCGGGGCGCAACTGCTGGAACAGGTCCGGGGCGCGTTGGTCGAGGCGATCAAGCAGTGACTTGACCTCAAGGACACCCAGGACCTCCGAATCACTGTCGCGGTAGACCGGATAGCGCGAATATGGCGTTGCCCGCATCTCGTTGAGGTTGTCCTCGAAGCTGGCTGCGGCATCAAGCCAGGTGATGCGGGTACGTGGTGTCATCAGGCTGTCCGCCGTGCGGTCGCCCAGACGCATGACCCGATGCATCATGTTGCGTTCGTCTGAATCGATCACCCCCTGCTCGTGGCTCTCGCTTACCAGCAGGCGGATCTCTTCTTCGGTCACCAGTGACAGGTCTGCGTTGTGCAGCCCAAACAGGCGCAGCAAGCTGCGCGTGCACAACGACAGCAGCATCACGATTGGCTTTGCGGCCTTGGCGAAGAAGTCCATCGGATAGGCGACCGCCGAGGCGATCAGCTCCGGGCGCATGGTTCCTATGCGCTTGGGGACCAGCTCGCCGAACAGGCCGAACACGAACAGCATCACCAGGAATCCGGCGGCAAACCCCAATTGCGCCGAATACGGCGCCAGCCAGTCGATCTGTGACAATGGCTCGGCGATCTTGCCGCCCAGCGACTCCCCACCCAGGAAACCAATCAGCAGGCTCAACAGGGTGATCCACAGCTGCACCGCCGACATGAAGCTTTCCGGGTGCTCGGCCAGCTGCAGCGCCTTGCGTGCGCGGCGGCTGCCCACGGCCATGTGCTTGAGCCGGATCTTGCGCGACGTCATCACCGCCATCTCCGACATCGCGAAGAAGCCGTTGAACAGCACCAGGACCAGGACGATCAGCAACTGAAGCACGGGAGCGGCTCCGCGCATGGACAGGGCATGCGTTGATCGAGGTGGTAGCGCCTTGGGGGCAGGGCGCAGCAGGCAGGCAGTGGCGTGGGGGCGTGGTCCATAGGTGTGCGCCGGGGCGCGAAGGCGATGATAGCAGCCGGCGCGTGCCCGCCGAGGCTCCACGCGGCCAAGGTGGCCATGCAGGGTGCCTGCAGGTGCCTGCCTGGGCCGCGGCTGCACGAACTGCCATGAAACCGTCATAATCCCCGTTCGGATCGTCAGATTCCCCAGTTCGCCACACTCTGTCACGGGCCTCCTTTACCTATGTTCTCCCTGCAGACCATCTTCGGACAGGGCAAGCAGTTCTACGCCCTGTTCAACGAGGCGGCCGATGCCGCCTATGTCAGCACCAAGGCGCTGCATGAAATGCTGCGCACCCCGGACCGGGTGCATGCCCTGGATGAGTTCAAGCTCGCGCGCGAGCGGGAGCGCGTTGCCTCCGACCAGATCAGCCAGGCATTGGTCGACAGCTTCATCACGCCATTCGAGCGCGAGGACATCGAGGCGCTGGCCTCGGCCCTGTACAAGATCCCCAAGCAGGTCGAGCGTTTCGCCGATCGTTACATGATGGCCCAGCACCGGCTGGAGCACATCGACTTCGCGCCGCGCGCGGCGATGCTTGAAAAGGCCGCAGAGGTGGTGGTCGAGATGGTCAAGGAGCTGCCCAGGCTTCGGCTGGACACGATGAAGGTGCTCAGCGACCGGTTGCGCGTGCTCGAGACCGAGGCCGACCGGCTGATGCTGGAGCTGTACCGGGAGATCTATTCGGGCGAAATGGAAGCCGCGGACATGTTCCTGCTCAAGGAGTTTTTCGAGATCCTGGAAAAGGCGATCGACCGCTGCCGCGATGCCGGCGTGGTCGCCTATGAAATCGCGCTGAAGAACAGCTGAGGCCGGCCACGATGCGAGCGCAGCCGACGCATGCAATCGGGACGAATGCCGGGACGACGGAGGCGCGCCCGTGCTGACGCTCCTGCTGGTGGTGATCTT
Source organism: uncultured Gammaproteobacteria bacterium (assembly GCA_963710825.1). GTDB lineage: Bacteria > Pseudomonadota > Gammaproteobacteria > Xanthomonadales > Xanthomonadaceae > Cognatiluteimonas. The sequence continues at coordinate 161,292 of CAVQBQ010000002.1, read as the reverse complement.
CGCCGCACTGGTGTTCGAATTCATCAACGGCTTCCACGACACCGCCAATTCGATCGCCACGGTGGTCGCGACCAAGGTGCTGTCGCCCGGTCACGCGGTGATGCTGGCGGCGACGATGAACCTGATCGGTGCTTTCATGGGCACAGCCGTGGCCAAGACCATCGCCTCTGGCCTGATCGATACCGAGGTCGTCAACGTGACCTCGCAGGTGATCCTGTGCGCGCTGGGCGGCGGCATTACATGGAACCTGATCACATGGTGGGTCGGCCTGCCGTCGTCGTCGTCGCATGCGTTGATTGGCGGCCTGTGCGGAGCGGCGCTGGCGGCTTCGGGCAACAACTGGCACGCCCTGGTGTGGTCGCAGGATCTCGGCGGGTGGACCCATAACAAGGGACTGCTGTGGAAAGTGTTCGTGCCAATGGTCACCTCGCCACTGGCCGGCTTCGTGCTGGGTGTCGCGCTGATGGTGCTGCTGTGGGCGGTGATCTCGGCAATGGTCGGGGCAGGCGGGCCGTTGGCCAGGGTGGCGCGCCCGCGCTGGGTCAACGCATTCTTTGGCAAGGCACAGTTCCTGTCCGCGGCCTACATGGGCTATGCCCACGGGACCCAGGACGTGCAGAAAACCATGGGCGTGATCGCCCTGGCGCTGTTCGCGGCGCAATCCAGCGGCACGCTTGATGACCTGCCCGCCTGGTTGGCGTTCCTGCACCCGACTGGTGGCCAAGGTCATATCGACAGCTGGATCATCGTCACATGTGCACTGGTCATGGCGGCAGGCACCTCGGTGGGTGGCTGGCGGATCATCAAGACCATGGGTCACAGGATGGTCAAGCTGCATCCGATCCATGGGTTCGCGGCCGAAACCGCGTCGGCGTCGGTCCTGACCCTGGCTGCGCACTTCGGCATGCCGGTATCGACCACGCACAGCATCTCCACCGCAATCATGGGCGTGGGTTTTGCCAAGAACCCGCGTGCGCTCAAGCTCACCGTGATCGAGCGCATCGTCTGGGCCTGGATCCTGACCATCCCGGCGGCCGGTATCGTCGCCTACGGCATTTTCAAACTATTTGAGATGCTCGGCTGGACTTGAAAAGAGTCATGCCGGGGTAAAGCGGTTGTAGGAGCGGCTTCAGCCGCGAGTCCTTGATCTTGTTCCTGCACCGCCTTTCCTGCACCGGCTTTTGTAGGAGCGACGTAAGTCGCGATTGATGTGCGCAAGAGCATCGCGACTTACCGTACGCATGCCTAGCCAAAAGCCAAAAGCCAAAAGCCAAAAGCCAAAAGCCAAAAGCCAAAAGCCAAAAGCCAAAAGCCAAAAGCCAAAAGCCAAAAGCTCGCGGCTGAAGCCGCTCCTACGAAGAGCTGCTGCTGGCGCGTGACGCGGCTATAGCAGGTCGCCACCTGCCGACAGGGCCAGCTCCATGCGGTCGGCCATGCCGCCGATCTCCAGCACCATGCGGTCGACCTCGGACGGGGCCAGTCCGTCATAGGGGCGGTTCTCGCAAAGCTGCAGCCAGGGCACGCCATCAAGGTCACCCACGGCCAGGTAGCCGACCCGGCTTTCCCAGTTGAAGGCCAGGGCGCGGCGGCTGTCGATGCCGGTGATCGGGGCGATCACGCTGCTCACGCGCAGGTAGCTGCGGCCATCGTCATCTTCGATCTCGGACAGGAAGATGGCCTGGTGGCGCTTGCCGCTGCCCAGCGACAGTTCCACGCACAGCACGTACGGCTCCTGCATGGTGATGCGGAAGTCGCTGGAAGCAAGATGGCTGCGGATCTGCTCGAAATTCTGCATGGGTGATGGCCTGCCTGGCGCGTGTCGTGGTGCCCTATGCTAGTCCCGTATGCCCCCACTGTCTGCCGCCGACCGGATACTTGCCGCCGTGCGCGCCATTCCGCGCGGCGAGGTGGCCGGCTATGGCGAGGTAGCGCGGCGTGCCGGCCTGCCGGGTCGCGCCCGCCTGGCGGCGAAGGTGCTGAGCGGCAATACCGATCCGGAGCTGCCTTGGCATCGGGTACTGCGTTCCGATGGCAGGATCGCGTTTCCGGAAGGGTCTGAGGGCTTCAATGAACAGGGTGCGCGTTTGCGTAGCGAAGGCGTGGACGTAAACAATGGTCGCGTGCGCATGCCCAGGCGCGATGTCGACCTGGACGAGGCGGTCTGGGGGATGCGCTAGGCACGGCCGGGACGTAAGCGTTGTCCGGGGCATCCCCGTCGTTCCCGCGAAGGCAGGATTCTCTGGTGGACGCCTGTCTGTCACTGCGTGGACGTCGATGTCCGGTGGTGGTTCGGCTTTGCAGGACGGACAGGCGGGCGATTCCCAATCGTCTTCGCCCAGGCGGAAAGGGCGATCCATCAGGACGGTGCCCAGGCGCTTCAGGAGGACCCATGCCCGGCAGGCGCGGGTTGACACCAGCAACCTTCGTCCGCATCTCCAGGGGCCGGGCCGTTATCATGGCGATCCAATCACGACGCGGTCATGGCAGCCGCGCCCTGCAGGCAGGCAATGTTTTCCAATATCCCCCCAATCACCAAGGCGCTGTTGATCGCCAACTTTGCAGTATTCCTGCTGCAGTCACTCGTTGGCCTTTACAACCCGGTGTTCCAGCCGTTCATGCTGTGGCCGCTGGGCGACGGTCCCGATCCGTTCTCGATGTCGCAGACGTTCCTGCCGTGGCAGCTGCTGACTTACGGCTTCATGCATGGGAGCTTTCCCCACGTAGCGTTCAACATGCTCGCGTTGTTCATGTTTGGTGCGCCGCTGGAATACACCTGGGGCAATCGCCGGTACCTGACGTATTACCTGGTGTGCATCGCCGGCGCCGGCCTGTGCCAGTTGGCGGTGGCATCCTGGATGACCTCGCATGGTGCGCAGGGCTATCCAACCATCGGCGCTTCCGGTGGTGTGTTTGGCCTGCTGTTTGCCTATGGGATGTTGTTCCCCAACCAGCGGGTGATGCTGCTGATTCCGCCGATCCCGATGAAGGCGCGCACGCTTGTCATCGTCTATGGCGCGATCGAACTGTTCCTTGGGGCGTCTGGCCTGCAGCCAGGCGTTGCCCATTTTGCGCACCTGGGCGGGATGCTGTTTGGCTGGCTGCTGATCCGCTATTGGCGGGGACAGCCGCCGTTCGGGAAGGGTGGACCACCAAGGCCAAGGATCGTGCGCTAGGAGACCCTCGCCGACGGCATGCCCATGCCGGCGAAAGCCGGCATCGGTCTTGACCTATTGAATCCGTTTCCAACGTAGGAGCGGCTTCAGCCGCGAGCTCTTGATCCTGTTTTGGCTTTTGCATTTTGTATTTGTAGGAGCGACGTAAGTCGCGATCAGGTACTACGGAAAGCAATCGCGACTTACGTCGCTCCTACAAAATTGACAAGCAAGGTCAACAGCTCGCGGCTGAAGCCGCTCCTGCAAAAGAGTGAGGCTCAACGCCAGATCTTGACCTGCATGTCGTCCTTGCGCTGCATCGCGGTGCCGACCTTGCACGAGAATGCGTCGCCGAAGGCCGGCGTGTTGGCCAGTGGTCCGTTGGTGCGCCAATGTCCGGGGGCATGCACGTCACTGGCGGCCCTGCGGGTGGCGATGTCTTCGGACATCTGCTGTGGCCACAGCCGTGCCCAGCCCTGGAAGAACGCCTGCTCGCCGTCCTTGGCCAGATCCGGTCGTGCGCCGGACAGCGCATCCCAGGCCAACTCGATACCCGCCAGGTCGGCTGCATTTTCGGCAAGCGTTTGCTGGCCGTCGACGAAGGTGGTTTCCAGGCCCGGCCAGGCATAGCTGCCGTATTGGCTGGCCAGCGGTCCCAGGCGTGCCTTCCAGGCAGTGACGTCCGCAGGCGTCCACCAGTCGCGTAGCTTGCCGGCCGCATCGACGTGGCGACCGGTGAGGTCGAAGCCATGGGTCAGTTCATGCCCGACCAGGGCCCCAAAAGCGCCATAGGCCGATGCCGGATCAGCGCTCATGTCCAGCACGGGCGCCTGCAACATCGCAGCGGTCACGATCAGGCGGTTCTGGGCAATGTCGTAGGCCAGCGCTGGCTTTTGCGGCAACACGTTCCAGCGGCGGTCGGCATTGCCACGGCCGATCCGTTTCATTTCTTCGCGATGACGCCAGGTCGAGGCGATCAGCATGTTGCCGCCAAAGCTGCCACGGCCCATCGGCTGCACGGTGTAGTCCAGGTCGTGCGCCGGGGCGCCGATCTCGATCTTGAGCTTGGCCAGCTTTGCTTTAGCTTCGGTCTTGGTGGAGGCGTCCATCCAGGTATTGCGGTCGATCCCACGACCGAGTGCGTCGCGGACTTGATCGGCGACCTGCTTGGCGCGGACCAGGGTTTCGGCAGGCAGGTAGCGGCCGACATACTCGCGGCCCAACATGGGTCCGGCCGCCAGGTTGATCGCGTCGAGCACCTGCTGTTCGCGCGGTGGCGGCGTGTCCTGGCCGCGCAGCACCTTGCCCCGGAAGCTCTCGTCGGCATCGCGCCAGGCCTTGGCCAGGTAGGGCGCCATCGTCGCGCCCACCTGGTAGCGCAGGTAGACCTTCCATTGCTCGGGCTTGAGGCCGTCGACCAGTGCGTCGAGCTGGGTGAACAGCTCGGGATTGGCCAGCGAGACGCTGTCATCCTTGACACCTTGCGCCTGCAGGAACTCACCCAGGCGCAGGTTGCGATACTGCTTGTCCAGGTCGGCCACCGGGACCAGGCTGTAGTTGGTCCGCGGGTCGCGCAGGGCGGAAAGGGGCCTGGAGGCCTGGGCGATGCGCGTTTCCAGATCGACCACGGTCTGGGTATCGGCCTTGAGCTGGTCGGGCTTGGTGCCGGTCAGCGCGAGGATTTTCGAGACGTATTCGCGATAACGGCCCAGCAGGGCGCGGGTATCGGCATCGGTGCGGGTGTAGTAGCCGGGATCCGGCAGGCCCAGGCCGCCCTGGCTGAAGTAGCCGATGTGGCGGTTGAGGTCGGCAAGATCGATGTCGGCGCCGAAGTTGAACAGGACCGGGATGCCGACCTGGTGCAGCGCGGCGACTGCGGCCGGTACATCCTTGCTGCGGCGGATACCGTCGATGCGCGAGAGCAGCGGTGCGACCGGGTTGGCGCCGTCGCGCTCGATGGCCTCGATGGATAGCCCGCTCGCCCAGAAGTCACCCAGCAGCTTGGCCACGCCGCCCTGGGCATTCTGCATGTCGTCGTTGAGCAGGTCGATCTGCTGTTGCCGCGCCTTGGCGGTCAGCTGGCCCAGTGCCGACTGCATGCCCGAGCCGTTGACGACGGTGTTGGCCGCCAGCCAGTCAGTATTGGCATGGCTGTAAAAGTCGTCGCAGACGGTGGGGCCGGCGGCTTTCTTGCTGGATTTATTCGCCGCGTCGGCGGATGGAGGCATTGCGATCGAGGTGATCAGGGCCAGCCCGAGGGCGAGCGCAAGCGGGCGCGGGTTGGGCATGCTGTGCAGTCCGATTCGTGGAATCGGGCGAGTGTAACAAGCGCCGGCGCTGGCTCGCTGAACATGGTGCGGCGTGCAGCTTCAGCAAGCGGTGTTTCCGGAAACCTGACAGGTTGTTGTTGGGGGGGGCAGGTGTTGCGGTGCTGTCGCGTGGAGCGTCCTCATCCGCACTGTGGGCCCCTCGCCGCGCTTCCGGCCTTCGTGCACGACGGCCAGCTATTCAACGTGCCGCGCACCCAGGGCTCGCAAGCGCTCCCCTTCGCCCCGGCCGGCGGACAGAAGCAAATGCAATTGCGCTCTGGCGACCCACCCTCGCCCAGCTCGCCTGGACGAGGACGCAGCTGTTATGACGTTGCCTCGACCAGATCATGGTGCCGCGAGTGCATCGCGGTGTGCCCAGTGTTGGCAACGCGCCGCCGCGCGCCCTGAACAAGGGACGCGCGAGGCTGTTTGTACCGGGGTCACCGCGCCGCGACTGCATTGGCTTGCCAGGTCATTTCAACGCGCCGCCGCGCGCCCTGAACAAGCGACGCGCGAGGCTGTTGTACCGGGGTCACCGCGCCGCGACTGCGTTGGCTTGCCAGGTCATTTCAACGCGCCGCCGCGCGCCCTGAACAAGCGACGCGCGAGGCTGTTGTGCCGGGGGGGTCACCAGATCACGACCCGCTTGTCGTCCGCACGGACCATCCCATCCCCCGCCTTGCACTGGAATGCCTTGGCAAACGCCGGCATGTTGGACGGTGCACCGACCGCGCGGAACTTGATCGGTGAGTGCGGATCGGCATTCAGGTACACCAGCTGCTGCTTCTCGCGGATGTCGCCACGCCACACGCGCGCCCAGTTGAGGAAGAAGCGCTGGTCCTGGGTATAGCCGTCGATCTTGCTGTCCGCTTCCTCGGGATTGTCCTTGAGCGCGGCCTGCAGGGCGTCGTAGGCGATGCTGAGGCCGCCCAGGTCGGCGATGTTCTCGCCCAGCGTCAGCTGGCCGTTGACATGCTTGTCCGGATGGTCGGCCAGCGGTGTGTAGCCATTGAACTGGTTGACCAGTTTGTCGGTACGTCCGTTGAATGCAGTGCGATCGGCCTTGGTCCACCAGTTGACGTTGTTGCCGTCACCGTCGAACTGGCTGCCCTGGTCGTCGAAACCATGGCTGGCCTCGTGGCCGATCACCGCGCCGATGCCACCGTAATTGAGCGCGTCGTCGGCATTGGCGTCGAAGAATGGCGGCTGCAGGATCGCGGCCGGGAAGTTGATCGTGTTGTCGGTCGGGTTGTAGTACGCGTTGACCGTCTGCGGCGTCATGCCCCATTCCTTGCGATCGGTCGGCTGGCCGATCTTGGCGACGTCATAGTCGTAGTTGAACTTGCCCGCCGCTTCGAGGTTGGCGTAGTAATCGTCAGGCTTGATCGACAGGCCGTCCCAGCTACGCCATGTGTCCGGGTAACCGATCTTGGGCAGGAACTTGGACCACTTGTCCAACGCCTTCTGCTTGGTTTCGGCGCTCATCCAATCCAGGTTTTCAATGCGGTTCTTGAGGGCGTTGCGCACGTTGGTGACCAGTTCGTCGGCGCGCTGCTTGGCCTCTGGCGTGAAGTACTTGTCGACGTACAGCTGCCCCAAGGCCTGGCCCATCGCACCATTGACGGCGCTCAGCGAGCGTTTCCATTGAGGGCGCTGCTCCGGCTGGCCGCTCAGGGTCTTGCCGTAGAAATCAAACTGGGCATCCACGAAGGGCTCGGACAGGGCGTTGGCGGCCGAAGCTGATGGTGTGGGCCTTGAGATAGGCCTTCCACTCGTCCAGCGGTGCATCGGCCAGCAGCTTGTCGAATTCGGCGAAGAACTTGGGTTGCGACAGCGAGAAACCCTTGTCGACATTGGCACCCTGGGCCTTGAAGAAGGCAGTCCAGTCGAAGTGCGGCGTGACTTTGTTGGCCTCATCGACGGTGACGAAGTGGTACTGGTTTTCCGGCTTGCGCATTTCCACGCGCGGCACGGAGTGCTTGGCCAGGGACGTCTCGAATTTCATGGTGAGGTCGGCCTGCTTGCTGGCTTCGTCCGCCGTGCTGCCGGTCAACTCGAACACCTTGGCCAGGTATTTGACGTAGGCGTCGCGGACTTCCTTGTTGTCGGCATCGGTGTAGTAGGCCGGCGTGGGCAGGCCCAGGCCGGACTGCTCGGCGTAGGCGATCTGCATCTTGGCATTCTGGAAATCGGCGCCCGCACCGAAGCCAAATACCCGTCCGTCACCCTTGGCGAAGGACTGGTTCAGCCAGGCAGGCAACTCTGCGTTGGAAGACAGGGCGTCGATGGACGCCAGGTCGGGCTTGATCGGATCGAAGCCGGCCTTGTTGCGCGCGTCCATGTCCATGCTGGAGCGGTACAACCAGCCGATCTTCTGTTTGATCGAGCCAGCGGCAGCATCATCGGCCTGCTGTTCGGCGTTCTCGACGAGCTGGTGTTGTTCTTCAAGACTCTTTTCGCCCAGCTGCCGGAACGCGCCCCACGAGGTCTGGTCGTCCGGGATCGGGTTGGCTGCGACCCACTTGGCGTTGACGAACTGGTTGAAGTCCTTGCAGGCCTCGTCCGTTGCGCCGAGCTCGCTGACGTCGAAAGCAGGGCCCGTGGGCGTGGTCGCTTCGGCGGTGGCAGGTGTCGCGACAGGGGCTGCCTCGGCGTTGCCGTCACTGGCTGCATCGCGGTTGCAGGCGGACAGCGCCAGCGTGACTGCCAGGGACAGCAGGAGGATTTGCGGTTGTTTCGTCGTCACGGTTTGGCTCCGGGAGTGGGTTGTCAGGCGGTAGATCAGGTGGATATGGGAAATCAACACGTCAATCTAGCGGGTGTCAGGCTGTGTCGAGGGTGTAGAAGGTCATGGCGAAGGATGAACGCTTTTTTTACTTCTGCAGCCTATTGGCGGACCAACGCTGTTGCAGGAGCGGCTTCAGCCGCGAGCCTTTGACCTGGGCTTTGGCTGTTTTAGGAGCGACGCAAGTCGCGATCAGAGTCCCGGATAGAAATCGCGACTTACGTCGCTCCTGCAACAGCCGGGCAGAGCAAAAGCTCGCGGCTGAAGCCGCTCCTACAACAGCAAAAGCTGGTCGTGCGCCCCGCCGAGGTGGCAGCCGCAGGTCAAAGACGTAAAGACAAAAGGCAAAAGAAAGGCCCGGACATGCCGGGCCTTTGCTGTTGTTACTTGATCGCCTGACGCATTACCAGATGACGACGCGCTTGTCGTCGGGCCGGACCATCCCATCGCCCGCCTTGCACTGGAACGCAGTCGCATACGCCGGCATGTTGGAAGGCGCGCCGATCGCACGGAAGTTGGCCGGTGCATGCGGGTCGGTGTTCAAGCGTACCTTCAACTCTTCCGGGTTGAAGTTGCGGCGCCAGACCGTCGCCCAGTTGATGAAGAAGCGTTGGTCTTCGGTATAGCCGTCGATCTTCTCGTCCGGCGACTTGCCGGCATCGGCCAGGGCCTTTTGCATTGCGTCGTAGGCCACGGTCAGGCCACCCAGGTCGGCGATGTTTTCGCCCAGGGTCAGTTTGCCCTTGACCGGAAGGTCGTCGATCGAGCGGTAGTCGTCGAACTGTTTGACCAGCTTGCCTGTACGCGCCTCGAAGCCCTTGCGGTCGGCGTCCTGCCACCAGTTGGCGAAGTTGCCCTGGGCATCGAACTGGCTGCCCTGGTCGTCGTAGCCGTGCAGCATTTCGTGGCCGATGACCGCGCCGATGCCGCCATAGTTGAGCGCCGGATCAGCCTTGGGGTCGAAGAATGGCGGTTGCAGGATCGCCGCCGGGAACACGATCTCGTTCTGCAGCGGGTTGTAATACGCATTGACCGTCTGCGGCGTCATGCCCCACTCGGTCTTGTCCACCGGCTTGCCGATCTTGCCCATGCGCCAATCGTGGTTGAACTTGGCCGCTGCCATCGCGTTGGCCGCATAGCCCTCGCGCGAGGTCGCCAGTCCGTCCCACTCGCGCCACTTGTCCGGGTAGCCGATCTTGGGCGTGAAGCTGTTCCACTTGTCGATCGCCTTGGCCTTGGTCTCGTCGCTCATCCAGTCGAGCTTTGCAAGCCGCTCCTTGAGCGAGCTGCGCAGGTTGTCGACCAGCTTTTCCATCGCCGCCTTGGATTCGGCCGGGAAATACTGCTTGACATAGATCTGCCCCAGCGCTTCGCCGACGTTGCGCTCGGTGGCGCTGAGCACCCGCTTCCAGCGCGGCCGCTGCTCTTTTTGTCCGCGCAACTTCCTGCCGAAGAAATCAAACTGCTCGTCGGCGAAGCTGTCGGCCAGGTACGGCGCGGCGCCGTCGATGGCCTGCGCGCGCAGGTAGGCCTTCCATTGCGCGACCGGCACGTCGGTCAGCATCTTGTCGAATGCCGCGAAGAACTTGGGCTGCGACAACGAGAAACCCTCGACGTCCAGGCCCTGGGATTGCATGAACTGCGACCATGAAAAGTCTGGCGACGCCTTGTCGGCATCGGCGATGCTGACGAAGTGGTACTGGTTGTTGGGGTCGCGCAGGTCGATGGGCGACAGCGAGGCCTTGGCCAGCCGGGTTTCAAATGCGAGCACGTCCTTGGCCTGCTGGTCGGCATCGGCCTGTGCGACGCCCGCGTTCTGCAATTGCTTGCTGACGTGGGCGACGTACTGCTCGCGGAACGTCTTGTAGCTGCCGTCCTTGCCGTCTTCCAGGTAGTACGCGCGCTCCGGAAGCGCCAGGCCGCCCTGGTCGGCGTAGGCGATTTCCTGCGACGAATTCTTGAAATCGGCTTCGGGATAGAAGTTGAACACCTCGCCGCGACCGGCCGCGAACTCGTCGCGCAGGTACTGGCCGATGTCGGCCGGCGTCTCGATCGCGTCGATGCGATCAAGGATGGGCTGGATGGGTGCGACGCCAGCGGCATTGATCGCATCGGCGTCCATGCCGGTGGCGTAGAAGTCGCCGACCAGCTTGCTGACGCCCGAGGCATCCTTGTCGGATGCGGCGGCCTCGGAGATGGCCTTGCTGGCGACTTCCGAACGCTCACCGAGCATTTCGAAACTGCCCCAGGTGGTGCGGTCGGATGGCACCGGGTTGGCGGCGAGCCATTTGCTGTTGACGACATCGGCCAGGTTGTCGCAGAAATCCTTGCCGGTATCGAGCTGGTCGATCTTGAATCCGGCGGTGGGTGGCAGCTCGACCGTCGGCACGGCGGCCGGTTGGCTGGCTTCGGTGGCGGTGGCGGTCGTCTGCGCGGCATCGGGCGCCTGGGTGCAGGCGGCCAGTGCGGCGGTGACGGCCAGGGACAACAACAGGATCTGGGGTTTGCGTGCAATCACGATAGGGCTCCAAGGGGTGGGCATCGGTGCCCGGCTTCAGGGTAGACGGTCAATCTAGACATTGCATTGCCCGGTCGAGGGTGTCGAAGGTCATGGCACGGGGGGAACGGTTCTTTTACTTCTGGTGGGTGCCGGCGATGCGTCGTGGCAGGATCGGCTTCAACCGCGAGCCCTTGATCCTGCGTTTCCAGCCCTTGTGGGCGTTACGTCAATCGCGATCAGGGCGTCGGGAGAAGCATCGCGGCTGGCTCCTGCAAAAGCCAAGGCACGCGCAAGCACTCGCGGCTGAAGCAGCTCCTGCGCAGCAGTTGCAGGCACTTCGTTGGGCTCGGGGGGCGGGGGCTCAACGACGAGAAAGTCCCGGACGGTCCGGGCCTGCCAGTCGCGTGCTAGCTTTCTGGCATACCAAAGCGAGGATCATCCAATGCGCGTGCATTTCCATGGAGCCGCCGGCATGGTCACCGGCTCGATGCACCTGGTCGAAGCGGCGGGCAAGCGGGTCCTGCTCGACTGTGGCATGCAGCAGGGAAGCAGCGAGGCGGAGGCGGCCAACACCGCTGGTTTCCCGTTCGATATCGGTTCGATCGATGCGCTGGTGGTCAGCCATGCCCACATCGACCATATCGGCCGCGTGCCGCTGCTGGTCAAGCGTGGCTATGGTGGTCCGATCCACGCACAACGTGCCACCGTCGACCTGCTGCCGATCATGCTGCTGGACGCCGCGCACATCTCGGAAATGGACGCCAGGCGCGACAATGAGCATCGCCGCGACGACGAGCCCGAGAGCGTGCCGTTGTACACGCAGGAAGATGTCCACGACACGCTTGCACAACTGCAGCCGCACCGGTACGACACGCGGACCGAAATCCTTCCCGGCATCGAGATCGCATTCCGCGACGCAGGACACATCCTGGGCTCGTCGATCATCGAGTTGTGGGCTGACGGCAAGAAGCTGGTGTTCTCCGGCGACCTTGGCCCCAAGGGCTCGCCGATCCTGCGCGACCCGGTAACCATCAATCAGGCGGACCTGGTTTTGATGGAATCCACCTACGGCGACCGCAACCATCGCGACCGCGCAGATACCGTCATCGAGCTGGGCGGCATCCTGGATGCCGCGTGGCGAGACAAGGGCAATGTCTGCATCCCCGCATTCGCGGTCGGGCGTACGCAGGAGTTGTTGTACTGGTTCGCGAAGTACTGGGACGACTGGAAGCTGTCACGCTGGCAGATATTCCTGGACAGCCCGATGGCAGCCAAGGTGGTCGAGGTTTACGACCGCCACGGCGAGTTGTTCGACGAGGACGCGAAGAAGGTATGGAAGGACAAGCCCAATCCGTTTCGCCTGCCCAACCTGCACATCGTGCAGACCCGCGACGAGTCGATGGCGATCAACCGCATCCAGAACGGCGCGATCATCATCGCCGGCAGCGGCATGGCCAGCGGCGGTCGCATCCTCTACCACTTCAAGGAAAACCTCGGGCGGCGCCAGTCGCATGTGGTTTTCGTCGGTTACCAGGCCCAAGGTACGCTCGGCCGACGCATGGTCGACGGTGCAAAGTGGGTGCGGATCCACGGGCATGACTTCCGGGTCAATTCACAGGTGCATACGGTCGGCGGCCTGTCCGCGCACGCCGACCAGCGTGGGTTGATCCAATGGTACGAAGGCTTCGACCCGCATCCGGCGCTGGCACTGGTGCACGGCGAGGACAAATCACGCGAAGGCCTGGCCGGAGAGATCGGCGAGCGCGATGGTGTCGAAGTCATGATCCCGCGTCCAGGCACCATCGTTGCCGTCTGACCAGGCTGTCGTAGGAGCGGCTTCAGCCGCGAGCTCTTGGCCTTGGCGTTGTTGGTGTTGTAGGAGTGGTGGCGGCATGCCGTCACCGGTGAGTCGCGATCGGAGCCCCGGATAGCAATCGCGACTGACGTCGCTCCTACAAAGAGCAGAAGCGCAACATCAACATCTCGCGGCTGAAGCCGCTCCTGCAGGAACTTCCGTCGGGCGGGGCGCTAGCTGAACGCCGGGATCCCGGCGCTGGCGCATTCAGCCTGATTCGCGTACAGTTCGCCGGTTCGCGCACGGCTGATCCGTTTTCCTGGTAAGCCTGCCGCAGGTCGAAGACGCCCCCCGGGGCACCGACGATCCCCCGCGGCCTTCTCCCCGCACGCCTTTCGTCGCGCAGACACGGCACCGGAACATCCGGCGTCGTCAAACATCGCTCGCAGCGCGGTTCAAGGAACGCTCCGGGTAATACTCGCATCGCCCCATTTCGGGCCGACGATCATCAGGATCGCCGACCGTTGGATTGCGTGCGGGTTGCTGAACGGAGTTCCAAGAATGACTTTCGAAACACTCGGGCTTTCGCCCGCGCTGCTGCGCGCGCTTGCCGACAACAGCTACACCACCCCAACCCCCATCCAGGTCGAAGCGATCCCGCTGGCGCTGGCCGGCCATGACCTCATGGGCGGCGCGCAGACCGGTACAGGCAAGACCGCGGCGTTCTCGCTGCCGCTACTGCAGCGCCTGTCCAAGACCACGCCGCCCAACGGCCCGCGCAAGCCGCGCGCGCTGATCCTGACCCCGACCCGCGAGCTGGCGGTGCAGGTCGCCGACAGCCTCAAGACCTACGGCCGCCACCTGCGCCTCAACGTCACCGCCATCTACGGCGGCGCCGGCATGGGCCCGCAGGTCGAGCAATTGCGTCGCGGCACCGACATCCTCGTCGCCTGCCCGGGCCGCCTGCTGGACCACATGGAGCGCGGCACCGCCAAGCTCGACGCAGTCGAAGTGCTGGTGCTGGACGAAGCAGACCGCATGCTCGACATGGGCTTTTTGCCCGCGATCAAGCGCGTCCTGGGCCGCGTGCCCAAGGATCGGCAGACGCTGCTGTTCTCGGCCACGTTCGAGGACCGGATCAAGGCGCTGGCGATGGAGTTCATGCGCAGCCCCAAGCAGGTACAGGTCACCGCGCGCAACACCATCGCCGAGACCATCGTCCATCGCGCCCATCCGGTCGACAACGCCCGCAAGCGCGACCTGCTGGTCGAGATCCTGGCCAAGCGCCATACCGACCAGGTGCTGGTGTTCGGCAAGACCAAGCACGGTTGCAACCGGTTGGCCGAGCAGCTGGAGAAGTCCGGGCTGAGCGCCGTCGCGATCCATGGCAACAAGAGCCAGGCGCAGCGCCAGAAGGCGTTGAACCTGTTCAAGGCCGGAAAGGCACGCGTCCTGGTTGCCACCGACGTGGCCGCACGCGGCCTGGATATCCCCAACCTGCCGCTGGTGATCAACCACGACCTGCCGATGGTGGCCGAGGACTACATCCACCGCATCGGTCGTACCGGCCGTGCCGGCGCGCAGGGTGAAGCGTTGTCGCTGGTGTCGCCGGAAGAGGGCGGCCTGCTCAACCAGATCCAGCGCATGCTCAAGACCGACATCGTGATGGATACCGTCGAAGGCTTCGCGCCGAGCCGTCCGATCCGCCTGGATACGCCGATCCCGAAGAATGGGGGCGGTGGTCAACGCCAGCCAGCACGTCGTCCGGGTGCCAAACCCGCGCATCGCTCGCATGGCAAGCCTGCTGCGCGGACTGCGCACGCGGGTCCCAAGCAGCGCGGCACTGCGCGTGACGTGCGCGGTGGAAGACGCGGTTCGCGCGCCTGATCGCAAGCATCAAGCGTTAAACAAAAGGGTCGGCATTGCCGGCCCTTTTCCGTGGGGAATGCACAGCCGCGGGCAGGTGTATCCCACACTGCCTTCTGGCGCTGTAGTCCTGTGCGCGGCCGCCACCGTCCTTCATGGAAGCGTGAACTTGCGCGTGGCCCGCGGTGGCCAGAGCGACTTGAATTGCGCGCCACCCACCAGGCGCGATGCGGCCGAAACGCCACGTTCGATCTGCATCCGTTCAAGAACCGCCTTGACACGACGAAACGAGTGTGGCGGATCGGGTGTCAGCACGAAGAGATTGATTTCCTTGGCGCTGACGTCGTATCCATCCAGCTCGGCGGTTTTGCCCAGTGCTTGCTTCAACTCGCTCTCGATCGTCGCGAGAAAGGCCTCGTCGGCCAGTGACTTGCGCCAGAACTTGATGATGAGTTGGTATTGCATCGTGTGTAGGTCTGTCCTATGGGCAAGTCGTGGTGTACCTCGAGTTGAAGCCGATGCCCGCCAGCTGACCGGGTCGATGGCTCTCGTTGTGCTCGATCCATCCTAGGTTTCCGACCAGACGGCAAACTCGTTGCCGCTGGGCTCGGTGAAATGGAATCGGCGGCCACCGGGGAACGCAAAGATCGGTTTCAGGATCTGGCCGCCAGCGTCGACGACTTTGGCCAGTGTCTGCTCAAGTCGATCACTGTAGAAAACAACAAGCGCGCTTCCCTTGTCCGTGCGCGCTGCCAGGTCGGATTGGAAGAATCCACCATCCAGCCCCTGGTTCGCGAAAGCGGCATAGGCAGGGCCGTAATCGACGAACGTCCAACCAAAAGCGGCCTGGAAGAACGCCTTTGTAGCGTCGAGGTTGTTTGCCGGGAACTCGACATAATTGATCTTGTTGTGTGCGGGCATGCCGGGTTCCTCGAATGGCAGGGTGGTTTGGCAGGGGCGGTTTGGCTGCGGCCAACATTACGCCGAAACCCGGGGCAGGGTGCACATTCGAGGCCGCATCGAATCTCGCCAACGGCTGCTGGAGTTGCTGCGCGGGCATCGACGGGGTCGTCGGGCCCGACCCATCCCGCGAGGTTCGCATCGCGCCAGCTTTACTGTTGGCGCGACAGGCCTGGGTTCAAATGCGCACGCGCAACCCCAGGTCCACCACATGCGTGTTGGGGATCTGGTAGTCAACTGTTCTGTCCAGGGTGTTGCGCATCATCAAGCCCAGCAGTCGGTCACGCCAGGCGGCCATGGTATCCCTGCGACCCCGGTCACTGACCGGGGCCTGGTGCTCGATGTAATAAGTTGCGT
Organism: uncultured Gammaproteobacteria bacterium; assembly: GCA_963710825.1. Lineage (GTDB taxonomy): Bacteria > Pseudomonadota > Gammaproteobacteria > Xanthomonadales > Xanthomonadaceae > Cognatiluteimonas. Next base: position 145,568 of record CAVQBQ010000002.1, on the reverse strand, counting down.
CATCAAGATCAATCTCGAGCCCCTGGCCCTTGCAGGTGGCGAGTTCGGCCGGCACGTCGATCTTCTGCATGTAGCCGTAACGAAGGATGACCCGGAAAAACCCGTCTCCCATGTCTTCCAACTCGATACGCTCTTCGCCGGATGTGCGCGGCACGTCCTCGGTCAACACCGTCAGCAACACCACCTGCTCCTGCAATGCATGGTTGCGCTCGATGTGGTGTTTGAGCGCTGGCGGCGTGTCCTTGCGCCGGGGCGTCAGGAAGATCGCCGTCCCGTGCACGCGCGCGACCTCGTTCTGCGCCAGGTCTCGCACCAGCTCGTCAATCGGCCTGGCGTGCTTGTCGGTTTGCCGCGCGAGCAGTTCACCGCCGCGGCGCCAGGTCGACATCACCGTGAAAAACAGGATGGCCACCAGGATGGGGAACCAGCCCCCGTGCGGGATCCGCAGCACGTTGGAACCAAAATAGGCCAGGTCCACGACCAGGAAGCCGGCAAACAACGCAAGGGCGGTCCATATCGACCAGTGCCCACGTTCTCGCGCCACGCAATAGGCCAGGATGGTGGTGACGACCATGGTCGTGCTGATGCTGATGCCGTAGGTGCTGGCGAGCTCGTCAGAGCTGCGGAACAACACCACCAGGATGATCACGGCAACCATCAGCAGCCAGTTCATCGTGGGCACGTAGATCTGCCCGGCGGTCTCACCGGATGTCTGCACCACCTGCAGGCGCGGCATCATGCCAAGCCTTCCGGCCTGGCGGGTCATCGAAAAGGCACCGGTGATGGCGGCCTGCGAGGCGATGATGGTCGCAGCCGTGGCCAGTGCCACCATGGGATACAACAGCATTGGCGGACAGAGCAGGTAGAAGGGCTGGTTGCCTGCTGCGGGGTCCTTCAACAGCACCGCGCCCTGGCCGAAGTAGTTGAGCAGCAGTGCCGGCAGCACGATGAAAAACCACATCCTGCGGATGGGTTGTTGCCCGAAATGCCCGATGTCGGCATACAGTGATTCGGCGCCGGTGGTGACCAGGAACACCGCGAACAGGATCGTGAAGGCGGTCAGCCCGTTGTGCTGGAAAAAGCGTAGCGCGTGCAGGGGATTGACCGCCGCCAGGACTTGCGGATCCTGCACGATGCCATACACGCCCAGTGCCGCGATGGTGACGAACCACAACGCCATGATCGGGCCGAACGCGGCACCGATGCGCGCCGTGCCGAATCGTTGCACCGCGAACAGCGCCACCAGCACCGCCAAGGTGATTGGAACGACATAATGCTCAAGGTCCGGAGAGGCTACCTTGAGGCCTTCGACCGCGCTCAGGACCGAAATGGCAGGCGTGATCATGATGCCGGCGTACAGCATCGACGCACCCGCCAGGCCCAGCAGGACCAGCACGCGGCGCGACAGCCTGTCCATGTGCCGCCAGGGACGCAACAGTGCGATCAGGGCAAAGGTGCCGCCCTCGCCACGATTATCCGCACGCAGCACGATCGCCATGTATTTGAGCGACACGACGATGATCAGTGTCCAGAACACCAACGACAGGATGCCCAGGACGTTCGGGGCGCTGGGTGCCAGCAGCTGCGAGCCGCCGGTGAATACGGCATGCAACGCATAGATCGCGCTGGTGCCCAGGTCGCCGTAAACCACTCCGAGCACCGCCAGCGAGACCAGCGCCTGCTCGCGCGGCCCTAGCTGCCCGGCTTTTTCTTCGGCCGTCTGGTCGCGTTTGCGGTCCGGACGGTTTTCGGAGCGGACCTCGGGCGGTTGGCTCATGCGGCACTGCCTGGATGATCCAGGTCCAGGTCCAGGTCCGGGTCCGCAGCCGTCATGCGCTGCCGGTTTTGTGGATGGGAACTTGAAGTCACGTCCAGCAGCGTATCCGATGCGGCAAGGAGCGGGGCGAAGGTGGCGTGATGACGTAGGCGCTGTTCGTCGAGCGGGTTACTGCTTGAGGAATCCTGCGATGGCTCCGGCCAACGATGTCGCCGCAGCTGGCTCCAGGCGCAGCCACAGCTCCGGTTCGACCAGTTCGAGCTCCATCACGGCGTCATGTCCGGCATCGACCTGCACCATGTCGACACGCGCATAGATCGGCATGGACTTGCACGCCGACATCGCGCGTTCGGCCAGCGCAATCTGTTTCGTCGTGGGTGGGTAGGCGTGCACGCTGCCGCCGTGGTCATCCTGGACACGGAAATCGCCGGGCTTGGCCACCTTGCGCACCGCATGCGTGAAACGCCCGTTGATCATCATCAACGAGTCTTCGCCCTGCGCCATGATGGCGCGCTCGAATGGCTGCAGCAAGAACGCCTCTTCAGCCAGCAGGCCCTGGAGTGTTGCATCCAGCTGTGCTGCGTTTGCGTGGTTGACGCGATAAGTGTGCCGGGCGCCGCCGGAAACGCAGGGCTTGATGACGGCCTCGTCCCAACCTGTTTCGACAAGCAGGTCCTGCAGGTGGAGCGTGGTGCCGCGTTCGATGAACCTGGAGCGCACCACGGGCACGCCCTTGGCATCGAGGTCGGCAAGATAGTGCTTGTCCATGTTCCAGCGGACGATCGACGGTGCATTGCACAGCCGTGTCAGCGATGCCACCCGGTCGAGCCAGGCATTGAACTCGCCGAAGCGGTCAAAGTAGTCCCAGGTGGTACGGAACAACGCGCATTGGAAGCGCGACCAATCTTCGTCCGGATTGCTCCAGTCCACGCGCTCCGACGACAGGCCAATCTTGTGCAGCGCGCTTTGCAGCAACCTGTCGTCGTGCAGGATGTTGTCGAGGTACCAGTCACCTTCCAGGGCTTGCGTGGCGAGGTAGCGGTGCGCAGTCAGCAGGGCGATGTCGATCTTCATGCGATCCATTGTCGGATGTCTTGATCGGTTGGGCGATGGCACGACGGGAACGGTGAAAGGGGCAGTACCGCATTGGCTACCTCCACGTACGGCTGGGCCGCTTCTCCTGCGGCTTGCTGCGTTCGCATCGGGTGTCGAGGAGCGGGCCCCTGGTTCGGTCCCGGTCCACTGCGCTCTTGTAGGAGCGGCTTCAGCCGCGAGCTTTTGATCCTGTTATTGCTTTTGTAGGAGCGACGTCAGTCGCGATTGAATTTGCGGTGCATCTGATCGCGACTGACGTCGCTCCTGCAACATCGCGAAACCAAGAACCAAGAGCTCGCGGCTGAAGCCGCTCCTACAGGAGCTATCTCCATCCATGCCGACAAAGGCCCGCGACGCGATGGTTCGGCGTGACAATGGTTGCGCAACGCACGTGGCTGCCGACTAATCCACCGTCACCTTCTTTCGATTGTCCTCGGAGTCCCGATCAACCAGTTTGTTGTACGGATCGATACCGGCTTCGTACGGTGCCTCGTCCAGCACGAGTTCGATCGTGGTGTCGGCAGCGGTGATCCGGTGCTTTTGCAGGTACAGCACCTTCTCGTCCTGCTCTTCGCCGCCCGGTGGGCGTGCAAATACGCCGATGTCCACCGACTCGTCGATCTTTTCGTCGTGCTCCTTGCCCTTGCCGTCGGCGACCAGCTTGGCGGAGTGCACCTTCATCGTCAGCACGTACTTGCCGTCGGCGCGCTTTTTGGCCGTCGCCGCGACGGTACGGTTGTCCCAGAACACGATGCGCTCGAACAGATCCCTGATGAACGGATGGAACCTGGGATCCGTGCCTGCGTAGAGCTCGGCCATGAAATCGCGCGTGGTCGGGTAGGGCGGGCCCTTGAACGCCCACTTGTCCAGGAACCCGGCCAGGATGTGGTTCAGCGTGTCCTCGCCGATCGCGTCCTGCAGCGCATAGAACACGATCGAACCCTTGCGGTAATGGATGTACTGCTGGTTTTCGTTGAGCGCAAGCGGCTCTTCCTGGCGGCGTTCGGTGGCGCGGCTGGACAGGTAGTTGTCCAGCTCGTACTTGAGGAACTTGCGCATCTTGTGCGCGCCGTATTCGTGCTGCATGACCATCAGCGACGAGTACTGCGCCAGCGACTCGGACAGCATGGTCGCGCCCTGCACATTGGCGCCGATCACCTGGTGCGCCCACCACTGGTGGGCGACCTCGTGCGCGGTGACGTAGAACACGTAGTCGATCTCTTTGCTTGTCGCGCAGGTCGGCGATGAAGCCGACTGTCTCGGAGTAGGGGATGGTGTTGGCGAACGACTGCGCGAAGCTGGCGTAACCCGGGAACTCCAGGATGCGCAGCTGGCGGAACTGGTAGGGCGAGAAGTTCTTCGAGTAGTAGGCCAGCGATTTCTTGGCGGCGTAGATCATGCGGTCGACGTTGTAGGCATGCTTGGGGTCGTAGTAGACCTCAAGCGACACGTCGTTCCAGTGGTCGCGCTTGACCTGCCAGTCGGCCGACAGCCACGAGAAGAATGGCACCAGCTTGGCTTCGGACTTGTAGTGGTAGTAGTGGCGGCCATCCCTGGTCCACTGCTTCTGCAGGTAGCCGGGCGCCAGCGCGATCTGGCCGCTGCTGGTGGACACGGTGGTCTCGAAGTTGACCCAGTCGGCGTTGCTGCTGATGTAGCTGTTGTTCCACTGTGCGCGGTCGTCGATCGGCGGCATCGGCGGCAGGTCGGGCAGGCCGTACTTGCGGCGGTCGTTGCGGTCCTGCAGCTGGCGGCCCGCGTTGTAGCCGAACTGCGGCATCAGCGATGCATTGTTGAAGAAGGTGCCGTTGTAGACGATCGCGGTATCGCCGCCGCTGAGCGGGAAGCCATGCGGCTGCACGTGCAGGGTGAAGTCGAAGTCCATCGTCGCGCCGGGCGCCAGCGGCGTCTCCAGCTTGTAGATGGTGTAGCCGGAGATCTTGTCCTGGCTGACCAGCGCGTGCGTGGGGAAATCCAGCCGCCGGACGTCGATGTCCGGATCGATGGTGACGTGCAGCTGCGCGATCGGCTGGCCGGTCTTGTTCTGCATCGCGTAGTGGCCGCGGATGTCGACGCTGCGGGTCTTCGGGAAAATGTCGACATCGGCGCGGATGTCGGTCACCCGCGGCTGCGGCAGGGTGAGGTATTTGCGGTAGGTCTTCTCGTAATCGGCCGCCTGTTGCTTGGCCAGGTCGCCGGGGACGTAACGATTGAGCACGTCGGCGTTGTAGTAGATCCAGCCGCCCAGGCCGGCGAAGGCCAGCAGCGCGACCGCGAGCGTGGCCAGCAGCGGCCTGCTGCTGCGCAACCGCAGCTTTGCGGTCTTGACCCGGTCGCGCCAGGACAGCGACGTGCCGCGCGGCCAGAACGCGGTGGCAAGGCCGAGCAGGAACACCGCGAACACGCCCCAGTAAGCACGGAACCACAGCCACGGGCCGATGAAATGGCCGTAACCGTTCATGTCCGAATACGGCGTCGGCGAGGCCTTGGCGTAGTTGTACAGGACGTGGTCCAAGTCCCAGAACCCCATCGCCGCACGACTGATCAGGAACCCGATCATCAATACGTAACCGACGAACTTGTTGCCGCTGACCACCTGCAGGAACACCGCCAGCACCGCCATCAACACGAACGGCACCAGTTCCAGCAGCAGCCCCTTGGCATACAGCAGCGGCTCGAGCTTGTCGTAGCCGTCGGTCAGCTGGTAGCCCATGGTGAACAACGCACAAACCATCAGCACCAGCACGATCACGCCGGTCAGCGCGGTCAGCTTGGCCGCCAGCGGCACCCAGTCCGGGGTGGCATAGGCATCGGTCGCCTCGGCCACGCGCAGCGAACGCTCGCGCCAGATCATCTCGCCGGCGTAGAAGGTGACGATGATGATCAGGAACAGGCTCATGCCGCCGGCGATCACGAACAGCATCTGTCGGGTGACCGGATAGATGTCGGTGCCGTAGAGCTGGCCGCTGGACTTGATCACCGCGAATACCAGCAGCAGGCCCAGCACCAGCATCACGATGAACGGCGCGCCGCGGACGGTATCGCGCAGATCGAACCAGGACTGGTGCAGGTATTGGCGCCAGTGTGCGCGCCAGTCGTTGCGCAGCGCGACCTTGGGCAACGCCACCGTGGACGCATTGGTTACGGATGCATTGGGCACTGCCGCAGCAGCCATCGGCGCTTCGTCGCGGACCGGCTTGCGCTTGCGCAGCACCAGGCCCTCGCGGTCGGCGCGGAACAGCCGGAACGCCGCCACCAGCAGCAATACCGCGATCCCCAGCCACAGCGCGCGATTGCCCAGCAGTTCGCCGGTGAGATGCGGCAGCTCGCCATTGAGCTGGGCGCTGGACCAGTAGCGCAGCTGTTCGCCGATCGCACTGCCGCCGGACGGGTCGATCAGGCTGCCGATCCAGCGCGAGTCGAGGTCGCGGGTGAGGAAACCCGACATCGTCCACAGCACGAAGAAAGCGATCACGCTCAGGTACGAATACAGCATCGACCGCGTGAGCGTCGCCAGCAGGAAGATCAGTGCCGACACGAACAGCAGGTTGGGGAGTACCAGCACCGCGAACGACCAGGCAAATGCGGCCCAGGGCGTCGGCCCGAGCCGGCTGGCGTCGAGCCACGGCATCTGGCTGCCGACGAACAGGCCGAACGCCATCGCCAGCATGATCGCGATCGCGGCGAGCATGCCGCCGCCGTAGCGGCCGAGCAGGTAATCGCGCCGCTTCATCGGCGTGGCGAAGAACAGCTCCGCGGTGCGCTGTTCGAAATCGCGCAGCGCGATCCCGGCCACGAAGATCGTCGCCAGCAGCACGCTGAACACGCTGAACGTGCCCAGGATCGTGATGATCACCGCCGGCGCGTTGCGCATGGTGTTGCCGACGCCGCCGCCGAAGCTGACGTTGTCCGAGGCCATCGCGCCGAAGCCGATCAGCGCATAGACCGCCAGCGCGATCCAGAACACGCCGTTGCGGCGCAGCTGGCGCAGCTCGAAACGCAGCAGATGGGCGAGCACGGCTTGGCGGGGCATGCTCAGGCCGCCTGCGCGGCGGAGGCGTCGGTCGCGGCTGCATGCCGCAACTCGCCGAAGTACACGTCCTCCAGGTCCGGCGCGACCGCGCTGAAGCCTTCGCCGGGATTGGCGTCGTCGAGCACGTGGATCACCGAGCGGCCGCCGACCAGGCGCGTGGACAGCACGGTGTGCGCGGCCAGGTGCGCGTCGAGCGCATCCTTGCCGACGGTCTTCTGCCAGACGCGGCCGTCGAGCGAGCGGATCGCCTCGGTCGGCTCGCCGCTCAGGCGCAGCTGGCCCTGGGCGATGATCGCCATGCGCGCGCACAGGTCGGTCACGTCCTCGACGATATGGGTGGACAGGATCACCACCACCTGCTCGCCGACTTCGGCCAGCAGGTTGAGGAATCGGTTGCGCTCCTCCGGATCCAGGCCGGCGGTTGGCTCGTCGACGATCAGCAGGTCCGGATGCCCGATCAGTGCCTGGGCGATGCCGAAGCGCTGGCGCATGCCACCGGAAAACGTGCCCAGCTTGCGGTTGCGCACCGGCCACAGGTTGACCTGGTTGAGCAGCGCCTCGACCAGTGCCTTGCGCGGCTTGCGCTCGACCACGCCCTTGAGGATCGCGAAATGGTCGAGCATGGCCTCGGCCGTGACCTTGGGATAGACCCCAAATTCCTGCGGCAGGTAGCCCAGCCGTCGGCGTGCTTCGGTCTTGTCGGCCAGGACGTCCAGGTCACCCAGGTGCACGCTTCCGCTGTCCGCGTCCTGCAGCGTGGCAATGGTGCGCATCAGCGTGGACTTGCCGGCGCCGTTGGGGCCAAGCAGGCCAAACATCCCGGTCGGGATATCAAGCGTGATGCCCTTGAGCGCTTGCACGCCATTGGCGTAGGTCTTGGACAGGTCGCGGATCTTGAGCATGGATGGTCCCCCAAAGGCAGGGGTCATCCTATACGTTCTGTCAGCTTGGGCTATGCGTCGGAAGTCACCACGCCTGAAGTCATGACAACTGCAGTCATGACGACTGCAGTCATGGCATGCGATGGCAGTGGCCTGTCCCTCATTGTTGCTTCTGTTCCTGGTGCAGCTTCTGTTCTTTGGCTTGTGCCGTGATCCAGCGATCGATCTTGGCTTCGAGCACGTCCAGCGGTACCGAGCCGTCCTTCAGCACTTCTGCATGGAACTTGCGGATGTCGAACTTCGGCCCCAGCGCGGTTTCCGCTTTGCCACGCAGTTCCAGGATCTTGAGTTCGCCGATCTTGTATGCCAGCGCCTGGCCGGGAACGGCCATGTAGCGTTGGACCTCGGCGGCGGCCTGGGCCGGGGTGGCGGCCGAATTGTCGAGCAGGTATTGGATCGTGCGTTCGCGGCTCCAGCCCCGGCTGTTGAGGCCGGTGCCGGCGACCAGGCGCAGCGCACGCCAGAGCTGGTTGTGCAGGTAGCCAAAACGGTCGTAGGGATCCTTGTAGAGCCCAAGATCGTCACCCAGTGTTTCCGCATACACGCCCCAGCCTTCGGTGAAGGCCGTCTCGCCACCAAAGCTGCGGAATTTTGGCAGGCCGCGCAGTTCCTGTTGCAATGCGATCTGCACGTGGTGCCCGGGGATGGCCTCGTGCAGGTACAGGTCCTCGGCTTCCCAGGTGCGCCGGCTACCGGGCTCGGAGGTGTTGACGTAGAACGCCCCCGGACGCTTGCCGTCCACGCTGCCACCGCGGTATTCGCCGGCCGGCGTGGTGGCTTCGCGGTAGGGCTCCACTGCGCGTACTTCGAGCCTGGCGGTCGGCAAGGTCGAGAACAGCCTGGACACGCCGCCGTCGACCTGCCGCTGGATCCCGCGATAGCGGGCAAGCATCGCATCGGCGTCCTTGAAATCGAACTGCTTGTCGGTGCGCATGTACTCGAAGAACGCATGCAATGATCCCTTGAAGCCGACGCGTTTCATCAGCTTGCCGATCTCGCCTTGCAGGCGCGTGACTTCGTCCAGCCCAAGCTGTCGCACCTGCGCCGGGGTGAGGTCGGTACTGGTGTTCTGGCGCACTTCGTAGGCATACCACGCATCACCGCCGGGTAACCCACCGATACCGATGCCGGCGCGCGTATGCGCCATGTAGTCATCGGCGATGTAGTCGCGCAGTCGCTGGTAGGCCGGTAGCAGGCGTTGTGCGATCAACGCGCGGTAGTCGTTGGTGATGCGCGTGCGCGCTTCATCCGGGAACGACGGCGGCATGGTCTTGACCGGCATCCAGAACGGCGTGTCTTCCGGCTTGTCCTTGATCACGGCATCCAGTTGTGGCACCACGCCTTCCATCAGCGCGCGCGGCTGCACCACGCCCTTGGCGACGCCGGCCCGCATGTTGGCGATGGCCTGGTCGAAGATCGCGGGGAACGCGTCGGCACGCTTGCGCCAATTGTCGTAGTCGGCAACCGTCTTGAAGGGCTGGGCACCGTTGCCCGAACCCAGCGTCACCGCCAGGTTGGCAACGCTGTAGAACTGGTTGATCGGCAGTTGCCAGTTGGGGAATGACTCGCCGTCGATCGCGCTCCTGGCGTCGTGCACGAAGATCTCGTAACTGATCAGATCCTGGCCGGTGAGGCCGGTCGAGCCAATGGCCTGGATCTTCTTGAGCCAGCGCACGTTGAAATCGTGTGAGCGCTTGCGGTAGTCGGCGCCAAGGAAATCAGGCAACGCGTCGTTGTACCTCGGGTCGCCCTGGAAGGTCGCCTGGAGCGGATTGAGCTTGAGGCTTTCGTCCCAGAACTGCTGGTAGGCGCGGTCCAGGGCGGCGGGCCGGTCGGCGACGGCGAGATCGGTAGGTCCACCCTTTGTCGGTGTGGTGACGCAACCTGCGAGCACGGTGATCAAGGCGGCGAGCAGCAGGGTGGGCAGGCGCGACTGCATCTAGGCTCCGTGGTTTGGTGTCATGGGCAAATCATCGCCCCGCGATGCGTGATGCGGGCAAGGACGTGCGTGCATGGGACTGCAGAGCGGGGCAGCGTAGCGCGTGGGATGCTGGAATTCCGTTAAGCACGTGCTGCATCGAGCATGCTGCAGCGAGCACGCCACGAGCTGCAATGCCCGACATGCAAAGCCGTGCCCATGGATTCGCCATCTGCGTCATCCCGGTTTCCGGCCGGACGACGGATCATCCACACGACTCATTCCGGGGCAGCCTGCTTGCGCGCCGGCGCTGTAAACGGGATCGTGTCGGGCGAGACCGCGCCGCCGGAAATGATGAAGGCCATCGCCTGGTCGACGGTCCAATCGGTCGGTGTCAGCTTTTCGATGGGAACGATCTCAAGGTAGCCCGAGGTCGGGTTGGGCGTGGTGGGGACGTACACCGCGGCCAGTTCGTGCCCGGTACCCTGCTCGCGGATCACGCGCGTGACGAAGCCCACCGACTTCATCTGCGAGTGCGGGAAGTCGATCAGCACGACGCGTTGCGCGCCGTCGGGTTTGGTCTGCAGGATGTCCAGGAGCTTGCGTGCACTGCCATAGATGGTGCTGGCCAGCGGGATGCGGCCGATCACCGCTTCGAACCACAGCAGCAGGCGCTGGCCGAAGACCCGCCGCGTCATCCAGCCCGAGAGCAGGATCACACCCAGCGTCGCCAGCAGCGCGATCGCGGTCTGCAGCCAGTCCTGTTCCATCCAGCCCAGGGCATTGGGCGCGGACTCGGCCGCGCCGTGCAACAGCGAGCCGATGACCGGCCGGCTGGCATCGGACAACAGGCCAAACACGAACTTGATCACCACCCAGGTCAGCCACAATGGCAGCAGGGTCAGCAGCCCGGTCAGGAACAGGCGTTGCAGGCGCAGGATCAGCGGCGGCCTGTTCGGAAGGTTGGGTGTGGGCACGTTGAATGTGGGCATGCGGTGATTGTAGGGCGTGCCCGTGCCCACCGTCGGCCTTGCAACCACCGTGCCCCACTGACGTGGCCCAAACGCATTGCCCACGCCACTGCAATCCGCGCGCCAATGGCATGGTGCGCAGCCACGCTTTGTGGAAGGGCGCCATGGTGTGGGAGGGTGGGCCGGCCCTACAGCTCCCGCACCAGGCGAAAGCCGACGTCGTCGTATCCACGGGTCGCATCCAGGGGGCGGCCACCGCTGGCTTCGCGCCAGCTGCGGCCTGCGGTCATGCGCTCGCGGCAGCCGTTGCTGCATTCGAGCAGCCACTCGGCGACCGGTTTCTTGCCGCCATTGGCAGGCAGCAAGCGCGCTTCTGCCGCCGAGGGCAGGCGATAGCGGTGACCGCTGCGTTTGCTCATCCAGCGGGCGTAACTGTTGGCATCCCCCCATGAGACGCAGACCACCGGTTGCGCGGGTGATTGCGTGAATCCCGGCGCGTCCCACGAGATCGGTTTCAGGATCCGGAACAGCGATGCCTTTGCACGGCACAAAGCAGCCGGACGTCGGGTGGCGGCAACAAAACGGGAGTAGTCCTCGCGACTGATCTCCACCGGTGAAATGCCGATCAGGCCCTTGCCGGCGCGCACCACCTTCATGTTGGATGTGCCGTTGATCGTATCGCCGGCTGTGGGAACCGCGTTTGCACGCGCCTGCAGTGTCTTGAGTGATGCCGGGTCCACGCCGGCGTCCCTGGCTTGGGCCACGGCTTGCAGTGCAGCGGCCTGGTCGACGCGCGAGATCGCGTCTTCGATACGGCGTAGATAGGCGGCAGTGACCTTGCGGTGCAATGCGGTCATGGCCTCGCCGTCGGATTGGGTCGAGAGCATCGCGAGGTCCGCGGCATGCCTGATGGCATCCCCGGCGCCCTTGTCATCCGCTTTATCGATGCGTTTTGCCGCTTCACCCCCCAGCGCCTTGATCAGGCGCTCGCTGATCGCCGGCAGGTCGGGGTTCGAAGGGTCTGCCTTCCAGCCCGTCACCAGGCTGTCGTAGGCATTGTCGTGCTCGGGTGCAATCAGCTTGTTGTTGTCCAGTTGCTCTCCGGCTGCGCGGACCCAGCGTTCGGCCGGTGAGATGGGCAGCGGTCGCAGCATGGCTTCGGAAGCGTCCTGCATCCGGTTTCGCGCAGCACCATCGTCGGATGTCTGCTGGCCGTGGCCCACGCGGAAGAAATCATTGTCATTGCCGCCGGCCAACTCACGCAGGCCCACGCCGATGCCGGCGGCGATGAGCAGTGCGATGACGATCCAGGCGGCCCTGGGCAGGTGTTGCATCGCGCTGATGGCATGGCGCGCCCGGTCGGCCGTGCGCGACAACGGCCCGATACGGCGTTGCGGGACGCGATCCAGTGCGGCACGCATTTCCTCCGCGCTGCTGAAACGTTTACCCGGGTATTTGGCCAGTGCGCGATCGAAGAAGCGCTGCCAGTGACGCAGCGGGCGTGGCAGGCGTGGAATTGGATCCTGTGCGTGCTTGACCGCCATCGACAAGGCATCTGCGGCCATGTATGGCAGGTGTCCGGTCAGCATCTCCCAGGCCAGCACACCGACTGAATAGAGATCGGCACGGGCATCGACTTCCTCGCCGCGCGCCTGTTCTGGTGCCATGTATGCGGTGCTGCCGACGGCCAGGCCGGCGGTGGTCACGCGCGAGCCAAAGCCGCGGCGCAACGCAATGCCGAAGTCGGCCAGCAACGGCCGGCCGGATTCGTCGAAAAGGACGTTTTCGGCCTTGACGTCGCGATGCACAACGCCGCGTGCATGCGCGTATTCCAGAGCCGATAGCAGGTCGCGCAGGATCGCGCGGATGTTGGCATGCCCAGGGCCGTTTGCGTCACTGAAATCGCGCTGGCCCAGGTGCCCGCGTGGCAGGTACGGCATGGTGTAGTAGGGCAGACCATCGCCGGTGCGGCCGACCTCGTGGATGCCGACGATGTGCGGGTGGTCGAGGCGGGCGATGGTGCGGGCCTCGTTTTCAAAGCGGCGGCGGCTGGTCTCGTCTTCAAGCGCCTCGGGGAGCATGACCTTGATCGCGACTTCACGTTGCAGGACCACCTGTTTGCCCAGGTAGACGGTGGACATGCCGCCCGTGCCGATCACGCGCGACAGTTTGTGGCCGCGGATTTCCGGCAGCGGCGTCTTCTCCTCGCCCTCTGGCGGTGTTCGGTCTGGCGGCGTGGTGGACATGCAACCCCCTGTATCAGGGTTGAGCATACGCTGGCCGCGCCGGACTTTGCACGCGCGCCAGGGCCGTCAGCGGTCCCGCTTGCGCCGGATGTAAAGCTGCTTGCGTACGCGTGCGACGACTTGTTGATCCGCGTCACGGATTTCGCAGCTGAACCAGCGCAGCAGTTTGTCGCCGCTGGCGGCATCGTCGCGGATCGCGTCGATGACCGTCGGGTCCAGGCTGAATCCGGCCCAGACCGTGCCCCGGCCGGGTTTGTCGAAATCGATCTGCGCAGCCCGGTCCCAGACGATGTAGTCATCACCCAGCGCATGGATCGCCATGATCATCCAGAACGGGTCGGTCATGGCGAAGAGGCTGCCACCGAAGTGCGTACCGACGTAGTTGCGGTTCCACGGGCGCATGCGCAGTTCGACGCGGGCATGGCTCCAGTCCTCGTCGATCCGCGCCACGTGGATGCCGGCAAACAGGAACGGCGGCCACAGGTTGAGTAGATGCCGCAGCATGCGTGCCGATGGTGCGCGCATGGGTCAGACCAGCAGCAGGGAAGACATTTTCCTGCGATATCGGCTGACCAGCGCCTGGTCGTCGATGATGCGGAAGGCGTCGATCAGTGCCTTTTTTGGCAGCGCGTCGTCAAAGTCGCGATCACGGCGCAGCATTTCGATGAACTGCTCCAGGCCCGAGGCGTTGTCGCCGGCGACGATCTGCTGCACGCCCAGCAGGTGGCGGGCGCGCAGGTCGTCGGGATTGGCGGCGATGGCCGCTTCAAGTGTCTGCACGGGTGGCGCGTCGGTGAGCAGGGCGGCAAAGTCCATCCGAGCGCGTGCCTTGATGGCGCGGTCGTCGGTGGCCAGGTTGGCGGGCAGGCCATCGAGCAGCTGGCCAGCCTCGTGGGCACCGCCGGTTGCAAGCAGGGCCAGTGCCAGGTCGAGCTTGAGTCCGGGCTTGTCCGGTTCGGCCTCGATGGCCTTGCGCAGGCGCATGACTTCGGCATGGTGGTCGACGGGTGGTGCAAGTGGCTGTGCCGACGCATCCTGGCCACTGTTGCCTTCGAAACCCGTGACCTCCAACGGTGGTGTCGCCGGCTCGATGCCGTGCTGCTTCAGGAACGCATGCAGTTGTCCCTCCGGCAAAGCGCCGGGAAACCCGTCCACTGGCTGCCCGTCCTTGAGCAGGACCACGGTCGGGATCGAGCGGATCTGGAAGGCGGCAGCGAGCTGCTGCTCTTTGTCGACATCGACCTTGGCCAGCCTGAAGGCGCCGTGGTAGTCGGCCGCCAGTTTTTCCAGGATGGGCCCGAGCTGCTTGCAGGGCCCGCACCACTCGGCCCAGAAGTCGACAAGTACCGGGGTTTGCAGGGAGGCCTGCAGGACATCGGTCTCGAAGTTTTCGGTGGTGGCGTCAAAGACGTGGGATGCAGTGTCGGCAGTAGAGGTTGCGTCGATGTCCATGCGTGGATCCTTGGGCGTTCAACCCGAGATTGTGGCAGGGAGCGGGGAATCCAACCCGTGCCGGATGGGAGCAGGCCCGGGCTTTCGTAGTGAAAGGTAGCGCAGGAGGGTATTGACGTGGCACAGCACGGCATCCGGCGAAAGCCCGTATCCATTCGTTGTCAACGTGACGATGGCAGCGGCTGCACGACAGTCACGGGCAAGATGGATCCCGGCTTTCGCCGGGATGGCGCGTTCACCGGAGGCCTGTTGGTTTGCCGGTTTGGCTTCCGAGAAGCGTGATTTGTCGACGGTGTGCGCATATGTAAAAAATACTTGACATCATCAGGGATGGATGTAAAGTAAGTATTACATTTAGTCCGCTTGAGGTGACATCATGTCCGTGCGCCATTGGGGATTCGCCAGTTTGCTGTTCGTGGCCGGGGTGGCGTTCTGGCTCTTGCTGGCTGGTCCAGCGAAGCTACTTGGGCTCGACGCCGGCAATACCGGGATGGTGCTGCTGGTGGCCGTGGCCTGGACGGCCATGTATGCGGTGTCGCGATTGCCGGCCGGCGAGTTGGGGCAGGTCGCTTCGCCAGCCGAGTGGCAAGCGTGGATCGGCACCGGTTTCATGCTGCTGGCGATCGCGTATTTCGCGGCCAAGCTGCACGTCTTTTCCAATGGACCGATCGGCGCCAGTCCGGATGCCGCCGCAGCGGGTCGCAATCTCGTGATGTTGCTGATTGCCTGGACGATCCTGTCGCGGGTGCTGCGCTCGCGCTGGCAGGACGAGGTGCAGGAGGATGAGCGTGACCGAGAGATTGCAGTGCAGGCCGCACGCTGGGGACGCGGAGCGCTGGTCGTGACCGTGATCGGTCTGGCCGTGCTGCTTGGACTTTCGCCGGCAGCTAAATTGCCGTGGGCCACGCACCTGGTGGTCGCCAACCTGCTGGTGATGGCATTGATGTGGGGGTATTTGTCCGAGTACGTCGCGTCGGCGCTGTACCACCTCCGTGATCGGCGCCAGTCGTGAGCGGCACGCCGGTCGCCAATGACATCCGCAGGCTGCGATTCGAGCACGGCGAGATGACGCAGGAAGCGCTTGCGCGTGCCTGTGCGGTAACACGGCAGACGATCATTGCGCTGGAGGCGGAACGTTATGCGCCGTCGCTGGAGTTGGCGTTTCGGATCGCGCGTGCCTTCGACGTCGGGGTCGAGGACGTTTTCCGCTGGGAGGCTTCGTCGTGAACCGGCCTGGTCTGCACTGCGGTTGGCTCGCGGGCGCCATCTTCCTGGTTGCCTTGCTGGTGATCGGCCTGCTCACTCCCGGGTATTCGCACGCGCACCAGCCCGTCAGCTTCCTGGGTATGGCAGGGGCGCCGCTGGCCGGGTGGTGGAATGTATTTGGCTTCATCGTTCCGGGCGTGTTGATTGTGGTGTTTGCGCTGTCCTTGCAGCGACCATTGCAATGCACGCATGCACGGCGCCCTGCACGGATTGGTCTATGGATGCTGTTGATCGCCGGGTTGGCGTTCGCCGGCAACGGAGTGTTTGCCTTCGACCCGTCTGATCCGGGCGGGATCAGCACCAGGCTGCACGTGACGATGTTGACGCTTGCATTGCTTGGATTCCTTCCTGCCACGCTGGCATTGGCTTTGGGATTGCGTGGGTGCCGTGGTTGGCGCGCACTGGTGACCGCAGGTCCGCTGATCGCGTTGGCGACAATGGCCAGCGTGATGCAGCGGATGCTGGATGTCGTGCCGGTGCTGGCGGCAAATCCGGGTTACGCGCAGCGGGTCACGTTGGCACTGTTCTTCGGGTGGATGGCGATGGCAGCCGTAGTGGCCTCAAGGGTTCCCCGGGCACGGCAATGACGGTCCAGCGAGGTGTGTCGCAAGCATTCGCCATGTCGATTTCGGCCGTATCTGTGGGCTAGCCATGCTTGAGCTTGAGCGCAAGGATGGTCGCCGCCAGGCCAAGGGTGACGATATTGGCCACGATCATCGGCCAGGAGCCCAATGCGATGCCGTAGCCCAGCCAGCAGCCCACGCCCAGGGTAAACACCACGTACATCGCCAGCGAGATGCCACGGGTGTCGCGGCTGCGGATGGTCTTGAGTGCCTGCGGCACGAAGGACAGCGACGTCAGGGCCGCGGCGCTGTAGCCGATCCAGTCGGGACTCATTGTCGGGTCGCTCCTCGGGCGGGCATCCGGACGCCATGATACGGGGCCATTGACAAGGGCTGGGCTGGCCTTGGCGCGCTTTCGTGCACTGGGGTACGCTGCTTGGCCGCGCCCGCCTTTATCCTGCGACCCCCGACCGTGCCCCTGCCTACCGTGCCCACTGATCCAGCCACCGCCGACCCCGCCAGCAACGATCCAGCCGCGTACAACCCCGCCCAGGTCGAGGCCGCCGCACAGCGGTTCTGGACCGACACTCGGGCCTTCGATGTGGTCGAAGACAGCGACAAGCCCAAGTACTACTGCCTGTCGATGCTGCCGTATCCGTCCGGTGCGCTGCACGTGGGGCACGTCCGCAACTACACCATCGGTGACGTGATCAGTCGCCACCAGCGCATGCTGGGCCACAACGTGCTGCAGCCGATGGGTTGGGACGCGTTCGGGTTGCCGGCCGAGAACGCCGCGATCAAGAACAAGACCGCGCCGGCCAAATGGACCTACGCCAACATCGAGCACATGCGCACGCAGCTCAAGGCGATGGGTTACGCGCTGGACTGGTCGCGCGAGTTCGCTACCTGCCAGCCGTCGTACTACGTGCATGAGCAGCGCATGTTCGTGCGGTTGATGAAGCAGGGCCTGGCCTACCGCAAGAATTCCGTCGTCAACTGGGACCCGGTCGACAAGACCGTGCTTGCCAACGAGCAGGTGGTCGAAGGTCGCGGTTGGCGCACCGGGGCGCTGGTCGAGAAGCGCGAGATCCCGCAATGGTTCCTCAAGATCACCGACTACGCGCAGGAACTGCTTGAGGGTTTGGACACGCTCGATGGCTGGCCCGAGTCGGTCAAGACAATGCAGCGCAACTGGATCGGGCGCAGCGAGGGGCTGGAGATCGACTTTGCCGTTGCCGACGCCCACTACCAGCCCACCGACGACCACCTGACCGTGTTCACCACGCGGCCGGACACGCTGATGGGCGTGACGTTCCTGAGCATTGCCGCAGAGCATCCGCTGGCGCAGCGTGCGGCAAGGGACAATCCTGACCTGGCTGCCTTCATCGAAGAGCTGTCCCACGGCGGCGTCTCCGAGGCCGAGCTGGAAACCCAGGAAAAGCGCGGCATGGACACCGGCCTGCGCGCGCTGCATCCGATCACTGGCGACGCGATCGTGATCCACGTCGCCAACTTCGTCTTGATGGGTTACGGCACTGGCGCGGTGATGGCGGTACCCGGCCACGACCAGCGTGACTGGGAATACGCGCAGGCGTACGAGTTACCGATCCGGATGGTGGTCGTGCCCGACGAAGTGCGTGACGCGGTCCGCGAAATCGAACGCCACGTGCAAGGCCACGACGATGCGATGAGCAGCGCGCTGGGCGAAGACAAGGCCATCGACGCCTACGGCAGTGATGCCGCGGTGCAGGTGGTGGAGGATTACGAACGTCGGATCAGCGAAGAGTCTGCTTTCACCGGACGCGGCTGGCTGGTGAATTCCGACGATTTCGACGGTCTCGACTTCAGGCAGGCCTTCGATGCGATCGCCAAGCGACTGGAAAGCGAAGGCAAGGGAAGGCGCCGGACCAACTTCCGCCTGCGCGACTGGGGCGTCTCGCGCCAGCGCTATTGGGGTTGCCCGATCCCGGTGGTCTATTGCGACGCCTGCGGCGCGGTGCCGGTGCCGGAGGACCAGTTGCCGGTGGTGTTGCCGGAGGATGTCGCGGACGCCTTCTCCAAGGGCGTGGTGCAGTCGCCGATCAAGTCCGATCCCGAGTGGCGCAAGACCACCTGCCCGCAATGTGGCGGCGCGGCCGAGCGCGAGACCGACACCTTTGACACCTTCATGGAGTCGAGCTGGTACTACGCGCGCTACACCTCGCCCGGTGCCGGGACCCAGGTCGACGCGCGCGCGAATTACTGGCTGCCCGTGGACCAGTACATCGGCGGCATCGAGCACGCCATCCTGCACCTGCTGTATTTCCGCTTCTACCATAAGCTGCTGCGCGACCAGGGCCTGGTAAAAAGCGACGAGCCGGTCAAACGATTGCTGACCCAGGGCATGGTCATCGCCGAAACGTACTACCGCCAGGATGGTGGTGGCCGGCGGGAGTGGATCAACCCCGCCCAGGTCGACGTCCAACGCAACGAGCGTGGCCACGTCGTCGGCGCGACATTGCATGCCGACGGCAAGCCGGTGTCGATCGGTGCGACCGAGAAGATGTCCAAGTCGAAGAACAACGGCGTGGATCCGCAGGTGATGGTCGACAGGTATGGCGCCGATACCGTGCGCCTGTTTTCCATGTTTGCCGCGCCGCCTGAACAGTCGCTGGAATGGAGCGAGGCCGGCGTCGAAGGCATGGCGCGTTTCCTTCGCCGGTTCTGGCGCGAAGTGGTGGCGCATGCCTCGCAGCCGGATCACCCCGGAACCGATCCGTCGCAACTGGATGAGGCACAGAAAACGCTGCGTCGCCAGCTGCACGAAACCATCAACAAGGTCGGCGACGACTATGGTCGCCGGCACAGCTTCAATACCGCCATCGCGGCGTTGATGGAACTGCTCAACCATGTCTCGAAATTCAAGGACATGTCCGAGCAGGGTCGCGCGGTACGCCATGAGGCGCTGGAAGCGATGGTGCTGCTGCTCAACCCGGTCACGCCGCACGTCAGCCACGCCTTGTGGCAGGTGCTGGGCCACGCCGAGACGCTGGTCGAGGACGTGCCGTTTCCGTCTGTCGACCAGGATGCGCTGGTCCGCGATGCGGTGACCCTGGCCATCCAGGTCAACGGCAAGCTGCGCGGGACCATCGATATGCCCGTCGGTACAGCACGCGACGTCATCGAGGCCGCTGCGCTGGCCGAGCCCAGGGTCGCGAAATTCCTGGAAGGCCAGTCCGTGCGCAAGGTGATCGTGGTGCCGGGCAAGATCGTGAATATCGTTGCCGGATGAAGCTGCTGTTGTGACGATTGCCGGCATGCAGGCGGCTGCCCGGAGCGCGATCGCCATGCAATGGCTGGAATGTCGGAACATTTGCTGCCGTCATCCCCATGGACGCCGGGATGACGGGTGGGCCGACCCGTGCGGTGAGCCAGGCCAGGGGGTGGCCGCGGTCCAGGCCGCCGTCCCACGTGTAAGCCTCCACGGCCCACCCCGACCCCCGGGCCAACCAGCCTGACCCGCTTGCCCGCCACCCACCCCTCGTCCAGACTGCGCCAATGACCAGACATCCCGCCATCGCACGCACCGCCACGATCCGCACTGCCACGACCCGCACCGCCACGATGCTCCTGCTGCTCGCCGCGCTGCTGCTGTCGGCCTGCGGTTTCCATCTGCGCAACGCGCTGCTGCTGCCACCCGACCTGGGGCCATTGCGGGTGACGGCCAGAAATCCTGACAGCCAGCTGGTACTGGCGGTCCGGCAAGCGCTGGATCGTGCCGGAGCCACCATGGCTGCGGAAGATGCCGCCGACGTCGCCACCCTCCAGGTGATCAGCGAGCGCTGGGCCAATACCCCGATCAGCGTCGACCAGTTCGGGCGGGCGCAGGAATTCACCTTGCGCTATGCAGTCATCTTCAACCTGCGTCGCGCCGACGGCACCGACCTGGTACCGCAGCAGGCGATCGAGATATCGCGCGACTATATTTCGGTGCCGACGCGGTCGGCCGGTACCGAGGGCGAGCGCGAACTGCTGGCCAAGGAAATGCAGCGGGACATGGTGGCGTCGATCCTGCGTCGCATCGATGCGGTCTCGCGCCTGCCCGGTGCCTCCGGGGACACTCCGGACGCCCCCCAGGAAACGCTGCCCGACCTGACGCCAGCCTCGCAGCCCTGACCGGCGTCCCACGGCCAGATGCAATCCAGCCCCGAAGCCCTTCCCGAACAGCTTGCCGGCAAGTCGTTGCGGCCTGCCTACCTGGTTTCGGGGCAGGAACCGCTGCGCGTGCTTGAAGCTGCCGACGCGGTACGGGCCGCGGCACGCGCACAGGGCGTTACCGAACGCGAGGTGTTCGCGCCCGATGGCCAGCGCGAGCCCGATTGGACAGGCCTGTCGGCCACGTTCGGTGCGCCTGGCCTGTTCAGTGCCCAGCGCCTGGTCGAGTTGCGGCTGCCCACCGGCAAGCCGGGCAAGACCGGCGAGAAAGTCCTGCTGGAATTCTGCGCGGACCCCCCGCCGGACGTCTGCCTGCTGGTGACCTGCAATGACTGGAGCCGCAAGCACGGCGGCAAATGGAGCGAGGCGATCGCGCGGATCGGCGTGGTGGTCACCGCCTGGGCGATCAAGCCACACGAGCTGCCCGACTGGATCGACCGCCGCCTGCGTTCGCGCGGATTGTCGGCCGACCGCGCCGCCGTGCAACGGCTGGCCGAGCGTGTCGAAGGCAACCTGCTGGCCGCCGCGCAGGAGATCGACAAGCTGGCCCTGTTGAACGACGGCACGGCACTGGACGTGGAACGCATGGACGCACTGGTCGCCGACGCGGCGCGTTTTGACGTCTTCCGCCTGGTCGATGCCGCACTCAACGGCAATGCCGCGCAGGCCACGCGCATGCTGCACGGCCTGCGCGCCGAAGGCACCGCGGTGCCGGCGCTGCTGGGAATGGTGACGATGGAGCTGCAGCGCGCCGCTGCACTGGCGCGTGTGCAGGCGCGCGGCGGCAACCTTGGCGCCGAGTTCAAGACACAGAGGATCTGGGATTCCAAACAGGCCACGTACCGACGCGCCCTGCAACGCCACGACGCACAACGCTGGGAGCGACTGCTGGCCGAAATCGGCAAGGTCGACCGGATTTCCAAGGGACGCATGCGCCTGGGCACCGAGCCTGTCGATGCCTGGCAGATGCTCGAGCGGGTGCTGGTGGCCGTGGCCGAGCCCAGGGCGATGGGGTTGTTGGGGTAGGCGCCGGGGGTTGGGTTGCCAACGCGGTTTGGCATCGGTTTCCGTTGCCTCGACACTGTTGCCGGACGCATTCCCGGCACCCCGGCCAATCATCCCGGCAAGAGCCAGGATCCATTGGGCCTTGGCCCAGGAAAGCGTGAAGACCAAGATGGATCCTGGCGTTCGCCGGGATGACGGAAAGGCAGATCGCCTTTTCCTGCCTTCCAACCAGGACCGCAGCGACGATGTCCACCAGACCACAGCCCACAGTCCCCGGCCCACGGGCGTCGCCCCTGGCTTCCAACCCCGGGTTGACCGTTTTCTACGGCGGTACCTTCGACCCTGTCCACAACGGCCATCTGGCGATTGCCTGCGCGGCCCGTGATGCACTGGATGTCGGCATCCGGCTGATGCCTGCAGCCGATCCCCCGCATCGACCGCCCCCCGGCGCGACAATGGCCGATCGGGTGGAGATGCTGCGTCTGGCGATCTGCGGTCTGCCCGGCTTGTGCATCGATATGCGCGAGATCAGGCGTGGCGGTCGCTCCTACAGCATCGACACACTGCAGGCATTGCGGACCGAACTCGGCACCGACGTGCCGGTTGCGTTGCTGCTGGGTGCCGACAGCTTCCTCGACCTGCCGCACTGGAAGGGCTGGCGTGACCTGTTCACGCTTGCGCATTTCATCGTCGCCCGCCGCCCCGGCAGCCCCCTGGACGCACCATTGCCCCCGGATCTCGCCCATGAGGTCAATGGACGGCAAGTCGATACCAGGCAGCAACTCCAGGCAGCACCCTGCGGCAAGGTGTTGTTCCTGGGCCAGCCGTTGCATGCGCAATCGGCTACCGAAATCCGCCATAGGATCGCCGCGCGGCTGCCCTGGCGCGACACATTGCCGGCAGCCGTGGCCGACTACATCCTCGCCCATGGACTCTATGGCGCGACAGGTGGTGCGGCGGTCGATGGCACGGTCATCCGGCCGTGATCGCAAGACGGTTATAATTTCAGGCCAGTCCCCAGCCACAGAGCCCCCTTGACCAGCCAAGCCCAGGTCATCAAGACCCAGTTACCCAATCCGCCTCCCTCGGTCGAGGACCTGCTGCAATGCGTGCAGGACGCCGTCGCCGAACTCAAGGCAAGGGATGTCGCCGAGATCGACGTACGCGGCAAGAGCAGCGTCACCGACTACATGGTCGTGGCGTCGGGCAACTCCACACGGCACGTCAAGTCGATCGCCGACGAAGTCGTCAAGTTCGCCAAGAAACTCGACGTCCAGCCACTGGGTGTCGAAGGCGAACGCGAGGCCGAATGGGTGCTGGTCGACCTGGGCGACGTCGTGGTCCACGTGATGTTGCCACGCGTGCGCGAGTTCTACGCGCTTGAGCGCTTGTGGACGGTTGGCGATGAGCCGCCAGAAGAAGCCCACATCGACGCCTGAGCTCTTGCTTGCGTAGGAGCGGCTTCAGCCGCGAGCTCTTGATCTTGCAGTTGCTGTTGCTGTTGCTGTTGCTGTTGTAAGAGCGACGTAAGTCGCGATCAGTGTTTCGCCGAAGCCAATGATCGCGACTTACGTCGCTCCTACAAAAAGCAAAAAGCAAAAAGCAAAAAGCAAAAAGGCAAGATCGAGAGCTCGCGGCTGAAGCCGCTCCTACGAATGCCGTTCGAGACCACGCTTGCAGCACGCGTCGCCATGCCCGATTCCGATAACACATGAAAGCCCACCTCATCGCTGTCGGTGAACGCGCCCCCGACTGGGTGTCCGCGGGATTTGCCGAATATCAAAAACGCCTCTCACATTGGTTGCCTCTGGAGTTGATCGAGGTCGCTCCCGGCCTGCGCGGCAAGGGTCGCGATGCCAACCGCGCGATGGCGGACGAAGGTTCGCGAGTACTGGCTGCATTGCCCAAGTCGGTCCACGTCGTGGTGCTGGACGGTCGCGGCAAACCATGGTCGTCCGAGCAGCTGGCGCAGCGGCTGGAGCATTGGCGCGGCGGTGGGCGCGACCTGGCGTTGTTGATTGGAGGCCCCGAAGGCCACGCCCCCGACGTGTTGGCGCGTGCCGATGAAAAATGGTCGCTGGGTCCATTGACCTTGCCGCACATGCTGGTGCGCCTGGTCGCCGCCGAGCAGCTTTATCGAGCGGCAGCGTTGTTGGCCAACCATCCCTACCATCGCGCGTGAGGCGCATGGCGCATGCCCTTTGCCACCCGCGAACATCGTCATCCTGGGCGTAGACAGCCTTTGACCTACGCAAACGCTGCGAAGGCTTTGCTGGTTTGCCGTATCTTGGTCTGCCGTTGCCGGGCCAACGGTTGCTGTTGTAGGAGCGGCTTCAGCCGCGAGCTCTTGATCGTGCCGTTGTTGTTGCCGTTGCCGATGCCATTGCCGATGCAGGTGTAGGAACGACGCAAGTCGCGATCTTTACTTCACCGAAGCACCTGATCGCGACTTGCGTCGCTCCTACAGAGGCAAGATCAAGATGCAGGTAGTAATAAAGACAAAGAGCTCGCGGCTGAAGCCGCTCCTACAACGGCAAACGCGGCGGATCACTTGAACTACAACCCCGGATCGCGTCCTGCCACGCGATCCGGGGAGCGACGTCCGCTGCGTTGTTTCAACGCACATGCTTCACCGCGCCAGCTTGAACTCGACCGGCACCAGCCCGAGGGCCTGCACGGCATGGCCATCCTGCATGGCAGGACGGAAGCGCCAGTGTCGCAGGATCTGCTCGCGTGCCGCGGCATCCAGCCTGCGGTCGCCGCTGCTGTCCTGGACATCGGCCCGTAGCGGTTTGCCGTCGACATCGACCAGCACCTGCAGCAACACCGTGCCCTGGCTATGCATGCGCAACGATGCGCGCGGATAGGTCGGCGGCGGCGCCTGCAGGTACTCCAGGCGCACGCCTGGCACTGGCGCGCCCGCAGGTTCGATCGTAGCGGTCACGTCAGTGGTGACGGGTGGCATGTCCAGTGCCACTTCGCTGCCGTTTTCGACCAATACGGGTGCAGGCGTCTGCGGCGACTCCACTTCAGGCTTGCTGATCGAGTGGGTTGGTTCCGGCTTGGTTTTCTTGATCGGGTCCTCGATCGGCGGGACCTTGACCGGGGTGACTTCGACCGGCTTGGGTTGTATCCAGCGCAGCGTAGGCACCATGTCGGGCAACGACGGCATCGGCGGGACATGCATCGGCGTCATCATCAGCAGGAGCAGCGCGGCATTGAGGGCGATTGCAACCGCGTAGCCGGCAATCCGGCCGGGATCGGGACGTTTCCAAGCGTGGTGGGTATCGGAATGGGGTGTGTGCACCATGGCCATCTCCTGTCGGTCGCGCCTGCTTGGCGCAGGGATACAAACGCGGCAACGAGGGCGGCGGGGTTGATGACCCCTGATGTCTTCCCCCGAGGACACCGCAACCTGAACATGCGCCATACCGATGCGTATGGAGCGTGAAGAAGGCCGGTAGCAGGAGCCCGGGTAAGCGCAGCGCACCCGGGATTGGTCGCTCCATGTCGCAACGGCAGCCCAAAAAGCGCACCCGGGTGCGGCCTGCGGCCTTACCCGGGCTACGTGACCGGCGCTGGGTACTTACCTGCCCAGTTCGAAGACCACATCCAGGTCGGCACCCAGGGTGGTCTCCCCGGGCGATACGACGGTGTCTGCCGCGGCCTTGCCGCGCGCCATTTCCATCATTGGCATCGGACCGGGCGGCTGGAAACCGGCCCCTTCGCTGATGCTGACGATGCGGCGCACGCGAAGCCCCAGTGATTTGGCATACATCGCCGCACGCGCCTGTGCCTTGTCCAGCGCGGCGCGACGGGCTTCGTCGTAGGCGGCTTCGGGTTTGTCGACCTCGAAGCTGGGGCCGTTGACCTGGTTGGCACCACTGGCGACCAGCGCGTCGAGCACCTTGCCGAGCTTGCCGATGTCACGGACCTTGAGGCTGACCGTGTTGCTGGCCTGGTAGCCGGTGATCGCCGGGGCCTCGCCCTCGTTGTACTTATATTGCGGGTTGAGGTTGACGCCACTGGTCTGGATGTCGCGCTCGGCGATCCCGGCATCCCTGATCGCAGCCATCACCTTGTCCATCTGCGTGGCATTGGCACGCATCGCGGCATTGGCATCGGCGGCCTGGGTGACGACGCCGGTCGAGATGGACGCCACGTCCGGCACCCGTGTGGTTTCGGCATGGGCCGAGACGGCAAGCAGGGTGCCGTTAGTACCTGCCGTAGAGGCGGTGGGTGCCTGGGCGGATGCGGTCAAGGCAATGCAACCCAAGGCGATGGCGCCCAGGGCAATGGTGAGCAGCAGTGGAACGGATCGGCGCGTGGACTTCGGGGCGGATTGGTTGGAGCGGCTCATCTTGTTCTCCGTGGGGAAGGCGATCGGGGCAGGTTCATGGGACTGGAGTGAACGTGCGGTGAGCCGCACCGGGGTCGAAGGGCTGCGAACACGCGGTATTCGGCAGCTGCAGGTTATTCTTCCAGCAATGATTTACCTCGCATCGAAATCCCCACGCCGCCGCGAACTCCTGTCACGCCTGGGGATCGATTTCCGCCTGCTTGACATCGATGTCCCCGAGCAGCGGGCCCCGGGCGAGCCGCCACGCGACTACGTGTGCCGGGTAGCGCGCGCAAAGGCCGGTGCCGGCCTGCTGCAGGTGGTGGCGGTCCCTGGTGCGCTGGTGATCGGTTCGGACACCGAAGTGGTGCTGGACGACCATGTCTTTGGCAAGCCTACCGATGCTGCGGCTGCGGCTGGAATGTTGCGGCGACTGTCCGGATGCACGCATGACGTGGTCTCGGCGGTGTCGCTGGTCTCGGCAGGTCGCGAGGCGCAGGTTGTCTCGGTCTCGCAGGTGACGTTTGGCGAGCTCGATGACGCCAGGATCACCGGCTACCTGGCCACCGGCGAGTGGCAAGGCAAGGCCGGCGGGTATGCGATCCAGGGAGCGGCGCAGGCATTCATCGCGCATCTGTCCGGGAGTTATTCGGGTGTGATGGGGTTGCCGTTGTACGAGACCGCGCAATTGCTGCGTGGGTTTGATCATGCAACCCCACTACGCGCAGCCCGCGCTGATGCCGACCCTGCCCAGGTCCCTGGGCAAGCACCATGAAGGCAACACGATGAGCGAAGAAATCCTTGTCAATGTCACTCCGCGCGAAACCCGCGTGGCCGTGGTCGAGAACGGCATGCTGCAGGAGCTGCACATCGAGCGCGGCGGTAATCGTGGGGTGGTCGGCAATATCTACAAAGGCAAGGTACAGCGGGTGATGCCCGGCATGCAGGCGGCGTTCGTGGAGATCGGGCTGGATCGCGCCGCTTTCCTGCACGCCAACGATATCCAGCGTCCGATGCCCGCGCGCGAAGGCGAGGGTGCCGACGCGATGCCTGCACCTGCCGTGCCCGCACCGGTGCCGCTGATCACCGAATTGCTGCGCGATGGCCAGGAGATCGTGGTGCAGGTGGTCAAGGACCCGATCGGCAGCAAGGGTGCGCGCCTGACCACCCAGATCAGTATTCCTTCGCGCTACCTGGTGCTGTTGCCGCAGTCGCGGCAGATCGGTGTGTCCGCGCGGATCGAGGATGAGGATGAGCGCGCGCGGCTCAAGGCCCTCGTGACGTCGGCACCCGTTGGCGACCTGGCCTCGAGCGGGAACAACGACAGCAGCCCGGGAAATCCCGGACACGGCAGCAACGGTACAAGCAGCAACGGTACAAGCAGAATAAAAACCATGGTCCCGGCTACATCGTGCGCACCAACGCCGAAGGCCAGCCTGCCGAGGCGCTGGCCGAAGACATCGCGTACCTCGATCGCGTCTGGTCCCTGATCGAGCAGAGGGCGCGCGACAGCAGTGTCGGCAAGTGTGTCTACGAGGACCTGACCCTGCCGATGCGCGCGGTGCGCGACCTGATCCGGCGCGACGTGGAGAAAGTCAAGGTCGATTCGCGTGAGACCTACGACCGGTTGCGCGAGTTTGCGACCCAGTACATGCCCGAACTGGCGACTGACGACGAGACCAGCCTGGCCGCCAAGATCGAGCACTACACCGGCGAGCGCCCGATCTTCGACCTGTATGGGGTCGACGACGAGATCCAGCGTGCGCTGGAAAAGGAAGTGCCGCTCAAGTCCGGTGGCACGCTGGTGATCGACCAGACCGAGGCGATGACCACGGTCGACGTCAACACCGGGTCGTTCCTGGGTCAACGCAACCTGGAGGAAACCGTTTACCGCACCAACCTGGAGGCGGCGCAATCGGTGGCGCGGCAGCTGCGGCTGCGCAACCTGGGTGGCATCATCATCATCGACTTCATCGACATGCATGACCCCGAGCACCGCCGCCAGGTGCTGCGCACGCTGGAAAAAGCACTGGCCCGCGACCACGCGCGCACGACCGTCTACGACTTCTCGCCGTTGGGCCTGGTCGAGATGACCCGCAAGCGCACCGTCGAAAGCCTGGAGCGCCAGTTGTGCGAGCCCTGCCACGCCTGTGGCGGCCGCGGCATGCTCAAGACCACCGAGACCACGACTTACGAGATCTTCCGCGAGATCACCCGCGCCGTCAGGCAGTTCGATGCCGCACGACTGCTGGTGATCGCTTCGCCCAAGGTGGTGCTGCGGATCACCGACGAGGAGTCGGTCGCGGTCGCGGAGCTGGAAGAATTCCTCGGCAAGTCGATCCGGTTCCAGGCCGACGAGCAGTACCAGCAGGAGCAGTTTGATGTCGTGCTGCTGTAAGGCCGGGACTCGGGACTCGGGATTCGGGATTCGGGAAAGCCAAGGGCGAACACTTCGAGTTGATGCGTTTGCCAGGCAGGTCCTGCTTTTCCGAATCCTCGATCCCGAATCCCCAATCCCAGCGAGCGACGCAAGCTGATGCACCACCGCTTGCGCCTCGCGCGACGTTGGCTGGTCTATGCCGTCACGATTGCACTGGTGTTGATGGCCCTGGGCTCTGCCGTGCTCAGCCAGTTGCTGCCGCTTGCCGAGCGTCATCCCGACCATGTTGCTGCCTGGCTGGGCGATCGCATCGGCCGGCCGGTTGCCTTCGACCATGTCGAAACGCAATGGACCCGTCGCGGGCCGTTGTTACGGCTGGAAGGGTTGCGGGTGGGCGGAGGCGACAAGGCCATCCGCATCGGTGATGCGGAAATGTTGATTTCGCAGTACGCCGGGTTGTTTCCCGGCCAATCGTTCACGCAACTGCGGCTGCACGCGCTGGAGCTGACCCTGGAGCGGGGCGATGACGGGCGCTGGAACGTCCGCGGCCTGCCCGGCGAGCAGCAGGGCGGCGGTGACCCCTTCGAATCGCTCCAGGGCCTGGGCGAGCTGCAGGTGATCGGCGGCAAGCTGACCATCCACGCGCCGCAACTGAATATCAATGCGCGTCTGCCCAAAGTGGACGTGCGGCTGCGCGTGGACGGGGATCGCGTGCGTGCCGGCATGCGTGCCTGGATGCGGGTCGACGCATCACCACTGACCGTGGTCGCGGATTTTGGCCGTGCGCAGGGCAATGGTCGTGCACACTTCGTGGCAACCCGAGCGGACATGGCTGTCTGGGGGCCATTGCTGCACTTGGCTGGCGTCGCTGCCACGGGCGGGCATGGACGCGTGCAGGCCTGGGCACGACTGCAGGACCATCGCGTCGCCGGGCTGCAGGTGCGCAGCGTCCTTGAAGGCGTTGCCCTGCGGGGCACGCCACTGGGCGATGGCAGCGTGCCCCGGGTGCAATTGCCGCATCTGGATGTACAACTGGATTGGCGCGCCAAGTCCGATGGCTGGCGACTGGACATACCACGCCTGCGCCTTGGAGGGCCCGCGGGGGCAAGCGTGGTGGAGGGGCTGGCGGTGCGTCGCAGCGGCCAGCGTTATGCAGGCAGGGCCGATCACGTCGATGTCGCCCCGTTGCTTTCGATCGCCGCATTGAGCGATCGCATGGCGCCTGCGCTGCGGCAGTGGGTCGTCGTTGCAAAACCGCAAGGCGTGGGCGATGACATCCAACTTGGTGCGTCGCAGGGCGGCCGGATGCTTGCGCAGGGTCGCCTATCGCAGGTCGGGTTCAAGCCGGTCGGCGATGCCCCGGGCCTGCATGGACTGGGCGGCACCCTGCAGGGCGACGATGCGGGTTTTGCGCTGGAGCTGGACGACGCGGCGCTGTTGCGCTTCGATTGGCCGCGTGGTTTTGGCGTGAGCCATGACGCGCACCTGCAGGGCACGGTTGCCGGATGGCGCGAGGGAGCGGGATGGCGTATCGGCACATCCAGCCTGCGCGTGCGGGGTGATGATGTTGGTGTCAGGATGCGTGGCGGCTTGTGGTTCCAGGGTGATGGCACGCTGCCCTGGATCGACATCGCGGCACACGTCGACCCCACGCAGATCGTCGCTGCCAAGGGCTTCTGGATCCACCACTCCATGTCGCCGGCGACCGTGGACTGGCTCGATACCGCGCTGGTGTCCGGACGCGTTGAAGGCGGACGTGCACTGATCTCCGGCGATCTGGACGACTGGCCATTCCGCGACCATGACGGCCGATTCGAGGCCACCGCGCGGATCAGCGACGGCTCCATCAAGTTCCATCCGGATTGGCCGCTGGCGCAGCACATGGATGCTGACCTGCGCTTCATCGCAAACGGTTTCGATGTCTCTGGCAAGGCGGTGTTGGCCGGTGTCGGCGTCCAGCGCTTTGATGCCGCCATCCCGGACTTCGGCCATGCCGAACTATCGATCCATGCCGAAGGCGGCGGGGATGCCTCGCGCTTGCTCGAGCTGACGCACGAGAGTCCGTTGCAGAAGACCCATGGCGAAACGCTGGACAATATCGACGCCAGCGGACCGGCTTCGGTGACCTTTGACCTGGATCTGCCCTTGCACGGCCAGGGCCGCAGCAAACTGGGCGGCACGGTGACACTGTCGGGTGCCAAGCTGGCCGAGAAACGCTGGGACCTGGCGTTTTCCGATGTCCGTGGCGTCGCCCGGTACGACCAGGCCGGCTTCGTGGCAGACGACCTGGCGGTGAAGTACGGCGATCGCCCGGGCATGCTGTCGCTGCGCGCGGGCGGCCATGTGCGCGAGCCGGTGCAGGGTTTCGAGGCAACCCTCCAGACCGTGATCGATGCGCGTGAACTGCTCAAACGCGCTCCCCAGCTGGATTGGTTGAAGCCTTATGTCTCCGGTCAATCCACCTGGTCCATCGCGGTGTCGATTCCAAAGGCGGTGCAGGCATCCGCGCGCACTGCGGCGACACCACCTGCGCGGCTGCGGCTGGACTCCACGCTTGTCGGCACTGTACTGACCTTGCCTGCGCCCTTGGACAAACCGGCCCGGGATGCCTTGCCAACCCGGGTGGATACACGCCTACCGCTGGACCAGGGCGAGATCGCCGTTGCCTTCGGGCAACGGCTGGCCCTGCGTGCGCGTAGCAACGATCGCAGTACCGGCGTGCGCGTCGTCCTGGGCAGCAACCAGGTGCCCGAGCCACCACCGTCTTCGGGACTGGTGGCAACCGGACATGCCGGTACGTTCGACCTGCTCGATTGGGCGATGTTGTCTGGCGGGGAAGGCCCGAGTGCCAAGGGCACTGTTTCAAGTGCCCAGGGCGTCGCTGGCAAGGCGGGCTCTAAAAAAGCCGGCACCGGCAAGGCCGGCAGCGGCCCGGCCAACCTCAACGCCAGCGGCAGCGGCTTGTCGTTGCGTAGCATTGATGTCACCACCGACCAGCTGCATCTGCTTGGCGCTGATTTCCCGGGGATCCGGGTCCGCGCCAATCCCGTTGCGGGGGCGACGCGCCTGCAGCTGGATGGCACCGCGCTGGCAGGTGTCGTGCAGGTGCGGCAAGCTGACGGTGGTGCGATTCATGGGCAGCTGCAACGTCTGTATTGGCACAAGGCCGGCGCCTCCGATGCAGGCCGGCCCGACAGCGGCAGGCCAGCCGCAGACGGGCAGGATGCAGGCACGCAGGCAGCGAAATCGAGCCTCGCCGACCAGCCGTCGGACGATGTCGACCCCTCGAAGGTCCCGCCGCTGGACCTGCGCGTAGATGACCTGCGCATTGGCGACGCCAGTTTGGGCAATCTGGTATTGCGTACCCACCCAACGGCAGCAGGCCTGCATGTCGACCAGTTGCAGGCACGGGCGCCGGGACATGCGATCGATGTCACTGGCGACTGGACGGGTCGCAAGGGTGCCACCCGGACTCACGTGGGTGTCCGCATCGAGAGCAAGGATTTCGGTGCGATGCTGGCTGGATTTGGCTATGGCGACCAGTTGTCCCGCGGCGACGGCAAGACCACGCTGGATGCGACGTGGGCCGGCAGCCCTGCGGCATTCAAGCTCGACGCGCTGGATGGCAGCGTCACGCTGGATGTGCGCGATGGCCAACTGGTCGACGTCGAACCCGGCGCCGGCCGTGTCCTGGGCTTGTTCAGCCTGGCCCAGTTGCCGCGGCGGCTGACGCTGGATTTCCGCGACTTCTTCTCCAAGGGCTTTGCCTTCGACAAACTGGCCGGCGATGTACGCGTTGGCGGCGGCAAGGCGCGCACCGACAACCTGGTGATCGATGGCCCTTCGGCGCGGATCCAGATCAGTGGTGCCGCGGACCTGCGTGCCCAGACCTTCGACCAGACCCTGGTGGTCCTGCCCAAGACCGGCAACCTGCTGACTGCCGTGGGTGCGATCGCGGGAGGGCCCGTGGGTGCCGCGATCGGTGCCGCGGCCAATGCCATGCTGAAGAAGCCGTTGGGAGAGCTGGGAGCCAAGACCTATCATGTGTCCGGGCCATGGAAGGATCCCAAGGTGGAAGTCAACGCACGCGGGCAGTCGCGCCGGGATGCGACCGAACCTGTCGTGCCGCCGGGTTGATCCGGGCGCACTTGCCGCCATATCGGTCCAGGGCCGAGGGCTGGGAGTGAGTCCCTTCGCATCTCGTTGTCCTTGCATGGATCCATGTCGTGACCCCGGCTCTTGCCGGGATGATGATGCTTCTGGATGGCGCGCGAGCGTGTCCAATCTCCAATCTCCAATCTGCCGAGCCCCATGACCCTTCCGATCGACATTGCTTCTTCCCGCCTGCTGCTCCCGGCCGGCCTGGATACCCCTGGACTTGAGCGCACCTTTGGCACGCTGCTCGGTCCTGGCATCGACTTTGGTGACCTGTACTTCCAGCATTCGCGGCGCGAGAACTGGGTGGTCGAGGATGGCATCGTCAAGGACGGGGCGCATTCGATCGGGCAGGGCGTCGGGGTGCGCGCGATCTCCGGCGAAAAGACGGGTTTCGCCTATTCCGACGACATCAACAGCGACGCCTTGCTGGTTGCGGCCAGGTCGGCGCGTGCGATTGCCCGCAACGGCGATGCGCATGGCGCGCGTACGCTGGTGCCGGGCCATGGTCG
Organism: uncultured Gammaproteobacteria bacterium; assembly: GCA_963710825.1. Lineage (GTDB taxonomy): Bacteria > Pseudomonadota > Gammaproteobacteria > Xanthomonadales > Xanthomonadaceae > Cognatiluteimonas. The sequence continues at coordinate 112,721 of CAVQBQ010000002.1, read as the reverse complement.
TGCGCTGTATGCCGCCGAGGATCCCATTGATGCGCTCGGCAACGCCGACAAGGTCGAAGCGCTGCGCAAGCTCGACAAACTGCTGCGCGCAGCCGATCCGCGCGTGCAGGAAGTGGTGGTCAGCCTGGCCGGCAGCATCGACACCATCCTGGTGGCACGCAGCGACGGCGTGCTGGGTGCGGACGTGCGGCCACTGGTGCGGATCAATGTGCAGGTCATCGTCGAGCAAGGTGGTCGTCGCGAATCAGGTTATTCCGGTGGCGGCGGCCGCTATTCGTATACAGAACTGTTTGCTGGCGGCAAACCGGAGGCGTTTGCCCGTGAGGCACTGCGGCAGGCGTTGGTCAACCTGGAAGCAATCGATGCGCCAGCTGGCCCGATGCCGGTGGTACTCGGCAGCGGTTGGCCTGGCGTGCTGTTGCACGAGGCCGTCGGGCACGGCCTGGAAGGCGATTTCAATCGCAAGGGCACCAGCACCTATGCCGGCCGCATGGGCCAGCGCGTGGCGTCACCGGGCGTGACCATCGTGGATGACGGAACGCTGCAAGGACGTCGTGGCTCACTCAACATCGACGATGAGGGAACAGGTACCAACTGCACGCCGTTGATCGAAGACGGCATCCTTGTCGGCTACATGCAGGACACCCTCAACGCCCGCCTGATGGGCATGGCACCCACCGGCAACGGTCGGCGCGAGTCCTATGCGCACCTGCCGATGCCGCGCATGACAAACACCTACATGCGCGCTGGCACGCACGACCCCGAAGAGATGATCCGATCGGTCAAGAGGGGGTTGTATGCCGTCAATTTTGGCGGAGGACAAGTCGACATCACCAGCGGCAAGTATGTGTTCTCGGCCACCGAGGCTTATTTGATCGAAGATGGAAAGGTCACCGCACCGGTCAAGGGCGCGACCTTGATCGGCAACGGGCCGGAAACCATGCAGCGGGTGAAGATGATCGGCAACGACCTGGCGTTGGACCAAGGCGTGGGCGTCTGTGGCAAGGATGGACAAAGCGTGCCGGTGGGCGTTGGCCAGCCGTCGCTGCTGATCGAGTCGATCACGGTGGGTGGCACGCAGTCGTGAATGGCATGCGTGCGGGCAGCCAAGGCAGTGGAATTGCGAATGTTGGAGCGGCTTCAGCCGCGAGCGCTTGCCGTTTCTGTTGCCGTTGTAGGAACGACGCAAGTCGCGATCAGGTGTCCTGGAAGTGCGATCGCGACTTGCGTCGTTCCTATCAACGGCCAGATCAAAAGCCAGATCAAAAGCGCGCGGCTGAAGCCGCTCCTACAGGAGCTCGTCGGGCGTCATCAGCTCGCGCAAGGCGCGGAACAACTCTCGGAATGCGTGCGGCGGTTTGTTGCGCTTGCGTTCTTCCAGGGTATTGCGCACGAGTTGCCGCAGGTGTTGGCGGTCGGCCCCGGGGTGCGCGTCCAGCAGTTCGGCCAGCGCCGCGTCACCTTCTTCAAGCAGGCGGTCGCGCCAATGCTCGGCGCGATGCAGGTCGGCTGTTTCGCGGCGCGCCGCGTCACCTCCGGCATCCAGGCCGTCGCGGATTGCTTCGAGCGTTTCGTCGTCTTCGCGGCGCATCAATTTGGCCAGGTAGGCGCATTGCCGCTTGCGCGCGCCGTGCGCCGTGATGCGACGGGTATCGTTGATCGGGGCCAACAGGTCCTCGGGTATGGGCAGCTTGGCCAGTTGCGCATCGCTCAGCGTCGCCAGCTTGCCGGCCAGCGCCAGCACGTCCAGCGCGGTGCGGCGCTGCTCGCTGCGGCTGGGCGCCAGGTATTCGCCGCTGTCTTGGTCGCGTCCACGCATGATCGGCTCCAGATATCGCCATCCCGTGCGTAGCGGGGAATGGCAATGAAAAACAATATGACCAGGGACAAGGATAAGGCATTGAATCAAGTCAGCACCGCCATCGACGACGACAGCCAGGCGCAACTCGATCGCCTCACCGAAACGGCGCAACAGCTGCTCGACCGCAGCAAGGCCGCTGGCGCCAGCCAGGCTGACGTCACCTGCCACCAGGAAAACGGCCTCAACGTCAACGTGCGCATGGGTCAGGTAGAGACCGTGGAGGCGACCCGTGACCGGGGTATTTCGGTCACGGTGTATTTTGGCCAGCGCAAGGGCAGTGCCAGTACCAGCGACCTGCGCGAGCAGAGCCTGCAGGCGACAGTCGAGCAGGCCTGTGCGATTGCCCGTTACACCGAGGATGATGCCGCCGCAGGGCTGGCGGAAGCCGGGCTGATGGCGCGTTGCCCTGACGGCGGGTTTCCCGATTTCGACGCATGGCACCCCTGGATGCTGGATCCGGATCGGGCCATTGACCTTGCACAGGCCTGCGAGGCGGCGGCGCGCGAGGATGCGCGCATCGAGAATTCCGATGGCGCGTCGGTCGGCAGCAGCGCTTCCATGGGTGTGTACGCCAACTCGCATGGGTTCATCGGACGCGATCGCAGTACCCAGCACTCGATCGGCTGCGCCGTGATCGCCGGGCGTGGCGATGGCATGCAGCGCGATGGCTGGTACACGACGGGGCTGTCGGCAGACGACATGGAAACGCCCGTATCGGTGGGCCGTCGTGGCGCCGAGCGGGCTATCGAGCGCCTGCAACCGCGGTCGCTGGCGACCGGACAGATGCCGGTGCTGTTTTCAGCAGAGGTCGCGCGCAGCCTGATCGGCCACCTGCTGGGTGCGGTGTCCGGAAGTGCGTTGTATCGCAAGGCGAGCTTCCTGCTCGATAGCGTCGACACGTCGCTGTTCCCGGACTGGTTCTCGATCGATGAGCAACCCTTCCTGCAACGCGGCTTTCGTTCTGCGGCGTTCGACGGCGAGGGCGTCGCCACGCGTGAGTCACCGCTGGTGCGCGACGGCATCCTGCAACGCTATGTGTTGGGCAGTTATTCGGCGCGCAAATTGGGGTTGCAGACAACGGCCAATGCCGGAGGCGTGCATAACCTCAGCGTCTCGGCAAACGCCGGCGGTTTTGACGACATGGTCCGTGGCATGGGTGACGGCCTGGTGGTGACCGAGCTGATGGGGCAAGGCGTCAATCCGGTCACCGGCGATTATTCGCGTGGCGCGGCTGGCTTCCGGGTCGAGAACGGCCAGCTAGCCTATCCGGTGGATGGGATCACGATCGCAGGCAACCTCAAGCGCATGTTCGCGGAAATCGAGGCGGTGGGCACGGACATCGACCCGCGCTCGCATGTCGCCACCGGCTCGATACTGATTGGCAAGATGACTGTTGCCGGTCATGCATGAGGACGCGCCCTGGTGAGTGTGGAGACCAGGATGCGTGTCAGGCGGACCACCGTGTTTGATCGGCCGCCGTCGGGAACACCTGCTTGGCCGGGGCGCGACTGGTCAGGCCACCTGCTTGATGCAGGTACGAGCAATGATGGCCGCGTCATCGGCCGATGGGCGGGCCGCCACAAGGCGCAGCTGAACGATGGTCGCGACCTGCGCGCATCGAACCGAAGCGGTGGCCTCCTGGAGGGGGCTGCAGGACCACCGGGGTATCAATCATGCGACGCTGGAGCGCAACGTGTGTCCCGGGGATGAGTCGATAATGGGAATGCGTGACCTGCTGCCCGCTGCTTCACGCCCGGCCCGGGTGTGTGGCCGGTTACCATCGATAGCCACGTTTGGCATGATATCCGCGGCCATATGCCGTCAATCCGGGGAGCTTGAATGGACACCGATGAGACAACCGCTTCAACACCACCACCACCACCACCTCCGGCGGGCGCGCCGAGCGCGGAAGAGCGCCAATGGGCGATGTTTTCGCACCTGTCAGCGTTGGCAGGCGGGTTGCTGACGTCGGCTATTGGGGGTTGGGGCTTTTTCATTGGACCGCTGGTGATCTGGTTGATGAAGAAGGACACGATGCCGTTCGTGGCCGACCAGGCCAAGGAAGCATTGAATTTCAACATCACGGTCTCCGCGATTTTCCTGATCCTGTTGCTGCTGACGATTTTCACCTTGGGGATCGGTGCGTTGTTGACCGTGCCGATCATGCTGGTTGTCGGTATCGGCGCCCTGGTCCTGATCGTCATGGCATCGATCAAAGCCAATGAGGGCGTGGCCTACCGCTACCCATTCACCTTGCGGCTGATCAAGTAACGGTACGTGCAAGCCAGGCAACGAAACACGGCGGCCACTGTGCCGCCGTGTTTCGTTTGTTGGGTGAAGAGCCGCTGCGCTGTGGTGCATGGGCACCTGCGCTTGAGCATGCCTGTTTTTAGCATGCCGGTTGTAGCGCACCAGTCAGGGCGCGGTCGCCAAAGCGGCCCCATAGCCCATCAGTTGGGTTGCACGCGTGCTGCCAGCCCCCATCATGTTTCCATGCCGGCCCCAATGTGTCGGCACGGAGAGTCACGATGGAACACACATTCGAGCACACCGTTGACGGCAACCTGCCGCAGAGCCGCAGCCCGACCGAAAACGAGCGCCAGTGGGCCGCGATGGCGCATTTGTCCGCACTGGTGCTGGCTTTCCTGACCAGCTGGTTTGCCGGGTTTGCAGGCGTGCTCGCCGCGAGCGTCGTCTATCTCGTCAAGCGTGACGATTCGACGTTTGCCAGGCAACACGCGCTCGAGGCGCTGAACTTCAACCTGAGCATGTTCATTTACGCCTGCGCAGCGATCGCGATCGGCGTGGTGCTGGTCGGTGCGACCGTGCTGACGTTGGGCATTGGCCTGCTGGTGACCCTGCCGGCCGGGGTGCTGCTGGTGCTGGCGGTTGCCGCGATCGCGGTCATGTGGCTGGTATGCAGCATTGTCGCCACGATCAAGGCCTGGAACGGTGAGCATTACCGCTACCCGTTCACCTTGCGCCTGGTGGATTGAGCGATTGCCGATTTATGTGAAGGGGAAGGCGGGGCATGATTCATGTAGGAGCGGCTTCAGCCGCGAGCCCTTGATCTTGCCTTGCATTTTTGTAGGAGCGACGTAAGTCGCGATAGGTGCTGCGAGTTGCAATTGCGACTCACCGGTGGCGGCATGCCGCCACCACTGCTACACAGCTCAGAGCCAGATCAACATCAACATCAACATCAAACGCTTCCGCGCTGTCGCGCGGGTTACTTTTGTTACGGCAAAAGGTAACCAAAACCATGGCTCCTGACGCTTGCCGATGCGATACAGCCGCATCGGTGCCCTGCGCTTCGGACTGGGGCACATCCCTGTGCCCCACCCGCTACGCGGGCGCCATTCGGCGGTCCAGATCGTTCCGGACGATCTGTCATCAAGAAGGGTACGGTGCCCAAACTCGCGCGCTGCGCGCACTCAGACATGGGCACCTTTCCCCCCTTCTTGACTGCGATGCTCGGCAAGCTTTAAGTCGCACAAGATCAAGATCAAGATCAAGATCAAGATCAAGATCAAGAAGCCAGGACCCAGGAATCCAGCGACTTTGGCGCAGTCAACAGCAACGTCACTGGATGGACAGACATGCGGCTGCCAAAAGACCCGCCTTCGCGGGAATGACGGTTAGGGCTGGAAAGGCTTAGTCGCATGCCGAAACCACTCATCGCGATCCTTGCCTTGCCTTGCACTTGGCACTTGGTTTTTTGCTGTTGACCCTGTGCGGCGTCAAGCAAGCCGAGCACCGGAGCCCAAAGGGGCCGAAGAGGCACCCATGTCTGAGCGTAGCGAGTTTGGGTGCCGTGCCACTTTGGGCTCCGGCGCGCAGGGAACCGGTGACGGCTCCATCGTCACCGGCGCAGCGCCCGTCGCGGATGGTTCTGGTTACTTTTGCCTAAACAAAAGTGACCCGCGCGACAGCGCGGAAGCGTTTGACTTCAAAAGATGAGAGTAAAAACTTGCGCAACCAACAGAGCCATCGCGTTTGCGACACCAAAGCCTCAACACTGCTTTCGTGAAAAAATCCAAAGTCCTGGATTTCCCCGTTCGCGGCAGCGACGGATGGGTGGACATGCGCGTCCGCTAAACGATTCGTGGGCAATGGCACTTTGGCTTGGCGGACAGACATTCGTCTGCGTAAAGGATCCCACCGCCGGAAGTGCAGACGTCAAATCCTGCGGACACGCTCTACGGCCCAGGAGCCGCTGCCTTCATTGGCGTCGGGTATACGACTCCAGGCCAGCCATCCCACCCCGATCGATCCGATCCAGGCGATCATCCAGCGCCGGATGGGTCTTGTACAATTGCGCGAGCGTCGCCGACTGCGTCCCCAGCGCGGTCATCTTTTGCAGCACCGCGTACAGCGCAAGTGGATTGCATCCGGAGCGCGCAAGGTAGATTTCGGCCGCCTGGTCGGATCGGAACTCGGCGTCGCGGTCGAGCTTGGTCAACATCACCGTGGCGCCATGGCGACGCACGTAGTCCTTGGCCATGCTGCCGGCGATGCCGCCGCCCACGCTGACGTGGCTGGCAACGATGTTCTGGCTGGTTTCGCTGATCTGCTGCTTGTGGATCACGTTGTAATGGTCGCGCTGCACGACATGGCTGATCTCGTGGCCAAGCACGGCGGCGATCTCGGCGTCGTTGGAGAGCAGCGCATACAAACCGCGCGTGATCAGGATGTAGCCGCCTGGTGCGGCAAAGGCATTCACCTCCGGCGCATCGATGATGCCGAACGTCCAGGGCAGCTCCGGGCGCGTGGTCTGCGAAGCCATCCAACGGCCGATCAGGTTGACGTGGCGTTGCGCGTCGGGATCGCGTACCAGTGGCGCGGCGCCCAGGATGCGTCCGGCGATTTCCGGTCCCAGTGCCAGCTCTTCGGCGTACAACTCGTCTTCGGACTTGCCCGCGGCGGCATCGGCGACGTCAGCCGCCTCATTGCCATGGCGGCCCAACAACCCGCCACCGAACGACGACAGCAACCCCCTGGCGACCGACATCGCACCGCGCTTCTCTGCCTGGGTAGTGCCGCCATGTGCGCCGGGCCGGGCTTCATCTGCAAACGCCACCTGTGTGGCACTCCAGCCATTGTCGTGTGCCAGTGCCGCGGCGGCGCCCGGTGTTGCGCGATAGGACTCCAGCAGCGACATTTGTGCTGCATCGTAGCTCGCCGATTTCAGGCTGCTCTCGTCCAGTCCGCGCACCCCTGCTGTCTCGGTGACGCGACCTTTGCCAGCCTTGCCGGTAAACAATGCGCTCACACCGGCGCTGTTTGCATCCTTGCCCGCATAGGCCATTCGCACATCGTTGACGCGCAGGAAGCCGGATGGGCCGCTGGGCAGTGCGACCTTGAACCACATCCCCTGTTGCCCATTGACCTGCACCGATGCATCGCGCTTGAGCGTTGCAATGGCAGGGGCGTCGAAATCAGGGGCGCTGTGCACGTCGACCGACGCTTTGTGGATGGTCGCTGGCCGGCTGGCGGCGGCATCGTCGGCCCGTGCAGTACACGGAAGGGCCAATCCAATCGCGAGCAGGGTCGTTGCGAGTAGCAACGGGAAACCTTGGGGAACGAGCGTAAAGGAGCGCATGCGGATCACCTGCAAAACGAGTCGATGTTGGCGCTGGAAACGGTAGGGGTATTCCCCTTCAATCGCGATTCCGGGGAAAACAGGAACCCTGTGGTCTTGGACCGGAATCAAGGTGTCGAAAAATCGAACGAAACAGACTCCAGGTCTCGATCGATCAAACATACCTGAAGCATCAAGCCACTCGAACTGTCACACGCCAAAACCGGGCGATAGCGGTCAGCCGCGGGCAGGCTGGGCCAGCGGGTTGCCATCATCAGTGGGGCGACACCTGCGGGCGAAGCCTGCTTTGACGCATTCAGCTTTCGCCATGCACCCCGTCTGGTCCTGCAGTGCCATGGTCGTCTGCAGAGAATGAATCCCGTGCCGACAGTGGCCGCTCCTCACTGCTCGCAAGCAGCCGTCCGAGCACCGAGCACACGCGTGCCCGGGTGTCCTCGATCGTCTCATCCTCGGCCACGGCCTGGCTGATCAGGCTGGCCACGCGGACGCTACCGTCGTCTGGCAGGACGTCATCGTGACCGGCCAGGTATTCACGCAATGCGCTCAGCTCGCGTTGCGCATTGACGGAAACGGTGGCGCGATCCGGGCCGCCCCACATCAGCACGGTGATGTCGACCAGCGAGTCGTACAGCCAGCTTTTGTATTCGACGATGCCTTCCAGCGCCACACCGTCGATGCCGCGGTAGAGGAACCCGCGCAGGCGTCGCCTGTATTCGCGGATGCGGCGGTTGACCACGCGCGGCTCCAGCCCCGGATCGGGGACGAAGCGCAGCCGTACCAGCGCCATCCACTGGTCGTGGTCGGGGTCGAACTGTGGGCGGTAATCGTCGTTGCCGATCGCGCGTCCGCGCTGGGTACCGGCATAGACGCGACACAGTCCGAACGTCAGGCTGACAAAACCCAGCGCGGCGAAGATGTCGAAGAACACGCCGAACGCGGTCAAGCCGACAAACGCAATCGCCACCAGCGCCAGGTTGCTGGCCACGAAGATCTCGTCGATCTCCCAAGCCGGTTCGCCGCGCCAGAAGGCGAAACCGCTGAACAGGGTCAGCAGTGCCGCCAACAGGTACTTGAAGCCGGCAGGCGGCATCCAGATCTCGCTGTCCGCAAGCAGGGCCTCCACCGCTTCGGCATGCACCTCGACACCTGGCATGGCCGTGTTGACCGGCGTGGGCTTGGCATCGTTGAGCCCGGCGGCGCTGTAGCCGACAACGACTGTCGCATCCTTCAGGACCGGGACCTTTCCATCACGGACGCAGATATTTCGGCCTTCAATGAGGTCTGCGGCACTGGCATACGGCAGCTGGGTATTCGGTGCGCCAGTTGACGCGCAGGGATTGGGGATATGACGCCAGGCGCCGTCCCTGGACGGTGGCGGCAAGGCGTAGCGACAAGGACGGCAGCGCCCAGTCGCCAAACGTCTTGTACAGCGGGACATCGCGCAACACGCCATCGGAATCGCGGGTGATGTCAAGCAGGGCGCTATGTCGTGCCATCGCCTTGCCATACGGAATCAACAGCGCCACAGGTGGTCCGGGACGGCGGGGATGCGCCACCAAGGGGAAGGCGCCCGGCGCTTTCGAAGCGGGGATGGCACCGGCGGTGTCATCGTATCCTGCGGGAAGGCGCGTTGATCCGAATAGAAAGCGACCAGCGCCCCCCACTGCCATCGCTTCCAGCGTTGCATCACCGATCGGGTCCTGGTTGGATGGCTCGATGAACTGGATGTCATAGCCGACTGCGGCCACGCCTGCACGGTCGAGTGCATCAAGCAGATCGGCATGGCGCTGCCTGCTCCACGGCCAGCCACCTTCACCCTTGGAGCGGTAGTACGCAATCGAGCAATCATCGATTTCGACCACGACGACCTTGCCGGACGGCTTTGGCTCCCAGGGCCGCAATTTGATGACCTGGTCGAAGATCGCGTTTTCGGCCGACGCCAGGTTGCGATCGTGGTTCCAGTCCCATGCCAGCCAGCCCAGTGCGATCAGCACAAGCAACGGATAGAACGCAAAGCGCAGGCGCAGCGCGATCCGCGCATAGGGGCGCCGGTAACCGCGTTCGAAGACGCCCCATTTCCTGACGAAGGTATAGCCCATCCAGGCAAACACGGCCTCGAGCCGCGACTCCACGCGGTCGCGCCACGGCCTCTGGGGCGGTTGCTTGCCGGGTTGCTTGCCTGGTTGGTTGCCCGGCTCGTTGCCAGGCTTGTCGCTGCCCATCGCGTGTGCTTCCCCGTGCCGGTGTCGCGCAAGAATGACGGAAAAAATGGATGAAAGGGGTCAGGGTGGTGTCTTGTCCGCCTCAGTGGTTGCCGCCGGTGGCTTGGCGACCAAGTGCCGGCGGGTACTCGGCGCGATCCAACGACCCTGTCAATGCCTTGCGCAAGATCGCATCCCGCGCTTCCAGTCGCGCACGGCTGCTTGTTCACCCTGATCCACCAACCCGGTGACAAGTGCTTGAAAAATCCTGAGGGGCGGCTAAAGGGCATCGTAAAAAATCAATCCCGCCCGGGCGACATTCAAGCAACGTGCGTGCTGCGACAATCGTGGTTTGCATGTTGTCATGCGCCGGTTGGCGGATGTGTATTGTTTCGCGGCATGACGCTTCCAAGTCACCCAAGCCAGCCGGCGTGAGCAGTCAATCGCTGATTGCAGATGGATGGTGTCGACGCACGAGGCGAAGCAGCGGTCCATTTCGCACCAACGGCAACAAGTGCGCGATTGCCATCGTGCTGGCATTGCCAATGTGGAGGGGGTGTGGTCGTCAGGCCATGTATACGAATGTCGTACCGATGGGCGTTGCGTGGCGTGCAGGGTGGCGTGTGTCACTCGTGACCGTTGTCTCGTGGTTTCTTCGTAGCATGACCATGCGGAGGAACTCGCGGTGCTGACGATGCACCAGTACAGACCTGGAGGAGCACTATCGAAATACATCAGCAACATCTCATCACACGCGCGATGTCGATCCTGCCAATGCATGCCCGCAATGCAGGCCAGGCCTTGCACTTGTTGTTGCCGCTTTTGCTCCTGGTCTCGACATGGTCATCCAACGCGATGGCGCAGCACGCCTGGAAGACCAGCGACTGGACCGTCGAATGCATGGAGGTCAGCGAGGGCACCTGCAAGGACACGGAAGAGGCAGGTGCAAATGCCTATTTCAACGATTCACTCAAGGACGCAAGCCAATGGCTGGACGGCCTGGGGTTCGAGGGGCCCGCGATCGAATACCGTGCTGGCACCAACACGTATGTGGCCTACATCTCCGATGTGGACAATGAGGACGCCAAGGGAAATCAGAACAGTATCGGTGTGTACTACCCGGAAGATGCCCAGTTGTATCTCACCAGTGACAAGTATTTCGCCATCGGTGAGGGCGACACTCAAGAAGAGCGTGCGGCAGACCTCGCGTTCGACACGAAAAGCATGGGCACCGTCGTCCATGAGATGTTCCACGCTGTCCAGTATGGGTATTACCGCGACGGAAGCCGCGTACGCGACTGGATCACGGAAGGGATGGCCGATTCGGTCAAGCTCGCATGGCTCCGGCGCAGCATGCCCGATGAGAGCTTGAGTGGTAACGCAAGGGCATTCGACTATCCCCTGCACAAACCGAGGAACCAGGACGACGCATACGCGACCTCCATCTTCTGGCGTGGCGTCGGCAAGCTACTCGGGTCACCCGATACCACCGGCTACCTCCATGTGATCCTGGAGCAGGATCTTGCGACCAATTGGGGGCTCGGCGGCGTGGACGAGGGGCTGCGCGAGTTTGATCCGGACGGCCTCTACAACGTGTACCCGGAGTTCATCGCCAAATTCACGGACAACGTCCTGTTTTTCGACGATCTCGATCAGCTGAGCATGGTGTACGACGACGCGAAAAAGGTCGAGAAGTCGGTGCGCGGAACGGTACGGGAAGTCGCCGCGAATGCGATCAAGGTCTCGGTCAACGTGCCCACTGGCAAGACCGCGAACCTCGAAATCGAGTTGGCGACCCATCACGACGACCTGCACCTGATCGTGGACGGCAAGCGCCTGGACAAATCCGCCGGCAGCGGCCGCAACGTATTTCATACCACCGTCGAGGGCATGAGAGGTGAGCAGACATTGCTGGTGCGGGTGGCCAACGTGGCGCGCAAGGCAATCGACAGCGGTGAACGGATCTATCGCCTGGATTTCACGCTGAGGCCGACCACCGGCAAGAGCCAGTGCACCGTCACCGCCAAGATGCGGATTGAACCGCTGGGAACCTACAAGTTTTACATCAAGAATGGAAAGAAGGTTCCGATCCAACGTACGGAGTCGATCGTGGGCGTGGCAACCATCCACGACTCCCAGCACCACCTGGCGTTGTCGTTCGAGGACGAGCAGGGTCATATGGGAAGTCGCCTATTCACGATCGACATCTCACCCTTGGCGATCGGTGGCCCAGCAAAACAGGTATCCACGCGCGGGGAATTCGGTGACACGTCGCCCGAAGCTGGGCCGTACAAGGTCGAGCTCGGTATCGAGGAAAACGCCGACCCGGGTGATGTGGACGGATGGGACGGGATCACGTTGCGTGAAGCGGCCAATAGTGGCCTGGGTTTTCCCGAACGGCTGGCGTTGCGTCGGCTACGGGGCGAGTTCCGTGCAACGCGTATCCAGGCACCGGAGTGCTGTGTCGGTTACGCGCAGACCATCAGCGGGACCTTCGATGCCGGAAACGGCCCGTACCAGTGCGAAGGAGGGGTCGAAATGATGGAAGACGCCTACAAGAAGATGGAGGACGTGTTCAACGACACGCCCGAACGTAAGGCGGACCCAAGCAAGCTTGATGGCCTTCTGGATTGACCAGGGCCACCCGGATCACAGAAGAGGAGAACCCATGCAACGCAATTTATTCATGAGCTTGAACAAGAAGGTGCTGCTTGCGGCGCTGATCGCCACGGGCGTGCTTGCCGGATGCAGCGGTGGTGGTGGCGATGGCGGTGGCGGCGATGCCAGTGACAGCGCCGCTGCGGCGGATGCAGTTGCCCCGATGGATGAGGGCGCAGTGCAAGCGCCCACGCAGGCGCCGGCAACCGCAGCCGTTGCCGCTCCAGCGGATTTCGAAGGCACCATGCAGTACGTCATGATCTCACTGGGTTCGGACGCTGTCCGGACGGTGGCCGGTAGTACCGATCTCAAGACTGTATTGGCGCTGTCACCCGACCAGCTCATCAAAGCTGTCCGTAGCGGTGAGGTCAAAGCCGACAGCATCGTCAAGTCAACGATGGAAATCGACGGGCGCAAGGGACGGTTCCAGGACGAGGATGATTCGAGCTACAGCATCCTCGATGGCGAACAGATGGCTACCTTCGTGGTGATGCCGGAGAACCGGATGATCATGAAAATGGCTCCTGGAGGGCTTGCCGGGATGGCCTCCGGCGCCGCCAGCGGCAAGGACACCACACCGGTCGCCCCGGATGCAGACAAGGTGGGAGAGCGCGAGATTCGTGGCTTTGACACCACCGGGTATCGTTTCAAGTTCATGGACAACATCGCCACTGTCTGGCTATCGAAGGATCTGGAAGCGCAGACGGGTGCGTTCTTCGATATCTGGTCCGCGCTCAATCCGCTTGGGCCCGTGATGGAAGTAGGTGAGGGCGCACCGGTGCGTGCGGTGATGGTGAATCCGAAGTCGCTGTCGCGCGGATCCGGCATCACGCCGGCCTACAGCATCACCGAGTTTTACGACCTCAAGCCCGGCGAGGTTGCCGATGGTCGCTTCGTGCTGCCAGAAGGCTACAAGCAGACCGACATGGCGGACATGGGACGCGCGCCGCAATGAGGGCAGTCGGGGCAGTCATTCTGACCGGCCTGGCACTGTTTCAGGCCGGTTGCGCCACCATGAACCAGGACCAGTGCCTGGCCGGGGATTGGGCGAGGGTGGGCTATGAGGATGGCGCTGGCGGCGCTCCGCGCTCTCGCCTGGATGACCATGCAAAGGCCTGCGCTGCCTATGGCGTGCGACCGGATGCAGCGACCTACCTGGATGCACGCGAGCGCGGATTGACAAGGTATTGCACGCCACCGCGCGGCTTTACGGAAGGGCGACTGGGCCACAAGTACTTTGACGTTTGTCCGCCAGCGGTGGCGCGGGGATTCCTGGTCGGTTACGACGATGGCCTGCGCGTGCATTCGGCGGACGAGTACAGGGACGAGATCAGTGATGATGTGCGCCGGTTCGACAGGCGTATCGACGACATCGAGAATGAACTCGACGACATCCGCGACCGCCTCGACGACGGTACGCTGGATGCATCAACGCGCCGTTCGCTGGAAGATGCACGCCGCAACCTGCGTCGCGACTTGCGCGCTGAACGCTCCAATCGGGACCAGGCGCGCCGTCGCGAAAGCGATGCGGCCTTCCATGCTGACCGGCTGCGTCGTGAGCTTTCGCGGTTTTACGGGGGCGGTTGAGCCATGTCGCAGCGGATTCAGTGGTTGCGGTCGACCACCAGCCTGGCAAGCACCCGTAGCGGCTCGGCGCGGTCGTCCATGCCAGTCAGCGCTTCGTCCATCGACCGGCTGAGGGTGCCCAGCCATTGACGGGTGGTGTCGATGCCCAGCAATGCAGGAAACGTCGCCTTGTCGTGCGCCGCGTCCTGGCCGGTGTGCTTGCCCATGATAGCGCTGTCGCCTTCGATGTCGAGCAAGTCGTCGCGCAGCTGGAACGCGAGTCCCAGTGCATCGGCGTAGCGGTCCAGCTGCTGGCGTGCGTCGCGGTCGACATCAGCTGCAATGGCACCAAGGCGCACCGCCGCTCGCAGCAACGCACCGGTCTTGAGCTCGTGCAGGCGCGTTAAAGCGTCGGCGGAAATGTTTTGGCCCGTGGCGTCGATGTCCAACGCCTGCCCGCCGCACATACCCCGTGCGCCGGCGGCAACCGCCAGCTCACGCAGCATGGCCACGCGCATGGCATCGGGCGCCGGCGCCGAAGCCAGCAGTTCGAACGCCAGTGACTGCAGCGCATCACCGGCCAAGATCGCGGTGGCTTCATCAAAGGCCACGTGTACCGTCGGTTTGCCACGGCGCAGGTCGTCATCGTCCATGGCCGGCAGGTCGTCGTGGACCAGTGAGTAGGCATGGATCAGTTCAACCCCGGCGGCCGCCGCGTCCAGCACGGCGGCATCGGCACCGAATGCCTCGCCACAGGCATATACCAGCATCGGTCGCATGCGTTTGCCGCCCACCAGCGCGGCGTGGCGCATGGCGGCGTGCAGGCGGGTTGGCGGGTCATCCGCTGGCGGAAGTGCGTCGGCGAGCGTGGTTTCCACGCGTGCACGCCAGCTTGCCAGGGTTTGCGCCAGGGTCGTGTCGGGCAGGGTGGCGTCAGGCATCCGGCGCGTTGTCTGCCGCATCGCCAGCCGGGAAGGGTTTGGCGGTGTCAGGATCCTGTGGATCGCTGAGCAGGCGCACGCGCAGTTCGGCTTGCTCCAGTGCGGTCTGGCAGTTGCGATAGAGGCCGACGCCGCGTTCGTAGGCGGCCAGCGACTCTTCCAGGGTCATCTCGCCGTGTTCCATCTTTTCGACCAGCTGCTCGAGCGACTCGAGCGAGGCCTCGAAATCGGCGACCGGTGACGCGTCTTTGGTGGCTTTGCGTGGCATGCCTGCAGTTTAAGCCATCCGGCAAGTAATGGCTGTGCAGGAGCGGCGCGTTGCAGGAGCGGCTCCAGCCGCGAGCTCTTGGGGTTGGTTTTGGTTCCCGCTTTCGTAGGAGCGACGCAAGTCGCGATAAGGGCTTCGTGAAAGCCGCTATCGCGACTTGCGTCGCTCCTGCAAAAGGCAAGATCAAGGGCTCGCGGCTGGAGCCGCTCCTACACCGGCGGGGTCCAGGTCAGGCTTGCGCCGTGTTCGACCAGCCAGGCGCTGAATTGGGCCGAATAAACCACGTCCCCCGCAGCCAGCAAGGTCTCGCCATCGGACAGCAATGGCATTGCAGTGCGTAGCCACGGGGCGATGGCCTGCTCCTGCAGCACTTGCTTGAGCGCATGCGAATGGATGCGCCCGGGCAGGGTGATCCGCTCGCCACCCTGGCGCGCGTGGACGCGTAGTGGAGCCGTGAACCCGGCGGCACCCTGCAATGACAGGCTACCGCCATTGGGCAGCGACAATGCCGGCGATCCGTCCCAGGTGACGGTCCAGTCCGCAGGCAGTGGGGCCAGGCACCGCCCGGCATGCAGCATATCGCGCCAGCGATGGATCACCGTGTCGCCCCAGGTGAATTGGGCCTGCGTATCGGTGGGGGCGGGCAGCAGGTCGGCTTCGATCCGTGACAGCCCCTGTGCGGGCAGTGGCGGCAAGCCCAGGTCGTCGATCCAGTGACGCAGCACGCGGGCACGGCGGGCTGCGGGCAAGGTCTGGAGAGCTGGGACATCTAGGGTCGCGGGTTCACTGCCGCGCACTTGTGACATCGCGCGCGCGTCTTCATCGGCAAGCAGTTCGACGGCTTCGCCGCAAAGCAGGGCACTGCGCACGAATGCAGCGTCGGCGTTGCGCCAGCGTTCGCGAAGCAGCGGCAGGACGCGATGACGCAGGAAGTTGCGGTCGAGGTCGGTATTGGTATTGCTCGGATCCTCGATCCACTGCAGGTCGTGTGCACGGGCATGGGCCACGAGTTCGGCACGGGGTGTGTCCAGCAATGGTCGCCACAGCCAGCCGTGGCCCAATCGGCGCCATCGGCGCATGGCGGCCAGTCCATCCGGTCCGGAGGCGCGTAACGCACGCAGCAGGAAGGTTTCGGACTGGTCGTCCAGATGCTGCCCCAGCGCCAGGGTCTCGCCAGCCTCCAGATGCCTGGCGAAGGCAGCATGGCGCGCCGTGCGTGCGGCCGCTTCGGGGCCTTGGCCGGTGTCGTGAAGGACGCTGACCGATTCCAGCGTGAGGTCGATGTCCAGTCCGGAACAGAACAGTGCACAGTGCTCCGCCCATGCCCTGGCGTCTGCGTGCAGTCCGTGGTCGATATGCAGTGCGCGCAGGCCGCGCTCGCGGATCATCGGACTGCGCGCCATCACGTGCAACAGCACGCTGGAGTCCATGCCGCCGCTGAAAGCGACGCAGACCGGGCCGTCCGGCGCATCGGTGAGCGTGCAAGCCAGCCGGTTGTGGGCGTCACGGTTATCCATGGCCCCATGTTGCGCGCGGGGTGATGCCATCGCAATGCGGACACTGCATTGCACGGATGTGCCCCGCCTGCCCACTGGCGGGCGCTATCCTGTTGGATGCACAGGTTGCGGAGGAATTTGATGGCTTTGTTCGACCCGTTCCAGCAGCGTGGCCTGCAGTTGCGCAACCGCATCGTGGTCTCGCCGATGTGCCAGTACAGCTCGCCCGATGGCATGCCGACCGACTGGCACCTCGTGCACCTGGGTAGTCGTGCGGTCGGCGGAGCCGCGGTGGTGTTCACCGAGGCGGCAGCGGTTTCGCCGGAAGGGCGCATTTCACCGGATGACGCCGGCATCTGGAACGACGCACAGGCGCACGCCTGGGCCCGGATAGCGCGCTTGCTGTGCAGCCAGGGCGCCGTGGCGGGCGTGCAGCTGGCGCACGCCGGACGCAAGGCAGGGACCGTGGCACCATGGCTTGGGGGCAAGCCCTTGGCTGCCGATGATCCAAGGATCTGGCAGCCGCTGGCACCCTCCGCGATTGCCTTCGATACGGGGTATGCCGTCCCGGAGGCACTCGACCCCGACGGCATCGGCAAGGTCGTCGCCGATTTCCGCGCGGCCGCGCAACGTGCGCTGGACGCCGGCTTCGAGTTGATCGAGCTGCACGCGGCACACGGTTACCTGCTGCATGAGTTCCTGTCACCGCTCTCCAACCACCGCGAAGACGACTACGGCGGCAGTTTTGACAACCGCACTCGCATCCTGCGCGATGTCGTCGCTGCGGTCCGCGAAGTCTGGCCCGAGCAGCTGCCACTGTGGCTGCGCATCTCGGCCACCGACTGGGCGGCTGGCGGCTGGGACATCGAGCAGAGCATCGCACTGGCACGTCAACTCGCGCCATTGGGCGTCGATCTGGTCGATTGTTCCAGCGGTGGGCTCTTGCCGCACGTGCGGATCCCAACCGGACCGGGCTACCAGGTCCCGTTTGCGGCCCGCGTCCGCCGCGAAGCTGGCGTCGCCAGCGGCGCGGTCGGGCTGATCACGACCGGCGCGCAGGCCGAGGCGATCATCGCCGACGGACAAGCGGACGTGGTGTTGCTGGCACGGGAAATGTTGCGCGATCCGTACTTTCCCCGTCGGGCGGCCACCGAACTGGGTGTCGACATCACACCCCCCCGGCAGTACGGGCGCGCCTGGTGACGGCAGGGCCGACCGCTGCCCCGTGCAATCCCATGGCCAGGGCTTGTGTTACCGAACGCAGATTTTCGTGGGCGAGGCTGTTGTCGCGGCTACAGGGGCCCTCACGATGCAGGACAGCGCGTCGATTGCAAGCTACATGCCCCGGTGGCCAGTGCATGTAGCGTCTCTACGCAGCCGCTTGTTGCACGCGATCAGGCCGCTTCGTAAGCGCCATAACCGCGCAGGCGTTCGTAGCGTTTCTGCAACAAGGTGTCCGTCGGCAGCTGTTGCAATGCGTCCAGCTCGTTGAGCAGCACTGCTTTCAGTCGCGTGGCCATCTGCGTGGGGTTGCGGTGGGCACCGCCAATGGGTTCACGCACGACCTTGTCGACCAGCCCCAGTGCCTGCAAACGCTTGGCGGTGATCCCCATCTGCTCCGCGGCGTCCTTGGCCTTGGCGGCGTCGCGCCACAGGATCGAGGCGCAGCCTTCGGGCGTGATCACCGAATACGTGCTGTATTCCAGCATCAGCGTGCGGTCGCCGACACCGATGGCCAGGGCACCGCCGGAGCCGCCTTCGCCGATCACGGTGCAGATGATCGGGGTGCGCAGCCCGGCCATCTCCATCAGGTTGCGGGCGATGGCTTCGGACTGGCCGCGTTCCTCGGCACCGATACCGGGATAGGCGCCGGGCGTGTCGATGAAGGTCAGCAGCGGCAGCTTGAAGCGTTCTGCCATCTTCATCAGGCGCAGCGCCTTGCGGTAGCCCTCGGGGCGCGGCATGCCAAAGTTGCGGCGGACCTTGGCCTTGGTGTCACGACCCTTCTGCTGGCCGATGATCATCACGCTGCGGCCGTCGATGCGGCCCAGTCCACCGACGATGGCGGCGTCATCGGCAAAGGCGCGGTCGCCGGCGAGCTCCTGGAACTCGTCGCAGATCACGCGGATGTAGTCGTTGGTGTAGGGGCGTGCCGGGTGGCGTGCCAGTTGCGATACCTGCCAGGGGCTCAGGTCGCGGAAGATGTGCGCGGTGCGCTGGCGCAGCTTGTTCTGCAGCGTGTGCACTTCGGCATCGATGTTGACGGCCGGGCCATGGCTGGCATGGCGCAACTCCTGGATCTTGGCTTCCAGGTCGGCGATCGGCTGCTCGAAATCTAGGTAGTTTGGATTCATGGATGGATGTTGCGCGCGGAAAGGCGACAGTCTAGCCCACAGGCCTGGTTTGGGGCCTGGGAGGCCCGATGGGCTGTTGTAGGAGTGGCTTCAGCCGCGCGCTCCTGATTTGGCTCCGGCTCTTGCTGGTGTAGGAGTGGTGGCGGCATGCCGTCACTGGGTAAGTCGCGATAACGGCATCTCGAGGCGCCTATCGCGACTTACGTCGCTCCTACAAAAGGCCGAAGCCAAATCAGGAGCGCGCGGCTGAAGCCGCTCCTACGAAGAGCCGACGACAACAGCGTCAATCGGCCCAGGGCTTGGACAGCGACAGCCTTACCTTGCGTACCCCTGGCAGGCCGCGCAGCAAGTCCGGCAGCGCGGCGTCGGCGCGGACGCCCTGGCCGCCGTTGATGCTCAGGCGGCCCACGGCGCTGGGGGTGATCGCTTCCAGCAGCACCGGGGTGCTGCCGGCATGTCCCTGCAGCGCCTGCGTGAACTGGTGCAGGGCGTCGTCGTCGCGCAGGTCCAGCAGGACCGACAGGCGCTGCGCGTGCTGGCTGCAGACCTGCGCATAGTCCCAGCAGCGGCGCGCGCGCAGTGAAAAGCCGCCGTTGAAGTCGTCCTCACGCAGGCCGCCTTCGACCAGCAGGATGCGGTCGCGGGTCAGCAGGTGCGCGAACTCGGCATTGGTCTCGGAGAAAAAAGCGCATTCGACCCGGCCATTGCCGTCGTCCAGCTGCACGAACGACTGGCTGTCGCCCTTCTTGCGCAAGCCAACGACCTGGCCGGCAACCACGACCGTGGCCTCCTGGCGCCAGCCGCGACGCTGGTCCTGCGGGCGGTCGTTGAACAGTCGTTCGAGATCGCCCAGGGTGTGGCCGAGCAGGGCTTTCAACTCGTCACGGTACGGGTCCAGCGGATGGCCGCTGAGATAGAAGCCCAACGTGTCGCGCTCGCCTTGCAAACGCTGCAGCAGCGGCCAGTCGTCGGTTTCGGGCAATTCGATGCGCAGGCCGGGCGCGGCATCGTCGCTGCCGCCGTCGCCCAGCCCGCCGAACAGTGAGACCTGGCCGGCATCGCGTTCGCGTGCAAGCTGTTCCGTGGCTTTGAGCACCTCTGGCAGTTGCAACATCAACGACGCACGGTTGCTGCCCAGCGCATCCAGGGCGCCGGCGTTGACCAAGGCCTCCAGCGCGCGCCGGTTGAGCTTTCCGGTGTCGACGCGTTCACAGAAATCGAGCAGGTTGGTGAAGGCCTGGCCATTGCCACGTGCTTGGACGATCGCCTCGCACACACCACGACCGACACCCTTGATCGCACCCAGGCCATAGCGGATGGTCTTGGCCGCGCCATCGCCGTCCTGCGCGGCTTCAAACATGTAGCTTGACGCATTGACGTCCGGCGGCAGCACGTCCAGCCCCATCGTGCGCGCCTCGTCGAGGAAACCGACGACCTTGTCGGTGCTGTCCATGTCGCTGGACAACACCGCGGCCATGAATTCGGCCGGGAAGTGTGTCTTCAGCCACGCGGTCTGGTAGGCGACCAGTGCGTAGGCGGCGGCGTGCGACTTGTTGAAGCCGTAACCGGCGAACTTTTCCATCAGGTCGAAGATGGACGACGCCTGTCGGGGCTCGACGCCGCGCTCGCCGGCACCGGTCTCGAACTTGGCGCGCTCCTTGGCCATCTCCTCGACTTTCTTCTTGCCCATCGCGCGACGCAGCAGGTCGGCGCCGCCCAGCGAGTAGCCGGCCAGCACCTGGGCGATCTGCATCACCTGTTCCTGGTACACGATCACGCCATAGGTCGGCGCCAGTACCGGTTCGAGTTTCGGGTGCGCGTAACGCACTTCCTGGCGGCCGTGCTTGCGCTCGACGAAATCGGGGATCAGGTCCATCGGTCCCGGGCGATACAGCGAAACGAGGGCGATCAGGTCGCCGAACCGGTCGGGCAATGCGCGCTTGAGCAGTTCGCGCATGCCACGCGACTCGAACTGGAAAACGGCGACGGTGTCGCCGCGGGCGAACAGCTCGTAGGTCGCCTTGTCGTCCAGCGGGATCCCAGTGATATCCAGGGGGAGCGGCGTTGCCGAATCCCCAATCTCCAATCCCGGACCACGGCTGTTGACCGCCTTCACCGCCCAATCAATGATCGTCAGCGTGCGCAGGCCCAGGAAGTCGAACTTCACCAGCCCGATGGTCTCGACGTCGTCCTTGTCGAACTGCGTGACCGGGTTGCGGCCGCCACCCTGGCCATCATGTTCGGCGAACAGTGGGCAGAAGTCGGACAGCGGGGTTGGTGCGATCACCACGCCGCCGGCATGCTTGCCGGCGTTGCGCGTGAGGTTTTCCAGTTGCAACGCGAGATCGATCAGGTCGCGCACGTCTTCTTCGGCGCCGTAACGCTGGATCAATTCTTCCGAGCGCCAGTTGTCGTCGCTGCGCGACTTTTCGGTGCGGCCCAGTGCATCGGACAGCGAGATGCCCAGCGTCATCGGCACCAGCTTGGCGATGCCGTCGACCAGGCCGTACGGATACCCAAGCACACGGCCGGAATCACGCACCACGGCCTTGGCGGCCATGGTGCCGTAGGTGATGATCTGGCTGACGCGGTCGCGACCGTATTTGGCGGCGACATAGTCGATGACTTCGTCGCGGCGCTCCATGCAGAAGTCGATGTCGAAGTCGGGCATCGACACGCGTTCGGGGTTGAGGAAGCGTTCGAACAGCAGGTCGTAGGGGATCGGGTCCAGGTCGGTGATGCCCAGTGCCCACGCCACCAGCGAGCCAGCACCGGAACCGCGTCCCGGACCCACGGGGATGCCGTGGTCCTTTGCCCAGTTGATGAAGTCCGCGACGATCAGGAAGTAGCCCGGGAAGCCCATCTCGACGATGACGCCGAGTTCAGCGGCCAGGCGCTCGTCGTAGTCCTTGCGCGTGTGCTGCGCGGACATCGGCTGCTTGGCCAGGCGCTTGTCCAGGCCTTCGCGCGCCTGGCTGCCGATCCAGCTGTCCAGCGTTTCGTCCGCGGGCACCGGGAAGGCGGGGAGGTAATAGGTGCCCAGGGCGAGTTCGACGTTGCAGCGCGTGGCCAGTGCAAGGGTGTTGTCTATCGCGTCTGGCACGTCGGCGAACAGCGTCGTCATGTCCTGCGAGGATTTGAGGAACTGCTCGGCGCTGTAGTCGTGCGGGCGGCGCGGGTCGTCCAGCACGCGACCCGAGGCGATGCAGGCGCGCGCCTCGTGGGCGTCGAAACCGGCGGCATCCAGGAAGCGCACATCGTTGCTGGCCACCACCGGGATGCCCCGTGCGGACGCGGCCGACAACGCGAACGCATTGAAGGCTTCTTCGCCGTCGCGTCCGGTGCGGGTCAGTTCAAGGTGCAAGCGCTCACCGGTGTGGCGCTGCCAGTCGGCCAGCCACTGCTCGGCCAGGTCATGCTTGCCGGCGGCGACAAGCTGGCCTGCGTGGCTGTTGCGGCCGGCCAATGCGAATAGACCGGTGTTGGACTCGCGCAGCCATTCGGGCCGCAGCATGACGCCGTCATGGCGTTGGCCCTGCATCCAGGCACGGGTCAGCAACCGGGACAGGGTCAGGTAACCCTCGCGATCGCGGCACAGCAGGGTCAGGTGTGCGGGTGGCTCATCGGCCTCGGCCAGCAGGACGTCGGCGCCGGTGATCGGCTTGATGCCTTTGGACTCGGCGGCCTTGTAGAACTTGACCAGCGCGAACAGGTTCTGGTGGTCGGTGACTGCGACTGCGGGCTGGCCCAATGCAACGCAGCGCTCGACCAGTTCCGGGATGCGGACCGTCGAGTCGATCAGCGAGTATTCGCTGTGCAGGTGCAGGTGGACGAAGCGGGCGGACATGCCTTCCCGGGTATTGGATGGACAGCGGTGCGGCGGGCTGTCGGGGCCTGACAGGGTATCGCGGCGGGGGCTGCGACGGGTGTCCAGTCAGACTAGCCGCGGGGGGCTGTCTGGACAAGACTTGACAGGGACGGGTGGGGCCTCGGGTCAATGCCGTTGTTCCGCCTGGGCGGAGCCTCCCGGCCCATCCATGCACGTTGGTGCTGTCGTAGGAGCGGCTTCAGCCGCGAGCTCTTGATCTTTTTCAGCTTTTTGTAGGAGCGACGCAAGTCGCGATAAGTGCTGTGGGTGAGCTATCGCGACTTACCAGTGGCGGCATGCCACCACCACTGCTACACAAGCCAGATCAAAATCAACCTCAAGATCAAACGCTTCCGCGCTGTCGCGCGGGTTGAACGTCGCTGGGTTCCCGCCTTCGCGGGAACGACGGTAGGGACATGAGCGCCTATATGGTGAACAAGTCCCGCGACTGCAGTGCCGCCCGCACGGGGGCAAAGCTGCGGCGATGTTCCGGGCACGGGCCAAGCCGCGCCAGGGCTTCGCGATGCGCGGGAGTGGGATAGCCCTTGTGCAGGTCGAAGCCGTAGCCGGGATAACGCGCGTGCAGGGCCTGCATGCGGTGGTCGCGTGCGACCTTGGCCAGGATGGAGGCTGCCATGATGCTGCGATCGATGGCGTCGCCGCCGATGAGGGCTTGTGCCGGGCAGGGCAGGCCTGGGGGCAGTCTGTTGCCATCGATGCGGGCGTGCTGGGCGATGGGCATGACACCTTCCAGTGCGCGGCGCATGCCGTGCATGGTGGCCTGGAAGATGTTGCGGCGATCGATCTCGTCGACTTCCACAAAGATGATCTTCCACGCCAACGCGCGCGCGATGATCCGGGGATACAGGACTTCGCGGCGTGCGGCGTTGAGCTGCTTGGAGTCATCCAGTCCGTTGACCGGCGTACGTCCCGGGGCGAACACCACTGCCGCGACCACCAGCGGACCAGCCAATGGCCCGCGCCCGGCTTCGTCGATACCGGCAATGCGCAGGGTGCTGGCATCGACTGCTTGCAAGGACGCGCTGCTCAATTGGATGCGGCGGAATTGATGCCGGTGGCGCCGTCATCATTGTCGTTGGATGGGCCGATCAGTTCGGCGACCGCTTCGGCTGCATTGACCGATGCGCCTTGTCGCAAACTGTCGTGGATCGCACGGAATCGCGGTCGCAATGCGGCGACCGACTCTGGCTGCTCGAACCAGTACAGCACCGCTTCGGCCAGTGCTTTTGCGGTGCAGTCATCCTGCAGCAGTTCCGGCACCAGCTTTTCACCGGCGAGGATATTGGGCAGGCTGACGTCGCTGGTCTTGAGCAGGCCCAGCGTCTTGACGATGCGATAGGTCAGCGGGGCGATGCGGTGGCCGACGACCATCGGCCGCTTGGCGAGCAGCGCTTCCAGTGCGGCGGTACCTGATGCCAGCAACACGACATCGCTGGCGATCATGGCTTGTTGCGCCCGTCCTTCGAGCACGCGGATGCGCAGGGACGGGTGGCCTGCGTCGCCCAGTCGAGTGATTCCAGCGCGGATGGCGTCGCTGCAGGCTGTATTTGCGGCAGGGACCAGCACGTGCAGGCCCGGCAACCGGCTTGCGACCTGCGATGCGGCTGCAAGGAAAGTCGGCAGCATGCGTTCGATCTCCCCCAATCGGCTGCCTGGCAGCAGCGCCAGCACGGGATCATGGAACGCGATGCCGAGGTGTTCGCGTGCTGCGGCGCGATCTGGCTCCAGCGCGATGGCATCGGCAAGCGGATGGCCGACGAAGCGTGCATCGACGCCATGGCGCGCATAGATCGGCGGCTCCATCGGGAACAGGCACAGGACGCGATCGGCGCTGCGACCAATCTTCGCGGCGCGCCCTTCGCGCCAAGCCCAGACCGACGGGCTGACGTAGTGCACCGTGCGCACGCCACGGCGCTTGAGCCAACGCTCGACACCGAGGTTGAAATCCGGTGCATCGATGCCGATGAACACGTCCGGCTTCCAGTCGAGGATGCGCTGGCGCAGGTCGCGCCGAAGCCGCAGCAGGCGCGGTAGGTGGGACAGCACTTCGGCCAGCCCCATCACCGCCAGTTCGGAGGCGTCAAACCAGGCATCCAGCCCTGCCGAACGCATCGCATCGCCGCCGACCCCGGCAAACCGGGCTCCAGGGAATCGTTCACGCAGGGCGTCGATCAGCCCGGCGCCGAGCTGGTCGCCGGAGCTTTCACCAGCGACCAACGCGATGCGCGTCGCGTGGGGATCGGGGGGTGGGGATTGGGGATTGGCAACGGCGGCAGCCAATGCCCCCAGGGATCCGACTTGCTGCCTTTCGCTGTCACGAATCACGAATCACCAATCCCGGATCACGGCCGTCACCGCAGCAACGGCCGCTCGCCACGATCGATGAAGTCCAGCAAGGCCCGCACGTCATCGCTTTCGCTGGCGATCTCGGCCAGGCGGACGCGAGCGTCCTCCAGTTTGGCACCCGACATGTACAGCGTCCGATACGCGCGCTTGATCGCGGCGATGCGATCGGCGTCAAAACCGCGACGCTTCAGTCCCTCTGCATTGATCCCGCGGGGTCGACCGTAACCTTCCTGCGCGACCATGACGTAAGGCGGCACGTCGCCGTTGACGAATGCGCCCATGCCAATAAACGCATGCGCGCCGATCCTGCAGAACTGGTGTACGCCCACGAAGCCGCTGAGGATGACGTGGTCGCCGATCTCGACATGTCCGGCCAGGGTCGCGTTGTTGGAGAACACGCAGTGGCTGCCGATCTGGCAGTCATGGGCAATGTGCGTGTAGGCCAACAGCCAATTGTCATCGCCGATTCGCGTAACGCTGCCGCCACTTGCGGTACCGCGGCTGATGGTGGTGAACTCGCGGATGATGTTGCCATCACCGATCACCAGTTCGGTGCGTTCACCCGCGTATTTCTTGTCCTGCGGATCGCCACCGACCACGGCATGCCCGTAGATCTGGTTGTCGCGACCGACGCATGTGGGGCCCTGGATCGTGCAGTGCGTGCCTATGCGGGTGTTCTCGCCGATCTCGACATCCGCCCCGAGGACGGTAAACGCACCGACCCGCACGCCATCGCCAAGGCGTGCCGATGGGTCGACGAGGGCGGTGGGGTGTATCGCAGGCGCGGGCACCTGTGTCAGTCCTTTACTTCGGCGCACAGGACATCGGCGCAGGCAACCTGCTCGCCATCGACGCGTGCGATGCCCGTGTACAGGGCCATGTTGCGGATATTGCGCTTTAGCGTGACGTCCAGTTCAAGGCGATCGCCAGGGACCACCATCCTTGAGAATTTGGCGTTGTCGATCTTGACCAGGTAGAAGAGTTTTCCCGAGGCGTCCGATTGGTGGGTGAGCTGGCTCAACACGCCGCCGGCCTGTGCCAGTGCCTCGATCACCAGCACGCCGGGCATCACCGGACTGCCCGGGAAGTGCCCCTGGAAATATGGCTCGTTGATGCTGACGTTCTTGGTGCAGACGATGTGCTTGCCCGGATCGAACGCGATCACCCGCTCCACCATCAGGAAAGGATAGCGATGCGGCAGCAACCGCTGGATCGCATTGACATCGAGGGGGAGCTGTAGCTGGGTCATGCCCGTTCCTTGTTTCGTTGGCGCAGGGTTGCGTAGGCGCGAGATGTCATGGATGCGGAAAGTCGTTGGTGCAGGATTCGCAGGCGCCTGGCTTCGATGATGAGTGGTCATGGTGCACGGTGAGCGACTACCGTATCGTGTGGTCGCGCCTGGCGTCGTGCGTGTCGGGTTGATCCGGCCTGGTTTGTCGGCCAGTCCTATTCGGAACTCCCGCGATTATCGCGCAAACCGCCCAAGCGGCGGGCCAGGGCATCGAGTTGCTTGAACCGGGCGGCACTCTTGCGCCAGCTGCGGTTGTCCATCAGCGGCGTGCCAGAAGAATATTCGCCGGGTTCCCGGATCGAATGGGTCACAAGGCCCATCGCCGTGACGACGACCCGATCGCACAGTTCAAGATGGCCGAGGATCCCCGCGCCACCACCGATGAGGCAATAGCGACCGATCGTCGCGCTACCGGCCACGGCCGAACAGCCAGCCATCGCGGTGTGTGCGCCGATGCGGACGTTGTGCCCAACCTGGATCTGGTTGTCCAGCCGCACGTCCTGCTCAAGCACCGTATCCTCGATCGCACCGCGGTCGATGGTGGTATTGGCGCCGATCTCGCAATCGTCGCCGATCAGCACGCCACCCAACTGCGGCACCTTCAACCACGCGCCGGCATCCATCGCCAGGCCAAAACCATCGGCTCCGATCACCGCACCCGGGTGGACCTGGACACGCTTGCCCAACCGGACGCGCTTGACGAGGGTGACGCGGGGACCGAGTTCGCAGCCATCACCCACGACGCAATCCTCACCGATCACGCAGCCAGCGCCAACCACCACCCCGACGGCAATGCTGCTTCCGGGGCCAATGCAGGCAAAGGGGCCAATGCAGGCCGTCGGGTGGATGTGCGCAAGTGGGTCGATCACCGCGCTTGGGTGGATCCCCGGCGCGGCGGATGGCCGCGTCTCGAACAGCGCTGCCGCCTTGGCAAACGCGACATAGGGATCCTTTGCGACCAGTGCGGTTCCCGCATGGCCTTGCGCATCGTCGGCACGCAACACCACGATGCCTGCCCTGGTCTCGGATAACTGCGACCGGTAACGCGGATTGGCCAGGAAGCTCAGGTCGCCGGCCGCGGCCCGCGACAACGTCGCGACCGACGAGACACGGGTAGCGGGGTCGCCATGGACGGCCAGGTCGAAACGCTCCGCGATCTCGCCTGCCGTGAACTCCCTGGCTGTGGGCTGCGTGCCCGTGGTCTGCATCGCGACGTCCTTGCGGCCGGCGCTAGAAGCTGCCGCCGAAGGTGAACTGCAGCCGCTCGGTCTGGTCGAATTTCTGGGTACGCAGCGGGATTGCATAGCTGATAGAGATCGGACCCATCGGAGAGCGCCACAGCAGTGCAACGCCTGTCGATGCACGCAATAGACTTGCGTCGAACGTGTTGAAGTCCTTGTAAACGTTGCCGAAATCGACGAATGCCGAGACGCGTGCCGCGTTGGTATCGAACAGCCTGGGGAAGAACAACTCCAGCGAGCCAACGGTCTTGAGCGCGCCGCCCAAGGGACGTGCATAACCAAATGTACTCACGGTGCGGGGGCCCAGCGTATTGTCGACGAAGCCACGGACCCGGCCGTCCGAACTGATGCCGCCTGCGTAGAAATTCTCGAAGAACGGAAGTCCGCTTGCAGTGACCGTCTTGGAGTAATCCGGCGACGATCCTGGGATGCACGGATCGCTCGGAGGTGGCGGCGGCAATGGATTCGGGTTGCCTGGGGTGGGGCGCGTGGGAGCGGTGTAGCAGATATCCCGGGTGATGGCCTGTCCGTAGCTGTCGCCATAACCCAGGTTGACGCCCGTGCGCAGGATCAGGGAGGGGCTCAGCGGCCAATATTTGGAGAATTCGTATTGCAGCTTGTAGTACTTGACCGTCGAACCAGGTAGGGCGAGTTCGGCCGAGAGGCGCTGGTACGTGCCCACGCTTGGCATGAAGTAATCGTTGCGGGTATCGCGCGCCCAGCCGACCTGGGTGCGCACGGTATGGAAGGTACGACTGCCTACGGCATCGATGTAGTCGACGATCTCGCTGGGTGAGCTGCCCGCGAAGGCCAGGAGCTCACTACGGTCCAGCCCAAGCGATCCGGTCACCGAATCGAACTCGCTGATCGGCATCCCAAGGACGACATTGGCCGAGCTGTTGGTGCTCGAATATTGGGCAACGTTGAACTGGGAGTAATCGCTTTGGCTGGACGACAGCTGGTATCCGAGCGAAACGCCCTCGTCCGTGAAGAAGGGGTTGAGGAAGGAGAAGTCGTAACGCGTCTGGTAGACACTGTGCAGGGCGGCGACTGAAACGCGATTGCCGCTGCCCAGGAAATTGTTCTCCGACAGCTGTACCGACGTGTTCACGCCGCTGAGCTGCGAGTATCCGATACCGAACTGGAAGCTACCAGATGTTGTTTCCTTGACCGTGTACACCACGTCGATCTGGTCGTCGCTGCCCGGCACGGGAATGTTTTCCGAATCGACTGTTTCGAAATATCCCAGTTGCCGCAAGCGGATCTTGGAGCGGTCGATTGCTGCCTGCGAGAACCAGCCACCTTCGAACTGACGCATCTCCCGACGCAAAACGGTGTCGGCTGTGCGGGTATTACCCTTGAATTCGACGTGGCGTACCATCACCCGGGGTCCGGGCACGACCTTCAGCGTGATGGCGACTTCACGCTGGTCGCGATCGACCTGCGGAGTCGTTTCGACCTTGGCGAACGCATAGCCGATATTGGCTAGTGTCAGGCTGATTGAGTCCGAGGTGGCGTCGAGCCGGCGACGCGAGAAAATCTGTCCCTTGCGTATGATCAGCCGCTTCTCGAACTCTTTCTTCGGCAGCACGGTATCGCCGGTCAACTCGACGTCTGAAACCTTGTACTGTTCGCCCTCGCTGATGCCGGCAGTGATGAACATGTCGCGCTTGTCCGGACTGATCTCGACCTGGGTGCTGTCCAGGCTGAAATCGACATAACCACGATCCAGGTACCAGGAATTGAGCTTTTCCAGGTCGCCGGAGAGCTTCTCGCGCGAGTACTGATCGTCGCGCTTGTAGAAGCTCAACCAGTTGCTTTCGTGCGACTCCCAGCGGTCGGTGATCGCTTCCTGAGTGAACGCCTCGTTTCCGATCAGGTTGATGTGTTGGATCTTGGCGGCCTTGCCTTCGACGATGTTGATGGTGACATCGACACGATTGCGGTCGAGCTGGGTGACGACCGGGTTGATCTGGACGTTGTACTTGCCCCGGTTGTTGTACTGACGGGTCAGTTCCTGCGTCACGCGGTCCAGGCTGAGCCGGTCGAAGGTTTCGCCTTCGGCCAAACCAATGTCGGCCAGGCCCTTGTCCAGGTCCTTGGTCTTGATGTCCTTGTTGCCCACCAGGGTGAGCTTGTTGATCGACGGACGCTCGACCACGGTGACCACGAGGATGTTGCCCTGGCGGCCAACTTTCACGTCCTCGAAGAAGCCGGTCTTGTACAAGGCACGGATCGCCTCGGCGATCTTGCCGTGATCGGCCATGTCGCCACGTTCGATCGGCAGGTAGGTGAACACGGTGCCGGCAGAGATGCGCTGCAGCCCGTCGACGCGGATGTCGCTGACCCGGAATGCCTCGGGCTCCGCGGCGACCGTCATGGCGGCGGGCGCAGGGGCCGCGCCCGGTACCGAGAAGGGATCACCGGATCGGGGCTGGGCGGACTGCGCCAGTACGGGAAGCGCCGTCGTGGTCAACGCCGTGGACAGGGCAAGGGCGAGCAGGCGGCGAGCTGGGAGTCGCGTCATCATTACTTCCGGTTGGAGATCGTGCGGTTCTGGGACCGGCCCGTCACGGGCGCGGTACAAACTGGGAGGAAAGCAGGCGGGTGGGAACGCCTGCACTGGAACATGTGGCTTGATTGAAAGATCACGGTGATGGCGGCTGCCGTGGCCTCATTGGATCAGTTGCAGGATGTCATTGTAGAAGGCCAGGCCCATCAGGCCGGCCAGCAGGGCCAAGCCGATGTATTGGCCGATGATCATCGCCCGCTCACTCAGCGGACTGCCCTTGACCAACTCTATAAGGTAATACAGCAGGTGGCCGCCGTCCAAGACCGGGATCGGCAACAGGTTGATGATCGCTAGACTGAGTGACAGCAGGGCCAGGAAGTTCAGGAACCATGCAGGCCCCAATTGTGCCGAGGCATTGGCGTAGCGGGCGATGGTGATGGGCCCGGAGACGTTTTCGACCGAGGCGCTGCCACGCAGCAGGCGGCCGATCATCGCCACCGAGTCGCTGGCCAGCTTCCAGCCTTCCTGCAAGGCGGCAGGCACCGCTGCCAGTGGGCCGTAGCGCAGGGTGGCGTCATAATCGGGCATGGGGGCCGAGGCCGGACCGATCCCCAAGGCCCAGTAGGCGCCACGCCCGGGCTCCACGCGACGTTGCGGGGTGACTTCCAGCGCCAGCCGGTCGCCGTCGCGCTCGACCTCGACCATGGCCTGGCGGTGCCCGATCTGCTGCAGCAGCGGGCTGATGTCGTCGAAGCTGTCGATCGGGATGCTGTCGATCGCGGTCAGCTTGTCACCCTCGGCCAGCACGCTCCACGCGGCGCTGCCTGGCTGGATCCGTCCCACCACCGCGGGCAGCAGCTGGTGGCGCGGGATCAGGCCAATCAGTGACAGGGTGTGCTGCTGGTCGTAGTCCATGGGCAATTGCGACAAGGCCAACTGGTCGACGTGTTCGTCTCCGCCGGCCGTGCGTACGCGTACCGGGACGTCCTTGCGGTCGATCGCCGCCGTGGCCAGCGCCATCGCGGCTTCGCTCCAGGTGGGCGTGGTGCGGTCACCGACTTCCAGCAGGGTGTCGCCCTTGTGCAGCCCGGCGGCGGCCGCGATCCGCGTGGCCTGTCCGACCACCGGGGCGTAGTCGGGACGACCGATCACGAACATCCCCCACAGCAGTGCCACGCACATCAGCAGGTTGGCGACCGGGCCGGCGGCTACGATCGCGATCCGCCGGGCGACGGATTTGCGGTTGAAGGCGTGGGGCAGGTCGGCGGCATCCACGTCGCCCTCGCGCTCGTCGAGCATCTTGACGTAGCCGCCCAGCGGGATCGCGGCAATGACATATTCCGTGCCATCACGGCCCCGGTGCATCCATAGCGGCTTGCCAAAGCCCACCGAGAACCGCAGCACCTTGACCCCGCACCGACGCGCGACCCAGTAGTGGCCGAATTCGTGGAAGGTGACCAGCACGCCGATGCTGACGATCATCCACCAGACGGAGCCGAGGAAGGTGGTCATGGAGTTGCGATTCCGGGGTGTGGGCCAAGGACCGGGTGGGATTGGGAGCCCGGGCCCCGGGACCCGGGACCGGAAGAGCGAGAGGCGGCAAAAGGGATTGCCGAACGATGGAACGTGTCCCATAAAAGCCGATCACGGATGCATTGCACTACCCGAGTGAGTGCCAAGTCCGCCTGGCTCCCCCTATCCCGGGTCCCGGGTCCCCGATCCCGATCCAGACACCAGCCAGTCGCTGCAACCCCCCTCACGCAACCTCCTCACGCCCAAGGCGCTGTTCGACATGCCTGCGCGCTTGCGCATCGGCGTCCAGCAGGGACTCCAGCGATTCGGCCGCAGTGGCGGGAAGCGCGGCCAGGGTGTCCTCGACCAGCGCGGGAATGGACAGGAAAGCGACCCGACCCTGAAGAAACGCTGAAACCGCGACTTCGTTGGCTGCGTTGAGCAGTGCCGGGGCGGTGCCGCCGGCGGCCAGTGCGTCGAAGGCCAGCCGCAGGCAGGGGAAGGCATCCATGTCGGGTGGTTCGAACTCCAGCCGGCCGTGTTGCAGCAGGTCGAGCCCGGCCACGCCCGATTCGATCCGTCGTGGCCAGCCCAGCCCGACCGCCAGCGCGGTGCGCATGTCCGGCAGGCCCAGCTGCGCCAGGGTCGAGCCGTCGACAAATTCCACCAGCGAATGCACCAGGCTCTGTGGATGCACCACGACATCGATCTGGTTGCCAGCAACGCCAAACAGATGGTGTGCCTCGATGACTTCCAGGCCCTTGTTCATCAGGGTTGCTGAATCAACCGAGATCTTCGGTCCCATGTCCCACTTGGGGTGTGCGACCGCTTGTGCCGGGGTGACGCCGGCCAGCTGGGCGCGGGTGCGGCCGCGGAAGGGGCCACCCGAGGCGGTCAGGACGATCCGTCGCAATCCCTCGCGGGCGGCGGCATCGGGCAAGCACTGGAAGATCGCGTTGTGCTCGCTGTCGATCGGCACGATCACCGCGCCCGCGTCGCGTGCCGCGCGCATCAGCAATTCACCGGCCAGCACCAGTGATTCCTTGTTGGCCAGCAGCAGGCGCTTGCCGGCGCGGGCAGCAGCCAGTGTCGAAGGCAGGCCGGCTGCACCGACGATCGCGGCGACAACGGTATCGCAGGCATTGCCGGCGACCAGTGCCTGCAACGCCTCGTCGCCCGTGTGTGCCTGGATGTCCAGGCCGGCGCGGCGCAGGCCATCCCGCAAGGCTGGCAGGGCTGTCGCATCGGCGATGACCGCGTGTCGTGGCTTGTGCGTGCGGCACAGGGCGAGCAGGGCATCGACCTTGCTGCCGGCGGCCAGCACGTTGGCATGCAGGTGCCCTGGATGGCGCGCGATGACATCCAGCGCCGAGGTACCGATCGAACCGGTGGCGCCCAGCACGGCGACTTCACGCAGGCCATCGGCAGGCAGGGCCGGATTGGATTGCACGGACATGCTCAGAACCCCAGCCACGCCTTGCCGAGTGCAAACACGGGCAGGGCGGCGATGACACCGTCGATGCGGTCCAGCACGCCGCCGTGGCCCGGGATCAGGGTGCCCGAGTCCTTGGCGCCGACATGGCGCTTGAGCAGGCTTTCAAACAGGTCCCCGACCACGGAAAAGCCGACCGCCACCACGGTGACCAGGGCCACCGCAGGCAATTGCGAGAGGCTCGCGCCGGCCATCGGTGCAAATCCCAGTGCGACCACCAACCCGGCAGCCATCCCGCCGAGCATGCCTTCGATGGTCTTGTTGGGGCTGATCCGCGGGCTCAGTTTGTGCCGGCCGAACTTGCGGCCAACGAAATAGGCGCCCGAGTCGGCGGACCAGATCGCGGCGATGGCGACGAACAACCAGCGGTGGCCGTTTGGCTGCGCCCCGTGCAGGACGCTGACTGCACACCAGGCGGGAATGATTGCCAGCGTGCCTGCCAACAGCTTGAATACCCGTGCATGCGTGTCGTGGTCGGAGGCAAAGTCGTAATGCTTGAGCCACAGCGCTGCCAGCAGCCACCAGATCACGCCCACGACCACCATGATCCGCAACAGCACGTAGTTGAAGCCAACATCGCTACGCGAAGCCCAGACGATGGCGACCATCAGGCCCAGGTTGGCCGCCAGCAGGATGCCGCGTTGCAGGGTGTCCTCGATATCCGCCAGCCGCAGCCATTCCCACAGGCCGGCCAGGAAGATGACGGCGGCCAGCGCGGCCATCCATGGCGTGGGTAGCAACAACATGGCGGCGATCGCCAGCGGCGTGAGCGCGAGCGCTGCGAGCACGCGGGTCTTGGTCATGCAGGAGTCTCTTCGTGTGGGCCGGCCGGATGTGAGCCGGCTGGTCTTGAGCCGGCAAATCGTGTGCCAGCTTGCGGTGCGCCTGCTCGCTGCGCGCCTTGGTGCTGCGCGCTGGTGAGGCCGAACCGGCGTTCGCGGCCGGCGTAGTCGTCCATGGCGCGCTGCAGTGTGGCGGTATCAAGCTCCGGCCACAATATCTCGGTGAACCACAGCTCGGTGTAAGCCAGCTGCCAGAGCAGGAAATTGCTGATCCGGGTGTCGCCGCCGGTGCGGATGAACAGATCCGGCGGCGGCAGGTCGGCCAAGGCCATCCGGCTGCCAAACAGCTGCTCATCGATGTCCTCGGGCCGGAGCGTGCCTGCCGCCACGTCCATGGCCAGCGCGCGCGCGGCGGCGGTGATGTCCTGGCGGCCACCGTAGCTGGCCGCGATGCACAGGTGTAGTCGATCGTTGGCGCGGGTCGAGGCTTCGGCATGGCCCATGCGGTCCTTGATCGCGGCGCTGAAGCGATCCCGCTCGCCGATGAAGCGGATGCGTACACCGCGACGATCCAACTCGGCCACCTCGCGATCCAGGGCATTCATGAACAGCTTCATCAGCGCGCCGACCTCATCCTCGGGCCGCCCCCAGTTTTCGCTGGAAAAAGCAAACAGGGTCAAGGCGCCGATGCCGGCATCCAGGCAGAAGTCGATGCACAGGTTGACGGCCCGGGCACCTGCGCGATGGCCGATGACGCGCGGACGCCGGCGCTGCTGTGCCCAGCGTCCGTTGCCGTCCATGATGATGGCTAGGTGGCGGGGGAGGGTCATTGGAAGGCAGGCAGTGGGGATTCGGGATTGGGGATTGGGGAAAGCCTGATCACGGTGCGCGAAGTGGACTGGCTAGTGCGGTCCGAGCGGCGCTCTTCCGAATCCCGAATCACCAATCCCGAATCCCGGCCCAGGCTCATACCGCCATCAACTCCTGCTCCTTGGCCTTTACCACGTCGTCGACATCCTTGATCGCGCTGTCCGTGAGCTTCTGGATCTCGGTGTCGCTGCGGCTGGCGTCGTCCTCGGTGACCTCCTTTTCCTTGAGCAGCTCCTTGACCTGGTTGTTGGCGTCGCGGCGGATGTTGCGGATCGCCACCTTGCTGTTCTCACCTTCGGCATGGACGTGCTTGGACAGCTCCTTGCGGCGCTCTTCGGTCAGTGCTGGCAGGTTGATGCGGATCACGGTACCGGCGGTGTTGGGATTCAGCCCCAGGTCCGAGGACAGGATCGCTTTCTCGACCGGCCCGACCATCTGCTTTTCCCACGGCGTGATGGTCAGCGAGCGTGCGTCGGTGACGGCGATGCTGGCGACCTGGCTCAGCGGCATTTCCGAGCCGTAGTAGTCCACCTTGAGATGATCGACCAATGTGGTCGAGGCGCGACCCGTACGGACCTTGGTCAGGTCGTGGCGCAGGGACTCGACGCTCTTGGCCATGCGCGTGCGCGCGTCGTTCTGGATGTCGCTGATCATGGTTGGCTCCGGGCCGAATGCATTCCCGGAAGTATAGCGAAAGGGCCGCCGATGGCCGTTTTGCGGGGGAGGGGCCAATGCTGTCCGGGCAAGGCCGGATCCAGGTCAACTCCCGTGACGACCATCACCCAAGGCGAGGCGACGGCAGGCTGGGCGTGGGAGGCCGTGACCTGCGTCGGAGTGCCTCTCAGCCTGCGACACCGTGGGGCGCCCGATCATCCAGGTCGTGCTCGCAGGCCTGGCCATGCTCGATCTGCAAGGTAGGGTGGTTGATGCCGTAGCGGTGGTCGAGCTCGTCGACCACGCGGTCGATGAAGGCATCGTGGTCGCGGTCGTCGAGGCGTACCAGGTGCGCAGTCATCGCGACCTCGCCGGCGCCCAGCGACCAGATGTGCAGATGATGCACGGTGTCGACGCCGGGTTGCGATGCCAGCCAGTCGCGCACCTGCGCTTGGTCGATGTCGCGTGGCACCGCATCCATCGCCGCGTTGAACGCATCGCGCAACAAGGCAAATGCACCGACGGCGACCACGACTCCGACCAGCAGCCCGGTCACCGGATCCAGCCAGCGCCAGCCGAACTGCAGCATGCCCACGCCTGCCAGCACCGCCGCCAGCGAGACAGCGGCATCGGCCACCAGGTGCAGGAACGCACCGCGCTTGTTGAGGTCCTGGGCATGTCCACCGCGCACCAGCCAGGCCGCACCCAGGTTGACCACGATGCCGATGGCCGCGACCACGATGATCGGCATCCCCGGGACCTCGGGAGGCGCCCCCAGCCTGCGCACGGCTTCCCACGACAAGGCGCCGGAAAACGCGACCAGCAGCAGCGCATTGGCCAAGGGCGACAACAAGGTGGCGCGTCGCCAGCCGTAGGTATGGCGACCGCTGGGTGGACGCCGCGCGATGGTGGCGGCTGCCCAGGCCAACGCCAACCCAAGCACGTCGCCAAAGTTGTGCAGCGCGTCGGACAACAACGCCAGCGAGTCGGTGCTGAAACCATACCCGACCTCGACCACGGTATAGGCCAGGTTGATGAGCGTGACGGCCGCAAAGGCGCGGGTGGTCGAAGAGCCGGCGTGGTCGTGACTGTGCATGCGGGGATGATGCCGCACCGCACGGCCGGACACTATTGCATCGCGACAGCATCGGCAGAGTGGCATGCCTGCAATGCCGCGCGATGTGGCGCTGTTGTAGGAGCGGCTTCAGCCGCGAGCTCTTGATCCTGATCCAGGTGTTGCTGTTGCTGTTGCTGTTGTAGGACCGACGTAAGTCGCGATCACAAATCACGGGGCTCCTGATCGCGACTTACGTCGCACCTACAACAGCCGAAGCCTGGAGCCAACCCCGGTCAAGAGCTCGCGGCTGAAGCCGCTCCTACGAAGG
This sequence comes from uncultured Gammaproteobacteria bacterium, assembly GCA_963710825.1. Lineage (GTDB taxonomy): Bacteria > Pseudomonadota > Gammaproteobacteria > Xanthomonadales > Xanthomonadaceae > Cognatiluteimonas. Next base: position 75,800 of record CAVQBQ010000002.1, on the reverse strand, counting down.
AATCCGTGCTCTCAGGCGCTCAGCTGCGGCCCTGCACCAGCGTGCCGATACTCTCACCGCGCAGGATCTTGAGCAGCGTCCCGGGCTGGGACATGTCGAAGACACGCAAGGGCAGGTCGCTGTCGCGGGCAAGCGCAAACGCGGCGGTATCCATCACCTGCAGGTTGCGCACGATGACGTCGTCATAGGACAGTTTCTCGAAACGCACTGCATCGGCGTGCTTCTTGGGGTCTTTGTCGTAGACGCCATCGACCTTGGTGGCCTTGAGCAGCAGGTCTGCGCCGATTTCGATCGCCCGCAGTGCAGCACCTGAATCGGTAGTGAAGAACGGGCTGCCGACGCCGGCGGCAAAGATCACCAGCCGGCCTTTTTCCAGGTGCCTGATCGCGCGCCGGCGGATGTAGTCCTCGCAGACGTCATTGATCTTGATCGCGCTCATCACCCGCGCCTTGGAGCCCAGTTTTTCCAGCGCGTCCTGCATCGCCAGCGCATTGATGACCGTGGCGAGCATGCCCATCTGGTCGCCGGTGACCCGGTCCATGCCGCCTGCCGCGAGCCCCGCGCCGCGGAAGATATTGCCGCCGCCGATCACCAGCGCGACCTCGGCACCCGCCTGTTGGGCCTCGATCACCTCGCGGGCCAGTCGACTGATGACCTTGGGGTCGATGCCGTAGTCCTCGTCTCCCATCAGCGCCTCGCCGGACAGTTTCAACAGGATGCGGCGATAGGCGAGTTGGGACATGGGAGGCTCCGGGCGGGCAAACGCGTGGATTGTAACGGAATGGTGCTGGCAAGCCGTCGTCGGGGAGCCACGGAGTCGTTCTGGCCACTCCAGCATGCGCCCTTTACCCGGTAGAGGGCCTCGCGCCTACCGTTTCTGCCTCGGCCGCTTCCATATGCGAGGTGCACTGCTGCAGGGCGTATGCAACCTGATCGGCAATCGCTTCAAGTCTGGTTTCCAGCCGGGCGGCCGAGTCTTCCTGTTCGTGATCGTCAGGGATGCCCAGGGCCGCCACTTCGAAACGGTTCGCACGGTGGACGAACAGTCGGTGCGCGGATTGCGAATAGGGGGATGTGTCGGCACGCTCCCGCAAGGGACGTACAAGCGGAAAAATGCCGTCGTCGTTGTGTTCGGCAACGTTGAACAGGTGCATCCCGATCACCGTTCCCCACGGGCTTTCGTATGTCGCGACCTTGTAGCGCACCTCATCGGGAGAGGCTTTGCTGACATTTTCCGCATTATTTCGCTCCCGGGCCAGCAGGTTCTGCAGTTCGGTGGCGTCGCTGCGGCCCGCGGGGACGGTAGACGTGATAACGAATACAGCCATGCCCTCGGACATGTACACCACACGGAAATATGAGATCGCGTCGTGGTTGAGCAATCCTTCCTCAAGGCTCGTTACCGCTTGTGGTTCCGGAAAGCTGGCGCAGTACACGTTCGGGAATTCGTGCCGTCCGTCCCAAGTGGACGGTCCCCTGATCCACTTGCCCTGGATGGGGCCAGTGGAGAACTCGTATTGCTGCGCGATCGACGGCTGGACCCCCAGGCTCAACAGACAGAAAAGAAGAAAGGTCAGTCGCACGCGGACTGCGATCGAATGATCGAGAAGGAAAGATTTCATGGGCGCATCCTTGGCCGTGGCAAGTCCAGAGCCATTAAATTTGCAGCCTCGGATAGGGATGTCAACCCGCAGCAGGGCTGGACCGTGTTCCACCAATGCAGCCACCCCGGTTTTCGGGGGCGATGCGCGACTGAAGGCTTCAGCCGGTTGCGACAGTTCATTGCGGATTTACCCTGTCTTTCTGAGCGTAGCGAACGATCTGCTTGTTGCTTGTCCGTAGGAGTGGCTTCATCCACGAGCTCTTGCTTGTGTCTTGGTCGTCGCCATTGCAGGAGTGGTGACGGCATGCCGTCACCAATGAGTCACGATCAGCCATTCGGAGTTCCTGATCGCGACTTAAGTCGCTCCTGCAACAGCAAGTGTTGCAAAGGGTCCGCAGCCGATGGATGACTATGGTTTGGATATGGCTGATGCGGGTTTGGCAGCCCGGGCGTAATCGACACAAACAAAAAGCCCACGACAAGCGCGGGCTTTTTGCTGGCTGCTTGACGCAGCCAATCACTTGCGACCGGAGGCTTACGCCAGGCCAGCCTGCTTCATGACTTCAGACGCAAAGTCGTCTTCCTGCTTTTCGATGCCTTCGCCAACGGCCATGCGCTCGAACTTCAGTACCTCGGCGCCGCCGGCCTTGAGTGCGGCTTCGACGGTGATGTTGGTGTCCAGCACGTAGGGCTGGCCGGTCAGGCTGATTTCGGCCAGCGTCTTGGCGATCTTGCCCGAGATCATCTTTTCCAGGATCTCAGGCGGCTTGCCCGAATCCTTGACCTGGGCCAGCGCGATTTCCTTCTCGCGGGCGACAAAGTCGGCCGGCACGTGCGCGGGCGAGATGTACGGGGGGTTCATCGCGGCGATATGCATCGCCAGTCCACGGGCCAGCGCCTCGTCGCCACCCTTGACCTCGACCAGCACGCCAATGCGGCCGCCGTGGACGTAGGCGCCGATGGTGTTGCTGCTTTCCATGCGCGCCATGCGACGCACCTGCACGTTCTCGCCGACCTTGGCGACCAGTGCCTGGCGGCTTTCGTCGACCGTCTGGCCATGCGAGGTCTTGGCGGACTTGAGCGCCTCGACATCGTCCGTGCCGGCAGCCAGGGCGGTATTGGCGATTTCGTCGACGAACTTGAGGAAGTTCTCGTCCTTGGCCACGAAATCGGTCTCGGAATTGATCTCGACCAGCACGGCCTTGCCGTCGGCCTGGGCCATCGCGATGCGGCCTTCGGCGGCGACGCGGCTGGCTTTCTTGTCGGCCTTGACCAGGCCGGTCTTGCGCAGCCAGTCGGCGGCGGCCTGGATGTCGCCATCGTTCTCGGTGAGCGCCTTCTTGCACTCCATCATGCCCGCGCCGGTGCGCTCGCGCAGTTCCTTGACCTGGGTTGCGGTGATTGCCATTGGGTGACCTCTGTTGATTCGTAAATAAAGACTGTGGGAGCGGTTACAGCCTCGCGCTGTTGGCCTTGGATGCTTTCATGCTCTTGTAGGAGCGACGTATGTCGCGATCACGGATCCGGGATGCCTGGATCGCGACTGACCGGTGACGGCATGCCGCCACCACCCCTACAAAAAGCCGGAGCAATGGCAAGTTCAAGAGCTCGCGGCTGAAGCCGTTCCTACATCAAGCAGGGCGGCCGCGCAGCTTGGCGCGACCGCATGACGCCCGGATTACTTGGCGACCGCGGCGGCGTCGTCCGGCTTGGCCTCGGCGGGCTTGGCTTCGGCCTTGTCGTCTGCAGGCTTCTTGGCTTCGGCTTTCGCTTTGGGCTTGTCGTCGGCAGCAGGCTTGTCGCTGGGCTTGTCGTCGGTTTTCTTGGCGGCGGTTTTCTTGGCCGGCTTGCCGTCGGTGAAATCTTCTTCGCGCATGCTGCCCGGGGTGGGCGCGGCGGCCTTGCCTTCCAGCACGGCGTCGGCGGCGGCGCGTGCGTACAGCTGCACGGCGCGGATGGCGTCGTCGTTGCCCGGGATCGGGTAATCGACCAGGGTCGGGTTGTAATTGGTGTCGACCACGGCGATCACCGGGATGCCCAGCTTCTTGGCTTCCTTGACGGCGATGTCTTCATGGCCGATGTCGATCACGAACAGTGCGTCGGGCAGTCGGTTCATCTCCTTGATGCCGCCCAGCGAGGCCAGCAGTTTCTCGCGCTCGCGGCGCAGGCCCAGCACTTCGTGCTTGACCAGCTTCTCGAAGGTGCCGTCGGTCTCGAAAGATTCCAGCTCCTTCAGGCGCGCCACCGACTTCTTCACCGTGGCGAAGTTGGTCAGGGTGCCGCCCAGCCAGCGCTGGGTCATGTAGGGCATGTCGGCGCGCTCGGCCTCTTCCTTGATCGCGTCGCGGGCGCTGCGCTTGGTGCCGACGAACAGGATCATGCCGCGCTTCTGCGCGATGCCGGAGATGAAGTTCATCGCGTCGCTGAACAGCGGCACGGTCTTCTCGAGGTTGATGATGTGGATCTTGCCGCGGGCACCGAAGATGTACGGTGCCATCTTGGGGTTCCAGTAGCGCGTCTGGTGGCCGAAATGCACGCCGGCTTCCAGCATCTGGCGCATGGTGATCTGAGGCATGGGATGACTCCTGAGGTGGAACCTGCCGCCAGATGGGTAGGGCGGTTCGCCCACGCTTGAAGGCATGGACGGATGGTCCCGGGGTTGGGCTTCCCCGCTGCTCCGTGGCCAGATCCTCCAGGCTTGTGGGCCTGGAGGACACCCCGGCACGGATCGTGGCAGCGGGTGTGTATTCACCAGTGACGCCTGGCGTGGGCGGGATTCGACGGCATGTGGCCGGGAAAGCCGGCGAATTGTAGCCGCAACAACGGCTTGCGGCAAGAGGCCTGATGGCCCGGCTTTTGTAGGAGCGGCTTCAGCCGCGAGCTCTTGATCCTGGCCTTGACTGGGCCGGATCCGCCCATTCCATATGCCTTTACCTGATTCAAGGCAGCCGAGGCAAAGACCTCGCGGCTGAAGCCGCTCCTGCAACAGCGACAAGCAAAAGTGACAAGCAAAAGCGGCAAGCTTGTTATGAGGTGAGAAAAGTCCGGACGCAGATCGGCGATAATATCCACATGGCAATTACCCTCAAGACCCCGGAAGACATCGAAAAGATGCGTATCGCCGGCCGCCTGGCGGCCGAGGTGCTGCAGGTCGTCGCCCCGCACGTAAAGGCGGGCGTGACCACCGAAGCGCTGGATCGCATCTGCCACGACCACATCATCGACCAGCAGCAGGCGGTCCCGGCCAACATCGGCTACCACGGCTTTCCAGCCACGGTCTGCACCTCGGTCAACAACGTCATCTGCCACGGCATCCCGAGCCCGGCCAAGGTCCTCAAGGACGGTGACATCGTCAATATCGACGTCACCGTGATCAAGGACGATTGGCACGGCGACACCAGCCGCATGTATTTCGTCGGCGAGCCTTCGGTAATGGCCAAGCGGCTGGTGGACGTGACACGTGAAGCCATGTTCCGCGGTATCCGGGTGGTGAAGCCCGGCGCGACCCTGGGTGACATAGGCCACGCGATCCAGCAGTACGCCGAGGCCGAACGCTTCTCGGTGGTGCGCGAGTACTGCGGTCACGGGATCGGCAAGATCTACCACGACGAGCCGCAGGTGCTGCACTACGGGCGCCCGGGCGAAGGCCTGGTGCTTGAGAAGGGCATGACCTTCACCATCGAGCCGATGATCAACGAGGGCAAGCGCCATACCCGCGTGCTGCCCGACGGTTGGACCGTCGTCACCAAGGATCGCAAGCTCTCGGCGCAGTGGGAGCACACCGTGCTGGTCACCGACGACGGGGTCGAGATCCTGACCCGGCTGCCGGGCGACGACAACGATCTGTGAGTGGGCGGCTGTGACCAGGCCGACGCAGGACAGGACGACTGCCCAGGGCGGGGCGACCGACAAGCCGGCCCCGGATGGTCCCGGCCTCGATACGTCCGACCTGGATAGACCAGACCCCGAGAGGGAAGATGATGCCGCCTGGGCCGCGAAGGCGCGTGCGGCGCTGGCCAACGACGATGCCGCGTTCGCCGCGCGCTTTGATGCCGAGGAAGACATCGACCGCCTGCTGGCCGCGCGCACGCGGGCAGTCGATGCCTGGGTGCGTGGCGCTTGGGAGCGTTGCGTCGGTACCGATCCGACCGACCTGGGCTTGTTCGCCGTCGGTGGTTATGGCCGCGGCGAGTTGTTTCCGCATTCCGACATCGACCTGCTGGTTCTCGCTGAGCCGGAAGCGCAGGCAGCACAGCACGACGCACTGGCGCGGCTGTTCGCATTGTTGTGGGATGCCGGGCTGCCGGTCGGCCACGCCGTGCGCTCGGCCACTGAATGCAGTGAGGCTGCCGCCGCCGACATCACCATCCTGACCGCGATGCTGGAAGCGCGCCCGCTGCAAACCAACGCAGCCGAAATCGCGCGCCTGCATGCGGCGATTTCGGCGCACCAGGCCTGGCCGCCGCGTGAGTACTTCCTGGCCAAGCGCAGGGAGCAACGCGAACGCCACGCCCGCTACGACGACACCGCTGACAACCTCGAGCCCAACATCAAGGACGGCCCGGGCGGTTTGCGCGACGTGCAGACATTGCACTGGATGGCGCTGCGTGTGCTGGGTGCGCGCGGACTGGAACCGCTGGTCGCGCTGGGCCAGTTTGGTGCCGATGAGTACGCCACGCTCGAGCGCCAGCGCCGCGCCCTCTCGCGCCTGCGCTGGGGCTTGCACATGGTCGCGGGGCGGCGCGAGGAGCGCTTGCGCTTTGATTACCAGAAGGCGCTGGCGACGCGCTTGGGCCACACCGGGGATGCCGGCAACCTGGCTGTCGAACAGATGATGCAGGCCTTCTACCGCAGCGCATCGCTGGTGCTGCGTATCAACGAGCGCCTGCTGCAACGCTTCGAGGAGCAGCTCGAAGGCGAGGCCGTTGCCGAGCCGCTGGAAGCAGGTTTTGAATCGTTGCGCGGATACATGCACGCAGGCGATGCGCAGTGGCCGCGTGGCATCGATGACGTGTTCGACCTGTTTTCGGCATGGGCGGCGCACCCGGAGCTGCGCGGACTGCACTCGCAGACCGCGCGCGCATTGGCCGAGTTCCTGCCACGACTGTCCGACTACACTGCCGCCACCCCCGGGCAGCGAGCGCATTTCGTTGCCTTGCTGCGCGGTCCGCTGCCAGTCTCCACGCTGACGCGGATGGCACGCCTGGGCGTGCTGGGTCGCTGGCTGCCTGCGTTTGCGCAGGTGTCGGGGCGGATGCAGTTCGACCTGTTCCATGTCTATACCGTCGACCAGCACACCATGGCAGTGCTCAAGAACATCGCCGGATTCGCCGAGGGTGCGGCCGATCCACGTTTCTCGATCGTCCACAACGTCTGGCCGCGCCTGCGCAAGCCGGAACTATTGCTGCTGGCCGCGCTGTTCCACGATATCGCCAAGGGCCGCGGCGGCGATCATTCCGAGCTGGGTGCGATCGATGCGCGTGCGTTCTGCCAAGCGCATGCCTTGTCCGAAGGCGACATCGCGCTGGTCGAATGGCTGGTGCAAAAACACCTGTTGATGTCGATGACGGCACAAAAGCAGGACATCAGCGATCCCGAAATCATCCACCGCTTCGCCACGCAGGTGTCTGATCGCGAGCGCCTGGACCTGCTGTACCTGCTGACCTGCGCCGACATCGCCGGTACCTCGCCAAAATTGTGGAATGCCTGGAAGGACCGGCTGCTGGCCGATCTCTACACTGCCACCCGGTTGGCATTGCGACGTGGCCTGGAGCACCCGCTGGCCGCCGAGGAGCGCATCGCGGAAACCCGCGAAAATGCACGCATGCGCCTGCTCGATGCCGGCCTGGATGACGACGAGATCACCGCGTTGTTCCGGCGCATGCCCGATGCCGGTTTCCTGCGCGGGCGCGCCGACAGCGTGGCCTGGCAGGCGCAGGTGCTGCACGGCATGGGTTCGCGCGATACGCGGCCCGGGCACGGGGACGCGCAGCAACTTGCAGTGCGTGCCCGCCCATTGCTGCAGCATGCCGGTGCGCTTGAAGTACTGGTGGTTTCGCCCGACCGCGACGGCCTGTTTGCCGCGATCGTTGCCGTGCTGGACAGGCTCGGGCTGGCGGTGCAGCAATCGCGCTTGCTGGTCGGCCCCGAAGGCAATGTGTTCGACACCTTCGAAGTGCTGCCAGCCGATCCGCAGCGCGTGATCGATGCGCAGACCGTCGAACGCAAGCTGCTCGACACGTTGGGCAATCGCGACCTTGATGCGATCCGGCCGCCGCGGCGTGCGCAACCACGCCATCTGCGCCATTTCCGCCTGGTGCCGCAGATCGGCTTCCATACCGCTGGCGACGACGGTGGCGCAGGCGATGCGCGCACCATATTGAGCCTGGTGTCGACCGATCGCCCCGGCCTGCTGGCAGATGTCAGCCAGGTGCTGCGCGCCATGGACCTGCGCGTGCATGATGCCCGCATCGCAACCTTCGGCGAACGTGCCGAGGACGTGTTCCAGATCACCGACGAGCGCGACCGGCCGCTGGTCGACCCGCAACAGCAACAGGCCCTGCGCGATGCGCTGCTGGCCTGCATTGAAGGAGAGCAATCGCGATGAGTCCGAAGGATTCCGGCAAGAAAAAAGTTGATCAAAAGCCGGGTGGCACCAAAAAGCCGGCTGCTACGAAGGGTGCCGGACACAAAGCCTCGGCAAAGCCGGGCGTGGACGAATTGCGGTCGGTGGTCGAAAGCGCATTCGAACGCCGTGCGGCCCTGACCTCTGCCGAAATCGACGGTTCCACCCGTCCTGCGGTGGAGCGTGTGGTCGACGGCATCGAGAACGGCGAATTCCGTGTCGCCGAACCAGACGGCAAAGGCGGCTGGCAGGTCAACGAGTGGCTCAAGAAAGCCGTGTTGCTGTATTTCCGTACGCAGGACATGGAAGTGGTCGAATCGTATCCGGCGCCGTTCTGGGACAAGATCCCGGCGCGCTTCGAGGCGTTCGACGAGGCCGACTTCCGCAAGCTCGGTGCACGCGTCGTCCCCGGTGCGATCGTGCGTCGCGGTGCGCACATCGGCAAGGACGTGGTGCTGATGCCAAGCTTCGTCAACATCGGTGCATTCGTGGGTGCCGGCACCATGGTCGACACCTGGGCCACGGTCGGCAGTTGTGCGCAGATCGGCAAGCACTGCCATCTGTCCGGCGGCGCCGGCATCGGCGGCGTGCTGGAGCCGCTGCAGGCGACGCCGACGATCATCGAGGACCATTGCTTCATCGGTGCACGCTCGGAAGTCGTCGAAGGGTTCATCGTCGGCCACCACAGCGTGATCGGCATGGGTGTGTTCCTGGGTCAGTCCACGCGCGTCTACAACCGGGCGACCGGTGAAGTCACATATGGTTCGGTGCCGCCGGGTAGCGTCGTGGTGTCCGGCCAGCTACCTTCAAGGGACGGTTCGCACTCGTTGTATTGCGCGGTGATCGTCAAGCAGGTCGATGAAAAAACCCGCGCCAAGACCAGCATCAATGATCTGCTACGTGGCTTGGCGGACTGATCCGCCGTCATCCCGGCGAAAGTGTAGATTGATACCCCGTCATCCCGGCGAAAGCCGGGATCCATTTTGATGTTGAACTTGTAATTCGCGGGACGTACGGCAGAAGATTCAATGGATCCCGGCTTTTGCTTGGATGACGGCAAGAACCATCACAAGAATGACGGTGTCTCCATGTCCACGACGACCCTCTACGGCCTCAAGAACTGCGACACCTGCCGCAAGGCCCGCAAGTGGCTTGATCGCTTCGGCGTCGAGCATTCCTTCGTCGACTACCGCGACAACCCCCAACCACCCACGACGCTGCTCCAGTGGCGTGATGCCGTCGGTGGATGGGATGCGCTGATCAACAAGTCCTCGACCACCTGGCGCACCCTGCAGCCCAATCGCAAGACACCCGGGTCGGACGCGGAGTGGAAGCTGCTGCTGAAGGAGTACCCGCAACTGATCCGCCGCCCGGTCGCGGTGACGGACGATGGCGTGGTCAGCCAGGGATTCAGTGACAACGGGTTCAAGAAACGATTCGGGAAGTGAGCGCGCAACAGCAGGTAGTCCAACCGATCATTTGAGATCGACAGATGAGACGGTGCCGGAACAAGACCGCCATATGAAACCCACATTCTGAGCGCTGCACTCTCTACGAGTCGCAAGCAAGCAATCCTTGCGCGCTCAGGATAGACTGGGAGCACTATGCCCAGGGTGTCATGAGTCGGCACGATTCGTAAGCGGGAATGGCAAACGGATGACTGAAGTACTGAACCTCACCAAAGAGCTGATCCAGCGCGCCTCGGTCACGCCCGACGACGCAGGCTGCCAGCCGTTGATTGCGCAGCGACTGCGTCGCGCGGGGTTTGCCTGCGAGCACCTGCGTCTGGGCGCCGTCGATAACCTCTGGGCCACGCATGGCGACGGCGAGCCGGTGCTGGTGTTGCTTGGCCATACCGACGTGGTGCCCCCGGGACCGCGTGAAGCCTGGGCCAGCGATCCGTTTGCCCCGGAGATCCGCGACGGCGTGCTGTACGGCCGCGGCGCGGCCGACATGAAAGGCAGCGTAGCGGCCTTCGTCGTCGCGCTGGAGCGTTTCGTGGCCGCGCACCCAAGACACGCAGGCACCGTGGCGCTGCTGCTGACTTCCGACGAGGAAGGCGATGCCATCGACGGCGTGCGGCGGGTGGCGGACATCTTCCGCGAGCGCGGCCAACGGATCGATTGGTGCATCACCGGCGAGCCTTCGTCAAAGTCGACACTCGGCGACCTGGTGCGCGTCGGCCGCCGCGGCAGCCTGACGGCGACACTGACCGTGCAAGGCATCCAGGGACACGTCGCCTATCCCGACAAGGCGCGCAACCCGACCCACCAGGCAATGCCTGCGCTGGCCGAGCTTGTCGCGCGCCATTGGGATGACGGCTTTGAATCCTTCCCGCCAACCAGCCTGCAAGTGAGCAACATGCATGCGGGCACCGGCGCCAGCAACGTCATCCCGGGCGAGCTGCAGGTCGTGTTCAACCTGCGCTACAACCCGAACTGGCAGTCCGCCGCACTGGAAGCCGAGTGCGAGGCGATCCTCGCGTCGCATGGGCTGGATTATGCGATCCACTGGCACCGCAGCGGCGAGCCGTTCTACACGCCTGAAGGCAAGTTGCGCGAAGCGGCATGCGAGGTATTGGCTGAATTCAGCGGCGCGCGGCCGGAAGAAAGTACCGGCGGCGGCACGTCCGATGCCCGCTTCATCGCTCCGTTGGGCGCGCAATGCATCGAAGTCGGGCCGGTCAATGCCAGCATCCACAAGGTCGACGAGCATGTGGTTGTCGCCGACCTGGAGGCGCTGCCTGAGTTGTACCAACGCTTGGTCGAGCGCCTGCTGACTTGACATTTGCTGTTGTAGGAGCGGCTTCAGCCGCGAGCGCTTGATGTTGGCTTTGGCCTTTGTAGGAGCGACGCAAGTCGCGATAGGTGCTCCGGGCTGCCTATCACGACTTACGTCGCTCCTACACATGCCAAGGCGAAAACCCGCTCAACATCAAGGTCAAGAGCTCGCGGCTGAAGCCCCCTGCGACGAGCATGCCGGGTGCTTGCCAAGCCCCGGGCGGGGGCATACAGTCAGTCCATGCGCACCGCCACCACCAACGATAATCGCAATAACGCCAGCCCCCTGCGGGTCGGCGATTAGCGCGCGCAACAGACGCAAATCGACCGAAGGCCCGCACTGCAACGTGTGGGCCTTTTTCGTTTCATGGCACTAAAAAAACGTCGTCAACCAACTCCAAAGGATTCTCCATGTGCTCGATCCTCGGTGCTTTCGACCTGCGCCCAAACGCGGACCTCATGCCCTTGCGTCCCATGGCGCTGTCGCTGTCGGCCCGGCAACGCCATCGTGGCCCGGACTGGAGTGGGGTGCATGCCGAGCCTGCGGCGCTTTTGGTGCACGAGCGGCTGGCCATCGTCGACCCGGCCGGTGGCGCACAACCGATCCGTTCCGTTGATGGCAACCTGGTGCTTGCTGTCAATGGCGAGATCTACAACCACCGCCACCTGGAGCACGGTCTGGCCAACCCGTATCCCTTCGTCACCGGGTCGGACTGCGAAGTCATCAATGCGCTGTATCTCGATGGTATTGCTCTGGACGGTATTGCGCAGGTCGGGGATGCGCCAGCCACATGGTTGGGACGACTCAACGGCATCTTTGCGTTCGCACTGTGGGACCGTGCTGCACGACGTTTCCTGATCGCCCGCGACCCCATGGGCGTGTGCCCATTGTACTGGGGGCATGATGCTGAAGGCCGCACCTGGGTGGCTTCGGAAATGAAGGCGCTGGTGGGTGTCTGCGGAGATGTGTCCGTGTTCCCGCCCGGTCACTGCTACGACAGTGCAACCGGCGAGTTGACGCAGTGGTTTCGCCGCGCGTGGCGCGATTACGACGCAGTGCAGGGTTTGGCAGCAGACACGGTGGCGCTACGCGAAAGCTTCGAACAGGCCGTGCATCGGCAACTCATGAGCGATGTGCCCTACGGCGTACTGCTTTCAGGTGGCCTGGACTCGTCGCTGGTTGCAGCGTGTGCAGCCCGGTTTGCACGCCGACGCGTGGAGACCGACGACAGCGCCGAGGCCTGGTGGCCACGCTTGCACTCCTTTGCCATCGGCCTGGAAGGTTCCCCGGACCTTGCCGCTGCGCAGATCGCGGCCGACGCCTTGGGTACCGTGCACCATGGATTCACCTATACCTTCGAAGAAGGCCTCGATGCGCTGCCAGATGTCATCCGCCATATCGAAACGTATGACGTCACCACGATCCGCGCGTCCACGCCGATGTACCTGCTGGCACGGCGGATCAAGGCGATGGGCGTCAAGATGGTGCTCTCTGGTGAAGGCAGCGATGAACTGTTTGGCGGCTATCTGTACTTCCACAAGGCACCGGATCCGCGCGCGTTCCACGACGAGCTGGTGCGCAAACTGGATGCACTGCACAACTACGATTGCCTGCGCGCCAACAAGTCGATGATGGCTTGGGGCGTCGAGGCGCGGGTGCCGTTCCTGGATGCGGAATTCATGGATGTGGCGATGCGCATGGATGCCGTCCACAAGATGGTCGGCACGCGGGCCGAAAATGCACTGGCCGACGGCAGGCAACGCATCGAGAAGGCGATCTTGCGTGAGGCTTTCGAAGGCGTCCTGCCCGAAGAGATTCTCTGGCGTCAAAAGGAACAGTTCAGCGACGGCGTCGGCTACGGATGGATCGACGGCTTGAGGGCGCATGCAGGAGCGCAGGTGGGCGATGCGGAACTTGCCGATGTCTCGCAGCGATTTCCGATCAATCCGCCACAGACAAAGGAAGCGTATCTCTATCGTTGCCTGTTTGAAGCCGTCTTCCCGGGCGAGGCGTGTGCCCGTACCGTACCTGGCGGCAAGTCGATCGCGTGTTCGTCGGCGGTCGCGGTCGAGTGGGATGCCGCCTTCGCAGCGATGGCGGACCCATCTGGCCGCGCAGTGGCGGGTGTGCATCGACAGGCGATGCAACGATAGATCCAGCTTCACCCTCCAATACCAATAGCCGCTGTTCGTAGGAGTGGCTTCAGCCGCGAGCTCTGGAATTACTTGTGCTTTTGTAGGAGCGACGTCAGTCGCGATAGGCATTCCTGGCCGCCTATCGCGACTGACGTCGCTCCTACAACATCAAGGGCAAGATCAAGCGCTCGCGGCTGAAGCCGCTCCTACAAGAGCATTGCGTTGGTGTGGCGGGATCCGTGCGTTTGGTTTCACTCTACGGACAACCCATCGACCTTTTGCCAGCCCCGCGGCAACAACCCACCGCGACTGGCGCGCGCACCGACATAGCCATCCAGGTCCTTGAACGACAACGTCATCGTGCGTTGGCCGGATTGCACCTGCAACGCGCCACCGGGAGCAACCACGGCCACGGCGACCACGCGCTCGGTCCCGCGCTTGGCCTTGGGGATTTCGATCAGCTTGTTGCCCTTGCCCCTGTCGAGCTCCGGCAACTCGGCGACGGGGAAGGCGAGCAGGTGGCCGGCGCTGGTGGCGGCGACCAGCAAGCCGTCGTCGAGGTCGCTGACGATGGCCGGTTGCAGGACGTGCGAGCCAGCGGGCAGTGACAACATCGCCTTGCCGGCCTTCTGTCGCCCGATCATGTTGTCGAATCGCGTGACGAAACCATAGCCGAGCGAAGAAGCCAGCACGAGACGGGTATCGGCGTCGCCAGTGGCCACCGCTTCGAAGTTGGCGCCTGGTGCCGGCGAGAAACGGCCAGTGAGTGGTTCGCCATTGCCGCGTGCCGAAGGCAGCGTATGGGTCAACGTCGAATAGCTGCGACCCTTGGAGTCGAGGAAGGCGACCTGCTGCGTGCTGCGGCCCTTGACCGCTGCGCGCAACGCATCACCGTCGCGGTACGACAGGCCTGCGGCATCGACATCGTGGCCCTTGGCGGCCCGCACCCAGCCTTTCTCGCTCATCACGACGGTCATCGGCTCGCTCGGCACCAGGTCGGTTTCGTCCAGCGCCTGCGCGGCGTCGCGGGCGACCAGTGGGGAGCGGCGGGCGTCGCCGTATTTCTTCGCGTCCGCCAGCAGCTCGTCCTTGATGAGTTTCTTGAGTTTCGCCTTGCTCCCAAGCGTGGCGATCAGCTTGTCGCGCTCGCTGTCCAGGTCGTCCTGCTCGCCGCGGATCTTCATTTCTTCCAGTCGCGCCAATTGCCGAAGGCGGGTTTCCAGGATGTAATCCGCCTGGTCCTCGCTCAGCTCGAAGCGCTTCATCAACGCTGCGCGCGGCTCGTCCTGCGTGCGGATGATGCGGATGACTTCGTCGAGGTTGAGGAAGGCGACGAGCAGGCCGTCAAGCAGGTGCAGGCGGCGTTCGACCTTTTCAAGACGATGCTGCAGCCGGCGGGTGACGGTATCGCTGCGGAATGACAGCCATTCGGCCAGTAGCGGCTTGAGCGGCTTGACCTGGGGGCGCCCATCCAGGCCGATGACGTTCATGTTGACCCGATAGCTCTTTTCCAGGTCGGTGGTCGCAAACAGGTGACCCATCAGTTGCTCGACATCGACCCGGTTGGAGCGCGGGATCATCACGATGCGGGTCGGGTTTTCGTGGTCGGATTCGTCGCGCAGGTCCTCCAGCCACGGCAACTTCTTGGCGCGCATCTGCGCTGCGATCTGCTCGATCACCTTGCTTGGCGAGACCTGGTGTGGCAGTGCGATGACGACGATGTCCTGGCCTTCCTTCACGAATGTCGCACGCGCACGCACGCTCCCATGCCCGGTCTCGTACATCGCACGCAGCTCCGCGGCGGGGGTGATGATCTCTGCCTCGGTCGGGTAATCCGGGCCGCGGACGTGCTCGCACAGGTCACGCGTGCTCGCGTCAGGATCCTCGAGCAGGCGCACGCAGGCGCTGACGACTTCGTTGAGGTTGTGTGGTGGCACATCGGTGGCCATGCCGACCGCGATGCCGGTCGTGCCGTTGAGCAGCAGGTGCGGCAAACGCGCTGGCATCCATGACGGCTCTTCGAGGGTGCCGTCGAAGTTGGGCACCCAGTCGACGGTGCCGTGCGCGAGTTCGCCGAGCAGGACTTCAGCGATGGGTGTCAGCTTGGATTCGGTGTACCGCATCGCCGCGAACGACTTGGGGTCGTCGCTGGAGCCGAAGTTTCCCTGGCCGTCGACCAGTGGATAGCGATAGGAAAACGACTGTGCCATCAGCACCATCGCCTCGTAGCAGGCGCTGTCCCCGTGGGGGTGGTACTTGCCGATCACGTCACCGATGGTGCGTGCGGACTTCTTGGGTTTGGCGCCCGATTGCAGGCCCAACTCGCTCATCGCGTAGATGATCCGCCGCTGCACCGGCTTGAGGCCGTCACCGACAAAGGGCAGGGCGCGATCGAGCACCACGTACATCGAATAGTCGAGGTAGGCGCGCTCGGCATATTCGCGCAGCGGGATCTGTTCGAAACCGTGGAAGACGGGGCGGACGGGGTCGTCGGTCATGGAGTGGCCTGGCTCATCGGGACTGCTGGAATGCAGTGGTGATTCTAGGGCATCGCGGGCGGGGTGATGGTGGCCGGCGGAGCGTTGCGTGCTCCACACTGTCATCCTGGACGCAGCGAAGGATCTGCTTTTGGCAAGTGCCTGAAAAGCAACATCAGGTCCTTGGCTGCGCCGGGGATGACACTTTGACGGATGGCGCTCCCGACGCCCGTGTGAAGCGATGCGCGCGGGATGGGATCAGGGCAGCTGGAACGCCCAATGCCAAGGTTCGTAGACAATCCCGTGCGGGTTGTCCCGCGGGTAGCTCATCCTGAAGCCATGGTCGGCAGCGTTGTCGCGCAGCCACGCGAACGCCGCCGTGTCTTCGAACGATTCCTCGGCGGGTGGCTCGCCCGGCGTTGCGATATCCATCGCCAGGCCGGAATGGTGCTCACTGAAACCGGGTGCTGCGTTGACGGTCAGGATCTCGTCGACGCGCTGTCCCCGCGCAAGCTTGCGTTCAAAGATACCCAGTTGGTAGTCGTGGCTGCGATAACCCGAGATCGCGTCCAGCACCACGCCATCGCCTAGCGCGCTGGCGCGCAGGCGCGCCCACGCACGCGCAGCGTCGACGTGCAGCCACAGCGGGCGACGGTAGCGGTCGAAACCGGCAAAGGCGAGCCAATCGGGTTCGGGGACCAGGTCCAGGCCGGTGCGCGTTGCGTAATCGTCGACATCCAGGTCGAGTGCGGTGAGTCGGTCGTGCAGGCGTTCGAGTGGCAGGTTGCCAACGCGCTCGATGCCTGGGCATCCACGCAAGGGCATGGCGTCCAGGGCGTCTTCGGCCACGTCGATGCCCGGCTCATGGCCCAGGTTGGGGATCAGGGGCAGCAGGCCTCCAGGCAGCGCCGCGGCGAGATATCTGCCATCACGCTTGCGACGCAACACATGGCGCGCGCGCGACAAGACGCGGGCGTCCCGATTGCTGCGCGCCCGCAACAGGTGCGCGGGCCAGAGCTCGATCCGGTCGGTATTGGTCAGGGTGTCGGCTGCGGGACGCATGCGGGCAGGTTAACCGGGGTGGGGAGAGACGTCATCATCGCGCGACGGCCGACGGGTAGGGCTGGTTGCACGCTGTTGTAGGAGCGGCTTCAGCCGCGAGCTCTGGATCTTGCTTTGGTCGTTGTAGGAGCGACGTCAGTCGCGACCAGGAGTCTGGCAAAGCATCGCGACTTACGTCGCGCCTACAACAGCAAAAGCCAATGCACACCCTACAAAAGATCAAGAGCTCGCGGCTGAAGCCGCTCCTACGCCGGCGGGTGTTGCTCGCTCAACTCATGCAGGCGATCCAGCAGCGCCTTCGGGTTGCGCGGCTGCAACAAAAGGCCATGGCCGCGCGTGGTCGGCAACCACAGCAGCCGCTTGGCGCCGGCCGTGGCGACGAAGAGTTTCTTGAACTTGCGCGAGCGGAACCAGCCGCTGTTGAAACCAGGTAGGGAGTAGCCATTGCTTTTCAGCATCGGTTTGCGCTCGGGATGCTCACCGATGTCGATGACCCGGGCCTGGTCCAGCTGCAGTTCGGAAAACATGGTCCGATCCTTGTAGAAGCTGGTGCGCACGGTCAGCGCACCGTCACCCAGCGACAACCGGTGCCGGCGCATTGCCCAGTCGAGCAACAGCCAACACACGACCGCAATGGCGGTGACCAGCAATGGCCCAGCCAGTCGCGGGGGGATCATGATGTCGTCCATGTAGCGTCCGAACAGGCTCCCATCCCCCGAGAGCGTCATTGCCACCGTCGACAGGCCCACTGGCAACACGACGCACAGCAGGAACAAGATAAAGCGGGTGCGGCCACTGGCGGGTTCGAGTTGCAGGCGTGGATCATTGCCGGTGCCTGTACGCGAGGTGCTGACGCGAGTCATTTCAGTGGGCCTTGACCCATTGGGCGACGTCGTCGATCAGCTGCGCATCGACATGTCCCGGGGTGGTGTACTCGGCCAGCGAGCCTTCGCCTTCGCCTGCGATACCCAGATGGTTGAGTGCCGGGTATAGCTTGAAGGTGACCTTGGCGTTGTCATGGAAGCCACCCTTCCACGTCTGCCAGTCCGCGTCGACCACCTGGATGTCGCGTGCGCCCTGCAGCACCAGCATCGGCAGGTCGTCGGCCTGGGCTTCGGCGACCGGATCGACGGCATCCGTGCTGCGCCAGTAGTCGGCCGGTTGCTTCATCGGTGAATCCTCCGTCGGGATATCGCCACCAGCGCGTACCGCCTTGACTTGCGCGACCAGCTTGGCGATCGCGGCAGCCTCGGTATCGCTGGTGTGCTGGTCGTCGAGCACTGCCAGGCGTCGGTTCTGTTCGACCAGGATGTCCAGCAGCTTGCGCGCGGGCGCGGCCATCAGGATCAGTCCGTCGACCGCTGTGCCGGCCTTGGCCGAATTTGCCGCGATGCGCGGCGCCATCATCCCGCCCTGGCTGTGGCCAAGCACGAACAGGCGCTTGCCGTCGATGCCGGGTTGCGCCTTGAGTGTTTGCAGTGCGGCAACCGCGTCGTCGGTGGTTTCGTTGTCGATGGTGACGTTGCCGGCGAACTTGCCGTCGGCGGCATAGTCCTGCGGCCGTGCCTTGGTGCGCTTGTCGTAGCGCAACACGGCGATGCCCTGGGTGGCCAGGCCGCGGGCAATGTCCAGGAACGGGCGGTTGGGACCGATCGTCTCATTGCGATCGTGCGGCCCCGAGCCCTGCACCAGCACGACGGCAGGGAACCCGTCAGCTGGTGCATCGCCGTTGGGCATCGCCAGTGTGCCGGGCAGGGCAGCGTCACTTTGGCCGACGGTGATATCGCTCTCGGTGTAATCGGCGTCGGCGGCAGGCGGCGGGGCGGCCGGTGCCTGGGCAGGCTGGATCAGGAAACCTTCGACCCTGCCGTCCCCACCGATGACGACCTTGGCGGCCAGCTCGGCATTTTCGTAATGCAATGGGATCACCACCATCTGCATATCACCCTGGACCTGGGTCTGCGCCTCGCCGCGCCCCTTGGCGGGGCCGGCCTGCGCCGGGAGCGACTCCCAGACGGCCTTGAGTTTGTCCTCGGGCACGGCGGTGGCCATCTTTTCGCCGAACATGGCTTCGGCGGAGGCGTAGTCGCCGGCGTCGAGATGGTCGAGCAGCTGTATGGCGATCGCTTCGGGCGTGCTTTCGGTCTGCACTGCGTCCGCAGCCAGGGCGGGAAGCATTGCGCACAGCGACAGCAGCATCGCCATGCAGGTTGATTTAAGTACTTTCATCTCACGTCTCCTTCTTGAAGAACATCCGGAATGAATCCATGGCTGCGTGTCCCTGCTGCGCGACCGCCACCAGCTCCCACCCTTGCGCACCCAGCTTGTCCAGCTCGGCCTGTGCGCGTTCGGTGGTCTTGCCGCCAAACATCTGGTGCTTGATCTCGACCACTTTGTGTTGCCAACGCGTGCTCATCGGGTGTCCTCCTCTTGCCTGTTGTCCTTGCCTTTCGGCAGCCGTCCTGCCTTGCGCAACGCATCGCGCAGCACGTACTCGATCTGTGCGTTGAGCGAACGCAGCTCGTCGTCGCTCCAGCGCTGCACTGCTTGCAGCACCCCGGCGTTGATCCGCAGTGGATAGGATTTTTTCTTTTCGCTCATTACGTCAGGGGCGCCGGGCGCCAATCGGTACACGCTGCCTTGGGCATGCGGTCAATCGGCGTGCGGTCAAAACGTGCCATGGCTGGCCGCCAGCGCCACGCCGACGCCCAGTAGCAGCAACGAGATGCTGCCCAGAGCCAGGAAAACCGGATTGCGCAAGGGCGGCTTTTGCGGGGAACTACGACGACGCAGGTACAGCATCAGCGGCAGGATCGGCAGCAGTGCGATCAGCACCGCCGCGCCGGAGGAATACGTCTGTGTGTCCATTGGTGTGTCTCCTGGAAGGATAAGCTGTTGCAGGAGCGGCCTCAGCCGCTAGCTCTGGATCCTGGGGCGTGCTGTTGCTGCTTTCGTAGGAGCGACGCAAGTCGCGATGAGGAGCCTCCAAAAGCATCGCGACTCACGTCGCTCCTACAAGAAATCAAAGCTGGAAAGCTCGCGGCTTAAGCCGCTCCTACGGTTGTATTGGTCAGTACACGACTGGATCAGTACAGCGATCCGGTGTTCACCACCGGTTGCGTCGCGCGGTCGGAGCACAACACCACCAGCAGGTTGCTGACCATGTTGGCCTTGCGCTCCTCGTCGAGCTCGATGATGCCGGACTTCTTCAGTTCGGCCAGGGCCATTTCGACCATGCTGACCGCGCCAAAGACGATGCGGGTGCGTGCGGCGACGATGGCATTGGCCTGTTGCCGCTGCAGCATCGCGTTGGCGATTTCGGGTGAGTACGCCAGGTGGCTGATGCGTGCGTCGATCACGTCGACGCCAGCCTTGGTCAAACGCTCGTCCAGGTGGTGCTTGAGCCGCTCGCTGATTTCGTCAGGATGGCTGCGCAGGGAAACCTGGCCTTCCTCGTGCTGGTCGTAGGGATAGCTGGTGGCCATCGCGCGGATCGCTGACTCGGACTGGATGTGCACGAAGCTTTCGTAATCGTCGACGTTGTAGACCGCTTCGGCCGAGTCGTTGACCTGCCACACGATCACCGCGGCGATCTCGATCGGGCTGCCGTCCAGCTCGTTCACCTTGAGCTTGCCGCTTTCGAAATTGCGCACGCGCAGCGAGACCTTGCGCTTGCCGTAGAAGGGGTTGTTCCAGCGCAGGCCGTTTTCCTTGACCGTGCCCACGTACTTGCCAAACAGGCTGATCACGGCGGACTGGTTGGGTTCGACCATGTACAGGCCGATCAGGCAGAACAGGCCCACCAGGGCCAACACGATGCCGGCGACGATCATGGGTATGTTGTGGGCCTGGCCACCCGAAACGAACAGGTAGAGGGCGGCCAGCAGGGCCAGCAAGACGGCCAACAGCAGCGGGATGCCGGGCAGGGAGCGGATCGGATTCTCTTTCATGGCAGGTCTCTCAAGGCAGGTCTGGAGTTCTCGGCTCGATGCCGTGAGAGAAAGATATCAAACTGATATCACATTGACAAGTCACGGAGATCCGCCCTCGGTTGGATCGATCCAATGGCTCATGGCCAGTGATTGCGGACCCGTGGGCCGGGCGCCGAGAGGTAACTCCAGGCAGTTGCGTCATGCCGGCAGGCGCCGTGATCCATTGGGCACGTTAGGTGGGCCCGTGGTTTGGCCGGGGGCACCCCATTCAATTCCAGGCCCGGCAACGCCACGCAGTCTTGGTGGCAGGGCGCGCGCGCATTCGCCGGGAGCCGGCTCAGGGATTGAGGTAGAACAGCGGCGAAGGGCTGATCTCGCCACTGGCGTAGAGCCCGTGGCTGTCGGCGCTCCAGCCCAGCGCTTCGGCTTGTGGCAGCCACGGCAGGGGATGGACATCGGGTTGGCGGGACAGGGCCTGCTGCCAGGATTGCTTGCCCCGGCGCCGGTACACCAGTACGTCGCGATAGGTCAGTACCGCCATGGCGTGGCCATCGGGGGCGATGTCGGCTGCGGTGACCTGGCTGCGGATACGGGCCATGCGTGGATTGGCTTGGCGCTCTTGGGCACTGGCCGTTGGCACGCCGGCGAGGGTACCCAGTAGGCGCGCGACCTGCAGGCGCTTGTCCTCGGGTCGTAGTGGCAGTTCGAACAGCTGCGGCGGCTGCCGTTTCTTGCTGACCAGCAGGATCCGGCCGTGCGCGGCATCCACAGCCACCGCCTCGCAGTCGCGCGGGCCGTCGGGCCAGCGGAACGCGATCGACCAGGCGGGTTGGATGGTGGCGTCCACCAGTGTTGCCGGCTCCTCGATGACGTGCAGTTGCAGGCTGTGGCGCAAGCCGCCGTTGTCGCCGGTGTCGGCGATCAACAGATAGTGGCGGCCGTCCAGGTCGAAGGCGGCGATGTCTTCCCAATCGGTGTTTTCGACGCCACTGATCCGCACCGTCGCCAGTTTGCTGCCACGCCGGCTGACGGCATGGATCGCAGCCGCATTGCCGCCGTCGTTGTGCATCCACAACGTATCGGCGTGCTGGCGCGATGCGGCCAGGCCGCTGATCTCGCCCAGTTGTGCGTCCAGCACCAGTCCGGAGAGCTGGGCAAAGGGCGGCCGCGGTGCGCTGCAGGCTGCCAGCGCCAGCGTCAGCCCGACCAACAGCGCCGGCAGCGCGATGGCGGCAAGGCGTCGGGCCGGTGGTCCCTGCTGGTGGCGGTGCGCGGGCATGGCTCAAGCATGGCATGGCCTGATCGACGGGCGGAAGTCGTGCGGTCCGGGGCCATGGGCGTGCCCGTGCAGCCAACCGCTAGACTATGGCGCTGGCTTATATGAAGACCTCCATGCTCAACACACCCATGCCCAACACCCCCATGGTGAAGATTGGTACGCCACTGTCCGCGGGAGCGACCCGCGTGTTGTTGCTGGGCTCGGGCGAGCTGGGCAAGGAGGTCGCGATGGAGCTGCAGCGTTTTGGCGTCGAGGTCATTGCCGCGGACCGATACGCCGATGCACCGGCGATGCAGGTCGCGCACCGTAGCCATGTGATCGACATGCTCGACGGCGCCGCGATCCGCGCGCTGGTCGAGCGCGAACAGCCGCACCTGGTCGTGCCCGAGATCGAGGCCATCCATACAGCGACGCTGGTTGCGCTGGAGCAGGAATTCGCAGACAGCGGTACCGGCACGCGGATCATCCCGACCGCCCGCGCGGCGCGCCTGACCATGGATCGCGAAGGCATCCGGCGCTTGGCGGCGGAGACGCTGGGCTTGCCGGTATCGCCCTATCGCTTTGTCGACACCTTCGACGAATACAAAGCCGCAATCGCAGCATTGGGCCTGCCCTGCGTGGTCAAGCCGGTGATGTCTTCATCCGGACATGGCCAGAGCCTGGTGCGCGGCGAAGACACCATCCGCAAGGCATGGGACTACGCACAGAGCGGCGGTCGCGCGGGTGCCGGACGCGTCATCGTCGAAGGGTTCGTCGATTTCGACTACGAGATCACCCTGCTGACCCTGCGCCATGCCGGCGGCACCACGTTCTGCGCACCGGTGGGGCACCTGCAGCAAGACGGAGACTACCGCGAGAGTTGGCAACCGCAGGCCATGTCGGATGCAGCGCTGGCGCGTGCGCAGGAGATCGCGCGTGCGGTGACGGACGATCTCGGCGGCTGGGGCATGTTTGGCGTCGAATGCTTCGTCAAGGGCGACAGGGTCTGGTTTTCGGAAGTGTCGCCACGCCCGCACGACACGGGCCTGGTGACGCTGGTGTCCCAGGATCTGAGCGAATTCGCGCTGCATGCGCGTGCGATCCTGGGTTTGCCCATCCATGCCGACGGCAGCGGGGTGATCCCGCAGTTGGGTGCGTCGGCGTCGTGTGCGCTGCTGGCCGAAGGCAACGGCGTGCCGGTATTCAGCAATGTCGAAGCCGCACTCGCTCGACCAGATACGGCATTACGCCTGTTCGGCAAGCCGCGTGTCGCAGGCCATCGCCGTGTCGGGGTGACACTGGCCCGTGGCAAGGACACCGACGATGCGCGGCGCATTGCGCGGGAAGCTGCCCAGGCATTGACGATAGAGCTGGTCTAGCAGCATCGTCCCAGCTTCAGGATAGTACGGGCTCCCGCCTCGACTTCAGGGTCGACTCCAGCAACGGATGACGCAATGACCGAAAGCAATGGCCACGCCGTGTTCTTCTTCCCGAAGGCGCTGGAAGCCTTGGGCGACGCGATCCAGCCTTACCTGCAAGACAGTCCGGCAGGCCCGCACGTGCTGTGCAGCGAGATCGATACCGGCGGGACGCTACTGGAAATGACCATCCAGGGCGTGGCCAGGGATGGCAGCTCGGTCGTGCTCGACCTGATGGTGCCGACGTCGATGGTGCGGATGATCGTGTCCAGCCAGAGCGACGATTCGTTCGGGTTTGGTCCGCGCGATGCCGCAGCGCTGGTCGGCGTGCCGCCGGGCGCCAAGGGTGATGCCGCGGCGGTCTCTTCCAAGGCCAGCAAAGCCGTGGCCAAGCCGGCCAAGAAGGGCAAACCGCAGGCGGGGAACGAGTCATCGACGAGCAAGCCGGTGAAACGCAAACCCGCCAAGGGCAAGACCACGAAGGGCAAGCCGGTAAAGAGCACCCCAGCCCGACCCAAACGTAACGTGGCTCCCAAGACTTAGGTAAGCACGCAATACGCCCACCACTGGATCGTGCGCGATACACCCCCCCGATCGTCATCCCCGCGCAGGCGGGGATCCAGTGATTTTCAGCTCTGTGAAGCGCAACGTCGCTGGATGGACAGGCATGCGTCTGCCAAAAGACCCGCCTGCGCGGGAATGACGAGCAAAATCAAGACAGTCCATGTGCCGAGATGGGCGGGCAACCCGGACATGTAAGCGGCATCTGACCGCGTCGCCCGGCAAGTCCAGCCACAGAAAAGTAATCCCCGTTTCACATGCCATCGGTTTGCAGCAGTTTCCACCCACGCCCATCGAACGCTTCCACCGGCTTGAACCGCGCTTTGTATTCCATCTTGCGATGTCCTGCGATCCAGTAGCCCAGGTACAGGTGCGTGCGACCTTCGCGTCTTGCCCACTCAAGCTGTCGCAGGATCGCCAGCGTTCCCAGGCTGCGCGCAGGTTCGTCGGGATCGTAGAAGGTGTAGACGGCCGACAATGCATTTCCGACCAGGTCGGTCACCGCGACTGCCAGCAGGCGGTGTGAGTCGTGTTCGCGGAATTCCAGGAAGCGCCCCTGTGACCAGCTGCCAACCAGGAACTGTTCAAACTCGTGCGCTCCGTGGTCATCCATGCCGCCGCCGGCATGTCGTGCGGTCAGATAGCGCTGGTACAACGCGAGTTGCTCCTGCGTGCGTTCGGCCGGCAAGACGCGCATGTCGATGTCGGTGTTGCGCGCCAGGCATCGGCGCTGGCTGCGGTCGGGTTTGAAATCGGCGACCGGGATCCGCACCGCCACGCAGGCGCGGCAACCACGGCAATGCGGGCGGTAGACGATATCGCCGGAGCGGCGGAAGCCCCAATCCAATGCCTGCGGATACTGTTGCGGCAGGCGTGGGTCGCGCGGATCCAGTACCAGGTCGCGGGCAACACGCTCGGGCCAGTACCCACAAGGATGTTCGCCGGTGTGGAACAGGCGCATGGCATCGCGGGTGTCGTGGCTGGAATCGCTGCCCATGCGCTCAGGATAGCGCCACCGGCCGCCTATCCGCAGGCTGAACGCAGCAGGACAGGCGTCAACCGGGGTCGCCGGGGTGCGTTTCCCCCTGCAATGGCGGCATCCGGCCGCTGGTCCATGCAAGAAGAACCATTGGAGATGACATGAAATCGACAACAATCCTCACATTGGCCCTCGCGACCGCCATGACGGCGGGCACGGCACTGGCACAGCAGGCGACCGCCCCAACGGCGACGATCCAGAAGGGAGAGCCCGCGCCGGGTCAGACGCGGCACCCTGGTCGGATGATGCTGGACACCAACCACGACGGCGTGATCGAACGTTCCGAGGCGGCGGCGCATCCACGCCTTGCTGCCATGTTCGACAAGCTCGATACCAACAACAATGGCCGTCTCGAGGCCAGCGAACGTCCGCAGCGCCACCGTGATGGTGACAAGCGTGGCCACCACGGGCGGGGCCAGGGACGCATGCATCGTGGTGGCATGGACGGGGTCGCGCGGCTGGACGCAAATGGCGATGGCCGCATCAGCCAGGCCGAGCTGGGCAAGATGCCGAAGCTAGCAGACAAGTTCCCGCAGATGGATGGCAACCATGATGGTTACCTGGTCCGCAGCGAACTGCAGGCTTACCACGAGCGCATGCGCCCGCAGCGCATCGCCGAGATGGACAAGCGCTTCGATGCACGTTTCACCGCTGCCGACCTCAACAAGGACGGCAAGCTGAGCAAGGTTGAAGTCAGCGAAAACATGCCACGTTTGGAAAAGCGCTTTGCGTGGATGGATGAGGATCGCGATGGTTTCCTCAGCCGCAAGGAACTGCAACCGCGGCATCGCTGAGGTGGATGTGTCACTGAAGTGATGGGATGAAGCTTGGAGTGTATTGCCCACGCCGCTGGCGTGGGCATTTTTTTGCCCGTTTGTTGTTTGTCGTTGTTTTTCGTTGGTTGTTGTCCGTTGTTGGCTGTTGTCGGCTGTTTGTAGGAGCGGCTTCAGCCGCGGGGTTTTGCTTTGGCTTGGCCGTTGTAGGAGTGGTGACGGCATGCCGTCACCACTCCTACAACGGCCGAAGCAGGATCACGAGCTCGCGGCTGAAGCCGCTCCTACAACGGCAAAAGCAACAGCAGCCTCAAAGCCGGCCGCTGACGACCAGCCCGTACACCATGCCACCCACGCCGCACACCAGGCCGATCCCGGCGCCGAGCCAGCAGATGATTCGTTCCTTGCGTCGCTTGCGTGCTGCGGCAATCGGATCGCGCTGCTTTTCAAGTGCATGGCGTCGCAGCAGGATGCGCGGCTGCACCACCATCGACTGGTAGAAGATCACGCCCATGAACCCCACCATCCCCAGCATCGGCAGCACCCAGCCCGAGGTGAACCGGGCCGACAACACCATCACGCACACGAACGCGATCGAAGCCACCGAGTTGATGACCGCACTGCGTGCCAGCTCGCGTCGCTCCCTGGCGTCCACGGCACCCTTGGCCTGCTTGCGGAATCCCAGCCACACACCGGCGAGCGAACCCACCACGGCAAAACCAATGCTGCCAGCCGCGCCGAGCAGGATCTTGCCCAGGGTTTTTGCGCCAAGCGCGGCGCCCATGCCGAAGATGCCCTTGGCCGCCGCCGGCGGGCTGGCGATGGCCAGCGCGGAGGCCACCACCGTGGCGAACCCTGCCGAAGGCGCACTGCTGCGCGCGAAGTCGCCAAAGCGCTTGAGCAGGTCGTCGCGCAATCCTTGCCGGGCGCGCGACAAACGCTTGCGCACGGCGGCATCGGACAGGCCCAGCAGGTCGGCGACCTGTTGCGAGCTCTGGCCTTCGCGGTAATACAGCAGCAGGACTTCGCGGCTGTCCTCGGGCAGGGCCGAGATCAACTCGCTGGCGGCAAGCTCGCGCTCATCGTGGATGACTTGTTGCGCAGGCGTCGGCGAGGGATCGGCCGCCAGTGAAATCGCGATCTCCGCGCCTTCGCCGTCCAACGGGCGGTGCCGGTTGGCGCGCAGGTGGTCGCGTGCCAGGTTGCGGGTGATCTGGCGCAGCCAGGGCAGGAAGCTGGCCGGGTTCTGCAGCCGCTTGAGGTGCTGCCAGGCGCTGAGGAAGGCTTCCTGGGCAATGTCCTCGCTGGTCGGGACGTCGCGGGTGATCGCCAGTGCGATCGCGGTGATCGAGTTCTGGCAGGCCTGCACGATGCGGCCGTAGGCATGGCGGTCGCCGCGTCGGGCTGCGGGGAGCTCCTGTGCGATCAGTAGGGAGATGGCTTCGGCATTCATCAGCAAGGTGGCCCGGTCAGCGAACGTTGCCCACAAGACGTGTGGTCAGGCCCGGATGTGACCGCCAGGCAACCGTGGACTCCAGCGCAGCGTTCACCGGTAGGGTTCGATCACCCGCCAGCCGTCTGCTTCCGGGCGCACGTCATAGGTTTGCGAAAGTAGCAGGGTGGCGTCCCTACGGCGCTCCAGGGTGATTTTTCCCTCATCCGGCCGATAATTGTTGATCGCCAGAACCGGCCACTTCTTGAAGGCGCACTGCGATACCGGCAGGACCTCGCCCGGGGACGGGGGCAGGGCGGCCAGCAAGGCGGGTGACGGATCGTGGTTGTCGATTTCAAGACAGGCTGCCTGGTCGGCGCGCGTGGGCAACTCGCCAGCCAGCACGGCAATGGCCAACGTCGCCGGCGTGGCTGCGACGCCGTCGGGGAAGACGGGGCCCTGTGCGGTTTGCGGCACCGTGGAGTCGGTCAAGCGCGCGCGGAAAGCGAACCCGGCCACGACCAGCGACAGGGCGATCACCACCAGCAACCCGACCTTGAGCCGGAACGCGCGCTTGCTGCCCGGGTCGTCGCGCTGTTCGCTGCGGAACGTCGGTAGCGTATAGCCGGTCTGGACCCGGGTGCTGTCCAGCATCCCGGCATCGCGCAGGATCTTGCGACCCAGCGGCTGGTCTTCGGACTTCACGATCCAGATGGCGGGGATCGGGTCGGTGCGGGCATTGTCGCGATAGCTGAAATTGGCCTGCATGCCGCCCTTGTACGAGCGTCCATTGGTGATCCGGACTTCGATCCCGGCATCACGCAGCAGTTGGGCGACGCGCTCGACGTTTTCCAGCCGTGGGCTGCTGAAGACCTGGCGCATGTCAGTCCCGTGCCGGCACGCGGCCGGCTGCACTGGTGGCGTCGGAGACAACGCGGATCAGGCCTTCCTGCGCGGTGCTGGCGACCAGTTTGCCGTTGCGGTCGTAGATCAGGCCGCGGGCCAGGCCCCGGCCGCCTTCAGCGCTGGGGCTGTCGATGGAATACAGCAGCCACTCGTCGGCGCGGAACGGACGGTGGAACCACAACGCGTGGTCGAGCGACGCCATCTGCACGTTGGGCTGGTAGTAGCTGATCCCGTGCGGGAAGGTCGCGGTGCCGAGCAGGTGAAAGTCGGACGCGTAGGCGAGCAGTGCGCGATGCAGTTCCGGCGCATCGCCGACGCGTTCGGCCAGGCGGAACCAGACCTGCTGGAAGGGCGGGCGCTTGGGCGGCTTCAGCTCGTCACGCGGGTAGACATGGCGGAACTCGAAGGGCCCCATCCGCGACACCCAGCGCTGCACCTTGGTCGGCAGTTGCGCCAGGATGTCCTGTGGGACGGCATCCGCGGGATCGATGTCCTCGGGTTGCGGCACCTCGGGCATCGACAACTGGTGCTCGGCGCCCGGCTCGCTGTCGTGGAACGACGCCGCGCAAAAAAAGATCACCTTGCCGTGCTGGATCGCCGTGACCCGACGCACCGAGAAACTGCCGCCGTCGCGGGTACGGTCGACCTCGTAGACGATGGGTTTGTCGACATTGCCCGCGCGCAGGAAGTACGCATGCAACGAGTGGGCATCGCGCGCCGTGGTGAGCGTCGCCTGGGCCGCGGACAGCGCCTGTCCCAGCACCTGGCCACCAAACACGTATTTGGTGCCGATATCTCGGCTTTGGCCACGGAACAGGTCGTCCTCCAGCCGCTCAAGCGAGAGCAGGTCGATCAGTTCGGAGACCGGGTTCTCGGAAGCGGGCGGATTGGTGGGAGCAGGGCTGGTCATGCGGTGATGTCGGAGGGCATCGGCGGATTATACGGGTCGGCCGGTTCCGCGGCCCGCGGTGCAATGCCCTTGCAGGAGCGGCTTCAGCCGCGAGCTCTTGATCCTGTGTTGGCGTTTCGTGGGGGGCGGCGTAGGTCCCGATCGGTTCCTGCGAAGGGTGGATCGCGACTCACCGGTGACGACATGCCTCTACCACTCCTGCAAAATGCAGGAGCAAGATCAAGAGCTCGCGGCTGAAGCCGCTCCTACGCAGAGCGCTCGGGCTGCAGGCGTTGCAGGGTGGTCGTGGCCATGACCCGCTCCCACGGAAACATCGGCCCGGGATCGCGTTTGCGCGGGACCTGGATCGACGGATCGTCGCTGGCGGGCTCGCAACCGGTGTCGAGGTCCTCATGGCCGGCAATGGATGCCAGTCCGGGAAGCATGTCCTGCAACTGCTGCAACAACCCGACCAGGGCGGAGACCTGGGCATCCGGATACGGCTCGCGCATCGCCTGGTGCCGCGAGTCCATCCAATGCGGATAGCGGCCACCGTTGACCAGTTCGATGCCGATCGAGCGGGGGTTGTAGCCGCGTACGTGGTGGGCGATACGGTCGGCACCCACGTACTGGTGGATCGTGCCGTCGCGGTCTATGTAGTAGTGGCCACTGTTGCCGGTGCCACTGTCGGCGTACAGGATGCGCTCGCCGAATGCGCGCGACTGGGCCAGGGTCGGCACCTCGGTGCAATGGATTACCACCAGGTCGACCTGCGAGGGGTCGCGCGCCTGCAGTTTCGACGCATACGGCAAAAGGTCGACGTGCATGCGCGCAAGGGCCGGGGACATGCGCGGATGCTAGCATTCGGCGATGCCGCCGACTGCCGACACATTCCCGCCCGACTCCCCCCTGGGCAAATTGATGGCGACGCTGCCACGGAAGGGCCGTGTGGCCTGGATCGGTCTGCGCCCGGCACGTAAAGCGGCCTTGAAGGAAGTCGACAAGGTGGAAGCGGTGGCTGGCGGTGGGCTGGTCGGCGACCGTTACGCGGGCAGCAGCGGCAAGCGTGGGGTGACCCTGATCCAGGCCGAGCACCTGCCTGCGATCGCCGCCCTGTCGGGTCATGCCAGCGTCGCGCCGGGGCTGTTGCGACGCAACCTGGTGATTGCCGGTATCCCGCTGGTGGCATTGAAAGGCCTGCGATTCCGGGTGGGCGACGTGGTGCTGGAAGGCATCGATAGCTGCGATCCGTGCTCGCGGATGGAGGCCGTGCTCGGGCCGGGTGGGTATAACGCCATGCGCGGACATGGCGGGTTGTGCGCGCGTATCGTCGAAGGCGGGACGTTGCACCTTGGCGATGCGGTCACGGTGATGACCGAAACGGATCCAGCGTGAGCGGGCAGCACGAGCGCATGCACGGCCACTGCATCCTCTCGCATGGTTTCGAGAGCGGGCCCGACGCCACCAAGGTCACCGCGCTGGCCGAAGTCGCCGAGCGTCTGGGCTGGAGCCACGTGCGACCGGATTACACCGATCTTGATGCCAGGCAGGAAGTCACGGAGCTCGGCGACGTGCCTGCACGGTTGCAGCGCCTGCTCGACCTGGCCCGTGCGGCAAGCGAGCGTGGTCCACTGGTGCTGGCCGGTTCCAGCCTTGGTGCGTGGATTTCCGCGCGGGTGTCGCTGCAGGTGCCGGTGGCGGGGCTGTTCCTGTTGGCGCTGCCGGTAAAGATGGGCGACGAGCCGCCATTGCAGGCGGCAGGCGTGCCGACATCGATCGTCCATGGCTGGGACGACGAGCTGATCCCCGCCACGCAGGTGGTGGAGTGGGCACGATCGCGCAATGCCGAGCTGTTGCTGGTCGATGATGGTCATCGGCTTTCAAACCACGTGGCTGCATCTGCACGTGCGTTTGCCGCATTGCTGGAGCGCCTCAAGGCAGCACCGTAAACCTGCACGCGTCATCCCGGAGAAAGCCGGGATGACGGCTTGACCAGTCACTCGGTTAGTCAGTCACCTGGAGTCTCGTGGAATTCTTCGCTTCCTGCGGTAAAGGCCTCGAATACCTGCTCGCCGACGAGTTGCTTGCGCTGGGCTGCAGCAAGGCGACCGCGGCCATGGCCGGTGCCAATGTCGAAGGCGGCCTGGCCGATGCACAGCGGGCCGTGCTGTGGTCGCGACTGGCGAGCCGGGTGCTGTGGCCGCTGACCAGCTTTGATTGTCCGGACGAGGACGCGCTCTATGCCGGCGTGGCGGCCGTGCCGTGGCAGGAGCACCTGTCCACGGACATGACTCTCGCCGTCGATGCCCATGTCTCCGGCGAGGCCATCACACATGCACGTTATGCCGCGCAGCGCACCAAGGATGCCGTGGTCGATGTGATGCGCGATGCGACGGGCATGCGACCAGATGTCGACCTGGAATCACCCGACCTGCGCCTGAACCTGGTCGTGCGCAAGGGCAGGGCGATCGTGTCGGTCGACCTGGGTGGCGGCCCGTTGCATCGGCGCGGTTGGCGCCGCAAGCAGGGCGAGGCCCCGCTGAAGGAAACATTGGCCGCCGCAGTGTTGCTGCGTGGCGGATGGCCGCAACTGCATGCCCAGGGTGGAGCGTTGCTGGATCCGATGTGCGGCAGCGGGACGCTGCTGGTCGAAGGTGCATTGATGGCGGCCGATGTCGCACCAGGGTTGCAGCGTTACAGCCAGCGGGTGCCGACCCGATGGCTTGGTTTCGACACAGTGGCATGGGCCGGCTTGATGGACGATGCCCGCACGCGCGAAATCGCCGGACGCACCAGGCTTGAATCCGCGACTCCGCAACCCGTGTTCATTGGCTGCGACCAGGACCCGCATGCGGTCCGGGCCGCGCGCGAAAATGCCGTCATGGCAGGCCTGGCCGGTCTGATCCAGTTCGACGCGGGTGACGTGCAGGCATTGCCCGGGCAGCCCGTGGCGCGTGGCCTTGTCGTGTGCAATCCGCCTTACGATGCGCGGCTGGCGGCAGACTCCGCGTTGTATCGCGCACTGGGCGATGCCCTGCGCCGTGCCGTACCGGGGTGGCGCGCCAGCTTGTTGTGTGGCGACGCCGAGCTTGCCTTCGCCACCGGCCTGCGTGCACGCAAGAAATACCAGGTGTTCAACGGGTCGCTGGAATGCAGCCTGGTCGTCTGTGATCCGGTCGCGCCGCCCCAGCGCGTGTCAAGTGACGCCAAGCGTGCGCTGCCCGAAGGTGCGCAGATGGTCGCCAACCGCCTGCGCAAGAACCTGCGCAAGCTCAAGTCCTGGCGTGAGCGCGAGCAGGTCACGTGCTTCCGCGCCTACGACGCCGACCTGCCCGAGTACGCAGCTGCAATCGACGTCTATGTCGCGGCCGATGATCCGGCACAGACCTGGCTGCACGTGCAGGAGTACGCAGCACCTGCGGACATCCCCGAAGCGCTGGCACGCAAGCGGATCAATGAAGTGCTGGCAGCTGCGCGTGACGTCTTCGGCGTTGCCAAGGAGCGGGTCGCGCTGAAGACGCGCCGGCGCGACAAGGGTGGCAGCAAGTATGCCGACGTGGGTGCGTCAAGCCACCCCCACGACCAACCCCTGGTCGTGCGCGAAGGCGACGTACGCCTGCGCGTGGATTTGTTTGGCCACCTGGATACCGGCCTGTTCCTCGACCACCGCCCACTTCGGCTGCGCATCGCCGAGGAAGCGCGCGACACGCGTTTCCTCAACCTGTTTGGCTACACCGGTGCGGCCACCCTGCATGCAGCCGCCGGTGCGGCACGCGCGACCACCACGGTCGACCTGTCGGCGACCTACCTGCAATGGTGTGCGGACAACCTGCAGGAAAACCGGATGGGTGGGCCCAGGCACCGGTTGGTGCAGGCCGATGCGATGGAGTGGCTGGAGTCGGACACGGGTCAATACGACCTGGTCTTCTGCGACCCACCCACGTTTTCCAATTCCAAGCGCGCGGGTGACTTCGACATCCAGGCCTCGCATGTGCGTCTGTTGCGCGCAGCGATGGCGAGGCTGGCACCCGATGGCGTGCTGTATTTCTCGAACAACTTCCGGCGTTTCAAGCTGGATGCCGAGGCCGTCGCCGGATTTGCCGATTGCAAGGAGATCAGCGCGGAAACGATCCCGCCGGACTTTGCCCGCAATCCGCGCATCCATCGCTGTTGGCGCATGCAGCACCTGTAACACCTGTAGGAGCGGCTTCAGCCGCGAGCTTTTGATCTTGTCGTTGATTTTAGCTTTTTGTAGGAGCGACGTAAGTCGCGATAAGGCTTCCACGGACAACTATCGCGACTTACGTCGCTCCTACGAAAGACTAGGACCAGAGCCAAAGCAAGAGCTCGCGGCTGAAGCCGCTCCTACAACGTCGGTGCAGCTACGGTGGAATCCAGTGTTCCAGCGATGACGCTGGTTTCGCGCACCCGGCCCCGCATATTGAACATCCATCCTTGCAGGAGACGGCCATGACGACCACCACCGCCCGCATCCAGCGCACCCTGCGCGGCATGCCCGCGTCCGACGGGGCCGGGGTCAAGCTGACCCGTGTGATCGGTTCGCCGCAGCTGGACAGCCTGGATCCGTTCCTGCTGCTGGACGAGTTTGGCACCGACCAGCCCGAGGACTACCTGGCCGGTTTTCCCGACCATCCCCACCGCGGCTTTGAAACCGTGACCTACATGCTCGACGGTCGCATGCGCCATAAAGACAACCATGGCAACGAGGGCCTGCTCGTGCCCGGCAGCGTGCAGTGGATGACGGCCGGGCGGGGACTGGTGCATTCGGAGATGCCCGAGCAGGAGCACGGCCGCATGCGTGGCTTCCAGCTCTGGGTCAATTTGCCGGCCAGCGCCAAGATGGATCCACCCCGGTACCAGGAGTTCGCGCCGGACAGCATCCCCGTGGCCACGCCTGCGGATGGCGTCACCATCAAGGTCATCGCCGGCGCAGTGACCTGCGACGACGCGGTGGTTCGCGGCCCGATCCAACAACCGGCAACCGATCCGCTGTACCTGGATGTCGGCCTGGATGCGGGCGTCACATGGCACCACCAGCTGCCGGAAGGACACAACGCGTTCGTGTACGTCTTCGAAGGCGCGGTGACCGTCGGCGAAGGAGATGATGCCCGGCCATTGGCGTTGCAGGAGCTGGGCGTGCTGGGCGGCGGCGATGACTTCGTCGTGCGCGCCGGCGACGCGGGCGCGCGGCTGATCCTGGTCGCCGGGCGACCGCTGCGCGAGCCGGTCGCGCGCCATGGACCGTTCGTGATGAACACGCGGCAGGAACTGATGCAGGCCTTCGTGGATTTCCAGGAAGGCAGGTTCTAGGGCGCAGGTGGCGTCGTCACGGCGCCACTACCACTAGAAGCGCAATTGCGACACGGCCAGCAGTCGCTGGTCCAGTTCTTCCTGAGAGGTGGTCTGCATCCAGACATGCACCCAGACGCCTTCGCGCAATTCCAGTGCTGTTTCGCGCGCTGCAACGTCGGGATTGCCAGCGATCTCACTGCGATACCAGTACAGGGGCTTGTTGTCGAGGCTGCCCTGTTCGAGCTGGTTGCGCCTGCTCGGCTTGAACCCCGGCTCCGACGAGATGTACAGCCCGAAGGCTTCGGTCCCGTCGGCCTGCAGCGCCAGGCAGAACGCGGTGCCATCGCCGATCCGGGCGTCCCAGTGCAGGTTGGCGCTGACGGGTAGTTGCGGACAGGCCGGCGCCTGCTGTGCAAGTGCTGTGCCGCTGGCCAGCGTACCCGCCAGAAGCAAGAGCGCCCTGGTGGTCTTGTTCATTCGATCGCCTCCCCCTGACAGTCGATGTGTAGTGGACGTACCCGGAACATAATCCAGTGATGCCAGCTTGACAATTCTGCTGGTTCGACATCGTCACTGTCGCCAACTGCCACATCCTCGGCGCGTGCCACCGCGCGCGCGTTCAGCGCTCGGGCAGCGGGATGAACTCGTCGTCGTCGGGCACCTTGCCAAAGCGGCCTTCCAGCCAGTCCTGCTTGGCGGATTCGATGCGCTCGCGCGAGGACGAGACGAAGTTCCACCACAGGTGGCGCGGGCCATCGAGGGGCTCGCCACCCAGCAGCATGGCCTTGAGCGGGGTCCGGGCGCGCAGCCGATGCCGGGTGCCTGGATCCAGCACGACCAGGTGTTGGCCCGGCACGTCGCTGCCGTCGAGCTGGGCGGCGCCATCGAGGATGTAGATCGCGCGTTCGGGGTGGGATGGCTCCAGGGTCACCTGCGCATCGGCATCCAGGTCAAAGGCGATGTTGAGCGTGTCGGCGAAGACCCGGACCGGCGACTCCATGCCGTATCCACGCCCGGCGATCACCCGCAGCTTGACGCCTTGGTGTTGGAGGATCGGCAGCGCGGCGGCGGCATGGTGGTGGAACGCCGGTGCGGTTTCCTCGTGCGCCTTGGGCAGTGCGACCCAGGTCTGCATGCCATGCAGCGGATGCTCGCCCTGGCGCAGCGAAGCCGGGGTGCGTTCGGAATGGGCGATGCCGCGACCGGCCGTCATCCAGTTGACGTCGCCGGCGGTGATGTCCTGGGTACTACCCAGGGTGTCGCGATGGGTGATCGTGCCCGACCAGAGGAAGGTCACCGTGGCCAGACCGATATGCGGATGGGGGCGTACATCGATCCCCCGGCCAGGCGCGAAGACCGTGGGCCCCATCTGGTCCACGAACACGAACGGGCCAACACTGCGGGCCTGCACGCTGGGTACCGCCCGGCGGACTTCAAAACCGCCCAGGTCGTGCACCTTGGGGGCGATGATCGTGGTCATGGCGGGCTCCGGCGGGATGTCGTCATCCAGCATGCCAGCTGGGAGCCAGGGATCAACAGGAGTGGATGGAAGGCAGTGTTCCAGTTTTTCGATCAAAGCCCGTCATCCGCGCAAGCGCGTGGATGACGGGCGACAAGCGTGCCGGGTTGCTGGAAGTGGGCCACCGGGCAGCAACCAAAGCCGGGGCACTACCGGCTGGAACTCAAGAGCCCGGATCCACCCTGAGCCTTGCTTCCGGCGCCGGTCCACGTGCGAGCGATACCAGGGTCAGGCGCTGCGACCCGAGGCTGTGCTCGGTGGCGCCGCCACGGGCATTGGTGTTCAGGCTGAAGGTGTCCTGTCCGCCGCCGGGCTTGTTCCACTGGAACGAGAGCTCCGCATTGCCGGCCCAGATGCATTGCACGCCGGGCTTGCATCGCGAGTCGTTGACCATGCGCAGGTAGCGCAGGCTGCCGTTGTCGGCGAGCTGGGTGGTCTCACCGGGATGCATGGTGAATTCACGGGTCGTGGCAGTCGACCGGGTGTCGCTAGTGGCAGGGTCGCTGGTGCCTTGGTCGGCAGCGCCGCTGTCGGCGGCGGGCATCTGCTCGTCGGGTGTATCCATGGCGGATTGGCCTGCATCGGTGCTGCTTGTGTCGGGTGCATCCGCGTCGGCGGGTGCCGGGTCGGTTGCCGTGGTTGAACAGGCTACGGCGGAAAAAGCCGCCAATGCGACAAGCATCGCGATGGCCAGGCTGGTGCGCGGGGTGTGGGGCGTCAACATGCTGGTCTGCTCCGGTCGAAGTCGTTGCAGTCTAGGCACGGCTGTCTCGACGGGAGGTGAACGTCCGTGTTCAGCCGGTGTTGCGATCCGCGGCGTCGCAGGGCGCGTGGCGAGTCGTCTCGGCAGGGCGCCCTGCAGGTCGCGTCGGCTCCTTCCAAACCGTCATTCCCGCGCAGGCGGGGATGACGGGCTTGGTGGTCGGAGTGGGTCGGGAAAGGACTCTCCACCTACCTCGGCGACGCGGCTAGTGCGAGGTCGTTGGCGACAGCGCAGCCAACAACCCACGCGCAGCCTGGAAGCGTGTCACCGCATCCGGCAGCTCGAGCTTGATCTTGAGTTTGTCCGGGCCATCCATCGCGTAATGTCCCGGCTGTCCCTGGATCAGGCGTATGACCGTCATCGGATCGACATTGGGTTTGGCTTCAAACTGCACGCGGCCTCCGTTTTCGCCCAGCACCAGTTTGCGGATGCCCAGCGCGGTGGCTTCCAGCTTGAGCGCGGCGATCGCAAACAAGTGCTTGGCAGGGTCGGGTAGCAGGCCGAAGCGGTCGATCATCTCGACCTGCAACTCGCGCAGCGCCTCGGGATCGCGCGCCGAGCTGATGCGCTTGTACAGCGTCAAGCGCGTATGCACGTCGGGCAGGTAATCGTCGGGGATCAGTGCCGGGACATGCAGCTCGACTTCGGCACCGTGCGTTTCACGGCCATCGGCGTCGGGCAGCTCGCCGCGCTTGATGCTGCGCACCGCGCGCTCCAGCAACTCGGTGTATAGGCTGAAGCCGACTTCCGCCATTTGCCCGCTCTGGTCTTCACCCAGCAGTTCGCCGGCACCACGGATTTCAAGGTCGTGCGTGGCCAGCGTGAAGCCGGCACCGAGCTCGTCCATCGCCGCGATCGCTTCCAATCGCTTGCGCGCGTCACCGGTGATGCTGCGCTTGTCGGGGACGACCAGGTAAGCGTAGGAGCGATGGTGCGAGCGGCCGACGCGGCCACGCAGCTGGTGCATCTGCGCCAGGCCGAGCTTGTCGGCGCGGTTCATGATGATGGTATTGGCGTTGGGGATGTCGATGCCCGACTCGATGATGGTCGTGCACAAAAGCACGTTGCTGCGCTGCTTGTGGAAGTCGAGCATCACCTTTTCCAGCTCGCGCTCTGGCATCTGGCCGTGGGCGACGGCGATGCGTGCCTCCGGGACCAGCTCCTCCAGTTCACGCTGCATGCGGCCGATCGACTCGACGTCGTTGTGCAGGAAATAGACCTGGCCGCCACGTGCGAGCTCGCGCTCGAACGCTTCGCGCAGCGTCGGCCCGTCCCATGGTGCGATGAAGGTCTGCACCGCCAGCCGGTGTTCGGGGGCGGTGGCGATGATCGACAGGTCGCGCAGGCCGGCCATCGCCATGTTGAGCGTGCGCGGGATGGGTGTCGCGGTCAGGGTCAGCAGGTGCACGTTGGCGCGCAGGGCCTTCAACGCTTCCTTCTGGCGCACGCCGAATCGTTGTTCCTCGTCCACGATCACCAGGCCCAGGTCCTTGAACTTGACGTCCTTCTGCAGCAGCCGGTGGGTGCCTACGATGATGTCGATCTTGCCTTCCGCGAGCTTCTCCAACTCGGCCTTGATCTGCTTGGTCGTCTTGAAGCGCGACAGCACCTCGACCTTCAGCGGCCAGTCGGCAAAGCGATCGCGGAAGTTGCGGTAATGCTGCTCGGCCAGCAAGGTGGTCGGCACCAGCAGTGCGACCTGCTTGCCAGCGGTGGCGGCGACGAAGGCAGCACGCACCGCGACTTCGGTCTTGCCGAATCCGACGTCGCCGCACACGACGCGGTCCATCGGCTGGCTGCTGTCCAGGTCGCGCAGCACGGCGTTGATCGCGGAGGCCTGGTCCGGGGTTTCCTCGAAAGGGAAGCCGGCAGCGAACGGCTCGTACATCGCACGATCGACTTGCAGTGAAAGGCCGGCGCGGGCCTGGCGTTTGGCCTGGATTTCCAATAGTTCAGCAGCGACGTCGCGGACCTTGTCGGCCGCCTTTTTCTTGGCCTTGGTCCATTGCTCGCCGCCCAGCGAGTGCAGTGGCGCGGTTTCCGGCGACGCGCCGGAATAGCGGTTGATCAGGTGCAACTGCGCGACCGGGACGTAGAGGCGGTCGCCCTTGGCATATTCGATCTCCAGGTATTCGCCGGGAGTGCCGCCCGCGTCCAGCGTGATCAGGCCGCGGTAGCGGCCGACGCCGTGATCCTCGTGCACGATCGGCGAGCCTTCGGACAGTTCGCCCAGGTCGCGGACGATCGCGTCCGGGTCGCGGCTGACGCGTTTGCTGCGACGTGGTTGCGACGCGCGCTCGGGAAACAGTTGGCGCTCCGTCAACAGGGTGAGCGCCGGCTCGGTGATCGCGAAGCCGTTGTCCAGGGGTGCGACTGCGATGGCAAAAACAGGCGCCTGGTGTTGTCCGTGATCCCCGCCTGCGCGGGGATGGCGAGCAAGCAGGGAATGATGAGCAGAACCGAACGCTTCGAAATCGGGAAGTACGGCCGGATCGAGGCCTGCTGCCTGCAGCATTTCCAACAACGCCTCGCGCCGTCCGGGCGAGTCCGCGGCGACCAGTACGCGCCCCGGATACGTGCCGAGGAAGGATTTGAGTGCGGTTGCCGGCGGGGCATCCTTGGTGACCAGCGCCAAATCGGGTGCTGGCTGCACTCCCAACGCTGCAGCGTCCTTGTAGCGGGGGTGTCCTTCGCCGCAGACGTCGATGCGGTCGCCCCGGTTCAGCCGTTCGCGCAGGGCTTGCGGTGACAGGTACAGCTCGTCGGGTGCCAGCAACGGGCGTTCGATGTCATGGCGCCGTTGTTCGTAGCGCTCTGCGGTATGGGCATGGAAACGGTCGGCTGCATCCAGCGCGCCATCGGCGACCATTGGCAACATGCCGTTGCTCAAGTAGTCAAACAAGGTCGCCGTGCTGTCCGGATGCTTGCCGTCGAAGAACAACGGCAGGAAATACTCGATGCCGGCGGGTGCCAGGCCCGCCTTCAGGTCCTGGTACAGGCCACTGCGGCGGGTGTCGATGTCAAAGCGTTCGCGCAGCGTGTCCATGGCGCGCTGCACTGCCGCCTCGTCCATCGGGACTTCGCGCCCCGGCAGCAGTTGCACGGCCGCGACCTTGTCCAGTGAGCGCTGCGACTCCGGGTCGAAGGCACGGATGGTGTCGATGCTGTCGTCCAGCAGTTCTACCCGGTAGGGCTGGTCTGCGCCCATCGGGTAGACGTCGAGCAGGCCGCCGCGTACCGCGAAGTCGCCCGGGTCGAGCACTTGCGGGACGTTGCGGTAGCCGGCCGCATGCAGGCGCCGCTTTTCCGCATCCAGGTCGAGGATCTGGCCGACACGGACGTCGAAGGTATTACCGATGACATAACGCAATGGCGCAAGCCGCTGCATCAGGGTCTGTACCGGGACGACGACGATTCCGCGCGTGAGCGTGGGCAGGCGATGCAGGGCGGCCAGTCGCTGCGAGACGATGTCCGGATGCGGGCTGAACTGGTCGTAGGGCAGGGTTTCCCAGTCCGGGAAGGCGATGACGGGTAGCGTGCCCTGGTCGGGTTTGCTGCCATCGGGCCCGCGGCCATCGCTCGCGCGGCCAGCCAGCGTGCGCAGGTCTGCTTCGAGCTGTTGCGCTCCATGGTTGTCGCGGGTGATGGCCAGCATCGGGCCCGGATGCGCCTGCGCGGCATGCAGCAACACCCATGCCAGGGCGGAAGGGGAGGCTGGCGCACGCCAGAATGCACGCTGTTGGCCGGCTTTGGGCAACGGCGGAAGGGGGAAGATGTCAGTCATGAACCGCCCATTTTAGCGGGCATGGTCAAGCGGGATGCGTCATCGCGCTGGACCGGCGGCCGCGCGCCGGCGAGTCGCCATGGCGGCGATCGCCATCCGGCGGGATCCACATGGGGCATGACGTCATTGGGCATGACGTCATCCCGCCAGTCGTCACGCGCCAATGCATCCTGCCCGGTAAAGCGTCATTCTGGCGAAACCGCAGGATCCATCCTGATCCTGCGATCCTGGCGTTGGCAACCAGAAATGATCCCATCGATCCCGGCTTTCGCCAGAACGACGTTACGAATTGATGATGGTGACGAGTGGGTGGCGACACGGGCGATATGCCCGGCGCCCTCGACGCAGCCAGTGCCTACCTGCCAGTGCGCGGTTCTGACTTGCCTTGCCCGGCGGGCTTGTCCCTGGCAGGTTTGAGATCCAGAACCACCCGCACCAGGCCGGGCGTGTCGGAGGGCTCGCGGTGGAAGCCCAGCGACTTGGCCAAGGCCAGCATCGGCTGGTTCTGCTCAAGCACGTCACCGTAGATGCAATCGAGCTTCTTGCCCCGTGACCAGCGCACGATCCGCCCCATCAGGTGACGGCCCATCCCCATGCCAGCGATATAGCGGCTGACCAGGATGGCGAACTCGGCCTGGCGCAAGCTGCCATCCAGGGTGCTGCCATCCGATGCGCCTTCGTCGATCGATACACGCGCCACCGCACCGACCAGGGCTTCGCCTGGTGGTAGCGGCTCGGCGGCGACGATCGCGAATTCACGCTTGGGATCCGGCCGGGTCAGGCGCACGGCGTCTTCCGGCGTCAGCTCCTTGCGTGCATGCAGGAACCGCTGGCGGATTTCATCGGGCTCGAGCAGCGCGAAGCCGGCCCGTAGCGGGATGGCGTCATCAGGGCGGATCGGGCGGACCAGCACTTCGCGCCCGTTGGGCAGGTGCAGCTGCTCGTGCCAGGGGGGGAGGCGATTGCGGGCGGCCATGGACAAGATGCTCGCACGACCAAGGTGAAGCCCGGCTGCACAAGTGGGTTGCTAGACTTTCATGGCCCTGCTGGTAGGCGGACGAAGGCATGCATGTGACAACATGGCCGGTCCGACCGCAGGCAGCTTCGCCGGTTGCGGCGGATCCAACTCGAGTCGGGACGACCCATGGCTTCCAGCGGCAACTCCACCCGCGCGATCCTGTTCGCGCTAGGCGCCAATTTTGCGATCGCAGTTGCCAAGGGCGTGGCGGCGGTCGTCACGGGTTCGGGCGCGATGCTGGCCGAGACCGTGCATTCGCTGGCGGATTGCGGCAACCAGCTGCTGCTGTTGCTGGGCATCAAGCAATCGTTGCAGCCGCCGTCACCGGAGTATCCATTGGGCCATGGACGCGCGATCTACTTCTGGTCGTTCCTGGTCGCGGTGATGCTGTTCACCGTGGGCGGCATGTTTTCGCTGTACGAAGGCCTGCACAAGCTGCAGCACCCCGAGGCGCTGAAACAGTGGTGGTGGGCGGCCGGCGTGCTGGTGTTCGGCATGGTTGCCGAAGGCGTCTCCCTGCGCGCCTGCATCCAGGAAATCAACAAGTCCCGTGGCGGGCGCAGCCTGTGGCGTTGGTTCCGCGACAGTCGCCAAAGCGAGCTGCTGGTGATTTTTGGAGAGGACATGGCAGCGATGGTCGGCTTGACGATGGCGCTGTTGGCCATCCTCATGACCGTGGCCACCGGCGACCCCATGTGGGATGCATTGGGCACGTTGGGCATTGGCATCCTGCTGATCGTGGTAGCGGTGCTGGTAGCGATCGAGGTCAAGGCGATGTTGATCGGGCAGGGCATCGAACCCAGTGAGCAGGCCCGCATGCGTCGGTTCCTTGAAGAGCGCCCCGAAATAGATCGCGTGCTCAACCTCATCACCATGCAGATGGGCGAGCAGGTCCTGGTCTCGGTGCAGGCGGTGATGGTCGAGCAGGACGATGCGATGGTGCTGATGCACCAGATCACCGCGGTCGAGCGCGCGCTGAAGGTACATTTCCCGATAGTACGCTGGAGTTTCTTCGAGCCCGAGAGCAGGGCGCATGCCCAATCCATTGAAGGCTCACCGATCTAGCGGCTGGTTGCCGATCCAGCGAGACCCGAACCAACGATACGAGGACGACCATGGCAGGAAGGGAAGGTTCAAGACGCGCGATCATTGCCGCGCTTGGGGCCAATTTCGCGATCGCCGTCGCCAAGGGCGTTGCCGCGTTCTTCAGCGGCTCGGGTGCGATGCTGGCCGAAACCGTGCATTCGCTGGCGGACTGCGGCAACCAGCTGCTGTTGATGCTGGGCATGCGCAAGGCGCAAATCCCCGCCTCGGACGATTACCCGCTGGGCCACGGCAAGGAGATCTATTTCTGGTCGTTCCTCGTAGCGGTCCTGTTGTTCAGCATGGGCGGCATGTACTCGCTATACGAAGGCTGGCACAAGTTGCAAGCGCCCGAGCCGTTGAAACAGTGGTGGTGGAGCGTCGGGGTGCTGGTGTTCGCGATCGTCGCCGAAGCCTGGTCGACGCGCGCCGCGCTGAAGGAAGCCAGCAACGAGCGCCATGGCCGCAGCCTGTGGCGCTGGTTCCATGAAAGCCGCCAGGCCGAACTGATCGTGATCGTTGGCGAGAATGTCGCCGCGGTGCTGGGGTTGGTGCTTGCGTTGGTCGCAGTGGTCGCGACCGTGGTCACTGGCAATCCGTTGTGGGATGCGTTGGGCACGCTGGCCATTGGCGCGCTGCTGATCGTGGTCGCGATCTTCGTGGCGATCGAGGTCAAGGCATTGCTGGTCGGGCAGGGCATCGACCCGGCGCGCAAGCGGCAGTTGCGCGCCTTCCTGCAGTCGCGGCCGGAAGTCGCGCGGATCCTCAGCCTGGTGACGCTGCAGATGGGTGCCGAGGCGTTGGTCTCGGTACAGGCCGTGATGACAGAGCAGGACGACGCGGTCGTGCTGACCCGCCAGATCGCCACCGTCGAGCTGGCGATGAAGGAACAGTTCCCCGAAGTGCGCTGGAGCTTCTTCGAGCCAGAGAACAAGGCCCATGCCGACGACGGCGGGGCTTCGCTGGCCTGATCGACAAAATGCGATCGTGCCCGCTGGCGCGAACGGCTATTGCTGTCGCAACCAGCGGACGTCAGGTGCACTCGTCCCGGCATCGGACAGCGCCGCAGCCAGTTTCGGCAGCGCCGCTGCCAGGACGGTATCGACCTGGTAGGGCGGGTTGAGCAGCAGCATGCCGCTACCGTTCAGTCGTAACGGTGAGTCATCGGGATGCACCAGCAGTTCGGCCACCAGCGTCGATTTGGCCGACAGCGAGGCCGCCTTGCGATAGAAGGGGTGCAGGGTGCGACGCTGCTTGATCGGATACCACAGCGCGAAACAGGCCTGCGGCCAGCGGGCCAGGCCCTCGCGCAAGGTCTTGAACGCGATCTCGAACTCTTCCAGTTGCGATTCGTATGGCGGGTCGATCAACACCAACCCGCGTGCAAAGCGGGTGCCGGCGACGCTGGGTGGCAGCAGCGCCTTGAGCGCGGCATACCCGTCGCGATGATGGATCGCAACGCGGGGATCATGCCCGAGGTGTTGCTTGAGCGTGGCGGCCTCCACCGGCTGCAGCTCGCAGCAGGCGATCCGGTCCTGCTCGCGCAGCGCGTGTGCCAGCAGCCAGGGTGACCCGGGATAGGCATGCCGCCCATGCGTCCCACGGCAGGCGCGGATCGCCTTCAGGTAGCGCTTGATCGCCGGGTCGCGTGGTGCATCGGCCAGCAGCCGTTCCACGCCGGCATCTGCCTCGCCGGTGCGCTTGGCGGCCTGGGCATCGAGCGCATACAAGCCACGCCCGGCATGGGTGTCCAGTGCAAAGCACGGCGCCGGTTTGTGCTGCAGGGCCTCGCACAGGGTCAGCAGCACGATGTGCTTGAGTACGTCGGCATGGTTGCCGGCATGGAAGGCGTGGCGGTAGTTCATGCAGGTAGGGTACGGGCAAGCGCGCGATAGCGCCTTATTTATTGTCATCCTGCGCGTGGCGAAGGGTCTGCTTGTCTTGCCTACAGGACGGAATCCAACAGCAGATCCTTCGCTACGCTCAGGATGACAAGAGGGGATATGCTTCTCCCGATTCCCGATTCCCGATTCCCGATTCCCGATTCCCGATGTTTTCCTGACATGCCCCGTATCCTGCTCGCAGAAGACGAAGCCGCCATCGCTGACACGGTGCTCTACGCATTGCGCGCAGACGGCTTCGAGGCGACGCACTGCTTGACCGGACGCGATGCACTGCAGGCTGCGCGCGCCGCTCCGTCCGCCGCCGGGACCTTCGACCTGGCGATCCTCGATATCGGTTTACC
The DNA here is from genome assembly GCA_963710825.1 of uncultured Gammaproteobacteria bacterium. Lineage (GTDB taxonomy): Bacteria > Pseudomonadota > Gammaproteobacteria > Xanthomonadales > Xanthomonadaceae > Cognatiluteimonas. Next base: position 31,184 of record CAVQBQ010000002.1, on the reverse strand, counting down.
CGACGTCGACGGCTTTGCGCTGTGTCGTGAACTGCGTCGTGGTGGCGACCTGCCGGTGATCTTCCTGACCGCCCGCGACGCCGAGATGGATCGAGTGCTGGGGCTCGAGCTGGGTGCCGACGACTATGTCGTCAAACCGTTTTCGCCGCGCGAGCTGGTGGCGCGTGTGCGGGCAGTGCTGCGCCGCACGCAGGCGATCGGTGCGACGGAAGTGCCTACGGGACAAGCGCCGGTGGAAACGGCGTTTGAACACGATGCTGATGGGAAGCGCATCCGCTACCGCGGCCAGCTGCTGGACTTGACCCGCTACGAATACGGCCTGTTGGCTGCCTTGCTTTCCCGTCCTGGTGCCGTGCTGTCGCGCGCGCAACTCATGGATCGCGTCTGGGGCGAGGCGCTGGACAGCAGCGACCGGACCGTCGACACGCACGTCAAGACATTGCGTGCCAAGTTGCGCTCGATCGCGCCGGGTGCGGATGCGATCCAGACGCATCGCGGTCTTGGTTACTCCCTTGTTGCTTGAGCATCGGCCCCGGTGCCGGCGAGCGTGACGGCATGAAGATTGGCCTGCGCATCCTGGTCGGGTATTTCATCATCGTCGCGCTGACCGGCGTGCTGCTGGCAAGGGTGTTCGTGCAGGAGGTCAAGCCGGGCGTCCGCCAGGCGATGGAGGACACGCTGGTCGACACGGCCAATGTGCTGGCGGAGCTGGCCAGCGACGATTACCTGGCAGGCCGCGTCGACACCGGTCGCTTTGCGCAACATGTCCGTGCGCTGGGCGATCGCGACATCGGTGCGCGGATCTGGGGCTTCCCCAAGCGTCACGTCAATTACCGTGTCTATGTCACGGATGCGCGTGGCATTGTCGTGTTCGATTCCAGTGGGCGGGATGTCGGCAAGGACTACGCCCGCTGGAACGATGTCTACCTCACCCTGCACGGGAAGTACGGCGCACGCTCGACCCGTACGGATCCGGACGATGAAAACTCGACCGTGATGCATGTCGCCGCGCCGATCCGCGATGCTGCGGGACGCATCGTAGGCGTGCTGACCGTCGCCAAGCCCAACCAGGCGATCGCACCGTTCATAGCGCGCAGCCAGCGGACCGTGTTGCGTTGGGGCATGGTGCTGCTCGGGGTCGCCCTGCTGGTCGGCATCCTTGCCGCGTGGTGGCTATCCCGGCAGCTGGGAAGCCTGCAGCGCTACGCCACGGCGGTGACTGCAGGCGAGCGTGCCAGCCTGCCCGATGCGGCGGGAGAGTTCGGCGATCTTGGTCGCGCGCTGGAAGCCATGCGCACGCAATTGGAGGGCAAGCAGTACGTGGAGCAGTACGTGCATGCGCTGACGCATGAGCTCAAGAGCCCGTTGACCGCGATCCGTGGTGCTTCCGAGCTGTTGGACCAGCCGCCGGATGGGTCATTGCCGGAAACCGATCGTGCGCGCTTCGTCGAGACGATTCGCGTCCAGGCCAAGCGCATGGCGCAGATGATCGACAAACTGTTGGCACTGGCGGCGGTGGAACACCGGCAGAAGATCGATCAACCCGAAGATATCGACGTGGCAGGACTGATGCGTGAGGCCGCATCGCAGCTTGGACAAAACCTGGCTGATGCAGGCGTGGCCATCGACACCAGCGGTGCGGAAGTCACGGTACGCGGGGACCGGTTCCTGCTGCGGCAGGCGCTGGTCAACCTGTTGGACAACGCGATCGATTTTTCCCCGGCTGGCAGCGTCATCCAGATGGATGCCGTGTCGATGGACGGCAACCTGCGCGTCACCGTGGCCGATCATGGCCCGGGAATCCCCGATTACGCAGTCGATCGTATCTTCGAGCGATTCTATTCGTTGCCACGCCCCGCTGGTGGCAGTCGCAGTAGTGGTATCGGACTGTCTTTCGTCGCGCAGGTGGCCGAGCTGCATCGTGGTCGGATCACGCTGGTCAATCGCGACGCAGATGGTGCAATCGCCACCCTGACGCTTCCGCTTTTGTAGCAGCGACGCAAGTCGCGATTAGAGTTCCGGAAACACCAATCGCGACTTACGTCGCTCCTACAAAAGCCCGAAGCAAAAATACTTCATCCACGCTTCACCGTTGCACCATCTTCCCCGCACATGGTTCCGCCATCGTGCCGCCATCGAACGGCTGAGGAGGGGACACGATGCGACTTGGACTGAAAATCCTGCTGGTATTGGGCATGACGCTTGCCATCCTGGTACCACTTTCGATGATTCGCGGCACCATCCACGAGCGCCAGGCGTACCGCGAGACCGCGGTGACCACCGTCGCGCGTAGCTATGCAGGTGAACAGGCAATCACCGGTCCGGTGCTGGTGGTGCCCTATGTCGAAACGGTGGTGGTGGAACAAAGGGATCCGCGAGGTGACACCCATCGCGTACGGCGTGAACAGGCCGGACAATGGACGTACTTCCCAACGACGATGGAGACGGCCGGCAAGCTGTTGCCCTCGACACGGCGGTTGGGCATCCACGAAGTCCGCGTCTACGAGTTCAACGCCACCACCGATGCGGTGTTCAATGTCCGCATCCCGGGCGACGCGGGAGCCGACGCGCCGCGCCGGCTGGGCCGGCCCCGCCTTGTCTACGGTTTCAGCGACGTGCGCGGACTGGTCGGGGCGCCAATGCTCAAGCTGGATGGACACGTGCAGGTCCTGCAACAGGGGCTGGGCGGTTCCCCGGGCAGTGGCGTCCACGCCGAGCTGGCAGTGCCGCAGGCGGGACAAACCCTGCATTTCCAGTCACGGATTGCGTACGCATTGGGCGGGACCGAATCACTGTCGATCGCGCCGCTGGGAAAAAGCAACCGCATCGTGATCGACTCGTCGTGGCCGCATCCGCAGTTCAACGGTGCGTTCCTGCCGCGCAGCAAGCGCATCGATGGCAACGGGTTCCATGCGCAATGGGACGTGTCATCGCTTGCGACCAATGCACAGGCGCAGTACATCGCAGGCAGCAGGAGCGAGCTGGACAGGATTGGCGTGTCGATGGTGGAGCCGGTCAATATCTATTCGCAGGCGGATCGTGCGACCAAGTACGGGTTGTTGTTCGTGGCGCTGACGTTTGTCGGGTTCTTCATGTTCGAACTGATCCGCCAGCTGCGCATCCACCCGATCCAGTACGCATTGGTGGGCCTGGCGTTGTCGATCTTCTTCCTGCTGCTGGTCAGCTTGTCCGAACACATCGCTTTTGGCTGGGCCTACCTGGCTGCCAGCGTGGCGTGCATCGGCTTGCTTGGGTTCTACCTCAGTGCGGTGATGCAAAGCGTGGCGCGCGGGATCGGGTTCTCGACCATGTTGGCGCTGCTGTATGGCGCGTTGTACGGACTGCTGGTGTCCGAGGACAACGCGTTGGTGCTGGGTGCTGGACTGCTGTTCGTGATCCTGTCCGTGATCATGGTGGTCACCCGTCGTATCGACTGGTATCGCGTCAGTACGATGGGGGCCGGTTCCTGAAAACGCCCATCCCCGGATCATTGCCGGCGCTGCGTTGGCTTGCTCGACATGCGTGCTCGACTTGTGTGTCATGCCGGCAGCAGCGTCACGCCAGGCACCAGCCAGAGCGACAGTGCCGCGAGCAGGCTCCCAATGGCGGTGGCGGCCAGCACATCACTGGGATAGTGCAAGCCCAGCACGACACGCGATGCAGCAACGCTTGCGGTGAATGGGATCAGCAACCAGGCCAGCCACGGGTAGTGCGCCAGCGCCACCAGGGTGAATGCGACCGCGTGCAGCGTATGCCCGGAAGGAAAGCTGAACTCGTCCAGCGGTGCGACCCACGCTTGGATGCGGGCATCGGCTGCACAGGGGCGGGGACGGCGCGTCCATCGCTTCAGTAGTTTGTAAAGCAGCAACGCAGATACCCCGGTCGCGGCCAGGTGCAGCGATGCACGCAACCCGGCCATGCCGCCGAGCCCGGCCAATGCCAGCAGCAACCCGTACCAGAACACGCCGTCCCCCAGGCGGCTGACCAGTGCGAATCCGGCGCGAAACGCACGATGTGCGCACAGGCGATTTGCACGCAGGCACCAACCCGATTCGCCGGCCGACAGCCGTGCCCGCAGCAGTTGTCCCTGCCGGTGGTGCCCGTGCAAGGGCGTCTCACGCAGTGGCGATGTGCGCATCCGCCCTGCCTTGTAGCGATATCCCCTGCAGGATGGCCTCGAAATCCGCGACGACCTGTCCCGGTTGCAAGCTGGCCACTGCTTGCCGTGCCGCCATGCGCATGGCGCCGCGCAGCCGGTCGCTGCTGCCGATGCGCACGCAGGCTTCGATGAATCCGTGGTCGTCACCATCCGCGATCGCGGCACCGTGGATGCCGTCGCGCAGGTGCTCGCGCGCCGCACCATAGTCGAAGGCCACCGTCGGCACGCCACTGGCCAAGGCTTCCAGGGTGACATTGCCGAAGGTCTCGCTGCGACTGGGGAATACAAACAAGTCGGCGCTGGCGAAATGCCGTGCCAGGGTTTCCCCGCGCTGGATGCCGCAGAACACGAAATCGGGATTCTCGCGTGCCAGGCGCTTGCGCTCCGGGCCGTCGCCGACCCAGACAAAGCGCGCATCCGGGCGCTGCCGCTGCAATGCCCGGAAGGCACGCACGGCGAGATCCAGGTTTTTCTCGGCCGCGATCCGGCCCAGGTAGATCACCGCCAGGGCATCCGCGCCGATGTTCCAATGCGTGCGCAGCGACGGGTCTCGCCGGTGCGGATCGAACAGCCCCGTATCCACCGCGCGTGGCAGGCGCAGGACATTGTCGAAGCCGCGCGACGCCAGGAAACCCTGCAGCTCGCGGGTGGGCACCAGGGTCGCATCGGCCTGGTTGTGGAAGCGCCGCATCCAGCGCAATGCAGTGGGTTCGAGCAACGCCAGGCCATAGTCGCGCATGTATTCGTCGAACCGCGTATGCAAGCCGGTTGCGGCAGGGATCCCCAGGCGGCGTGCGGCACGCACGGCCGACCAGCCGAGCGGGCCTTCGGTGGCGACATAGATGGCATCGGGTGGCGACCGGCGCCATGTGGCCACGAGCTTGCGGGTGGCAGGCAGGCCCACGCGCAGTCCGGGATAGCGCGGCAGCGGCAGGCTGGGAAGCACCAGGTCGCGCGTGGCCCCGTCGCACTCATCGCGTTGGCGGGGGCGGGCGACGACGACATCGTGTCCGCGCCCACGCAAACCCAGTACCAGGCCTTGCACGGTCAGGGCGACGCCATTGACCTCGGGCGGATAGGTTTCGCTGACGATCGCGTAGCGCATGCGGGCTCCCGTTTGGGAAAGCCTGCGCGGGCAGCATGAAAAACTGGTGTCACAGCGATGACCGGTGGATGACGCCACGCCGGCACGATCGCGCACTGCGCGACGATCGAGGGCGCACCTTGCATCCCTCCACTCGGCAAAGGCGGTAGTCGCCGCCTGGCCGTGACCGTTGCACGCCCGTCCAGCTCAGTCGGTGGCTATCCGCAACGTGAACCCGAGTGCCGCGAAATGCCTGGGCTCGTCGACCAGGTCGGTATGCAGCAGGGGGCGTGCATCGAGCCAGCGTTGCGGTAGCGACAGCACCAGCTTGTTGCCATCGGCGGACAATCGTGGATCGGGTGCGGCTTGCGGCTCGTGCGAACGTTGCAGCAATACGGCGAGCCGTAACAGGGCAGCCATGCCCTTGCTGGCAGCGAGCAATCGATCCGGGATCAGGTCGAAGGCAGTTTTCGGGATGCCGCGGCGATGGGTGCGTACCAGCGCCGCCAGCACGCGTTGCTCCTGCATGGAGAACCCGGCGATATCCGAATGCTGCAGCAGGTAGGCAGCATGTACCTGGTGCTGGCTGTGGGCGATGGTCAGGCCGATCTCGTGCAGGCGCGCTGCCCGGGCCAGCATGAGCCGGTCGTCCGGTGAGAGTTTCCAGGCATCGGCGACCTGGTCGAACAAGCGCAGTGCGGTGGTCTCCACGCGTGCGGCTTGTGCAGTGTCGATGCCGTAGCGCCTGGTCAATGCCTGGACAGCCACATCGCGTGGATCATCCGCGCCGCCACGGCCCAACATGTCAAAAAGCACGCCTTCGCGCAGGGCCGCACGGCTGACCGCCATGCGCTCGATGCCCAGCGTGGCAAAGGCGGCTTCCAGTACCAGGATGCCGCCGGCGATGATCGGGCGACGTTCGCTGGACAAGCCGGGCAGGTCGATGGCATCGACGTGGCCGGCAGCGAGCAGTCGCTCCCGCAGTTGGCCCAATGCTTCGGCCGTGATCGCGCCCTTGGTCAGTTTCAGCCCTGCACAGATCTCGCCGATCGCCTTGTTGGTGCCCGAGGCGCCCAGTGCTTCGTCCCAGCCCAGTGCGCGATAGACGCCGGCAAATTGCTGGAACTGGGTGCCGACCTCGACCGCCGCCTGCTTCCAGCGCTTCCTGACGAGCTTGCCATCGCCGAAGAACCGGCGGGTACTGGCAACGCAGCCGACCTGCAGGCTTTCGCGTTCGATCGCATCCAGGCCGCTGCCGATGATGCACTCGGTCGAGCCGCCACCGATGTCGATCACCAGCCGCAGCGCGTTTGCCTTGGGTGGCTGCGCATGGGCGACGCCCTGGTAGATCAGGCGTGCTTCCTCACGGCCGGAAATGACTTCGATGGCGTGGCCCAGCGCGGTTTCCGCCGGCATCAGGAAGCCTTGCGGTGAGCGCAACTGGCGCACGGTATTCGTCGCGACCGCGCGGACCCGCTGGGGTGGTATCTCGTTGATGCGTTGGCCGAAGCGCGCCAGGCATTCCAGTGCGCGCTGGCGTACTTCTGGATCCAGCCCGCCCTTGCTATCCAGGCCTTCGGCCAAACGCACCATCTCACGCAGGCGGTCGACGGTGCGCAACTGCCCCATCAGGTAGCGCGAGACCACCATGTGGAAACTGTTGGAACCCAGGTCGATCGCGGCCAGCATGTCGCCATCCTGCAAGGGCAGTGCAGCGGAGCGGGGCAGTGTGGAGTGATCGTTCATTGGGATTCAGTACGGACTTGCCTGCATGACGTCACCAGCATGACGTCAGCAGCATGACGTCAGCAGCATGACCTGGCCGGGATGATCGCATCACCATGTGCTCAGCTGCACAATCGGTCCAGAAGTGTGGTCTGTGCGGAGTGCGGAGCCTGCCCCTGCCCTGGCGAAAGCCGCACGTAGCTGCCATCGACCTGCAGTTGCCAGGCGTTCAAGTTATCGGCCAGGTAGTTGTCCAGCGCTTCATGTTTGATCCGCGTGGCCAGGTCGGGATCGAGCACCGGGAAACAGCTCTCGACCCGGCGCAGCAGGTTGCGCTCCAGCCAGTCTGCGCTGGCGCCGAACAAGTCGGGCTGCCCATCGTTGGCGAACCAGTACACGCGACTGTGCTCCAAAAAACGCCCCACGACGGAACGCACGCGGATGTTGTCCGAGATGCCGGGTATGCCCGGTCGCAGGGTGCAGGCGCCGCGTACGATCAGGTCGATCTCGACCCCTGCCTGGGATGCCAGGTACAAGGCGCGGATCACGTTTGGTTCGTTGATCGCGTTCATCTTGGCGATGATCCGTGCCGGCTTGCCGTCGCGTGCATGCGTGGCTTCGCGTTCGATCCTTTCCAGGATCCCGGCATGCAGGGTAAACGGCGATTGCAGCAGGCGCGAGAGCTTGGTCACGGGTGCCAGGCCGGAGAGCTGCTGGAAGATCTGATGGACATCGTCCCCGATGTCGGGGTCGGCGGTGATCAGGCCGAAGTCCGTGTATGCACGCGCCGTGCCGGCGTGGTAGTTGCCGGTGCCAAGGTGCACGTAGCGGCGTAGCCTGCGCCCTTCGCGGCGCACGACCAGCAACATCTTGGCATGCGTCTTGTACCCGACCACGCCGTAGACGACCTGCACGCCAGCGTCCTGCAGCCGGTCGGCGAAACCCAGGTTGGCTTCCTCGTCGAAGCGCGCGCGCAGTTCGACCACCGCGGTCACGTCCTTGCCGTTGCGCGCCGCCTGCACCAGGTGCTCGACGATCGCCGAGTCCTTGCCGGTGCGGTACAGCGTCTGCTTGATCGCAAGCACGTTGGGGTCGTCGGCAGCCTGCTTGACCAGCTCCAGGACGGGTGTAAAGGCATCGAACGGGTGGTGCAACAGCACGTCACCGTCACGGATGCGTTCAAACATGGCGTCACTACCGCTCAGCATGCGTGGCTGGAACGCCGGATACTTGAGTTCCGGTCGCTGCACCAGGTCGTAGACCTGGGTGACGCGGTTGAGGTTGACCGGGCCGTCGATGCGGTAGACCGCGTTTTCGGTCAGTTCGAAGTTTTCCAGCAGCGTCCGCACCACCGCACGCGGACAATCGCTCGCAATCTCCAGGCGCATCGCGCGCAGGTAGCCGCGACCAACCAGTTCGTCGCGCAGGGCAAGCGCCAGGTTGTCGACCTCTTCCTCGTCGACGATGAGTTCGGAGTTGCGGGTCACCCGGAACTGGTACGCGCCCTTGACCTCCATCCCCGGGAACAGCTCGTCGACGAACGCTGACAATACAGACGACAGGAAGACGAAGTCGTGCTCGCCGCCGGATACGCGTTCGGGCAACTGGATGATGCGCGGCAGCGAGCGCGGTGCGCGCACCACGGCCAGGTGCCCGGCGCGGCCGAATGCATCCTTGCCCTTGAGCACGACCACGATGTTCAGCGACTTGTTGAGGATGCGCGGGAACGGGTGTGCCGGATCCAGGCCCAGCGGCGACAGCACCGGCATGATCTCGTTGCGGAAGTAAGCGCGTAGCCAGCGGGTCTGCCTGGCCGTCCAGCTATCGCGCGCCAGGACCCGCACGCCGGCTTCGCGAAGCGCCGGCCGCAGGACCTGGTTCCAACAGCGGTACTGCGCATCGACCAACTCCGCGGCACGGTCGTGGATGCGTTTGAGCACGGTTGCCGGAGCCATGCCATCGGGTGCGACGGGCAGGCCGAGCTGCTGGGCATGCCACACCGTGGCGGCACGGATTTCGAAGAATTCGTCCAGGTTGGTGCAGGAGATGCACAGGAATCGCAGGCGTTCGAGCAACGGCACCGTTGGGTCCTGTGCCTGGGCGAGCACGCGGAAATTGAAATCCAGTTGGGAGAGTTCGCGGTTGGCGTATAGCGCCTGGTCGCACAGCGGGTCGTCGTGCTGCAGGCCGTCGACCGTGGCAGTGTCTCGCGCTGTCGTACTGCCTGCCGAGGCCTTGCCCGTCGCGGCCGCTTTACGCACCCGCGTCGCGGAGGCCGGTGTGCGGATGGTCGCTCGCTTGCCGGACGATGGTCTGGTGATTCGTGGTTGCCGGGTCACGCCGTGCTCCTGGTGGCCTGTGCGGGCGCATGGATGCGCTCGCTGCCAAAGTGGCAGGAAAACACGCTTCCACGACCGACTTCGCTTTCAATGCCAAGTCGTGCCTGGTGCAGGCCAAGCACGTGCTTGGCGATCGCCAGGCCCAGGCCGGTGCCGCCGCTTTCGCGTGAGCGACTGGTGGAAACGCGATAGAAGCGCTCGGTGATCCGGGACAGGTGTGCCTCGGGAATACCGTAACCGCTGTCACGTACCGACAGCACGGCACCGCCCTCGCGGTCGCGTGAAAACACGATGTCGATGTTGCCGCCAGCAGGTGTGTAACGCACTGCATTGCTCACCAGGTTGGAAAACGCGCTGTGCAACTCGCGGGTAGAACCCCACAAATCGACCTGCGCAGTATCCTGGATGGTGATCGTGTGCCGGTGTTGGCTCAGCGCCTCGGCCTCGCGTTTCAACGTGGACAGCATCGAGGGCATCGACACGCTTTCGTCGCTGATGCCGTCCTGGGCTTCCAGCCGCGACAGCGTCAGCAGGTCTTCGACCAGCTGGGTCATGCGCTGCGACTGGCGCTGCATTTCGGCCAGCATCGGCGCCCAGGCCGGGTGCTCGTCGGGATCGAGCATCTCCAGGTAGCCGTGCACGACCGTCAGCGGCGTGCGCAGCTCATGGGAGACGTTGGCGACGAAGTCACGGCGCATCTGTTCCAGTCGCATCAGCCGGCTCACGTCGCGGGCGACCAGGAGCCACAGCTCGTTGGAATAGGGGATCAGGCGCAGGCTCAGGCGACGGTCCGGATCGACCGGCGAGGCGGTATCCATGAGTGGTTCTGCATTGCGGCCGGCGGCGAGCCAGCGCGCGATCGGCAGCGGTCGTAGCCGTTCGCCCAGTGCCGCATCGACATCCTTTGGATAACGCAACCCAAGCAATCCGGTCGCAGCGGCATTGAACCAGGCGATGCGCTGGGTATCGCGTTCGACCACGACCACGGCATCGGGCAGGGCATCGGCGACGGCGCGATAGGCGCGCAGCATGGCCAGCAGGCGGCGCTTGCGGCCCTGCATTTCGTGCTGGCTGCGGTGCAGCAGGCGTTCGAGCTCGTTCCAGACGCCGTCACCTTGCGGCGTGCCGAAGCGCCGGCGTGCGGTCAGCTGCAGCAGCAGGTGCCGCAGCTTCCAGTAATGCCAGGCGACCACGGCCAGGGCGGCAATGGCCAACGTCGGCCAGAACTGGCCGATCAGCAGCCCGACGACCAGCGCGACGGCAAGCACGCCGGCCAGCAGGCCGAGCGTCTTGAACCAGGCCTTGCGGGCGTGTTCGGGCATGTCCGGATTGTCTCAGATGGAGATGGGTCTTTCGTTGAAGGTGGCGTCCAGCGGCCACGACAATGCCGCAGGGCAGCCGGCCTGGGGAAGTTTTGGGCCCTGAGCGCCGGCCCCAGCGGCTCAAACCGATGCCGAAAACCGATACCCCGCACCACGCACCGTCTGCACCATCACGTCGGCGTTTGCCGGCTCCAGGGTCTTGCGCAGTCGGCGGATATGGACATCCACCGTGCGCTCTTCGACATACACGCTGCCACCCCAGACATGGTCGAGCAACTGCGAGCGTGTGTAGACGCGCTCGGGGTGGGTCATGAAGAAATGCAGCAGGCGGTACTCGGTGGGGCCGATCTGGATGGGCGTCTGCGCCTCGCTGTCGCTTTGCGCGAACAGCCGGTGCGCGGCGCCATCCATGCGCAGCGGGCCGACAGTGATGCTGCCGTCGGCGTCATCTTCGTGGCTGCGACGCATCACGGCCCGGATGCGCGCCAGCAACTCGCGTGCGGAAAAGGGTTTCACCACGTAGTCGTCGACCCCGGCCTCCAGACCGCCGACGCGGTCGTTTTCCTCGCCGCGTGCGGTCAGCATGATGATGGGGATCTCGCGGGTCAGGTCTTCCCGGCGCCAGCGACGCGCCAGCTCCAGTCCGCTGGTGCCTGGCAGCATCCAGTCGAGCAGTATCAGGTCCGGGACACGATCGACGATGGCCGCCTGCGCCTGGCGGGCGTCTCCGGCATGCACGGGTTCGTATTCGCCCTTGCGCAGGGCGAAGGCGACCATGTCGCGGATCGCGGGTTCGTCGTCAACGATGAGGATGCGTTTGGACATGTCGTTTCCAGCGGCGCGACAGGCGCGTGGTGCTACATCCACGGCAGTAGACTACGTTTTCATGACCGTTGCGTGACAGCATGGGGCGCGCACTGGCCCGCGATCATCGCCCGCCCACAGCCTGCCATTCGTCCCAATCCCATCGCACCATGGATCGCCAGCCAGCCAGGTGGACCGAGGAGCGCCCTACCGCCGATGCAGGTCCTCGTCACGGATCCCCTGGCGACGCAGTTCCAGCACGATCGGGGTAATCGCGGCGATGCGGGCGTCGATCCGGGCGCGCGCATAGTAGTCGACGTCGTCGCGCTTCTTCAGGGTGTTGAGCTGGACCAGGGCTTGCTCCGGCCTACCAGTGAGGTAAGCGGTTTGCGCCCAGGCTTCACCGGCGCGGACCGGGTCGCCGGCGATCTCGCTGGTGCGCGCGAAGGTCCGCTGGAAGATCGGGTCGTCGACGGCACTCTTGAGCAGTGGCCGCAGGATCTCCTGCGCGCGTTTGCCCGACGCAAGGGTGTTGCGCTCGTTGAGTATCCGGGCATAGGTCAAGGCGACGGCGCGGTTGTTGGGCAAGCGTGCGAGCAAGGCTTCAAACCGTGCATCCGCGTCCTTGCGCTTGCCCGAGTGCGACTGTGCCTGCGCCAACGCCAGCATCACCCAGGTATCGTCGGGATGGCTCGCCAGCAAGCGCGACAGGTCGGCGGCGGCTCCTGCGGCATTGCCGTCGAGCAGTTTGGCCAGCGCCAGGCCGTAACGCTCTGCGTCGTCGAGCTTTTCCGTGCGGGCCATGAGGTCGTACTCGCGGATCGCCATTGCCGGCGTGGTCGCGCTGAGGACCCGCAGGCGTTCGCGTGCCCACTCGAATTGCCCGGTGTCGCCCTTCGCCAGGCGGGTGTCGATTTGAAGCGATGCAGGTAGCAGGGGATTGTTGCCGCCGCCGACGCTGCCGATGAAGCTGGGCTGGTTTGCACTGACCTGTTTTGCCCGCTCCCTGGCTTCACTGATCCGGGTGGTGGTCACCGGGTGGGTCTGCAGGTAGTCGGGCGTGCTTTCGCGCCCCGGGTTGCTGCGTACCACCATCTGCAATTTCTGGAAGAAGTCGGCCATGGCCTTGGGGTCGTAGCCGCTGCGGGCCAGGTTGCGGATGCCAATGCGATCGGCTTCGGCCTCGTTGGACCGGGTGTAATCGATCTGCCGCTGCGCCATGAGCCCCTGCGCCGAGGTGACTGCAGCGATCGTGGCGTTGTCGGACGAGGTGCCCCCCGAGGATTGGGCGATTGCAATCGCGCCGAGCATCGCCAGCAGGATCGGGATGCTGTCGCGTTGCGCACGCTCGACACCGCGCAAAACATGCTGCTGGGTGACGTGCGCGATTTCGTGCGACAGCACCGCTGCGACTTCGTCTTCCTTGTCGGCGGCCAGCACCAGGCCGGCGTTGACCGCGATGTAACCGCCCAAGGTGGCAAATGCGTTGATCTGTCGATCCTTGAGCATGAACAGCGTGTAGCGCTGACCGGGCTTGTCGCTGGCAGCCCCCAGCCGGTTGCCGACCGATTGCAGCCAGCTACTGATCAACGGGTCGTCCAGCGTGTAGTCGTAATTGCGCAGCTGGCTGAGGACGAACTGGCCGTATTCCTCCTGTTTGGCGGGCGACAGCACGGTGCCGGCCGAAGAGCCGATATCGGGTAGGCGGCTGTCGCTGAAGCCGGCATCCTGCGCTGACAGGGGTGCCCCGGCTTGCAGGACGCCTGCGATGGCGAGCGTAGCGATGGCGGTCAGTGTGGCTGGGCGCATGGGGTGCTCGAAGGGATGTCCTGACTGGAAAAGGGGTGGACAGGTCCCGCGCTTGAGGATGCACGGCTTCTGCTGGCAGGGTGTGAACACGTAATTAACCCGGCCCTTCACGCGGCCAGCTGGGGTTTGATCCAATCACGAGGGCTTTCAGCATCCGGTGCGCCAGGGTGGAAAAGCGGCTCCGGTGCAGCCATATTGAGACCTTGGCCCTCGAGACAAGTTTCCGGAGAGTCCCCATTGAGTGAACAACCAGAGGCACCTGGCAAGACCCCAGGCATCACCCTGTACACCTCGGCAGCGTGCGGCTATTGCATGGCTGCCAAGAACTTCCTGAAGAGCAAGGGACTGGCTTGGACCGAGATTCGCATCGACCAGGATCCTGCTGAACGCGAACGCATGATGGCGCGCGGCGGACGGACCAGCGTCCCGCAGATCTTCGTTGGCGATACCCACGTTGGCGGCTACGACGACATGATGGCGTTGCACCGGGCGGGCAAGTTGCAGGCAGTCCTGGAGGGACAAGCGCCGGACGGGGCGTCGCAGTAGGGCGGGTTTCAACCGCGCAGGGGATTTTCCTGAATGCACTTTGCCTGCATGGTCCTGGCGCGAGGCCACAAGCACAAGGCCTCTGCAATGCGGCCTTCCTGTGGACGTGCTGCGGCGTAATGTGACCCCCAGCCTATGAAGTCATCCCGCGGCGCGGCATAATTGGCGGCTGAATATCCGGTGCGTCGCGCCCCGAGCCGTCGCGCCACCTGCCCGGAATCCCCGCAATGACCCAGACAATCACCGTGATCCGCGGCGATGGCATCGGCCCTGAAATCATGGATGCCACCTTGCACGTGCTCGACGCACTGAAGACCGGTCTCGATTACGAATTCGCAGACGCCGGCCTGGTCGCGCTTGAAAAGACCGGCGAACTGCTGCCCGACGCGACCATGGATTCCATCCGCAGGAACAAGGTCGCGCTCAAGAGCCCGCTGACCACGCCGGTCGGTGGTGGATTCAGCTCGATCAACGTCGAGCTGCGTCGTCGCTTCGACCTCTACGCCAACGTACGTCCGGCCAAGAGCTTCCCCAATACCAAGTCGCGATTCCCTTCCGGTATCGACCTGATCACCGTGCGCGAGAACACCGAAGGCGCCTATACGCCCGAAGGGCAGGAAACCTCGGCCGACGGCGAGACCGCGATCTCCATCATGCGCATCACCCGCAAGGGGTCCGAGCGCATCGTGCGCTATGCCTTCGACCTGGCGCGCCGCACTGGCCGCAAGAAGGTGACGGTGGTGCACAAGGCCAACATCCTCAAGTCGACCTCGGGGCTGTTCCTCAACGTCGCCCGCGAAGTCGCCAAGGATTACAGCGACATCGAGTGCAACGAGTTGATCGTCGACAACTGCTGCATGCAGCTGGTGATGCAGCCCGAACAGTTCGACGTGATCGTGACCACCAACCTGTTTGGCGACATCATCTCCGACCTGTGTGCCGGCCTGATCGGCGGCCTGGGGCTGACCCCGGGTGCGAATATCGGCAAGGACACGGCGATCTTCGAGGCCGTCCACGGCACCGCACCGGATATCGCCGGCCAGGGCAAGGCCAATCCCTGCGCATTGATGCTGGGCGCGGCCCAGATGCTTGACCACCTGGACCTGGGCGACAAGGCAGGGCGGTTGCGCGCTGCGATCGTTGCCACGCTGGAGGCAAGGGATTCGCTGACCCCGGACCTGGGTGGCAGCGGCAATACGATGTCATTCGCCGAGGCGATTGCCGGCCGGGTCTGAACCCGCGCCGGGAGACACTTTCCTGGAGCGTGCGTATTGCATTGCCGGGATGGATTGCCAAGGCCGCATTGACAGGGATTCGTCCGCTCCGGACAATGGCCGGCTTCTCGTGGCGTTGGCGCGACGGGAGTCTGGTTCTAACGGCCACCGGCCAAGCACGGCGGGGTATAGCGCAGTCTGGTAGCGCGCCTGCTTTGGGAGCAGGATGTCGGGGGTTCGAATCCCTCTACCCCGACCACCGGCTTGCAGGCGGCCCGCCAGGCTGAACGATTGGCCACTCCGGCAGTTATCATGCGAGCACCTGCTGCAGTCGTAGGCGCCCGTAGCTCAACCGGATAGAGCACCGGCCTTCTAAGCCGGCGGTTGCAGGTTCGAGTCCTGCCGGGCGCGCCAGTGCACTGCGAAGGGTTATCCTGTTTTTACTGTGGTGGATGTAGCTCAGTTGGTTAGAGCACCGGATTGTGATTCCGGGGGTCGCGGGTTCAAATCCCGTCTTCCACCCCAAACAGCAAGCCATGGGACGGTGATTTTTGGTCCATGGCGTGGTTGGCCTCCGCCGGTTCGTGTGGCGAGAGGTGACTGTCGTGCCTTGCATGACTGCGGTATTATTGACAGCTTGGGGCCGTTAGCTCAGTTGGTAGAGCAGTTGACTCTTAATCAATAGGTCGAAGGTTCGAATCCTTCACGGCCCACCAAACTTCGAAAAGCCCGGCTTCGGCCGGGCTTTTTTTGTGTTGCGCGTGGAATTCCATGGCGCGCTGCCGCGCGTTGGCCTCTCACGGCGGCCGCAGGCTGGTCGTGGCGCGGTTCGAATCCTTCACGGTCCAACAACCTTCAGAATGCCCGGCTTGGACCGGGCTTCTTTTGTGCGGCGTTTGACGCACCTGGCGCGCTTGGGTGAGCTGTACTTTTGAGGTGGCAGTGGTCTGGTCGTGGCATTTCCATGCGTTATCGCCCGGACCACCGTAGAATCCCGGCAGCGCGAAAGTGGCGGAATTGGTAGACGCCCTGGCTTTAGGTGCCAGTGCCGCAAGGCGTGGGGGTTCGAGTCCCCCCTTTCGCACCATGCCGCCAAAAACGGGCGGCGACTGTGTGTTGCCCATCGCGCCGTCGTGCCCATGCCAAAGATGGCGCTGTGTTCCATGAGCGGCCAGTCATTGAGGAGCGCGGCCATCCAGCACGAGCGGTCAGGTGATCCCATCGCGCCGGCACGGGGCATGGGAGTGGCTTTGCGGGTGCTTTAAATCCCGTGTCGTGGGTCGCTGGGTCCACCGGGCAGCGACAGCCTTGGAGTGCATGCTGCCGCGGCACGGTGCGCAGTGGGTGTCGGCCAATATCCCGGGCAGGGCAGGGCCATGACGCGGCTTTTTCGCCAAAAACACCCCATTTCGCTGGCGGCCGGCCCGTAAATCCGCCAAACTATCCCGTTCTGCCGTTCGAAGGGTGCCTATGCGCCCGGTGGGCGGTCCGACAAGCCAAACAGTAGTGCCGCGGCCAGCGTCGTGGTTGCAGGAGTGGGTATGCCAGCTTCAGAGATGCAAAGCGCAAATTCGAAGGCGTCGATCGAGTCCGTGGGAAACCTCGAGCGCAAGATCACGCTTCGTCTTGCTTCCGAGCAGGTCGACAGCGAAGTGGGTGGCCGTCTGCGCGAGATCGCGCGCTCGGCACGGATCAAGGGTTTCCGCCCTGGCAAGGTGCCGACCAAGGTGGTCGAGCAGCGCTACGGCAAGCAGGTTCGCTCCGAGGTGCTGGACGGCATGCTGCGCGAGGGCTTTGATGCCGCGATCCGCGAAAACGAGCTGCGCGTTGCCGGCAACCCGAACATCGAGCCGGTCCAGGACAAGGACGGCCAGGCACTGGAATTCGTCGCCACCGTCGAGTTGATGCCCGAATTTGGCGATATCGAGGTCGAAAAGCTTGAAGTGGTGCGCGATGTCGCCGAGATCGAAGACGCCGATATCGACCGCATGATCGAGAACCTGCGCATCCAGCGTCGGAGCTGGACCGCGGTCACGCGGCCGGCGAAGGAAGGCGATGCAGTGGACCTCGAGACCTGGTCCCAGGCCGGCGACGAGCGCATCCCGGCCGAGGGCGTCGAGCAGGCGACCGATGTGATCGGCAGCAAGGCGATGTTGCCCGAGATCGAGGCCGCGCTGGTCGGGATGAGCGCCGGGGACGAGAAGACCATCGAGGTCGCGTTCCCCGAGGAAGCGCCGTCGCAGCTGGCCGGCAAGTCCATGCAGGTCCACCTGAAGGCCGAGCGCGTGTCCGAGCCGGTGATGCCTGAAGTGGATGGCGCTTTCATCCGCAGCTTTGGCGTCAAGAGCGGCGAGATGGAGAAGTTCCGCAGCGAGATCCGCAGCAACCTGGAGCGCGAGCTCAAGGGTGCACTGATGAACCGCCTGCGCCGCGAAGTCGGAGAGCAGCTGGTCGCGACCTACTCCGACGTCGAATTGCCGCCACGGTTGGTCGAGGACGAAGCCAAGCAGATGGCCTGGCAGGCGATGCAGCAGCAGGGCGTGCAGGGCGAGGTGCCGGAGGGTGCGCATGCGCCATTCATGGACGCTGCCCGCAAGCGCGTGCTGGTCGGCCTGCTGGTGAGTGAGGTCTCGCGTCGCAATGAGTTGCGATTGGACCCCAAGCGCGCCAACGAGCTGATGCGCTTGATTGCCTCGACCTACGAAGAACCCCAGCAGGTGGTTGAGATGTACCAGAACGACCCCCAACTCATGCAGGGTCTGCAGGCGCGCGCGATGGAAGAGCAGGTGGTCGACTGGATCGCCGAGCGTGCGCAGCATACGGAAAAGAAGCTGACCTTCCAGGAAGCCATCGCGCAGTAGCACGCAATCGCGGCAGGCATCATGGCAGACCAGATCGCAGCAGCACCCAACAGCAGGTAGACAAGTGGATAATCGCGAAACAGCACTCAATCTCGTGCCGATGGTGGTTGAACAGACCAGCCGTGGTGAGCGCGCGTACGACATCTACTCGCGGTTGCTGAAGGAGCGGGTGATCTTTTTGGTCGGTCCGGTCGACGACCATACCGCCAACGTGATCGTGGCGCAGATGCTGTTCCTGGAAGCCGAGAATCCTGAGAAGGACATCAGCCTCTATGTCAATTCCCCCGGTGGCGTTGTCACTGCGGGCATGGCGATCTACGACACCATGCAGTTCATCAGGCCCGACGTCAGCACCATCTGCATCGGCCAGGCCGCCAGCATGGGCGCCTTGCTGCTGGCCGCCGGCGCCAAGGGCAAGCGCTATGCGCTGCCCAACTCGCGGGTGATGATCCACCAGCCGTCGGGCGGCTCGCAGGGCCAGGCCAGCGATATAGAGATCCAGGCGCGCGAGATCCTCGCGTTGCGCCAGCGCCTCAACGAGATCCTGTCCAAGCACACCGGGCAGCCGCTGGACACCATCGCGTTGGACACCGAGCGCGACAACTTCAAGAGTGCCGAGGCCGCGCGCGAGTACGGGCTGGTCGACGAAGTGCTCGAACGTCGTCCGGAAGACTCCATCCGTCCAGCATGACGGGCATCCGCTTCAATGCGGTGAAACGATTGCAACGTATTGAATACCTTCGCTTTTCAGCGCACATCCAGGCCCGGGCAGGTACGCCGGGCCGCTGTGCTATTCTCGGGCCGCAAACGCGCCTGCAGCAGGTAAATGGGGAATGACCGAAGACCGTCAGGGCCGATCCGGCGACAGCAGCAAGATCCTCTATTGCTCCTTCTGCGGAAAGAGCCAGCACGAGGTGCGCAAGCTGATTGCTGGTCCAAGCGTGTTCATCTGCGATGAATGCGTCGAGCTGTGCAACGACATCATCCGCGAGGAGCTCGAGGAAAAGGCCCAGTCGGCGCGTAGCTCGCTGCCCAAGCCCAAGGAAATCCTGGAGGTCCTGAACCAGTACGTCATTGGCCAGGCACGCGCCAAGAAGACGCTGGCGGTCGCGGTATACAACCATTACAAGCGTATCGAGAGTCGTCAGAAGGACGACGACATCGAGCTGGCGAAATCCAACATCCTGCTGGTCGGTCCGACCGGTTCGGGCAAGACGCTTCTGGCCGAGACGTTGGCGCGGATGCTCAACGTGCCATTCACGATGGCCGATGCGACGACGCTCACCGAGGCCGGCTATGTCGGTGAAGACGTCGAGAACATCATCCAGAAACTGCTGCAGAAGTGCGACTACGACGTCGAAAAGGCGCAGCAGGGCATCGTCTATATCGACGAGATCGACAAGATCTCGCGCAAGTCCGAAAACCCGTCGATCACCCGCGACGTGTCCGGCGAAGGCGTGCAGCAGGCGCTGCTCAAGTTGATCGAGGGCACCGTGGCCAGCGTGCCGCCGCAGGGCGGGCGCAAGCATCCGCAGCAGGAGTTCCTGCAGGTCGATACCCGCAACATCCTGTTCATCGTCGGCGGCGCGTTTGCCGGACTGGACAAGATCATCCAGCAGCGCAGCACCGACTCCAGCGGCATTGGCTTCGGCGCCAAGCTCAAGAGCGCCGAGCGCAAGACCGAGATCGGCAAGATCCTGGCCGAGGTCGAGCCCGAGGACCTGATCAAATTTGGCCTGATCCCCGAGTTTGTCGGCCGCCTGCCGGTGGTCGCCACGCTGGAAGAGCTCGACGAGGCTGCCCTCATCCAGATCCTGACCGAGCCCAGGAACGCGATCACCAAGCAGTTCCGCAAGCTGTTCGACATGGAAGGCGTGGAGCTGGAGTTCCGCGAGGACGCCTTGGCCGCGATTGCGCGCAGGGCACTCAAGCGCAAGACCGGTGCCCGCGGGTTGCGGACCATCGTCGAGTCGGTCCTGCTGGACACGATGTACGACCTGCCGTCGCTGGAGAACGTCAGCAAGGTGGTGGTCGACGAGTCGGTGATCGAGCACAAGTCCGATCCCTATTTGATCTACGAGACCCCGCCTGCTGCTGCCCCCAAGGCCGCCAGCGGGGAGTGACCGCGGGCCGGACTGCCGCTGGCCGGCGGGTGCCCGGCCCGGAAAGCCAGGCTTCATCAAAGGCCAGGTTTCAAGCGCCTGCTTCCAAAGCCCTACTTGAACGGCTGCCCCAGGGGGCGGCCGTTTGCGCTTGCATCTGCCGGCGGCAACCCCATAACCGTATTCAGTGACGCACTGCGTCTTTTCATTCCCATGGCCGGGTATTGTTAGGGGTGACTGCCCCTGGAGCCTCGCCAGGAACTGCTCGCCAGGACCCTCGCCAGTCGAGGGCCTGCAAACCATCCGTCGGAGCCAGCATGACCGAAGTCCGTACAACCACGACCCTGCCGGTATTGCCACTACGCGATGTCGTGGTGTTCCCGCACATGGTGATCCCGCTGTTCGTCGGCCGCGACAAGTCCATCCGCGCGCTGGAACAAGCGATGGAAGACGACAAGAAGATCGCGCTGGTCGCGCAGAAGTCCGCAGAGACCGACGACCCCGGGGCGGATGACCTGTACGCCATCGGCACGCTGGCCACCGTGCTGCAGCTGCTCAAGCTACCCGACGGCACCATCAAGGTGCTGGTCGAGGGCATCGAGCGCGTGCGCGTGGACGGGATCGGCGAAAACGATGGGGCGCTGAGCGGGCGTTCGACGCCGATCGACACCACCGATACCCGCGAGCCGATGGAGACCGAGGCGGTCGCACGCTCGTTGATGTCGCTGTTCGAGCAATACATCAAGAGCAACCGCAAACTGCCCCCAGAGTTGCTGCAGACCCTGTCCGGCATCGAGGAGCCCGGCCGACTGGCCGACACCATCGCCGCGCACCTTGGCGTGCGCCTGGCCGACAAGCAAACGCTGTTGGAGACCCTGGATACCGCCGACCGCCTGGAAATGCTTGTCGGCTTCGTCGATGGCGAAATCGACGTGCAACAGATGGAAAAGCGCATCCGCGGCCGGGTCAAGTCGCAGATGGAGAAATCGCAGCGCGAGTATTACCTCAACGAGCAGATGAAGGCGATCCAGAAAGAGCTGGGCGACATGGACGACGCGCCCAACGACATCGAGGAGCTGGCGCGCAAGATCACCGAAGCGGGCATGCCCAAGGCCGTGGAAAGCAAGGCCAAGTCCGAGTTCAACAAGCTCAAGCAGATGTCGCCGATGTCGGCCGAGGCCGCCGTGGTACGCAACTACCTGGACTGGATCCTGGGCGTGCCGTGGAAAAAGCGCAGCCGCGTGCGCAAGGACCTCAACGCCGCGCAGGACGTGCTCGATGCCGACCATTACGGCCTGGAAAAGGTCAAGGAACGCATCCTCGAGTATTTGGCCGTGCAGACCCGCGTCAAGCAGATGAAAGGCGCGATCCTGTGCCTGGTCGGACCGCCGGGCGTGGGCAAGACCTCGCTGGGCCAGTCGATCGCCAAGGCCACCAATCGCAAGTTCGTGCGCATGTCGCTGGGCGGCATGCGCGACGAGGCCGAGATCCGTGGCCATCGACGCACGTATGTCGGTTCGATGCCCGGCCGGGTGGTCCAGAACCTCAACAAGGCCGGCACCAAGAATCCACTGTTCATGCTCGACGAGATCGACAAGATGTCGATGGACTTCCGTGGGGATCCGTCCTCGGCGCTGCTGGAAGTGCTCGATCCCGAGCAGAACGACACATTCAACGACCATTACCTGGAAGTCGACCTCGACCTGTCCGAGGTGATGTTCATCGCGACGTCCAACTCGCTCAACATTCCCGGCCCCTTGCTGGACAGGATGGAGGTCATCCGCATCCCCGGTTACACCGAGGACGAGAAGATCAACATCGCCACCCGGTACCTGGTGCCCAAGCAGCTCAAGGCCAACGGGCTGAAGGCCGAGGAACTCAACATCGTCGAAAGCGCGATCCGCGACATCGTGCGTTACTACACGCGCGAAGCCGGCGTGCGCAACCTGGAGCGTGAAATCGCCAAGATCTGCCGCAAGGTGGTGAAGGAAATCGCCCTGGCCGGCCCCAAGCCGAAGGTGAAGAAACCCAAGGCGATCAGCGTCAATGCCAAGAACCTGGATAAGTACCTCGGCGTGCAGCGCTTCGATTACGGGCGTGCAGAGCAGGACAACGAGATCGGCCTGGTCACCGGCCTGGCGTGGACCGAGGTCGGCGGCGAACTGCTGCAGATCGAGTCAACCCTGGTTCCGGGCAAGGGCCAACTGATCCTGACCGGGCAACTGGGCGACGTGATGAAGGAGTCCGCATCTGCGGCCTTGTCGGTGGTGCGTGCGCGCACCGAACCGTTTGGCATCGACCTGGATTTCCTGCAGAAGACCGACGTCCACGTACATGTCCCCGATGGCGCCACGCCCAAGGACGGCCCCAGTGCAGGTATCGCGATGGCCACGTCGCTGGTGTCGACCCTCACCAAGGTGCCGGTCCGTGCCGGCGTTGCGATGACCGGCGAGATCACCTTGCGCGGCAAGGTCACCGCGATTGGTGGCCTCAAGGAGAAGCTGCTGGCCGCCATGCGTGGCGGCATCACCACCGTCATCATCCCGGAGGAAAACCGCAAGGACCTGGCTGACATCCCCAAGACCGTCACCGAACACATGAGGATCGTGCCGGTGCGCTGGATCGACGAAGTGCTGGATCTGGCCCTGGAACGGCCGCTGACGCCCAAGGTGGTCGAAAAGGGCGTCGGCAAGGTCGTCACCGAAACGGTGACCAGTGACAAGGACCAGGTCGTCGTACAGCAGGATGTCAAGCACTGAGCATACCGGTCATGCTCCGGCCAAAATGGCTGGAACCCGCGCCAACATTGGCTTTCGTGTTGCGTGCGTCATGGGCCGCTGGTATAACGAGTGCACCTGCAACGCGCGCATCGCGCCTGCGTTGGCGGTCAAGTCGACCGGACCATGCTGCGTACCGTGCGCGCAGATGGCGGGACCCGGTCATCATTCCCGTCTTCTTTCAAGCCATTCCTGTTTCAAGACCGTTTTTTACGAACGACCGCAATTGCGGTCGCACATTCCGCAAAGGGAGTTATCAATAATGAACAAAGGCGAATTTGTCGATGCCGTCTCCGACGCCTCGGATCTGTCCAAGGCCGATGCCGCTCGTGCCGTCGAGGCCGTGATCGCCACCATTACCAAGACGCTCAAGCATGGCGATAGCGTGACCCTGGTCGGTTTTGGCACCTTTGAAGTCCGCAAGCGTGGCGCCCGTACCGGCCGCAACCCGCGTACCGGCGAGACCATCAATATCGCCGCTTCCAACAACCCGGCGTTCAAGGCCGGCAAGGCGCTGAAGGACGCGGTCAACTGACCGCAGCCTGCGTCCTGGTTGGCGAGAAAGCCCGGCTGCGAGCCGGGTTTTTTTGTGGCGTACAACACGGGCAGGCGCGTGCGCTGTGCCTGCAGGGCCGGGGCGCAATACGCTGGCAGGTCGTTGCCCATGCCCCGGCGGGGGGAGAAGGTGCCCTGCGTATGAGGTGAGGTTTTAACGGCACCGTGGCATGACTGCCGTCAACCCTGCGCTCTGCCGCCTGTGGGCCGACGGCACGGGAGTGATCGTCTGACGGCATCGAACAGCGTTACCATGTGCAAACCGGGTGCTTAGCTCAGCGGTAGAGCGTCTCCTTTACACGGAGAGGGTCGGGGGTTCGATCCCCTCAGCACCCACCATTGTATTCAACGACTTGCGTGCTTTTGCCTGTGGATAACAGGCTGCCTCCCTAAAATTCTCCCTAAAAATAATGTTTCACGGGGTGTCAGCGGAGGGCTCTACCAGGGGCACGGAGTGGTCGTAGCGTTGGCGCATGGCTTCTGTTTTGTGGCCGCCAGCGGTCTTGTCGGTTGAGTCGGTGATGCCGCGGTGCTTGAGGCCGTGGGCGGTGAAGTGCTCGCCTGGCTGCAGGATCCCGGCGGTGCGGGCCAGGCGCATCATGCGCTGCCAGGCGGCGCTGAATCCGTCGTAGGTGAGTGGGTCGCCGGTTTCGCCGATGACCAGGTGGCGGTCGTCTGGGCGGATGGGGACCGGCTGGCCGCGGCGGGCCCAGGTGGCCTTGCGCTGGGTCTGCAGCTCGGCGATGGCGCTGGCCAGCAGAGGGCCGATCTTGGTGACGTTGTCCTTGCTGCCCTTGCGTCGGTTCGAGCGCAGGCCGTCGGTGGTGATGTGGGCGTCTGTGAGGGTCAGGACCTCGATCGTGCGCAGGCGGATCTGGTAGGCGATCTCCATCATGGGCGCCAGGTAGGGCGCGATCCGGCCCTTGGCGTTGCGTGGGAGGGCGCCACGGTCGCGGGCGAAGGCCTGGACGCGCCGGAAGAGCTCGAGGTCGGGCATGCCGTCCTTGGCCACCTCGTGGACCATGGAGACGCCGGCGCAGGGGTTGGTGCGGCAGCAGCCGTCCTGTAGTCCCCAGGCAAAGGCGCCGCGGAGGCGGCGGATCCAGGCGTTGGCCTTGGCGGGCGTCTCGCGGGCGAGCTCGTCGCGGATCCGGGCAAACACGGGCGGGGACAGCTTGTCCGCATGCAGGGTGCCCAGTGGGCCCATCTTGGTCTTGTAGGCCAGGGCCTGCTTGAAGATGTAGCGGTAGTCCTTGCGGGCGCGTGGCGAGAGCCGGGTAAAGGCGGGTGAGTCGATGTAGCGGTCGACGACGTGTTGCACGGTGCCGCGCTGGGTACCGGTGTCGCGCAGCTCGGCGATCGCGTGCAGGTCGGAGAGCGATGCCCTGGAGGTGGCCACGGTCTTGGTGCCGGTGCGGCCGTCTCGATCTTCGAACACGTACCAGCGGCCGGCGCCGGAGTTGTCCCAGTAGATCCCGCGCGGGAGCGCGGCCTGGTCGATGTGGGCCGGGATGGCGGGGTTGTGTTTTCGGGGGCGGCCGCGGGGCATCACACTACCTGGTCGACTGAGTAGGTGCCGTCGTTGGCCGGGCTGACCCCGATGGCGGCATTGACGGCGTCCACGGTGGATAGCAGGCCGCCCTTGCCGTCATAGGTATAGCGCAATCCGATCTTGCGCGCCCAGCGCTCCACGGTGGCCAGCTTTGGAAGCGGCGCATCGGCATCCGGGCGGCATAGCCGCTGCAGGTCCTGGAATTGGAGGATGGGGCCGATCACGGTTACCGGCGATCGTTTCCGATCTTTCGGTGCGGCATGGGTGTGACGGTGCCGTCGATCGCCGGCGGTCCACGTGGGGCGTCCGGGATGAAGCCGGAACCCTTGATGTGCCCGGTGACGCGCAGGAAGTCGTTTTCAGCCTTGGCGCTGTCGATGATGACCTTTCCGACCTCGGCGATCGTCTTTGCGCGGTCGAGCTCCATTGGCTTTTCGGGATCGCGCAGATCCTCGAGCGTTGCGAACAGGTGATCCCGTAGATCCTCGATCTTGTTTTTCACGTTGCTGCTTCCTTATTTCTCGGTTGATGCGGCCGACCAGGCGCATGGTGTCTTTGATGGCGGGCGGGTAGTTGTGGATGGTGTTGCGCTGCATGTTTTCGGCCAAGGTGATGCACTCGATGCGATCGAGCGTTATCTCGGCTTCGACGATGGTGTGCTTGCCGGGTTTGAAGACGACGATGCGGCCGCGTGGCACCGGCCCATGCGCGGCTTCCCATACGAGGCGGTGCACCGGTCGCCAGCGCTTCGCCGGGTAGAGCTTCGGGTCGTCGGTGACCTTGCGCTCGAGGTTGCCGTAGATGATGCGATGGCTGCCGATCGGGCGGTAATTGCGGGCCTCGTGGGCGGGCCTGCCCTTCTTGAATTGCGTCTCTCCCATGCGACCAGGTGCGTAGCCTGGCCGCCGCAGTCCTTTGTTGGCGGGCACGTGGCCCTTGGGATAGCGGGTAGCCTTGCCTGGCTCGTCGCCGGCGCGCAGGCGGCATGCCCATTTGCTTGCCATGTACGCAGCCGACTTCTTGAGGCCAAGCTTGCGTGCCTGGCCATAGGTTGCGGACTCGCTGCGATCGAGAATGTACGCGACCAGGAACGTCGGCCAGTCCGCGTAGTTGATGCGCAGGGTCTTGTTGTCTTCGCGGGTCCATGGATGGCCGTTCATTGATGTAATCGGTGTTATCCGGCGGGTTTGGGGTCTATTGCTTGTTAGCACTCGGTTCGATGAGTTCGACAGCGGCGGCGAGTATCGCCATTGCATCGAAGCTGCTGGCCTCTTCGTCGGCCGCTATCCGGCGGGCGGCGGCAAGCTCGGAGCACCCATGATTCGCGGCAATTCGCTGTAGCAGTTCGCCAAGCTGGGCCATGCGCGAGTGGTACTTGTCACCCATCAAGCCGCGCACCGAATCCCGGATGCTGTAGAGCTCTGCCGCCATCTGTACCTCGTTCATCGCTTCGCTCCCGTGCTAACTGGTCAATCAAGCCGAAGTGGCTTCGCCACTCGGCTTATTTCTGGTGTTATGCGGCACTGGCTGTGTATTCGCGCGACTGAAACCCGCGAACCTTGATTAGGTCGGGGCACTCGCAACCCTCGTGCAACACCATCACCTCTGCGACCTCGCCGCCGACGATCGGGTACTCCGCGCTGTGTGCGTCATACCAGTCGGCCCATACCTTCGCCGCATGCTCGTGGTCAAAAGCCTTGACTGTCGTGGCGTCTTCTTTTTCTGGCCTCTATCGGGCCACCACACCTTAAATATCGGCATCTTCGAGTTCACGACTTGGCTGCTGTTCTGCCGCAATCACTTCCGCGGGCTTCTCGCTATGCAGCAGTTGCGGTTGTAGCGGATGGCCGAATGTCAGGATGCTGTGCCAGATCCGGCCGCCGAGCAGCACACGCAGCCGCTCGCGCCAGGTCAACTTCCAGCAGCAGATGATCTCAGCCTCGGCATTGCTGAGACGCAACGCAGGCAGCGGGTGGTATTCGGGCTGGTCCTTGGCGAAGACGACGTTTTGCCCAGGGAATTCGACCAGCTTCATGCCTTGGCCTCCTTCTTCGCCGGCCTCTTCTTCGTCGCGGGCTTTTTCTTGGCGGGCTTGGCCTTGGCGGCGGGTTTGGCGCCGACGGCGTAGCCGGGGCCGCGCAGGGGTTTTGGCAGCCAGCCGGTGCCGGCGAGTTGCTTGGCGGCTTCGGCGATGAGGGCGTCCTTCTTGAGGCTGGCCAGGGCGTCGGCGGCGGGCTTGCCCTTGGCCTCGGTGACGGCCTCAAGCATGAGCGCCTTGGGGACGTTGCCCAGGTAGTGGGCGGCATCGGGTTGCCACCAGTCGGCCATGTCGAGGTCGAGCGCGAGCGCCGCGGCGCCCAGGTCGCGGCCGCGCAGGTTGTCCAGGGTCACGGCGGCGCACAGGGCCTGCACCTGCTGCAGCTGGTCGGAGGTGAGCTTCTGGATCCACGGCAGGACGTCGCCGGCCTTGGTGGGGGTGATGATGCCTTTGATGCTGTCGGCCAGCACCTTGCGGGCGTCGGCCTTGGCGACGTCGGTGTAGCGGTGGTAGCGCAGCTTGGCATCGCTGTTTTCGGCGCGGATGGCGAAGGTGCTGTCGTGGGTGAAAAACAGCTGCACCACCAGCTGGGTGGTGAGTAGGTGCACGGCCAGGGCGGGCTTTTCCACCAGCAGCTGGCGGCAGGCGGCGGCGCGGTGCAGGTCGAGGCGCTCGAGCATGTCGTTGCTGAGCTGGGGCTTTTTGGGCTTGGCTGGTTTGCCCGATTTGTCGGCGGCGGGTTTGCCCTTGACGGTGCCGGACTTGGTATCGAGGGACTGGCCGGGTTTCAGGCGCCCGCGAATGAAGCTGATGCTGCCGTCGTCTTCGATCGTGAGCAGGACGCCGGCGACGTTCTTGATCTCGTCGGGCCAGATTGGGGTGCCGTCCAGTAGCGTGTTGCGCTCCTTGTAGAGGTCGCCTTCTTCATCCTCCAGTGCCATGGCCTGGTCGTCGTCGAGGTCGTCTGTCTCCAGGGCCTCGATCTCGCGCAGGCGCGCTTCGATGGCGGCGATGCGGGCGAGATCCTCGGGCGTGGGTTCGGCCCTTTTCAGATCGTGCGGGCGGATGGTCTCGGGGTGCGAGCTGGCAGCCGCGTAGTCGATCTCGAGGTGCGCCTCGGCCCAGGACCAGCCGGCATCACGCTCTGCCTGTGCGACAAGCTCGAGCTTGTCTAGCGCCAGCTTGTCGAGCAGGGCCCGATCGGCCAGCCAGGCCTTGGCGCTGAACAGGTCACGGCGCACGGCGCCGCCAGCGTCCTCGTAGGATTGCAGGCCGACGAAGCGCGCCAGTGGGCTGTCGCTTTCGATCTCGCTGCGGGTGATGTGTTCGCGCAGCTTGTAGGGCTGCCGCTCCCAGTCGTATTGGGCGCTGAACCACGCCTGGCGCTGTGCCTCGTGGTTGTCGGTGATGGTGAGGGCTTCCAGCTGCTCGAGGCTCATCTTGCCGTCGCGGTAGATCTGCACGAGCTCGGGCATGACGTTGGCCAGCTTGAGGCGCTGCTTGACGACCACCGGGGCGACGCCGAAGTGCGCGGCGACGTCGGGGATAGTCTTGCCGCCATCGATCATCGATCGAAACGCGTCGAATTGATCGGCGGGGTGCATGGCCTCGCGCAGCGTGTTTTCCGCGGTGCTGGCCTCGGTGGCGACGTCGTCGGTGATGACCAGGCAGGGCACGGGGAAGTCGGGCGCCAGCTTGCGATCGCGCACGAGCAGCTGCATGGCCGCCAGGCGACGGCCGCCGGCGATGACGGCGTAGGTGTCGTCACTGCCGGCGTGGGCGATGTCGATCACGGTGAGGTTTTGCAGCAGGCCATGGGCGGCGATGGAGGCGGCCAGGCCGTCGACGTCGGCACCGCCTGTCTTGCGGGCGTTGCGCTCGGAGAGCTGCAGACGGTGGAGCGGGATGGCGGTGATGGCGGTGGATTGGGCGTTCATGTCAGGCGGCCTTGGCAAATTCGGATGGGATCACGCTGGCGAGTTCCAACGCGGGGTCGTCGTGATCTGCACGCATTGGCATGATCAGGCCGAAGCCATGCTTGCCCAGGGTGAACATGCCGGCGCGGTTAGGCGCGGTCGTGTCGCCGTCCGGGGTTGGGTCGATGCGGTGGTAGAACCGCACCATTGGATACTTGCCACGGGCTGCTTTGCGGATGCGCTCGATCAAATGGGGGTTGAACGTGCCGAGCAGTCCTTCTCGGTAGACGGACGGATCGCCCAGCAGATCTGACAAGTCTGGATATTTGCCTTCGGTTTCCAGTGTTGGGGAGATCCACGTGGGCACGCCCTCTTTGGTGCAGACCCATGGGCGGTTGGCGCCACCGACGGCCAGGCGGTGGCCCTTTTTCATTTGCCTGGCGTCTGTGTGCTGCAAAGGGAGAATGCACGGCTTGTCGGCGGTTGCAGATTCGTCGCGCAGGCAGACCAGCATGTGGCCGTCTGTGGCGATAATGAGCGCGCCGCCCTGTTTTGCTGGCTTGATGTAGATGCCGTTGAGATACCAGCGAATGTCCTTGCTGGCTGCGAATGGCAGTGCGGCTTTGACGACTTCGGCATCGACGCTGATGCGTGCCGTGGCGAGGTTGAAGGCACTCATCACGCTGCAACCGGCAATGCGCTGCGCACGTTGTTCAGTGCGTTTTGCAGGCGTGTCGACTCGGTGCGCAGGCGCTCGATCTCGGCCTTGTCCTGGTTCCATTGCAGGCCGCGCTTGCGGTACGCGTCAGCGCCGACGGTGTCGCCGGTGCCAAGGGCGATGTCGGCCAGCGCGTCGAGGAATTCGGGGCCGTCGAGTGCTTCGGGTGGCTGTTGCATGGTGGTCTCCTGGGTCATGCGGCGATGGCGTCGTCGCCCTGGTAGGCGTCGAGTTCGATGGCGTCGTCGAGGTCTTCGGCGATGCGTTGTTTGGCGCGGGCGCGGCCGGCGGCGCGCTCTGAGTTGCGGCGCTGCAGGTCGGATTGGGGGTTGCTGCTGGCGCCCATGGCCAGCTTCTGGATGCGGCCGCCGCGCTTGAGGAAGGTGGCGACGTCGGCGGCAATGCGTGCGGATTGCTCGGCCTTGACGTCTTTGCCGAGCACGCGCTTGCCGGGGGTGTTGATGACGAAGTTTTGCGCGGCGGTGGGCTTGGCCCGTGGCTTGGCCGCAGGCTTTTGCTTGATGACGCGGGCGATGGGCTTTGGCTTGGGCGCCTTGGGTCGTGCTTGGCGGGCCTTCTTGTCGCGTGGCTTGCCATTGGCGTCGACCGTGCGGCCGTCGACCAGGGTGCGGGGGGTGGCGCTGTAGCTGTATGCCAGGGGCTTGCCAGTGCGCTTGAGCTTGCCGGCCTTGGCCAGCTGGTGCAGCTGTGCGGAAAACAGGCTGCGGGTGGCGGTGCTGGCGCCAGGCTGGACGGCGCGCACGATGCTGGGGAAGTCGACCGGCTGCTTGCGGCTGGCGACGTAGCGGAGGATTTTTTGGGCGCGGTTCATGGCTGCACCGCGTCAGCTTGGTGACAGAACATGCAGCCACCGTCTGGATGCGCTGGTGCGCCCCAAGACTCGCATCGCGGGCAGCTTGCCGGGTCGTCGACCACGTGTGCGAAGTTGCGGGCGAGCTTGTCGGCATCGCCCAGGTTATGCAGGTGATCGAGGTGCTTGCGCATGCGCCGCACTCGGATGTCGGTGTAGGCGACATCGAACAGGCTGTTGATCCCGCAATAGGCAAGTGGTTTTGCCTCGCGGGAGTTGTTGGCAAAGACCAGGACTGCGCCCTCCGTTGGATCGTCGCCGGCGAATGCCATGTACGGGTGCAGGCTCATGCGTCGCACCCCGCGCCGGTTTCGCCTGTGCTGCCGGGCTTGGTGAAGCGTTCGAAGTCGATCCAGCCTTGGTCGGGGCAGTGGAATCCCCAGCGGCGGATACGCGGGCCGGTGATGAAGAGGGTCCAGGCAAAATCAACCCTGCTCCTAGTGCGCAGCGGGATCCCGTGCTTGGTGGGGACGTAAAGCACTTCCCAGGCGATAAGCTCGACGCGATGCGCATGCTTGGGGCGCATCAGGCGCAGCGTGCCTGGAGGCATGTACTGGCGCTTGTGGATGCCGCCGTCGGCGATGGTGTGCTCGATGTAGCCGCCTTCCAGGATGAAGCTGCAGGACGGCCATGGATGGTCGTGCAGGGCGCGGTCGTCGTCGTCGCGCAGAACGTTGTGCAGGTAGATGTTGAAGACGCGGTTGCGCGGGATGAGGTACCAGCGGTGCAGGTATGCGCCAGCCGGGTCGTCGGCGCCGACGATGTAGTCGGGCGAGCGACGGATGGCGACGC
>CAVQBQ010000001.1:5000-128419 GCA_963710825.1 uncultured Gammaproteobacteria bacterium | reverse complement strand
GCACTTGGGCGACAAGCGCTGGAGTCGTACACTCGCGTCTAGGCTTGCCCGTCCTTTGGGAAAGCTCGCATGCGCCTCGCACCTCGACTTGCATTCGGCCTGGTCCTGCTGCTGCCGTTCAGCAGCCGCGCCCAGGAGGTCACGGCCCAGACCGCGCAATCGCTCCAGAACCAGGTGCGCACCTGGATCGCCGGCATCGTCGGCGCCGGCATGGACCCGGCCCTGCTGACGCCGAAAATCGTCGCCGAGGACGACCATTACGATCTGACCCTGGCCATTCCCGGCCTGGTCGGTGACGAAACCGTCTCGGCCCGCCTGCGGCCGCTGGAGAACGGCCGCTGGAGCCTGCAGAAGGTCGAATTCCCGCCCAGCATGCATTTCAACCTCCGCCTGCCCGAACCGGGCGGAAAGCCGAAGGCGATGACCGCGTTCACCGCAACGCTGGGCAGCCAGGACATGCATGCGGTGTTCGACCCGGCGCTGAACAGCCGCTCGGAACTGGCCATCGACCTGCAGGGCGTCAGCCTGCGCAGCGACGGCCCGCAGGGTCGGCAGGAGCAGCGGATCGGCGAGTATAAGATCGACGCCAGCCTGCAGCCCACCGCGAACGGCCTGCTGGACTTCGATCAGACGGCCACGATCACCGGCTGGTCCAACAAGGCGCAGATCAAGGGCGAGCCCGACGTCTCCTTCGGTGCAGACCGGATGCACGCCACCGGGCGCATCACCGGGCTGAACCGCGACCAGGCGCAGACGCTGCTGTCCGCCACCTCCGGCTTCCTCGCCACGCTGCCGCCCGGAGCCGCGGGGCACGGCAAGCAGCCGAAGCTGACGCCGGAAGGCCGCACCGCGCTGCGCCAGATGGTCGAGAGCCTGCGCGGCATCTTCAGCAGCATCCATGCCGAGGAGGACATCGACGGCCTGCACGTCACGGTGGCCGGCGTGGGCGCAGGGCTCGGTCAAGCACGCTCACCTGGGCTTCGGCGGCACCGCGCCGAACGGGCTGCTGCATAGCTATCATCGACTTGCCTTCGACGGGCTGTCGCTCCCCAACCTGCCGCCCGAGATCGCCAGCCTGCTGCCGAACCACGTGTCGCTGCGCCCCAGCCTTCAGCGGCATCCCGGCCGATGCGCTGATGAAGCTGGCTGCTGGAGGCCACCAGGCCCGGTGCCGACCAGTCGCAGCTCACCGCTGGAGGCGATGTCGCTGATGAAGAAGGGCGCCACGCGTGGCGCTGGAGAAGCTCGGCTTCGACCTGGGACCGGCGGTGGTCCAGGGCAGCGGCCATGTCATGGTGGTCGGGCCGAACCAGTATGTCGGCAAGGCCCACCTGACCGCCACCGGCTTCGACGCGCTGATGCAGCAGGCCCGCAAGGATCCGACCCTGCAGCAGGGCATCCCGGTGCTGGGCATGCTGCGCGGCTACGCCAGGCCGGAAGGCGACCATCTGGTGTGGAACATCGTCGCCAGGGACGGCGGCGTGAGTGTCAATGGCGTTCCGCTGATCCCGCCGCACGGAGCGGGGGCTGGTCACCGGGGCATGCCAGGCGATAACCACAGGTCGCCGAGAACCGGGTCCCCACCGGTCAGCGGCGACAGTCCGCCATCCGGAAGGCCGCACGCTGCAAGGAAGGACCGTCATGCTGCAAGCACCGCCCGCCCAGCCCGGAATGCGGGAGCAGGACATCGACACGCCGGCCCTGGTCGTCGACCTGGACGCGTTCGAGGCCAATCTCGACCACATGGCGGCGCTTCTGGCGCCCACCGGCGCGAAGCTGCGGGCGCATGCCAAGACCCACAAGTCGCCGGTGATCGCGAAGCTGCAGATGGCCCGCGGCGCCGTCGGCCAATGCGTGCAGAAGGTGGCCGAGGCCGAGGTGCTGGCCTGGGGCGGCATCCCCGACATCCTGGTCAGCAACGAGGTGGTGGGCGCGGCCAAGCTCGCCCGCCTGTGCGCGCTGGCGAAGATCGCCAAGGTGGCCGTTTGCGTCGATGACGCGGCGCAGGTGGCGGCCTGCGAGGCCGCCGCGGCGGATGCCGGCATCCGCCTGTCGGTGCTGGTGGAGATCGATGTCGGCGCCAGCCGCTGCGGCGTGGCGCCGGGGCCGGACGCGGTGGCGCTGGCGCAGCGCATCGCCGGCGTCGAAGCACCTGATCTTCGGCGGATTGCAGGCCTACCAGGGCAGCGCCCAGCACAAGCGCACCCCGGCCGAACGGCGCACGCTGATCGCCACGGCGGTGGAGGGCGCTCGCCGCACGGTGGAGCAGCTGCGCCAGCAGGGGCTGGACTGCCCGATCGTCGGCGGCGGCGGCACCGGCACGTTCGAGTTCGAAATGGCCTCCGGCGTCTACAACGAGATCCAGGCCGGCAGCTACGTGTTCATGGACGCCGACTACGCCCGCAACCTGGACGAGGGCGGCGCGCCGGTCGCCACCTTCCGCCATTCGCTGTTCGTGCTGTCCACGGTGATGAGCGCGTCCCGCCCGGGCATCGCCGTGCTGGATGCCGGGCACAAGGCGGTGGCGGTGGATTCCGGCCTGCCCACGGTCTGGCAGCGCCCGGACCTGCGCTACACCAGCGCCTCCGACGAGCACGGCAAGCTGGAGGTGGGCTCGGAAACCGCCGCCCCGAAGCTGGGCGAGAAGCTGCGCCTGGTGCCCGGCCACTGCGACCCGACGGTGGACCGCTACGACTGGTATGTCGGCGTGCGCAACGGCCGGGTGGAGTGCCTGTGGCCGGTGGCCGCGCGCGGCGGGATGAGCTGATCGGAATTGGGGCGGCCTCCTACGTCCGCGGTCGCTTCCCCGCGGCGTTGCGGGCGGAGAGGCCGCATCCGTGAAGTCAGTGGCGCGGGTCCCGTACAATCCCGTCATGGCCGGCCCCGAGCCGGCCATCTGCCCCCGCCAGATCGTGCAGGTACGCGCCTCCGCGTCCCGATCGTTACAGGGCAGATGGCCGGCTCGGGGGCCGGCCATGACGGGATGGACGGAGGCGACCCGATCTCGCTTGACGCGTGTGGGACGTGGAATGCAGGTCGGCCACTTACGGCTCTGTTGATGACCCCAACAAACAGCCGCCCACCGCCTTTCGCCCTCAGCCCGTCTCCGCCAGCAGCCGGCGCGCCTCCTGCGCGTCCGCCGCGATCTGCGCCTTCAGCGCGTCCAGGCCGGAGAATTTCTGTTCCGCCCGGATATAGGCGTGCAGCGCCACCGTCAGCTCCGCGCCGTAGAGGTCGCCGTCGAAGTCGAACAGGTTGACCTCCAGCCGGCTTTCCGGCCCGGCGTTGACCGTCGGCCGGCGGCCGATATTCGCCACGCCCTTGTGCACCGCCCCGTCCGGCAGCCGCACCGTGACCGCGTAGACGCCCGCGCGCCGGCTCCAGATGCCGGCCCAGCGCGATGTTGGCGGTGGGGAAGCCGATGGTGCGGCCGCGCTTGTCGCCATGCGCCACCTCGCCGCGGATCGCCCATGGGCGGCCGAGTTCCGCGGTCGCCCGCTCGGGATAGCCGTCCTGCAGCGCGCGGCGGATGCGGGAGGAGGACAGCGGCCCCTGCGAGTCCTTCACCAGCGGCACCAGGGTCAGGCCCATGCCCAGCGCCTCGGCCCGTTCGGCCAGGAACCGGGTGTCGCCGCCGCGGCGGTGGCCGAAGGCGAAATCCGGGCCGCAGACCAGGTGCCGGGCGCCCAGGCCCTGGTGCAGCACGTCGGAGACGAAGGTCTCCGCCGGCATCAGGCTGAATTCCTGGGTGAACGGCAGTTCGTACAGCAACTCGACGCCCAGGCGCGGCCAGCGCGTCGGCGCGTTCGGCCGACAGGGTCAGGCGGAAGGGCGGGTCGTCCGGGCGGAACACTTCCCGCGGGTGCGGCTCGAAGGTCAGCACCGCACGCGGCGCGTCGGGCCGGGCGGCGTGGGCGGCGCGCACCAGGGCGGCGTGGCCCAGATGGACGCCGTCGAAATTGCCCAGGGCCACCGTGGCGCCGCGCGCGTCCGGGGGCAGGTTCTGCCAGTCGCGGAAGATACGCATCAGGCGCGCGTGGGCACCTGGACGGTGGCCTCCCCCTCGATCACCGGTTTGCCGCCGACGCGTGCAGGTGGTCTTCAGCGTGGCGCGCTTCCGTTCCGGCTGGAGCGCGGTCACTTCCACCGTGGCGGTGACGGTGTCGCCGATCTTCACCGGCGCGGTGAAGCGCAGCGACTGGCGCAGGTAGATCGTGCCGGGGCCGGGCAGTTGCGTGCCGAGCACGGCGGAGATCAGGCCGGCGGAGAGCATGCCGTGGGCGATGCGCTCGCCGAACATGGACTGCTGCGCGGCTTCGGCGTTCAGGTGCACCGGATTGGTGTCCAGGCTGACCGCGGCGTACATCACGATATCCGCCTCGGTGATGGTCTTGCCGAGGCTGGCGGTCTGGCCGACCTGCAGGTCCTCGAAGAAGGTGCCGGTGCTCATGGGCGCGTCCCGTTGCTGACCGGCACTTTCTTGGGCGATGGGGGCGGGGGAATCAACCCGAGGGCCGGACACGGACCGGGCAATCGCACTTGGAGGGCTCCGGAACGGACCGTCGGTGATCGCTGGGCCACACGACTGCGGACGACGCCAATGACAACGGCGGCGCGCAAATGCCGTTGTCCTGCGGACACGTATGCGCCGCCACCCTTTGCATCTCCCGAACGGCGAGGGTCGTTGCGTCTTCCGCAAGGGCAGGGGCGGCGTCCCGTCCGGGCCGACCCGGGCTATGTGCCGGCGCCTGTTCCGACCTGCCGCGCCAAGTCCCGCAGCGCCGCCAGCACGCGGTCGTGCAGCCCTTCGGGCAGTGCCTCGGCACGGTCGTCCAGCGTCAGGACCTCGGGGCAGGCCTGCTGCAAAGCGCCGTGCAGCCCGGCCAGGAACGCGCCGACCCGCTCGAGCGGCATCGCTGTCCAGCACGCCCGCGGACAGCGCCAGCAGCAGCGCCACCTGCGCGCCCAGCGACAACGGCGCGAACTGCCGCTGGCTGAGCACCGCGCGGATGCGCCGCCCGTGCTCGATCACCTTGCGGGTCCGCTCGTCGGTCATGGTGCCGAAGCGGGTGAACACCTCCAGTTCCAGGAACTGCGCGTATTCCAGCCGCAGGCTCTCGGCCAGTCCCTTCAGCACCGGCGCCTGGGTCTTGCCGCCGACGCGCGACACGCTCCTGCCCACGTCCACCGCCGGCTTCTGGTCCTCATGGAACAGGCGCGGATCCAGGTAGATCTGGCCGTCGGTGATGGAGATCAGGTTGGTCGGGATATACGCGCTGATATTGCCGGCCTGCGTCTCGGCGATCGGCAGCGCGGTCAGCGAGCCGCCGCCGCGTTCGGGCGACAGCTTCGCGGCGCGTTCCAGCAGGCGGGAGTGGATGTAGAAGATGTCGCCGGGATAGGCCTCGCGCCCCGGCGGGCGGCGCAGCAGCAGCGAGATCTGCCGGTACACCGCGGCATGCTTGGTCAGGTCGTCGATCACCAGCAGCGCGTCGCGGCCGCCGCGCGCGAAGTGTTCGGCCATGCTGCACGCGGCATAGGGCGTCAGCCATTGCAGGCCGGGCGCGGCATCGGCCTCGCCGACGACGAAGATGCAGCGCTCCGGCGCGCCGTAGCGGCGCACCGCGTCGATCACCTGCGCCACGGATGACGCCTTCTGGCCGATCGCCGCATAGACGCAGATCACGTCGGTGCTGCGCTGGTTGATCATGGTGTCGATGGCGATGGCGGTCTTGCCGGTGCCGCGGTCGCCGATGATCAGCTCGCGCTGGCCGCGGCCGAGCGGGATCATCGCGTCCACCGCCAGCAGGCCGGTGGCCAGCGGCCGCGTGACCAGGTCGCGATCGACGATCGCCGGCGCGGGCTGCTCCACCGGCGCGAAGGCTTCCGCCGCGATCGGCGGGCCGCCGTCCAGCGGCTCGCCCAGCGCGTCCACGACGCGGCCGAGCAGGCCGGCGCCGACCGGAACGCGCGCGACCTCGCCGGTGCCGTGCACCAGGCTGCCGGCCCGGATGCCGCCGGTGTCGCCCAGCAGCACGCAGCCGATCGTGGTCTCGCCCAGGTCCACCGCCAGGCCGCGCACGCCGTTGTCGAACACCAGCAGTTCGTCCAGCCGCGTGTCGGGCAGGCCCAGCACGGTGGCGACGCCGTCGCCCACCTGCGCGACGCGGCCGATATGCTCCAGCCGCGGCGCCAGCGGCATGGCCTCGATGCGCCGGCGGCTCTGCGCCGACCCAGCGTTGCAGGTCGTCAGCCAGCGTCGGCATGGGCGTCGAGGCCGGCATGGGCGTCAGATCCGCGCGGATGGCGGCCAGCGCGCTCTGCCAGGAGAAGCGCAGCACCGCGGTGGCAAGGTGCAGTTCCGCGCCGGCGACGAGCTGCGGGTCCACGTCGAAACGAATGGTCATTGCCGTCGCCGAGGCGGCGTTGCAGGCGGGTGCGCCAGGCTGCCTGGCTGTCCGGCGGCAGCGGCGCGCTGGTCACCACGGTGGCGCCGTCGCTGCCGACCTCGCCGACCAGGGCGGACAGCTCTGCGTCCGGCAGGCCGGCCAGGTGC
Source organism: uncultured Gammaproteobacteria bacterium (assembly GCA_963710825.1). GTDB lineage: Bacteria > Pseudomonadota > Gammaproteobacteria > Xanthomonadales > Xanthomonadaceae > Cognatiluteimonas. The sequence continues at coordinate 121,863 of CAVQBQ010000001.1, read as the reverse complement.
TGCTCGATGCGTTCCAGCCAGGCTTCGGCGCGCAGCTTCTCCGGGATCTCCGCCGAGCAGCCGCTGCGCCACGCCGGCGCCCAGGTCGAGCGCCGCGCTGCGCGCTTCCGCCAGGGCGTGGGTCGCGTTCGCCGGCCAGGGTCTTGCGGGCACTCTCCAGCAGCGCGTCGGCGTCGCGCTCGGCGCGGGCGGCGCGCTGACGCGCGGCTTCCTCGGCCTGCGCCGCCGCGGCTTTCAGCGCCGCATCGCGTTCCGCGGCGATGCCGGTGCGTTCCGCCTGAACGGCCGCGAGCTGCGCCTTCGCCTGGTCCTGCGCCGCCGCGGCCGCGTCATAGCCGCGCTGGATCTCCGCGCGCCGCGCATCCACCATGCGCAGCACCGGCTTGTAGAGGAAGCGGTGCAGCAGCCAGACCAGGATCGCGAAGTTGGCAGTCTGCAGCGCCAGGGTCTGCCAGTGGAACGGCATGCTCAGACCGCATAGGGGTTGGCGAACAGCAGCAGCAGCGCGATGACCAGGCAGTAGATCGCCATCGTCTCGATCATCGCCAGGCCGACGAACAGCGTGCGGGAGATGCGTGCCGGCCGCCTCCGGCTGGCGGGCGATCGCGTCCATCGCCGCCGCCACCGCGCGGCCCTCGCCCAGCGCCGGGCCGATCGAGCCGATCGCGACGGCCAGCGCCGCGCCGATGATGCTGATGAACTTCAGGTCCATGGAACCTCCTTCAGCCGCGCTGCGGCGCCATCGACGGCGGCGCCGATGAACACGGTGGCGAGCACGGTGAAGATGTAGGCCTGCACGATGCCCACCAGGATCTCCAGCACCATCAGCGGGATCGGCACGAACAGCCCGGCCAGCGCCAGCACCAGGGCGATCAGGAACTCGCCGCTCATGACGTTGCCGAACAGGCGCATCATCAGCGAGAAGGTGCGGGTGACCTCGGAGATGATGTTGAGCGGCAGCATGATCAGCTTGGGCTGCGCGAAGCTGGCGAGGTAGCCGAACAGGCCCTGCGAGCGGACGCCGAAATAGTGCACCGCGACGAACACGATCAGCGCCAGCGCGGCGGGGGTTTCGAGCTTGCCGGTGGGGGCTTCGACACCCGGCAGCAGGCCGAACAGGTTGGCGCTGACCAGGAACAGGAACAGCGTGCCGAGCAGCGGCAGGAAGGGGCGGGCGTCCTTGCGGATGACGTCCTCGATCTGGTCGATGATGCCGGTGACGATCAGCTCCACCACCGCCTGGCGCGGGCCGGGCGCATGTCCAGGCGGCGGGTCAGCAGCCGGGCGCCGAGCGTCAGCACCAGCATGATGCGCCCAGGTGGTGACCACCGGGCGGGTGATGCCGATCGGGCCCAGGTGGAACAGCACGCGTGCTGGCGAGCGGGGAGGCGTGCATCACCCGGCCCTCCGGGCGGCGCGCAGGGCCAGGGCGCGGGCGGCGAGGAACCCGGCCAGCGCGGCGAGCAGCGGCGCGGCGCCGAACCAGGCGGCCAGCGCGAAGCCGCAGCCCGCGGCGGCGAGGCGTGCCAGCGTGAGGGCGCCGGGGCGGCCCAGCCGCCGCCGGCCACGAAGATCGCGACGGTGCGCCGCATGGCGGCGAAATAGGCCAGGCCGCACAGCAGGCCGGCGATCGCGGCGAGCGGCACGGACAGCAGGAGGCGGGTCGAGGCGTCATTCCCGTTGCATCCGTTTCCAGGCCAGCACGCAGCCGATCGCCAGCCCGACCACCAGCAGGCCGAGCGTCCAGAAGATCCCCGATGCCGAACCGCCGGTCCAGCCAGCGCCCGGCGAAGATGCCCAGCAGCGTCGGCGTCACGATGGTCCAGCCGAGCGCGCCGATCATCGCCAGGTTCTGCCCGATCGAGCGCTCGCCCTCCCGCTGCCAGCGCTCGCTGCCGTTCGCGCCGCTGCCGCACCGCGTCGTGAGCCGCTCCGGCGGGCCGGGTTCCTGCGTCATGGCTGCAGCTCCTCCGGCGGCACGATGCCGGGGCCGCCGGGCAGGCCGGCGACGCGGCCCGGGCCGCAGCAGCCGGCAGATCCGGCGGATCGCGGCGAGATACAGGCGCTGCGCATCGGTGCGCGCGGTCTTCTCCTCGCTCGATCGCGCGCCGGAACACCGCCAGCACCTCGGTTTCCAGCCGGTGCAGGTCGTCGCCCGGCACCGCCTCGCGCGTGGCGACGGCGACCGTGTCGCCGTCGCTGACCTCCAGCATGCCGCCGCGCACCGCGACGTGGTGCTCCGCGCCCGCGCCGTCGCGCCAGCTCACCACCGAGACGGGCAGCGCGGTGAGGAAATCGGCATGGTGCGGCAGGATGCCGAACGCGCCGGTCGCGTCCTCGGCGCGCACATGCGCCACGTCGTCCGCATCCACCACGATCGCCAGCGGCGTGGTGACGGTGAGTTTCATGCGCTGTCCGCCGCCGGCTTCCCTGGCGCGCGCGCCTCGTCGCAGATCGCCCACCATGTAGAGCGAGCTTTCCGCCCAGTCGTCGCGCCTCGCCGTCCAGGATCGCGCGGCAGCCGGCCAGCGTGTCCTGCAGGTCCACCGAGCGGCCGGGCTTGCCGGTGAACGCCGTCGGTCACCATGAAGGGCTGGGTCAGGAAGCGCATCAGCCGCCGCGCGCGCTTGACGATGCTGCGGTCGGCCGCGCTCAGCTCCTCGATGCCGAGCAGGGCGATGATCTCCTGCAGCTCGCGGTAATGCGCGATGGTCTTGCGGACGTCCTGCGCGGTCCGGTAGTGCGCCTCGCCGACCAGGCGCGGGTCGAGCAGGCTGGAGCTGGAGGCGAGCGGATCGACCGCCGGATACAGGCCCTCGCTGGCCATGTCGCGCGACAGCACGATCGAGGAGTCGAGATGGGTGAAGATCTCCGCCACCGCCGGGTCGGTGAAGTCGTCGGCCGGCACGTAGACCGCCTGGATCGAGGTGATCGCCGCGCCGGCGACCGAGGCGATGCGCTCCTCCAGTTCGGCGATCTCGCTGGCCAGCGTCGGCTGGTAGCCGACGCGCGAGGGCAGCCGCCCGAGCAGGCCGGACACCTCGCCGCCCGCCTGCACCAGGCGATAGACGTTGTCGATCAGCAGCAGCACGTTGGCGCGTTCGCGTCGTCGCGGAAATGCTCGGCGATGGCCAGCGCGGTGAGGCCGGCCCGCCAGCGCGCGCCCGGCGGCTCGTTCATCTGGCCGAACACCAGCGCGGTCCGCTTCAGCACGTCGGACTCGCGCAGCTCCAGCAGCAGCTCGTGGCCCTCGCGCGAGCGTTCGCCGATGCCGGCGAAGACCGAGATGCCGGCGTGGCGTTCCACCGTGGTGCGGATCAGCTCCATGATCAGCACGGTCTTGCCGACGCCGGCGCCGCCGAACATCGCGGCCTTGGGGTATCCACGGTGTCGTCGGTATCGGGCCTGCCGAAGGTCAACGTCGCGATCACACCACGCTCCTCGCCCGGCACCACGTGCGCGTACCAGCCGTACAGGTCGCATAATCGACGCACGATCGACAAGCCGATACCGCCGCCCTGCGAATGCTCGGCATGCGTCCCACGATACCCACGCTCAAACAGCCGCGCCGCATCCTCGGCCGACAGGCCCGGCCCCGCGTCGACCACCTCGACCGCATCGGGCAACAGGCGCACGACCACTTCGCCTTCCGTCGTGTACTTGACGGCATTGCCAATCAGGTTGCCCAGCGCCACCGCCACCGCGGCTTCAGGGGCATCCACGACCAGCCCGCGCTTGCCTTCGATCCGTAGTTCAAGCCGCTTCCCGCCCAGTTGCGCGCGATGCGCGTCGAGCAGTTGTTCTGCGATCTTGCCGACATCGGCGACGCCATGCCCTCGCTCGCTACGCGAAAGCAGCAGCAGCGCACTGATCAGGTCCGTGCATTGCAGCTCCGCCCGCTGTATGCGGCCCAGGCGTGCGCGTGTCTTGTCGTCGATATCGGGCCGCGACATCAACAGCTCGACCGCACCGCGGATCACCGCCAGCGGCGTGCGCAGTTCGTGGCTGACATCGGCGTTGAACTCACGGTCACGCTGTACGACTTCGGTCAGGCGCGCGGAATACTCGTCGAGCGCACTGGCCAACTGGCCTACTTCGTCATCCGGGAAGTGCGGTGCCAGCGCTTCGGGTTGCGCGCTGCGTCCTGCCCCCCGGATACGATGCGCCAGCTCCGATACCGGACTCATGACCCGCGAGGCGGCCCACCAGCCGATGAACAGTGAGAACAATGTGAATAGCAGCACCGACCCATATAGTGCACGCTGCATCTTGGCCCCGGTTTCGGTTGCGCCGGTGACGTCGTAACGGACCAGGCTGGTGAATGGAAGACCATCGGGGCTCACGCCACGCTTGACCGCGACTTTGTAGTCATGCCAGCCGGCTTGACCATCCTGCTGGCGTACGTCGTGGATACCCGGCAACAGGTTGCGATACAGTGGATCGACTGTATGCGCTTTCCTTTCCGACCAAGTACGAGCATCGAAGATCAGGAAAAATGGAGGCTCATCGGGATTGGTTTCAACCTGCGTTACCAGGTTGCTGACCTCTCGCTCCAGCGTTTTCTCAATCAGCTCGTTTTCAAGCTTGCTGCGCACATAAAGAGTGGCCCCCGCAAAGAGGGTGGTCAATCCGAATCCAAGCAGCACGAAGGACAGGATGATGCGGCTGCGCAACCGTCGACGGAAGCGTGCTGGCTTCCTGCGTGCCGCGATTGCGTCGTCTGGTGTAGCGGGCTCAGCTTGCGACATCGGGTACGGCGATCCGGTAGCCGATGCCGTGGCGGGTCTGGATCAGCATGGTGTCGAACGGCTTGTCGATCACCGCGCGCAGGCCATGGATATGCACGCGCAACGAATCCGAGTCCGGCAATTCCTCGCCCCAGACGCGGGTCTCCAGCTCCTGCCGGGTGACCACCGCCGGCGAGGCTTCCATCAGTGACTGCAGGATCTTCAGCGCGGTCGGGTTGAGCTGCAGCAGCTTGCCTGCGCGGCGGACTTCCAGCGTGTCGAGGTTGTACTCGACATCGCCGACTTCCAGCACGCGCGTCTGTGCGCTGCGGCCGCGCCTGGCCAATGCATTCAGGCGCACTTCCACTTCCTGCAGCGCGAACGGCTTGATCAGGTAATCGTCGGCACCCGAATCAAACCCCGCCAGCTTGTTGTCCAGCGTGTCGCGCGCGGTCAGCATCAGCACCGGTGTCTGCTTGCGTGCTTCGTTGCGCAGCTTGCGGCAGACCTCCAGGCCATCCATGCCCGGCAGGTTGAGGTCGAGCACCACGGCATCGAACTCATGCACCACGGCCAGGTGCAGCCCGGTGACGCCGTCGGCGGCAAAGTCGACGGTGTGGCCGCGGTCTTCCAGGTAATCACCCAGGTTGGCGGCGATGTCGGTGTTGTCTTCGATGACGAGGATGCGCATCGGGGTTCCTGTGATGACGCCGCGGGACGATACGGCCATGCGATGTGGTTGGTTGACTGGTTTGACTTGCTGGCCTGGCTTGCTGGTCTGGCTTCCAGAACCAATAACCAACCCAGCTCGCCAATCCAGCTTGCTGACGCATGGATTCTTGCACACGCGCGTGAACCGGAGGCGCGCAACGGATTTCATCGCGGGACCGGGTGCAAGACATGGCATCAGCCGTAGCCGGATAAACAAGGGCCCAGTCGCGTTAGCTTCCGCGGCTGGGCCCAAGCAATACCCGATGACCGTAGCCCTGCGCTCCCGGCGCCGCCTGACGAGCGGATTGCCACGAGAGCAGAACTGCGGTTTGGATCAGACTACGCGCGAGGGAATTAAGCAGTCGTTAAAGCTGTCGTCGACAGGCGTATTGATCCAGTCGGCCCGGCCACGGACAAATTACGATCTGCTCATTTCATTAACGTAATCAATGACTTGACCTGCGATATCGACACCAGTCACCCCCTCGATCCCCTCCAGGCCCGGAGACGCATTGACCTCCAGCACGAGCGGGCCCCGCTTGGACCGGATCAGGTCGACGCCCGCCACGCCCAGCCCCATTACGTGGGCCGCACGCACCGCGGCAGCCTGCTCGGGCTTGCTGGCCCGCACCCGGCGGGCACTGCCGCCACGATGCAGGTTGGACCGGAAATCCCCCTTGGGTGCCTGCCGTCGCATGGTCGCGACCACGGCATCGCCAACCACGAAGCAGCGCAGATCCGCTCCTTCGGCTTCGGCTACGAACTCCTGCACCAGGAAGTCTGCATAGAGCCCACGGAGTGCATCGATGACACCCGTCGATGCCGACAGCTTTTCGGTCAGCATCACGCCTGCGCCGTGGGTGCCCTGGTTGAGTTTGATCACATGCGGTGGCGGCCCCAGCATCGACAGCAGGTCGGCGGTGTCATCGGGGTTGTCGCCAAACACAGTGACCGGCTGGCCGATCCCCTGCGCCGCCAGCAACTGGTGGCAACCCAGCTTGTCGCGGGCACGGGCAATGGCTTCGGACGGGTTGGGTGTGTAACTGCCCATCAACTCGAACTGGCGCAGTACGGCGCTGCCGTAACGGGTGATCGACGTCCCGATGCGCGGGATCACCGCATGGTAGCCGCCGATCGGCTTGCCCTTGTAATGCATCTCGAAACCGCTGGCTCCGATCCGCAGGTAGCAACGCAACGGATCCAGCACGCGCGCGCTGTGCCCACGATCACGCGCGGCCTCGACCAGGCGACGGGTCGAGTACAGCTTGCGGTTACGCGAGAGGATCGCCAGCTTCATGCATCGGGCCCCGGGAGTCCTGGCAGGATTGGACAGGTTGCTCGCGAGACCATGGTGCCGCGACAACCATCACCAGGAAAGCCGGCCTGGCGACAACGAAAAACGGCGGCGCCATCGTCGTGATGACACCACCGCCATGACTGGTCGCAGCACTTGGAGCGGGTGAAGGGAATCGAACCCTCGTCAGTAGCTTGGGAAGCTACAGCTCTACCATTGAGCTACACCCGCCTGGTGTCGCGACGCGCGCCGCAGAGTCTATTCCTGCGGCACATCGGCTGGCAATGCGTCGCAGATCAACGCGACGCTTGCCCCTGCCGGATCACTCCGGATCAAATCGACCCGAAACAAATCGGCCCGTTGCTCAGAACCCACTGCCGATGGTGACAAACACGTTGGCGTTGTTGCCACCCTGCTGCGCGAACGTCGCACTGGTACCGACGTTGGTGTCCATGCCAAACAGCGTCATGTGCGCACCCAGCACCAGCGTGCCGTACTCGCGGTCGAAGTCCTGGCCCGGCACCGCATATGCCATCGTGCCGGGGATCGACTGGGCGATCGCGAACGCCTGCGACGGTGTCTTCTCGAACTCACGGTCCCAGGTCACGCGGGCATACGGCTTGAAGGTGGCGGTGGCGTCGTAGCTGGCCTGCCAGCCAATGCTGCCCACCAGCGAGTCGAACTTCTGGTCCGGATAGGCCAGCGAGGTCGACAGCGTCGGCTGGTTTTCCTTGAAGCCGTCAACCCTGATCTGCTGCGACAACACCGACACGACCGGGCCGTGGCGCAGCGCGCCGTCGCCAAAGTCGAAGCCCGCGCTGCCACCGATGCTCAGGTTGTTGCCGTTCGCCGAGCCGCTGTGTACGCGGGTGGCCTGGCCCAGCTGGACTTCGCGGTCGGTGTCGAAACCCAGCCACGAATAGCTGACCTGGCCATTGGCCCAGGCGCTGTCGCCGTGCCAGGCCAGGTAACCGCCCACGCTGGTATCGCTCTGGTCAAAGCTGCCGCGGCGTTGGCCCCAGTCCATTGTCTGCCTGCCATAGCCGACAAACCCGCCATACACCAGGCTGCCACTGGTCCAGTCGACGCCGGCGGTCAAGGTCGGGCCGCCGCCGTCATAGTTGCTGACGTCCTGGCCGTAACGCTGCGAGTCGCCATGCAGGTCCGCCCACCAGCGCATGCCCTGGCCATCGACTTTCTGCGACAGGCGCGAGGCGACGCGCTCGGCACGGGTGCGGCCAACGATGGATTCGGAATGTGGCAGCACTGCCATCTGCCGCGGCGCTTCCAGCATGGAGATCGCGTACTGCGCGAGGATCTGGTGCGCGGACGTGGTCGGGTGCACGCCATCGGCAAACGCGTAGTCCTGCGCAGCACCCGGCTCGACGAAATTGGAGGGATTGCAACCCAACGCAGGCGCTGCGCCGCAGGCCGGCATGGTGACGTTGCTGAAGCCATAGACACCCGGGTTGGCGCTGATCTCGCGCAGCAGGTTGTAGGTATCCAGGGGGATGACTCGCAAGCCGGATGCCTGCAGGCCACCAAACAAGGTCTGGTTGTAGGCGTTTACCAGCGCGGTGATCCCTGCCGAACCGGCTGGACCCTGCGACAGGCCAAACGGCGTGGTGCCGACATCCGGCATGGTCGGCACCAGGATGTATTGCGCACCGGCATCGGTCAGGGTCTGCACCAGGCCGACCTCGGCACCGGCCGCGCCGAGGAACTGCGCCTGCGTGGTGGCGCCCTGCAGGTGGTAGAACAGATCGTTGGCACCGCCCCAGACGGTATACAACGCATCGGCATCAGCCTGGCCGCCGTTGGCGGCGAGGTAGGCGTTGACCTGGGTTGTCAGCGACGGCGCGAACGCAGTAGGGATCTGGCCCGGATAACCCGGACCCGGACCGACCGTGGCACCACCAGCGGCGTAGTTGGTGCCGTCATCGAGTGCGTATGAGCCGCCGGTGGGACCCAGGTTGAGTTGCCATGCCGTCGAGCCATCCGTGCCGTAGAAATCGGCCAGGAACTCGGCCCAGACCAGCCCGGGATTGGTGGTGAAGCGTGCCGCCACGCCGGCCGCGGGGTCGACGTTCTGGACCAGGAAGGTCTGGTAGAAACCGCTATCGGTCAGGCTGTCGCCAAAAAAGAACGTCTGCGAGTACTCATCCCCGGGATCCGCTGCCTGTGCAGGGGCCGATGGCAAGGCCAGTGCCAGTGCCATGGCCACGGCAAGGGACGAAAGATAGGGCCGGAACGACGAAGTCATGCTGCTCTCCAAAAATGGATAAAGGCTGGGAATGGATACAGCCCGGAATGGCTGGGCCAGGTTCGAATCAATACCAATACGGATACGGGGTCAAAGCACGGGGTCGAATCCACGCCAATACAATACGATACGCCGCCGGATGGCGTGATCGTTTCACGATCCTTGCCCCTGCTCAAGTGCGGGTGGTCCGGGGCGCGACGTGCCGGGGCGCTTCACGCTGCGAAGCACACCGGTGGGATGCCGCAGGTGTGGTATCCCTGCAAAGCTCCCTGCATCCCCCGCGGGCATCTTTCCCCGCAAGCAGGCAGGAGGCAGACCAAGCGTGCTGCGAGAGCCTGCTCGCCTTGGTTGCGCAGAAGTAAAGCCTCTCTGCCAGGCGCTGCAAACACCCGCCCGAAACGCGACAATGACGACATGAAGATCACCCTCAACGGCAAACCCCATGTCTTCGGTGCAGGCGCGCCGGACGCAGACCACACCATTGCCCGGTTGCTGGAAGAAGCCGGCCTGGGCGAGCGCCGGGTCGCGGTCGAGGTCAACGGTGCGATCGTGCCGCGCAGCGCCCACGCCGGTGAAGTCCTGCACACCGGCGACAAGGTCGAAATCGTGCACGCGCTGGGAGGCGGGTGAGCACAGCAAGCTGGCGCGATCCGGCCGGATAGTGAATCGCAGCCGGCGTGGCCCTGGGGCGCGGCCGCGGAACTGGTCTGACCCAACCAGCCTGCAAACAGCGACGCCGCCCGGGCCCGTCACATCGCAACGATGGGATCGTCGGCCTGACCGGCGCGCTGGCCGGGTCGGCTTGCGCCAAAGGTGCCCGTGCATGTCGTGCACAGGGACATCGTGGGCGAGTGTCGGGCCCGGCCATCGATCAGGGGGTCTCCGGCCGAACCCTCCACTCACACCCATCTACGCACCTGCCAGCCACGAGCGGCCATTGTCCGGCATACGGCACCAGCGCCCAGGTTCAGCACCCCTTGTCGCGGAGGCACGCCATGCCGCAGCGCACACCACGGCATGACGCACCGCGCTGTTAACATTCACCCATGACGCAGACTTCCCTCCCCGACAGCCACGACGACACCCTGGTCATCGCAGGCACGCCCTATCGCTCCCGCCTGATCACCGGCACCGGCAAGTTCCGCGACTTTGACGAAACCGGCCGGGCCACCGAGGCAGCCGGCGCCGAAATGGTCACCGTCGCGATCCGCCGCAGCAACATCGGCCAGAGCCCAGACGAGCCCAACCTGCTCGACATCCTGACACCCGATCGGTACACCATCCTGCCCAATACCGCCGGGTGCTATACGGCCGAGGACGCCGTGCGGACCTGCCGGCTGGCGCGCGAGCTGCTGGACGGCAAGACGCTGGTCAAGCTGGAAGTCCTCGGCGACCAGAAGACGCTCTACCCCGATGTCGTGCAGACGCTGGCGGCGGCCGAAACGCTGGTCGCGGATGGTTTCCACGTCATGGTCTATACCTCGGACGATCCGATCCTGGCCAAGCGCCTGGAAGAGATCGGCTGCATCGCGGTCATGCCACTGGCGGCGCCGATCGGCTCGGGCCTGGGCATCCAGAACCGCTACAACCTGATGGAAATTGTGGAGAACGCCAACGTGCCGATCATCGTCGATGCCGGTGTCGGCACCGCCTCGGATGCCGCGATCGCAATGGAGCTGGGCTGCGACGGCGTACTAATGAACACCGCGATCGCCGGCGCGAAAGACCCGGTGCGCATGGCGCGGGCGATGAAGCTTGCCGTGCAGGCCGGGCGCGATGCCTTCCTTGCCGGACGCATACCGCGCAAGCGCTATGCCAGCGCCTCGTCGCCCGTTGATGGACTGGTCGGCTGATCGCCGCAGACCCCTCCCACGACCCGTGAACACGTGACCGACCCCTTCACCAGCGAGGGCGCCAAGGCTCCTTCAAAGCCCTTCACCGTCGAAGACGGGCATCGCAAGGTGCGCAGCTTTGTATTGCGCCGCGCCGCGAAGATATGGGCCTGCAAGACAATCCGGCGCGTCGCCACGCGCCAACCCGTTCCGCTTGCGGGCTGTTGCCCTGACTGGCGCGGGAACGAGTCAGCCAGTGGCTGGAAAAGGTCATCCCCAGCATGACCGACCCCTTCACCAGCGAGGGCGCCAAGGCTCCTTCAAAGCCCTTCACCGTCGAAGACGGGCATCGCAAGGTGCGCAGCTTCGTATTGCGCCGCGCCGCGAAGATATTGGCCTGCAAGACAATCCGACGCGTCGCCACGCGCCAGCCCATTCCGCTTGCGGGCTGTTGCCCTGACTGGCGGGGGGACGAGCCAGCCAGTGGCTGGCAAAGGTCATCCCCAGCATGACCGACCCCTTCACCAGCGAGGGCGCCAAGGCTCCTTCAAAGCCCTTCACCGTCGAAGACGGGCATCGCAAGGTGCGCAGCTTCGTATTGCGCCAAGGCCGCTTCACGCCTGCGCAGCAACGCGCTTTCGATGCCTTGTGGCCGCGTTTCGGCCTGGATTACACCGGGGCACCCCGGGATTTCGATGCAGTCTTCGGACGCCAGGCCAAGCGCGTGATGGAGATTGGTTTTGGCAACGGCGAGGCGTTGCGCTTCGCCGCACGAAACGACCACGAGCGCGACCTGATCGGCATCGAAGTGCATGCCCCAGGCGTTGGTCGCCTGCTCAATGCATTGGACGAGGACGGCAGCGAACACGTGCGGCTGTACCATCACGACGCCGTCGAAGTGCTGGACAACGAGATCGCCGACGGCGCACTCGACGAGATCCGCATCTATTTTCCCGACCCGTGGCACAAGAAGCGCCACAACAAGCGTCGACTGGTCAATCCGGCCTTCGCCACATTGCTGGCCAGTAAACTTGCCATCGATGGCCGCTTGCACCTCGCCACCGATTGGCACGACTATGCTGAGCAGATGTGGGACGTGCTGGATGCAACACCGGGTTTGCGCAATCGTGCCGGTCCACGCGGACACGTCCCGCGCCCGCCTTGGCGACCGCAAACCCATTTCGAGACCCGTGGGCAAAAACTGGGGCACGGGGTCTGGGACCTGATTTACGACAAATGCGGAGATTAGGGATTTGGGATTCGGGATTTGCCAGTGCATGACGATTCCGGCGGTCTCGCCCGCTGGCGAAATGCGCATCCAGCCCACCGGTAGCGGATTTCCAGTCATGTCCCGCACCGTCCAATCCCCCATCCCCAATCCCGAATCCCTCGCCTGCGGATCCGTCGCCTGATGGACACCGCGCTGACGCTCACCAGCGACATGAAGCTCGTCCTGGGGCTGGTGGGATTCACGATGGTGATGTTCCTGTTCGAGCGCATCCGCGCCGACGTGGTTGCGTTGGTGGTGCTGGTACTGCTGGGCCTGACCGGGCTGGTGGCACCGGAAAACCTGTTTACGGGGTTTTCCGGCAACGCGGTGATGAGCGTGATCGCGACCATGATCCTGGGTGCTGGCTTGGACCGCACCGGCGCCCTGAATCGCCTTGCCCGCTGGCTGCTGCGTCGCGCGCGCGGCGTGGAGACGCGACTGCTGCTGCTGACCTCGGCGATCGCCGGCCTCAATTCATCGGTCATGCAGAACCCGTCGGTGATGGCGCTGTACCTGCCGGTCGCTTCGCGGTTGTCCTCGCGCACGGGGTTGTCGATGTCGCGGATGCTGCTGCCGCTGGCGGTGGCGATCGTGATGGGTGGCTCGCTGACCATGGTCGGCACCTCGCCGCTGATCCTGCTCAACGACCTGCTGCTCTCGGCCAACGCCAACCTGCCCTCGGGCGTGGCGACCCTGGAGCCGTTGAAGATCTTCGCGCCGCTGCCGATCGGCGTCGCGCTGCTGGCGGCCGGGCTGCTGTATTTCCACTTCTTCGGCGGCCGCCTGTTGCGCGACGATGCCGACCAGGGCGTCACCCCGGCACGTACGCAGAGTTATTTCGCCAAGAGTTACGGCATCGATGGCGACCTGTTCGAGCTCACCGTCACCGCCGACAGCCCGCTGGTCGGCATGCCGGTGGGCGAAGCCGAGATCCTGCATGGCGCGCCCCTGTTGCTGGCCCTGAAAACCGGCAACGAATCGCGACTGGCGCCGCCCGCCGATGCCCGCATCTGGGTCGGCAGCGTGATCGGGGTGATGGGCGACAAGCAACAGGTCGCGGATTTCGCGCAGAACAACTTCATGCGTTCGTCCTCGCGCCTGCGCGAGTTCGGCGAACTGTTCAATCCCAGCCGCGCCGGCATCTCGGAGGCGGTGGTGCCGCCAACCTCGCAGTTCATCGGCAAGACCGTGGCCGACCTGCAGCTGCGCAAGCAGAAAGGCATCAGCCTGCTGGCGATCAACCGCGACAAGGAAGTGCTCAACGACAACGTCCGCGAGCTGCCACTGCGCGCCGGCGACATGCTGGTGCTGCACAGTATCTGGACCGACCTGGCCGATGCAGCCGCCAGCCGCGACTTCGTGATCGTCACCGATTACCCCAAGGGCGAGCAGCGTCCGCACAAGTTCAAGATCGCGATGGTGATCTTCGCCCTCACCATCTTGCTGGCGCTGTCATCGCGGTTGCCGGCCTCGGTCGCGTTGATGACCGGCGCGGCCGGCATGCTCGTGACCGGCGTGCTGAAGATGGACGAGGCCTACACGGCGATCAACTGGAAGACGGTGTTCCTGATGGCCTGCCTGATCCCGCTGGGTTGGGCCGTGGACACCAGCGGCACGGCGGCGTGGATTGCCGGCCACACCATCGAGCGACTGCCGCACGGGTTGCCTTTGTGGCTGCTGGAGGTCGCGCTGGGCCTGCTGACGACGGTGTTCTCGATGGTGATCAGCCATGTCGGTGCCACCATCGTGATGGTGCCGCTGGCGATCAACCTGGCGCTGGCGGCCGGTGGAGACCCCACTGCGTTTGCGCTGATCACGGCGCTGTCGGCATCCAACAACTTCATCACCGCGTCCAACCCGATCATGTCGATGATCACCGGCCCGGCCGGTTACACCTCGCGCGAGCTGTGGCGGACCGGTGCACCGTTGTCACTGGTGTACACCGCGATCGTGGTGTTGATGGTCAACCTGATGTTCTGAAGCGGTATTCGGGTTTCGGGTTTCGGGTTTCGGGTTTCGGGTTTCGGGTTCGGGAAAGCCTATCGCCCTCGCGGGCGCCCGGCGAAAGCCGGGATCCATTGTGACGTTGCTGCGATGTGAGTCGACGTGCGGGATTCAAGATGCTTCCCGGCTTTCGCAGGGATGACGGTCAAATGGACTGTCGCAGCGTTTTCCTAAGTCGCAGCGTTTTCTTGAATGGAACCGCCGTTGTCGACATCGGCAAGAAAAACATTCCCGTCGCGCACCACCACCGGCACTTCGCGCAACCGGTCGCCGCGGCACGGCCCGGCAACACACTGGCCGCCCTGCAGCTCGAAACTGGCGCCATGCACCGCACAGACCAGCAACCCATCCCTGGATTTCAGAAACTTGCCGGGTGCCCAGTCCAGCCGCCGTCCTGCATGCGGACAGACGTTGCGCCAGGCGCGCACGGTGCTTCCGTCGCGATACAGGATCAGTGATTCGGCATCACCATCGAGCGTGGCTTCGACTTCGGCCAGGCCACCGTCCTGGATCCGCGCGACCTGCGCCAGCGCAAAGGGGTCATTGGTCACGGTTTAACGAACTCCTCACAATTGGACCCGCGCACCACCTGATACTGCCGTCCCCGGCATCCACGTCGATTGTGCCACGACACCCGAAACCAACCTCTTGAAACCTATGTCTGCATTCCATTTCCGCTTCAATCGTCCCAACGTTTTCGGAGCCAGCGCTTTCCGTGCCGGTTTTACACCGCGCAAACCGCGTCATCCGCTGGTGCGCGTGGTGCTGGGCCTGGTCGGATTGGGCTTGCTGGCGGTGCTGGTGTTCTTCAGCGTGTTTGTCGGCGCCGCGATGCTGGCCGTGGGCCTGCTCTATCGCCTGTGGGCGCGACGTGGCCGGCCGGTTGGACGCGACGCCAATGTCGATTCCAAAGTGGTCGATGGCCAATGCCGGGTCGTGGACAAGCCCGCGCTACCGTCGGCCTGAACCGGTCGCAGCCAAGCAGCCCAACACGGAACGCCAGCCATGAGCGACGTCATCGCGCCGCCGAGCATCGTACGCATCCCGGTGCACGCCGCCGATAGTGCCCAGGGCAGCCAGCAACGCAACGAGTTTCCAGTCCGCCGTGTTTACTGCGTCGGCCGTAATTTCGCGGACCACGCGCGCGAAATGGGGGCCGATGCACCGGCCAACAAAGCTGCTCGTGGCCACCCGGTGTTCTTCCTCAAGCCCACCGATGCCATCGTCACCGACGGCGTCGTGCCCTACCCGCCGGCAACGCAGGACCTGCACCACGAAGTCGAACTCGTGGTCGCATTGGGCGCCGACGCCCCGGCCGGCGTGTTGCCCGTGGCATCGGCGATGCCGCTGGTCTTCGGTGTCGGCGTCGGGTTGGACCTGACCCGCCGCGACCTGCAGGCCGACGCCAAGGCACGCGGCATGCCGTGGGACACCGGCAAGTCCTTCGACTGCGCCGCACCGGTCAGCGCTATCGTGCCGATCGCCGGCGTGGGTGAGCTGGCCGCCTGCAGCCTGACGTTGTCTGTCAATGGCGAACGCCGCCAGCACGCAAGCCTGTCCGACCTGGTCTGGGACGTGCCCGAGATCCTGCATGAGCTCTCCCGGCTGTTCGCGCTGCGCGCCGGGGACCTGGTGTTCATGGGCACACCGGCCGGAGTCGGGCCGCTGCACGCCGGTGACCAGTTCGTCGCCAGCCTGGATGGCGTGGTCGAACTGCATGGCCGTATCGCGCCACCCATGACTGCGTTGTAGGCTGGTCGCTCGGGGCCTGCCGGGCCCATTTTTGCGGGAGGCAAATGATCATGGGCATGGGCAGTGAGTTCAAGGCATTCATCACCAAGGGCAACGTCGTCGACCTGGCAGTCGCCGTGGTGATCGGTGCCGCCTTCGGCAAGATCATCACTGCGTTCGTCGAAAAGATCCTGATGCCGCCGATCGGCTTGTTGATCGGCGGCGTGGACTTTTCAAGATGGGTGGTCACCCTGAAGGCCGCCAGCGTGGATGCCGCGGGCAAGGCCGTGCCACCGGTGGTGATCGGGGTCGGTGAATTCCTCAACACCGTCGTCCAGTTCGTGATCATCGCACTGGCGATCTTCATGGTGGTCAAGGCCATCAACCGCATTCACAAGGAAAAAGAAGCCGCCCCGGCGGCACCAGCGGAAGAGGTGTTGCTGCTGCGTGAGATCCGCGATGCATTGAAGGCAGGCAACCATTGAACATGCAGATGGCTTGAAAGCTCGGCCGTCCTGAAGCGCTGACCATGCTGCGCAACAGTGGCGAACGTTTTGCCACTGGTCCCTGCGCATGGTTTTCTGGAAAACCGCCGCACAGCGACGACGCCACCGGCTGCTAAGCTCGCGGCTTCGCTTATTTGTTGGTTCTCTTTTGACCGCCCTGGAGTCGACCATGCGTCTGGTGTCCCTGTTGCTTGCTCCCACGCTGCTTGCGCTTGCAATCAGCCCACCCGCATCCGCGGCGACGCCGACCACGATCCCCGGCTCGGCTTTGCGCACTGCCGTGCAACTGCGCGACAAGGCGTTGCAGGACGACACCGGCTGGCAGGTCACCGAGTCGCTGACCACCGAGGTCGGACCCCGGCTGGCCGGCAGCCCGGCCGACGCCCGTGCCGTGGCCTGGGCGCAGGCCAAGTTCAAGGCATTGGGCTTCGACAAGGTCTGGACCGAGCCGGTCACCTTTCCCAAATGGGAGCGTCGCAGCGAAAGTGCCGAAATACTTGGCCCACATGCGCAGCCGCTGGTATTGACCGCATTGGGCGGCAGCCCCGGTGGCACGGTCGAAGGCGAGGTGGTGCGGTTCCCGGACCTTGAAGCGCTCCAGGCCGCCCCGGTTGGATCGCTCAAGGGCAAGATCGCCTTCGTCGACTACCGCATGCAGCGGTTTCGCGATGGCCATGACTACGGCAATGGCGGCGGGATCCGTGGTGGCGGGCCTTCGGCGGCGATCGCCGCTGGCGCCGCAGGTTTCCTGATGCGCTCGGCCGGCACCGACAGCCACCGGGTTGCGCACACCGGCATCACCCGCTTCGGCAAGGGCCAGACGCCGATTCCATCGGCAGCCCTGGCCAGTCCCGACGCCGACCAGCTGGCACGCCTGGTCGCCCTGGGGCCTACCCGTGTGCGCTTGTCATTGGACTGCGGCTGGGACGGCGAGGCGACCTCGTACAACGTCATTGGTGAAGTCACCGGCAGCACGCGCCCGGATGAGGTCGTGCTGATCGGCGGTCATCTGGATTCCTGGGATCCGGGCACGGGTGCAATCGACGACGGCGTCGGGGTCGGTATCTCGATGGCCGCCGCCAAGCTGATCGCCGAGTTGCCACAGCATCCGGCACGCACGATCCGGGTCGTGGCTTTCGCCAACGAGGAGCAAGGGCTGTACGGGGGCTTTGCCTACGCCAGGACGTACGCCGACCAGGTTGCCAAGCACGCGATCGTGTCCGAAAGCGACCTGGGTGCCGGACGCATCTACGGCTTCGACGCCGGCAACATCGATGACGATGCCAAGGCGGCGATCGCGCAGATCGCCGATGTACTCAAGCCACTGGGCATTGCCTGGATGCCTGGCGAGGGCGGCGCGGAATCCGATGTCGGCCCGATGGCCGCTGCTGGCACGGCGTGGGCATGGCTCGGCCACGACGCCACCCATTACTTCGACCTGCACCACACCGCCGACGACACCATGGACAAGATCGATCCGCAGGCGTTGCAGCAAAACGTCGCTGCGTACGTGGTCTTTACCTACCTGGCTGCACAGGCCGACGGTGGCTTTGGTAGTTCGCCGGACAAGGCGGCGCAGCCGGCTCGTTGACAGAGCAGCATGGGCTTGGGCAGGCGCTGGTTGGCCCTCGCTCCGCCGCTTTCTGGCTGGATTTCTTCGATTCGTCACCACGGCGAAACCCGGGATCCAGTGCCTTTCGACCAGCCGGATTTTTCGACAATCCGGCGCAGCGGGCTGGGACACTGGATTCCGGCGTTCGCTGCAATGACGGCCGGGGATTTGTCCGGGGTGCCGGTATTCAACGACGCGCGCGCAACAGCCATAAAGGCTCGGGCAACCCGTTGGCGGGATCATGCACGCGCACCGCTTCAGCCGTTTCAAACCCCGCCGCACGCATGGCATCGAGCAGGTCCCAGCCAAAATGGTGGAAGCACAGCACACCGCTACCCAGTGGGTCACCGTGGTATTCGGGTGGCTGGTGATGTTCCACGCCGCCATCCGGACGCACCGTCGCCAGCCTGCGACTTTCGACCCGGTCGGCGTAGAACGGCACGGTCAACACCAGTGTCCCGCCCGGTCGCAGTACGCGCGCAAACTCGCGTAGCGCAGTGGCAAAGTCGGGGACGTGTTCCAGCACGTCCAGCGTGACCACCGCATCCAATTGCGCATCACCAAAGGACAATGCGGTCACATCCTCACGATGTATCCACTCGAACACGCCCTGTCGCCACAGCCATTGCGACAAGCGCAGGCGACGCGTCACGGAGGCCACGAACTCGCTACCGCGTAGCCCACGCATGCGTCGCCGCAGGGCGATATGCAATGGACTCGCCTGCTCGGTCGCGTAGACACGCGGATGCGACTTGCTGCCGATGGCATCCAGCAGCAGTGCCGTCGCTGCGCGTTGCCGGGCATTGCAACCGCAGGCGCTGCAATTCAGACCCTCGCGCGTCGATGCGTTGCCCGGTGGATCGATGGTGAATCGCGCAATCGCGCAGCAGACCTGGCACCGCCCCTGCAGGGCGCCCGGCGCCACGGCACCGATACCCATCACCAGCGACGAGTCCGGCGCTGCCTGCCATGCTTCCAGGCTGGCATGGCTTGCGAATGCGTCATTCATGCGAAACGGTTCCAGTGGTGCGACCCCGGATTCCATCCGACCCGGTGGTTGCATGGGTCCATCGGGCACAAGTTCGCACCAGGATGACTCCCGGTGGGGTCCCGTGCAAAGCGCTGCGCTGCGGCATGGCGGAATCTTCGGAATCGACAGAGAGGACCGGTGATTCTATCGCTTGCTCCGCAATGCAGCTCCAGCCAAACCCTCGACCTCCCAGCCCGGCGTAAGATCGGTTGCTGCAACAATCGGAATCGGCTTGCGTCGCACGTGCCCACCCCTGCGCATTGGCCGCTTGTCCGGTAAAAATCGTTGCTTGTGGAAACCGGCATTCCCTGCCCCTCCTCTTGCACTGACCAGGAGCCTCCCATGCGACACGACAGCATCCTCGACACCATCGGCAACACTCCGATCGTCAAACTCCATCGCCTGGCGCCTCTGGGCATCGACCTGTATGCCAAGGTGGAATCGTTCAATCCTGGCGGCTCGGTCAAGGACCGGCTCGCACTGGCCATCATCCTGGATGCCGAGTCCAAGGGCCTGCTGAAACCGGGCGACACCGTGATCGAAGCCACCTCGGGCAACACCGGGATCGCGCTGGCGATGGTGTGCGCGGCACGCGGCTACAAGTTCGTCGCAACGATGGCCGAAAGCTTCTCGATCGAGCGCCGCAAGCTGATGCGTGCCTATGGTGCCAAGGTCATCCTCACCCCTGCTGCCGAACGCGGCACCGGCATGGTGCGGGTCGCCGAAGAGTTGGCCAGCAAGCACGGTTGGTTTCATGCGCAACAGTTCAAGAACCCGGCCAATCCCGATTACCACGCATCGACCACCGGCCCGGAGATCCTGCGCGACTTCGCGGGCAGCCGACTGGACTACTTTGTCACTGGGTGGGGCACCGGCGGCACGATGAGCGGCGCCGGCCGGGTTCTCAAGGCTGCGCGGCCCGACCTGAAGATCGTCGTCTCCGAACCCGCCGTCGCCGCGATGCTCGCCGGCGACGAATGGCAGCCGCACAAGATCCAGGGCTGGACCCCGGATTTCATCCCTGAGGTGCTGGACCGCGACATCTACGATGACAACATCCCGATCGACGACAACACCGCGCGCGATACCGCACGACGACTGGCGATGGAAGAAGGCCTGTTTGTCGGGTTGTCGGCGGGCGCGACGGTAGCCGCCGCGCTCAAGCTCGCGGAGAACGTGCAAGCAGGTACCGTGATCCTGGCGATGCTGCCCGACACCGGCGAGCGCTACCTGAGCACGTTCCTGTTCGAAGATGTCAACGAAGGATCGGACGACGATTGGCTTGCGAGCCTGTCCTGACGGGCGGACATGCAGATCAAGGTCATCGAAGCAGACATCACCGGGTTGGCGGTCGATGCGATCGTCAATGCCGCCAATACATCGCTGCTCGGTGGTGGCGGCGTCGATGGCGCGATCCATCGCGCGGCGGGTCCGGGGTTGCTGGCCGAATGTCGTGCGTTGCCGGAAGTCCGTGTCGGTGTACGTTGCCCGACCGGCGAAGCGCGGATCACAGGTGGACACGGGCTGCTGGCAGCCCACGTCATCCACGCCGTGGGCCCGGTCTGGAAAGGTGGTGACGATGGCGAACCCGCACTGCTCGCCGGTTGCTATCGCAATTGCCTGCGCCTGGCGGAAGCCCACGGGATCGGTTCGATCGCATTCCCCGCGATCAGTTGCGGTGTTTATGGCTATCCGCCGGAACAGGCGGTGCCGATCGCAGTGGGCGCGGCTCGGGTCGCGTTGCCGGATACAAGCTGTGTGCGGCTGGTCGTGTTTTGTTGCTTCAGTAGCGACATGGCGATGCGCTACCGGACCGCGCTGGACGCCTGATACCTCGGTCGCGCCATTCAAACCCGGGTTCACGCACCTGGATCAAAACGCAAGAACGCCGGCATCCAGCCGGCGTTCGTTGCACACCTTGCGATGCAGGGTCAGGCAGTCCCTTCCCACTGCCCCAGCGCCGCCAGGCCGTTGTCGCGTGCACGCTGATGCACCATCGCCTGTGCCTTTTCGACGTTGCCTGTCGTGTCCTTCGCCCAGATCTCCAGCGCCGCCGACTGCATCGCGCGGCCGTAGCTGAAGCTCAGCGGCCACGGATTCGGACCCATGCGGTTCATCGCATCCAGGTGCGCGGTGGCGTCTTCGTCGGACTGGCCGCCGGACAGGAATACGATGCCCGGCAGGATCGCCGGCACCGCGGATTTCAGGCACATCAAGGTGGCCTCGGCGACCTCCTCGACCGTCGCCTGCTCGCTGCAATCCTTGCCCGGCAGCACCATGGATGCCTTCAGGATCGTGCCTTCGAGCATCACGTTCTGGTTGAACAACGCGTCGAAAAGCGCGCGCAGTACCACCTCGGTGACTTCGAAACAGGTCTCGATGTCATGGTCGCCATCCATCAGCACTTCCGGCTCCACCATCGGCACCAGGCCCTGCTCCTGGCACAGCGCGGCATAGCGTGCCAGCGCATGGACATTGGCCTCGATGCAGGTCCCCGACGGCGCGTCCTCGCCGATGGTGATCACCGCACGCCACTTGGCGAAGCGCGCGCCCAGCTTGTAGTACTCCTTGAGGCGCCCGCGCAGCCCGTCCAGGCCCTCGGTGACAACCTCACCCGGGAACCCGGCCAGCGCATGCGTGCTGCTGTCGACCTTGATGCCCGGGATGATGCCGGCATCGTTCATCACCTTGGTAAACGGCACGCCGTCGCGGGTGGACTGGCGGATGGTCTCGTCGTACAGGATCGCCCCGGAGATGTGCTCGCCCAGGCCGGGCGTCGTCAGCAGCATCTCTCGATAGGCGCGCCGGTTTTCCTCGCTGTTCTCCACGCCCACGGCAGCCAGTCGCTTGGCGATGGTACCGGTGGATTCGTCTATGGCGATGATGCCCTTGCCCGCGGCGACCATGGCCTGGGCGGTTTCGGCGAGTTGTTCGATGCTCATGTCTGCACTGGCTGTAACGAAAGTGGGATTATAACCTCCACGGGCCTCAAACATCCGGCATCTGGTGATGGCCTGCTCCGCGACGGCAAAAGCGCCGAACCCCAACGCCGCCGCTGGATCAACGGCTTGGCAGGAGCCCGCGTTGTATTAGCAGGATTGCGGGGGCTAGGCCACGCGTACCATCCTGGCCGCCGCTCTAGTGGTTCAGCAGATCCTGGACTTCCCGAGCACGCAGCGTATCGCGCTTGCTTTCCTCCACGTGCCTGTTGAGGCTCCCCCTCTGGGCGCGCTTGGTCTTTGCCTGCTCAATGGCATCAGTCAGGTCGGCAATCTTGCAATGGCCACGCAGCGCAACGGGATCGACTCCCTTCTTGCCATTGAATCCCAGGGTCGCAACGGTGAGCGTCGTGACGGGCGCTCCAGCGTCTGGCCGCGGCTTGAACTTCCATTGCGATACCGCGTGGGCTGCAGACTCGGCGAACGCCTTCCAGAAGCCATCGACGGGCTCCTTGTCTTCTGCTTCGCTGTTCCATTGCCTGAGCACGGAAAAGTCCGATGTCGTCCCATCCTTGTTGATCTTGTAACCAAGGGCGATGCAGACATCATCCCCACGCTCGGCGAAATACCCCGGATATTCGGCCGTTGCCAACTTGGCGCCGTCAGCCAACATCCATTTGTCGCCGATGGTCCCCTCGTTGGCGATGCGCTCCCTGTCCTTCGCCTGGACCGCCAAGGACGCCAGGACCATGATCGCCGCAGTGGCGACAAGGGTTGTTTTGATGTTCATCCGAATCTCCCGCATTCTGTATCAAAGGGTTTAGGCAATTACGCCGACTGCATGACCTGGCAAAGCCATCCGTTTTATCCAGCCTCGCTTGCAAGACGCTTCCCCGCGATGGCCAACGCTGTTTCGGGAGCGCCCACTGCCTAGTGAATCGATGACCGGGGCACTGCGACCGATGATATCCGCATTTGGGCTCGACCAGCGCAAGCATGCCCCTCAACCCAACACGGGCTCCGGGATACCACGCCGCCAAACAGTGGTCAAATTTCGCCCAACCCTTCGGCCGCACCGTTGCTACCGACCTGCAGCAGTCGCAACGTATTGGTCGCGCCGCGACGCTCCATGTGGTCGCCGCTGGTAAAGATGACGCGGTCGTATTCAGCAAGATGACCTGCGTCGAACAGGGATTTGATCGCCTCCCTGGCTGCTTCCCTGGTCGCCAGCCCACGACTGTCGAAATCAATGGGAAACACGTCGCGCATCAGCGCCATGCGTCGTCGAGAACCTGAATGCCGCGACAATCCATAAATCGGCACCATCGACCGGAAGCGCGACAGGAAACGCGCCGTGCCCCCGGACTCGGTCATCGCCACGATCGCGCGCACGCCGATGTGCTCGGACAGGAACATCGCCGCCATCGCGATCGCCTGGTCGGCCTGCTGCAGGTTGCGCTGCGCCTTTTCGTAATCGGTCTCGACCTCGAATTGTTTCTCGGCCCCCAGGCAGATGCGCACCATCGCCTCGACCGCCTTGACCGGGTAACTGCCAGCTGCGCTTTCCTGCGACAACATCACCGCGTCGGTGCCGTCGATCACGGCATTGGCGACATCCAGTACTTCGGCGCGGGTCGGGATCGGACTGTCGACCATCGACTGCAGCATCTGCGTGGCGGTGATCACCACCTTGTTGCGTGCGAGCGCCTCGCGGATGATCTTCTTCTGTAGTCCAGGCAACTCGGCGTCGCCGATCTCCACCCCCAGGTCGCCGCGGGCCACCATCACCACGTCGCTGGCGTCGATGATCTCCGCCAGGTTCTCGATCGCTTCGGCGCGTTCGATCTTGGCGACCAGCGCGGCGTCACTGCCTGCCGCACGGGCGATGGCGCGGGCCTCTTCCATGTCCGCGGCATTACGGCAAAACGATACCGCGATGAACTCGGCACCGACTTGCGCCGCGACCGCGACCAGCTCGCGATCACGCTGGGTCAGTGCACCCAGCGACAGTCCGCCACCTTGCTTGTTGACGCCCTTGCGGTCGGAAAGCACCCCGTCGTTCAGCACGCTGCAAACGATGCGATCGCCCTCCACGGACGTCACGCGCAGCTGCAACATGCCGTCATCGAGCATCAGGGTGTCACCCGCCACCACGTCACCGGGCAAGCCGGGATAACTCACGCCTACTTCGTGTTGCGTGCCGATGACGCTGTCCTCGCACGCAACCAGGTCAAAGCGCTGGCCGGCCACCAACTGCACCGGCCCGTCCTGGAACCTGCCGATCCGGATCTTTGGCCCGGGCAGGTCACATAGCAGCCCGACCTCGCGCCCTGTCTTGTCGACCGCCTCGCGCAGCGCGTGTGCACGCGCGACCTGCGAGGCCGGATCACCATGTGAAAAATTCAGCCGCACGACATCGACGCCAGCAGCGAGGATGGCTTCCAGCACGCCGGGTGCATCGGTGGCGGGCCCGAGCGTGGCAAGGATCTTGGTACGTCGCAGGTTGGCAGGCATTGGTGCGATCCGTTGGCTTGCTGCAAGCTAGCACAGCTTCCACGCCCACCTGATGCCACATCGATGTCCACGACCAACCCACCGACAGCCAGCGACCCACGCACCGGCATTCCACGACTGCGCGGCGACCGCCTCGTCCTGCGCGGATTTCGAGAACGCGACCTGGACGATTTCTACACCGTGCACTCCGATCCCGCCGTGATGCGCTATTGGAGTTTCCCGGCCTGGACCGATATCAGCCAGGCCACCGAATACTTTGCCAGTGCGCGCAGCGGCTGCGATCCGGAGCGCCTGTTGTGCTGGGCCACGACCCTGGCCGACACCGACCGACTCATCGGCGGCGTCACACTGTTCGCGATCAACCCCGCCCAGCAGCGCGCGGAAATAGGTTACGCGCTGGGCTCCGCGCACTGGGGCAACGGCTATGCGCAGGAGGCCCTGTCGCTCGTGCTGGACTTTGCGTTCGAAACGCTTGACCTGCGCCGCGTGGAAGCCGACATCGACCCGCGCAACGCCAGCTCGCGCAAACTTGCCGAGCGCCTGGGCTTTGTCCGTGAAGGCCTACTGCGCGAGCGTTGGAAGATTGCCGGGGAAGTTTGCGACACCGCGATGTACGGATTGCTGACCCAGGACTGGCGTGCGCGCAATCCGCAGTCCGTGTAGGAGCGTCTTCAGCCGCGAGCCCTTGACCTGGCTTTGGCGTTGGATTCTGTAGGAGCGACGTCAGTCGCGATAACGGTTCCGGGAAGGGACTGATCGCGACTTGCGTCGCGCCTACAAAGAGCAATGGCAAGATCAAGAGCGCGCGGCTGAAGCCGCTCCTACAAAAACGCGTTTAGGCGCGGGCTTCCAGAGCGGCGACTGCCGGCAGCTGCTTGCCCTCCAGGAACTCCAGGAACGCGCCGCCACCGGTCGATATGTAGTCAACGTCACCAGCAATCCCGTACTTCTCGACAGCCGCCAGTGTGTCTCCACCACCGGCGATGGAGAATGCCTTCGATGATGCAATCGCGCGTGCCAGTGTCTCGGTGCCGCCTCCAAAGGCGTCGAACTCAAACACGCCCACCGGGCCATTCCAGACCACGGTGCCCGCCTTGGCGATCATCTGCGCGTAACGCTTGGCGGTCTCCGGCCCGATGTCCAGGATCATGTCGTCATCGGTGACTGCATCCATGGCCTTGATGGTCGCCGGCGCGTCGGCGGCGAAGCGCGGTGCGACGACCACGTCGGTCGGGACCGGGATCTGCGCGCCACGCGCCTGCGCGTCGGCCATGATCTGCCGGGCGACATCGACCAGGTCGGTTTCCACCAGCGACTTGCCAACACCGTGCCCCATCGCGGCGATGAAGGTATTGGCGATGCCGCCGCCGACGATCAACTGGTCGACCTTGCCCACCAGCGACGTCAGCAGTTCGAGCTTGGTACTGACCTTGGAGCCGGCGACGATCGCCAGCAATGGACGCGCCGGGTCATGTAGAGCCTTGCCCAGCGCGTCCAGCTCTGCCATCAGTAATGGCCCGCCGGCGGCGACTTTCGCTGCGCGGATGACGCCATGGGTCGACGCTTGTGCGCGATGCGCGGTGCCGAAAGCATCCATGACGAATACATCGCATAGTGCGGCATATTGTTTCGACAACGCCGCGTCATCCGCTTTCTCGCCAACGTTCATGCGGCAGTTTTCCAGCAACACCAGCTGCCCGGGTTGCACATCCACGCCATTGAGGTAGTCCCGCACCAATGGCACTTCACGGCCGAGCAGTTCCGACAACCTCTGCGCGACCGGCGCCAGTGATTCATCCTGGTTCCACTGGCCTTCCGATGGTCGTCCCCGGTGCGACAACACCATGACCGCCGCGCCTTTCTCCAATGCCAGTTTGAGCGTCGGCAGGGCGGCGGTCGATGCGCTGCCCGGAAGTGATGCGGCCGTCCTTGATGGGCACGTTGAGGTCTTCGCGGATCAGTACGCGCTTGCCCTCGAGGTCGAGGTCGGTCATGCGTTGGATGGACATGGGTTCGGCGTGGCTCGATGCCGGCAAACCGGAAGGATGCGCATTGTCGCACCGACATCCCGGCAGCTTCAAACTGCGATCGCCGGCAGGCCGCATTCATCACCGGCTGCGTGTCGCTTGCATCAGCCGCTTCCCGCGGCGGAAAGCGGCCGCTTCCCGTGGCTGCTTCATCATGGCCGCTTCATGACGGCCAGCGCATGTGGGCCGCTTCGCCCTGGTTGCATGCGACACGGAAGCCTGTCCGCGCCGTCAGGCCGTTGCCGACATCGCAGTTTTGGTTGACGACTGCCGTGCACGCGCAACGATACGTCGCGGAATGTCGAGCTTCCACGCCCCAGGCTGGTTTGGGACCCTACGCAGCAGGCTGATCGCAAAGCCCGCGACCAGCAGTGCGCCAAGCACCAGCACTGCCCACAGCAGCCAGGCCTTCCAATCATGCTGCACGGGCGCTGGCACCAACGCAGCATCGCCTGCCAGTATTGCAGCGTCACCAAGGTATGCCGGCGCGGGCTGCCAGTCCTTGCCGCGCCGCGTGCGCAGGGCGTCGACAAGTTGCGGCAATGGCGCGTCAGCACGCACGGCGCGGGCACTGCCGGCAAGCAGTGCATACGGCGGCTTGCCCTGCGCCAGGAACACCACCACCTCCGGTCGATAACCCAACCGCAGGATCGGCGGAGCACCCGGGTCGCCACTGGCCGGCTGCAACCGCCACTGCCGGTCTCGCAGCACCCCGCGCAACGGTTGTGGCGGGGACCGGATGGCATCCGCACCCTGGATCCGATAGGCCATCCAGTCGTTCGCCGCCCGGCGCCAGGGTGCCTCGTCATTGTCGCGCGAGGACAAGGTCCAGCGGCCCGTGCTGTTGCCTTGCGACACGAGATCGGCGCGCTCGAACGGAAAACGGCCGTCGACCCGGTACACATACGCCACTGCACCGTCCTTTGCCGTGATGCGCTGGCCGGTGACCTGCTCCCACCGCCAATCCTGCGTGACAGTTGGCGGTGCCAGCTCGGCGCGCACCGATGTGATGTGCAGGCGAGGATCCGGTTGCAGCGGCGACAGGCGCAGGTAGCGCGTCCGGACATCGATGGTGATCCGGTCCTTGCGCAGGCGGCTGCCACCCTGCGACAGGTCGACCAGGGGCGCGCGGGCGTTCAACACGATCCAACGACGCAAGTCGTCGCTGCCCTCGACACGCACGCCCGTATCGAGGGTTTCGACACCGGTCCAATCCAACGTCAGTGCCCTTACCGGCTCGCGCAGGCGGCTGGCATCGACCAGCCATCCACCCGGCACGCTGTCCGGGTTGCCGGCATCCGCGACCCGGGTGGTGATCGCGCGCACGCTGCCATCGGCGTTGCGTTCGCTGATCAGGGTGATGTCCTGCGTCGTGTTGCCCACGTGGGGTGGCAATGCGAACCACGGCAACTGCAGCGTCCGTGGCGCGCGGGCCAAAGGCTGCTCGGCGGCGAACAGTGCGGTCGGCACCGCAATGCCGTCGGCGTTGACGACGTCCAGGTCCGTCACCTGCGCGGAGCGCACCTGTCGGTACACGTCACGATCCAGCGTCACACGGTAGGCACCGGCATCGTCGCGGGCCAGGGTCAATCCCCATTGCCGTGCGTAGTCGTCGCGCAAGGCGGCCATGGCAGTCAGCGATAGCAGCGCGAGCAGCGCCATCGACACCCTTGTCATCGTTCGTTTCATGCCGGCACCTCCTCGACACCTGCAGCACGTGGCGGCGCCGGCGCGAAATAACCCACCAGCGTGCACAGCAAGCCGTAGGCGATGAACGACGCAATCCCCAGCCCGTTACCCAGGTTGCCGCGATCCACCAGCACCAGTTTCACCAGCACCACCGCCATCAACACCGCACCCGCCAACCACAACGCGCGCTGGCCACGACGCGAGCCGATGACCCAGCCAAGTACGCCAAGCACGCTCCACACCACGGTCAGGCTGGTCTGCGCCAGGCTGCCGGACAGCATGCCCTCGCCCCAGCCCACGCCACCCCAGTGATTGACCGCACGCAGGGTGATGACCGTCACCAGCACGAACCCGGCAGCGGCCAGCACGAAGATGCGCACGCGCTGCAATACGGCCGGGGCTTGCGGTGACCATAGCCAGCGTGCCAGAAGAGCGAGCACCGCAAGCTGTGCCAGGTCCAGTGGGTTCAGCAGCGGCAGCCACGGCAGCGGCGCACTGGACCCTGCGTCGGACAACGCCACGATCCAGCCCAGTCCCAGCACCGCGAACACCGTCACTTGCAGTGCGGTGCGATAGTGGTCGAAGGACTCACCCAACGGTGTGGCGAGCCACGACCAGCGCTGCAGCGAAACAGCCGCCAACGCCAGCCACGGCAGTGCCTGCAGCGCCAGTGCCCAACCCGATGCCAGGGCAAAACGATCCGCCAACCACGTACAGGCCAGCGACAGCACGACCGGCCACACCAGCCACCATGCGAACTGCGCCCATGCGGCAAAGCGATCGCTGCCAGTCCTCAGGCACAGCAGGCTGCGCACACCCAGCAGCGCAAACAGCAGCCATGCCCACCCGCCGTATCCCGCGAATGGCTGCGTGTGGACGTCTGCCTGCACGAACGCCAGCGGAACGGCCACCACGAACCCGGCCAGCGTGGTCAACGCCAGCGCGGACGCCGGGCGTCGACGATGCACTTCCGCGGCCAGCCAGCCGGTCAACGCGGCAAACGCGAGCACCAGGTCTGGCCGTACCGTCGGGGCGGCAAACGCTGTGATTTCATCGAACCCATTGCCGCACCACCACGCCAGGCCCCACAGGTAGTACAGCAGTGCGAACGGCTTGTTGTCGTGTTCATGACGATACGCCCAAGCGCTGGCGAAGCCTGCCAGCGCAATCAGCAGTGCGCCCATGAAACCGGCATTGGCGACCGGCGTTTGCATGACCTGCAGCGACTGCGCCCCGATCGCCAATGCCAATGCCGCAACCAACTGCAAGCCGGCACCGGCCACCTGCGGCAGACGCCTGTGCTGGCGCAGGCCCAACCAGGCCAGCGCAGCGCCTTCCAGCGCAAACACCGAAGCGGTCGCACGCGCCGACAGCGCCAGCGGTACGGCCAACGTGGCAAAGCCCACCGCCAGCAACGCGTAGCCCTGGCCAAGCACTGCATAACGCTCGCGATGGATCAGCAACCGCGCCAACAACGCATACAGCGCAGCCAGCCCCAGCGCGTGGAACGCCAGCGGCATGCGCGCGCCGTCAAGCAATGCGGCCTGCAGTGAAAATACGACCAGCGGCGTGCCGAACAGCAGGCAGCCGTCGATGCGGTCGCCGAGACTGGCCGGGCGTCGACGTGCATAGAGGATCGGGATCAGCAGGTAGAAAGCAAAGAACAGCAGCAGGAAGGGTTCCGTGCTGGCGTATTTGGCTGGCTCGTACTCCAGCACGCCCCACCAGATGCCAATGCCGAAGGTAAACACGAACCCCAGCAGGTTGAGCACGCGCCATGGCCGCCACCACGCGATCGCCAGGATGGCTGCGTTGAGGATGGCGTAATAGGAAAACAGCGCCACGTGGCTACCACTGCCGGTGGCCAGCCAGATCGGTGCCATGAAACCGGCCAGGATGCCCAGGATCGCCAGCGTGCGCGAATCCTGCAGCACCGCAAGCATGCCAAGTCCGGCGACCAGCGCAACACTCAACCCGAATGCCGCAGTCGACGGCAACAACCCATACAGCTTGAACGCGGCAAATACCGTCAGCAGCAGCACCCCGATCGCGCCACCCTGCAGCGCCAGTGCAAACGCACGTTTTTGCACGCGCTGGCGCCAGCCCAATGCCAGCCCGACCAGCGCCGCGGCGCTGATCCCGGCCAGGCGCAACTCGATTGGCATCGTCAGCCAGCCTTGATCGCTGGCGTACTTGAGCAATGCCGCAACGCCTGCCAGCAACACCAGCATGCCGACCTTGACTGGCACGTTGCCGACCGTAAACCAGCGCTTGACGGCACGGATGCCGATCTCGATGGCGTTGGGTGAACCCGATGCCATGCGATGCGGTCGCGATGGCGTGCCCGCCCGGGGCGGCGTGGGCGATGGCTGCCGGGCGACAGGTGCTGGTGACTGCATCGGGGAGGGCGGCGTCGGCGTGGATGCTGCCGTGGAGGCCGAACCCGCGGGCGCATCGAACGAGCCGTTGGCCGTTGCCTGCATGCCCGGGGTGCGCATGATTTCGGCCAGGGTAGGTGCTCCGGACGTGGACTCGCGCGGCGAAGGCTGCGCTTGCCCTTCCGTCCCCTGCGCGGGCGACGCAGGCGCCTGCTGCCTGGATGCACGCAATGCGGACACGTCACGTTCGAGGATGAAGATCCTCCGCTTGAGTCCGCCAATCGACACCAGCGCCACGATCAGCAGGACCGGTACCGCAAGCAGGACCAGCACCCCGAGTCCGATCATCTGTTCCATCAGGCAGCTCCCCAGCCCCGTTTCGTTGCAACACCTTAGCCATACGGCGGGCAGACACAAGTGGCCGTGCGCGGCCCCATCGTGCGTGACCATGCGCAGCCAACAAAATGCTGCGCATGGCGGGATTGAGGCCAGACGTCGGCAGGCCAGCCGGCGATCACCTTCGCCAGCGCCAGGTATCTGCTGAAGTAGCGCCCTGCATCGTCGTATCCGGCAACCAGCCTGGAGGAACCCGGGCCAGGGCGATGCTGGTGCTGGCTCGAGCACTCAAATGCGCGCGCCGTCCATGTCGGCAGCCACGCCACGTCCATGAACAAGTGCAGTACTCGCTCGGGCGCTTGCTTGCGTTGCGCAACCCTCGCGGCGCGGACCTCCTCGTCAACCCTGCGCCGGACGATGTCTCCCCGCTCAACCGCGCGGCAATGACGCGCGCGGACCCAGCATCGGTAGCGGCTCATGGCCAGGCTCGGGCAGGCCAAGGCCATGACGCAGGCTGCGGCCGATGCGATTGGCGTACTCATGGACCAGTTCGGCCTGGGCAGGTTCCAGCATCTCGTCGGCGGTTTCGCGCCACAATGCCAGCCACTGCACGAAATGCCCGGTGGTGATCGGATGCGGACGATGCACGGACATCGGGTTGCCTCGATACGTGCCCTCGCGCAAGATGACCGAGCTCCAGAACGACGTCAGCAGGCGCTTGTGTTTTGGCCAGTCGTTGACGGCGGCGTTGAACACGGGCCCCAGGTCGCGATGCGCCTGGATGCGGTCATAGAAGCGGTCGACAAGCGCAGCAAGCTGCGCATGGCTGGGAATCGCAACGCTGGCGGCCGGCGCACTCGAGGCTGGGCTGGGGATTGGGCGAGTCATGCTGGTTGCAGGTACAAGGGACTGTTTGCTGGTATTTGTCAGCGTAGGCTGACTGACTTGGGCATGCTGAAAGCCACAGGCGCATCAAATCAGGGTAGGTGATGCGTACCAGTGCGCGCATGCTGAAATCCGCACGCCTGCGCTACTGATGGCATCACTCAATTGTCGCAGCCCGACGCGATGGCTACCTTGATCCAGATCAGTGACGCCTCTGCCGAGGCGCGACAAAATTGAAGGCCCGTGCCACACCCATGACCCACGTCGTTACCGAAAACTGCATCAAGTGCAAGTACACCGACTGCGTCGAGGTGTGCCCGGTTGATTGCTTCCACGAAGGTCCGAATTTCCTGGTGATCGATCCCGAGGAGTGCATCGACTGCACGCTGTGCGTGGAGGAATGCCCGGTCTTTGCGATTTTCCCCGAGGACGACGTACCCGGGGGGCAGGAAAAGTTCCTCGCCATCAACGCCGAACTGGCGCCGCTATGGCCAGTCATCGACAGGAAGATCCCTGCGCCGGAGGACGCCGCCCAATGGGACGGCGTACCGGACAAGTTGCCGCTGCTGGAGCGTTAGCCGGCACCGACCTTGGCGTGCGCTGACCTCAGCGTGAGATCACCTTGGCCAGCTCCAGGCACTTGTTGGAGTAGCCCCACTCGTTGTCGTACCAGCTGACCAGCTTGACGAAGGTCGAGTCCATGGCGATGCCCGCGTCGGCATCGAAGATCGAGGTGCGCGGGTCGCCGCGGAAATCGGTGGCGACGACTTTTTCCTCGGTGTAACCCAGGATGCCCTTGAGCGGGCCTTCGCTCTGCGCCTTCATCTCGGCACAGATTTCCTCGTAGGTCGCCGGATTGTCGAGTTCCACGGTCAGGTCGACGACCGAGACGTTCGAGGTCGGTACGCGGAACGACATGCCGGTCAGCTTCTTGTTGAGCTCGGGGATCACCTTGCCCACGGCCTTGGCCGCGCCGGTGCTCGACGGAATGATGTTTTCCAGGATGCCGCGACCACCGCGCCAGTCCTTGTTGGACGGGCCATCGACGGTCTTCTGGGTCGCGGTCGCCGCGTGCACGGTGGTCATCAGGCCGCGCTTGATGCCCCACTTGTCGTTGAGCACCTTGGCCACGGGCGCCAGGCAGTTGGTGGTGCATGAGGCATTGGACACGATGGTCTCGCCGGCATACTTCCCGTCGTTGACGCCGTAGACGAACATCGGGGTGTCGTCCTTGGAGGGTGCCGACATGATCACCTTCTTCGCACCTGCATCGATATGCTTTTGCGCGGCTTCCCTGGTCAGGAACAGGCCAGTGGACTCGATCACCACGTCGGCACCGACGTCGCCCCACTTCAGATTGGCCGGGTCACGCTCCTGGGTCAGGCGGATGCGGTTGCCATTGACGACCAGGTGATCGCCATCGACCGACACGTCGCCCTGGAAACGGCCATGCACGGAGTCGTGCTTGAGCAGGTACGCCAGGTAGTCGGGCTCCAGCAAGTCATTGATGGCGACGACCTGGATGTCGTTGCCGAAGTTCTGCACCGCCGCGCGCAGTACGTTGCGGCCGATGCGGCCGAAGCCATTGATGCCTACCTTGATCGCCATGGAACTGACTCCTGAAAAGACGTGGACACTTGGGTGGAAGCGCGTGGGTGGAAAGCAAAGGGCTCCGGCAAGGAACCGGACATGGGCCGGGACCGGGGCCGACACCCCCAATCGGTACACGAGCAGCGACACAATCACGGAAAAAAACCGCGGATCGGGGTATTTTAGCCTGCCCACGCCGCGTCCGCTCCTGCCTTGAGGGCATCTGGTCATGCACGAACCCAAGTCGTTTCGACTCCGCCCCCTCTTCCAGGTTGCTTTGTTGACCCTGCTCCTACTGGCCGCCGTCCCGTTGGCACTGGCCTGGAGCGCACTGGGCCATCGGTTGGTCGGTGCGTTGGCCGAGCGCCACCTGACACCGGTCGCCGAAGCGCAGGTCAAACTGCTGCTGGCTGGTGAGCCCGACCCGACGCTGGCCGGGGTCGCGACCTGGGCCGACGACCTGCGCAACAGCAATCCGGAAGAATTCAAACGCAGCTCCCGCTGGCACTACGTCAATACGCCGCCCGGTACGTGCAGCTACGTGGCCGCACGTGATTGCCCGGATGGCGAATGCGTGATCGGCGCGATCCAGAAGCAGACCGC
Source organism: uncultured Gammaproteobacteria bacterium (assembly GCA_963710825.1). GTDB lineage: Bacteria > Pseudomonadota > Gammaproteobacteria > Xanthomonadales > Xanthomonadaceae > Cognatiluteimonas. The sequence goes on along the minus strand of CAVQBQ010000001.1, from coordinate 87,922 downwards.
GATCCTTGCCGACCACAGCCAACCGCTGGCCGCGCGTCGCGATGCATTGAAATTTGTCGTCCACTTCGTCGGCGACGTGCACCAGCCGATGCACGCCAACAACCGGGACGACCTGGGCGGCAACAAATACCAGATCAGCCTGCGCACCGACCTCCAGCCCGAAGCGTATGCACGGAAGCGCTACATCGATGGCGTGATGGGCACCAACCTGCATTCGATATGGGACTTCTACATCCTGGGCACGGCGGGCCATGGGTCTGGCAGCGAACCCGGCCTGGACACATATGTCGACGAGCTTGACGCGCTGCCCTGGCCCCCGATGCGCGATGACGGCCCCAACACCGGCCCGGTAGCGTGGGCCGGTGAGTCCTGTCGCCTGGTCGACTCGCAGCACCTGTACCCGGACACGCACAAACTCGACCACGGCTACCTGGATGCAAAACGCCCGCTGGCCGAGCAACGTGTGCGCCAGGCCGCGTGGCGGTTGGCGCAGTTGCTCAACCAGGCCCTGGGTGACTGACGCTGTCGTGCTGTCTTGCGGGAAGACAGGCCTGGATCCATCCGTGATCCACCAGCCAGGATGTGGCAGCCTCGTGTCCCCATGCCATGACCGGGAGCCTGCGATGAAAGCGCACGTCCAACCCTTCTTCCACGCCGCCAGCAATACCTGGAGCTACATCGTCCGCGAGGCCGGTGGCAGCGCCGCCGCCGTGATCGACCCGGTACTGGATTTCGACATCAAGTCCGGGCGCACGTCGACCACGTCCGCGCAGGTCCTGCTCGACCATGTCCGGGCGCAGGGGCTGGACGTGCGCTGGCTGCTGGAAACACACGCCCATGCCGACCACCTGTCGGCGGCCGACTGGTTGAAGCCACGCCTGCCTGGTGCAACCCTGGCGATTGGTGCCGGGATCGTCGACGTCCAGCGCACGTTCCGCCCGGTCTTCAACCTGGGCAAAGACTTCCCCGTCGATGGTTCGCAGTTCGACCACCTGTTCGTCGACGACGAGCAGTTCGCCATCGGTGCATTGCAGGCGCGCGTGATCGCGGTGCCGGGCCATACCAGCGACAGCTGCGCGTACCTCATCGGCGATGCGTTGTTCACTGGCGACTCGTTGTTCATGCCCGACGGGGGTAGCGCGCGCTGCGACTTCCCGGGCGGGAGCGCGCGCGTGCTGTATCGCTCGATCCGACGCCTGCTCGATACCCTGCCGGACGAAACCCGCGTCTTCGTCTGCCACGATTACGGTCCGGGGGGGCGCGAAGTTGCTTGCGAAACCACGATCGGTGCGCAGAAGCGCGACAACATCCACCTGCACGACGGGATCGACGAGGACGCCTTTGTCGCCACCCGCGAGGCGCGCGACGCCACGCTGGAACTGCCGACACTGATCATCCCCTCGGTCCAGGTCAACATCCGTGCCGGCGCGTTGCCCGAGCCGGAAGACAATGGCGTGCGCTACCTGAAGACGCCGCTGGACCAACTGTAGTCGCGGGCAGGCGACGCCGCGTCGCATGCCCCTGGTGCGATCTCAGTCGTGTTGCTTGGGCGGCAAGTTGAGGACTTCGCGGACGCGGCCTTCGGTACTGCGCATCCCGGCGCGACGCCCGATGTCCAGCGCCTGTTCCGGTGCCATGCCTTGCCGCGCTTCCATCAAGGCGAGCAATCCACCGGCACGGTTGGCGGAGGCGCAATGCACCAGGACCGGGCCATCGCTTGACTGGATCATCGCGGCAAGCGCATCTGCGTTGGCCAGGGTCAAGTCGCCGGCACCCGCAATCGGCAACTGCCTGAACGCCAGGCCAGCCGCTGCGACTTCCGCGGCCTCGTCGCGATCAGTCAGCTCCTGCGGCGTGCGCAGGTCGACCACCGTCTCGATCCCATGTGCCGCCAGCAGCGACCAGTCGCCCGCGGCCGGCTGCCCGGCGGTGTCGACACCGGCAATCGGCGCGAACAGCGGGATCGACAGGCCATTCCAACCAACGGCAGTGGATTGATGCCTGTGTTCGGTGGTGGGGTGGATTGCACAGGCAGCCAGCGACGCGAGTGCGAACAGTGAAAGCGTGTGGATGATGCGATGGACCATGGGACGACCTCGTCAGGTGAATGGGTTTGCGCGCCTATAGCAGGCGTGACGCGTGATGGTGCGCCTCACCAGGGCCATGCAGCACGTCACTGCAGTACGGAGTTGGCCCAGCGAACGATATCAACCGTGCCCATCGCACCCGCCTGCCTTGCCACCTCGCGCCCACGGTGGAACAGCACCAGCGTCGGGATGCTGCGGATCGCATAGCGTGCGCCCAGGGCCTGTTCGGCTTCGGTATCGACCTTGGCCAGCCGCAGGCGCGGTTCCAGCTGCTGCGCCGCGGCCTCGAACCAGGGCGCCATCATCCGGCACGGACCACACCATGGCGCCCAGAAATCCACCAGCAATGGCAGGTCGCTTTTCATGTGTGCGTCGAAGTGATCGGCGCCCAGTGCCAGTGGCTGTCCTGCGAACAGGGGCTTGTGGCAGCGCCCGCAGGACGGCGACTCGGCCAGTCGCGACGCCGGCATCCGATTGATCGCATGGCAGTGCGGGCAAGTGACGTGGAACGCATCGGTCATGGGCCTGTCTCCTGGATCGTCTGTCCATGCAGGATAGTCCGGCTGGCATGCACGGTTGTCACGACGACCTCAATGCTCCGCGCTCAAAGCGCATCGATCACACGCCTCAGGCGGGCGCGCACGTCCGCAGCCACGCCGGCAAGCGCCGGATTGTCGACCGCCTGCATGGACGCCACGGGATCGACCGCGGCGACTTCCACGTCGCCGTTGTCACGCTGCTGGACGATGACGTTGCATGGCAGCATCGTGCCGATCCTGTCCTCGGCCTGCAGCGCCTCCCAGGCCATCGTCGGATTGCACGCACCCAGGATGCGGTATTCGCGGAAGTCCCGGTCGAGCTTTTTCTTCATCGTGGCCTTGACATCGATCTCGGTCAGGATGCCAAAACCCTCGTCCTTCAGCGCGGCAGTGGCGCGCGTGATGGCATCGTCGAACCCCGTCGCCTTCAGCGTCTTGGCAAAGTAATAGGTCATCGTCGTCTCTCCTGTTGGTGTCGCGTCAGGTCATGCGCCGGCGCTTGCGCCAACCGTTGGGTCACGCCGCCGCTGTGCCTGCAGCAGTGCGAAGTAGAGCAGCGGGATCACCACCAGCGTCAATACGGTGCTGACCAGGATGCCGAAGATCAACGATACCGCCAGCCCGTTGAAGATCGGGTCATCGAGGATGAAGAATGCCCCCATCATCGCCGCCACCGCGGTCAGCGCGATGGGTTTTGCGCGCACCGCGCAGGCCTCGATCACCGCATCCGCCGGCGCCAGGCCTTCGGCCAGCGAATGATTGATGAAGTCCACCAGCAGGATCGAGTTGCGCACGATGATGCCGGCCAGCGCGATCATGCCGATCATGCTGGTGGCGGTGAACTGCGCACCCAGCAGCGCATGGCCTGGCATCACCCCGATCACCGTCAACGGGATCGGCGCCATGATGATCAGGGGCACGATGTAGCTGCGGAACTGCGCCACCACCAGCAGGTAGATCAGCAACATGCCGGCGGCGTAGGCGATACCCATGTCGCGGAAGGTCTCGTAGGTGATCTGCCACTCGCCATCCCACTTGACCGCAAAGTCGCTGGTGTCCTGCGGCTGGGCGATGAAGGTCTGCCGCAGCAGCTGGCCGTCGACCTTGTTGTCGCGCAACTGGCCGACCAGGTCGAACATGCCGTACAGCGGGCTGTCGAGCTTGCCCGCCTCATCGGCGGTGACGTACACCACCGGCAGCAGGTCCTTGTGGTGGATCGCGCCATCCCAGTGCCCGCGCTGGACGCGCACCAGTTCGGAGATCGGCACCAGCTGGCCCTGTCCGCCACGCACGCGCAGCGCAAGCAGGCGGTCCAGGTTGGCCTGGTCGGATACCGGCAGGCGCAAGCGCACGGGGCGTGGATATTTCGAGCGCCCATCATGGATGTAGGTGGCATCAAGTCCCGCCACCGCCGTTGCCAATGCGTCGCTGATCGCCGATTGCGGCACGCCCAGGCGCGCGGCACGCGTGCGATCGACGACGACGGTCTCGCGTGGCGCTGGGGTTTCGACGCTGGTGTCGATGTCGACGATGCCCTTGGTGGCGGAAAAACGCTTCTCCAGCGCCAGTGCCACTTGTTGGCTGCGTGCATAGTCCGGGCCATACACCTCGGCCACCAGCGGAGACAGCACCGGCGGTCCGGGCGGCACTTCAACCACCTTGACCGAAGCCCCATGGCGGCGTCCGATCGCCGCCAATGACGGCCGCAGGTCGCGGGCAATCTCGTGGCTCTGGCGCTTGCGCTCGTGCTTGTCGACCAGGTTGACCTGCAGGTCGCCCACGTTGCTGCCACTGCGCAGGAAGTACTGGCGCACCAGGCCGTTGAAGTTCATTGGCGCCGAGGTGCCTGCGTAGCCCTGGTAGTCCAGCACTTCGGGCACGCGCGATACGGTCGCGGCCAGGTCCGCCAGCAGCGCGCTGGTATCTTCCAGCGTGCGGCCCTCGGGCAGGTCCACCACGACCTGGAACTCGGACTTGTTGTCGAACGGCAGCATCTTGAGCACCACCAGCTGCACCACTGCCAGGCCGGCTGCAAGCACCACCAGCCCAGCCATGCCAGCAAACAGCAACTTGCGCCTGCGCGGCGCGCGCTCGCCCGCAAGGAACGGTCGCATGACCCTGGAAAACATCCGGTGCAGGCGGGTTTGGGCCGGGCCGCCGTCGGCGCTGGCAGCGGGATCCGCAGGTGCGGCAGGCACGTGTCGCGCAAGCAGTTTCAGCGACAACCAGGGCGTCACGATCAGCGCGATCGCCAGCGACAACAACATGCCGGCCGACGCATTGATCGGGATCGGTCGCATGTACGGCCCCATCAGGCCGGAGACAAAGGCCATGGGCAGCAGCGCCGCGATCACGGTGAAGGTCGCCAGGATCGTCGGCCCCCCCACCTCGTCGACTGCCGGCGGAATGGCCTGTCGCAGCGACTTGCCGTCGCGCGTCATGTGGCGGTGGATGTTTTCGACCACGACGATGGCGTCGTCGACCAGGATGCCGATCGAAAAGATCAGCGCGAACAGCGACACGCGGTTCAGGGTGAAGCCCATCGCCCACGACGCGAACAGGGTCAGCGCCAGGGTCAGCACCACCGCGCTACCGACCACGATGGCCTCGCGCCAGCCCAGCGCGAACAGCACCAGCAATACCACCGATCCGGTGGCGAACATCAGCTTCTTGATCAGCTTCTGCGCCTTGTCGGTGGCGGTGCGACCGTAGTCGCGGGTGACCTCGACGTGCACGCCGGCGGGGATCAGTTCGCCCTTCAACCCGGCCAGGCGCGCGACGATGCCTTCGGTGATGTCTGCGGCGTTGCTGCCAGGTTTCTTGGCGATGGCGATCGTCACCGCCGGTGCTTCGCCGGTTGCCGGACCGGCACGAACAGCGGGCGCCCCGTACCAGACATAGCTGGACGCCACGTCGGCACCGTCCTTGATATCGGCCACGTCCGACAGCAGCAGCGGACGGCCGTCGCGCAGGCCGATCACCAGGTCGGCGACCGCATCGCGCGAGGCCAAGAACTGGCCGGCCGTCACTGGCACCGCCCCCTGCGCGCCGACCCGTTCGCCGACTTGCTGCACGGCGTTTGCCGCTTGCAACGCCTGGACCAGGTCGCCGGCAACCAGGTGGTAGGCGGCCAGCTTTGACGGGTCGAGCGTCACCACTACGGCGCGCTGCGGCGCACCGATGGTGTAGACATCGCGGGTGCCAGGCACGCGCTTGAGTTCGGTTTCCAGGGTGTGCGCGACTTCGGCCAGGTCGGTCGCACTGCGCCCTGGATCATCGGTCCATAGCGTCAGCGCCATCACCGGTACGTCGTCGATGCCCTTGGGCTTGATCAGTGGCTGGCCGACACCGATGCCTGGTGGCAGCCAGTCCTGGTTTGAGTACACCTGGTTGTAGAGGCGCACGATCGCCGGCTGGCGCTCGACGCCCACGGTGTACTCGACGGTCAGTATCGCCATGCCCGGACGGCTGATCGAATAGACATGCTTGATGCCCTCGATCTCGGACAGCTTCTGTTCCAGCGGCGTGCTGACCAGCTGCTCGACGTCGCGCGCACTGGCACCGGCAAACGGCACGAATACGTTGGCCATGGTCACGTCGATCTGCGGCTCTTCCTCGCGCGGCGTGATGGTGACCGCCAACACGCCCAGCAACAGGCCCAGCAACGCGATGATCGGCGTCAGTGGGTTGGCCTGGAACGCAGCGGCCAGTCGACCCGACACGCCCAGGCGTGGACGTGTCGGCCGAGGGTCCTCGACGCGATCAGTCACGCTTGCGCTCCGCGTCGCGCTGCGCGGCCAGCGCCTGCGTGGCGGCGACCGGATCCGCAGCGATCTTCTCGCCCGGCTGCAGGCCGGAGAGCACCTCGACCTGACCGCCGGTGCTGCGGCCCAGTCGCAGCTGGCGCAGCTGCGCGCTGCCATCGGCAAGCACGTACACGCCGTTGACTTCGCCTCGCTGGACCAGGGCAGTGGCAGGGACAAGTACGATATGGGGGCCGGCATGCTTGCCCGGCACCGCAAATGCGATGCGTGCGGTGGTGCCCGGCGTCGGCGCCGGGGACAGGTCGGGCAGGCCGATGCGCACCGCGACACTGTGGGTGGTGGAGTCCGCCGTGGGGAATACCGTGACCTCGGCCGCGTCCACGCTGCGGCCATCGGCCAGGTCGACGCGCGCCTTTGCGTCGCCGCGGATCGCCTCTGCCACCGACTGCGGCACCTGTACCTCGATGCGCAGCGCGCCGGGCGCATACAACGCCATCAGCGGCTGGCCTGGCGCGACTGTTTCGCCCGGTTCCACATCGCGCCGACTGACGATACCGGCATAGGGCGCGCGCACCACGGTGTAATCGGTCAGTTGACCCGCCTGGGCCAGCTGCGCGCGCGCGGCGGCAACCGCGGCGTTTGCCGAATCGCGCGCGGCGCGGGCCTGGTCGACCTGTGCACGCGACACGAACTGATCCGAAGACAGCGCTGCAAAACGCTTGTAGTTTTGCCCGGCCTCGACGGCCGTCGCCTGGGCCGCCTGCAATTGCGCGCGCGCTGTGTTGGCCGCGGCCTGCTGCTCGACGGCGGTCAAGCGCAGCAACACCGCGCCCTGCGTGACCCGGTCGTCGACGTCGGCCTCCACTGTCGTCACCCGGCCCGACGTCTGGGCCGACACCGTGGCTTCACGCACGGCCTCGACCACGCCATCCCACGTCCGCACGTCGGTAGCGTTTCCGGCGACCACGGTCAGGGTCTGCAGCTTCGCCAGTGGCGGACTTTGCGTGGCGGCAGGCTGCCCACCGCAGGCAGCAAGCAGCAACACCAGCCCAATCCCGGGCCACCATCGTGACGGGCGCATTTGCAGGACACGGCGCATCAGGTCAGCGCACGCCGCAGCCGGCGCCGGCATCGCGACCAATGCCCATCCGGCGCATCACCATGGCCGCCGGACAAAAGCCGGTGAAGGCGGACTGGAACAGGTTCAGGCCAATGAAGGCCGTCATCAGCCAGAACCAGGGCGAAACCAGATACGTCAGCGCGAGACTGATCAGGATCATCACGCCTGCAAAGGCCTGGACAGCGCGGTCGATTGTCATGGGAGTACTCCTTGGGGGATGGATGGTTTCAAACTCAGGTTGACCGGGCTTTGCGCCGGGGCAACATCCTCAGCATGGTGTTGTCGTGCAGGACGTAGTGGTGCAGCAACGCGGCCGCGGCATGCAGGCCAACCAGGTAGTAGCCGATCGTGCCGATGGTTTCGTGGAGCTCCTCGAACTGTTCGGCAAGCCCCTGGTCCGGTCCGACCAGGGCCGGGAGTTGCAACCCGAAAAACGGAATCGCGCTGCCCTTGGCGCTCAGGACCAGCCAGCCCAACAACGGCATCACCAGCAGGAAGAGGTATAGCGCCAGGTGCATCATTGCCGCGCCGCGGTGCTGCCAGACGCCCGGCGCGGGCTGGATGCGAGGCGTCGGACCCCAGAAGCGCAGTGCCAGCCGCAGCCATAGCAGGGCAAACACGGACAGTCCAAGCATGAAGTGCCACTGCTTCAACCCTTCGCGCAGGTCGCCGCCCCTGGGATAGAACTCGCGCAACTCGATGGTGGCGTAAACCGCCACCAGCACAAGCAGCATCAGCCAGTGCATCGCGATCGACAGCGAGCCATACCGATCAATGGTGTTCTTCAGGTTCATGACATTTTCCTGGTCGTTGCGTCCACCAACAAGCCGTTGCACTCAACCGCCACTACCCGTGCCCGGTTTGATGCGTTCGATGCCCAGTGCCTTCATGACGTACTTCTCGTAGATGGGCTCGGACGTGCCGTGGCGCATCTTGTAGAGGAAGTATTTCTCGAACGCGAGCTTGGCCAGGTGCACCCACTTGCCGGCCTTGGTCCAGGTGACGTTGCGCGGCGGGATCTGCGGCAGCGCGACGAAGGCCACGCCGGTGTCGCCCATGTCGGCCAGGCACACCGCGTTCCAGGTGCCCTCGAAATCCGGGGTCTTGCCCGCCAGCTCGGCCTGGATGTTGCGCACGATGGTGGTGACCATCGACTCGATCATGAAGCCGGTCTTGGGTGCACCGGTGGGGATCGGGGTCACCTCCACTGGCGGGATCGCCACGCAGACGCCGGCCGAGAAGATATTGCGGAATGTCGGGTTGCGCTGGTGCTTGTCGACGATCACGAAACCGCGCGGGTTGCACAATCCTTCCACCGCGGCCACCGCATCGACGCCCTTGAAGGCAGGCAGCAGCATCGAGAACTTGAATGGCAGCACCTGTTCGCGCAGCGGCTGGCCCTGAGCGTCGTGCTCGACCACGGTCATCTCGCCATCGCGCACCTCGGCGACCTTGGCGTTGACGATCCACTTGATGTGGCGTTGCCGCAGCTCGGACTCCATCAACCCCTTGGAATCGCCTACCCCGCCCAGGCCCATGTGGCCGATATAGGGTTCGCTGGTGACGAAATGCATCGGCACCTTGTCGCGCAGCTTGCGGCGGCGCAGGTCGGCGTCGACGATCATCGCGAACTCGTAGGCAGGGCCGAAGCAACTGGCGCCCTGGACCGCGCCGATCACGATCGGACCCGGCGCCTCCAAAAACGCCTCGTAGGCTTTCCATGCGGCCTGCGCATGCACCGTGGTGCACACGGATTGCGTATGGCCACCGACCGGCCCACTGCCGGGTACCTCCTCGAAAGCGAGCTTGGGCCCGGTGCAGATCAGCAGGTAGTCGTAGTCGAGGTTTTCGCCATTGCCGGTGGCCACGCGATTGCCCTGGGCATCGATGCTGCGTATGCCATCTGCGACGTAGCGGATGCCATGCTTGCCCACGTGCCTGGCGACCGGCACCGTGACCTCATCGACCTTGCGCCAGCCCACCGCCAGCCACGGATTGGAAGGGGTGAAGCCGAAGGTCTCGCCCAGTCCGACCAGCGTGATCTCGTGATCCTTACCCAGCGTGTCGCGCAGCTCGTACGCCGCGCTCATCCCGCCCAGTCCCGCGCCCACCACCACGAACCTTGCCATGACCTTCTCCCGTTGGGACGACTCACCCTGTGCCTGTACCATGCGGCGGCGATGGCAACGCCGTGCTGACCCAAGTCAAATAAAGCGGACCCCGTCGCACGCCATCCGACGCTTGATTTAATATTAGCGATATCTTATATTAGAGTCAAGTAATATTTGTACCAGGACCCCAGATGCCCAGGACCGCTTCCAACCTTGTAGCCCCGGCGCGGGCGGAGATCTGCCAGCTCGCGCCCCCGGCACTTGCCGCAAGAGGTGATGTCACCGTCGCGATCGCCGTGCGCGACACTGCCGGCCCAGGCGTCGGACTGCCGGTCGCGGCGCGTTAGGTGGCCGACGTGCGCGACAGTCGTCCCAAGCGCCCACTTGCCAGCGCGCCCGACATCGATCCCCAGGCGATGCGCGTGCATGCCGGTGACGCTTCACGCCTGCTCAAGGCACTGGCCAACGAGAAGCGACTGATGCTGCTGTGCCTGCTGGTCCAGGGGGAGCGCTCGGTGGGCGATCTCAATGCGGAACTCGATCTCAGCCAATCCGCACTGTCACAGCACCTGGCGGTGCTGCGCGCCGACGGACTGGTCGACACGCGCCGCGAAGCACAAACGATTTATTACTCATTGGCCCAGGGCCCTGCGCAACGCATCATCGCAACGCTGCACGGGATTTATTGCGGGTAACCCTGCAGGCTTGTCGGCACGCACGCACGATGGCACGCTCCGTGCTCGCCTTCGCCGAGCAGCAGCCTGCCTTGAATGAAATCGACCTGCTGCTGGCGGCGCTGTTCTTCTGCGTCGCCACCCTCTATGCCTCGGTCGGCCATGCCGGCGCCAGCGGCTACATCGCCGCGATGGCGCTGCTGGACTTCGCACCCGAGCAGGTCCGTCCGACCGCACTGGCGCTCAACCTGCTGGTCGGCGGCATCGGCCTGTTCCGCTGGTGGCGCGGCGGGCATGTGCGCTGGCGCAACGTGCTGCCGTTCGTCCTGGCCTCCGCGCCGGCCGCTTTCTTCGCCGCACAGATCAGGCTGCCCCGCGAAAGCTATTCGGTCTTGCTGGGCATCGTCCTGCTGGTCGCCGCGATCGGCGTGTTCCGCAGTGCCGCGCAGGCCGAAACCAGCGACGCGGAGACCGCCGGCCGCAAGGTGCCATGGCTGCCCGGGCTGGTGGTCGGCGGCGGCATCGGCGTGCTGTCCGGCCTGACCGGCACCGGCGGCGCGATCTTCCTGACGCCACTGCTGCTGTTCGCACGCTGGATGCCGACGCGCGAAGCCAGTGGCACGTCGGTTGCGTTTGTCTGGATCAACTCGTTGACCGCGTTGACCGGACTGCTGCACGCCACCGGCACATTGCCGAAGATGCTGCCGCTGTGGCTGGGCGTGGTTGCCGTTGGTGCATTGATCGGCAGCCAGATGGGGCTCAAGTGGGTGCCAGTGAAGGGACTGCGCTACCTGCTTGGCGCGGTATTGGTGATCGCGGCGGCCAAGCTCCTGTTCGCCTGACGTCCAATCCGCAACACACGTGCCTTTGTCATCCTGGGCGGAGCGAAGGATGTGCTTGCTGTTCATGGCCGGCACGATGAATGCAAGCAGATCCTTCGCTCCGCCCAGGATGACGCGATTGCCGCTCCACGAGGCTGCAAAGCCAACCCAACCCCTGATCGTTACTTTTTCAACGCCCCGCAGTAACCGATCTATGCATGTGAAACGTGCGTCCTGATGACATCACAGTGCGCAGCTTGCCCGACGGCGTTGGCGACCAGGTTGTATTCAGTCCAGTCGTATGCGGCCAGGTCCAGGTTATCCCTTGTCCGCAGGCCGCGTGATCGCACCGTCGGCCTTGGCTGCTGCTGGCGACGTGGTTTCAGGTGATTCGAAGTAGAGCGCTACACGCACCCTCCGAACCGCCTGCTGTCCATGGGACTCGTCGGCAGCGTTGAACTTGAATTGCCGGCCCGCCGCCAGCGCAGCGGCATCGAACACCTTTGCTGGCTGCGATTTGTCGACCACGACGTCAATGACACTGCCGTCGGGTGCGATCTGGAAAGCCAACCAGACTTTCCCTGTGAGTTGTTTGCCTTCGGCGACAGAGGGGTAGGCCGGCATGACGTACTTGATGACCTCGGGCATGGCTCCCGCGGATGCTCCGGTCGACGCATTGGCGACAGGTGGCGGTGGCGGCGGCGGAGGTGGTGGTGGCGGTGACTGTGGCGGTGCCGGAGGTGGTGGCGGTGGCGGGGCGTCGATGGCGGCTGTGACTGGTCGAGGGTGGACGGCTGCTGCTTCCCAATCGGGGCGAAAGTCACCATCCCGCCTGAAATCGTGGAAGACAAGCGGCCCTGTTTTCCGAGCAGGGTCATCGCGGTGCTGGCGGGGACGTCCTCGAACTTGAAAGTCACCTTGGACGTGGCGCTCAGGACCTCGGGGTTGGCCACGCGCAATCCCGCCTGGGCGGCGACCTTCTCGACCGCATCCCTGTATGGAACGTCGACGAAATGGGCCGTGATGCCCTTGGCTGCGACCTGCCTGTGGGGCTGCATCGCCCACGCTGCGACGCCGCAGCCAAGTGTCAGCACGAGCACCAGCGCAGAACCTGCGCACCACCGGAACAGCGAGGGGGTGGGTTGCTTGAGCATCTGGATTCTCTCCTTGAGTGGATGGGTCAATCCCCAGTGGCAACCCAGCGGCAACGGGTGTGCCGCCAGCTGCGTCTGGAACATCGCCTCGCCATAGGCGCGGCGCGATCGTGGGTGGCGGGCGATCACGCGCTGGTCGCAGGCGAGTTCCTGGTCGTGTCGGAACGCCCCGGCAGCGGCATGCAGCAAGGGGTTGAACCAGAACACGCAGCGCAGCACCAGGTACGCGGCATTGGCTTGCAGGTCGCCGTGGCGGATGTGGGACTGCTCATGGGCCAGCATCAATCCGCGCTGCTCGGCGCTGTAGCGGGTGTCGAAATCGGCGGGCAGCACGATCAATGGCTTGAACAAGCCGATCGCAGCAGGCAGCCCGGCAATGGCGTCGGACCGATGCAATCTGGTCCCACATGCCTGCAACGTGTCCGAGCGCTGCGCGGAAACGTCGCTGCTGGCGCATGAAATAGCACGCGGTGCAGACGGCGCCAAACAACCATGCGGCAGGCAGCCAAGGGATGTAGTCGATACCGGCTTCTGCACCAGCACCAACAACCTGCATGCGCACAACCGCAGTGCGCACGACAATCGGAATCGTCCCTGCGTCAGACGCTGCTGCCGGCAGCAATACCGCGATCGCTGCAACCGGTACCAGCAACCACGCGGCGTATGCCACCGATGCACCAAACACGTCACGCAGGCGGCGTCGCAACAACAGCACCAGGAGAAGCGAAGCACTGCTTGCGACCGTGGTTTCCAGCATCACCTGGTTCGCGGCATGGGCCAGTGCGACAAGGTTCATTTCCCGTCTCCTGCGGTATCGATCTCGTCCAGTAGCTTGCGCAAGTCGTCGATGTCCTTGCGGCTCAGCTTGCGGTGCTCGCTGAAATGCGCGACGAGCGGCGCGACGCGGCCATTGAACAAGCGTTCCAGCAGGCCCTGGCTTTCATCCAACACCCAGTCCTCGCGTTGCAGCGAGGGCGTATAGAGGTAACGACGGCCGTCCTTGGCCGCCCTGATCGCGCCCTTCTTGAGAAGACGATTGAGCAGGGTCTTGATGGTGGCTTCCTGCCAGTGCTGGGTCTGGGCCAAGGCGGCCACCACGTCTTCAGCCGCGCATGGCTGGCGCTGCCAGAGCACATCCATCACTACGGATTCGGCTTCGCTGATCTGCATCGATTACGCCTGTAAACTTTTCCATAGATTACGCCTGTAATCGATGTTGTCAAGTGTGGCCTCGAAAGGTCCGTGGCCAGCTCCCAACCCCTCGCCATCGTCAGCACAGTGGAGGGTCTGACGTGCTCCTGCTTTTGTAGGAGCGGCTTCAGCCGCGAGCTTCAGGCGAGGAGCTCGCGGCTGAAGCCGCTCCTACAGACAGCCAAACCAGGTCCTTCCCCGCCGTCTCGGAGGCTAATGGCCAATTGAGCCCAGGATGACAGTCCAGTCAGGGAGGGGGAAAGGGAAATCAGCCCCAACCCGGGGACCCGGCAGAGCGACATGCTGCAGCGATGCGATACTCCAACCATGCAGACACCCGTGTTGTTGGACACCTTGGATGCCGCAATCGACTTCCTGTTCGCACGGGTCGACGGGCCGCTGCGCGTCGGCGCGCCCTTGGGGCTGGGTAAACCACACCGTTTGTTGAATGCGTTGTACGCGCGTGTCGCAGCCGATCCATCGCGGCCGCTGCATCTGTATACGGCGCTGTCGCTGGATCCGCCGGTGGCAAAAGGCAACGGGCTGGAAGCGCGCTTCCTGGGGCCGTTCGTGTCACGGCATTTCGGGGACGATTTCCCACGACTGGCCTATGTCGAGGCAATGAAACGCGACGCGCTGCCGGCACATGTCGAAGTGGAGGAGTTCTACCTGCAATCGGGCGCGTTGCTCGATTCGCGCCAGGCACAACGGCGCTATGCCAGCCTCAACTACACGCATGTGGCGCGGGCGCTGGCCGACCGCGGCATGAACACGCTGGTGCAGAAGGTCGCGGCCAACGCCGATGCCAGCCGCTTGTCGTTGTCGAGCAATACCGACCTGACCTTCGACGCGATCGACGCCGTGGTCGCCGCCGGCCTGCCGCGCCCGCTGTTGATCGCCGAGATCGACCCGCAACTCCCGTGGCTGGATGGCGGCGCCACCGTGGATGCCGGGTTCTTCGATGTCGTCGTGTTGCCGCCCGGGCCTTACCCGCGATTGTTCGCGCTGCCGCGGCAGCCGGTGTCTGCAAGCGACTACGCGATCGGCTTCTATGCCAGCGCCCTGGTGCGCGATGGTGGCACCCTGCAGATCGGGATCGGTGCACTGGCCGACGCCCTCTGCCATGCATTGACACTACGACATGTCGACAACGCGGCCTATCTGCGCGTACTGCGCGCACTGGATCCTGAAATCGAACAACATCCCGCCGTGATCGCCAGCGGCGGCCTGGACCCGCTGACAGAAGGGCTATACGGCTGCAGCGAGATGATCAACGAAGGCTTCAAGCGGCTGGTCGAAACCGGGGTCATGCGCCGCAAGGTGGTCGAGAAACAGGCGCTGATGCAACGGCTGGTCGACGGCAGCGCCAGTGACCTGGACCGCGACCTGCTGGAACGGGACGGCGACTTCCTGCACGGCGCGTTTTACCTGGGCTCGGACGAATTCTACGACTGGCTGCGCAACCTCGACGACGACACCCGCCACGGCATCGACATGCGCCGGATCAGCGAGGTCAACGAACTCTACGGAGGCAACGAGACACTGGAGCGCCTGCAGCGTCGCCACGCGCGCTTCTTCAACACCTGCATGATGGCCACCGCACTGGGCGCGGCGGTCTCCGACCAGCTCGAGGATGGTCGCGTTGTGTCGGGCGTCGGTGGCCAGTACAACTTCGTCGCGATGGGGCATGCCCTGCCGGATGCACGCTCGGTGCTGATGCTGCGGGCGACGCACGGCACGGGCGGCAAGCTGCAATCGAACATCCGCTGGAATTATGGGCACACGACCATTCCACGCCACCTGCGCGACATCTACATCACCGAACACGGCATCGCCGACGTGCATGGCAAGACCGACGAGGATTGCGTGGTTGCGATGACCGCAGTCGCCGATGCCCGGTTCCAGCGCGGGTTGATCGACACCGCGAAGGCAGACGGCAAGCTACGGCGCGACTTCAGCGCACCGCCCGCATGGTCAAGCAACACGCCAGAACGATTGCATGCGGCGCTCGCACCGCTGCAGGCCGACGGCACCCTGCCCGACTACCCGTTGGGCAGCGACTTTACCGAAGTGGAGGAGCGCGTCGTGAAGGCGTTGGGCTGGCTGCAGGCGCATACCGCGACCGTTGGCGACAAGGTGCTGACGGTGGTCGCGGCGCTGCTGTCGAAAGGGCTCGATGATCGCGAAGCGCTGGAGCGGATGTCGCTGGACGAGCCCAAGGGCATTGGCGGATGGCTCAATGCGAAGTTGCTGCGGCATGCGCTGGCGCGGGTGGCCGCGGCGAACCGCTCGTCGTAGGAGCGGCTTCAGCCGCGAGCCCTTGATGTTGCGTCGGCCGTTGTAGGAGCGACGTAAGTCGCGATCAATGCTTCGTCCAGACATCTATCGCGACTTACGTCGCTCCTACAACAGCAACACCAGGATCAAGATCAAAACCAACATCAAGGGCTCGCGGCTGAAGCCGCTCCTACGAAGAGCGCAATACGCTCAGCCGAGCGACCTGGCGATGGCGACGATGTTGTCGACGGTAAAGCCGAAATGCGGGAACAGATCCTCTGCCGGTGCCGATGCGCCGTAGCTGACCATGCCCACCACGGCGCCATCCAGTCCAACGTACTTGCGCCAGAAATCGGCCGTTCCGGCTTCGACTGCAATGCGCTTGCGGCACGCATCGGGCAGCACGGATTGGCGATACTCCGCGTCCTGGCGATCGAACACCGTGGTCGAAGGCATCGAGACGACACGCACGCCATCACCCAGCGCGTCTGCAGCCTGCATTGCAAGACCGACTTCGGAGCCCGTGGCGATGAGGATCAGTTCCGGCGCGCCGGCACTGTCGCGCAACACGTAACCACCGCGCGAGATGTCGGCGACCTGTGCTTCGTCACGCGACTGGTGCGGCAGGGTCTGGCGCGAGAACACCAGGCATGCAGGGCCGTCGTTGCGTTCGATTGCAGCCTTCCACGCCACGGCGGACTCGACCGCATCGCACGGACGCCACACATCGTTGTGCGGGATGTAGCGCAGGCTCGCCATGTGCTCGACGGGCTGGTGCGTCGGGCCGTCTTCGCCCAGTCCGATGGAGTCGTGGGTGTAGACGTGGATCGAATGCGCACCCATCAGTGCGCTCATTCGCACCGCGTTGCGGGCGTAGTCGCTGAACACCAGGAAGGTGGCGTCGTACGGCAGGAAGCAGCCGTGCAGCGCGATGCCGTTGCCGATCGCGGTCATGGCGAATTCGCGCACGCCGTAATAAATGTAGTTGGCGTCGGTGTCGCCTGACTGCACATCCTTGGAACCTTTCCAGATGGTCAGGTTGGAACCGGCCAGGTCGGCCGAACCTCCCACCAGCTCCGGCAACAAGGGTCCGTAGGCATCCAGCGCCATCTGCGAGGCCTTGCGCGAGGCGACACTTGGGCCTTCGGCCTGCAGCTTGGCGATGTAGGCGTCGGCATCGTCGCTGAAGCCTTCGGGCAGGTCTGCGTGCGACCGACGCGACAACTCGGCGGCCAGCTCCGGGTAACGCGCGGCATAGGAGTCGAACAGCGTCCCCCACTGGTCCTCGCGCACCAGGCCGGCATTGCCTGCGCGCCAGCCGTCGCGGATCGCTTGCGGGATCTCGAAGGCGGGATGCGGCCACTGCAAGGCCTCGCGCGTCGCGGCGACTTCGTCCTTGCCCAGCGGCGATCCGTGCGAAGACTCCTTGCCGGCCTTGTTGGGCGAGCCAAAACCGATCGTGGTCCGGCAACAGAGCAGCGTGGGCTTGTCTTCGGACTTCAGCGCGGTATCGATCGCCGTCTTGATTTCGTCCGGGTCATGGCCGTCGATGCCACGGATCACGTTCCAGCCGTAGGCCTCGAAACGCGCCGGGGTGTCATCGGTGAACCAGCCATCGACCTCGCCGTCGATGCTGATGTGGTTGTCGTCCCAGAACGCGACCAGCTTGCCCAGGCCCCAGGTGCCGGCCAGCGAAGCGGCCTCGTGCGAGATGCCCTCCATCAGGCAACCGTCGCCCATGAACACATAGGTGCGGTGGTCGACGATGTTCATCTCGGGACGGTTGAAGCGCTGGGCCAGCAGTTTTTCCGCCAGCGCCATGCCGACCGCGTTGGCCAGGCCCTGCCCCAACGGGCCGGTGGTGGTCTCGATGCCGGGGGTGACGAAGTTTTCCGGGTGGCCCGGGGTTTTCGAACCCAGCTGGCGGAAATGCTTCAGCTCTTCCAATGGCAGGTCGTAACCGGACAGGTGCAGCAGCGCGTACTGCAGCATCGAGCCGTGGCCATTGGACAGCACGAAGCGGTCACGGTTGAACCACTGGGGATTGTCGGGATTGTGGTTGAGGTAGTCGTTCCACAGCACTTCGGCGATGTCGGCCATGCCCATCGGCATGCCCGGATGCCCCGAATTGGCGGCCTGGACGGCGTCGATGGCCAGGAAACGGATGGCGTTGGCAAGGTCGCGGCGCGAAGGCGCGGCAGTCGACATTGCGGCTGGGGCAGGCGTCGTCATGGCTGGTCTGGGCGGCGCCCGGCGGGCTGCGGGCGGGTCTATTGTCCCATCGCAAGGCCGCGCTGTCGCGACCAACCGGCAACCGGGTGCGATTGCCTTGCCGGGCCAGGAATAACGGCAGCCTGAGGAATGCCTGAGGCACACATAACCGGCCTGGGTGCAACGTAACCTTCGTCTCCAAACCCGGCGGATGGCCATGCGCACCCAGATCAGCCCTCTTTCTGCATCCGGCTGCATCGTTGCTGGCCTGTTGGCAGCCTGCCTGGGGTTGGCCCCGGCACCCGCCCACGCCTACGGCGGTCCGTTCGGGATCGACCACCGGGTGACCTATGACGATTCAGGCATCTGGAAACGAAGTTACCAGCAGGATCTGGCGGTGGGCGCCGCCGTCACCGTGATCGGTGGCGCGCTGTTTGCCGATAGCGATACGCGCCTGGGTCGCACGTTCGACCAGTCGCTGGACGCGATGGTGCTGACCGCCGGCACCACGACGGTCATGAAATACGCCTTTTCCCGCGCGCGGCCAATCCAGGATTCCAACCCGAACGATTTCTTCCAGGGCAATGGCTACCAGAGTTTTCCCAGCGGCGAAGTCGCCGAGATCAGCTCGATCGTGACGCCGTTCATCGCCGAGTACGGGCACGACCATCCTGCGGTCTGGGCACTGGCTTTGCTGCCGGCCTACGATGCGGTCGCGCGGGTCAAGGTCCAGGGACACTGGCAGAGCGACGTGCTGGTCGGCGCCGCGGTCGGGGTTGCCTGGGGGCTGTACGCACACCACCGCAAGACACCACTGATCATCGGGCTGCTGCCGGGCCATGGCGTGATGGTTGGTTATGCAAGGAAATTCTGACTGCTCATCCCGCCGGCCTGCGGTCACCGGCAACAGGAGGAAATGCATGCAACACACCCTTCGTTTTGTATTGCTTGGCAGTCTCGCGCTGGCGGGTGCGGCCTGCAGCCCGACGCCCCAAGCCGATGTCACCCCGCCCGCTGCGACTCCCGCCGCACAGGACGCCCCGATGGATGCAGCAGACGCCACTGCGATGCAGCCACCTGCAATGGAGCCTGATGAAATGCCGGCGGATGCATTGCTTGCGCGGGCAAGAATCCCGCGTGCAGACGCCACCCGGACCGCGCTGGCACAGGTCCCCAACGGAACCATCCAGGCTGCCGAGCTGGAAGACGAGCACCAGAAATTGGTGTGGTCGTTCGATATCGCCCAGCCCGATTCACGGGACATCACCGAAATCCAGGTCGACGCCGTGACCGGCGACATCGCTTCAACGCAGGTCGAGACCCCGACCGACCAGGCACAGGAAGCCGCCGCCGACAAGGCTGGACGATAACGTCACCCGGTCGATCGACCATCGCCCTACCCGCCTGAGCCGCATAGTCGCGACACGGTCAGTGATGCGCACCGCGGATCACTGGCCTTTGCTGCCTGCGCCAAACCTCCGACACCCTTTCCAAGGATGACACCCGATGGATGACGAAACCCGCGCAACCCTGAGCAAGGTCCCGCAAGTCACCCTGATCTTCTGGATCATCAAGATCCTGGCAACGACGCTGGGCGAGACCGGTGGCGACGCGGTCTCGATGTCGATGAACCTGGGCTACCTGGTGGGTACGGCCATCTTCGCCTTGATCTTCGTCGTCGCGGTGGCCGTGCAGATTTCCGCGAAAAAATTCCACCCGGTGGTCTACTGGGTGACGATCCTCGCCTCCACCACCGTCGGCACCACGATGGCCGACTTTGCCGATCGCTCGTTGGGCATCGGCTATCCGGGCGGAACAGCAATCTTGTTGGCGTTGTTGCTGGCGTCGCTTTTCACCTGGCATCGCACGATGGGCTCGATCGCCATCGGGACGGTCAACTCGGCCAAGACGGAAATCTTCTACTGGGTCACGATCATGTTTTCGCAGACACTGGGCACGGCGCTGGGCGACTGGACGGCCGATAGCGCCGGGATGGGGTACCTGGGCAGTGCCGCGATCTTTGGTGCGTTACTGGCAGTGGTGGCGCTGGCGTATTTCTTCACGAAAATGTCGCGTACCGCCCTGTTCTGGGCAGCCTTCGTCCTGACCCGTCCACTCGGGGCGGTGGTGGGCGACTTCCTGGACAAACCAACCGATCACGGTGGCCTGGCACTGAGTCGCTATACCGCGTCGGCCATCCTGCTGGTGTCGATCGCCTTGCTGGTTGCCGTGTTCAAGCAGAAACCAGCAAAGGTTGCGCATTAGCACCTACGTTGCTGGCTGGCATCAAGCGAGCTGCCTGTTTCGCGTCGATGCACCTGCTGGCTACTCGGGCCGGGCGACTGCCACCAGCGCGACCGTGTAGACCTTGCCATCGGCATGGCGCAGCGTGACGTGCAGGGTTTGCCCTACATCACGCTGGGCCATCGAGCGCAACTTCAGGGCTTTGCTGCCGGCCACCCGGGTACCTTCGATGCTGACGACCTCGTCGCCGGCGACGACGCCGGCCTGCGCGGCCGGGTAGCCGGGTGCCACGCTGTCGATGGTGATGGTGTTGACGACCGGGTTGAGGAAGAACCCGCCTGCGCTGACCTTGGGGGCGAAACCGAAATAGCCGCGCTCACCGGCCAGCACAAGCGTGCTGCATGCCATGAGCAGGGTGACGGCGGTGACTTGCAGCAAGGTGCGCTTGTTCATTGTGGTGGCCGGATCCTTGGAAGTTGGTGCGCGGACGCGTCTTCCGGTTTGGTCCTGGAAAATGCGTGGAAGCGGATGTTGCCGTACAGCGCATTATTTTTTCGTCATTTGCGCGGGGCCCAGGGCCGGGCAATCCACGACTGCGCCTCCAGCCACGCCATGCAGTCGCTCGATCGACAGGCCGGCGCCTGCCAGGACATCCGGCCTTCGCTGGTAGGAAGGCGCTACAGCGATAGCGGTTCTGATGGCGCTAGCGTGTGCAATCGTCGCTGGTGGGTCGCGAGGCGATGGCGGGCCGAGGCCCGTCTCAGGTGGTCTCGACTGCCGTTGGCGCGTCGGTTTCGCCTTTGGACACCACCGTCGCCGCGACCAGGTCGCCGGTGACGTTGAGCGTCGTGCGGCACATGTCCAGCAGGCGATCCACGCCAAGGATCAGGCCGATCCCTTCCGGCGGCACGCCGACCATCCCGCAGATCAGCGCGACCACCGGTAGCGAGCCGGCCGGGACACCGGCGGTGCCGATGCCACCCAGGATGCAGACGAACATGACCGTCAACTGCTGGGTCAGGCTCAGGTCGACGCCAAAGAATTGCGCGAGGAACAGCACGGTCACGCCCTCGAACAAGGCCGTGCCGTTCTGGTTGGCTGTCGCGCCGACCGTCAGCACGAAGCGCGACACCTTGTTGGGCAGGTGCAGCTCCTCGTCGGCCACCTTGAGCGCGGTTGGCAGCGTGGCATTGCTCGACGCGGTCGAGAACGCCATCACCATCGCCTCCTGCACGCCGCGGAAGAACTTCAGCGGCGACCAACCTGCAAACTTCAGTGCCAGCGAATAGACAACGAACATGTGGATGGACAACGCCAGCAGCACGACACCGACATACGCACTCAACCGTACCAGCAGGTCCCAGCCAAACAGCGCTGCCAGGTTGAACATGAAGCAGAACACCGCGTACGGCGCCAACTTGATGACCAGTCCGATCAACGTCATCGACACTTCGAACAAGCCCTCGATTCCGCGCAACAGCACGTCGGTCGACCGGCTTTTGGTCATCACCAGGCCGATGCCGACCATCAGTGCGAAAAACATGACCGCCAGGATCGAATTGTTGGCCGCGGCGCCGACGACGTTGTCGGGCACGATGGACAACAGCATGTTGAGACCGCCGGGTTGCTCGGTGCCACTGCGCACGATCGCGGCGGCGCGCTCGGAGCCCTGGCTGAGCATCTGCTGGGCGATGACGGGGTCGACGCCTGCGCCGGGCTTGAGCCAGTTGACCAGTACCAGGCCGATGACCACTGCGATACCGGAAACAATCACGGTGTAAGCCAGCGTCTTCCAGCCGATCCGGCCCAGCGAGGCGATGTCGCCCATCTCCGCCACGCCTACCACCAACGCCGAAAACAGCAGCGGGATCACCAGCATGAAGATCAGCCGCAGGAACAGCGTCCCGATCGGCTGGGTCACGTATTCAGTGAGCTGGGTCACCCACGCCGCCTCGCCACCATTGGTGACGTGCACGACCATGCCCAGCGCCAGGCCGGCGATGAAGCCGATCAGCATCTTCCAGTGCAACGGCATGCGCGGCTTGGCCTTGGCAGCCTGATGATTTGTGGTCATTCACCTCTCCCCGGAGCCCGGGGCAGCTTACACCAGCGTCCCTGTCCGTGAAGACGGCATGCACGCGGCCACGACATCGTGGCAATTATCTTTGGTCGATTCGACCATGACCGCCCAGCCAGGGCATGACGTGACGCAGGGGATCGCGTGAGCAAAGACAAGAGCAGTACCGCCGACAAACCCGCCGCCGCCGGCAAGAAAGCCTTGCCAAAAGAATCAGGCAAGGCCGCGCGGGCATCGGCGCGGGACGCGAAAAATGGCCTGCCTGCCGTACAGAAGGCAGGAACCGGATCCAAAAGCAACGCCACCCGCAAGTCCATCGCGACGGGCAAGCCTTCCAGCGGCCGCACGCGCACGAGCCGTCCACCCTCAGATCCGCTCCTGGAATTGTTGGCGGCGATGCAGGACGTCGAGGCCGGTGACTTCACGGTACAGCTACCGCTGCACTGGGACGGCGTGCCCGGCAAGCTTGCCGAGACCTTCAACGGGATCGTTGCTTCCAACCGCCACCTGGCGCGCGAGCTGTCACGCGTGGAGCAGAAAGTCGGTCGCGAGGGCCAGACCCGGCAGCGCATCGCCCCGGCCAACCGCCACGGCGCCTGGTCGGAGATGGAGCGCTCGGTCAACGACCTGATCGACGACCTGGTGCGCCCGGTCGAGACCATGACCGAGGCGATCGCCGGCGTCGCCAAGGGCGACCTCACCCGGACCGCACCGCTGGAAGCCGATGGCCGGCCGCTGCAGGGTGAGTTCCTGCGCTCGGCCAACATCGTCAACCGCATGATCGAGCAGATGGGCGAGTTCTCGTCCGAGGTCACCCGCGTCTCGCTGGAAGTCGGTACCGCCGGCCTGCTCGGCGGCCAGGCCAAGGTCAAGGGCGTGTCGGGCGTCTGGAAGGACCTGACCGACTCGGTCAACCAGATGGCCAACAACCTGACCGCGCAGGTGCGCAACATCTCCGAGGTCACGATCGCGGTCGCCAACGGCGACCTGTCGCGCAAGATCACGGTGGACGTGCGCGGCGAGATCCTGCAATTGAAGGAAGCCATCAACACGATGGTCGACCAGCTGCGCAGCTTCGCCTCCGAGGTGACGCGCGTCTCGCGCGAGGTCGGCACCGAGGGCAAGCTCGGCGGACAGGCCATGGTGCCCGGCGTCGCCGGGACCTGGAAGGACCTCACCGACTCCGTCAACGCGATGGCGTCCAACCTGACCTCGCAGGTGCGCAACATCGCCGAGGTCACCACCGCGGTGGCCAAGGGCGACCTGTCGCGCAAGATCGCGGTCGACGCGCGCGGCGAGATCCTGCAGCTCAAGGACACCATCAACACGATGGTCGACCAGCTCAACGGCTTCGCAGCCGAAGTCACCCGCGTGGCCCGCGAAGTCGGCACCGAGGGCAAGCTCGGCGGCCAGGCGGAAGTGCCCGACGTCGCCGGCACCTGGAAGGACCTCACCGATCACGTCAACTCGATGGCGTCCAACCTGACATCCCAGGTGCGCAACATCGCCGAGGTGACCACCGCGGTCGCCAAGGGCGACCTGTCGCGCAAGATCACGGTCGACGTGCGCGGCGAGATCCAGCAGCTCAAGGACACCATCAACACGATGGTCGACCAGCTCAATGGCTTTGCCGCCGAGGTCACCCGCGTCGCGCGCGAAGTCGGCACCGAGGGCCGGCTCGGCGGCCAGGCCGTGGTGCCGGGCGTGGCCGGCACCTGGAAGGACCTCACCGACTCGGTCAACTCGATGGCGTCCAACCTCACCACCCAGGTGCGCAACATCGCCGAAGTCGCGACCGCGGTGGCCAAGGGCGACCTGTCGCGCAAGATCACGGTGCCTGTGCGTGGCGAGATCCTGGCGCTCAAGGACACCCTCAACACGATGGTGGACCAGCTCAACAGCTTTGCCGCGGAAGTCACGCGCGTGGCACGCGAGGTCGGCACCGAGGGCAAGCTCGGTGGACAGGCGCAGGTGCCCGGCGTCGCCGGCACCTGGAAGGACCTGACCGACAACGTCAATTCGATGGCATCCAACCTGACCTCGCAGGTGCGCAACATCGCCGAGGTCACCACGGCGGTGGCGCGCGGCGACCTGTCGCGCAAGATCGGCGTGAATGTCAAAGGCGAGATCCTCGAGCTCAAGGACACCATCAACACGATGGTGGACCAGCTCAACGGTTTCGCCGCGGAAGTCACGCGCGTGGCGCGCGAGGTCGGCACCGAAGGCAAGCTCGGCGGCCAGGCGCAGGTGCCCGGCGTTGCCGGCACCTGGAAGGACCTCACCGACAACGTCAACTCGATGGCGACCAACCTCACCACCCAGGTGCGCAACATCGCCGAGGTCGCCACCGCGGTGGCCAAGGGCGACCTGTCGCGCAAGATCGCGGTCGATGCACAGGGAGAAATCGCGCAGCTCAAGGACACCCTCAACACGATGGTGGACCAGCTCAACAGCTTCGCCGCGGAAGTCACGCGCGTGGCGCGCGAGGTCGGTACCGAAGGCAAGCTGGGTGGCCAGGCGCAGGTGCCTGGCGTGGCGGGCACCTGGATGGACCTCACCGACAACGTCAACTCGATGGCGACCAACCTCACCACCCAGGTGCGCGGCATCGCGCGGGTGGTGACCGCGGTGGCCAATGGCGACCTGCACAAGAAGCTGACGGTGGAGGCCAAGGGCGAGGTCGCCGAACTGGCCGATACCATCAACGGGATGACCGACACCCTGGCGATCTTCGCCGACCAGGTGAGTACGGTCGCGCGCGAGGTCGGCGTCGAAGGCCGCCTGGGCGGGCAGGCGCACGTGCCCGGCACCGCCGGCATCTGGAAGGACCTCACCGCCAACGTCAACCAGCTCGCGGCCAACCTCACCACGCAGGTGCGCGCGATCGCGGAGGTCGCCACCGCGGTGACCCAGGGCGATCTCACCCGCTCCATCCAGGTCGACCTGAGCGGCGAGCTGGCCGACCTCAAGGACAACATGAACCTGATGATCGGCACCCTGCGCGCGACCACCGAAAGCGGTGGCGAGCAGGACTGGTTGAAGACCAACCTGGCCAAGTTCAGCGACATGATGCAGGGACAGCGCGACCTGGCCACGCTGGGCGACATGCTGCTGTCTGAGCTGGCGCCGCTGGTGCACGCCCAGCAGGGACTGATATACGTCGTCGACAACACCCAGCCCGGCGGTAAGCCCGTGCTGCACCAGTTGGGCGGTTATGCGGATGCCGGGCCCGCCGGATCACACCAGACGCTCCAGTTCGGCGAGGGCCTGGTCGGCCAATGCGCGGCGCAGGCTGAGTTGATCCTGCTCGACCGTGTGCCCGAGGATACCGTCAAGATCGAGTCCGGGCTGCTCAATGTCATGCCGCGCAGCGTCATCGTGCTGCCGGTGTTGTTCGAGGACCAGGTCAAGGCGGTGATCGAGCTCGCGTCGCTGTCCGAGTTCACCCCGACCGAACGCACCTTCCTTGAACAACTCTCCGGCAGCGTCGGCATCGTGCTCAACACGATCGAGGCGATGATGCGCACCGAGCACCTGCTCGCGCAGTCGCAGCAGCTCGCGGGCGAGCTGCAGACGCAGCAGAACGAACTCAAGCAGACCAACGAGGACATCGCGCTCAAGGCCGCGCTGCTCGCCGAGCAGAAGGCGGAGGTGGAGCACAAGAACCTGCAGATCGAGCACGCGCGCCGCGCGCTGGAGGAAAAAGCCGCCGAGCTCGCACTGACATCACGATACAAATCCGAGTTCCTGGCCAACATGTCGCACGAGCTGCGTACGCCGCTCAATTCCATCCTGATCCTGGGCCAGCAGCTCGCGGAGAACCATGACACCAACCTGAGCCCGCGACAGGTGGAGTTCGCCAAGACGATCCACGCGGCCGGCACCGACCTGCTGCACCTGATCAGCGACATCCTTGACCTGTCCAAGATCGAGTCGGGCACGGTGACCGTGGACAGCGAGGAAATCACCTTCGACCACCTTCGCCAAAGCGTGGAGCGGAGCTTCCGCCACGAGGCCGAGCGACGCGACCTGCAGTTCTCGGTCGACTTCGCACCGGAACTGGGCCGCTCGCTCAGCACCGATCCCAAGCGCCTGCAGCAGATCCTGAAGAACCTGCTGTCCAATGCGCTCAAGTTCACCGCGCAGGGCAGCGTGCAACTGAAGGCACGCGTGGCCGGGAGCGGCTGGAACCCGGAGCACGCGGTGTTGTCGCAGGCACCGACCGTGATCGCCTTCGAGGTCACCGATACCGGCATCGGCATTTCCGACGACAAACAGAAGATCGTGTTCGAAGCCTTCCAGCAGGCTGATGCCGGAACGTCACGCAGCTATGGCGGCACGGGCCTGGGATTGGCGATCAGTCGTGAAATCGCAGGCCTGCTCGGGGGCGAATTGACCCTGCAGAGCACGTACGGCGAAGGCAGCACGTTCACCCTGTACCTGCCACTGAACTACGTCGGCAGCGACGAGACCACGGTCGCCATGGAACATCGTGGCAGCGGCCAGCCAAACGGCAACGGCAGGGACCCGGACCTGGAGGGGCTGGAAGACATCGCGGACGACCGCCACGACCTGGCACCCGACGAACCGTCGCTGCTGGTCGTCGAGGACGACCCGCACTACGCCACCGTGCTCCGCGACCACGCGCGCTCCTGCGGCTTCAAGGTGCTCGTCGCCAATCGTGGCAGCGAGGCCCTGCGCCTGGTACGCGACTACAAGCCCAGTGCGATCTCGCTCGACATCATCCTGCCCGACATGCTCGGCTGGACGGTACTGGCACGGCTCAAGCAGGATTCGACCACCCGGCACATCCCCGTGCAGATCGTGACCGTGGAGGAAGAACGCCACCAGGGCATCGAGCGCGGTGCCTTCGCCTATCTCGGCAAGCCGGGAAGCAGCGAGAGCATCGATGCCGCGATGGAGCGGATCATGGCCTATGCCGAGCCGCGCGTGAAGCGCCTGCTCCTGGTGGAGGACGATGCAGCCGAACGCATGAGCATCGAGCAGCTCATCGGCCACGACGACGTCGAGATCGACGGCGTGGAAACCGGTGAGCAGGCCCTCGCCGCGCTCCGGGACAATGCCTACGATTGCGTCGTCCTGGATCTGCGCCTGCCCGACATGACCGGCCTGGACCTGCTGGACCGGATCCAGGACATCGACACGCTGCGCGACCTCCCCATCGTGGTCTTCACAGGCAAGGACTTGAGCGAGTCCGAGGAAACCCGCCTGAAGAAGATCGCCAAATCGGTGGTGATCAAGGGCGTCGAATCGCCTGAGCGCCTGCTCGACGAGACTGCGTTGTTCCTGCACCGGGTCGTCGCCGACCTGCCCGAAGGCAAGCGTCGCATGGTGCAAAGCCTGCATGAGTCCGACGATGCGCTGCGCGAGCGCCGCGTGCTGGTGGTCGACGACGACGTCCGCAACATCTTCGCCCTGTCCAGCGTGCTCGAGCGCCATGGCATGGAAGTCATCACCGCCGGCAACGGCCAGGATGCGATCGGCAAGGTCGAGCAGAACCCCGACATCGACCTGGTGCTGATGGACATCATGATGCCGGGCATGGACGGCTACGAGACCATGCGCGAGATCCGCAACAACCCGGATTCGCGCGCGCTGCCGATCATCGCGCTGACCGCCAAGGCGATGAAAGGCGACCGCGAGAAATGCCTGGAAGCCGGCGCGTCCGACTATCTCGCCAAACCGGTGGTCACCGACCAGTTGCTTGGAGTGCTGCGGCAGTGGCTGCACCGCTGAACATCGACCTGCCCGGGTCCCATGTCGACGGCGCCTCGCCGGAGGCACCCGCACCGGTGAAGATCCTGCTGGTCGACGACCAGCCGGGCCGCCTGCTGACGTATCGCGCGATCCTGGAACCACTGGGCGAGGACCTGGTCGAGGCCAGGTCCGGCACCGAAGCGCTGGGGCGCTTGATGGACGACGAGTACGCGGTGATCCTGCTGGACGTCAACATGCCGGGCATGGACGGGTTCGAAACCGCGAGCCTGATCCACCAGCACCCGCGCTACGAGCGCACCCCGATCATCTTCGTCACCGCGGTCAACGTCACCGACATGGACCGGCTGCGCGGCTACAAACTGGGCGCGGTCGATTACGTGATGGTGCCGGTGATCCCCGAGATCCTGCGCAGCAAGGTCATGGTCCTGGCCGAGTTGCACCGCAAGCGCCGCGAGCTGCAGCAGGCCAATGCCGCCCTGGAGCGGGAGAAAGCGCGCCAGCTCGACGCGCTGAACGCGTCGTTGCGGGAAGCCAACGCCGAGCTGGCCACCCGCAACCAGGATCTTCGCATCGAGGTCGGCGAACGGGCCAGCGCCGAAGCCAGGTTGCGCGATGCCGACCGGCTCAAGGATGAGTTCCTGGCGACCTTGGCGCACGAACTGCGCAACCCCCTCGCACCGCTGCTCAACGCCCTCAACGTGCGCCGCGCCTCCTCGGCAGACGCAGCGGACGACCCGTTGCAACAGATCATGGAACGCCAACTCGCGTTGCTGGTGCGACTGATCGACGATCTGCTGGACGTGGCCCGCATCACCCGCGGGAAACTGGTGTTGCGCCCGCAGGCCACGACCCTGCAGGAGGTGCTGCAGGCCGCGATCGAGCTCGCCATGCCGCTGATAGACCAGGGCGGCCACCAATTGCACACGCAGCTTCCCCCGCAACCCGTCCAGCTGCACGTGGATCCGTTGCGGCTGGCGCAGGTCTTCGCCAACCTGCTCAACAATGCCGCCAAGTATTCCGATGCCGGCGGGCGGATCGACCTGATCGCCAGCAGCGATGGCGGGCAGGTCGAGGTCACGGTGCGTGACTCGGGCATTGGCCTGAGCCCCGGCCAATGCCAGGAGATCTTTGAACTGTTCACCCAGGCCGACACCGCGATCGAGCGCGCCAAGGGCGGCCTGGGCATCGGCCTGACCCTGGTGCGGCGGCTGACCGAGTTGCACGACGGCAAGGTGACCGTCCGCAGCGAAGGACCGGGGCGCGGCAGCGAATTCCGTGTCTGCCTGCCGTGTGCTTCGGCGGCGACGACGATGCCGGATCCGCAGGACCCGCAGGAAACGCAGGACACGCAGGACACGCAGGAACGCAGGGACACGCTGGCGCGCCGGAAGGTCGCCAGGGACGCACCAATCGCAGTCATCGCGCCCTGGTGCTGGATGACAACCGGGACGCTGCCGATACGCTCACGATGATGTTGCAGCTCGAAGGACTGGAGGTACGCACGTTGTACGATCCGGACGACTTCGAGGAAGCGTTCGCGGCTTTCAAGCCCGCTGCCGTCTTCCTGGACGTGGGCATGCCCGGGCGCAGCGGCTACGATGTCGCCACGACACTGCGAGCGATGCCCAACGGCGATGATGTGCTGCTGGTCGCCATTACCGGCTGGGGCCAACCCGAGGATCGTCGCCGGACGCGGGATGCTGGTTTCGACCGCCACCTGGTCAAGCCGCCGGACCTGTCGACACTGCAGGCAGTGTGCCGATCGTTGGCAAGCGATGGACCGGAAGACAACCCTTGAAACCCATCCGCACCGAACCCGTCATCGATATTCCGTGGCTGGACCGCCTGGCCCACGACCTGCGCGGTCCCCTGGCCCCGCTGCAGACG
This sequence comes from uncultured Gammaproteobacteria bacterium, assembly GCA_963710825.1. GTDB lineage: Bacteria > Pseudomonadota > Gammaproteobacteria > Xanthomonadales > Xanthomonadaceae > Cognatiluteimonas. The sequence continues at coordinate 58,026 of CAVQBQ010000001.1, read as the reverse complement.
GCAAGCCACCTGCTCAAACGTGACGACCTGCCTCCCGAGCAGCGCACCGAACTGCTTGCGATCATCGATCGCCAGACCCGACGCATGGGCAGCATGCTCGACGAGTTCGCGGACTGGTCCCGGATCGCCCAGAACCGACTGCTGGGCCGGCGCGAAGCCTGCGAACCAATCCTGCTGATCGACAATGCGCTTGCCGCCCATGGCTTGTCCGGCGCGGCGATAGACGATGACGGGACACTCGCGCTGGTCGACGGGGATCCACAGCGCCTGACGCAGCTGCTGCGGATACTGCTCGGGTACCTGCTGGCGCGCGGCGCGCCCCCCGCGCTGCTCAAAGTCCGCAGTGTCGATGGCCAGGTCCGGATCGAGCTGGGCACCAAGTCACGGGCTGCGGATGCGGACGCGGCCGCGTGCTTGCTTGAACAACCCCAATCGCAGCCTTACGACGACGGGCTGGGGCTGCAACTGCTGATCGCCAAGGCAATCGCCCAGGCGCATGCAGGGCGACTGTCGGCCAGCATCGACGACGATCTGCTGGTCCTGCGCTGCGAACTCCCACTGTCCAATTGAACGCTTGCAGCGCCGCGAGCAACGGGCGGTCGCGCCTAGGGATAGAGCGGCGGAAGCAGGGCGGGCTTGGCTGGCGGCGTCCGGATCCAGCGCGGTGCCTGCGCGAACGCCGTGCGCAACAGCTGCCTTGCCTGGACACCGTCACCATCACCCCACAGTGCGCGCTGCAGTGCGGTGACCGCATCGCGCTGCCCGGCGTCCCCAAGACGCTCGTGCACGGTGTCCAGGTCGGACGCCGGCGGATCCGCCGCAGCGCACAACGCCCCGGCCACGTCATCCAGCCCACCGGTGGCCAGCGCCTGTTTCAATGCCCTTGCATCCCGAGCCGGTGGCGCCGACGCAGTGGCGTCCTTGCGATGCGTGGCGACTGCGGCCGGTGCCGGGTGGCGATGCAAGCCCCACATCAACGTGATCAACCACAGCAACGCGAACACGACAGCCGCGAATGCCCAGGGCCGTACCTCGCCCTGCACGCCGGGGACGTGCATCCAGCCGGGACCGCCAACGGTTGTTCCGTCGCCTGGTGAACCAGTCGACGATGGCAATGCCCGACCTGCGCCATCCGGATTGGCACCCGTGTCCCCGCCGGTAGCCGCGGTCACCTGCAGGTCGATATCCGGCAGCGATGTCGTGTGGCGCGTGCCAGTGCCAACGTCCCACCAGGCCATCCTGGGTCCGCGCAGATGCAGCTTGCCAACCCGCCCCGGCACCACGGAAAACTTGCGGGTCATCCGCACCTGCGGACGGCCATCCCTGAGTGTTTCGTCGGCCTGCGGTGGATCGGCGAAGATTTGTGCACCCTCGATCGACGGCAGTTGCAGCTCAGGCAGTTGCGCCGAGGTGGCGCCATCGGCAGTCACTTCCACGGTCACGGTGAACGCCTCGTCGACACGGGCCTCCTGCGGGGTCGCCGCATAACGTAGCCGCAAGGAGTGCAACGGCAGCCACGGCTGCGTCGCCTGGTCCGGGATCGCTTGCACCTGCAATGTCATCGGTGGTCCACCGGCATGCAGGTCGCGCTGTCCGTCGCCGAACATGTTGTCGAAGAAACCACCACTGCCACGACCGTTGAACTGCGCACCAGGCAGGGTCAGCGTGCCGCTGTGCTCCGGGATCAGCAGGTAATGGCGTTCGATGACGTTGTAGCGGCGGCCGGACACCTCGCGGTTGTATTGGGTGTCTTCGCCGACGGGCTGCAACGATGCGCCGTCGGGCTGGGCCTGGTCGAGTTGGCCGGCAATCAAGGGCGTGGCCGAATACAGGCGCACGGTGTAGCCGACCGCCTGCTGCACATAGGGCTGCCTGTCATCGATCACGGCATCGATGAACACCACCCCGCCTGCACGCGCCGGGGTGCTGGCCGCTGGCGTGACTGTCAGAGTCAAGGGTTGCGTGCGCTGGCCGCCAACCAACAGGCCCGGGATTCCGATCACGCCATCGTGCCGGGGTTGCAAAGCGACCTTGAACACCGTGCGCGTGCGATCGACCCCGTTGGCACGCTCGAAACTGCGGCGACTGGTGTTGCCACTGACCCTGAAGTCGCGCTGCAGCAGTGCGTAGTCGGGCGCTGAACTGGTGGCCTGGTCGGTCTGGATGCTGAGGGTCGCGGTCTCGCCCATCGCGATGGTGTCGCGATCCAGCCAGGCACGCACCTGCGCCGATGCAGGCAACGACAGCAAGGGCAACAGCAGGGCCATCGCAAACGTCGCGATGTGATGGACTGCAGGTGGTCGTGATTGCACTGGCCATGAGATCACCCATCGCTGGCCCAGCCACCGTGACATCATCGATCATCTCCTTGCTGGCGACGCTGGTATTCAAGTAGAAAACGTGCCCGCAGCAAACCGCCTGGATCATCGGGCACGCGTCGCAGCCACGCTTCGTTGGCAACCCGGCGCTCACGCTCGGCCGGGGTTTGGCTGGATTGATTTTCTTTTGCTTCACCCCGCTCGCCCTGCTTGGCTTGTTGCGCCTTGGCCAATGCCTGCCGCATGCGTTCGTGTTGCGCGGCGTCGGCCTTGCGCTGTGCTTGCGCATCGGCTGGCTTGCCGGGGTTTGCCTTGTTGGCGTCCTCCGGTTTGGCCGGTGGTTGCTGGCCCTGCTGCCGATCAGCATCGTCCTTGCTTCCGGACCTGGATTGCTTGTTGCCATTGTTGCCCTGCGAATCCTGTTGTCCGGCCCCTTCCTGCTGTCCGGCGCTGCTCTTGCCGTCCTTGCTGTTTTTGTCCTTCCGACCTTGCTGCTTCCCGGATGGGGATTTTCGCTTCCTGGCGGCCAGTACTGCTTTGCGGTTGGCAACGGCATCGTCCATGCCCGGATGCAACTTCAACGCCTTGTCGTATTGCGTGATGGCCTCGTCGTACTGCCCTTGCCTGGCCAGTGCATTGCCGAGGTTGTAGGCGGCCTCGGCACCCGGAAGTCCACGCCATTTTTCCTCGGCTGCGGCGTAATCCTTGTCGTGATACGCCTGTGCGCCCTGCTCGAGTTGCTGGTGCTGCTGCTGGTCCGGGCGACGCCACCAGTCGCCATCGGCAGCGCGTGCCTGGGATAGCGGCAGGCACACGCAGGCCAGCACCACGGCCAGCGCACCGCCGCGACGGAATGCCAAGGCCGCCAGCAACAATACGGGCAACAGCAGCCAGTACCCCTGGTCACGCCAGACGCTGGTCTTCTCACCGTGCGCGGCCGTGGTGCCGGCCTGCCGTGGATCAAGCACATCGATTGCCGCCAGGTCCTGGCTGTTTGCCGACACCGCGGCATATCCGCCACCGCCCGCACTGGCCATTGCGCGCAACGAAGCAGCATCGAGCTGGGTCTTGGCGATACGGCCTTCCCCATCGCGATAGGATGCCCCCTTGGCAGTGCCCAGGCCCAATGCCGACACGCGATAGCCGGCCTTGGCCGCCGTAGAGGCCGCATCGCGTGCGGCGTCGTCGGCATGGTCGCTGAGCAGCAGGATGTCGCCATGATCGAAGCCTGCCTGTTTCAACAGCCGGGACGACCAGGCAATGGCGCGACCGGCCTGGCTATCGCCAGATCGCGTTGCGGTGAAAGACATTCCTGCGCCTGGCATGGTGTCGCCGGGCATGATGTCCGGTGACAACGCGTCCAGGTACAACGCGACATTGTCGGCATCATCGGTGAGTGGCGCTACGGTATACGCGTCGACCGCGTAAGCGACCAGGGCGACTTGCCCCCCGGCGCGCTCCTCCAGCAACGCTGCGATCTTTGCCCGTGCCCGCGCCAAACGCGACGGCTGCAGGTCACTTGCACTGATCGTGCGCGACAAGTCCACTGCGATCACCAAGGGTGCCCGGCTCTGCCATAGCGGCTGCTCGACCCGCTGCCACGAAGGGCCCGCCAGCGCACAGACCACCAGTGCGAAGCAAAGCAGGCCCAACCACAAGGCACTTTGCCCGTGCGCACCGGCCCTGCCTTGCAGCAGGTATGGCAGCAGGTGCGGATCAACGACATCGCGCCACACGCTTTGCCGGACCTGTCGGCGTCGCCACCACCAGGCGAGCAGCGGCAACGCCAGCAATAGCCATAGCCAGTCCGGACGCAGCACATGCAGGGTCGACAGGGAGGCCAGACCCAGGCTGGACAGATCGAAGTTCATGTTTGCCTGCGCCTGGACAGCATGCGTCCGGACCGCTTGCTTCCGGACAGCATGCCTCCGGACAGCCTGCGCCTGGACAGGCTGTGCCTGGGCAACGCCAGTGCCAACAACCCACACAGCAATGCCGCCACCAGTGGCCACGGATAACGCTCGATGCGTGGACGCACGCGCTGGCCTTCGCGCTGGATTGGCTCCAGCCGGTCGATCTCACCGTAGATGCCGGCCAGCTCCTGGGTGTTGCGTGCGCGGAACGCTTTGCCGCCTGTCAGCGAGGCGATGCGGTTGAGCGTGGCCTCATCGATGTCGTCGCTTCCGCCCGGCATCTGGATCGGGATCCCAAATACGGAAATACCACTGCTGTCACCGCCAAATGCGATGGTATACACACGCACGTCGTTGTCGCGTGCCAGTTCGGCGGCCTTGATCGGGTCCAGCATTCCTGCGGTGTTGACGCCGTCGGTCAGCAGGATCAGTACGTGCTCGGCATCGGCACCCGCACCTTGCTGCGCGGGCCGTGCATGCAGGCGCTTGACCGCCAATCCAATGGCGTCACCGATCGCAGTTTCACGGCCCGCCAGCCCGACCACGCTGCCGTCGAGTTGCTGGCGTACCGAGTCCAGGTCGAGCGTCATCGGCGTCAATGCATAGGCCTGGCGTCCAAATACGATCAGGCCGACGCGGTCGCCGGCACGATGGTCGAGGAAGTCGGCAAGCACCGCCTTGGCGGCGGTCAGGCGATCGACCGCGCGACCGCCCAGCGCCATGTCTTGCTCGCCCATGCTGCCGGACAGATCGACCGCCAGCATCATGTCGCGCCCCACCTGCGGCGGCTGCACGGGCTCACCCAATTGTTGCGGGCGTGCCACGGCGACGCACAACAAGGCCCAGGCCAGCCAGCCAAGCAGGCCGACGCCGACGGCGCGAGCAGGTCCCGTCGTGCCCGCGATGGTGTCGATGCGCGCACCATACGGCACCTTCAATGCGACCGACCTGCTGCGTACGGCCGGCAGCAGCCAACGCAACAGCCATGGCAACGGCAGTGCCAGCAACAGCCATGGCCAGGCGAAACCATCCAGCGACATGGGCCACCAGCCGGTCATCGTACGTCCATCCATTGCAGGAAGCGTGCGCGCGCGACGGTACGCAACGTTTCGACATCGGATGCGGAAACGTCTCTCCGGAACGCACCATCGCGCAGGACCGCGCCAGCACCGCTGGCAAACACGGGCGGCTGCAAACCCGCGTCGAGGAACCGTATCCAGTCCTCGTCGACGAGTTTGTCTGCGGCGGGATCCTGCCGGCGAGCCGCGCGGCGAAGCAACTCCGAGATGGCCGCGACCTGCAGCGCGGGCGTTGCTGCGTTCTGCACCGACGCGTCGAACAGTTGTTCCAGCGCGCGTCGTCGATACCTGCGACGCCACGCCCACCAAGCGCACAGGGCGCACGCAATCAATACGCTCGCTGCCACCAGCCACCAGCCCGGTGCCGGCGGCCACCACGATGGCGCGGACGGCTGGTGGATGCCGCGCAAAACGAGTGATGGATCGGGCTGCATCATGGTCAAGCGGCCCGGGGGCGACCCAGGATCGGCAACCACGACTCACTGGGCGCGTCGGTCGACAACACCTGTACCCGTACGCCGCACGCGGGTAACTGCGCCAGCGCGGCATCCATCGGGGCGACAAACTCGTTGCGCCAGCGCTGGCGTTGCGCTGCGGTATCGAGGTCGAGTTCGACGCGGTGGCCGCTGTCCTTGCCGACCTTGCCTCCTACCTGCCCAGCCCCGACCTGGAATGGCAAGGCCGCGCGCGGTGGCTCACGCTCCAGAGGATCGCTGAGCAGCAGGACGATGACTTCGTTATGCATCGTCAATGCTGGCCAACGCGCTTGCGGCAAGGCATGGATGCTGGACGGGTCGGCCAGCACCACCAATCGTGACCCCGGGCGCAGCAGGCGACGCGCATGGTCCAACGCCACTTCAAGACCGGCATCGTCCACTGGCGGCCCTGCATACCAACGCACCAGGGCATCGAGTACGCGCAGCGCACCCCGTGGGCCGGCCATGGGTGGGATCGGGGGCTCCGAAGTGCTGCCGCGCAGCGCGGCGATGCGATCGCCGTCGCGTACCGCGACCCATGCAGCCACGGCTCCGGCGCGTGCGGCCTGCACCGACTTGAACCGCGTCCGGGTCCCGAAATACAGCGCCGGTGCAGTATCGGCAACGATCAATGTCAGGCGCTCACGCTCTGCCTGGAACAGCTTGGTGTGCGGTTTGCCGCTGCGTGCGGTCAGGCGCCAGTCGATATGGCGGGCGTCATCGCCGATGGCGTACTCGCGCGATTCGGCGTACTCCATCCCGCGACCGCGCATCGGTGACAAGCCCTGTCCACTGGCGCCGTGGTGGCCACGCTTGGGAGGACGCCGTCCCTGTACCGCGGCGCGCAATGCGACGAGCTCGGACAGCGTGGGATGGATGCCATCGCCTTTCTTTGTTTGTTGTTGGATGTGGGGCGATGGCATCAGGCTGCGTGATCAGTACGAATCCGGGATTTCAGCGCGCGTGCAGGCAGTTTTCCATCCTGAGCGCAGCGAAGGACCTGCGGTGCTTTTGTACCTGGCGTTTGAGGGACAACAAGCAGATCCTTCGCTGCGCTCAGGTTGGCAATTTGCAGGTCGGTGTGGGTTGGCTGAGCCGATAGGGCCGCCTTTTGGCAACGTCACGGCAGCGGTACCTTATCCAGCAATTCGGCAACCAGTCGATCGCCATCCCAGCCTTCAGCGGTTGCTTCGTAACTGGGCAGGACGCGATGGCGCAGGACATCCGGGGCAATGGCGCGGATGTCGTCGGGCGTGACGAAATCGCGACCCGCCAGCCACGCACGGGCGCGGGCGCAGCGCTCCAGCGCGATGGAACCTCGCGGGCTGGCACCCCAGGCGATGCGTCGCGCGAGTGCGGGCTCATAGCGCGTGGCATCGCGTGAGGCCAGGACCAGTTCGATCAGGTAGCGCTCCAGCTGCGGCGCCATGTGCAGGTCCAGGACCTCGGTGCGTGCGGCGAATACGTCCTGGAGCGGCATCCTGTCCGGTGCTGTGTTGGTTGGCTGCAGCACGTCACGCGCCTGCTCTCGCGCCAGCTGCAGGATCTGCGTCTCGGCATCGACTTCGGGATATCCGATGCGAACATGCATCAGGAAGCGATCGAGTTGTGCCTCGGGGAGCGGGAAAGTGCCTTCCTGCTCGATCGGGTTCTGGGTCGCCATCACCAGGAACAACTTTGGCAACGGGTAGGTCTGGCGGCCTACGGTGACCTGGCGCTCGCCCATCGCCTCCAGCAGTGCTGATTGGACCTTGGCCGGGGCGCGGTTGATCTCGTCGGCCAGCAGCACCGGATGGAAGATCGGGCCCGGCTGGAATTCAAAATGGCCATCCTGCGGTCGCCAGACATCCGTACCGGTGAGGTCGGCCGGCAGCAGGTCGGGCGTGAACTGGACGCGGGCGAAGTCGGCATCCAGGCGTGCGGCCAGGGCGCGGATCGCGGTGGTCTTGGCCAATCCGGGCGCGCCTTCCACCAGCAGGTGTCCGTCGGCAAGCAAAGCGATCAGCAGGCGCTCGATCAGCGCGGACTGGCCGACGATCTGCGTCGCCAATCCGTCGCGCATGGCGCTGAAGGCTGCATGGAGGCGGGAGGGCTCGTCGCTGCGGCTGTCCATTGCTGTCCGGTACTGCGACGCAGAGTGCGCCGGGGCCCAGTTTGACCGAATCAACGTGAATTGGTTCCTTGCGGCCGGGGCGGTGTTCAGCCGAAGCGCGACCCAGGTACGACGAAGGGGCCTTCCGGCCCCTTCGCTTGAAACTTTTGCTGCTGCCCTTACTGTGCAGGTCGCTGGGCGACGCGCAGGATCTTCGGCGTCACCATGATCAGCAACTCGGCCTTGCTCTTGGTGCGGCCGCGACGCTTGAACAGGTTGCCGATGATCGGGATGTCGGCCAGGAACGGAACCTTGGCGATGTCCTGCTGGTTCTTGAACTCGTAGACGCCGCCAATCACGACGGTCTGGCCGTCTTCCATCAGCACCGCGGTATTGACCGAGCGCTTGGCCAGGGTCGGCACCTGGCCGAAGCCGGTGTCGACGAATCCGGAGACCTCGTCCTTCTTGACGGCCATGGCGAGGAACACGCGGCCATCGGCCGTGATGGTCGGTGTGACCTTCAGCTCCAGTACCGCGTCCTTGAACTGCACCTGCGGGATCTGGGACTGGCCCGAACCCCCGGTGATGGTCAGGTAGCCGACCTCCTGGCCCTGGGTGATCACCGCTTCCTTCTGGTTGCTGGTGACGACGCGCGGGTTGGAGATGACCTCACCACGACCCTCGGTCTGCAGGGCAGACAGCTCGACATCCAGCGCATAGCCGCCGTTGAGGATCGACAGGGCCAACGATCCGGCGCCGGCCAGGTTGGAAGGCAAGCTGACGTTCAGTCCGTTGATGGGTGTAGGCCCTACCGGCGAGCCATTTACGACTGATCCAGTCGAGCTTGGCAGTGAGCCTCCAAACGTCGTGTTCTGCTGGGTCCCGCGGATTCCGAATTTTGCGCCCAACTCACGTGCGAAAGACTCGTTTGCCACCACGATACGCGCTTCGATCACGACCTGGTCCACCGGCTTGTCGAGCTCCCGCACCAGGTCCTTGATGGCCTGCACGCGCTGCGGGATATCGATTACCAGCAAGGTATTGGTACGACGGTCGAAGCTGAGGCTGCCACGTGGCGACAGGAAGCCACGATTCGCAGCTGCGCCACCGGCACCACCGCCACCGCCACCGCTGCTTCCCTTGCTATCTTCGGTCAGCAGCTTGGCCAGGTCCTCGGCGCTGCCATAGCTGATCGGGATGTACTCGGTGACGACCTCGGCGCGATTCTCGATCGCAATGCGGGCATCAGCCTTGTCCTGCTCGTACTTGGCGATCTCGGACTGCGGCGCGACCCAGACGACATTGCCGTTCTTGCGCATGTCCAGGCCATTGGCCTGCAGCACCAGGTCCAGCGCCTGGTCCCACGGCACGTTGATCAGGCGCAGGGTGACATTGCCGGTCACCGAGTCGGAGGCGACGATGTTGAGGTTGGACTCCTCGGCGATCAGTTGCAGGACAGTGCGCACCGGCACGTCCTGGAAGTTGAATGTCACCGGGCGACCCTTGTAGCCCCGCTCGGTGGACGTAGAGCTGGTCGCACCCATCGCGGTGGTGCCACCGACCGCAGTCCTGCCCGTAGCAGCGCGCGGCACGATCTCGACGATATAGTCGCGGCCGGTCTGGTAAGCCATCGATTCGAAGTTACCCTTGGTGCTGAGCACCAGCTGGGTCCCGTTGCCGGCGCGATTGGCGTCGATGCGTTGTACCGGCGTGGCGAAGTCGCTGACATTGAGCGGCTTCTGCAACGAGGCAGGCAGGCTGGCATTGCCGACGTCGACCACCACCGTGGACCCCTGCTTGTGCAGGTCGGGGACGGCGCCATCACCGCTGAAGTGCAGGATCAGGCGGCCCGCGCCGCCGTCCCCGCGCTTGAAATCGATGTTCGACACGCTCAGCGCACCGGGCACCTGTCTTGCCGGGTCGGCGACCGATGTCGCGGATTGCGCAACCGTGGTGAGCGCAGACGCCGTTGCCGGCATGGGCGCAGCGTGGGCTCCGCTGACAGCGGCCAGTAGTCCGACCGAGAGGCCGAGCAGACTCGCCCGCAAGGGCATCAGGCGCCGGGCAGGCCGCAGGTTGGTTTTGGTTACGGTCATCGTCCTATCCCCAATCATTGATCTTCGAGCGCAATCGACGCGGGCCGTTCCAACCAGCCGCCAGCACCGTCGGGCACCAGTTCCACGAGTTCGATACGGTCTTCGCTAACGGCCGTGACACGGCCGTCGCTCTGACCCATGTAGACACCCGGGCGCACCCGGTAAGTCACCTTGTCCGGCGCCGTGACCAGCGCCACCAGTCCTGGACCGGTGCCGATCGTGCCCACCATGTCCATGCTGTCCAGCGGGAACTGCTCAAGCGTCTGCTTGCGGCGGTTCGGATCCGGGCGCGGCCCATTGCTGGTGCCCTCGTCGGTGAAGGCGTTGCTGAACGGATCACGCAAGCCTTGCGCTGCATATTCGAAGGTTTCGAACTGCTGCATCACCGGCAAGGGAGGCAATGCTGGTGCCGGCCGACTCTTTACTTCGGCAACCCATTTTTCCAGGTTCGGGGCATCGCCAGGCGTGCTGGTTACACCACGGCCACAGGCAGCAAGCAAGAAGAACGCGCAGAGCAGGGCACCGGTACGCAGGCTGTTGCCTGCCAGTCGCGCGCTCCTGCCAGATGACTGCGCATTGCCGGATGACAACCTATTGGATGAGAGCTGGGACATGTCAGTGCACCCCCCCGTTGCCGTTGCCATTGTTATTGGCAGGCGCTGCCTGCTGCGCAGTCTCTTCCTCGTCAAGGTAACGATAGGTCTTGACCGTGCCAGAGAGCTCCAACGGGATGTCCTTTCGGATTCCGCCACCCTCCTTAGGATTTCTGGGTTTCAGGGCAATGTTGTGCATGGTCAGGATCACCACCCGAGGCAGCGAGGCAACGCCGCTGACGAAGGCACCGAACTGGTGGTAGGTCCCCACCATGCGCAATGCGATTGGCTTCTCGGCGTAGAACTCCTTGGCTGTTTCGGACCCCGGCTGGAACAACTCGTTGGTCAGCCCCGTGGCCAGCGCAGTCTGCGAGATGTCGACGATCAGGTCGGGCATCTCCGTCTTGCTTGGCAGCTGCCGTAGCATCTGCTGTAACTGCTGCTCCATCTGCGCCAGCTGCAGCTTGAGCGGTTCAAGATTGGCGGCACGGCCCTGCTTGGTCTCGAATTCCTGCCTCAGGCTGGTTTCCTCCGCTTCCAATCGCTTGAGCTCGTCGGTCTTGTCGCGCACGACGAACCACCATGCCAACGCGACGATGAACAAGCCGATGAACACGCAGAAGATGATCTTGTACTCGCGCGGCCACGAGCCGGTGTTATCGAAACTCAAGTCCTTCAGCGACATCTTGTTCTGGCTCACGATGCGCCTCCTTCATTCTTGATCATCGCCGGCGGCGCATCCTGGGGCTTGGCCTGCTCGGGGGCAGCCTGCTCTGTAGCGTTTCGTCCTGGGGCAACCTGGCCAGCTGCTTCGTCGCTGGAAGTGACCGGTGCTGCCATCGCCTTCCCTTCGTCGGGGGCCAACTCCGCAGCATCATTGGATCCAGCCGTGTCGGCCTGGGTATCCATCGCCTGCACATCGCCATCGTAAGCACCATCGGCAGGCGCATCAGGGACGCCGTCACCATCGGTATCCGTGGGCGTGTTGGGGTTGGCCATTGTCACGGTCATTGTGAACGTGTAGGGCAGCCCCGGGTCGCCGGCCTTCGCCTCGATGATCGACAGGTCGGGCTTAGTCATCCAACCCGAACCCTCCAGGGTGCGCATATAGGTACTGACCCGTGCGTTGGATTGCGAACGACCCGTCAGCGTCAGCTTGTTGCCTTCCTGCTGGATCGCGGTCAACACGACCCCATCGGGGATGGTATGCACCAGCGCGTCGAACAGGTGCACCATCTGCGAACGGTTGGCCTGCAGCTGCTCGATCACTTCCTTGCGCGCCAGCAGCTTGGCTTTCTTCTTGTCGAGCTCCTCGATCTCCTTGATCTGTGCGTCCACCTGCGTGATCTGCTCGCGCACGTAGCTGTTGCGGTCTTCCTGGCCGCTGATCTGGGAGCTGTAGTAGCTGATGATCAGGAACGACACCACCACGGCCGCAATGGCCGACATGCCGAGCATGCCGAGGAATTCCTTCTTGCGCTGCTTGCGTCGCTCCGCGCGCCAGGGGAGCAGGTTGATCCGTGCCATCAGTCGAAGCTCCTCAATGCCAGGCCGGCGGCAATCATCAGCGCCGGCGCGTCCTGTGCCAGCGCATGCGCCTGCACCCGGGGTCCGAGGGTCATTTGTGCCAGCGGGTTGGCGACCACGGTCGGCACCCCAAGCTGCTCCTCGACCATGTCAGCCACGCCCGGGATCGATGCGCAGCCACCGGCGAGTACGATCTGGTCGACGCGATTGAACTCACTACCGGCGTAGAAAAATTGCAGCAGGCGGCTGATTTGCTGGACCAGCGCTTCCTTGAAGGGCTCGAGCACTTCGATCTCGTAGCTCTCTGGCAAACCGCCCTGACGCTTGGCCAGTCCTGCTTCCTCGTAGCTCAAGCCATATCGACGCATGACCTCATCGGTCAGTTGCTTGCCACCGAATACCTGCTCGCGGCTGTACAGGCTGCGGTTGTTGCGCAGGATGTTGAGCGTGGTCATGGTCGCGCCGACATCCACCAGCGCCACCACGCCGTCAGGCGCCACGTTCAAGCTTTCGGACAGCAGGGCAAAGGCGTTTTCGATCGCGAAAGCCTCCACGTCCATTACCCGGGCCGTCAGGCCGCCAAGTTCCAGCGCCGATGCGCGGGTCTCGACGTTTTCCGAGCGCGACGCGGCCAGCAGGACCTGCGACATCTCGGCATTGCCGGGCATCGGGCCCAGCACCTCGAAGTCGAGGTTCACTTCCTCGATCGGGTACGGGATGTAATTGACGGCTTCCAGCTCGACCTGGGATTCCATCTCCTCATCGTCGAGATCACCGGGCATCGGGATCAGCTTGGTGATGACCGCCGAGCCCGAGACCGCAGCGGCCGCGTACTTGGCGCGACTGCCTGAACGGCTCATCGCACGGCGGATGGCATCACCGACGGCTTCGGCCTCGACAATGTTCTTCTCGACCACCGCATTGGGCGGCAGCGGCTCGACGGCATAGTGCTCGACCCGGTAGCGATTGCCCGTCCTCGACAACTGGAGGAGCTTCACTGCGGTCGAACTGATGTCGACGCCCACCAAGGGTGGCTGGCTTTTAGTGATCAGTCCCACTGTTTTCTCCCCTTCTCACGGGCGCTTACGCGCACTTCGTGCCCCGATGCATTAAATAACGGACTTTTCACGATTAGGCAACTCCCCGAGTCACTTTTTGTGACCACGGGCCCCCGAATCCCACCCCATCCCCAACGCCGGATGGTGACAGAACCGGCCGAGAAGCGCTAATCAGGGCCAATCCCGGGGTTGCGTCCGTACCAACCCCGAACCATCGCGGGCCAATCCGCGCGGCTCCTCTATACTCCGCGGCCTGACCCATGCCAATGCCAAACGCGCGAGGAAACCTGCCTGATGCCCCCATTTAGACGCCTGCTGCGCTGGGCCCTGCTTGCCTTCGTGGCCGTTTCCGTCATCGGCGTGCTGGCCGTGGGAACCCTGTATTTCGTGGTTTCGGCCAAATTGCCGGACGTCGAGTCGTTGCGCCACGTCGAATTGCAGGAGCCGATGTACGTTTATGCCCGTGACGGCCGCCTCATGGCGCTCTACGGCGAGACCCGGCGCTATCCGGTGGACATCGCCAACGTGCCCGAACACGTCAAGCAAGCCTTCATCGCGATCGAGGACAACCGCTTCTACCAGCACCACGGTGTCGATTACAAAGGCGTTTCGCGTGCAATCTGGCTCTTGGCCACGACCAACGACAAGCGCGTACCAGGTGGCTCGACCATCACCCAGCAGGTCGCCAAGCAGTTTTTCCTGAGCTCCGAGTACAGCTATTCGCGCAAGCTCGCCGAAATGCTGCTGGCACTGAAGATCGAGCGCGAGTTGACCAAGGACGAGATCTTCGAGCTGTACCTGAACAAAAGCTTCTTCGGCAATCGCTCCTACGGGATCGGGGCGGCGGCCGAGTTCTATTACGGCAAGACGATGGATCAGCTCAGCCTCGACGAGATCGCCAGCCTGGCGGCGACACCGAAATTCCCGTCCAGCGGCAACCCCATCAGCAACCCCGAGCGCTCGCGCATCCGTCGCGACTACGTCGTGCAGCGCATGCGCGAACTGCATTTCATCACTAAAGCCGAGGAAACCGCGGCGCGGGCGGCCCCGATGCACGCCAGGCCGCACGAAGTCCAGACCGAGGTGAGCGCCCCGTACGTAGCCGAAATGGTCCGGCGCGAAATGATCGCGCGCTACGGTGGCGATGTGCTGACCAAGGGTTACCACGTCACCACCACCATCGACCCGGTCATGCAGGCGGCGGCACAGCAGGCGGTGCAGGACGGCCTGGAGACCTACAACCACCGTCACGGCTGGCGACAGGTCGAAAAGCATTACGACCTGGCCGGCGACGAGGATGCCGCGACGGTCGCCGCGCGACTGCACGGCACCCCGACCCAGGGCGGCCTGGTGCCCGCGATCGTATTGCGCAGCGGCGGCGGCACGGCCGATGTCGTGATGCGCAATGCGAGCACGATCACCCTGGATGCCGGCGACAGCAGCTGGACGGGGAAAAGCCCGTCTGCGCTGGTCGTACGCGGCGACGTGGTCCGGGTGCGCTGGATGAACCCGCCTACTCCACCCAAGGTGCCTGCGGCTGCAAAAGCCTCGACCAACGCGGGGGAAAACGGCGCGAACCCGGCCGGTAAGATCAAGGACGATGCCGACCAGCAGGTCGCCAAGTCGAACGGGCCGCCGGCCAAGCCCGAATACCGTCTGGAGCAGCTGCCGCGCGCGCAGTCGGCGCTGGTCTCGCTGGATCCTGGCAACGGCGCCCTGCGCGCCCTCATCGGCGGTTTCAGTTATGCCGGCAACAAGTTCAACCGCGCCACCCAGGCACGACGCCAGCCGGGCTCGAGCTTCAAGCCGTTCTTGTATGCCGCCGCCATGGAGCGCGGCTTCAATCCTGCCTCGATCGTGCTGGACGCGCCGGTAGTATTCAAGGATCGCCGTGGCCACACCTGGCGGCCGCAGAACGACAGCGGCAACTTTGCCGGCCCGATGCGGCTGCGCGAGGCCCTGGTGCAATCGCGCAACCTGGTCTCGGTGCGCCTGCTGGATGCCATCGGGATTGATTACGCGCGCAAGTACATCAGCCACTTCGGCATCGACGAAAGCCTGTTGCCGCCCAACCTGTCGATGGCGCTGGGCAGCGCCTCGCTACACCCGATGATGATCGCGCGCGGGTATTCCGCATTTCCGAACGGCGGCTTCCGGATCACGCCGTTCTTCATCGACGAAGTCCGAGATCGCGATGGCAAGGTCATCTTCAAGGCGCACCCGCCGACTGCCTGCCGCAGTTGCGGCGTGAAAGGCGGCAGCGGCAAGATCGTGCAGGCATCCAACGTGGTTGCGGGCTTCGACCTGGGTCCCGGCGGACAGTCCGCGGCGCAGGCCAAACCGCGCAAGCCCGAAGACAAGGCGTCCACGCCGGCTGACAAGCCCGGCGTCGCCGATGCCGCCTCCGCCGCCGCTCAGGCGAGCGCCGAACCAGACAAGACCGTGCTGGCACCGCGTGCGATCGACGCCCGCGTCGCCTACCAGCTGGTCTCGATGATGCGTGACGTGGTCCAGCGCGGCACCGGTACCAAGGCCAAGGTGCTCGGCCGCGAGGACACCGCCGGCAAGACCGGTTCCACCAACGACTATCGCGACGCCTGGTTCTCCGGCTACGCCGGCGACGTGGTGACCACGGTCTGGGTGGGGCGTGATGACTTCAAGTCGCTGGGCCGCGGCGAGTACGGAGGCAGGGCTGCGTTGCCGATCTGGATCGATTACATGCGCGTGGCGCTCAAGGATCAGCCGGTGGTCAGCAACGACCCGCCCGACGGCATGGTCGAGGTCTCGGTTTCGGCCAACGGACAACTGTTGCCCTCCGGCAGCGGCGGCATCAGTGAATGGGTCAAGACCGAGGACCTGGAGCGGATGCAAAGCTACGTCAACACCACCAATGAGGACGATGCGGCCGACGAGGCGGCGTTCGATATCTTCTAGGCCGGGATTGGGGATTCGGGATTCGCTCGTCGAACAACACGTGCCCCCAGTCCTGTCATCCCAGGCGTAGCGGAGGATCTGTTTGTTGCCTCTGAAACACCGGCAAGAACCTACAGCAGATCCTTCGCTACGCCCGGGATGACAACACGGCAAGCTCGACCCTGCTCCAGCCGGGCCTGATCCGAGAAGGCAGCGCCCGGACTCCCGTCACGACGCTGTCAGTCCCGCTACACCAAGCCGCCCGCAGTCGCACCCACTTCCACGACACGATCGGGTACAGTCGAGACGGGTTCGACTGGAGGACGCGTCATGCGCCAAGTACGTCGCCACGCCCAGCTGCATGCGCATACGCGCGTCCGCGAGCGCCGTCACCGGCTTGCCCATGAAGCCGCCCGCCTGATGGCCGAAGGCGGCATGCGCGACTACCACCAGGCAAAGCTCAAGGCCGCCGATCGCCTCGGCATCCATGACGACGCATCGCTTCCGCGCAACCGCGAAATCCAGGATGCGCTGCGCGAATACCAGCGGCTGTTCCGAGCGGATGTCCATGCAGGCGAGCTGCGCCGTCGCCGTGAAGCGGCGTTGCGCGCGCTGGAGTTTTTCTCGGGTTTCGACGCGCGGCTGGTCGGCACGGTCCTGGACGGCACCGCCGACGACAATGCGGCCGTCTGCCTCCAGCTCTACAGCGACGATCCAGACGCCGTGCCCCGCTTCCTCGATGAGCACGACATCCCCGCGCAATCGCGCAGCCGGCACCTGCGGCTGGATCCAATGCGCGAAGACGATTTCCCGACCTGGCTGTTTTCTGCCGAGGACCTGACCTTCGACCTCACCGTGCTTCCACGACTGGCCCTGCGCCAGGCACCGCTGTCGGGGCTGGATGAAAAGCCCATGCAGCGCGCCTCGATTGCTCAGCTGCGCGGGCTGCTTGCCGATGACGAGATCGCCGGATATGAGGCAGCCTGTGGCTGAGTGGTTGGTGGCCGTGCGCACGCGACGTTGCGGCATGCGGTTCAAAAGCATGTAACCGATACCCCTTGCAGCAAACAAACGTGCAGCAACGAAAACGCCCCGCGATGCGGGGCGTTTTGATGTCCAACCAACTCGGCCATGCCACGGAAACCAAGCCGCCACAGCCAGGCTACGACTGCGTGGAACGCCCTGTCAGCGCTTGTCCATGGCGACATAATCACGCGATGCCGGGCCGGTATAGACCTGGCGCGGACGGCCGATGCGGGCCGCGGGGTCTTCCTGCTGTTCGAGCCAATGCGACACCCAGCCGGCGGTCCGGGCGATGGCAAACATCACCGTGAACATTTCCGTCGGGATCTTCAGCGCCTTGTAGATGATGCCGCTGTAGAAATCGACATTGGGGTACAGCTTGCGCTCAACGAAGTAGTCGTCCTTGAGGGCGGCCTCCTCCAGCTTCAACGCCACCTCGAGCAACGGGTCATCCACGCCCAGCTCGGCAAGCACCTCGTGCGTCATCTCGCGGATGATCTTGGCGCGCGGATCGAAGTTCTTGTAGACGCGATGGCCGAAGCCCATCAGGCGGAAGCCGGACGACTTGTCCTTGGCGCGGGCGATGGCGCTGTCGACGTTCTTGGCATCGCCGATATCTTCCAGCATCTCCAAAACCGCTTCGTTGGCGCCACCATGTGCCGGGCCCCACAGCGCGGCGATGCCGGCGGCGACCGAGGCGTACGGATTGGCTCCGGTGGAACCGACCAGGCGCACGGTCGAGGTCGACGCGTTCTGCTCGTGGTCGGCATGCAGGATGAACAACAAGTCCAGCGCCTTGGCGACCACTGGATTCATCTCCAGTGGCTCGCTGGGCACCTCGAACATGAGGTGCAGGAAGCGGTCGACGTATTCCAGGTTGTTGCGCGGATAGCGGATCGGCCACCCGATCGAATACCGGTACGCGGCAGCAGCCAGCGTCGGTACCTTGGCGATCAGGCGGATCGCGGCAAGGCGACGCTGCTCGGGATCGTCCAGGTCCAGGGTGTCGTGGTAGAACGCCGACAACGACGCCACCGAACTGCACAGCATCGCCATCGGATGTGCGTCGTACCGGAAACCTCGCAGGAAGTTCTTCAGCGACTCATGCATCATCGTGTGATGCGCGACCTCGTTGTCGAACCTGGCAAACTCGCCGGAGGTCGGCAGCTCGCCGTGCATCAGCAGGTAGGCGACCTCGAGGAAGCTGGACTTGCCGGCCAGTTGCTCGATCGGATAGCCGCGATACAGCAGCACGCCGGCATCGCCGTCGATGTAGGTGATCGCCGACTTGCAGCTGGCGGTGGCGGTGAAGCCCGGGTCGTAGGTAAAGCAACCCGTCTGCTTGGGCAGCTTGGCGATATCGATACACGGGGCACCCACGGTGCCGTGCTCGACCGGCAGCTCGATGGTGTTGCCGGCTGCGGTCAGGCTGACCTGGTCGATGCGGGATTGATTGGCGTTGGACACGCGCACACTCCTGGAATCATGCGCACCCAAGACTTCAGCGCCGGGCGCGGAGGGGGATTGATCGGGAAACCCGATCACGGAACCGCTTGAAGAACAGCTGGTCGACGAGCAACTGATCATGCATTGATCGACCGCGAGGCACTGATCAGAAGCTATGCCGACCAAGACCATTGATCGATGACCGCGACCACGAAGAGCGTCGCGGCAGCGCATCATTATCGCATAGCCGCTTCGAGCGTCGGCTCGAAACAGTGGCGATGGCCATTGACCCGGGCGCCTTGGGCCACGCAAGCCGGCGCGCAACAGGATGCAGACACGCAAACGGCTGCCTGCTGGCAGCCGTTGGGCAGGTCCGGCGGGACCCGGTTCACGCCGGCCGGGCTTGCCGGCCGTGCCTGCCAGTCGTAACTGGCTGGCCGCTACTTACTTGTAGCGCTTGCGGAACTTGTCGACGCGGCCGCTGGTATCCATCAGCTTGTTCTGGCCCGTGTAGAACGGGTGCGACGCCGAGGAAACCTCGACCTTGACCAAGGGATACTCGTTGCCGTCCTCCCACTTCACCGTCTCCTTGCTGGAGATGGTCGAACGGGTCAGGAACTTGAAATCGGAAGTCAGGTCCTGGAACACGACTTCGCGGTATTCGGGGTGGATGTCGGCCTTCATGGCGAGCACCGGTCTATGCGGAGGTAAGCCGGGCATTTTAACGGGCTGGCACGGTTGCGCGCAAGTGCGGCCTGATCCAGCCGGACAGGCGGCTCAGGCACCCAGGGCCGCCTTGATCAGGGCCTCGTAGCGCGCCTGGTCGTAGCAGGACAGCAACGTCACGTTATCCGGCTGGCCCGACTGCCGCCCCCAGTCGACCACGCTGGCGCCGCGGGTCAGGGTGCCGGCCAGCTCGATCGACAACGGGCGATCGACCGTCTCCAGCGCCCCGTCGGGCTGCAGGGCCAGCGCCATTGCCAGCGCATCGGCCGAGTGCCAGTCCTCGCCACGGCCCTTGCGGGCCCAGGCGCGGGTATGGCGCGAGATGGTGTCGTAGAACCGTGCCACGCCGCCACCAGGCACTTCAGCACCCGCCTGCAGCCAGGTCTCGAACGCGGCATGGGCAAAGCCGTGGCGCAGGTTGGCCTCCCAATCGGCCAGCTCGATCTTCGGCCCGCCCCGGGCTTGGCCCTGGCCCCGGCCAAAAGCCGAGAACACGACATGCGCAGCCTCGGGATCGAAAGCGATATTGAATTCGGCGGACGGCGTCATGTTGCCGTGGCCGGTGACCGCGCCACCCATCACCACGCACCGGTGGATGCGCTCGGGCAATGTGGGATCCAGCTTGAGCGCCAATGCCAGGTTGGTCAGCGGGCCCAGCGCCACCAGCAACAGCTGGCCGGCATGCGCGTGCGACAGGCGCACGATCGCGTTTGCAGCCTGCTCGACTTCGGCTGCACGCCTGGCAGGTGGATACCCGCTATCGCCGAAACCGTCCTTCCCGTGGACGAAGGCCGCGTCCAGCGCCGGATGCAGCAGCGGCGCAGCGCACCCGGCAAAGACGGGAATGTCTTGGCGGCCAGCGACCTCGCACAGCTTCAGTGCATTGCGCACGGTATGCACGAGACCGACATTGCCGGCTGCGATGCTGAGGCCGATGACATCGTGCCGATGATCGGCAAAGGCCATCAGCAGGGCCAACGCATCGTCCACGCCCGGGTCGGTGTCGATCAGCAGGGGGATCTTGTCGGTCATCGGCGCATCGGGTCAGAAACGGCTGTCATTCTCGCAGGGCTCCCCATCGGCGTCTCCATCCATCCGGGTATCGGGGCAATGTCGTACGAAATACTCCGCCTCGGCCCGCGACGTCATCTGTGAGCAATACTGCCTTCCATCGCATGCGAAGCGCTCCACCGGGGCGCCTGGCGTCCGCGTCGCTTGCGCCATGGCACCGGCCGCCACCGTTTCAGCTGACGCGGGCGAAGTCGCCTGCGTTGGTGCATTGGAGTGCTGGTAGCCAGTCCACGCCGCGATTGCCAGCAGCGCAACGAGCAGTATCTTCTTCATGTGGCCTGCCTTCGAGGTCTATGCGCTAGCGTATCGCGCCGCACCACCAATCCACCGATCCACCAGCCGGTCGGCGACGTCCGGATCGGTCGCCAGCAGCTTCTCGGCAAAATCATGCACCTGCGGCAGCATGTCGGCATCGCGGATCAGGTCGGCGACGCGAAACGCCGCCAGCCCGGTCTGGCGGGTGCCCAGCAACTCCCCGGGGCCACGTAGTTCCAGGTCCTTTTCGGCGATGACGAATCCGTCGCTGGTCTCGCGCATGGTCTCCAGGCGTTGCCGTGCCAACGCCGACAACGGCGATTGGTACAGCAGCACGCAACTCGACGCCGCGCTGCCGCGCCCCACCCGCCCGCGCAATTGATGCAGCTGCGCCAACCCCAACCGCTCGGCGTTCTCGACGATCATCAACGAGGCATTGGGCACGTCGACACCCACCTCGATGACCGTGGTCGCCACCAGCAGGTCGAGCGCCGCTTCCTTGAAGGCGCGCATCGTCGACTGTTTCTGCGACGCCTTCATGCGCCCGTGCACCAGCCCGATGCGCAAACCCGGCAACGCCGCCGACAAAGCCTCGAACGTAGTCTGCGCCGCCTGTGCGACGACTTCGTCGGAATCGTCGATCAGCGTGCAGACCCAATACGCCTGTCGGCCCTCGGCACAGGCGGCGCGGATGCGCTCGACCAGTTCGGGGCGGCGTTCGGCGCTGAGCGCGACGGTCTGCACCGGGGTACGTCCAGGCGGCAGTTCGTCGATCGCCGAGACATCCAGGTCGGCATACGCCGCCATCGCCAGCGTGCGTGGGATCGGGGTGGCCGTCATCACCAGCTGGTGTGGAACGCAACTGCCGCCGGCCCCATCGCTGGCGCCCTTGTCACGCAAAGCGAGGCGCTGGTGCACACCGAAGCGATGCTGCTCGTCGACGATCGCCAGCGCCAAAGCATGGAATACGACGCCTTCCTGCATCAGTGCGTGGGTACCGACCACGACCTGTGCCGCGCCGGAAGCGACTTCCTCCAGCGCAGCGACGCGCGCCTTGCCGGTCACCTTGCCTGCCAGCCACGCGACACGCACACCCAGTGGTTCCAGCCACGCGCGCAAATTGGCCAGGTGCTGCTCGGCCAACAATTCCGTAGGCGCCATCAGTGCGGCCTGGCTGCCCTGCTCGACTGCCAGCATCGCTGCCAGCGCGGCCACCACGGTCTTGCCGCTGCCGACGTCTCCCTGGACCAGGCGCAACATGGGATGCGGTTGTGCAAGATCGCGTTGGATCTGCTCGAAGACGCGTTGCTGCGCGCCGGTCAATGCAAACGGCAGTGATTCACGCAACCGCATCGCCAGTGCACCCGGGCCGGCCAAGGCGGGTGCGGCATGGCGCTGCAAAGCGATGCGCTGGCGGCGCAGGCTGAGGTGGTGCGCGAGCAGCTCTTCAAATGCCAAACGCTGCTGCGCCGGGTGGGTGCCGGCAAGCAGCGCGCCGACATCGGCATCCCGCGGCGGTCGGTGCGCCGTGAGCAGGGCACTGCGCAGTGACGGCAGCCCCAGGTCGGCCGTCAGTTTGCCGGGCAATAATTCCAGCGACTGCTCGTCGGGCAACCGGTCCAGCGCCAACCCGATCCAGCGTCGCAGGCTGGCCGGACCGATGCCTTCGACCGCCGGATAGACCGGATCGAGCTGCTCGCCGAGTTCCGCGTCATGCGCCAGCACGCGATAACTCGGGTGCACGATTTCCAGCCCGTGCTGGCCGGCGCGTGGCGTCCCATAGCACCGCACCCGGGCCCCGGGTGCGAACTGAGCGACCTGCGCGGCGCGAAAGTGGAAAAAGCGCAGCACCAGGGTGGCTTGCGAGTCGTCGCCAATGGCCACCCGCAGCATCGGTCGATAGCGGAACCCGCGCTCGACCGCCTCCACGATGCCTTCGACCTGCACCGCGACGCCGGGCTGCAACCCACGGATCGGGCTGATGCGCGTGCGATCTTCATACTGCCGCGGCAACTGCAGCCACAGGTCCTGCAGCGTGACCAGGCCGCGCGCGGCGAGTTTTTCCGCGACCTTGGGGCCAATGCCCGGCAACGAAGACAGCAGGGTCGCACCCGCCGGCGTCAGTGCCGGCGTGGCGACCTTGTTGCCACGTTTCGCAACGCGCGCCAACGCCTAGGCCTGGCCGAGCACCATGACCGCATCGACTTCGAACTCCGCACCCTTGGGCAATGCGGAAACCTCGATGGTCGAGCGCGCCGGGTACGGCTGCGAAAAATATTCGGCCATGACCGCATTGACCGCCGCGAACTGCCCCAGGTCGGTCAGGTACAGGCCCATGCGCACGATGTCATCGAAAGAGCCGCCGGCTTCGCCGCAGATTGCCTTGAGGTTGTCGAAAGCGCGGCGCGCCTGGACTGCGATATCGCCTTCGACCAGCTCGCCCGTCGCCGGGTCCATCGGTACCTGCCCGGAGCAGTACACGGTGTTGCCGGCACGCACTGCCTGTGAATAGGGGCCAATGGCAGCGGGGGCATTGTCGGTATGGATCGATTGGCGTGGCATGGCGGTACCCGGTGGGTGGACGCATGCAGTTTAAGTCAGCGGGCAGGCAGTCGTGAAAGCCAAAGCCAGCTCCCGCCGATTGGCATCCAGCTGTTGTAGGAGCGGCTTCAGCCGCGAGCTTTTCGGCAAGGCAAGAGCTCGCGGCTGAAGCCGCTCCTACAAAGCAACAAGGAGATCCTTCGCTTCGCCCTGGATGACGAAGCAGGTCATCCGCCCCTGCAGCAAGCCCTACAACCGCTGCACTCCATGCACCACGCCCAGCCGGCGCACCCTGCGGATCACTTCGGCCATGTGCTTGCGGTCGCGCACTTCGATGGCAAAACGAATGGTGGCTACATTGGTGTCGCGCTCCAGGTACTCCACCGCGTCGATATTGGACTCGGCCTGCGCGATCGCAGCAGCGACCTGCGCCAGCACGCCCGGGCGGTTTTCGACCTCGATCAGCAACGCGGTCTGGAAATCACCGGAGACATCGCGATCCCAGCCGATCGGCACCCAGCGCTCGGGAGACTTGCGGTATTCGGCGACGTTGGGGCAGTCAAGGCGATGCACCACGATGCCGCGGCCGGTGGTGTGGTAACCCATGATGTCGTCGCCGGAAATCGGCATGCAACAGTTGGAAAACGTGACCACGCCGCCTTCGCGGCCCGTGATCAGGATGCGGTTCCCCGCCGGTGGCGACGGCAACGCATCCAGCAGGTCGGGCGCTGCAGGGTGTTGCCGTGCCAATGCCTGCGCCACCTGCGTCGGCATCCGGTTGCCCAGCGCGATATCAGCCAGCAACGCCTCCAGGCGCGGGTAGCGCAACTCGGCCAGGTACCCCTCCAGGCGCTCGGGCGGCAACCGGTCCAGCGAGGTTTCCAACGCCTCAAGGGCGCGGTCCAGCATGCGGTGGCCGAGCTCCACGGCATCCTCGTGGTCCAGGCTCTTGAGCTGGTGGCGGATCGCGGTGCGCGCCTTGCCGGTCACCACGAACTCCAGCCACTGCGGCTTGGGCAACGCCGATTGGGCGGTAATCACCTCGACCTTCTGCCCGCTGGACAACTTGGTGCGCAGCGGTACCAGCTTCTTGTCCACGCGCGCAGCCACGGTGTGATTGCCGACGTCGGTGTGCACCGCGTAGGCAAAGTCGAGCGCGGTGGCATTGCGCGGCAACGACAGGATGTCGCCCTTGGGCGTGAACAGGTAGACCTCGTCCGGGAACAGGTCGACCTTGACGTTTTCCAGGAACTCCAGCGACGAGCCGGTCGCGCGCTGGCTTTCCAGCAGGTTTGAAATCCACGAATGCGCTCGGCTGTGCGCGCTGTTGCTGGCGCCGCCATGCTTGTACATCCAGTGCGCGGCGATGCCTCGCTCGGCGATCATGTCCATCTCGGCGGTACGGATCTGTACTTCGATCGGCGCCCCGTACGGCCCGAACAACACCGTGTGCAGGGATTGGTACCCGTTGGCCTTGGGGATGGCGATGAAATCCCGGAAGCGTCCGTCGACCGGCTTGTACACCGAATGCACGACGCCCAGCGCGTGGTAACAACCGGCCACCGACTCGACCACGACCCGGAACCCGAACACGTCCATCAACTGGTCGAAACTCTTACCCTCTGCCCGCATCTTGGAATAGATGCTCCACGGCGACTTCACCCGCCCGACCAGGCGGTTGTCCAGCCCTTCGTGGGCCAGCCGCTGCGCCAGTTGGGCCTCGATCTGGGCCAGCGCCTCGCGTCGCACCAGCGGCTGGGTCCGGATGCGCTTTTCCAGCACGGCATGGCGCCAGGGATGCAGGGCGCGGAAGCCCAGGTCCTGCAACTCGGACTTGACCAGGCTCATGCCCAGGCGTTGGGCGATCGGCGCGTAGATCTCCAGCGTCTCGCGGGCGATCCGCGCACGGGCTCCGGGCGTCTTCGCGCCCAACGTGCGCATGTTGTGCAGGCGGTCGGCGAGTTTGATCATGATCACGCGCAGGTCGCGCGCCATCGCCAGCAGCATCTTGCGGAAGCTTTCGGCGGCGGCTTCCTGGCGGTCGGCGAAATGCAGGTTGTCCAGCTTGGTGACGCCGTCGACCAGCTCGGCCACGGTCTCGCCAAACTCGGCTGCGATGGTCTCACGCGCCAGCGGCGTGTCTTCCAGCGTGTCGTGCAGGATGGCCGCGATCAGGGTCTCGACATCGACATGCTGCTCGGCCAGGCCGGTCGCCACCGCCACCGGATGGGTGATGTAGGGCTCGCCGGACTTGCGCGACTGGCCGGCATGCGCAGCCGCGCCCACGGTCCAGGCACGCCGCAACCGCAGCCGTTCGTCGTGCGTCAGGTAATCGGCAGCTTCCTCCAGTGCCAGCATGTACTCCGGCACCACGTCGTCGACCAACGGGGGCGGGCTTGGCGGAGTATCGGCGGGCTGCAACGGGCTCATGGGCCCAGCGTACGCGCGGGCGCGCGGCGATGGCAATGCAACGGGGGCGGGCCGGGACCGATGTCCGCAACGACGGAACCCCGCCGAAGCGGGGTTCCAGGGTCAGGCGATCAGCGTGCGATGGGCGACCCGGCGCATTGGCGCCCTGTCGTCACTCGTCGCCTTTGGCCAGGTCTTCATCGGCGACCACTTCGGCGGCGGCCCATTCCATGGCCTCGCGCTGCTTGCGCTCGCTCTCGGCCTTGTCGACCGCGTCGATATAGTCCTGGTCGATCTTGCGTGCGGCGATCTCGCGCAGCGCCAGCACCGTGGGCTTGTCGTTGGACTCGTCGTTCTCGATCTGGGGATCGACGCCATTGGCCAGCTGGCGCGCACGCTTGGCGGCCATCATCACGAGTTCAAAGCGGTTATCGACCACTTTCAGGCAATCTTCAACGGTAATGCGGGCCATAGGCGTCTCGACGGCCGCGGGGCCGTCCCAATGCAATCGGAGGGGGGCGAATTGTAGCGGGGGCACGACGCGCAGCGCAAGCGGCTTCCTTAGGAATCAGTCACATAGGGCAGCATCGGCACGGAGTTGATGCTCGCCGCGCTACGCCACCGCGTTGCCTGCTCCCTTGCCGCCAGGGTGGGGTGGGATATCCGCGGCACGCCAGCGCGGATGCCGCAAGGGCGCGACGGGGAGCGCGCTTGCAACCGCATCGCAACAGCCGCAACCCTTACCGCGCTGGAAGCCGGGCAGGGGCAGATGCCCATCACGAGACAACCGGCGGCGTTGCCTGACGCGCCCGGTCAATCGTCGGCCAGCAACATCGCAATCAAGCCGGCATGCCGCTGGGCCTGCGCTTCGCGTCGCAACCGGCTTGCGTTGAAGATCGCGCACATCTCCTCGACCGCAGTGTCGAAGACCTCGTTGACGATCAGGTAATCAAACTCATCGTAATGCGACATTTCCTCGCGCGCGGCAGCCAACCGGCGTGCGATGGTCTCGTCGCTGTCCTGCCCGCGGTGACGCATGCGCTGCTCCAGCGCCCGTCGTGACGGCGGCAGGATGAACACGCCGACGGCATCGGGTACCTGCGCGCGCACCTGGCGCGCACCTTGCCAGTCGATCTCCAACAGCACGTCACGCCCCGCCGCCAACTGGGGCTCGACCGATTGCCGCGCCGTGCCTTTCCAGTCGCCGTGCACGCGGGCGTGCTCGAAAAAATCGCCGGCATCGATCATGCGCTGGAAGTCCCCATCGCCAACGAAATGGTAATGCTCGGCATGCCGCTCGCCCGGGCGCGGCGCGCGCGAGGTGAACGAGATCGACAGGCAGATGTTGCTGTCGCGCGCCAGGCAGGCATTGACGATGCTGGATTTGCCGGCCCCGGATGGCGCCGCGACAATGTAAAGCGTCCCGCGCATCAGGGCCGTCATTGGTGATTGGTGATCCGGGATTGGCAAGGGCCAAAGCCTCTCAGGCGCCGTGGTTGAAGTCGATCGTACCGCTTTTACGAATCCCCAATCGCGAATCACCAATCGAGGCTATTCAATGTTCTGCACCTGCTCGCGGACCTGATCGATCAACACCTTCAACTCGACCGCCGCAGACGAAGTGCGGCTGTCCACGGACTTGGAACCCAGGGTGTTGGCTTCGCGATTGAACTCCTGCATCAGGAAATCCAGTCGACGCCCGACCGGCTCTTCCTGCTTGAGGATGCGCCGGATCTCGACGACATGGCTGTCGAGCCGATCCAGTTCTTCATCGACATCGAGCTTCTGCAGCGACAGCACCAGTTCCTGCTCCAGCCGACCGGGATCGAGCGGCTGCTTGAGTTCGGACAGGCGCGTTTCCAGCCGGGTGCGCTGGCCGGCACGGATCAGCGGGACCAGTTCGCGCACCTCGCCTGCAATCGCGGCGATGCCGTCGACGCGCTCGGTGATCACTGCCGCCAGGTTGCCTCCCTCACGCTCACGCGCCTGGATGAAGGCATCCAGGACCTCATCCAGCAACGACAGCGCCGCTGCCTGCAATATTTCCGGATCAATCGAGCGCGCGCGCATCACGCCCGGCAACTGCAGCAGTTGCGTGAACTCGACCTGGAACTTCGGAAACCGCGATTCCAGGTCCAGCGCCAGTTCGGCCAACTGGCCTACACGCTGCTGGTCGAGCTGCAGCATGTCACCACCGTCGGCCGTGCGCAGTCGCAGGTTGAGATCCAGCTTGCCGCGCGACACCCGGCCGGCAATCCGCTCGCGCAGCAGGGGCTCCAGTGCGCGTAATTCGTCCGGCAGGCGCATGCCGGTTTCGAGGAACCGGTGGTTGACTGCACGCAATTCACAGGCAAGCGTGCCGCCGTCGAGGGTGTGCTCGCCCGAGGCGAAGGCGGTCATGCTGCGGATCATGGATCGGGCCTTTGTCGTGCGGGTGCGCAGTATGCCATCGCGCAAGGCGGAGCCCGAGGTGCGATGGCGCGGCGTCCTGCCCCACCACTGTCATCCTGCACGCAGCAAAGGACCTGCTTTTCTCGTTGCCAGTGCACCAGCAGATGCTTCGCTGCGCCCAGCGTGGCCGGATGGCGAGGGCGCGCCCTCGCGCCAGAGAAAACGCGACTGGCCCGATCGCCGGCCTCCCGGGTTGCTAGACTCCCCCACCCCACTGCACGCGGATCGCCCATGACCACCGTCTCCCGTCCCAGCGGCCGCGCCGCCGACCAATTGCGCGAGGTGTCCATCACCCGCGGATTCACCCACCATGCCGAGGGTTCGGTGCTGGTCACGTTTGGCGATACCCGCGTGCTGTGTACCGCCAGCGTCGAAAACCGCGTGCCAGGGTTCCTGCGCGGCAAGGGCGAAGGCTGGATCACCGCCGAGTACGGCATGCTGCCGCGCGCCACCCATACCCGCAGCGACCGTGAGGCGTCACGTGGCAAGCAGGGTGGCCGTACGCTGGAAATCCAGCGCCTGATCGGCCGCAGCCTGCGCGCCTGTGTCGATCGCGGCGCACTGGGCGAGCGCACCATCACCCTGGACTGCGATGTACTGCAGGCCGATGGAGGCACCCGCACCGCCGCGATCACCGGTGCCTACGTCGCCCTGGTCGATGCCGTGCGCTGGCTGCAATCACGCAATGCACTGGCCCGCGACCCGATCCACGGCGCGGTCGCCGCGGTGTCTGTCGGCATCTATCGCGGGACACCGGTCCTGGACCTGGATTACGCGGAAGACAGCGACTGCGACACCGACATGAACGTGGTAATGAACGACGGCGGTGGTTTCATCGAGTTGCAGGGCACCGCCGAGGGACATGCGTTCCGGCGCGGGGAACTCGAATCGATGACTGCGCTGGCCGAAGCCGGAATCAGTGAACTGATCACCAAGCAAAGCGATGCGCTTGCGCGCTGAAGGCGCGTACGCCCACCCTGTTGACGCACCGCGCAGGGGCGGCACCGCATGAAACTGGTCATTGCAAGCGGCAACCGTGGCAAGCTCGCCGAGTTCGAAAGCCTCTTCGGTGAACACGGCATCGAATGCATCGCGCAGGGCGCGCTGGGCGTTGGCGACGTCGATGAGACCGGCCTGACGTTCGTCGAGAACGCGCTGATCAAGGCCCGCCATGCCGCCCGCATTACCGGCCTGCCGGCGCTGGCCGACGATTCGGGCCTGTGCGTGGATGCGCTGGACGGCGCACCTGGCCTCTACTCAGCCCGATACGGCGGCATCCATGGTGATGCCGAACGCAATATCGACAAGCTGCTGGGTGCATTGTCCGACGTGCCCGACCAGGCACGCACGGCACGCTTCCATTGCGCACTGGTCGTGCTGCGCCATGCTGAAGACCCGCAACCACTGGTTGCCGAAGGCAGCTGGGAAGGACGGATCCTGCATACGCAACGAGGACAAGGCGGGTTCGGTTACGACCCGATCTTCCTTGATCCGGTGCACGGCTGCAGCGCAGCCGAGCTGGCGCCCGGCCTGAAAAGCCGGATCAGCCATCGTGGGCAGGCCTTGGCCATCCTTCGTCAACGCCTGGCAGCACTCCTGTAGGAGCGGCTTCAGCCGCGAGCGCTTGACCTGGCTTCGGCTGTTGTAGGAGCGACGCAAGTCGCGATGAGGGCCTCTCGAAACAATTATCGCGACTCACGTCGCTCGTACAAAAGGCCGAAGCCAAAGCCAGATCAAGCGCTCGCGGCCGGAGCCGCTCCTACAATAGGCGGCACCATGCTGACCCCACCACCACTCTCGCTCTACGTCCACCTGCCCTGGTGCGTGCGCAAATGCCCTTACTGCGATTTCAACTCGCACGAGTACAGGTCGCCTGATGGCACGGCGGCATTACCTTTTGCCGCCTACGTCGAGGCACTGGTCGCCGACCTGGACCAGGACCTGCCGCTGGTATGGGGGCGCGTGGTCCACAGTGTGTTTTTTGGCGGCGGCACGCCGAGCCTGTTCCCGCCCGACGCCATCGATGCCTTCCTGCAGGCCGCCAGCAGCCGCCTGCGCTTTGCGCCCGGCTGCGAGATCACGCTGGAAACCAACCCCGGGACCACCGAGCACGGCCGTTTCCCCGACTACCGTCGCGCCGGCGTCAATCGCATCAGCTTTGGCATCCAGAGTTTCGACGACGGTTGCCTGCAGCGACTTGGCCGCATCCATGACAGTGCCGAAGCAGAAGCAGCGGTGAAACTGGCGCAGGATGCCGGCCTGGACAACATCAACCTGGACTTGATGTATGCGCTGCCGGAACAAACCCCGGCAATGGCGACCTACGACGTCCAGCGCGCCATCGCACTGCAACCGACGCACCTGTCGCACTACCAACTCACGCTCGAACCCAATACCGTGTTCGCGGCACGCCCGCCTGTCGGCATTCCCGACCACGACACCAGTTACGACATCCAGGAGCACTGCCAGGCATTGCTGGCGGATGCCGGCTACGCGCAATACGAAGTCAGCGCTTACGCACGACCCGGACGCGAATGCGCGCACAACCTCAACTACTGGAACTTCGGCGATTACCTGGGCATCGGTGCCGGCGCGCACGGCAAGCTGACACTGGGCGATGCGCAAACGATACTGCGCCGCTGGAAGTCCAAGCACCCAACCGCGTACCTTGCAAACGCCGGGACCCAGGCAGGCATCGGAGGCGACGAGTACATCGAAGGCCCGCGTCGTGCCTTCGACTTCATGCTCAACGCATTGCGCCTCAATGGCGGGTTTTCGCTGGACACGTTCGAGCACCGCACCGGGCTGCCACGCGAATCGATCGCAGGACAACTCGCCTATGCCCGCGAACGTGACTGGCTTGCTGGACCCGAGGACTGCCCCGCCGCTGGATGGATCCTTCCCACCGAGCTGGGAAGACGCTTCACCAATGACGTGATTGGTCTGTTTTTGACCGATTGAGCTGGCCGATCGAGTCACGGAAAGCCGTTTGATGCGGTTGCAGTGTGTTTTCGGGGAAAATCCGCTGCGAAAACGGCATAAAGGCTGGCCGTCGATGCTTTCCCGTGCTTATTATCGTGACTGGACTTGAGACCGAGCGTGCGGATGGCCGCAACAACTACCGCTATCGATCCCACATCGCCGCAATCGTTGGCCAACGCCGACTTGCCCAAGCGTGTACGGCGCGTGCTTGAAATCCTGCTCAACATCGCATCCGATGAGCTCGACCACCCCATGGGCGAGATGCTGTCGGAGTTCGAGCAGCAGCTCTTCCGCATGGCCGACAACGCCCGTAACCCCGGCATCGAATCCGACCACCTGCAGACCCTGCGCACCCTGCGCATGAACCGGGCCGACCTGCTGCCGCGTTTCATGGCGGGACTGGAGGCCAGCGTGGCGGGCATCGGCCACAAGCCCGCGCAGGACGCTGCCGCCACGACCACTGCCACGGCCATCTCCTCGATGAACCTGAGTGACCTGAGCCTGGTCGAACAGGTTGCCATCGACGAAGATGCAGTGCTGCGCGAGATCGCGTCGCGCCAGGAATCACGCAATACGCTGACCCTGCACCTGTTTGGCCAGCGCTTCGGCGTGCTGGCCGGTGCACCCGCGTTCGATGCGCAGCGCATCCCGCTTGGTCCGCAGTCCTTGTGCAGCGTCATGCGCGATGCGGCGCAGTCGCTGCAGGTGTCGCTGGAGGCACGGTTGTTGCTGTACCGCATCTTCGAGCGCAGGGTGATGGCGCACTACCCGCAACTGCTCGAGAGCCTCAATGCCTCGGCCACCCGGAATGGCATCCTGCCCAGTCTCACTTACGTGCCGATCCGGCTGCGCCCCAGTGCACAACCCGCCGACGAAGTGGACGAAGGCGCCGAGGAGATAGACGACGGCGTCATGGATGGCGTCGCCTCTTCGCAGCACAACAGGCCGCAATCCCACGGTACGGCTGCAAAAACCCGGGGGAGAAACAACGCAAGCCGGCCCGGCGCGGGTACAGGCGCCTCTGGTGCGCATGCAGCTGGTGGACAAGGAGCCGGGGCACAGGTTGGTGGCATGCCCTCCAGGACGATGCATGCCGGACGAGTCAGGTCCAATCCGGCAGAGCATGACAATCCCCAGCGACCCTTTACCGCCTGGCCGGGCGAGGCTCTGCCTGCCACGGATACCGCCAACGAAACCGAAGCCTTCGACCAGCTCCAGCAACTGCTGACCGGACGCCGCGAACTGCTCGACAAGTTACGCCCGGACAAAGGCTCTGCACCCCAGCGCTCGCTTGACCGACCCGAGCTCCTGGAGGCGCTCTCGCACCTCAAGCACTCGCAGTCATCCACCGGCGCTTTGCGCAGCCTGCCCGACATCAAACAGACATTACTGGCGCAGGCCCGCCAGAAATACGGCCACGCGGCGGGATTGCAGCGCGAGGACAACGACACGTTCGAGTTGCTCGACATGGTCTACGGGCAGCTGCAACACGAAATCCGCAGCAACTCCGCCGCAGCTGCACTCCTGCAGCGCCTGCAGCTGCCCTTGCTGCAAGTGGCGTTGAAGGATCGGGCGTTCTTCGTCCGCGCCCAGCACCCGGCGCGCGAGTTGCTCAATACCGTGGCCGAGTCCGGCGCGCGCTGGCTAGGTGAAGGCGACATCGATCCCCAGATGCTCGCCCCGATGAAGCAGGCCGTCGACCACGTGGTCGAGAAATACGACGGTGATGACGTGGTCTTCGAGGAGAGCAACAAAAAGCTGCAGGGCGAGCTGCACACCCTCGTGCACAAGGCCGAGCTGTCCGAGCGCCGCCTGATCGATGCTGCGCGGGGTAAGGAAAAACTCGAAATCGCAAAGCGCAAGGCCGCTGAAACCATCCAGGACCTGATCGGCGAGCGACGCCTGCCCAAGTTCATTCGCGCCCTGCTCAACCAGGCCTGGGCGGATGTCCTGACCCTGACCCTGTTGCGACAAGGCAGTGAGTCCGATGAATGGAAGCAGCAGCTCGATGCCACCCGCCGCATCATCGACGCCTGCGCGCAGTCCGGGTCCGGGACGGATGCCGATCCTGAGCTGGCAACGCATATCGAAACCGCACTGTCGCAGGTCGGATACCACGGCGAAGAGGCTGCCGAAATCTCGCGACGCCTGACCAGCGCCAATACCGACGACGACTCCGACGACACCGCAACGCGCACCGAGCTGGCAATGAAGTTGCGGGCAAGGACGCGCCTGGGTGAGGATGCACAAGCCAAGGCCAAGCCGAAGCTGCCACCACGCAGCCCGGCCGAGCAGGAGCGCTATGAGCAGTTGCGCGTCATTCCCTACGGCACCTGGTTCGAGTTCATCACCAACCAGCAAGGCAACATCAATCGTCGCCGCCTGTCCTGGTACAGCCCGATGACCGAGCATGCGCTGTTCGTCAACCAGCGCGGTCAGCGCGTTGCCGAAACAACGCTGGATGCCCTCGCACGCATGCTGGCTTCCGGGCAAGTGAAGATCGTGACCGCCGAACGTGGACACATGGTCGATCGCGCGTGGCAGGCGACATTGAGCGCACTACGCAGCTTCGCCGGGCACGGCGGCCCTGCCAAGCCAGCCGGAGCACCCGCGTGAACAACGAATTCCGCCGCGCACGCCGTCGCAAGGTGCAGGACAGGATCCTGGTCACCGACACCATGACCGAGGCCGTGGTCGGCAGCATCGGCAACCTGTCTGAAACCGGCCTCCTGTTGCTGGCCAGCAAACCTCTGGTCGAGGACGCGCTCTACCAGTTGCGTTTCTACCTGCCCAACCTGCAAAGCCGGGTAGGCGATTTCGAGATCGGTGCCCACTTGCTGTGGCAGGACCGTGCCAATGCGCCTGGACAGTTCTGGACCGGTTTCCGATTCATCGCTGTTCCGTCCGACCAGGGCGAGGCGTTGCGCAAGTGGATCGACTCACCGGGCGCGCAGTACGAGTAGAGCGCAACGCACGTGCCCCAAAACCGGCACCTGCCTGAGGTGCGCTTGGTACGCATTTCGTAGGAGCGGCTTCAGCCGCGAGCTCTTGATCTTGTTTCGGCTTTCTGTAGCAGCAGCGTAAGTCGCGATAGGCCCATACCGTGTGCATTGATCGCGACTTGCCTGGCTCCCACACAACGCAATAGCCAGAGCAAGATCAAGAGCTCGCGGCTGAAGCCGCTCCTACGAAAAGCACGACGGACCCTTGGCCGCGATCAGTACGGCAGGCAGGCAGTTCACACTTTCCTTCCTGTTGCGTGTACCACTCACCCACCTCATCAGGCTGCCACAAACCCCGCTCGGAACGATGCGGCGCACACCCTGTTTGAATCGACGTCATGCGCACGCAACGCCTCGATGGCAGCTTCGCTCGCAACTTACGCAGCGATCACTGGTTTGCTGGCGACGGCCTTATGCGGTTGGTGCCGGGCAACCCACGCCGCTAATCGTGCTGATCGCGCTCCGCGGCCTGGTACAGCACCGGTTCGGGGCGGTGCAATGCGAACCCTTGCCCGTAATCCACGCCCAAGGAACGCACCGTGGCAACCAGACTGTCGCTGGAGACCCATTCGGCGACCACCTCCAGCCCCCGCTGGTGGCCGATCGACGTAATCGCCTCCACGATCGTCCGGCTCATCGGGTCGGTTTCCAGGTCACGGATGAAGCTGCCGTCAATCTTGATCACGTCCACCGGCAGGTTCTTGAGGTACCCGAAAGACGACATGCCAGCCCCGAAGTCGTCCAGGGCCACCTGGCACCCGACTGACCGCAGGCGATCGATGAACCGTACCGCGCGCGCCAGGTCGCGCACGGCCACGGTTTCGGTGATCTCGAAGCACAGGCGCGACGGGGCGACGTGGTGCTTTTCGATCAACGCCAGCACGAAATCGGCAAGGTCATTGTCCTCGAGCGTTGCCGCCGACAGGTTCAATGAGCAGCGTCCCGGGGCAACCCCGCTGGCGTGTAGCTGGTCGAAGTGCGAGATCGCCTCGGCGACCACCCAACGGTCCACCTGCGCCACCATGCCGTAACGCTCGGCCGCCGGCAGGAACGCTCCGGGCATCACCACGCGGCCGTCTTCGTCCCGCAGCCGCACCAGCAACTCGATGTGCGGCCCGGTATCGGGCGAGGAAGGCGACTGCAGCGGCTGGACCTCCTGGTAGTCGAGCAGCAGGCGATTTTCCTCGATCACCCAGCGCAGGCGGTTGGCCCATTCCATCTCACCGCGCCTGCGGACCGTTTCATCATCCTGCTCGGAAAACAGATGGATCCGGTTGCGACCGTGGTCCTTGGCCATGTAGCAGGCGCTATCGGCGTGCGATAGCACTTCGGCCAGGGTCAATCCGGAGCGGTCGATCATGACGACGCCAATGCTTGCGCTGATGGTGTAGCTACGCGCTTCCCAAACATAGATGTAGCTCTCGATCCGGGATCGCAGGCGCTCGGCCAGGACCAACGCACCCTCGGCATCGGTGTCGCGGGCGAGGATGCCGAACTCGTCGCCGCCGAGTCGGGCCAGGATATCCCCACCGCGCAGCAACTCGGCCATGGCCATGGCCAGTTGGCTGAGCAGCTGGTCGCCGGCCAGATGACCCGACGTGTCATTGATCAGCTTGAACTGGTCCAGGTCGATGTAGAGCATCGCGCAGACGGGGCCGTCCTTGGCGATCTGATACAGCGATCGCTGCACGTTTCGCTCGAATTCGCGCCGGTTGTACAGTTCGGTCAAGGGATCGTGGCTGGCCTGGAAGCTCAACAATTCCGTCAACTGCCTCTGTTCGGAAACGTCCGAGGCAACCATCAGCAATCGCTCGTCGCCGCCAAACGCCACCCGGGCGATCGAGGTCGCCGCCCAAAACCTGTCGCCATTGACCGAGACCAGCTGGGCCTCGACGTTGCTCCATTCGACATCAGGTGCGTAATGCTCCAGGCGGTCTCGCACCTCCTTGTCGTAGAACAGCGTCTCCAGGGCAATCCCGTCTTCCACCCCGGCGCCCAGGCGTGCGCATGCCGCCTGGTTGGCATACAGGATGCGGCCGTCGCCAGACCTGGCCATCAACACCAGCGCCGGCAGCAGGTCATTCAAGGTTCGGAATCGCTGCTCGCTGTCGCGAAAACGCAGGCTCATCCGCCGCCCGGCCTGGATCGCGCGGCGTCGGGTCGTGGCAACGGACCATACCAGCAGGGCCAACAGCACACTGGAGGCCACACCAAGCCAAAGCAACGAATCCTGCCACGCCAGTGCCGGCCCTGACGAGGGCAGCGGCTGCATGTCCAGGCGCCAGGTCCGGCCACCAAAACGCAGGTCCCGTTCGATCCTGGGTGTGGTGGCCAGGCTGGCCTCGAGGTCCGGGCGGGAGTCGTACAGCGGCGGACCATCAAGCTGCGCGCTGTCTCTGACCACGATACGCAACTGATCGATGACCTTGGCCGGAACCGCGTCCGCGATCAATCGCTTGACCTGGAACGACGCCGCCAGTGAGCCCCTGATCCGTGCACGACGCTCCACCACGGTCGCTGGTGGAGGCCCGCGGCCATAGATCGCCAGGCGCAGGGTGATTCCGTCGCGGCTGTCGGAACCCACAGGGTGCTGGACCAGCTGGAACGGCGCGGACATCACCACCTGGTCGGAGTCGCGCGAACTGCGTAATGCCGCGTAGTTGGCTGGCTGCGACAAGACGTCCAAACCCACCAGTTGTGTATTGCCTTCCAATGGCTGGTAGAGCTCGGTGATGAAGTGTTCGCCATCCGGTGCCACGGTGCGGCCTGCAAACGCCAGCGCCTGCAGGCTGGGGAACTCCGTCCGCGCGTGCTGGTTGCGGTAGATCGTGGAGAACTCCCCGGCGCTGATCCCGTCGCTCTGGATGAGGAATGCAGTCTGCACGGAACGCAGTAACATCTCGCAGGACTCCAGGCTTCCCAGCAACGCGACCCGGGCTTCTTCGGCAATCTTGTGCTGCTGCAGGATGCGCGCCTGGTCCGCATGCGCGTACTGTCGGCCCACCCCCCATGCCGTGATGGACAACCCCAGCAGCAGGGCGAACACGCTCCACGTCCACGCCGGCAAGCCCAGCGGAGCAATTTCGGCCTGCTCCAGTGGCTCCTGCAAGTCGGCAATGATTCCGTCAGAATTGGACTTCAAGCGCAAGGAAACCCCTTCATGTCCAGCATCGACCACTCGATCATATACCGCGCGCACATCAAGACCATGCAATCCCGCGCCGATGCAGCGCTGGAGCGCGGAGGTTTCGAGCACCTGATCGTCCCGAGCGGCACCCTGCATTACCAGGTCTTCGACGACCGCGACTACCCCTATGCCGTCAACCCGCACTTCAAGGCATGGGCACCCTTGACCCGCAACCCGGGGAGCTGGCTCGTCCATACCCCCGGCAACAAGCCGCGCCTGGTTTATCTGCAACCCTTCGATTATTGGCACGCGGTTCCGGACGCGCCCTGCGGATACTGGACCGATTCCTACGACATCGAGATCATCCGCAAACCGCAGGATGCGTTGCGGCACCTGCCGCGCGGCCGCTGCGCGATCCTGGGTGAGCCGCAAAGCGCGCTGGGCACCGGCGATGCGCAAGCGGCCAAGCAATACGTCCCCAACAATCCGCAGTCGGTGATCGATTACCTCGACTACCACCGCGCCATCAAGACTCCGTACGAGATCGAGATGATGCGCGAAGCCACCGCGCGCGGCGTGCGGGGCCATCGCGCGGCCGAACGCGCGTTCCGCGCCGGCGCCAGCGAGTTCGACATCCACCTGGCCTATTGCCAGGCCGCCGGCCAGGACAGCAGCGAGCTGCCCTACGGCAACATTGTTGCGCTCAACCAGCACGGCGCCGTGCTGCACTACATGGATCGTGATCGCATCGCGCCCAATCCGATGCGCAGCTTCCTGATCGACGCCGGCGGCAGCCATGCCGGGTACGCCAGCGACATCACGCGTAGCCATGCGTTTGACCGGCAATGCGAATTCCAGTCGATGATCGATGCCGTCGACGCCGCCGAACAGCGCCTGTGCGACAAGGTCCGCGCCAACACCGATTACAGGCAGATCCACCTGGACGCGCACCTGGAGATGGCGACCATCCTGCGCGACGTCGGCATCATCGACATGACGCCGGAATCGGCAGTGGAAACCGGTGTCAGCGCCAAGTTCTTCCCGCACGGCATCGGCCATTACATCGGACTGCAGGTGCACGACGTCGGCGGCTTCCTCGCGTCTGACGCCGGTGGCACGATTGCCCAGCCCGACGGACACCCTTACCTGCGCCTGACCCGCGTGCTGGAACCCGGCGCCGTGGTCACCATCGAGCCAGGCATCTACTTTGCCGACCTGCTGATGCAGGAGTTGCGCGAGGGCGGGCACGCGGGCGTCGTCGACTGGGACAAGGTCGAAGCACTTCGTCCCTACGGCGGCATCCGCATCGAGGACGATGTCGTTTGCACCGAAGGCGACCCGATCAACCTGACCCGTGAGGGGTTTGCCGCGGCGGCCTGAACGCCGGCCAGGGACAGTCCATGCGAAGCAGGCACGGCTTCAAGCACACGCACCGCCTCGCCTCCTGGCTCGTTGCGATGAGCATTGCAACGATCGCCTGCGGGTTGATCGCGATTTATGGCGCGTGGCGGTACCCGTTGCCCGACCCGGAGGCGGACTGGCGGGCGATCCATGTCCTGGTCGGGCTGGCATCGCTTGGTTATGGAGTCGGGCTGGTTACCGGCATCGTGCTTGGCCTGACCTGGACGTTCCGGGTCGCCTGGAATGCACGCCACATGGGCGCCCTCGGGTTCGATGTGTCGCCTGCCATGTCCGTCGGCTGGTATTTCGTACCGTTTGCCAACCTCGTCAAGCCCTACCAAGCCATGCGGCAGGTCTACTGGGCATCGTTGGATCCGTCTGGCTGGCGTGATGTCGGCCAACCCCTGGTCGCGAGTTGGTGGGTGCTGTTCATCGGCTCGGGCCTGC
The DNA here is from genome assembly GCA_963710825.1 of uncultured Gammaproteobacteria bacterium. Taxonomy (GTDB): domain Bacteria; phylum Pseudomonadota; class Gammaproteobacteria; order Xanthomonadales; family Xanthomonadaceae; genus Cognatiluteimonas. The sequence goes on along the minus strand of CAVQBQ010000001.1, from coordinate 19,080 downwards.
TGGCCCGCATGTCCAGTGCCGTGGATCCTGCGTTGGATGCGCCAATCAACTGGCTGGACCTGGCGGCAATCACGGCCCAGGCCGCTGCGGCCATTGCCTTCATCGTCATGGTTCGCCGCATCGGCTCAGCACAGTCGGCGCCCACGCACAGGGAGAAATCCGCACACGCCGCGGCTATCCCGACCTGATGATCGGCCCGCGATCGCTCCCCCGCGCGACGCCATGCGGTTCAGCCCGCTTGCATGAAGGCCTCGGTCTCGTCGGCAGTCCGCGCAAGTTTGCCGGTCAGCACTTCATGGCCTGACCTGGTCACCAGCACGTCGTCCTCGATCCGGATGCCGATGCCGCGCCACTTGGCGGCGACGGTCTTGTCGTCGGGCGGGATGTACAGCCCCGGCTCGATGGTGAACACCATGCCCGGCTCCAGCAGGCGCGACTCGCCATCGATGCGGTAGTCGCCGACGTCGTGCACGTCCAGGCCAATCCAGTGACCGGTCTTGTGGCGGTAATAACGCCTGTAACTTCCGTCGGCGATGTTCTTTTCCAGCGTGCCCTTCAGCAGGCCCAGTTGCAGCAGGCCTTCGGTCAGGGTTTCGACCGCGGCATCGTGCCCGGCGATGTACGGCGTGCCCGCCTGCGCGTGCGTCAATGCGGCGGCCTGCGCCTTGTCGACCAGATCGTGCAGCGTGCGTTGCGGTTTGCTGTAGACACCGTTGATCGGAAAGGTACGAGTGATGTCGGCGGCGTAGGTGCGGTATTCGGCGCCGGCATCGATCAGCACCAGCTCGCCGTCGTTGGCGATGCCGTTGTTGGCGACGTAATGCAGCACGCAGCCGTTGGCACCGGCGCCGACGATGCTGCCGTAGGCCGGGCAGGCATCATTGGCACGGAAGACACGCTCGATCTCCGCCTGCAGTTCGTACTCACGCATGCCCGGTCGCGCAGCGCGCATCGCGGCTTCGTGCGCCTTGACGCTGATCGCGGCGGCACGGCGCATCAGTTTGAGTTCGGCCGGCGACTTGAACAGGCGCAGCTCGTCCAGCAGATGGCCCAGCTCCAGGAACTCGTGCGGCGGTTGCGCGCCGGTGCGCATCATCGCGCGCACGCGGTTGAGCCAGCCGATCAGCTTGAGATCGAACTCGACGTCGCGGCCAAAGTGGTAGTAAACGCGCCTGCGGCCTTCGAGCAGGCCTGGGAGGATCTCGTCGAGGTCCTCGATTGGATAGGCGTCATCCATGCCGAAGCCGTCGACCGCGCCGTCGGGACCGCTTCGCGGCCCATCCCAGCCTTCACGCTCCGGGTCTCGCTCGCGGCAGAACAGGATCGCCTCGCCGTGCTCGCGGCCGGGGACCAGGACCAACACCGCTTCGGGCTCGGCGAAGCCGGTGAGGTACCACAGGTCGGAGTCCGGGCGGTAGGAGTAATACGAATCGCGGCTGCGGATGCGCTCGGGCGCGGCAGGCAGCACCAGGATGGCATCCTCACCGGCAATGCGCATCAGCTGCTTTCGGCGGCGCGCGAACTCCCTGGCATCGATGCCGGTGGTGGACTTGATCACGGAGGGCGTGTTTTTTTCAGGCATGGCGTGGATTGCTGTTGATGGATTGGTGGAGGTCGTTGTCATCCGGGGTGCAGCGCAGGATCGGTTGTGCTTCTGCTTGATTTCCGGGCTTGTCCTTGCAGGACCGGCTCTTTGTAGGAGCGGATTCAGCCGCGAGCTCTCGATCCTGCTCTTTGGGGCTTTGGCCATTGCAGGAGCGACGCAAGTCGCGATGCCTTCCAGGCCGTGATCGCGACTTGCATCGCTCCTGCAACATCGAGTGCAACATCAAGAGCTCGCGGCTGAAGCCGCTCCTACATACGGCGAGAACACGGCAGATCGTTCGCTACGCGCAGGATGACGATATCGCTGGTGGCTGCAACAAGCCGACACCATTCAAATTTGGAGGCATGCAGTCAATTGAACTGCTGGCGATGCCGGGGCGCCAGCACGCAGTCGCCGTGCAACAACAGGGCGGCAACGCGGACGAACTCTTCGATCTCGGCCAGCGCGGCTTCGTCTTCCTCGTTGCCCTCGTCCTGGGCGCTGGCTGCCGCCAGCTTGGCCAGGTCGGCGAGCACTTCACTGCTTTCTTCTGACAGCGGCGGCGATTCGCCTGCGGCCAGGCCGAAGCCTCCGAGAAAGCCGCGACACCAATCGAACAGGGCGCCGCTGCGCTGGGACAATGATGCGTCGGGTTCCGGTAGCAGCAGTTCGAGGCCAAAGTCGCGATCCTCCATCTGCGCCGCAGTCGCCCGGCCCAGGCGATCCAGTGCACCTGCCGGCTCTACCGGTGCCAGCCCCGGATCGGCCAGTACCTTGCCCGGCCACTGTGGAGTCAGCCCCCCGCCACCGGCCAGCCACCCGCACAAGGCTCCATGCAGCTCGCCGGCATCGGCACCCAGCGAAAGACCGCGCACGGCGGCATCGACTTCGGCAAGGACGGGCAGGGATTCGGACACGCGCGGCACCATGTGTAGACAGGGGGAACAGTGTAACGAGTGGCCACGTCTGCCGCGCGGCGGGCAGAATCACCGCCCTGCCGATGATGCCCTACACTGCAGCCATCACCTGGGGGGATGTGGTGCCCAGCGCTTACCATTCATCGCCGAGTCCGTGACCGTGCGTGCCGCGCTTGCAGCTTTTGCGTGGATGGCCCTGTGCTGCGCCAGCGTGCCCAGCCAAGCGGTAGTGCGCGACTACTACTTCGAGAGCGCAGGTGGCGAACAGGGCCTGGCCCAGAATACCGTCACCGTGATGCTCCAGGACACGGACGGATTTGTCTGGGTCGGTACCCAGGGCGGACTGCATCGCTCCGACGGTCAACGCTATACGCTTTACCAGCATGAGCCGGCCGATCCTGGCAGCCTGCCGGACAGCTTCATCACTGCACTGGCGCGCGACGACGACGGCATCCTCTGGGTAGGCAGCTATTCGCAATACGTGTCGCGCCTGGATCCGCACACCGGCAAGATCCGCCATTACCGTGGCGGCACGGTCGATGGCCATGCCAGGGAAAGCGGCCATGTCCATGCCTTGCTGGCCCACGCAGGCGCGATCTGGGTCGGCACCGACCGCGGCCTGGAGCGACTGGATCCCGATAGCGGGCAACGCCGCCAGGTGCTCGCACTACGACCGTCCTCGCTGGCTGGCCAGCCGCAAGCCCTCTTGCGCGATCCGCGCGGAAGCATCTGGTACGCCACTGCGGCGGGCTTGTATCGACTCGATGACAAGGCCACGACGCCGGTCCGGGTGGGGCATGGGGCGGCGCTGCGCACACTGCTGCGCGATCGTTCCGGGCGCCTGTGGGCAGGTGGCGCGGATGGGCTATACCTGCTGCAGGATCGCGATACCTTGCTGCGGGTCTGGCCCAAGATCGATCGTGGTGGGCCTGGTAGCCAAAAGACAACTAGCCGCGACACAACCCGGATCAATGCCCTGGTCGACGCACCCGATGGCAGGCTCTGGTTTGCGGTCGGCGCCGATGGGATCCGTCGTTACGATCCGCGCAGCGGCAGCACCAGCGCCCTGCACGAAAACTCCAGCATCCGCGGCAGCCTGCCCGAAGACAAGATCAACGCCCTGCTGGTCGATACGGCGGGATTGCTATGGGTGGGCGGCCAATATCATGGCGTGTCGGTCGCGGATTCGCGCGGCGCACGATTCACCTACCTGACCGACCTGATGCGCCATGGGTCGCAACGGCCGGCGCTGGACAGCAGCGTCCGCGCCATCTTCCAGGACGACGACCAACGGCTGTGGTTCGGGACCGACGACGGTCGGCTCCTGTGTTACGACCACGACAGCGGTTTCCAGGATTTCAGCGAGCTGTTGCCCGACATCCCGGGTGGCCGCACCGGGCAACGGGTGATGGCCTTCGCCGACCCCGGTGACGGCCATCCATGGGTGGCGACCACGATCGGCCTGTTCCGTCTGGACCCTACTCTGCCGGCACTACAGCCGATACCGATCCCGGGCGTCCCGGCACCCAACCTGCGCAGCCTGGCCATCGGCGCAAACGGCCAATTGTGGTTGGGCGGCAACGATGCCGGGGTGATCGGATTCCAGCCGGCAACCGGCGCCGTGCAGCGGCTGATCGCGCAGGATGCCGACGCACGCGGTGGTGCCGCGCAAAACCTGGCAGACCGGCAAGTGCATGCCCTGCTGGTCGCACGCGATGGCCGGATCTGGATCGGCACAAGCCATGGCCTGTACCTGTTCGACCCGCGCAACAGCAGCCTGCGCCACTTCCGTGCACGGCCCAGTCAGGGCGACAGCCTTGGCGGCAACCTGGTACGGGCGTTATGGCAGGACCGCGACGGTAGTCTCTGGATCGGCAGCCACGGTGGCCTGGACCATGTCGAAACCGATCGCCAGGGCGGTGTCCACTTCTCCCACCCTTTGCGCAAACTCCTGAAACACGCGTCCACGCCCATGGTCTTCAGCATGGCCGCAGACAGCGCAGGTCGCCTGTGGCTGGGCAGCAACCGCGGGTTGATGCGCTATACACCCGCTCGCATCGCGGGCAGGACCGGGAAACTGCAACGCTACAACCTGACCGATGGCCTGCAGGACATGGAATTCAACGGCGGCGGTGCAGCCGTACTGGACGGTGGCAAACTCGCGTTCGGCGGCGTCAGTGGCATGAACATCTTCGACCCATCGCGAATCCACGCCAGTACCCTGCAACCACCGCTGCGTCTCTTGTCCAGCCAGGCCGGCAAGCTCGGGCGCGCCGCCTGGGCCCATGGCAACATCAAGCTGCCCCAGTCCGACGGCCTGCTGCGCTTGCGGATCGCCGCACTGGACTACCTGGACAACGCCAGCGTGCGCTATCGCTATCGCATCGACGGCATCAACGACGACTGGGTCGACAATGGCCACAGCGGCGAGATCACCTACACATTGCTGCCGGCCGGTCATTACCTGTTCCGCGCCCAGGGCAGCAACCACGACGGCATCTGGAATCCACACGAATTGCAGGTCCCCCTCGTGGTCGAACCACCGGCATGGCGTAGCTGGCCCGCATGCGTCGCCTATGCCCTGCTGCTTGCAGTCGCGTTGGGTGCAGCCTGGAGATCCTGGCATCGGCGACGACGTCGCGAACGCGACTTCGTCGGCCGCATCCGCGATCGCGAGGATCGGTTGAAACTCGCTTTATGGGCCTCGGACGAAGAGTTCTGGGACTACGACCTGTCAAACGGCGAGATGCGCCGCATGCACGTGGGTGACGATGTCCGCAGCGCCGACGACATCCACCTGACGACCGAAGTCGAGTCCCTGCATCCCATCCATGCCGACGATGTGCCACTGGTGCGCGAGCGCGTCATCGCCCACCTGCATGGCGACGACCCGATGTTCGTGTCCGAGCACCGCATCCCGGATGCGAATGGCCAGTGGATATGGGTCCGCGCCCGTGGCCGCGTCGTTGAACGCAATGCCGACGGCCGCGCACTGCGCATGGCCGGGATCGCCCGCAACGTCACCCGAAGCCGCCATGCCGATCGCGAGCGCCGCATCTCCACTGAAATCCTGCGCAGCATGACCGAAGCGGTGTCGGTCATCGACCTGGACTTCAACTTCATCTCGGTCAACCCGGCTTTCACCCGGATGACGGGGTACTCCGACACCGAGGTATTGGGCCGCTCGGCCAGCCTGCTGGACAGCAACCAGCACGACCCGGAGTTCTACATCGCGCTGCGCAAAGCATTGGAACGCGCCGGCCACTGGTCTGGCGAGCTCTGGCAGCAGCGCAAGGACGGCGAGGAATTCCTGTGCGCGATCCAGGCCTCTGCGGTCATGGATACCAACGGCCGGCGCTCGCTCTACGTCTCCGTGCTCACCGACATCACCGACCAGAAACGTGCCGAGCAGGAACTGCGCTACCTGGCCAACTACGACACCCTCACCAACCTGCCCAACCGCACCCTGCTGGCCGAGCGCCTCTCGCGTGCCATCGTGCGGGCGCGCCGCCAGGACAATCGCATCGGCGTGCTGTTCCTGGACCTGGACCGGTTCAAGGACATCAATGATTCGCTTGGCCATGCCGCCGGCGACCGTATCCTGCGCGCCGCCGCGGTGCGCCTGCAGGACACTGTTGGCCCGCAGCACACGGTCGCGCGACTGAGCGGCGACGAGTTCACCATCCTGCTGGAAAACCTCGAGGCGCCAGAACAAGCCGACAAGACCGCGCGCGAAATCATCACCGCGTTCGAAGCCCCGCTGCACCTCGACGAGCGCCATGAAATCTCGATCTCGCCGTCGATCGGCATCAGCCTGTACCCCGACAACGCCCAGGTGCCGACCGACCTGCTCAAGCAGGCCGACACCGCGATGTACCAGGCCAAGGCCGCAGGCCGCCGCACCTACATGCGCTACAACGAGGACATGGATGTCTCGATCCGACACCGCGCGACCGTCACCGGCGCGTTGCGCAAGGTGCTGGATCGCAACGAGCTGCGGCTGGTCTACCAGCCGCGCATGTCGCTTGCAGCCGAACCGCGGATCATCGGCGTCGAAGCATTGCTGCGCTGGCACAGCGCCGAGCATGGCGACATCGAACCCACCGAATTCATCCCGCTGGCCGAGGAAAGCGGCCTGATCCTGGAGATCGGCGAATGGGTGCTGCGCGAAGCCTGCCTGAGCCTGGGCCGCTGGCGCCAGCACGGCCTTGACCACCTGGGCCTGTCGGTCAACGTCTCGGCACTGCAGCTGTTACGCGGCGACCTGCCGGGGGTGGTCGAACGGGTCCTGGAGGAGTCCGGGCTGCCGCCCCATCTGTTGGAGCTGGAGCTGACCGAAAGCGTGGTCATGGCCAATGCCAAGCAAACCGCGGACAAGCTGCGCGCCTTCCGCGCCTTGGGCGTGACCCTGGCGATCGACGATTTCGGCACCGGTTATTCATCGCTTGCCTACCTGAAACGCCTGCCGATCAACACCCTGAAGATCGACAAGGAATTCGTCGATGACCTCAGCCAGGGGTCGGAAGACGCGGCGATCACCACCACGATCATCGCGATGGCCCGCTCCCTGGGCCTGAACGTGGTCGCCGAAGGCGTCGAGACCGAAGCCCAGGTGGAATTCCTTCGAGCGCACGGTTGCGATGAGATCCAGGGCTACTGGGTCTCCATGCCACTGGAGGCACAGCGCTGTTTGGCCTTCATACGCAACTGGACACCGCCGACACCCGCTTCACCGGCACCGGCCGCGCCAACATCGGCCAATCCATGACCTGCGGCAGGCAAGGCGGCGCTGCCCAGCGCATCGTGCCGCGGCACATCTTGACCGGCCCGCGACCGCTGCCTATGGTGCACCCATGGACAATGCCGAGATGATCGCCCAGTTACGCGACATCACTGAACGCGTCGAGGCCCTGGCCACGCGCGTGCAGCAGCTGTCCGATGAGAACCGCAGCCTGCGCCAGCAACAAGAGCAACTGTCCGTCGACCGATCACAACTGCTGGCCAAGAACGAACAGGCCCGCACCCGCGTCGAATCGATGATCGCGCGCCTCAAGTCGCTGGAGCAGCACACATGAGTGGCACCAGCGAACCCGTCAACGTCAAGCTGCTCGACCGCGAATACACCGTCGGGGTCGGCGCCGACGAGCGCGACAGCCTGATGGCTGCGGCCAAGCTGCTGGACAGCAAGATGCGCGAGGTGCGCGGTGCCAACCGCATGGCTGCGGTGGACCGTGTCGCCGTACTGGCCGCACTCAACCTGGCGCACGAACTGCAGCAACTGCGCGACGACAACACCGTCCGCGACCGCGAACTGACCCGCAGCCTGGATATCCTGCAGCGCAAGCTCCACAGCCTGCCCGAGCTCTAGGTCAACGCACCACCCTTGTTGTAGGAGCGGCTTCAGCCGCGAGCTTTGGCTTTGGCTATCGTAGGAGCGACGTAATTCGCGACCATTCTGCCGATACCCATCGCGACTTACGTCGATCCTACACACGCAAAAGCGCAGATCAAAAGCTCGCGGCTGAAGCCGCTCCTATACAAGCAACAGCGGCACCACAAATCCTGAATGGGGTCCGCCAATCGACCGACGAACGGGTGGGCCATGCCCATCCATGCCGCTATACTGCACCTGCGTCCTCTGCCTTGTGCGACGGCGCGCGCAAACATACACCTTGTCCCTTAATTGCGACCACGGGGACGCAGCGGAAGTCGGGAGTGCAAGTCCGCCTAGCAGCGGGAAGCCCGATGGCCTCCAGGCGTTCCCACTTGAACCCCGGGTTCAAGGTCGTTTCGCGCGCATCGCCACGGTGGAGGATGTTTTTGTTCTACAACGGGCCGTAGCCAGGCCCAACTTCCAGGCCCGCCATCGCAGCGGGCCTTGTCGTTTTAGCTGCAGCGTATCCGGCTTCCCGACTTTCCACCGCATCGATTCACCCGTAGCCTGTCGTCGTGGACAACGACCGAACCCCTTTGCGCGACACACTGCGCGCACGCCGCCGGCGCATCCCTGCCGGCGAACGCATGGCCGCCGCCGAGCGATTGGCGGCACACCTGCTTTCACTGCCCTTCCTGCCCAGGACAGGCCATGTCGCTGGCTATTGGGCGATGGATGGTGAAATCGCGCTGCATGCGTTCCAGTTGGCGTTGCCAAGGACACTGATCTACTGCCTGCCGGTTTTGGCGCCAGGTAACGGCTTGTGCTTTGCACCATGGCGTCCAGGCGAGGCTTTGACGGGCAACCGCTACGGCATTCCCGAGCCCGAGGTCGATGCCAGCGCGTTGCTCGAGCCCGAAGCCATGGCCCTGGTCGTGGTCCCGCTCGTGGGTTTCGATACCCGGGGACAACGATTGGGCATGGGTGGCGGCTGGTACGATCGCAGCTTCGCGTTCCGCCAACAGCAACCGGCACCGCCCTGGTTGGTCGGCGCCGCGTTCGCCGCGCAACAAGTAGAACAACTGAACCGCGCGCATTGGGATGTAGGTTTGGATGCCGTCTGCAGCGAGCGCGAGACTCTCCTGTTCGATATCGATCCTGACCCCGGCAACAGCAACCCCAACAACGGCAGCACAGCATGAGTAGACGCAAACGCCATTGGCTGATGAAATCCGAACCCACCGACTTCTCGATCGATGACCTCGAGCGCGTCGGCACCGAGCCCTGGACCGGCGTGCGCAACTACCAGGCACGCAACTTCATGCGGCAGATGCAGGTCGACGACGGTGTGTTGTTCTATCACTCCAACTGCGACGTCCCGGGCATCTACGGCATCGGAAAGGTCGCCAGCACACCGTACCCCGACCCGACCCAGTTCATGAAGAAATCCAAGTACTTCGACCCCAAGGCCACGCAGGAACAACCGCGGTGGGACCTGGTCGATGTCGGCTACGTGCGCACACTCAAGCGCACGCTCCCGCTGTCCGAGATCCGTGAACATGCAGATGCACTGGGTGAAGACTTCGCCCTGGTCCGCAAGGGATCGCGGTTGTCCGTGCTGCCAGTCACGGCCGCACAATGGAAGCTATTGCTTTCGCTTGAATAACAGGGTGCAGAGCCTCTCCCAGGCCATTCTTCTACCTGTCTTCGGCCGGATGCGAGATCCAGCTTGATCCTGCCGTCCTGCCTTGATGTGCTTGATGCGAACGCCAGTTGGATCCCGGCCTGCACCAGGATGACGTCACTGGAAACTGATGCCGAAAGCCATGATTTCACCGCTCCTGACGACCCACCATACCCACACAGAACCCTGGAATGATCATGACTGAAGCCAAGCGCCTGGCCGCTGAAAAGGCCATCGAGTATGTCGAGGACGGCATGATAGTCGGTGTCGGCACCGGCTCAACCGTTGCCTTTTTCATCGACGCACTGGCACGGAACAAGCACCGGATCGAAGGCGCGGTATCAAGCTCCGATCAGAGCACGCAACGCTTGCGCGAACACGGCATCCCCGTAGTGGAACTCAACAACACCGGCGCACTGTCGTTGTATGTCGACGGCGCCGACGAGTGCGATCCCCACAAACGCCTGATAAAGGGCGGCGGCGCCGCGCTCACGCGCGAAAAAGTCGTCGCCGAGGCCAGCGAAACTTTCGTCTGTATCATCGATCCCAGCAAGCGCGTGGATGTCCTGGGTACGTTTCCACTCCCCATTGAAGTGGTCCCGATGGCACGCAGCCTGGTCGCACGCGCACTGCTGGCGCAGACCGGCGGCCAGCCCGTCTGGCGCGACGGTATCGTTACCGACAACGGCAACTGCATCCTCGACGTGCACGGACTGAAGATCATCGATCCATTGGCGCTGGAAGCCGAGCTCAACCAGATACCTGGCGTGGTCAGTGTTGGCCTGTTTGCACGTCGCGCCGCGGATATCGTGATCGTGGGCGGCGAGCCGCCGCTGGTGCTCTAAAGCCCATCGCGCGGAAGAGCCGTCTTGTAGGAGCAGCTTCAACCGCGAGCTGTTGATCTTGTTTTCGCTCTGGCTCTTTGTAGGAGCGACATGAGTCGCGATCAGGTATCACGGTATTCCGATCGCGACTCAGTCGCTCCCACAACAGCCGAAGCCGAAAAGAAGATTCGCGACTGCAGCCGGTCCCACAATAAAACCACACGGATGGCGACCTGGTTGATGGTCGAAAAAACCCGGCATCCAATTGATACCAATACATTTTTAATCTTGACAAGGCTTGGCGCGATACTTTCCGGCCACGGGGCTCCGATGCCAAGAAGTGACCCCGCCTCTGCGTCCACTTCAAATCCCGCTCCACTTCGGTCGTCCCACAGGACGCAACCGCGCCTGCGCGGGCGACCTGTAGGCGTGGCGCCGGTCCTCGCACCGACGAAGATCTGCTGCATTGCCGCCAATGTCGAGGCAAGGCGGCAAGGCGTGGCACTCGCAACGTAGTCTGGGAGGCACCGGAAGGGTAACCTGACATCCTGCTGCTCGAAGCGCGACCTGCGCACTCGTCATCAGCATCAACAGGTGGTACCCGTGCTTGAAGTGCTCTTTCAAATAATCGGCGAGATTCTGCTCCAGCTCGTTGCCGAACTACTGATCGAACTTGGTCTGCGATCCATCACCGAGCCCTTCCACACACCACCCCGACCTTGGTTGGCCGGACTTGGCTACGCGCTTTTTGGCGCAACGCTTGGTGCGGTCTCCCTTTTGGCGGTTCCCGAGCTTCTGGTAAAGGGGCAGACGTGGCGTTTGGTCAACCTGGCAATGACTCCGCTGGCAGCTGGTTTCGCAATGGCGGCACTAGGGGTGTGGCGAACCAGGCGTGGCCAGTCCACTTTCCGCATTGACCGGTTTTCGTATGGGTACCTGTTTGCACTATCCATGGCCGTCGTGCGGTTCTACTTCGGCTCGTGAGGAGTCCAACAACTCATACAAGCAGAGTCATGCGGACCGAGCACGCCTCACGACATCACAGGGCGTCAGGACATCAGTAGCGGGTGCATCAAACGCAGGGTAGTCGCGCGCCATCACAATACGCCGGGCAAAGAAAAACCCCCAGCCGGAGCTGGGGGTTTTGGGATAAAACCCTGGCGATGACCTACTCTCACATGCTAAATGCACACTACCATCGGCGCGTATGCGTTTCACTTCCGAGTTCGGGATGGGATCGGGTGGTTCCACACAGCTATTATCACCAGAGAGAGGGTGGAGGGTCGCGGATTATCTCGATCACCCCTTGTAAAAGGAGATGATCCCGCGCGCACGCTCTCGTTGGGTTGCTTCAGGAAGGGTCACCCCTGCCTTCGGCGAATAAGTTGGGACGTAGCGAGTGATTGTGCCGAACGTCGACGCGTCGTCGAGTCCAAGGCCACTTGAGGTTATATGGTCAAGCCACACGGATCATTAGTACTGGTTAGCTCAACACATTGCTGTGCTTACACACCCAGCCTATCAACCACCTAGTCTTGATGGTTCCTTCAGGGGACTAAAGTCCCGGGAGATCTCATCTTGAGGCGCGCTTCCCGCTTAGATGCTTTCAGCGGTTATCGCTTCCGAACGTAGCTACCCGGCAATGCCACTGGCGTGACAACCGGAACACCAGGGGTTCGTCCACTCCGGTCCTCTCGTACTAGGAGCAGCCCCTCTCAAATCTCCAACGCCCATGGCAGATAGGGACCGAACTGTCTCACGACGTTCTGAACCCAGCTCGCGTACCACTTTAAATGGCGAACAGCCATACCCTTGGGACCGACTACAGCCCCAGGATGTGATGAGCCGACATCGAGGTGCCAAACACCGCCGTCGATATGAACTCTTGGGCGGTATCAGCCTGTTATCCCCGGAGTACCTTTTATCCGTTGAGCGATGGCCCTTCCATACAGAACCACCGGATCACTAAGTCCTACTTTCGTACCTGCTTGATCCGTCGATCTTGCAGTCAAGCACGCTTATGCCTTTGCACACAGTGCGCGATGTCCGACCGCGCTGAGCGTACCTTCGAGCTCCTCCGTTACTCTTTGGGAGGAGACCGCCCCAGTCAAACTACCCACCATACACGGTCCCCGACCCGGATTACGGGCCTAGGTTAGAACGTCAAGCACGACAGGGTGGTATTTCAAGGATGGCTCCACCCCAGCTAGCGCCAGGGTTTCAAAGCCTCCCACCTATCCTACACAGACGAACTCAACGTTCAGTGTAAAGCTATAGTAAAGGTTCACGGGGTCTTTCCGTCTTGCCACGGGAACGCTGCATCTTCACAGCGATTTCAATTTCACTGAGTCTCGGGTGGAGACAGCGCCGCTGTCGTTACGCCATTCGTGCAGGTCGGAACTTACCCGACAAGGAATTTCGCTACCTTAGGACCGTTATAGTTACGGCCGCCGTTTACTGGGGCTTCGATCAAGAGCTTCGCCTTGCGGCTGACCCCATCAATTAACCTTCCAGCACCGGGCAGGCGTCACACCCTATACGTCCACTTTCGTGTTTGCAGAGTGCTGTGTTTTTGATAAACAGTCGCAGCGGCCTGGTATCTGCGGCCCCCGACAGCTATAGCTCGCATGAGCCACCATCAGGGGCGTACCTTCTCCCGAAGTTACGGTACCATTTTGCCTAGTTCCTTCACCCGAGTTCTCTCAAGCGCCTGAGAATTCTCATCCTACCCACCTGTGTCGGTTTACGGTACGGTCTGCGTAAGCTGAAGCTTAGGAGCTTTTCCTGGAAGCGTGGTATCAGTCACTTCGCTCTAATGAGCTCGTCTCGGTGCTCGGTCTTGAAGGGTCCCGGATTTGCCAAAGACCCAAACCTACCTCCTTTCCCCGGGACAACCAACGCCCGGTAGACCTAACCTTCTCCGTCCCTCCATCGCACTTACGCGAGGTGCAGGAATATTAACCTGCTTCCCATCGACTACGCATTTCTGCCTCGCCTTAGGGGCCGACTCACCCTGCGTCGATTAACGTTGCGCAAGGAAACCTTGGGCTTTCGGCGTGCGGGCTTTTCACCCACATTATCGTTACTCATGTCAGCATTCGCACTTCCGATACCTCCAGCAGACTTCTCAATCCACCTTCAACGGCTTACGGAACGCTCCTCTACCGCGCACCACTGCAAGCAGTGATGCACCCCAAGCTTCGGTTTACCGCTTAGCCCCGTTAAATCTTCCGCGCAGACCGACTCGACCAGTGAGCTATTACGCTTTCTTTAAAGGATGGCTGCTTCTAAGCCAACCTCCTGGCTGTCTGTGCCTTTCCACATCGTTTTCCACTTAGCGGTAATTGGGGACCTTAGCTGTGGGTCTGGGTTGTTTCCCTTTTCACGACGAACGTTAGCACCCGCCGTGTGTCTCCCATGCATTCTGTCCTGGTATTCGGAGTTTGCCATGGTTTGGTAAGTCGCAATGACCCCCTAGCCATAACAGTGCTCTACCCCCAGGAAGATTCACATGAGGCGCTACCTAAATAGCTTTCGAGGAGAACCAGCTATCTCCGGGTTCGATTAGCTTTTCACTCCTAATCACAGCTCATCCCCGTCTTTTGCAACAGACGTGGGTTCGGGCCTCCAGTTGATGTTACTCAACCTTCACCCTGGCCATGACTAGATCACCCGGTTTCGGGTCTACTGCCCGCG